>CANLXN010000001.1 GCA_947495135.1 uncultured Flavobacteriaceae bacterium
GGGTTTATTAGGATTATTTAAATCCGTTTTGATGTTGTCTTTTGTAATCGATTGGACTGAAAAAAGTGACTGCACTCCGTGCTCACTTTTCTATTTGCAATGAGGGTTTATTAGGATTATTTAAATCTTTTTGCTTTTGCAGTCTGAACAAATGATAAACAAAAAAAGTAGCGCGAATGACAAGCGCGCTACTTTTTGGGGAATCAGATCTGGGGATCGGGGATTGTTGAATTACTTATCTACCTATTAGATTTGTTATTACTTCTTAAGTCAAAACTGTACCATCTTTTGTTATGGTTTTCTTAAAGGAACAGGAGGTGCTAATTTTAAAGGGATTGTAGACTCAAAGTTTGCTAGATATCTAGATGTCTATTTGAATGCCATGTTAAAAATGCGCCACTTGTGTTTATTTATTACACAATTGTATACCTAGAGATACACAATTTGCATCCCGGCGTAACTCAATTTTATCGATATTATCATACACTTTGTCGACATGTTGAGGGTGAAGAAGTTGGGTTTCTCGTTTTTTATGCGTTAATTTGCTGCGTTTAAGCTTACAATTAACGCCCCATATTATGAAAAACTTCTACTTTTTACTGGCCTTGGCCATGTCTTCTGCTATGATGCAGTCGCAAAACATTACACTCACATTCGATAATCCAATGATCACAAGCGATGGCGTAGATAACTTTTACGAAGTCGATGTCAATGTCGTACGCACTAGTTCATCCGATTTCAAAATGGGTGTTGGTGAATTTTATATTGATTATAATACCGATGCTTTTGGTACCTTCATAGAAGATACCACTGTTGATTTTGACTATGTTTCCGGCTCCGTATTATCGCAGCAAGTAGGAACATTTTTTAATGTTTATTCTACTGCTATTATCAATGATGAGGATATTGATACATTTTCAATTTCTTGGCAGCAAATCTTTTCTGCTAGTTCGATTTCAGCAAATAATGTAACAGACACTCCAACCATCCTTGGTCGATTAAGGATTCAATATGTTGATGTAAATGAGGCACCAGACGTTTGCTTTAACGTATCTGGAGTAGACTACGACGATAGTTTTTTCACTGCTTGTGGACCTTTTACTGGAGCAGCAGTACCCGCAAATTGTACAGGTCTCAATGCTGGAACGCAGATTTTTGATTATGATGGATCAGACTGTTCTGGATCTGTATTTTCTACAACTTGCTTAGGGACTACTACTTATACTATTGCGGGAGGCTGGGATAACAATATACCAGATAGCACAATGGAAGCCATCATTTTAGAAGATTACAACACAGCAGATGGAAACATCGAAGCTTGTGAACTTACTGTTGGCGGTGGAGCTACCCTTACAGTAGCCGCAGGAGACTATATTTTGGTGCAAGAAGATATTTTAGTAAACGGACTCTTAGAAGTTGAACATCAAGGAAGTGTTGTTCAAGTTAATAACGATGCCGTAGTAACTAATAATGGAACTATCAACGTACTTTTGGACACTCCTAATCTTGCATCCAGAGATTTTATGATCATGGGGAGCCCGATGACTAATGAGAGCAGAGAAGAAGTTTGGACAGATGCCTTTTTAGTATTAGATCATCATACAGGAGATTTTACTCCTAATGCTGCAGTAGCGGCTGCTTTTCCTTTAGCTGAAAATTTCGCAGACGATAACAATAATAATTGGAAGACTTATAGTATCGGAAGTATAAATCCAGCCGAAGGATATTTAGTAAGACCCCAAACTGTATTGGGAGGAGCCGGAGGAGTATTTAACTACGTTCACAGTGAAGGAACCCTAAATAATGGGGAGATTAACTTTAGTGTGCTTTTCAATACAACTAAAAATGATAGTCCTAATGTATTAGCTAATCCATACGCAAGCGCTATTTCGGCAGACGACTTTATAAATGCGAATGCAATGGTGGATGAACTTTATTTTTGGGAACACCTTACACCTCCAAGTACAGGTTTGCCTGGGGCTGGTGCGATGAACTTCTCTATGGAGGATATTTCAATGTATAATCTTACCGGAGGAACCGCTGCTGCTTCAGATATTACAGGGACTGTTACAGCGCCTAATGGAGTAATATCGACAGGTCAAGGTTTTGCAATCAAAGCCAATGCAGCAGGAACTGCTGTTTTTAATAATGGTATGCGCTTAACTAGTGGTAATACCACCTTGCGTTCACCTGAAGAGAATAGAGATCGACTATGGATTTCTATTAAAAATGACCTGTATAACATGCAAAATACAACGCTTATAGGTTTTTCTGAAAAGACCTCTGCAGGCATAGACCCTTCATACGATAGTCGAAGAATCGCTACTGTTTTGTCGTTGTTTTCTCATTTAGAGGATGGAAGTGAAGAGTTGGGAATTCAATCGAGAGAGACGTTCGACGCTGAAATCAAAATACCTTTAGGCTTTTCAAGTTTAATGGATGATGATTTGGAATACACCATCTCTATTGCTCAATTGGAAGGAGTCAATTTAGAAGAAGCTACAGTTTACCTAGAGGATACATTGTTAAAAACCACTACCAATCTTTCTGAAACCGATTATCAATTCTTTAGTAAGATAGGAACCTATAGCAATCGATTTATTCTCCGTTTTGAGAATGAGCCGGTTTTAGCGATCAATGAAGAGCCTCTCGAATCGATAAGGGTTTATCCTAATCCTGCAAAAGAAGAATTTCAGATTGGTAATCCGCTTAACCTAGACTTAACAGAAGTTTCAATTTTCGATGTGACAGGGCGCTTAGTAATGAATACAGTTCTTAATGGAGGGCAGAATTCTTCGATTATTAATGTTTCAGAATTAAGTAGAGCAACCTATATGGTCGTTATAAAAGGGAATGACGGTGAGATCACCAAACAGCTTATTAAGAGGTAATTGATTATTGTTTACCTTCTTTTTTGTATGTAATAAATTCTAGTATCTTTGCAGCGCTTGCAACAAACCTAAAATTAAACCCCCAAGCACTTGTTTTGAAAAAGGATATTCTATACGTACTTGTGCAGTTCGTACTCTTTGCTTTATACTTTATTGACTGGAATCTATTTTCTTTTGTATTTCCAGATTGGTTAAGGTTACTGGCTATTGGCTTTTTAGCGATTGGTTTACTTATCATTTTCTTTGGAGTTCTCCATCTAAACGAAAACCTTACTGTTTTTCCTTCACCTAAGAAAGGTGCGAGTTTAATTTGTAATGGTATCTACGCTTACATCCGGCATCCAATTTATGCAGGCATTATAGTGGCGATGACATTCTATGCGATATACGCAGTTTCTCCAATAAAGTTTGTTATTACTGGAATTATGATAGTAGTACTCTATTTAAAATCGAATTACGAAGAACGAAAGTTAATCGAGAGTTTTTCGACTTATGAAGAGTACAAAGCTATTACGGGACGTTTTTTTCCGAATTTCAGCAAGGCAAGATGTTCGAAATTAGACGGCAACGGATAGAATACGTGCATATAGTAATCAACAATCTTTAATAACTTTTAGTGCAGGGTTTTATCAACTTTAGTACTTTTACAGTCTAATTTTTTCACGAAGAATATTTAATTATGTCAGATACAATCGAAAGAATCAAATGTCTTATCATAGGATCGGGGCCTGCGGGTTACACAGCAGCGATTTACGCAGCTAGAGCAGATTTAAAACCGATTATGTATACAGGTATGGAGCCAGGTGGACAATTAACTACTACCACTGAAGTTGATAATTTCCCTGGATATCCTGAAGGAATAGATGGCCCAACTATGATGATCCAGTTACAGCAGCAAGCAGAGCGCTTTGGAACCGAAGTACGCATTGGAATGGTGACTGCGGTAGAATTTAACAAAGAAGTTGGTGGAATTCACAAAGTTACTGTGGACGGAAAAACACAAATTGAAGCGGAAGCGGTTATCATTTCAACAGGAGCTACTGCTAAATACTTAGGATTACCTAGTGAACAAAAATTAAGAGGAGGCGGAGTTTCTGCTTGTGCAGTTTGTGATGGTTTCTTTTATAAAGGACAGGATGTAGCCATTGTTGGTGCAGGAGATACTGCGGCAGAAGAAGCTACTTATCTTGCTAATATCTGTAATAAGGTAACCATGTTGGTTCGCAAAGACTATATGAAGGCGTCTAAAGCAATGCAGCACAGAGTAACTTCTACGCCAAATATCGATCTTCGATTTAACACCGAAGTAGATGAAGTTTTAGGCGATATGGTGGTAGAAGGTTTACGTATGAAAAATAATATAACCGGTGAAAAAGAGGAAATCGAGATTACTGGTTTGTTTATTGCAATTGGGCATAAGCCAAATACAGACATTTTTAAAGGTCAATTAGATATGGACGATACTGGATATCTAATCACCGAAGGAAAATCAACCAAAACAAATATCCCTGGTGTTTTTGCGAGTGGAGATGTTCAAGATAAGGAATATCGCCAAGCGGTTACCGCAGCAGGAACAGGTTGTATGGCTGCCCTGGATGCAGAACGTTATTTAGCGACTGTGGAAAGCAAGGAAGAAGTAGAAGCATAGAATCTTTTGTAATACATAAAAAAAGGCTTGATCATTGATCAGGCCTTTTTTGGACCTATATGTTCCATTTTTTCTGAGGAGAGTTATGGTTATTTCGCTCCGTGATGATAACTGTAAATTCGTTTAACCTTCCATTCTTCTTCTACTTTAATCCAAAGACCAGAAAACAGTGCGCTTCCAGTTTGATAAAGTGCTTTGTTAGGCTCTTTTATGAAAAAATCGTGTTTGCCTTCTACAATGGCTCCATAAAGGACCCCGTTGTTATAGAGAGGGTAAACCTTCATGGTATTGGGAGTTAGCTTTCTAATGGGTTTTCTTTCTGGTGCCCCACAAATATTAGCTCTCATAGCTGTCATGAATTCGTTTTTGTTTTGAATTCCAGCCACATCGTGATAAAACTCTAAATCTTCTGTTAGTAAATCTTCTAAAGGTTGCAAATTGCAATTATTAAAGCCTACCTCGAACATAAGGCTATCTGTCTTTTCGAAGGTTTTATAAAGCTCAGAGGTTACTGGTACTTGTGCTCCTATTATGGAGGTAAAACCGAATATACCGAATAATAAAGACCATTTTAGAATGTTCATAATTGTTCTATTTATTTGTTTTGACTGCTTCTTCAACGATTGTTCCATTTTCTCTCACTATCAATTTGAGTACACTTCCATCATTGTTTCTTATAAATTCGAAGGTAAGTGGTGCCTGTTTATGAAAGAAAATAGACGGAGATTCAGGATACAGTGTTGCCTCCATATCTTTAGACTTCATTTCTAGTGCTTCATTTTTTACTGAAATAGACACCAAACCAGTTTGAGGAGCTTTATAATTACCTGCATAACTTTTCAGAATTTCTTTTGAAACCTTAATTTGGACTGATGCTGAAGGCGTTACTTCCATTTGATGATCATAGCTAAGAACGCGAGTTACTTTCCAATCGTTTCCATGTTTGATCCAAAGATGCGTAAATGAAGCAATACTACCAGTTTGCTCCGGTTTTCCTTTAGGAGTCTCAAAAAATCGGTGCTGCCCCTCTTGGATCGCGCCGTAAAGTTTTCCATTGTCGTATAGCGGAAATACCTTTAGACTACCTTCAACTAATTCGCGACGGGAAACGAATTCATCACTCTTACAGATTCCGTTTCGGAAAAGATTTAGGAAGTTCTCTTTCGACTTGGTGACACCACCTTTATCGTGATAAAACTCTAGATCGTCTGCCATGATTCCTTCAAAGGCAGCAATATTGCAAGTGTTGAAACCAACGTCGAATAACAAACTGTCGTTGCTTTTAAGTGTTTTAAATAGTGGAGAAGTAATTGGCTCTTGAGCACTTATGGTTCCGAAGAGAAAAAGAGCGAACATTGATAATAAATAATTTTTTTTCATGATTGATTGAATGATTGTTTGGATTTAAAATTCCTTCTAAGTGCTATTTTTTATGAAACAGCGATATGACGATTCTTGGAAGTTTATAAATAATTGCGAAAATGAGTAAAAGTACGGGGCCAAATAGGGTAGGGATACCAACTCCAAATGTAAAAGCTGCGCCAATAATAAAACCGAGTAAATACTCAATATAAAACAGTGGTATAAAGATGGCCAGTATAAATAAGCCAATCATTATATAGTCGAGTCCAGATGAGCTAATATTAAAGAGTATGGAAATAGTGATCGCTACAAGTAAAGCTGAAACAAATCGGATTACAATGAGTCTTATACGCGAAAAGTTTTGGGCTGAAGAATCCTTCTCTTCTCTTTGTTTTATACGATGTAGAATAATCCATACAATTAAAGGCATTACTAGAACTCCCCACCAATTTGATATTCCGGGTAGACTTCCACTTTGAAACAAGTAGTGAGTAGGTACTCCGTCGTGAAAATAATCCCAAGCAATTTGTAAATAGGTAAGCATGGAAATGATCGCCGTAAACAGTAACCTGTTTTTATAGGAAAGTATTTTTTTCATGACCTGTTGTTTTTATAAAAACATTAAAAAAAGACCCCAAAGTGCTATGGACTTCACTTCAGGGTCTTGGCATTGGTTGGTTTTGGTTGATTAGTATGGGTACTTAGTTACATTTTTCGAACGCTCCCAGACGAAGCGTCTCGAACAGAAACCGCTGTTGGATCTCCGTAGTACCTTATGTCTCCTCCACTGGATGCGTTTCCGCTCATTTCTTCGAGTACGTTTACCTCTATATCTGCTCCGCTAGAAGCATCTGCCTGACAAATTTTAACTTCTAAATCTTGTGCGTTGAGTTCACTTCCACTTGAAGCATCGGCGATTAATTTAGTAGCTCTTCCCGAAACTTTGATGTCTGCTCCACTACTCGTACTCGCATTTACTTCTTTGGCAACAATGTCTACTTCTAAGTCTGCTCCGCTACTGCTGCTAAGGGAAAGAAACTCAGATTTAACAACAGAATTTCCAATTACATCTGCACCACTAGATGCGCTAATGTCGCTTAATTCTACATAGGTAACGTGTACTTTTTTAGACTTGCAACGACCAATACTTTGGTTGGTGGTTACTTTTAGTTTTCCATTCTTAATTTCAGTTTCAATAACCTCCATGAGGTTTTCATCTGCTTCCACTACAATTTTGTTTTCGGTTCCCTTGGTAAGAAAAACATCTACTCCGGCGCTACCGCTAATACTAGTGAAGTCTTCATTTACAGGTCTTTCTTCGGTTACTACGTTACCATTACCGCTTATTTGCCCAAAGCTAATGTCGAAGTTACAGCTACTCACAACTAGTGCGAGAAGGGCCACGATTGTTAATTTGATTGCTTTCATGATTTTTGTTTTTTTTGAAATTTGCTCCTCCACTAAAAGTTTTGGAGCAAATGATTAGTTTTCAATATCTATTCTAAGGGATCCGTTATCCCCGTCGTCTGTGGCATTAATTTTTACACCATCTTCATTAATGATTACACTATCACCATCGCTATCCTGGATGTTTACTCCATCTTCGTTGATAATCACACTGTCGCCATTTCCGCTCTGGATGTTAATTCCGTCTCTACCATCTATGTTAATGCGACTTTCCCCATCGTATTCCCAATCTTCTTTTGTTTCTATTGGGCAATCAATACAACGTGTTTCTCCGTCTTCGATGAGAAGGTATTTTTCTTCGTCTCCATTATCCAAGATATCTCTATAATGAGAATCGTTTCTGTGGAAAGAGTAGGTGTTGTCGTCTGCATAAATAATAGTTCCAACTGGCAGGTAAACAATAACTTCCACTTCTTGATCGCGGTATTTATTTTCGAAATCGGTCGTGAGGTAAGCGTTTAATCCCAAGGTGTTTCCATCGAAATTATAATCGTAGTCGATCGATTGAGCTCGGTTTTTTGCCGTAACATAATCTCTACCTTCGGCACGCTTTTGGACTACAACTCGACCTAGCGAATCTTGGGTGGAACGAACAATTAACCTGATATCTGTTGAATAGATAAATTTCTCATCGTTTTCGTCGTATTTTATGTCTAATTTACCTCTTCTTCTTGCGTCGTATTCGTATAGTTCATTAGATATCATTTTGATATTTAAGGTATCACCGCTTCTTACTGCTAGAGAAGATTCGGTTACAAATTCCCCATCAAAAGCTGTTTCGGTGGCTTGTTTAATTCCGAAGATACCCAATCCAATTACAGATGCGATCCAGATAAAGAATAGCGCAATCTTCGCAGGTGTTCCAATCGACTTAAGATTGGAAATAATAAGTTTCAACCCTAATATGAATAGTGCAAAGAATGGAATACCAACTGCAAATAAGGTGAGTAAGGAGATGAGCCAAATTGGTGCTCCTGTGGTACTACCTAAATGATACCAGTCTGCTATTTCTCCCTGTCCCCAGAATTCAATAGATCCTGTCCAGAATAAAGCAATAATGAGTGAAATAATTGTTACGATAGAGACAAATACTACAATTGCTCCTAAAAATTTGACAAATACTTTAAGAATCGTAAGAAGGATGCTACCAAGAGTGTCGAAAAAGCTAGAAGTTCCGCTTTTTACTCGCTCTCCGTATTTGTCGTAGTCTACGTTTTTTACCCTATCGGAGACATTTTCATATCCTTCCTTGAACTTTTTTTCGATGTTGGAGATATTTATGGGTTCCCCCGTCATCTTAAGTTTTTCTGAAGTAGTAATTGCTGCTGGAACAATGATCCATAGCAAGATGTAAAACAGGATGAAGATTCCGCTTGAGAATACAGTAAGTAAAACCCAAAGGAGTCTTACCCAAACAGTGTCAATACCTAAGTAGTGACCTAGTCCCGCTGAAACCCCAGAGATCATTTTGTTGTCTTCGTCTCTAAAGAGTTGTTTCCTAGATGAACCAGATCTGCGAGAAGCTCTGGGAGGAGCATCTTCAAAGATTTCATCATCTACCATATAGTCTTCGGGTTGTCCCATCACTGTGATCACCTCGTCTAGTTCTTTGATCGTTACCACTTGCGTACTACTTTCTAGTTTTTCAGAAAAAAGTTCAGCAATACGAGCTTCAATATCCCGTATGATCTCATCGCTTCCTTGCGGATCACTTAACGATTTTTTTATAGCATCCAGATAGCGTTGTAGTTTTCCAAAAGCATCTTCATCGATGTGGAAAAACGTACCTGCTAGGTTTATGTTTACTGTTTTGTTCATTTCTTATTGGTTGTGCTGGTTACTGTATTAACGGCCTGTTGCAATTCGCTCCAGGTAGTGTTCAATTCTTTTACAAAGAGTTTACCTGTTTCGGTTAACTCGTAATACTTTCTTGGCGGTCCGCTGGTAGATTCTTCCCAGCGATAATTTAGTAACCCTGCATTTTTGAGGCGGGTTAATAGGGGGTAAACTGTTCCCTCCACCACAAGCATTTTTGCGTCTTTTAGGGAAGACAGAATATCGCTGGTATAAGCTTCTCCATCTTTGAGTATGGAGAGGATGCAATATTCAAGAACCCCTTTTCGCATTTGCGCTTTTGTGTTTTCGATTTTCATATTTTTCCTTAATTTTTCTGAGCTAACATTTCGTCGCTCGTGATGATGTAATGAGGATTTAGCTGTTCTACGCCATACTCACATTCTATGATTACTGCTTCAGAGATCGCTCCATGTTCCTTGGGGAGTTCCCCAGTTTGCAGTATGTTTAATACAACACCGATTACTATTTTAACTAACGTGCTCATTTTTTGATTGATTTACGTCTCCAGTTTCCTCAGAGACAGATTTGATGAATGGTATGCTTAATGGGTATTTGTATAGTTCTCCTCTATTGGCTTGAACAGTTGCGGTAATAACTGCATACAGTTCAAAAATGAATAAACTAAGGAGTACTACGGCGGCTACGAAAAACAGAATGAAATATCCTGAAAGTTCTGCCATGCTATTGATGCTATTGTGTTGGACGTGGTGATCAATCGCGTCTACTAGCTCCACAAAATCTGGAGCAAACATCACAAAGAAGGGAAGACAAATAATACCTATTAAAACGGTGTACAACAAAATACTTAATTGGAAATTGATGGCTTGTCGTCCGTGTTCGTTGATAAACGCTTTGTTCTTATTCACCGTCCATAATAATAAAGGAGCGAGAAAATTTCCCAAAGGAAAAAAGAACTTCGTAAAGGTCGATAAGTGAATGACTGCAGCCACTTGTTTCGTATTTTCTGTTAGATTAGGTTCCATAAGCTAATATCTTCTTATGCAAATATATGTCTAAAAGAAGGTAGTATGTTACGCATAGTACTAATTTTTAACATTATATTAACATATTTACATCTTGTATATTTAATGAAATGTGCTGTAAGGCCTTTATTTTTGTGTGTTTATTGAATTATTCCCCTCTCGGAAGATATTTTTAGAAATTGGAGGATTGAACAATTTTGTATTAGGGATAGTAGCGGCATCCTTTTTTACTGCTAACTGAGCTTGACGAGGGTAGTAGTGAAAAAGATATAGCGAATAGCCCGACCTGAGGGAGCTTTGAGTTTCGAAAAGCGAACGAAGGGAATACCCATAGCGAACAATATTCCATGAACAATTAACCGTGTTCAATTATCAATGTCTATTTTTGTACAAAGCCTAACTCATACTTTTTAACAAACATGTCCTTAAAACCTTCGCAAATAAATAAGTTTACCCTTTTTAAACTTCCTGCCTGTTATTTTTCAGGAGTTCGAACCAAGTCTATTACTGAGACGAGTTGTGTGACTTCTGTAAAGCATAGCTGGAAAAATCAGAATCCATTTAAGTCTATGTTTTGGGCGGTACAAGGAATGGCTGCCGAATTGGCGACAGGGGCCCTTGTGATGTCTTGTATCCATAATAGTGGAGCCAAAGTTTCTATGCTGGTTGCAAATAATAAAGCGAACTTTTCGAAAAAAGCAACTGGAAGAATCACCTTTACCTGCAATGATGGCTTGGCCATAAAAGAAGCTATTTCAAAAACTGTGGAGACAGGCGAGGGCCAGACTTGTTGGATGAAAGCCGTTGGAACCAATTCTGACGGAGCTATCGTTTCAACGTTTGAGTTTGAATGGACGGTGAAACGCAAGGGGTGATTTTTGTGAATGGTGAATGGTGATCGGTAGTTTTTTAAATCGTCTACCACACCTCTTAAATATTGATGGTGTACTAATTAAAACTACTAACAACTGAATACTGATCAATGGTTACTGATGACTGCTCACTAAATTCAGCACTCCCATCTAATATCTCATATCTAAATTGTAACATCTTCTTTGTTATTGCAACCAATATGTGAATCACTAAAACTTTTTTGAATGCAAGCACACGAAATAGACTACACCATCTACGGGGAAGAAATGCAATACGTAGAAATAGAACTGGATCCAAACGAAGGCGTGATAGCCGAGGCAGGAAGCTTTATGATGATGGACAATGGGATTTCCATGGAAACAATTTTTGGAGATGGTTCGCAAAAAGATACTGGAGTTATGGGCAAGATCTTTGGAGCAGGGAAACGTCTGCTTACAGGAGAAAGCCTTTTTATGACCGCTTTTTACAATACACAGTCTGGAAAGAAACAAGTAAGTTTTGCTTCTCCATATCCCGGAAAGATTATCGCAATTGACCTTAATAAGTATGGAGGCAAGTTTATCTGCCAAAAAGACGCTTTTCTATGCGCCGCCAAAGGAGTTTCTATTGGGATTGAGTTCTCTAAGAAATTGGGGAGAGGTCTCTTTGGAGGCGAAGGATTTATTATGCAGAAACTAGAAGGCGACGGAATGGCTTTTGTACACGCAGGAGGTACTACCGCAGTAAAAGAATTGGCTCCTGGAGAAAAGTTAAAGGTTGACACTGGTTGTATTATAGGTTTTGATCAAAGTGTTCAATACGACATAGAATTTGTGGGCGGAATCAAGAATACACTCTTTGGAGGCGAAGGTCTCTTTTTCGCTACACTCACAGGCCCAGGTACTGTTTATATTCAGTCGTTACCTTTTAGCCGATTGGCAGGGAAAGTATGGGCGGCTGCTCCTAAAGGAGGAGGCAAGAGTAAAGGCGAGGGCAGTATTTTAGGTGGATTAGGGGATTTACTCGACGGAGATAACCGCTTTTAACATACTTTAACACAGCAACTTATTAACAGCTGAAATACTTTCGGTTTATTTTAGTTATCTTGTAGATGTAAACTAATTATAAAATCTCACGCCTATACGTTTAGAAATACTTAACCTAATCCTAATAACTATTATGGCTAGAGCAATGTACGATTATACCAAGGCGGTATTAAAAAAAGTAAGCTTTGATTCTAATCTATTTTGTAAGGAGTTGCAAAAAGCAATGATGCGACTTCTACCTCACGAAATTGAGGAATTACGAATTTGGGTTAACTCACTAATTAAACAAAACCCAGAATTAAATCAGTGTTTAATTTATTTAAAAGAATAACATTCAAGCCTTCAGAAATGGGGGCTTTGTTTATTTTAACGGACTAATAATCTTTACATCCTGGAAACGGATGGCACCTCTCACTACACCAGCAATTACATCGTGCAAAGCATTGATAATTTGCATTTTCAACTCACTTTTGTTATAAATAAGACTTACTTCTCTAGCTGGTGATGGGTCTGAAAAGAATTTAAGATGCTTTTTTTGCTTTTCTGAAATATCTAGGGTGTGTAAATAGGGAAGTAAAGTCATTCCCAGTCCTTCATGTGAGAGTTTGATAAGCGTTTCAAAACTCCCGCTTTCTAGTTGAAACTTATCTGTTTTTGAAAGCTTCGAGGCTTTGCAAAGGTTAATAACCCCGTCCCTAAAGCAGTGACCATCCTCCAATAAAAGAATATCTTCAATTTCAAGGTCTCCACTTTCTATCTTGTTTTTCGAGAATAAGCGATGATTTTCTGGTACATATCCCACAAAAGGTTCAAAATAGAGTACGCGCTCCTTTATCTTATCTTGATATAATGGAGTTGCGGCAATAGCAGCATCTAGATGCCCATCATTTAGTTTTGAAATAATGTCGTCCGTGGTAAGTTCTTCAATTTTGAGTTGTACTTTTGGGAAGCGAACCGTGAATGTTTTTAGGAACATTGGAAGTAAAGTAGGCATAACGGTAGGAATCATACCAAGACGGAATTCGCCTCCAATAAACCCCTTTTCCTGATCCACTACATCCTGCATTCTTTCGGCTTCATTTACGATACTCTTCGCCTGATTTACAATTTTTTTTCCTACGGTAGTGAGTTCAATAGGTTTTTTGGTTCGATCGAATATCTGGATGGACAACTCTTCTTCCAATTTCTGGATTTGCATACTGAGGGTAGGCTGAGTGACGAAGGTTTTTTCGGCTGCTTTGGTGAAGTTTTGATATTCGGCAACCGCTAAGACGTATTTGAGTTGAGTAATAGTCATGAAAAGAAGATTTACCCAAAGATAGTTTTTTGCATTGATAAAACTTATAGTTGTAGATAAATATTAAGAGTACTCTTATAGTTGTAATGAAAAAAGTCTGAAGTGTAGAGTTACTCTATACTTCAGACTTTGATCTATGTGCTAGATGTTGCGTTTACATTCTAATTTCCATTTCAATAGGTGTTTCTGCTACTTCAAATTTGGCATCGCTCCATTGTGGTGGACCAAAATTCATTACGTTGTTAGAGACCCCGTACATTTCTTTGGGCATTCCATTAGCTTCGAAGTCCATTTGTTTGTTATTGTTTTTATCGTGAAATAGGGTAATTCCGTATTCTCCCGCTTCAACGTTCGTAAAGGTGACAGTGACTTTGCCATCTACTATGTCTCCTTCTAAACCTTGGATAGGAGCAGCTTTCATGAAGGTGCTTTCGTTGTAGAGACCGAAAATTACTTTTCCTTCTGAACTCTGAACGGGAACGGTAACCGTAATGGTTGTTCCTTCGGAAGAAACCGTTAATGCATCTGTTTGTGCGTTAGTGAAAAATGCTGAGATTGATAATGCGATGGATAGGATGATAGTTTTCATAATATATGTTTTAAAGTGATTGTTATTAATTACACTACAAATATGCACCGGTCTTGGAGTATTTCAGAATGAAAAGAGCTGAACTGTTGTAATTTGTGATTGAACTGTATAAAAGGAGGGAAATATTGAAATTATGAACGGATCGTCTAACTACAAATAGTTGCCTTATGGTTTTTTAGGAGTTTTAGGTTCAATTTTAACGCACCGCGAATTAACCCAGTGAGTATGATTAAGACAAGCAGCTTTTCATAGTCATTGTCTTACTCGCACTGAAAACTGCCTGGGTTCATAAGTTACCTCCAAGATCGCAGTTTGTAAAGATCATTACAACAAGCCTTTCGCCTTAATCTCTAAGTATTTATTAATGGTGTTTACGGTAAGATCGGCTGGAGCGGTTAGCACCGTTTGAATGCCTCTTTGTTGAAGTTCTCTCACCATTAATTTTTTATCGAACTCAAATTGCTGAGCGATGGTTTGATCAAAAATCTCTGGAACGTTGGTAGCTTCTGTTTCGCTAAGGTTTCGCAACTCGGGGTTTTCGAAAAATATAACAACCAGCACATGTCTTTTGGCGATGGCAAGTAAATAGGGAAGTTGCCTTCTCAACGACGAAATATGCTCAAAATTAGTATATAACATCAACAAACTACGATGTGTAATACGTCTTCGTATCATTGCTTGTAATAATCCAAAATCGGAATCAAGAAACTTAGTATCTGTATTGTAGAGCGTATCTAAAATAGTGTTGAGGTACGTCTTTTTGGCTCGAGCAGGTAGAAAGTTTCCAATTTTATTTGAAAAATCGATAAGTCCCACCTTATCGCTCTTTTTAAGTGCAATGTTCGAAAATGCCAATGCACTATTGATAGCATAGTCAACTAATTTTAATCCGTCGAACGGCATTTTCATTACTCTACTGGTATCAATAATGGTGTAAACGGGTTGCATTTTTTCGTCCTGGTATTGATTCACCATGAGTTGTGCATGTTTTGCAGTGGCTTTCCAGTTCACCGTGCGCACATCGTCTCCAACCACATATTCTTTGATTTGTTCAAATTCCATGGTATGACCAATTTTCCTGATCTTTTTGAGTCCAATATGTGATAATCGGTTATCGATTGCAAGGAAGTCGTATTTCTTCATTTGAATGAATGAAGGATAGACTTTTACCATTTGTTCATTATTAAAAGTATAGCGACGTCTTACAAGGCCAATTACGGAAGTGGCATAACAGTTCAGCTTTCCGAAGATATACTCACCTCGATCCACTGGTCTTACACTATAGGCATAGGTGCTTCTATCCTTCCCAGGTATTTTAGTTTTTCTGAAAAAGTCTCTCATTTGAAATTGAACTGGTAGTTCGTCAATGATCGCGACCTCAATATTAAAGGTGTACTTGTTTTGCAATTGAATAGCGACTTCATTTTGATCGCTGTTCGAAAATTTTTCTGGAAGAATTCGTTCTCCTTTAACCGAACTACTGCTATAAAGCATTGTAAGTTCTAGAAGCACTAAAACCGCAAGTGCCAGAACAAAGAGCCATACTATTCCATACAGAGGTGTTGACCAGTTAGAAATGAGAAACAATACTGCAATCACCGTTAGCGCATAAAAGAAGCGCGGTGTTACATAAAGCGATTTGAAGAATTTGATCACTATCTCGGAATTTCAATAGATTGAGCGATCATTTCTATAACGGTCTCGGGAGTCATTCCTTCCATTTCTCGTTCAGGAGATAGAATAATTCTATGACGCAAAACAGGAGCCAGCGTTCGTTTTACATCTTCAGGAGTTACGAAGTCTCTTCCGTTAATTGCAGCAAAAGCCTTGGAGGCATTCATTATTGCCAAAGAAGCTCTTGGTGAACCTCCTAAATATAAATGTGGATGGTTTCTAGTTTTATCGACTAATTGAGCGATGTAATTAAAGATTTTATCTTCAATTAAAATTTCTTGCACCTGCGCACGAAGTTTTTTCAATAGACTTGGAGAAAGAACACCAGTGATGGCATCTTCTGCTATGGCCGATTTTCGATCGTGGTGGGTCTTTAAAATTGTGACTTCTTCTTCCAGTTTAGGATATCCAACTTTAATCTTAAAGATAAAGCGATCGAGCTGAGCTTCTGGGAGGGCATAGGTTCCTTCTTGTTCTACTGGATTTTGAGTGGCAAGAACCATAAATGGATAATCCATCTTATATTCATGTCCGTCCATAGTGATTTGTCGCTCTTCCATTACTTCGAACAAGGCCGCTTGTGTCTTAGCAGGTGCACGATTAATTTCGTCGATAAGAACAATATTAGAAAAAATAGGTCCCTTTTTGAATTCAAACTCCGACGCCTTCATATTAAGAATAGAAGTACCTAAAACATCACTTGGCATTAAATCTGGCGTAAACTGGATTCGATTGAACGCTGTTTTTAAGGTTTTAGCGAAGAGCTTAGCAGTGATGGTTTTAGCAATTCCAGGAACACCTTCTATAAGCACATGCCCGTTAGCAAACAAGCCAACAATAAGGAGTTCTATAAATTCTTCTTGCCCAATAATAATCTTTCCAAGCTGTAATTTGATGGCTTCAACAGCGCTTTTTAGCTCCTCTAACGGAATCCGATTGTTGAATTGTAAATCTTGGTTCTGATTTTCTGGATTCGTGTTTTCTATAGGATTTGTATTTTCTTCAGGATTTTCCATCTATCTTCTTTTTATACTTAGTAAGTTCTATGTTTAATTTCACTAGCTCGTCCGGACTAGTTTCGTGTTGATGTTGTATTTTTTCAATAAATGTGAAGAGGTCTTTTGTGTCTTCAAATGTATTTCCACTTCTCGCAGCCACCGCTTTCATAAATCGGACATCTACTTTTTCGGTGGGAATACGTAGCTTGGTTCTAATATACTCCATAAACAGTGTAATTTGTTTCTGCGCAATGGAGTGATGTTCATTTTTTTCAAGATACATACCCGCGATGGTCTGGGTGTATTCGAAGGTCTTATTGGAGAGAGGTGTCACAATTGGGATGCTGCGCTGTTTCCGTTTTCCTTCAAACAAAACAAAAATAAACACTCCAATTAGAAGAAAGTAATAGGACCATTTTAACCTTTCATTATTTAAAAGAATGTAAAGAGGGGAAACCTGTATTGGCTTACCAGATTTGTAATGATTGTCCCACAATAACGGCTCGTTTTGATCTAAATAGGAGAGGACACCTTCTGTGTAACTTAAGTTTTCTTCTTCTTCAAGCAGAAAATAATTGGAAAATACCTCCGGTTGGTTGTGGAAAAAAATAGTTCCATCTCCTATTGGAGCTTTCAAGAAATTAATTTTCGGTTCTTTTAATACTGTTGTGTCTTGAAAAGCCTCCACAACTCCAAGAGCCACATGTGATAAAGTATCTACTTCTCGAAAGTGCCGAACAGGGAAATTTCGTTTTATATGATACGGTTTATTTGTTTTTAGATTTTCATTTACCAGCTCAAAGAATGGTTCTGTACCTAATTCTGTAAATAAAAGTCCATCAGTAACCTCTAGAGAAAGCGAATCGATAAGGCCAGGAGAGTGGTAGTTTGCGGACAGAAATAGAGTGTTTCCCCGGCCTACCCAATCTAATAGTCTATCAACTTCAGTATCGTCAAAATAAAGTCGGTCGTTTACAAAAAAATAAGTTCCCACAAGAGCAGTATCTAATAGGATCTCAAATGGAGGACGGTTTTGTTCCATCATGTTATCTCCAAATTTTTCTTTTAAGAGATCATGAAAAACATACGATCCTAAAGGAATCTTATCGGTAGCAGAATAACTTGGAAACCAATTAATAGGATGTGGACGAGTTGCTTCTGCATAGATCATCGCTCCAACAATAAGTAGGAATCCAAAGAATACTATTTTTTGAAGCTTAGTCAATTGTTTTCGGGATATTATGTTCTAATTGGACAAAGGTGTTTTGCGCTTTTCTGAAATCGGTTGGTGTCACTTCAAAGCTACCATACCATATGTAATCGTATAGATTGGTTACTTTTCTAAAGCCCAAATTGAGCTTTTCGGAATTGATTTCATTGGTATATTCACTATTGGTTTTATCGAATTCGTAGTCTATAATTTCGGCTTCTGTTAGTCTTTTTAAAATAAGTAGGTAATAGTATCGAACGGCCAATCTATAATCTTCATCTAAGAGTGCTTTATCTATGAGCTTTTGAATGTCTCCAGTTCTTATAATTTCCTCTTCTTCAGTAAAGAATACACCAGGTTGTTCCTTGCTCTTAAGCATGCGAGCTCCAGGATTCATTTTATAAAAAAGCCAGACAATGAAAACTATAAGTGTACCAAGAATTAGGTAGGGAGCAATGGTTAATAAAAAAGATACAAATCCTCCAACACTATTTAGGTCACCCAAAAGCCATTCCCAAAACCGATACCACATGCGAGAAATCCAGTTGGTAAATTTACTCCACCAGCCATCTTCCTCATTGAGTTCGGTATAGTCGAAATCTGGATCATCTTTGTATTTGTCCAGTGTTTCTGTATCCAGTTTTAAAGGTGTGATAGCCCCATCCTCGTCGTATTGAACCGTCTCCTGAGAGATGGGTTCTGTGGCTTCTTGGGAACGAATTCCTTCAGAAACACAAAAAACGAAAATGATGAAGAGTAAAACCTTGCGCATATTATTCTTCTCTTTTTCCTAGAGATTCTATGGTTTCAATGGTTCCAGTAAAGTTCTTCTTTTCGTTGAGATTGAAATAAATAAATGCCGAAGTGAGTACCATAAATGTATAAAGCAGATATTGTCCTATAACAGAGATTACATTTAAGATGATATACCCAATATCGAACATTTCGGAAGGGTCGTTAGAGATGGTTTCAATATTCATGAACTGATTACCAAGAGAATAAATAGTTGCAGGAACTTGAAATATCAACGTAAACAAATAGTAAACAATCCCTGCGACCAATAGGGTTGCAAAGGTAATCCACCATTCTCCTTTAATAAGTTCAAAACAATAACTGATGGAGTCTGTTACCGACCTGTTCTCGAATACGTATACTCCGTAGACTGCGAATAGAACTGTTCCTAGATAGATTCCTGGGATTCCACATAGTGCTAGTCCAAATCCAACCATGATGGTAGTAAGACTACTCATTCCTATAAGTCCCCAAAACTTTTCCTTTAGGTTATTTCCTACTTCTTCTTTATTGATTTCTCCGTTATTGTTCATATACGATTTAATCGAGAACATAACTACACCGTAAAGAAGGCCGTAATATGCCACGATGCTTATGAATAGAAAAAGAATGGCGATGAGCATTACAATCATGGTATCGAAGGAAGGTTGTGAACCAAAGTCACCATACAGATTTTCCATAAACCCACTAATACCTTGGATATAGACAATAAATGATAGCACTAGTATAAGTAAGGCTGGACCAGCATATTTCAGAATAAGGCCAAAAAGAACTTTCCAATTAAGACGAAGGAACTTAAAAACATCTCCAAGGATGCCACCAAGTTCCCTTTGCTGTTTAAATTGTATCATTTCTTTCATAAGTTTTCTTTAGTTTAATGGGGTATATAACGTAATAATATAGAATTAAAAATAAGGACCCTCCAATGATAATAATTGCTAGCCAATCTGGCATTTCGGTATGTCTTGTTACAAATCCTTCTAGAAATCCTGCAATAATAAAGAATGGTATAGTACTTATCAATATTTTAACTCCATCTTTTGCTCCTCTAACAAAAGATTGTACTCTGGTATAGGTTCTTGGAAATAAAATACTATTACCCATCACTAAACCAGCGCATCCAGCGATAATAATGACCGAAATTTCTATGGTTCCATGGATCCAGATGGTACGCGCACTTTCCCATAACAGGCCTTGGTCGTAAAAGAAATACTGAAATGACCCTAGCATAATGGCATTTCTCATCAAAATGAAGAGGGTGCCTACACTAAGAAAAAGACCATATGCAAATGCCAATAACGCGACTCGAATATTATTTACCGTAATCCCTAAAAACATATTTAGTTCTCCCATGTCCTTGTAAACCGCCATAGGATCACCGTTATCGATATTATCTAGTGTCATATTCACATAGCCGTCTCCAAGGATGAGTCTTACAAAATCACCATCTGTTGCAGCAGAGTAGGCACCAATAATGCTAAATAACATAAAAGTTAAAAAAGCAATAAGAAGTTGTCTGTGGTATTGAGAAAAGAAGAGTGGAAATTCTTTGGTGTAAAAAGTAATTAGACGATTACGCGATTCTCTTTTTGTTTTATAAATCTTTTGATGCGCTAAAACGGAGAGCCCGTTTAAGTACCTCAGTGTGTTGCTATTCGGATAAAAAGTTTGGGCATAGCTGAGGTGATCGGTTACTTCCACGTAAAGTGAACTTAACTCGTCTGGTGAAACCTGAATATTATTCTTAAGAACACTTTCAAATCTTAACCATTTGTCTTTATTTTGTTTTGCAAAAGCAGCTTCGCGCATGGTGAGCGGTATTTGTTCAAAGAAACAGATTTAATGGATAACTTTCAAATAGAAACAGCTCAAAATGTCAACATTGTTCAAAATGTTGCTGGACTAGGTGACCGGATTTTGGCATACCTCATAGACTTTTTAATTTTGGCGGCATATGTGTTTGCTGTTGTTGTTATTTTTATGGCAATCGACCTGCCTTCAGATTCCGAGTTTCTTATTTATATAACCATTAGTTTGCCTGTAGTTACTTATCATTTACTGTGGGAGACCTTTTGGGACGGCAGAAGCCCTGGAAAACGAGCTATGAATCTAAAGGTTGTAAAGCTGGATGGTTCAAAGCCAAGTTTTTCTAATTATTTATTGCGTTGGTTGTTAAGAGTGATCGACCTCACCTCTACGGGAGGTTCTCTTGCGCTGGTAAGTATCCTCTTTAATGGAAAAGGGCAACGCGTTGGGGACATTGCAGCAGGCACTACGGTTATTTCTGAAAACGCCGTGGTTGGATTGGCACAAACTGTTTTAGTTGATATCCCAGAAGGTTATGTACCTATGTATCCGCAAGTAACGGTGTTCACAGATCATGAAATGCAGACCATTAAAAATTTATTTCAATCGGCTAGATATGGCGGAAATCATCATGTTATTTTGAAGCTTTCTAATCGGGTTTCCAAAGTAATGGAAATTACGGTAGAAGAAACGCCTATCAAGTTTTTGGACAAGGTAATAAAGGACTACAACTATTACACCCAGAACATGTGAGTTTATTATTGATCATCGATATTTTGGGAACTATCGCCTTTGCTGTATCTGGTGGGTTAACTGCCATTAAGAAAGGGCTAGATCCCTTTGGGCTATTTATTATTGCCTTTGTGACGGCAGTTGGAGGTGGAACTTTAAGAGACATTTTAATAGACGCACCAATCACTTGGATGTTGGATCTTACGTATGTATATGTGATTGCTGGAACTGTGGTCGTTACTGTTATTTTTCGCAAGAAATTAGGTTATGTCCGCAGGTCGTTGTTCTTATTCGACACAATTGGGATTGCGTTATACACCGTCTTAGGAATAGAGAAGGGAATTGCTGCTGGTTTTCCTGCACTTATTTGTATTGCTTTAGGAACTATGTCGGCTTGTTTCGGGGGAGTAATTCGTGATATTTTATGTAATGAGATTCCGATTATTTTTAGAAAGGAAGTGTATGCTACCGCTTGTATTTTAGGAGGTGTAGCGTATTTTTTACTACTGAAAACCTCATTAACCGGGGATGTAGTCCTTGTAATCGCTGGTTCCATCGTGATTGCCGTGCGTTTGCTGGCGGTGACATTCAATCTATCGTTGCCTATTCTGTATAAAAAATCTGAAACAGACCTGTAATAAAACAACCCGAACAATTTGTTCGGGTTGCCATTTTTCTTTTTCAAATTTCATTTTACTCTTTAATCACTGTTTTTGTGACTATTTCTCCATCTTTAAAAGTGATACTTATAAAGTATATTCCAGTTGGATAATCAGTGAGATCTATAGTCGCACTTTTCAGACTATGCTCATTGGACAACCCTTTCAAGTTTAAATTTCCAAACTGATTACTCAATTCCCATCTCATCATATCTTCTTGAGTTGTAAGATTGAAATTGGTTTTAACTGGGTTGGGAGACAGCGTAATAGTTTTGTCAACTTTAGGAGCAGAATCACAATTTTCGATACGTCCATTAAAACTAACTGTTGCAGAACCAGTCACACTAAAACCAGATGTTAGTAAAATTTGATTTCCAGCTATGTATTCTACGTGTCCGTCGAGTATTTCATTATTGGCTTCTATTAGATGTTGCGCTCGTTTTTGTTCGTTAGAAGTAGACGAGATACTAGTGGTAATGGATAAGTTTTCAGGGCATTTCTGCGCCATTACAGAGTAACTCACTAAGCAGACCATCAATAGAGATAGATATTTTATCTTTCTTTTCATGATGTTTAGTTTTTAGAGATTAATAATTCTAATTGCTCAATGCGTTTTTCTTGTTCGATAGTATAAAGAGTCAATTCTTCAATTTTTTGAAGCAATAAGTTACTCATTTCACCAACGTCCAATCCCTCTTCCATGATCTCTCTTGCAGACGGGACTCCTGGTAAATGATTATTTTCTTGAGTAAATTTTTCCACTTCTTGAAGTGACGGCATGGTGTAGTCTTCTTTCAATGTAGAAAAACCTGTGTAGTATTTTTGGAATACATAATCTGCTGGTACCTGCGCATCCAGTCTCAAGGATATTGCATGTATATCTCCTCGTACGGTTAGCTTGGCGTCTGGATTAGCAGAACCAATTCCCACTCTTCCTTGTCTGGTCATTATAATTGATCTAACCGGAGCACCTGTCTTCGTGCTTGAAACGCCTAGTGAGAATCGACCGCTAACTGGATCTAAAGTAATCTCAGACGAATATGCGTTACTGTTTAAATCTCCTCCTCCACTGCCACGCGCGTATCCAAATCCGAGTACCTCATGGCCTCCATCATGAAACGAAAAGGAATTTCCAATTTGAAGTTTGTTTAAAGGATTGGAAGTTCCTATTCCTACATTTCCAGTTCTGTAGATGGTGCTAGAGCTGCTGTTATTTCCAATCCATTGTTGAGCAAAGGTTACACTCATGCAGAATAAACCTGCCACTGCTGCTAAAATCAATTTTTTCATAGTTGTAAATTTTTAAATTATTAAAAAGAATTATACTACTATGTACAGAAAACAGCGTTTTCTTACCTCTTTACGAATTATAATTTTGATGAATACTTCGCAATGATACTTCAGCTTTGTTTTTCCAAAAGAGAATGGAAAGCAACTATTAGCGCACCGTCACACTGATATAAACATTCGATTTTGGCCATTCTCCTTCATCGGCTGGGAGTTTTGATATAGCCTCTACCACATCCATACCGTTGGTTACTTTTCCAAAAATGGTGTAATCGCCGTTCAAATGATTGGCTTGTCTAGGTTCTCCAATAAAAATATAGAATTCGAAGGGAGCCGACTTCTTATCCGGATTTTCGCGGTACTCTTTGGCACCACAAACACTTCCATATTGGTGTGTCCGTTTATTGGAGATTTCTGCGGGGAGTAAATAATTTTTACCAATTGCCGCTCGTTTTTTTGGGGTAGATCGGAGGTCACTATTGCCAGCCTGAATTATAAAACCAGGAGCAATTCGATGCACAAAGGTCTCCTCAAAGTATTCTTGCTTGGTGAGATAAATGAAATTGGCTCTATGCAAAGGAGTGTCTTCAAAAAGTTCGATGTCTATATCGCCGAGATATGTGGAGACTCGGACTTTAGTTTCTGGGTTCTCTTTTCCGTATTGCGTAAGAAAAGCTACCATGTTTTCTTCGGTAATCTCTGGGTATTTATTTGTTTCGACTTCTGGTTCAATTGGTTTTTCAGAGGGTACCGTATCTTTTACGATTTCTTTTGTGACTTCTGTTTTTTCTTCGGAAGTCTTTTTTTTATCTTCACAACTCGCGAGCACGAGGCAAAAGGCGATTACTATAACTAGTGATAATTTCATTAATGCAATATTCAGAGTTTTCTAAACGGATTGTAAAAGTAAAAAATTTGGAACTTCCAGGGGAAGCCTTTCATCTTAAAATGGCTCCAATAGAGCGATTGTTGGAATTGAAGAACAAAGCCCGTGAGATGAAGACGGCCAGAACAGCGGCTGTAATGTGTATGTTCTACCCTTCAGATCAAGGGGAAACTCATATGGCGCTTATTCTTCGTAAAACTTATAAGGGCGTACATTCTGCTCAAATTGGTTTTCCGGGCGGCAAGACGGAAAAGGAAGACGCGTCTTCCGAGGAAACCGCATTGCGTGAAACTGAAGAAGAAGTAGGGGTTCCTTCATCGGATATTTCAGTATTAAAAAAGCTAACGGAGGTCTACATTCCCCCTAGCAATTTTTTTGTGCAACCCTTTCTAGGAATCTCCTCTAAAACGCCCATGTTTATTAAACAAGAAGAGGAGGTGGAAGATATTATCGAAGTTCCGATCACGGAGTTTTTAGACGATACTACTATGGTAACCCAGACTTTATCTACTAGTTATGCCAAATCTATTAAAGTCCCAGCGTTTCAATTACAAGGCCATTTGGTGTGGGGCGCAACTGCCATGATGTTGAATGAGGTACGAGAACTATTAAAATCTACTCTATAACTCGCCGCATTAAGACGTAGCGGCAATTCTTATTTTGTATATACAGGAAGGAAGGTAATTTACACCCATTCTATCCCAAATATCATTTAAATTATTAAGTGGAATTTGAATGGGTTCAATGTAAATTCGTTCCAGAGAGTTAGGTAGGGCGGGATGTGTTTCATGATTGAAAATAACGGTTTCATTAAAAATAGCCATCGTTTCCGAAAGCATTTTTAGTCCCTCGAGGTACTGTTGAGAAATGTAATTGGCTGTAATGAGCACATAATAGTCTAACAAAACAGGTTGCTTTTCTTGAACAGTACTGAAAGTAGAAGGTCTATTTCTTAGAGATGGTCCCTGTTCTAAATGGATGATAGAAATTACTATTTTGTTTTCAATGTCTCTGGTAGTGGATCCATCGAGATCCATGAGAGGTCCCACAACAGCGCATTCTGAATCTACTTGAAAATACGTCTTTAACTCTTGATCTAAGAATTGTCCGAGAAATGAAATCGATTGGTCAAGCATATACTTTTATTTTAAGACTGAAATTTGATGTACTAAGGTATGTAATGCAGCCAAAAGTAAATGCATTATTTTGTAGGTAAATTCTTCAATTTTTTGCTATTGAACTGAATCGCAATTATCTAGGTGTAGTGGCTTAAAAACTCGATGTAAGGGCGAATTTTAGTATATTTGAGCCCTAGTTGTGATTGCGCAGATGATGCAGATCACAGAAAATAACCGAACACACTTGTATGGGGCTTTTCAAAAAAAATCCTTTTGGACATATTTTATTTTTTAAGCTATGGCTTATTCGAATCCTTGGTGCTATGACACATCGGCGTTTTAAAGGGTTCAATCAACTACAAATTGATGGTAGTGAGGTAATAAAAGGTCTTCCAGATACGAATGTTCTATTTGTGTCAAACCATCAGACGTATTTCGCAGATGTAGTTGCGATGTTTCATGTATTTAATGCAAGTTTGAGCGGGAGAGAGGATAATATTAAGAATATCGGTTATCTCTGGCGCCCTAAACTAAATATCTATTTTGTGGCAGCAAAAGAAACCATGTCTTCTGGTTTTTTACCAAAATTACTCGCCTATGCGGGTTCTGTGAGTATTGAAAGGACTTGGCGTGCCGAAGGGAAAGAGGTGAACAGACAAGTAAAGATGAGTGATGTAAGCAGTATTTCGACAGCACTTAATGATGGTTGGGTAATTACCTTTCCGCAGGGAACTACACGTCCGTGGAAACCCATTAGACGTGGAACGGCTCATATCATTAAAAAGAACAAGCCTTTAGTTGTACCCATTGTTATTGATGGGTTTAGACGTTCATTCGATCGCAAAGGGCTTCGCATCAAGAAACGTGGAATTCTCCAATCAATGGAAATTAAAGCGCCATTGGACATCGATTACGAAAATGATACGGTAGATCAAATAGTGGAAAAACTAGAGTACGCTATTGAGCAACACCCTTCTTTCCTGAAGGTTATTCCTAAAGAAGACATCCTGAGTGAAGAAGAGTTGAACAAAGAGCGACAGTGGAGGTATTAGTGTTTTTGATGAACGATATTACTCGTACAATTTAAGTTGAATAGATGATGAAAAATGTAGAAATTAAACTGTGTTTTTTAATTTTACTCACCACTCACCACTCACCACTCACCACTCACCACTCACCACTAGTTAAACCTCAATCTTCTGCAGTTCCCTGTAGTTTCTCTTTAACCTTTTCAGCAGTAATCCATAAACGATATAATAAAAGAGCATTAAGAATCCAATAAATACGATTCCAACAACTAGCTGTGCGATGAAAAAGGTGTTCAAGAACGCTTCTGGAGGTAATGCACCAAAGGTTTCTTCTGCCATTAAAAGGTCATAGAGCCTATCTTTGTTTGCATAATAGTAAATATTAACTCCAAGGAGCATAGCTGCCGCCATTCCAATATTGTAATAGACAAAGTAATGAACGGTTTTTCTAGTGCGCAGAATATTTTTCATGAGCGTACTTACCGTATTGGTTACTTGTATTTTTTGATAGTTTTTGTAAAACAGATAGATGAAAATAGCCACAACTACGTAATTAATTACATTAATTACGATAAAAGTATTTTTCAGCCCCATTTCTTCCTGAAACTGTTTGTTCGATTCTGGTATTAAAAGCGAAAGCAATGTCCATAAGGCGATTTCAGCAAGACTAATAATCACTATCCACTTCACTATAGAAGAGGACTTCTTCAATAGCATTGGATAAATTTCTTTAAAGGTGAACTTTGGGAACTCTTGTTCCCGTGACATCCATTCTTTTTTTAATATTTCAAGTTGATCCATGAGCTTAAGGGTTAAGTATGGTTCGTAGTTTTTCTTTAATTCTATTCATCTTTACACGAGCGTTGACTTCGGAGATTCCAAGTGTTTCAGAAATCTCTCTGTAATTTTTGTTTTCGAGGTATAAGAAAACGAGCGCTTTATCAATGTCGTTTAAAGTCTTTACCGCATTATACATTAGTTTTAATTGATCTTCAATAGTACTGTCGTAGTCCTCAGATGATATTTTAAAACTTACTCCTTCAAAATCCTGTGTTTGTACTCGGCGTTTGCTTTTTCGATACAGCGTAATAGCGGTATTTAATGCAACCCTATACATCCAGGTGCTAAATTTTGAGTCTCCTCTAAACTTCGGAAATGCTCGCCATAACTGTATAGTTATTTCCTGAAACAAATCATTGTGCGCATCGCTATCGTTGGTGTATAGACGACATATCTTATGCACAATGTTCTGGTTGGCCTCAAGCTGGCTCACAAAACTATGTTCGAGTTCTTTGGTCAATGTTTTTTTGTTGGTTGCTCTATTAGTAGCGGATGTGAAATTTTGTTACAATTTTCAAAATAAAAAGAATAGTATTCGCTATTGTTGTTTGATAGTCACAGGAATAGGACTACCACTATTTACCCAACTACCACCAACTTCATCTATGTTCACATCTAATTCGTCGCTAGTGTCAATACTTTTTAGACTCACCTTTACTTGATCATAGGTGTCGACACTCTTTAAATTTACATTTAGTTCGTCATACGTATTAATATCCACGATGCGAACGTCAATAGTTTCGGTAGGTAACGGGAGAGGATTGGTGGTGGTATCTGTGGTGTTTGCATAGGCCTTTGGAACGATTTCCAAATCCTTAGCAACATTAAAGGTTAAGCAAACGGCAATAATCGTAAGAATGACCTTGGTGTAGCGATCTGTTTTCATATTTAAGAGTTTAATAAGTGAATTATAGTGTTTTTTGTACTGAAAGTTTATCAATTTTCATTCCGAAACGTTACAAGAGATACGGGTTCGGCTTTTCCTTTTAATTGGTGAGGCCCCAAGTCTTCTTTGGTAATATTACTAGGAAGTTTAATATTAATAGTAGAAAATTCTGAAGAGGCTAGAATGTCTACACCTAATTCGTTGCATTTGGCTTCGATCCGGGCAGTTGTATTGAGCACATCGCCCGAGAATGCGATGTCTCGTTTTATTTGTCCAATCTCACCCGTCATTACGGCCCCATAATGATATCCGGCTTTAAAATGTGGGTGAGCATTATAACGTTTAGCGTAATAATCGGATTTTTTCTGTAGTAATTCTCGCATTTTAAAAAAGCAGGCAATTGCGTTTCCTTTATCGAGACCTTTTTTCATTTTCCAAGAAACAACGATTTCATCTCCAACATATTGATACACCTCTCCCTTGGTTGCAAGAATCGCTGGTGCTATATGTTTGAAGAAGTCTTTCAGGAAGTTGAAGTATTTTTCTTCCCCTAAATTTTCGGCTATAGTTGTAGCATCCTTGATATCTGCAAACATAAAAATGCGTCTTTCTCTTTTGGGGTGAAAATACTTCCCTTTTAAATAATCTGGAAAAACTCCTGGCCCATATTTGTCGTTTACCATTAAAATAATGAGCGTTACCACTACAATAATTAGCCAAACAAAATAATTTTTTAAAAAGACGGCTTCCCTAAAGAAAAATAGATGTTCTTCCATCACCTCGGGATGAAACATGGGAAGGTCTAAATCTGCTCCTGTGAGATAGAGACTTCCAAGAGTACCTATTGCAAGCGCAACACCGGTATATACAATAATGATTAATAGTAATGCCTGCCAAAACGCATAACGTCTTAGCCAGTATTCCATCAAGTTTACCGTAAAGATTCCACCAACAGTGGACGCACAAAGCGCTACAATTAAATAGGCAGTGTAGGCCGACCTGAAGTCGTAAGTGGAATCCAGCGCTCTATGATTGATGAGTGTAATATAATCGTAATAAAAGATAAGGTTGGAAAGAACCATCCATGCAATAAATATCCATAATGCACGTCTGGCATAAAATGGGAAATTAATAGATCTCCCCATAAACTAGCAATTTTTGTATTTATCGTTTAAGCCTTGTCCATCTTGAATCATAGGAATAATTTTCTCCAATCGTTTTATCTGAGTAGCTGCTCGTTTTGCCTCCCCAATGTAATTTGCATATTCCTTCCTTTTTCCTGCACTTAAAGTATTGAAAGCAGCTTCGAAGGCTGGATTTTTCTGAAATTCGTTTTTTAATAAGGGCGGAATAGTAACTTCTGAAATTTTAGTTCGTTGCGGTTTTACTTCTTTACCAGCCAAACAGTTTTCAATGGTTTCCTGCACATAGGCAGAAATACGTTCTGCATCTATTTCATCGCCTTCTTCAAAACGCCACTGTCTCAAGGCTTTTGTTTTTTCCTGTCCAGTGATTAAATGGTTACCAGTGTCTTTCAAAAATACACCTTGATGAAACCATATTCCCATATGATTTTTAAAAGCTCCAAATCCTAGCAAAATTTTACCGTTTAAAGTGTAGGCAGGTGCTCCCCATTTTATTTCTTCCTTTAGTTCTGTTTCTTCTAAAATAGCTCTAATAAGCTCGAACTGTTTTTTCCATTTGACATGCTTTTCTAAAAAAGCATCTACTTTTTGCGAATCGGTCATGGCAGGTTGTTTTGTGCTTCTAAGATACTAATTTGGAAACTAAATTCCCCTTCGTTTTTTACAATAAGAATAAAAACCTGCCATAAATGACAGGTTTTTAGCTCTATTTTTTTAGTACTCCTATTCCTTAATAAATTGTAAAGTTATTTCTCCTTGATCACTCGTTATTTTGATGAAATAAGCTCCGCTACTCAGTTTTGATACATCTATATTTTTTGGAAGTAATTGAAGAGAGTCTTTCTTCATTTTTATCATACTTCTGCCATTAGCATCGAACACTTCATATCCTTCTACCGCAATAGAGGGATCTGTATTGAGAGTCAATTTTTTGGTCACTGGGTTGGGAAATAATTTAATTTTAGCCTTCAGCGCTACTTCTTGTGTAGACAAGAGCTCGTTGTATAGGTCTTGTAAAATGTCAATAGGTTCGGTGCCAGACGCCTGTTGTCCTACATTGAGTCTAATAGATGGATCATTAGGGTCATCGTCTGCTGCGTATACTAATAAGTAAGCAGTTGTAGATGAAGTGCCTGCCGTTAAACATCGAGCATCTGCTCCGGCAAAATTAGCTCCTTGCATTGCGGCCATTAGCTTGTCTGCTAGGGTTCCCGTGGTGTTATTGAAATTGGCTTCCATTTGATCGATTACACTAACATTGAGCAAGATATTTCCTTGAATACTAAAGGTAGCACCTTGACGATCTTCTTTATAATCGTCTGCAGACCCTCCAGTCCAACCTGCAAGACGAGGATTTCCATCATCGTCTAAATCTGCAATGCCATATTGGCGGTAGGCTGGATTAAAGTTTTGTGAGTTACAAGCGTCATTTGCAACTAGATAATCTATGATTTCGGAAGGACTTAGCCCTGCTTCCATTTGGGTAATCCCATTGTTGAGGTTTACATTGGGAATACATACATACGCTTGCGAATTAATTCCTCCTTTTCCAGGGATAATTTTGGTAATGATGTCGATAATTCCTCCAGCACCCACTCCATTTACACAGGAGGCTCCAGCAGATCCTATTTCCCCTGTTGCAGGATCAACTGCAATAATCGAAAAGGTGTCTTGAGCAAATGCAGTGAAACCAATAAGGGCTGCAATTAATAAAGTAACTGTATTTTTCATAGCACGAATTTTTATAAAGATATGGAATTTTGGTAATGGATACGTTAGAGGTGAGAAGCTCGATACAAGAACAGGAAAATAACTTGGGAGTAGGGAGCAAGCAGAAAGAAATAAGAAGAGTGTAGAATTAGTTTGTTATTTTGAAAGCACATAGAAAATAAAACGGTCGCGAAACTATAAAACCCGATCCCAAAATTTTTAATTATCATCTCACGTCTCATATAAAAACAATTCAGTCCCTTTTAATTACAGTTCAGTATTATTTTTACTGAAGTTTAAATAGATCATCGCATTTTTGAGCCATCAAACACAATCAATCATACCATGAAGATTCACAACCAACTAAACAGATCTATTTTAATTGCCCTTATTATAATGCTATTGCCAACACTAGTTTTGGCTCAAACCGAAGTGTCAGGAATCGTTACTGCCAAGAATGGAACTCCTATTTTTGGGGCAAACGTATACCTCGATGGGACCTACGATGGAGCTTCGACCGATATGGAGGGTAAGTTCACTTTTGAAACGGAAGAAACAGGTGTTCAAACTTTAATGGTTTCTTACGTGGCTTACGAACCTTTTATGATGGCGGCAGATGTTTCTCAATTCAAGAATATTTCAGTAGAACTAAGAGAAGATGTAAATTCTTTGGATGCAGTAGTGATATCTGCGGGAACTTTTGAAGCAGGGGACAATAGTAAGGTGTCTGTCCTTAAACCATTAGATGTGGTGACTACGGCAAGTGCTCTGGGAGATTTTGTTGGAGCCTTGCAAACGCTGCCTGGGACGACTACTGTAGCAGAAGATGGACGTTTATTTGTGAGAGGTGGAGATGCTGGAGAAACTCAAATTTTTATTGATGGCGTTCGTGTATTTACTCCCTACTCACCAACGACTAACAATGCACCAACTCGAGGAAGGTATAGTCCGTTTTTATTTGACGGAATTACGTTTTCTACTGGGGGCTATTCGGCAGAATATGGGCAAGCACTTTCTTCTGTACTTCTTTTAAATACCATTGATGAACCAGATCAGGAAAAGACAGATATTTCTATTATGAGCGTAGGTGCGGGTCTTGGAAATACGCAAAAGTGGGAAAAAAGTTCGCTAAGTTTTAATGCAAATTACATAAGCCTTGCTCCTTATGTAGCGGTATTCCCCAATAGAAATGATTGGGAAAAACCTTTTGAAACGTTCTCGGGTGAGACCGTATTTCGCAGAAAATTTGACAATGGGATTTTTAAGTTCTACGCAGCTTTTGATGCTTCAAATTTTAAATTAACTCAAGAGGACATCAATCTTCCAGAAGGATTGAGGTTTAGATTAAAAAATAAGAATCTCTATACCAACGCAAGTTATAGTGGGTCGTTAGGGAATAGTTGGAAAATAAATGCAGGGGCAAGTTTGACGCATGCAAATAATGAAATAGGCGTGGGGGAAAATGATATTGACAATATTGAAAACTCTGCCCACTTTAAATTAAAACTACGGAAGCGTTTTAGTAACCGTGTGAAGTTAACAGTAGGTGCTGAGCAATTTTTAACCGATTTCGTAGAGGATTTTGAAAACCCTTTTGCCGAAGCACGATATGGCTTCAATAACGGGATTAGTGCGGTATTTTCGGAAGCCGATTTTGTATTTTCAAGAAAGCTGGCCATGAAAGTAGGAGCACGTGGAGAGTATAGCGATTTATTTAATGATTTTACATTTTCTCCTAGAGCGTCGATTGCCTATAAAACGGGCAAATCTAGTCAGGTTTCTATTGCGTATGGAGATTTCTTTCAGCAGCCATTTAATGATATTTTAAAATTTCAGCAGGAGTTAGAAGCACAAAAGACGCAGCACTATATCCTTAATTATCAGTATTCAGCCAACAGTCGGATTTTTAGAGTGGAGGCCTATCATAAAAAGTATAGCAATTTAATTACGTACGATACAGAGTTTCCTAGTTTTGATAGTAGTTATGGAAACAACGGAGATGGATATGCACGGGGAATTGATCTTTTTTGGAGAGATAATAACAGTATTAAGAATATAGATTACTGGGTGAGTTATTCGCTTTTAGATAGTGAGCGAGCGTATCTCAATTTTCCAACGGCGGCTACTCCTTCGTTCGCTAATACTCATAATTTTTCAGTAGTAGGTAAATACTTTTTGGCAGATTGGAAGAGCCAGTTTGGATTGAGTTATCAATATGCCAGTGGTAGAAGCTATACAAACCCGAATGAACCAGGTTTCTTGCAAGAGAAGACGAGAGATTTTAATAGTTTGAGTTTAAACTGGGCTTATCTTATTTCACAACAAAAAATTCTCTATGTTTCTGTGAACAATGTTCTTGCCTTTAAAAATATTAATGGTTACCAATACGCAAATACCCCAGATGTAAATGGTAATTTTAATAGAAGAGGATTACAGCCAGCAACCGATCAGTTCTTCTTTGTCGGTTTCTTTTGGACCATTAGTGATGATGGAACCGATAACCAGTTGGATAACTTATAACAGTTCAGTCCTTAAATTCGACAGTTGGGTAAAACCAATTGTGTAGAATGACCATTTCCGAAGATATTTGACTTGTCATTAATTTTAAAACAAACGCCATGCAAACAGTACTCAATTATTTAATGCTTTTAGTTACCGGTTTGGTGATGCAAGGGCAGAACAACGTAGAAGTTTCCATCACCAAATTTGATAACAATGAGGGAGTGGTGATGGTTGGACTATATAGCGAAGAAGGTCAGTTTTTAAATAAGACCTTTATGAGTTTGACTTCTGAAATTTCCGAAAAGGAAGCTGTCGTAACTTTTACAGATGTACCAGCGGGATCTTATGCAATCTCTTGCTTCCACGATGAAGACAGCAACGGACAACTGAATATGCGGATGGGAATGTTTCCGTCTGAACCTTATGGTTGTTCTAATGGAGCGAAAGGCTTCTTTGGTCCTCCAAAATGGGAAGATGCTGTATTTGAAGTCAAAGAAGGTGAAACGATGAGTGTCGATATTCGACTTTAGTGACTTCGAAAGTCAAGAAGAAGGGAAATATTAATTTTCATCATCAACAAATTATTAAAACTAAATTTATATCTAATGCTCGGAATAATTTTACGTCTACTCGGTAGGCATAAATCGATTAATGTCCTTTTTTTAGTAAGTGCTGGAGTACTTTGTTTAGGATTGGGACTCAATTTACTTTTAACTTAATAACTTAGTAACTTTAAATATTTAATTCAAAATGAAAAATTTACTCATTATCGCAATCGCTTTTATCTCATTTACAGGTCTTGCACAGGGCAAATACGAGAAAGGAATGACGAAGGCATTCGAATTATGGCAGAATGAAAAGCCATGGGAAGCTGCTAATATGTTTGAGCGAATAGCTCAGGCAGAAATGGACAATTGGTTGCCTCCTTTTTATGTGGCGCAAGTAAATGTCATAAACAGTTTTAACGAAAAAGATGAGACCAAACTAACTGCTCAATTAAAAAAGGCGCAGGACTTTTTAAATGATGCAAAGGCATTATCAAAAGACAATGCCGAAATTCTAGTTTTACAAGCGCAATTGTATACGGCTTGGGTGGTCTATGACGGTGCGAAATACGGAATGACGTATTCGCAGAAAATAGCGCAGCTATATAATGAGGCCTATAAAATTGAGCCAACTAATCCGAGAGTTGCTTTTGGAAAAACAGAATGGGATATGGGGACCGCTCGCTTCTTTGGGCAAGATACTAGTAAATTTTGTGAGGATCTAAAAAAGGCAGTAGCCTTGTATGAAACTTATGAGCCAAAAGGACCATTTCATCCGCAAGGAGGCGTTGAATATGCGCGTGGATCGTTGGAGCAGAATTGTAAAGAAGAATAATCGATGAAGATTTTAAAAGAACTCGGGAAAGCATTTTTTATTGGATCTCTCATATTTGTGATATTGGGGGCTGTTCAATTGTTTTCGGGGACTTTTTACCAGAATGGAAAGCAAATTCTAGTTGCTTTTATTTATAATCAAGTCTATTCGGTAGCCTTGTACATGGCCAATGTTTTCTTGTTCATGCATTTACTGAAAAAATACAAAGGCGAGCTCTTTAAATTTAAAGTGCTCGTTTTTGCTATTTGCGCCGGAATCATGATTTCGTTTGTGGTGATTAGTCTTGTGGAGATGTTTTTACAAACCACCTTCGTAGGACTCACTTTTGCCGAGTTTTGGGAGCAGCTAACACCTGGAGACTATTATATAAGTATGACCATTTCTATGGTTGTAAACACCATATTCTATGTGGTCTTCTATTATAGGTATCGACAAGAGACCACCGTTAAAGAGCAAAAAATTATTGCAGGAGCCGCTTCGGCGCAGTTTGATGCTTTAAAGAATCAACTCGACCCCCATTTTCTGTTTAATAGTCTCAATGTCCTCACTAGTTTAATTGAAGAGAACCCAGAAGCAGCTACTCGCTTTACCACAGCACTTTCGAAGGTGTATCGATATGTCCTTGAACAGAAAAACAAACAATTGGTTACCGTGGAAGAGGAGTTAAAATTTGCTAAGCTGTATATGTCGCTTATCAAAATGAGGTTTGAAGATAGTATTGTTTATACACCTCCAACTCAGATTTCGAATCCAGATGCTAAGGTGGTTCCGCTATCGCTGCAGCTGCTTTTAGAGAACGCTGTTAAGCATAACAAGGTGACCCCAGATAAGAAGCTTTACATCACTATTTATGAAGAGAACGGCAACCTAGTGATCAAGAATAATGTACAACCTAAAAACGTAATGCGAGAAAGCACAGGAGTAGGTTTACAAAATATTAGAAAACGTTATTATTTACTAACAGATCGAAAGGTAGCAATAGAACAAAATCAAAAAGAATTTAAAGTTGCAGTACCGCTGCTTACCAAGAATATTTCTTCTGGAATCCCAAAACAAGAGGCTTATATCTCGAGCAAGAAATACGATAGGGCAAAGAAAAAAGTAGAGGAGTTAAAAGGGTTTTATATTCACTTTTCCATCTATCTTATCATGATTCCCGTCTTCATTTATCTCAATGTTAAAAGTACTGGATTTCCATGGGCCTTATTTCCAATTTTAGGATGGGGGGCTGGAGTTGCAGGACACGCTATGGAGACCTTTAATTACAATCCGTTTTTAGGAAAGAACTGGGAGGAAAGGAAGGTAAGGGAACTCATGGATAAAGATAATAAGTAGTTTAGCTGTTAGGTGCTGTTAAAGGAAATAGTACTCTTTAAACAGACAGATTATGAGTAAGATCTGGATTGAAAAACGGCGACATTCTTTTTAAATTTCATCAATTTATAGCGCTTTCTACAGTTCATCCTAAGAAAACTACAGCTCGGTTGTTTTCATTGTAACAAAAGACAAAGGAGCAGTACTTTTATAGTGTAATTAAAAACATACATTATGGAATTTTCAAATAGCAATACCCAACAGTACAGATACCAACGAGCTAAAGAGCAAGTTGATAAAATAAAAGGATTTTACATACATGCCAGTATTTATGCTATCTTTTGTTTGGTCTTTATTTGGCTAAACTTACAATCGTCTTATTTTCCTTGGGCTATTTTTCCAATCGCAGGATGGGGACTAGGAGTATTAGGGCACGCCTCCGATACATTTGAGTTTAATTTATTCTTCGGAAAAGACTGGGAGAAGCGCAAGATCGAAGAGATCATGAAGAAGGATGTTTAATCTACTGAAAGTCTAAATCAATTAAAATTTCAGTAAAAAAATAGAAAACATGGAACTTGAAGACAAAGAAAGCAAATATATGCGCGCTAAAGATCGCGTTAGAGAAATGAAGAAGTTTTATACGAGCTTAGGATTCTACGTGGTCTTCATTGGATTTCTTGCCGCACTTAATTATTACACGAACGAATTTAGATATATGTGGTTTTTATGGGCTGCATTTGGATGGGGAATTGGACTTATTTTTCAGGCACTCAAAGCATTCAATTGGGCCCCGTTCATGAACAAAGACTGGGAAGATCGAAAGATCAAAGAGTTAATGGATAAGGACGATGAGGTTTCGAATAACCGTTGGAATTAATAAGGAGCTATGGAACCAGAATCTTACCACAAATACGATCGTGCAAAGAAACAAGTGAAGAAAATCAAAGATTTTTACGATCACATCAAGATTTTTATAGTTGCCGTTGTTGTTATATTAATAATCCGATTCTATGTAGTGCCCAAATTGGGACTAAATTGGGACGATGAAAAAGATTTTAACAACTGGCTTAACTGGAATACATATCTCTTTCCAAGTATATGGGCACTGGTTATTTTAATCCATGGATTAATCGTTTTTAAACCGAAAGTCTTCAGGAAATGGGAAGATCGAAAAATGAAAGAATTCATGCAGAAGGAAGATAAAGCTGAACAAAGATGGGATTAGAATTTTGGATAAACGAAACCATATTCTAATAAAGACTTTAACATCAATCAAAAATTAAAACGAACTTATTATGGAGCAGTATAATGAAGATAAGCTGAACAAAGCAAAAAAGAAAGTTAAGGAGATCAAAGGATTTTATTCTCACTTAACCGTATATATTATTATAAATGTTTTTCTAATATTAGCGCAGATGGGACTTTTCACTCCTGGCGGACTCAATTGGGGAATGCCTGGATGGGCTTACTTTACCACTCCTTTTTTCTGGGGTATCGGACTTTTCTTTCACGGATTGTACGTGTTTCAGCACAAATTCAGGTTCTTTAAAGAATGGGAAGAACGCAAGATTAAACAGTACATGGAAAAAGAAGAAGAAGAGTTGAAAAGCACAAAATGGGATTGAAAAAATCAAAATTGAAATCTAATATTAGAAACTCGAAGAAAGCTTAATTTTAACGATCAACTATTAACCATTATCACACAACTATGAAAGTCCTTATTATCGAAGATGAAAAACCAGCAGCAAGAAGATTACAGCGTATGCTTGACAGACAAAATGTAGCGGTGGATCAAATGTTACATAGTGTGGGAGAGGCGGTAGAATGGTTTTCTAATAATGAGCATCCTGACCTCATATTTTTAGACATACAGTTGAGCGACGGGCTATCTTTTGAAATATTTGATGAGGTTGAGGTGAAAAGCGCGGTAATTTTTACAACAGCCTTCGACGAATACGCTTTGCAAGCTTTTAAGCTCAATAGTATCGACTACTTACTAAAGCCAATCGACGAAGAAGAATTGGAGGCAGCCGTAAACAAGTTCAAAGAAAGAGTTCCTAAAGCACAAAATCTCCAGCTTAATTTTGACGATATTAAGAAGTTACTCACCAACCCTGTGGAACGGGAATATAAAAAGCGGTTCACAACTAAGATTGGACAGCATATAAAAATGATTCCTGTGGATGAGATCGAGTGTTTTTATTCTGAAAATAAAGGGACTTATGCACACACCGTGGAGGGAAGAAATTATTTGCTAGACACTACGTTAGAGCAATTAGAAGAAGAGCTTTCTCCTGAAGTGTTTTTTAGAATCAATCGGAAATTTTACGTGAGTATAAATTGCATTAAAGATATCATTAGCTATACCAATAGCAGACTTCAATTAAAACTAAATAGTTATAAGGAAGAAGATGTGATCGTAGCTCGAGAACGTGTTCGTGATTTTAAATTGTGGTTGGAATAAAATGATAGACAACAGGAGGGTAATGTTGACCTAGATGAGAGTAGTCTAACAAACATATCCCCACTTCAAGGTGTTTAATAAGAATTCTTTAAATGAAAGTTTTGCAGGCGCAATACCTTTCTCTTTTACTTCAAATGTAGCTTTTTGTCTATTCCATCTTAAAACAATGGTTGGGTGTTTTATTTGAAGATATTCATCGTATATTTTTTTTAATTCAAGAGCCTGTGTTTGGAAGTGAGCAAAGGAGTCTATGTCCGAATTGCTTTTCATAAGTTGCTCCATAATGGTCTTGTCGGTAGCGCCAATTGCTTCAAAATCACCGTTTAGAATGGCGTTGAGCGTATGTTCGTTTTTAGATCGATGTACCACTTGGATGATTTCATAGTAAGATGTTCGCGTGGGGCTATCTTCTTGCGAATAGTTGAAGGTGGCATGCCCAACACTTTCTGATGACAACCCTAACGGAATTACTTTGATGCTTACTTCGGTGTCGGTGCCAATTTGTGGGATCTCAATGTCTATATAAAAGTAAGCGTTTGCAGTTGCTTTCTCTTTCAGCTGAGAAGAAAAGAAGAGTGCTTTTAAGTTCTTCGGAAATAATTGTTCTAATTTCTTATTCGACTTTATCGAATGTGACCAGTCGCAGCCCCATTGTTCTTTTTCAAGAAAAACATAAGCTCCAAATGCATCTTTGTAAGCACCAATGGTATGATTACAGTTGCAACCACAAGTTGGAAAGCTTCCCGATATTTTGAGGTATCCGTTTTTGGCATCGTCTATCAACTCTTCATATGCAACGGTCCCATTCTCGGTGTCCTCAGTGATGGCAGAACTGCAAAGTTTTACTTTACTCCAGAGTTGGGCTTCTAGTTTTTCATTCTGAGCACTTGTTACAGTTACAACAAACAATAAGAATAGGTATAGAAAATTGAGTCGAAGCATAGAATGTAAAGATAGTGTTTAGAACATTGTGTTTAGAGTCGTCCACTTCTCCCGAATTTGCCGTATACCATCTCAATGTTTACAGATTTTCTCACTTTCATCATACCTAAAAAAGCTTGCCATTATCTAGCTATGTTTGATATGGGGGCATTCCTTGGAAATACTTAGACGTTTGTGAAGTAATGACTAATTCCGCTTAAAATACTTTGCACGGCATATGAAGCCAGAATTAATCCCATTATTTTACTAATCACAGTAATCCCATAATTACCAATCTTCTTTTGAAGATGATTTGCCGTTAAAAGAATCAAGCAAGTAACCCCAATAATAACTAGCACCAAGAAAGTTGTTACCGTCTGTTGTTGAATAGTGTAGATATGGTTGTCTGTCATTAAAACCACTGCCATTATAGCTCCTGGAGAAGCAATGGAGGGTATTGCAATTGGAAAAACAGTAACGTGTTTGTAATCTGTAATCCTGTTTTTTTCCTGTTCAGGCTTTCCGTCTCCAAAAATCATAGTAAGTGCAAACAGAAACAGAATGACTCCGCCCGATATTTGAAAGGCATCCAGTGATACGGACATTCCCTCTAAAATAAGTTGTCCAATCACAATAAAAAATAGAAGAATAAAGAAGGCCATTACAGATGCACGAATGGCAATTTTCTTTTTATGAATAAGATCAAACTCTTTTGTTGCTTCTAAGTAGACAGGAATAGAACCTATTGGGTCAATTACAGCAAAAATGAAAAATAAGGATGTTATGTATTCTACCATATTATTGCGTGCGCACCGCTTGTGTTGTAAATGATAATCCCTGTTGTCCCATGGTCGAATTCATAATTGCTTCAAACAAGGGTTCTGAACAATCTTTCGGGATTTTCCATTCGAAAATAAAATTGGAGCCCGTACCACCGGAAACATCTGTTTCATTTATAATAATTTCAGAGGTTTCTAGGGGAGCTAAGAATATAGGACGGTCAAAATATTTTCGTACAGAAGCTCCGTGCGTATCGTAGTATTGGGCATTTAAAATATATATAGTGTCTACATCACTGGTGTTGCGTAAACTTATCATTGCGGTTAAGTTGTGGGTCTTGTGCTCGGAAAGGCTGTAGATTTGAGAGTAAATAGAAAGATACGATTTGCCGTATTCCAGACTGTCTTTTTGACCTATATCGATCATTCTCTTTGACCAGTTTTCTAGATTTATAGAACTTGTCTTATTCTGCTCCTTACAGCTTAAAGAACTTACAACAATCAATAAGATTATTAGTTTTTGAAACATTTGTGATCAACTATTGTGTTTTAAGTGATTTACCTCTTGGTTAAAACTAGAAGAAATGTAGTTATTTTTATTGACTTCTAGCGCTATTTTCAATCGTTAATGCCATCTCACTTGATAGGGATAACGTTCATAAATAGCATTATCTTCATTAAATGAATATCCTTGCTTCCCATTGGCTTCTGCTATTTTGTATAAAGCTCGCGCCTCTTCTTTCTTTCCAATTTTCCATAGGCAGTTGGATTTGTAATACTGAACATCAGAAAATTGGTCTTGAAGTCCGAGGGCCAAATCGAATAATTGGATCGCTTCTTCATACTTTGCTTGTTCGTATTTGCTAATGCCATAGTAGAATAGATCTACCGGGTGCATCCATTTTTCTCCATGTTCTGCGAGCTGTTTCTCATGGTCTTTTTCAAAAATTGCTTCGGCTTTTTCAAACTCATTGAGTTGAAGATAAGAAAGAGCAATATGAAAATTATACGTATGATCCATTACATACCCATCTCCATAACGTTTTTGGTAATCTTCAAAGTCCACGATTGCCGCACGATATGTTTTGGCAAAAATACATTTAATAAACGCTCTATAATCCTGCCAGCGCTGTCTGTCGTATATCACCGCTTGGTCGATATATTCCATTCCTTTTTCGTATTTACCCTGTTTAAAGAGTGGCATTGCTTTTTGTTGCCAGAGATAGGCAATGGTAGAATCTACTGCTAAGCCTTTGTCCAGTTCAATTTGACGCTCCATGTCATATAGCCCATATTTGTTGGCGCCGTTTACCAAATACGTGTCGATAATAGAGTCCTGTCGTTGTGTTATAATTTTTAGATCAACTTCCGTTTTCTCCAATTGGTTCGCATCCACATTTTCTTGTTCTTTGCAGTTGGAGAATAGAGCACTTATCACCACAATGAAAAAGCATGTTTTTGTCAAGGAAAGTTCTTTAGAGTTCAATTTTTTTATTTTTTCTGAAAATTTATCAAATATTCTATATCACTATTCATCCCAAGAAGTGCCCTGGGTAATAGCCTTAAAAGTTGCGCCATCGAAAAGATAGAGTCCAGTCCAGCCTCCAAACCAAAATCTACCTTCGTTATCTTCGTATATGCATTGTATTGCATTAGTGGTAAGACCATCTTTTTCGCCGTAATTGGTAAACGAAGTACCATCGTATTTATAGACCCCATAATTTTCGGCAGGGAACCAGATATTTCCCTTTTTATCCTCGTAAATGCTCCATACTTCATCGCCGCTAATCTCTCCGTTCTTGGTGAAGTTGGTGAACGATTTTCCGTCGTATCGACTAATACCTTTGTGATGAGTTGCAAACCAAAAATGATGATTTTCATCTTCTAAAATATGGTTGACATCGTTGTTCGGGAGGCCATCTTTTTCAGAGAGATTGGTTAAGGTCGTTCCGTCGTACTTGTAAGCTCCTCCCGGTGTGCCAAACCACATATTGCCCTTACTGTCTTCTAGTATACAATGGACTACGTTTTCGCTGGTCACGCCTCTTGAGTAGTTCGGTTCGGATGGAGGAAGGTCGAAGGGTGTAAATGTTGTTCCGTCAAATTTTGATAGTCCTTTAAGGGTACCAATCCAAAGGATGTCATGACGGTCTATTGCCATACTCCAAACGTTACTGCCTAGCAAACCATCCTTCTCTGTGTAGTTCGTAAATGTTTCTCCATTGAATTTAGTGATTCCTCTCTCGGTCCCAAACCAAACATTTCCCTCTTTGTCTTCTAAAATTCCTCTCACAGCAAGACCTCCAAAACCCTCATCCAAGGAGAAGTAATCGAACCTTTTTCCATTAAATCGAACTACTCCATCACCATTGGTTCCTATCCAGAGGTTTCCTTTCTTATCTTGAAAAATTCTCCGTACAAAGTCACTTACCCGTTCCGAATTTACCAAAGGAACTCCAAAATTTTCAGGATTGCTAACTGGTTTGTTTTTCTGGAATTCGCTTGCGTTGGGAGTGGTTCTCAATTCCGAATCTTGCGTTTTATTTTGAGCGTTTTGGCTATTGCAGGAAATTATAAAAACAGTGAATAGTGCCGATAGGTATAACGTAAAATGAGTTCTCATATGTATAAAATAGTTTTTCATTTTTTAACTGAAATAGTATTACCCTCAAAGCTTTGTGCCAAGATTTGAATCTATCCGCTGAAATCCTATCAATTAACTTCTAATGACAAATGATAATTGGGTAGAACAAATAGATCAAGATAAGTTCTACAACGACTACAAAAAGCTTTTTTTCAGAACTAAGACCTCTAACTATCCAAAGAGGCATTTTTTAATGCCAACCGTGAATCCTGGTTGTATCTTTTAAAAGATGCACTGGGTTTGTAGTTTAGGGAGTTGATGCTAGTTGTGAAAGATAAGATTTATCTCTTAAACACTTGTCTTTTTCTTCTTGGAGAACATCCAAATTAGAAAGAAGATTAAAACAATGATTAAACCAAAGACAAAAACGACTTTGCTGAAGGTCAAAAAGTAATTCTCATTTTGAGAACCACTAGACCCCTTGGGAATAAAAATAGAATACCCAAACGAATCGTCTAATTCCTTTAATGCTTTGTTGTAAGTGTCAAATTCGTCGGGTTTCACCGAGGGTTTCTGAATCTTAAGATAGCTTTTTAAATAGATTTCCTTTTTCTTTTTACTGTAGTCTACGCTATAGTCGTAGTAGAGAATATCATTGCTCACCAGATCGCTATCCTTTTCTACACTCCAAGCTCTCGGTAATTTGATGGTTGTTTTATGCTCTCTGGAAACAGGGTAGGGAAGGCTCATTTCATTGGTCCTATTTTCCATGTTGGGTATATACAATATGTCTCGTAGACTAGCAGGTAAAAATTCTATTGCTATATAACCTTTCTTGGACTGCATAGGTTGCCAAATGCTATCGATGGTATACGACTCTTTTACTTGAAATTCATTCTTTAATAAATTATCTGTTACAGACGGTTCTTTCACCATTTTCACTTTCGAATAGTAGTTGGCGTAATAGTTTTCGTAATCTTTTACGATGGAACTCTCACTATTGTTTTTGAAATATTCACGCAACTGATCGGCTTCTACATCGGTATAAGTGGTGGTTACATTTAGGGTAGCACCACCGTTGATTTCATGAATGATAAATTCTTCTAACGTGGTTACCTTGTTATTAGAATGAGAAGTGATAGTATCGAAACCTATATTTTTCTCTTTTACTACTAGTCCGTATTTATAATTTGGAAAGTGTGTGTTTTTATAGGTTCCTCCTTGATTGCTTATGGTTGGGTCATAATATAACTCTCGATCATTTTTGTCGATTACTTTTACCACACAGTGGTCAAAGAAAGCAGGCGACGGAGGCATTGTTGTAATGGTGCCTTTCATAGAGGTACTTAGCAGCATTGGATAAGCATTCACATTTATTTCCTTTAGCATTTGCACCATGAGTAAACTCTTGTCTTTACAATCGCCATATCGCTGCTCGAAAACTTGATTGGGAGAATGGGGCTTGTATCCACCAATTCCATACTCTAAACCTAAATACCTAATATCGTTTTGTACAAAATCAAGAATGGCCTTTATTTTTTCTCCTTCTGTTGCATGAGCGGAGCTAATTTCGCTAACTTTCGTTTTAAGTACTTTACTTGATGGTTCGCTAGTTTTATAAATTGGAGTGGCCCAGTTTACCACCTCTTCCCAAGAAGAATAATCACTTAAAATCACCGTAGGCATTACAATCTTCCATGACGGAATGTTCTCTTCATATGGAAAGCGTTCTGGTGTCTCAACCGTCCAATTGTAATGCTGGTAACCATTTTCTTTACTAATTTTTGGTTCTTGAGTTGTATTGTAGAGCTTATAATTTAATGTGCTTTTGGTATTAATAGACACGTTAATTTTTCCAACAGGCACATAATCATTTAGCACAAAACTATCAGAAAACTTCCCCTTATGAATTGGATTGAAACCCTTAATGGTATAACTCAAGTCGATAATATCTCCATTTCTAACATCAGACAAGTTGAGCATGGCAGATAGGGTTCCATCGTACAGATAGTTTTCGGCATTAAGCTCTCGCCTAATCACCTGAAAATCGTTGGGATTCAACTTATTTATTTCTTTTCCGTCCCTAATAATATTTATAGCATGAAATGTGAGTTTCTGGTACAAAGGATCGTAAACGGCATTGATATTGGAAGCATTTTGGACGCCTACATTATCTGTAATTTTAGTGACCAATCGATAATAAACCTCTTGTTCATGGACGTTCGTTTGGTAATCGGCTAATAGCGTTAATGCGCCTTGCGATATTTCAGCTTCTTCTATTTCTGGAGATGGGTTGTATTCCTGATAGTCTATCCAGGAAGGATGCGAAGAAACGTTTACAGTGTTTTGGCTATAGGCATAACAAACAAAAAGTAATGCGAATAAATGGCTAGTTAGTTTGTGCAAAATTTTGGCTTTTAATGGCGTAAAAATATCATTTAAGTTTAATAATTGATACAATTAAATGAAATGTTCGGTGAGTGAGGCATTTATAGTGAAAATGATCTTAACCAAAAAGGTGTTAATAGCCTTTTTCATTTACAGGATTCTAGTTGTTTTAGCCTTTTTGAACATCATAAATAGAAAGAACTGGAGTGATGAGAGAATAGGGAATTCGCCTTGTTTTTAGGCTAGAAAGTTGTTTCGGTCTAAATCCAAGCTGCGTCTATTCCCATGGCGTTTAACTCATCCACTATATTCTTTTTGGCATAACAAAGTGTCGCTTTTTTCAACTTCGGAAATTGTCGAGCATCACCTACACTTTCAATGTCCCAATATTCTTCCCAACCTTCTCCAAAGCGCAGCAAATTTAGATAGATCTTGTTTCCACCATCTTGATAGATTTCGGTCACTGCTGAAGCTAGTCTTTTGGGGATGGGTAACTCCTTAAAGTAATTGGTCACTTCTAAAATAGGATAGTAACCTTCTTCCTCCAGATCTATTTTTCTTTTGTCATACAAGTCTACAAATTCGGATAATTTGAACATGGGCTTTAATAATTCTTGATGATACATCAGCTCCTGAATAACGGCTAGCTTAAAACCAAAATCCTCAAATTCTATTTGCTCTTCTGCGAGTGGTTTAATAACGTATTTATCTTTTGGTACTTCCTTCCGAACTATACGTTTATCATAAATTTTATTATAGGTGATACCAATAATACAGGGCAACCTGTCTCCAGTATAGGTAAACGAGCTTACTTCGTACATACGCCCCTTCATTTTTTTGAAAGAACGATTCATTACATTTTTACCATCGGCAATTATTTTTCCGGTAAAAAATGGCTTTTGCTCTGCTTTAGAAGTTACCGACATCGCGTTGTAAGCAACGTTAAATTCGATATGGTTAATTTTTGAAGGAGACACTGGATTGGTAAAGATGCCTAACTCTTTCCAGTGGATTTGAGATTTTATCTGCGTCGACCTCCCTAATATTTTTTCAAGTACCTCCAAGTGGGTGGGTAATTGCACCTCGTAGCCATTGATCGTAAGATCGTTTTTAGTCACTTCAATTACGATGTTTGCCGATTTGTTTTTTTTCTGAAACCAATGGATCATGAGGAGGTCTTATAGTATTGATTACCCTTTCAATTCGTAAACAACTTGTATTTCCATGACATATTGAATTCCCACTGCTGGAGAAACCTTGTCTATAATTTTATCCACCCCAAGATCAGTCTCTATCCCGTCGTAATAAAAGGATTTTTCTTTCCTCATTTCCGTTTTGGTGTAATTGCTGTTGTAGTTTGTGTTCACTAGGGACGATTCGTACGCTTCGTCATACTGTTTGTACAAGTTCTTAGGGTAGTAAATTTTAAAGCGCTCAGATGCTAACCTATAATTGCTGGATAACGAAACGGAACTGTTTTTCTCAAATACCTGTTTCTTCCGCTGAACAATTTTTAAAGCTTCCGATAAAAGTTGTTCATTGATGGTTTCCAAATCTTTACTCACATAATCCACTTTAACGATGTCATGGATTCCTTCCTCTGAGCAAAAGTCGATGATACGGTCAATTTTGCTGAGTTTATCTAGTTTAATAATAATGTTTTTTCTCATATTGAAACCGTCAAAGTATTCAGTAATGGTTCTATCGGTTATTTTGTGGTCGTACACCTTGGTTTCAGAAATGAAATCGACATTGATATCTTCGTTTTTAATCCCTTGCGTATTCAATTTGGAAAGTACTCGCTTTATGCTCGAATTTAATTTTTGGTTGGCCTCAACAACCGTTTTTCCTAACTGATTTACACCAATCGTCATCACATAATGATCTGCTTTTTGATTGAGCAATACCTTTGAGGTCACCACCAAAGTGCTATCGGTAGAGTAGATGCTCATAGTCTCTACCGGATTCCTATTGTAGTTAGTAGAATTTTTTTGATATAAATAATTACCGCCATTTTGTGCATGCATGCCCCAACCAAGGCAATAAAAGATTACAACTATTATAATAAAGGGTGCTTTTTTCATGGAGTTATTCTTTAACGATCAACAACTCTTTTAAGTGATCGCTTTTTGTGCAAAACGATTAAACTACGTTGTTCAGAATTTAAAGATAGGGAAGTTTGATGATTGAGAAACTTATTGAGTCGCTCCAATTTTCCGGATTTTAAAGAAGACCCATAAAAAGAAAATGCAAAACAACCAATCGTTTACACCGTAGACTGCATAAAATATGCCAGCCATGCTGTCTTTGTTATATACTTCGGAAAGGTTATTACGTTGCAACCATTGAATCCAAATATATCCATACACCAATTTTTCAATAGCAAACAGTGCAATTAGCCATTTTACCTGACGGTAATTCTTAGCAACAGACATGTACGCCACCCCCCAAAGTACAATCATTAACAATCCAAAATTAGACATTACCACAGGATCAAATGCTGGTATGGTGTCGTTGGTAAAGAATCGAGAAAATACCAAGACGCTCATATTCATTAGTCCTGAAATGATAAAGCCTTTTGAAATTGTTCGGTGGTCGATGGTCATTGATGTTTTACTTTAGACGAGTTGATATTATTATATTCAGTACTATTGATGATCTTAGGTCTTTTATGGTAATAACTTTCAGAGAGCGATTTCTTTTTGCCGTAATACGTTCATTATCAAAATTACTTTGCCCAATAGTCTAATACCAATACATCGTCCAAATGTGGACTTAAGGTATTTACAAAGTCCATGTGCGCGGGATGAGGGAGGTAAATAGATCGGTCTTCCTCACTATCGAAAGTCACAAAAAAACAATGCGTAAAGCCTTTATTTAAATCCTCTGGGCTATTATTCAGTCCCCACTCAAAATCTTTTATTTCTTTTATTTTAGAAGATAAATTAATAAAACTAGTTTCTACTTTTTGGATGTCGGTAGCAGTGGATGTGTCTTTAAACTTAAATAGCACTACATGGCGCAACTGTGCTGCATTTTTATCTTCGGTAGGCATATCACCAATTGTATTATCAGTTTTACTCATACAACTACTAATTAAGATGAAGGTAAGGAGTAATAAAATATTATTTTTCATATCTGCTAAAGTTACATTTTATTACGGTCGCTAATTTTTATTTAGTGCCAATTATATATTTAGTTCAAATAACTCGCCACTTTCGGGATAAAAAATAGGGCTTACCTTCAGTAGAAAAGTAGACCTTACTTTATCATAAATCTAAATCATAAAAGATCCATCATTTTAGGTCTAATTTTTAGACTGCATATTTCTTTTCAAAATTAAATGAATCAAAACGGTAAGAATAATTCCTGCGCCTGCTATTTTCGCTTTTACATTGAACTTAAATTCTGCGGAAGACCAATTCAAAGTATCTGTTGCTTCATCTTTAACATTTAATCCGAAATAAATAAAAAGTGAAATTAATATTAGAATTACTAGAGTTGTGATTAGGTTTAGGTGGGGTTGTTTCATTTAGTGTGAGGGCATCATGCTTGACTAGATGGACTGATTATTGAATCTGTGCCTAATGAGTTTCTTTTTTAGATCGGTTTTTCGTTTGACTAATGCTTTTCAATTCGAGATCCATAACAAAAAACACCCCAACCTCCCGACAAATTCTTCGGGGATCAAGGTGTTTTATTCTTAAAATTTCAGCAGAAAAATACCTACCGGTATAGGATTCAGCGCTTCAGCCCGAAGTCTTTCGCTTTAGCAAAGGATCAGCGCATCCACATAGTCCGTAGCTTCAGCGCATAGCCTGTAGCTTCAGCGTAGGACTACTGTATTATTCCACCACAACTTACACGAGCACCTGCGGCACCGCTTGGTTGGGAGGTAAGGTCGTCTGTTCCTTGGTGTACGATAATCGCTTTTCCGATGACGTTTTTTGTTTCATCATCACAGCCTAGACACCATTCGTTGGTAGAAAAGTTAACAGTTCCTGTGCCGTCTTCTCCAACTTCAAAGTTTCCAATGTCTCCTTTGTGGTATCCCGTATCTGCGCCCCAAGCTCCGTGAGGCTTGAAAGTAGGATTCCAATGTCCGCCAGACGATTTCCCGTCTGCGCTAGAACAGTCTGCTTTTTCGTGAATATGAATGGCGTGAGTTCCTGGTGTAAGTCCAGAAAGCAAAGCGAGCATGGTTACAGAACCATTCACTTCCGTAAACTGAATTTTACCAGTTGCAGTAGATTCGCTTTTAGATTCTAGAGAGAAGGCAATGGCCTGCGGGGCTATTTCTACTTCTTCCACTTCCTCAACCACCGTGTCTACAACTTCTTCTGTTTTTTTAGCAGCGTCTTTACAAGCCACAAAAGCCAGAAGGGAAAATGCCATAAGGCCTAAACTTAATTTTTTCATTGGTCTATTCTTAAAAGGTTCGTGTTATCAATCCATCTAAGATACCATCAATTTTCCCTTCTGCAAAATTTGTGTTCCTTCTTTTAAATGTCGATTTCGCTTAAGAAGGTGGTATTTTCTATATTCCCAGGGTCCAATTGGTACTGATATAACCCATTGGTTCCAATAGCGATAAGGACATCGTTGTAGATAATCACGTCAAATGCGTTTTGGTCAATCGAGTGGACAAGAGTTGCGTCTTCTGGAACGCTTACGTCAAATATTTTAATCTCATCGTCGCAAACAATTAAGTAGTCGCCATACAATCCAAGTCCTTTGGGAGCTGAAAGATTGCGTTGGTTCACCAAAATTGGGTTTACAGGGTCTTGCACATTATAGGTTTCAAGTAGATTCACAAAATTACCGCAACCCACATCGGTCCATAAGGTAACGTAAGCGTATTCGCCATCGCTCACCACAGGGTCACATGCTGTAAAATGTTCTACAGCAGATAGTTGTTCTGGGAACTCCGGATTGGCGATGCTGTAAATAAACATGCCATCTCTAGAACCAATATAGAGATTGTCTCCTAGTCCGAATAAGGTTTCAATAGCAAAACCAATAGGAACTTGATTCACCAATACGGGATCACTTGCGGTGGCAATGTTGAAAACGTTTAGTCCAAATTCGTCCACCACGTAGAGGTAATCTCCCGCAATTGCAAATCGAGCCAGTGAGCCACCTTGACCACTTAAATCCCCTCCTGAAAGTTCAGAGTTGTTGCTGTCGCTGTCACAACTAAATGCGACTAGACTTATCAATAGTATATAAAATATCTTTCTCATCGCCTTAGTTTTTAGGAATCCAGTTAACAACAATATTCTCTTCAGATGCCTCTGCAGCGATCTGTCCTTCGGGAGAGGTCATTACAGGAAAAACATTTCTAATACGTTTACTCACTTGTAACTCCGAGTTACGGGCGGCAAAAGTAATGGCGATAAGGTCTACAGCTTGGTTTACATAATAAACACCGTTTTTAATGGACAGATCACTTCCTCCAGGAGTACTAATAAAATTAAGTGGCTGCGGATTTTCGGGGTCTCCATTAAAAAAAACATGGAATCCTTCATTCTTCTCATTAACGAATAGCAGGTCGTTAATAACGTAAATTTTTCCAGAATTGATAATTGGTTTTGGCTCCTGAAGAACAATACTTTCTTCCAGTTGGGCTCGTGTCATGTAAACCGGGTCGTAGCTATACGACTGAGGTTCAACAATAGGGCCTTCATCCCCGCAGTCGTCATAAAAACAACAACTTTGCAAGAATACAAGACCACAGAGCAGCAGTAGCTGAGTGGTTTTTTTCATAGTTTTCTTTTTTCTTTATAAGAGTAACGTTTTATCGAAAGGTTGCGTATGTGTTTTTAGATTGGCGGTATTAGCTCTCAAATGTGAGACGCACTATTTTTTTATACCAATCGCTACTGCCAACTAAATACTGAACAAAGCACTGTCTATCGTCTATCCTTCACCAATTCTCGTTGATCTGTAATTCCCATCTTGAGGTTTTCAGTAATAATTAGAGCTTTGTCGATTCTAGTCTGGGAGTTTTTTATTCGTATAATGAAGTAGATAAGCGAACGTTTTTTTCCGTCTGTTAGTAGTTCAAAGCGTTCCATAGCTTCTGGATCACTTTGCAGTACAGCGTCAAATTCCTCTGGCATTTCTACCCCGTATTTGGTAGTGTTTTCTGAAAGTTGAAGTTCGAAATAATCGCTAGGAAATACCCCTAGTTCTTTTTGGTAACGCTTTCCGAAGCTCAAAACAAATCGGTTCTTATAATTGTGAAGCTTCCCATGAAACGAAATTTCCTTTCCTTCAAAAAAGGCCTTTACCGCGACTCGGCTGTGTCCACCATCTGCAAAAGGTTGTGCATACACATCTGGAATAGGAAGGCTGTGAGTGCCTTCAATGGTTACTTCAAATTTTTCGGAAATAAGCAATAATTAAAAAATTTAATGAGTGAATTCGAAAACTTATAGTATGGCAGTTTCTATTTAGCTTAGAGGGCTTTTAAGTACTAAACCAAACTAGTCAATACCTGTGTCTCACTATGTAGCGTTTTATGTACTGGGCATTTATCTGCGATTTGAAGGAGTCGTTCTTTTTGTTTCTCATCCAAATTGGCAGTGAGTTTAATTTCGCGCGTAAACGTATCAATTTTAGCTGTGTCGTCGTTCTCGCAGGCTTCGCAATCTACTGCATGACTTTTAGAGTAGCTGGTGTGTACTTCTACATTTTCGATCAACCAATCTTTGCGTTTGGCGTACATCTGTATGGTCATCGCAGTACAGGCAGATAGACTTCCGGCGAGCAATTCGTACGGAGTGGGACCAAAGTCGTTTCCTCCAATTCTAATAGGTTCATCCGCTTTCGAATAATGATTTCCCATTTTCATTTGCGTAGTGAAGCCATCTTCGTTGTCTAAGCTTGCAACTACTTGATGTGTGGTTTTTATAGTGTCATCTACTTCTTTTGGAATATATCTACCAGCCCAACCCGCGATCACTTTTCCAACATAGGCGGCATTTTGCTTATCGATTAAGAGGTGTTCAGACCCATCCAAGGTAACAAAGCTTTTTGGGTGACGAGCTACATGATAAATTTCTTCAGCATTCTTAATTGAAACAGTCGCATCCTGTGGAGAATGGAAGATGAGTAGTGCGGCCTCTACATTTTTTGCTGCCTCGGGAAGTGAAACCGATTCCAGATCATCGAAAAATTGTTTTTTAAACGTGAAATCACGTCCAGCTAATTTCACAACGGCTTCTCCTTGTTTGGTGACCGCTTCCGCTTGTGATCCAAATTGTTTTTTTACGTGTACAGGATTACTAGGTGCACCAATAGTGGCAACGGCCAAAATAGAGTCTAGTTCTGCAGTAGCAAAAATAGCCGCGGCTCCACCAAGTGAGTGTCCAACGAGTAGGGAAGGAGCTTTGTATTCTTTGGCTAGAAAATTAGCCGCACATACCAGATCCGAAACATTGCTCGAAAAATTAGTGTCAGCAAAATCACCATCACTATCTCCTAATCCAGTAAAATCGAACCGTAGCACTCCAAAACCTTCTGAGGCTAATGCTTTACTAACATTTCGTACCGCCGAAAAATCCTTAGTACAGGTAAAACAGTGTGCAAAAATGGCAAAGTTATGCGGAACCTGATTTGCAGGTAAATCAAGGCGTCCAGACAACATCTCGCCGTGCTTATTGGTGAAGTTAATTTTACTAGATCTCATTTTTTTAGTTTTCTGTTGGTATAGCGGTGCAATGTGACTAGATAAATCACTCATTTAATGACGGCGCTATTTATATATGATGTACAATTTGTTTGATATGGTAAGTTAATCATTTTGTCAGAATTATAAGTCGAATCGTCATTACCAATTACTCAACAACGAACACTTATCACTTAAAAAATGAAAACACCTACTCTTTCCTTCGTAAGTCGGTTTTAAAATTGATACTTAACATAAGTCGATCAAAATCTGGTCCATCTCTCGAATCTCTAAAATACCCGAGACGGACTTTAATGGGCGCACTAATTTGATAACTAACGCCACCCCCAAGCCAGTTGAGAGCAAAAAACGGTTGTTCAGCATTCAGGAATACTTCGTCGTATAAATCCAAACTCACTTTTTCGGTAAGTGGATAAACCAACTGCACCATGTATCGAATAAAGTGGCTAGTCTCAATTTCATCTACAGAAAAGAACCGATGTTCTAAACGGTAGCGGTGAGAAAGTCTAAACTTCCCCAATAGATTTTGAACCGTAACTTCTTCGTAAATACGGTGCTCATCAAAATTTTTAGGTAGGTCGCCCAGATAAGACGGATCCACTCTAAAATATGCGTGGCCAACCCGGGCGCTTACATTTTTATTAAAGTTGTATTTGAGTCCGACCCGCGCTTTAAAACGTTCTATTTCCCCTGCAATTTCATAGTACCGAAATTGCACTTCAGCGGTTACGGTCCATTTATCGGCCACTTTATTAGAGGAACCAATGATATACCATGCGCCCAGTTGATCCTCGGCTTCTTCTTGGGCTTGGAGAGAAGAAAGATTTGTTAAGGTTGTAAAAAAGATAAAAAGGAAAACAGGAATAGCCTTCATAAATGGTTTTAGGTTGAATACTTAATTCAAAGTCAGAACCCCATACAACATTCACTGTATTGGATCGAAATAGAGAAATAAGATGAACGGCCGAAATTACTAAATAAAAAACCTTTGACAACTAAGATATAAAGCCTAATTTCGCATCGAATTTTGGTTGCAATTTAATTTTGAAAGATAAATTGCATTAAAAGGGAAATAGGTGCTGGGCCCGATTTTGAGCGAATGCAATAAATCGAACTTGAATTAGATCGTACTTTAATAGACTAGATCGAAACGTCCAAATTCCTATGCTGTTCCCGCAACTGTAAACCTTCCGCCTTAGGTGGATCGTGCACTACTTCAAACCACTGTTCGCTTTAGGCGGATGGGAAGGTAGCACAAAGGTAAGCCAGGAGACCTGCCATCATTCACAACAAATTATCGGCCTTCGGGATAAGGGTTGTTTTGTGATGAGATTTTTAATCTGTACCATATTCGTGGTGTTTTACAGCACCTTTGCACTAGCACAATTGGATTCAATTCAGCGATTGGAAACGGTCTATTTAACAGACCCCAAGTTGAAAAAGTTTTCCGAGGGTTATCAGCTGCAAGAAATTTCAGATTCTACGCTGGAGCGCACTACCTATTCGCTTACCAATACACTTCGAAACAATTCTACTATCTATTTTAGGGAGAATGGCTATGGAATGGTTTCGTCTGCCTCTTTTCGGGGTACCAACGCGGCTCAAACTGCGGTTATTTGGAACGGGATCCCTATTAATTCTAGTCTTACAGGGCAGACAGACTTCAATACCATTGCACCCAATGCATTTGATGAGCTTACTATTAAATCTGGAGGTGGTGGAGCAGCTTTTGGTAGCGGTGCGGTTGGTGGAAGCATTCATTTAAATAATTCGGTAGAGTTTGTAGAGCAGCAAACTAGTGAGGTGCGTTTGGGGTATGGAAGTTTTGATACGTTCTTCGGAAATTTTAAGCTCCGTAAAAGTGCTGAAAATTGGTATATGGATCTCGCGGCTCAGGCAATTTCTTCGGAAAACAACTACGAATATCTTGAACAGGATCGTCTCAATGAGAACGGAGCCTTTAAAAATGCGAATATTTCATTTAATTCTGGATGGAAATGGAAGCAACATACTGTTAGTTTTCATTCCAATTATTTCAAGGCAGATCGCAATTTATCAGGTACGCTTACAGCTCCTTCCGAAGAAAACTATAAAGACGAAACCACTAGAAATTTAATTACTTGGAACTTCAGAAAAGGGAATTGGAATCACCTTACCAAGGTCGCACACTTATACGAACGCTACCAATATCTTCCGAACAAAGAGAATGAACTTTATTTTCAAGGAAAAGCACGTACAACCATCACCAACTATCAATTGGATCATCACATTTCAGAAAAAATAAAATTAACAGGATTACTGGACTATACCCATATTGAAGGGGAAGGCAGCAATATTGGAAGAAATTCAAGAAATACAATGGCCGCCGTTTTGCTTGGAAAGCATGAGTTGTCTTCAAAATTTACCTATGGTTTCCATTTACGACAGGAATTTTTAAACGATTTTCAGAATCCGCTGCTGTTTGGATTGGACGCTAAATACCGCATTTCGAGTACGTATCATTTAAGTGTGAATGCTTCGCGAAACTACAGAATTCCTGCTTTTAACGATCTTTTTTGGAATGCAGGTGGAAACATGAGTCTGCAACCGGAGAATTCTTATCAGGCAGATATTGGGAACGATTTTCACTTCGGAAAATTTAACGCGACCATACGCGGCTTTTATATTGCATCTACCGATCTCATTAAATGGCAACCCAATGCCCAAGGAATCTGGAGTCCCGTTAACATTGCCGAAACAGAAAATTACGGATGGGAGTTCTCAGGAACCTTTCAGCATCACATAAAAGAACATCGTTTTACAGCAGATCTCAACTATGCATATACTAAGGCAATCGATAAAGAAAGAGACAAACAACTCATTTATGTGCCCTTTCATAAACTCACAGGAATTTTAAAGTACAGTTATAAAAACACGGCTCTTTCTTTTCAAACCTTGACCAATGGAGAAGTTTTTACAACCACCGATAACCGTGGGACATTGGCCGGGTATACCGTTGCAAACCTAGGAGGGGAATACACTGTTTATATAAACAAACACCCGCTTTTGATAGGTGGGGCTGTCAACAATCTATTTAATCGGTATTACGAAAATGTGGCATTTAGACCTATGCCAAATAGAAACTACACACTTTTTATAAATTTTAAATTTTAACAAATGAACCTAATTAAAAAAATTAGCTATTTACTTGCCATTACTATTATATCCTCAGCTTGTAGCTCAGACGATGACGCAGGAAATGTAATCGACGATACGCCTCAAGGAGATTTTGATAACGGAATTTTAGTCACAAACGAAGGACCTTTTGGAACAGGAACTGGAACAGTTTCTTTTATTACGGAAGACCTTTCTACCGTAGAGGAACAAATTTTTCAAACAGTAAATGGCTCCGATTTAGGGAATATTGTGCAGTCGTTGGGGTTCTACGAAGACCAGGCATACATTGTTGCTAATAACTCGAGTAAGATCACAGTGGTAAACAGATATACCTTTGAAGAAATTGCGGTGATTGAGAACGATCTTGAGAATCCGCGTTACTTTCTCACGGTTGGAGATACGGGATATGTAACCAACTGGGGAGATCCATTCGATAATAGTGACGACTATGTGGCGGTGATCGATTTAGAGACGCAAACAGTCTCAAGTACCATTCCGGTTTCTTTTGGACCAGAAAGACTAGTGGCAAATGGAGACAAATTATATGTTGCACACAGTGGAGGTTTTGACTACAACAACGTGGTATCGCTTATTGATACCAACAGTAATACGGTCGATACCACTATTACTGTGGGGGATGTACCTAATTCTGTTGTTTTAGACGGAGTAAATCTTTGGGTGCTTTGCGGTGGTAAACCCGCTTTTACAGGCAATGAGTCCAATGGAAGTATGTATCAAATTAATACGGCAACCGATATTGTGAGTCAGAGTTTCGATTTTGGAGCTACCGATCATCCAAGTAACTTGGTTTTTGATGCATCCGATCTTTATTACGGATTAAATGGTGAAGTTTATCAGATGAAGACCATTGCTTCTGGCTTACCAACTTCTAGCGTTTTATCGGGATCGTATTATTCGTTAACTGCCAATGACGGGAAGTTGTACGCTACAGATGCAGCCGATTTCCAGAGCTCTGGTACTTTGAAGGTATTTGATTTGTTAGATTTTAGTGAAATAACTTCATTAGAGATGGGCATTATTCCTGGAGGTGTGTATTTCAATAATTAGTAAAGAACATAACATTTAAGAAACATCCATTTCGAAAGAGGTGGATGTTTTTTTATGCTGAAATTTTCATGAGGTGTTAACCTTTTTTAGAGAAGTGCATAAAGAGGTAATTAAATTCAATTAATAATTATCAATTACAATGAAAACTTACATGATGAACATTTTAAAACCCAGCGTTCTTTTATTAGTAGTAGCGCTCTCAACTTTTTCTTTTACCTCTTGCAAGGATGATGACGAAGGTGGACCAGCCCAGAGTAGTGCGCAATTTTTCGCCAAAGTGAATGGTGCCGATTTCAATCCAGAATTTGTAACTGGCTTTTCTCAAAGTCTTCCTAACAATATTTTACTTACGGGAGGGATGGGTAATGGAGAACAGATTCAGTTGTTTATTCCGAAGGATGTAACAGTAGGAACCTACGACTATGGAGACCCTACTTCGTCTCATATAGCCTATTATCAAAAGATAGATGGAGATGCGCTGGATGTAGCTGCATTTGCTACCTCTGGAAGTATTACGATAAGCGAACATGACGTTTCGACCAAAACGCTCGAAGGATCTTTTAATTTTGACGGAATGATACCAAATACACAGGAATCTTTTACTATTACTAGTGGAACTTTTGATTTAACCTACGAGGCATTGGATTAGTCGATTATTTGTTAATAGCCTATTTGGCTGTTGTGTCTTTTCGTTATAGGAAGAGATGTAGCGGCCATTTGTTTTATAAAAGAGTTTGAATTTTTATTTCTTCAAGAGTCGTTTGGTAATCTTCAAGCCGTTTTCAGTAGTGATTTTTATAAAATACAAGCCAGTTGTCATGGTGCTGAAATCTAAAGTTGTTTGCATGTCTGCTTTCATTTCAGAAATTAACCTTCCAGCACTATCGTAAAGCTGTATTTGTATGGGACCAAGATTGGTTTCAACCATGGTGGTTTGTACAACTGGATTTGGAGAGATGGAGACAAAAGGCGATACGCTATTTTCAGAAATACCTAAGTTACCACCAATAATAGTTATGGAGCCGTCTGGATCGAAAGGATCGGACCATTTAGGATTGGTGTAGATGTCTGAACCTGTAAGTGTACCTAAAAATGCAACGAGACTTTGTTTTTGATTTTCGGTAAGGTTTAATTGCTGTGGATTTCCGTTGGCATCTATTAAGCGGGCATCTAACTCGGTGTTTTCAGGGTTGTTGGGGATGGCGTTGTAGTGGTTAATTACATCCAATAGACTCGTAAAACTTCCATCGTGCATGAGAGGACTGTTTAAAGTGCCATCTGGATTGACCAAGTCTCTTAAAGAGGGCGGACGATTGATGGTTAAATCGGTTTCTCCCGGAAGTCCTGCTACGGTAATTACCCCGTTGTTTTTAGAATGTAACGTAATAGAAAACTCTGGCGGAATATGGCAGTCTGCACAGCCAGCACCTTCGTTAGGAGTGTTCACGAATAAGTCTTTACCCATGTTTTCTAGTGCTGTGAAATTGGGGAAAGGTTCTGTGAAGTTATTTACCTGTGCCAGACCTTCATCGAAGCGCGAATCGAACGACTGTATACTTCGTATGAATTGCGCTAGTGCCAATTGCATTCGGTTTTCGGTGATTTCGGTATCGCCGAAAGCAAATTCGAAAAGGGTGTTGTAGTAGTCAAGGCTTTCTAAATGAAGAACTAAATCTTCCAGACTTGGATCGCCATTAGTGCCGCTATATCCCATCTCAATATGATCTTGAATGGGTTGGCTAGTTTGGGCTTCTAATGTTTCTGCTCGCTCATCCCAGAAGAAATGTTCTTCCCGTCCAAATCGAGGATTAACCAATCGCATAGAATGTCTAGGTGTGAGTCCGTTTACTCCCATGCTCTGAACGTTGGGGTCTCCAAACGCCCGATCCTGAAAGTGGCAACTGGCACAAGCTACGGCGCCATCGCTGGAAAGATTTTTGTCGTAAAATAGAACCCGACCTAAAGTAGCGGTCTTATCATCAATAATATTGTCGCCTGTATTGTCTTTTGTAATGTAATCTGGGATGCTTTGGTTTGCATAATTGAAGAGATTGTCTAAATCAATGGTAGCACTAATCAATATCCATCCTAAGGGCAGTAGCAGAAGAAAATTGGCGAATTTATTTTTCATAAGACGATGTTCTTAACCATCATTGTATTATTTCGAAGATACTTAGGTAGTGCGGTCGAAGTAATTGATTTTCAACTAAGATAGTAAATGATTAAGATATTTCAATAGTTAAGTCTTCAATTGATCTTAATTACGGATCATAATCTATTCTCGATCCAAAATCATTAATTGATAGTTTGGCAGTGACGCCTTGCTCTCTGAAACTGTTTCCAGTACCGTAATGGCTTGTCGAGGTTGAGGAGCTGGGATACCAGTGATGTCTGCGATGGCAGCTGCTAGTAAGGGTTCTGTTTCTTCTCCCAATACTCCCAAGTTGGTGTAATCTTCGGGTAACTCTATGTCTGGCACTAACCCGTTATCAAAACCAGTAAATCCGTTGGCATTTGCTGTTTGGAATACCAAAGGAAGCATTGCATAGGTGTGGTCCAAATTTGCTTGATTGCGACTAAATCCAGGAGCAGGAGCATCGTAAAGCAAGAACGAAGCCTGGTATTTACCAGTGGTATTGGTACCCACTTGCACTACGTCTATATATGGATTGAGTCCATTGATAACCAATTCGCTCGCAGAAGCCGTTCTGGAGGAGGTGAGTACATATACTTTTGAAAGATTGAGGCTATTTATTGCTTCACCTCCATTAATGAAGCTGTTCACGAAAAGGCCATTTTCGGCATATTCTTCTTGTCTATCTTCGTTCCATTCTTCGGTATAGAAGATCTCTCCGCTATTTTGTCCGGTGATCATCCCTGCCAAATAAATTGCTGTTCGTACAGATCCACCGCCGTTGTATCTTAAGTCTATTACGAGGTCGCTTACGCCATCCGATTGAAATTGCGCGAATGCGGAGTTCAATTGAGAATCGAATTCGTTGGTAAAGGCGTTATACATGAGGTATCCAATTTTCTGACCATTCACATCTAATGTCTTTGCAACTTGTATTGGGTTTTCGGTAAATTCTTCTTTTCGTAGTTCGATACTTTCATTGGTAGAGAAAACATCGGTGCCATCAAAAGTGGCAAGACTAATGGTAAACCCAAGGGGAGCAAGGAGGTCGCTAAAATTAGTTTCGGTAAGTTGTTGACCATCTACCCTATTAAATATCATTCCTCTTTCCACGCCTTTTGCTGCTGCGTCCGAATTTGGTAACACATAGCGCACATAACCAAATATATTTTCGCTTCCATCTGGGTAGAATAAAAGCCCGTATTCCATTCCAGTATTAAAGGTGGTGCCGCTTAAAGCATTTTCTAGTTCAACAAAGTCTGGTACTAAGATGCTAAAACGATCTTGAGGTGCTTTGAGGTAATCGAAGAACGTTTCAGGAGTTGAAAAACTGGATAGAAAATCGTTGTACTCTCCTTCATTTGCAAAGAAGTCGTTTGCCAATTCAGCTCTATCCGACTTATACACGTAGAAGAAATTGAGTCCGCGATAAATAAAATCATTGATCTCTGATGTAGATGCTTCTCTGATGTTATCGTCGTTATCCTCAAAACAAGAGGTGAATAATACCGAAATGGTTAGCAAAAGTAGGATCAATGTCTTTTTCATATAGTTATCTTTAAGGGGTATGTCTAGCAAACTCCTAAATTACTTACATTATTGCGAAGAAAAAAATAATTCATATCTACCTGATAAACAGTCTGCAATAAACTTTTTTTGTGAAAATTTCAGAATAGATAAAAACAGTATGTAACAAAAAAAGAGGTGGTTCGTCATAATTACAGAACGGCCTAATAAGCTTTAACCTAACCAAGGATGAAACAGAAAGAATTTTTAGCCACAGTGCTTCCTATAAAGGATAAGCTATATCGTTTGGCAAAACGTCTTTTGGTTTCGAGCGAAGAAGCAGAAGATGCCGTTCAGGAAGTTTTTTTGAAATTATGGAAGGGAAAAAGTAGTATGAAAAACTATAAAAATCCGGAAGCGTTTGCAGTTACAATGACCAAAAACTATTGTTTAGATCGTTTAAAGTCCAAGCAGGCAGGAAACTTGAAGATTGTTCACAGCAATTTTCAGACAGGAGAGAATCTGCAGAAGAAAATTGAAACGAACGATGGAGTGGAACTAGTTTTTAAGATTATGGAGTCCTTACCAGAAAAACAACGGTTGGTCTTGCAGTTAAGAGACGTAGAGCAATATGATTTTGAAGAAATAGCCGAAATTTTAGACAGCAGTGAAACAACCATCCGCGTGACTTTGTCGCGTGCGCGTAAAGCTGTTAGAGAACAATTAATTAAAAAGCACAACTATGGAGTTAGTTAAAATAGAACAAATGCTGGAAGCTTATTTCGAAGGAAATACGTCGCTTTCTGAAGAGCAGGAGTTACGATCATTCTTTAGAAAAGAAGAGATTCCGGCTCATTTGGAAGCATATCGTCCATTGTTCAAGGGTTTAGATACCGCTAAAAAGGAAACGCTTCAACGCACGCTTTCTATCCCTGCGCCTGAAAAACGGAACAGATTTTGGATGTATAGCATTGCGGCCTCTTTTTTAGTAGTGCTAGGAGTAGCTGGATTTATGAATTCACAGTCCGGTTTATCCTCAGAAGAAAAGGAAGCTCTGGCGGCTTTTAAACAAACAAAGGAAACGATGCTGCTGTTTTCGGAGAACCTAAATAAAGGAACAGAAAGCATGGTTCATTTAAAGGAATTAACAAAAGGTAGTGAAGCAATAGCAGTATTAAACGAATTTAACGAAAGCAAAAAATTAATTTTAAAATAACACTTAAATATAAACAGATGAAAAAGTTAGCAATTATAGCAGTATTAATGATGACACCATTTTTGATGTCGGCTCAAGGAATCTTTGATAGTTACGAAGATGAAAAAGATGTAACATCGGTGGTAGTGACTAAAAACATGTTCAAACTCTTGGCCAAGATAGATATTGAAAGCGATGATCCAGAAGTTCGAGAATATATGGAAATGGTAAACAGTCTAGACAACATTAAGGTGTTTATGACCGAGAATGAAAGTGTAGGAGTTAGAATGAAGACAGACGTTCAGAAATACGTCTCGGCCTCCAAAGGTTTGGAAGAGTTGATGCGCGTAAAAGACGACGGAAAAAATGTAAAGTTTTATTCGAAAGAAGGGAAGGATGAGAATCACGTGAGTGAGTTGCTTATGTTTTTAGATGGAGAGATGGACGGGAAAGAAGGTACGGTTGTGATGAGTATCACAGGAAATATCGATTTAAAGCAAATTTCGAAACTTACAAAAGAGCTCAATGTTCCTGGAAGCGATGAGTTGAAAAACGTTAAGAAGAACTAAAATGACAGCTATTCTAAAATACATAACCGCCCTTGTTCTTGCAGCCATGTCATTAGTGAGTTGCAATACAGATCCATCACTGCAAAAGTATTTAGTAGATAAGCAGGAAGACGACCGTTACTTAAAAATTGATTTGGCTACCAGCCTGTTAGAGAGTAACGATGCCAACTTAACTGACGATGAACGAGACATTCTCAAAACTGTTAAGAAAGTAAACGTAGTTGCTTATCCGCTTAAAGATACAGATTTAAGTGAATACGAAACGGAGAAAGCCGAAGTGAAAAAAATCATTGGACAAGAGAAGTACAAAACGCTCACGACCATGAAATCTGGGAATATGAATTTTACCTTAAAATACTTAGGTGAAGAAGAAGCGATCGATGAGGTCATTGTTTTTGCCAGTGATAATGAAAAAGGATTTGGAGTTTTTAGATTACTCTGTGACGATATGCGCCCAGATCAGGTTCTAAAACTGATGAATTCTATTGAAAGAGGAGACTTGGATGTTTCTAAACTCTCTGGAATAGGAGATATTTTTCAGGAAATGTAAAAATATTTTATAATATAATTTGTAAAAGCCTCATTATGTGAGGCTTTTGCATTTTAGTATGTGAACCCCATTCATTTTGTAGACTTTTATTTGGGAAAACCAGATATTATTTATAGTTTCACTTAACAAACCTGATGGAACAATATTTTCCCCAGTGAAAATTTTTTCCTATTTCCAGTCCAGAGACCCCTAAATACTAAAGGGATAGGTAGAGAAATTAAAAAGCCTTGGCGCCAACCTGCCAAGGCTTTTTTGTTGAACTTATTTTACAAAATGAAGTTGTTGGTGGGGAAAAGAAAACGGTTAACCGAAAACCCTCGTTTTTCGTTTTTATTTATCGTTTTTGGCTCGTAAATTGAATTAACATTTAAAGTAGGTTGACTTACTACCCAAATAGAGTAAACCGCGTCTTTCCAGTCCAGAGACCCCTATGTGTAAAGGGATAGGTGGTGAAAGAGTAAGGCCTCAGGAGAAATCTTGGGGCCTTTTTTATCATTCTACAATATGGTCTAGATTCCGGTATAGTTACTAGGCGTAATAACTCTCATTTCTGCTTTTATCTCTTCCGAAATATCCAGCGTTTCGATGAAGTTTGCCATGGATTTCTGTGTGATTGCTTCATTAGTTCGGGTCAATCCTTTAAGCGCTTCGTAGGGATTTGGATAGGCTTCTCGTCTCAGAATGGTCTGAATGGCTTCAGCAACCACAGCCCAGTTGTTTTCCAGATCTTCCGCAAATTTAGATTCATTCAATAATAATTTGTTAAGACCTTTCATAGTAGACTGAATAGCAATCATTGTATGTCCAATAGGCACTCCAATATTTCGCAATACCGTGCTGTCGGTTAGATCGCGTTGAAGTCTACTTACGGGCAACTTAGACGAAAGATGCTCAAAGATTGCGTTGGCAATTCCGAGGTTTCCTTCACTGTTCTCGAAGTCTATCGGATTTACCTTATGAGGCATTGCACTAGACCCTACCTCTCCCTTTTTGATCTTTTGCTTAAAGTAATCCATAGACACATAGGTCCAGATATCACGATCTAAGTCGATTAAAATGGTATTAATTCGTTTCATACAATCAAACAGCGCTGCCATATGGTCGTAATGTTCAATTTGAGTAGTTGGGAACGAGTGGTGTAAAAACAGTTTTTCCTGTACAAAATTACTTCCAAATTCTTTCCAGTCGATGTTAGGATATGCTACTTTGTGTGCATTAAAATTACCCGTGGCACCTCCAAACTTTGCTGCACTTTTAATATCGTTTAACAAATCGAATTGTTCTTCTATACGAACTACAAAAACTTGGATCTCCTTTCCCAATCGGGTAGGAGAGGCGGGTTGGCCATGTGTGCGCGCAAGCATTGGAATATTTGCCCACTCAGAAGCTAGTGCCTTTAGTTTGTCTTTTAATTCTAATATCCCAGGAACGTATACTTCGTTCATCGCCTCCTTAAGTGAAAGTGGAATAGCGGTATTATTAATGTCTTGTGAAGTAAGACCAAAATGGATAAACTCCTTGTATTTCTCAAGTCCCAATCCGTCAAATTTTTCTTTGATGAAATACTCAACTGCTTTAACGTCGTGATTGGTTATTTTTTCCGTGTTTTTGATGTGAAGAGCATCCTCTGTAGAGAAATCGGTATAAAGCTTTCTCAATGTTGGGAAGAGCGAAGTATCAAAGTCGCTTAATTGCGGTAACGGAATTTCTACCAAAGCGATAAAATATTCAATTTCTACCTGTACTCTATATTTAATAAGAGCTTCTTCAGAAAAAAAAGGAATCAATCCTGAAGTTTTGGAAGCGTAACGCCCGTCAATGGGAGAAATCGCTTGTAATGCAGTATTCGACATGGCTGTATTTTTAGAAGGGGCAAAGATAGGCTTTTTAAGTCGTTAATGGAGACTTCAAAATTTAGAATTAAGGAGTGCATTTAAAACACAGGTCATCGATCAACGTTTACTATTAATCTTCGCTATTTCTTTTAAAACCCATCGGCCTCTGGCTTTATAAGCTGCGCTGGATTGATGACTATTCTCCATTACAATTTGCTGAAGTTCTGGGTGGATCCAAAGGTATTCCCTCCCTAGGTAGCACAATGCGGTCATTGCTCTTACTTGACAGGCTACTTTTTGATCGCTAATGAGCCAGTCAAAGCACAGTTCGGTCATTATTTTTTTATGTTTTTCTGAAAGTTTCTCTGCAAGTACCCGATTCTTATTCTTGTAGATTTCGATCATAAGTAACTCACAGATGTGCGAAAAGGGTCTCAAGGATTGATGTTTTTTTATCAAGTGCAGCTTTCCGAAGAAACTATCCAAATACGGATAAAGCAACCCGAGGTCTTCTAAACAAACAAATTCTAAAACCCAGGCAGCTTTGTGCGAAATAGCTGTTTGTTCTTTGTCAAAACAATACGCCAATAACTCTTCAAAGGCATGCGGATTTGCAAGTACCCAATGTGCAGCGTTCAATCTATTCTTGCGATAGGCCTTTGCGTAATTAATTTGTTCGTACAATTGGGTCGACATGGTAATGTTGGTTGATGGTTTTTTTAGTTATTGGTAGCCAGTAAATAAAATTTCACTTCTTATGTCTAACATTTAATTCCTCAATGACCATTGGCACTCCTACCGTCGCTTTCTCCGAAAAAACGGTAATTCTGTTAGACGAGTTCATGGAGGGCTTAGGGTCTACGAAATAAGCTTTTGCATCTTCTGAAGCATATTGAATAAGGCTAGCCGCAGGATACACTTGCATGGAGGTTCCTACTATTATAATTACATCTGCAACCTGAACTAAATTGATGGCTACATCCATCATGGGTACGGCTTCTCCAAACCAAACAATGTGTGGTCTTAACTGAGAATTGTGTTTACAGAAATCACCCACAAGAAGGTCTTTTCGCCAGTCCATTATTAAATCCTCGTCAAATGAACTACGCGCTTTTAAAAGTTCCCCGTGCAAATGAACTACTCTGGTGCTGCCTGCTCGCTCATGTAGATCGTCTACATTCTGTGTGATAATAACTACTTCATGATCTTTTTCCAATTGTGCCAATGCCTTGTGAGCAAGATTAGGTTCCACCTCCAAAAGCTGCCTGCGTCTTTGGTTGTAAAAATCGAGCACCAATTCTGGGTTCCGTTTGTATCCTTGAGGAGAGGCGACCTCCATCACATCGTGCCCTTCCCAAAGACCATCACTGTCCCTAAAAGTATTGATTCCGCTTTCTTGACTAATCCCTGCTCCCGTTAGAACTGCTATTTTCATGGTGTTTTATTGAGATACTAATATATTTAAAAAATGTTAGTTTGATGGATGGTTGATGGCCGATTGAAAAATGGGCGAACGGAAAAAATAGAGCGGTCATCCACAGAAGAAATTCAAAAAATTGCTTGTCTCTTGTCGCAAATTTCACATCTAATTTTATCTTAGCAAAAAATAGAACCATTGGATCTGCAACTTCTTGATCATCTCGTTTCTTTTCTTACAGACCGTAGGCAACATTTATTTAAAAAAGTGCTGAGCGAACGCACACGTCATTTTACAGTGGTTACCGAAGATGTCTATCAGTTACACAACACTAGCGCCGTAATGCGCAGCTGCGATGTGTTTGGAATCCAGGATTTACATGTAATTGAAGAGCGTTTAGGTAAGAAAATGGATAGGGAGATTGCGATGGGAGCCCAGAAATGGGTAGATATTTACAGGCATAAAAACGTCGATAATTGTGTGACTAAATTGAGGCAGGAAGGTTACCAAATTATCGCAACCACTCCACACAACGATTCTCAGTTATTACACGACTTTGACGTAACTCAAAAGGCGGCTTTTTTCTTTGGTACGGAGCGCGACGGACTGAGTGAGGAAGTGATAAAAAATGCCGACGGATTTCTGAAGATTCCCATGTATGGTTTTACTGAAAGTTTAAATATTTCGGTGTCGGCAGCAATTATACTTCAGCGGGTGGTCACTAAGTTGAAACAGAGTGAGGTGGATTGGCAACTTTCAGAAGAAGAAAAACAAGTACTTACTATGGAATGGACCAAGAAAACGATTAAAAGCGCAGACGAGATTATTGAGCGATTTTATGAAGAGAAAAAGAAATAACGCAAAAGTAGTAACTACAAAAACTTAGATTTATGAAAACAAACCCAATTAGCTGGATAGAAATTCCGGTAACCAATATGGACCGGGCAAAAGTTTTTTACGAAAAGACGTTCGATTTTGAAATCAAAGTAATGGATTTTGGAGGAACAAAAATGGGCTGGTTCCCTAATGCCGGAGCAGCTTACGGAGCAACTGGGACGCTTATACAGCAGGAGAGTTATGTGCCAAGTTATGAGGGATCTGTGGTTTATTTTTCTTCGGAAGACGTTCAAATAGAATTGGACCGAATAGAGGCCGCAGGAGGCAAAGTGCTTCAAGGGAAAACACAAATCTCTCCAGAACATGGATTTATGGGGCTTTTCGAAGACAGTGAAGGGAATAGAATCGCTTTGCATTCAGATAAATAAGTGATTGGTTGGAAGTTTTTAAACGAAAAAATCATCTCACATCTCACATCTAACATCTATAAAAATGAAATTAGTCTTTGCAACTCACAATCAGAATAAATTCAAAGAGGTGCAAGCCTTGGTGCCAGATTACATCGAGTTATTAAGCTTAACCGATATTAATTGCCACGACGACATTCCCGAAACGGAACCCACCATAGAAGGAAATGCCAAGTTAAAAGCAGATTATGTGCGAGAACATTACAATCTTAATTGTTTTGCAGACGATACTGGGCTAGAAGTAACTGCTTTAAATGGAGCTCCTGGGGTTTACAGTGCGCGTTATGCTGGGCCAGAGAACAATGCAGATGCCAATATGAAAAAGCTCCTTCAAAGTTTAGAAGGGATGGAAGACCGTTCTGCTCAGTTTAAGACCGTTATCGCGCTTTCGTTGGATACTTCGGAAATGTTATTTACCGGAATTTGCAAAGGAGAAATTATACATGCAACCAAAGGAGAAAAAGGATTTGGCTACGACCCTATCTTTCAACCCAAAGGATACGATCAAACCTTCGCCGAGATCTCTTCCGAAGAAAAAGGAAGGATAAGCCATAGAGGAAAGGCGATTCAGTTGTTGTTAGCCTATTTAAGAGGTGATTAGTGATCGGTAATTTTTAAATCAGCGTATTGACAGATTTATCATGCGGCTCAAATCTAACATTTCACGCTAAACTACTATTCACGCATAACATATTGCTACTTTGGAAAAAAGAAGTACATTTGCACGAAATTCCTCAGGGTGAGGATGTGTTGAAATAGGACAGTAGGGTTTAATCGTCGTCGTCTTAGAATCAGCACTATAACGATTAAATTATTTAAATGTCAAAGTTTCAAGAATTAGGCTTGGAAGAAAATCTTCTGCGCGCAATTACGGATATGGGGTTCGAAACTCCTTCCGAAGTCCAAGAAAAAACAATCCCAATACTTTTAGGTCAAGATACAGACCTTGTTGCACTAGCGCAAACCGGAACTGGTAAAACAGCTGCCTTTGGTTTCCCTATGCTTCAAAAAATAGATGCTGAAAGCAGAACTACTCAAGGTTTAATACTTTCTCCAACACGTGAACTGTGTATGCAGATCACTAACGAATTAAAGAACTACGGAAAGTACGTTAAAGGACTTAACGTAGTGGCGATCTACGGAGGGGCAAGTATCCAAGATCAAGCAAAACAAGTTAAAAAAGGAGCACAGATTATTGTGGCCACTCCGGGCCGTATGAAAGATATGATTGGGCGTCGCATGATCGATATCTCTAAAATTGAATACTGTGTACTCGATGAGGCAGACGAGATGCTGAACATGGGATTCTATGAAGATATCACAGAGATCCTTTCACACTCTCCAGAAGATAAGAGCACGTGGCTGTACAGTGCAACCATGCCGAAAGAAGTTTCGGCCATTGCAAGGAAGTTTATGCATGAGCCACTAGAGGTGACGGTAGGAGCTAAAAATACCAGTACCAAAAACGTATCGCACGAATACTATTTGGTAAACGCACGTGATCGATACCAATCTTTAAAGCGTCTGGCAGATACCAATCCAGAAATCTTTTCGGTGATTTTCTGTAGAACCAAAAGAGATACTCAAAAAGTAGCGGAGCAGTTAATCGAAGATGGTTACAGCGCCGCAGCTTTACACGGTGATTTGAGTCAGAACCAACGCGATTTGGTGATGAAATCTTTCAGAAATCGTCAAATCCAGATGTTGGTGGCTACAGATGTAGCGGCTCGTGGAATTGATGTAGACGATATCACGCACGTAATTAACTATCAATTACCAGACGAAATTGAAACCTATACGCACCGTAGTGGTAGAACTGGTCGAGCAGGGAAGAGTGGTATTTCTATGGTAATTGTATCCAAGAGCGAGGTACGTAAAATCAAGTCTATTGAAAAGATCATTCAGCAGAAATTCGTTAAAAAGGATGTGCCTGGCGGAATGGAGATTTGTGAAATTCAGTTATTTCACTTAGCGAATAAAGTAAAAAATACGGATGTAAATCACGAAATCGACGTGCATCTTCCTAAGTTGGAAGAGGTGTTGGCCGATTTCTCTAAAGAGGATTTAATCAAAAAGTTCTTTTCAGTTGAATTCACAAGATTCTATAACTACTATAAGAAAGCGAAAGACCTTAATATAGATCCAGGAAGTAGTCTACAGGATAAGGAATATTCTAAAGACAGTGTTCGCTACTTTGTGAACATTGGTAAGAAAGATGGTTTAGACTGGCAGGACTTAAAGGACATGATTCGCGAATTAACTCAATTGGGTAAAGACGATGTCTTCCACGTTGATAGTATGGATACCTTCTCCTTCTTTAATACAGATGCGAGCCACAGTGAAATGGTTTTACAAGCCATTCAGGGTATTGAGGTAAACGGGCGAAACGTAGACATTGAAATTTCTAAAGATAAAGGTCGCAAAGGTGGCGGAAGAGGACGTGGTGGAAGCGGCGGCGGATTTAGAGGTAGAAAAGGTGGTGGAGATCGACGTGGCGGCGGAAGAAGAAAAGATGGGGAGCGTCGCGGAGATAGAGATCGCAAATCGTCTGGAGACAGAGGAGGTTCTGGAAGTAAGTCTGGAAGTGGAAGTCCTTTTAAGGGAAAACGCCGTGGAACTGCTAAGCCAGCTGGTGGCAGTGGAACGGGTGGAAGACGTAGGAGAGGGTAGTAAATCTTCAACTTTCAATGTTGATTGTTCAATTGACAATTAACAGTTGTGAGGTTTCTTAAATCATAAATTTAAAAAAGGGCTGCTAAATTATTTAGCAACCCTTTTTTATTTGTTTTGAATGAAAGAAATAGCGCTAACTTTTACCAATCTTATGTCACGAGTGTAGCGTTGATCTATTGTTAAGTGAATTATTTTTTCCTCAAATCGCCCGTCCTAGATGGTCCATCCCAAATAAAAAACTTCCATTCTTAAAACTTTGGCACGATATTAACGTCTAAATGTTTAATTTTGACCAATTCGCAGCTATGAAGAATCTACTCTTACTTTTATTCGTTTTAACGATACCCTTTATCTCCTTTTCTCAGGATGAGCAGAAGATTGTGGGAATGGTCTTAAACGACGACACAGACAAACCTTTGGAGAATGTAAATATCGTTAACCTTAATCAGGTGGTGGGAACTACTACCAATAAACAAGGAGAGTTTGAGATTAGAGCAGCTGTAAACGACACCCTTTACTTTTCGTATTTAGGTTTTAAATCGCTTCGTGTAAAAGTGAGTAATGACTGGACTAAATTTGGTGATGTTAAGATTAAAATGACGGAGTTAGGTATTGCGTTAGAAGAAGTGATAGTGCGTCCTGTAGAACTTACGGGGTATGTGGAAGTAGATGCAAAACTAATTCCTATTTACGACGATTATCGTTATCGCATTGCCGGATTAGGTGGTGGATACGAAGGAGGAAAGAATCAGCCAGGAGCCGTTTCTAAAGTACTGAGTTCAATTTTTAACCCGGCAGATTTTCTATACAATGTCTTCGGAAAGCGACCCAAACAGATGCGGAAGCTTCGGAAGATGAAAGAAAATGACGAGATCCGAAATCTGCTCCAATCCAAGTTTGACCGAGAAACACTGATGGCGGTGCTTCAGTTAGAACACATGGATATTGACGAGATCTTGAATAATTGCAACTACTCAAAAGGGTTTATCACTACCGCAAACGACTTGCAAATTTTGGACGCCATTAGTGAATGTTATGAAGAATACCGCGTACTTAACCGCGGCAAGGACAAAGAATAGTGCATGCTTCAGCAGCTAGTCCATTACAGCTTACATTTTTTATTTCCTGGCCTCATTGCCTTTGTTTTTTTTAGAAAGAACTGGAAATTCGCTTGGCTTATCATGATGGCTACCATGCTGGTGGATTTAGATCACCTCTTCGCCTTTCCTGTATACGAACTCAATAGATGCAGTATTAATTTCCATCCACTTCATACATATATAGCTATGGTCTTTTACGGCTTGTTTTTGGTCTTTAAGAAAACCCGTTTGATAGGAATCGGACTGTTGCTGCACATGGCAACCGATTTCCTAGATTGTGTGTGGATGGGTACGTTTCCGAAGTAATAGGTGTTATTGTTGTCTTCGGAAATTTTCACAACTCAAAAAATGTTCGCCGAACAAAATTATTGTACTAATTTTAATCGTCTGAAGACCCTATTAACACTCGAAAATTTCAGCTAAAAGGAAGAGAAAAACCTAAGTTTAGAAATTCTTGGCATCAACTTTGTTTAGCATCTTACGTCAATATGTTTTGATAAATCGACAAAAATTTGTTGCTTAGCGGCTCGATTGTGGCTCCTCAACTTTTAGTCGATTCGGGAAGAACCATAAACAACTAACAAATGTTAAAAAAAGTACTTGTATCGTTAACCATTTTATTGTCATGTGCTGTCTCTGCACAGAACGTAACAGTTGATCAACTTATAGCCCTTAGTAAAAAAGACCTAGGAGATGTGGAAGAATATCTCACTGCTAACAATTGGGATTTCTTTGATGGAGTAGACGAGACCAAAAAATCATACGGAAACGCAAAATTTGTGTTCGACAGACCCAACTTTAAGCCTACGGATCCAGCAGAATACTTCGCTACGTTCTACTTTTCTGAAGACGAGGGTGCAAATGCTTTAGAAATTTCATTTAGAAAGAAACCTCTGTACGATACTTTTTTAATCGAGATTAAAGATCTCAGTTTCAAATTGATTGATTCAAAAACGACCGATGGAAACATCACCAAAGTTTACAGAAAGGGGTCTAGTATTATAGAAGTCTCTATTCCGCCCGACTTTACCGCTACTAATTCTTATAAGTTTCTTTTCGCCAAGCGATCTAGCTATAAAAAGTTTAGATAAACCTTCCATTTTTTAGTTTGAATATTGGTATTTTTAGGGGATATAAGTAACAGCCCTAATGAAATCTATTGTCCAATCGCAACGCCAGTTTTTTAATACACAGGCTACCCATAGTATTCCTTTTAGAATTCAGCAATTAAAGAAACTGAAAAAGGTTCTGAAGGCAAACGAATCTTTGATGTATGAAGCTATTTACGCCGATTTCAAGAAATCTGAGTTCGAAACCTTTGTGAGTGAAATTGCGTTGGTCTATCATGACATCGATCAAGCCTGTAAGAGTATCTACAAATGGGCGCGAAAAAAACCTGTCTCTACTAACTTATTAAATTTTCCAGCAAAGAGCTACGTCTTGGCCGAGCCATTAGGTGTTTGTTTGGTTATTGGAGCTTGGAATTATCCATATCAGTTATCTTTTGCGCCAATGGTAGCGGCTATGGCTGCAGGCTGCACGGTAGTTTTAAAACCCAGTGAGCTGCCTTCGAGAACGAGTGCTGCAATGGCCAAAATTATTTCGGAAAACTTTAATGTAGCATACTTAAAAGTAGTAGAAGGAGGAATACCCGAAACTACGGAGTTGTTGAATCAAAAGTTTGATAAGATTTTCTTTACTGGAAGTACTGCTGTGGGTAAGATTGTTTATAAAGCGGCAGCAGAACACCTCACCCCTGTTACCTTGGAGTTAGGAGGGAAGAGTCCAGCCTTTGTTACTGCAGATTGCAATCTCAAAATAACTGTAAAACGCTTGATCTGGGCTAAATTCTTGAATTCGGGTCAGACCTGTATTGCTCCAGATTATGTGATGGTTGACAAATCGATTGAAGCTAAATTTCTTTCACTGTGTAAAGAAGAAATTGAGAAAGAACACTTTTCGTTCGAGAACGGTAATTATACGCAGATCATTAACAACCGTAATTTTGAACGTATTACAGACCTCATAGAACCATCTAAGGTCTATCACGGAGGAGACGTAGATGCCGAGAAAAGATATATCGCACCTACGCTTCTAAAAAATGTAAGTTTTGACGATAAGGTTATGCAGGAAGAGATTTTTGGGCCAGTTCTGCCCGTTATATCATACCATACGTTGGAGGAAGCTATTTCTGAGGTAAAAAACCTTCCTAGACCTTTGTCCTGTTATGTTTTTACCAGTAGTAGTAAAGTCAGAAAAAAAGTGCTCCATCAAATTTCCTTTGGAGGTGGAGGGGTGAATGAGGCCGTTATGCATATTACCAACAGCAATATGCCCTTTGGGGGAGTTGGTATGAGTGGTATAGGAGCTTATCATGGAGAAGATGGTTTTAAGGCGTTTACACACTACAAGAGTATTCTGCAAAAGAGTACTCTGTTGGAACTTCCTTTAAAGTATTACCCTCAGACCAAAATGAAATTGTGGTGGATCAAGAAGTTTCTGAACATCTAGAATCTAGATTTTTGGATGAGAGATATGAGGTTTGAGTATTATTTAGCAGATAAGGATAACACTCACGCCCGAAATTTAAAACTTAAAATCGAACACTTAGAACTCCACACAGAGAAGCCTATTTTCTTTTTTCTTAAATTTATTGAAAACAAAACAACCTTTTTGTCCCCTACTATCCTTTTTGCTTCGTCTTAGAGGTATATGTTCAATTTAAACCAATAAATTATGAAAGAATTTATGATGATTTTCACGGGGTCTGAATACGCAGATCTGGGTCTAACCGAAGAAGATGTTCAAGCTAGAATGGGTAAATGGTTTGCCTGGGGAAGTAAAATGGAGGAAGCTGGGATTCTGAAAGGAGGCCATGCCTTAACGCCACAAATTAGAAAAGTGACTGGAGTAAACAGGACGGTGACCGATTTGTCTTCTGCCGAGGTAAAAGAAATTGTGGGCGGTTATTATATTGTAGAAGCTACAGATTTTGATCAAGTACAAGAAATTGCACAAGATTTTCCAGATTACGATTTAGGAAATACAGTGGAGATTCGCGAAGTGATGGTGTTCGATCAATAATGGAGCCTAAAAATATAGACCATCTTTTTCGGCATCATTACGGGAAGATGGTCTCTGTTTTAACGCGCATATTTGGGCTTGCTCATCTAGAAACTATTGAGGACGCTGTTCAAGATACTTTTGTAAAAGCTACTTTGTCTTGGGAAGACAACCCTCCCGAACACCCAGAAGCCTGGCTCACCAAAGCTGCAAAAAATAGGGTATTGGATATTTTCAGAAAATTAAATGCTGAAAAAAAGAGAGTCCCACAGATAGATACGGGAATGCAGGGAATTGTATTAAATGAACTTTTCCTAGACGATGAAATTAACGACAGCCAATTACGGATGATATTTACGGCTTGTCATCCCAACTTGGACTCCAGAGATCGAATTTCTTTTGCTTTGAAGACGGTTTCAGGATTTAGCATAAAAGAGATCGCCTCGGCTTTATTGATGAAGGAGGAGACGGTTAAGAAGCGTTTGAGCAGGTCGCGGAAGGTAATTGAGAAGGCCGGTATTTTGTTTCAAATTCCGCAAGGGAAAGAGCTGCTACCAAGATTGGAGAGTGTAATGGAAGTACTCTACTTAATTTTTAATGAAGGTTTTCATTCTAACAAGCCAGCTATGCTCGTACGAAAAGACCTGTGTTCTGAAGCAATTAGGTTGTGCAAACTTTTATTTAAAAATAAAGCTACCAGAACTGGGTCCGTCTACGCTTTATTTGCCTTGATGTGTTTCCATGCCGCTCGGCTAGACACTAAGATGGATGAAAGCAACGAATTATTGGATCTTAAGTCGCAAGACCGATCCAAATGGTATTTTCCGCTCATGAAGTTGGGTGATAGTGCAATGAATAAAGCTGTAGAGGAAGCGCCTTTTTCGTCCTATCATTATGAGGCAGCAATTGCTGCAGAACATCTCAAGGCGGCAACCTTCGAAGAAACCAATTGGAGAGCAATTTTGAATTGGTACGAACAGCTTTACCAACTGCAACCTATGCCTATTCACTTGCTAAATATGGCGGTGGTTTGTCTTCAGAAGTCTGATCTACATCTTATGAGGCATTATCTCAATGAACTTAAAAGTGCTAATCTAGGTCAAAGAACATATTTACTGCACGCAACTTGGGCTGAGTACTACCTTTTAAAAGATAGTCTGCCTCAGGCCATTGAAAGTATTGATCGGGCAATAGCAATGGTTACCAATAAACAGGAAAAAAGCTTCTTGGAGAACAAGCGAGTGGGAATGTTGTTGTAATTTTTTGTGAAAACAAGGCCTGTCTGCCGCGAAGGCATCATTTCCGAAAATTCACCTATTTTCGTTGCCGTTTAACTATTCGTTCATGACGCCAACTTACTACACGCCAAATCTAAATACTCCCTTAGTTAACAAAGTTATCTGCCTTTTTGCTGGATTACTTATGGTACTCCTATTGGCGATGTTGCACGGTATTGTGAGTGCTTTAAATCCAATTATATATTTAGCAGTTGTAATCACTATTGGTTTTGGCTTACTAATGGGAATTTTTTATCGAGTGATCTCTAAGATCGCTAAAATAAGGGATCAGGCTTTCGTCTTCTATTCTGGTGTTTTAATTGCTGTTTTTGGGATGTTCTTCTCTTGGGGAAGTTATGTGTTGTTTTTATTTGAAGGTGGAGCGTATGTTGCGACCAATTACTTTGCCAGTGTAGGAATGCTTTTGCAACTCAATGACCTAGGACTGGCTTTTAAGACTTTATACGAAGAGGGCGGCTATGAGGTTTTTGGATTCATGGTTAGAGGGAATGCATTGATAGCGGTGTGGTTAATGGAATTAGGAATTGTAGTGTCTACTGCGTTCAAAATATTGCGTAACTATCATGTGGCTCCATTTAGTGAGCGTTATAACAAGTGGTACCCTAAGTACACTTTACTCCAGGAATACCAGAGTATGCCAAACGAACGTTGGTTTTTATCCCAAGAAGGAAATTCGTATGTTGAAAAAATTGATCAGTTGAAACCTGGTCGTGCGACGCGTTTTGGAAGAATCTCTATTTTTTATCTTCCACATACATCTAATGCTTATTTACTATATGAGAATGTGGAAAGAGATGGGAACGGAAAGAAAGAACAATCTACTCCAATAATCGATAAATTGCTTATTTCGGGGCAAGAGGCTAAAGAAATAATCGAGCGATGTCACGGAAAGAAGAATTTCTTTTTAGACTATTAGATAGCTAAAATTTGACCCCCAAGTGAAATCTCATTCGCTTAACTATTTTAATTATTAGTACCTTAGACCACCAATTATATTAAAAGCAGTTCCCATGAAACCAATTTACCTCCTACTATTTTTATCTATTTCATTTACGTCATTTTCTCAAAGCTATTTTCAGAAAAAACCAGAAGCAAAACCTATTTCCAATAGAAGCAATGTTCAAGTTCCAATAACTGCCACTATAGGCTATCAGGGATATGAGGAAACACAGGATTATTTTGGTGAAGGAGAATATGAAATCTTCTTTGATACTGGAAATCAGGTATTGGACAATCCAATTATCGTTTTAGATGGATTTGATCCAGGAGATTCTAGAAGCATTGGGGCTTTGTACAATAGCCTTAGTTTTGGAGGAGATAACATGGCGGATATTTTAAGGGATGAAGGTTACGATATAGTAATATTGAACGCTCCGCAATACACAACAGATGGAAAGAATATCGATGGAGGAGCAGATTATATCCAGCGAAATGCCATGGTCTTGGTAGAACTCATTAATGAAATCAACGCCCAAAAGGTAGGCAATGAAGAATTGGTTGTTTTAGGGCCTAGTATGGGCGGACTTATAGCTAGATACGCCTTGGCTTATATGGAGCAGAACTCCATCGAGCATCAAACGCGTTTATATATTTCGTTCGATTCTCCACATCTTGGGGCTAACATTCCAATTAGTTTGCAATACCTTATTAATTATTTGGCAGAGGGAATAGGAGATGCAGATGCACAGGCTATTGTAGCTAACGTACTCAACTCACCAGCGGCAAAAGAAATGTTGATAGATCACCTGTTGGGACATTTGTTGAATGGTTCCACTTTTGAGCAAGATCCCGCTTTATTATTGCCATTGGGAGCACCTAATTTTAGAGATGCGTTCCAGGCCGAATTAGATGCGCTCGGCTTTCCAGCAAACGTTAGAAATGTGAGTATGATTAATGGAAGCGGAATAGGAGCCACCACTGGTACTGCTGGAATGCAGGTGGTAGATACCAACGTAGACATTGGTGCAGGAATAACGACAGATATTACCTTAAATTTTGTGCCAGAGGCATCCCAAACAGCGCAGGTAACTAAGGTTGAAACGTTTTTAATTGGTGTTCCCGTAGCTTTATTTACTGCCAATGCAGAATCTCCTTCCACTGGAGACGGAGTAGATAGTGCTCCTGGTGGGATTTCTAGTATTTCTACTGCCCTAGGAGACGGAGGAGGTAATCAGGTAATTATCGATTTCATTGCTGCTCTTGATCAAGATGAGTATAATTTTATTCCAACAATTAGTGCATTAGCTATTGAGAATGAGGCAGACTGGTTTGCTATTCCAGATATTGGAGGCACACATACTTCCGCTTTTGTAAATACACACATTCCAGATGAAAACGAGTCGCATACACAAATTACTCAAGCTGGGGCAGAATTTGCCTTAACCGAAATTAGGGATGGAGACCTTGGTATAGGAGAAGTGAATAACTCGTATGCTGTTCAGTTAGATCGTAATCCAGTAGGAGGTAGTATCGATCTTATTTTGGATGGGAATGTTTCCTTCAGAAATTTGAACATCGAAGTGTTTTCTGTTTCAGGGCAAAGGTTAATGTCTACTGCAATAACAAATCCGAACACCCGAATAAATCTAAAGCACTCGCTCAGCTCTGGCGTATACTTTTTAAATATAAATGCTCAAACTGCTAGTTATAATCTGAAATTTCTGGTAAAATAATCGTAGGGTTATGGATGGATATACGTATTTGAAGGAAGAATGACAAAGTTTTTCATCCTTCGAAAACTTTGTTCTTTTCTCCTTATTTCAATTTTCCATCAACCATCAACTACCTATGATGATAGGGTTCATTTTTTAAGATCGTAAAGGCGCGATAAACCTGTTCAATAAAAAATAAACGAACCATTTGATGTGAAAATGTCATTTGCGATAGGGAAACTTTGCCATTAGAGCGTTGATAAATTTGGTCACTAAAACCATATGGACCACCAATTACAAAGACTAGGTTTTTTAATCCGCTATTCATCTTTTTCTGAAGGTATTCACTAAACCCTACAGAGTCGAAAGTCTTTCCGTTTTCATCTAAAAGAATAAGTGTGTCGCTGGGAGCAAGCCTTTTTAGGATTTCTTGTCCTTCCAATAATTTTTGTTGCGCCTCGCTCAGGTTTTTAGCTTTCTTAATATCTGGAATGATGTCTACAACAAAAGGAACATAATGCTTAAGACGCTTGGTGTATTCTTCGATGAGGTTATTAAGATTCTTATCGTCGGTTTTTCCTATGGCGAGTAAGCTTATTTTCATAGCGTAAATATACGATGTTGATTTGAAATCTAGTTAGCAGAATGATGGGGTCTATGAGGTCGCTAAGGATCTATTCCTTGGAGGTAATTCTTCTTTAATAAGGACTTGTTTCAGGTAGATTCTATGTTAAATATTTATAAATCAGCTATTAGTGGGTCACCCAATAAGGTTATTTCTTATCTTTAGGATAAAAATTACTATCCTATGAAAAAGCTATTATCCCCACTGGCTTTCCTTGCCATCCCCTTTTCTATTTTTGCCCAAGACATTAGTCAGTTTATTCATGTCGATCAATTTGGCTACGCATCCGCATCAAATAAAGTAGCTGTATTGAGTAACCCTGAAATTGGATACAATAACAGTCTAAGTTATTCACCACCCGCAATTATGGAGCTCAGAAATGCGTCAAACGACGCAGTTGTATTAAGTGCCGCCCCTCAGACTTGGTCTGGAGGAGCCATACACTCGCAATCTGGTGATAGCGGTTGGTGGTTTGACTTTTCTTCGGTTACAGCGCCTGGAGATTATTACGTCTTTGATGCTTCCAACGATGAGCGTTCTGGATCTTTTTCAATAGGTGACGGAATTTATAACGATGTACTAAAAACGGCTGGTCGTGCTTTCTTTTATAATCGCTGTAATTTTCCAAAAGAGGAGCCTTTCGCTCAAGGATGGGATGACGGACAAAATTTTGATAACCCCCTTCAGGATTTTAATGTGAGATTTATTGAAGACCCCAGCAATGCGTCCTTAGAAAAAGATTTGTCTGGTGGTTGGTTCGATGCGGGAGATTATAATAAATATGTCACATTCACCAACAAGACCCTTCATAATCTGCTTTCAGCTTATGAAGAAAATCCGCAGGCGTTTGGAGACGATTGGAATATACCCGAGTCTGGAAACAATATTCCAGATCTTATCGACGAGATTAAATGGGAGTTAGATTGGTTAATGAAAATGACCAATCCAGACGGAAGTACGCATATAAAAATGGGGAGTCAAAACTATTCGGAAAACACAAGTTCACCACCCAGTGCCAATACCGATCAGCGTTTTTATGGTCCAACTTGTTCTTCTGCTTCCATTGCGATTGCCGGAATTTTTAGTCATGCAGCCAAGGTTTTTGGAGGGTTTTTCGAGTTTGAATCGTATGCCAGTGAGCTACAGGAAACAGCAATTACAGCCTACAATTACAGCAAATCCTTTATTGATACGAATACTTTGGAAACCGATTGTGACGATGGTAGCATTGTTGCAGGAGATGCAGATCTGGATGCCGATTCTCAAAAGGCGCAGTTTTTAATGGCAGCAGTCTATCTATTTGAACTCACAGGCGATAGCAGTTACAACGATTATATAACTGGGAATGTTATTTATTTAGAGCAGATAAGCACCGGTTTCTGGGGGCCTTATTTTGCAGAAGTTAATGATGCCTTAATTAATTACACAACGCTTAGCAACTCCACAAATTCGACAGTAGCACTTATTGAAAACTCTTTTTCAGATATGATAACCAACAACTACGATCAGTTTTTTGGTCTCTCTACAGCCGATTTGTACCGAGCTCATATCCCAGATTGGTCGTATCATTGGGGGTCGAACATGCCCAAGGCCAACTACGGAAATTTAAATAGACTTGCCATTCAATCTAATTTGGTTCCTGGTTCAAATGCTAATTTTGAAGCTTATATAGATGAAACAATTCATTATTTCCATGGCGTAAATCCTCTTGGTATGGTCTATTTGTCTAATATGTATGCGTATGGAGCAGATAGGAGTGTAAATGAGATTTACCATAGTTGGTTTTATGATGGTACCGACTACGATAATGCGATTACTTCTCCCATTGGTCCTGCGCCCGGGTTTGTTTCTGGTGGGCCCAATGCACAATTTTCGGTGAGTACATTAGTGCCTCCTTCCGGGCAGCCTCAGCAAAAGAGTTATTTGGACTTCAATGATGGTTTTCCTAACAATTCATGGGAGATAAGCGAGCCGGCCATTTATTATCAGGCGGCGTACCTTCGGTTGTTGGCCAATCGAGTAAACGCCGAACTAATTCTTTCAACAGAAGATGTCGCTTCTAATAGTACCTTTCAGTTTTACCCTAATCCTGCAGATACTTCTATAACTATTACAGGTTTAAACGAAGAAGCGAGCTTAGAAATTTATTCTACAATAGGATCTCTTGTTTATGAAAGCAGTATCCCCGAGAGTGGGGTGGTTGATATTAGTGGCTTTTCGAACGGACTGTATTTAATGCGATTAATAACTTCAGAAGGTCGTTCTAGGACTGGGAAGTTATTGGTGGATTAACAAGCAACACTTTTAGTCTTTTTTGAAAGGGCAGGTGAGGGCATCGTCTTTTTTTGGTGGTTTCAGATTGGGTCTTTTTATTCTTTTTGTAATGGAGTTCTAAAAAACCGCCCACTGCCACTGCCTACTGCCGCTCTTTTTCATAAATTAGCTAAAAATAAGTAGCCATGATTTCTGAAAGTAAGTTCAATAAAGAGGTTGATATTATAATTGCCAATGCTATAAGAGAAGACGTTGGCGATGGCGATCATAGTTCGCTGTCGTGTATTCCCGAGGAAGCTACGGGTAAGGCAAAGTTATTGGTGAAAGACGAAGGAATTATTGCGGGAGTGGAGTTTGCGCGTCAAGTTTTTGAATACGTTGATCCAGGTTTAACCATGGACATTAAGATCAAAGATGGTAATGCGGTGAAATACGGAGATGTTTGTTTTTATGTAGAAGGAAGTTCCCAATCTATTCTGAAAGCGGAACGCCTTGTTTTAAATGCTATGCAGCGAATGAGTGCAATCGCTACTAAAACCAATGAATATGTGAAATTACTGGAAGGAACGGGTACGAAGATCTTAGATACCCGAAAAACAACACCAGGAATTCGTGCATTAGAGAAATGGGCAGTGAAGATAGGAGGAGGAGAAAATCATCGATTTGCTTTGTACGATATGATCATGCTTAAAGACAACCATATCGATTTTTGCGGAGGTATTACCAAAGCTATTGATAAAACCAAGCAATATTTAGTGGAGGGAAACATGGATTTGAAAATTATTGTGGAAGCTAGAAGCTTGGATGAGATCAAGGAGATTCTGCAAAATGAGGGTGTTTATCGTATTTTAATTGATAATTTCAATTATGAAGACACAAGAACGGCAGTTCAATTAATTGGAGATAAATGTCTCACCGAGTCCAGTGGTGGAATAACTTTGGAAACTGTTCGTAAATATGCCGAGTGCGGAGTAGACTATATTTCGAGTGGAGCACTTACACATTCTGTTTATAATCTAGATCTTAGTTTAAAGGCAGTTTAATGAGTTCTGCGATAGAAGAGAAGTTACTAAGCATTCCAGTGGTAAGAACACTGGTGAAATTGCTGAAGCTTATTATTCTACCTGGATTTAACGGACTCTCATTATATCATTTACTTGAAATTTATATTGCGGGGATCATAGAGGGGACATTTTCGTCTAGGGCCAGTTCAGTCGCTTACAGCTTTTTTATTGCATTATTTCCTTTTCTTTTATTCATCTTGAACTTAGTCCCGAAAATTCCCATCGCTAATTTTCAGGAGCGCTTTCTTATATTTATTCTGAAGTATCTCCCTGCGCAAACAAAAGATTTCTTTTATCCAGTGGTGCAGGATATCGCACTTAACCCGAGGGACAGTTTACTATCTTTTACGCTACTATTAACCTTGTTCCTTGCTGCGAATGGAGTAAATTCAATATTTAGTGCCTTTGAATACTCGGTTCATGTTAGGATCAATAGAAATTTTTTTAGACAGTATTTTATTGCTTTAGGTGTTTCTATTCTTTTGGCATTGTTGTTGTTAATAACGGTAGGAGTGATACTGTATGGTGAATATGCCATCAGTGAATTAAAGGGAGGTAGCTATATTAGCGATGATGTTTTTTGGATCAATGCCCTGCAATTTATAGTTTCATTTATATTAATTTACATCATAGTGGCGACATTGTATTATTTTGGAACAAAAGAAGGAAGGGCTTCACGATTCTTTTCGATAGGAGCGTTAATGACTACTTTACTATTTGTGTTAACCACCTATTTGTTTGGTATTTATATTGATAATTTTAGTAACTACAACGAGTTATATGGATCAATTGGTGCCCTTTTAATTATGATGTTTTATATTTGGATCAATTCAAACTTGTTATTGCTGGGATTCGAATTAAATATTTCCCTGCAACGTTTAAAAGATAATTCAATAATTAATCCCGGTAATTTTCCGGATAAACTTTAAAATCAAACTTAAATAACTACTTATGAAAAATTTATTATTAGCTTTTGTTGCCGTACTAAGTCTTAATGTTGCAACCGCCCAGACCGAGGTAGGAGCAGTGACTTTACCCAATACTGTCAATTTTGGAGGTGAAGAATTAGCTCTCAATGGAGCGGGGATTCGTAAGAAGGCGATGGTGTTAAAATTATATTCTGCCGGTTTGTACATGAATAAGAAATCGAGTGATGCAAATGCCATTATTAACGCCGATGAGAACATGGCTATCAAACTCCATATCACTTCTGGTTTTGTGTCTAGCGAAGCAATGAGTGAAGCGGTTCTAGATGGATTTGACGCTTCAATGGGAGGGAATACTTCTTCATTGTCTTCGGAGATCAAAGAATTTATTGGTTTCTTTAGTGACGAGATTGTCGAAAATAATATTTTCGACATTACTTACCAATCTGGTAAAGGGGTAGTGGTATACAAAGGAGGAAAAGAACTTGGAACCGTGAAAGGAATGGCCTTTAAAAAAGCTTTATTCGGAATATGGTTAGGAAAAGACCCAGCAGACTCTAAGTTGAAGAAGGGATTACTAGGTAAATAATTGTTTAATTGACTTATTCTTATATGATCTATCCCAAACTCTTTTTAAGTACCCTAATTTTACTTGTAATGGGAGTCTCTGTAAATGCTCAGGACGTCTTTGGAAAGTGGAAAACGGTAGACGACATCACTGGAGAAGTGAAATCGATTGTTGAAATTTATGAGGTAAAAGGCAAGGTTTATGGAAAAGTTTCTGAGATTCTTGACCCTAAAGCACCTAAAAACCCTACTTGCGACGAGTGTACAGGAAAAGATAAAGGGAAACCTATTCTTGGATTAGAGTTCATCAAAGGTTTAGAGAAAGATGGAGATGAATATAGTGGAGGAAAAATACTAGATCCTGAGAACGGAAAGCTATATAAATGCTATATCACGCTTGAAGAAGACGATAAGCTAAAAGTACGCGGTTACATTGGCTTCGCTTTATTGGGCAGGACTCAATATTGGTATAGAGTAAATCCATAATTTGTTTATAAATTAAAAGAAAGGCTGCTTCATTATCGAGCAGCCTTTTTTAATTTAGTCCCGTGATCTGAATGTTTGTCAAGATCAGTAAGTATCGAATAAGGTGGCAATTGTAACCATTGAGATATTTTACTTATCAACTATCAGTCCAACTTAAATTCTTATAAATTAGCGCTCATAATTTGTTTTTCATAGATGTCATATTGCCTATTCCGCTTAAGCAGACGTTTACGTATAACGTAAATAAGGATGAGGCTTATTTCCTGAAACCAGGAATGAGGGTGGCCGTGCCTTTTGGCAAGTCTAAAATATTTACGGCGATTGTTTATGGTATCCATCAAAACGATCCATCTACCTACGAGACGAAATCTATAGATCAAATTCTGGATGAAACGCCTTTAATTACTGAAACGCAACTCAAACATTGGGAATGGATCGCTGGCTATTATATGTGTACCCTTGGTGAAGTAATAAGAGCCGCCTTACCAAGTGCTTTTTTATTGGAAAGCGAAACCATCATTACCAAAGTAAAGAATAGTGCACCAGACGAAAGTACATTTACAGACGATGAGTTTGTTCTGTACGAGGCCCTAGGAAATCAGTCTTCCCTTCATATAAACGATGTGCGATCTATTTTGGATAGAAAAAATGTGGTGGCAGTAATTCAGAATTTGCTGGAAAAAGGAGTGGTAGAAGTGCAGGAAGAGGTATTTGAGCAGTATAAGCCCAAGCTAAAGCGCTATGTCAAACTTTCTTCTCCATATGCAGACGAAGAATCTCTTCGGAAATTACTAGACTCCATGTCTAGGGCGCCTAAACAGAAAGAGGTGTTGATGAATCTTTTTATGTTATCCACTTCCGAAAAAAATGTCGATTCTTTGGAGCTTCAGAAAAAATCTGGCACCACTGCTTCGGTTTTAAAAACATTGATCGATAAGGGAATTTTAGAAGAATATTTTATTCAAAAAGATAGGGTAGAATATGCGGGAGATCATTCTTCAGAAATAAAAAAACTAAGCAAAGCTCAAGAAGAAGCATTGCTAGAAATAAAGGAAACCTACAAAACAAAAGATATTACTTTATTACACGGTGTTACATCCAGCGGTAAAACCGAAGTTTACGTTAGGCTTATGGAGGAAATGCTCGTTTCGGGAAGACAAATACTTTATATGCTTCCAGAAATTGCACTAACCACTCAACTTATATCAAGGTTGCAGGAGTATTTTGGGGAGAAAATTTCAGTATACCATTCGAAGTACACTCTAAACGAACGCGTTGAAGTTTGGAATAATGTGCTTCATCGAAAGGCAAAAGCCCAAATTGTTATTGGAGCTCGTTCTTCCTTGTTTTTACCTTTTCATGACTTGGGTCTTGTAATTGTTGATGAAGAACACGAGCCGTCTTTTAAGCAATACAGTCCTTCTCCAAGGTATCATGCCAGGGATAGTGTTGTAGTGCTTGCTAATTTACATAGGGCGAAAGTAATGCTAGGTTCGGCAACACCTTCTTTGGAAACCTATTTTAACGCTCAAAATGGCAAATACGGTTTGGTTCATCTTAAGGAGCGCTTCGGAAATGTGCAAATGCCAGAAATTGAGTTGGTTGATATAAAGGATAAGTCGAAGCGCAGATTAATGACAGGCCATTTTAGTGATCGTTTATTAGAGGAGATAAATGAGGCTTTAGCTAATAAGGAACAGGTCATTTTATTTCAAAATAGAAGGGGATTTTCACCTGTTGTGGAGTGCACTACTTGTGGTGTTGCGCCTCAATGTCCTAATTGTGATGTGAGCTTAACGTATCATCAATATAAAAATGAATTGCGTTGTCACTATTGTGGTTACACTATGGCGATGCTAGTTGCTTGTCTAGCCTGTGGAAGCGAAACCATGGACACAAAAGGGTTTGGTACGGAGCAAATTGAGAATGAACTAAATGAACTCTTTCCAAACAAATCGGTCGCCCGCATGGATCAAGATACAACACGGGGGAAACACGCCTACGCAAAACTAATCGACCGCATGGAAAATGAGGAGATAGACATTTTAGTAGGTACTCAAATGCTGGCAAAAGGGTTGGACTTTAGAAGTGTTAGTTTGGTTGGGGTAATGAATGCGGATAATTTATTGAATTTTCCAGATTTTAGAGCACATGAGCGCAGTTATCAACTGTTACAACAAGTAGCGGGAAGGGCGGGGCGAACTGAGAAGCGAGGCAAAGTAATTATTCAAACCTATAACCCTTATCATCAGATACTAAAACAGGTTAGCGTGAACGACTATAGCGGGATGTATGCCGAACAGGTAGAGGAACGTTATCAATATAAGTATCCGCCACATTACAGAACCATAAAAATAACCTTTAAACATCGTAATTTTATGACTATGCAAAAGGCTTCCATTTGGTTTGGAGAAGTGTTGCAATTACAATTAAAGGGAAATGTGTTGGGGCCCGTTAGCCCGCCAGTGGGTCGAATAAGGAATGAGTTTATTTCGAACATTCTGGTGAAAATACCCAAACAACAGTCTCTGCAAAAAACAAAGTTGTTTATACAGAAGGCCCAACAAAGGTTCTCCTCACAAAAAGAGTTTGCAAGAGTAAAATTAACAATTGATGTGGATAACTACTAGTTACGCATAGACGCCGCAAGCGCTTCAACAAGGTCGGCTTTTCTGTTTCTACTTAACGGAAGTTGCTCATTGTCTAATTCGATTACCTTACTATTGTAACGTTCTACTTTATCGAGATTGACGATATAAGATTTATGAATCCTTAAGAAGCGTTCTTTTGGTAATAAAGATTCGAATGCTTTCATGGTAGAAAGAACCACCAACGCATCGTGTTCGGTAACTAGTTTTACGTAATCTCCTAGGGCTTCGATGTAGCGAAGTTCGTTCAGAAATACTTTACGCTTTTTAAGATTACTTTTTACAAAAATGAAATCTTCATCATCAAAACCATCTTCGTTCTTCATTTTGAAGTTGATGATCGCCTTGTGAACAGCATTTAGGAAACGCTCTTTTGAAATAGGCTTGCGCAAATAATCTACGGCATCATAATCAAATGCCTTGAATGCGTATTTAGTCTTTCCAGTAACAAATATAATTTGCGGTTTATTGGTAAGATCATCTAAAAGATCGAAGCCCGAAAGTATGGGCATTTCAATATCTAGAAAAATTAAATCTATTTCGGTTGTAGCAAGACCCATTTTCGCTTCTATAGCATTGTTGTATTCGGCAACAAGGTCTAGGGAAGGATGATTTTCGATTAACTTAACAATAGATAGGCGTTGCAGGGTCGAGTCGTCTACTATTGCGCACTTTAATACAGGTTTGTCCACGTCGTTTAGTTTAATTTAATAACAATATTAATAAAAAAATCGATGAACGGCAACTATTTTTAACTTTTAACGAAAAAATCGCACACTTAATCCATGACTTTGGTAAAAAAGTAATTCTATAGCAGGGGTTTGAATATTAAAATTAAAGTAGTATTTTTGCACGCTCTTGGCAAAGTGCCGGAGTTTTATTTTAATCAATTTAATCGATTTTTTATGAATCATTACGAAACTGTTTTCATCTTAAATCCCGTTTTATCTGAAGAACAGATAAAGGAAACAGTTAAGAAATATGAAGATATTCTTGTTTCTAAAGGTGCTAAGATGATATCAAAAGAGGATTGGGGGCTAAAAAAATTAGCCTACGCAATTCAACACAAAAAGAGTGGTTTTTACCATTTGTTTGAGTACACTGTAGATGGGCAAGCCATCAACGATCTTGAAGTAGAGTTTAGAAGAGACGAACGTATTATGCGTTACCTTACGGTAAGTCTTGATAAGCATGCAATTTCATGGGCTGAAAGAAGAAGAGCTCGTAATAACAAACAAAAAGCGTAATTATGGCAACTTTACAACAACAAGCAAAAGGAAAAAAAGATGGAGAGATCAGATATCTTACTCCATTAAACATAGAGACTAATAAAGCGAAAAAATACTGTCGTTTTAAAAAGTCAGGAATTAAATACATCGACTACAAAGACCCAGATTTCTTATTGAAGTTTGTAAATGAGCAAGGTAAACTGTTACCTCGTCGTCTTACAGGAACTTCTTTAAAGTACCAACGTAAGGTTGCAGTAGCTGTAAAAAGAGCTCGTCACTTGGCTTTAATGCCATACGTAGCGGATATGTTAAAATAAAAAGCAGATAGGATATGGAAATTATATTAAAGAAAGACGTTGAAAATCTTGGTTTCGCAGACGATTTAGTGAATGTGAAAAACGGATACGGAAGAAACTTCTTGATCCCACAAGGACACGCTGTCTTAGCTACGCCTTCTGCTAAAAAAGTATTAGCAGAGACGTTAAAGCAACGTGCATACAAAGAAAAGAAGATCGTTGATGACGCTCAAATTGAAGCGAATAAATTAAGCGGTCTAGAAATTAAGATTACTGCAAAAACTGGTGAAGGTGATAAGCTTTTTGGTTCAGTTTCAAATGCAGACTTGGCAGAAGCCTTGGCTAAAGAAGGAGTTTCTTTAGAGAAAAAATATATTACTATCGCAGGAGGTATCATTAAGAGAACTGGGAAGTACGATGCTAAAATTCGTTTCCACAGAAGCGTAATTTCAGATTTCTCCTTCGACGTTGTAGCAGAAGCGAAGTAATTAAATATTTTAGAGTTAGTTGAACTAACTTTTTAGAAAACCATTCGTCTTAGGCGGATGGTTTTTTATTTTTAGCAAATTTTACATCTTACATCTCAAATCTATTAAAATGAAGTATACGAGACTTACCAAGGAGCAATTTGAAGAATTACATCAAGAATTCATCAATTTTTTGGCAACGCAGTCCATTACTGGTGATGAATGGAAAAAAATCAAGGAAACACAGCCAGAGGTGGCAGAGCAGGAGCTCGATGTTTTTAGCGATCTTATCTGGGAAGGGGCGCTTAGTAAAGCCAACTATTTGCAAAATAGTTCTGCTCAACAATTATTTCTATTTGAATTAGCTTCATCCGAAATGAGACTACTAGCAATAAAGGTGAGTGATCTCGCTGTCGATATTACAACAGAAGTTGGTTTTCAATGGCTTCAGGAAAACTTCTCGTCGGATAGTGTTGAATTGTTTACCGCTACTAAAGCGTATTCCGAAGAAAAGAATAAAGATGTTTTTGACTTAATACAACAAGGAGCCGAGATTACCGATGGTAGATTATACAAGCACTTTTCGGAAATGCTAGAAGATTAGAACAACTTTGGCAAAGTTTAGAGAATAGTATTAAGTGCCTAGGAAGTATAAAGTAGATAGTTAGATGGATTAACCTTCAGCCAACTTTGCCAAAGTTCTGCTACTTTACTATTAAATAAAACTACTCGTACCTCAAGCTTTCAATAGCATCTAGTCTTGCCGCTTTTGCTGCAGGATATATACCAGATATTAGCGCCACGATAAAGCTCATTATAACGGCCCAAAACATAGCAGTCCAAGGTATTGTAAACGTTTGTTCAAAGAATTTTGCCATTCCAAAACCTACTAAGATTCCCAATACAATTCCCAAAGCACAACCAAATTGACCAATCACAATAGCCTCCATAAAGAATTGAGTGGAAATGGTGGAGCTCTTAGCGCCAATAGCCTTTCTCACACCTATTTCCCTCGTGCGCTGAGAAACGGTCACTAACATAATATTCATTAGTGCTATAGAAGATCCAAGGATGGTGATGATACTAATAATCCAAGCACTAATTCTAAGCACCCCAGAAACTTCGCCAATAATGCTTAATAAATCGTCGCTTCGTTGAAACCCGAAGTTATTTTCCTCCATTGGCTGTAACTTTCGAACATTTCTAAAAACACGTGTGGCCTCATCTTGAGCGCCTGCGATCATCTCACTGTCATCAACTCGAACACTTATGGTGTAATTAATGTTAGGTGCTGTATAAATGCCTCTAGCCACTTGTATAGGTATAACCACTTTCAGATCTTGATTGTTTCCAAAAGAAGATCCTTTAGATTCTAAGACGCCAATTACTTTAAACTTAACACCTCGAACACTTATGGTGGCTCCAATTGGGTTGTCGTTTTCAAATAGATTCTCGTAGAAATCGGACCCAATAATGCAAACCTTGGAGTTGTTTTCTATATCGAAAACGGTAAATCCACGACCTACTTCAATTTTACTACCGGTATTGGCTAAGTAATGCTCATTTGCACCATACACCTGCGCTTCAGGATCTGTTTTTTCACTTCCGTATTTCACTTCTGCATTGGAAGTACATCTAAACGATATGGAGGTCTGACTTCTAGGGTATTCGTATTTTTCTACAAATTCCCGAATATTATTAAAGGAAATGACTGGATTAATCTTTTCGCGTTCACTTCCATTATTGCGCTGGATATCGAATGCATATTGCTGTATATTGAAGGTATTGGATCCCATGGTGTCGAAATTTCCTCCAAAATTCTTTTCCATAGCATCTACGCCACTTAATGTTCCTACCAGTGCCATGATGCCAAGACTAATGATAACAATCGTTAAAATGGTTTTGAGTAACTGAGCCCGTATGGATCCAAGGGCGATGCGTACATTTTCTCTAAAGAGTCCGAACATAACGTTTATGGGAAAGTTTTTTGATTAGACTGAAACTTACTGATAAAGTTACAATATTATATGAATAAACTTTTCGGTTTTAAACATTAGAAGACTTATTAGGACAGTATCTTCAACAGTACCGTGTGGAGATGTAGCGATAAGCATTCATTTTGTGGGAAATCTATTGGAAGAAGTTTGCTGTATTCTTCTCTTCTGAAAAGGTTCTAGGATTTAAATTTCCTCGCGAACAATATAATTTTTGTGGTCTTTTCTAGTGCGAAGAATTAATTCACCTAAAAACCCAGCAATAAAAAACTGACTTCCCAGGATCATTGCCGTAAGTGCGATAAAAAATTGAGGGCGCTGCGTTATAAGCCTGCCTTCTGGGTGAATGAAAAGTTTATCAATTCCGAGATAGAGTGCGAAGCCAAATCCTACAAACAACATAAGTGCTCCCCAGGTTCCAAACAGGTGCATGGGCCTTTTTCCAAAACGCGACAAAAAAGAAATGGTAATGAGGTCGAGGAAGCCGCGCACAAAACGCTCCATACCAAATTTAGTGGTTCCGTATTTTCGTGCTTGGTGTTGTACAACTTTTTCTCCAATGCGATTAAAGCCTGCAGACTTTGCTAGTACAGGGATATAGCGATGCATTTCTCCAGTTACTTGGATATTTTTAACTACCTCATTTTTATATGCCTTTAGACCGCAGTTGAAATCATGTAGTTTTACTTTAGACGTTTTACGAGCAGCGAAATTGAAGAGTTTTGAAGGAAGATTTTTTCCAAGTACAGGATCGTAACGTTTCTTTTTCCATCCAGAAACCAAGTCGAAATCGTCTTCAACAATCATTTTATAGAGTTCTGGGATTTCGTCGGGATTGTCCTGTAAGTCGGCATCCATAGTGATTACTACATCGCCTATGGCTTTTGCAAATCCGGCATGCAAGGCTTGCGATTTTCCGAAGTTATTTAAAAAGCGAATTCCCTTTACATTTGCATCTTGCTTTGATAGTTCTTGGATCACTTTCCAAGAGGTATCGGTGCTACCATCATCAATAAAGAGTATTTCATATAAAAAACCATTGGACTGCATCACTTGTGCAATCCAATGGTGTAATTCTTTTAAAGATTCTTCCTCGTTAAGTAGAGGAATGATGATGGATAAATTCATGGTTTATAGCCCTTGTCTATCCTTTTTCAAGATTAATCCAGAAATAAGGGAAATTATAAAGCCAAAAAACAATGTACCTATAATGCTAAATAAAACCATAACTCCGGGACTCATAAATTTTTCTGTAATGGCCATGGCACTATCTACTTGCTCTTGCGTCATGTTAGGGTTTTGTTCCAACATGTTGTCTTGGGTAACTTCCATTATTTTAGCTACAAAATCTGGTTCGATAACCGTTACAAAGAGGTATGTAAATATGGCACCAACGATTCCTGCAATCACAGAAATTGCCAGTCCAGTTTTTAGTGATTCTACGAAAGACATAAATCCACCGTTCTCTGTTCTAAATGCTTTTAATCCTAGTACAATCGCAACAACCATAATTCCGAAGTTGAGAACAGATTGCCACCAATGTTGCTCCATGTGCATATCTAAGATATATACTACTACAGAAACGGCAATAGTTCCGGCAGCTAGGAGAAGTCCGTAAGTAATTGCGATCTTTTTAACAGATGCTTTTTGATTGTCCATATTTTTTTGGTTTTGTAGTCCGATCTTGCCATCGGACAGGTTCGAAAGGTTAGTTAACAAATGTAATAAAATGTTACAGATTTGTTGATGTGTTCATTTGTTTATTCGTTTATTTGGCAAGAGTAAAGGCCTGGTGATCCATGGGAGCTAAATAGAATGATTGGTATTGCAAAAACATTTCAGAAAAAAGAAAAATAAATATTGCAGATTTGTAATTAATCATTAAATTTGCACACTCAATTTGAGAAGTACATAATATTAAGACGATGAGAAACGGTATACACCCAGAGAATTATAGAATAGTAGCATTTAAAGATATGTCTAACGACGAAGTATTTTTAACAAAGTCTACAGCGAATACTAAAGAGACTTTAGAAGTTGATGGAGTTGAGTATCCTCTAGTGAAATTGGAAATCTCAAGAACTTCTCACCCGTTCTACACTGGAAAATCTAAACTAATTGATACTGCAGGACGTATTGACAAGTTCAAGAACAAGTACGCTAAATTCAAGAAGCCAGCTGTTAAAGCTGAAGAGAAGACTGAAGAGTAATCGTACAACAGATCATATAATTAAAGCCTTTCCATTGTGAAAGGCTTTTTTCATTACCCTCTAAAGCATAAAGTCGAGGCGTTTTTTTGGTTGAAAGGCTTCCTTCGTTATAATTTGGCTTACCATATCGCAAATCCTATATAGTAGGTAGTAATTCAATTGCGATAGGTTGTATATTTGTTTTTTAATTGCATCTCAAATGAATTATATTCTCTTCGACGGAGCCGTCCGAAACCAACTTCTTCCTTTTACCTATACCCGACCTGTAGCCGATATTCGAGTTGGTATTCTAACCATACGCGAAAAATGGGAAAAGTATTTAGGTTTCACGACTTCTACTGTTACCGAAGATTATTTGGTTGAAAAATGGCCAATGGTCGAATTAGCCGCTAACATTTTAATCAATGCTTCTTTTTTGCCCACTGAAAATTTAGTCAAGATCGTATCTGGCTTAAAAGAGAATCAAGCTGTTTTCTTTGAAGATGAACCACTTGCGTTTTTTACTGTTGAAGGACAGGACGTTGATTTTGATACGTTCGATATTGTTCAATATACGTATGGCGACGTATTGCGTATAGAGCACACCTGGGATATTTTTTCAAAGAACCCAGAAGCCATCGAACGAGATTTCAACTTGATAACTCGGGGGAGAGATTCCCAGCCTATTCCAGAAATGACCGTAGCTTTCAACAAAGAAGCTATTTTTATTGAAGAAGGAGCAAAACTTCCTTTGTGTTCACTAAATGCAACCGATGGTCCTATCTATATTGGAAAAGACGCCGAGATTATGGAAGGATCTATGATTAGAGGTCCTTTCGCTTTATGTGAGTATGCAACGGTTAAAATGGGTGCCAAAATCTATGGCGGGACTACTATTGGTCCTCATAGCAAAGTAGGAGGTGAAGTTAGTAATTCGGTTATTTTTGGGTTTTCTAATAAAGGCCATGATGGTTTTATTGGTAATACAGTAATGGGTGAATGGTGTAATTTGGGGGCAGATTCCAATACCTCGAATTTAAAGAATAACTATGCGGAAGTGCGTCTGTGGGATTATGAGACAGAAGGATTCGCTAGAACTGGACTTCAGTTCTGTGGTCTTATGATAGGAGATCATAGTAAATGTGCGATTAATACGATGTTCAACACTGGAACCGTAGTTGGAGTTAGTTCGAATATCTTCGGAAGTGGCTTTCCACGTAATTTTGTGCCTAGCTTTAGTTGGGGAGGAAGCGGAGGAGTTACTACCTATAAAACAACCAAGGCTTTTGAGGTGGCTAAGATTGTGATGCAGCGCAGAAAACTAGAGTTTACCGAAGTCGATGAAAAAATCTTAGAGCATGTATTTGAAGAGACGGCTAAGTTTAGACGAGATTAGAAGGTGTAACTTATCACCAAAATTGTGCTCCGCCCAGACGTTAGAAATTAATGTGCTTCCTGAAATCTAAAAAAGTCTACATTTATTAATTGCCATGAGTTTAAGACTAAGGCTACAATGGCGATAGTGATAATCACAATGAACACTCTTATCATTATTTGGCGTTTGCGATCGATTTTTCTCTTCTCCGATTGTTCTCTTTTAAACACATCAAATTCATAGCTAGACATTTTCTTGTGGTCATGCATTTTACCGTATATGCCTGAATATTTTCTGTCTTTATCGTATAACTTCCTTCGCTCCCCCTTTAGCTTTCGGTTGTTGTTGATACTATTATTCATGCCTTGAATACTGCTCATAGGGGTGTGTTTGTTCTATTAGTCGAGAAACTGTAAGAAAACGTTACGCTTTTTGGTTTGGGAACGCAGTATCCGAAAGGTTTAGAAGTAGTAGTAACGGTTATTTTTCTTTCTTAACCCGCTTCAAAAACAGGAAGTTTTGAGGATTGATCCCTAAACCATTTACTTTTTTACTCACGAAACGAATTGCCATATCATAGTAGAGAGGAATCACAGGCGCGTCTGCCACTATTAAGGAATCCATTTTGGTGTAGAGGTTTTTACGGTCGTCGATATGGACAATCGATAAGGATTGTTCGTACAAACTGTCCATTAATTCACTTTTGTAATGGGTGTAGTTAGGTCCATTAGGAGTAAAATTAAGACTGTAAAATAGGGATAGATAATTTTCAGCATCGGGATAATCTGCAACCCAGCTCGCCCTAAAAATATCTAACTCGCCACTGCTTTTCTTTTGTCTAAGCGTGGATGGCGGCATTACATCTATAGTAACCTTGATGCCCAGTTTTTCTAATTCGCGCTGGATGTACTCGCAAATATCCAAGTATTGGCTATTGGTTCCAATAACGATTTCAGGATTGGGATCTCCCGTTTCTAGTTTGTACTGTTCTATGAGGGACCGTGCTATTTCGGGTTGGTAAGAATAGCCTTCAATTTCAGCAAAACCAGGAAGCCCTTTTGGAATAAACCCGTGAATGGCTGGTATTCCCAGTCCGTTACGAAGATAGGTGACCATCTTTTTACGGTCAAAACCATAGTTTACTGCCTTTCTAAGTAGGTTGGATTGGATCTCGGGTGTTTCTGCTCCCATAAAAAAACCTAGGTACTCGGTATTCAAATAAGGAGTAGTAAGGAGTTTTACGCGATCTTGGTATTTTTCTTTGAGCTGCCCTTTGGTGGTAAGAATTTCATCTTTATAACTGTTGTCTAAACCCGACATGAAATCGATTTTTCCTTGCGCAAACTGAAGAAACTCACTCTGCTTATCGGGTAAAAAAGTGATGGAAACTGCTTCGAGATAGGGGAGTGGGGTTCCATTTTCGTCTTTCTCAAAATACAGTGGATTTTTTCTGAAAATGAGCTTTATGTTTTCTTCCCACATTTTATACTGAAATGGTCCTGTTCCTACAGGGTTTCGTCGCCATTCATTTCCATAGTGCTCTACGGCTTCTTTCGGCACTACCGAACAATACCTCATGGATAGCAAGCCCAAAAAGGCTGGGAAAGGTTGTTTTAATTGTACTACAAAGGTGGTGTCGTCTACCGCCTTGTACGATTCAACATTACTTAGTACCCAGCTGCCGGGCGACGCAACTTTAGGATCGGTGAGGCGGTCAAAACTATACTGAAAGTCGGATGCCTTCACGGTTCGCGTACCATCTACACCGAAAACACTATTTCGATGAAAATAGACGTCATTTCTTAAATAGAAGGTGTAGGTGGATGTAGAATCGTTGATCTCCCAGTCTTTAGCAATATCTGGCTGAATGTTAAGAGAATCATCCAGTTGTACCAATCCGTTAAATAATTGATTGGAAGGCCAAATAGTTTGTGGATTTCGAGCGAAAGCTGGGTCCAGCGAAGCGACATTACTGTGTTCGTTGTATCGAAAGACGAGGTGGTCTTTAGAGGTTTGCTCCGCTTCTTCCTTGCAAGATGTAAAGAAAAACGCAAGGCAAGCTGCAGTGCATGAGACGGCGATGAATGTTAATTTTCGGGTAAGGCTTTCCATTTTTTTATGATACCAGAATATAAATAAATAAAAATTAAACCTACGGCAAAAAGTAAGTAGCTTAAGTTTTCTTCAAGGTAATGTAGAATCCTGAAACACTCTTCAGCCCCTTGCACCCAAACGCCTGGTTCGTTGAAACAATTATAATTTTGGTGTGTATCAATTATAAGTAATATTAGAAATACATACAATACAAATCCCCAAATAGAGATGTTCAAGAATACACCCGATACTACCTTCTTTACCTTGTCTAAAAAGAATAAGGGGACTATCAGAACAGCGGTTCCTATTGCGAGGCATAGGTATTCAATAAAAAGGTCAATTTGCTCAGGTCCATTTGTGTTTAAAAAAGAAAATAAGGTTCCAATAAGAGCTATGATAATCCATAATACTCCAAAACCAATAATAGAAAAAAGCAACGTTTTGAGTCCGCTGACTCTAAATGCAAAAATAAAGCAGGCGAGTGTAAAAGCAATCCACAAGAACGCATGAAGGGTTTCGTCGAAAATTTTCTTGTCCTTGATTTCATAAATATTCTCATACGTATTGTAGAGTTTGTTCGTCTCTATATGGTAGTTGGTTTGTATGGCTTTTGCATGTGATTGAAAGGGAGTCAATTCCATGCCTGTTTCATAGACACGTGAGTTTATTTTAGAGTCCTTTTTTAACCTTCTAATGAGTCCTGTAACTTCAAATTTATCTGGCTGGTATATAATATCGAACCAGGTGTTTACATCCAAGTTATAGGAAATTTGATGCGTGTCTGCAATTCTTAAGAAATCTGATAAGATCTGTTTTATTTCTGTAGGGTTATTTCTTTTCAACAGTTCATAGCCCTGTTTGTTCTGGAGATGCAGAAGATGTCTCTTTTCTGTAAAATCGTCATACTCGTTAGAATCTTCGTAGTAGGTTTCTTCAAGATACGAGCCATTGTCGTAGTAGTTAATTCCATATTCGTTTTCTTCTGAAAAAAAGACATGAGAAAAATTATAGTACGATGGATTTTTGGTGATAAGGTGTTTGGATACATCAACCACGGTGTCTTTGAAGTAATATACCATCGACGAGTCTAGCTGTGTAGAGCCAACATGGTTAGCAAAAATACTATCTCTATAGGTTTGGCTATACTTATAGGTTTTGGTTTTAAGACTATAGAATTGATAATCGACACCCAAAGAAGTAAAATATGATTTCGAGGTATCTATAAATTGCTCGTTGTCCTCACAATACAAGGAGTCGAAGAATTTGGGGTAGCGAATTTTTGATGGAGTGTAGTCTTGCAAGTTATGCGAAAAGAAAATCGCGGCCTTATTGGTCAAAGCAATCTCTTTGGCGATTTGTTCGTCTTTGTAGGTTTGGCTTACGCCAAACTTAACTCCTGCCATATAAGAGTAATAGAATGCAGTAGCACTTAAAATAATTACTAAGTAGCAAATAAACTGCTTAAATAATTGCAGTCTGCTTGTTGGGTAATAACTTTTAAAAGAGTTGTTTTTGAATAAATAGAACAACCATACTACGAGGAGTAAGATGGAGATTAGTATTCCGAAAAAGACGCCTCCATTGTTGAAAAACAGTCTGTCTGCTCCACGTTTATGAAAAAGTTCTGCATTAGACACCGAGCTAAAGCCAACTGTAAAAAAGCATAGGTGAATGAAAATAGATATTAAAATCATCCATAGCAATCGAGTATTCCAAATAATAGGATGTTTTTCGAGTAAACGGGTGTTAATGGTTCTGATCAATTTTTTCATGGACGTGTAGCGTTAGGATACAAAAAATCTCCTGGATGAATTTGTGATATTTCGAGTGTAAGTCACTTCCACTTCGTTTTCGCCCAGGGTTTTGAGAACAGAATAATAAGGCGTTTCGCTTCTGAAAGATGCAATAAAAACACCGCCGTTAAAAATGAGCTTTTCTAATTGTAAGGGTTTCAAAATCCTATTCAATTCTTCTCTGTCACAATTGCAATCAATTTCAATGATTAACGGATTGTTACTGCGGTTTGAAGTAGTTTCGTGCGTATTTTCTTGTAGGTGTTTTCCGTTTTTTAGATAAATTACCTTATCTGAAACTTTTTCAACTTCGTAGAGTTGTTGTGAACTTAAAATGAGTGCAATAGGATTATTGATAGAACTGCAGATAGATTTTAAATCCTCAAGAATTACCTGTTGAGAGAGTATATCTAAATTTGCTAGTGGTTCATCGAGAAGTAGTAACTCTGGCTTTCGCAAAAGGGTTCTAGCGAGTTCGAATCTCATTTTGTATCCAGAAGATAGTTCACTCCATTTTAGGTGCTTATAGTTCCAGAGTCCCAAACGAGCTATCATCATTAAAACCCTAGTTTCATTTTCTTCTGGCGGGACCCCGTAATTGGAGAGCACAAATTTGAGGTTGTCTTTTAAACTCCCGTACCATTTGTTGGTTCGTTGCGGAATGTAGACTAAATGCGTACGCAGGTCGTAGTTAGAATAGGTGTTATCGTCAAAACGAAAACTCAGTTGCCCTGAAGTGCAGGCGAGTTCTTTGGCAAGTACTCGTAATAATGTTGTTTTTCCATTGCCGTTCTCACCTACAAGTCCATATACCTGTCCTTTTGTAATTGATAGAGAGATGGGGCCAAGGTTAAAACGATTTTTACCATAACTCTTTATCACGTTTTCGGCCTCAATAATAGGATGATTGTTACGGTGCTCTGGTATCGGAATTTTGCGAATTTTTTCTAGTAATGATTTGGACTTTTCAACAAGTTCGATTTCGTTTTCTGGGAATTTTTCTTTCCAGTCTGTGAGCGTGATTACTTCGTTATAAATGTCGAGGTCTTGGGTGTCGATCGCGCAGTCCATAAGTTTTCTATAGCCTAGGACGGTATCTGAGTTGTGAAAAAAATTGAGAACTTCTTTTATTCTTTGTTCCGCTTTCGACATAAAAAACAGTTTTTATATTATCGTTTAATAACAATGTCTTTGGGTAGATAAACTACACATAAGGACGTGGGTGTCTAGCGAATATCTTCAATAATACTTGTATATTTGCAGCCGTTTGCTAAAGTACAATAATGAACCTTTCCAAAAAAGTCGCTTTTTACACTCTTGGCTGTAAGCTCAATTTTTCTGAGACTTCTACGATTGCTCGTGGTTTTTCTTCGGAAGGGTTTGATCGTGTGGACTTTAAGGAGAAAGCAGATGTGTATGTGATCAATACCTGTAGTGTTACCGAGAATGCCGATAAACGATTTAAAACGATCGTAAAACAAGCGCAAAAAGCAAATCCTGAAGCTTTTGTTGCTGCTATTGGATGTTATGCCCAATTAAAGCCTCAGGAACTGGCAGATGTTAATGGAGTGGATTTAGTTTTAGGCGCTACCGAGAAGTTTAAGATTACGGCATATATTAATGAACTGTTGAACCGACCGGAACGTATGAATGGGGTTGGCGAGATTCATTCCTGTGAGATTGAAGATGCAGATTTTTATGTAGGTTCCTATTCTATTGGAGACCGCACTAGAGCGTTTTTAAAAGTGCAAGACGGATGCGATTATAAATGTACCTACTGTACTATTCCTTTGGCAAGAGGAATTTCTCGAAGCGATACACTTCAAAACGTATTAGATAATGCAGCCGAGATTTCAGCAAAAGGAATCAAGGAAATTGTATTAACTGGAGTTAATATTGGTGACTACGGGAAAGGAGAGTTTGGCAATAAAAAGCACGAACATACATTTTTTGAATTGTGTGAAGCATTGGATGAGGTGCCAGGGATAGAACGACTTCGAATTTCTTCTATTGAGCCTAATCTTTTAAAGAACGAGACCATTCAATTTGTTTCCTCTTCTAAAAGCTTTGTGCCCCATTTTCACATTCCTCTGCAAAGTGGTAGTGATGCGATTTTAAAATTGATGCGTCGCAGGTATATGAGTGATCTTTATGTAGAGCGCGTAGCAAAAATTAGAGAGGTGATGCCTCATGCTTGTATTGGCGTAGATGTAATTGTAGGTTTTCCTGGTGAAACAGATGAAATATTCCTTGAAACATATAATTTCTTGATGGAGTTAGATATTTCTTATTTGCATGTGTTCACTTATTCCGAAAGAGATAATACACCCGCGGCCGAAATGGGCGGAGTAGTGCCAAAAAATGTTAGAAGTAAACGAAGTAAGATGTTGAGAGGGCTCTCTGTGAAAAAACGAAGAGCATTTTATGAAAGCCAATTAGGTTCTGTGCGTACTGTTCTTTTTGAAGGTGAGAACAAAGAGGGTTTTATTCATGGATTCACAGAGAATTATGTGAAAGTAAAAACACATTGGAATCCTGAATTGGTTAACACTTTGCACGAAGTTATATTGACCAAAATTGATGAGGACGGCACGGTTAGAATAGAATTTGTAAACACCTTAGTCTAATAAGAAGCTAGAATAACAGATTTGCGTAAGGGATTGAACGGTCTGTTTGAGCTCTCCGCCTCAGGCGGAAGCGAGCAGTGAAAGCCCGTTGCCGCTTGATTGCGACCAAAGGAGTAAGAAAGTGGCATACGCCCAAAGACATTAAATACTAATGCCTACAGGTAATAAGTTCTTGTATTTTCTTCGATTTTTCCTCATAAACCCAGCAATTTCTGGACTGGTAGGAACCAGACTAATGCCCCTATCTTCTACTTCTTTAAAAACTGCTTTAATAAAAATTTCTCTAAAACCTTGTTCTTCCAGATCTTCGGGCATTTCGTATTTGGTAAGGAAAATTTTCCGGTCTTGCAGCGCGTATTCAATACGGGCCATGTTGTCTCCAATCTCAAGTTCGAATTGTCTTAAGAATTCATTGTCTGTAATTTCAACATCTTCAATCATAGGGATCTGTTTTTCAATTAATTCATTGGTACTTCAATTAGCAATACGCGACTGTCCTGTGCTATGGTCATTGAAATCGTTGGGACGTCCCAAATGCCTATGGCATCTCTGGTGCTAATTGTTTCGTTATCAACAAGAACGGTGCCGTTTATGACTAGTAAATAAATACCATTTCCTTTCTGTTGAATGTTGTAAGTGGTGGTTGTTTTTTCTTGAAATTCGCCAATATTGAAATAGGCTTTTTGATGGATCCATAGCTCATTCTCAATAGCGGCCTCTTTGGGCTTTATCACTGTACAGAAGGCATTTGGACGAATTATGTCGGCTATTTTCTTTTGATCGTAGCGAGGAGTCACATTTTCGGTATCTGGAAGTAACCAAATTTGAAAAAGCTTGAGTTCTTCGTTAGAACTTGCGTTCACTTCACTGTGTTCGACTCCACTTCCCGCGCTCATCACCTGTATGTCTCCTGCTGGGACAATTCCTTCATTCCCTATAGAATCTTGATGCTTTACAGCTCCAAATTGTGGGATCGTAACAATTTCCATGTTTTTATGCGGATGGGTGCCAAAACCCATTGAAGGAGCAATTACGTCATCGTTTAGTACACGCAACGCCCCAAACTGTAATCTGTTGGGATCGAAGTAATTAGCGAAGCTAAACGAATAGCGAGCCTGAAGCCAGCCGTAATTAGCGGCGCCTCTGCTTGCTGCGGGGTGTAAAATCTTCTTCATTAGACTAGTTAAAGCGGGGTAAGAATTTTATCTTTGTTTACAAAGTTACAAAAAATACAGCCGCCATCGCTGAATTCGTTCGTTAAAGCCTTATGACCACTGAAAGAATCCATGTTTATTTCGTTCCAGGACTTGCTGCTGGAAAAGAAATTTTCAAAAATATTGCTTTACCAAAAAATCGCTTTGAAATACATATTTTAGAATGGCTTTTACCGATTAAGAATGAGCCTATGGCCGCTTATGCCCAGCGTATGGCAGTGGGAGTGGTTGAGAAGCAAGCTGTTTTAGTGGGCGTTTCATTTGGAGGAGTGATGGTGCAGGAGATGGCCAACTTTCTAGAACTTCGAGCTTTGGTAATTGTCTCTAGTGTAAAAACCAAGCACGAGCTTCCAAAACGATTAAAATTGGTTAGAAAGACAGGTGTTTATAAAGTGCTGCCAACGGGTTGGGCCTTAAGTGTTGATGATCTTACTCGTTTGGCAATTGGTCCAAAAAGTTTGAAACGTCTTAAACTGTATCAAGAATACTTATCGGTTCGAGATAAAGGTTATTTAGACTGGGCAATAAAGCAAATGGTATGTTGGGATCGGGAAGCGGCAGACCCACAGGTGCATCATATACACGGAAATGGTGATATTGTATTTCCTATAAAGAATATTGATCAACCCATTTTAATTGAAGGTGGTACGCACGTTATGATCCTCAACAAAGGGAGTAAGGTTAGTAAGCTGTTGGAAACTATTGCTGATAAGACGTGATGAAGCTTTTTTATTTTTTATCTTTATTGAAAATTATTGAATTATGAATATTTTATCTAAAATTGGACTAGGTACTGTGCTTTTAGGAGTTGGATGGTTGTGTACGGATGCAGTACAGGACCGCCAAGAAGCAGTTTCTAACATTGAAAATAAGGCTGCTGCGGAACAACAACAGGTAAAAGAGCCGGGCGAGTATAATGTATATGCCCTAGAATTACCTGAAAGTTTGGACTTTGCAGGTGAGCCAGTACCATTGAATGATCCGGATATTAGAGAGCGATTCGATCGAGAATTATTGGTCAATACATATTGGCAATCCAATATGCTTATAATGATGAAGCGGGCCAATAAGTATTTTCCAATTATAGAGCCTATGTTGGAGCAATATGGACTACCAAACGATTTTAAGTATTTAGCTATCGCCGAGAGTGGTTTAGATAATGTAAAATCGAGCGCGGGTGCAGCTGGATTTTGGCAATTTATGAAAGGTACTGGAAGGGAATATGGTTTGGAAATAAATGACTACGTAGATGAGCGATACAACCTTGAATTGTCTACCAAGGTAGCTGCAGAGTATTTAAAAAAATCCAAAAAGCGTTTTGGTAGCTGGACTACGGCTGCAAGTGCTTATAATGCTGGAAATGCGGGAATTAATAAGCAGTTAGAGCGTCAAAAGGTAGATAATTACTACGATGTCCTGCTAAATGCTGAAACAAGTAGATACGTGTTTAGAATATTGGCGTTTAAAGAGATCATTAGCAATCCGAAGAAATACGGTTTTAACTATGAGGAAAAAGATCTTTACACGGCAGTTCCAACCTATAAAGTAGCGGTGGATACCGCGGTGACCGATTTCGCTTTATTTGCAAAGCGTTTTGGGATCAATTACAAGATATTAAAAATACACAACCCTTGGCTCCGAGATGATTATCTAAAGAATTCGTCTGGGAAAGAATATTTAATTGAGATTCCTAAGCAGGGTTATTACGATACTTCAGGTCAATAATCTTTGATCCAATTACAAACCATTAATTTATTGCATACATATGACCATCAAAATTGTTATCTCTCTTATAATCATAGGCTTGTCGGCTGGAATATTAAGTGGTTTTATGGGGGTAGGAGGAGGAGTAATCATGATTCCTCTGATGGTAATGCTTTTAGGTTTTGACCAACATACAGCCCAAGGAACCAGTTTGGCTGTTTTGGCAGTGCCTGTAACGTTTTTAGCGGCTTATACGTACCATACAGGCGGTAGCCCAATTAACTGGAAGTTTGCCCTTATCATTGCTCTTACCTTTGTGGTGGGTGGTTTTATAGGATCAAAGTTCGCGGTTAGTATTAATCAGACTACTTTGAAACGAATTTTTGCAGTAATTCTTTTAATTGCGGCGGTCAAGATGTTCTTCGGAAAATAGATCGGGTTATATGTCCTTTTCTACTTCGCCTCTTTTAAGTAGAGACACTCCGCTCATGAAGCTTTGATAGTTTGCATTATAAGAAGTGGAGTATTCTTCCAAATAATGGTGCATAAAATTGCGTCGAATATCTAATATCTTTTTGTCTTCATCTACAAAAAATGAGGTTGGGAATCCTAGGCTATGCTTCATTGTACGAATGGTAAAGTCGCTTCGGTTTTCTTTCTCATCCACATAAAGTACGTGTATGTTACGACCAAACTGTCTCCGTAATTTTTTTACTTTTTTCTTTGATCCCCAGAAAAGTACCACAAAGTCAATTTCTTTGTGGTGTTTGTCTGCTACGTCACTAAGCGCTGGAATTTCGCCTTTACCAGGAACGCACCAGGTAGCATAAGTAACTAGATAAATTGGTTTTTCGAATTTATATAAGTTAGTTCTTCTTCCGCTGGATTTTCTAATTTTGAAATTATCCAGGTATTTCCCGTTAGCAACTTTCGTCACTAGAGAGTCGAACAGAAATTGGGCGCGAGCTTCGTCTTTATAGATATAGGCGCGCTTCGCTTCTCTTCGGTATTTGCGTATGTTCTTTCCAATGGCTTGAGAAAATAGATCTCTAGGCTCAATCTGCTGTGATTGAACGGTAAAGGTGATAAGAAAGAAAAATAGAAGTAAAAGTTTACCCATATATTTTAATTAGTTGTGCGCAAAGGTAGAAAAGCTTTATAACTAACAACTGTTTTTTAGATGAACTGATTTAAATTATCGTTGAAATGCAAAAAATAGTTGTAGGAATTGCTATTTATTCCTACAAAATGTTTAACGGCCCTTTCTTCGTGCACTTCTCCCTCCACCATATTGTTGTCTAGGAGCGCTGGCGCGTTTCATTTGCTGTTTCATTGTCTTAATTTGATCATCCAGCATATTGTGCTTGTCAAGTTTCTTTGCTTCTGTCAATAAGAGTTCTGCCTCTCGTTTTCTGCTTTTGGTCATGGCTATTCCAGCAAGATTTAGTTTGACCATTGCCATATCGGCATCCATGGATAAGCCTAACTTTTCAGCCTTTTTGAAATGCTTCTCTGCCTCATTCATATTAGTTTGGGAAACCATAAGGCCGTTTAGGTAGTTGTAATATCCTTGTTGCTTAGGCACCAAAGCGCTTTCAGGGTTGGGTATTTTGTCTAACCATGATTTCGCACCAGCAAAATTCTGCTTTCGGAGCTGCAAAAAAGCTAGAAGTATCATTTCATTCTTAAAATAAAGAACAACGAACATGATGGCAATTATGATAAACATTATACCGTTTCCTATATTGCCATCTATGAACTGCCAGACAGCGGTTCCTATTGTTAAAGTAGCAAGGATTAATTTTATATTTTTGTTGAACATGAATTCCGTTTTTTAATGGGGTGTCAAAGGTACTAAAAACATTCAAAAAAAATTTTACTTTTCAAGTTGGGAAACTAAAAAATCATTGTATATTTGCACCCGACTTTTGGAGTGCCGCTCCATGAAAGCAATAGAACAGATTTTTCAGAAGATAAAGTAATATAAAATGAGCAAGAGAACATTTCAGCCATCAAAGAGAAAAAGAAGAAATAAGCACGGATTTAGAGAGCGTATGGCTTCTGTAAATGGACGCAAGGTACTTGCCGCCCGTCGAGCGAAGGGAAGAAAAAAACTTTCTGTATCTTCTGAAGCACGTCACAAGAAATAATGTTGATAACTCATACATAAAAGGTGTTGTTTTTTAAAGCAACACCTTTTTTTTATACCCTAATGCGTCGTAATTTCACAACCGTAAAAAGTACTTGAGAAATGCCAAAACAAAATCACCTAAAATCTATTTTAATTATTGGTTCAGGACCTATCGTTATTGGACAGGCCTGTGAATTTGATTATTCTGGATCGCAAGCGTTGCGTTCTTTAAGAGAGGACGGAATAGAAACTATTTTAATTAACTCCAATCCTGCAACTATTATGACCGACCCATCGATGGCCGATCATATTTACTTGCTTCCACTTACCACCAAGTCTTTGGTGAAAATTCTAAAAGAGCATCCACAAATTGATGCTGTTTTACCAACTATGGGTGGACAAACGGCTCTTAACCTTTGTATTGAGGCAGATGAGAAAGGAATTTGGACAGATTTTAATGTGGAGATTATTGGTGTGGACATTGACGCTATTAATATTACAGAAGATCGAGAACAATTTAGAAGCTTAATGGAAGAAATTGGAGTGGCAATGGCTCCACAAGCAACTGCTACTTCTTACCTAAAAGGAAAAGAGATAGCGCAGGAATTTGGTTTTCCATTGGTAATTAGAGCTTCCTACACCCTCGGAGGTGCTGGCGCTTCTATCGTTTACAAAGCAGAAGATTTTGATGAGTTATTGACTAGAGGTCTTGAAATTTCTCCTATACATGAGGTGATGATAGACAAGGCAATGATGGGATGGAAGGAATACGAATTAGAGCTTTTACGAGATGCGAATGACAATGTAGTTATTATATGTGCTATTGAAAATATGGACCCTATGGGGATTCATACTGGAGATTCGATAACAGTTGCACCCGCCATGACTCTTAGTGACGCTACTTATCAACGTATGCGTGATATGGCTATCCATATGATGCGCAGTATTGGTGATTTTGCTGGAGGTTGTAATGTACAATTCGCAGTAAGCCCAGATGAAAAAGAAGATATTATCGCAATTGAAATTAATCCGCGTGTGTCAAGATCTTCTGCGCTTGCATCGAAAGCGACCGGTTATCCAATTGCTAAAGTTGCAGCTAAACTGGCTATTGGATACCATTTAGATGAACTTCAAAATCAGATCACGAAATCAACTTCAGCCTTGTTTGAGCCTACCTTGGATTATGTAATTGTAAAAATACCAAGATGGAATTTCGACAAATTTGAAGGTTCAGACCGAACGCTAGGTCTTCAAATGAAAGCGGTAGGAGAGGTAATGGGAATAGGAAGGTCTTTTCAGGAGGCACTTCACAAAGCAACTCAATCGTTAGAAATTAAGCGCAACGGACTAGGAGCCGACGGTAAAAGTTACAAGGATTACGAACAGATTTTAGACAAATTAAAGAATGCTAGCTGGGATCGAGTTTTTGTAATTTATGATGCAATCCAGTTAGGAATTCCGTTAAGTCGTATTCACGAGATCACAAGAATAGACATGTGGTATCTGAAGCAATACGAAGAGCTTTATATGTTGGAAAAGGAAATTTCAGCTCACACATTAGAAACCCTTCCAAGAGAACTTCTACTCGAAGCAAAACAAAAAGGATATGGCGATAGACAAATTGCACACATGCTTAAATGTTTAGAGAGCCAAGTCTATAATAAAAGAGACGAACTAAATATACAGCGTGTTTATAAACTAGTGGATACCTGTGCAGCCGAATTTAAAGCACAAACTCCATATTACTATTCCACTTTCGAAAATGAAATGGAAACGGCAGATGGAAAAGTATATGCAGAAAACGACAGTGTTGTTACCGATAAGAAGAAAATAATAGTTCTAGGTTCAGGACCAAACCGTATTGGACAGGGAATCGAATTTGATTATTGCTGTGTGCACGGTGTTTTAGCCGCTGCCGAGTGTGGTTACGAAACTATCATGATTAATTGTAATCCTGAAACGGTCTCGACCGATTTTGATGTAGCAGATAAGCTTTACTTCGAGCCTGTTTTTTGGGAGCATATTTACGACATAATTAGACACGAAAAGCCCGAAGGTGTTATTGTTCAGTTGGGGGGGCAAACTGCATTAAAGTTGGCCGAAAAACTAGAACGCTACGGTATTAAGATTATGGGAACTAGCTTCCAAGCACTCGATCTTGCAGAAGACAGAGGTAGTTTCTCAAATATTTTAAAAGAACTTAATATTCCATATCCAGAATTTGGAGTAGCCCAAACAACCGATGAGGCATTGGCTCTTTCAGATCAATTGGATTTTCCACTTCTTATTCGCCCGTCCTATGTTCTGGGTGGTCAGGGGATGAAAATTGTGATCAACAAGCAGGAATTAGAACATCATGTGGTGGACTTACTTCGAAAGATTCCTAACAACAAGTTACTCTTGGATCATTATCTAGACGGAGCTATTGAGGCAGAAGCCGATGCTATCTGTGATGGAGAAAATGTCTATATCATAGGTATCATGGAGCATATAGAGCCATGTGGAGTTCACTCTGGAGATTCTAACGCTACCTTGCCACCATTTAACTTAGGTGAGTTTGTAATGCAGCAAATTAAGGATCATACCAAGAAAATAGCACTTGCGCTTAATACAGTGGGACTCATAAACATACAATTTGCAATTAAAGATGATAAGGTATATATTATCGAAGCAAATCCAAGAGCATCTCGTACGGTTCCGTTTATAGCAAAAGCTTATGGGGAACCCTATGTAAACTATGCAGCTAAAGTGATGCTTGGTGAGAAGAAAGTAACAGATTTTGACTTCAAACCGAAATTAGAAGGATATGCTATTAAACAGCCAGTGTTTAGTTTTAGTAAGTTTCCGAATGTCAACAAACAATTGGGACCTGAGATGAAGAGCACCGGAGAGAGTATCCTTTTCATAGATAGCTTAAAGGACGACGAATTTTATGAATTGTACTCGCGAAGAAAAATGTATCTAAGTAAATAATACCATTGATCGCGTCCAAGTTTACGTATGCCGAAATTTTTTATGATCCTCGTTTTTCTGTCATTGACAGTAACCGTTAATGCGCAGAGAAAAACGAAGCCTACCGAAGTAGAATTAGAACTTGCTAAAGAACTAAAAGCCACTTTCAACGATCAGGACGTGGTGATTCTTAATAAGGACATCAACGTTTCCTTTAATAAAAATAGAACTTCAGGAAAAGTTGAAGTTTCTATTGAGGAGGTGGTCGACTTTATCAATATTAGTTCGAGCTCAAGAATACAGTTTCCAGTGTTTTACGACTCAGAGTCTAGGGTAGAGGATATTACCTTGAGAGACAAGAACGGACGAGAAATAAGTACTTATTTAAAAGACGAGTACATGAGTAGTGCCGATCTTTTTCACACAGATTATAGAGTTAAATACGCCAATATCTCTTTGCCAGTCAAGGCCTATAAGTGTCAGGTGATTGCTAAAAAGAAGTATTTCGATATTAAGTATTTTACGAGTCAATATTTCGTAGATCAGTACCCAGTTGTAAACGGATCTGTGAAAATAGAAATACCTTCTTGGTTAGAGCTAGAGCTAAAAGAGTTCAATATTCTTGGGTTTAACATTAAAAAGGAAGTCGAAACTAACAAAGATGAAACTGTTATTACGTATGCTTTTGAGGATATGGAATCCAGAGTGCAGGAAGTAAATAGTCTCGGCCCATCTCACATTTATCCACATGTATTATTTATCGCAAAGTCTTTTAAGACGAAAGATGAACAAAAACCTCTTTTTAGTGATGTAAAGGATTTGTATAAATGGTATAATGGTTTAGCTAAAAGTGTTGTAGTTGATACTTCTGTTTTTTCTGAAAAAGTAAATGAATTAATTAGCGGTGCTTCGTCTAATAAAGAAAAGATAGAAAAAATCTTTTACTGGGTTCAAGACAATATTCGCTACGTTGCTTTTGAAGATGGGATAGCAGGATTTAAACCCGATAGCCCGCAGAATGTTTTCACCAAGCGCTATGGAGATTGTAAAGGAATGGCGATTTTAACCAAGAGTATGCTGGAAATGGCTGGGTTTGATGCAAGGTTGGTCTGGATTGGAACAGATAGATTGGCTTACGATTATTCTATTCCATCATTATCTGTGGATAATCATATGATCTGTTCTGTCGTGTTGGACGGAGAAACTGTTTTTCTGGATGGGACCGAAAAATATAGCCGTTACGGAGAGTATGCAACACGTATCCAGAATAAACAGGCACTTATGCAGGATAAAGATAATTTTGAAATCCTAACCGTTCCTTCGGAAAATGTTAATCGTAATATAGACAAGGCAGTTTATGCACTTCAATTGGAAGGAGAATCCTTAAAGGGAAATATCAAAAGAATCTTTAGTGGAGAAACTAGAGTCGCTATTCAAAATGTCTACAATTCCTTCGGAAAAGACGATAAGATAAGCTTATTGAACAAATTTCTCGCAGGCGGAAATAGTAATTATTTGATCACAGAGATTGCTCCTTTTGATGAAGAGGACAGAGAAAACGACTTGACGATTGAATATACAGCGTCTATTAATAACGCAGTTACAGAATTTGATGGTACACTCTATTTGGACATAGATCCAATCAAAAGATTTGCGGATGCAGAGTTCAAGGATAGGAAAACGCCATTTAATCATGATTTTCAGGAAAAAATAATTACGGAAGTAGTGGTGAAAATACCAGAGAATTATAAAAAGATTGAATTGCCATCAGACCTTTCAATTTCAAATGATATTGTTCAGGTAAATGTGAAATATGCTCAGAAAGACCATACTATTAGCTACAAAAATGAAATCGATTTTATCAAACGAACTATAAGTAAAGACGAATTCGATCTTTGGAATACCACCTTTGCCCGATTAAAAGAAAACCTTAATCAGCAAATTACGCTAACCAATAACTAATCCAATTTTATGCTTAAATATATCTTTTTAGCAGTTTCGCTATTAATTTGTTCAAATGTGGCAACAGCCCAGTCGAAGGAAGAACTGGAACTTCAAAAACAATTCTGGGGAACCGAGGATAACCAGAAGAACATTGTAGAAGTACCCGAAAAGTGGTTGGGAGAAAGTGCCGTTATTTTATACCGTGACGAGTATTATAAGTTTACCAATAATGGAAAAAAGATGTATAATCCATCTTATTTTCATCAGCGTGTTAAATTATTAGACAAATCGGCAGTTGAGGATTTTTCAGAATATAGTTTTGAAAAAAATAGTAAGGTAGGTGCTGGATTCGTGAATTTTTCTAAAGATGAAACTACCGTTGGAATTAAGATCCTAAAGTTGGATGGAGAAGAGATTATTGTTGATATAGATGCCGAAACAGTTGCACAAGACGACGAGAATAAGATTGCCATACCCAATTTGGAGGTAGGAGATATAGTAGATCTATATGTATATGAAGATGATTATTTACGTAGTTTTTCTGGAACACATATTTATCCTCCAGTAGAACGTGTTCTAAGCAGCGATTACCCTATTGTATATAGTAGAGTGGCTGTAGAGGTAGAAAACGATTACTTTCTGAATATGGAATCGTACAACGGAGCCCCAAAAATCAAGGAGGAGGAGACCGACAGAAAATCGACCAAACGATATGTATTAGAGGCGTCAGATTTGGATAAGAGTGAATTTCCAAGATGGTTTTATCCTTTAACAGAACTACCGGCCCTTAAATTTCAGGTGACTTTTGCGCTGAAATTTCGAAATCAGTTAGGTGCAAAAGTATTCTTGTCTGAGGACGATGCAGAACGTAAGACGAAAGTAACCAACGAAGAAATCATTGAATATTACGGAAACAGGTTTAATACTTCAAAAGGAAGTAAGGTGAGAGATGTGGTAAATTACCTGGAGGACAAAGGAATAACCGATAAGCGTAAGCAGATCGAAGAGGCCTTGTATTATGTAAGACACAAAAGTTATAATCGTTTTATCGAATTAGTAATTGCCCGTGATAATGAAGTTAGGTATTACCCAGAGCTTTGCGACTCGGAGTATGTTATTTTGGATGAAGATACCTTTGTTAATTATTTCGCTGGTTTGGCCAAACGGCTAGAGATTGATTTTGATATTATAGTTGCGACCGAAGATTACAACGGTCCTATCGATGATCTTTTACTACGATCCAATGTTTCTTACGGACTTCGATTTAATTTTGATGAACCTCTGTATCTATTTAGTCTTTCTCCGCATGTACAGGCAGATTTTTTTCCGAAGAACCTAGAAGGAACTAAAGTGTATCAATTGAATATTGTTAAGAATAGAAAAATTGAAGATGTATCCTTCGATGTACTTCCAGTTACGGCTGCTTCCGAAAACAGTTCGTCTGAAGTAGTTAATATAGCGTTTGAAGATAATTTTAAAAAAATTATAGTTGATAGAGTGCAAAGTTATACAGGGCATTTTAAGAATGACGAAATTGACGACCGATTGGTTTTTGTGGATTATTTAGACGAAGAATTTAATAGATTTGAGACCAAACACTTTTACCACTGCAAGAAGCGTCAAAATAAATCGGATGCAGAAGCCCAGTCTAAAATGGAGGCTTTTTATGCATCTTTTAGAGAAAAAAAGGAAGAAAAGATCAAGGAAAATGTAGGTGCAGGCTATGATGTTGAGATAGAAGACTACAGTTATGAGTTAGTGAATACGGGACGTTATTCTAAGGACCCACTCACAATAGGGGACCATTTTACAATTTCTAACGAGTTTGTAAAAAAAGCCGGCCCAAACTTTCTTGTCGAGGTTGGAAAGTTCATAGGTGGACAGGTACAACTAAAGGAAGAAGAACTTGTGCGTACCAAGGGAATCTATCTGGACCATGCTAAAACCTTCAACTATGAAGTAAATATTACCATTCCAGATGGTTACGAAGTGGTTGGCCTTGACAAACTACAACGAAATACAGTGAATGACACTGGCAGATTTGTAGCCGTTGCTACCATTGAAGATGGAATTTTAAAATATAGAACCACTAAAACATACGCGAAGAGAAATTATCCCGCCTCAGACTGGTTAAAAATGACCTCATGGTTAAACGAGGCATATGATTTTAGTCAAGAAAAGGTTATGTTTAGAAAAATATAATAAATGTTAAACACAACGACACGGAGATTCTGTTTTTTTATAATGTAATTTTTTATTAATATAGTGCTGATTTACAGAGTGTTATTTTGAAGTAACCTGAAATTTACTTATTGTTTCTGATTTTTTTTTTGTTTAACGGTAGGGAAAAAAGATTTATGGTTGTTTTATAAGTGTTAAAGAAAATACAACAGATTTAAATAGCTAATCAAATCATCCTATATGAAGTTACGTTTTCCCTTTTTATTAGCAGTTCTTGCGCTCCTTGCAAGTTGTAGTTCCAATACTTTGGATGATGTGGTTGAACTAGTGGATGAGGATCCAGGCCCCGAGTTAATCACTTATGAAGACGTTAAACAAGTGTTTAATAATAATTGCACACAATGTCACTCTAATCCGCCACAAAACGGAGCTCCGATGCCTCTTGTTAGTTTTATCAATGTGGAAAATGCTGTCTTAAACCGCGGTTTACTAGATCGCATCAGTAGAGCTGAGGGAGAAAGCGGTTTGATGCCACTAGGAGGACCTAGATTACCACAAACTACCATAGACCTTATTAACCAATGGGAAGACGATGGTCTTCTTGAAAATTAAATTTGACTATCATGAACAAAACATTTTTCATCTTATTACTATGTGTTGGTTTGGTTGCAGTTACCAATGCACAGTCTAAATGGAGCACTAAAACAGGAAATCTAGTTTTTGAAGCTTCGGTACCTTCCTTTGAGGAAGTAAAAGCGACCAACAATAGTGTTAGTGCAATTTTAAACACCGAAACAGGTGCTTTCGCATCACTTGCCCTAGTGAAGGGATTTCGCTTCAAAGTAGCCCTAATGGAAGAACACTTTAACGAAAATTATATGGAGTCTTCAGATTTTCCAAAGGCGGTTTGCAAGGGAAAACTCGTAAACTTTAATGTAAACGATTTAAAAGATACTTTTTCAGATTTTACAATGAAAGGTACTATTACTATGCATGGCGTTACAAAACCAATTGAAACCATAGTAAAACTAAAAAAGACTAATAACGAAATTGAATTACAAAGCAATTTTATCTTAAAACCTGAAGATTTTGATATCAAAATACCAGGAATCGTAAGTAAGAAAATCGCCGACGAGGTTAATGTATCGGCGAATTATTCACTATCACAATAATTCTATGAAAAAGAAAATTATATTACTGATAGTGACTTTGGTACTTGTAGTAGGTGCGTATTCAGGGTACAAGCACCTCTACAAGGCCCATCGAAATATTGAAACGGAAGTCGCTGTTATGGAGGTAGACGCTTTCAAATTGAAAATGTTTTTCAAAAGAAATAAAACGGAAGAAGTTTTAAATAAAACAGTATCTGTCTACGGGATCGTGACTGGAATAGAAGGAAATACCATTACATTAGAAGACATGATCCAGTGTAGTTTTGACGGAGAATTACCCAGCGTTAAAATAGATGATCAGGTGTCCATCAAAGGGAGATGTATTGGCTATGACGACCTTTTCGAATTAGTTAAAATGGATCAATCAACTCTAACCAAAAAATAATGAAAAAATTTGCACTACTATTCTTCCTATTTCCGCTTATTCTATCTGCTCAAGATGACCTTCTAGATGAATTGGAAAGTGGGATTGAGGAAGATAAAACGGTTATTGCAGCCTTTAAAGGACTTAAAGTCGTCAATTTCGAATCTACAAAGTTGGCAAGTAGCAAAGACCTTTTCTTTGTAGTTTCTCATCGATTTGGTACTGTAAAGAATGGAATAGACGATTTTTTTGGTTTGGATAATGCCGTTACCCAGCTTAAATTTATCTACGGAGTGAACGAATGGCTCAATATAGGAGTCGCCCGAAGTTCCCTTCAGCAAAAATATGGAGTACATGCAAAATACCGATTGCTAAATCAGGTAGAAGATGGTTTTCCAGTGACTTTGGTTGGTTATAACCTGGTAACTATTAATACTGCATTAGACAAGGATTTACTTCCAAGACTCGAATTTAGCGATCGGTTAAATTACACTACACAAGTATTGATTTCTCGAAAAGTATCTAAGAAACTTTCTCTCTTATTGGCTCCTACCTTTGTTCATGAAAATTTGGCAACAAGGAGTTTCAATATTCAGGAAGACGGAACAACTGAGTTTTCTGATGAAGATAACAATCAGTTTGCTTTGGGAATGGGAGGACGATACAAGTTAACATCTCGTTGGAGCGTAAATGTAGATTACGGAGTTCACTTAAATCGAAATTCAAATAGTAATTTCAAAAACCCATTGTCGATTGGTTTCGATTTAGAAACTGGGGGGCACGTGTTCCAAATGCACTTTACCAATGCGCAGGCAATGTTTGAGGACGGATTTGTGGTTCAAGGTCAGGGAGACTGGGGAGATGGAGACTTCTTCTTTGGATTTAATTTAAGTAGGGTATTCTAAATATCCAAAATTGAGATAAACGCTCATTAAAAATAAGCTACGCACTATGAAAAAAATTACTCTAATCGCCATCACATTTATGACTTTTTCTGTGGCAAGCGCTCAGATTTCGGAAGGAATTATCAGCGACTTCGAGGACGGGACTACTCAAGGCTGGTCTAATGGAGAAACCTCTCCCAATCCTCCAGTGAATATTCCAACAGGAGGTCCCAGTGGTACAGACGATAACTTTATTGAAGAAGAAAGTGCCGGAGGTAGCGGACCAGGAAGTAGACTTGTTATGTTCAATGAAAACTCAGAATGGTTGGGTGATTATTCGCAAATAGGTCCTGCAGAAATGGTTATGAACATCAAAAATGCCGGAAATGAAGAACTTTTTATACGAATTGGTTTAGCCGGAGGTCCAGATGAAACGGAAATGGTTACCTCAGATCCAATTTCAGTGCCAGTATCTCAGACAGACTGGACACTTATCGGTATTCCTGTAGACGAATTTAGTTTTACGGTTACCGATGGAGATGATACACCAGCCCAGGTGTTACAAGACGTAATTGAGATTAGAATATTAAGCAATGAGGACGTGGATTTTCGCGGAGCCGCTATTGTTGGTAAAATGCATATAGATAATATTGGGATTTTTGGAGCCATTGGTTTTGATGATAACTTAATTGAGACATTTTCAATATCTCCGAACCCTGCGTTAAATCGATTAAATATTTCTTCTCAAGTTCAAATGCAGGAATATAGTATTTATAGCCTACTAGGAGCTACAGTTGCCCAAGGTTTAATTGATGCGAATGAGAAGCAAATCAATATTTCCGATTTGTCTAGCGGACCTTATATCATTGAGGTTTCTTCGGAAAAGAGCACGACAACAAAAAAGTTTATTAAACGCTAAGTATATTTTGACTGGTCACAAAATGGAACCCGCTACACTGGCGGGTTTTTTCTTTTTTTTGAAATAAGAAGACAACCAAAAAGAGAACCTGTTTACCAACCATATTATTTTTTTGTACTTTTCATTAAACTTTGAATCTATGAGAACGATCTTATCTCTTTGTACCTTAATATTTTACTGTCAATTAGGAATGGCACAGTCTTTCAACAGCGATTTCCAGGATGGTACGCTACAAAATTGGACCAATACAGATGGAACGACCACAACAATGTCTGTTGAGGATGGTGACGATGGTGTTTCCAAACACCTAAAGAAGGTAAGTGACGGTTCTAACGGAGCAACCGGAGAATTAGCTATCAAGAATGTAATTGATTACAATGGAAATTACGACTGTGATGATCCATCTGGCATCAATTGCTTGGGCTGGGTAGAAATTTATTTGAAAAACGAGAATTCTTTTGATATCAACTTACGGATGGGAGTAGTAGGTGCGAATGGAACCAAACTAGTATCTAACGTTGCTAATCAATCGCTTAATTATCCAGAGGGATCTCAATGGTTTTTTTATGACATAGCACTGGATCCGAGTCAGTTTACAGTGGTAGAAGGTTCTGGGACTATTTCGGAAACATTGCAAGATGTAGTAGAAATGAGGTTAATTCAGAACGAAGAGCTTTCTTTTGAAGGAGTGTACGCGTCAGGAAATATGATTATTGATAACATCTTTTATATATTTCTGCTTTCTTCCAACGACAATCCGTTAACGAATGTGTCCTTGTATCCCAATCCAGCGACTCATACGTTGCATATCAAATTTCCAACTATTACAGCAAGTGATATTGAAATTTATGATCTTTCAGGAAAAAGAGTTCAAGCGCAAACTGGAACAACGAATATCGCTGCCGTAGATCTTTCAAGACTTTCTAACGGAATATACTTTGCGAAAATTTCAACCAACGGAGGAACAACTTTGAAAAAGTTCTTAAAAAAATAACGATCATACCGTGAACTAGTTCGAACTCTTTTTGAGATTAATCTTCGTCTTCAGCTCTTTTTAAGAGTTTTTCGTTGATGTGTTTCTTTTGCTTGATCCCGAGCTTCTTAATATTCTCCACTTTTCTTATTAGATTCCCTTGCCCGGTTAATTTCTTCATCGTAACATCGTAGCTTCCTTGCACAGTTTTAATTTGGTTTCCAACCTTAATCAAATCGTCGGTAAGATTTACAAATTGGTCGTACAATCTACCAGCCTGAGTGGCAATTTCTAGAGCGTTTTGTTGCTGCTTTTCATTATTCCACATGCTGTCAATAGTTCGTAGTGTGGCGAGTAGGGTAGTAGGCGTTACAATCACAATATTCTTTTCAAAGGCCCAATTGTAAAGTGTGTTGTCTGTATTCAAAGCAACCGCGAAAGCAGGTTCTATTGGCACAAAGAGCAATACAAAATCGGGGCTTTCAATTTGATAAATGTCTTGATAGTTTTTTCCACTTAAATTTTCAATATGGCGCTTTAACGAACCTACGTGTTCTTTAAGTGCAGCATTTCGATCCTCTTCTTCCTCTTCATTTACAAAACGCTCGTATGCAGTGAGCGACACCTTAGAATCGATAATCATCTTCTTGTTATCTGGTAGATGAAGTACAACATCGGGTAATTGTCTTGCGCCTGTTTCGGAGGTAAAACTGTTTTGCACAAAATATTCTCGGTCTTTCTCTAGACCACTTTTCTCGAGCACACGTTCCAAGACTAATTCTCCCCAGTTTCCTTGTAATTTGCTATCTCCTTTCAATGCTTTGGTAAGATTGGTCGCTTCCTTACTCATCTGTTCGTTGAGTTCTTTCAAGCCAATAATTTGTTGACGAAGCATGGCGTGTCGATCGATACTTTCTTTATGTGTCTCTTCTACCTTGCGCTCAAACTTATCGATTTTTTCCTGCAATGGTTTTAAAATACCATCCATGTTCTCCTTGTTCTGCTTGGTAAATTTCTCCGATTTAACGTCTAATATTTTGTTGGCAAGATTTTCAAATTCTTTGGTAAATTTTTCATTCAGCCTTTCAAGTTCCCCTGCCTGCTCTCGTAATTTACTTTCAAGATTATCGTTTTCAGCAGTGCGTCTCACTAACTCTTCATTTAGAAAGTCTTTTTCTTTACGTACCTCTTCGCGCTCCTTTAAAGCCGTTTCAAAACGTTCAGACAGTTTTTCTTCCTGCTCTTTTAATTGAACTAGTCGTTCTTCCAACTTACCAGACTCTGTTTTGGATTTGAGACGCGCTATTAAATTACCAACGTAGGCACCTGCCAATGCTGAAATTACCCCAATAAGAAATATGATAAATGGTTCGCTCATGTGCTTTTCACCGTTTTAATTGAATTTTTTAAACTTCTTCTACAGAAAGAAGTAAAGATAATAACTCTAGGCGATTTAAGATAGAAGTATCCCATATAGGATCAATACTATTTCAGATCTTTTGCAACTACCGAATAGTAAAACGCCCCGTATCCTTATCAAATACAATTGTTTCTTCAGGGAAAAGAGCATTGAATGCACCTTTTTCGATGAGCGCCGCAGGTGAATCCATTTGAAGTCCTTCATGGGTCAATACCATCATTTTATCACTTAACTGGATTGCTAAATCGATTTCATGAGTCGAAAAAAGAATCGTTTTGTTAGTTTCACTGGCCAATTTCTTTAGAAGTTTTAAAACATAAGCACGATGATAAAGATCTAAATGCGTAGTGGGTTCATCTAAAATAATGAGTGGCGTATCTTGGGCCAAAGCACGCGCAATGGCTACTCGTTGCATTTGTCCATCACTTAATTCGAAACATTTCCTTTGAGCGAGGCTGGAGGTATCTGTATGGTCCAGTGCCCATTGTATCGTTTCTTTATCCTTTGGAGAGAGTTGTCCCAGCCAGTTGGTATGTGGCTGTCTCCCCAGTGAAACAAATTCGAGAACACTTAAATTTTTAGAGGAAGGTGGTTCGGTGAGCACAACGCTTAAAACACCTGCCAATTCTAGAGGATGGTATTTGGAGAGTTCTTTACTGCCAATTTCTATTTCTCCTGTCAATGGTGTTTGCATTCCCGCAAGGGTTCTGAGCAAAGTCGATTTTCCGATTCCGTTTGCTCCTACAAGGCTAATAAGAGATCCTTCTGAAAATTGAAAATCTAAATCACTCGCAACAGCGGTTGTTTTCTTTTTACTGAAATATCCTACCGAGAGCTCGCGTGCTTCTAAAATGATATGTGTGCTTTCCGAAGCCATTAAAATAATAATTTACGTTTCCGAACCAATAACCAAATCACCACGGGTGCTCCCACTAAGGAAGTAATTGCATTAATAGGAAGTGTATATTCACTAAATGGAACCTGAGCAATAATATCACAAAGCAGCATGACGATACTCCCGCAAATTAACACGGCTGGGATTAAAATACGGTGATTGGAGGTAGTTATAAGTTGTCTTGTGATGTGTGGTATTGCCAAACCTATAAAAGCAATAGGCCCAGCAAAAGCCGTAATGCCTCCTGCCAAAATACTAGTAGTTATTATAATGACTAGGGTAGTTCGTTTTATTTGCACTCCCATGCTCTTCGCATAGTTTTCCCCTAGCAAAAGAGCATTTAACGATTTACTAGCCAAAAAGCTAATAGCAATGCCCAAAACCACACAAATACTTAAAATAAGGACTCCGCTCCATGATTGGCTTCCCAAACTTCCAAAGGACCAAAATACATATTGTTGGAGCTGCTCTGCGCTGCTGAAATAAGACAGAACGCCTACTACAGCCGCGGTAACACTTCCAAACATAAGTCCGATAATAAGTATAGCCATGGTGTCCTTTACTCTCAAGGTGACCGCTAAAACCGCCAACAATACTAAAAAACTCCCCAATGCCGATGCAATTACCAAACTCCATTCGTTCGTCAATAAACTTCCCAATATACCGCCAAACGCACCCGCTCCCAAAATAAGCACTGCAACTCCTAAGCTGGCTCCACTGCTCAAACCTAATACAAAAGGACCTGCTAAGGGATTTCGAAACAATGTTTGCATTAAAAGCCCCGAAACGGCAAGACCACTTCCTACCAATAGCGCCGTAATGGCCTTCGGCAGCCTGTAGTCTATTAAAATGTAATTCCAAGTAGGTTTGGAGGTTTCTCTACCGGTGAGAGCGGCAAATATTTCTTCCAAAGGAATGGCAACCGAACCTAGACTAACATTGAGCAAAAAGACCGCTAACAGCAAGAGGAGCAGAAAGAAAAACATTTTGCTGTATGATCTGGTGGTTTCCATTATTTAAGCGGACTAAAAAAGAAAAGTTCGTATTCTGGCAGCAGTTCTGGATGTAATATTTTAACCATATCCTTTAAAACGATGTCTGGTCTATTAGGCGCTAATTCGTAATAAAGCACACCTCCATTTGCACCTTTTTTGGCGTTGAAAGTGTAGATGTTTTTATTCTGAAAAGCATCAAACTCCGCATAAACAGAGTGCGATTCCTGAAGTTTCTCATAGTCACTAAACTGTCCTGGCCCAATCCAAATTTGAGCATTCCTACCCTTATCTAGAACTGTTTCTAAATTGAGGGATAGACTCCCAGTACCTTCACTGTCTTGCCAGAGGTAGGCACCGTTGGCATCATCAATAAAACGAGCCGCCCAACTATTTCCTTGCGGCATGTACCAAATATCTTTATACATGGCTCCACTCAAGACAGTTGGTTTTGAACTAGTGGTCGCTACCAGTTCTTTTACCTGGTTGTAACTTTTTTCAATTTCAGAAAAGATACTATCTGCTTCTCGCTTTTTGTTAAAAAGAATCCCGAAGAATTTGATCCATTCAGCCTTTCCGAGCGGGTGGGTTTCGGTCCAATCTCCATTATACATTACTGGAATACCGGTTTTTTGAATAGTGGATACTGTTTTGTTTCCACCCTTCACGGCAAAGGTGATGACTACATCTGGCTGCAAATCGATTAATACTTCCGTGTTAAGATCTTCGTTTTTACCTAACTCTTTGATCGTACCGTTATCAATTAATTTGCGCGTTTTTTCTGAAGAGATGTAATCTAGATTGGGGAATCCCACCAATTTATTTTCTAAACCCAGCATTTCTAGAGAAGGAATGTGAGTGGTGGAGGTTACTACTATTTTTTCAATAGGGACTGGAATTACCGCATCTATATTAGGCGTAGTATGCGTGATAGATCCTTTGGGAACAATGGCATATTTGAAACTTTCAGTAGCTCCAGGCCATGGATTTTTTATATGAATTATTTTTAGACCATTTTCCTCAATTACCTTAAAGCCCTTGGCATATTTTATGGTGGTTTTTGTTTCGAGCTGAACTTTCGGGTTTTTTATTTCCTGTTTACAGGAGATGAGCAAACATCCAACCACAATGAGACCAAAGAATTTTATCATATTCAAAAGTAAGGATTTAGTTGAGAGTCGGTAGCGGATGTTTCGAGAAAATTTCAGCTTATAAAAAGTAGAAATTTAATTATTTCAGCTTTTTTCTTCGATTGGTCTCGTAGTCGGTAAAAATCATTTCTCCTAAGCCTTTTAGACCTGTGTAGAATGCCTTTCCTTGATTTGCTTCGGTAAAATTATCTACAAACTGCTGCAAATAGGGGTCGCTTGCAATCATAAACGTAGTAATTGGAATATGAAGTTTTCTAGCTTGGCGAGCCATGGTATAGCACTTGCTCACAATATGCGGATCTAAGCCAGCACTGTTTTTATAATAGGTTCCGTCGGGTAAATTAAGACAACTAGGTTTTCCATCGGTGATCATAAAGATCTGCTTGTTGGTGTTCCGCTTTCTGCGAAGCATGTCCATCGCTAATTGTAGTCCGGCCACGGTATTGGTGTGATAGGGGCCTACATTTAAATAAGGAAGGTCTTTTATTTCGATAGGCCAAGCATCGTTCCCAAAGACTAGAATATCGAGGGTATCTTTTGGGTAGCGCGTAGTAATCAATTCGCTTAGCGCCATGGCTACTTTTTTAGCAGGAGTAATGCGATCTTCCCCATACAGAATCATGCTATGACTAATGTCGATCATTAGAACCGTACTCATCTGTGCTTTAAACATGGTTTCTTCCACTACCAAGTCGTTTTCGGTGAGGTGCAGATCTCCAATTCCATGATTAATTTGTGCGTTTTTGAGGCTTTCGGTCATAGAAATGCGTTCCAAGGCATCACCAAATTGGTAGCCTCTATACTCGCCAGACTGTTCGTCTCCACGTCCTGTATGTTTGGTTTTGTGATTTCCAGCCCCACTTCTTTTAAGGTTTCCAAAGATTTGTTCTAGGGCTCTTTTCCGAAGTGAGCGTTCCAGTTTTTCGGTAATTTTGTTCCCGCCTTTACCTTCACCGCTTCCATCTCCTTTCGCGTCGGGACGTATTTCTTCGCGAATGTAACCTTTATCTTTTAACTCTTGGATAAAGTCGTCTATGGTATAATCTTCGGTCGTAAGTTTATACTCATTGTCCAGTTGTTTTAGCCATTCGATGGCTTCGTCAAAATCGCCTGAAGTATGTGTAATCAATTCCTGAAAAATCTCGAATAGACGTTCAAAAAGTGATTGTTCTTTGGGAGTGTGTTTTGTAAATACAAAGCCAGTAGGTCTGGGTTTCTTCTTCATATTTTAAAGATAGTTCTTTTTGGTAAGAAAAATAATCGGGATTAACAGCCTTTTAAGAGTTCTACCTATACATTTTAGTACCTTTAGGTTTCAGATCTAAAAAAACCAACGTTCAATTAAAAGACTACTCTTCTTGTAGGTTCAGCAAATGAAAAAAATATTCCTCCTGGCACTTTTATGTGTGTTCTCTTCCCTTTCGGCTCAAAAATTATCAATGGATATCCTCAAGGATATGAAACCCAGAAATATAGGCCCCGGCGGTATGTCTGGACGTGTAACTGCTATAGATGTAGTAGAGAGCGATCCAGATGTAATGTATGTGGGTACTGCTTCTGGCGGACTTTGGAAATCGACCAGTGGCGGGATCAAATGGGACCCTATTTTTGATAATCAACCCACTGCTTCTATTGGTGCTATTGCTATACAGCAGAGTAATCCTTCTGTTATTTGGGTGGGAACCGGAGAAGGTAACCCGCGAAATAGTTTAAACGGCGGATTTGGAGTTTATAAATCTCTCGATGGTGGTAAAACGTGGCAATCCATGGGACTGGAGAACACGCGTCATATTCATAGATTAATAGTAGACCCAACCAATCCGAACACGGTGTATGTGGGAGCCATAGGTTCTCCTTGGGGAGTCCACCCAGAACGTGGTGTCTTTAAAACAACCGATGGAGGGAAAACGTGGAATAAAATTTTGTTCAACAACAATAAAACGGGGGTAGCAGATATGGTAATGGATCCATCGAACCCAAATAAACTAATGGTTGCCATGTGGGAGCATAAGCGGGACCCTTGGTTTTTTAAATCGGGTGGAGAAGGTTCTGGACTTTATATTACACATGACGGAGGAGATACTTGGGAGAAGCGAACCGATGCAGACGGATTGCCAAAAGGAGAACTAGGGAGAATTGGTATTGCTATTGCTCCCAATAAACCGAATATTGTATATGCCTTGGTAGAGGCAAAGAAAAATGCGCTGTATAAGAGTGAAGATGGCGGCTTTAATTGGAAGATGATTAATGACAAAAATGACATTGGTAATAGGCCCTTTTATTATTCTGAAATATACGTAGACCCAGAGAACGAGAATAGAGTCTTCTCAGTGTTCACCTATGTGAATGTTTCTGAAGATGGAGGCAAGAGTTTTAAAGAATTGATGCCTGCTTATGGAGTAGATAATGGGGTTCACCCAGATCATCATGCCTGGTGGATTCATCCTTCGAATGGTGACTTTATGATCGATGGGAACGACGGCGGAATGAATATCACAAGAGACGGGGGTAAATCATGGCGTTTTATAGGAAATCTTCCAGTAGCACAGTTTTACCATATAAATGTGGACAACGAATTTCCTTACAATGTCTATGGAGGAATGCAGGACAACGGAAGTTGGAGAGGACCAGCATACGTATGGAGAGCTCAAGGAATTAGAAATAGCTACTGGCAGGAAATTTCGTTTGGAGACGGATTTGACGTAGTTCCAGATAAAGACGATAGCAGGTATGGCTGGAGTATGAGTCAGCAAGGTTACGTAAGCAGATACGATTGGAAGACTGGTAATAATTATTCGGTACAGCCAACGCATCCGGATCCGGATATGAAACTCCGATTTAATTGGAATTCGGCTATCAATATAGATCCGTTTAGCAATAAGACTATATATTTTGGTAGTCAGTTTGTCCATAAGAGCATAGATAAAGGACTTACATGGGAAGTGATTTCACCAGATTTAACTACCAACGATCCCGAAAAGCAAAAGCAGAGTGAGAGTGGTGGACTTACCATGGACGCCACTGGAGCTGAAAATCATACTACAATTTTGGTAATTGAGCCTTCTACCTTAGAGCAAAACATGCTTTGGGTTGGAACAGACGACGGAAGAGTTCATTATACTCAAAACGGAGGGCAAAGCTGGAACGATGTGAGCAAAAACATCAAAGGCCTGCCAGAGGGAAGTTGGATTGTCCAAATAAAAGCCAGTAATAAAGTAAAGGGGGAAGCCCTTTTAGTTGCCAACGATTACAGGAGGTTTAATTATACCCCGTATGTTTATAGAACTACTAACTATGGAAAGTCTTGGCAGCGTATTGTGGATAGTAATGATGTAATTAGTTTCGCCCTTTCCATTGTAGAGGATCCTATTGAAAAAAATCTATTGTTTTTAGGAACAGACGATGGTTTATATGTGTCTATCAATGCAGGAAACGATTGGCAGAAATGGAACCACGGTTTTCCTACTACCTCGGTAAAGGATTTAGTGATTCATCCAAGAGAACACGATTTGGTAATTGGCACCTTTGGAAGAGCGGCTTGGGTGTTGGACGACATTAGACCATTGAGAAAAATAGCCAAGAATAAAAATGTGCTAAATACCGATATTACTCTCTTTGATCCTCCAACTGCTTATCAAGCGGCATATCAGCAGGCCAGTGGAAGTAGATTTGGAGGAGACGCTTTGTACAATGGAGAAAATAGAGATTACGGAGCACAGTTTAAGTATTTTTATAAGGCTCCTTTAGCCTCAGTTACTGAAGATGATAAAGAAGATGACGAGGATGAAGCAGAAGATGACTTAGATGTGAAAATTTCCGAAGAGAAAAATATGCCAAGTAAGGATTCACTCTACTTAAAGATTTACGATGGAGATAGACTTATACGAAGCCTTAAAAGAAAAAAACCAGATAGCACTGGAATCTATAATTGGAGTTGGTATTTGAGTGAAGCAGGAGGAGACAGACCTTCTCGGAAGATTAGAGAACGGAAGAGAGAACCAAGTGGAGTTGAGGTGAAGCCTGGAACGTATAAAGTTGAGTTGAGTTCGGCCAGCGGTACTTCTTCTAGTACTATTAAAGTGGAATCCGATCCTAGACTGAAGGTTTCCCAAAAGGCAATTGACGACAGTTACGCCGCCGGAAAGGAAGTGGAGAAAATGACTCAGACCGCAGCCGATGCTGTAAAGCAATTGGTAGAAAGTAAAAATACGGCCCAAGAGTATAGCAAGAAATTGAAGAAAGATGATAGTGAAAAGTACAAGACAGAGATTAAGGAGACGCGTGCTTTGGTTAAGAAGATAGATTCGATAATTGCTATTTACATTGGTAAAGAAGATAAGCGACAAGGGATTACGCGAAATCCAGAAATTAATGTGATGCAACGCTTATGGAAAGCCTCAGGATACACAGGAAGCAGGCCAAACGGTCTTACAGAAACAGAAACTACTTTATTACAGCACGCTAAAACGGACTTGAAGAAAGCATTGGAAACTACTAACGACTTCTTTAGTAAGGATTGGAAGGCATATAAAGCCAAATTAGAGAAGATAGAAATATCACCGTTTAGAGAGACAAAAGTGTTTGGATTGGACTAAAAGAAATAGAAAAAGAGAAGAGAGATAATAGCATATGAAAATTGAAAATATAAAAACATTCGGGCAGCTAAAAGAAGCTGGCTACGAATACAAAACAGTAAAAGAAGAATTACGCAGGAACTTACTTCAAAAATTAATGAAGAAAGAGACCGCTTTTAAAGGTATCCACGGGTACGAATATTCGGTGATACCCGAATTGGAGCGAGCGATTCTTTCTAAACATAATATTAATCTTTTAGGATTACGCGGACAGGCGAAAACCCGTTTGGCAAGGCAGATGATTTTCCTGTTGGACGAGTATGTTCCGGTGGTGGAAGGAAGTGAGATTAATGACGATCCGTTTCAGCCAATATCTAGGTATGCGCGAGAGCTAGTGGAGGAAAAGGAAGATGAAACTCCTATTTCTTGGTTGCACAGAGAAGATCGTTTTGCTGAAAAACTTGCAACGCCCGATGTAACAGTTGCAGATTTAATTGGGGATGTAGATCCTATTAAAGCGGCAAACCTTAAACTTACTTACGCAGACGATAGAGTGATTCATTTTGGAATGATTCCACGAGCGAACCGATGTATTTTTGTAATCAATGAATTACCCGATTTGCAGGCACGTATTCAGGTGGCGCTTTTCAATATTTTACAGGAAGGGGACGTGCAAATTAGAGGGTTTAAATTAAGACTGCCATTGGACATTCAGTTTGTGTTTACAGCCAATCCAGAAGATTATACCAATAGGGGAAGTATTGTAACGCCTTTAAAAGACAGAATAGGTTCTCAAATATTAACGCATTATCCAGAAACACTGGAGATTGCTCGAACAATTACTGAGCAAGAGACGGCAGAAGCTATGTTAGAAAAACAACATATCTATGTCCCAGAATTGGCAAAGGATGTATTAGAACAAATTAGTTTTGAGGCTAGGGAAAGCGAATTTATTGATGCTAAAAGTGGAGTGAGTGCTCGCTTGAGTATTACAGCATTTCAAAATTTGCTTAGTACTGCGGAAAGACGTGCACTAAGCACCGGGGAAGAACATACCTCGGTTAGATTAGGTGACTTTATGGGAATCATTCCGGCTATTACTGGTAAAGTTGAATTGGTATATGAGGGAGAACAAGAGGGTGCTTCTGAGGTGGCAATGCAGCTAATAGCGGATGCCGTAAAAACTGAATTTTTTCATTATTTCCCGAAGATTGAGAAACTACAAAAAGAGGGAGATATGGATCCTTATGAAGAAGTGGTTTCCTGGTTTTTCGAGCAAAGCGGTGGATTTGAATTAAGAGATAACTTAACCGATAACGAATACAAGCTACAGCTGGACAGAATAGAACCATTGGATGATCTTCTTGAAAAGTATGTTGACGATATTCCCGATGAAGATATCTACTTCTTCAAAGAGTTCATTTTATGGGCGTTGGTAGAGAATAAGAAGCTCAGTAAATACAATATGAGTGATGGCTTAAGGTTTAAAGACGTCTACGGCGGCTACATTAGCGGCCTTTAGTAGGTTTTAAGAGACAAGAGACAAGAGACAATGATCAATGTTCAAGAAGCAATGGTCATTGTTTTTTTATTTAAAACTTGAGACTTCATCATAATGGATTCCTCAATTTTGAACTTCGATATGCCTTCGATGCGAACTACGTTTAAAAAATTTCTGGTATGGCCTTTATAATTAAGACAGTTCCACTTATAACCATGATTGCAATGAGCCATCGTCTAAAGGCTAGTTTGCTCATGCGTTTTAGCAGCCATTTTCCCATTAAATTACCTAGAATTGCGCCTAGGCCTAAGGCAATTCCGTAAATCCAAAGGAGAGGAGTGAGGAGCCCGAAAAAGACATAACCACCCACTTGTGCAAGTCCGAGAAAAAACGATTGGGCCGCTTTGGTTCCAACCAATTGCTCTTTATCAATTCCTACGTTTAGTAAGAAGGGGTTTAGAACAGGTCCCATTCCTCCTGTAAAGGTTCCAACTATGGAAACAAATAACCCAAGTGGTATAAAAAACCAAAGTTCGACATTAAAGGAGCGGTCTTTTTTCCCGAAGCCATATTGGAAGATGGTACTGACTAAAAAAAATCCTACAAATAATTGAATCCAATAAATTTTTACTTCTGAAAACATCCAGGAGGCAAAGAGAGCACCAACCATGGCCGCAGGTGTAAAGTACCAAAATACTTTCCAGTTAATGTGCTTCCAAAAAATTAAGATTCGGGTTGGGCGGCTAATAAACGATCCCAGATTAATTACCTGAGCTGTTTGTGCAGTTCCTAGTAGGAAATTGAGAATAGGAATTTGCATCATGGCTCCGCCACCGCCACTTATTGTGGAAAGAGTAAAGGTAGAGGCGCCAAGGAAAAAGAGGCCTACTATCAACCAAGGGGATGTATTTATTAAAGTTTCAAACATAAAAAATCTGCCGTCCTTGTCCCTGATAGAGATCAGGATCATTTATGGATCGGCAGATTAAAGTTAGGTAATTTCTAACGTCTTATAGATTAGGAATAATTAATTCCTGTCCCACTTGAATTACATCTGGGTTCTTTAAGATGTCGCTATTTGCTTTAAAAATAGCATTGTATTTCATTGGATCTTTATAGTAGTGCTTAGCGATCTTACTTAAAGATTCTCCGCTCTGTACTGTATGACGGGCATAGATAGAACTGTCCGCAACTTCAATATTTGCCATTATATCGTTTGGATTTTCACCACCAGCTGCCTTAATAGCATCCCATAATTGGTTTTTTTCATATTGATTCGCTGCAGTACCAGTTACGTGTAGTACACCATTTTCTTCCTTAACGTCTCCATTTTGGATATTTAATTTCTCTCCTAAATCCAGAACGTTTTGATATTTTGCTCTAACCATGTCTTTGTTTTTTTATTTTAATGTTACTAAGATACGAATTTTAACAATTTCCGATGAGTTAGAGGGCTTATTTTCCATACGGGTACTACTATTTTCGATATTTAACATATAATAACAGTTGAGGTGTTTATTTAACTCAACATTAATTTCTTTTAGTATAACCTTCACATCTAGGTAGATACCTTTGAGCCAACACAAAAATCAACGTTATGAAAAAACAAATGTTATTGTCTTTAGCAATGGTGGCTTTACTGCTTGCCTCATGTGCGGACACAAAAAAGAAAGAAGCAGAAGACGCTGCCATGGCAGAACAAACTGAAATGGACGAACAAGCTTTACGCTTAGCTGAGGAAGTAAGTGCGCAAGCCGAATTCGAGAACAACACCGTTGTTGCGATAGCTGCCGACAACGAGAGTTTTTCAACTTTAGTAGCAGCAATAGAAGCCGCAGATTTAGTGGATGCATTAAACGTAAAAGGACCATTCACCGTTTTCGCCCCAGTTAACGAAGCTTTTGCCGCATTACCAGAGGGTACTGTAGACGATCTTTTAAAGGAAGAAAATCAGGCGAGCTTACAATCAATATTGAAATATCATGTGATTTCGGGAGAATATATGGCCGCTGATGTCTTGAAGGCAATTGAGGCAAACGAAGGCGCTCTAGACATTACCAGTATCCAAGGCGAAAACCTAACGCTAACGGTTGAAGAAGGTAAGGTAATTATTACAGACGCCAATGGAAACGCTTCAACAGTAGTTGTCGCAGATGTAGATGCTTCTAATGGTGTAATACACGCAATAGATAAAGTGATTATGCCAAAAAGCTAATCGTTTCAAAAAATTTAATTCAGAAAGGCCCTGTCTCTTGTTGTTGAGACGGGGTTTTTCATTTTTCGGCTATTTTAATTCCCCTTTTGTCAAAAAAGAAATCAGTCCAGGAAAGAAATGTTCCTGATCGTCGTATTGAGATAAATGACTTCCATTTGGACAGTGAAGATAGGTTCCATTTTGCACCTCGTTGGCCAACCATTCCATTTGTTTTGGGTCCATGGTGTCGTATTGAGCACCAATTGCTAAGGTAGGAACCGTAATTTCTTTCATTCGATCTTTGACGTCCCATTCTTTTAAAGTAGCATCCCCTTTCACTCCAAACTCGCTTGGCCCTTGCATTGTTACATAGACTTGAGGGTTGAGATGCGTAAAACCGCGTTGGATCGAGTTGGGCCATTGATCTGGAGACATTCTTATCACGTGCTTTGGATAATAATGTTCAACAATGAGGCTGAGATATTCTTCATTCCCATAATCTTCCGCATCTTCATATTTCATGATTTTAGCCAATACTTCTGGGTCTAATTGGGGCGCTAATACCTCTTCGTTGTACTTCATATAGTCCGGAATGGAGGGAACCATGTTAGAAATAATCAATCCCTTAAGGTTTTTCTGATATTTGAGCGCATATTCCATTGCCAGAATTCCACCCCAAGATTGTCCGAATAAATAAAAATTGTTTTCATCCAATCCAAGTGCTAATCTTACTTGTTCTACCTCTTCAACGAAACGCGCCGTATCCCAAAGTTCTAAATCGTCTGGTTGATCGCTATAGTAACTTCCTAGCTGATCGTAATAGTAATATTCAATCCCTTCTTGTGGAAAAAAACCGTCAAAACTTTCATAGATTTCGTGTGTCATTCCCGGCCCGCCATGTAATAATAAAACTTTAATTTTCGGATTATTCCCCGTTCGTTTCGTCCAAACATTAAAAGTTCCTTTCGCAGTGGTAATCGGAATCATTTTAATTCCTCCAGTGGCTTGATCATCTCTTCCTTCGTAGGAGAAATAATCGTTTGTTTGAGTTTCAACGGCTATGACGGTTTGGTCTTTAGTATTACAAGATGCCATGAATAGCGAGAAGATGAAAAGCATTAAATATTTCATAGTGAGGTAATTTTTAGGTTTTCTGAAATGTAATTTACAACTTCTTCTTGATTTAATGCTGAAAATTTAGCGTATCGCTTTTCACTGTGTACATCAACTATTTCGTCTACAGCATCGTTGATAAGGTCGGTATTTTTCCAATTATTAAAAGCGGAAATCACTGTTGCAAGACACCCTTTTTTATAACTAATTTGTCCAATAACGTGAACTAGCGTGTCTCTCACTCTTTTAGTTGTATCATTTTGAAGTAATTCAAGCAATGGTAGAATATCCTCTGGATATGTTCGCCCGCGGAGTTCAATACCATGACAAATTTCTCGCCTTATTTCTTTGTTAGGGTGAGTTAAGTACTGTCTTGCCCAATGAAGTACAGGCTTTGGATTTATTTTTCCCATCTTTTTAACGGAGCCTATCACTGCATTTCGCACTTTGTGATGATCGTCGAACAAGGCTTCGTCGAAATAAGTGGCTACTTGTTCGAAATGAAATTTTCCTATTTCTCCAGCACTGTTTACCACCGTTTGGCGTACCAGTTCATTAGGGTGGTTTTTGAGGTGAGATAAAATATGCAGTAATTTTTCTCGTAGCGATACCTCCGAGTTGTAAATTCTACCCACTCCTAAATAGGCTGCTTTTCTAAGATATGTGTCCTCATCGTAGAAATACTCAATGAAGATTGGGAGGTTATTTATCGGAATTGCACGTAGCAGTTGGTACTGTATATCCGCTACTTTCTGGGCGCGTTCCTCTTTATTTAGGTCGTAGAAACCCATCGCTAGTAGCTGCTTTTAAAACTAAATGCATATTCACTTTCTCCGTGGTTCTGCAGATATTTAAGTCGGTCGATTCCCTCCTCTAAAGTAGGAATATGACCTTCTTCCACATACCACAGAACCATGTGCATTTTAAGTGCTTTATGAAACCATTCCTTTTTTCTTTTGAAAATTTCTATATGGCCAGAGTGGTAGACATAATTAAACAAACTTTCTCGGTCTTTCCAAACACTCATATTCGTTATTATACGTTCGTTATCGAATGCTTTAATGGCATAAGAATCGTCACTGTCTTCTCCTTTGAGACGCCATACAAAACCTTTACTTTCTTCGGCAAGCGCATTGATCCGGTCTGTGTTGTTAACGAAATCTGCCATCACAGGACTTTCCATAGAGTCCAAGGCTTCGGCTATGTTGAGTTGAGCTAAATACATATGGTTTAAAAATAATGAATCTTGTGCAAGAATTAGGTGTTTGGGATTGGTGATTAGTAGTGTGAGTATTGGTGAGTTCTTTTTTTACCTCCTTTCAACTTCCTTTTCTCAAATACTCGTATTCTTTGAGGTCACTTTTGGCCTTTGCTAAATAACCTTGGCCGCCATTGAGCACCATATTTTGCGTGGTGATGTCCCAAACATCTTCATAATAATGATCGGTTAAGACAATTCCTTTTGTTTTGGATAGCTCTACAATAAACGCTTTTAAGTTTTCTATTTGAAAAGGTTCTAGCATCGAAAAGGGCTCATCTAAGAGTAAAAAAGGATGATCTAGGTGTCCCAATAAAACTGTTTCAAAAAACTTTCGCTCTCCATGAGATAAATCGCTCGTTTTTTTATCTGTGATTTTAGCCACTCCTGTATTGTAAAAGACCTTGTCTTGTTTCTCTTCGGAAGAATGATACATTGGAATCACATCTCTCACCAATCTGTTTTTTGGCAGAAATACATGTTGAGGCAAATAACCAATTTGTTTTTTTTCGATAACTTCTGAAGGATCTATCTCTTTTCCGTTGAGCTCTAAACGAACATTTTTAGCCTCCACCGTTCCGAAGAGTATTTTTAGCAGCGTGGATTTTCCCGAACCATTATGACCATAAATCCCAAGAATATCCCCAGTTTCAATCTGAAAAGAAACTGTTTCAAGAATTCGTTTCTTTCCGAAGGACTTTTGTACACTATGTAATTGTAAAACCGCCAAAAATGAAGAGAAAAAAGATGAGTAATAGAATAAATGCAGGAATACCGGCAATGATATTGATTATAAAAGTAGTCTTAAAAAGCTTCCATTTTGTGATGCCAAGATTATAGTAGAAATAATACTCCTGTTTCCGAAAAGAATTAAAGCCAATAAAACCGAAACAATAGCCTACGGTTGCAAACAATACAAACCCCCAAATCACTCCAAAAACGACCACAAAAATGAGGGCAATCGCGGCAATAAAAGGGAAAATAGCTTTATAGAAGCCCCAGTATGCTCTGAGATTCATAGTTACTTAATTATGTGATGCGTGGCAACCACAGCCTCCTTTGGTAAAGCTCTCTGTATCCTCATGCCAAGGAAAGGCCTGATTGTAGTTATTACTTTCCCACCAAAACGGTGCTCGTTTTTTAGGCTCATTTCCTATTTCGTCCATAGTGTCGGCATCAAATAGTCTTCCGTTTGCCATCACCATTTCAATGCTTTGGGTATTTTCAATGTTCTCCAAAGGGTTTTCTGAAAGGATCATCAAATCTGCCATTTTTCCAACTTTTAGAGAGCCTATATCGTTTCCGGCTCCAATGTAATTGGCTCCATTGATAGTAGCGGCTTTCAATGCCTCTAAGTTGCTCATTCCACCCGCAGCTAACATCCAAGTTTCCCAGTGTGCGCCTAATCCTTGTAATTGTCCGTGTGCACCCATGTTCACTTTAACTCCCATATCTGTTAGATCTTTGGCCGTTTTCGAAACCAATACATGTCCGTTTTCATATTCTTCCAAGGGTACCATCGTTCTATGACGCGCCCGACTATCTACAATTCTGCGAGGTGTAAATTTGATTAATTTTTCGTTTTCCCAAACATTATCTCGTTGGTAGTAATAGTATTCTCCATTGAGTCCCGCATAATTAACAATAAGAGTAGGAGTGTAGCCAGTTTTACTGGCTCCCCATAGTTCGAGTACGTCTTTATATACCGGAGCCACAGGAATATTGTGTTCTACACCTGTATGTCCATCGATGATCATGGTAAGATTATGAAAAAAGGTGGAGCCTCCTTCTGGTACTACATTAATACCTAATTCTCTAGCCGCTTGCATCACTTGTTGTCTTTGTTCCCTTCGTGGCTGATTGTAACTTTTCACACTCTTCGCTCCAAAGGCTTTGGTTCTTCGAATGCTGCTTCTAGCATCTTCTATATTATTGATAACCGCCTTAAAATCGCCATCTGCCCCGTATAAAATAAATCCAGTTGAGTAAAGTCGAGGCCCGGTAAGCATTCCTGCTTTTTGCATTTCGGATAAGGTAAAAACGGTCTCTGTATTTGCCGATGGATCATGTGCGGTAGTTACTCCAAAGGCCAGATTGGCCATAAATTGCCAGTTTTGCTGCGTGGTTAGGCCATATCGAAATGCACCAATATGCGCATGTGCATCTACCATTCCCGGCATAATAGTTTTACCATTTAATCCATAAATTCTGGCGTCTGAGGGTACTGGAATGTTTTGGCCTATGTTTTCAATTCTATTTCCATTTACGACAATCGTTCCATTTTCAATGACCTCATCTCCTTCCATGGTAATAATTCTCGCGTTTGTAAATGCAATTCGTCCAGAAGGTTTGTCAACTGGTACAGATAAACCAATTTTTGTTCCTGTTAGAGTCATCTCTGGGACTGTTTCCGAAGCACCTGGAAGAAAAGTAAAACGGTCTTTTAAGTAATTACTGAAATATTCATCTCCAAGTGTCCACATTACTTGATCACTTTTAGCGGACCAATGAATATTAATTCCGGCGTCTTTAGCCAGTTGAGAAACAGGAACCGATGTACTTTTGTTATCTAGGCTTACCGTTTGTCCGTTGAGAACTAAGGGAGCCACAAACACTCTGTGTAAATTGGTAAACGCAATCCATTTGTTATCTGGGCTAGGCACCAAACGATTGGCGTATTTAGAGGTAATATGTTCCTGGCTGTCTTCTCCTTGAAGATCTACACTTATTAACTTTTTTGTAAGTTCTCCGAAATAGGTGCCACCAGTTTGCAGAAAGATGCGGTCTCCAGTTTTGGTAAAGGTTGGGTATGCTCCACTTTTAGTAATAAATTTTTCATTCGATCCATCGGTATTCATGGTGTAAACTCCGCTCTTTTTGGTATAAGTGAAACCTTGATCCGTATTTCCAGATTCCTTGCGATAGACAATAGAACGTCCGTTTGGAGAGAAAGAAGGTTGGCGGTAAATTCCTTTAGAAGAAGTAAGTTTTACTGGGACACCTCCAGTTGCGGGAGCTTTAAAAATGGCACCTTTCTCAAGGTCGTTCCAGCTGACGTAAACAATCGTGTTCCCATCTGGGGAGATGGCTGGTTCTGACTCAAAATCGGTGCCTTGTGTCAATCTCTTCGGAACACCATTAGGAAGTTCCTTGGTGTAAATATAACCTAATGCATTGAATATTAAAAATTTTCCGTTAGGAGATGTGATGGCATTCCTTATAACCTTGGAAGTAAATGAGTTATCTTCAATTGGAGTGTCGAAATGAACGGTTTTTGCAATGTCTATTTTCACATCTGCGGAAAATGGAATAGGAGTGACATTACTGGTCTGAATATTGATTTTATGAAACCCTCCTTTACTCCAAATTACGACTTCTGTGTTGTTAGGCATCCAATTAAAATTAGGATAAACTCCAAATATTGCCCAAGCTTCTTGCTGGTCCTTATTGAGTTGATCGTAAACTGGCCATTCTTCACCAGTTTCTAGGTTTTGAACAAAAAGAACAGTCTTTTCTCTAATTCTTTTTACAAACGCAAGTAATTTTCCATCTCTCGAGACAGTTGGTCGCGCTGCACCTCCTGGACCTCCGGTAATGGTTTCGGTTTTTCCAGTTTCAAAGTTGTATTGTTTAACTGCGTAGATCTGTTTATTTGGATCCTTGTTATATTGAAAATATCCACCAGAATACATATCTTCATCGTAATAAAGAAATTTACCATCTGGTGAAATGAAAGGTTCGTTTACATCCTGTTGGTCATTTTTTCTTTTGGTAAGCTGAAGTCCCGCTCCTCCGGTAATATGATATTGCCAAATTTCTCCAGCTCCCAAACTACGTCCAGAAGTGAAGTGTTTTCTAGCCACCAAGTAATTCCCATCGGGTGTCCAAACAGCGTTGTTTACGAGCCTGAAATCTTCTTTAGTAACTTGTTTGGCGTTGCTGCCGTCTGCATCCATTATCCATATATTATCTCCGCCGCCAGCATCACTTGTGAAGGAGATTTTGGTTCCGTCCGGACTAAATCGAGGCTGGATTTCAAAGGGAATACCACTTCTAATAGGTGTTGCTTTTCCACCGCTAATTGGCATGGTGTAAATATCTCCTAGCATATCGAAGACAATTGTTTGTCCGTTAGGACTTACATCTAAATTCATCCAGGTTCCTTCGGTAGTGGTAAAACGATGTGTTTTATAATTAAATTCTTTTCCTGGATTGGATACATCCCATTCGGTTTTTTCTTCTTTCTTTTTCTTTTTGCCTTTCTTTTGGGCTAAGCTTGGAGTCGCGAAGAGGAGGCTTAAAAATAGGAGGGTAATGATTCTAGTCATGATAGATTGTTTTCGTGTCACTAATGTAAGGAATTACTAGGCACAAGTTACTGGGAATTAATAGAGATTTAACGTGTGAAAATTTCAGAAAAAATAAAAGGTAATGTTCGCTTAAAAAGAGAACGATTTTAAGAAGTAAAACCTCTTAAGTGCTTTTGAGCAGGCATCAATATACCATCTACATTTACTGAGTTAACTCGTTAATCATTCTTTTAAAGTATGGAAAATAAATAGCTCCCCACATAGGTGTACTGGTAAACTGAAAAGTTTCGTGAGTGGTCGAATCGATTGCAACGGGAATTGCGAAACCCGCCCATTTTTTGCCAGATTTAAGTCCACGGCAATACGCTTTTACTTCTTCAGAAATATTGGAGGATTGGAGAATGCAGACCACTCCAATTGCAGATTGCAAGCCTCTTGGCCAGCCGTTGTATTTTTTTTCCGCATATGCGAAGGCTTCGGCTAGGTGTTTTTCAAGTATAGGAATGGTTACCTCTTTTGTACCGCAGTCTGTTGCAACATAGAACGTATTGAGTTGGGTTGCCATCCAAGACCAACGAAATTGTTTATGATAGCCAACAACTGTTGGGTGATCCATCCAAGTAAATTCTGAGTGAAAAATATTCTGAGCAGACATTTTTGATTTGATACGATCTACAGACATATATATAGCGTTTTATTATTAGTTAAGGAGTCCATGGCTTGCGAAGATGGTTTTTGCTTTTTCAATTTCGATAGTTCCGTTGTGCTCGAAGCTTGGCATTTCCACTTTCTTCATTTGTTTTTTGCTAGATTGATTAGAAAAGATTATTTCAAAATACCCATAGGTCTCTCCGAGCTTCGTTAATTTGTAATCGATGTACTGTATATCTTGAAGAGCTATTTTGGCCACTTTTGACGTTTTTGTTTTCTTTAAAATTGGCCAACCATAATAAGCTAAAACCATTCCCATAAAGATAAACAACGAAAAATAGTCTCCTTTTGAGGTATTGTAAATAATTAAACCAACAATGATGGATACAATGATTATATCGGCTATCTTATTTCTAAAGATTCCATTTTTGTTTTCATCGGGCTCGAAGGTGTCTTTAGAAAAGTTAAAAATAATATGGTCTCCTAGTACATGACAATAGCCACTGGCAATTTGAAAAGTTCCATACTCTTTCATTCATTAATTGTTAGAAATATTACTATTGATGGTTGAATACTATAAAGCTACATATTTAGGCGCACAGGAGCAAGGTTATTATCCCATTCCAAGGTTCAAGATAGAACAAGTATCTCTTTTAGAGTACCATGTAAATAAGCGTAGCCCCAAAAAGAAGGGATAGAGGAGAGATAAATTGAAAGTAAAGCGGTTTCAAAATGTCCGCGCTTTTCATGGAATATGCTTGGTGCATTTTTCTTGGAACTAGAAAAAGGGTTATTGAAGTAACTAGCATAAACCAACCTAAAACTTGAAAGAAGAGCGGAAATTTAGAGTATTCGGAGATGATAACCAAGGCAGCAGCGGGAATCATTCGCACGCTTATTTCAAGGTAATTAATTAAATTAGTACTTCCGGCCTTTCTTAGGGTTTGGCGGGCTCTTTTAGGGGCAAAAAGCATTAAAAAACCAGCAAAAATTAGAAATAAACCAAACAGAATTACAGTCCATTTCGCTATTATTACAATCATAAATTTATGTTTTTACGAATAAATTTACCACGATATGCCTAGGTGGTTATTTATACTATTACTGCGAAAGTTGGATAACCTCTTCAAGTAGTGAAGGAAGTCCAGAGACTCTAATAGTATCGTTGTTCCAGAAACTTAAAACACAGCTTACGTAGTGACCTCTTACTTTTTCAGCAACATAATAGATTGTTAGATTTTTTCCACCAGACATACCTGCTAATACAGATTTGACGCCCGTAAAGTCGTATAAGATTCTCTTGGCTTTGGTAGCTACTCCTTCAAATTCGATATCAACTTCTTCTTCCGAAATCACCTTGCCACCGTTCTTTGTCCGAGTTAATTTTAATTGATTTTCAATAGCCAAAAGAGCACTCTCTCTACTTGGATGAAGCGACCAATTCATTTGACCATTGTAAGGACATTGGATATTATTAATGTTCATCCAATTACAATCTCCTCCCAAGGAAATTTCTCTGCCAGCAAAATTTATGGAGGCGGCGTTTAGATTACTATAACAGCTTTTAGGTAGTTCTTCGCTCGTGATAAGATCAATCATGCGGTGTTCAAATTCAGGCTTACTTTTTCCGAAATAGGAGAACGAAAAGGCGTCGATAAATTGATCGCTGTTTTTGATAAAATACGAGACATCTGTTCTCGTTAATCCAGGTGCTATTTCTTCTTGTTTTTCTACTCTGAAATTTTTTGATGTGATAGACGTATCTGGAGTTTTTTGATCCTTTTTCTTAATCGAATATTGGCGGTAAGCCTTCCGAAGATTCCGTTCCGAATATTCTTCGAAAATAGTTTGAGATGTAAAACTAATTCCGTCGACATTGTAAAAATTACCGGAACTGGTTTTAATTCCTCTTAACCGATTAACAATGGAGTCGGTTTGAGCAACGGAGGTAATGGTACAAACGATGGTTAGGAATAGAATTAAGTTTTTCATCTAGTTGTCAAATCCGCTTATTTTTTTCTGGCCAGAGATGATGAAGTTGGTGATCTTATTATTGTAATACAATTTCATCAATCAATAGCTTAAATGCTTCCTGCTTTTTGTTACCTATTAAGAATACAACCTCTTCTATATAATCGTGTGAAAAGTTAGGCTGATTTAGCTTTCTGCCTCTAAAGGATGGATACATATCTTTTAACTCAATCGTTATTTCTTCCCATTCTCCCGAAGTTTCAAAAGAAGTGATGTAGGAGTAATAGTCGCGATTTTTATGTTTTATTCTGAATTGGTAGTTCTTTCCGTCACCCCTTACTTTTAAGATAATTTTACTGTCGTCTTTCACTTCCATTTTATCAAATGTGTATCTCACTGAAGAGAATCCGCCGTTGTTTGCCAATGAGATTTCCCCTCCAAATTCTCCAAACCCGTCTTCATTCAATTCAAAATACCCAGAAGACCTACCGCCCATTACCCCATCCAAAACGACATTCCAATTTTTTACATCGGCATTTTTGTTGAAATCGAAGATAATCTGAGTGCTCATAGCAATAAAAAGGATAAAGATGAATGGTATTTTCGTCATGGTAAGTAATTCAAGTCATAGATGGTGCCACGGAGTTTGAAACCATTTGCAGTGTTGTTTAAAGATAAGAGTTACTTTCTGAAATAAAAAAGTGAGTTATCTACCCGTGAATCGCTTCCGAATTACCGTAACTCTGGATGATTTCTCCCTCAAAAGCAATCAATTCTTGCCAGCGCTTTTCCACGTCTATGCCTTCTCCATATTGTCTTGCGAAGCCCAAAAAGGTAGTGTAATGGCCAGCTTCACTAATCATTAATTCTCGGTAGAATTTCGATAATTCCTCATCGTTAATTCGTTCTGAAAGGAGTTTAAAACGCTCGCAACTTCTAGCTTCAATCATTGCTGAGAATAACAATCTGTCCACCATTGCCTGTTGTCTACTGCCGCCTTTTTGAGTAAATTGAAATAACTTATTTACGTAATGATCCTTACGTTCTGGACCTAATTTATAGCCACGCTTCTTAATAATTTCATGCACCATCTCGAAATGCTCTAATTCTTCCTGCGCCAACTTTAAAAGGTCGGTCACCAATTCCACATGTTCAGAATTTCTAGTGATGATGGTAATCGCATTGGTCGCTGCTTTTTGCTCACACCAAGCGTGATCGGTTAAGATTTCCTCTATATTCGATTCTACTATTTCTACCCAGCGTGGGTCTGTAGCTAATTTTAATCCCAGCATATTTCTTTTTTGGTGATTGGTTACCAGTTGCCAGTGACCAGTGATCTGTAAATAGTGATCGGTCAATAATAACTGCTAGTTCGTTGATCATTTATCTTGAGTACAAAGATAGTTATTAATCCACTTTATATGGAGGCAGATTTTCTCCTTGCGCGCTGTCGTTAAAAAGTTCCTCTGTGTCCTCCGCGAAACCTCTACGCGCTCCGTGGTTAGAAGTTTCCAAGATTTGGTTCTAAAATCTATATTTTAAACCGCTACTTTTTAAATTAGAAATTAAGATATTTGCAGGAAGTAAAAATGTACGATTTGCGATGTACGATGTACGATTTATATTTTGGGATTTCTTGTCCTGTTTCCTACGTCCTGTCTCCCGAATCTTAAAAGACAATTATATTGGCTCAGAAACCATCCATACCAAAAGGAACACGCGATTTCTCACCAGCAGAGGTGGTAAAGCGTAACTATATTATGAACACCATTAGAGGTTCGTTTACCTCTTATGGTTTTCAACCCATAGAAACACCTAGCTTCGAAAACAGCGATACCTTGATGGGAAAGTATGGGGAAGAAGGGGACAGGCTGATCTTTAAGATTTTGAATAGTGGAGATTTTTTAAAGAAAGTAGACGATCAGCTTTTAAGTGAGAAGGATAGTGGAAAAATGACTCCCAAAATCTCAGAAAAAGCACTTCGCTACGATCTAACAGTACCTTTTGCACGCTATGTTGTACAACACCAAAACGAAATTACCTTTCCTTTTAAGCGGTATCAAATGCAACCAGTTTGGAGAGCAGATCGACCGCAGAAAGGACGTTTTAGAGAATTTTACCAGTGTGATGCAGATGTAGTTGGAAGTAAATCGTTGTGGCAAGAAGTAGAATTAGTACAATTGTACGATGCTGTTTTTTCTCAGCTGAAATTGGACGGGGTGACCATTAAGATGAACAACCGAAAAATCCTTAGCGGTATAGCTGAAGTGATAGGCGAAGAAGACAAACTAATCGATTTCACCGTAGCACTCGACAAATTGGATAAAATAGGCGAGGAGGGTGTAAAAACCGAAATGCGCTCCAAAGGAATTAGCAATACAGCCATTGAAAAAGTGCAGCCACTATTTTCAGCCAGCGGAAGTGCTGCAGAAAAATTAGGAATGTTGAAAGAGCTCCTCTCTGGTTCGGAAACAGGAATGAAGGGAATTGAAGAGCTGGAATTTATAGTAAAGAATATTTCAGAATTGAAATTGAAAACAGCGCAATTAGAAATAGATGTGACGCTTGCACGCGGACTTAATTACTACACTGGAGCTATTTTCGAAGTTGGTGCTCCTGAAGGCGTTAGCATGGGAAGTATTGGCGGTGGTGGTCGTTACGACGATCTTACGGGAATCTTCGGACTAAAAGACGTAAGTGGCGTAGGAATTTCTTTTGGCCTTGATAGAATTTATTTGGTACTGGAAGAATTGGGTCTATTTCCTGAAACCGTTTCAGCAAACACCAAAGTTCTGTTTATCAACTTTGGAGAGAAAGAAGCGCTTTACGCTATGAAAGCGATTAGCAAACTCAGAGAACATGGGGTTGCCGCAGAATTGTATCCAGATGCCGCCAAGATGAAAAAACAGATGGGGTATGCAGATAAACGCGCCATTCCCTTTGCCGTGCTAGCGGGAGATAAAGAAATGGAAGCGGAAACTTTTACGCTTAAAAACATGGTGAACGGTGAGCAGAACTCAGTTAGTTTTGACGAAATGCTAAAAAGCCTTTAGTAGGCGTATAGCTTATCTTCTTTTCGTAATTTAGTGCAATGAGGTTGTTTTTTACATGCGTTACTTATGTGCTTTTGCTATTCGCTACCTCTGCGGCGACGGCTCAGATTGTAACTTTCGCCGATTCTAATTTCAAGGATGCCCTTGTGGCGCATACCACTCCTGTAATCGATACCAATGGAGATGGCGAGATTCAGGTGACCGAGGCAGAGGCTACCAATCAACTGCTCGTTTCAGGAAAGGGGTTAGCCGATTTGGGCGGAATTGAAGCTTTTACAAACATTGTGACCCTGGCATGCGCAGATAATTACATTAGCCAACTCGATTTGACCTCTAACACCAATTTGGTGGATGTAGACGCCAGAATTAATTTTCTTTCGGAAATCGATTTATCGGCCAATGAATTGTTAAACGATTTGAAAGTCAATGATAATTTTTTAACCAACTTGGATTTGAGCCAGAATCCGAATTTGGAATTTCTTCGATGCAACAGCAATTTCCTCACCAGTCTGGATCTTTCTCAAAACGAAGCACTCGTCATTGTTTCAGCTTCTTATAATGAAATAACAAACCTAAACTTAGGAAACAAACCCAATTTAAATCAGTTAACTCTTCGAAACAATTCTTTGGTTTCGATGGACCTGTCGCAGTGCCCTGTATTGGGAGCGCTCAGTATTCAGTTTAATGATTTAACCAGTTTAGATACCACTAATAATCCATCGCTTCGTATTTTTCGATGTCATGGAAATGAGCTCAACAGTTTGGACTTATCTTCCAATGCTAATTTACAAGCGTTGTATTGCTATTTGAACCCCTTACAGGAGCTCAACCTGAGGAATGGAGCCAATGCTTCCTTTTTTGTAATGGAAGCAAACCTGAATCCAGATTTGAACTGTATTCAGGTAGATGATGCCTTGATGGCTAATAATGGAGAAGGAGTTTATGAAGATTGGTTGGTGGATGAAGGCGTTTTTTATGCTGAAGATTGTTCGCTTGGAATTGATGATTTGGATTTAGCTGAAATTTTATTGGCTCCAAATCCCGTGCGAGGAAATTTCAGAATTACTTCAGAAACACAATTAATCCGTTTGGAAATTCATTCTGCCTTGGGACAACATTTACGAACGGTATCTACGGATAGTCGTGATGCGTCTGTGGACATTAGCAATCTAGCTAATGGTGTCTATTTTGTCTCCATCTTTACGGAAGAAGGAGAGAAGGTCTATCGCATTCTGAAACAATAAAAAATAGCCTGTACCACCTTTCGGTTTAAACTATAGTCTTTAGGATTACTCTTCTTATATCAAGCACGACCTACTTTGATTGACTAGCACTCTAATTACCCGTAAATTTCACTAACGAACATTTTTTTCGGGAAATTCTAAAAAGGAGTCTCGCGAAACTGGTCAATAGGGCGCTATAGACGTAGGTGTTTGTGGGGGAACAATTAGCCGTTTCATTTCAGTCGTCAGGTCTGATCATTAACCTTGCGAATTTTTAGTTAAATTTTTATGAGCGAATCTGTAGTGCCCGTCACAACCCTCTTTAAGTGGAGGGTTTTTTTGAGTTGTTTATTTCTTAATAAATAGCGGAAGGCTCATTGAGCTCAACTATATCAGTGATATTCATTTTCAATAAATACCAGTCATCCATTTTCTCAACAATCCCTTTAATTTTAGAAGGTTTTCCAATGTAGGGGAGTACGTCTTCATTAATGGGTTTTCCTGCCAAATCTGTTAGAAGAAAATACTGAGCCATGTTATTTTCATCTGTGGATGCCAAAACAGGGGGAATACCTCCCGAAATACAACGCACTGCACAACTTCGATGAATCTTTCCTTTTCCGGGTTTCATGACACCAAAATAGCACTTGGGATCAATTATTTCTCCTTCCAACGTCATTTTGCTAATATGCTCTTTAGTAGGAATGGCGCTATTTTTATTGTTTACCAAAGTCACCTTTTCGTTGCTGGTAATTTGAATAAGTGTTTTGCCGTTGTAATAAATTAGATTGCCTTCAATGCTGATAGTTTTTCCGTTGAGGTCTTTTACTTTGCCCTGAATTTCTTCTAAAAAAGGGTTGGCACTTGATTTTCCGAAGCCCAAGAGTAAAACATTTTTAAAGGTATTATCCGCAACTTCTACGCGGAGCATTGGGTAGGGCTTTTGATGAAAAACGCCCGTAATTTTCGTGTCACTTGTAAGTTCGAACGTACTATTTTTAAAAGGCTTCTGGGAAAAGCTAAAGAGCACTGCTCCAGCCACAATTGCGACTATTGCAATTATGGAAAATCGTTTAATAGTAGTTCTGGTTTTAGTCCCTAAACTACCGTCTATGTAAGACACGAAAAACTCGTCATTTTTTTTCATTACTTAAATTTTACAAGGATTAACTTCTGTTCCTTCTTCAAATGCCTTCGGATTAATGAACACCATTTCTCCATCTAGTTTTAATTCGTAGGTCGCTACTTTTTCTGTGAACGGCGGCGGAGATTGCCCGTTACTCGGTAAATATTGATAACCGTGCCACGGACAGGTAATACAACCATCAATAATTTTTCCTTCTCCCAACGGTCCGCCTTGGTGTTTACAAACGTTGTGGATAGCAGATAGTTTTCCGTCGTATTTAAAAATGGCGACCCTCTCATTATCTACGGTAAATATTTTAGCTCTATCCTCTTCAATTTCTGAAATGTTACAAACTTCCAGCCATCCGTCTTTTTCAGAGACTTTCGTTCTATCGATTTTACGCTCCTTAAAAGCAGTTATTAAATGCAAACTCGTCACAATTATAAATCCGATTGCTAAAACACCTATTGTAAAAAAGGATGTCTCCTGTTGGAAGGCGCCTAAGAACACATGGGCGATAATTAGGGCGTAGGCCACATAGACCATCATATGAAGACGTTTCCAAACTTTGGCAGATAAATTTCCGAGGAAAAAGTCATGACTGGTTGAGGCCATCACAAATAAGATGAGTAAAGCTAAAAACCCCAATACTTGAAATGGAAAGTTAGTAAGCGATCCATAATCCATATTGGAGGTGAAAATCGAATAAATAGGATTTACATCACCCAACGCATGGAATTGAAACATTGAAAATCCGCCATGGATAAATGCCGCTATGAACATGCTTACGCCAAGGTGTCTTCGGTTATAGAGAATTGGTAGGAAGCGTCTATTGAGTCTTGATAGTGGTCCGATAATTAAAATAAGGTGCAGCATTATTATAGCTAAAGATCCGAAGGCTCTAATAACTAAGGTTTCAATACTGGTTTCAGAATTAAATGCAAATGTGACCCCAGCAAACACCATCACGTAAAGTAGCATGCTGAGTGCGATAATCTTATCATATGTCTTCTTGTACTTATTCCAAAGTACTAGTTGATAGTCTAATCCCATTTAAATGAAAATTTAGTGATGGTTATATTTTTTAAATCGTCAGAAATAATAATTCCTTTTGGTCTGTTGTTGATCTTGAAATTGTAGATCCCAGCCGTAGTTAATTGTCCAATCACACTAGACTTATTGCCTTTTTTGTCCATTTCATAAATTACTGAAGACGAATTTTTCAGTGTCGACTTTAAAATGAGTTCTAAGCGGTTATCAAATACCGCTGTTTTCACTAGATCGTTCTCAAAAACGCTGAGTGGCTTTTCTTTGGAAATTATATGGTTAGGGCTGGCATTGCTTTTGGAAGATAAGAGGTCTAAATCTTTGATAGCGAAAACCATCAGCACAGGAACAACTAGCGCTATCAATAACCAAATATATTTATGTGCTTTTCTTTGTTTGGAGTTCATGTTACACAGTTTTGGATTTAAATAATTTGCCAATTAGAAATGGCCAGGTCGCTATAACTCCCGGAAAAAGTAAGAACCGCACTTTCTTTTTTGTGTCTGCCATCAAGGGGTCAAATTTTTTAGCCTTCAACAGAAAAATAATTCCTACTAGTAAGCCTACTAAAAAATACACTCCTAAAATTCCTAAAAACACATTAATTGCAATTTCCATATTAAATACGATTTACATCGGTTATTATTTTTAAAACTCTTGTTTTTGGTTGCGCAAATAATTCTGCCATTACCACTTCTAGATCTTTTTCTCGTTTTCACTAGTGCCGCAGATTTCCGCGACCTTAGATTGGTTTTGATTATACAAGTAGCTTTTCCTGAAGGGAGGATGAAATCCCAATGGTATGAAGCAGATCGTAGAAATTATTTTTGATAGCGCCTTCACCTAACCAACCTCCTTGGTTTGGATATTTCTTATCTAAGGCAGAGAATTTTCCTTTGAAATGTGTCAAACAAATTCCTTTATGATTTACAGTAACAGTTTTTACGCGTCCTTGGGGGAGTTCGTTTATATCCATTAGATTGTTTTTAGTTAGGCATTGATCCATATAACTCATACCTGCAATACTAGTTTACACTTTTTATGTATGTCTCCATAGCATCTTGGCAAAATTTAATTGCAGATTGTTTATTCAATTTACTTACCGCCATAGCAAAACCTTGCCAATCGTTATTGTAATAAGCCTCGCTATTTACGTCGCTTGACGTTTCAATTTCAATAGGGTCATGTCCCTTGTAACCGCTTACGTAAAAATAAAAGTCATCTATGATTGAGTCTGGAATCGTCATACCTATGCCAATGGAGAGCTCCTCATTTACATTAATAAGGGCGCCAGTATCAAAATGGTGTGGCCAAATTCTAATAGGCGACTCGTAGTTATTAGACTTTAGGATATTCGAAATAACATGCTCGGCCAAATCTCTGTTCTCAATTAACTTATTAAGATCATTCCTACTTGTTAATTGGATACGAGAGTAATTCGATAATTGTTTATACGGGAGCTCATAATGCAAATTGAAAGCGTATTGCTTTTCGATTTTGTTTTTCGTGCTTATCATCGATATCCAATCTGTGATCTCTTTGTGGGTGAGATTATCTAAAAGCAAACGTTCTTTTGGATCTTCACTACTCATCCACTCTAAGGAGAAGTCTTCATAGTTTAAGCCTAATTTATCACCGTTAGGAAAAGGATGGGTTTCCAGTGTATGATTTTTCCAGCCCAAGTTAGTATGGCTATCATCGTCCTCTTTCTTAATAAAACTTATGGCAGAAGTGGCTAAATATTGAGCAGCAATGTGCATTGTTTGTTCCATAGTCTAAAGTGTTATTCCTGCATAATTAATCCCCGTTAGCTTATGCATATCTCTATCAAAAGTTGATAAATCGTTTTTATTGAATTTTGAAATATCATCATAACCACAAGAGCGCGCCACCACTTTAATAAGGTCATTTGTTGCGTCGAAAAAGTTATGTAATTGCTTGGCAGACGAATCGATTATTAATCTACTGCGTAGTGATTCTTTCTGAGTGGCAATTCCAACAGGACAGTTGTTGGATCCACAAGCTCGCATTCCTAGGCATCCTATTGCTTGCAAGGCTGAATTTGAAACAGCGATAGCATCTGCTCCCAGCATCATTGCTTTGGCAAAATCTTCAGCAACTCGCAGACCGCCTGTAATAACTAAACTAACATTGGTTGCTCCAACGCTATCCATATATTTTCTAGCCCTTGCCAATGCGGGAATTGTTGGAACGTTGATATGATCTCTTAAAATAGTAGGAGCAGAACCCGTACCACCACCACGACCGTCCAGAATGATGTAGTCTACACCACAATCTAGCGCAAATTGAATGTCCTTTTCGATATGGCTGGCTGCAATTTTGAAACCGATTGGAATTCCACCAGTATGATTTCGTACTTTTTCTGAAAAATCTCTAAAATCCTGAACTGAATGAAAATTTGGATTCGCTGCCGGCGAAATAGCGGTTTCACCTTCATTTAATCCTCTTACTTCTGCTATTTCTTTGCTTACTTTATTTCCGGGTAAATGCCCTCCTGTTCCTGTTTTTGCTCCCTGACCTCCTTTAAAATGAAAGGCTTGGACATGGTCTAATTTGTCCCAAGAAAATCCAAATTGAGCGGAGGCTAATTCATAAAAATACTTGGAATTATTTTGTTGCTCCTCTGGAAGCATTCCACCTTCACCAGAACAGATACCTGTTCCCGCCATTTCAGCTCCTTTGCTCAAAGCTATTTTTGCTTCACGGGATAGCGCCCCAAAGCTCATATCACTTACAAAAAGCGGAATATCTAATTCTAATGGTTTTTTAGCGTAAGGACCAATTACTACTTTGGTTACTACGTTTTCGTGATCTAAAAGCGGTCTTGTGGCTAATTGGGCTGGCAAAAATTGAATGTCATTCCATTTTGGCAAGGTATTTCTATCTACTCCCATGGAAGCAGAAAAACCGTGATGACCTATATTCTTAAGTCCGTTTTGAGCCAGCTCTTTAATGTAGCCTGTATATGGTTCGGTTTCTTCCGGATGTGTGTCTGCGTACGCTCCTAAATACTCATTGCGATTAAATGGCTGGGGATGATCCACCTCAAATTTTACAATCTCATCTTCATCTACCAAAAGGGAATCACCTTCAATGTACTCTTGAAATTTATGAAGTACCTCTTTGTTATTGTATTCTGAAACTCCTGTATCTACGCGATAATCCCAACCATGAACTCCACAAATGAGATTGTGACCATCGACATAACCATCAGACATCAATGCACCACGATGCAGACACCTGCCATAGAGGACGGAAATTCCTGTTGGATGTTTTGTGATTACTAAGTCTGTGTTTTTAACTAACGCATGGACTGGTTGGTTTTCTATTAATTCGGAAATCTTTGCAATTTCAATTTTGTGGCCGTTCATTTAATTCACTTTTAGATGTTCCAAGTTACCATTTTCGATATAAAAAATGAAGTCAGATAATAACTACAGCAATACTGGGCTGTAATAGACAATGTTTCTAATAAGGAGGTTAAGCTTTTGGTTATATGTCGGGGTATCCTGAAAATTGGGAAATTTTAAATGCTGTTTTTGAGTAAATCTGAAATATTCATATAAAAATCCCTTCTTAGGTGATGCTTATTTGTTCTTTGAGAAATGCCTATTTACGGTCCGAATCCTTATTAAATAATTAATATGGGGCTGTATTGTTTTCAGTTTTAGCGATTATGATTAAATTTGATTAACCTAAATTATTGATTTTGAAAAAAAACCTACTTACCCTACTCATGGCATTGCTCTGCGCAAGCCACACTTTTGCAACAGATATTTATGTTGATCTTAACGCTACTCCTGGCGGTGATGGAACCTCTTGGTCTTCCGCATTTCAAGATCTACAAAGTGCAGTGAACGCGTCTGGGATGAACGATTTCATCCTTATCGCCGAAGGCATTTATCGACCAGAAGCGGAAATAGAAATTGGCCACGCTTTAAGCCTTAAAGGTGGGTATCCAACGGGTGGAGGTGCTCAAGATATTTCTGTATATACTACTCAGATTCAGGCCGATTTTGATCCGAACGACTTATTGTTAAACATTTTTGATATCTCTTCAGACGCTTCTGTATTCATGGAGGGGATCCGATTTTTTAATACGATTAGAGTTATGGAAACACGCTCAGATCTGGTATTAAACGAAATAGGCTTTGAAGGAGGAACAGGTAGGTCGATCCGTTTTAACGCTCCCGTAGCGATGTGCGTGATCACAAATAGCTTGTTTTCTGATAACGAAGATGCGTTGATATCGGAATCGAGTGTGAATGGCCCTGAAACACTTATCATAACAAACACAGTTTTTGAAAATGGTTCTGGGAGAATTCTTCTCTTTGGAGATGATCAATTAGACCTGAGATTGACCAACTGCATATTGAGAAATTACAATACTGCCGACCAAACTTTGCTGCAAATTTCAACGGCAAATGTAACTATGGACAACTTCCTCGTGGAAAATAACCAAGTAGGAACAGGTAGAATTATGTTACACAGTGACGGTAACTTACATATTAAAGATTCTAGCTTTATTAATAATACAGGGGACGGTACTTTATGCGTTCAAAGTTTCGACGGTGTAGTTCTTATTGAGAATAGTGATTTCAGTAATAATACAGCTATAGGATCTGCATTTCCTAAACCCGTATTTAATATTAATGATAGTGAATTGACAGCAATTAATTGTAGTTTCAATAATAATTATGCCGAAGGATCTCAGCCCGATGCGGTCGCAGCAATTCGCTCAGATGACTTGAATGCTATGATGACCTTCGAAGGCTGCGAATTTAAAAATAACCAGGCGGTTGGAAGCATTGCTTATATAGTGGATGTATCCTATGGAGCTTCACTTGTGGTAAATAACTGTTTGTTCGATGGAAATATCGGTGATACGAATAATGCTATAAATATGTTTTCGAACATCGGAGCTGTACTTACCAATAACACTTTTAAAAACCACAATACAGATGACTTTCTAATAGATTGGTCTAATAACATTCTAGGAGATATACAGCTGGAAAACAATCTTTTCATGAATAATGATTTTACAGAAATCGACATCGATAGAGCGGCCAATGGGATTTTTGCGAATAACGTCTTTAAAGGAGCAGCAGAACTCAGAATAGATAGAGTGACGAACGCAACCTTTACAAAAGATATATTCACAGGAAACACTGGAGGAGAAGTGTTTATAGTATTGGATGAATCTGAGGCGATACTGGATAATGTGGTAATGATTTCAGCAAAACCGAGTGGAACTCACAAAGTGATTGAATCGAGAATTGATGCTAGTGCGCAAATTTTAAATAGCTCTTTTAGTGCAGCTAGTTTTAACGATACGCATGTGTTTATTGACTTTAATGAAGGTCTACCATCTAGCATCCAAAACTCTATAGTTTGGTCGGGAAGTAGTTTGACGCAAGAAGCAATAGATGCTTCAACTAATGTGACAGTTGACTATTCGCTTTTAAAGGGGCTCAATCCTTCTGGGACAGGAAATCTTAATGGCACGCAAGCTTCGAATGCTCCTGTATTTGCTGGCCCCTCTGTTTTCGATATTAGAGAGTTAGACTGTTCTCCTACGGTAAATAGTGGTTCTAATGCTCAAAGCACGCAGAGTACCGATCAAAGTGGTAATCCCAGAGTTTTTGAAACTACTGTAGACATGGGAGGTTACGAATTGCAGATACCAGAAAATTCGACGTGTACAGCTCCTGTTTTGCCTTCGTGCGTCTCGATTATTGAACCAATAAATGGGGATGTAGAAGTAGATACCTTGACTTCGATTAGTTGGGAAAATTCTACAAATGCGATTGGTTACTTAGTTTCCATTGGCACAACAAGCGGTGGAGTAGAAATTGTTAATAATGATGATGTTGGCAGTATGACCACTTACAACCCAACAATTGACCTACCAGATGGAGCAACTATTTATGTTACTATCACTCCTTATAATGCCGTTGGAAGTGCTGCAAATTGTGCGGAAGCCAGTTTTACAACTAGAAATGCGTTTAATGTAGTTGCCATGTGTAAAAATTATGTCGCAGAGCTCGATGCAACGGGGAACGTAATTGTAGAAGCGAGTGATGTAGACAATGGTTCTTTTGATCCAGACGGAGCGGTTACATTGGCCATTGATAACAGTGAATTTGATTGCTCAAATATTGGTTTTAATCTAGTGACATTAACTGTGACCGACAGCGATAATAACGAAACTACATGTCAGGCTACTGTGCAAGTAGTAGACTCCACTTCTCCTGCCATTACATGTCCTTCATCGCCTATTCTGGTGGGTGGGGTCAGCGAATTTGTCCTTCCAGATTATGTGGTATTAGGAGAGGTGTCTGTTAACGATAATTGTTCAGGAGTTACTTATATCCAGACCCCAGAAGAAGGAACTTTGATTGGAGAAGGAGATACAATAGTAACCATTGCTGCGACGGATACTTCGGGTAATGAAATTACTTGTGAATTTACAGTGAATGTTGATCCTAATTTAGGAATGGAAAACTTAGAAAATCTAAGTTCACTAACGGTTTATCCAAATCCTGCGAATCAATTCATTTCAATAGCAAACCCAAATCATTTAGATGTTTCAAAAGCAAGCCTTTTTGATATAACGGGAAGACTCGTGCAGGTTGCATACTTCTCCCAAAATGCCGACCATACAAGTATTAATTTGGATGAACAGGCAAGTGGTTCTTACTATTTACAATTAGAAGGAAAAGGTACGATCAAAACATTTCATGTGATTATAAGATAGACGTGCATGCCTACATGAATTAATTCTGTTGGAGGAATAGTCTTAAAGCTTCTAATTGTTCAGGACCTCGCGAATAGTTACGGCTTTTTTTAATCTGTACAGATCTTTGGGGGGTATGCTAATAAAATAAAAAACAACGGTATCATATTATTGTTTAGTTTTGTTTGTAGATAAATCAACAGAATTTGTAAAATAGGGAGAGAACAAAATATCCTTAAAACTTAGACTATGAAGAACGTATTAATTTGTTTCGTATTTTTTATTGCTGCAGGTAGCATTCATGCCCAAGATTACATCGATTTAATAAAAGTGTCACACAATAGAGCCACCATGGGCAATGTGGATACTGATGCAGAGACCGATGTGAGTAACACCAACGCAGAAGTTTATTTCCCAGTGCCGCTTTCAGATAAAGCAGTTGTAATTGCAGGATTTACTTATGAAAATACCCGACTCGGATTAGGGTTTACAGACGATAGAACAAATTTAATAATGACTAGGCTCAATCTTGGGCTCAAGTTAAAGCATGGAAATAATTGGAGTGGTACTTATGTCGCACTACCTAAGTTTGCATCCGATTTTGATGGGATAGGAGGAGACGATTTTCAAGTTGGAGGTCTTGCATTATTTGAAAAGAAATACAATACCAAATATGGGCTTAAGTTTGGAGCTTATATGTCTTCTGAAAATTTCGGTACTACATTAACTCCGCTTATTGGTTTGTGGTATAAATCTAAAAATAGTAAGTTCTACATTAATGCAACGCTGCCTATTCGTGCCGATGCAAATTATTCACTGACCGAAAAATTTAGCCTTGGTGCAAACCTTCTTACCTCGGTAAAATCTTACAATTTAGCCGAAACAGATTCTCAATTCTATGTACAAGAAGAGTCTATTCGTTTCGCTCTATTTGCAGCATATGGATTTCTTGATAACAACTTAATTCTTAGAGGAAAGGTTGGTCTGGATACTACAGATTACGGTGCTTATAACGAAGGCGATACTGTTGGATTGCAAGTGCTTACTTTTCAAGTGGGAGGTGATGATCGCAATAGGCTCAATTCAGAGTTTGAGAGTGCACTCTTTTTTGGATTTGATCTTATTTTCAGAGCAGACCTTTAATTCTTAAAGTACTAGAGCATTCATATTAGACGAAAACGGTTTAAGACCGTTGGTTGCATTTAGGTGCCTGGGTGTTCATTTTATATAGTTTTCAGATTAATTGGTCTCAAAGTTTTCGCGAAAAGGGAATAATTACGTAGGTTGAGTCGAGATGTATCTTTTAGTTTAATTCTTAATAGTTCCTTTGTAATTGGGTCTCAACACTTTTAATACCAATCCGAACCCCATGTGTTTATGAAGCATCTGAAAAACAAAACTTCAAAAACAAAGAAACCATGGCCAACAAAAGAGGCGATGGAGCAGGTTTATAAAATGAACCTGTGGGGAGAAAATGACTCGGGATTTTATTCTGGTATAGGGTCGCATAACCCAGAGATTGTAAATCCATATGTGAACGCCGTAAAGCTGTTTTTTACTTCTTTTGAAAGCCCTCCTGTGGTATGCGATTTAGGTTGTGGGGATTTTAATGTGGGAAGGCAGTTGGTTGCAGCTACAAAGAAGTACGTCGCGGTAGATATTGTAAAAGACCTCATCCATCGGAATAAGGAAAAGTTCAAAGTCGAAAATTTAGAATTTCAGTGTTTGGATATCGCGGTAGACAGTTTGCCTGCTGGAGATTGTGCCATACTAAGACAAGTCTTACAGCACCTTTCGAATGAAGAAATCCAAAATATACTTAGAAAGTTAGTCCACTATAAATATGTGCTCTTAACGGAGCATATTCCAGTGGGAACTTTTGAACCCAATAAAGATATTATTTCTGGGCAAGGAATAAGACTGAAAAAGCAAAGTGGATTAAATTTATTAGCTCCTCCATTCAATTTTAAGGTAAAAGAAAAGAGAGAATTATTGTCTTTTGCTTTAAATGATGGCAATGGAAAGATTGTCACTACCATGTACAAAATATTATAAGCTAGGCGGATGTTGTACAGATACTGAAAGCAGTATCAATTAGACGTATTGGGCGCTTCGTCGAACTCTTTTCGTTTACCATCCATCCAATTCTGCATTGCGTTAGAATTTGGTGAAACCATTAGTTCTTTCATTTTTTGCATCGCTTCCAGATGGGCTTCATCGTTTTTCTTGAACATCTCCATTCCATGCTGTTTGCTCATTTCAGCAATTTCCTCGAAAGTATTAGCGTGAAATTCTTCTTCACATGCACCTCCCAATTGTCTGCAAGTCATCGTTTTCATAAAAAATTAGATTGAATTTGTTACTGACTAAGATAATAGAAATTTCTCAAGTCTGAATAGTACGTTCTAGAGGTCGTTGCTTGCCAACATCAAATACCAAGCGTTCTTCTTTAAGGGCTTTAATTTCCTTTCGTATCTGTTTAAATAGGTAGGCAGCTTATTCTCCATGGTAACCATTCCTTTACCATACACATCCACAAGATACACCTGCTGCTCTTGCATTCCTTCTTTAATCCACGCTTTTCCTGCTTTTAGATCACCTTTTCTAGCTATGACGAGTTGACTGGCCGCTACGGCTCGATAATTAAATCGTCCGTAATTACCAACGTATAGACAAAATCTGCGTTTAATGGATCACTTTCAATCCACAACTCGTTAAGGATTTGTTCCTGTTGATAGGCAAGAACTAAATTATTTTCATCATCTAATTTGAATAGTTTTAGAGTTTCAAAAGCATCGTTTTCGGATGGAGTTAAAGCACCGTCCGAATTAAAAGAACTGCCTATTATTAGGTTCGATTGGGTTTCAATCAATTCTTGGTTATTCGATTCGGTTACAAATATTAAATCGATGCTAGAATTGTTCTGAATGGCGTAATCTGTTCGCAATATAATATTGTCATTTTCGCATTGAGTAGCCATTAAGATAGGGGCGAGGAGAATTAAAAATAATTTTTTCATAGAATTGTTTTCTTTATTATAAAACAACTACGATCCTAAAAGTACTACTAAGAAATTTGTTTATAACTGTTTGAATAAGAAGTAAGTCTTTGGAGGAACATAATTATACAGATTCTTAAACTATTAATAAACAAGGTGTTGTGAGGTGAAAGTTTTATGTTTATTAAAATACTATTTCATTATATATTATTCAAAATTTTTAGACATCGCGATAAAGCTAAATACTTCTTTACCAATTTGAAATGTGTGATTCCCAATTGCTTGAAACTCATTTTTCTTGTAAAATTTGATGGCCCTTTTGTTGCCTTCCCAGACGGAAAGCCAGATTGCTTGCGATTGTTTTTCCTTTGCTTTTTCCAAGAGTACCGTCTGTAATTGGAGACCTATTTTTAAAGATAAAAAATCTTTTAGCACATAGATTTTTTGCAATTGGGATGTGTTTTTACTTTGAACGAATTCCGACGGAGAGTTCAATTTCAGCTTTGCATAACCAACCGGTAGTTGTTCTACGAAAGCGATCCAAAACACATTGTTGTCTTTCTCTAAACTCCTTTTTATTTTGCCTACCGAAAAGGTGCTGTTGCAATAGTTTAACAAGTCGTTGCGATCTGTAAAAAGATGCTCAAAGGTTTCTGTAAAAGTAATACGTCCTAACAAAGCAATAAATGGTGCGTCTGCAGGTGTTGCGATTCTTATTTCCATACGGCTAACTTTTCTATGAGCACTTTAAATACAATTTTATGATCCATTTAACCCTATTCCATTGATCTTCCCTCCAACTGTTTATATTGTTGGGACGAGTTTGGTAGCTGACAGTCCACAATTAAACTGAAGTCCTGTTTTTTATTTAAAGATAGAAATTTAATGGAGCCGAGACACGATGGTTTTAATTATCCAGTCTAAAAAAGTAAAACCTGCTTGATAGAAACGAAATAGTTTCCCGCAAGCAGGTTTCTGAGCAGACTTCGTGAAGTGTTTTTACAAGCACTCATTTAATGCTGCTGCTTTTAGAATTCCACTAGCAATTTTCTGTTTGAATTCCGGTCCATTTTAAAGTCCAGTTCTTATTAATTGCTGTTTGTACTCTTAAGGGGTTCGATTCGTTTGTGCTTCCTCCTGGTATATTCGAATTTGGATCGTCCGTCCATCTTAAATAAACTGTAAACCCATTCTGAGTAACGTTGTATAAACAGTTCAGACCATTTAAATGCCATTGCCAACCTCCCGGTCCTTCAATGGTTACTAAATAATGTGGAGGTGTAGAAAAACCGCAGTTCGATGTATCCACGTTAATTCTCATTCCGGCGATGGGATCGTTGGCGCCTAAATAATCGATCCAGTCGTTTTGATTTGTTTGCGGTGAAGTGGTTCCTTGCGAAATGTGTAACATATTATTTTTGTTTTATTAAATTTTACCTACTCTAGTCAATTTTCGGCTACCTTGAAGGTCAAAAGTAACCCCTGCATGACGCCGTCCCATCTCCAATTCTAGGAGCAGTAGACTCGAGTGGAAGAACTGCTAGTTTGAAGATGTTACTGGAAATTACTCTGTGCTAAAAAGAAGTCGTTGCGAGTATGACTAGCGATGAGCCCTTTCAGTTAAATAGGTAAAGGATTTTTATATTAAAATAACCTTAAAGAATGTTTTAAGCTTTTAAAAACTAGTTTGAGTCTCTTTTAACTTTAGGAAGCTTAAAGTATTGATTGGTACTATGGGTCAACTTATTTTTTATTTTTCTGAAATTTTCTTCACTCGGTTTGAGGTCGATGTATTTGTCTATGATGCTGCTTCTTTTATAAATGAGGAAGGTGTTTTCTGCTTCAGGATTAATTTGATTGAAATGAACTTCCGAGCTTTCGTCCTTAAAAGATGGCACAAAGGTGAGAGCCACTTGTTCTAAATCCATTGAAGCACCGAGTTGCTGCAACTCTTGTTGTCTGCTTTCTCGATCGTAGTTTGCTTCATTTCCATAGACAAAAAATACTTTGAGATATCCCGATTGCTTCTTGCTCAGTTTTTCTAGTAAGAGCAGCCATTCGGTTATTTCGGACCAGTTTGGATGGTTTCCTACAAAATATAAGATCCCGTAATACCAACCATATTTACAAACTGGGCATGTCTTAGTGCCTTTATCTGCACCAAAAGCATGAAAAGGGGTAAAGGAAATAACGTCTTCACCTATACTTCGTCCTGAAGTGTTATAACTACTATCTTTTTTTGGATAATCAGGAATCTTTAGGCCAAGTACGATGTTGCGCTCACCAATTTTAAGACCTCCCTTCTCCACAAACCGAATCACTCCACTACCACCTCGATTTTCCATTTTTTGTCGACGCGAAGAATTTAGAAGTGGGTCGTCGTCAAAAACAAAATTATCTAAATAGTAGGGTTCCTCCATCAGATCTTCTTTAACACTAAGATGAATATGCGCAGGGTCTTGCCTATTTGGATATGCTCCTGGCCTAGTAGTGTAAATAGAATAAGCACCTTGCTCGTCGGTTCTTACCCAACCTCGAATGTAGCCATGGGTCTGTCCGAGCTTATTTTTCGGCATATTTCGTTCCTCATTTTCCTTAGTTGAGTAAACTCCATTTATATCTGTTTGGTAATAATATAGAATGATATTGGACGCGGGTGTTTTTCCGTCAATTTGATAAACGGTTCCAGTAAGTAAAATTTTTTCTCCTTTTTGTTTATAGGACGGACTCGTATCCTCGGCAGACAATTGTTTGGGCATTTTAAAATAAAATGGTGGCGATTTATCAAAATCATTACTTAGAGTCTGAGAGTTGGTTGAATAAGATTTTTGATTACAACTAACCAATGCTAGGCCACATAATAGAAGAAAGACGGATTGAAAAATTCTTGACATTTTTTGAAGTTTATCAATAAATGTAAGTCTTTAATAGGCTGTTAACCGCTTACTTTAAAGGGAATTGGCTGTATGGAGTTGAAAATTGGTTCACTGGAGTAGGTGAGACCAGTTCTTTCTGTAATGCCGACTCAACCTAACCATTTGACCATTTTGTAACACAGCATCATAATCGCCATTACTTCGAGATGTAAGCGTTTCGATTAAATGAGCATTTAAAATAGAAGAACGATGAACTCTTATAAAAATGGTTGGATCCAGTTTGGTTTCAAATTCTTTTAGAGTCTTGTTGTCTAAAAACTTTTGGTCGCTTGTATAAACTACAGAATACGGTTTGTCTGTTGAAATAAGTTGAACGGAACTGGCTGGAATAGGGATAATCTTTGAACCAATTTTCAGTTTTATTTTTTCTGAAAAAGTCTCCACTTTATGAGCCGTTGACCGTTTTGAAACATAAATAGCTGGAAAAACGGAATACCATAACAATGCAATATAGAATTGATTTGAAAAAGCAGTTTTAAACATACTAATAAACCGATGTGAAGGCGAGTATATCAATTTACTCACTAATACAAATAAGGATGCGAACAATAACAGATGGAGCAAACTAATAGCAATGGCAATTCCTAAATTGAACGGAAACCTTAACAGTTTGTTTTTGGGATTTACAATTTTGATGAGTCGGTTTACAAAAACCGTAAGCGGAATGAAAAACAACCATAGGGTATTGTAAAGTAAAGACTCGGATAGATAAAAGCCAGTGTGTTTCAGTAAACTATAGATATAATCTTGAAGCACCGACAACACAAAAACGAACATTACAATTATGAAGTACAACCGTACACTACCAATTTTTGGTATCCTAAATCGATCGTTTATTTGTATGGACTGTTCCAATTTTAACTGCTAGATTTCAAAGTATATATTATCTGGACCGTCTACATAGTTGAATTTAAACAACTATAGCATTACTTAATTAAATCATATTCACCTTTTAAAACGTCGTTTTAATTAGTTTCTTTCTCCAACTCTGCTATTTTGTCTGTTAATCGGACGTTATTACCAAATTCATTCTCTTGGTTGAGTTCAATGGCCTTTTGGTATTGAATAATCGCGTCATTTATGTTTCCTGATGTTTCGTAGGCTTCTCCGAGGCTATCAAAAACATTCCAAGATAATGGATAGTCGTAGCTATTCAATTCAAATATACGGATGGCCATGTCATAATTTTCTTTTCTTAAATGAAAATAACCAATATCGTTTAAAATGTCTTCAAAATCAACTGCATTACCCTCTTCGCTTTTCAGCTGCTCATAGGTCCTTTCGAATAAATTAGCATCCACTTTAAAGGAAACTTGCATTAATTTTTCATGAGTAAAAGTTTCTGGATTCTTCAGTTTTTCGTCCGCAAGAAATGCTAGATGGTTGGCAATTTCGTCTACATCAAAAATAGTTGTAAGTCCGTTGGATAAAAACACAACACTCAAATTTTGTTCTGGGAAGATGCGGTATGCATTGGTTAGATTACCAGAGAATCCATAAGATGTAGCACCTTCTAAGCTAAATTTTTTCCAGCCAATGGTAAATAAATCGGTGTTATTGTCGAAAGGAAACTCTTCCCACATTAAGTCCAGGGTTTCCTCTTTTAACAACCTATTATTGTCAAGTTTATTACTCCAATCTATAAGTTCACTTAGGGTTAGATTCATTCCGTTGGTAGCGAAGTTATAATCTCCTCCATACGGATGTTCAATAGATAGTTTTCCTATGGCAAAGGGAAAATAATGAGTGGTACGATGTTTAACAATCTCTCTAGAGTCGCTAGAAAAGAAAACGGTATTAGTGGTGTTACTAAACTGGTTTGGAATAATGAAATCTGTTAACGACAATCCGCTTGCTTTTTCAATAATTTCATGTAAAAACCAATAATTGGTCTGATTATATTCATAGCGCTCTCCGGTCTTATACAAAAGATCTTTTGTGAAGAGTTGTTCTTTTACTTCCTCTTTGGATAAGTCCTTAAAATTTTCGAGTGATTTATAATCGGGCAGTCCAGACGAATGTGTTATTAAATATTTAATCTGAATGTCCTGCCATTCTTTTGGAAGATTGGGTAGATATTTTGAGATATTATCGTCTAAATTGAGTTTCTTTTGTTCTATTAACTGAAATATTCCTACCGTAATAAATAGCTTAGTAATCGAGTATACTCTAAAAATGGTAGAGTCTGTTACTGGAACATTATGCTCGATACTGGCCAACCCATAATTGTTCCGATGTATTATTTTGTTATTTTTTATAATAGCAACTGTGGCGCCCGGAATACCGTATCTGTCCATAACATTGGTAACGTATTTGTCTATGGCATTTGCTTCAATGGTTTCGTTTGGTGTTTTTTCTTTACCGAGATTTGGGTCATTCTTGCATGAAAGAAATGAAACAGAAAAAAGTAATGGAATTAGAAAAAGGAGATAAGATTGTTTCATAGAATAATTAGCTAGAATTAGAGCGGTGGATGTACGTAGGTTAGATGAGATAAAAAAGCTACTTTTTTTATATTTAAAGGTAAAGATTTAATTGAAAGTAAAGGGGAGTCTTATTGCTATATTAACATTATTAGTTTTCAGCATCCAAGGTTAGCTTCATTTCCAGTTGCTCAATGGTTTTTTGAAGTCCTATTTTAAGAAGAAACTCATGCATAGAATTGGAGCTTTTATCGACGTTAATTATTGAGCAGTTACAGTCGTATTCGTTTATTAAATGTTGCAACAAGGTGGAAGCGACTTTTTGTTGTCTATCGTTTTTGTCTACTGCTATTTGGTGCAGGCGTTTACTTTTCGGATTATAGATGATGTAGCCTATTAGCTTCTTTTTAATGTAGGCACCTATTGAAATGGTTTCTTCTTTCAGTTTATCTAAAACATTATTAGAATTTTGCCAAGTAGGGGAGACGTCCCAAAAAGATTGCATAACGCCCCAATTGTAATCCTGTAATTCACGAATTTCTATTTCGTTGTTGGTACTTAAGCTATTTATTTTACCATTGTAGCAGCACAGATGTCGTTCGATTTTGTATCCAGATTTTTCATAAGATTTAATAGCTGGAGTATTGTTGCTAATAACTTCTAAAAGTAATTGGTCGATTTCCGCTTCTTTCAAAATAGGTAAAATGAAACGGTGCATCTGTTTGGTCAAGCGCGAACCTCTTTTGCTTGGTATGACCCCGGTTCCTCCGTTATAAATAATCTTTTTACCGTTAATGCTATCGAAGCCATGTAAAATAAAAGCAATTAGTTTTTCATCCTCAAATACTCCAACTGAAAAGTCGAGACGCACTTTATCGGCTAGCATTTTGGATGCTAGTTGTTCCTGCGTTAACTGAAACGGAATAAAATAATCTGAAAAGGCTTCATTAAATACATTTAAAATGTCGTTGGTCTTGATTCCTTTAAGTGTTTTAATTTCCATTTTAACTATTCTGTTTAAGAATGACTTGCCATTATTTGGGTGCTTTTAGGTGTTTAATGTAATTATTCAACAAGCCTTTTATTTGCTCTGCTGCCACAGGGTTTGCTGAATGTACTTTAAATTGCGTAAATCCAGTTCAGATTCATAAACAAGCCATTTGGCGGCCGCCAAACCATCGGGAGCAATTTTTCCATCTTCACCGAGTCCAAGATCGTTATCGAAACTAATAAAATCTGGAAGACCATTTTCTTTAATGTAATGCAAAAACTCTTTGTAAGTTCTCACGATATCAAACTCAGATTCCATTGATTTATCATAGACCATTTCAATGGTTCTGACATCGTCTAAAAACAGTTTCTTCATTTGTTGTAGGGATCTTATTTAAAAATAAAAATGTTTAGTTTACAAGAGTGTAGAAGCCGCTTTGATCTTCTTCAAGCCTATCCATTCATGTTCAATATCTTTCATTAATAAGGCGTTGTCAAACTTTACAGAGCCTTTTGGGAAGATACGTTCATCTTCAAAAAAGCTCGATTGCACATGTTCAACTTCTAAAAGCGATACTATCCAGTTATACGCTTTCAATTCGAGACCATCAAAATCGGTTTTATCGGGAGAATATCCCACAGCGCCATCTTCAAAAAAATCTGAAACACACTGCAGATCGTCAAAGACACTTTCTGTATTCCAATGGGTCGTTTCTTTTGCGGTAATGGACAAGGAAGTATGGTCATCACTTATAAAACCCACCTTATAAGCACCGTCTTTTTCATCTACGGTAAATTCTGCTAAATGATGAACTCCGGGAAAAATGGTTCCGCCTGCAAGTGCATTTAATTTAGAGGAGGTGTCGCGTCTAGGAATATAAACACCTTCTTTTAGTTCCCCATTTTCGGTCCATTGCACCGCAATTCGGTGTGCGCCGTTTTCAGATGAAATTCCAATATGCTTTGGTAAACCTTTAGGTCTAATTTCTTTTAGTCGAATGAGACAAATACCTGCAATACCTTTTCCATTTACGAGTTTCGGACTAAACGGCTTGGGGAGATAATTTTCTAAGACTCCTTTATCAATTTGGTAATTGATTAGAATCCGTCGTTCAATTATTCCCTTTATTCTCGGTATTTTCATAGTTGTTTCAATTGCAACGGACTGCGAAGATGTGATGTTTTGAGTATCGAATGTACCACATAAAAGCAAGTAGTGAAAATCCCTTAGGGTTTTTAAAGAGGGTTTGCAGTAAGAACCATAGGTTTGGTTGCGATGTTTTTTAGTTATTTATTAGATCAATCTTTTCATTCACCTTATCCATGAAGCTGTGTAAATATTCAGGTACATTTTCTTTACCTTGATCTATTCTCCAACTTTGTACAATTCCGCTTTTCGAATACTGAATAAAGAGTCCGCCTCCATCTGCGCAGTCTGGACAGCCAAAGACGTCCATATCTTCTAAAAGAAGGTCATTTGGGAAAAAGGTGATCAAGTCTGCCACTTGTTGAAAAATGGCATTGTCTAATTCGGTAAAATCTAAATTTTGGCCAGCATAATTGTCGTTGGTATCCTCAAAAAGTTGGGTGTCGGTCAGTTTAAACGTTTCCACACATTCTTCTCCTTCGCATTCACCATAAAAATGGCCAAAAATTAAAAAATCCTGTTCATTCAATGTAATATCACCATCATCATCGTTAGAGCAGGAGGTGGCAATTACGGCTAACATTAATATTAAAACTACTTTTTTCATAATTCGTTCTTTTATGCTGTAGATGTTGAATTTACAAAATGTTGCGTCTATTTGTTGACAAAAAGCAAGTTGAACTAAGAGTGCTTTGCTATTTATTAAAGATAGAAATTAATTGGGAGAAGGGGTTTGGTTTGGTGGTGCTACATTAATGGTTTTAGCCCTAATTAATAAAACAATTCCGAAAACAGGATATTTTAAAAGTTTAAATGCCGCTTTTATTGCATACAGAAGGTATTCATCGGTTCCAAAGCGAAGGTATTCTATATAAGATTCTTGATATTCGGTGAGTATATAAACCGACTTGATTAATTCGATTAAAGATTGGACAATTAGAAGCCCCGCAAAGATGAGCATGGAAGCTATAAATAATCTCCGAATATTCAGCGTTTCTTTATTTTCAATATATTTTAATACCCAAAATAGTAGCACAAGAAAAGCTGTAAATGAAAGCACTACAGGTAACCAAAAAGAGAGGTGAGAAACGACTCCGTTAATGATAAATATATTTTCTGATATCGCTGCGAGTACATCAGAAAACGTAATAATGGACAAACAGGTAAATGCACCTAATCCAAGTTGATTAAAAATAGTAGCGTTGTTGGTTTTCAATGATTTTTATTTGGAATGAATTACTAAATTACTAAGTATGACGACCACAAATACGCCAAATAAAATAGCTCAATTAATAGTTTGAACCACAAATATAGCGAATCAAAAAACTACTATGCTAGTGCCGCAGCAGTTGCATAGTAGTTCTATGATTATTGTATGGTAATTCTTCTACCGCTTAGTCGCAGTCGTTGTACCAGTTATTTCCCCAGGTTCCGGCTGCGGTTCCCATCGAGGTTCCGAAAATAGTTGTTACCTCTCCGGTGCAGGTGTCCAGAAGATAGAGACCAGCTGGAAGCCCCGGTGAGGATTCCAGAACAATCCATCCAATTATTTTTCCTTGAGGAGGCAACGGTTCGCCCACAGGATCGACAACAGATAGTGCTTGTTTGTGGATATCTACCTGCAAAGTAAACTCTGCTGGATCCAAATCGATGATCCCCAACTCATCAATTTGATCTCTTAATAACTGACTTTCAAGGTACTCTATGCCCCATTCATTTCTTTGGGTAGCGTTGTCTGGATTGTCATCGCTTGATCTTGCCGTTGTTGACGCTACAGATTCCACAGATGTTGTTTCGCGTTCGCAAGAAGTAAACACTAAACTTGCGACCAATAATAATACTAAATAGTTTTTCATAATTAAATTTTAATGATTAATAATGAAGCAAAATTAGCTCTGGAGTTAGTGCAAGAAAACGATGGATGCAGGATCGGGTATTGTGAATGGATAAAGGGTAAAAGCAAGGAGATTTATGGTGGGGGATGTGAAACGTGGAAATTGGAACAGGAAGAGCAACCGAGAGAAGTTGTGACTACAGTGAAGTGTTTTTCTTGTTTTTCGGTTGAGAAGGAATTAGCTAAATAGTAATTACTCAATTTTAAGAATCGCTGTAGTCGTTAATTATATAGTCAGTTATGCGAAACTTTATTTCTCACATGCTGCTTTCAATATATTTATAGTCTTCGCTCAAAAATTTGTCTAATAAGATATGAGCATCTTTTATAGAAAACCATTTATCTGTTAAATGAAATTTTAGTTTTTCACCTAAAAGTCCGAAGAGCATTTTTCGCATTACTTTCCTTTTATACCAAAGATAAAATTCGAAGTTCTCAGGATTTTCTCCCCCCGCTGAAAAAGTTAAGCTAAAATTATTCTTTTGGTTTATAAATTCTAGTGAAGGGCTATAAAACGTCTCTTCTTTAGGGAGGGCCTTTAATCGTTTTAGATTTTCTTTCCACGGATAATTTAAAACCATTTCTTTTACCTGAGATGCTGATAATAGATCTTCAGGGTATTCTATATTCGGCTGGTCAATATGGCAAATAGTGTGTTTATAGAGCATAGATATATTTATAGATGGAGAAGTTACAACTAGCGGTTAAATATAACCGTCGTTAACCGGTATACTTTAATTATCTGGTTTAGCATAGACTTTATTAATTCTAAGCGAATTTAAATATCGTGGTATCTGCCGTAATTGTGGTTTACAAAGTTGATTACAATTTTATTAACTATTTATCATACTAATTATGTGCATTAAAAGTGCAGCCCAGAAGAAACTTTGGTATCCTTTTATAATTGTTCCCTCATTTTTTGACAACCATTTATTTCTACTATTCATTTTAACTATCAATTTTATAAGATTCGCAATAGCATATTTATTCCATAAATAAATAACTGCTCCGTAAATCACTGTAGACAATACCTTTTTCAAAAGGGGTCATTTTTCATTTTTTACAGCGGTCCTATTTACTTTTAGTCGCATGTTTCAACAACTAATTTAGGAAATAGAAACCGAATGGAATCCCGATAGCTATTGGGACACGAAGATTTTTGTAAGTATTTGATTACTAGCAATTAATTATACGTTGTTGTAGCCAGTTTATTTATCCTTTTTCTTTAGTTGCAAAGCTTTGTCCTTGTATATGGCTTTATTTTACTTCTAAAAGAGTACACATCTTATAAAAAGTGCTATTAGTTGTAACCTTTTTGTTATTTGATGCTTCTAACAAGTAATTAGAGATTAATAAAAATGAAAAAAAGAACAATTTATACTATCCTGATGGCGAGTATAGCATCATTAATATCGGCATTTGCAACATTCATTATTCTAGATACGTCGGAAACGCCATCAACGTACGACACGTATGAAATAGAATCAATAGTACTTCAAGAAACTAGAGAATTAATTGTAAAAAAACCTAGAAATTATACAAAGGATAAGCAATATGCTGTAGTGTATGTCCTTGGCGGTAATTCTCTAACTTATACTGTTGCAAATGACACTGATTTGCTTTCTCGTGTTGGCAATATTCCTGAGGTAATAGTTGTTGGAATACCAAGTATTGATCAAAAAACAAGGCAGCGAGATTTAACACCACCTTTCTTAAAGCAAGATTTAGACGAAACCAACTCTCCACTAGGTAAAGGAGATAACTTTCTAAAGTATATTGAAAATGAAGTTATACCATTGATTGATAAGAACTATAAAACAATTAACAATAGAGCAATTGTAGGTCATTCTCGCGAAGGTTTATTAGTATTTTATTCGCTTATAGCAACACCTAATCTTTTTGACACTAGAATTGCACTGAGCCCTGCTCTTTGGAGAGAAGACAATGCTTTTGTAAAACGATTTGATGATTACCTAACGGGGAATCCAAAAATAAAATCTAATATATTTATGAGTATGGGAGGAAATGAAGTTGATAAAATGAAAAATGCATTTGATTTAACAACAGATGTATTAACAAAAAAGGCTCCTTCAAACCTAATTTGGAAGTCATTCTATATGCCTAATGCAACACACCAAACTAATCATTATTTAACGGCTTGTATAGGTGTTAATTATTTTTTAAACAAAAAAGAGATGCAATCAAATTTTAATATAAATGATTAATTTAATTGAAGTTAATTTGTCCCATTCCTCTTTTGGTAATTAGTCTCAGTCTTTTTTTTGACTTCTTAAAGATTATTGAACGAAGGAGGGTCTAATACTTTAATTTATTCATTGGTCTTATCCATTTCTTAAATTGGCTACAACGTTTCGGCTATGCTTTCGTTGCGGAATCGTCCGCGAGGACTATTCCGAGAAAACCTAGCCTTCATTGCAAGATAAGAATTCCCGTTTAGGAAATTCCGCCGCAATGAATTAAGGCCATTGTTAGCTGCTGTTTTTTATGGTTTTTCGTATTCAATTATTGATGATATTCTTTCTGGTATTTTTTCAGGTGCTCTTAATTCCATTTCACCGTCTTGAGTAATAAGTGGCTTTTCAAAGTCAATAAAGTGAAAGAAAAAAGCAAGTCTTGTGAAGTCTGAAGTATCCTTAGGTGAGTCCAACCAATCCCCCGTAACTTCTGTCCCTTCCTCATTTAAAAATTTCTCATCCCAAGGTGTTTGCCAATCTATTCGATCAATTCCATCTTCGACTTGAGTGAATTGCCCGATATCAACTTGCTCGTGATTCAGTTTAATTCCCAATTCAATAAGGTGAACATTCTGCTGTCCGCTTACTTCATAAATTCCGATTAATTCTATTTTTTTCACAGTATCAAATGTTTGCTAACGGTTTTGTGTAAGCGTCAGTAACGGGAAAGTGCGCGAGTACTTTCCGCTGACGCACCTAATTTATCAAAACGAGTTGAATTTCCGATTAGGAAATTCAGCCGTTATTGCGCTTACACGTCTTAAGTTTGATTCTCTATAAATTTAGATATAAACTAGAAAGAATAAAGGAGAGAATTAAGGTTAATATATGCGGTGAAGCTTAAGACTTCGACAACATTGATAATCCTCTCTCTTTTACTACTTAAATCACGTTCATCCCGATAGCTATCGGGACTGTGAGACTTTGGATCTCGTTTTCGAGTTTTTGTGATGCCAGTAGCTAGTTCTTGCATAAATTATTTTGTATGATTAAATATAAAGAAACTTATGGAGTTGACATTAGCAAAGAAGTCTTTGATGTACGTTCATTTTTTCAATCAGACATATCAATATCTTTTGGAAAATTTCTCCAGTTACGGAAATCAATTTCGGAACATTTGTCAGATTCTAATTTGCTAGAATTTTTTGCATTCCAAGCAGTGTTAATATGATGATACAAATGGGTCATATCGACAATATAATCTCCAAACTCATATTCAGAACCCGATTCTAATTCTTTGATAGTATTAGTGAGTTGATTAAGGCCTTCCTTTAAATTATATAAGATGTATTCTTTATTCATCTTTTTTGTGGTTTTCTAATGAAGTAAACACATTGTTGTGCGCTTGTTTTTTATTTTTCTACAATTAATTCAATTTGCTCGCAATTCAGTCGAAACATTTTTCCGTTTTCAAAAAGATATATTATATCATCATTTTCATTTGGTTTATTATGTTCCATAAATCCGTCATTTATTTCACGCATTGATTTAGGGAAAAATGAAATTCCGCTCAATGTATTTTCATCTTCAGGGAATTCAGAATTGTCTCCATTCGTTGAATTTTTAAACATTACGTTTTTATGCAAAAAAGTCAGTTTTTCAAATTCGTTTTCGTGAACCCAGTCTCCAGTGGACTTTATAAATTCAATTCGGACATTATTGTCAAATTCCGATATTGCTTTGAATTCAAAATTATTATGCAAATCAATATGAATTCCATTTAATTGAACCGCATAATTTTCTTCAATTTCAAAGTTTGTTTTCATACTTTTCCGCAAATGACGTACAATGTTGTAGCTATGGTTAGGACGGTGAAGAAATTCAGCGAATTTCAAGCTAGCACAAATAAAAGCTTTGAGCTGTTTTTTAGTTTGTTAGTATAAAAATAGGGAAAAAGCTTTTGCGATAATACTAATCAGCCAACATTTCGACTAGCAACCGCTCCCGTATTAATTATTGCCACTGTTAGCTATAGTCTTTTATTTGTTCAGTAATTAATTCAGCAAATTCTTTAACGTCGTCATTTTGGTTTTGAGTATATTTTTCAAAAATTCCCTTGTCATTAACTATTTTAATTGTCATTTTGGAAAGCAACTCTTGGTACTTTATATCATCAGTTTTATGGTTTGAACAAGAAGCAAATCCGAATATAATATCTAATAATTCAATTTTTAGCTTCTCGTTACATTCTATTAAGCGGTTTCTTATTATTTCATAAGCAGGTAATGATGCGGAAGAAATGTATGCGTGTTGATGACATAAAGAACACCATAATTGATGTGCAGCTTTTAAAGCTATTTTTGCGTCCTCACAATAAATATTTTTTAAATAGGTCGGAATAGTTTTCTCTGCGTTTCCATATGCAGTTTCAAAATTCCCCCAATCAATATCATCTATCTGCTTTAAAATCTGTTCGTCAATCTTTTCTCCACAAACGTTTGGTTCAAGAATTTCAGGTTTTATTTCCTCTTGATTTCTATCTTCAGTTTTTTTATTATTTCTATTGAATATTTTGAAAATAGACATCTGATTTTTATTTTTTTGTAATTATAGCTAACGGTAACGTATAAGCGTAGTGCGGGATTAGAAGCACTACACTTTCGGTTTTGCCTTTCGTTTGTTAATATTCAATTTGTTCAATTTTAGCACTTTAGTCCGCATTACGTTTATACAATGTTATGCTTTGTTATTTTATCTTCGTCTTCTGATTGTTTTAATGTAATCCTCTAATACAGTCAAATCAGCCAGAAATTCAGCAGAGTCTGGCATTTCCTCTATTAATGTTCCTGCTGTATCGTGTCCTGTAAAATAGGTAGAACACTTGCTCATATTTGCGTCAACAAGATTATAATCATCATCAGTTAAATCTACAATCTTAGATAAACGTTGAGTTTGTATTGCTCTACCAAATCTTTGAATTGCTCCGTTGAGAAATACTTCTTCAACAAAACGCTCCCAGGTTTCTCTGAGTTTGCCATACATCAATTTTGCCCTTTCTTTATAAACTTCTTCGGTTTCTGTTCTTTCGATTTTCTCTAATTTTTGATATGCATTTTTCAACAAGCCAATTCTTTTCCCTACAGGTAAAGCATCCCAAGGTGGATTGCTTGCAATTAGTCCTGTTTCTTTTTTCTTTCTTGTCAGGCTCTTTATATCTAAATCACAATTTAAACTTTTAGAATGTTCTTGAATCATTAGTAGAAAAGTGATATCGTGCGTAAATACGATAACCTGTCGCTCTAAAGCTTCTTCTGCAATTCTTTTCGATATTTTATTTCTCCATTTATGGTCAAGGGATGAAACTGGGTCATCAAAAATTATAGCACTTTTATGCTCTGAAATGGATAATTCAGATAAGAATGTTGCTAAGGAAATACACCTATGTTCTCCTTCGCTTAAAACGTCTTTTAGTGCAATTCCATTTGCGTTCTGTTCATCAAGTCTTAAGTAGTGATATTGTTTCCCTCTTTGTCCTTTTGTTTCGGTTTCTATCTTGATGTTTTTAAATCCTAGTTTGGCAAGTTCCGTTTTGAAATTCTGTTTAAGGTTTTGACTTATGTAATTTGTTGCTAAATCATTACTAAGAGTAGTAATGGTTCGAGTATTACATTTACTAATGCACTGATTTAGCAGTTTTATCTTTTTTTGTCGATAAATTTCACGAGCTAACTTGGGTTTATATTCAAAAATCTTTTTTTCGCCCTTTAATTGATTTAGTTCCTTGTTTAGCGGTTTTAAATCTTCTTCAATTGATTGGACTGCTAACTTCTCATTTGCTTCTTTTAAGTCTTTAATGAGATTCTGAATTTGAGTTTTAGGTGTATTCTCAATTTCAATTGAATTAATAGATTCAACAGATTTTTTAAAATTAAACAGCCCAACTAAATAGTCCTTCTGTTTAGAAAGTGACTCTAAATATGCTGATTGATTTTTCGAGTATTCATCAATCAGTTCATCTAACTCAATTGTTGTAGGCTTTTGTTCTTCAAAAGAAAAATCCTGACTATTTAAATTTTCATATTCTAAATCAAATTTATCAGAAGCTTCATCAAAAGATTTTTGAATATCATTTTTCACAAATTCCTCGAAAGCAGTAAATCTGCTTTTTGCATCTTCCCCTAAATCTTGAAAACAAAGAGGGCAATTACTCTCTCCATTTACTTTTGGAAAATCTTCTGTCTCGGTACTTTCGTTATAGAACTTTCGAGCACTTTCCCAAAGTAATTTCCAAGAACTATTACCAACGCCCTCAATTGGTAATTCTGAGAATGCCTTTTCAGAAGATTCTTTAAGTGCTTTACTTGTTGTTGCAAGATTATTTAATACTTGTTTTAAGTCCTCTAATTTTGCTCCTGTCAAGTTATTTTCTAGTGTTTGAAATTTGTTTTGCAAAACCTCAAATCGCTTTATCTTATCGATGTTTTCTTTTAAGATTTTCTTAGGGTCGGTTGCTTTTAATTTATCTATTTGTTTGGTTAGCTCTTCAATTCTAGAATTTTTGGTTTCATTCCAAATTGCTTCTGCTCTTAATTCGTTAAGTGTAGTTTCCGAATTTAAATTGTTGAGAAATGTTTTAGCAGTCGAACAATCTGAAACTTCTAAAAGAGTATGGTCAAATTTCTCTAATGCAGGGTCTGAAAATTCCGCATTTAGTTCATTGTCAACTTTTTTTATACAGACTGCTAATTTTTCTACAATAGATAGCCCTTGAGGAATAAAGGCTATTTCATCTTCCCCTTCAATGTAATGATTGGCACTAAACGTGTCGAAAACATCAACACTTTTTAAAACAGAGTCATTTACTACTTCATTTATAAGATTTACTGTGTTGAAATTTATTCCATCAATTGTATATTCAATATCCGCTTTTTTATCATTTCCAAAACAAGTTGGGTCATATAGATTGTCATTTATTTTCGGCTTACTTCCTCTAGTATTACAAGCGTGTTTTAAAATGCTAACATAGCTTGATTTTCCTGAACCATTATCTCCATAGACAAGCGTAAGTCCGTTTGAGGCAAATTCTAATTCACTGGCTTGTGAGAGTGCGTTTATGTTGTTTACATTGGAAATTTTAGAGAGTATTATGTCATCACTATTTGTTGCATTGTTTGCGAAGTCTCTTAAATCATCAAAGTCCACTTCATCAAAATCAAAGTCTGATAATCCATAATCTACTTTACAGATTTCCTTTAGTTCCGAAATATCATTATCAGTTAGTTCGTTATTTCTGATTAAACGGTCAATGGCAATTTGCCAAAAAACAGGCTTGTTTTCTACCCAATCAATTATATCATTTAGTATTGGCATTATTTGTATTTATTGGGTTGGTTTTTAATAAAGCATAACGTTCTCGTGTATGAGTAGTAGCGGATTTCTACTCACAAACCTTTCGGTTTTTCACTAACCCTTTTTTTATGTTTTTACTTTCATTTTATCACTTAAACCGCTATTACTTATATACATTGTTCTCAGCTGGCATTTTTTTCAGCTTTTGTCATACTATAATAAGCTAACTCCAATGCTAATGCTCTTTTATTATGTGGAATTGAACCAGTTCTATATGAAACTTGTAACAGCTCTTTCATTAATCCAATTTGAAACTCCCAAAGAGTAAAATCATCACCATAAATTCCTTCTGCATTTTTGATTAACCAATTTATCGAATCAATTATTCTATCATTCTTTGAATCATAATCTATTTGTTCTAGATCAACAATCTTTTGACCTATTGAGAAGTAATAATCAAAAGAGTTTAGATCAAAAAACTCTTTTGTGTATCCATTTTCCTTATCAAACCCAATTCCATTGATGTATAAATCAATGATCAGACGGCATACGTCAAAGCACCAGTATCCATAACCTAACCCACCTGTATCTATAAGGATTGGTGTCTCATCATCTTCAACCAAAATATTTTTTGAGTGTAAATCAAGGTGATTTAATGTTACAGCACCTTTCTTTAAAAGATCTTTAGAGTTTAGTTTTCCAAACTTCTCGTTAATAATTAGGTTTTCTACTTGATTGACATCAAAACTCTTGAGCATTGATTTTAATTCCTTGCTGACTTCTCTTATCGTCAAAAACTTTCCAGTTTTGAATTTTTCGAATATCGTTGTCCACATTTTAGACTCTATTCGTTGAGTTTCATAATGTTTTGTCATTCCACTAATATGAAAAAAGGAATTGAGAACTTTCTCTATGTTTGTATTACCATTCTCATTAATTATAAAATCAAACAATGTCTTAGAATTTGGCACCAATTTTATTACTATTGCTAAGGTGTTTTTATTAGGTGTATAAAACTTCTTACGCACTATCCCATTAAATAACTTTGTTGGGAATAATTCATACAGAGATTCTGCTTTCTCAAATTCACTTTCTAGTAGTTGAACTTCATTCGATATTTTTAAAACATAGCTTGTATTTTCAACTGTAAATTTGAATAGTATAGCACCACTGAAACCTGATTTTAGTTTAGATAATATAATTTGTTTGTCTAGAGGTAAATTGAAATGTTGTTTAACCTGAAATAATATCTGGTTGATTTTATCTCTTCCAAAAAACCTTAATTGCTGATTAAATTCACTCACATATCCTGATGTCACTTCAAATTGATCAGGTAGGCTTTCTTTTATTACCTTTTCTATTTCTCTTTTTATACGACTGGTATCAGCATCTTCAGATTTCTTGATAAATGGGATAGTGGAATACTTTTCTTCATAGAGATTTAGATCTATATCACTTCCCTCATCCCTTTTTGCAGTGGTATAGACAATTATTGGAAAATCAATTTGATGGTTTTTAAAACTTTCTAAAATATCAAATCCCACTAATTTTCCACTGTTTGTTTCATCTAGTAAATCAAGAATTAATAAGTCGAAATCTCTTACAAAATCGTAAATGTCGTCAAGTATTATTTTATAATCAATTTCTGAATATTCTACATATCCATATTTGGTATTTAAATCGTTATGAACTCCTTTAAGTCTTGAAACGATAATATTATTATCATCCCAGTGTGCTATTTTGAATTTATTCATATTTCATAAGTTTATAAGTTATATTAAAGAAGCCATTTTCATCATTTTTAGGTGAAAAAATAATATCTCCTCCATACTTTCTTACTTCTTGTTTTATAGAACTAAGCCCACCGATTTCATTGTTTGGATGATCGTGTGGGTCACTGTTAGTATTGTCGTAAGAAATCCTGAAATATTTATATTTATTATCTCCCGGAATGGAATAATCTAGGCGACAAATAATATTTTCGAATTTACCGTACTCATTAAAATGGTCTATTTCCTTATTAGTTGTTCTACTTCTTATACTAGCAAGTATTGTATTTAAATCAGATTTAAATCTATTCCGCGGATAAAACACCAATCCGTGATCAATACCTTCTTCTTCGAATTTTTCAAATCTATTCTTGAATAGACTGTTTTCAACGGACTCTGAAATGTTTAAAGGAAATTGATTTATAAATACATTAAATTCAGAATCTTTTTTTATAAGGGAATCATAAAACAGCTTGTGTAATTTGTCATATTCAGGCTTAACTTGTAAATAAGTTATAGGTTCCGAGTTGAGTTGTGCAGCAAAGCCACTAAACCTTGCTATTGGATTATCAGTACTATTAGAGCAGATTTTTTCTAAAATATTAAAAAGAACAAAGTCATTTCTGAATGACCTAGAATTTTTAATATTTTCAGAGAGCTGTTTATAATAAGTAATTATATTTTTATATATATGATTTTTTACCTTAGACCAATGTTGATTAATATCTAACAAGGGCAACCAAAGCGATTGATAATACAAAGATTCGTCAATTTTAATAGATATATCAGTTAATCCTTGCTTACTTAAATGTAAAAGACTCCTGTCACCAAGAGCTTTCTCTAAATCAGGATGACTGTATGGCTTATATTCGTTGTCATATATTAATTTTAATTGTTTAATGATTTCGATGTCATCTAAACTCTCAATATCAATCTCAGTAAGCTTAGACGTAATAATGTTATGTAGTCTGTCAATAGCATTTCTTGGCCCATAACTTCCATCATCGTTAATGTCTGGAATTTCCGCTATTTCATTAATTGAGGAATATGATTGTTTTAGTTTTGCAAAGTATTTGTTGCTTTTGTTATACTTGTTTTTCAATATGGAAAACGTGTGATAAAAACTATTCTGCATTAAATTATTGCTGTAACCATTTTGAAAACTTGACGATTTTACGATTTCATAAATTTTCTCGCAGAATTCAAGTTTATTGGAAGATCGCAAAAGCGAAATTGCAGCATACTTGTATCTTGTTGCACTGTCTAAAGCACTGACATTATTATTTATTTTGCCTTTAAATAGTTCAATTAGTTTTTGTCTATCGATTGTGGATAGAGAAGAAGACATTTTTGATAACATTATTCTAAAATCTCGGAAAACAAGAGGTTCTTTTTGTAACCAATGAACTTCGTTAGAAAGATAATACACTGTGGCATACAGATCTGAATCGGGTTCTGAAATTTGCTTCTCACAATTTGAATAAATATTATATAAATACTCAAATAGAGAAATTCTAGAATTAGTATTTATCAAAGCATCTTCAAGAAGCAATTTTAAATTAAACATCTTTTTTATCACCGTAGAAGATAATTCCTGATTTTTTTTATCAGGATATTCATAGTAGAAGTCAAATGGATAACTCTCTCTGGATATAGCTAGTTTCTTTCTTATTTGTAATCGTCTCTGTCTGTCCTCAGAGAAATTAAACATATAATCTTTTTTGTCATCACTCATTTTGTAATATTCGAGTGCATCTATATGATTACAAATCGGGCAGTTTTCTCTATCATAATATTTTAGTGGTAGTTTAAAAAGAAATTCAATGTTTAAATTCGTTGGTTTAGATTTTATTTGTGGCAGATTTTTTAACTTATTTAATCGCTTGTAATGCTCGAATTTATCAGTGTATGATTGGTCAAATAGAATACAAATGAATAAGTTTTCTAGTCCTTCAAAATCATTCAGCATTTGGTTTACTGTTTGGCCACTAATAAGACCGAAATCTATTATGAATACATTAAGTAGATTTTTATCAACCAAGTCTCCTAAGCTTTCAGAGTAAGATATGGTTGGTAGTTCATCATATGTTAAACAATTTGGATACTTGTCAGAAAAATATTGTTTTAAATATCCATTATCCTTAAAAAATAAGTCATTTTTAAGGTAAATGGTAAAGTGTTCAATTGAATTTGATTCAATCCAATTTTCAATTCTAGATTCTATAGTTTTACTAATAATGCTTTCTGAGTTGAGTAGTTTAGGTTTGTCAATATAGAAAGTAAAATGGCGATCATTTTTTATACCAATATGATTATAATTGAGTGATTTTGATTTTTCAAAATGGTTTAAAATATCCGCGTCAATTAGCTCTTTTGATTCTTTTTCTAAAATTTTAAAATCAGGATTTACTACCTTACCATTAAATTTTTGAAGTCTTTTTAACTTTCTTTCAAAATAAGTGTTGTCTCTAATTACTTTTGGTTCATTCTTATTATCTGGTTTATAAACACTCTCTATACTTGTTTTACTTCCCCACGTTTCTAATTCATTTATATTATATTTTCGAAAATTACACAGGCTCAGAACTATAAGAGGAACTGCATTGTCTCTTTTCACATATTTCACTAATCGTCTAACCGTTTCAGAACTTGAAACAATCGATGTTAAAATAATAACATTAGATTTTTCGGGAATTAACTTAAATCGTTTAAGAGAATTGACTTGAATTTCATTTTCAATATTTATTAGGTGTTTGTCTTTTAAGTTTAGTAGATTTAACAAAGAATAAGCTAGATCTATATGTTGCTTATGATCAATTAATACAAACAATTTATTTGTACTTTGTTCACTTATATACTTTAAAGATTTCAGATAAAGAACTAATGCAAAGCCAAGCTCGTTGTCTCTAATTAAATCTTGAACTTTTAACCAATAATCAGAAATATAAACTTTAGGGGTGCAGAATTGTGTAGTTGATTTTTCTTTGGTGTCATTTATTTTGTTCTTCAGGATATTACTGAATAGCGATTCGATGTCATAAAATATTAGCTCAATTTTCCCATCTCGATCAACGTGAACTAAACGATTGTCATTTTCTAACCCTTGACGTATCTTAATTTTTTCAGGATATGATAAACTTTGAAAAGAACTGAGTTTATCAATTGTTATGTCAAAGTTATTTTCATAAACTTCATTAAGTAAATTGACAACAATTTGATTGCCACCATACCAATATGTGCTGTTTCCGTATAAAACAATAACAGGGTCGTATATCACCTCGTTGTCTTTATCTTCAGATAATTCTAAGTGTGTTTTCGACTTAATATACTCGTTAATAGAATCAATTACTAGGTCAATTGAAGATTTGTCAAGAGTAGAATTTACGTAAACGACAACTCCACTAGGATGAGAATGGTAACTGATTTCTAAAAGAAGAAATTTCAATAAAGACAGCTTATCTTCATCATTCAAATCTTTGTCTTTATCTAAATCAATAACGCACAAAATTTTCTTTTCAGTTTTTAATTCTTGTTCAATTCTCTTTTCTAACTCATCTTTAGTAAAATCAGATCTAAGAGAAAAGGTTTTCCATACTTGACTTTGATTATTGTTTATTAAGCGAAGTTTGAATTTCTTAACTACAGAGTATGGACAAAGCTTAATTTGAATGAAAGATCCATTGAATGGTGTATTTACTTTTCGATTCTCCCATCTAGGCTCTCTCAGTCCACCCTTCCTAAAGCCACCATTTTGATTATTCGTTATTATATGAAAGATACCATTGTAGTTATTCACTATTCGGTTTATTCTATACAACCCTTTAGTTCCTCTTCTTTCCTCTCCAAATTTTTTAGATGTCCATTTGTTGAATGACCATCTCAGTTGTTCTGCCTCACTTATAATATTATCTCTTTTGCAGGCATCTTTAAAACTCGAAGTATAAAAGCCTCCACCTGAATCGCCAAAATAAATTTCAATCAGAGACGGTACTTTTTCCTTTAAGCTCCATTCTATAAATTCTTTTTCAAAATTCCCATCAAGATTGATTTTATTGAATGAGCTAGTTGATATTAGCCCAATTGATAGTAAAAACTTTTTTTTTCGAAATTTAAGGCTGGTATGTTCTTTTACGTTTTTACTTAGCTCCGAAAAGATTACATTTTTTATGGCTTGAACATCAAAAGATTCGAGTCCTCTTGTGGGATTTTCAAGTATTTGCTTAAACTTTTTCTCAATATTCTTATAATTATTAATTGTTTCATCTACTGAAATCCATTCAAGTGGATATAAATATTGATATCCTGATTGTTTGATGACCTCTGGACTGTTAACTTCTTCAAAAGCCAATTCAAAATTTTCTATATTAAACTCTGATTCAAAATCAAAATTCTCTGTAAAATAAATTTGAACATTATGCTCTTGTGCAGATTCTTTTAGAACCGAGGCCAGTTGAATGTTCTTAAGAAAGCCATTGACTTTTATTCGATTCTTTAACAAATTAGCTCTTAATTCGGAAGTGAAATTTTTATCCTTGCTACTTTCTTCTCTAGTAGAATAATTCTTTAAGGGATAAGAGACAAATAGATTCTCTATTAAATCCCTTCCAAATAGTTCATCAACTCTTAAAACCAAATAATTTAACGCTGATAACTGTGCGAAGGTCACTTGAGATAAGTCTACGAATAATTCTTCTTTTTCGAATAAGGCACTTTTTTTAATCTTCAGAAACTCACTTTCTATAGATTCGTTTGTTACGTGTTTTATTCCTTTAAATAAATGATTCAATTTAGTTAGTTTTTGCTTGCTGAGAACTTATTTATATCAATGTATTATACACTGTTATCCCCCAAATTATAGGAGCTATCGATACATAATGTATCAATATCGAGTATACTTTATCTTTTAAAAGTACACAGTGAAAAATGTAAAGGGGAGATTTACTAGAATTGTGAAGTTAAGAAATTTTCGAAGAAGTGGGCATGAGCTGTTCGAAAAAGATGTAAACATTCTATTCGTCGAGTTTTTATAAAAAACGAATCGACTCGATGTTTATATATGCGCCAAACCTCAAATTCCAGGAGAAGGTGAAAAATCATTGTTTTTTAAGGTACTAAACGGGTAACGATTAGAACATGCTAATAGAGCTTGAAACAACAAAACCCATGTAAACATGGGCTATATGTAGTAACGAGAGGAGCCAGTGCGCCTAAGGCGTAGGGCACGATCCCCCGTCCGCCTCAGGCGGATATGAATCCGATCTCAATATATTTTGGAACAACAACTGTACGAATATATTTTCTTCCTTGACCGGACTTTAGTGCTTTCTCTCTGCCAACTGTATTCCACAAAAAAACTCCCCAATTAGATGAACTGGGGAGTTTTTGATAATAAGTAGCGAGAGGAGCCAGTGCGCCTAAGGCGTAGGGCACGATCCCCCGTTCCCCTCAGGCGGATATGAATCCGATCTCGATATATTTTGGAACAACCACTGTACGAATATATTTTCTTCCTTGACCAGACTTTAGTGCTTTCTCTCTGCGAATTGCCTTAGATTTATTTTTATAGAATTCGATTTCAAGAACCTTCCAAGGTCTATATCTTAAAGTATATCCTTTTTTGACTAATTGATTATGAGAATAAAACCTTTGAATAATACTTGAAGTGTAACCAATGTAAATAGCATTGTACTTTTCAGAATAAAGAATATAGACTACAAATTCTTCCATAAAAAAACTCCCCAATTAGATGAACTGGGGAGTTTTTGATAATAAGTAGCGAGAGGGGGGCACGATCCCCCGACCTCCGGGTTATGAATCCGACGCTCTAACCAACTGAGCTACCTCGCCATTTTCGGTCTGCAAAGATAGCAACAAAATGGAGCTAGGCAAACACTCTATGATTTTTTTTGACAAAATTAATGTGTAGCAAAATGCAAGAAATATAATTACTTGAAGAGGAGAGAGATCGCAGAACTTTTTTAATCCCGGTCCTTAAAATTCTTGTTGTACATCACCACAACAGATCCCAACCAAGCAATAAAAAGAATGCCGGTAATAATCGAATATCCTAGAATGATCTCCATTAGGTGCGGTGTTTAAAATAATTCATAAATCCAAGTATTGTTGGAGCCCAAAGTCCGAGGAAGATGGCTTCTAATTTTTCTCCATTAATAAAAATATATTCGGCTACTACAATGATGGAGATAACTAGTAGAAGCATTAAAATATTCATTATACCTATTTTTCTGACAAAATTTTTAAGCATTACAAAAGGGTTGGTTTTTCTTATAACACCATAAAGATTGGAATAATAAGGAAGAAAAAAAAATTTCTCGGCTTTCTTTTCCAAGTATAGAATTAATATCTATATTGCTCGTAAGCTAACAGATCATAAATGGAAGAAAAAATAAAGTACGAAATGGAGTTTCCTATCAAGGCATCACCATCGCTTTTATATCAATACATATCTACTCCCTCTGGAATGAGTGAATGGTATGCCGACAACGTTAACTCTCGTGGTGAGAATTTTACGTTTATTTGGGAAGGTAGTGAAGAAAAAGCACGACTTCTCGGTAAAAAAAATGGAGAACGCATCAAATTTCGCTGGGATGATGATGAGGAAACCGATTATTATTTTGAGCTACGCATTCAAGTAGACGAAATTACCAAAGATGTTTCCCTAATGGTAACAGATTTTGCCGAAGACGATGAAATCGACGAAGGAAAGATGCTTTGGGAGAATATGGTTTCTAATCTAAAACACGTATTGGGATCGACTTGATTCCAGAATAAAATAAATATCTTTGCGCCGTTCTATTCCATATTCAGAACGGCTTTTTTTATGATCAATATCAACGGTACACTTGCAGCTCATTCAGAAGGAACTATTTCGGTTGAAAATCGCGGATTGCATTATGGAGATGCGGTTTTTGAAACGATGAAGGTTTCGGCCGGAAAAGTATTTTTCTGGGAAGACCACTATTTTAGATTAATGGCGTCCATGCGTATTATGCGGATGGAAATCCCAATGAACTTTACACAGGAATTTTTAGAAGAAGAGATCAGAAAAACGATCGCTTCTAATTCTGAAAAGGCAAGCGCCTATAGAGTGAAGCTACTGGTTTGGAGGAGTTGGGGCGGAAAGTACACTCCAACGGCTAAAGATGTTGAATATGTGATCTTTTCCGAAGCAATTGAGCAACCTTTTTACATCCTTAATGAGCAGCCTTACGAGGTGGAATTGTTTAAGGATCATTATGTTACCTCTGGTCTGTTATCTACGCTTAAAACCAATAACAAGGCTATTAACGTACTAGGGAGTGTATATGCTGAAGAGAATGATTACCAAAACTGTCTTTTACTAAATGAAAAGAAACAGGTGGTAGAAGCGCTTAATGGGAATCTATTTTTGGTGAAAGGCTATAAAATAAAAACACCCCCCATAACCGATGGTTGCCTAAATGGAATTTTGCGAAAACAGCTCATTGCTATCCTAGGACAGTTGCCCGACTATATTTTGGAGGAAGCATCTATTTCTCCATTCGAGCTGCAAAAGGCAGACGAGTTGTTCGTGACTAACACCATGGTTGGAATACAGCCTATTTCAAAATACAGAAAAAAGGAATACACCACCGAAGTAGCCAAGGATTTATTGGCAAAATTGAATGTAAAGGCCCGTTTGGTTAATTGAAGTTGGGATTTTCTGGAGCGTTGGACCATATGAGGTAATCACCTCCCAGTTCTACCATTTTTTCCTTCCAGAAATTTTCACAACAGCTACCAATAATACTATTTTCCAAATCGTTTGGCGTAACTACCCAACTATTTAAATCAAGCTCATCTTCAAGTTGCTCCGTGGACCAGCCAGAATACCCTAGAAAGAACTGAATTTCATGATCTTTTAAGGTGTTGTTTTCTAGCATTTCAAGGATGGTGTTGAAATCGCCTCCCCAGTAAATACCATGAGAAATTTCTACGCTGTCCGGAATGAGCTCCGGAACTTTATGAATAAAATACAAATTGTCCTGCTCTACAGGTCCTCCGTTGTAAACTTTTAAATTAGAATTTACCTCTGGCAAGAAATCTTTTAGACAATATTCGAGCGGCTTGTTCAGGATGAAACCAACAGAACCATTTTGATTATGCTCCGCCAACAAAACCACAGACCTGTTAAAGGAAACGTCTCCTATAATTGAGGGTTCGGCAACAAGTAATACTCCTTTCGTTGGTTTGGTGGTAATCATGGTTACATCGATTGGTCATCTAAACTTAGGTATTAATTTTATTATATCCAATATTTTAACGTACTCTTTAAAATCATGAAAAATAAAAAACCCTACCAATTTTGGTAGGGTTTCACTCTAATAAGAGTATGTATACTTATTAGTTTACGCTACTTGATAATTCTGAACCTGCTTTAAATTTTACAACGTTCTTAGCAGCGATTTTGATTGTTTTACCAGTTTGAGGGTTTCTTCCATCTCTTGCAGCTCTCTTAGAAACTGACCAAGATCCGAAACCTACTAAAGAAACTCTGTTTCCTTTTTTCAAAGATTTTTCTACATTACCTAGAAAAGACTCTAATGCTTTCTTTGCTGCTGCTTTTGTGATTCCAGCATCTTCTGCCATTCCGTCGATTAAATCTGATTTGTTCATAGTATTTACTTTTAAAATTAAATTGTTGGTTAAACATTAAATAATTGCTCTACAAATTTAATCGGATTATCCGTTCACGCAAGTAATGGCGGGCTAAATCCCCGTATTTGTTGATAACTTCAAACCATTGTTAATAAACTGGAGGGTATTTTATGATTTTTTAAGGAAATGAGCAATGATAGGGGCTTACACGAATTTAGCTCCTAAAGTGAAATTATATCCGTTTAGCAAATCGTTGATCTGCATTTTTCGCTTCCCAGGAAGCTGCATCTCTTTAATATATAGGTAACCTCCCCTAACAGCCACCTTTAATTCCTTTTTGGTGGTGGATATGGTCCCGATCGCTTCGTTATGATTTTCTTCTTCTATACTGCAGTTTGTTATTTTTACCTTTAGTTCTTCCTCATTATTGATAAGTACTGTCCAAGCAGTGGGGTAGGGAGCAAGTCCTCTAATAAAAGAGTCGATTACTTTTAAAGGAGCCGTCCAATCGATCTGGGTGTTTTCTGAAGTCAGTTTAGGTGCCTCCTTAAATTCTTCAGTCTTAGGCTGCTCATGGGTAGTTACCGTACCCGCTTCAATAATCTTTACCGTTTCGACTACTAACTCACTTCCTAACACCATTAATTTGTCGTGCAGGCTACCAGCAGTTTCCCTAGGTTCTATGGCTATTTCTTTTGCCGCAATAATAGCACCCGTATCAATTTTTTCATCAATAAAGAACGTAGTGACTCCAGTTTTGGTTTCTCCGTTTATTACTGCCCAATTTATAGGAGCGGCACCGCGGTATTGAGGAAGTAGCGACGCATGTAAATTAAAAGTTCCGTATTGGGGCATGGCCCACACTAATTTTGGAAGCATCCTAAAGGCCACCACGATCTGTAGATTAGCCTTAAGCGAAGCAAGCTCTTCTAGAAATTCTTCGTTTTTTAAATTGGTAGGTTGCAACACCTTAAGACCCTGAGAGGTTGCGTATTCTTTAACAGCAGACCGATTTATTTTTCGTCCACGCCCGGCTGGTTTATCGGGCGCCGTAATTACTCCAACCACGTTTTTACCTTCCGCTATAAGTTTCTCCAAAATTCCTACAGCAAAATAGGGGGTTCCCATAAATACAATTCTAATATCTCTCATTTTGTAGTTGTTGGTTGATTTTTTTTGATCCTTATTTTTCATTCAAATAAAACCGATTCATTTCATCCAGTTTTACTTTTTTCGCATCCAATAAAAGTTTTAAAACTTTCAGAATATCATCTTCGGCAAAAGTACTTTTTTCTGAAATGCTTCGCGAGTTTTGCGGCCCTTGAATAAGGATGTTTTTAATTTTTTCTGAAATAAGCTTTAGGTCTATTTTTTCTTCTGAAATTTTCGTTTTCAGACAAGCTTCGCAGGTTCCACATTTGGGCGGATTTTCCTCTCCAAAATAGCTCGATAGCTGAACAGATCTGCAGATCTCGGTGTTTTCAATATACGATAAAACCGCAGCTACCTGCTTCTTTTTCTTAGTTCGTATGGCCTCAATCTCCTTGCTCAACGGATTAATAGTTTTCTCGTCCTCACGCGGAACTAAAAACGTAATGGACGCATCTGTTTCGTGAAGACGAAGCTCACAAAGATTTAAACGTTCCATTTCTTTCAAAACCGCAATCACCTTTGGCACATTGGTTCCCATTTTATGCGCAACATTTTTTAAATCGATCGTATTGGGAGTGTCAAAGATTCCGCCGTACATTCTCAAAATGGTTTTCCCCACCATAGAAAAAGAGACGTTATTTTCAAACTCACGCAGCAATACTTCAGAAGAAACCAAAAAGCGTAAAACAGATTTTCTACCAAACTCTTTTGATAGCTGTAATACGCCTAATCGATCCATGGTATTGAGCGCGTTATAGGTTACTAGGGTGTTTAGTTCATAGGTTTTACAGAAGTCGGTAAAGCTAAAGCTATGATTGCTAAATTCACCTTCCCCATAAGAGATCTGAAAATAATTATTCAGCGTTCGGTAGAGCTTTTTGACATCGTTGGTTTCGGGCATGGCATCTACAAATTGCTTTTGTACCATGCGTTGGTCGCTTGCGTTGTAAAGTATAATAGCGGTTGCAGCTAATCCATCTCTTCCAGCTCTTCCAGCCTCTTGAAAATAACTCTCAAGGCTTTCGGGTAACTGACTGTGAATAACAAAACGGACGTTGCCATGGTCAATTCCCATCCCAAACGCATTGGTCGCCACCATGGTTGAGATTTGTTCTTGTTTCCAAGAGCTCAACCTATTTTTCTTCTCGGTGGGGTTGAGTCCGCCATGATAGTACGTACTACTAATTCCTAAGTGATTGAGTTGGCTGCTTATTTCTTCTGCGGCCTTTCTGCTGCGGACATAGACAATCGCAGATCCGGTATTTCTTTTGAGCAGTTGTTCGATATGGTAAAGCTTGTCATCCCGTTGCTGTACTAAATAAGACAGGTTAAAGCGCACAAAGGAGTTTTTAAACAGTCGGGGCGATTCTAATTGAAGCTCCTTGATGGTATCCTTTAAGACTTCGGGTGTTGCGGTTGCTGTAAGCGCAATAACAGGAGCAAAGGGGTGTAGCTCTTTAAGAATTTTAATGTTTTTGTAGGCGGGCCTAAAATCGTTTCCCCATTGAGAGATGCAATGCGCTTCATCGACCGCAATGAGGTTGACATTCATTCTTTTTATACCATTTTGCACTAACTCTTGCTGGAGTCTTTCAGGGGAAAGGTAAAGGAATTTAAAATTTCCGAAGATGGCATTATCCAATAAGGTGGAGAGTTCGGTAAATTTGATTCCGCCAGCTATTGCCATTGCCTTGATCCCTTTACTCTTGAGAGCTTCCACTTGATCTGTCATAAGTGCAACCAGAGGAGAAACTACAATGCAAATTCCATCTTTTGCGAGTGCTGGTACTTGGAAACAAAGCGATTTTCCACCTCCTGTAGGTAAGAGTGCAACCGTGTCGTTTCCATCTAGAACAGATTCAATAATTTCCTCCTGCGAGGCTTTAAATGCTTCGTAGCCCCAATATTGTTCGAGGATTTTGAAGGGTGATGTCAAGATAAATTCTTTAGATGATCCAAGATAAATTGTACTCTTTTGTCTACACTGCCAATGGGTACCTCCACCACCTTGTATCCATAAGACTGATATCCTTCTTTTAAATGCTTAAAAATAAGTTGAGCCTGATCAAACGATTCATACCGTTCGTTGTCTTGTTTGTAAATTTCCCGCCAAGGAGGTAAAAGAAAAACGATGTCGTATTTATGAGTTTGGCAGGGCTTCGAAAATTCTTCTCCGTAGGAGGTTCCTAAATAATCCATGTAGGCCGTAACATCGGGCATACCACGGTCATAAAACAATTGGATTCCTTCATACTTTTGGGCTTCTTCAAATTGCGCTAGTCTGCCGTCTAGTAGCAATCGGCTAAATAGGATAGGGTCCGCCAGAAATAATTGATCAATTCCTTCTTCTTTGGCCTTTAGTATAACGGCTCTGGATATTTCATGCAGACACGTATGACCTTGTTCTTCAAGATATTCAATTAATGAGGTTTTTCCTGTTCCAGGGCCTCCCGTTATAACAATTCTTCGTGTTTTCAATAATTCTGTATTAGTGCAATTTTAAAGGTCGCTGCGTGATTTTGGATCATTAGAACTTTACCGAGGCAAAGTACAAATATCGGAACTATTTATTGATCTTGAAAAGCGTATATTTGTAGTCACTTTTCAGAAGAAAAAAAACATGAACAAAGACACAAAAAGCGACGACTTTTACATCCGGTTAAAAGAACAATTAAAGACAGATACTTCTTGGCCAGCGCCGTATTTATACAAATTCATTGTTCCGGCTACCTTAGAAAAAATAGCAGAAGTGGAAGCGGTTTTTAACGATACCAATGCAGAGATTCAAACTCGGGATTCTTCCAAAGGCACTTATACAAGTATCAGTATTAAGGTGACGATGGAGTCCCCCGATAAAGTGATCGAAAAATATTTAGAAGTTTCCAAAGTGGAAGGTGTGATTTCCTTATAAATTTACTATTTTGCAGTCAGATTACTTCTATCCCCTCACAACACCCTTGTAGACATGATTTTAATAGACGATATAGAATATAATACCGAACGCCCTCAATTAATAATTCCAGAATACGGTCGACACATTCAAAAAATGGTAGACCATGCTATTTCTTTGGAAGATAGAGAAGCGCGCAACAATTGTGTGAAGAGTATTATTTCTGTAATGGGTAACCTTAACCCTCATTTACGGGATGTGCCAGACTTTCAACATAAACTGTGGGATCAACTTTTTATTATTTCTGATTTTAAACTAGATGTAGATTCACCTTACGACAAGCCGTCTAGAGAAGAGTTAGCAGAAAGACCAGAGCCTTTAGATTACCCTCAGAATTTTCCTAAATATCGTTTTTATGGAAATAACATCAAACGTATGATTGATGTTGCCAATAGTTGGGAGCCTGGAGATAAGAAAGATGGATTGATCTTGACGATAGCCAACCACATGAAAAAATGTTTTCTTAATTGGAACAAAGATACAGTGGAAGACGATGTGATTTTTAATCATTTATACGAACTCTCTGGAGGGAGTATAAATCTTAAAGATAGTAATGAAGGTCTTTCCGATTCTGAACAATTACTGAAAATCTCAAAGCGTTTTGTGAGTAAGCAAACCAATAGCAATCACAAGAAAGGCAATCACAAGAATAACAGTAACAGAAACCGCAAACGTCACTAATACCTCTATTCGATTTTAATTTATGGGAACATTCCAAATTGAAGGTGGACACGCGCTAAAAGGCGAAATACGTCCACAAGGTGCAAAGAACGAAGCTTTACAGATTCTTTGTGCAGTACTCCTCACTCCAGAAGAAGTTATCATTGAAAATATCCCCGATATTCGAGATGTCAACAAACTCATTCAAATTTTAGGAAATCTAGGTGTCAAAACCCAGAAACTAGGAAAAGGCAAATATGCTTTTAAGAGTGACGACATTAATTTAGAATACCTAGAATCTGAATTATTTAAGCAGGAAGGAAGTTCTTTGAGAGGTTCTATTATGATCGTGGGGCCCTTATTGGCTCGTTTCGGAAAAGGATATATTCCTCGTCCGGGAGGAGATAAAATAGGCCGACGTAGATTAGATACTCATTTCGAAGGCTTTATAAATCTTGGAGCTACCTTTAGATATAATAAGGAAGAGCGTTTTTACGGAGTAGAAGCACCCAATGGTCTGAAAGGAACATATATGCTTTTAGATCAGGCTTCTGTAACTGGAACTGCAAATATTGTTATGGCTGCGGTGTTAGCCGAAGGAACTACCACTATTTACAACGCTGCTTGCGAACCTTATTTGCAACAGCTTTGTAAGATGTTAAATTCGATGGGCGCTAAAATTAGCGGAGTTGGATCTAACATGCTTATTATTGAAGGTGTAGATAATCTTGGAGGCTGTCATCACCGTATTTTACCAGATATGATTGAAATAGGTAGCTGGATAGGTCTAGCTGCAATGACGCATAGCGAGGTAACTATCAAAGATGTAAGCTGGGAAAATTTAGGAATCATTCCAGATACTTTTAGAAAACTGGGAATTACGCTGGAGAAAAGAGGAGATGATATTTACATCCCTAAGCACGATAGCTATGAGATTCAAGGATATATCGATGGATCGACTCTTACGGTTGCAGATGCCCCTTGGCCTGGATTTACACCAGATTTATTGAGTATCGTACTAGTAGTTTGTACCCAAGCAAAAGGAAGTGTGCTCATTCACCAAAAAATGTTTGAAAGTAGACTTTTCTTTGTGGATAAGCTAATCGATATGGGCGCGAGAATTATTCTTTGTGATCCTCATAGAGCAACGGTTATTGGGCATAATTTTGAGTCTCAATTAAAAGCCACTACGATGGTCTCACCAGATATTAGGGCAGGTATTTCGTTATTGATTGCCGCCTTATCTGCTAAAGGAACGAGCACCATTCACAATATCGAACAAATAGATCGTGGATATGAGAATATCGATGAACGATTAAGAGCAATTGGTGCGAAAATTACGCGTATCGATTCATAGATAATTGCATATTCGATTTGACCGAGGTCTATATTGGATACTAATTACAATAAAAAAGCTCCAAACAACTGTTTGGAGCTTTTTTATTTAACATATGTTCTGTGTCTTTATGCAGACCAAATGGTTATTGGAATGAGAACTACGCCTTTTTATTTTTATTAAGTTCGTCTTGAAGTTTTCTGCGAAGTTGTTGTTCCCGTTCTAAAGATTTCTGACGGTGATCATCAAATTCAGCTTCCATCTCTGCTAATTTCAAATTAGATTCTTTAGTGATAGCGTTGCTATTTCTAAATTTATACATTAGGAAAGCAGCTAGAAGGATAAGCCCTCCAATAATAGACCACATAATAGTTTTAAATGTACTTTTCTTGATGATAGAACCAAATAAATCGATTCCTTCTTCTTTTTCCATCGAAATGGCTAAATCAGATTCTAATTTACCCACCGTCTCAGTAAGTGCGCCAATTTCGGTGGCTTGGGTTGTTATGGTGCCCTGCGCTGTTTCTAATTTCTTTTCTACAGCAGCTATGGTATCATTTACGTTTTTTCTCAACGCATTGAGTTTAAAAATCTTAACTACCTTATAGTCTTGGTATCTATTCGATTTTTCAATAACATCAGTAAATTGGTCTTCTAAGGTGTTACTGCTATTTTCTTGAGCGATGATGGAGGTAAGGGGAAGCACGATAAGTGCGAGTAGGAGGTTGATTTTCAGTCTCATAATTAGGAATGGTTTGTGGTCGCAAAGTAACCGAAAAGTTCAATAATTATCGCTAAAAAAAGACCTAAAATTTGTTAAAATTATTTAGATAAAACCAATTCCGCCTTTCGAGTGAAGGATAAAGCTCCAGAAGGACACTTTTTAATTTGCTCAATAATTTGTTCGCTTTCGGCGCCATCTAGATCAATCCATGGAATCACAGAGTTCCTAAAAACCTCAGATAGGCCTTTACAGCATTCGCCAGCGTGGATACATTTTTTTGGCTCGTAGTCAACGATTAGTTCACCGTTGGCATAGGTATTACTTTCAGTCTGCACAGGTATATAATTTGGGGGTTATACGCTATAGTTAATTATGGATAAATATATGTAAATATTAAAGAGTGACAAGCCTTCTACTATTAAATTTAGCTTTCATCGATTAGTTAAGTGCACTCTTGTAAACCTCAAGGCATCGCTCTCTGGCGAATTTATGCTCCACCATTGGTTCTACATAGGTATCGGTGTCAAATTCGGGCACCCACTTTTTGATGTATTGCTTTTTTTTATCAAATTTATCGGCCTGAGTAATAGGATTAAATATTCGGAAATAGGGGGCTGCATCAACACCACTGCCACAAGCCCATTGCCAATTTCCAACATTGCTAGCCAGTTCGTAGTCTAGCAACTTTTCGGCAAAATAAGCTTCACCCCAACGCCAATCGATTAAGAGGTGTTTGCACAGAAAACTCGCTACCAACATGCGCACTCTATTGTGCATATATCCAGTTGTATTGAGTTCTCGCATTCCAGCATCTACTAATACATAGCCTGTTTTACCCGACTTCCATTTTTCAAATTCCTCCTCGTTATTTCTCCATTCTATTCGGTCGTAAGCTGGTTTGAAGGCGTTTTTATGGCTATGTGGAAAATGCCAAAGAATATGAATGAAAAATTCTCTCCAGATTAATTCCTGCCAAAAGACTTCGTTTTCCTCGGAAGAAGCTTTTTGAACCATTTTTCGAACACTTACGGTTCCAAAACGCAGGTGCGGCCCAAGTCTCGATGTTCCGTCCACTGCAGGGAAGTTGCGAGTGTTTTCGTAGTTATTAATAGTGGTTTTACGAACGTCGTACGGCGGAATTTTGATATCAGATTTGATAAAACCAATATCGCCTAGCTCAAGTTTAGGAAGGTTATCCGATTTAAATAGATTTTTATAATACGGCGAAGCTTCATAACTTTTTAAATTATAATGGTCTCTAAATTTTGCCTTCCAGGTTTTCATATAGGGTGTGTAAACACGGTAAGGAGTGCCGTCGCCCTTTAAAACATCATCTTTTTCGAAAATTACATGGTCTTTATAGGTGTAAAAACCAATGTCTTTTTTCTTTAATAATTCTGAAATTTCCGAATCCCTGTTTGTTGCGTATGGTTCGTAGTCGCGGTTGGTAATTACATTTTGAACCTCGTATTTAGATAGGATCTGTTCATAGACCTCTTGAGGTTTTCCGAAGTATACTGCTATTCCGCTGCCATGAGATTCCAGTTCTTCGGTCATGTGTTGCACATTGTCATGGATAAATGAAACTCTTGCATCATCTTTGGGTAATTCCTCTAGAATAGCCGTGTCGAAAATAAAGATAGGGAGCACTGGATGCTTTCCTTGGAGTGCTTTTGAAAATCCGACGTTATCTTCTAACCTAAGATCGCGTCTAAACCAAAAAATATTTACTTTTTCTTTCATTAATGTGTATCAAGGGTAGACATTCCACCATCCACTCCTAACACTTGTCCAGTTATCCAGTTGGAGGAGTCTGAAAGCAGGAAACTAGCTATAGATGCAATATCGGCTGCCGTTCCAACACGCTTTAGTGGATGTCTTGCGCCCATTTTTTCTTTCTTTTCTTCTGAAGATAATAATTTTCCAGCTAATGGTGTATCGGTTAGGGAAGGAGCGATTACATTTACTCTAAAGCTAGGGGCATATTCTGCTGCCATGGATTTGGCAAAGCCTTCAATTGCTCCTTTCGATGCCGCAACACTAGTATGAAATGGCATCCCTACTTTTACCGCAACAGTACTAAAGAAAACTAAACTAGCTTGCTCCGAGTTTTTTAGTTTGGGTAACAATCCTTTTACCACTTTTACAAGCGATAAAAAGTTGATTTGTAGATCAGATTCGAACGCGTCCAGTTTCAACATTTTGAAAGGACGCAGATTAATGCTTCCAGGACAATATACGAGGCCATCAATAGTTTCAGGTAGGTCTAAGTTTTCTATTTCGTCATTTAGGACGTCAAAAGGCAGGTGAGTTGCCTCGTTAGGAATATCGTCTGCAGTTCTAGATGCTATGTATACCTGGTGGTCTGCAGAAAGTTGTTGCGCTATTTCGGCACCTATTCCGTAGCTACCTCCAATAAGTAAAATGTTTTTCATTTGATCTATTCTTTTGTATAGTTTGTATTTCCGAAGAAATTAAAAGCTCTTTTTTATAAGTAAATCTACCGATCTCTATCTAGACTATAACTCACCAAAAAGTTCCAACAATTTTGTTTTACGGTAAGCAAATATTTCGTCCAGCTTTGGCTTCACTAAAATGGGATGTACTAATTGACCGAGAAAACCAAGGGGAACTTTGTAGTCTATAATGTCTTCCATTTCAACACCGCCCTCAATTTCATTAATGAAGTGCTTGTGGTGCCACAATGCATAAGGGCCAAAGCGCTGTTCGTCTACAAAGTAGGTGCCTTCCTCCACATGGGTGATTTCTGTAACCCATTTTGTTTTTATTCCTAAAATAGGAGTTACAATGTACTGTATAATTTGACCAGCATACATAGGCCTGTCTGCTCCTGAAAGAATATTAAAGCCCATATAGTCTGGGGTAATAATCTTTAAATTTTTAGGATCAGACAAAAACTGCCATGCCTCCTGTTTGGTGATTGGAAGCTTTTGCTTAGAATGTAGGGTGTAGATTTTCAAAGTGTCTTTCTATTTGAGGATAAAAATACACTTTGTTTAAATAATTAACATGGAGATTAAACAAAAATTAACATTGCCGTTAGGAGAATGTATTCATTCGCTTGTTCATTTGCAGCAATCTATTTAGCTCATGGCTAATCCCTGTTTTCTTTCTCTTTTTTAATCGGAACCAAAGTTTGATGTAGCGTAACATTTTCTTTTTTTTGGAAAATTACTACAATTAACAGATAGAAGTCAAGGGGAAAAGTCCTAATTAACAGTAGGTTAATACCTAATTAATATAAAATTAGCACTCTTCGTCACAACATTGGTCGTCTTTCACAAGTTTGCAACTCATCACGGCCAATAGCGCGCCAAAAATGGGAGCTACGATGTATATCCAAAGATGTTCGATGTGGCCCGAAAGAACAGCAGGAGCAATTGAACGGGAAGGATTCATGGATGCTCCCGTCATAGGGCCTGCAAACATAGCTTCCAAAAGTACAATTCCGCCAATAGCAATTCCCGCCATAGTTCCAATTTCTTTGGAACCTGTGGAAACATTGATAATAACTAGCATGAGGAAAAAAGTAAGAATGACCTCTAAAACAAAGACACGCATCACATCCATTTGCGGAAGAGTGGCACCCAATGTTTCACTTTCTGGAAATAAGAATAGCAATAGTGCACTTGCAATAAAGGCACCAATGGTTTGTGCAAGAACGTAAAACGGAACCTGGCTCCACGCAAATTTTTTAGCATAGGCAAAGGCAATTGTTACCGCCGGATTAAAATGTGCTCCGCTAATCTCTCCAAATGCGTAGATCATCCCCATAACTATGAGCCCCCAAGTAATTGCAACTCCAGGGTGAGTAATGGTACCTCCGGTTATGTCGTTAATGACCATAGCCCCACAACCACAAAAAACCAGTCCGAAAGTTCCAATAGCTTCGGCGATGTAACGTTTCATATTCACATTGCAAAAGTACCATTGTTTTACGAATCTATTTTATGGTTTTGTTAACTAATTAAAATCGCCCATATCGTACCTTCGCAAGACAAAATAACCATAAAAATATTCAACAATGAAAAAATTAATTCTATTGGCATGCATAGGCCTAATGTCTTTTGGTGCCTCTGCTCAAATTAAGACTCCGGCTCCAAGCCCATTTCAAGAAATGGAACAAACGGTAGGTCTTACTGATGTAATGCTGGAGTATTCTAGACCTTCTATGAAAGGAAGAAAAATATTTGGAGGACTTGTGCCATTTGGTAAAGTTTGGCGTACTGGAGCGAATGCCAGAACTAAAATAACTTTTAGTGACGATGTAATGATAGGAGGTAAAGATGTAAAAGCAGGTAGCTATGCTATTTTTACGAAACCTGCAGCAAATAGCTGGGAAGTTTACTTTTATACGGATGCTGATGGAGGAGGAACGCCTCAAGAGTGGGATGCTTCAAAGGTAGCCGCTACAGTGAAGGCAAATGTGCTTCAAATACCTATGGACATAGAGACGTTTACAATTACATTTGACGATCTTACAAACGATTCGGCTAATTTAGGAATTATGTGGGAGCGCAGCTATGTTGCAGTGCCAATTAAATTTCATACAGATAAGGCAGTCTCTGCTAGTATTGATAATGTAATGAATGGACCTAGTCCTAACGATTTTTACAGCGCGGCCGTTTACTATTTAGAAGCAGGAAAAGACATCAACAAGTCGAAAATGTGGATTGATAAAGCAATCGAAATGCGAGAAGACACTCCTTTTTGGTATTTGAGACAACAGTCTTTGATTTATGCCAAGGCAGGAGATAAGAAAGGCGCTATCAAAGCAGCTAAGAAATCTTTAGAGCTAGCAAAGAAAGCTGGGAATGACGATTATGTGGCATTAAATAAAGCTTCTCTGGATGTATGGGAAGGAAGAAAGACCGCCGATAAATAAGAAGTTATTTTGATATAATAATAAAGCCCTTTCAATTTGTTTTGAAGGGGCTTTTATTTGAGAACAGTTTTTAGTTCGTTCCTATATTGAGAAGGACTCTTACCAGTATACGCTTTGAACTTTTTATTAAAATGTGAAAAGTTATTGAATCCACATTCGTAACAAATATTAGTAATACTTAAATGTTCTTCTGAAAGTAACTTACACGCATGAATTAATCTATGCTGATTTACAAACTGAGTAAATGTTTTCCCCGTTTTATTTTTGAAATACCTACTAAACGCTTCATTGCTCATACTTACGATACCCGAAATTTCGTCTAGCGAAATGGGCCGTGTAAACTCTCTACTTACAAACGAATAAATAAGGTCCAATCGCTGTGCGTCTTGCGGTCTAGACTCAAGCGCCACTGCATCCACATGGAGTAACTCGTATTGATCTGTAGTGGCCATCTCATTTAAGATGCGAAGAAAACGCAAGATTCTGTCGAAGGGAGTCAAGTCTACTAGAGAAGCAATCTTTTGCCCGATGTCGGTTTTAGCTTCTGAATGAAATACGATTCCGTGTTTACTTCGCTCAAAAAGTTGTTTGATGGCAGTCATTTCCTGACTTCTAAAGAAACGTTGTTTCGCGAAATCTTCTCTAATATGTACAACAACTTCGCTTTTGTTTCCTGTTTTTAAATCCGTAAAACCGAAGTGAGGTAAGTTGGGACCAATAAAAATTAGATCTCCATTGGTATAATGGGAAATGTGGTTGCCTATTTGCCTTTTGCCAGAGCCGCCATCAACAAAAACTATTTCCATTTCTGGATGGAAATGCCATTTGGGAGCGAACTCATTTGCGGCCTCATCATAGTGACTAACTTTAAGCGATTCACTGAGGTCGTCCAAAATGATTTCTAATATGGGGTCTTTAGAAGCTTTCATTTAGGTGAAATTATACTATTTAAAGAAACATAAGCTATGCAAAATTAACCAAAATATATGCTATTATAACATCCTTATATATGGAGGAGTTATTTTGGTCATAATAGCACATATAGTAGCCATTATTGTTGTTAATAGGTTTTGTTTAAGTTCACATCTTTGTACCAGAACTTTTAAAAAGAATGTTATGAAAACAGTAAAAACAATTTTTGTTGCAATTGCACTAATGATCTCTATGGCAGCTATGGCCAACGACTTGGAAGTAATATCTGGAATGGACGGTAATGTTACCATAACCGAAAGCAGTAATACTGTAAGTATATCTATCCTCAATTCGGAAAGCGTTACCTATAAACTATATATTTTTCATTCTACCACGGGTGACTTGGTATATGAAGGATATTTAGGAAATGAAAAAAGCATTGGAAAATCCTTCGACTTTGAAAATTCGGTGAAAGGGAACTACACTTTTAAGTTAGTTGCTAGTAACGGAGAAAAGGCGAACTACAAAATTAAAACTGGTTCGGAGTTTTAATATTTCAATTATTGTTGTGAAAAAGAGGCCGCGAGAGCGGCCTTTTTTGTTTTGATTATTCCTTCGTCTTTCCAATAAAGACATTCAATTCTAGATGTATTGACCCTGAGAAGCTTCTCCTGTGGACACTACTTAAACTTTATTACTGCAGGTTTATAAACTACAGTTCCCATCTATAATATCCTGTTGCGTTGGATCGTAGGCATTATTGCTCGCTGTAAAAGGACCAGTAAAGTTAGATGAAGAGACTAAGGGTTGTATGCCGCAGAAGTCTGATAAAAGAGTATTTGCTGAAAATTCTAAACCAAGGACTTGTCCCGTTAAATTTTCAAGGCCATTCAAATTTTCAAGAGAATTATTGGCTATTATCAATATTCCTGCTTCAATTGTACTAAAACCACTAAGTCCGGTCAAGTCCTTGAGTGACAGATTGTTCTGAATCCTTATTGAAGCCCCAGCTGAAGTCAGTTGGCTTAGTCCATCCACACTCAATAATGCTTCATTACTTTGAATTGAAATTGGCCCAGGAAAAGATTCATTGTTGAATAAAGGTAATTCAATTAGCGAATTATTTAATGATATGACTAAACCCCCTCCTGCACTGGTAATACCAGATAAGCCTTGGGCGTCGAACAACTCTGGATTACCTGCTATACTTATTTCTCCTTGGACATGGTTTATGGCCGCTAAGCCTCCTAAATTTTTCAAATTATCGTTAAAGATGATAATTAAACTTTGCCCCACCTCCGTAATTTGATGTAATTCATCAATGTTCTCCATGAGCGGATTATGACCAATGCTCAAACTACCTGATAAACTACCCTCGATATTTTGGAGACCACTTAAATTGTTTAACATAGGATTAAAAGCAATTTCAATACCCCCTACCGAAGTTAGATTACTTAATGAACTAATATCGCTAAGATTTTCATTGTAGAGTACTTGCACACCCTCGCCAACTGTGGTTAAGGAAGATAACATACTTACATCAGTAATATCACTATATGGTTCGTCAAATCTACCTATAAGAAGCCTTCCTGTAATTTCGGTAACACCGTTTACACCAAAATTAGCAACATCTTGTTGCGTATTTAAAAAAACGTTCCCCTCAAATGTAATGGTCTCATCAACGTCATTTACATTAATTGAGATGCTGGCAGTTTCTGAAAGGCTTCCATTTGTTACTTTAAAGGATCCAGTTATAATTTGGTTGGTTTCAAAATCGAAAAGAGAAGGATTAGCTACTTTCAGTTCACCAGTACCAGTATTCACAGTAATGGCACCGCTCGGATTTTGATCCGTAATAGAAAAATTCAAAGACCCCATATTGGTGGTACCGCCAAGGGTACCTATTATCTGCTCTAAACTGGGATTTTCATCAATAAATGCGGAAAAATTATCTGCTGATAAATTGCCATTTTCGCTAGAGTCATCTCCACTTGCGCATCCTACTAAAACCATTATAAGAGAAAATAGGGTGGCTACTAATACACTGTGTTTCATTCAATTTAGATATAAAATTTATTGACTACAATTTCCATCAATAATATCCTGTTTACTCGGGTTAAAGGCATTTCCAAAACTGTTGAAAAATTGATTTGTATTGGTCAATAGATCTTGTAGACTACAATAATCAATGAGTGTAGAATTTCCATTTACATCTATGGACGGAGCTTCTAACAAGTTATTTAGTCCCTCTAGACGGAGTAAATAATTATTGTTTGTGATCTTTATATTTTGGACATATAACAAGCTTTCCAGTCCAATAAGGCTGGTTGCTCCAGTGTCATTGAGCCAAAACTCTCCTTCAATCTCTTGCAAACTATTAAGACCTATAAAGTCCTCAACGGACGGATTGTCCACAACTTCGAAAATACTTCCAACTCGTTCAAGTGATTCTAACCCTTGAAAATTGCTTAGGCCGTTATTGCCAATTACCCTGAAACTAATAGGAATTTCAATAAGTCCATCTAATCCATTAAAGTTCTGAAGTGAATCGTTGCCCTGAATGCTCAAATTATTTATTAAAGCAACGTTGCTTAAACCATTAAGAGAGGTTAATTGAGAATTACTGAAAATGTTCAAGTCATAAACTTCCGTTATATTTTCTAACGCAGTTAAATCATTAAGGATTGCATTGACGGAAATGTCCAGTCGATTAGATATTTGAACTAAATTATCTATTCCGTCTAAGCTTGTCAAGCTACTATTGGCCGAAATGAGGAATGTTTGTGCTGAAATAAGACCTTCTAATCCTGTTAAATTTTTCAAATTTGAATTACCTCCAATGATTAATGTTCCTATAGAGGTTTCTATATTATGTAGTCCTACTAAACTAGTTAAGTTTGGGTTGGAAGAAATCATTAGATCCCTCAGGCTTGATGTGATATTGCTAAGTGGTGAAATAGATTCTAAACCTTCATTCTTAATAACTACTAAGTCACTTCCTACTGTAGTTAAGGATGAAAGAGGGGTAAGATCACTTATGGATGAATTGAAGCTATCAGGATTCCCTATCACTAATCGACCCGAAATAGCAGTATAACTTCCTTCTCCAAACAGATCTACTTCTTCTTGCGTGGTCAATTGAACATCTCCCTGAAAAATATTGTTCTCAGTTACATCGGTTAAAGTAATTTGTATGTCTGCATTTTTTGATACAATTCCGTTAGAGACTTTAACAATACCACTAACTTCATTTCGCGCTTCAAAATTGAATGCTTCAGAATCGGCAACTAACAACTCTCCGGTTTCACTATTAATTTCTAAAGCTCCAAGAGGAGTTTGTTGGGTAATTTGGAAGATCACGTCGCCTTGATTGGTCGAACCAGAAATAGTTCCTAATAGTTGGCCAACTTGTGGATTCTCAGCAATCGTTATTAAAAAATCAGCAACAGACACCGAGGTTTCATTAGAAGAATCATCTTCACTAGAGCAAGAGATAAATAGAATTACAGAAAAGGAGATTAGCAGTCCTGAGCATAGTTTTTTTAATACCATATTGATTTTTCATTGTTGAAACAGTGCAATTACGAGTATTTTATGCTCAAATCAAAACTATTCCTTCGTCTTTCCAATAAAGACATTGACACCGGAATGCATTGGGTTACCAGAACTTCTTCGGAAGGAAACCACCTGTCCAGTATGATATATTGCATCCGAAATAGGTCCGTTGATCATATTCCAAAGTGGAAATTCACTTTCTTTCCCATTTGCACTAAATTTTATAGTCATTTTTTCTACTTCAACGGCCATCTTTCCAGTATACAGGTCGCTTGTTTTTTTGAAGTTGAGCAGTGTCTTCGATCTCAATTCCTCATACCCCATCTTGGAATAGTCTACCGGACGCACATTGGCGATTCCTTGTGGACCATTAACAATCATTTCGGATAGGCCGTATAAATGCTGCATGGTCTCGAGTGTGGTTCTAGCATCTGCGGAAGGTTTATAGTTTAAATCTTTTTCAGTAAGGTCTTTGGTCGCCCAATAATATCTATATCCTAAACCGTCAACAGTTCTTGCCAGCATGCTTCCAGCCATATAATTGGCAGGAGCTTCGGGTATTTCGTGATAGGGAAGGGGTTCAGTTAAGTGGTCTTGTCCCATAAGAGTAGTAATTGTAAATAACGAAAGTAATAATGTGATTGTCTTCATAATGGTTTTATAAATCTGAAAGTTTCAGTTTTAAGTAAGATCAATTTTTTCTTCATCAGAGCCTCCTAAAATAGCTTGTAATAATACTGCTATTGCCATGACTGTAACACAGCCAATAAAGTTGAGCCATAGATATGGTAGATCAATGATTTCATTTTTATCTAACATGAATAGTGTAATAACAAGTACCTGATTAATAAGTGCGGCAATAAAAACGGCGCTACTTTTCACAAACTTCACAAAGAAAGCCAATAGAAATACGCCAAGAATATTTCCGTAGAAAATAGAACCAATAATATTTACCAGCTCAATTAAATTTTCTGCTAGCCCTGCTGTACATGCCACGAGTATTGCAATAATTCCCCATAACACGGTAAATCCTTTGGACATTTGTAAATAATGACGGTCGTTTTTACCACCCTTACTTCGTTTGTAAAGGTCGATAGACGTAGTAGAAGCCAATGCATTGATCTCTGATGCGGTCGACGACATGGCCGCGCTTAAGATCACAGCCAACAAAAGACCAATAAGTCCCATAGGGAGCGTATTGAGAATGAAATGAATAAACACGTAATCCTTGTCGTTCGTTTCGGCTGCTGGATTTGCTTTGGTTATTAACTCCTTGGCTTGCTCTCGTAATTCTTTTTCTGAAGCACTTAATTCTAAAATTTGAGATCTAAGTGCTTCTTTTTGATCTGGGTCTTCGGTAGTGGCAAAATCTAATTGAACTTTCTTTTGCTGATAATGAATAGTTTCTTTTTGATCCTCCAAATCTTCATACTGGACGGCATATTCAGAACTCATTACATCTTTTACAGAACTTGGATTAAAATGTAAAGGAGAACTGTTAAATTGATAAAAGACAAAAACTAAAACTCCTATAAGTAAGATGAAGAATTGCATAGGTACCTTTAGCAGTCCATTCATAATCATTCCCATCTGGCTCTCTCTAACCGATTTTCCTGAGAGGTAGCGCTGCACCTGACTCTGATCGGTTCCAAAGTAGGAGAGTGCTAAAAAAGTTCCACCAATAATTCCACTCCAAAAAGTATATCTATTTTCCAAATCAAAGCTAAAGTCTAACACTTCCATCTTTCCATTAGCTCCTGCAATGTCTAGTGCCCGGCTCATGGAAATGTCCAATGGCAAGAAATTAAGAATAATTAGAAAAGCAAGAAACATTCCAGCGAAAATCACGAACATTTGTTGTTTTTGGGTAATGCTTACGGCTTTTGTCCCGCCACTCACTGTATAGAGGATTACGAGTACTCCAATAGCAATATTAAGATAGAAAAGATCCCATCCCAAGACGGCCGATAAAATAATAGAAGGAGCGTAAATAGTTATTCCCGCAGCCAGTCCACGTTGTGTAAGGAAAAGCAGAGCTGTAAGCGTACGTGTTTTTCGATCAAAGCGGGACTCAAGGTATTCGTAGGCCGTAAAAACCTTTAATTTGTGGTAGATAGGTATAAAGACTAGGCAAATAACGACCATGGCTATTGGAAGTCCGAAATAAAATTGAACAAACCCCATCCCGTCATGATACGCCTGTCCAGGTGTAGAGAGAAAAGTAATGGCACTGGCCTGTGTAGCCATAACGCTGAGCCCAATGGTCCACCATTTCGCAGTGCTCCCTCCTTTGAGGTAATCTTCTACATTTTTACTTCCTCTTGCTTTGTAACTACCATATCCAACAATAAATGCAAGTGTTCCTATTAAGATGATCCAATCAATTTGTTCCATATTATGCGAAGCGTTGCATTAAAAAATAGAAACCAATGATATATAACACATTGAAAAGGAGCACAATGGTGTAGCTCTTTTTCCAAATTATTTTTTCCTTAGTCTCCATGGTTAGTTTGGTTTAGTAGATGATAGACATCTTATCTAGTAACTATTTATTTTTCTATTGGTGTTTATTAATTTCCAAGTGATAGTATGTTGGCAAAGAGCCTATAAGCTCCAGATACCCCCGCGGGAAGCTCTCTAAAAAAGCTTAATCCCGTGTATACATAATGTCCATCGCCGTAAGACGCTACCAATAAAGAACCTTCTTTTAGCGAGTCATTTTTATCGTTCATTCCAAGAATAGGGGTAAACTCTTTACTCCATTCATTCGGAAAATAGAGTCCTCTTTCCTGTACCCAATTTTTAAAGTCGTTTGGTGTTAATTTATTGGGTTGATTCATCACTGGATGGTTGGGAGCGAGCACCTTAATATTCGAAAACTCATCGGTAACCCTATCACGCGACAATTTGAGTGGGTAGGGTGCAATATTGTTGGTAACTAGATTCCTGTTCTTATTGTATTGAACAACTAATGTACCGCCATTCTTTACATAATTCATAAGGATGGGTTGTTTAAATTCCAACTCATCCACAAAATTATAGGCTCTTATGCCGATCACTATCGCATCAAATTTCTTCAAGTTTTCATCTGAAATATCTGTAGGATCAATAGTAGTCACATTATACCCCATGTGGGCAATACTTTCGGGTACTACATCTCCAGCACCGTTAATGTATCCAATATTTTCTCCTTTTATATTGATAGGAATGCGAACCACCTTTGCTTGCGACGGCATAAGCACATTCTGAAAAGGAATATGTTCGTAATCGATCGTTATTAATTCTTTGTCATATTTTACATCATTCACTTCAATATATGGTCTAATGTAGCCTTCTCCTTGCACACTAGGTGGTATCACCATGAAATCAACCGTCTGCGATGATCCTTTGGCCCCGAGAGAAAAAGTGTGCTGCGCGGGAGTCACTTTCCAACCTTTTGGATGCAATAAACTTACGGTACCCAAGAAGTTTTCTCTTCCAGCAGTTATAGTGACTGGGATTTTCTTTGGTTCGTTATCTGAAAAAATCCAAACCTTTTCAGGAATAGAAGAAGTTACATCTGGAAGGACGTCGAACGGCTGATATACTTCACCTTTCACAGGATCGTTGTATTTGTAAACCATATTTTTGGTAAACACGATCTCAACACCTTCAATAGATAGGTTGAAATTTACTGGAAATAGCATGTCCAACTCTGGCATTCCGATGTGATTTTTATTAGGAACATTATACATGCCTAAACTACCTTTCTGGTCTAAATAGTAAGGGGTGCTATATGTTTTTGGAGAGAACGTAAACGGAGTACTTTCCATGATCACTTTTTTATTTGGAGCCAGTTCTGTCGCTACAAGTTGAGCCGGAAAACCAATTACTGGGGAACTCATAGAATTTAGTTTTACTGAAAGTCCAGATCTATTGATTGCTTCTGCAGTTACTTTAACATTTCCTTTCGGACTCACATTTTGTTGGTCGGTGACTGCTTCTAGATAGATACCACCGCAATGAGCAATGACATCTTTTATTTGCACTAATTTTATAGTTTTCCAGTGCTCATCTTCAAGTTTTTGAATAAGTTGATAAGCTTGTAGCAATTGAGGAACACTTGCAGATGGGTTTTTAAAATCGTAATTTTTCTCTACTTCAGATAAAATAACTCCTATAGCTTCTCCGCCTTTAACTCTCGACCAAGTAGTGTTTACTCCTTCGAATAGACTCTGCTTCTTCCGCGGAAAATCTCCCTTAAGTAACTCGAAATACTCGACTTGATTACCTCTATTTCCTGTACTTCCAAAACCTTGTGACTTATGGCGACTTCTACTAAGTGCAGAAATTTCTCCGTTGGAGAGTCCGAGGTTTGGATAAAACGCCCCTGTATTCACATTCATGAAATCGGTTTTGTCTAGGGCTTCAAATTTCTCTCGGCTACCATAAAACCACCAGTTGGTATTGAAAAATAATCGTTTAGGCTGCCAAGTGCCGTATTGTAATGCAGTCTCTGGATATTGAGTAGCATCTCCAACAAGATCAAAAGCTTCAAAACTTAGCATTGCCGAAGCAGTATGATGACCATGCGTTCTTCCAGGTGTGCGGTGGTCAAATCGGTTTACAATTACATCGGGCTTAAATTTTCTAATGGCTCTCACCACATCACTTAAGACTTCTTCTTTAGTCCAGATTTCCAGGGTTTCGTCTGAATGTTTGGAATACCCAAAGTCGTTTGCTCGGGTAAAAAGCTGACTACCTCCATCGATTCTTCGAGCCGCTAATAATTCTTGTGTTCGGATAACACCTAAAAATTCTCTGATTTCGGTTCCAACCTCATTTTGTCCGCCATCTCCCCTGGTGAGCGAAAGGTAAGCAGTTCGGGCTTTTACGTCGTTAGATAAATACGATATAAAACTGGTGTTTTCATCATCTGGATGCGCTCCAACATAAAGTGCCGACCCCAAGAAGTTGAGTTTTTGAATGTCGTGATAAATTTCTGATGCAGTTGGTTTTTTGGGCGCCTGAGAGAAAATAGAATTGGTGATAACAAGGGCGAAGAGTAGTAAATACGATAATTTGTTACGAATCACGGTGTCAATTTTAGTGGTGATTCAAATATACCTAAAATGGTAATTTTGCTTAATCTATTGGCTGTTCTTTAACATTTTTATCCACTTGTTCTTCCTCCATTATCATATCGTCGAATTGATCGGGTTTCACTACAGAGACACCTTTTTGCAGCATAAGGCTATTTGGATAGGTGATATAGTCGTTATTACGTGTTCTCAAAACAATGTGAAATGTCTTAATATCTTCAATTACACCTTCATGTGGAAATTCCTTATCGTGAACTATAATGTAATCTCCAATTTTGTATGGGAAGGTGAAAAACATAATAACTCCACTTGTAATGTTGCTTAAAATAGACCATTGCGCAAAAAAACCTATTCCAATTACTGCAAATACCGAAGACATCACAATGCCTAAATCCTTGATTTCAACACCCCAAATAAGCGTGAGACCTATCACCAAGAGTAGAAAGGTTACAAAGCTAATGTGTTTTAGAATTAAACCCGTTCGTTGTTCCAAACGTTCCGAATCTTTCGCGAAACGAACAATCATTCTAGATAATATCCAACGAATAACCAATAAAAGAGCTAGTAAAACTCCAGATTTAATAAGTTGCGGTAAATATAGTTCCATACAAGGTTAGAATGATTTGAGCCCAAGAGAATCCCGTAAATGTAAATCACTTGTCGCATTCTGGCTCCAATACTTGGTTTTTATTCGCTTCAGTTTTTCTGCAGACGATTTTAAGCCATTGGAATGTGTTTCTTCCCATCGCTCAATGGTATAGGGAAAGTCACTACTAAAATAAATTTTAAGCTCTCTTTTTAAGACTGGATAAGAAAGTGTGTAAGTAGTAATAGAATCGCCTTGCACTAAATTACCGGTTGCTTGATGCGCCTTCATTTCTTTATGACTCATTCTGAAATGTTCAAAAGACGGTAACACCGTTATTTCACCCGTCGGAAGCTCTTCGGGGTTAATTCTAATTCGATTCCAGAGTTCAGTTTCCTGCCACGTTTTTGCAAGTGATATATTGCTATCTGCCTCACCTTCAAAATAAGAATGAGACATGATGTCGTATTTCTTTCGGTTGTTTAGTTGAACATACACATGCCCGCACCATTCCTGCATAGAGTGGGTTATTTTTATAGCGTGATTATCTAACTGCACCGGACTAAAAGCACTCGTCATCACCGAATAAGGATAAATTCCGGTAAGGTATTTTTTTGTGTTGTTTAACTTGAGTACAGGAATATTCTTTGGACCACTTCTATCTGCTTTTACCTGCTTATTAGGTAAAAAATCTTCTGTAACGAAAATATTAACCGAAGTACCTTCTCTTAGTTCTCCATAGCGCTCTTGTGATAGCTTATAGGAAGTGATCTCGGCTGTTCCATCGTACCAGTACTTTTTGAATTCTTCCGATAAATTTCTGGACTTGGACGAACTTTTCTCTGGGGTAATTTCAGAATGCACAGCAAGCGCGTCTTTTTGAGGAGAATCGCAAGCGGAGATCCCCATTATCAAAGTAACTACTAAAAACTTGGTAATTATTTTCATAGTACTGGTTTTGATGTAAAGTTAAAATAAAACTACCTTTAATCCAGTGCCATTAACGTTTTATAAACAAGGTGGGTTGGAAGTCCCATCACATTAAAATATGAACCTTCCAGTCGTTCAATGCCAATATATCCCAACCACTCTTGAACACCATAACTTCCCGCCTTATCGAAGGGTTGATAGTTCTTTAAGTAATAGTTTATTTCCTCATCTGAAAGTTTATTAAACCAAACCTTGGTCGTGTCATTCAATGTTTTCTGAAAGGTTTTAGACGTGAAACAAACAGAAGTAATCACCTCGTGCATTGAGCCACTTAGATTCTGAAGCATTTGGGTCGCTTCGTTTAGGTCTTTGGGTTTTCCAATTGCAATGCCATCTTTCCATACAATAGTATCGCTGGTGATAAGAAGATCCTTTTCAGTTAATTCCTCAAAAGCGGAAGCTTTTAGCTGCGACAGATAGTCTGTAATATCGGAGCCCTGTAGTTTTTCGTCGTATACTTCGTCGATTGCTCTCACTTCAATTTTAAAATCTAAATCTAGTTCTTCGAAGAAGCGTTGTCTTCTTGGAGATCCAGAGGCAAGAATCACGTTGTAGTTCTTTAATTTTTCTCTAAGCATTCGTCTATGGACTAATTATTTGCAGTTAAGTTATTTGGCTGTTTTTTAAGCCATATCATCATTAATTCGCTCAAGTTTTGCATGTAGGTTTTCCTTGATACCATTTAACCATTCATCTCTTAAAATACTGAGGATAATGCTGTCTCTTCTCCCACCCGGGCTATCGCAGTTGCTCCTTAGTACACCTTCAACTTTACATCCCAGGCTTTTCATAGCGGCAATACTTCTTGCGTTGTTTGCGTCTGCTCTAAATTCAACTCGATGAACGTGTAATTCTTCAAAAGCAAACAACAACATTAAGAATTTACAATTCTTATTGAGTCCAGTGCCTTGAAAATCTTTACCATACCAAGTATAACCCAATTGTAACGTATTGTGCTGTCTATTTACATCGTAAAAACGAGTGCTACCTGCATATTTTTGTGTTTGTTTATCGAAAACAATAAAGGGATAAGAATCCTGCTTGGTCCTATTTAAGAATGCCATGTCCATATAGGCTTTTAAATTTTCTTCCCCATCGCCAGGAGTAAGGGAATAGGTCCAAAGTTCTGGCTCGTTTATGGAAAAAGGGAGTAAATGTTCGAAATCTTCCTGCCGAAGCGGTCTTAGTTGCACTCGATCATTTTCTAAGATATAAGATTTGGTGAAGTCTAGATTCATGATTAGTTTAAATATTGGTAAAAAGCATAATAGAAATAATACCAGATAGCATCACTATCTTGAGCAGAATTGAAAGAAATCGAAAGTGTTTTGGTTTTTCAGCCTCCCAAGCTTTGATGCAAAACAACAGAAGCGGTGCTGCTATCAAAAATACAAAATAAAATGCTGCTATTCGATTGGTATAAAGAGCGGTATAGGTGTAATAAAGAATTCCGAAGAGGCCTAAGGCCCCAAGTATGAACACTAAATGGGTAGTGCGTTTTCTACCAATAGCAATTGGTAGTGTGTTTCTTTTGCCTTTTTTATCACCGTTCACGTCTTGTAGATCTTTCACTATTTCACGAACGAGATTGATATAGAATGCAAATCCGCTGTATATAAGGATTAATCGAGCGGCATTTACTTGTGGCTCCATTTGGTCTGTATCGATCGCTGGGAATATATCGAAAATCACCATAATCAACAGGCTCATGGCAACCAAAGCCGAAACAAGAATATTGCCTACAATAAGCATTGATTTCAGGTGGGACGCATATACATATAGAAGTGCAGAAATAATTATAAAGATAGCGGCTAAGCCTGGTTTGTCTATGAGATTGGCGATCAAGAAACCAGCTCCAACACCGATAACATTAAAGATGATATATAGGTTGTAGGCCGTTTTTTCTGAAATTCGTTTGCCTACTATGACCTCCTTCGGTTTATTTACTAGATCGATTTCTCGATCGAATATGTCGTTGATGATATTACCAGCTGCTGCAATGCAGACGGTTGCGAGGACCAGTAAAGTAAATTCAAAATGGTGAAGCGCTACCTTTACTCCCAATGGCTCCAGAAAGCCATATTTGATAACGACCTGTACGAGTACAATGAGAAATAAATTAAGTGGTCGAATGAGCTTTAAATAATACATGAGAACATAATTGTGAAAACAAATCTATTATTTTTGAGATGAAAGATACCTTTTAATCGTATTTCGCACTTGCGCTTCCATCGCTCATCCAATTTCCTTGGACCTTTAAAACCTGTTCTATTACATCACGAACGGCACCTTTTCCACCCTTTTTATGTGAGATATATTTGGAAATCTGCTTGATCTCTGGAACAGCATCCTGCGGGCAAGTTGGAAGACCCACTAATTTCATTGCAGCCAAGTCTGGGATGTCATCTCCCATATAAAGTACATTTTCTGCCTTTACGTTTTTGGAGGCGAAATACTCGTTGAGGAGTTCGGTTTTATGATGCGCACCCAAATGGATATCTTTTATTCCTAATCCGGCCAAACGTTTCCGAACACCTTCATTGGTGCCTCCGCTAATAATACATACATTGAAATGGTTATCCACGGCAGTTTTGAGCGCGAATCCATCTTTGATGTTCATAGTTCTAAGCATTTCTCCTTCTGTATTTACTAAAATGGTACCGTCGGTTAAAACCCCATCCACATCGAAAACGAAAGTGCTTATGTCGCTGAGGTATTCTTTATAACTTTTTTCCATATTCTTACCTTAATGTTAGTTATCTAGCTATTTTTTTGGATATGCTGAGTTAATAGTTCGTAAATACGAATGTTCTCTTTGTCCAGTCCTTCTTTGTCGGCCATTTTCTTTAATAGACGGAGATGTTTACTAATTGTTTTTTCATCGTTCCTCTTTGCAGGGCCTGTTTGCGCTTGGGCGGGAGTAAGACGATCAATTTTTTTTGCGGTCTCGTTAATAAGAGGTTTTAAAAGATCAAAACTGAGTTCACTCTTTTCTAGGATTTCTTCGGAAATGTGATAAAGATGATTCACGAAGTTATTTACAAATACAGCTCCTAGATGAAGTGTACGCCGTTTTTCGGAATCAATTTTAACCACCTTTCCTGAAATGCAGTTGCCTAGCGCGATGAGCGCGGCTAAGTCGGATTCATTTGCGGCTTCAACACAAATGGGGATCGACCCAAAATCGACATCGGTTGTGGCAGAAAAGGTTTGGAGCGCATAAAAAACTCCTTTTCTATTTTTATGGTGAAGTTGCTCCATTGAGACACTTCCCGAAGTATGCACAACTAATTTGTTTTCTACGGTAAGTTTTTCAGAAAAAGAAACAATCTTATCATCAGGAATCGCAATAATATATACATCTGCGTCTTTTAGTTTCGATAGAGAAGAAGTGTGATTAGTGAAAATTTCAGAAGAAAAAACACTGGCAGTTCTATTGTAGATTTGTACAACATTCACATCTGGTGATTCCATGAAAGCACTGTGTAAATGCCTTCCAACATTACCAAACCCTAAAATAACCACGTCCATCATGTAGCGAAGGTAGTAACTTTTTAAACCATTTTTTATAATAAGGCTATTCTTAAGTAGAAATAATAGGCAAAGAACAAGGTACGATTTCGTAACTTGCTGTTTAATGGGAACAAGGGAAATTAAAGCGGAGGAAGACGTACATTTATTAGTGAGGACATTCTACGCTAAAGTGCAGGAAGACGATTTGTTGGGACCTATTTTTAACAGCATAATTACGGATTGGGAAGAGCATTATGATAGACTGACAGATTTTTGGATGACCAATTTATTTTTTAAGAAAAAGTATCTCGGTAATCCAATGGAACAACATATAGCAGTAGACAAGATGCACAACGGAGGAATCAATGAACTTCATTTCGGAGTATGGCTCAACTTATGGTTCGCTACGGTAGACCAATTATTCGAAGGTGAGGTGGCGACTATCGCAAAAAATAGAGCCCGTAACATGAGTACTTTTATTCATCTTAAAATATTTGAGGCCCGTCAAAATTCTTAGGTTATAATTCGTAACTACGTTAACACGAATTAAGTAGAAAATATGACCATAATTGGTTAAATTTGCACAAAAATTCGCTCCATGCAAAAGAAACTTGCTGCTTTCCTTTTTTCTACCCGACTTACCGCTGTTTTATTCATTCTTTTTGCCGTTGCCATGGCTATTGGTACTTTTCTAGATAGATCTTCTACTACCTCGCCAACTCCATATTCAAGAGAGCTTATATACAATGCCTGGTGGTTTGAGGCCATCATGATCTTTTTTGTGATCAATTTTGTGGGTAATATTTTTCGTTTTAGACTTCTGAGGAAGGAGAAGTGGGCTACTTTGATATTGCACTTGGCATTTATTTTGGTGCTGGTAGGGGCATTTGTAACGCGTTATATTGGTTATGAAGGCGTAATGCATATTAGAGAAGGAGCAACAGAGAATACAATTTTATCACACGAAACCTACTTGAAGGCCTTTATTGATGGAGATTACAGAGTAGATGGGGTAGCACAAAGACGTAATTTACCGCTAAAAGAGCTTCGTCTTTCTGAGCGATTGGATAACGATTTTACCATTCATACAGACTACAATGGTCAGGAGGTAACTATTAAATACAAGGATTATATTTTTAATGCTGAAGAAGGCCTAATTGCTTCAGATGATGGAGAGGAGTATTTAAAAATTGTGGAAGCGGGCGATGGAAGCCGACATGATCATTGGATTAAAGTAGGGGAGGTCGTTAATATTCATAATGTACTTTTTTCAGTGAATAAAGAAACACCTGGAGCCATCAATATAACAGTCGACGAAAATGGAGATTACACAATTAATACACCCTTTGAAGGATCGTTCATGCGAATGGCGGATCAATTTAAAGGTGAAGTAGTTGCAGATAGTGTTCAAAAATTGAATTTGAGGTCTCTTTATCAAGTAGCTGGAATGGCTTTTGTTTTCCCTGAACCCTTGACCAAAGGAGTGTACGGCCCGGTAAAAGTGGAACTACCAGAGAAAACAAATCAGGATGCTCTTATGGTAGAGGTGAGCTCGAAAGGTGAAACCAAGACAGCTGCACTCATTGGAGGGAAAGGAATGACTCCAGATCCGCAGATGATAGAAATTGCTGGATTGAAAGTTTATTTAAGCTACGGATCGAAAGCGTACGACATTCCGTTTTCTATTACGTTAAACGATTTTATAGCCGATAAATATCCGGGGACCGAAAAAGGATATTCGGCTTACAGGAGTAAGGTTACCATAAACGATAGTGAAACCCAATTTTTTGACTACGACATATATATGAACAATGTTTTAGATCACAAAGGCTTTCGCTTTTTCCAAGCGTCTTTCGATCCGGATGAAAAAGGTTCCGTGCTTTCTGTGAATCATGACTTTTGGGGTACTTGGATCACCTATATTGGATATTTTCTCCTCTATTTTGGGCTAATGGCTATTCTTTTTGATAGAAATACACGCTTTGCAGATTTAAAGAAGATGCTTGATAAGGTGAAACAAAAAAAATCCAAAATAATGACAGCTCTTTTGCTGCTATTCTCCATCGCTGGATTTTCTCAACACGATGATCATGGCCCCAAACGAGCAACTTTACAGCAGATAGATTCGGTTATTACTGCAAATGCGGTAAGTAAAGAACACGCCGCTAAATTTGGTCGACTGGTGATACAGGATAACGGTAGAATGAAGCCTGTAAATACCTTCGCAAGTGAGTTATTGAGAGCAGTAAGCGGTAAGGATAGTTATGGTGATTTAGATGCCAATCAGGTATTCCTATCGATGACGCAGTTTCCGTTTGTATGGTATGAAGCTCCTGTCGTAAAAATGGATTGGAGAAATGATAGTATCAAGGAGGTGATAGGAGTCAAGAAAGATGCCAGTAAAGTATCGCTCATCGATCTTTTCGATGAAAAAGGAAATAGCAAGATGGCTCCGTATATGGAAGAAGCTACTTCGACCGCTACGCCTAATCAATTTCAAAAGGACTTTGTAAAATTATATGAAAAGTCTTATCTCCTGAATGAAGCCTTGAGTGGCAGTATTTTGAAGATATTTCCTATTCCTGGCGATGACAACAATAAATGGGTTTCGTATGCAGAGCTTTCAGAAGCAAATATTAAAGGAAGAGATTCTTTATTTACAAGAGATATTTTACCTGCTTATGTGGCAGCTTTGCAATTGGCAAAGACCAGTAAAGATTATACCCAGGCAGACGAAATTCTTGATTTAATTACAGACAATCAAAAGAAGTATGGGAGCGAAGTGATGCTTTCAGAAAGAAAGATAGATGCGGAGATTAATTACAACAAAGCAAATATCTTCAATAGGATGTATCACTATTGCGCAATGTTTGGATTACTTATGCTTATTGCAATCATATTTCAAATATTCAATACTAATAAATTGGTCAACCTTCTAGTCAAGTTTTTTAAGGTATGTATTTGGATTCTATTTGGCTTGATGACCTTGGGCTTAGCCGCTAGATGGTATATTAGCGGGCATGCTCCATGGAGTGATGCGTATGAGAGTGTTTTATATGTAAGTTGGGCTACTATGTTCTTTGGATTGGCTTTTGGCCGTAAAAGTGATTTAACTGCCGCTTCCACTGCTTTTGTGGCTTCTATTTTACTTTGGGTAGCTCATTTAAGTTGGTTAGACCCTTCTATTGCAAATCTGCAGCCAGTTCTGGATAGCTATTGGCTTATGATTCACGTAGCGGTGATTGTAGCGAGTTACGGTCCGTTTACGTTAGGATGGATACTCGGGATCACAGCTTTGTTATTGATGGTTTTTACAACCAAGAAGAACAAGGCCAAGATGGATTTAAATATTAAGGAGATCACGATTATTACAGAAATGGCTCTTACCGTAGGTCTTGTTATGCTTACTATTGGTAATTTCTTAGGTGGACAATGGGCGAACGAAAGTTGGGGCCGTTATTGGGGTTGGGACCCTAAAGAAACATGGGCTCTTATCAGCATCATGGTATATGCGTTTGTGATTCACACAAGATTAATTCCTGGACTGCGCGGTAGATGGACCTTCAACTTTTTGGCGGTGATTGCTTTTGCTTCTATTATGATGACCTATTTTGGGGTTAATTTTTACCTTACGGGATTGCACTCTTATGCTAGTGGAGATGTACCTATTACACCAAATTTTGTGTTTTACTTACTAGGCTTTGTAGCCATACTGAGTGTATTTTCTTTCATTCAGTATAAAAAGCATTACAGTAAAAAAGGATAGGCTTTTCAACCTATCCTTTCGCCATAAAAATTAACATTAGTTGATTAGGTTATAAATACCTAATGCGGGGGTAATTCTCCTTTTTCAATATAGTTTTAACGTTGCTTAATAACTAAATGCTAGTGGAGGGCTAATTCCTCATTCGAGGGTTAATTATAAATATAGTCTGGTTGTGATTCAACCATTCTAAAATCCTGTTGAATTTGTTCACTTATCTCTAATTTATCGTAAAGATCTTTGATCATGTCTTCTATTTCGTCCTCACTAGATTTAAGTTTGCGAGCAATTTTCGCGTTTTCTTTTCCTTCTGAAATGTACTGAAGCAACTTGATTTCGAGACCATCGAGATCGTAATGCATAATTAGATTCTCTAAATACACATCTTCTACTAGTTTCTGTGTTTTTTGACGTGTGCTTAAAACCTCTTGACGCTTCAAGAAAATACGAAGCTCTGCTTGCCTGAGAGCATTTTCTTCTTTGATAGCCTGCATGCGGTACAAAATGGCGTATGTAATAATAAGCATTTCGGCAATTGCAGCAGCTTTAATGTGGATTCCTTGAGTCGCGAGAAAGTCAATTCTCATTGGACGAAGTAAAAAGTAATCGAATGAGAATAATAACGGAATAGCAGATGCGATTACATAAAATTTTGCATAATTCTTTTTGCTAAATACCAATACTCCACTTAGGAAATAAATACAGAGCACCGTAAATAAAATTACATTAGTAACATTAAGTAGTATTGTATTTTCTGTGGCTACTGCGAATAATAGAATAACAGAAGCTCCAACTAAAGCTGCTGCTGTAAACCACTTAAGTTTTGGCAAATATTCTTCTAGAACGAGATACTTAGATACAAACAAAGCTGTAAACGCTGTTGAGAAAAGTAGGAAGATAGCTTGGTTTGCAAAAATGTCTTCAAAGCCGAGTACCGTAAATAAACCATCGCTGTAGAATAGGAGCAGTCCTGTGCTCGCCAATGCAACAGCGTAGTATAAGAAGGTTTTTTCTTCAAAAAGGAAGAAAGAAACTAGGTTCCCTAAGATTAACATTAATGTAAAACCATAAAACATCCCTTGTCTAAAAATGTGCTGAGAATCTGAAGAAACACTTGTCTCTTGATAAGAGTTATCTTTAATTATGTTAGAGGCTCCACTAGCTGTATTTTCGTTTTTTATGTAAGAATTTTCTGAATGATCTGAAAATTCATCCAAGAGCGCATAAGATTGAGCACCATATAAAATAGCTCTAAAATCACTCGTATTAGTACTCTGGCTTTTGTTTAAATTTGGGGTAGTAAGATCGTCTCCGGAAAAGGCGGAAAACGAGCTATTTACAACACGTTCAAGAGGTGCGCTTTTAGTCGAAACCGGGGAGTTTCTGCTCTTGTTTTTGGCAACCGCAAAAGTGCAAAAGCATAGAGTTAGGCATAGTAAAACAGTCTTCATAATAAGCAGGTTTAACATTTTAGGGTAGTCCAATATACGCAAAAAATACATTTCACCTAGCTTTTTTGCACTTAATCGATTAAATTGTTATTAACAATCTGTTTTCTCGCTGTTTTTTGTGAATTTTCTAAAAAGAAAAGCCGTCGGTTAGACGGCTTTTTGTTTCAATAAAAGAGTAGTTTCTTATCGTTCACCTACCATATCCTCTGGTTTTACCCATGCGTCGAACTCTTCAGCCGTTAGGTACCCGAGATTTACAGCTTCTTCTTTTAATGTGGTGCCATTTTTATGGGCTGTATTCGCAATTTCTGCCGCTTTGTAATATCCAATCTTGGTATTAAGAGCCGTAACTAGCATTAACGAGTTGTTCAGCATATTTTTAATTACCTCATAGTTTGGTTCAATTCCTGCCACACAATTAAGGTCGAATGAAACACAGGCATCACCAATTAGTTGTGCAGATTGTAAGATGTTAGCGGCCATTAAGGGTTTGAAAACATTTAGTTCGTAGTGCCCCTGCATTCCTCCTACGGCAATAGCAACATCATTACCTAATACTTGTGCGCATACCATAGTGATTGCCTCACATTGTGTTGGGTTTACTTTTCCGGGCATAATAGAGGATCCTGGTTCATTAGCTGGAATAATAATTTCTCCAATTCCACTTCTTGGACCACTTGCAAGCATCCTAATGTCGTTTGCAATTTTATTTAATGAAACCGCAAGTTGCTTAAGAGCGCCGTGCGATTCTACGATTGCATCATGAGCAGCGAGTGCTTCAAATTTATTTTCTGCTGTAATAAAAGGGAGATTGGTAAATTGGGCAATGTAGTCTGCCACTTTTGGAGCATATCCTTTGGGAGTATTTATTCCCGTTCCAACAGCGGTTCCTCCTAGTGCAAGTTCGCTGAGGTGTTCTAACGTATTTTCAACAGCTTTAATGCCATGAGACAGTTGCGATACATAGCCACTAAATTCCTGTCCTAAGGTAAGGGGAGTGGCATCCATTAAGTGTGTTCTTCCTATTTTAACGCAATCACTAAATTCTTCTGCTTTTTTTGCTAAAGTGTTGCGAAGCTGCTTTACTCCGGGAATAGTTACTTCTACGATTTTTTTATAGGCAGCAATGTGCATACCAGTAGGGAACGTATCGTTAGACGATTGCGATTTATTCACATCGTCGTTTGGTTGTAATGTTTTCTCACCTTCACCGATGGTTTTTCCAGCTAATTGATGCGCACGGTTTGCAATCACCTCATTCACATTCATATTACTTTGAGTTCCGCTGCCAGTTTGCCATATCACTAGTGGAAACTGATCGTCGTGCATTCCTGTAAGAATTTCATCACATACTTGAGCAATCTGATCGCGTTTAACTTCGGTTAAAGCACCTAAATCACAATTTGTAAAGGCAGCTGCCTTTTTTAGGTAAGCGAATCCATATACCACTTCCAAAGGCATGGACGACGCACTTCCTATTTTAAAATTGTTTCTAGAACGCTCGGTTTGAGCACCCCATAATTTATCGGCGGGTACTTTTACCTCGCCCATGGTATCTTTTTCTATCCGGTAATTCATAATATCTAGTTCTAATATCTACTACAAAATTAAGGTTTTAAGCTTGAAGCACGAAGCGCAAAGAGCTAAGATTTTCTTTAAGAATTGGACTGTAAATTTTCTTAATCTCTCTTAGGAAATTTAAAAATTCATTTTATCTTTGCAGTAATTAAATATAACAATATGTTCGATTTTGATCAATACTTAGGATTTTTAGCATTTTTAACCATATTAACCATTGGTTTTTGGTTGATGATTTTCCTTGTATCTTTTATTCCTTATTGGATAGGAGGAACATTGTTGGAAAATTTCAAATTAAAAAGAGAAGCTAAAAAGGCAGAAAGAGAAGCCTAACTAGATTTATATATTCACAAAAAAAAGGAAGTTCAACTTATTGAGCTTCCTTTTTTGTTTTCAGAATCTTTTAAAACCCGCCTCCATCATCATCGATATCGCCTCCGCGACTTCCGCGTTCCCGTGTTTTTTTCTGATTAAATCGATAGGTAAAGGCAATATTAAAGGTGCGTTCCCTCCATTGGAATTCGGTTTCACTTGTAAACGTATCTGTGGTGGTAAATGATTGACGTTTCCTTGAATTGAATAAATCACTTACGTTGAAGCCAATAGTTGCGTTATCGTCGATAATGTCTTTGCTAAATGCTAAGTTGACAGATAAGACCCCTTTATTTTCGGTTTGAGCGTTGTTTCTTGGTCCGCGGTAAAAAACATTAGTTTGCCAATCTACCTTTGCTGGCAAGGACACCTTTGTACTTAGCCTAGTAAACCAGCTGTCATTTTTAGCTCCATAATCAATACCGTTAAAACTTCCTTCCGTTTCAAACTGGAAAAAATTAAAACTTCCATTAAATCGAAGCCATTTTGCTGGATTGTAAAGAACAGCAGCTTCAAAACCAATCCGTTTATTGGTAGAAAGATTAAAAGGAATAGTTCTAATTATTGGGATACCATTTGAGGTCACATTTCCCGTGTCTTCTTGAACACGCTCAAAAGCGGCTGTTTCATATTGATAGTAGACAGAAGTTGTGAGCGTAACTTTTTTACCCCACTTTTTAAGGTAGCCTAAGTCGAATGCACTGGAATAAGCGGGATCTAATTCAGGATTCCCTTGAAATACATTGGCTTCACTCGATCTAGAAGGGAAGGGGTTTATAAACCAACTCCGCGGTCTATTGATTCTGCGATTATATCCCAAAGTAATGTTTTCATCATCACTCAATTCATACACTAAATTGACGGTGGGAAAAAGACCTAAGTAATCTTTGTCAAAATTGAAATTGAAATCATCATTGGTCGTCACATCTTCACCTGTTACTTCACCTCTAAGGGTAGTTGCCTCCATCCGAATACCTAGTAGAAAGGAAAACTTTCCTATTTTATTTCCGTATTGAGTATAAAGCGATTGAACGTTCTGAGTAAAATCAAATACATTGGTGAGACTATCATTTTGAATGAAATCTCCATTCACCTCTTGCTGTTCTAATAATAAATAATCGGTAATGCTATTTTCAAAACGTCCGCGATATCCAGCTTCAAATTGGGCGTTTTCACCTATAGGGCGTACGTAGTCTGCTTGCAATAAATATTCGGTCTCATCCTCTATTTGTGTAATGTCTTCAGCAGGAAGTAGTTCCAATTCGGGAAAAGAGTTTTGTTCGTCTATAAATGCCTTTTGTGTTTCTTCTCCTTTTTCCCATTGGGCATCTACGGTAAGTTTATGTCCGTTGGTATCAAAATCGTTCACATAATTCAATGAAAATTGAAGGTTGCTATCGTCTTCTGTTTCCGTCTCTATTCTACTTCGTCTTACTTCCAGTTCGTCAGCCGAATTAAATTCGGTCGTAATATTACTTGTTAAATCTAGGTCATCGCCAGTTCTATAAAAACCACTTGCGGTAATTGACGATGTTTCGGTTATAAAATATTCAATTCCTAGATTGGTGTTAAAACTCTGTTGTTCTCTATCAAATTCTCGATTTTCGATCACCAACGGATTGTCAACATCATCCGAAAAATAGCGATTCGAAAATTCGGCAAATCCCGGAGATTCTCTATACCTAATCCCCGTAGTATTAAAAATATTGAATTTATCTGTTCTTAAATTGATATTAGCAGTGGCACCACTTCCAAAGGGATAACTAAAGTTAGTCTGCAGGGATCCATTTAATCCAAGTGTTCTTTCTTTTTTCAGAATGATATTGAGTATTCCTGCTGTACCTTCCGCATCGTATCTGGCAGAAGGGGAGGTAATCACTTCAACTCTTTCTATTGCTTCCGCTGGAAGCTGTCTTAGCGCATCTGTCGAACCAAATCCAGCAATAGCTGAGGGTCTTCCGTTAATGAGGATTCGAACATTATCATTTCCTCTTAATGCGATAGTACCATCCACATCAACAGTTACAGAGGGAACATTGTCTAATGCGTCACTTACAGTAGCTCCACTTGTGGTTAAATCCTTTCCAATGTTGTATACTTTCTTGTCGAGTCTAATCTGAACTTCGGTTGTTTCGGCTCTAATTACAACTTCATCTAAACTTTCAGAATCTACCGATAAACTGACCGTTGGTAAAGTGGTGTTTTTAAATAATTTCTGATTTTGGAGACGCTCCGTCTTATACGAGATATACTCAAACTGTACCGTGTAAATTCCAGGCTTAACTTCTATGCTATAATTTCCTTTGGTATCTGTGATGGTTCCTTCTACGATTTCATCATTTTTATCAATGATGGCAATGGTAGCATACTCCATAGGACCATTACTATCCTTTTCTAGAACTTTACCATTGATGGTAATATTCGCAGCGGAACTTCCATTCGAATTTCTGTCTTGAGCAAAAATCGAAGACGTAAGAAGTATAAATACTATGGTGAGACTAAATTTCATTGGTTGGTTTGCGAATAGGATCACGAAATTAACATTAGGTTTAATTGTTCTCTGCTAATTTTTTGTTAAAAAGGTTTTCTATTTTGTAGGGTTGTTCTTTTCTTTTCGAACAGTTTTGTAATCGTTCGATTGGTTCAAGTTAGTAGGTGTAAAAAAGGGCCTATTTCTAACTATTTATCAAATAATCTATAGTAATTCCAACACGGCTTCTGGCGGTCTTCCAAGAGCAGCCTTGCCATTTTTAAGAACAATAGGTCGTTCAATTAGTTTTGGATAGGAAATCATAGCGGCAATAATTTCTTTATCACTCATTTTCTTCCCTTTGAAATTTTCTTTCCAAACAGCCTCGTTCTTTCGCACTAAATCGATTGGAGTGATTTCTAAGAGTTGAATAATTTCAGAAAGCTTTTCAGCGTTTGGAACGTTCTCTAAATATTTAATTACCTCTACGGTTTCTCCTTTTTCTTCTAAAAGCTGAAGCGTTTGTCTAGATTTTGAACATCGCGGGTTGTGGTATATTGTTGTCATTAGGTTTAAATATGGTTTTGCATTAGAGGTTTAATTCCTCTAATTCTTTCGTATAATCATATTGAAGGTCTTCATGGAGCCCTTCTATTTTTTTTTCGATGAGGGCAATTTGCCGTTCAAATAAATTGACCATGGTTTTATTTCGCTTAATGGACGGCTCAAAATCTCGCAATTGTTCGCAAAAGTAAAGCAATAATTCTACTTCAGTCTCTTTGGCGTTCGAATATCTGATGTATTTTTTTGTTTCGCGCAGCGTTTTTCTAATGCTCTTTTTTACGTAGTAAAAGCTAGTTGTATTTATTTCTGAAAGATTCTCTGAAATTTGTTCTTTTACTTGCCTAACATACGCTTCCTCGTTATCCGACTCAAATAATAAATAGGTAAGTAGTTCTTTATTTTCTTTTTTAAATCGGGCCAACCGAAGACATAAGGTTTCGAGTTCGTCTGAGGATCTTAATTTGAGTTCTTTTTTTAGCTGTGCTACGGTAGCAGGTTTCATATGGAAGCAGTGTCTTATTGAGCGCCCAAGGTACAATAAAGGCACTTGTTTTTATTGAAAAATGGTTAATTATGAAAGAACTAAATACACTTTAATTTATTTTTCCCACCAACGAGAATTTGGAACGTCCTCACCAATAGTAATGGTTTCTCCAATAATAGGGGTGGACATTTTAACTCCGTTTGTCTTTGCTGCTATGGTAGAACGTTCAATGGGGTCTTCCCATGCATGAAGACTTAGTTTAAAGCTACCCCAATGAATTGGAAGCATTAGATCGGCCTTTACATCGAGTGTTGCCTGTACCGTTTCTTCAGGCATCATATGGATAAGTGGCCATTGTTCGTCGTATTGGCCACATTCCATAATTGCAAGGTCGAAGGGGCCATATTTATCTCCAATTTCCTTGAAGTGGGTATCGTAGCCAGAGTCGCCACTAAAATAAATTTTATCCACAGATCCCTCAATAATCCAGGAGGACCACTGTGTTTTAAAACGATCTGTGATTCCGCGTCCGCTAAAATGGCGTGCAGGAGCTGCTGTAAATTGGAGACGGCCTAAACTTGTTGTGTCCCACCAGTCCATTTCTGTAATGACTTCTTTTTTTACTCCCCACGAAATTAGATGGGCACTCACTCCAAGTGGAACATAGAAATGTCCAACTCGATCTTTTAGTTTCTGAATACTTCCGTAGTCTAAGTGATCGTAATGGTCATGCGAAATTAGAACCGCATCCAATGGCGGAATTTCATCGATTGAAAGGGGTAAAGTGTCATTAAATCGTTTGCTTCCTAATAATGGATGAGGTGCGGGTACTTCACCTAACATTGGATCGATAAATATTTTTTTTCCGTCCATTTCTAAAAGGAGTGCCGAATGTCCAAACCAGGTTACTTTTGTAAGGGTGTCTGGTGTTGTTGAGATTTCTTTAGGAGTGATTTTTTTAACGGGGATGGACCAATTAGGCACTTTGTTACCGCTGGTCATATATTCCCTTAAGGATCGTCCCCATTCCATTTTTCCAGAAACATCGGTGGAGTTCTTATTCTGAAATTTTCCATTGCTATAGTTGTTGGAAGATTCAATCTTACGGAGGTGATCTCCACTGGGACGAGCTCCAAATTCTGACGATGTATACATGAAGATGAGTACTACAAATACAATCATTCCAATAAAAGAGGCAATTATACCGAGGATCATTTTTAGAAGTTTAAAGAGTTTTTTCATTTGAGAGTCTTGCCCTTTGATTGGCAAAATTAAGATAATTCGACTAGGATAGGGAGGTGATCATAAAAAAAGGCTCATCGCAATGATGAGCCTTGGTCTAAAATAAATGTATGTGGTCGTTAAAGTACTTTAACGTTTACTGCATTTAATCCTTTTTTTCCTTCCTGTAGATCGAATTCAACTTCGTCGCCTTCGCGTATTTCATCGATTAATCCAGAAATGTGTACAAAATGTTCTTTGTTTGAACCCTCTTCTGTGATAAAACCAAATCCTTTGGTATCATTGAAGAATTTAACTGTTCCTTTACTCATTATAAAAATTTTAATTAATTATTATAGCATATTCAATTACAATGCCAGAAACTAAAGGTAGGTGTTTTTCTATTACGAATTGAGAATATATTTTAAACGTAACTATAATTTAATGCCGAAGGATTTCAGTTCCTCTGCTAATGTATTGGAATCTTTAAAATGAATTCCGCTAATGCCAACTGCTTCGCAACCTTTAATATTATTCAAGCTATCATCAATAAAAACTGCTTCGTTAGGATTAATGCTGTATCGCGATAGCATCAACTCATAGATTTCTGCATAGGGTTTACGCATGCCTTCATCTCCACTTACAAGAATGCCTTCGAATAGTTGTAACCACGGAAACTTTGCAATAGCCTTAGGCCAAGTTTCTCCGCTCCAATTGGTGAGTGCATATACGCTGTAATTAGAGTTTGCGGCTAACGATTTCAATATGTCCAACGTACCCTCATGTGCATATCCAAGCATCTCTTCCCATCGTCCGTAATACATTTTAATAAGATCTTCATGCTCCGGAAACATCGCTATTCGGTCCTTGGTAGCTTGTTCTATGGAATACCCAGCATCTTGATTCATATTCCAATCCCAATCGCAAATAGTATTTAGAAACCAATCCATTTTATCTCGGTCTCCTCGAAATTCTTTTAAATAGACATATTCTGGGCTCCAATCTATCAGTACCCCGCCGAGGTCAAAGATGATGGTGTTGATGTTTTTTTGCATGATATATTTTAATTAGGAAATAAACTCTTATCTAGCCCTGGAACAATACGTAAGGCATTTTTATAGTACACTTTTTTCAATACTTCATCTGGAAGATCCATACCGTACATCGCCCAAAAGGCATGGTACTTTTTATGATAGGGGAAATATTCGTCATCACTTTCTAGCACCCGAAAATAGGTTGGGAATTCTTCTGGTTTCCAACTATCCTTTCCAAATAGAATACGGTCTTGATATTTCATAAAAAAAGCCTTTGCATTTCTGGGTTGACGCCCCAGTTCTGCTATAATTGCTCCTATGCCAACGTTCATATTTGGTATTTCATCTAATAATCGACCAAGGGTGCCTAGGTCATTGGCAAACCAACCCATATGAGCATTTATAAAGGTAGTATTAGGATGTTTCTTAAACATATCGTGTTGTTCAGCAATTAATTGTTCCCAAGGAGCAGGGTTGTCTGCACCTCGTTTACGTCTGGGTCTTAACTTTAATTCTAACCAGCGCTCGTTGTCTCCATCAAATTCATCCCAAAATGGTTTGGGGTCTGCGGTATGAATTAAAACAGGTATTTGCAGCTCTCCGCACTTCGCCCAAATAGGATCAAGCCTTGTGTCGTTTACGGCTACTCTATTGCCCTCCGTATCTTTATACCGTAAACCAAGACTTTTATATATTTTTAAACCCTTAGCTCCGCTATTAACATCTTCTTCCAGCTGTTTTACTGCTCGCTCTGTCCAACCTTGAGTTCCAACATTTTCAAAATCGATATTAGCGAATACCACAAAGCGATTGGGATAATTTTGTTGTATGTTGGCAACAGATTTTTTTAAATCTTCTCCAGATCGACCACTTAGGTTAACCATGATTCCCATATTTAGTGTGTCCATAGCGGTTACAACAGGAGTAAGGTCTTGTGTAGCCATTCGGTATTGGTGCCCGTGTACGTCGATAAAAGGAAATCGCGCGTTTTTTATTACTTGTCCAGGTACAACTAAAGTAGAGGTGGGGTTGTATTCTTCGAACGTGAGGTCTTGTGCGAAAATTTCAGAATAACATAAAAATAGAAGTAAACTAGCAACTAGGTATTTCATTTCAGACAAATTTTAATCGCATTAAAAGTAAAAAGATGTCCACTTGCGATAAAGAAATTAGCAAGGGTTTAACTTAATTTGACTGAAATTTTCTCAACTAAGAGTCACTTAGACAAATTTTAAACAGTGTGCTCCTTATCGTATGCATTCACCAAGGATTCAAACAAGCGTTCAATCTGAAGTGGTTTTGATAAGAAACCGTCGAACAGCTTATCGTGTTCGCTATTATTTACAGCCGTGATGTCTGCGGTAAGTGCAAAAATAGGCGTGGTGCTATTTGGGTTATTTTTGGCTCTAATTTTTCGGGTGGCATCATATCCATTCATAATAGGCATATGGATGTCCATTAGCACAAAATCTACAGTTTCGGTTAGTGCTAATTCTACTGCTTCCGCACCATTTTTAACCCGACTTACTTTCATTCCCCATTTCTCAAGTAGTTGGATCATAACCATGGCGTTAATTTCGTTATCCTCGGCAAGGATAGCGGTTTTATCGCGAAGTTTTTCAAACAGTTTTATATCCACTTTAATAGGAGCCTTGGATTTCTTAAGTTTCAAATTGAAATAGAAGGAGGCACCTTGTCCCTCAGCACTATCAATATGAATATCACTATCGTGTAACTCGACTAATTTTTTCACAATTGCTAACCCCAATCCCGTTCCACCGTCACTTCGGGTAGTGATGGAGGTGGGCATATAGAAGCTTTCGAACAGTCTTAATTGTTCGCTTTTTGGAATTCCAATTCCTGTGTCTTCTACTTTAAATTGTACCACATCAAATTTGGGAGTAGACTCCAGTAATTTCACCCGCATGTCTACCGATCCCTTCTCAGTAAATTTGATAGCATTGCTCACCAAATTTCCTAAAATCTGAAAAAGCTTGGTTTCATCCAGGCTGTAAGATTCTCCGAGATCCTCTGCAATATGAACATTTAGTTGGAGCCCTTTTTCCATTGCAAGACCTACATAAGTTTGTCTAATATTGTTTAGCACTTCTATAAACTGAGCAGGGTGCTCTTCTAAGCTCATTTTGTTAGAATCCAGTTTAGAAAAATCTAGGATGTCATTAATTATTCGCAACAAGTTTTTAGAGGAAAATCGCAATGATGTTAATAATTGCTTTTCCTCTTCTGTGGATCGATCTTGAAGTAAAGAAATTATACTAGTTACCGCATTTAAGGGTGTTCTAATTTCATGGCTCATGGCAGATAGGAACTCTTGTTTCATTCGGGCCGATTGTTCCACTTGTTCTTGACGAATAATCATTTCCCGTTTTTCTCTGTTGATACTTGCTTCTTGCTCCATAGCTCTCATCTGAGAGATAAGTTCATAGTTTTCAATTACTTTGAGTGTTTGAGAATCATTGCCTTCTTCCTTTTCTTTCAGGTATTTTTCAAGGTATATTAACGACTTTAGTTCGTTTCTATCTTCTTTGTAGATCTGGTATAGTAAATACGTGCATTTTGTCTTTATCAAAGAAATTTTGTGTTCGTCACTATAGAGGAGCGTTTTCTCAAGAAGGTCTATTGCTTCGGCTCGTTTTCCCATTGCAACCCAAAGTTTGGAAATCTTGTAGTTCGCCATTCCGGTACCTAGGTGTTCCCCAACGCTTTCATGAATCTCCAACGCAGCTAGGAAATCATTTTTGGCATCTTCATACTTTTTGAGGTGTAACCATACTTTTCCTCTTCCATAGAGTGCGAATGCCATACCACGAACGTCTCCCGTTTCTTTTTTTATGGAAATTGATCGTTGGATCATTTCCAGTGCATCTTCCGATTTGTTTATTTTAAGTAGTATTCCAGAGAGCGGATTGTATGCATTCGATTCTAAGTTCCCGTTGTTGGTAACGATAGCTGCTTCTATTGCTCCTTTATATGCTTTAATTGCATTGGCTTGGTCGCCTAAAATTTCGTAAACAGCTCCTAACGACTTCTGGGTTCGTGATTCGTTGTATTTATCCTGAAATTTTCGATAGATTCGTAAACAATCTATAAGGTAGAACATTCCCAGATGGAAATTATTCGTTTTATAATAGATTCCTGCTATACTGTATTTGGCGTCTGCAATTCCTAACTCATCTTTTAACTCTGTGAAGTGAAGAATAGCTTCTTCAGACATTTTAAGAGATAGACTATTCTTTCCATGAATCATATGAAAAAGAGCAAGCTTGCTTAGACTTTTTCCTATAAGGGATGGATCATCAAGTTTTCGACTTTTTGCAAGTGCTTTCTCTGCTAACTTAACACTTTCTTGGAGGTCACTCACACGTTGCTCATGAGCACGATGCAGCAGGGATTCTACTTTGGATTTCTCTTCTAGGTTTGCTTTCATATAATATGCGCTACCCCAGAACTTTAAAAAATTGATTGTCAAACGTTTTAAAGCTCTTTAGGTATGGGGATAATATTTATTTGCAGGGCATTACCCACAAATTAACACCTTTCAAATATAACAGTTTTTGGCTACAACACAAGGGAAGTGTGCTAGGTTGGTTGTAGTTACCTTATTTTTTAGAATTAGTTCGTTAGACCCATCCGTTTGAGCCTCGTTGTTTGATCCCGGCTTCACATAGTCGGATTATTTCAGCAATCCGTTTTTCTTGAGTTTCTGAGCGTTTGGCACCGTTCAACCAGCTTAAGTAACTCTTGCGATAACCTGGAGAAAAGTTTTGATAATTTTTGAATGCAATTGGATTGGAATTAAACGCCGCCTGTAAATTATCAGGAATTACTAAGTTTTCTACGTCGTCCATGGCTGTCCAAGTTCCTGTTTTCTTAGCTAAATCAATCATCTTTTGTCCGGAAGAATGAATGAGCCCTTGTTTTTCTAATTCTGAAATGTATGATTTATTAAGTTTGCTCCAAGTACTTTTAGGGTTTCTAGGGCAGAAATACTGTCTACGTTTTCCATTTCCTAAGCTTTTAACCGTGCTGTCTATCCATCCATAGCAGAGTGCTACTTTAACCGCTTCTTCCCATCGCATGGTAGGAATTTTAGTTTCAAGTTTGTAAAAGATAAGGTAAACACCCTGCGGATAAGTAGAATGAAAAATCTCCAGCCACTCTCGGAACTCTATATCTCTTGGGAAGTATAGTTCAAGTTTTTCCATAATTTATGATCTGCGAGAAGAAGCATCATTTCTTGAAAAGATAAGACCAATTATCTTATCGCTAACTTGGCCGCGTATATTGCTATTTAACCAATTCGTTATCTACGTAAAAATCGATTTTCACGTTTGCAGATTCGATGACGCTAGTCATTTCCTCTGTTTTCCATTCGGCCGAGGGATAGATCCAGACTTCTTTTTGGTTAATAATAAACTTAACAGGCATATCAAAACCATCCACAATATTGGTATATCTAAAAGACAGTTCTTTACCCTTAAATTTATATTCCAATTTAGGAATTTTAACGGTACGTAAATATTGATCCCAAAATTGTGCAAGATCTATTCCAGCTTGTTCACTGATGTACTTTTCGATATCACCTGTGGTCACATTTGTATGCCTAAAAGTGGTGTTCATCCCAGTAAGAATGTTCCTCCACTTGCGATCGTCTTCAACTAATTGGCGAATGGTGTGAAGTATGTTGGCTCCTTTGTAATACATATCACTGCTACCGTTATTGTCTACACCATAGGTTCCAATAATTGGTCGGTCGTTTTGGATGTTAGCACGTGTTCCTACTACATATTCACTAGAAGCCTCTTCGCTAAAGTGATAACTGAGGTACAAATTTTCTGAATAAGCCGTAAAACCTTCATGAATCCACATATCTGCCACATCTTTGTTTGTGATACTATTTGCAAACCATTCATGCCCCGATTCGTGAATTATGATAAAATCGAATCGCAGTCCCCATCCACTGCCACTTAAGTCTGAACCTAAATATCCATTTTGGTATTTGTTTCCATAAGTTACGCTACTTTGGTGTTCCATACCCAAATAAGGGACTTCCACCAACTTATAACTATCTTCGTAGAAAGGATAAGGTCCAAACCAATACTCGAACGCACGCATCATCATTGGTGCCTGTGTAAATTGTTCTTTCGCTGCTTCTAGATTTTCTTTTAAGACCCAGTAGTCCATATCGAGTGGCCCATTGAGACCATCAAATACTTCCGAAAAATTTGTATAATCTCCAATGTTTAAATTGATACCGTAGCTATTTATTGGATTTACTACTTTCCAGTGCCACGTTTTAGTTGCCCCGTTGTCATCGGTTTTCTGTAGCCTACCATTTCCAACGGCGGTAAGATTTGCTGGAACAGTGATTGCTAAATTTACACCGCGGTCTGGCTCGTCTGCCGGGTGATCTTTTCCTGGCCACCAGACGCTTGAACCAATTCCCTGATTTGAAGTAGCAATAAAATCATTTCCATTGCTGTCTTTTTGCCAAGTAACACCACCATCCCATGGAGGACGTACTGCTATCTTAGGCTTGCCTGAAAAGAAAATAGTTATTTTTTGTTCGCTATCCTTCTCGCTTTTCGGCAGTTTAATGAAGTGAGCGTTCCCCTTGTGTTTAATTGATAATTTTTTTCCATCCTGAATTACTTTCTCAATTTTCATGGGAGACTGCAGGTCAATTTGCATCCATTTATCACGTTTCAGAACTTTGTAAGTGATCGTGTTTTTTCCTTTTATGGTTTTACTGGAAGGTAAAACTTCTACTTCAAGATCGTAATGAAGTAAATCCCACCACGCTCTTTCGGGAGTAATACTTCCTCTAATAACATCTTCTTTGGTAAAGTCTTGTGCTGTTGTGGGGAAGCTCAACAAGAAAAGCAGCAAGAGACTAAATAGGCTAGTTATAGGTTTGTTGGTAAGTTGTAATCTCGTCATGAGTTGTTATAAAATTATAATATTTGTTTTGTCGTTACAATGGGAATTTCACATTTATCTATAAGTAGTACTAGGAAATACCACTACACTTTCATGTCCATTTTCTCCTACAGCTGCTATTCCGAAAAAGTAATTATCAATAACAATGCCTTCTAGAACAAATTCCGAGACGTCACCAACAGATTTACTGTAATCCCAAGTAGGAGAGGTGGTATCTCTCCAATAAATTTTATAGCCTTTTGCTCCAGCTACCTTATCCCATTTTAATTTGGCCGATGGTTCTACAATACCACCAATAGCTACATTTTTTGGAGAAGGAGGTGACCATGCTAAACTAGCCATATTGATTGCATTTACCGCGGTTAGCTTTTTCGCATAATCGAAGTTTACATGTTCCAATTTGTCACCGTAATCAATTCCATTTTCGGTTCTGATATCTTGATGTTGTTGGGTATAGTTTTCATGCGATTCCATAATCCTGATTCCAGGAAAACCAGCATCGTTAAACGGACGATGATGTCCTCCACGCCCAAAACGGTCTAATCTGTAGATGAGCATTGGGTTCATTTCTGGCATATATGATTTTGTGGTTTTATGCACATATCTCGCCAATTGTCTGGAGATTCCATCTACTTCTCCTCCATAAAATCTGCGAGCGTTGCGTTGTCTTTCAGTTTCGGTTGGAGGCACAGGCTCACTGAATATTCGAAAATCACGGTTGCTTATGACCCCGTCTACGCCTTTGATGTTTCCTATCATATCATTATTCAAAACTCCAATTAACTCCCATCCTTTATCTGTGGCATATTGCGCAAAACCTTTCCCGCCAAAAAGCCCCTGTTCTTCACCACTAAGGCCAAGGTAAATGATACTACTTTCGAATTGGTATTTGGATAGTACTCTAGCGGCTTCAATAGCTCCTGCCATGCCACTTGCGTTGTCATTGGCTCCGGGAGAATCCTCTGTATAGTTGTTAGGATCGCTTATTCTGGAATCGATATCACCACTCATGATGATATATCGATTGGGGTATTTGGAGCCTTTTTGGATAGCGACCACATTTACCACCATTACATCTTTTGTGATGCGTTTGTTTTCCCCTTTTTTTACGAGATCTTTTTGATAAAACACATTTAAACAATTGTCACATTCTGAGGAGATTTTTTCAAATTCAGATTTAATCCACCTTCTGGCTGCGCCAATACCTCGGGTGTTAGACACTGTATCGCTTAGGGTATGTCTAGTCCCAAAACCCGCTAGCTTGGTAATGTCTCGTTCAATGCGTTCTGCTGAGACATCGTTGATAATATCATAAATGCGCGCATCTGTTTGAGCATAGTTAACAAAACAAATGAAGAATGTAAAGAAAGTCAAGACGAATTTCATAGTAAAACTAGTTTTGCTAAAATTACTTAAAACTTCGTCTTTTTCGTCTGGTTTTTTGAAATAATTTAGTACGGTAATGCTTCGTAGGAAACACCAATGTCTGGACCAGTGGGATTAGCGATTGTATTTTTGAAATTATGAGGGATAGAACTATAAGGCCAAGCAGAACTACCAGCCGCTGTTGTAACAAAGTGCAAATGAGGAAAACCGGCAAGGCCTGTGTTCCCGCTATATCCCAAAACAGTCCCTTGAACTACATTTTGTCCCGTTTCTACTACAGCTCCGTCTTTGGTAAGGTGCATATATTGTGCAAAAGTACCGTCCGCGTGTTGCACCACCACTAAGTTATTAGGGAATCCTCCATCTTCCCCAGATTCTTCCACATGCACTACAAGTCCGCTTCTCGCCGCCGTGACTGTTTCCCCAATTCCCATGTTGAAATCAATAGCGAACTGATCTGGTTGTCCTTCGGCATGAAAAGAGTTACTGCAATGGTTGAGTGTAACACTGTAGCTTTTTCCAACAGGATAGGGGAGTACATAATAAGAATCCTGCCAATCTTGGTAATTGGCATCAGCACAAGTAGAAGCTTGCTCGCCCCCAATGGTAGTACCTCCATTATTAGACATCCAATCGTCATCGTTTAAACAAGCCACGCTTATAAACAAAACCGATAGTAGAAAAAGTGCTCTCATGTTTTTTCATGAAAAATACAAAGTCTCTTTTCTATTTCAAGAGAATGATTAAAAGTAAGCGTAAAGAATAATTATTTTTATTGTTTTTAGCAAAATCAAAAAGTTCTATCGAACCAGTACATAGTTTCTGATTGAATCTACTTCGATGGTAAGATCGTTGTATTTAAAATCACTCATGGTAGAAGTAAAACAACAGGGGCCATTATTGGTAGTAAATGTAAAGTTAAAAGTGTCGGATGCGGTAGGACTCAATTCAAGTGCATAGTCGGCGCCACTTTCCACAGATCGATAAGCTATGGGAAGCAAGTTCTCTGGGCCAAAGGAGTTTACTTTTAAATAAATGGTGGAGGTAGGACTTGATAACTTAAACGAGTCCTGAACAAACACGGAACCAATGAGCGGATTACCGTCGACATCTTTATAATCAAGATAAAATTCATCGGCTGCGCAAAGGACAGTAGAACAATCGGCTTGCCTATCTTCTTCGCCTTCACAGGCCATTAAAAGAAGGGGTAGCGATAATAGAAATAGTAATTTTTTCATCTGTTGCTAGTCGTTAAAGGCAAAATACGTTCATCGAGACAATCTCACCTAACGAACTATAAGGTAAGTTCTAGTTGCATCTCCTGTTAGCGTAGTATCGTTATATTGAAAGTCGCTTATGGAAGAAAAAGGACAACAAGGGTCTGTATTGGTATTGAACGTGAAATTAAACTTGTCGGATTCGGTTGGACTGAGCGCTAGTTCATAATCGACACCACTTTCAATAAGATTAAAGTTGATAGGAAGAATGTTCTCAAAACCTGATGCATTAACTTTTAAATAGATGGTACGGGTTGGACTAGAAAGCTTAAACGAATCCTGAACAAATACGGCACCAATAAGGGGGTTTCCATCCACGTCTTGGTAGTCTAGAAAGAAGGTGTCGCTCAGGCAATCAACTAGTTCACAGTTCGGTTCTTTGTCTTCTTCTCCTTCGCATGCAATACATAATAAGGACAAGAATAATAGGAATGATAGTTTTTTCATTTGGTTATAGTTGTTGTAAATAAAACATCTCAAACACTAAAACTCCTACTATCGCACGAATGTTACTTTTGAAATCTTGTCATTTTCAACTTCATAAATAGCGATAAATGGGTATTGTTTACCATTAATGGTTACATCTTCTAGGTCGATCACTTTATTGTTAATTACTAAGCGCGTTTTTATCGCACAATGCAGATCTGGTGTACTCTGAAAAAAGCCTTCATAGCTGTTTCGCATAGTTTCTTGCCCAGTGTATTGAGGAATGTGCGGGTAATTATATACTTCTACGTTTTCTGCGTAAGTGGCTAAAAATGCATCAATATCTCTGTTGTTATAGGCGTCTAATTGTTTTTGCACAATTTCTACGGGGCTTTCTGAGCTTTTCTCTTCATGAATAAAATTCATGCTGGCTATCTTACCGTTTGCGGTTTTGTAAATGGTTACTTGACGATGAGATTTTCCGTCAACCCTAGCGGTTTCTTCATCGATTACATAATCTCCGAGGGTAATTCTGTTGGAAACCTCTACGTTGGATTCTTTGGTTCTTTTAAAATAGCGCTTGTAGTTTTCTCTTAAAACTTCTTTTCCTTCGTACATAATATCGTTGGGAAAACGACTTACAATTACATCTTCGGCGAAGGCATCCGTAAAGGCATCTAAATCTCTATTGTTAAATGGAAGGAGGTGTTTTTGTACAATAGCATCTGCTGGTTCTGTTAAAACGGATCTTGGTTTTTCTTCTGAAATGGGCTCAGCAACCAGAGCAAGCTTTTTCTTATCTGGGCTAACTGCGAGTCGCGTTATATTTTGAAGCTTAAATTCGGAAAGATCTGCGACCTGTTTCCATTCCCCGTCTCCAAAGAGATCGTATAAATATAGTTCTGCACCACTGCCTGCAATAAGAGTGGTCTCATTGATCCAAGCGTAATCTTGTATGCCAACGGGTAACTGACAAACAAAAAAGCTTTCTCCGTCTTCGTCTATGTCTAATAAATAAATATCAATGTTCTTTTCTTCGTTCACTAGGGAGTAACTTACTGAGCTAGCCTCGGGAACTTTATGAATTGAACGACCCGCATTTTCTATATAGGAAAAAGCTTCTTTTTGAGCGAGATCGATAACCACTAGGTCTAATTTGTTGCCTGCCAAAATGGAAGCAATAATTCTATTTTGATCGTGAAATGCGTAATAAGCTACTTCAATTTCTTCAATGAGCTCAACGATCTTCTTAGATGCAAATTCGTATTTGTACAGGCGTTGTTTCCCATCTTTGTCTAATCGTACGGCCGCAACATCATTTGTATTTGGTATAAGTTGGGGTGAATATTCACCACCTGGAGTGGAGGTGTGGATAAATGCTCTTTTTTTGGTTACAAAATTATAAGCCTGGATATCTGTTTGTCCGTCGTTGTTTTTTGCGAGCAGTAAATTTTCGTTATCCATAAAAGACGGTTGGTTGTCGTATCCTGGATCTTTGGTGATATTTATAATGTTACTTATGCCGAAATTTTCGATGTTCGGATTAAGATCCATTAAATACACTTCGGTGCTAGGTTGAGCTACTGCTATGGTAGCTGAAAGGAATAATAACCAAAAAACATGTTTCATTTGACAGCAATTTTTAATAATTAATAACAATATAAAGTTTATTTGTTGATGTGCTGATTGGTTGATGATAAATTTTTCCAAATGGTTCTGCGTTAGGGATAGAGGCTTTGTTGGAGCTCTCCTACTTATCCGCTTCTGGCGGATACGTAGGAAGCGACTGCCGAAAGCCCGCCACTCTTTGAACTAAAGAAGTTCAAGGTGCTTTTCCCATTTAATTGATACTAATAAGTAGTGTCTTTAGCTATTGTTAGAGTGGAACGCCCTTGTTCATAGTTTCTATACAAGTATCAAAAACAGTTCCAAACAAAAACCGCCCTCAACAAGATATGAGAGCGGTTCTTTCAACTAACTAACCAAACTTCCTGACTAGGGAAGCTTACCTTAAAACGGATATGTATTCTCCGTTGTTACTTTATCTGCTATGATATTGCGAAGTGCAATAACATTTGGCATGTTTGTGTATTTTGTAAATCGTTTTAGCCCCATCAACATCATTCGTTGTTCATCGCCTTCTGCAAATGAAACGATGGCTTCTTTGGCCTTATCACTTACCACATCTACTGCTTTGTAAAGATATAATTGCGTCATTGCAATTTGTTCCTTTTGGGCGTCTTTACCAAAACGTTTGATGTTCTTTTCGGTTCGCAAGATAGTACTTTCTGCCATATAAATTTCAATTAGTATATCACTTGCGGCCATTAATAGTTGTTGGTGCTCTTCTAATTGCGGCCCATATTTTTGTACAGCACTACCAGAAACCATTAAAAACACTTTCTTCAATTTGGCAAGCATTGCTTTCTCTTCTGAAAGTATTTCGCTGTAGTCTGGGGTTTCGAAAGAGGGTATTCCCATCAATTCTTGTCCTACAGCCATGGCTGGCTCTAACAAGTTTACATGGCCTTTCATAGCTTTTTTGACTAACATTCCAACGGCCAACATACGATTGATCTCATTCGTTCCTTCATATATTCTTGAAATACGAGCATCTCTCCATGCAGATTCCATTGGAGTGTCTGCACTAAATCCCATTCCTCCGAATATTTGGATTCCTTCGTCTGAACAGTTTTGAATATCTTCAGAAACGGCTACTTTTAAAATGGAACATTCTATAGCATACTCTTCCACACCTTTAAGTTCAGCCTCCTGATGGGTATTTCCTTCACTTAATCTTATGGAGATGCGGTCTTCAATATTTTTTGCGGCTCGGTAAGAAGCACTTTCGCCAGCGTAGGCGGAAGTAGCCATTTCAGCAAGCTTAGATCGAATGGCACCAAATTTAGCAATAGGTGTTTTGAATTGGATTCGCTCGTTTGCGTACTGCACAGAATTGCTGATCACTCTTCGCTGTGCATCCAAGCAGGCTGCCGCTAATTTGATACGTCCAACATTAAGAGCGTTCATGGCAATTTTAAAACCGGCGCCTCTTTCTGAAAGCATGTTCTCCACAGGAACTTTACAGTCGCTAAAGAAAACTTGGCGAGTAGAGGAGGAGTGAATACCTAATTTGTGTTCTTCTTCTCCAAGTGTAATTCCGTTGGTTGGATCGTTTTCAACAATAAATCCGGTAATGTTTTTGTCGTCTTCAATACGTGCGAATACGATAAATACATTACAGAATCCCGCATTGGAAATCCACATTTTTTGTCCGCTTACACTATAATACTTCCCGTCCTCTGAAAGAACGGCTTTTGTTTTACCGCTGTTAGCGTCACTACCAGCTCCTGGTTCGGTAAGGCAGTATGCTCCAAACCATTCTCCAGAGGCCAATTTTGGAACGTATTTTTTCTTTTGCTCTTCGTTTCCGTAGAGTGTGATAGGCATGGTTCCTATTCCAGTATGTGCTCCAAACGCCGTGGCGATAGAACCTGTTGCTCCAGAAATATAGTCACAAACGAGCATAGTGGTAACAAACCCCATTCCCAGTCCGCCATACTCCTCTGGCACTGCAATCCCTAGTAATCCCAGTTCTCCTGCCTTTTGCATGATCTCTTCGGTGAGAGCGTAATCTTTGTTCTCGAATCGTGCTTTATTTGGCCAAATTTCGCGATCAACGAATTCTTTCACAGAATCGCGCATCATTTTTTGCTCTTCAGAAAAGTCTTCTGGAGTAAATATATCTTCGCAGGCCGTTTCCTTTACCAAGAACTGCCCTCCTCTTAAAATGTCTTTATCAATTGCTTCTGTACTCATTTCTGTAGATTTTAAATTTCAAATGTTAGATAAGAGACTTATCCTCATACATTTAATCTGTAATAATATTTTATTTCATTTTATAAGAAGTTATCTCAACTCCCACTTCTTATGTCTTACATCTAGTTAAGGAATTCAAATATTCCTGCTGCCCCTTGTCCAGTTCCCACACACATGGTAACCATTCCATATTTTCCTTTCATATCGCGTTTCCGCATCTCGTCGAACAACTGTACCGATAGTTTAGCTCCAGTACATCCAAGCGGGTGTCCAAGTGCGATAGCTCCTCCATTTACGTTTACGATGTCTTGGTTAAGCCCTAATTCTCTCATTACTGCAAGTGATTGAGATGCAAATGCTTCGTTCAATTCTATTAATGCGATATCGTCTTGTTGAAGTCCGGCCTGTTTGAGCGCCTTTGGAATGGCCTTTACAGGTCCAATTCCCATGATGCGAGGTTCCACTCCAGCAGCGGCGTAATTTACCATTCTAGCGATGGGTTCCAAGTTAAGTTCCTTTACCATTTCCTCGCTCATAATTAGCACGAAAGCGGCGCCATCACTCATTTGTGAAGAGTTTCCTGCCGTTACACTTCCGCCTTGTGCAAATACAGCTCTTAATTTTGCCAGAGCTTCTTTACTAGTTCCCTTACGCGGACCTTCATCTTTGGTTACTGTGTATGATTTGGTTGCTTTTTTACCATTTTCATCCACATAGGTCTGATCCACTTTTATAGGAACAATTTGGTCTTGAAAACGGTCTTCAGCTTGTGCTTTCAATGCTTTCATATGGCTGTTGAACGCGAATTCATCTTGGTCTTCTCGAGAAACTTTAAATTGATTGGCAACAGCTTCTGCCGTGTTTCCCATCCCCCAATAATAATCTTCGTGTCCAGAGTTGATGAGATCGTAGTTAAGTTCTGGTTTAAAGCCAGTCATAGGAACTGAGCTCATGCTTTCTGCACCACCAGCGATAATACAATCTGCCATCCCGGCCTGAATTTTTGCGGTTGCAATTCCAATAGTTTCTACTCCAGAAGAGCAGAAGCGATTGACTGTTACACCTGGAACATCTACAATGTCCAATCCCATAAGAGAGATCAAACGTGCCATATTCAAGCCTTGTGATCCTTCTGGCATTGCATTACCAACGATTACATCGTCTATTCGTTTTTTGTCCAGTTGTGGAACTTCACTGATCATATGAGCAATGGTCTCGGCAGCTAACTCATCTGCCCTTTTAAAGCGAAACACTCCTTTTGGAGCTTTTCCAACTGCGGTTCTGTATGCTTTTACTATATATGCTGTTTTCATATTAATAGATGTTAGATTTTAGAAGTGAGGTGCTAGATATTTCTGTTTGAAAACTTTTGAATCAAAGCGTATTTCATTTTTTTGCACTTCTATTATTTCTTTTATTATTGGTTCTATTCTCTCGTCTCAAATCTAATTACGCAACGGTTTCCCCTTCTGAAGCATGTGTTGTAATCTTTCTAGGGTTTTGCGTTCTCCACATAGACTCAAGAAAGCTTCTCTTTCTAAATCTAAAAGGTATTGCTCGGTTACCATTGTAGGTTCACTTAAATCACCACCTGCCATTACATAGGCAAGTTTGTTTGCAATTTTATGGTCGTGTTCACTTATGTAATTACTAGCCTCCATAGAGTCTGTACCTACTAAGAACATTCCCAGTGCTTGCTTTCCAAGAACTCTTACGTCTTTTCTTTTTGGTGGCTTCGTATATCCTAGATCTGCCATTTGTCTAGCCACCGCCTTTGCTGTTGCTATCTGACGATCTTTATTAACTACAACTATATCTTTCCCGTGTTGAAGAATGTTGGTGTCAAAAGCTTCATAAGCAGAAGTCGCCACTTTTGCCATACCGATGGTAAGGAAGTGTTCCTGCAATCTGTTTAATTCGACATCATTCTTTTCGAATGTATCACTTGCTCTTAAGGCCATTTCTTTCGAACCTCCACCGCCAGGTATAACCCCAACTCCAAATTCTACGAGTCCAATATATGTTTCTGCAGCTGCTACTACTCGGTCCGCGTGCAAAGTCATTTCACAACCTCCTCCTAAAGTCATCCCATGAGGAGCTACTACCGTTGGAATAGAAGAGTATCGCAATCGCATACAACTATCTTGGAAGTACTTTATAGCCATGTTTAGCTCATCGTACTCTTGCTCAACAGCCATCATAAAAATCATTCCAATATTGGCTCCAACCGAAAAGTTAGCCCCTTGATTTCCAATTACAAGGCCATCAAAATCCTTTTCTGCTATATCAATTGCTTTATTTAATCCAGCAAGTACATCTCCTCCAATACTATTCATTTTACTCTGGAATTCCACATTTAGGATTCCATCGCCTAGATCTTCTATTACGACACCACTGTTTTTAAATACTTCATTACTTTTTCTGATATTATCCAGTATAATGAATGCATCCTGACCAGGTATTTTTACGTGTTTTTTCTGCGGAATGTCGTAATAATAGGAAGCTCCATCCTTAACAGTGTAGAAAGAATCTATTCCCGCTTCGATCATTTCATTTACCCAAGCGGCTGGTTCTTTTCCAAGTGCCTTAATGAGTTCAACTCCTTCGTTAACGCCTATTGCATCCCAAATTTCATAAGGACCATTTTCCCAGCCGAAGCCGGCTTTCATAGCATCGTCGATTTTATAAAGCTCGTCTGAGATTTCTGGAATTCTTTTAGAAACATATGCGAACATTGCTCCAAAATTCTTGCGATAGAACTCGCCAGCTTTATCTTTCCCTTTCAGTAGAATAGGGAAGCGGTCTACTACTTTATCAACCGTTTTGGTTAATTCGAGGGTAGCGAACTTTGCTTTCTTTCCCGCTCGGTATTCTAAGGTATCTAAATCCAGTCCTAGAATCTGACTTCTCCCGTCGTCTCCTTTCACTTTCTTATAAAATCCTTGTCCAGTCTTACTTCCTAGCCATTTGTTTTCCATTAAGGTATTCACAAAATCTGGTAGTTTAAAGAGATCGTGTTCCTCGTCATTTGGACAGTTTTCATAAATACCGTTGGCTACATGAACCAGAGTATCTAATCCTACTACATCAACCGTTCTGAAAGTAGCAGATTTAGGACGCCCAATTACTGGTCCGGTTAACTTGTCTACTTCTTCTATAGTTAGCCCCATTTCTTTTACAAGATGAAACAACGCCTGAATTCCAAAAATCCCAACGCGGTTTCCGATAAAAGCAGGGGTGTCTTTGGCAATTACCGTGGTCTTTCCTAAAAACTTTTCTCCATATCCACCTAAGAAATCGAGTACATCTTGAGATGTTTTTGGTCCAGGGATGATTTCGAATAACTTTAAATATCGCGGCGGATTGAAGAAGTGTGTTCCGCAAAAGTTTTGCTGAAAATCCTCGCTTCGACCCTCGCTCATAAAGGAAATAGGAATCCCTGAAGTGTTTGAGGTAATAAGTGTTCCCGGAGTTCTATGCTTTTCAAGGTTTTCAAATACCTTTTGTTTTATATCGAGACGTTCTACCACTACTTCAATGATCCAATCTACTTCCGAAACCTTAGCAATATCATCTTCCAAGTTCCCTGTGGTAATACGGCTGGCAAATTTAGTGTGGTAAAGTGGTGCAGGTTTTGATTTGATTGAAGTAGTCAATGCATTATTTACCAAGCGATTGCGAACTATTTTGTCTTCTAAAGTTAGGCCCATCGCCTTTTCTTTGTCCGTCAGTTCACGAGGCACAATATCTAATAATAAGACTTCGACTCCAATATTGGCAAAATGACAAGCAATTCCGCTTCCCATAATTCCTGAGCCAATAACAGCTACTTTGTTGATTCTTCTATTTGACATATTAAATGGTCTGTTTTTTCGTATATATTTTTTTACTATTGATGAGATCCATCATAGTATTTGCAACTCTTTTAAAAGTGTTTAAATCTTCTTCGGAAACGTGCGCTCGAACCGATTCGTCGAAACCAAATACAACGCGCTTTGAAAATTCACGCATCTCTTTTCCGAAGGGAGTGAGATGTATCAATACTCCTCTTCCATCTAAGGGATTCGGTTTGCGAAGAATAAGCCCTTTTTCTTCCATCGTTTTAAGCGTTCGAGATAAACTGGTCGCTTCCATTCCCATTCTTGGACCCAATGCAGTTGAAGGAGTTCCTTCTTCGGGATCAATACTTATCAAGGCAAATCCAGTGGCCATGGTACTTCCTTTTTTACCAGCTTCTTCGTTATACATCTTTTGTACGCTCATCCAAGTGGATCGAAGTACATAATCAATTGTTTTTTCTTTCAATGGGTTAGGGTTTAAAGGGCGATTCAAAGATAAGAAAATTTATTATGCATGCATAATAAAATAATAAAAAATACTGCCCACCTCTCCAATAGTGCTAGATTTGGCATAAATTTTAGGAGTAGCCTTGCTTTTTTTAGTTAGACTGGGACCTATTCAATTGGTCCCAAGAAGCGAAAAAGTCTTTGTTGTACAAGACTTCCATTGAAGATGTCTCTAAATCTTTAAACCAGTGCTGTTGCTTCGGACTTAAGTAGGTGAGGGGGGATTGTTTTAATCCCAAGGCACTATTAATCTTGGTTTTTTGAACCTCCGTGAGCGGGAGATATTTAAACCTACTATGTTGAATAAAGTAATCCTCGTCTTTTTCGGCCCAAGCAAATTTGCCCTGTTTTACTGGTTTCATCTTATTTGATGTGGCAAATGTGTTTAAAGTTTCTTCAGAGATTTGATCGGCATTGTAAATTACCTTTACCACTTCAGCACTATTCATGAAACCAGCTTTAGTTGCTAAGACCCCATCTTGAGCACCCAATTCCTTCTCACCAGTCCAAAAACAATACATCTCAAAATAGGCTTCTTCCAAATGGTGATCTTTTACAGTAGTGGATAGCTCACTGCCTAAAATTTTAACGTATTCGGGAATTGGCTTATTTGCTATTTGAAGTGCTTCGATAATTTGAAGATACAATCCTTTTGCAGAGTAATCACTTGCAAGGCGTTTTACAATGTTTTTCCCATTTTTATCGACTATTCTAACCACCGGGTTGTTCCACGTAGGCTCGTTGTATTTTTTTAGAACTTCTAAATCTTTTCCTTTTCTATTGTTGAAAATAGCCAAGGGGATAAATTCATTTTCGATTACCTCGGTCATCAATGGGTGACTTAATACATTGTGTCCATAATTTCTACAAGTTGCGCAACCTGGCACTTCTTGGAAAAGGATGAGTATGGGCTTGTTTTCTTTTTCTGAAAGTTTCACAGCTGCATTAAAGTCTCTTAACCAACTAACCTTCCCTAATTCCTCATCTTGATTTAATGGATTAGTTCTTTCTTGGCTGTACATTCCAAGTACTACGAAACTGAGTGCTAAAAATAAGATCCATCTAGTTTGCATAAATATTGTTTGAAGGGTTACTAGGTATAGGTCATATATTTAAACAGATACTTACAGGCTGAACATTTTTTTTTATCTTTAACTATACTTTAATAGTCCCTATCTTATGATGAATGGTTTACGGAATGGCTCATTGCTGTTTTTTTTATGCTTTGTATTTAACAGTCATTCGCAAACGACCATACCTCAATTTGAAGATGCTAAGGAGGCATTTATCCAATTGCATAAAAAGGGTTCCTACAGTAAGGCCGACAGCCTATGTAGTGTTTTTAGATCCTTTTCAGAAGAAAAAAGCAACCTGCCTAAGATTAGAGTCGAAGCCCTATTATTTCAAAGCCGTCTTCTAACTATAAAAAACAAATTCACTGAATCTTTGACGTTAGTAAAGGAAGCACAAACAATTGTCAAAGAAGAGCATATTTCAGACCCAAAAATGGAACACATTATTGCATACTACAGTGTGTATCTTCCCTTAAAGATTTCAAAAAAACCGGCTCCCAAATTGGTAAGGGATTACTTTCAGAAATTTCAAAACAGAACAGGAAATGATCCTTTGATCGATGCTTTAAGCGATGAGTATATGGGAAGAGTGGAACAGGATATGGAAAACTATAAAGTTTCCAGAGTTCACTTAATGACGGCTATAAAGAAATTAGAACAACTAGAATATCAGGCACCATTAAGTGTGTCTTACGCAGTTTTAGGAGCCACCTACGATCTAATGGAAGATTTTGAAATGGCCGCGAAAAGTTATGAGAAATCGGTTGCAATTGGATCGGGATTGGACGAGCCTAACTACAATGTTTTGGCAAGTACGAGTTTTAACTTGTCTTTAATGTTTGGAGACCGTCTTGGGAACGCCGAAAAAGGAATTGAATATGCAGAAGAGGCCATAAAATACGATCGGGCGGGTGGCGGAGATACCAATCCATATTTAGCATTGGATTACAATAGATTGGCCAGCAGCTACAGCGTAATCTCCAACTATACGAAGGCAACGCTGTATGCTGAAAAAGCGGTTGCCCATGCAAAGCAATATTTTCAAAAACAACCCAATAGAGTAGCCGAAACTTTACGGGCTTTGAGCTCCGTTTATTCGTATGTTGGTAGAGGAGGAGAAGCGATAGCTCTGGGAGAAGAGGCAATGATATTGGTGAACAAACTTGTTCCCGAAGAACATCGCTGGGTTTGTGCCAACTATTTGCACATGGCTAATATTTATTTGCGGTTGGGAAATGTAAAAAAGGCTGAAGAGTTTTTCCTTAAAACAGAGAAGGTAGCAATCGCAATAGATCGAGACCTTTTCCTTATCGACGTTTATCAGAGTTTGGCTAATCTCTATCTCGAAACAGGGGAGTTAGAAAAAATGAAATTAGTATTGGATAAGGCAAAGTTGAAATTAGACGATCGCTTTAAAGAAGCAGACTATTTTCATCGTTTGTACGATCTAAATCGAATGAAATACGCCTACGCCATGGGTGACAAGGCTCAAGTGCGATCCATATTAACAGACCTAAAAAAGCTTCTCACGAATAGGTTTACGTATCCCGACATTGAAATTCAGATGATTGCTTACGATGTAATTTCTCGTGAACCTTTTGATAAAGATGCTGTTCATTATTTCATTTCAGAGATTATAGATAACAGGAATATGTTTCCTAACAACTCTAACAAGGTGGTGTATTCAAATTCGGTTAAAGGCCTTATTGGGTTGGTGCTGAATAGGACCTTTGATAGTTATAATGAAACTAAAAAAGACGATTGGTTACCTGTAATTTTCAACTTAATTGAACTGAATAAAAATTCCATTTTATTGGAGGGAATTCGAAATGCGAAGTTGAAGAAAGTTGCCGGCGTACCTGAAGAATTAATGGGGGTAGAGCAGGCCTTGACAGATTCATTACAGAAGAACAGCAAGGCCATTTACAACGCCAAGCAAACGGCCGCGACTAAAGCGCAAACAATTCAGTTTTTATTTGATAAACAACTTCGTTTTGAAGAGGCATACGACAGTCTGCAAGATAAAATCAACGCTAACTATCCCAAGCTTGCGCGTTTAAAAAACTTATCGTCAAACCAAGGGTTTCAATCGTTTTTAAACGGTTCTTTAGAAAAAGACAGGATGGTTCTTGAGTATTTTGTAGACGCAAACTATTGGTATCGTTTTATACTTGGCAAAAACCAAATAAGCTTAGAAAGGTTTGATAATTCGGAAGTTCTACAAGAAGAGGTAAAAGCTCTTTTGCGAGGTATTGCCGACAGAAAATTCGATGCGCAAAAGTCCAAAAAGGTACACGATTTTTTGGTGCCGAAAATTTCAGACGAAATCACAAAGCTCACCATTATTACCGACGGAGTATTGAGCTTAGTTCCTTTCGAAGTTTTACAAGATGACACTGGTTTTTTAGTTCATAAATATGCCATATCCTATGCAGGTTCTGTTCAATTACTAGAAGAACAAATGAAATTAACGGGCAGTGGCAATAAATGGTTAGGCTTTGCACCCAGTTATATTTCGAACGAGTTGCCTAACAACTCTGTGGAGGTGGATGACATCCAACAAATTACCAACGGGACTTCCTTTGTTGGGAAAACGGCGACCAAAGAAAATTTTATAACTGAGAGTGAGAGATACGATTTACTGCACTTGGCGACACATACGGAGATTGATCAAAACAATCCGCTCTACAACAAAATGTTATTTGCTACAGATAGCGTTGATAGCGAGTTAACGGCAGCCGAAATTTATGGTTTGAGTCTAAAAGCAAATTTGGCCGTTTTGAGCTCTTGTAATACTGGTTTTGGAAAAGTGGAAGCTGGAGAAGGAGTAATGAGCATGTCACGAGCTTTCACTTTCGCTGGTGTAAGTAGTACTCTAATGACGCTATGGAAGGTGCCAGATAGCGAATCGGCTGAAATCACTGCTTACTTTTATCAGAATCTTGAAGATGGGCAATCTAAGGATGTGGCGCTTCAGAATGCTAAGAAATCTTATTTGACCAATAACGACGATCCAGTTTTACGAGAACCTTTTTATTGGGCAGGTTTTGTTTTAAGTGGCGATACTGCTCCTGTATTAAATAGTTCATTTAGCTGGTATTGGCTTCTTGGTGTTTTTGGTTTATTAGCGGTCGCGTTTTACTTTTATAAAAGAAAAGGAACCGCTATGAGCAATTCCTCTTCATCCAATTAAGCAAAATTTATCTTTAGTTTAGCTTTTGTTCTAGCCGTTCCAGTCTTTTTTCCAATCGCGCTTGTTTCCTTTTAAGTTCTTCATTTTCTTTTTTTAACTCAATGGCATGAAGAAATAGCTCTTCTATTTTTTCCAGATTCTTGATGGATGTTTCGGTTAAGTTTATTTGCATTCCTTTTTCTTTTACTTCGGAAAAGGGTACAACTCCGGGTAAATGGCCATTTGCTGAAATAAATTGCTCCACCTCGGGTAGTTTCAAAAAATGATAATCAGGATTCATTTCGGAAGTATTGTTTAGATATGCTTCAAAAACATAGTCGGGATACGTAGTGGTGGCACTTTGAAAGGACGTAGCTTGAGCTGTTCCATTGACCACCAATGGGTTTCCGCCTCCAATATTAATCACCACTCTGTCATTTCCATTCGATAGAAACCTAAACGAATCGTTGCTGTCTCTATACATTAAACCATAGTTTGCGAAACTGGCCGATTGCGAAAAGATCATTCGGTCTGCATTGGCTGTTCCAGAGTTAAACATATAGAACATGGAAGGGGAAGTTCCAGAGGTAGCTGGAAAGCTGATGCTTGTTTGCGCACTTGTAAATACAAGGTCATCACCTGTATTGGAAAGAGATAAATTAGTCCCACTACGCTGCCATTGACTCTGAGGCGCATCGACCCATGTTAGATTTCCAGTGGCGTCAGATTGCATTAGTTGTCCACTGTTCCCTCTTGTACTTGGAAATATGTATTTATTCGAATTGGATGTTCCAATGGACACACGACCTAAAAAATAGCCCGCATAGCCAGAACTTTTTAGTACCGAAGAATAGATACCGAAATGTGTCCCTCCTGAAGAAGCTGGGAATAAATTATAAATCCCATATTTAGTACCCGTATTAGCTCCTTGAAAATAGTTGTAAACTCCATAAATAGCGTCACTTCCTGAACTGCGGTTGCTAGTATTTACCACACCAATACCTTGTCCTGAAGTAGATAGAAAATTATTTGAAACCCCAGTTTGGAGCCCTACTGCGCTTGCCTCAAAATCGTTGTCGACTCCAATCTTGGAAGAACTAGTGGAAGATCTAAATCTATTAAAGAGGCCTTTTTTGGTAGCCGTAGTGCTATTTCTAAAGTCATTTTCAAAGCCTACGGAATTTCCATCGTTGAAATCGTAGTAATTTTTAACACCTACTTTCGGACTTGTTCCGTCGCCTGTGAAGTAGTTTTCCAAACCAAATTGATCTCTACCCGCGTTGTTATTAGAAGCAAAGCTCTGTGTAATTCCAGTAATAAATGCGCTCGTGGTATTCGCGGAAAACGTTTGGCTAATTCCTGTAATAAATGGGGAGCCACTTCCGCTAAATGAGTTTTGAATACCTGTTTTTCTAGAGTCGGTATCGGTAAGACTATTTACTTGACCGTACACATTAAAACTATTACTGCTGTTTCCTGCACCAGTGAATAGATTCAAGTTACCAATTGCACCCCCACTGTTGGATCCTATTCTAAATTGATTCCTCATACCTACAGTGCTTCCATGACTATCTAAGTCGAAGACAGTGCTAAGTCCGTAGTAATTTTTAGAACTGTTTCCACTGCCCGAAAACTCATTTAAAACACCGTGGTTTTGTGCGCCACCATTAATGAATTCATTGTACAAACCATGTCGCTCCGTTGCACCAGAATTGTCGAAAACATTTTTCACGGCACTCTGGCTTGTATTGCTTGTACTATTCATCTCATTTTTCACACCTATCTGAGGCCCGTTAGCATCGGTTTCAAATTTATTTTGAATTCCAGTTTTCTCTGCCGTTCCCGAGCCATTGAACTCGTTAACCACACCCTTTTGTATGCTGGAGGTATTACTAGCAAATTCCGAAAACACTCCATATTGAATGCCGTTGTTTGAGGGATAGAAGTAGTTTCTTGCACCATACTTGGTCCCCGTGGAAGATGAATTATAAAAGTTCTGTACGCCAATTCGGTTTCCGGCACCTGCGCCAGTAAATCTATTTTCTGTAGCAATTAGAGTGCCCGAACTACCCGAACCAAGGTCATTATAGACTCCAGTTTGGTTCCCAGCATTCGATCCTATTCCTCTTATGTTATTTGTTACTCCATAAATTTGTGTGGTTCCTCTCAGCTTATTATTAAGCCCATAAATAAGGTTACCAGTAGCCTCAATATCATTGAGAATTCCAGTACGGATCCCACTTACGTTGTTATCGGGTATTTCATTTATAATAGTTGTTTTACTTCCCGTTCCCGAGGCATTGAGTACATTGTTGAGGTTTACTGAAGGGCCATTTGCCAATGCATTTACGGTGTTGCTTATCCCAGAGCTATTTCCCGTGTGATTTCCGTTAATGGTAAGTGTGTTTTTTATGCCTTGACTTGCGGTTGTGATATTAGTTGTAAAATCGAAATTTGCAAGTTGTTCTGCACTGTCGTCTGCGTATACATGAAGCTTAAAATCGTCTAGATTTTCACCTATAGAAATGTTTCCTTCTCGGTAAATATGATCGGTTATATTATTGGGACTAGTGGTGGTTCCTACTTCAAACCAATCTTCATCCTGAGATACAGTGCCAGTAACAAATGGAATCCAGGAAGTGGTATTGAAATTCCAATAGTAGTATCCTTTGGAGATACTTCCGGCTCCTGTCGCAAATACGATCATTCCGTCTTGTGCAATAGTGGGGTCTGCTGATGGGAATTCATTCATTTTTGGAATTAACAATCCATCGGTAATTGAGGGATTTGAAACATCAACAGTTCTAATGTCTAGGGAAGCATTTGGACTAGTGGTGTTGATTCCAACCTGAGATAGTAATAAGGTGTGGAGGCAAAAGAAGCTAATAGTTAGTAGTATTTTCATTTTAGAGGTTTTTACCTCTTTATGAAGAAAACAATAAATGGTTAACGTTTCAGAATTAGAAGTTACAATTCTTTTAAAATAACTGCTGCCAGTTTGTGATTGTAGGTTTCTTCGGAAACGATCTTATTTAATATCTCTTTGCACTTCTCCAGGTCTTCTTGCTGCAGAAAAGCGAGCGCTAAATACCACTTGGACTTATCTTGAAATTCGTCGATTTTTGTTTGATGTTCTTTGAACAAAACGATCGCTTTGGAAGTTTCTCCCAGTTGTAAATGTGTATTGGCTTGGTAAAATAAATAATAAGACTCATTACTCTCACTGTAAAGTTCTTTAAATTGTTGTGAGGCCTCCTTATAGTTACCTTTCTCGTAGTTGGTGAAAGCAACAATTTTAGGATTTACAGCGGTATCGTCGTTGCTTCTAACAATTGGTTCAATAACATTTCTATAGGGTTCAAAGTTATCCGCGAAGAGATCTTGAGGAGTAGGAGAATTAAATAATGAGAAATAACCAAAAACACCCAATAATAAAGCAATACAGGCTGCCATCGCATATTTCAAAATGGCAGACGACGGTTTAGAAGGTTTCCCGGCAAAGGCTTGTTCACTATTCTTAAAAACACGACGCAAATCGTCTTTTCGCTCCGCGACGAGCACTTTTTGTAGATCTCTTCTATAATCTACTTCCTCTTTGAATTGAGCATCCGATTCTAATAACGAATGAAATTCGTGTTGTTCACTCTCGGTGAGTGTTCCCAAAAAATAACTATCGATCAGTTTTTCTTTCATGATTTTGGGGAGTTGATTAACGTTTTAAGTTGTTTTAAACATCTAGATTTCTGTGCTTTTACTGTATTGGCATTCCCGTACTTTTCTTTAATTCTAATCTCTTCTATATTAAGCCCGTCTAAATAAAAAAGTTCCAAAATGTTTCTGCACCGTTCTCCTAAATTTTTCAATTGTTCTTTTAATAACTTTTGCTGGTTATTTAAAGTAGTTTCGTCGTATTCTAATTCTTCGTCCCATTGGTTCATCTGAAATTCGTTATCTACAAGTACAAGCTTTTTCGATGCTCTCAATCGTTCGTAAATTTTATACTTTCCTATACTAAAAACATAGGTTTTAAGACTGCTATTAAGCTTTGTAAGTTTACCGTTAACTATATTTTCATACAATACGATATGCGCTTCTTGATAAATATCTATTGCATCATCCTCAGTTACTCGATGTTTTCTAGCAAAAGCCAAAAAGGCATCTCTATTCTCGTCGTATAAGGCCTTATACGCATTTTGATTTCCAGATTTCAACAATTGCAAAGATGGGGGTTTACTCATTTATGCATTTCTAGATTAAAGGTTAACATCGATACGTAAAGTTAACTAAATTCTGTGTCAATGTTAACCTTTTCCATGAAGTTGCATAGAGGGTTAAATAATCAATTAAACTCTCTTGTAATGAAATATTTATTACTAACTCTGTTTGCTTTAATTACATTAGTCGAAACTAATGCACAGGCAACATTTTTTAAAAATTTAGACAATACATCTGCTACCAATATTGGGATAGGAGCTGGTATCGAATTTAATGGTTATCATTATTTCACGTCTAGTTTCAATTTTAGTCAGGATGCACTTTGGAGAACCGATGGTACTTCTGTAAATACGGAGCTAGTGGCTCAGTACGAAACGTTCTCATTTTTTGTTCCCCTAACTGTTTACAATAACGAATTGTACTACACAGCCGTTGTGGATCCAAACGTGGGAGGTGTATTGGTAAAAACCGATGGTAATTCTCCTGGGACGGTAGTGATCGACTTAGACACTCAGTCTGCGGGTATTGCTAATACTCCCGCAGCGACGATATCTTCAGGTATTATTCTACCTATTTTGGATGATGTAGGATCCGAACTTTACATAACCGATGGAACCGCTGCAGGAACTTCGCTCATTAAGGATATTAATCCAGGAATCAATTCCAGTCAGCCAAGTTTTCTTCAAAAATTAAATGACAAAGTAATTTTCAGGGCAGACGATGGTGCAAATGGTAGGGAGCCTTGGGTTACAGACGGTACTGAGGCTGGTACGTTTATGCTCAAAGATATCAACCCTAATGGTAATAGCTTTATCAGTTCTTTCATCACTTTAGGAGACCTCGTTCTTTTTAATGTAAATGGTGATTTATGGAAAACCGATGGAACTGAAGCAGGAACTGAACTAGTGATGGATCTGTTAATTTCCAGTGAAATGATGTACAAATACGATGGGGCCGTATATTTTAGTAGTTATGATACAGCTTCAGATTCTGACGCACTTTATAAAACCGACGGCTCGACCAGTGGAACCGTAATTCTCAAAACGGGTTTTGGGGATAGAATAAACGATTTTCAGAAGACGAATAATCTTTTATTTTTTGTTGGTTACACAGATGATTTGGGCAGCGAATTATGGAAAAGTGATGGCACTCAAACGGGAACACAACTAGTAGCGGATCTCTTTCCCGGAGCGGAAGGTGCTTTTGGCTCGTCGCCCGAGCTAGGAAACGGTGGAGACCGTCTATTCTTCACGGGCTACTTTACCGACGACCCGGAGCTTGACGACGATTGGAACGATGAGTTATGGTCTTCAGACGGTACAACTGCTGGGACGGGTCTAAATACAACTATTAATGACAACGGATTTGATGCCGATATTAGTGACTTTTTTAATATAAATGGAAAACTATTGTTTAAGGCTGATGAGACCACAAATACTGGAATTAACCTTTGGCAGGTAGATGCTACCTTATTATCGGTTTCTACGATTGAAGCACCAGATTTTGTGGTAGCTCCTAATCCCGTCAAGGATCGAATAGAGTTAAGCGGAATTCCTAATCGGAATTTAAGCTACTCAATTTTTTCTAGCGACGGTCGATTACTAGAATCTTTTGAGAATACTTCGACGAGTATAGAAGTGGCTCATTTAGCCACGGGAATTTATTTCATTCAGCTAATTTCCACAGAAGGTTGGAAGGAAACAAAGCAATTTATTAAGAATTAGTCTTCTTTCGGGTTCAAGTGAAACAACTTGATAAAAGAAAAGAGCCACGTGAAGTGGCTCTTTTTATTTATGCTCTGTCGTAAAGCTTTTCGTAGAGATCTTTGTACATCTCTTTAATGACCTTTCGTTTCGCTTTCATAGTAGGAGTGAGTTGTCCTCCTTCGATGCTCCAAATGTCAGGAGTAAGTTGAAATGTCTTAATCTTTTCCCATTTTCCAAATCGTTCGTTGTGTTTATCAACTTCTTTTTGAATTCGTTTGATGAGCTGCGGGTCTTGTGATGCTTCTTTCGGGTCTTTTGAGATACTCTTTCCTTTTTTATCAGACCAATCTGAAACCCATTCCCAGTTTGGTTGGATAAGTGCAGCCGGCATTTTTTCTCCATCACCTACCACTAAAATTTGCTCGATGAAACTGGACTGTTTCATTGCATTTTCAATAAGCTGAGGTGCTACATATTTTCCACCACTGGTTTTGAACATCGACTTCTTGCGATCTGTTATTTTTAGGAATCCGTCTTTGTCGATTTCTCCAATATCTCCGGTGTGGAAATATCCATTTTTTAATACTTCGGCACTTTGCTCTGGATCTTTGTAATATCCTAGCATAACTTGTGGTCCTTTGATGAGAATCTCACCGTCATCGGCAATTTTTATCTCGGTATCTGGTAACGCTTTTCCAACTGTTCCAATTCTAAAGCCTCCATTTCTCATGTCGTTTACACTAACAACGGGAGATGTTTCTGTGAGTCCGTAGCCTTCCATTACTGGGCATCCAGCTGCATTAAATACTCGTGCAAGTCTAGGTTGTAAAGCTGCACTTCCCGATGCGATTGCGGTTAGGTTTCCTCCTAGGGCCTCTTGCCATTTGCTAAAGATCAGTTTACGGGCGATTTTTAGTTGAAATTCATACCACGCCCCATTTTTTCCGTAAGGCTCCCATTTGAGTCCTAGATCAACCGCCCAAAAGAAAAGTTTCTTTTTTACACCAGTTAGATCCGCCCCTTTGGCAATAATTTTATCGTATACCTTTTCTAGAAGTCGAGGTACAGCTGTCATTACTTCTGGATGTATCTCTTTTAGATTATCACTTATGGTTTCTAAACTTTCAGCAAAATGAATACTTACTCCCATGTATTGGTACATGTATAAAAGCATTCGCTCATAAATGTGACAAACGGGTAGAAAGCTGAGAGAAGAGGACTTACCAGCTACAATTGGTAATCTACCTTCACTATGCATTGCATTACTGGCAATATTTTTATGAGACAACATCACCCCTTTTGGTCTCCCTGTTGTTCCCGAAGTATATATCAAAGTTGCAAGATCGTCTTCATGAACTGCGTCTTTTCTTTTTTGAACTTCTTCTTGGAGATCTTGGTTGTCATCACCTAGTTTTATGACTTCTTTCCAACTATCGCAGCCATCGATGTCATCAAAAGAATAAACACCTTTGAGGGAAGGTACATTGTCCTTTATTTTATTGATCTTTTCCAGTACATCGGTACAGGATACAAAGCAGTACTTAGATTCAGAATGATTCAAAACGTATTCGTAGTCTTGCTCGCTAATGGTAGGATAGATCGGTACATCTTGCGCCCCTACTTGTAAAACACCAATGTCAACAATATTCCATTCTGTTCTATTGGTCATAGAGATGATGGCTACTTTATCATTGGCTTGTACGCCTAGTTTAATCAAACCGCGACTAATCGCGTTCGCTTTATCTAAGTATTCTTGGGTAGAAGTTTTTATCCAATTTCCATTTACTTTGCTAACTAAAGCCCCCTCGAGTGGGTAATTTTCTAGTTGGTAATACGGAAAGTCGAATAGTCTTTTTACTTCAGTCATAATTTTGTAAGTTATTGTAACGCAAAATAGGGAATATTTTTCATTTCCTACAGTTCTAGTTTCTGTTAAAGTGAGGGGATTCTTCTTCTATCACTTCCGTAATAAAGTGTTTGGTATCTCCCCAGAAGAAAAATGTACCAAATCTTTCGACGTAAGTCACTTTAACATAGCGTCCTTGAAATTCCTGCAATTTTTTTATTGCTTCATCTTCCGAGTCTAATACCGAAAATTCGAATATTTGAGCTCCGCTAATACCCTGGCTAATTTCCCCTTCCCACGTTTTTGCGATTACTCCTTTCCGGCTAAATTTTATGAGCTCTCCAGATCGGGTTCCTTCGCTGTAGGGGACGTAATAGATGAAGGCGACATAAATAAAGTAGATAGCCAAAATAGCTCCAATGAGGAGAAAAAGAACTTTTTTCATAGATAAGTGAGGAAAACGATTAAGTTTAATTAAGTTTTTTAATTCAACGAAGAAGTAAGATACAAAAAAAGGAGCTCATATTTGAACTCCTTTTGTTTACTAATTCTGAAATATTCATGGTTTGATTTATTGCTTCACAATGCGAACAGTCTGTGTAGCCGTTTCCGAAGAAAGTTTTAATAAATATATTCCGGTAGCTAAATTACTATAGTCAACACTCTGGGAACCTTCGTTACCAGCAGACTCGCTAATAAGTTGCCCTTGTAAGTTGTAAAGTGCAACGCTATAATTGGTTAAAGGGGTCGTAATGTTTAAGATGTTTTTTACAGGATTAGGGTAGACTACAAATTGAGACGCCTCTGCGTCTGAAACACTGAGTTGTCCATCGTCAACAATGTTAATTTCTAAGTCGTCGAAATAGAATCCGTCGCCCCTAACTCCTCCGTCTGAACGGAATTCAAAGCGCACTAAAATGGTTTCCCCAAGGTATTCGCTGAGATTGATTTGTTCCTGAACCCAATCCATCTGAGTTCCGTCGTACAAGGGTTCTCCCTGCGGTTGAAATCCGTTATTACTTCCTGCATTTGTGAAATTTCCACATTGTGGTTCCCAAGAAGATCCTCCATCAGTGGACACTTCAAACTGAGCATAATCCCAGTTGTTTTCTATTTCCCACTTCGCATAGAACGTTACATTTGCTCCTAACGCATCTGTTAGGTCAATTGGATCGCTAAGTGTAATTCTTTCATTGGTGTTATTCTGGTAATCACCTCCCGCAGATTCTGTAAGGGAAGTAGACGGTGAAACAAAAGTAGCTCCGGTAGTATCCCAACCTTCATTAACGAAATTATCTGTGGTGCTGTCTCCAGAATCACTGAATACGTTGGTAAGTCCGCCAAACTTCTTATTAATCAAAATAGCAGAGTCGTAAGCTCCATTATTTACAATAAGTTCATAAACAATATCGTCTCCTGCTTGCGTGCCTGCGGCTACTGTATAAGCAATAGTTCCTGTTTCGGTGGTTAAAATATCCATGCCAGTAAAATTTACGGCGGTGCCAGATGAGGTAATGTTTGCCGATATAGGGTTTAAACTAACCGTAAAATCTCCCGAGCCATTAATGCCTAAGCGCCTAACGTTGAATGTCGCATCTCCACTTCCAGTATCTCCAATATAAAGGGGAGAAATCTCCGAGATGGCCGCATAGTTATTGACCATCTTAGCGGCTGTGATGTTGAGGTACATCATCGTTTTGCAAATGGCATCTATCTGGCTAGAAGGAGGCCAAAAGGATGGTCCAATCTCTGGAGTCATGGAATAAATTTTATCATGTGTTCCTACTGTGCCATACATAAAGTCGTCACTGTTTCCAGCGGCAGGATATAATCCAGTAGAGATCATGTTGCTAAACCCATTGCGGGAAACTAGCTCGGTAGAAATTCCTTCAAACAAGTCGTTTTCAGGGGTTGGGACATCATCGGCGTACCCGTAAGGATATAATAATAAATCACCAGAGGTGTGGTTATTGAATGACATCACAAAATCGTGCTGTTCAACAAACCATTTGATGGCTTGGGTCTCCACTTCTGAGAAAGGAGAAGGTCCATGGTAAATATCGCTACTGGTATCGCTAGAAGTTCCTTCACCTCCCCAAACACCGTTGTTTGGATCTCCATTGATGTAATAGTCGTAGTTTCTATTTAGGTCGGTTCCGTAACCGTTCTTTCTATTTTTACGCCAAAATCCGCCCCCGTTAGGATCTGTTTTTTGATTGTACAGATATCCGTCAGGGTTTAAAACCGGTACAAAATAGATTTCAGTGTTATCCACGATACTTTGTACTTCTGGATCAGAATCATAGTTTTCCAATAAGTACCACATATAGTAAATGAGTTGAGACAAACTAGCTGGTTCTCTTGCATGGTGTAATGAAGTATGTAAAATCTGTGGTTCACCTTCTGTTGATACATCTGGATTATCACTAATCCTCATCCACTTAATTCCGTTCCCTCCAATAGGTGGAGTAGTAGAATTGTCTGGTTCTCCTTCGGTAATAAAAGACCCAATGTTTTGGGGTGCAGAAATTAAGTCTGGGTATAAGGCCCTCATTTGGTCAAATTGATCTAGAGCTTCCTGATAGGTGAAAAAACCGCCCATTGTACCTAAGTTGAAATTGTCTGGCGTTGGATAAACATCTGCTTCGCTATCACAACTTGGGTTAGATGGCCGAATAGGAGTAGGATTGCTGTTTTGCTCTAAAAAATAGGCCTTGGCATCGGCTATTAATACTTCAACTTGATACCCGCTGTTACGAGCACGATCCAATTCAGAAATCGAAAATTCTGAGATTACGAAATGCCCTTTTTTGTGAATTCCGTGTTCTACAGGGATATCTAGTGCAGCTAGTTTAGAAACATCTTGTCCTTGTGAATAAGAAATTTTAGCCCTTTGGTAAATCTCCTGTTGTTCTTGAGCGGCAGAGATAATAGAGACTAGTAAAAATGCCGAAAGTAAAAGTTGTTTCATCGCGATGTATTTAAATGAATGATGTATTAGTCTTCAAACGTAAAGATAACTCCCATATTGCTGAAATGATCGCGATATGAGATTTTTGTGACATTATGAGATTTAGTGAGATATTCCCTTTACTTTTCAAGAGATTCGAGCCACTTTCTAGCGTTTACAAATCCTTCGAGCCAAGGAGAAACTTCATCCGTTCTATCGCCTGGATAGTTTGCCCAATTCCATTGAAACATGGATCGTTCAATGTGAGGCATCATAACTAAATGCCTTCCCGTATCGTCGCACATCATAGCGGTATTGAAATCACTGCCGTTGGGATTCGATGGATACTTTTCGTACCCATATTTAGCCACAATATTGTACTGATCTTCTCCCATTGGTAAGTTAAATTTACCTTCACCATGACTTATCCAAACTCCTAGCGTAGATCCTGCAAGGGAAGATAACATCACGCTGTTATTCTCTTCAACAGTAACACTTGTAAACGAACTTTCATGCTTATGAGAATTGTTATGGTGCATTTTCGCTAGGTGCTCATGATCAGGATTAATAAGATCTAATTCTAAAAATAACTGACAACCATTACATATTCCAACAGATAAAGTGTCTTCTCTTTTAAAGAAGTTCTTAAGCGCAGTATTTGCCTTTTCGTTGTAAAGAAAAGCTCCAGCCCAACCTTTGGCCGAGCCTAGTACGTCGCTGTTAGAAAAGCCTCCCACAGCACCAATAAATTGAATGTCCTCTAAATTTTCACGACCTTCAATTAGGTCGGTCATATGGACATCCTTAACATCAAAACCAGCAAGGTACATGGCATGAGCCATCTCGCGTTCACTGTTGCTTCCTTTTTCTCTAATAATCGCTGCCTTCAGTTTGCGTTGGCTTTGCGGAATAGTAGCTGAAGCGGGTAATTTTCCGTCGAAATGAGATGGAAATTTGAATGTTAGGGGCTGCGCCTTATAATTGTTGTATCGCTCTTTAGCCAGATCACCTGCCGTTTGCTTTTGATCTAATAGGTACGACGTTTTATACCAGGTGTCTCTTACTTCTGAAATACTCCAGCTCAAGTTGTCGTCATGATTTTTAAGCTGAAATGTATCGCCTTCAGTAACTGTTCCTATTTTTTCAAAGACTATCTCACTAGTTTTGAGCGTGGCTTCAACTGAAGCATCGTCCAACGCTTGAATGACGATTCCACAATTTTCAGAAAACAGTAGTTGAGTCGTATCCTTTTCCGCTAAACCAGAAAGATCAAGATTCGCCGATAAATTAACATCTGCGAAGCACATTTCTAATAGCGTGGTAATAAGTCCGCCAGAAGCAACATCATGACCTGCAGCGATTTCATTTTGGGCAATTAACTTCTGAATAGTATTGAAGACATTTGCCAAATAACTTGCGCTTTTAACAGTAGGAGCAGTGTTTCCTATGGCGTTTAAAACTTGAGCAAAAGAGGAGCCTCCTAATTTGAAATCGTCTTGTGAAATATTGATATAGTAAATACTACCAGCGTTTTTCTGGAGCGTTGGCTCCACGACTTTACGAACATCGTTACAATGCCCTGTAGCAGAAATAATAACCGTTCCGGGAGCAATTACTTCTTCATCCTTGTATTTCTGTTTCATGGAAAGTGAATCCTTTCCAGTAGGAACATTGATTCCCAATTCGATCGAAAAGTCGCTAATAGCTTCAACAGCTTTATACAAACGCGCATCTTCTCCAGGATTGTTACATGGCCACATCCAGTTAGCAGAAAGTGAGACGCTCTTTATGCCTTCTTCTAAGGGAGCCCACATAATATTGGTAAGTGATTCGGTAATCGAATTTCTAGATCCGGCAACTGGGTCGATAAGCCCAGAAATAGGGGAGTGGCCAATAGAAGTGGCAATCCCTTCTTTTCCATTGTAGTCCAAGGCCATAACTCCACAATTATTAAGAGGTAATTGTAATGGACCAGTACATTGTTGTTTTGCAACTAATCCACCCACACAACGGTCTACTTTATTTGTTAACCAATCTTTACAAGCAACTGCTTCCAATTGTAAGACTTGGTTGAGGTATGTTTTTAATTCTGAAATGTTATAACTCAAAGACTTGTAATTTCTAACAACTGTGCGGTCTTTCATGATGGTTTTAGGAGAGCTGCCGAACATGTCCTCTAGAGCAAAGTCCATGGGCTTTAATCCAGTTGTTGCGCTTTCAAAAGTGAAGCGATGAGAGCCGGTCACTTCACCCACCTCATACATAGGTGAACGTTCTCTGTCTGCAATTCGTTGAAGGGTGTCTAGGTCTTTTTCTCCAATCACAAGCCCCATTCGTTCCTGAGACTCGTTTCCGATAATCTCTTTGGCCGAAAGCGTAGGGTCTCCAACTGGGAGTTTGTCCAAGTCAATAAGTCCCCCAGTTTCCTCTACGAGTTCACTTAAACAATTGAGGTGTCCACCAGCTCCATGATCGTGAATAGAAACAATGGGGTTATTTTCACTTTCTACCATGCCTCTAATGGCATTGGCAGCTCGTTTTTGCATCTCTGGGTTAGAACGTTGAATAGCGTTCAGTTCAATTCCACTTGAGAATTCTCCAGTGTCTGCAGACGATACAGCGGCACCTCCCATTCCTATTCGATAGTTTTCACCACCTAATAGAACAACCTTGTCCCCACTTTTGGGTATTTGTTTTATGGCTTGGTCTTCCTTCCCATAACCAATTCCACCTGCAAGCATGATTACTTTATCGAATCCAAGTTTACGTGCATCTGCATCAGCGGAAAACTCTTCTTGATGTTCAAAAGTTAATACGGATCCTGTAATGAGTGGTTGGCCAAACTTGTTTCCAAAATCGGATGCCCCGTTACTTGCTTTAATTAAAATCTCAAGAGGAGATTGGTAGAGCCAGTTGCGTTCTTTCATCCCTTTTTCCCATGGGCGATTTTCTTTTAGACGCGAATAGGAGGTCATATAAACTGCAGTACCAGCAAGTGGTAATGAGCCTTGTCCGCCTGCCAAACGATCTCTAATTTCTCCACCGCTTCCTGTAGCAGCACCGTTGAAGGGCTCCACGGTAGTTGGAAAGTTATGCGTTTCGGCTTTTAACGAAATCACACTATCATAGGACGTTTTTTGATAATAATCTGGCTTGTCTGCTGTTTTCGGTGCAAACTGAGTAGCCGTAGGCCCTTTTACGAAGGCAACATTGTCCTTGTACGCAGAAACAATTGTATTGGGATGTTCTTGGGATGTTTTTTTGATTAGTTTAAAAAGAGAGCTTGGCATTTCTTCTCCGTCGATCACAAACGTACCATTAAAAATTTTGTGTCTACAGTGTTCACTATTTACTTGGCTAAAGCCGAATACTTCGCTATCGGTAAGTTTCCGATTCAGTTTTTTTGAAAGGTTTTCTAGGTATTCAATTTCCTCTGTATTTAACGCTAATCCTTCTTGCGTATTGTAGGCTGAAATATCGTCAATTTCTAGAATAGATTCTGGTTCAATATTGATGCTGAAAATTTCTTGATGAAGAGAGGTGTACTTCTGAGATAGCATGGGGTCGTAATTGGAGAAACTTTCGGATGCATGATAAAACTCCTCAATCCGAATAATTCCTTTGATCCCCATGTTCTGGGTGATTTCCACGGCATTGGTACTCCAAGGCGTAATCATGGCAGCACGTGGGCCAATAAAAAAATCCGCTATTGCGGACTGCTCTATCTTGGGCTGGTTGCCAAATAACCATTGTAATTTTTGATTGTTTTTATCTGAAATATCGCCGGAGGTTTGGACTGCAAAAACGGTGTTTTTAACGTCTCCAAAAAAGTGAATCATTCGCCTGTAAATTAAAACGGTTTTTAAAAAGACAAATGTATTAAATTATAAGGGAACAAAGAAGTCCATATTCTATAGATTTGAGGGTGGGATGGAGGAAAATAGTTGTGCGCATATTTGTTTTGGGTAACTTCCTTTTGCCGAGTAAAATTTCAGAAGAAATTATAAAACAATCTTTCTGCGAGTATTAATCTACGTAATCGTAGGTACTTATTGATGTTTATATGATTAATATGAATTGTATTCCAATTATTATCAAGGATTTATTATTACTTTTAGCTCTCGTTATAAAAAACAAATCATCTAATTTATTTATTATGAAATTAAAACAACTATTTGTTGCATTCGCTTTCCTTTTTTGTGGAAGTCTGTTTGCACAGGAAAAATTTCCACCAACGGAAGTTATTACTGGTACGTTTATAGGTAAGACCATTCCGCTAAGGGATTTTCCTACTTCGGTACCTGGAGATTTTAGTGATCCGCGATCGCAGACAATGGTGCCAAATGAGTCTACCACTGCTCAGGAACCAAATAATACAACAACTATTATACACAATCTTCAAACAGAGCAAGGAGGAATTCAAGCGTTGCCGTTAGAGCAAAATTTTGTGGGAGCTTCTGCGTCTGAGTCGGGTTTTTTTCCGCCAGATCCTACGGGAGCCGTTGGACCTGATCATTACGTACATTCTGTAAATTCGATCGTTAAGATTTTTGATAAGACGGGAGGCCTATTAGTAGGACCGGTTGATTTGGCCGATTTCTTAGGAATTCCATCCAATAATGGAGATCCCATTGTACTGTACGATCAACTAGCCGATCGTTGGGTTGTAAGTGAGTTTGGTTCGCTTAACAACTCTCTAGCTATTGGTGTTTCTGAAACCAATGACCCAACTGGAGCTTACAATGTTTGGCAATATCAGTTTACTGCATTACCAGATTATCCTAAATACGGAGTTTGGCACGATGGTTATTATGGAACCATTAATTTAGGTGGATTCGACACACAAGGATTTGTAATGGAGAGAGATGTGATGCTCGCGGGTGGAACAGATCCTCAGATACTTATTTTCAACCTGCCAGATGTGGTGGTGAACCCTAATCAAGTGAAGAGTCCAGGAGCGGTTAACCTTTTAGGGACTAGCATTGACCCATCAACACCGGGTTACATTACCTATCTTCAAGATGATGCTTGGGCCGGAGTAGCAGTAGATCACTTAAAAGTTTGGGAAATTGAAATGGATTGGACTACTATTGGGAACTCAACTATTTCCTCACCTTTAGAAATTATTACAGATCCTTTCGATGCGGGTGAGTTATTTGGTAATGGAAACGGGGCTATTAGACAACCAGGAACTACACAACGACTTGCAGGTCATGGTGGAATTATTTCGTTTGGTGCAAACTACAGAGAATTCACTGGACACAATTCATGGTTAATTACCTTCAATACTTTTATTGATGCGAATGAAACAGGAGGAATTCGTTGGATCGAATTGCGAAATGACGGAACCAACCCATGGACTATATTTCAAGAAGGAACGTATTCTATTGCAGATGGACACAGTCGTTTGATGAGTAGTTCTGCAATGGACGCGGCTGGTAATATTGGATTAGCATATACTACTGCTAGTGAAAATTTAGCGGTATCATTGAGATATACAGGTCGTTTTGACGGGGATCCTGCGGGAGAAATGACATTGGCCGAAACTACTATCATTGATGGACCTGGAGTTAGAACCAACAGTAACAGATATGGAGATTACTCTCATATCACAATGGATCCAGATAACTTCACTTTTTGGTATACAGGAGATTATTTTTCTTCAAATAACCAATGGAGAACGCAAATTGCTTCCTTTTCTTTAAGTGGAGGGTTTGCAGCAGATGTTGGTGTAAGTGCAATTGTAACTCCAGAAAACGGAATTTTAACCAATGCCGAAACGGTGGAGGTGAATGTAAGAAATTTTGGTTCTGCAGATCAAACAGGGATTCCATTAGAATTACGAGTGGATGGTACTTTGGTTGCTTCTGAAACGTTCACAGGAACTGTTCTAGCTGGTGAAGTTCAAACATATACTTTTGCTCAAACAGTAGATTTATCTACTCCAGGACAAACCTATTCAATTGAGGTAAGTACTGGTTTAGCCGGTGATGAGTTTAACGGGAACGATGCATTTACCAAAGAAGTTACGCACTTATTGGCAGACGATGTGGGAGCTTTAGAAATTACTGCTCCTACAACTGGATCTGGTCTTGGAGTAGAAACCATTTCTGTAAATATTAAAAACTTTGGAGCCTCTCCACAGTCTGGATTTGACGTTCAGTATGCGGTAGACGGAGGAACGCCTGTTGTTGAGTCTTTCACAGGAACTATCAATGCTGAAGAAGAAGTAGTTTACAATTTTGGAACTCAATTCGATTTTAGTGCTTTGGGTTCTTATACCATTGTAGCATCTACTTCTCTTACAGGAGATCAAGAAAATACGAATGACGAAGCTACGGTAACTATTGAGAATGTGCTTTGTCAGCCAACGGGTGACTGTTCGTTTGGAGATGGATTCCAACTAGTGCAAATTGCAGAAATCAACAATCCGTCTGGATGTGAAGGTTACGGAGATTTTACTAGTCAGATAGCGAACTTGGACGATGGAAGCACTAACAGTATTACGTTTACAACTGGATACGGTGATCAAAACATAACGGTTTGGATCGATTTTAATGACGATTCTACTTTTACAGCTGATGAGATTGTGGTTCCTAATTTCGTGGTTGCGGAAGGACAGGCTGGAGGCTCTTATACGGAGACCGTGGATTTAATTATCCCAGCTGGTGCGGCTGTTGGAGAACACAGAATGCGAGTGAAGAGTAATTGGCAAGGACCTGTACCAACCGATGCTTGTGAAGAAACTCAATACGGAGAAACGGAAGATTACACAGCGAATATTACTTCATTAAGTGTTAACGACAATCTAATTTCGCAGTCGGACTTAATCGTTACTTCTTTATCAAATAACCAATTTGAAGTTGCGCTACAAACCAGTTTTGACGGTGGTGTTTTTATGGGTGTTTACAATATCTTAGGACAAGAAGTTGGATTTAACAAGAAAGTTCCTCAAATCGATAATGCTTATAAATTGAATTTGGACATGTCTAATATGTCTGCGGGTGTTTATCTCATTAAAATAGGAGGTCAAACCACTACAACTTATAAAACAGCAAGAATTATTGTGAAGTAATTTTTTGATTATTTATCTGAAAAGAGCGGGTTTATTCCCGCTCTTTTTTTTGGAATTATCTTAAAGTTTTTTAATCCCGACAGACGCGATTAGGGGGTTGTAAAATTTCAGAATTGAGGTTAGGAAATCAAATTATGGAACGAGAGAGTATGATAATGAACTGTTTAAGGTAGAACTATGAGTTTTATATGAGTTTTATAGGATTTTATGTTTGGTTAAAATCCGTACCTTTCAGGTTCAATAAAAGCTAAAAATTTAATTTACTTCTTATGAATTTAAAACAACTATTTGTTGCATTTGCAGTCCTCGTTTGTGGAGGAATGTTTGCACAAGACAATTTTGGACCAAGTACGGTAGTGCAGGGTACCTATGTAATGAAAACAATGCCTCTTAGGGATTTCCCTACTATCGATGTGTCTGCACAAGATTTTAAGGTGAATGAGATCAAGATCATTGAAAACAACTTACGGGCAAACAGTAAGGTGAATCAAAATGCATTTCCTCAAGATGGAAAAGATGGATTACGTCAATCTGCTATTGGTGGAGTGAGCTCATTTCCATTAGAAGAAAATTTCGACGGTCTTTCAGGTGCGGAAGGTGGAGGATTTACTCCTCCAGATCCATCTGGAGCAGCTGGACCTAATCACTACGTAAATGCGGTCAATGTAGCCCTGAAAATTTTTGATAAAACAGGTGGACTACTTGCTGGACCAACCGATCTAGGTTCTTTTTTAGGATCTGGAAATAACAGTGGGGATCCCATTATTATGTACGATCAATTAGCAGACCGTTTCTTTGTGAGTCAGTTTGGTGCTGCAGCTAACTCTTTGGTTTTAGGTGTTTCTGAAACTTCAGATCCAACCGGAGCTTATTTCGTTTATGAGTTTGCACTGGATGCTTTTCCAGACTATCCGCACTATAGTATTTGGCACGATGGATATTATTTAACGGCGAATAAGTTCTCTGGAAATACTACCTATGTAATGGAAAGAGATGTAATTCTTGCTGGTGGACCAAGTCCTCAAATTGTAGGTTTTGATTTACCAGGTGTTGTAAACAATACAAATACGGTATTTAGTCCAGAGCCGGCTAATCTTTTAGGAACAACATTTCCTGCGGATGCGCCAGGATATATTACCTACCTTCAGGATGATGGTTGGGGTGGAGGAATCGCTAACGATCACTTAAAAGTATGGGAGATAGAAATGGATTGGGTAACCGTAGCTAATTCTACTATTTCTGCTCCGTTAGAAATTCCTTTAGATCCTTTCGATTCTGTATTCGCTCCGTTTGGTTCTGGTGACGTTGAACAACCAGGAACGAATCAAAAAATTGATATGATTGGTGGTATAATCTCTTATGCTGCTAATTACAGAAGCTTCGGTACTCATAATTCATGGGTAATTACTTTTAATGTAGATGTTGATGGTTCAGACACTTCTGGAATTAGATGGGTAGAATTACGTAATGATGCAACCAATCCTTGGTCTTTATTCCAAGAAGGAACCTATGCACCTGCAGATGGTTTAAGTAGATTTATGGGAAGTGCTGCTATGGATGCCGCTGGAAATATCGGAATGGGATTCAATGTTGCGAATGCTGATACGCCAGCTGGAATTCGCTATACGGGTCGTTTTGATGGAGATGCTTTAGGAACTATGACCGTTGCGGAAACTACAATTGTGGATGGAATAGGAGTTCAAACATTTAGTAATCGATTTGGAGATTACTCTCATTTAACAATGGATCCAGATAACTTTACCTTTTGGCATACTGCTGAATATTTCACAGCGAACAACAACTGGAGCTCACGTGTAGCCTCGTTTACCCTCTCTGGCGGTTTTGCAAATGATGTAGGAGCTAACAATATTTTAACTCCGGAGAATGGAATTCTTACCGCGGCAGAAACTGTTGAAATAAGTATTAGAAACTACGGTTTAGATGATCAGTCCAATATTCCTTTAGAATTAAGAGTAGATGGTACCTTAATTGCTTCAGAAACTTTCACGGGGACTATTGCTGCAGGTGATACTGGTACATACACATTTGCGGCCACTGTGGATCTTTCTACTTCTGGTCAAACCTATAACATTGAAGTTTCTACTGCGCTAGGTGCAGATGAATTTAACGCTAACGATACGTTCTCTAAGGAAGTTACTCATCTATTAGCCGATGATACTGGGGCCATTGAAATCACTTCACCTCAATCTGGTTCTGGTCTTGGTGTACAATCCATTTCCGTGAATATCAGAAACTTTGGAGCAAGTGCTCAATCGGGATTTGATGTAGAATATTCAGTAGATGGAGGAACTCCTGTTGTAGAAACGTTTACCGGAACTATCAATTCTGAAGAAGAGGTAGTTTATACCTTCGCAACTACGTTCGATTTTACTGCATTGGGAACATATAGCATTACAGCTTCCACTTCTCTGGCAGGAGATCAGGAATCGTCTAACGATTCGGTGACCGCCGAAGTGACCAATCAAAACTGTCAGCCACTTGGAGACTGTTCTTTCGGGGATGGGTTCCAGTTAGTTTCTGTAACAGATATAAATAATCCTTCTGGATGCGAAGGTTATGCAGATTTCACTAATTTAATTGCAACTATGTCCCCAGATAGTACCAACGACCTTACAATTACCACAGGATATGGAGATCAATTTGTAAGTGTTTGGATCGATTTTAACGATGACTTCAACTTTTCTATTGATGAGTTGGTTGTAGATAACTTCGAGATTGCAGATGGACAAGCAGGTGGTTCTTATACAGAAACGATGGATTTAGTAATTCCAGCTGGAGCAGCTACTGGAGAGCACATCATGAGAGCTAAAACAAATTGGAATGGACCTGTTCCAACCGATGCTTGTGAGGAAACTCAGTATGGAGAAACGGAAGACTACACTGCCAATATCAGTAGTTTAGGAGTAGAGGATGTAGCTTTTGCAGCGTCTGATCTTGTAATAACAAGTCTTCCAAACAATCAGTTTGAAGTCGTAATGACCACCGATTACGATGGCGGAGCTTATGCGGCTATCTACAACTTGTTAGGACAGCAATTAAAGTTTAAGACTTTATCAAAGACTACAAATAACTCTTATGTTATTAAATTGGATATGGCTCAAGCAGCTGAAGGAGTTTATTTAGTAAAAGTAGGAGCACCTGATTTGAAAACAACACGAACAGGAAAAATTATTGTGAAGTAATTATTTGCCCTCAATTTATATATGAAACGGCGGCTTGATGTCGCCGTTTTTATTGAATTAACGGATGATTAGCGAGGTAAATATCTCAATTATCAATATATTTATGCATTATTTAAAAAAATAACAAAATGAAAAAACTAGTTACAACGCTCGTATTCGGATTGGTACTATCTGCCACGAGTTTCGCACAGGACAAATTTCCTCCTGTGGTCATTTCGGAAGGGGTCTTTTTAGGAGAGACTATTCCGTTAAGAGATATGCCAACCTCACCAGAATGGAATGGAGGTATAGGAGATATCAAAGTGGTACCTAACAATATGCTGAATGCAGGAAAAGTAAGATCTAATGCACTACCTATTGGACCAGATCCACTAGTGCAAACTGAACCTGGATACAGAGAAGCGAGTAACCTTATTTTGGATTTCGTTGGAGCAAATATTAATGAGTCTGGAGGATTTTTACCACCAGATGTTACGGGTGCTGTAGGACCTAACCATTATGTGCATGGAATCAATGTTAGAATTAAGATTTTTGCGAAAGACGGAAGTCTTTTGGCAGGACCTATTGCTCTTTCTACCTTCTTAGGAAGTGGAAACAACGATGGAGATCCTATTGTAATGTATGATCAATTGGCTGATAGATTTTTCGTAAGTCAGTTTAGAGTTTCAGACAACGCGCTAATTATTGGGGTGTCGAGTACGCCAGATCCAACAGGTACATTCTTTGTATACGAGTATCCGTTGAGCTCATTCCCAGATTATCCGCACTACAGTGTATGGCCTGATGGTTATTACTTAACGGCAAATAAGGCCGGATTAGCGACATATGCTTTTGAGCGTGATGTAATGTTAGCCGGTGGTCCAAGTCCTGGATTAAGAGGATTTAATCTTGGAGGAGTTGTAAGAAACCCCGGAGCGGTATTTAGCCCAGAGCCAGCAAATTTATTGGGACAGGATTTCCCAGAAGATGCACCTGGATATATTGTTTATTTACAAGATGATGCATGGCCTGGAATTACAACAGACCATATCAAGGTATGGGAGATTGACTTGGATTGGGAAGGTTCTAGTACCATCTCGGCTCCGTTGGAAATTCCAACAGAACCGTTTGACGCTAACTTCCAACCATTTGGAACAGGAAACGTTAATCAGCCAGGAACTAATCAAAGAATTGATGCTATTGGTGGAGTAATCTCTTATATGGCTAATTATCGAAGTTTTGAAGATCACAACTCATTTTTAATCAATTTCAATGTGGATATTGATGGAAATGATACAGTGGGAATTAGATGGATAGAATTGAGAAACTCTTCAGGAACAGAGCCGTTCTCTATCTACCAAGAATCGACGTATACTATTGCAGATGGAGATAGCCGTTTTATGGGAAGTATGGGGATTGACGACGAAGGAAACATTGCCTTAGCTTACAACGTAGGTAGTGCAGTTACTAGAGCGGGAATCCGATATACTGGACGTATGGAGAATGATCCTCTTGGACAGATGACATTCCCAGAAACTTCTATCATTGAAGGAAATGGAGTGCAAACCTTCTCTAATCGTTTTGGAGATTACGCACAAATGACCATCGATTTAGATAATAGAACTTTTTGGCATACTGCTCAGTATTTTCAAAGTAACAATACTTGGACCACTCGTATTGCTGCTTTAAAGTTACAAGACGATCTTACCAACGATGTTGGAGTTTACAATGTATTTGGACCTGCATTTGAAGGACCTTACAGTGCTACTGAATCTATTACAGCGGCTTTAAGTAACTACGGAACTGCTACTCAAACTAATTTCCCTTTAGAGCTTTATGTAAATGAAACCTTAGTTGCAACCGAAACCTTTACTGGATCGCTTGCTGCAGGGGATGCTGCCGACTTTACTTTTGCGCAAACTGTGGATATGTCTTCGGAAGGTGTTATATATAAGGTAGAAGTTAGAACTGCGTTGAGTGGTGATGAAGCTCCTTCTAACGATGAGTCGAATGAGTGTTACTTATTTGGTGAAGTTCTTGGAACTACTGATGTAGCATTAGAGCAGTCTAATTTATTGATCTATCCATTGGAGAACAGAGTATATGAAATTAACTTTGCTACTCAGGAAGATTTTGGAAATATGTCTTATAAGGTTGTGAATATGTTAGGTCAAGAAATCTCTAGAGGAGATCTACCTGTACAGAGCAACGGTTATAAAACTTCGGTTAACTTAGGAACTTCTGCAAATGGCGTTTATGTTGTAGAAGTAAGTAATGGAACCCAAAGTGTAAGCAAGCAGATCTTAGTAAACTAAGCTCTCTTGTTTTAGTAACATAAAATGAATCGCCTAAACTGTGAATAGTTTAGGCGATTTTTTTTATTCTTATTTGCGTTAGGGATAGCAACGGCATCCTTTTTTAAACGTCTACGCATTAGGTCGAATCGTGACCATATAGAAGTAAAGGTTAAAAAAGATATAGTGAATAGCCCGACCCTTCGCAGTTAGAGGCACGCAGAACGAAGGAGGGTAACGCCCGAGCCAGTCTAATGTATTGTAAACTGAATAGAATGAAATAGTCTTCATTCTATGTTTAATAAGTTCTCTATTCGAAAAAAAAGAGCGCCTTACATTGGTAAAGCGCTCTTTTCAATTACTGAAGAATATCTCTTAAAGTTTATCTGCTGTAATACGAACTTCCCTATTTGCAACTTCCCAAGCCGTTTGGAATATGAGTTGTGCTCTTTTGGCCATTAATTCGTATTCAATTTTGTCTGGCGTATCGGTGGCTTTGTGATAATCTTCGTGCACACCATTGAAATAAAAGATGATAGGCACGTTATTCTTAGCAAAGTTATAATGATCGCTTCGGTAGTAGAACCTGTTTGGGTCGTTTTCGTCGTTGTATTTATAATCCAATTCTAGATCACTGTATTCTTTGGCAACAGCTTCTGATACATCGTGTAATTCCTGACTTAGCTTATCGCTTCCAATAAGGTATAAATAGTTTGGATTATCCGCTTTGTCTGGATCGATTCTACCAATCATGTCGGTATTTAGATTACATACAGTGTTTTGTAAAGGATAAATTGGATTTTCGGTATAGTATCTAGAACCGTATAAACCAATTTCTTCTCCTGTAACATGAAGAAATAAAATAGATCGTTTTGGTCCATTGCCATTTTTAACGGCTTTTTGAAAAGCTTCGGCAATTTCAAGCATACTTACCGTACCACTTCCATCGTCATCGGCTCCATTGAAAACTTCTCCATTTTCCATTCCTACGTGATCGTAATGTGCAGAAAGTACAATAACCTCTTCTGGTTTTTCACTTCCTTCAATAAAGGCGACTACATTTTCAGAATCCATCATGTCTTGTGATCTACCAAAATAAGCAGCCGGAATAGGTTGATAATAGTTATTGTTATTTGCAGCTGGTGCAGAGATACCTTGTGACTTGTAAAAATCTTTTAGGTATTCCGCTGCCATTTTTTGTCCGCTAGTTCCCGTCATTCGCCCTTCCATCTTGTCGCTGGCAAAGGTATATAAGTGTTTACTCAGGTCTTCGGCGGTAATGGTATTCATATAATCGCTTCGAGACATCTTCGTCTTAGAAGAAGATTGAGCGGAGTTACACGAAATGGTAAGCACTGTAATTAGGGAAAGAAGCAAATATCGCATTGAGAATGTTTTAGGCGATAAAGATACATATACTAGATAATGGTATTGTGAAAATTATGTGAAAATTGAGGTTAATTTACTAGTTGTTTATGAATTCATTCTGAAATTTTCATGATTTAAAATCCTGCTTATTTCAACAACAATCCCTTTGTTTACAGTAGTTTGTTTTTGTTTAAAGTGAAGGGGTAACCTTTAGACAAAAAGTTAAAATATTCCCAAAGACACAATATGGGGTAGTAGTTTAGATTTCGACATTGTTTAATTAATAGATCATTAAGTTAAACCAAAAAAAACAACAATTATGAAAAAAACAATCCTTTCCGTACTTACGGTTTTGTTAATTCAAACTGTTGTTGCTCAAACCGCACGTGTACAAATTATACACAACTCGGCAGATGCAGCAGCTAGTGAAGTAGATGTCTACGTAGATGGCGCATTGGCGTTAGACGATTTTGCTTTCAGAACCGCAACACCTTTTATTGATCTTCCAGCTGGAGTAAATGTGGACGTGGCGATCGCCCCGAGCACGAGTACTGGTGTTGGAGATGCAATTGCAACTTTCTCTTACACGCTAACGGCAGATGAAACCTATATTATCGTCGCCGACGGAATTGTAAGTGGTAGTGGTTACAATCCTGCACCAGGCTTCAATTTAGAAGTTTATGATATGGGACAAGAGGCAGCAATGAATGCTGGAAATACAGATGTATTAGTACACCACGGTTCTACAGACGCACCTGTAGTTGACATTGTACAAGCAGCCCCTGGTACGGGAACACTTGTAGATGATATGGCTTACACAGAATTTAGAGGTTATTTCGAATTACCCACTACAGATTACTCTATTGAAGTAACAGACGAAACGGGTAGCGTTGTAGTGGCTTCTTACGAGGCACCTTTAGCTACTTTAGGATTAACAGATGCTGCTTTGGTAGCTGTGGCTTCAGGATTTTTAGATCCTTCTATGAATAGCGGAGGACCGGCTTTCGGAATTTGGGTTGCATTACCAGCCGGAGGACCAATGATTGAATTACCTTCATCGAATGCAAGAGTACAAATAATTCACAATTCTGCAGATGCTGCAGCTGAAACTGTAGATATTTATTTAGGAGCAGATCTTGCTGTAGACGATTTAATGTTTAGAACAGCAACGCCTTACTTAGATATTCCTGCAGGAGTTGATATTGAAATTTCAGTAGCACCAGGAAATAGTACAGGAGTAGGAGATGCAATTGCAACGTTCCCATTAACGCTTGATGCTAACGAAACTTACTCGGTGGTTGCAGACGGAATCGTAAGCCCAACAGGATACGATCCAGCACCAGCGTTTGGATTAGAAATTTATGCTTCGGCAAGAGAAACTGCAAACAATAGTAGTAACGTAGATGTGTTAGTACACCATGGAGCTACAGATGCGCCAACGGTTGATATTTACGAAACGGGTATTGGCATAGGACTTATTGCGAACAACCTTGAGTACACCGACTTTAGAAGTACATACTTAGAGTTGCCTGCGATCAATTACTCAATTGAAGTAAGAGATGAAACAGGTACAGTAAGTGTAGCTGGTTACGAATTACCCTTAGGTGATTTAGGAATTGCTGGAACAGGCGTTACAGCAGTAGCTTCAGGATTTTTAGATCCTTCAATGAATAGTGGAGGAGCAGCCTTCGGAATTTGGGTTGCACTACCTACTGGTGGTCCATTGGTAGAATTACCAGGATCTACTGCTAGAGCTCAGATTATTCACAATTCTGCTGATCTTGCTGCAGAACAAGTAGATGTTTACATTAATGATGCATTGGCTTTAGACGATTTTACCTTTAGAACGGCTACACCATTTATCGACTTGCCAGCAGGTTCTACTTTAGACATTGCAGTAGCACCGTCTAACAGTACAAGTTCTGGTGATGCCATTGCTAACTTTCCAGTAGTTTTAACTGCGAATGAGACTTATGTGGTAGTTGCAGACGGAATTGTAAGTCCAACAGGATATGATCCGGCACAGCCATTTGGATTGGAAGTATATGCTATGGGACAAGAAGCAGCGGGAAGCGGAACTAATACAGACGTTTTAGTACACCACGGTTCTACTGATGCACCAACAGTTGATATTGTTGAAGTAGGAGTAGGGGCTGGAACTATTGTTGATGATATTTCATACACAGAGTTCCAAGGATATCTAGAATTACCTACTGCAGACTATGTTCTAGATGTAAGAGATGAGACAGGTACGGTAACCGTAGCAACTTATGGAGCACCTTTAAGCACCTTAAGTTTAGATGGAGCAGCTATTGTGGCACTTGCTTCAGGGTTTTTAGATCCTACAGTAAACAGTGACGGAGCGGAATTCGGATTATGGGTTGCCCTTCCAGCTGGTGGAGATTTAATTCCATTACCTTTAATAGAACAGGAATTTGCAAGAGTACAAGTGATTCACAACTCAGCAGATTTAGCTGCGGCGGAAGTAGATATTTACATTGGTGACGATCTTGCCATTGATAACTTTGCTTTTAGAACTGCAACTCCGTTTATTGACTTCCCTGCAGGAGTAGAGACTGTTATTTCTGTAGCTCCTCCAACGAGCACAGGAGTGGGAGATGCTATTGCGTCTTTCCCAGTAACATTAGCAGCAGACGAAACTTATATTGTTGTTGCAGATGGAATTGTAAGTCCGACAGGATACGATCCGGCTCCAGCATTTGGTTTAGAAGTATTTCCTTTAGGACGAGAAGCAGCAACTGTAAGCACTAATACAGATGTATTAGTACACCACGGTTCTACCGACGCACCAACAGTGGACATCGTGGAAACTGGTGCAGGAGCAGGAACTGTAGTTGATGATATTTCGTACACAGAATTCCAAGGGTATCTAGAACTTCCGACAGCAGACTACGTGATTGATGTTCGTGATGAGACCGGTACTGTAACCGTAGCGACGTACGGAGCACCTCTAAGCACATTAGGATTAGAAGGAGCAGCGATTGTAACTGTAGCTTCAGGATTCTTAGACCCTTCAGTAAATAGCGATGGAGCTGCATTTGGATTATGGGTTGCCTTACCAGCTGGTGGAGATTTAATTCCACTACCACAGGTATCATTATCTGTAAATGATTTTAACGGAGCAAACGTAGCTTTATATCCTAACCCTACTACCAATACCATTAACATTCAAGGCTTAGAGCAAGGTGAATACGGAGTTAGTGTAGTGGATATGCAAGGAAGAGTACTGAGTACTTCAGAAATAGCAGGTAGTGCTACATCGGTTGATGTAAGTTCACTATCGGCTGGAATTTATTTCTTAACCGTTTCAGAGGAAAATACAATTATTGGAAGCAAGAGATTTGTTAAGAATTAATTGAGTTAGTTATTTTTATGAGAAGGAAGCCCGCTTTAAAGCGGGCTTTTTTGTATTTTATATGTTTCTGAAGAAAAAAGAATAAATAAAGTGTCACACTTTTATTAAAAATGACTCTATTATATAGATCAACATAAAGCGAACAAATCATCAAACCCATATTTTATTTAAAAAAAACGTTATGAAAAAACAATTCTTTCTCGGTTTATCCATAGTACTGCTAACCATGTCAGCGGCAACTGCCCAAAAAACAGTTACAGTAGAGTCTTTTGAAAAGGTAATTATTAGTCCACACATTGAAGTGAATTTTGTAGCAGGAGATACCGAATCTGTAGTAGTGGAGAGCTGCAGTGTAAGTGACGATAAATTGAACATTGAAGTAGACGGAAAGACCCTTCGAGTTTATTTGGACGGAGCCAAAAACATTCCGAAAAACAAGAAAGTATACGTAGATGGTCATAAAATGAAAAAGTCGCTATACGAAGGAACGATCGTTACGGCAACGGTTAATTACAAGTTCATTAACGACTTGTCTTTACGAGGAGAGGAGCAAATTAACTTTCAAAGCGAATTTGATCAAGATGAATTGGCGCTAACTATTTATGGAGAGTCTGAGGTATCTTTTGAAAGTTTAAAACTTGAAAAACTCAAAACAGTAATTTACGGCGAGAGTCTGCTTGAAATTAAGTCGGGTTCAGTTGGTCAGCAAAAAATTACCGCCTATGGCGAAAGTAGAATAAACATGCAAGCCATGGACAATAGTAAAACTAAACTCACGGCCTATGGCGAGAGTGAGTTTCTTTTAAATACTTCAGATCAGATTAGGATTACGGCTTATGGGGAAGCCACCGTTGGATATAGAGGAAATCCCGATGTGAAAACTGGGTTGACCATAGGAGATGTAAAAATTTATGAAATCGATTAAAGCCCGATTCTAATAAAATAAAAAATGCCTCAAAACTATATTTGAGGCATTTTTCATTTCTGTTAGGACTAGTTTTCTAATTCATTTAAATAAGTCTCTGCATTATTTAAATGCGTTGCTTTTTTATCCTCTGACATTTTATCGAACATAGTTACCAACATTCCTAGACGGGGGTTTTGCTTAAAAAAGGAACGATGTTTATCCATAAATCGCCAAAATAGACCATCCCATATGCCTTGCCATTCTCCTTTCGGATAATTGCTCATCTTCATTAAGTAGTTGCTACCACTTATATACGGTTTTGTAGCCATTAGACCACCATCCGCAAATTGGCTCATTCCATACACATTGGGCACCATTACCCAATCGTATGAATCTATAAATAACTCCATAAACCATCTATAGACTTCGTCTGGATCGAATTCGCAAAGAAGCATAAAGTTTGCCAACACCATAAGTCGTTCGATATGATGACAATAGCCAGTTTTCAAAAGTTTTTTGATGGTTTGATCTATCGGATAAATGCCTGTAGTACCATCGTAAAAGGAAGATGGAATTTTCTTTTTAAAACCCCAGAAATTTTTAGTCCGCTCATAACTACCTCGCGCTTCGTAGATACCGCGAATAAATTCTCGCCAGCCAATTATTTGGCGCACAAAACCTTCGGTCGAATTGATTGGAATATTGTAGGCTTCGGCATAGGCCAAACTTTCTGTTATAATCTGCTGAGGAGTAATGAGACCAACGTTGAGCATTGGGGTTAAAACACTATGGTTGAGAATGGAGTTTTCAGCCACAATTGCATCTTCATAGGTGCCAAATTCGGCGAACCTATATTCGAAGAATTGCTGAAGCCATTGAGTGGTGGTTTTAAAATTTGTTGGATAGAGCGAATGGTCTGTTAGACTTCCCAAGTGATCTGCGAAGTTAGTTTGCACATATCTTTTTGCTTCTTCATAATAGGAGTCCACATCGGGAAACTGAACTGGCGGAGGTGTTTTTTTTGCAGGATATTTTTTTCGATTTTCGGCATCAAATGTCCATTTTCCACCTGTTGGTTTCCCATCTTCTTCCATGAGGATATTTCGCTTCTTACGTTGTTCCGTATAGAAAGTGGTTTGATGGAATTTCTTTTTATCTTTTCTGAAAAAGGATTCAAGTTCTGCTTTTGTATTCAAAAATAAGGGGGATGGCAGTTGGGTAGCTTCTATCTGGAATTCTTTGCAGGTCTCTTCAATTCTTTTTTCCAACCAAAAATCTGTTGGATCTATATAAGAAATGTGCGAGACGTGATCACTTTTTAGCTTTGGAATGAGTTTTCTTATGTCTGAATAATCCTGAGTAGATGCTACGTATTGCACCTCAAAACCTGAAGATTTCAGAAACGACTCATAGCATTTCATAGATGCTCTATGAAATGCTAATTTCTGCTTATGAAAGGGAAATTGTTTGAAAAAAAGAAACTCTTCAACCAGGTATATGGGAGCGTTCACCTCCAAATGTGGAACGTTTTTGAATAACTGATGCGGAAATATTAGGTGTATACTCTTCATTTATGGTTTGTTCTTTCTACAACGTTCACTGCAATATTTTACTTCCTCCCAATTCTTTGCCCATTTCTTACGCCAGTTAAATGGTCGCATGCAAACTAAACAGATTTTCTGTGGAAGGTGTTGTTTTTTCATCTTTTAAAACTTGGAACATCTTTTAGTCTGGCATAAGGATGTTCTTCAATTTTTTTTAACGAATAATAGCTATTTAAACCCGAAATCCCGACGCTGTCACTGGCTTCTAAATCAATATTACCTTCAACGATGGCATTTTCTGGTACTACGAGATGTTCAATTTCACCAATAATAAGAATAGTACCGTTAACGGTTATATCTATGGCTTCTTTAAAGCGAAGTCCCATCTTAAAAGTACTTTCTTTTACGAAGGGGGCCTTAAAATCTCTTAAATACTCTTCTGTTAAATTACAGCTATCAAATTCGGATACGCTTTCATCAAACTTAGCTGAAGTATAATGGGCATTTTTTGTGAATGCTGGATGAATATGGTTGATGGTATAAAAACCATTCTGCTTGATGTTATTATAGGTGTGTCTAGGTACATCTCCAGCAGGTCTCATGATAAAGCCTAGTAAGGCAGGATTACTTCCCAAATGAAATACAGAACTAAAAATTGCGACGTTGGTTGCACAGCTACGGTCGTCAATAGTGCCAATAAGATTTGCAGGCTTAATGCCCGTTACAGAATTAATAATTTTAAGACGTTCTACTCTTTCTAAGTTTTCAATGTCTTCTTTGGTATAATGCATGGGCAGTTTATTTTGTTTTAAAGGGAGGTTGCTTTTTACACTTTTTCCAAAATCCAAAGAAGGAGCGATAATATCCAGTTACCTCGAACATCCAATCTCTGGATTCTTCAATTCCTTTATATCCTTTATTTAGCGGGTGTTCTTTGTAATGAATGGTCTCTGTCTCTAATTGAAAACTGGAAACAAGTTCATCAAACTCGCCTGTATACACTTTAATTCCTTTTATATTTTGAGAAAGGTCGAGCATGAAGTTCACAGACTGTTCAGAAATTGGGTATCGTTCGAAATGCGAAGGTTCTAAAAGTAGGATTCGGTTGGCGTCCATTTCCTTGTTCCAATTTGGATCTAGATTGTAGTAATTATAAACAAGTGTTGGTTTGCTTTTTTCTACTGAAATGCGCTTGTTGGTAGGGAGAGGAGTTGTTAAATTAGGAGTCACTATCCCTTTTAGAATCTCAGGAATGTTCAGATCGGAAAAACGATCATATCCCACATCTAAAAAAGTATTCGTTTGCTCCGTATGACAATATCTATTGATGTTTTCCTGATTAGCATAATATTTTTTATTGCTATTGGCACCAGCTACCCATTGCCAACTAAGCGCATTACTCGCCCAATCTGCGTCGAGTAAATGATAATACATCCATTTCGCTGGCAGTTTCCAATGACTCTGGGCTATGTTGCACGCAATAGCAGCAATGTACATTCGCAGGTGGTTATGAAGATAGCCAGTTTCATAGAACTTCCTTATGGAATTGTCTATAGCCTCAATACCGGTGTTTGCATTTACCAGAGCCGTTGAGATGGCCGTATTTGAAATTGGCGTTTGTGTATTCCTTAAATCCTTATTGATCTCTTCTCCTTTGGAAATCCAAACTTGTTGCCAATAATCTCGCCACGCAAGTTCCTGAATAAATTTTTCGATGGACGTAGGGGCGTATCCTTTTTTTAATAATTCTTCGAGTACAAATTTGGTAGAAATAACGCCTCTAGAGATGTATGGAGACAGGTAAGACACGTCTCCATCTATGTAATTTCGGGTGGAGCCGTATTTAACGGGATTTACATTTTGAACCCGCTCGAGTATTTCATTGTATGTATGAGGAAACAATTGTATGTCATTTTCCAGGTGAAAGGCCATTATCTCTTACTTATCTTATTACCAGAGATGGCTCTTTGTCTGGAACATTTAAACCGCGTAATATCTGGATTTCTTTTTTTGAGATGCTTCTTGCTCACACCACTGTTGACGCGTTTCCTCCATCGCTTAAAACTAGATTCCTTCAAATTTCCCCTCATTACTTTGATCACCTCTTTTTCAGGCAAGCCAAATTGAAATAGGATTGCTTCAAAAGGAGTACGATCTTCCCACGCCATTTCAATAATGCGATCGAGTTCTCTTTCGGTGAATTCTTTTACAGTAGCTGTCATATAAATTTCCTAACCTAAGCTTTCAATTTGTTGCATTACTTCTTCTGCTTCAAATGCCTTTTGATCGCTTAATTTTCTATTAGTGGTAGAAAGCTGATGCGATTCTTTCAAGAGCTGTTTATATTTTTCGTGCAAGCGGTCTTTTTCTGATTTCTTTTTGAATAGTCCGAACATTTTTTTCGATTTTTAGAATCCAGTACAACTGGAATGAATGCTTTAGGTTTTGATTTCTATACGGCTTTAAAGATACAAAATGTTTAACTATTTAGCCTTTAATATAAACACTTTAAGGAAAGATTAAGGTTTGTCTTGGAACCGTAATTTTATAAGATATGCAGAAAATTGTATAAGTGAATCTAAGAAATAGAACAATATCTTTGTAGGGCATAAATCCGTGTTTTCTATAAATACAACACGAATCGAATCGCTAACATCATTTCAATGAATTCAACAAAAGACGCCATACGTACAATTCCCAATGTGATTAACTTCATAGGGGTTATTTTAATTTTGTATGTGCTGAAACCCTTAATTATGCCCTTACTACTCGCCGCTATATTTGGGGTTATGATTTTTCCAGTACAAAAGTTTTTTGAACGTAAATTGAAGTTTAATAGACTTTTTGCCACCATATGTTCTATAGTGATTGTCTTTTCGTTAACAATCGCTCTGATCTTTATTATTGCCAGTCAGTTGCAAATATTTATGGACAATGGCGATTCTTATATAAACAAAATTACGGAGGTCTACACTAAACTAATGGCGGTTCTTGTAGAATCGTTTAACATTAATACACGTACGCTCAGTTTTTCAGATGATATGAATTTAGGAGAACTTCTAAGAGGGAACTTCGATAAAGTTTTTACGTTTATTTTCGAATCTGGAACACTCTTTACCGATTTAGTTTTGATACCAATCTATCTCTTCTTCTTTTTATATTATCGTCGGTTTTTAAGAAATTTCGCATATAGACTATTCAATAAACAGTCAAAATCGTTTGTAAATATGATCATCAAACGCATTTATAATATTCAGCAATCGTATCTTTTAGGATTAACAAAGGTGATTATTATAGTAGGAATACTCAACAGTATTGGATTACTTATTTTGGGTATCGAAAATGCGCTATTCTTTGGTTTTTTTGCAGCCATTTTACTTGTAATACCTTATGTTGGAGTGCTTATTGGTTCTCTTTTGCCCGCTCTAGTTGCATTGGCCACAAAGGATAGTTATTGGTATGCCTTTGGAGTAATTGCAGTTTTTGGGATTATTCAGTTTATAGAAGGTTATTTTATTACTCCAAAGGTAACAGGCTCTAATGTGAGCATAAATTCGTTTGTAGCCATAGTTGCGCTAATAGCATTCGCAATGCTTTGGGGAATTAGTGGAATGGTAGTTGCCTTGCCAGTAACTGCGTCATTAAAAATAATATTTGATAACTCTCCTAAATACAGTGCCTACGGATTTCTAATCGGAGAGCCAGAAGATCAGTTTTTACGAAGCAAAGCTCGGGCACGCTTAAAAAATTGGAAATTTAGGCGAAAACTTAATTCTAGGAACTAAACAAAATTGTTTTGAGCACTTCCGCATTAAAAATATCTTCTATTTTTACTAGATAATTTATAGAGGTATGAAGCTTTTTATAAAGTTCGATTTTCAGGCGGTTTGCAATTCAGTATTGGAAGAACGACTTCAAGCACTCGGGATCGCTTATAAAATTGTGGGCTTTGGCGAGGTGGAGTTCTTACAGAAACTTTCAGAAGAAAAAAAACATGAATTTGTGGAGGCTCTTCAACCATATCACATCGAGATAGTGGAAGACCAAAAAAGTATTTTGGTGCAAAAGATGAAAGACGTTATAATAGATATGGTTTATAATGCAGATACGGAAGTGCATGTGAAAAGCTCGGTTTATCTTTCAGAAAAACTAGGCCACAGCTACGGATATTTGGCAAACTTATTTTCGGAAGTGACCTATACGTCTATAGAAAATTTCATTATTCTTCAAAAAATAGAGTACACTAAACATTTAATTATACATGAAAACTTAAGTCTCACAGAAATCGCTTTTAAGCTAAATTATTCTAGTGTGGCTCATTTGAGTACTCAATTCAAGAAAACCACTGGCATCACACCTTCGGCTTTTCAGAGAATTATAGAGAAGAGAAGACAACAACAAAACTAGTAGAATTAACTACCCAGCGGTTATGGCAGACGATTACACTCATATTATTTTGGCCGATGATGACGAAGACGATAGAATGTTTTTTACGGAAGCCTTCGAGGAACTAAAAATGAACACCAGTGTGCGTACCTTTAACGACGGTGTCTATCTCTTAGATCATCTTATGAAAAACGAGGTTGTTATTCCGCATATTTTATTTCTTGACCTAAATATGCCTCGAATGTCTGGAATAGAGTGTTTGGTCGAAATTAGACAAAATAGTCGATTTAAGGATATGGCCATTGCGATATATTCTACTTCTGCTTCCGAAGAAGATATTGAGAGTACTTTTATAAAAGGAGCGAATATTTACATTAAGAAGCCAAGCGACTTTAAAAAGCTGAAGAAGATGCTTTCTAATGTAGTGACCATTAATTGGCAGTATCAGACCAATGGCCTCAACCGAGATAATTTCCTTTTAAGATTATAGTCCATGCCTTTAAAATCTATATATAGAGCACCGTGGTTTGTGAAAGTTGTATTTGTAGTGAGTTTGTTCATCGTTTTCTTCATTGCAGGTGTTTCTTATAAGCATATAACAGATTTGTCCAAATCTCAAGAATTGGTGGTTCAAACTTATAAGGTAAATGTAGAGCTGGAGCAGATTCTTTCTTATTTGAAAGATGCTGAAACTGGACAAAGAGGATACTTTATCACTCAGGATTCGTTGTACCTACAGCCTTTTCTTGAAAGCAGGAGTAAAATCAACAATAGTTTTGCCGAATTAAAGTCGCTTACGAAGGACAACCCCGTTCAACAAAAAAACTTGAAAGAACTAAACGTACTCATAGAGAATCGGTTGGAAAATTTTGATTTGGTGAGTGCTTACACTGCCAACGACGAACATACGGAACTTCAGTTTAAAATGATTTTTCTGAATGGAAAGAATATTATGGATTCTATAAGGGTTAAGTTGAATGGTATGATCGCTTTAGAGGAAAAAATACTGAAGGAACGTCAAGATGTTTACAAGAGTGATATGAAGTTTACCCCTGTATTTTTATATAGTCTCATTGTTCTTACTTTACTTTTAATGTATGCGGCTTACGCTAAAATTAGTTCTAATGTAGATAAACTAAAACGATCGAACCAGCGATTAGAGATTTTCAAAGAGGCCACAAAGCAGTCTGAAATCATCAATAAACACGGTAGTTGGCGATGGGAAGTTGAAGAAGATAAGTTTCATTTTTCCGATAATCTTTTTCGCTTGTTAGGGGAGAAACCGCAATCTTTTGATCATACTTTGGAAAATTTTATGCGGTATGTGCATCCAGAAGACATTGATAAACTTAGTGCTCAAGTTGAACAGATGAAAGAAGACCAGGAGTTGCCTTTTATTTATTACCGAGTAGTTCATGCTGACGGTTCGGTTCATTACTTAAAGGCATATGGAAGGAGTACTGTGAATGCTGAAGGAAGAGTACAACTTCTAGGTACTACTACCGATATTACCGATGAAATAGACCATTTCAATACCCTTGAACAGCGCAATCAGGAATTAGAGTTGAATAACAAGGAACTAGCAGCTTTTAATTATGTTGCTAGCCACGATTTGCAAGAGCCTTTGCGAAAAATACAAACGTTTTTGTCTCGTCTTGAAGAAAAGGAGCTAGAGAAATTTTCTGAATCGGGTAAAACATATATGGCGCGTATCAATGTAGCGGCCACCAGAATGCGTTCCTTAATTGACGATTTGCTTCAATATTCTCGAACTAATAAGAGCGACGAAGTATTGGTAGAGACAACTATTGATTCTCTTATCGAGGACGCACAACAAGATCTTGCAGAATCAATAGTAGCTGAAGACGCATCGATTAAAGTAGATCGGTTACCCCAGATGAAGGTAATTCCATTCCAGATCCAACAATTGTTTTCTAACCTTATTAGTAACTCTCTTAAATACCGGTCCAAAGGTCGAAAACCCGAGATACACATTTCTTATTTGAAGGTTCTGGCAAGTGCAGATGAACGTTTGAATAATGCACAAAGCGACTTTTATCACAGAATAACCTTTTCCGATAATGGAATTGGTTTTGATCAAGAATACGCCGAGAAGATCTTTGTTTTGTTTAGCCGACTTCATAATAAAGATGAATATTCTGGAACTGGTATCGGTCTTTCCATCTGTAGAAAAATAGTGGATAACCATGGTGGTTTTATCTTCGCAGCGGGGGTTCCAAATAAAGGCGCCACGTTCACTATCTATCTCCCAGTGAGCTAATGTTCCCTTCGCACCATTTTTTAATAATGATCTCAATTTCTATGTAGAAGCTTCTTTTCCGTTTTACTGAAATGTGCATAACAATTCATTTCTACAGTTCAATATTCTGTATTGCGTTTAAGGCTTTATGATAGCTTTTGTCTTGAAAACTAGGATTTATAGCTGTTGAATGCAAATTATATAAGGATTGTCCAAAATGCTGTAACACCAAACCTCTAGAACCGAGCGATATTTGTAGTAACGAAAGAAACTATGAAAATCACAAAAAATACATACTTAACAATAGGGTTTTTAGCATTGCTATCGACCGCTTCGTGTGATTTTATTTTTGTAGATAAAAGTGAAAAGGGCCAACAAGCTAATGTTGTAGAAACCGCTAAAATAGAGGCAGATCTTTTGTTGATCGCGGCAGAAAAAAATCTAAGCTGCATTTCTTGGTGCGAGACTATTGAAAAAGCTACCCTTGACGAAGATTTAAAAACAGCTGCTCAAACTATTAAACAGAGTCAGTTAGAGATTGCGAAGCATCTGCAAACTACAGCCCAAGAGCATATGGTTCTAGTAGCAAATAAATTGCCTTTAAATGTTCCAAGAAGTAAGCAGATAGAGGAACTAGAAAACTACCAAGTGCAGTCTTTTAAAAAATTACGCGACAATTTAAAATTTCAGCGTCATGTGATGGATTCTTTGCTGAGGCAGTCGGACGATACAACCATCAGGGGAATGGCTCAGGCAAGTATCATTGAAATTAAATCGAATATAGAAATTACACAGCATACTTTAGAAAGACTAGGGTATCATTAACATATAAATAAACACATCATGAGAGGATTATTATACTTAGTAGCAGTAATACTGGTAATTGGATGGGCATTAGGATTTTTTGTCTACAGCGCTGGAGGATTAATTCACATTTTATTAGTGATTGCAGTGATCGCAGTATTATTAAGATTAATAGGGGGAAAGAGGGTCTAGATAGGCCATTTTGAACAAGGATTTATTAACAATTTAAACATAAAAATTATGAGTACGAATAACACAATTTTAGGATTATTAAGTGGATTGGCCATAGGAGCCATAGCAGGTATATTATTAGCTCCAGATAGTGGAGAAAATACACGTGCCAAGATTAAAGACAAGTCTAAAGAGGCAAAAGACGGATTAACAGAAAACTTGAATGACCTTTTAGAGAACATGTCCGAGAAATACGATGTAGTAAAGAAGGCGGGATCTGAAATAGTAAGCACCAGTAAGGCAGAGTTGTCTAAAGTGAAGAGAGAAGTAGGATCATAATACAATAAAAATGGATACGACAGAACACATAGAACAGCTTTATCACAAGGCTAAGAATTATTCAGAGACGAGTATAGAGTTATATAAACTTGAAGCCATAGACACTACGGCAGATGTAGTTTCATCGATTGCCGGAAAGGCCATACTCGTCTTGGTTCTGGCGATATTTTCATTATTCTTGAATGTAGGAATTAGCCTTTACCTCGGAAAATTAGTAGGCGATTATTATTTAGGCTTTTTAATAGTTTCTAGTTTTTATTTGATACTTGGAGTTCTTCTCTATGCCTTTAATAAGAAATGGGTAATGAACCCGATAAGTAATTTAATTATTGAAAAGTTAATGGCGAGATCATCAAAATCGCCTGATCAGGCAATTAAAAAAGTAGAAGCAAATGAAATCATATACTAAGCCAAGAGAACGATTAGATGCAGCCAAAATTTTGTTGCAAAATAGAAGGCAACATCAGCTCATCGAATTGCAGCAACAGGCGGCTGATACCTTTGAGTATGTGAAGCCAGTAAATTTGGTGACGCGGTTCGTATCAAGCTTAAAAAAAGAGCCAAAAGTCCGCGGATCTCTTAAAGATACTTTTATTAGTGTCGGCCTAGGATACCTTTCCAAACGCCTAGTGGTAGGGAAGTCTAATTCGATGCTAAAAACACTTGCTGGATATGCAGTTCAGCTTATTGCAACCAAGTTAGTTGCGAAGAAAATGACCGATTAGTTCAAATTGACATACCTATGAACATTTCAGAAGAAGACAAAAAGCAGATAGTTGCACTTCAAGAGTTGTTGCAGAAAACATGCGACGCCCTAGCAGGATACAAGTTGGTGAAGGAAAAGGCCACTATTGGCACGTTAAAAGAGTGGTTAGACCAGAAGATGAAGAGGAGAGCTCACTTTGCAACGGAGCTGGGCGATTTGATACGGAAATTAGATGGTACTCCGGTTGCGGATGTTTCGGCACTTGGATTGGCTCATCGCGGATGGATTGATTTGAAATCTGCTCTGAATACTAATACAGACCTGGCACTTATGGAAGAATGTTTGAGAGGTGAAGAAACATCATTGGAGGAGTATCAAATCCAATTATCTCAGGTCAACTTTAATGCAGAGACGAAATCGGTGCTGTACGGACAAAAAGAAAGCATCCAATATGCTATTCAGAAAATAGCTTCGATTGAAGATCTATTACAATAAATTATTAACACTAAACCATTAAATACATTATGAAAAATTTAATCATTATATCAGTTTTAACAATATTCATCGGATTGTCTTTTACTTCCTGCAGAGAGAAAACTGAAAAGGAAGTTCTAATTGAAAAGATGGAAGAAGAAGGAGCAGAGATTAAAGTGAAGGACGGTGGCGATAAAATTAAGATGGAGACAGAAGACACCAAAGTAAAGATCAAGGAGGATGATGGAGAAACGAAGATTAAAGTTAAAAAAGACAACTAAAAAGCGCTTTTAATCGGCCGCATTTGGTTTTAAAAGATGCAATGAAATAGATACATGAAGTCGTCTAAGGACATTTTTTTAGGAGACTTTAAGAATGAATTATTTTACAAGAACATATAACACTGGTCCAAAATAATATAGAGGACCCAATTAAAAACGAGAAAAATGAATTATTTAAATATAGACCCAAAAAAAGTAGAGCCAGTGGTGAATGAGTTAAACATTCTGTTGGCAGATTATCATATTTACTATCAAAATCTTAGAACGTTTCATTGGAATATACTAGGAAAAAACTTCTTTGATCTTCATGTGAAATTTGAAAATCTATACAATGAAGCACGTGTCAAAATTGATGAATTGGCCGAGCGTATTCTTACACTCCGTTACCATCCACTAAGTAAGTCTAGTCAATATTTAGCAGTTACTTCCCTGAAGGAAGCAGAAATACTGGTAGACGATACCGAAATGGTACAGCACATATTGGAAAATCATAAAGCAATACTCAATCAGATGTCGAAGGTGTTCAACGCTGCTCAAGCTTCTGGGGATGAAGGAACATCGGACCTCATTGGTGGCTACATAGGTGCTTTGGAAAAAGAAAGTTGGATGCTCAGCGCTTGGAGTAAAAACACCAATGATGAGTTGCTCACTAGTAACTTAAACGCATAGAAAAATAGCAAACTTAGCTTAAGAAACGCCCCATATAACTGATTGGATTATATGGGGCATTTCCATTTGGGAAAACGTGAAAACTCCTGTTTTTATTGAGTTTATTGGTGTAAATAATACAAACATCTTCCAAAATTATGTAACACGAAAAGCCCTCATCTTTTGCATCTTTGTACTGTAGAAAAGGAGTGGTAATAGCTTCTATTACATAAACCATATTATTAATTTAAAAAACACATATGAAAACTACAATGAAGACATCATTTTTCGCTTTACTAATAGCAACAACCACTGGCATCTCAGCACAGGTTAACATGAACGAGGTAGAAAGCACAGAGATAAAAACGGTTGAGCTAAACGAAAAAGAGGCTTTCACTGTTAAAACTGTCACAGAAGAAGTAAAAGCCTTGCGATTTGAACGCGCAGATATAGGAAAAGAGGAAAAGAATTTGCGTCCTACCCCAATTTTGGTAACTAAAACGATTTGGATCGATAATGACAAAGACGATCTATTCGATAAAAAAATTAGAATGTTTTACAGTAAGGACGATAATGCCAAATTAAACTATATCGCCACGGAGGATGGAGTATTGGTCAAGGATGGAAAAGGGATTTCAAAATTGGTTTCTGAAGAAGGTATTTATCAACTAAATTCAGACGATACCGAAAGTGTGATTATTAGTTTCGACAATTTGGAAGCAAGTAAATAATACTATTTAAAAAAAGCCCCGAAGTTCAGCTTTGGGGCTTTTTTTGTTTTTAATCATTTCGTTTTGGGCATTAGTGTCTCTATAATGGGATGATATTTTACTCTGTGTTTATTTCGTACGATTACTTTATAAAGGATTTCTTAATTTATGTTATATTCACAAGCGAAAATTAATATGAGCTACATCAAACCGTAAATGGAGGATTTGATGAGAAATTGGGAAGCGTCTTTTTTGGTAAAAGGAAGTATTGAAATGATTTGTTTAAGACGGTTCTTAAAACTCTTCAAATCGTTGAATTCACGGCCTTTTCTGTCATTAGTTTGCTCGATGCGCACATAAGAATGATCAATTAAATAAACTTGGAAAAACAGAATTGTTCAAGTACCTTTATGTATCCTTAAACAGAATTAACAATGGACATTTTAACAGAAGCATTAGCATTTGAAAAAGCCAAGATGAGCAATATGTCAACCAGTGATCGGGTAGTGGCATCAAGAGAAGCTAAACGTCTTATACTAGCGCTTAATGAAATATATAAGAGTAATAATGATGCAGATATAATGGACGTAATGAAACGCCTTACTGCGAAAAAAAGAAAAATTGAAAAAAGATTGAATGGTAGACCGCCGGAAGCGTAGCCATTACTTCGGCCTTCTCAATGGAAAACAATAGTTTATCCGTTGGCCTTTGGCAATGACATTACAAATTCTATCAATTCTGTGTCAGCATCTACGCCATATGCACTGGTTAGACACCCTTTAATTCCGTCATTACAAGCAATTAAAAATAGGATAGAACTATCGCTAGGATCGTTCATTCCCTCATGTCTGCAATATTCAATAAGCGTACAGTCCTCTGCAGTGTAATCTTTATTATTGGTTCTGCAGGTTAACCTTCCATTGCGAAACATAAAATCACTCGTAAATCCTTCCTTACGTGCGGCTGTAATATCCTCTGTGAGCGTGTTTTTTTGTGATAGTATCATGTGTTAATTATTTAAGTTATAGACCGATGTTCCCAAGACATTGTATAGTTGAGCTATGGCGCTAAGGCGTTTCACTTGCAAGGTATTTTCCTTGAGCCTTACATCAATTAACTTCTGCTCTCGCGAATTGATAAGGAATAGCGAACTTTCACCAAGGAAAAACTTGCGTTCTTCCGCCTCCACGAGGGTTACATAATCTTCCACAATATCCCTAATCATAGTGTTTTGCGTTTTTAAGGACGCGATCTCTGTACGTTTTTCTGTAATTTTATTGAGTAGGCTCAATGAAGTTGAGGTCCTTTCGAACTGTGCTCCTTGTAATTTTAGATTGGCCAATCTTAAGTCTCCACGCTCTTTACGTAAGAATATAGGTAAACTAAAGTTTACAAACGCTTTGTAATTAGCGGTATTGAAATTGGTAACTGGATCAAACTCTGGTGTTAAAAAGTTGTATTGAATATCTAGTTTAGGCAGCAGTTTATTGCGCTTCAATGATCGATCAACCTCTAGACTATTTATTTTTGCATCCATACTCAACAATTTTGGATGATTCGATATTTCATCCAAGGTTTCAGAATTATTTTCTAAAACTAAAGAAGCCTCTAGCATTTCAGCACTTGGTAATTCTGGAACTACATTATCCTGAATTTCCAAAGGAGTACTGTTTAGCCATAAATAGTTACTAGCTACCAAAGCGGCTTTTCTTCTCTTTAAGTTTGCAGCCTCCAAATCTAATAACCGGTTTTCGAATACAATGCGTGCTTCGGTGATGTCGATCGCGGCGGTTTCTCCTACTTCTACACTACGCTCTACGGCTTTTAAACGGACTTCTGCATTTGATCTAAAAGTTTCATAAATTTCTAATTCGTTAGTAGCCTCTATCCAATCAAAATAGGCACTGCTTGCTTCATATAGAAGGTTGCTTACCAAAAGTTCGCGATCTTGTTTTGTTTGATCGCGGAAAAATTTAGCCTGTTTTAAGGACGCCATTCGTTCATTAATTAAAAAACCTTGCGCCAATGAAAAAGAAATACCAGCACCATATAATCCACCTTCGGGAACTGTTAGGTTGGGGTTTAAAAATTCGCCAGTATTGTCTTCAAAATTTGCTTTCAGTTCGATACCGTACCAGGTAGGAATCTTGAAAGTGGCGTTTAATTGGTCGTAATATTCCGAGTTTTTAAACTTCTTTCGATCGTAGTCCACTTCAATTTTAGGATCAAACGCTCCACGAGCTTTCATGGTTTCAGCTTCCCCCATGCTCAGTGTAAGTTCCGCCTGTTTCATCAATGGGTGATGCGTTTTTACATAGCCCAGATATTCCTCAAACGATAGAACATTTTTTAGGGTTTCTGAGGTGGTTTGGGCCGATAAAATTTCGGCGAAGGCCAAAGAGAAAAACAGAACAATATATTTACAATAGATATTCATTATTTTTCTTTTTTAGTTTTTTCTTTACCATCTGGTGTGTAATAATTTGGAGGGAAACCATTGAGTTGACGCCAAATCTCATACCAAATAGGTACATCTTCTAAAAGCGCAATGGTATATGCTCCCGAGCCAACTCGTATGTTTTCAGGCCAAGGATTATCTTCTACATCTGGTGCTATCAAGATTCTGAATTTACCATTATCGCTAATGAAGGTTTCTATGGCAACCACCTTTCCTCCATAAGTTCCAAAAGACGCGTTAGGCCATCCACTAAAGAAAATAGCAGGCCATCCATCGAACTGAATTCGGACGTGCTCTCCTAAATGCATAAGTGGCAAATCGATCGGACTCACAAAAGTCTCCACTGCTAAATCATAATTGGAGGGCATGATCCCAACTAACTTCTCACCTTCTTTGAATGTCTCTCCCAGTCCGCCTATAATTGCTTTGTTGATATATCCATTTTGCGGAGCCGTGACATAATACATGGCATTTCGCATTTCGTAATTGGTAGACTGGTTTTCGAGTTTAGTTACCTGTGCTTCTGCTTCAAACTGACTCGATTCTGCCGTAAAACGATCACTTCTGGATTTCGCAATTTTATCTGCGTATTCTGCAGTAACCCTGCTGGTTTCCAGCCGAGCATTCAACACCTCATTTTTGCTTGCCAATAACTTGTTCTCTTGAGAAATTAATTTTGCCTGTGTTTCTTGAAGTTTAAGTCGCTTCGCTTCCACATCGGCCATGGATTTTAAACCTTCAGCTTGTAGGGTAGAGGTACGATCGTATTGTCTTTGAGCAATTTGAAGATTGGTTTGAGCCGCTTCAAAATCGATGCTGTCACTCTTCACTTTAAACTTCGCTTGCTTCAGTTTATTTTCTGCCTGTGAGAGTTTCAACTGTCGCTCGCTGTTTAAGGCAGAGACTTGATTTTCCAGTGCTTTTATCTTTTCCTGATATGAAACTACCGAACGACTCTTAGCATCTTTTTGCTGATTGGTACGCTCTACCAGACGTGGATCCTGATACTCATTTTTAATTTCAGAAATAAACAGAATAGTATCGCCTTTTTTCACAAAATCTCCTTCCCTTACAAACCATTTTTCGATTCTACCTGGAATAGGTGACTGAATAGTTTGCGGACGTTGGTCTGGAGTAAGCGTAGTTACAAAGCCATTTCCAGTAACATTTTGCGTCCAAGGCAGAAACAGGATAAGGAACGCGACTAAGGCAAATACCATTAAAAATTTGTCGAATATTTTATAGTATCGCGACTCGAAGGCTCTACCGTGCGCTGTATATCCTTCAAGTGTAACTTTTTTATTGACTTGGTTATTAGATATATTAAGCATTGTTCTCTGTTTTTATAGTTCCTTCACTTAGTTTTAGATTTCGGGTACAAGCCGTTTTCCAATATGGATTTCTGGATGATACAATCACTGCCCAAGGTCTATCAGGATGTATTAGGTAATCGACAATTTGCTTTGCTTCCTCCACTTCAAAATACTCGAGAGGGTCCTTAAGCAGGAGCAATTTAGGCTCGTTTACAATGGCTCTAGCCAATACAATTTTCTTGGCCGTAGTATATGGAATTTGCTGCCCTTCTGGATACAACATGGTGTTAATACCATTGGGTTGTTCCTTTATAAACGACAACAGTCCCAAGTTTTTTAAAACCTCATTTAGTCGGTCGTTTTCTATGTTAGGGTCTCCAAAAGTTATGTTCTCTAAAATGGATCCCTCAAAAGGATATTGTTGTGGCAGTACTTGTCCAATATTTGAACGGTATTTATTGGGCCAAATTCCAGCAATCGATGTGTCGTTCACATAGAAGGATCCCGATGTTGGAGTTATGAGCGACGACAGCAACTTTAATAAAGTAGTTTTTCCAGAACCTGAGGCACCTTCTAAAATTATTCGGTCTTTTTGTTCTACCGTAAATGTTATGTTTTTAAGAACCTCTTGTCCCTCTGGAGTTGTATAATTAATTTCATCCAATTGAACTCGTATTGGTTGTGCTTTTTCAAAAGGATTAATTCCTTCTTGTGCTTCTAAATCCTTATCTACCACCTGGCCAATCTTTTCTAATGAGGTCAATACATCGTAAAAGGTCTCCAATCCGCGTATAAGTTTTTCAACAGAACTAATAATTAATAAAATGATGATTTCTGCTGCTACAAACTGTCCAATGTTCATTTGTTGATTTAATACTAAGAGGCCACCTATAATTAAAAGTCCGGCAGTTACGAGAATCTTAAATCCGATCATCTGAATAAATTGGACAACCAGGACCTTAAAATGCCCTTCTCTTGCCTCCAAATAACCCGTTGTAAGTTCATCGTTTCGCTGCATCGCGAGTTTGGTTTTTCCTGAAAGTTTAAAACTGATCAACGATCGCGCTATTTCCTGAATCCAATGCGCTACTTGGTACTTGTTCTTAGACTCTTTTAAACTAGTTTCCAATCCTTTTTTTGCGGTGAACTTAAACACTACGTAAATAAGTAAAATTAGAAAGAGACCGTAAATAATAAAAAACGGATGATAGAAGGACAGAAGCATTATACCGAAGATAATTTGTAGCGCTGCTGCCGGAAAATCGATTAAAATTTTCGAAAGCCCCTTTTGAACAGTAAGAGTATCAAAAAACCTATTGGCCAGTTCTGGTGGATAATAATTTCTCAATTCACTCGATTTTATTTTTGGAAAACGGTATGCGAATTCAAAAGAAGATCGCGTAAATATTTTTTGTTGAATATTTTCTAAAATTCGAATTTGCATTAATTGCAGGGCTCCTTGAAAAGCGACGCCAAGAGTTACAAGTACCACTAAAACGATCCAAGAGGAAGAAATTTGAGCCCCTTGAATAAGATTAATAATGGCCTGTATACCAAGCGGTAGCGATAGTGCTACTAAACCTGCAAATACCGCATAGTAAAAGATTTGCTTTAAATCTCGTTTATCAAGTTGTAGAAGGCCTATAAAGCGTTGCCACGATGTCATTGTTTTTTTCATTTAATTGGTAATTAAACTTACTTATGGTTTCAATAAAAAAGTGAAACCGATGAATGTGATTTTGTGGTAGCAGGTTCCCCTGTTAGGTTTAGAAACAGCGGAGTGTGCCAGCGTATGATTAGGTAAAATCTGGCGGTGGAATTAGAATTTCGGGAGGAAAAACCCAAGCTGCCGAAACACGATAACTAGCGATTAACTTTGGATACTTCGTTAGGGTTACTTGTAAATTGTCAAGGTCCTTATATTCGATTTTTTCGTCGGTACTGTTTTCTTCGATCTTTTCTTCTTCAGCAGATTCTTCACCATCTGTAAGTGTTAATTCAGCGGCAATCTCATCCTCTAAAAGGAGTGTTTTGGTCACTGGTTGCAGTAGAATAACACCTAAAACGCCCATGAATGCAACCAATTTCGTTAGTTCGGGCAAATTTTTGATCCAGGAACGCTTCATAATGTGATAGCCTTTAGAACTAAGTCGTTGTAAAAACGAACAATATTATTTTTACCCTCTTCTACATTGGTCAATGATGGTAGATGTTTTGAAAAATATCTTTGATGGTGTGCTCCTTCTATTACTGTGGATATAAGCATATTTGGAAATTCAAACTTCGGATTCACCTCCAAAACAATAGCACTTACTCGCTGTACAACTCTCTTGTAAGTTTTGTAGAACCCTTTTGCGTTTTCCTCGTCAATGTCTTTTGTGTAATAGGCTTTAGCCGATTCTGAAATAATAATTTTATTCAAGAGCACCTCATTAATGTAGGAGATAGAATTGTCTTCTTTTACCTCCCTTGTAAGCAAATCGATGGCGTTTTTTAATTTCTCTTCGGAAGAAGGCACGTTGGTAGTAGCAAAGACCAAGTTATATTCGATCCAACTCCAATACCAATTAATTAAGTACACTAAAAGTGCATGCTTGCTTTCAAAATACCTGTAAATCGAACTTTCATTCGAACCAATGGCAACACCTAGTTTACGAAACGTGAAACTTTCGAAGCCCAACTGATCGATCATTTCGATGCTCTTACTAACTATTTTCCTTCCTAGGTCTGAAGACTCCGGGTTTTTGGTGTACAGCTGTGGGTTAATTGTAATATGTATTGGTAGACTTTCCATATATCCGCAAATATATGATAGTAATACTATTAATTTATAATAGTTTAACTAATTTTTATGAAAGTACTACCTTCTTTACAGCTAAAGTTAAGTATAACAGGATATTACAAATTTAGATTCCAATAGTTGAAGAGAAAGTACCTCCAATAGTTTCTATCACCCCCATTGCAGCGCGTTCACCTGCAATCATCGCAGCATTGAGCGATCCGTTGAGTTGGGTGTCTCCAGCCATAAATAGGGTACTAGTTAAGCGTGTTTCGGAAGGAAGCATTTCGTATTGAAGATCTTCCAGTTGTGGCAACGCTAACGGAATTTGATAGCGCTTTATAAATTGAAGTGTTTCAATCGAGCAATGAAGTTTTAATTCCTTTACCACCTGTTCGATGAGTTCCTTTTCAGATAAATTATGCTCCTTCACCACCGTCACAGAAAGCAGTTGTTGAGGGGATTTGCTTTGTGTTTTCAAACTGGTGTGGTAGAAAATATTATTAATGAGCAGATCTCCTTTTGGGAGAAGGCCAATGAGAGCTTTGCTAATGATCTGGTCTTTGGTTTCGAAATAGAGCGTGTCACACGATTTCCAGGATATCGCTTGGTTTTTTAGATTTGGAACTAGCTTAGATGCATCGGTGGCGATAATGGTAAAATCGCTTTCTATTATTTTATTATCGGAGAGTTGTATTTGCGCGTCTTGTACGGCAGCAACCTTGGTGTTGTAGTGAAAAGTAGATGTTTGAAGCTTTTGGGCCAGTTGCTTGGGAATAGCTTCAATTCCAGATTTTGGGAGGGCCGCGTATCCTTCTCCAAACATTTTATAGACAAATTCGAACATCCTACTCGAGGTGCTCAAGTGTTGCTCAAGGAAAATTCCGCTAAAAAAGGGTTGAAAGAACTGTTCAATCATTTCGGTTGAAAACCCTGTGTCTTTTAAATATTGAAGAGTCGTTTTTTCTTCTTCGGAAAATATCTCTGAAATCGACTTGTTCTTTAGCATAGTATTCAGTTTCAGAATCTTTAATTTATCTCCAAAACTTCCAATGCCAGAAAATAGGGTAGGAAGCAATAATGAAAAGTCTCTCAAAGGATCTCCAAGTACTATTTGTTTTCCATTTTTGAAAATAGCTGCACCGGGAACAAACTTTTGAAGGTCTAAGGCATCAAAGTCTAAATACTTCTGGGCAGCAGGATAGGCGGTTAATAGCACCTGAAATCCATGGTCCAATTGATATCCGTCCACTACATCGGTTTTTACTCTTCCTCCTGGACGGTCTGTAGCTTCGATGATGACCGGACGAAACCCATGATCTTCTAAAACCCTTGCCGCCACTAAGCCGCTAACACCTGCACCTATAATATGAATACTGTGATCTTGTCTTTCCATGATGAACCTACTGTTAACTTTAGTGATACAAATTTAGAGTTTTAGTTTTTGTTTAACAATTTAAATTTATGTTTAAACAAGATTTGAAATATATTTGAATCGCCAAGAGGTCTAAATCTAAAGTATATCGTAAAAATGAATAAAACTGCCATCGTTCGATGCGAGCACTTCAACGCAGCTCACAGATTGCACAATGAGAATTGGAGTGATGAAAAGAACCGAGAAATCTTCGGAAAGTGTAACAACCCTAACTTTCACGGTCATAATTACGATCTGGAAGTAAAAGTAATAGGTGTCTGTGATCCTGAAACCGGCTATGTTATTGATACTAAAATTCTTTCAGATTTAATAAAAAGAAAGGTGTTGGACCGATTTGATCATAAAAACCTAAACTTAGACACCGAAGAGTTTGCACACCTAAATCCCACTGCCGAAAACATTGCAATCGTTATATACGATTTGCTGAAATCGGAGTTGGCATCTCACTTAGATTTAAAAATAAAGCTTTATGAAACAGCAAGAAACTATGTTGAATACCCTTATTAAAGAAAATGGCCTCACAGGCTTTACGGAAGAAGAAATAGGTGATGATCATATTTATACGGGTCTTGAAACACCCATGAAAGCCAATGCATTTCAACTTACAGATGATGAAAAGAAAGAGAAGATTTCCGATCTTTTTGCTCAAATAATGGACGTAATGGGCTTGGATTTAACAGACGATTCTCTTAAGGGAACCCCTAACAGAGTAGCGAAAATGTACATTGAAGAAATCTTTTCGGGTCTTAATCCTGCCAATAAACCAAAAGTGGCACTCTTTGACAATAAGTATCAATACAACCAAATGCTGGTGGAAAAGAATATTACCTTTTATTCCAATTGTGAACATCATTTTGTACCCATCATAGGGAAAGCGCACATAGCATATATCTCATCTGGGAAGGTGATCGGATTGTCAAAGTTGAACAGAATTGTTCAGTACTACGCAAAAAGACCACAGGTACAAGAGCGTTTAACTAACCAGATTGCAGTAGATCTTGCGAAAATATTAGAGACAGAAGACATTGCCGTTATTATTGATGCTAAGCATTTATGTGTTTCCTCCCGTGGAATTAAAGATGATACCTCGGCAACCGTAACTTCATATTACGGAGGAGTGTTTAATACGTCTGCCAAGATAGCCGAGCTGCAGAATTATTTAAATAGTTAGATCTCTTGAAAGGAAATTGGAAGTTATTTAGTTTCTTGCCAGTCAAATAGCTCTCTATGTCCATTGCCCTTACAAGATTATTGGTCGATTTTGGTCTGGTTGTATTGATTTGGATGATTCAATTAGTGGTTTATCCTAGTTTTCGTTTTTTCCAAAAAGAAGATCTAATGCGTTGGCATGGTAAATACACCAGTGCACTCGCTGTTATTGTAATCCCATTGATGTTCCTGCAACTTGGTTTGTCTATCTACGATTTGATTGGTGTGTTTAGCGTATTTAATACGCTCAGTTTTGCCATTATTATAGCACTTTGGTTTTCTACTTTTCTACAGTTTGTTCCTATGCATGGAGCAATTTCCGATGGAATAGCTAACGAAAAGTTACTCTATTCCTTGGTTAAGAAAAACTGGCTCCGTACTTTTCTTTGGAGTAGTTTGTTTATTTATAATCTATTTAATTATCTATAGGATGCTATAGTTTACTTCTTTTCCCTTCAAAATAAATTCATAAATAAGTGAATGAATTAGAAGAGGCTTTAAAATATTATGTACTTTTAATATAGCCAATGGAAATCTTGGCGCAACCCTCCCCAAATTTTAATAGATACAATAACTTATAAAGCACAATTTATGAGAATGGTTCACAAGTATGAAGAATTTTGCCAATTAGACGCCCAGGGAAAGGTGAAACCAGATGTTTTAACTCATCTTGGTTCTAAAAGTGTTGATTTTTTGCGGGAGCAAGGTTGGGAAATAAGTAGACGTAAGACGGCCAAGGATTTATTGGCATTGTGTAGGTTATCTCCAGAGAACTTTGCGTTAGCCTATTTACAAGCAGGAATTGATTTCTGGGTCCAAGACGATTAAGATCACGCTTGTATAAATGTATTCATAAGATACTTTTAATAAACATCCTCCTATATATTCACCCATAAAAATGAAACAATATGCCATCAAAAGTTTGCGATAAATGTTATGGGAGTGGTCAGATATCACACGTAATGGGTTCAGGAACCAGTTATCAGCATTGTTATCAGTGCGACGGAGCAGGAACCATTTATTATTCAGAGCCACCACCACCGCCGTCAGTAGGAGGTCAGGGAGGAAGAGGAGGTAACCCAGGAGGAAGAAGGGGGACAAAAGTTCGTGGTAGCAATGCCAAAGGGTTAAAAACAATTTTAGGACTAGCTGCTGGGGCAGGAGCCTACTTTTTGTCGGTTGTCTATATCACCGATAATCTTATTATTGCCGGAATAATTGGTATAGTGGCCCTCGCGATTACCTTTAAATGGCACAAACAAATTTTGACTATGGCCATATTAGGTGGACTTGCTTATTATTTCTTTTTTAGGGGGTGATATGTTATCTCAGAAACCCTTTCCTAAATATGTTCCGGGTTCTATGATTTGTTTTCTAATCAAGTATTTGTTGAAAACATAAATGCAATTGTACTTTGGAAATTCTCGGTTATACATAATCTAGGACCTAATGCCTCCTTTGGATTATCTTTTTTCCGTATTTTAGAAATGTCTTTATTTCAAAAATAACGGACTTCAAATCTATACCTAAATAACACTAAAAAGGGTTCTAAATTTAAGCTACTATAGAATGAGTAATTACCATATCAAACATTTAGAAGAATATTACCAAGTGTATCGCAAATCGGTTGAGAATCCTGAGGGATTTTGGGAGGAAATAGCCGAAGAGCATTTTCTTTGGCGAAAGAAGTGGGACGATGTCTTGAGATGGGATTTCAAGAAACCAGAAGTAAAATGGTTTGAAGGGGCTCAATTAAATATTACAGAGAACTGCATTGATAGACACTTGGCCACTAGAGGTGATAAGACGGCGATTTTGTTCGAGCCTAATAGTCCGAGTGAGGCTGCTCAGCATATTACCTATCAGCAATTGTATCACCGTGTAAACAAGTTTGCCAATGTTCTAAAGGACATGGGGATTAAAAAGGGGGATCGCATTTGTATTTATTTACCCATGATTCCAGAGCTAGCAATTTCGGTATTGGCCTGCGCTCGTATTGGAGCAATTCATTCGGTTGTTTTCGCGGGATTTTCTTCTACGGCACTTTCAACTAGAATAAACGACTCCAATTGTAAAATGGTGATCACCAGCGACGGATCCTATCGCGGAGCAAAGACAATTGATCTTAAAGGGATTGTGGATGAGGCGTTAGAAGATTGTAAGTGTGTAGAAAATGTCTTGGTGGTGAAGCGCATAAAATCGGATATTACTATAGAAGAAGGACGCGATCACTGGCTTCAGCCATTATTGGATAATGCGTCTGGCGAATTGGTTGCAACGGTAATGGATGCAGAAGACCCTCTGTTCATACTATATACCTCTGGTTCCACCGGCATGCCAAAGGGAATGGTACACACCACCGCCGGATATATGGTTTACAGTGCGTATACCTTTAAAAATGTATTTCAGTATAAAGAACATGATGTCTATTGGTGTACCGCAGATATAGGGTGGATTACAGGGCATAGTTATATTGTTTATGGTCCCTTAGCAAATGGGGCCACTACGGTGATGTTCGAGGGTGTACCCAGTTACCCAGATTACGGGCGCTTTTGGGAGATTGTGGAGAAACATAAAATTACTCAATTCTATACAGCGCCTACGGCCATTAGAGCACTGGCGAAAGAAGGAGTAGCGCACGTTAACAAATACGATTTGTCCTCCCTTAAAGTATTGGGAACGGTAGGCGAACCTATTAATGAAGAAGCATGGCATTGGTATGACGATAATATAGGAAAGAAAAAATCTCCTATTGTAGATACTTGGTGGCAAACTGAAACTGGAGGTATAATGATTACACCTATTCCTTTTTGCACTCCTACCAAACCTACCTATGCTACTTTGCCGTTTATTGGAATTCAGCCAGCTTTAATGGATGAGCACGGAGACGAAATTATTGGAAACCAGGCTAATGGTAGATTATGTATCAAATTTCCGTGGCCAAGTATCGCTCGAACCATATGGGGAAATCACCAAAGGTATAAAGACACTTATTTTTCGGCTTTTGAGGATAAGTACTTTACAGGAGATGGCGCCTTAAGAGATGAAGTGGGTTATTACAGAATTACGGGACGTGTAGATGACGTAATTATTGTTTCAGGACATAATCTTGGTACGGCACCTATAGAGGATGCTATTAATGAACATCCTGCGGTAGCAGAAAGTGCGATTGTTGGTTTCCCGCACGATGTGAAAGGAAATGCCTTGTATGGCTATGTAACCCTCAAGGAAACAGGTGAAGGTAGAAACCATGATAATTTAAGGAAGGAAATTAATCAAATCATTACTGAACAGATAGGTCCTATTGCTAAGTTGGACAAAATTCAATTCACCAACGGACTACCTAAAACACGATCTGGAAAAATTATGCGACGTATACTAAGAAAGATTGCAGGTAAGGATACCAGTAATTTGGGAGATACCAGCACACTTCTTAATCCAGAATGTGTTCAAGAAATTATGGATCATGCCCTGTAGCCATAATTAAACACAACTTTATTTATCGAGCCCGGATGCTTAGCCAAAAGTATCCGGGCTTTTTTTATGCAGTCATGATGGTCTTCGAACTTAGTTGTAATGAAGACTGTTAAACGGTGAACAGATTTCACTCCTATATTAAGGTAGTTAAGAATAATTATAATTTATTTCACAGCAAGTTGTGAAAATAGCTAGTTCATACTCTTTTTTTTAAATATTTTCTAAAATTATGTTTTTAACATAGAAAAATTAAGTTAAAACCATTGAAATAGAAATTAATACGAATTTATAAGGATATATCCTTAGTTATAGTATCCAATATCCATACCTCGACATCGGTATTATTAGATAATTTTACTATGTAATTAAAACACAACGGATTGAAGAATTGTTTTATCATAGAAAATTGTCAAGAATCAATACAGCGTATTGAATCGATGCTTGGCGATTTCCCTGATATTTCTTTAATCGGTTCTTCATCAGATCGTCTTGACGCGATGAATATTATTTTAAAGGAAAATCCAAGTCTGGTATTCCTTAATATGGATGGTACTATTGAAAGACCTTTCGAATTTGCTTCAGAAATAATGCGTTACACTAGTAATCCGCCATTATTTATTGCGATTTCAGAAACTACAGACCATGCTTATCAAGTGATCAAGCATGAATTCATTGATTATCTATTGAAGCCTTTAGCCGACTTAGATATTAGAAAGAGTCTGCTGTCTTTTCAGAATAAAGTAGTGGACGCAGATTCTTCTACAATATGCTTGAAATCGTATAAAGACTTTCAGTATTTAAATACAGATGACATTTTGTTTTTAAAGGCAGATAACAACACAACCGATTTCTATATGAAGGATGGTTCTGTTATTGGAGCGTTTAAAACCTTACGCACATTTCAGGATGTATTACCAAAAAACTTCCTACGTATTCATAAGAGCTACATTATTAATAGCGATTATGTATCTAGAATTCAGTATGGAAAATGCTTGTGTACTATAAGTGAAAATGATTTCCGTATTCCTTTTACCAAAACCTTTATTGAAAATGTGGAGAAAATGAACAATGCTCTTTACGATTCTTCGGTTTTATCTCTTAACTAGATTCCCTCTTTTTATTTCTAAATCGTTTATTTCTTCATGGGTATTTCTAAACCCGTAATTGAAATTATTCAGTTTAGATTTTCTTCTTTTTTTCGTTCTGAATGACTTGGTGCTTCTTTTAGAGAATCTACAAAGCGTAAAATAACTTATTCCTTTCTAGACGTTTCTTTTTTATATGTGGATTGAATTATAGATCAATGGAATTATTATAGATGTACCCATGCTAATTTGGGTAATATTGGTTTTATTTCTGAACAAATTCGTTTTTTTCTGGGTGATTCTACAATGTCACATCGAAATCGCTAGAGTTGAAAATGTACACTTCCTAATCTTCATTTATACAAAAATCACCTTTTCACCCTCCAAAAAGGGTATTTCACTCGAATTGTACTTACTATTTACTCGCTTTTGGATATTTAAAAATAACGTAAGCCCTTTATTTTACTGGGTTTTTCGTGTTTTATTGAATGATTATTCGCATTTATACAACCTGCTAAAAAGCATTTCCCTCTCAAAATAGGTGGTTTCACTAGCAGACCTTGTCACTTCACTATACATCAGGTTTTTAGCATTGTTAAACTCCTAAGTCACTGTAAATTAGCTAAAGAATTTAGAAGCTTCTACAGCATTAATGAAAATCATGATGCTACCAATTTCTTAAGAAATCAATTTTTATTTCATGCGCGATTCGGCATGACAACCAAAAATTTTTAACTCTTAAATTTCTAAATTATGAAAACTTTAAAACGCCTTTTTTTATTCGTAGCAATCGCATCATTCGTAGTTTCTTGTACACCAGAACAACTACTTAACGAAACAACAGATAGTAGTGTGGACACTTTCGCCACCGGAGATGGAGATGAATCGGGTACCGATGACGATAAGGATGGAGATGGTACTGGTAACTAAGCGACCAACATTATAAAAATATAAAAAAAGCCTTTGAAATAAATCAAAGGCTTTTTTTATATCTTTATAAATAATGATTCACTACAAGCCATTGACTAAAATTTCATCTTTCTTTCTCTTCCTTTTAATAGTGGTGTTAATGCTTGTTGGCTGCGATGCTAAGAAGGAGACAAGCTTGGTTGAACTTAATGAAGAAGATCAACTTTTTGTTGTTTCATTGAAAAAGTCAAAGGATAAAGGTTTGGGCTCTAAAATTCAGAAGGAGGCATTGAGTGACGCTTATTTGTTTAATACCCAAACTGATAACGACAGCATACGGGCATTTAACTTAAGAGCGGTTGCTTTTCAGGCATATAAATTAAATGATTCCACACTATTTAGAAAAGCAAATCTAGAAGCATTCGAGTTATCTGAAGATATAAACGATACTTTAGGAATTGCAGATACGTATTGGAATTATGGAGCGTTTTACGCGAAAAGGGATATTTACGATAGCGCATATGCTAACTATCAGAACGCTCATCGGTATTACAGCTTAATTAGAAGCGACTATTATGCAGGTAAGATGCTTTATAATATGGCTTTCATAAAAGGTAGATTAAAAGATTACACGGGTAGCGAAGTATTGACCTTTCAGGCAATTGCCAAATTCAAACAATTAGATAAGTATAAATCCTTATACACCTCTTATAATCATTTGGCAACGCTCTACAAAGGTTTGGGAGAATTTGATAAAGCACATTCTTATAATAACGAAGCACTTTCCTTTTTGTCTAACTTGAAAGATAAAAAAACGTTCTATGAAGGAAGTTTAAACAATATAGGCCTGGTGTATCATGAGGAGAAGGAATATGACAAAGCGATTGAATATTTTAATAGAGCCCTTGAACGAGATGATTTAAAAAAAGTCAATATAGATTTATATGGACGACTAATTGATAATAGAGCTTACAGTAAATTTCTAAATAACGACACTACAGGAATCTATAAGGAATTTATGACTTCTTTACATATTAGAGATAGCGTTAAAAACTATGCAGGCATTGTCCATAATAAAATTCATATTGCTCAGTACCATGCAAAATTAGGAGATACTAATAAAGCAATAGATTTGGCCTTACAAGCAAAGAGTTTAGCTAAAGAAATAAACAATAACAGTGACTATCTTACCGCACTTGATCTCTTAGCCGATATCGATAAGTCTAACTCAGCCGCCTATTTCGAAGAGTTTATTCACTTAAATGATAGTCTACAAAGTGTAGAACGAAGAATTCGAAATAAATTTACGCGGATTGATTATGAAACAGATAAATATATAGAGGAGACGGAGCGACTTTCCAAGGAAAGAGTGCTTATTCTTATTATCGGGTTTGCCGTTGTACTTATATTGTCATTACTTTATTTCGCCAATAGACAATATTCCAAAGGAAAGGAGTTGCTTTTTGAAAGTGAACAACAAAAGGCGAATGAGCAGATCTATTTATTATCACTTAAACAGCAGGCTAAACTTCAGGAAGGTAAGATTCAGGAACGAAATAGAATCTCTGAAGAATTGCATGACGGAGTGCTTGGTAAGTTGTTTGGAACTAGGGTCGGACTAGGGTTTTTAATGCCCAAACTTAGTACAGATAAAGATGAAAAGTATAAATCACTCATTGGAGAACTACAAATAATTGAAAAAGAAATCCGAGATATTTCACATGAATTAAAAAATCATGATAGTTATGCATCCAGCGCTGGATTTTTTAACTTAGTAACGAAGCTATTGGATGATTCTAGCGAAGTTGGTAAGTTTAAATATAAACTAGAAAAGGAGGATACCGATGTTTGGGGAGACTTGGACGAGACAATAAAAGCTAATCTTTACCGAATAATTCAGGAATCACTTCAAAATACGATTAAATATGCAAACGCAACCATGGTGGTGGTGAGTTTTCTAGAAAATGAAGATAGTTTGGTTTTGTCCATTTCGGACAACGGGAACGGCTTTAAAATAGGTAAGCAAAAATCGGGTATCGGTTTAAAGAATATGCAATCTAGAACCAAGAAGTTAAACGGTGAACTAGTAATAGAATCGGTACTTACAAAGGGAACAAACATTAAAATTATCATTCCAATTATAAAGAAAAAATAAAATGAGGAAAAATTTCAAAGTATTATTAATTGATGACCATCCCCTAATTACTGGAGCTTATAAGAGTGCATTACAATTTGTTAGTGAAGAAAGCGGAGATATCCACTTTTTTATCGACACTGCAAATAATTGTGATGACGGATATCAGAAAATTAAAGATGCTTCAGAAAACAGTCACTTAGATATCATTTTTTTAGATCTCAGGCTGCCTCCATCTAAAGACAATAAAATATTATCTGGGGAAGATTTAGGCATTATAGTTAATAAGCTTATGCCAGAATCAAAGATTATTATTTCAACTACATTTAATGATAACTATAGAATCCATAGTATTTTGAAAAACGTAAACCCAGACGGGTTTCTAATAAAGAATGATATCACTCCAGATGAAATTGTAACGGCTATTAAGAGTGTTTTGTTCGACCCTCCATATTACAGTAAATCTGTGATTCGATTATTGCGTACCGAAGTATCTAACGATTTTCTTTTGGACAAGATTGATAGACGACTTCTATATGAACTTTCTATTGGAACAAAGATGAAAGATCTTCCGGACGTTTTACCCCTGTCCATTGCAGGTATTGAGAAGAGAAAACGCCAACTTAAAGAAGTTTTTGATGTTTCAAAACTTGATGATAAAGAACTGATTCTCATTGCTAAAGAGAAGGGTTTTATATAATTAGTCTCTCCTTTAAATTTTAATAGTGTAAGGATTCCCCTTACTTTTTCTACGACGATTGGTTTCCCAAAACTGGGTTAATCCGATACCTTTATTGCATAATAATTTTGTTTTATTCGCTGCTGAAAAGTGGGACTTGAAGTAGCGAAGCTGTTGCTAAATATTATTAATCAATAAGGTATTATTCATGTTTCATTTGCCAAATAACGGTGCAGATTCGGCTTTAAGGTTCCTGCCAATAGAAAAGTGTAAGGTTTCTCCTTACTTTCTCTATGTAGCCCGCTTTCTTAATTAGACATAAATCGAATAATTTTATTGTGTAGCAAATTTCTTTTTTCACGAATACAAACTGTGACTCAAGGTAGCGAAGCTATTGCCAAAATTTAACAATCACTAAAATCTTCGACTATGAAACGTAAAACAAGTATTGGGTGGCACGTAATCTACGTTAGATCCCGTTTTGAAAGAAAAGTACAAGAGAGCATCACCGAATTGTCGATAGAAACATTTGTTCCTATGGTAGAGACGGTAAGCCAGTGGAGCGATAGAAAGAAAGTGGTGATCAAGCCATTATTTCCTTCATATGTTTTTGTAAACATTACGTCTTCGATGGATTTTTATAAGGCATTATCTGTTCATGGTGCTTCTGCATATATTAAGGTAGGAACAGATTACGCTACTGTACGGCAAGATGAAATTGATCGTATAAAATTTATGATGGATGCTGAGGACCTCGAAGATGTTCAAACTAAACTCGACTTACCCAAGGTTGGAGAAATTAAAACGATCTCTTATGGCGCGCTAACCGATTTAGAGTGCGAGATACTAAAAGTAAATAATCAAAATAAGATTGTAGTACGATTAAATTCGTTGCAACAAAACATTGTTGCCACTATACCAGCTCACTATCTACGTGAGGATGTAAAAGCTACAGCATAATTACCTTCTATATTATGGATTCTATAAAAAATAAAATCGCAGTAGATTACTGGGTTGAAAAGCTTAAGCCGCTTGGATCAATTAGACTTGATTGGATTGAGAGATCGGCGGCTAAAGCTTTTACTTTTGGACAAGACGATGCTACTTATTTCTCAAAATTAACGGGAGGGAAGGAAATAGCAGAAAAAACTATATTTCTTTCTGTTTTTTCAGCATTAATTCAACGTTATTTTGATAATAGCGCTTGGATTGTTTCGAATAACGGTCCAGCCGTTTACGATTTAGACATAACAAATACAAATTCTCTTAAGGATTACATAGAGGTTGCCAAAAAAGAAGTGCAAGCTGTTTATAAGCATATCAATTTTGACTTCGATATGGTTGAAAAAGCGCTTGGTAAAGATTCTTTTCTGAATTGTACTCCATTTGCAATCAATTACGGTGAAAATGAATTGGATTTTGGACTCCAAAACAATGCTTTTATCTTAAATATTACGAAGATCAAAGATCAAGAATTCGTTTTTTCAATCGATTTTTCAAGCGATTTCGTTGAAGAAGAGGTTGCCAATCACTTTTTACAAAATTTCTATGCCTGGATGAAGGGTCTAGCGCATTATATTGATACCGCAGTTACTCAGATTCCGATCATTTCAGAAGAAGAAAAGCAGCAAATACTTCATTTTAACCCTCTAAAAGACGGTGATATTAAGAATGATACGATTGTTAGTTTATTTGAGGATCAAGCGAAGAAGACACCAAAGAAAAAAGCGATACTTTTCGGAGAAACCTCGCTCACATATGCACAGCTCAATAAACAAGCAAATCAGCTTGCTAAATATTTAAGATCTCAGCATAATATAATTACAGACGATTTAATTGGTATTAAGTTAGAACGAAATGAACGGTTATTGGTGGTAATACTAGGTGTTCTAAAATCTGGGGCGGCTTATGTCCCAATAGATGTAAACTATCCAGAAGATCGTAAGGCATATATTGAAAAAGACAGCAATACTAGGTTAGTTATCGATGAACAAGAACTGTATAGGTTCAAAAAAGTTCAGGGAGATTTCTCAGGAACTCGTTTAGATATTTCGATCGAACCAAGTGATTTAGCTTATGTAATCTATACCTCTGGTAGTACTGGAAATCCGAAAGGAGTAATGATTAATCATTCAAACGCTGCAAGTTTAATTAACTGGGCAAGTACGGAGTTTGATTCTTCTAGTTTTAATATGGTCTATGCCGCAACCTCTCATTGTTTCGATTTATCGATTTTTGAGATGTTCTATACATTGGCCATCGGTAAGACTATTAGATTATTTAATACTTCATTCGATATTAGCTCTTATATACGAAAAGATGCAAAGGTGCTATTAAATACTGTGCCATCGGTGCTAAGAAGGCTAATCGATTCTGGGACAGAAATTCTTAATAATGTCACCAATATCAATTTGGCAGGAGAAGTGTTTCCGATAGATTTGGCAGCACAGCTTCCTTTGAATACAATTGCGGTTCGAAATTTATACGGGCCTTCTGAAGACACCACATATAGTACTAGTTTTCGTGTAAAAGCTTTAAATGGTACTGCTATATCTATTGGAAAAGCTATTTCTAATACACAAGCTTATATTTTAGATGAAAACCTTGAAGTACTGCCAGTTGGAATAACTGGTCGTTTATTCTTATCTGGAGACGGGATTGCTAGCGGTTATTTGAATCAGCCACAATTATCAAAAGAAAAGTTCGTTGACAATCCTTTTTCCGATGGAGTGCAGATGTACGATACAGGAGATTTAGCCCAGTGGTTGGCCGATGGAAATATTTCTTTTATGGGGCGTATGGACGATCAAGTAAAATTGAGAGGTTACAGAATTGAGTTAGGTGAAATAGAATACAAAATAACTCAATATTCTGATGAGATACAAGAAGCGGTAGTTGCCGTAAAGGAAGTAGTTAATGAGCCTACGTTAATAGGCTATATTGTTAGTGACTATGATATCGACATTTCTCTGTTAAGAGGGTACTTGGCGACTCAATTACCGTCGTATATGATTCCAAGTTACTTCATTGAAATACCAGCTATTCCAGTGAATGCAAACGGTAAGACAGATAGAAATGTGTTGCCAACTGCTACAGGAGAAAATACGGTGCGAAGCATTTATGTAGCACCAAAAAATAATACAGAAGAAAAACTAGCTGCAATCTGGGAGGAATTACTAAAAGTAGAGCAGGTTGGAGTAACAGACAACTTCTTCGAATTAGGAGGGCATAGCTTAATCGTTAATCAGGCGATTAATAAAATGTATAAGGAATTGAATTGTGGAGTTAGCTATCAAGATTTTTTTGATGCTCCTACCATTGAAGCAATTGCCGATAAACTAACGAAAACAGAAGCATATCTTCCAATACCTAAAGCCGCTGAACAACTCAATTACCCGGCCACCGATGCACAGAAGCGTTTGTGGTTATTGAGCCAGATGGATGGTGGTACACAAGCCTATCAAATTGCAGGCGCTCTTGAATTGAGTGGGAATGTCAATATCGAAAATTTTGAATCGGCTTTTAGAAGAGTAGTATCGCGTCATGAAATTCTAAGAACCTATTTTCAACAAACCCCACAGGAAGATCTAGTTCAGTACATTATTCCTGTAACCGATTTCAATTATGAGATAGAATCGTTAGATCTATCTGGATATGTAGATTCTGACGTTCGTTTTCAGGAGTATGTAAAAGACCAACAAGAAAATGCCATTCGATTATCGCAGGCACCGCTCTTTCGGGCTTCAATTATAAAAGTAGATACTAATAAATATATATTTTTCATATTGCTTCACCATATTATTGGTGACGGCTGGTCTTTGGAGAATCTAACTTCTGAAGTAGTTGAAAATTATAGAATGATAGAAGCTGGAGAGATTTCTCTAGTAGAACCATTAACTGTTCAGTTTAAAGATTACGCCGTTTGGTTGAAAGATCAATTAGATGCGAGTGCAATTGCGAAGGACAAGGCATATTGGATGGATACGTTTAGCGGACCAGTGGTTCCGTTGCAACTTCCAAGTTTTAAGAGCCGCCCTTTGGTTAAAACTTATAATGGAAATAAAATAAGATTTACATATTCTGAAACAACACTTAACAAGCTTAAGGAGTTTTCAAAACTGAATCAGGTTACTCTATTTATGACCTTGTTTTCGGGGGTAAAGTCTTTGTTGGCTCGTTATAGCAATCAGAGTGATATCACCATTGGTACTCCTATAGCTGGAAGATCACATCCAGATTTAGAGGAACAAATTGGATTATATCTAAACACGTTGGCAGTTCGAAGTGAGATTGATGCAAACGACTCTTTCTTAACCGTGCTCCAACAGGAAAAACAATTACTATTAGGCGCATATGCGCATCAAAACTTTCCATTCGATAGTTTAGTAGAGGAGTTAAATATGGAGAGGGATACATCTCGAAGTGCTTTGTTCGATATAATTGTAGCTCTTCAGAGTCATCAACAACTTTCTAAGTTTCAACATCAACGAGAGGTTAACGATATGGTAATCGCTAATTATGATTTACCGCGAGCTACTGCTCAGTTCGACATAGCCTTTACTTTTGTTGAAGAAGGATGTCTGTTTCTGGATATTGAATATAATACAGATATATATGAGGCAGACTTTATGGAAACAATGTATCTGCATTTAGGGAATTTATTTACTACCGTATTAAAGAATGTAGAAACTAGAATTGGGGATATTGATTTTATTTCTCCAAATGAAAACATCTTATTGTTGGAAGAGTTCAATGATACTGATGCACCACATAATAAAGATTTAACGATACTAGATTTATTTAGTAAACGAGTTGCGGAAACACCTTCCAATATTGCAGTCGTTTATGAAGGTACAGAAATTACGTATCAAATATTAGAGGAACAATCTAATAAATTAGCACACTATATTTTACAAAATTATGAAATCTCTAATGAGGATTTAATCGCTGTTCAATTAGAAAGAAGCGATTGGCTGATAATAGCAATGTTGGCTATTTTAAAGACAGGGGCGGCTTACGTACCTATCGATGTTGATTATCCTGAAAGTAGAATAGAGTTTATTATTGATGACACCAAGACAAAATTGGTTTTGAATGATCATCTTTTATCTGCCTTCTCTAAAGTAGATGGATTACCTAATCGACCTCCAATGAAAGAAATTACCGGAGCCAACCTCGCTTATGTAATCTACACTTCTGGATCTACCGGAAAGCCTAAAGGTGTGATGGTGGAACACAGTAGTCTTGTTAATTTATGTGAATGGCATATTAGAAACTACAACGTAACTGAGCAGAGTAGGGGAACACTATTCGCAGGAATTGCTTTTGACGCCTGTGTATGGGAAATATATCCATATTTAGTTGCAGGAGCCACATTGTATCCAATTAACAAAAATGAAATTAGATTAGACATTGAAAGATTAAGTTCATTTTTAAGAACTGAGCAAATAACACACGCTTACTTACCGTCAAAAATTTGCCAGGACATGGTGGAGAAAGGCATATCTAACTTAGATACTGTTATTTTAACTGGAGGGGAAGCGTTGAAGTACAGTAAGGCAACGGACTTACAGATTTATAATAATTATGGACCCACAGAGAATACCGTGGTTACTACCTATTTTAATTGCAGTGACCATACCGATGAAAACATTCCAATTGGAAAGCCAATCGATAATACACGTGTATATGTCGTGTCCAAAAATATGAAGTTACAACCCATTGGAGTGATAGGAGAACTATGTATTTCAGGGAGTGGATTATCACGAGGTTATTTAAATCAGCCAGAATTAACAGATATTAGTTTCGTTCCTAGCCCTTTTATTGAAGGAGAGCGTTTATATAAAACAGGGGATTTGGTACGTTGGTTACCAGATGGTAACATAGAATTTGAGGGTAGAAAGGATAATCAAATTAAGATTAGAGGAAATAGAATTGAGCTAGGTGAAATTGAATATGCCGTTCTTTCTTATTCTTCAAATATTCATCAAGCTGTCGCCTTATTAGTTGATATAAACAACGAAAAGGATATCGCAATTTATTATGTAGCCTCTACAACTATTGATGAAAAACCGTTAAGAGATTATTTAAAATCTCAACTTCCAGTTTATATGGTTCCAGGTTATTTCCTTGAATTGGAGGCAATACCGTTAACCGTTAACGGAAAAGTGGACATAGTGAAGCTGCCAAATGTGACCGAGAATGATCGCGTGCGAAGCGCTTATGTAGCTCCTTCCAATCAAGTAGAGGAGAAACTGGTTGTTATTTGGTCGGAAATTCTAGAAAAGGACATCATTAGTGTAAGCGATGACTTTTTTGAGTTAGGTGGACATAGCCTATTGCTAATTAAACTTACCAATGAATATTTTAGAGAATTTAACGTAGATCTTGATTTACAAGCAATCTATGCTAATACTACTTTATTGGATCACAGTAAATTAATTTTGGAGTCTTCGCCTTCAGATTTCATCAATATTGATCCTATAGTAGAGGGTGAGTTTTATGAAGTTTCGCCTTCACAAATGCGGTTTTGGTTGTTGAATAAAATCTATGGTAAATCCAAAGAATTCAACATATACAGTACGCTAGAATTACCAGAAAATTTAAATCTAAGAGCATTTGAATATGCTTTTAATAAACTTATAAAAAGACATGAAATTTTAAGAACCGTTTTTGTTGAAAAGAATGGTAATCCAAAACAGGAAGTACTTCCAAATCAGACAATAGAGATTCCACTCGTTAACGTCGCGGACACGAGCCACGTCAAAAATCAGGTCTTTAGTTGCGAATTCGATTTGGAAGTCTTTCCTCTTTTTAAAATTGCATTGGTTAAATCTGAGGCAAAATTTATGTTGTTTTTTAATATACATCATATTCTTTGTGATGGGTTTTCCATTGGTATTATTCAAAAAGAGTTGATGGAGATCTATAATGCCAAGTGCTCAGATCGATTACCAAAGCTTCCAATTTTGGATGTTCATTATAAAGACTATGCGCATTGGCAAAATGAACTATTGGTTTCTGGAAAGATATCAAAACAACAAGAATATTGGATGAATCAATTTACGGGAGAGTATCCGTATGTACAATTACCAATAGATTATGTGAATAAAGCTAAAAGCATCACGTCTTCTTCTGCGTTTTACACAGTCTTTTTAAATGAAGAGTTAAAAAATAAGATTATTACTTTATCTGTAGATATGAAGGTAAGTGTCTTTGCAATTTTTGTCGCGGGATTAAAAATATTACTTCATAGACTTACTGGAGAGCAAGATATTATTTTGGGGATTCCCGCTGCAAATAGAAATCACTATCAACTAAAAAATATGGTAGGTTGTTTTCTTAACACATTAATGTTAAGGGATCATGTAAATCCAGCAATGAGTTTTTCTCAATTCTTGTTGAACGTACAGAAAACATTAACCGGGGCTTTGGCAAATCAAAGCTATCCTTTCGAGTCCATGTTATCAGATTTGAATGTACCAAATGACCATAGTCGTTTTCCTCTTAGTTCTGTTTTTCTTAATATGTTAGACTTTGCGTCTAATTCGGTTGAAAGAATCGAGAGTTTTGACATCATTACGGGGAATTTAGAATCCTCGCCTAAATTTGATTTCGAGTGTTATTTGAAAAGCTTCGAGAATGGATTTTCTATGAATTGTGTCTATGACAACGGTTTGTTTAAAGAAGAAACTATCGCTCTTTGGATGAATGAATATACTTCTATTATTAATCAAGTAGTAAGCAATATCTCTACTCCAATCTATGAAATTGAATTATTGGAAACTTTTGTTTTGGAAGAAGAATATCCAAAGCCTACCAACGATTTTAATTTCTTCGAGGATGCAGAAGTAGAAAACACCATTGTACAAAGATTTGAAACGCAAGCTGCGAATTACCCGCTTAGAGTTGCAGTTAGGTCTGAGGAAAACGAATTGACGTATGCCGATTTAAATAATCGAGCAAATGATTTGGCTGTGAAAATTTCCGAAGTTGTAGGGAATGAGACTCAGCGAATCGCGTTGGTCTTAAATCACGACGAGACCTCGGTGATAGGAATGTTAGGTACACTTAAAGCAGGACATACTTATGTGCCAATAGATTATGCCAATCCGCTAACTAGGCTCAAGTACATTGTTGAGGATGCTGCTTGCCAGGTAATTGTATGTACAGCCGCTACTCAATCAAAGGTTATTGAGTTGCAAAAGGAACTACCAAATTTGAAAATTGTGGTACTTCCAGTTGAAGGACCTTTAGAGGACATTCCAAACCTTGAAAATGATATTGATCCATTTCAAGAGGCGTATGTACTATATACTTCAGGATCTACTGGACAGCCGAAAGGAGTAAGACAGAATCATAGAAATGTCCTTCATTTTATTAGAGTTTATACCAACAATATAAATATCAGTACGGAAGACAACCTCAGTGTATTTTCAACCTTTACATTCGATGCTTCTGTAAAAGACATTTACGGAGCGATATTAAATGGAGCGACCGTAAGTTTTTATAGCATTGTAGAAAAGGGATTAGCCGGTTTAGCAGATTGGATGAATACACAGTCTATTACTATTATTCATATGGTTCCTACTATTTATCGACATTTCATGAATCAACTATCTATGAATGAAGTGATCGAAACAGTAAGAATTATTGATATGGGAGGAGAAGCGTGTGTTAAAACTGATGTAGATCAATTTAAAAATCACTTTAATAGCGATGCCTTATTTATTAACGATTATGGGCCTACAGAGTCTACAATAGTTTCGCAACGAATTTTGTCTCACGATTCAGAATTAACAAGACATGCGGTTCCATTAGGAAAGCCAGTATTAAATACGGAAGTTTTTCTATTGACGAAGGATAATAAGAAAGCTAAGATGTATGAAGAAGGAGAAATTGTATTTAAAAGCGATTATTTGTCTTTGGGGTACTTAAACCTGGAAGAATTAACGAACAAAATGTTTACCATTGATCCAATAGAAAAGAATGGTAGAGTCTATCGATCTGGGGATATAGGGCGAATGCTTCCAAATGGTGAAATTGAATTTGTTCAAAGAAAAGACAGTCAGATAAAACTAAACGGAATGCGAATTGAGCTCTCCGAAATCGAATTCCAATTGGAAAAATTGGAAATGGTAGAAGAAGCAATTGTAATGCTAAAAATGGTAAATAATAATAACCATTTAGTGGCCTATGTCCGAACAGAATATGAAGTTGATAGCAATACAATTAAGCAATCACTAAAAAGTAACTTACCTAAACATATGGTACCAACTATTTTCGTGCCGGTAGATATTTTTCCGTTAACTCGGACAGGTAAAATTGACAGAAAGAAATTGCCAACTCCTTCGTTATCTCAATTAAATATGGAGGATTTTATCGCTCCTGAAAATGAGATCGAAAAGCAATTGGTGGGAGTTTGGGCTGAAGTACTCAAATTAGATGACTATGAAATTGGTGTAAAAGATAATTTCTTTGAGCTAGGAGGAAATAGTCTTCAGGCAGTATTGCTTATTAATAAATTAAATAAGGAATTTGATACGGTTTTATCTATTGAAAATTTATACGATACTCAAACTATTCGAGATCTAGGATATTTACTACAGTTTTCTATTACCCAGAATAAAGAAGAAGAACTTGTAGGAGCCGACCGTGACGAAATACTATTGTAGTATAGACACTACTTATTTAGAATTGTTCAATTCACAAATAATTTTATGAAAACAGATTTAATTCAGAAACTGTCCTCTTTTGGTGTGCAGTTAACCGTTGTAGATGGTAATTTGAAGGTTAATGCACCGAAAGGAGCATTAACTAGCGATTTAATTGAAGAAATTAAGACGAACAAACCTTATTTAATCAATTTAATTTCTTCTGGTTCTCACATATCGAAGGCTCCAATTCAAGATAATTATGCAGTAACACCTTCTCAAAAACGTCTTTGGGCTTTGAGTAATTTCGAGGGAGGAAATGTAGCCTATAACATGTCCAACGTTATGGAGTTTATTGGGGTTTTTGATCAAGATAAATTTTTAAAAGCTTTTGAAATTCTTATTCAAAGACATGAGAGTCTGCGCACCTATTTTCAGCAGAATGCGCATGGGGAGTTAAGACAATTCGTCGTAGATTTTGATGCACTCGAGTTCGATATCAATTATCAGGATATTAGCGAAGAATCCACCACTCGTCAAGAACAGATTATTCAAAAATATAATTCTCATGCTTTTAATCTTTCGAATGCACCTTTATTAAAAGTAGATATTCTGCAAGTTGAAAAAGACAAGTACATTCTCATCGTGAATGTCCATCACATTGTAAGTGATGGATGGTCCATGGAAGTTTTGTCCAATGAGTTGGTACAATTATACAATGGTTTATTAAGTGATAGTATACCAACGTTAGTAGATTTACCTATTCAGTATAAAGATTACGCTACTTGGCTAGCAGGGGATGAACAAATACAGGCCCTAAAACAATCTGAAGATTATTGGTTGAATAAGTTTAGCGGTGAGCTTCCAGTGTTGGATTTACCAACAGTAAAAAAGCGCCCGCAAATTAAGACTTACAATGGCTCTTCCTTCGAGTTTGAATTTTCTAAAGAACTATACGCTTCTTTGACAAAATTCACCAGAGAACAAGATGCTAGTTTGTTTATGGGTGTAATGGCAGGATTAAATGGTCTTTTTTCAAGATATACAGATAAAGAGGATATTGTTTTGGGAACTGCAATAGCCGGAAGACAACATCCGAGTCTGGAAGGGCAGATTGGTCTATACCTTAATACATTGGCTGTACGAACGCAATTTCAGAAAGCGAAAGGATTTCAAGCTTTAATGGATGTTCAAAAAACTACACTTATTGATGCTTATAAGCACCAATCGTACCCATTCGATGCTTTGATCGATCAACTCGATGTAAAAAGGGATATTTCTCGTTCGGTCTTATTCGATATTATGGTGATTTTTCAGAATCAAAAAGATATCGCCAATACTGGTAAAAGGGAATTTAATGGAATGACTATTTGTCCACATAAAACCACTAAGACCACCAGCCAATTCGATATGAGTTTCTCTTTCGTAGAAGAAGAAAGTGCTCTTAAGGTTGTGGTAGATTACAATACGGATATTTATGACCAAGCTTTTATAAAACGTGCGTTGCACCATTTGGAGAACTTTATAATTCAAGGAGTTCAAAAACCAGTCTTGCCTATAGAGTTATTAGATTACTTATCTGTAACCGAAAAACTGGAATTATGCGAAGAATTTAACGGTTCAACAGTTTCTTATAATGAAGAAATGACCATTGTTGATTTGTTTCAACAGCAGGTTTTTGTTCAATCGGATGCTATTGCAATTACTTTCGGTGATAAAAAGATAAGCTATAAGGAGCTGGATGAACGTTCCAATCAACTAGCGAATTACTTGCTCATGCACAACGATTTTGAAAATGAGCACAGAATAGGAATACAACTAGAGCGCAGTGAATGGCTTATAATTTCCATGTTGGCGGCTTTAAAAATAGGAGCGGCTTATGTGCCTTTGGATCCTAGTTTTCCAGCAGACCGATTAACTTTTATGATAGAAGACAGTGATTGTAAGGTGGTTATTACAGATACGATGTTACTCGATTTTGAGCATCAAGAAATGTCTAGTGAACTTTCGAAAATCGCAATTCGCCCAGAAGATCTAGCATATGTAATTTATACATCCGGATCTACAGGAAAACCGAAAGGAGTAATGTTAACGCACAAGAATGCTGTGTCGTTTTTCAATAACTTGGATACAAATTTTGGTCTTAAGAACTACAAGGTAGTTGCCGCTAGTGCCAATACAGTATTTGATATTTCTGTTTTTGAAATCTTTGGAAGTTTATGCACGGGCAGGACCATGGTATTGTTTTCTAAAGAGGAAGTGCTTTCGCCTAATTTGTTTGTTGAAAGATGTGAACGATCAAAAGTTGAAATTCTTCAATTAACGCCTTCTCGATTTAATCAGATATTAGACAAATTGCTCGCAAGATCATTAAAGCATTTAAAAGTAATGCTACTTGGAGGAGAAGCATTTCCGAAATATATTCTTGAAAATTCAGATGTATTTTCTCATATCGAAGTGGTGAATGCATATGGTCCAACTGAAACTACGATCTACAGTACCAACTGTAAAATTCATGATGTTAACCAGCAAGGTATTGGTAAGCCACTTGATAATGAGGAAATATATATTCTTTCAGATAAGTTGCAATTACAACCAACAATGATAGTAGGTGAAATGTGCATTGCCGGAGATGGGTTGGCGCGTGGATACATAAATAGAGAAAGTCTTACCAGCGAAAAATTTATCGAGCATCCTTTTAAGAAAGGAAAACGCTTGTACAAAACGGGAGACCTAGCCAGATGGTTACCAGATGGTAATATTGAGTTTGTAGGGAGAAAAGATGATCAGGTAAAACTAAATGGATATCGGATAGAATTAGGAGAGATTGAGCAGGTCTTACTTCAAAATGATGATATCACAACTGCTGTCGTAAATGTTCTAGAGAATTCTAACGGAGAAATGGAGTTGTTTGCTTTCATAATCACAAACAAAAGTCAAGACGTAACTACTTTACGATCTTATTTGCTTAATTATTTACCCAAATATATGGTGCCAACACAATACGTAGAAATTGACGAATTACCCCTAACAACAAATGGTAAACTAGATAAAAAATCGCTTATAGCTTTATCTGGACAAGTGCTTTCAAGTAATGTAGAATACATTGCTCCTAGAAATGAATTAGAAGAGCAACTTGTACATATTTGGGAAGAAGTTTTAAGAAAAGATCAAATTGGAGTGGAAGACGATTTCTTCGATTTGGGGGGGCACAGCCTAAAGGCCGTCACTATGCTCTCAAAAGTGAACAATCTATTTCAATTAAATATCGACTTTACATCAATTTTTAAATTGAGAAGTGTTTCTCAATTAGCCCAATTAATCACTAATATTCTTTGGGATAAAGAAGAGAAAATTGGAGAACGCATCGTTGAAAAAGTACGAATCTAAGCCGTTCAAAACAAATCAGTACTGTAGAAGAATTGTAAAAGTTCTAACACTTTTTTGCATTCTCAACTATTCAAATTATTAATCTAATCGTAGTCTTAAGATGGAAAAATTACTAAACATACTTGCCGAATTAAGAGAGAACAACATAAAACTTGTACTCACTAACGGAGAACTTGATGTGGTTTCTTATGGAGGGACTATCGAACCCCATTTAATTGAAAAAATTAAGACAAATAAGCAAGCGTTTATAGACTATCTTACTTTGTTAGAGAGTTCTAGTAGCTTCGAAGAAGCAATTCCTGTTCAACCTATTAAATCGCACTATCCTTTATCGAATGCGCAACGCAGGTTATGGTTGTTATGTCAACATGAAGAGGAATCTAGAGCGTATCATATGCCATCGCGGGTTGCCTTGAATGGTAATTACAATTTAGAGCACTTTCAAAAAGCGGTTTTAGCGGTTATTGAGCGTCATGAAATAACTCGTACTGTATTTTTAGAAACGAAAGAGGGAGATGCAATGCAACGTATTCAATCTATAGAAGAATTTGACTTCTCTATTGGATACGAAGACTTTAGATCTGCGTCTAACGCTAAAGAGGCATGCCAAGCTTTCATTGATAAGGATAACAATGTTTCTTTCGATTTGTTCAATGGACCTCTGCTAAGAGCTTATTTGTTGCACATTTCTAATGAAGAATACGTGTTTTATTTCAATATGCATCATATTATTAGTGATGGTTGGTCAATGGATGTAATGTCCAGGGATGTAATGACCTATTATAATAGCTATCAACTAGGTGTTCAACCCGAACTCCCGGAACTTAAAATTCAATATAAAGATTATGCTGTTTGGCAGCTAAATGAAGCGAAAAGCACCAAGTTTCAAGGCCACAAAAATTATTGGTTAGATAAGCTTTCTGGTGAAATACCAGTACTTGATCTTCCAACAAAAAAACAAAGGCCAAGCCTTAAAACATACAATGGCGAGGAGTTTCAAACCTACCTATCTGAAGAATCCACCACTGCACTTAAAGGATTGGTTCAAGAACAGGGAGGTAGCTTATTTACTGGATTGTTGGCTATCTGGAATGTACTTATTCATAAATACACAGGTTTGCAAGACATTCTTATTGGAAGCCCAGTTTCGGGTAGAGATCATTCAGATTTATCGAATCAGATTGGATTTTACGTAAATACATTAGCACTCAGAAACAAGATAAATCCAGAAGTAAGTTTTGAATCGTTTTACGAGAGCCTTTGCGCTTCTACAATAACTTCTTTTGAACATCAAAGTTATTCTTTTGATCAGTTAGTGGAAGACTTAAACGTAAAGGGAGATCCTTCTAGAAGTGTATTATTTGATGCAATATTTACACTTCAGAATAGCACAAATGATACTAATGTTATTTCAGAAAAAACGAATAGAACCAACGAAATCGTAAGCAAAGGGACTAAAGTTTCAAAGTTCGATCTTCAAATTATTTTCAGGGAAGAAGGAGATCAATTATCACTTCATATAACGTATAATACAGATGTATATGAAGCCGAAATGATCCAACAGATCATGCGTCATTTCAAACAGTTGTTGGCGAGTATTCTGGAGGAACCAACGAAAAGGTTAAGAGATATCGATTATTTATCAATAAACGAGAAAGTGGAACTCTTAGAAAGTTTCAACAATACAAGAACAGATTACCCAGAGAATGAAACCATAATTAACATGTTTAGAAATGAGGCCAACAAAACACCTAACGGTGTGGCGTTGGTCTTTAAAGACAAGCAAATTACTTATGGACAACTGGAAGCTGTATCGAATCAGTTAGCTCACTTTTTACTTTCGAATTACGAAATCAATAAAGGAGATTTTATTGGAATTATGATCGACCGCAGTGAGTGGTCAATAATATCATTATTGGCTGTTTTAAAGACTGCCTCGACTTATGTTCCCTTAGATGTTAATTATCCGAAAGAGCGCATTGATTTTATGCAAGCCGATACCAACTGTGAGTTAATTATCACAAGTAATATAATAACTCAGTTTATCGATCATCAAGAGAATTATCCAACAACTATTCCTGAAATCACACTTTCTAATAAGGATCTAGCTTATGTTATGTACACTTCTGGATCTACTGGAAAGCCAAAAGGAGTGATGGTAGAGCAGAAATCGATCGTTCGTTTAGTGAAATCGACAAATTATTTCAATTTTACAACAGAGAACGCCATATTAAGTACAGGGTCCTTCTCTTTTGATGCAACCACCTTTGAGTTTTTCGGAAGCTTATTGAATGGGGCTAAACTGGTAATGACTTCCACAGATACACTAATGGACTTAGACTTACTGAAGAATGAAATTGTAGGTAACTCGATAGACGTAATGTGGTTTACATCTGGATGGTTAAATCAAATTGTAGATACCGATATAACCGTTTTCACAAATCTAAAAACCTTATTGGTGGGCGGAGATAAACTTTCTCCATCCCATATAAAGCAATTAAGAGATGTATATCCTAGTTTAGAAATTATTAATGGTTATGGTCCTACCGAGAATACTACTTTTTCTCTTACCTATACCATAAACGAAGTAACTGGCGACCTACCTATTGGTTTTCCAATTAGTAATAGTCATGTATATATTTTAGATCAATTTCAACAATTGGTTCCAAAAGGAGTTTGCGGAGAATTGTATTTGGGTGGTGATGGTTTGTCTCGAGGCTATTTAAATCGTCCAAACTTAACTAAGGAAAAGTTTGTTGCAAATCCGTTTAAGTTTGATGAGGTCTTATATAGAACAGGTGATTTAGGTAGGTGGAACAACAATGGTAGTATAGATTTCCAAGGACGGACAGACAACCAGGTTAAAATTAATGGACATAGAATTGAACTAGGAGAGATTGAGTCTATAATTGCAACAAATACGGCTGTAAGTGCTATTACTATTTTAGCTGAACAAACTGGAGCCGAAGAGAAACAATTAATAGCGTATTTCACTGCAGAAGATGGATTTACGGAAAAAGATTTGAGAAGTTTTTTAAAAGAAGTAGTGCCTAGTTATATGATTCCAAATACCTTTCAAAAATTAGAAGTGTTTCCTTTGACTTCTAATGGAAAAGTAGACCGCAAGGCATTATCTCTACTTGAAAAAGAAGCAAATTCAACAGAAACAACACTTATAGAACCTGTTACAGATACGGAGCTTCAATTGGCTGCCATTTTTGCCAGCGTGCTGAAAGTAGATCGGGTAGGAATTAACGAGAGCTTTTTCGAACTTGGAGGAAATAGTTTGAAGGTGTTTAAGCTTTTATCACTAATACAAAAGGAGTTTCAGCATAAAATAGAAATAAAGAAATTTTATGCCAACCCAACAATTACCGGAGTTATTTCCTTTTTGGAGTCGCAAAATGAAGTTTTAAACGATACAATCGTTCCTATTGCTCTTTCTGAGAACGGATATACAGTGTCGAATGAACAACTAAGAATATGGATCGCTTCTCAAACCGAAGAAGGATCTGTTGCACATCATATGATTTCAGATTATGTTGTAAAAGGAGCATTGGATGTAACGATCTTTAAGAAAGCCATTGAACAAGTGGTAAACAGACATGAAGCCTTGAGAACTTTCTTTTCTTTTAACGATAATGGGGAGGTGGTTCAATTTATAAATAATGACCACCAGATAGATTCAATTTTTACATTTCAAGCCAATAATGATCAATTTGAACATAGTTTAGAACAGTTTAAAAGTATGCCCTTTAATTTGGCCGAAAGTCCTCTTTTTAGAGTAATGTTAATTGAAACTGAAAGTGAAGAATTTAGATTAACCTATGTAATGCATCACATTATTGGAGATTTTGGTTCTTTTGAAATTCTTTTCAATGAAATAGCTCAATGTTATGATACCATGCGTACTGGAAAATCGTTTGAGTTAACCCCATTAGAGGTTCAAAATAAAGACTACGTTTCTTGGATAAAGAATAAGATCGATAGCGATGAGTTTAAAAAGCAACGTAATTTTTTCAACAGTCATTTAGAAAGCATACAAGGGAAAAGAAATTGGATTGGAAGAAATGCTTCGGACAATTTCGAAGGTGATGCTTTTTCTTATGCTTTCGACGATACTTTTTCAAAGAAGATAAACGATTACTCCTTGAGTAGTGGAAGAGGTATGATGAGCTTAATGTCATCTGCCTTGAGTGTACTCATCCATAAAATTTCTGGACAAAGAGATGTAATTATAGGATTACCAGTGAGTCTTCGAAATCACCCAGACCTTAATAATCAAGTAGGTTTGTACTTAAATATGTTACCATTGCGAGTAACCATTGACGGTGAAGAAAAGGTTGAAAGATTATTGGATAGTGTTTCGCAATATCAATTGTATTTAATGGAAGCAACCTTCTTCCCATTTGATATGATTCTCGACAATTTGGAGCAACAAAGCAATATCAATTTGGTAGATAGAATAGATGTGTATCTAAATATAATTCATCAATCAAATAAAGAAACTACTGGTGGAGAGTTTAATGAAATAGAGTTTGTTTCTAAACCTTCTAACAAGAGAAAGAGTAAATTTCCTATCTGTTTTTATGTTTACGAGTTTGATCAGAAAATTTCTTATACCATTGAGTTTCAAACAGACCTATTTAATAAGAAGGAGATTGAGAGAATAAGTAAACGATTTAATCAATGTTTAGAGCGACTTTTGGAGGATACTAAAACTTCCATCGATAAAATAAATTTAGTCGACACCACATCTATCCCCACCTTTAACTTTTAGAGAGATTTATCTCATCAACTTCTAGAATTACCTCATTAAGTAACCTATGAGGCTATATAAAATACAATAAACTTTAATCTATCAAAAATGAAAATTTTAAGTTCATATCATCAGCAGCGTTTATGGTTCATAGATTATTTTGAAAAAGATTATCTATATGAAGGAAGCCCAATTTATCACAACGTGCCTTTATTTATTAAAATTGATAAGGCCTTTACAAAAGATGAATTAGGTCAAGCTTTCGAAACCTTGGTGTCTAGGCATGAAGTTTTGAGAACTAGTTTAGTGAACGAGAATGGTAAGATATCTCAAATTATCTCTCCTGCAACAGCTTTCGACTTTGGAGCTATTAGTAGTATGGAACAAAATGTGGAGAACAATTGTGAAAATCTAAGAAAGCTGCCTTTAGATTTTGATAGTTTGATGAAGGTGTATTATGAAATGGACGGAGAAAGTACTTCGGTTCTTGTTGTAATCCATCATGCAATTATTGATAGACATAGTATTAAAGTGATTAGAAAAGAGCTTATAGAATTACTTAGCACAACTATTGAAAGAGAGTATTCACCTATTGCTTATCAAAATTTTTCTAATTGGCAAAACTCACTCACCGAGGATCAATTAGAATCTTTGAGCTTCTTTTGGAAGTCCAAACTACGGGATTTACAGGTACTTTATCTTCCAACAGATAGAGAACGTGATAAAATTCATGTATACAAGTCAAAGTCTGAAAAATTTAGATTTCCTAAGGAAGAATTAGCGGTTTTTTGCGAGGCCCATGGTTTAAGCCCTCGTGGTCTATTTCTCTCTGCTTATAAAATGGCCTTATCTCGCTATAGTGGTTTGACTGATATCGTTTTAGGTACGTTTATGAATCCGCGCGAATCTCAAAGTGAAAACCTATTGGGACCGTTAGAAAATTTAGTAGTGCTGCGTTCTCAGTTGGATGTTGAAAAATCCTTAATAGAAAACGCAACTTCAATAGAAGATACATGGAATGAGGCAGCACAATATAAAACAATGCCTTTCGATAAATTAGTGGGAGAAATCAACCCCAAAAAAGATATGAGTCGCACCGCTCTATTTGATGTGCTTTATTCTTTTGAATCTTTCGAGCAGGGAAACAATCAACCAAAAAGTAATAATGAAGGTTGGGGAAAATATGATTTTAATCTATATGTAAAAGAACAAGAGAGCTATTTTGATCTAATTCTTACTTACAACGAATTGTATTTCAATACCCAAACAATTCAATCTGTGAACGGCTTAATAGAACGTATTCTTGAAGCGACCATAGAACAAGGAAACGAACAATTGAAGAATGTTGAATTGGTTTCTTCAGAAGAAAAGCAACGCTTAATTTCTTTGAATGAAACTAACTTCGTAGCGAACGAAGAAACTATTGTTAGTTGGTTCGCGGAACAAGTGGCACAAAACGGTGATAAAGCTGGTTTGAGTTGGGATGGTGGTGAATATACCTATCGCGAACTTGATGAAAAGTCAAATAAGCTCGCCAATGTTTTGGTTCAAAAGTTAGGAGTTCAAATTGAGGACAAAGTGGCGGTTTTATTGAACAGCCAGGAACAAATAGTAATTAGTTTATTAGCTATTTTGAAGGCTGGAGCTGCTTATGTGCCAATTAATCCTGACTATCCAGAAGATCGTAAATCTTTCATTATGGAAGATGCTAATTGCGAGGTTCGTATAGATGAAGATTTTTTCGCACAATGGGATGTTTCTTTGGAAGCGGCTAGTATAGAAATGCCTAAGGTCTCTATTGTTGCAGAAAATTTAGCCTACATTATTTATACTTCTGGGACAACAGGACAGCCCAAAGGAGTACTAATAGAACATCAAAATGTAATTAGTCTATTGAGGTCTTGCTTCCAACAATTACAGATTACAGCTAAAGACAATTGGTTGTTTTTTCACTCTTATTGCTTCGATTTCTCGGTATGGGAGATTTTTGGGTGTTTATTGAGTGGAGGAAACCTTTCTATGGTTGATGGGAATGAGGCTAAGAATGCCAAGGAGTTATCTAATTTAATGAATGTGTTTGGAACAACTGTTTTTAGTCAAACACCTTCCGCATTTTATAACTTCATTGAAGTTGGAGAGGTTGTTCCATCTTTACGATATGTTGTTTTTGGAGGAGAGGCTTTGAACCCGTCAAAATTGAAATCTTGGTCGGAAGAAAATCCTAATATTGAACTAGTAAATATGTACGGAATTACTGAAACCACGGTACATGTTACAATTAAAAAATTAGACCAGACTAACATTCAAACGGACGTTAGCAATATTGGTAAGCCTTTATCTTTTGCGAAATGCTACATACTTAACAAAGAACAACAATTGTTGCCTTATGGATCTCCAGGTGAGTTATACATCTCTGGGAGTGGGGTAGCGCGTGGTTATTTGAATCGTCCTCAATTAAACGAAGAGCGATTTTTAAAGACCAATACTTTCGGCCTGAATGAAGTATTATATAGAACAGGTGATCTAGCTCGATTTCTTGATAATGGAGATATCGAATATTTAGGACGTGTAGATGATCAAGTTAAAATACGAGGTTATCGTATAGAGCTGGACGAAATTAATAGACAGTTACAAACCCTAGAAAGTGTAAAACAGAGTACGGTAACAGTATACCAACACGACGATGAGGATAAGAGCATTGTGGCATACGCCGCTGGTGCTAATAAATTAAGTGAGGATGATGTTAGGTCGTATTTGGCTTCAAAACTTCCGGCTTATATGGTGCCAACCTTTATTGTTATTTTGGATAGCATTCCTTTAAATTCAAATGGTAAAATTGATAAAGCAAGTTTACCATCTCCAATGGAGTCTATTTCTGATACGGAAAATGAAATTGTACCACCTGGCAATGATTTAGAGCAGGCCTTATTTTTAATCTGGAAGGATATTTTAGGAATAGAAAATTTCGGAATAACACATAACTTTTTTGAAATAGGCGGACACAGTCTTAGAGCAACCAGACTAATGGCTGCCGTTCAAAAGCAGTTTGATGTAAAGATTGGTTTAAAAGACATTTTTGAAAACCCATCAATTAAGGAACAAGTCCGATTTATAAAAGGGCAGGAGGAATTGATTTTTATCGAAATACCAAAAGTAGAAGAGAAAGATAGTTATCCTATTTCCAGTGCGCAGCGAAGGCTTTGGGTCCTAAGCCAATTGGAAGGTGGGTCTGCGGCATATAACATGCCTTCTCAAATGAACTTAGCTGGGGCATATCAAATAGATAATTTTGCAAAAGCGGTGAACGCTGTTGTGGACCGACATGAAATTCTACGTACTGTATTTTTTACTAATGAGAACGGTGATGTACAACAAAAGGTTCGTACCAAAGAAGAACTTGGTTTTGAAATAGCATGTATTGACTTTAGAGATGAAACGAATCCAGCGCTAGCATGCGAATCTTATATTAATAATGATGCTAACGTTCCATTCGATTTGGAAAATGGACCGCTTTTGAGAGCAAGTTTAATACAAGTTGCAGACGAAAACTTTGTATTTTATTACAACATGCACCATATTATTAGTGATGGTTGGTCTATGGAGGTTTTATCCAGAGATGTAATGACTTTTTACAATGCATTCAACAACAACACGGCACCCACTTTACCAGCCTTAAGAATTCAATATAAAGATTACGCTTCGTGGCAGTTAAATGAGACTAAGTCATCCAATTATCAAGCAGATAAGGATTATTGGTTGGAGGTAATGAATGAAGAAATTGCTTTAATCGATTTGCCTTCAAATAAACAACGACCAAGTGTTAAGACTTATAACGGCGCAAATGTGCGATCGTATATCAATGCAGAACTCACTCAATCTATTCAAAATTTAATAAAAGAAAATGGAGGAAGTTTATTTACCTCTTTATTCGCTGCATGGAATGTAATGATTCATAAATATACGGCTTTAGAGGATTTGGTAATGGGAAGTCCAGTATCTGGAAGGTCTCATTCAGATTTGAATGATCAAATTGGGTTTTATGTAAATACATTGGCATTAAGAAACAAAATCGATCCAAACGAAAGTTTTTTAAGCTTTTATGAAAAATTACAGCGTAATACGTTGACATCTTTAGAACATCAAGCGTACTCTTTTGATACACTGGTGGAGGATTTGGACGTTCAGGTAGATCCATCTAGAAACCCTTTGTTTGATGTAATATTTACATTGCAAAGTAGAGGATTAATTTCTACTGAAAGTGCAGAGCAAACAAGAAACACGGATGCTATTGATATTTCAGAAGGGAAAACATCAAAGTTTGATTTACAGGCAATATTTGAGGAGGAAGGTGATAGTATCACATTTAATTTAGGCTATAATACAGATGTATATGAGGAGGAAATGATAGTGTCTTTAGTTGGACATTTTAAACAATTATTGGAAGCGATTGTCAATGCACCGAATCGCGCCATAAATGAATTAAATTATTTGACAGACGAAGAAGTTGAACAGTTAACGATTTTGTTCAATGATTCCAAAGCAAATTATCCAAGTAATAAATCAATTGTTGATTTATTTCAGGAGCAAGTTCAGACGTCTCCAGATGCAATAGCTCTTGAATGTGGAGAAGTAAGTTATACATACCAAGAATTAGATGAAATCTCTAATAGATTGAGCAATTATTTAATCGACAATTACGGTATTATTTCCGAAGATTTAATCGGGATCATGTTATCCAGAACCGAATGGCATATTATTTCAATATTAGGAATACTAAAAGCAGGAGGAGCTTATGTTCCATTTGATGCGGATTATCCAGAAGATAGAATCGCCTTTATGAAAGACGATTGTAATTGTAAAGTAATTATTAGTCAAGATATTTTAAACGACTTTATCGTAAATGAAATAGATTATTCAGACCAAAGCCCTCAAATAACTATTGGGCCAGATAATTTAGCATACATCGTTTATACATCGGGATCTACTGGAATCCCAAAGGGTGTAATGATTGAACATAAAAGTGTAGTTAGACTAGTGAAATCTTCTAATTATTTCGAATTTGGGCCAAGTGATGCTATTTTGGCATCTGGCTCTTTATCTTTTGATGCGACCACTTTTGAGTTTTTTGGCCCACTATTAAATGGTGCCAAATTGGTGATAACTTCCAAAGAGGTGATGATGGACCCCAAATTGTTTAAAGAAGAGTTAGAAACTCGTGGGGTGAATATTATGTGGTTTATTTCTGGTTGGTTAAATCAGTTAGTGGACACAAATATTGAACTTTTTGAAACTATCAAATTTATTGTTGTTGGAGGTGATAGGTTGTCACCTATTCATATAAAAAAATTAATCCGTTCAAATTCAGATTTGACAGTTTATAATGTATACGGACCAACAGAGAATACAACCTTCTCCTCGTATTATCCAATTAATGAAGTGGAAGCAGATATTCCTATTGGGAAACCTATTAGTAACACAACTGCTTATATTTTTAATAAATCAGAGCAATTGATTCCAGTAGGAGTCACTGGAGAGATTTACCTAGGTGGAGATGGGCTTTCTAGAGGATATCTGAAACAACCGGAGCTAACCGCAGAAAAATTTGTACCGCATCCATTTGTGGAAGGGGAACGACTTTATAAAACAGGAGATTTAGGTTCTTGGTTACCAGACGGTAATATCAAGTTTGTAGGCCGCGTAGATGGTCAAGTGAAAATTAACGGACATAGAATTGAATTAGGGGAAATTGAATATCAGCTACAGAATAAGGAGCATGTGAACGAAGTAGTAGTTCTAATCAATGAAGTAGAGGGGCAAGAGAAACAGATTACTGCTTATTTGGTTTCTGAAGTAGCAGAAAATCACACAGAAATGAGAAGTTTTCTATCTAATGAGCTACCAGATTATATGTTGCCTAACACATTTGTGCAACTAGATGAAATGCCTTTAAATTCTAACGGTAAGGTGGATAAAAAGGCATTGCTAACTATGACTCAAGGTACTGAGCTAGTCGCAAATAATTACGAAGCTCCAACCAACGAGATGGAAGAACAACTAGCGGCTGTTTGGGGAACTATTCTAAATCGTGAGTTAATTGGAATTAGTGACGATTTTTTCGATCTGGGAGGAAACAGCCTAAAACTGTTGACACTTATAAATGAGCTTCATAAGAAGTTCGATTATAAGATCACTATGAAGGAAATATTTTCTTACCGAACTATTAAAGAACAGGCAATCCTTATTGAAAACTCAAAGAAGAGTACATATTTGGAAATAGAGAAAGCTGAAGAAAGCGAAAGCTATCCGGTATCGGTTACTCAGAAACGCCTGCTCCTGCTTAGTCATACAGAGGAAAGTTCTGTAGCTTATAATATGCCCACTTCTATGGTGCTGAAGGACTTAAAGGACATAAACAAGTTTATAGAGGCTATTTATTTGTCGATTGATAGACATGAGATTTTAAGAACGGTTTTTAAGGAAGATGAAGATGGTGATTATCGACAATGGGTTTTGCTAAGAAAAGATTTAGATTTTACAATCGATATTCAGGATTTTAGAAATCACAGCGAAAAGAACCAAGAGGTTAATGATTATATAGCCAAGGATTCGGTAAAAAAATTCGATTTACAGAATGGTCCTTTATTAAGGGCAAGTCTGCTACAAGTTGGAGATAACGACTATATCTTTTATTACAACATGCATCACATTGTTGGTGATGGATGGTCAATCGAAGTTCTTTCTAAAGATGTGATGGCATTTTACAATGCTTTAATAGAAGGAATTCAACCAGAGTTACCCGAATTGAGAATCCAATACAAGGATTTCGCGATCTGGCAATTAAATAGGTTTAAGAATAATGAAGTAGATATTAGTAAGTTGTATTGGTTTAATCAATTTACGGGAGATGTTCCAAAACTGGACTTAACATTTTCAAAGGCTAGACCTAAGTTCAAGACCTTTAATGGAAACTTATTGACACAGAAGATAGACGGGGAAATATTAAATGGATTGAACAATCTTTGCACTAAAACAGAGAGCACCTTGTTCATGAATCTCATGTGTATGTTTGGAATGGTTCTCAAACGGTACTCGTATCAAGATGACTTTATTGTGGGAAGTCCGATGGTAGCTCGTGTAAATGCAGAGTTGAAAAACCAAATAGGATTTTACGTTAATACCCTCATTTATAAATTGAATACGAATGGGTCACAGAGTTACCTCGAAATGCTTAGTAGTTTTAAGGATAGGGTCCTAGAAAACTTCGAGTATAGAGAATATCCTTTCGATCTATTGGTTGAAGACCTAAATCAAGGAAAAGATTTTTCTAGAAATCCACTCTTCGATGCCATGCTGGTCATTAACGAAAACGATCAGGCTGGTCAACTTTCTGCCGAATCATCTACTGGGGTTAAAATGAAGAACCAAAGCATTAAAAGTAAGTTCGATATAACGTTCACTTTTAACGTATACCGAGATGAGATTAATTGTAATGTAATTTATAATACCGATTTATTCGAGCAGACCAACATTGAAGAAATGTTAGCAGATTATATGAGTCTTCTAAATCATGTAGTCTCAGATAATTCCTTATCTGTAAACGAATATGTCAATTCGATGAGCAAAGAAGAAGAGCTGCAGGAGCATGATACATTCTTTAGTGAGATGCTTAAAACAATGGAAAGCGATTTCTAAAAACTAGAAAGACGATTAGTATCTATATCTCAGGTTTTTAATTATTGAGGGTATAAAATACATATTAAACTGAAGCAGAGTCTGCCTAGGCTAAACGACTTCAGTATTTAAACTAACAACATCGATTTAAAAATTCAGGAAACAATGATTGCAATAGATAAAAAGTACAAAGTTATTACTCTGAGAAATTTCAGGGAGGTTGATCAAATTAAGACATACCTGTCTGAGGAACAAAAAAAGAGCATTGAAGTAGTTGGGAATGTGTTACCCTTTAAAATTAATAACTATGTAATCGATGAATTGATCGATTGGTCAAACGTTCCAGAAGATCCTATTTTTCAATTAACGTTTCCGCAAAAAGGGATGCTTTCAGACTTTTTCTATAAAACAATGGAAGACGCACTTTCCTTGGATTTAAGTAGATCCGATTTAAAGAAAATTGCAGATGGTATTCGCTATCAGTTAAACCCAAATCCCTCAGGACAGGACAAGAATATTGCAAAAATTGATGATAAAGATTTGCGCGGTATTCAGCACAAGTATCAGGAGACAGCTTTGTTTTTTCCAAGTAGTGGTCAAACATGTCATGCATATTGTACTTTTTGTTTTCGTTGGTCACAATTTGTTGGAATGGAGGATTTAAAATTCGCTATGAAGGAATCTGAATTGATGATCGAATACTTTGACAAGAATCCGTCAATTACAGATGTCATCTTTACAGGTGGTGATCCAATGGTAATGTCCACACAAAAGTTGGCAAGCTATATTGATCCTTTACTGGAAAAGCGTCCAGGGAATTTACAAAACATAAGACTTGGAACAAAAGCGCTGAGTTATTGGCCGTACAAATTCTTAACAGATAAAGATGCAGACGATACTCTTAGGCTTTTTGAAAGAGTGATTGAAAGCGGTTTTCATTTAACCCTTATGGCTCATTTCAATCATCCTAATGAACTAGCTACCGATGCTGTTCAACACGCAATTAAGCGCATACTGAGCACAGGAGTTCAGATAAGAACACAATCACCTATTCTCAATAACATAAATAACGACACAAATGCTTGGGCCAACATGTGGAGAGAGCAAGTTAGACTCGGGCTTATACCTTACTATATGTTTGTTGCTCGCGATACAGGGGCACAAGATTATTTTGCGATTCCATTGGAAAAGGCTTTGTCGATTTACAACAAAGCGTACCAAGGAGTGAGCGGATTAGCAAGAACAGTAAAGGGGCCTAGTATGTCTACAGATTATGGTAAAATTGAACTGCTCGGGATAAATGAAATTAATAATGAAAAGGTTTTCACCCTCCGATTTATTCAAGCCCGAAATCCAGAATGGGTAAAAGAACCATTCTTTGCTAAATACGATCCTAAGGCCGTTTGGATTAGTGATTTAAAACCTGCCTTTGGAGAAGAAAAATTCTTTTTTCAATAAAAACGAACAATTATGAAAACGTGTACAAAATGTTCTAAATGTAAGTCGAAATCGCTTACGGGAGAAACTTGTATTTCGATATTCGACAAAAAACAAAAAGTAGAACAACAAAAAAATAACATTATGAATTTACCATTTGAGATTAAACTGGACGATAAAACACCAGACGAATTCATTGCGTATTTTAAAGCCAATGAAGAAGAGATCGAAAAAGAGCTCACTAAATACGGAGCGATAAAGTTTCAAAATGTTCCGATTAATTCTGCAGAAGATTTTCAACATATTGTTGGTTCATTATCGACAAAATTTTTGAGTTACGTAAATGGGAATTCACCAAGGAAAAAAGTTGCTAGTCATGTATATACATCTACCGAGTACGACAAATCTCAAGTGATAACTATGCATAATGAAATGTCTTATTCAGCTTCTTGGCCGAAAAAGCTATTTCTAAGTTGTTTGCAAGTTTCAGAAACAGGTGGAGAAACACTCTTAGCAGATAGTAGAGAAATTCTTAAAAAAATGAACCCTTCTATTGTAGAGAACATTAAGAATAAAGGGATTCGTTATATCAGAAATCTTCATGGTGGTGATGGCTTTTTTGGAAATTCTTGGCAGGATACTTACGAAACCAACGATAAAACGGAAGTTGAAGAGTATTTAAAAGCGTCTGAGATTGATTTTGAATGGAGAGATGATAATTCGCTTCAAATTATTCAGTCACGAGGGGGATTAAATGCACATAGAGACACCAACGAATTGGTTTGGTTTAATCAAGTGGAGCATTTTCATCCTGTACATCTAGGAGAGGAAATTTATGAAGTAATTCAATCTGTTTATGACTCACCTCTAAAATATCCGATGTATGTGCAATACGGAGATGGATCCACAATTGAAGTTGAAGCCATCAAGGAGATTGTCGAAACGATCGATTCACTAACATTAGCTCCAAAATGGAACAAAAACGAACTTCTCATTTTGGATAATGAGATTGTTTGTCACGGTAGAAATTCGTTCACAGGAGACCGTCTTGTATTGGTGTCAATGTCTTAATTCTACAAATTATAAATCGAGCAAAATTGAAGTAATCACTTCAATAAATATATAGAACCACAGTTCTTTGAAATTTTAGCAATGTCTTCTTAGACAGTTAACACAGCCTTTTAAGTATTTAAAAGGAGTGTTGTCTACATCCCATTAAAAACAATTCCAATGAGTAAAAAAGTAATCCACTATGCCTTTGAGCATATGGCAAGCCTTAAAAAGGATAGCATAGCAGTACAAACAGAATCGGCTAACATCTCTTATGAAGCATTAAATGCTCAGGCCAATAGATTAGCAGATCTGTTATCTAAGATTCCCCTTCAAAAAGGCGAAATCGCAGCTGCATTTTTAAGTGATTCTATTGTTCAATTAGTATCACTGTTGGGCATTTTTAAAGCAGGGTGTATTTATTTACCTCTCGATAAGAAATACAATCAGAATCATTGGGAATCCTTATTTATGGATATAAAGCCTAAAGCATTAATTATATCAGAAGATAATTTTGATCTACTTAATGGGTACGATGAGATGTTTCAATATACAATTCCCCAGGTGATTACGGCTACATTGCAAGACGATGGTGCGATAGCATTTACAACTTACGTCCACAATGGAAATACCTATGTAAATGAGGAGATCGATCAAGAACTATCTGGTGAAAATCCAACGATCGAGATTGATGAAGACGATTCAAATTATATATTCTTTACATCTGGTTCGACTGGAAAACCAAAGGCAGTATTAGGCAAGCATAAAAGTTTATGTCACTTTATCTCATGGGTAACTAAAGAATTTGAAATTACCGATACAGACAGAATTGGTTTGCTAGCGTCATTTTCTTTTGATGCTTCATTACATGATATCTTCGCGGCGCTTTCAGTAGGATCGACTCTTTTTATACCATCTAATGAAACCAAAGAGAATATTGGAGAATTACAAAATTGGATTCAGCAGCAAAACATCGGAATTCTACACATGGTTCCAACCCTATTCAGATTGCTCACAATGAGTGTGATAGGTAACACTAAAGAGAATGTAGATTTCTCCAGATTGAAATATGTATTGTTAGCTGGTGAAAAATTATATAGAAAAGATGTACTAGCCTGGCGAGACCGTTTTGGAGACGATACAGAAATAGTTAATCTATATGGAACTACCGAAACAACTTGTTTAAGCACTATTAATAGAATAGGAGATGAAATGGAAGGTGACCCAGCCGAAGTTTTTGGAGTTGGGCAGCCTATTTCAAATACTATGATTCTGATTCTTAATTCCAACAATCAGTTGTGCAGAGTAAACGAGGTAGGAAGTGTATATATCCGCACACCATACACTACTAAAGGATACTATAAGGATGAAGAATTAACGAATAAAAAGTTTGTTCAGAATCCGTTAACAGATAAAAAAGATATCATCTATAAGACCGGAGATTACGGCAGATACGATGAGCAAAGAAATATAACTATTCTTGGAAGAGAGGACGGAATTGTAAAAGTAAGCGGAGTGCGAGTTGATGTAAACTCTATTGAAAAGACTATTCTGGAATTGGAGCCGGTTGAAATGGTAAAATGCATTCTACGTCAGGATCAAGACAAAAATTATTCAATAGCTTGCTTCTTTAAGTCGGATGTATTAGATATCGAAGATATTAGAAGACATTGCACTCAGTTTTTATCTCAATATGAAGTACCGTCTTTTATTATAAAGTTGGATGAGTTTCCCATCAATGCCAACGGAAAAATAGATAGAAATGCACTGGAACAACACCTCAATAATTTTGAGATGAGTAGCGGTGAAATAATGGGAGCGACTAATGAAGTTGAACAACAGCTAATTGATATTTGGCAAGGAATTTTAGAAGTAGATGGCGTTGGAATTGGGGACGATTTTTTATTAAGAGGAGGGAATAGCATCCGTCTTATTAAATTGAAAGTTAAGCTGCATCAAATATTTGATGTGTCCCTTAGTATTAATGATTTATTCTCGAACAGTAAACTACAAGATCAAGCCAATCTTATTATAAACGCGAAGGCAGAAACTTTTGAAAGCATTCCAAATGTGAGTGCACAAGAAAATTACCCGCTTTCATCTTCTCAACATAGACTTTGGATTTTAAGTCAGTTTGAGGGAAGCTCGGAGTCTTATAATATGCCATCTTCTATCAAATTGAATATAAATGAAATAGGGAATTTTGAAAGAGCAATAGAGGCGGTTATTGGAAGACATGAAATTTTAAGAACTGTTTTTGCCGAAAACGAAGATGGAGAAATTAGACAATGGATTAGACCCGTTGAAGAATTTGATTTTACAATTGACAAGGTTGATTACAGAACGTCAAAAGACCCTGAGGCTAGTGCTGAAAATTACATTCAGAAAGACTCTTATAAATCGTTCGATTTAGCCAATGGGCCTTTAGTAAGAATTGCACTTCTTCAAACAACAGATACAGATTATGTATTCTATTATAACATGCATCATATAATTAGTGATGCCAGATCGATGGAGCTGCTGGCTCAAGATGTGCAGACATATTACGACGCGTTGGAGGAAGGAACAACTCCTAAATTAGCTGAACTATCTATTCAGTATAAAGATTTTGCCGCATGGCAATTAGAAAAGTTGTCTGGAGACTCTTTTAAAGCGGATCAACAATATTGGTCTAATTATTTATCTGGAACACTACCAATATTAGAGCTACCTAGCTCCAAGATGAGACCAAAGGTTTTTACGCACCAAGGAAATCGTTTGACTACGCTTGTTGATGCAAGAAGAACCAGCTTACTCAAAGAGTACTGCCAAGAACAAGGTGGAACATTGTTTATGGGTATTTTATCCATTTTAAATGTGTTGTTTCATAAATATAGTAACCAGAAGGATATTATTATCGGTTCTCCTATTGAGGGACGTGATCATATAGATTTGGCAAATCAGATAGGTTTCTATATCAATACGTTGGTACACAGGAACCAAGTAGACGTAACTCGAAGCTTTAATGAGTTTTTCAGTTCGGTCAAAAAGAATGTGATAGCATCTTTTGATCATCAGCAATATCCATTTGATGAGGTATTAGAAGACCTATCTCTCATTAGAGATGTAGGTAGAAATGCGCTCTTTGATGTGCTATTGACGCTTCAGAATACTGGGAAAGTTTCAGAAAATGAAGAATTGGTTGCGGGCATGAAAGAAGGCGAGGTCACCAATAAAGGCAAGGCCTTATCTCAAATGGATTTGGCGATCGACTTTCTAGAGGTTGGGGATCGTATGTATTTTCAAGTGATTTACAATAGCGATATCTATGAAGAAAATATGATTTCGGGATTGATGCTTCATTTTCAGGAATTGTTGGATAGTTTACTAAGCAATCCAAACGCTTTGTTAGGAAGTGCAAACTACCTTATTGAAAGTGAAAAAGAGGAACTGCTTCATACGTTTAATAGTACTGAGGTCCCTTTTCCATATGAGCAGTCTTTTATTGATCTATTCCAAAAGTATGCGACCGAAACACCAAACAAGATAGCGGTTAAGACTGCAAATAGATCTTTAAGTTATGAAGAGCTAGATATGCGGAGCAATCAGTTAGCAAACTTTTTGCAGGATAAATATGCACTCAATAAAGGCGATTTTGTTGTCATTAACATTGAACGGGATGAGTTACTACTAGTAAGTATCTTAGCCATCCTAAAAAGCGGATGTGCTTATATTCCTGTAGATCCATCCTATCCTGAAGACCGCAAACAGTATATATTAGACGATAGCAATTGTGGCAATGTAATTGACGAGCGATTTATAAGTGCTTTTAACGAACAAATAGGGACGATTTCAACAGATTTTACCGCTCGAGTTAATGAGCCAACAGATTTAGCTTATGTCATTTATACATCTGGCTCAACTGGACACCCTAAGGGAGTGATGATAGAACATCAAGGAATGATGAATCACTTATATGCGATGGAAAGAAAACTTTCATTAAATAGCGATAGTATCATTGTACAAAACGCACCGTATACTTTTGATATTTCAGTTTGGCAATTGTTAAACAGTTTAATGGTTGGAGGAACAACCAGTATATACGATCAACAAACAGTACTGAATACCAATGTATTTCTTGAGCGTATTCAAAATGAAAAAATTACCCTACTTCAAGTAGTACCTAGTTATTTAAAAGTACTACTTGATACCGATGAAAGATTAGGAAATAAAGCTTTAGAAGAGTTAGAGTTTTTATTGGTCACTGGCGAGGCCGTAAGTAAAGAATTAGTAAACCGTTGGTTCGAGGCGTTCCCACAGGTTCAGCTAGTGAATGCTTATGGTCCTGCAGAGGCTTCAGACGATGTAACTCTTTGCTTTCTAGATAAGGCTCCAAACTCCAATATAGTACCTATTGGATCTCCTATAGACAATATGTCCTTATACATTATGGACGAACAACTTAATTTATGTGGTAAAGGAATTATTGGTGAAATATGCGTTTCGGGCATTGGCCTATCTCCAGGATATCTTAACAGGGATGAGCTTACCAGAGAAAAATTTGTAACGCATCCATTTAAAGAAGGAGAGCGACTTTATAAAACAGGTGACTTAGGTAGGATTCTAGAGAATGGAAATATTGAATTTGTTGGACGAAAGGATCACCAAGTAAAAGTAAGTGGTCATCGAATTGAGTTAGGAGAGATCGAGCACCTCTTTTTGGCAAATGACAAAATCAAGGATGTAGTCGTTATTGCAAAAAAGAACGCAGACGAGTTTACAGAACTTGTAATGTATTTCGAAGGAAAAGAGACGCTAGACATTCAAGAATTACGAACCTATGCAACCACTAGAATGCCTGTATTTATGGTGCCTAGTTACTTCGTTCAAATGGATAAATTGCCATTGACACCAAATGGAAAAGTCGATAGAAAAGCGTTGCCAGATTCTGAACATTATGATTCGTCTGGGTCGGTTGCTTATGTGGCTCCAAGAAACGAAATAGAGGAGCAAATGGTTACTATTTGGAAAGAGGTCTTAAAAAGAAATGAAATCGGAATCAACCACGATTTCTTCGAATTAGGAGGAAACAGTATCAAGACTATATTCATTGTGAATGAAATAGAAAAAGTATTTGGGATACGTCTCAATGTAACACAAGTATTCCTAAACTCAACAATAGAAGGACTATCTCTGCTCATTTCAGCAATGCAGACCAGTACAGAAGATGTTCTAACTACAAGCGGACAAGAATTGATCTTGTAATATTTCGCAAAAGGACACTTAAAGAAAAACAATTAAATCACTAGCGAAAGCTACTATTTTAAGAAGAAGGTGGGCTTATAGCCACACCGTAAACACACCTACATTTATTCTAAATAAGATGCAAGAAGTATATAGATTAATAGTTCAGCTTAAGAGTAAAGGCATAACGATCGAGTTATTCGATAATAACCTGAAACTTAAAGGTGTTGTTTCTCAACTTACAAAAGAGGAGAAACAATTAATTATCGCGTTTAAGCCTGAAATTATTGAGTTTTTGAAAGAAGTTAATTCTGAAAGTGAGGTAATCTCTATTCACAAATTACCTGTTCAAGAGTGTTATGACCTATCTCCTTCTCAATATCGATTATGGGTATTGAGTCAATTAGACGATGGTTCGGCGGCTTATAATATGCCTTCTAGTGTAGTATTGGATCATACATTCGACATACCTAAATTTAAGGAAGCCGTGTGCAGTGTGGTGGATCGACATGAAATTTTAAGAACCGTTTTTAGAAAGGATAAGGATGGACAGGTAAAGCAGTGGATTAAAACCAGGAAAGAATTAAATTTTCAAATAACACATATAGATTATACAGAATATGATAATGCTCAAGAGCGAGCCCAAGATTTTATCAATCAAGATTTTTATAATGCATTCGATTTAGAGAATGGACCTTTGTTAAAAGTAGTATTGTTCCAACTTAGAGAGAGCTATATTTTCTATACAAATATGCATCATATTATAAGTGATGGTTGGTCCAATAATGTCCTATATCAGGATACATTGAGCTCTTATAAATCTCTTTTAAAGAATAAGCCTAGCAATCTTCCAGAGCTAAGAATACAGTATAAGGAGTATGCAGCTTGGAAATTGAAGCATTTAGACAGCGAGGATTCCTTAAAAAGTAAATCATTTTGGCTGGATACATTATCGGCAAATCTACCCGTATTAGATTTACCAAGTGATAAGAAGCGCCCTAAACTATTTAATTATAAAGGACACAGTCTAAGCACTTATATTTCTACAGAAGATACCGCCGCTCTTAATACATTTTGTAAAGAGCAAAAAGGAAGCTTGTTTATGGGGTTATTAGCCATTTGGAATGTCCTAAGCTATAGATACACTAATCAAACAAGTTCTGTTATTGGAACACCTGTTTCTGGTAGAAATCACAGCGAATTAAATAATCAAATTGGGTTTTACGTAAATAGCCTTGCGCTGCGAAATGACATCAATCCAAGGGATAGTTTTTTAGAGGTTTTTGAGTCGGTTAAGGTAAGCACCTTGAATTCGTTTAAGCATCAAGATTATCCAATGGATGCCTTATTAGACGAACTAGAAGCTACCAGAGATGTAAGTCGGAATGCTATTTTTGATGCGATGCTAGTGCTACAGGATAACGGTCTTGATAGTCAAGAAAACGCGACAATAACTAAGTTCGATTCTATTTCAATTAAGAATGATGGAGCGTGTTTATCAAAATTGGATATTGTATTAAATTTTGAAGAGGTGGATGGTCAACTAAAATTTCAGACCATTTATTATTCGGAAGTATATGAGTTGGAAATGATTTCTAGGTTAATGAATCATTTTAAGCAATTACTCAAAGTTCTCATCGCAAATAACAGTCAACCTATAAAATCGGTAAATTTCCTTACTAAGGACGAAGAAGAGAACCTGCTTGTAAATTTTAACACCAATAAACTTGATCTACCTAAGGAGGAAACACTGGTTTCTTTATTTACTTCCCAAGTAGAACAAACACCTAATAATATTGCAGTTTTCTGCAAGGGTAAAACATTTAGTTATGCTGAATTGGACCGACTGTCGAATTTATTTGCGGCTCAATTACAACAAGACTTTGATGTTGCAAATGGAGATATAGTTGGAGTTCACCTAAGCCGAAGTGAATGGGTGGTAATTTCAATACTAGGAATTCTGAAAACAGGAGCTGCGTATGTTCCTATCGACTTAGAACTTCCTATCACGCGAAAAGAGAATATAATTGAAGACGCTGATATTAAACTCCTTATTTCTGAAGAAATCCCCTCTTTTAAGGTAGAAAGCACCTTTCAGCTTCATACCACCAAATCACTTTCAGAACTGGAAGAATTTGTTCAGGTAGACGTGCTACCTAGCGATCCTGCTTATATCATTTATACATCTGGATCCACAGGAAAGCCTAAAGGAGTGTTGGTGGAACATACAGGGATTGTAAATACGGCATTATCCCAGATTCACGAATTTCAAATGGACAGCCATAAACGTAAATTACAGTTTGCCTCATTTTCTTTTGATGCATCTGTTTGGGAGACGTTTATTACCCTTCTGTCTGGTTCTACTCTATATGTAGTGGAAGATGAAGTACGTAAAGATGCCAAGTTATTAGAAGCTTATATTAAAAATAATAAGATTGAAATAGCAACCCTTCCGCCTTCATATCTTCAGTTAATGGATGTGGCAGAATTAAAAGGGTTGGAAATCTTAATTACCGCTGGAGAGGCGCCTGTCATAGAAAAAGTCTCTGCTTACTTAGAATATGGAACATTTTACAATGCTTACGGGCCAACAGAAACCAGCGTATGCGGAACAAGTTTTAAAATTGAAAAAGGTAGTAAAATTGACAACGGAGGGATACCAATTGGAGGCCCTATCGCGAACGCAGAAATATTTATTCTGAATGAAGAAAATGGGCTGCAGCCTATTGGTATTTCTGGTGAAATTTGTATTGGAGGGGCCGGATTAGCTCGTGGCTATATGAATCTTCCACAATTAACTAGTGAAAAGTTCATTGACCACCCATTTAAACAAGGAGAAAGACTTTATAAAACAGGAGATATTGGAAAATGGCTGGAAACGGGTGACGTTGTTTTCTTAGGTAGAAAGGACGAGCAGCTAAAAGTAAATGGTCACAGAATTGAATTAGATGAAATTACCTATTGGTTAACCGAAAACGAAGCAATTAAAGACGCTGCAGTTATTGGAGTGAAAACCGATAACGATAAAAACGAATTAGCCGCCTATATTGTTTCCGATGCTCCCTTAAAGAGCGCGAGCTTACGAAACTATCTGCTGGAGAATTTACCAGCTTACATGCTTCCGAAGTTTTATTTTCAGGTAGAAGATATTCCGCTAACCATTAATGGGAAAGTGGATAAAAAAGCATTATTGGAAGTAGATGATTCTAAATTGGTAAATACGAGCAATTTTGTGGCTCCAATCACTAAATTAGAAAAAAGAATTGCAGCTATTTGGCAGAGCGTTCTTGGTCATACAGAGATTGGATTAGCAGATGATTTTTTTCAACTAGGAGGACACAGCATTAATGCAACTGAGTTAATTAATGAATATGCGAAAGAATTTGATGTGAAAGTTAAATTGGCAGATTTGTTTACACATACCACAGTTCAGTCACATGTCGTATTGCTTGACGTCGTTGAGAAAAACAGCTATCAAAAGATTGCTGTGGTCGAAGAGGCAGATAACTACAGTTTGTCATCCTCTCAATACCGCCTTTGGATTTTAAGTCAGTTTGAAGGGAGTTCGGCATCTTATAATATGCCTTCTTCCAATATGTTGGAAATTGAAGACGTAAACAAGTTTAAAAAAGCGATTCAGGCTGTTGTGAGCCGACACGAGATTCTAAGAACTGTTTTTAGAAAAAACAAAGAAGGAGAGGTAAAACAATGGGTTAGAGAACAGGAAGATTTGAATTTGGAGATTCTTGAAAAAGATTTTCGAGACAGTGAAGAAGGAGAAGCTGAAGCGCTTGCATATGTAAATGAAGATTCTTTTAGAGCCTTCGATTTAGAAAAAGGACCATTATTGAGGGTAGCATTATTGCAACTAAGCAATAAAAAGTTCTTGTTTTATTACAATATGCATCACATTATTAGTGACGGTAAATCGATGGAGGTCTTGTCTAGAGATGTTCAGGCCTTTTATGAGTCATTTTTAAATGAGACACCTTTAGAGTTGCCAAAACTTCCTATTCAATATAAAGATTATGCTTTTTGGCAATCTCAACAGCTATTAGACGGAACATTGGAATTAGCTAAGGAGTATTGGACCAATTACCTATCAGGAACATTACCAATTTTAAATTTACCGTCTAATAATATTCGTCCCAAAGTATTTAGTTATCAGGGAAGAAGGTTGAGTACGCTCGTAAGTGCTAAGCGAACTATAGCATTGAAAGAATACTGTAAGAAACAGGAAGGAACCCTGTTCATGGGGCTTTTATCTTTATGGAATGTATTGTTCTATAAATACACAAATCAAAAAGACATTATTATTGGCTCACCTGTTGCGGGAAGAGGTCATGCAGATTTAATTGATCAGATCGGTTTTTATATCAATACACTGGCTCATAGAAATCAATTAGAGAGTCAACTTAGTTTTAATGAGCTCTTTTCAAATGTGAAGAAAAATGCCATTCAGTCTTACGAATATCAACAATATCCGTTTGATGAACTTTTAGAAGAATTGCAATTGATGAGAGATCTAGGTCGCAGTCCAGTATTTGATATTTTATTAACACTTCAAAACACAGGTGAAGCTCAGATGGAATCTGAACTTACTTTAAATGGTCATTCTGAAGGACAAATAAAGGATGAAGGTTCTGCTTTATCTCAAATGGACATTTCTATCGATTTTGTGGAGGTAGGAGATCGCATGTACTTTCAGGTAGTCTATAATAATGATGTTTATGAGGAATCTATGGTTCAATCAATGATGCTTCATTTTCAAGAATTACTGGATAGTGTGTTGAGCAATCCAGAAGAGGCCATTGGTAACGCAAACTATTTGATAACGTCTGAACAAGAGGAGTTACTGCATACTTTTAATAATAGTGCTTTACCCATCGATGAAAATATTTCATTTATAGAATTGTTTCAAAAAAATGTTGCATTAACTCCGAACAAGATAGCTGTTCAGGGAACAGACATTGCAACGAGTTATAGAGAGTTAGACGAATTATCTAACAAGTTTGCTAGTTATCTCAAACAACAATTTAAATTAGAGAAAGCAGATTTTGTAGTAATCAATACCGAGCGAGATACATCGTTGTTGTTGAGTATTTTGGCCATATTTAAGCTAGGTTGTACCTACATTCCAGTAGATCCATCCTATCCTGAAGATCGCAAACAATATATTTTGAACGATAGTAAGTGCAACCACATCATCGATGACAGTGTTTTAAAAGCATTTAGAGAAAAGGAATCAATTATTTCGCCACAATTTACCGCTGAAATAGTAGGCCCAAAAGACTTAGCTTATGTAATTTATACTTCTGGGTCTACAGGTCATCCAAAGGGAGTGATGATAGAACATATTGGGATGATGAATCACCTCTACGCAATGCAGAGAGAACTTTCTTTGAACGCCGATAGTGTTATTGTTCAAAATGCGCCATATACTTTTGATATCTCAGTATGGCAACTTTTAAATAGTTTGATTGTTGGAGGCACGACAAGTATATACAACCAGGAAACAGTCCTCAATACAAGACTTTTCTTGGAGCGTCTAGAAGGAGAAAACACAACTATTCTGCAGGCAGTTCCTAGCTATTTAAAAGAGCTTTTGGATACTGAAAAAGAACTAGGGAAACAATCGTTAATAGATTTACAATATTTATTAGTTACTGGGGAAGCAGTGAGCAAGGAGTTGGTTTCAAGATGGTTTAATGAGTATCCAGATATTACATTGGTTAATGCATATGGACCGGCAGAAGCATCAGACGATGTGACCTTGTTTAAAATGCAGACCGAACCAAAAGGAGTAACGGTACCAGTAGGCACAACAATCGATAATATGAGTTTGTACATCTTGGATGATCAACTCAATTTATGTGCAAAAGGAGTTGTGGGCGAAATATGTGTATCTGGAATTGGATTGTCCCCAGGGTACCTAAATAGACCAGAGCTTACCAAAGAAAAATTTGTTCCACATCCATATAAGGAGGGTGAACGTTTATATAGGACAGGAGATCTTGGAAAGATAAATGGCGAAAACATCGTAGAATTTATCGATAGAAAAGACAATCAGGTTAAAGTAAACGGACATCGAATTGAACTTGGAGAGATTGAACATTACTTTCTAGATAAAGCTGCAATAGAAGATACCGTAGTCTTGGCACATAAAAATGACGACGGACTTATGGAATTAGCAGTTTATTTTGAATCGAATGAAAAATTGGATACAGGTGAATTGCGAGAGTATGCAAATTCAAGAATGCCATTTTATATGGTGCCACGGTACTACATTCAACTCGAAAAATTACCGTTAACTCCAAATGGAAAAATTGATAGAAAAGGACTGCCACATCCTAAATCATTGGATTTAGTTAGCGCCGAAGAATACATTACGGCTAGAAACGATTCTGAAGTAAAAATGACCGAAATTCTTGCCAAGGTTTTGAAAAGGGATGTAAGTACCATAGGTGTTTTCAATAACTTTTTTGATCTAGGAATGAATTCCTTAAAATTATTTAAGCTAGGTACTTTGGTAAATATGGAGTTCGAAACAGAGGTGAAAATCACTTCCTTTTTTGAGTTTCCAAGTATCAACGAATTTGTAACAAATGTACTGGACAACAATTCCATTTCGGTAGAAGAAATTTTGGAAGACTTAAATATTTCAGAAGAAATAGATGACTTCCTAGATTGCATTGAAAATTAATACCGCGCCTATTCCTAAAGCATTTTTTATGATAGTATCGCTCCATTTAAGGATGAAGCGGGAGTTTCAGAAGTAGCCTTCAAAAAAACCATAGCATACTCTTGCAAGAGCAGACAGAAGTTGTCAGTGTCTTTAATTGTTGATGACAAAGTTCAATTTTAAATTTTAATAATATGTTGAAGCAAATATTAAATATTCCAGGTGTGAATGTCCTTACAAAGGATCAGCAGAAAACTGTTAAAGGAGGAGCTGGATGTAAAAAATGGATGGTCAATCCGCTTGGTGAACGAATGGAATGTTTAGACCCTTTCTATGAATAATGTGATAGGATGGTTATAAATCTATGATATTGAAGGGAGGCTTTACCTCCCTTTAATATAGCACAACTTCTAACTTACTGCTGCAACACGTTTAAATGACAGTTTATAAAACTATAGAACAATGAAAAATAATTCAACAAAAAAAGATATCGCCGTTATCGGTATTTCTTGCAAATTTTCGAACTCTAATTCACCAAAGGAGTTTTGGAATAACCTAAAAGAAGGTACTAATTTACTGGAATTATATACCGATGAGGAGTTACTTCAAATGGGTGTTGAGCAAAGCACTATTGAAGATCCAAATTACATCAAGCTAAATTCACATGTAAATGGTACAGATTCTTTCGATTATGCATTTTTCGGATACACAAAAGAGGAAGCTAATTTAATGGATCCTCAAATTAGATTACTTCACGAGCAAACATGGTTGGCATTAGAAGATGCTGGTTGTGATCCATTGTCTTATAAGAAGAAAATTGGTTTGTATTTGGCGGCTTCAGAAAATCTGAACTGGATGGCACATGGTATGATGAATCCTAACCCAAATGTAGATTCGTTTTACGCATCTCATATTATGAATAGAAGCAATATTAGCACGCTCATTTCGTATAAATTGAATCTGCAAGGACCAAGTGCAATTGTGGACACTGCTTGTTCTAGCTCCTTGTTTGCTGTCCATATGGCCTGTAGAAGCTTATTGATGAGAGAATGCACAGTGGCAATGGCTGGTGGCGTAAAATTGAATACAGAAAAGAATACTTCTTACTTTTTTCAGGAAGGAATGATTGGTTCCAAAGATGGACGTTGTAGAACCTTCGACGAAGATTGCTCTGGGACTTTTGAAGGTCAGGGTGGAGGAATGGTTGTACTAAAAAGGTTGGAAGACGCTATAAATGATAGAGATCATATTTATGGAGTAATTAAGGCATCTGCAGCTAACAACGACGGACAAAGAAAAGTAGGTTACACGGCGCCAAGTGTTGCAGGTCAATACGATTGTATTAAGCAAGCACTGAATTTCTCGAAAATACCTACAGAAAGTATTTCTTACGTTGAAGCACATGGTACCGGAACGAGATTGGGAGATCCTATTGAGGTGAATACGTTGAACAAAGTTTTTGACCATAACACAGAACATAAATGCGCAATTGGTTCGGTTAAAACGAACCTTGGACACTTAGATACGGCAGCTGGAGTGGCAGGACTCATTAAAACGTCTTTGGCACTGGAACATAAAATGATTCCTCCAACCTTACATTTTGAGACACCAAACCCAGAAATTAATTTCGATAAAGGACCGTTTTATGTAAACAGCGAAGTTCAAAGATGGTCGGCAGGAGATGAATACCCTCTTCGAGCAGGGATTAATAGTTTAGGAATAGGAGGGACGAACGTCCATGTTATTATGGAAGAAGCACCAGCAGTTGAAAAAGGGAGTGATTCCAGATTGTATCAGCTTTTGCCATATTCTGGAAAAACCGCTAATGCTGTTAAAAATTACAATGATAAACTAACTCAATTTATCGAACAAAGTACGGATGAACTGAGTGACATAGCCTATACCTTAAAAACAGGAAGAAGAACTTTTAAATACCGTGATTTTGTAGTTGCTAGTAGTAGCGAAGATGCAAGTGGGACGTTGATTGAAAGAAAAGAACAGGAGGGCAATCGTTTAAAGGAAGATTTAAACGCGAGTGTAGTATTTATGTTTCCAGGACAAGGAAGTCAATATTTCGAAATGGCCAGAGATATATATAATCAGGAGCCATTTTTTAAAGAAATTATGGATCGTGGGTTAGAGAGTCTTAACAAGTTAACTGGTGAAGATTACGCGGCTGTTTTGGGTTATTCGGTAGATGACCAGGTGGATCCAAATCGAATTAATAATACGTTATATACCCAACCTTTATTGTTTTTAGTAGAATACGCACTGGCTAAGATGATGATGCAATGGGGTGTTCAACCAAGTGCGATGATTGGTCATAGCTTGGGCGAATATACCGCAGCTTGTGTTGCAGGAGTGTTTACACTGGAAGAAGGACTCAAACTACTTTCAAAACGGGCTCAATTAATGAGTGACCTTGAAAAAGGTTCTATGTTAGCGGTTGGTATATCGGCAGAAGAAGTAACAGCAATACTTCCGGATGGATTGTCTATCGCAGGAATTAATACCGCCAGCTCTTGTGTCGTTTCTGGAAGGGACGAACTAATTGAACGTTTTGTACGCTTACTAGAATCTAAGGAAATCGCTTTTTCTAAACTAAAAACATCACATGCCTTTCATTCGGAAATGATGGATGAGATGTTGGAGGAATATACTAAGGAGTTAGAACAGATACATCTTTTGGCACCTAGAATTCCATTTATATCGAATATATCCGGGAAGGAAATTTCAGAAGAAAATGCAACCTCACCGGCATATTGGACAAAGCACCTGCGAGAGACAGTGAAGTTTCAAGCAGGAATAGGTTCATTGCTAACAAGAGGAAACACTGTCTTTATAGAAATAGGACCAGGAACTGTTCTGTCAACTTTCTGCAAGCAACATCAAGCGTATTCTAAGTTTAATAATACTATTAATTTATTAAGACATCCAAGAGAAAGTGATAACGACAATAAAAAATTAACCACAGCCTTAGGAGAACTATGGGCTACAGGTGTTGATATTAATTGGGAATCCTACTATGCAGATGAAGTTAGAAACACGATTAGTATACCTACCTATTGTTTTGATAGCTACCCATTGAATTTTAAGGTAGAACCATTTCAGGAATTAGCAAATAGTTCTATGACGAAAGATGGAGTAAAGCCTTTCGATCAATGGTTTTATATTCCAAACTGGAAGAAATCGGTAGTTCAGAAAACAGAGATTAATAGTGATGAACCTCTTACATATTTGGTTTTTTCTGAAAACACTAAAATTAGTACACCGCTAATAAACCAATTAAAGGCCAATGGGAATACCGTAATTACGGTGGATAAAAACGCAAGTTACAAAGTAGAAAACCAAACTAATTATAAGATTAATCCTAAGAACAAAGAAGACTTTTTTAGCTTGTTTTCGAATTTGGAAGCAAATGGAATAGTGGTTGATCAAGTTATATATAACTGGAACTTTGAAGGAAGTGAACAAGAAGAAATGGTCTCAGCCTTTATGGTCTTGCAGGCTTTATGCGAAAGTTTATTAAAACATTACCCAGACAATAAGAAAAAAATAACGGTCTTAAACGAATGTAATGAAGCAATTCTTGGATACGAAAAGATGAATGTGGGAATGCTTACTACCGTTAAAATTTTAGATATCTGTGCACAGGAAAATCCAATAATTTTCTCAAGCACTATAGACATAAGTGAAGAAAATAACTTTGAGAGTACTTCATTCTTATCTGCAATTATTGACGAACTAAAGTTCAATTTTCAGGATCGTAAGGTGGCATACCGACATGGTTCCAGATGGACAGAGTTTTTCGAAAATCTTGCCGTCGATTTATCTGAAGAATTACAAGCCGATTACCTAAAACAGGATAAGGTCTATATAATTACTGGTGGAATGGGAGTTGTAGGAAAAGTGTTGGCAAAACACTTGTGCAGCAAATATAACGCGACAGTTATTTTGATGGGACGAAGTGAAATTCCTATGGAAGTAGACTGGAATTTCTATCTCAATGATGAGGATACAAATGAAGGTATGGTTAATAGAATAAACCAGCTAAAGGAGTTACGAAATTCTAATCCGAATATCTTTTATGCGAGCGCAGATGTGTCGGACTACGACGCTTTTTCAAAAGCGATTCAACAGATTGAAGAGACCTATGGTTCAATTGCGGGAGTTATTCATGCTGCCGGTAATATTCAAGGAGAAACTTACAAGCCAGTAGAAAATCTAACATCAGAAATTGCTGTTCAACAATTTGATCCAAAGATTAATGGAACCATTAATGTTTATGAAGTTTTTAAGAATCACAATCTTGATTTTGTGTGGATTACATCTAGTTTGTCAACCATCCTTGGTGGATTAACCTATGGAGCCTATGTAGTAGCTAATAGTTTTGTCGATAAGTTTGTTACCGATAAAAGAGACGAACTAAAGAATTGGTTCGTGGTTAACCTCGATGGAATTGCTAAACAACGAGTGAGTCATGATAAGTTGATCACTGTACTCGAAAACTCTTTTAAAATTGGTGATTTACCTCAGGTTATCGTTTCGGCAAAGGATCCCAATGAAATGTTGAAGATACAATTAGCACCTCAAGTTGAAGAAGAGATCACCGAGGCAGAAGCGATTGAAAGACCTACCGTAAAATCTAATTATGTTCCGGCGAAATCCCAATATGAAATAGAAATTACTGAAATCTGGAAAGCTTTCTTTGGTTATAGTGAAATTGGAATTACTGATAATTTTTTCGAATTAGGAGGAGATTCATTAAAAGCGATGACCTTATTAAAACAAATGCACAAGTCGCATGGTTTTGAAATGAGCATTGAGGATTTCTTTAAAAACCCGAATATCAAGGCCCTATCCGATAAAATTGAAATAATGCTCAATCTGAAAAGCCTACAGAATAAGAAGCAGAAAAGTACTTCAATCACTATTTAATGCTCTTCTTATAGACATAATCAAATAAGTATAACAGTTCATGTTTTATTGAACTCATCAAGCCGTTAGCGAATGCTCAAATACTTTTTGAGCAATTTCCTTGCGGATGCAAATCAGTAAAGCAGTCAGAAAATTAAAAGTATAAATTATGAAAACAGCGAACAATGAATCTAACGTAAGTGGATATTCAAAATCTTTTCCAACCGTATTTAACTATGCAAAAAACAGCACATTAAGAGACCATAAAGGTATTGAATATATCGATTTTTTTAGCGGTGCTGGAGCGCTCAATTACGGTCATAATAATGAGCATCTTAAAAGCGGAATTATGGAATTTTTAGAATCGGATGCTCCGTTACATTGTCTGGATATGGATACGGAGGTAAAATTGAAATTTTTAAATAAGTTCAATAATACCATTTTAAAACCTCGAAATCTTGACTATAAAATACAGTTTTCTGGACCCACAGGCACCAACGCGGTAGAAGCTGCAATTAAATTGGCACGTAAAGTAACGAAGAGATCGCGAATACTTTCTTTTTCTAATTCCTTTCACGGTATGACGGCTTCTTCTTTAGCATTATCAGGGAGTCAGGAAAAGAAGCACAACGATATTCCATCTCAAGACATTTTATTCTTTCCATTCGATGGATACTTAGGGCCTAATGTGGATACCATGGAATATTTATCGAAAATGATTGCCACCAAAGGATCTGGGAATCCACTTCCTGCAGCAATTATTCTAGAAACGATTCAGGCCGAAGGAGGAATTCGTATCGCCGGCGAAAAGTGGTTGGTTCAATTACAAGAATTTGCGAATAAACATGGGATATTATTGATTGTAGATGATATTCAAGTTGGGTGTGGTAGAACTGGAAACTTCTTTAGTTTCGAAAGAGCTGGAATTACTCCAGATATTGTATTGCTTTCAAAGTCTATTAGCGGATTTGGAATTCCCTTAGCGCTAGTTCTCATCAAACCAGAGTTGGATATATGGCAACCTGGCGAACACAATGGAACTTTTAGAGCTAATAACTTAGCGCTTTGTGGTGCTACGAAAGCCTTGGAGTATTGGGATGATCAAAACTTCATAGACAATATCAAAAACAAAGGTCAGATTATTGAAGAACGACTTTCTGAGTTAAATGTCTATTCCACAGCAGTTAAGGCTATTAGAGGATTGGGTATGGTATGGGGACTTGAGTTCGAATCGGGAGAAATTGCAAGTGGTATTTCGAGAAAACTTTTCGAGCGCGGAATGATTGTAGAAACCTGTGGAAACTTTGGTCATGTGATTAAACTACTTCCAGCACTCACTATTAACGAGCAAGAGTTAATCAATGGTTTAAACAAATTGGAACAAGCCATTTACGAATTGGAGCCAGCCGCGGTTCTAACCAATTAAGTCGATAAACTCATATCGACAGCGTTTCCTCAGCGAAGGGAACATTATTCAACAGTTATTAATTTAAAACTAAACGTCATGTCCTTTAATAATATAAAACTAAATTCAAAAATCACAAGACAACAACGCGACCATCAAGCTTTTTCTAAGCTGAAAGTGTCGGATGATTTTAATCTCTTTATCTATTTTTCTGATACAAATTCGGAAATATCTATTGAGGCCAACCGCAACCTACACGATCATATTAAGCTTAAATATGTTGATAATACGTTGGTAATAGAAAAAACTAAGAATTTAATGCTTAGAGGAAAGGAAGTTTCAAATATCTACATCACTACTCCGTCATTTTCAGAATTTGAGATTAAAAGTGATTCCAATGTCAAACTATATTCTGAGCTAAACACAGAATATTTTAGAGTTCAACTTAAGGGAGACAGTTCTTTCATTGGATCGGTAAATAGTATTCTGGGTGAAGTCATTGTTAAAGACGATTCAGTGATCGATTTGAGTGGAAAAATCCATTCGTTGAAGTTAAGAGTTTCTGGCGATAGTAAGTTTGAAAGCTACGATCTAGTGGCCAACGATTTAGAGGCTGAGCTTTCAGGGGATAGCAGCGCCCGTATTACTGCAAATAATAAAATAGAGCTCAAAGTAAAAGGTGACAGTGATTTCCGCTTTAAAGGAACGGCATCTGTCAACTTTATCGAAAAAAATAAAGCAGAAAAAACAATGGCTTACTAAGGCACACTTACCTAGAGTAGCACAACCATTCCCTATAATTAAGTAAACCAAATGTGAAGCCAGTGGCTTTTCATTCGCACCAACGATCCTATCAATTAGATTTTAGATTCTATAAATTTTTAAGACATGATTAAAGAAATAAATAATATTTTCAAGATGCTTCGTGAGAACCAGGTGGAGCTTTCTCTAAATGGAAACAACCTCGAAATTGTTTCTTTCCAAGAGAAAATTCCTGCGGAGCTTATAGACGTAATCAAGCAGAACAAAGAACTTTTAATTGAGTTTCTTAAAAGTGAAGAATCGCAAAAGGAAATAGGATCCGTTACTTCGGATAACGGTTATGTACTTTCACCTGGACAGTTGCGATTATGGAGCATAAGTCAATCTCAGGAGGCTTCTGTTGCTTACAATATGCCAGCAACTATTCATTTAGAACTTGAGGGAGAGGTAGAAAGGTTTAAAGATGCTATTTCAGGTGTAATCAATAGACATGAAATTCTTAGAACGGTCTTTAGAGAAAATGAAACGGGAGAAGTGATGCAATGGGTATTGCCCATTGAGGATTTCGAATTACCATTCTCTTATGTAGATGTCACAGAGGCAGATGATAAGCAAGGGTTTATCACAGAACTTTTAGAGAAGGATGCGAGCACTGCTTTTGATCTTGCCAAAGGTCCATTATTGCGTTTTAGTCTTTTCAAAGTATCGAATAATGAATTCCTGTTGTACTATAATATGCATCACATCATAAGTGATGGTTGGTCGATGGATCTTATACAGAAGGAAGTTTTAGAGATTTATACGGCCGAAAAATTAGGAAAAGAACCACAATTGCCAGAATTGAAAATTCAATACAAGGATTTTGCCCAATGGCAATGTAACGAAATAGAATTGGGTAATTATGGGGAGCATAAAGAATTCTGGACCACTAGATTAAGTGGAGATTTACCAGTTGTAGATTTACCCACCTCTTTAAAAAGACCTAAGGTAATGAGCTTTGCTGGTAAGAATCTTAAGACGTACTTATCTCCAGAGACAACAGCAGCACTTAAAGATTTTTGCCAGAAGGAAAAAGGCAGTCTCTTTATGGGAATCTTAGCACTTTGGAATGTATTGTTGTACAAGTATTCTGGACAGAAGCAGATAATACTAGGCTCACCTGTTTCAGGGAGAGAGCATACAGATCTTAAAGATCAATTAGGTTTTTACGTAAATACCTTGCCTATTTTAAATGAAATAGATGGAGGACAAACCTTTTTAGAATTTTTTAGAAGTGTAAAAGATTCGACGCTTTCTGCTTATAAATATCAAGAATATCCTTTCGATAAATTGGTAAGCGACCTCGATATTTCTAAGGACACGAGTAGAAACCCTTTATTTGATATTTTTCTTGTACTACAGAACATTGGAGAGAATGGTGCTAGTTCAAATAGAAATGATATTGATTATACAAGCATTCAAGATCTAGGGGACTGTATTTCTAAGTTCGATTTATTACTGAATGTGGAAGAGGATAATGGGGGACTGAGCGTGGATGTGAAATTCAACACTTCTGTATATGAAACTGAAATGATTGAAGGTTTAATCACCCATTTCAAGCAGTTGACTAGTGCACTTCTCTTAGAATCTGATAGACCAATTGGAGCGGTAGATTTCTTAACTGAAAATGAAAAACAGGAACTAATTGTTGGATTTAATGATACAAAGACTTCGCACACTACAGATCAGACCATGATCGATGTGTTTATGAGTCAAGTAAAATTAGTACCTAATAACGAGGCAATTGTCTTTGGGAATACGTCATTAACATATAGTGAATTAGATGTATTGTCGAATCGTTTGGCAAATTATCTTCGAGAAGAGTACCAAGTAGGTGCTAATAAATTGGTAGGGGTAAACTTTCCAAATTGTGAATGGACTATGGTAGCAATGCTAGCTGTTTTAAAGACGGGTGGCGCATTTATTCCAATTGATATAGATAACCCTAAAGATAGAATTGCCTATATCAAAGAAGATAGCCAGTGCAATGTTAACATTGATAGTGCTGAATTGGAAAAAATTAAGAGCTGTGTTTTAAATTATTCACCAGCTTCCTTACAAACTAAAACAATATCCAGTGATTTGGCGTATGTTATTTATACTTCAGGATCTACTGGAAAACCAAAAGGAGTTCAAATTAATCACGTCTCCTTTGTTAATTATAATAATTGGCTAAAAGAAGCCAACCAGATTACGGCAAAGGACAGTAGCGTTCTAAACTCAAGTATCTCCTTTGATGGGACGCTAACTTGTTTGTTTGGACCTATACTTAATGGAGGAACACTGCATGTTTTAAGTAACGATTTGATTAAAATACCGAGCGAGGTAGTGACATATATTACCGAAAATAATATAACATTCTTCAAAGGAACTCCGGCTTATTTGAATTTACTCTTTAATACAGATGAAGCCACTCAACTACTTAAAGGTAACGCCCTACGTTTTATTTTGACGGGAGGTGAGAAACCAGATTTGAGTCATATTGAACGAATTGTTAAAGAATCTGATGTTTATGTAATTAATGAATACGGCCCAACCGAGAGTACTGTTGGTATTTGCGTATATAATGTAGATCAAAATAATTATGATTTCTTCGCGGAAAACTTACCCATTGGGCGTCCAATTTACAACGCAGATCTTTTCATTTTAGATGAAAACCAAGCCCTTCAGCCAAAAGGTGTTGTGGGCGAATTGTATATTGGAGGAAGAGGTTTATCTAGAGGATATCTGAACAGACCCGAACTTACGGAAGAAAAATTTATTTCTCACCCCTTCAAAGAAGGAGCTACTTTATACCGAACAGGGGATTTATGTAAGCAGCTGGAAGATGGCAATATCGTTTTTCTTGGAAGAATAGATCACCAAGTAAAAATTAACGGACACCGAATCGAATTAGAAGAAATTGAAAAAGTTATTCTAAAACAAGAGGTAATTGACCAAGCTGTTGTAACAGCTAAAAAAGAAAAAGAAAATCAGTTTTTAACGGCTTATTTATTGGGGAATGGTCCAATAGATAAGAGAGAAGTTAGAAATACTATTAGCAAGGAATTACCGAGCTATATGGTACCAAGCTACTATGTAGAAATTGACTCTATTCCTATTAATAATAATGGAAAAGTTGATAGAGATCAATTGCCGGCAGTAACGGCATTAGATCTAATTGTTGAAGAATATATTGCACCGCAAACGAAAGAGGAGAAAGTTTTAATTGAAGTTTTGGAGACTGTATTGAATCGATCCCAGATAGGAGTAAAAGATAGCTTCTATAATTTAGGTGGAGATTCAATTAAGTCTATACAATTAGTCTCTCGACTTAGACAGCAAGGGTATAAACTTAAAATCGAACAGATTCTAAATACTCCCGTATTGGAAGAACTAGCGCAACTGTTAGAACTGGAGATGCGGATAATTGATCAGGCTCCAGTAGAAGGAAATGTCTTGTTAACACCGATTCAGAATTGGTTTTTCGAAGAGGTACCTGTAAAGGAACATTATAACCAGTCTATTTTGCTTCAAAGCGAGCAACCATTGGATTCGCAAATATTATCTCAAGTAATTACTCATTTAGTAAATCATCACGATGCTTTGCGTATGGTGTATGCAGAAGAGAACGGAGTATGGACACAATACAATGAAGGACAGATTGAAGTAAATAATATCGTCGAATTTTATGATCTAAGTTCATCAAAGGATGGGCTTTTAGAAATGGAACAAATTGGAGGCGAACTACAGGCGAGCTGCAATTTGGAGAATGGTCCTATTTTTAGAGTAGCACATTTTCGTTTAGCAGATGGAGATCGATTGGCATTAATTGCACATCACTTAGTGATTGATGGTGTTTCTTGGAGAATATTATTGGAAGATTTAGCCCTGCTTTTTGATGGTTATACCAAAGGAGAAAAACCAACATTACCACTTAAAACAGATTCTTTTCAGCTGTGGAGCGAAAAGCAACATAACTATGCTCAAAACCTTCAGAATTCAAATGAAGGAGCGTATTGGCTAGAGGTCTGCAATAGATCGGTGGCTAGTTTCCCAGGTGAAGAGGAAAGTGACAATGGAGGGTATAATTTAAATGCTGAAGTGTCATTTACTTTGGACCAAGAGACTACAGAATTACTACAAACCAAGGTTCCAAAAGTATACAAAACGGAAATCAACGATGTCTTACTGTCTTGTTTAGGATTAGCAATTAGAGACGCTTTCGGGATTGAAGAAACGGTGCTTAAAATGGAAGGCCATGGTCGAGAAGATATAATTGAAGGACTGGATATTAGCAGAACCGTAGGCTGGTTTACGTCTACGTATCCTTTTGTATTAAAGGTTACAAATGCAGATCACAGAACGGCATTGATTGAAACAAAGGATGCCCTTAGAAAAATACCTACAAAGGGAATTGGATATGGCATTATTAAGTATTTAAGTACTAATGAGCTAAATGAAATTAATCCTACAATTACGTTTAATTATTTAGGAGATTTTGGCGATGACGCCAACCAATCTGAGTCTGTTGCGTTGCGTCATTCTTCAGATTCTATTGGCGCAATGGTGGCTACAGAAAATAATAGTGACACGCTGTTTAGTATTAACGGGATGTTAGTTTCTAATCAACTAACCCTATCAATTTCGTACAATTCTGAATTAAATTCAACGAAGACCATCCACCAATTAATGGAAGCTTACCAGAGCAATTTGGAACTTCTAATTGCAGATTTATCTGTAGATAGAAATGAATATTTAACTTCTTCGGAACTCACATTTAAAGGTCTTAGCACTGAAGAGCTTGAAGAAATAAATGCAGAGAAAAATGTAGAAGATGTATACGAATTGTCGCCGCTTCAATACGGTTTGTATTATCATTGGCTAGCAAATCCAGCATCTTCAAGCTATTTCGAGCAAATGTCTTACAACATAGAAATTCCAAATTTAAATATGGAGTTTGTAAAGGAAGCATTTAGTAAATTGATTAATCGACACGCTATTCTGCGAACTGGTTTTACGAACAGTTACGCCGGAACTTTACTTCAAGTAGTGTATAAAAATGTTGAAAGCAATTTTCAATATGTGAAACTTTCAGAAAAAGAAAATAATACTACAAACATTGAAAGCATTAAGGAAAATGACAGGAGTACTGGCTTTAATTTAGACAGTAAATCTCAAATGAGACTTACCGTCCTAGATACAGGTAACGATAATTTTGAATTTATTTGGAGTCATCACCACATTCTTACAGATGGATGGTGCTTAAATTTATTAATCAATGAATTTTATCAGATTTTAAACGCAGTTTCAAAAGGACTTCAGATCCAATTGCCTACTCCAAAACCATATTCCAATTACATTAAATGGATAAAGGGGCTTGATATTAACGAGTCTGTGGACTATTGGAAAAGTTATTTGGAAAATTACAATACGGCAACCCAGGTTCCTTCTAAAATCAAGGATGCAGATATTGGTTTGCAGCATGCGGTAATTCAAAAATCTACATTGGAGATATCTCAAGAGACTTGTAAAGGTATTAATGAACTATGTGCGAGCGCGGGTATTACTCATAACACGTTTATGCAAACGATGTGGGGATATCTACTGTCTAAATACAACAATACAAACGATGTTGTATTTGGTTTAGTGGTTTCAGGAAGACCACCAGAAGTAGATGGTATTGAGGATATGATCGGACTTTTTATTAATACAATTCCTGTTCGTATTTCGTATGATAATCTAATGACGCCAATGACCTTACTCAGAAATGTGCACAACAATGCGGTTGCGAGTACAGCGAATCATTATTTGAGCTTATCTGAAATTCAGTCTCAAAGTGAAATGGGGATGGATTTAATTAATCACATTATGATTTTTGGAACACAGTCTTCAAAAACTTCTACAAGCGAAGATTTAACTGAAGATGTTGGAAGTCAAACTGAAATGAGAATTAAAGACATTAATGTTTTTGAACAAACCAATTACGATTTAAATCTTTCGGTATCGGCACAACCTAATTCTATGTCGGTTACGTTTGAGTTCAATAATAAAGTACACGATGGGCAGGCGATAGAAGGAATGAAAAGTCATCTAAACAACTTAATCGAACAATTTTGTGCGTATCCTAATGAGGACTTAGTTGAGTTTAGTCATCTGCCAATGGCAGAGCAAGAAGAACTAGTGATTTCTTTGAATAACACAAATGTTCCTTTTGATTTGGACGAAACCTTCGTGAATTTGTTCGAAACTCAGGTGCAAAATACACCGCATCAAGTTGCTGTAATTTACGGAGATGAAACATACACCTATGAAGAGTTAAATAGATACTCAGACGCTCTTGCATTTTATTTGGAGTCCTTAGGTCTTGAAAGAGAGGAAATTGTAGGGGTAAACGTTGCTCGCGACCCTTGGTTATTGATTAGTATGATTGCTATTTTTAAAATTGGTGGAGCTTACTTACCAATAGATCCAAGCTATCCTCAAGGCAGAATCGATTACTTACTCGAAAATAGCCAGTGTAATCATGTAATAGAGCAGGATTTTATCAATAATTTCAAAGAAGAGTTAGACGAGAATCAGCCTCCGTTTTCTCGCGTAGCGATGACGGGATCAGATTTGGCTTATGTTTTATATACTTCGGGATCTACAGGAAAACCGAAAGGAGTAATGATAGAACATTCGGCCCTGCTAAATCATTTATATGCGGGTGTAGAAAAGTTTGATTTAAATGAAAAGAGTGTGATCGTTCAGAATGCGCCAAGCACTTTTGATGTATCGGTTTGGCAGATGCTAAACGCGCTAATTGTTGGAGGAACAACTACTATATTTAGTAAAGACGTAGTGCTTAATCCAGAGCAATTTTTGAAGCGATTGGCTAAAGACAGGGTAACAGTTTTACAGACGGTGCCTAGTTATTTAAAAACCTTGTTAGAAGAGGATGAGTTGCAAGAAGAAAATTATTTTGAGCAGCTTTCATATTTAGCCAACACCGGAGAAGCAGCAAATAAAAAACTAATAGAAATTTGGTTTGAAAGATATCCACACATAAAGTTTGTTAATTGTTATGGCCCGGCTGAAGTGGCCGATGATGCTAGTTTGCACGTATTAGAGACTGCACCTTCTGGCCTCATTCCTATCGGAAAGCCTATTAGAAATATGTCCGTCTATATTTTGAATCAAGATTTAGAATTAGTCGGAAAAAACGTAGAAGGAGAAATTTGTGTGGCTGGAATAGGAGTAGGTAGAGGATACTATAACAATCCAGATTTGACCAGTCAAAAGTTTATCGAGAATCCATTTATTGAAGGAGAGCGAATGTATAGAACTGGTGACGTAGGTAAAATAGATCGGGACGGCGTACTTCATTATGTAGGAAGAAACGATCATCAAGTTAAGATTCGGGGGCACCGCATTGAGTTGGGTGAGATCGAATATCAATTACAAAAGAAAGAAGGAGTAAAGGAAGCGGTAGTAATAGCAAGAGATGATATTACAGGTGTTAATGAGTTGGTTGCATATATGGCACCAAATCTAAATGAAAGTCTGAATAACCTGCGAACTTATTTGGCAAGTAGTTTACCAGATTATATGATTCCGAGTTATTTCATGCAATTGGATGTTTTGCCACTTACTCCCAACAGTAAGGTGGATAAAAATGCTCTTCTTTCATTACCAATAGAGCATAATGGAGCACAAGCTCAATGTGTACTTCCAAGAAATGAAAATGAAGAAGTTCTTGTGGAGATATGTAAAAGTATTTTGAAGCGAGATGAAGTAAGTATGACTGATAATTTCTTCAGTTTAGGTGGAGATTCGATCAAAATAATACAAGTAATTTCTCAGCTTAAGCAACAGGGCTATCAGTTAAAGGTAAACGATATTTTACGCAATCTGGTTATTGAAGATATAGCTAAAAAGATTACGAATTTCGAATCAAAATCTGATAAGGCTGGTGGTTTTGCAACGCAATTGTCAAAAACAACGGGTCTTAAGTCCACTGCCAATTTAATGGAAGTGTCTAAAAATCAGTTGTTAGAAATGCAAAATGTTTACAGTCATGGACGCATTAGCCCTATCACTATATCTAATTTTTCGGAAGACACTTTTGAAAAGCAATTTAGATCTTTTCTTGAACACTATCCAGTTCTTAGACTTGGGTTCGAATTGAATGAAGGTGTTACTTGGCAACGTTTATTCGCGGCCTCCGATGTGAAATTGGATATACAGATACAAGAAAGTTATGACCCTAGTCTGCTTTCAAAGCTAGAGGAAAACATGTCATCATTTTTTGATGCACCCTTCTCCTTATTAGACGGTGGTGCATTAATTAGACTATACCTTTTAAAAGATCAGAATAATGCCAATACTGCTTATTTATTCACGGCTATTAGTCATGCAATAACAGACGATTACAGCAATACAGTGATCGCTAAAAACATGGAAAGATTCTTTACTAATACGACTCTGAATACCAACTATGTTTCCAATTTTGATTATACAAGTTGGCAGCAACAGTTTCTGAGTTCAGAGGAGGGCATTCAGCAAAGAGAATTTTGGATGGACAGTTTGGAACGGATCAATTGGGAACAGAGTTTCAATCTAGAATCTAATGCAACTAATGAGTGTGTTATTCAGAAAAGGATAATCGCAGGAGATGATTTCATACAATTAAAGGAGCAAGCGCAAGAATTGGAAGTTCCAATGTCTGTCTTGTTTGCCGGAATTCATCAATCCATTCTTTCAAAACTAAGTAACGGTAAGGAAGGTGTTTTAAACATCCTGGTGAATGGGAGAGAAGAATCGAACGAAACTATTGAAATAGCTAATGTTTTAGGTGTTGTAAATAATCTAATACCTCTGCCAGTCTCTTCCGTTATGAATGATATTTCAAAGGAAGACATTCATAAAATATATGAAGAATATCTAACGGCTCGTCTTCATCAGAAGATTCCGTTTGAGGTGATCAAGGAAGATTTTAAGAACAAGCATAACATTGATATCAGCGACAGTATTCTTGGAAAATTAAATGTTCAACTTAAAATAGGTGAGCAGTTTAACCTCGAGAATTTCACGAGTGAAACGATGGTACATGTAAAAGAGGCGGTTGGAAGGCAAACATCCAATTTAACGTGTGTTGTTTTTGAGAACGCCGTTGAAATCGAATTAGCCACCACTAAGCAAATTTACAATGATCATTTCTCTACGGTAGACCTAAACAGGTTTACAAGTAGTGAACTATTGATAAAACCAATTGAAAGCATTCTTTAAATAAAGAAATATGAACCAGTACGTAAAAATGAATATAACAAACAAAACAATGAAAAATTTAAAGATTTTAGTATTACTTCTGATGCCTTTTATAGGCTTTTCACAAGGATCCATTACGGGGACCGTAGTGGATAACTACGGACCAGTTCCTTTTGCTAACGTTTTATTAATGGATGCAGAAGGACAATTTCTCAAAGGATCAATTACAAGTGAAACTGGAGAATTTGAACTGAACGAAGATTCAGGCACCTACAATTTGACAATATCGTATGTGGGTTATGTTGACTTCAAAAAAGAAATCGTTGTAGACGGTGATTTAGCTTTGGGCAACATAACACTTCAGGAGGATTTAGTTTCCTTAGGAGAAGTTACAATTACCGCAGCAAAAAAGTTGATTACTAGAAAGGTGGATCGTTTGGTGTTTAACATAGAAGAGAATCCAATGACTTCTGGTGGTGATGCAATGGACGCGCTTAAGGTAGCTCCGGGGCTGGTAACAGAACAAGGACAAATTACCATGATAGGTAAAAGTAAAATGAGAGTAATGGTAGACGGTAGGATTTTGCAACTATCCGGAGATGATCTAGCCTCGTTTTTAGCTTCTATTCCTGCAGATGATATCAAGGAAATTGAAATCATCACTAATCCCCCTGCAAGGTATGAAGCTGAAGGAAATAGCGGTATCGTAAACATTGTCTATAAGAAAGGTAGAAACAATTCCTGGAAGAATAGAACTGCTTTTGTCTATACACAAGCTACCTATGCTAATTATAAATTGAATAATAGTTTTAATTACCGAAAGGATCGATTAAACATGGCATTTAGCGTAAATGCAATAACTGGACGAACTCGAGACAATCAGTTGTCCAAAGTTTTCTTCGAGGAAGGTACTTGGTCACAAGACCTAGAACAAAAGTATAGCGATGAGAACCTCTCTGGACGTTTAATGTTAGATTATAATTTAACAGATAACACCAAAATTGGAGTACAATACCTAGGTACATTTGGTTTGCCAGATGAGATTGATAGAGGTACTGTTGAGGTTAATGCGGGAGCAGTATTGGATTCAATTCTTCGCAGTAATGGAGCAATTGATAATGAAAAGTATAGTCATTCAATAAACGGTCATTTCGAATCTAAGCTAGATACAATTGGAAGACTTATTTCGGTAGATCTCGATTACTTTGAGTTTGACACTGATGACAAACGTGATATTAGAACCAGAAGTGTAACACCCGATGATGAATTTTTGAATTTGATCTTTGCGAACAATATCAATACAGACCGAAACGTGAAGAATTTAAGTGCGCGACTTGATATAGAGCACCCTATTGAATTTATGGGATTGTCTTATGGAGGTAAATTAAGTTTTACCGAATCTAATTATAATACAGCGAACTTCAATACCATCACTGGAACTCCTGTTTTTGATCCATTGCAGTCCAATATTTTCGCATACGATGAAAATAGTCAAGCTTTATATGTAAATGCATCTAAGGAGTTTAATGAAAAATGGAATATACAACTTGGGGTGAGAATGGAATCTACCCAAACAACAGGGTTTTCCGAGACCGTGAATCAAACCACCGAAATAGATTACACCGAGTTTTTCCCTACTTTTTACACCACTTTTGAGCCCAACAGTAATAATAATTTGTTCTTTAGTTATGGAAGAAGGATTGAGCGACCAGATTTTTCGGTATTAAACCCTGCGCGTTATTATGCAAATAGTAACAGTTATTCTGAAGGAAATCCATTTTTACAGCCTTCTTTTAGTAATAATTTTGAAATTGGACATACCTATAAAGGAAAGTTATCGACTACCATATTTGTGAATTCAATAACAGATGGTTTCGACATTATTCCAGGAATTAATCCAGATACGAACGAAACAATTGTAACCTATGAAAACTATTATTCTACACTTATTTATGGTTTTTCTGAGTTTTACGGATTCAAACCCGTTTCGTGGTGGAATAGTAACAATCTGTTGTACGTACTAGGATCAGAATCTTCTATTGAGAATGATGCTGTAACAGCGGTTATTCAAAATGGGTTGAGGTTATACGCTTCCACAAACAATACCTTTACTTTCAACAAGGAAAAAGGGATTAAAGGACAAGTACATTTATGGTACGATTCTGCTAATAAAAAGCGTCTTTTTGATAAGTCACAAACCTATGGTCTTGATATGGCGATCCGTTTTGATCAATTGGTCAAAAACTGCTCAATGAGCTTGGGAGTTGACGATGTTTTTAATTCAAGTCGAGGTGTTTATACCTCTATTATTAGTGGGGTTCAACAAGAATTTCAGAGTTTTCCGAGCAATCGATATGTTAGACTAGCAATATCGTATAACTTTGGGAATGATGATATTTCATCAAATGAGAGAGACTTCGGTAACGAAGACGAAAAAGATCGTACAGACAATTAAAACGTAGCATTTTTAAAATCTCTAAAAATGGTAAACCCTGACAATAATGGTGTTTTTATGATAAATTATGGATGCATAATTTATTTAACCCCAATGTTTCTCTTCTATATTAGTTAGTATAATTATTTGGTTTATAGTTTAATAACCTTCCATGCTTTGGTCTTAGGTTGGTTTGATGCGTCATGTTTTGAGATTTAGAAGATCACTACATTACGTTGAAGAGAAGAGGTTTACCATTTTAAAACACAGCCAGGTAATTTTCAGCATTAGATATTGAGTACCATAAAAGGATATCCTAACAATAGTTAAAAACACATACATGAAAGATCTTATTGCAGAATTGAAGGAGAATAATGTGGCTATTAACTTAAAGGGAGAGCACCTAGAGATTAAGTTCGATGGAGTATTGGAAACCGATTTATTGATCAAGTTAAAGAATAATAAGCAAGATTTGATCTCTCTTCTTAAGAGTCATTCGATAGAAAATCAATTTTCGGACATTCCTGCTTTGGAGAAAGCAGACCATTACGCCATTTCGAACGCGCAAAAACGACTGTGGATTCTTGGGCAATATGAAGGAGGTTCGGTAGCATATAATCTGCCTAACACAGCCGAATTATTTGGCGATTATGATAAAAAAATATTTGATAAGGCCATAGGCAAAGTTATTGACAGACATGAAATTCTAAGAACCGTTTTTAAGGAAGATGAATCTGGGGAAATACGGCAATGGATAGTATCTGCTGAAAATTTTAATTTCGAAATCGATTTTTTTGATTTGAGAAATCAAGAAAATAAAAAGGCAAAGTTATCCAATTATATCTCTGAAGACGCTTATAAAGCATTCGATCTTGAGAGTGGTCCTTTATTAAGAATAAGTCTACTTCAGTTGGAGGACCGTCATTTTGTTTTGTATTACAATGTACACCATATAATTAGCGATGGATGGTCTATGGATGTATTGATCAATGACGTTAAAACGTATTATGAGTCATTAAAAATGGGGGTTCCTGTAGCTCTTCCAAAATTACAGATTCATTATAAGGATTATGCTGCTTGGCAGCAAGAGCGGCTTATAAATGGAACATTAGAAGAGAGCAAGGCGTATTGGTTAGAATACTTATCGGGTACTCTTCCTTTGCTTAATTTGCCTATATCGAAACCAAGACCAAAAGTTTTTTCTTATCAAGGTAAGGCGTTTTCTACCTTATTAGATAGAGATCTAACGGCTAAACTTAAGGCATACTGCCAAAATAATGGTGGTACACTGTTCATGGGATTACTTTCTGTCTGGAATGTGTTGTTGTACAGATATACTAATGAAAACGATTTTATTGTAGGCTCACCGGTATCTGGACGGGACCATTCAGATTTAAGTAACCAAATTGGTTTTTATGTAAATACAATTGTTCATAGAAATAAATTAAAAGGTTCGGACACCTTCGAATCATTTTTTCAGACAGTAAAGACGAACACTTTGGCGTCTTTAAATCATCAAGAATATCCATTCGACGAATTGGTAAATGATTTAGATTTTATAAGAGATACTAGCAGGAATGTGGTTTTTGATACTATGTTGACAGTGCAAAACACTTCAAAAAGAAATGATGATGCCCTCAATAAAAAAGAAGATTTTTCAGAAATAAGTGAAGGCCAACTATGCAGGGAAATGTTCGATATTTCATTAGATTTTGAAGAGATAGCAGATTATTTATCATTCAGATTGAGCTGTAATACTGCAATTTATGAGGATCAACTGGTAACAGGAATGATGAATCATTTCAAAGAACTACTTAAAAACTTACTCACATTCCCAACACAAAAAATTGACACAGTGAATATGCTTTCTAGCCAAGAGAAGTATAAGTTACAAGTCGATTTTAATGATACAAAAATAGATTACCCTAAAAAAACGATATTAGATGCCTTTCGAGAAAATGTAGATCAAGACCCGAATGCTGTGGCTCTCATATATGGAGGAGATAAGATTAGTTTTGGTCAGTTAAACTCAATATCTAATCAAGTTGGTAATTACTTGATATCCCAAGGGGTTACTTCTGGAGAATTAATACCAATTTGTATGGATAGATCTTTTGAAATGCTTTTTGGGATTATTGGCATTTTAAAGGCGGGAGGCGCGTATGTGCCTATTGTTCCCGAATATCCTCAGTCAAGGATCGATTATATTTTAGAAGATACAGCGGCTAGAATAGCAGTGGTATCTGAAAAACATAGCCATAAAATTGATACTAAAAAGGTAATTTGCTTAGACACATTTCCTTACAATTCGTATTCATCTGAAAATTTGAATGTTAGTATTGACAAAGAGCAAACGGCCTATTGTATTTATACATCGGGGACCACTGGTAATCCAAAGGGTGTCCTCAATTCTTATGAAGGTTTATGGAATAAATTAATGTGGACTAAAGACTATTTAAAAATAACTTCTGAGTCTGTTTTATTTCAAAAGACTCCTTGTGTTTTTGATGTATCTGTGTGGGAGTTTACCATGCCATTACTTACTGGCTGCAAATTAGTTATCGCTAAACCAGATGGACATTTTGATCTGGAATATATGCAGGAGGTAATTATTGAAGAAGGCGTTTCGCATATTGAATTTGTCCCGTCTTTGATAGATATGTTATTAGAATCGTTAGATGAAAAAAAATTGAAAAGTTTAAAACATGTTTTTAGCGGTGGCGACGTAATTTTTCCATCTACTTTAAGCAAGTTTCAAAAATTACTCCCAAGAGTTAAAATTCACAATACATATGGCCCTACGGAGGCTGCAATTGATGTTACTGCAATAGATATAACTTCTCTCAATTCAGATCTAGAAGTAATATCTATTGGTAAACCCATCGCAAATAACGAGTTATATATTGTAAATGAATCACTAGAGTTACAACCTATTGGAGTTAGTGGAGAATTAATAATAGGTGGAATTCAGGTAGCAAAGGGGTATTTGAATAAACCGGAACTCACCAAAGAGAAATTTGTAAAAAACATTTTTACAGGAGAAGGTAATCTATACAAAACTGGGGATTTATGCAAGTGGCGTCTTGATGGGACGATTGAATTCTTAGGACGAATTGACAATCAGGTAAAGGTAAATGGTCACCGTATAGAACTAGAAGAAATAGAAAGTTCGTTGTCAACTCTCGATTTTATAAAGTCTAATGTGGTCGTTTTAATAGAACAAGATTCAGGGGAGAAGGCACTGGTGGCATATATAACTTCCGATAAGGATGTGTCTAATGAAAAGGTCCGTGAAAAATTAAGTGAAAACTTGCCAAGCTACATGTTGCCATCCTATTTTGTGCAATTGAAAGAATTACCATTAACTGTAAATGGAAAAATTGATAGAAAGGCCCTTCCAATACCGGATGCCATGAACTCGTTTTCTTCCATAAAATATGTAGCTCCAAGAAATAAGGTAGAGGTAAAACTTGTATCCATATGGGAGGAGGTTTTACAAAGAGAAAATATCGGAATCGAGGATGTATTTTTTGATTTGGGAGGACATAGTTTAAAAGCGATGCGACTCATTAATGAATATTATAAGAGCTTTGAAGTCAAGATTTCTTTGAACACTATTTTTTCTCACGATACAATCGCCGCACAAAGTAAAATTATAATAGACAGTCAGAATGAGTGTTTTATTGAAATTCCTAAGGTACCTATAAAGGAAGATTACCCAATTTCCAATGCACAGAGAAGACTTTGGATTTTAAGTCAGTTTAAAGGAGGTTCTTCTGTTTATAATATGCCAACGGCGGTAGTTTTAAATGGTGACTACAATTTGCAGAGCTTTGAAAAAGCTGTTTGTTCGGTTATAGAACGCCATGAAATTTTGAGAACTGTCTTCAAAGAGAATTCAGAAGGCGAAATAAGACAATCCATTATAGATGTTGATGCCATGAATTTTAAAATGGTGTACAAAGATTTCAGAAAAAGTGCGTCCCTAGCTAGTTCATATATGGAAGAGGATGCCATGGTTGATTTTGATTTAGAGAAGGGGCCGCTAATAAGAGCAGCAATACTGCAAACATCGGATCAAGAATATGTTTTCTATTACAACATGCATCATATTATAAGTGATGGCTGGTCCATGGAGGTATTGTCTCAAGATGTATTGCATTATTATGAAGCCTATGCCAACAATTTAGAACCTAAATTAGAGCAGTTAAGAATTCAATACAAAGATTATTCTTCTTGGCAGTTATCACAGTTGGACACAGATATCAGTAAAGAATCTCGTGATTATTGGTTGGAAAAATTATCGGTAGAATTACCGGATGTCCTTTTGCCAGGTGCAAAACAGAGACCTGCAGTAAGAACGCACAAAGGAGGAGGTTTAACAACCTACTTAGATAAAGAACTCACCGCCTTGCTTAGCGATTTTTCAAGAGCTAATGGTGGAAGTCTTTTTATAAGTTTACTTTCTACGTTTTCGATTCTACTATACCGCTATACTCAAGAGAAGAATATTGTACTGGGAAGCCCAGTTGCAGGAAGAGATCATATAGATCTAAAGGATCAGATCGGTTTTTATGTAAATACATTAGCCTTTTTAAACCAAATACATCCTGCTGAAGATTTTACAAGTTTTTATCATCGAGTTAAGCAAAATACACTGGAGGCGTATGATCATCAGATGTATCCATTCGATAGGTTAGTAGAAGAATTAAACGTAATTAAAGATACTAGTAGAAATGCGATTTTTGACATTATGCTAGTTCTTCAGAATAATGCGGGAAATAAGGGAGACATTAATTTCGGTAAAACCAAATTAGACCATATTGAGGAATACAGTAACGTGGCTTCAAAATTTGACCTACAGGTTACGTTTGAAGAAGTAGGAGACTATTTATCGTTTAACTTGGTCTACAACAAAGATGTTTATAGTGCGTCCATGTTGAAAAATTTAATAGGCCATTATAAACAATTATTATCTTCATTATTGACCAATCCTAGCATAGCTATTGACCAAATAGATTATTTGGCAGAAGAGGAGAAGAAAGAATTGCTAGGTGATTTTAATGATGTTGATTATCCAAAAGACAAGACCATTGTAGATTTTTTCGAAGATCAGGTTAGAAGAAGGCCAGATGCAATAGCTGTAAGTTTTCAAAAGTGTTCATTCACATATCAGGAAATAGAATGTTTATCCAATCAATTTGCCCATTTTCTTGTAGACGACCATGCAATTACTCCTGGTGATTTTGTGAGTCTAACTTTGGAAAGGAGCGAATGGTTAATAGTTTCAATACTTGGAATATTAAAGATAGGAGCCACTTATGTGCCAATTGATCCGGATTCCCCAGTAGATCGAATTTCATTTATAAAAAAGGATTGCAACAGTAAGAAACATATTAATCAAGATTCAATTGAGTCTTTTAGAAATAAAATGTTCTCTTCGGAAAAGCGGACCGTTTCAATAAGACCAGAAGATTTAGCTTATGTTATTTATACCTCTGGTTCCACGGGAAAACCGAAGGGAGTAATGGTTAGTCATTTAAACGTAGTTCGATTATTTTTTAATGAAGAAAGTTTATTCGATTTTAATAATGAAGATGTTTGGTGCTTGTTTCATTCGTATGCCTTCGACTTTTCAATTTGGGAGATTTTTGGAGCTCTATTAAATGGAGGGCAGATTGTTATACCAACAAAATTAGATGTCAAAGATCCTATACTGCTTTCAAATTTGTTGTGCGATCATAGAGTAACTGTTTTTAATCAAACACCATCATCATTTCAATCGATCCATAAACTACTCATAGACTCTAGGTTAGATTTTGCATTTAGGTATATTATTTTTGGGGGTGAAGCATTATATCCATTTTATTTAAAAGAGTGGAGCGATTTATACCCAGATTGCAAGTTGATTAACATGTATGGCATAACAGAAATAACCGTTCATACCACTTACAAAGAGATTAGTAGTAAGGACATAGGTCTAAACATTAGTACTATTGGAAAATCTCTTCCAACGTCAAAGTCGTATATCTTGGATGCTAATTACAATCTTGTTCCTTTTGGAGTTGTAGGAGAAATTCATATAGGCGGAGCAGGATTGGCTTCAGGTTATTTGAATCGCCCCGAATTGACCAACGATAGATTTATATCTAATCCTTTTACCCAAGGAGAAAAATTGTATCGAACCGGAGATTTAGGAAGATGGTTGCAGGATGGAAATATAGAGTACATAGGCAGAAAAGATGATCAAGTAAAGGTGAGAGGTTACCGAATAGAGTTAGGAGAGATATCGTACGCATTATCTCAAATAGCCAATATTGACGCAAATGTAGTTCTTGCTAAAGATGGAGAATCTGGGAAAGTTATCATAGCCTATGTAACAAGTAAAGACATTTTAAATGTTAATTATCTGAGAGAGGAATTGCGAAAGAGTTTACCAGATTATATGTTACCATCTTATTTTGTCCAGTTGCAAGAATTACCATTGACCGTAAATGGTAAGGTGGATCGTAAAAACTTACCCGCTCCACAAACAACGGAGATGTCTAGCGGAATCGAATATGTAGCTCCGCGAACCGATCTAGAGAAGAGCATGGTTGCTCATTGGGAGAATATCTTAGATAAAACTGGTATCGGAATTGATGATGATTTTTTCAACTTAGGAGGAAATTCTCTTAAAGCTATAAGGGCATCGAAATTTGTTAATACCGTTATAAATTTACGGTCAATTTACGAACATAGGACAGTTAGAGAGATATTGAAGCATGTAGACGAAACTAATTTTAAGAATAATGATGGTCTAATTCATGAATATTATCAAAATTCAAATAAGACTAAAAATATCATCCTCTTTCCATATGCTGGAGCAATTAATACAATGTTTTTTCCTCTTGCAAATGAGCTGTCTAGCGATTTCAATGTTTACATAGTTTCCATGCCATGGAATGATTGGCAAAACGATAGTGAACCTAGGTCTTTGGATTGGATAAAGGAGACTTTGGTAAACGAAGTAGTTGAGAAGATAAAAGGCGACACCTTCTTATTTGGCCATTGCGCAGGAAGTAGTTTAGCTGTCTATTTATCTCACGAATTGAAAAAATTAATGATTCCTTTAAAAGGTTTATTTATTGGAGGAACTTTTTATGAGCGGGCGAAGAAACATTTACGGTTTACTGGGAACTTATGGGCTAAAACTTCTAATGAAGAAATTTACAATTGGCTCTTAGGTTTAGGTATGAAAAATGATGATCTAGAAGAAGATATGAGAGACAAAATGCTCCGAAGTTTCAAGCTTGATTCAGAAATTTCGACGGTATTTGGTTCTATAAATGAAACAAATCGTCAAAAATTGAACGTTCCTATTCATTGTATCTACGGTACCGATGACCCCATAACGTCTAATTACGGTAAACACTATAAAAAATGGCGAAAGCATTCAAGAGATGTCTCTTATTCAGAAATACAAAACGCCAAACATTATTTTGTTAACTACAACTATTCTGAAACTTCTAAAATTATTTTAGAAGAAGTAAACAGGCTATACGATACAGAAAAACAACAATGGTCGTTGCAGTAATTTAGCAGAGATCGCTATCACATCTAATTTGTAAAATCCATTAAAATGGCAAACCTCATGCAACAGTGGTGCTTAAATAAGAAATTATGTAGCCATAATTAATCACCATTATTTCTCACCCTAATTAGTTAATATAATTATTTGGTTTTTAGTTTAATGACCTTCCATTCTTTAAGTGTTAGGTAGGTTTTTGTGTCCTGTTTTAATGCCTGAAAGCGTAAAAACAGAATACTCAAGAGGTTGAGGTTTGTCATTTTTTAAAATACATCTAGTACATCATAAGTAATAGGTGATTATAATATTAATAGAGTAACAATTGGTTAAAAAAAATACCCATGAAAAATCTGATTGAAGAGTTAAAAGAGAATAATGTGGCTATTGCTTTGAATGGAGACCATTTAGAAATTAATTTCGATGGCCAACTGGACGCAGAGTTGTTGACCAAGCTCAAAAGCAATAAACAGGAATTAATTGCTCTTTTAAAAAGTTATTCTATCGAAAATCAATTTTCGGATATACTCCCTTTACAAGAGGCAGACCACTATGCCATTTCAAATGCCCAAAGAAGACTTTGGATTCTTGGACAGTATGAGGACGGGTCAGTAGCATATAACCTTCCTAATACGGTAGAACTATTTGGGGAATACGATAAAGACATATTCGATGAAGCAATAAACAAAGTCGTTAAAAGGCATGAAATTCTAAGAACCATTTTTAAAGAAGATGAATATGGTGAAATACGGCAATGGGTAATTGCTTCGGAGAAGTTTAAATTTAATATGGATTTCGTGGATTTACGAAATCAAGAAAATGGCAAAGAAGAGTTATTCAAATATATATCTCAAGATTCGTACAAAGCGTTCGACTTAGAGAACGGACCCTTACTAAGAGTTAGCTTGCTTCAGTTAGAAGATCAACATTATGTTTTCTATTACAACATGCACCACATTATTAGCGATGGCTGGTCAATGGATGTATTAATTAATGACACCAAGTCTTTTTATGAGTCATTGAAACAGGGGGTGCCTGAAACACTTCCCAAATTACAGATTCATTATAAAGATTTTGCTGGATGGCAGCTGGAGCAATTGAAGAATGATTCTTTTAACAATGACAAGAAATACTGGGGAAATTATTTGTCAGGTACTTTACCCATTCTCAATTTGCCAAGCGATAAATTGCGTCCACCTGTTTTTAGTTATAGTGGGAGGCAGCTTAGCACCTTAATTGATGCAAAAAAGACCGCCCTTTTACTGGATTATTGTAAATCCAATGGAGGTACATTATTTATGGGGCTTTTATCGCTATGGAGCATATTATTTCACAAATATACTAGTCAAAAAGACATTGTAATAGGATCCCCAGTAGCTGGTCGTGAACATGCAGATTTAGTAGATCAAATAGGATTTTACATTAATACTTTGGTGCATAGAAACGAGGTGGACCCAAAAGCTAGTTTTGATGCTTTTTTTGAAACTGTAAAGAAGAATGTTTTATCATCTTTCGATCATCAACAATATCCTTTTGATGTGCTCTTGGATGATCTCGGCCTAGAAAGAGATATGAGTCGAAACGCATTATTCGATGTCCTTCTTACCTTGCAAAACACAGGAAAAGGTTCTAGCGATAATGGTTTTATGCAGGGTGAGGAAGTAGGAGTTATTAAGGATCATGGCCCCACTTTTTCTCAGATGGATTTGGTGATTGATTTTCAAGAAATTGGGGATGAACTTTATTTTCAGCTTATCTATAACGATGATATTTATGAAGATGAAATGATCCGTAACATGATGCTTCATTTCACCCAAATTATCGAGGGTTTGCTTGAAGCGCCTTCTCAGCAAATAAGTAGAGCGAACTATTTGCCAACTAGCGAGAGAACTCAACTTTTAGAAGTTTTCAATGCATCCGAAGTCGAATTGTGTAGCACTACATCTTTCTTGGATCTATTTCAAAAATATGTTGATGAAACTCCTAATAAGACGGCTTTACGGAGCGATGAACGTTCACTAATATATCAAGAATTAGATAATCTTTCCAGCCAATTGGCAAATTATCTAAGCACTGTATATCCATTGTCTAAAGGAGATTTAGTGGTCATAAATACAGAACGAAGTCAATGGTTGCTAACCAGTATTTTAGCCATTTTCAAATTGGGATGTGCCTATATTCCAATCGATCCTTCGTATCCGGAAGATAGAAAACAATATATTTTAGACGACTCAAATAGCGACTATGTAATTGATCAATCCCTGTTAAACTCATTCAATGCAGTAAGTCATGATATTTCGACCGAATTTACTTCTGAAATTTTAGAGCCTGAAGATTTAGCGTATGTTATATACACATCTGGATCCACGGGTAAACCAAAGGGAGTAATGATCGAACATCGAGGAATGATGAATCATTTATACGCGATGGAACGAGAGTTGTCTTTAAACGAGCAGAGTATAATTGTTCAGAATGCCCCCTATACATTCGATATTTCGGTTTGGCAATTACTAAACGCTCTCATTGTAGGTGGAACCACAAGTATCTTTTCACAGGATACGGTTCTAAACTCTAAGCAGTTTCTTGAAAAATTAGAAAGTGAACATATTACAATCTTACAGGTTGTACCAAGCTATTTGAAAGTTTTATTGGATACAGATGTTGATTTTAACCAACGTAGTTTCCAAAATCTAAACTATTTATTAGTGACAGGAGAAGCCGTATCTATGGATGTAGTATCAAGATGGTTCGATTTGTATCCAGAAATTCAACTAGTCAATGCATATGGACCAGCAGAGGCATCAGATGACGTCACCTTACATATTATGAGCGCTGTTCCCGAAGGAATTACTGTTCCCGTAGGAAAGGTAATCGATAATATGAGTTTGTATATTTTAGATGAAGGCTTAGAGCTCTGCGGAAAAGGAATTGTTGGAGAAATATGTGTTTCTGGTATCGGATTAGCTAAAGGATATTTAAATAGGCCAGAACTAACAGAACAGAAATTTATTAATCATCCTTTTAAGAAAGGTGAACGACTATATCGAACTGGTGACCTTGGTCGTATTCAAAAAGATGGAATTGTTGAATTTGTTGGTAGAAAAGATAATCAGGTAAAAGTAAATGGTCACCGAATTGAACTTGGAGAAATAGAACACTATTTCTTAGCTATTCAAGATATAAAAGGAGCGGTTGTGCTACCCACAGAGAACGAAGGAGGGCGAGTTCAATTGGCGCTTTATTTTGAAGCTATTAGCGAATTAAACATAACAGAGCTGCGCGAGTATACTGCTACTAAGATGCCATTTTTTATGGTGCCTAGTTATTTCATTCAGCTAGAACGTTTACCATTAACACCTAATGGTAAAATAGATAGAAAGGCATTGCCAAGTCCACTTTCTTTAGATTTGGTTAGTGGCCTAGAATATGTAGCACCGAAGACAGCGAATGAAATTGCTTTGATTTCGGTATGTCAAGATGTGCTGAACAGAGAACAAATTGGTGTTAAGGACAACTTCTTTAACTTGGGGGGAGACTCTATTAAGTCTATTCAAGTTGTTTCAAGACTAAGACAGAATGGTTACACACTTAAAGTGGATCAAATTCTACAGCATCCTATCCTTGAGCGTTTAGCAGGTCTTATGTCTATTGAGACTAGGACCATTGATCAGTCCACGGTAGAAGGAATCGTTCCATTAACGCCAATTCAATGTGGATTTTTTAAGGACGAAAAAATTAAAAATCGCCAATATTACAATCAATCAGTAGTCTTAAAGACCTCTGAAAGATTGGATTTAGAAGTTGTAGAGTCTTGTCTAAAAGAATTAGTATGCCATCATGATGCATTGAGAATGGTTTTCAAGAGTTCTGAAGATAAGTGGACCCAGTATAATTTGGGAGATTCTTCTAACAATTTCGGCTATGTATTTCATGACCTGAGTAATTTAGATCATCCAAAAGAAGAAATGCTTTCCATAGGGACTTCACTACAATCTTCGATTAATTTGGAGGAGGGGCCTTTAATGAAAGTTGGACATTTCCGATTGGAAGATGGCGACTATTTGGCTCTTATTATTCATCATTTAGTAGTAGACGGTGTTTCTTGGAGAATTTTGATGGAAGATTTATCGACCCTGTTCATTCAAGCACAAAAGGGAATAGAATTTAGTCTACCTCTTAAAACCGATTCTTTTCAAACCTGGTCTGTTTCTTTGAACGAATATGCACATAGCATAAAATTTCAGAAAGAACACCAATACTGGGAGGCCTTATCAGACATAGAAGTTCCAGAATTGCCGAGGGATAAGATAAGTGGGAAGAGACGTGTACAAAATACAGATGTTTCTTTCACTATAAATGAAGCTACGACTGCGTTAATTCAGTCTAAAATTCATTCAACTTATAATACGGAGATGAACGATTTATTACTGGCTTCATTGGGCTTGGCTATAAAAGACACATTGGGAGTAAATAAGAGTGTGCTTAGAATGGAAGGTCATGGTCGTGAAGAGTTTATAAAAGATATAGATGTAACACGTACGTTGGGTTGGTTCACTTCAGAGTTTCCATTTTTACTCGATGTAAGTTCAGAAGAAGGAGTGATCGATGCATTGATAGACGTAAAAGAATCTTTGCGAAAAATCCCGAACAAAGGCTTAGGGTTTGGCTTGTACCAACATCTATTAGATACGCCTTCCAAGAGCTTGACTCCTCATATAGAGTTTAATTATCTCGGTGATTTTGGTGCTGGGGTGGGGGCTAATGACAATGATTCAATGCTATTTGAATACACCTCTGAGCAAATAGGTTCTAATTCGGACATTGCAAACAATGAAAGTGATGTTTTGTTTTTAATTTCTGGGATGATCGTGAGTAATAAACTCGAGATATTTATGTCCTATTCAGATGAAGATTATGAAAGTGAGACTATCGAAAAACTAAGCGATGCTTTTAAAGGTCATTTAGAATCGTATGTAAAATTGCTTTCAACTGCTGAAGATTCTTATCTAACTCCATCAGACTTAAGTTACTCTTTGGTATCGAAAGAAAGTCTAAAAGAGTTGAACAAGGATTTAAATATATTAGACGTTTACAGGTTGTCACCATTACAACATGGGTTTTATTACCACTGGCTTTCAGACAAAACCAATAAGTTGTATTCAGAACAAATGTCTTATGGATTGAGTGGAGGTGAAATAAACGTGGAAGCGGTTAAAAAAGCGTTTGACGATCTAATTGCTCGTCATAATATTCTAAGGACCAGTTTTACAAATCAGCTTTCTGATGAAACCTTGCAAGTAGTTCATAGAAAAGTGCCGAGTAATTTTCATTATGAAAAATTGCCTTCAAAACTATCTGAAAGTGAACGAAAAGCATATGTTAAAAAAGCAAAAGAAGAGGATGTTTTAAGAGGGTTTGATTTAAGCAAACCGAGCCAAATGCGGCTTACTGTCCTAGATCTTGGAGAGGCTAATTACGAACTAATTTGGAGTCATCATCATATTTTAATGGATGGTTGGTGCATGGGAATTATTATCAATGAATTTACACAGATTTTTGTAGCGTATAGCAATGGATATGAAGCAGTACTTCCGGCCATTGTACCCTACTCAAATTATATAAAGTGGTTGGATTCCCTAGACAAAAGAGAATCATTAAACTACTGGAAAAGTTACCTCTCTGGATATGATAAACAAGCTGTTTTACCTTTTCAGATGAATAGCTATCATCCAGATATGCCATATGATAAAGTGGTAGATGAATTGGTAATTGACGGAAGTGTTTTTAGGAAAATCGAGGAGTTGTGTAAAGAGTTAGAAGTAACTCAAAATATTTTCGTACAAGGCGTTTGGGGGTATTTGTTATCACGATATAATCAAACCAACGATGTTGTTTTTGGAACGATTACTTCTGGTAGACCTGCACAGATTGACGGAATTGAAGATATGCTAGGGTTGTTTATCAACACTATACCTATAAGAGTTCGTTTCGACCCTGAAGAAACTCCTTCGAGCTTACTGAAAAGATTACAAACTTCCTTTTTGGATGGTGATGAATTTAGGTATATGAGTTTATCTGAAGTTCAAGCGCAATCCACTTTGGGTATGGAACTCATTAATCACACATTAACGTTCGAAAACTATCCGTTAGAGGAGTCAATTCTTAATGATAATAACTCCAACGAAGACGGCAATTCTTTTAAAATTAACTCATTGGATGTGCATGAACAAATGAACTATCATTTCGGTATTCTAATTTACGCCACTGGCGATAAGCTAACTTTTAATTTCGAATACAATCGAAACAAGTACGATGGTAAATTAATCAAAGGTTTATACAAGAGGTTTGAGACTTTAATTGAAAGTTTCGGAACCAAGCCAAACGAACCATTGATTCATATAGAATCAGCTCAAGAACTAGTTAAAAAATCAAATATAAAGTCTAAAAACTTAAATAAATTAAAAAATTATGGAAACTAAAAGCAGATTATTCAAATTAAAAAATACCGTAGCACCCATCGCTCAAAATCAACCAAGTCTTAAGTTTTCTGTAGCCTCTAATGGATTAAACTTTCCATTGGTTTGCAAGGCGGTAGGCGGTAGAATCGATTTAAAATCATGGATTGAACAAAACAAAGCAGAGTTCAACAGTAAACTGTCCAAGAATGGAGCTATGCTTTTTAGAGGTTTTGGGATCAACACAGTTGATAAATTTCAAAGCCTTATTCAGACTTTTGTTGAAAAACCACTTGAGTACAAAATGCGTTCATCACCTCGTTATGCAGTAGGTAATAATGTGTATCACACTACTACTTATCCTAACGAATATTCGATTAATATGCACAGTGAAAGCTCATATGACCCTAATCATCCCAGCAACATTGTTTTCTGCTGCATTGTTCCGGCTACGGAACAAGGAGAAACTCCTATTGCCGATAATAGATTAGTTCTTCAGAATTTATCGGAGGCAACTCGAACTAAATTTTTGGAGAAAGGTGTTAAATACATTCGAAACTTAAATAAGTCGTTGGGCTTACCTTGGCAGGAAGTATTTCAAACCGATGATAAAAGTGTAGTAGAAGAAGTTTGCAAGGAAAAAGGAATCCGTTGTAATTGGTTGGATCAAGATCGATTGGTGATGGAGTGGAATAAAAAAGCTATATGGGAACACCCAGAATCTGGTGAACAAGTTTGGTTTAACCATGGTTTTTTCTTCAATAAATACACCAATACCGAAGATTTCCTCGCTATTATCGAGTCGGATGACGAATTACCAAGCAATACATTCTTTGGTGATGGAACCCCAATTTCTAAAGAAGAAATTGAAGAAATTAGAGCTGCCTATAAGAAAGCAACTTTTGAGTTTCCTTGGCGAGAAGGAGACGTTTTATTCCTGGACAATATGTTAATGTCTCATGGAAGAAACCCATACAAGGGTGATCGCAAAATTATTGCGTCTATCTATTAATATTCACTATTTCCAACAAAAAGAATCACAGCATATCATTATCCGCTTTAAAGAATACAGCGGCTATATGGGAATCTATGTTTCTGAAAATCTAAAAAATCATGCAAGACAATATTCTAAATCAGACAGAGCTTTTCGAGCTTTCTGTCAATCAGAGAAATATTTTGGGAGTGAGTAACAATAACCTCTCTATATTCTATAATCAATTGGTATTAGACTTTGATACTCAAATTGATTCTAAGGAACTACAATTGGCCATCTCGGCTGTAATCAATAAACATAAGACCTTGTCGTTTAAAATGTCTAACGACGCTCAACTGTTGGCGCCTAAGCAATATCAGGATGACCAAAGTAAGTTGGACTTTCATAGCGTAACTCAAAATGATTTTAGTTCTATTGAGCTACTAGCGGATTCCATCTTGGGGTACGATTATAATATGACTGCCAACGAGCCAATTAGGTTTTGTTACTTAAATTCATCGAATGAACATAAGCTAATTGTTCGTTTATTTTCGTTGTGGGCAGATACGTATAGTAGTGTGTTCTTTTGCAACGAATTAGCAAAAGCGATTACAGATATCGATGGATATAAGAACCAATTGATTGAAGAAGTGATCGAATATCAAAACTTCTCGGCTTGGCAGAACGAATTATTTTACGAACCAGAGCAAGATGGTATTGAATTTTGGAAAAACTATAATTATCAACTAGGAAACTCTACGCTGCCATTTAAAACAAATTTAGACAAGCCATTTCAACCAAAAAGGATTGAAATAGCCACTATTTATGGTGGGGAATATCAAATTATTAAAAAGGAAGCACTTCGAAACGAAACAACTGAAGAGTTCTTTCTCTTTTCTCAATTCATCAATTATTTGAGCAGTTTTAATAACGAAGACTTAACAGTTGGTTATGTGGGTCAAAAACGACTCTACGAAGAGTTACAAAATACCTTCGGAATTGTAAATAAAGCGCTTCCAATCTCTGTAGAGAAGAGAACTATGGAACACGAATGTACCATAGGAAAAGAAATTCAAGCAAATCTTCAACAAATTGAAGGTTGGGCAGATTACTTTTATATCGACCGAGAAAAAAGTGAGAATCCGCAACTGGAATTCTTTAATTATGTGTTTCAGTACGTCGATTTATCCAATAAGGAAGACCAAAAAGCACCGTTCGAAATTGAAAATTTATATGCTGTTTGTGATACATTTGATGTCAAAGTATGTTGCATCAATTACGGCGATTACCTTTCAGTAGAAGTATATTTTGATGAAAATAAATTCAGTGTCGCTGCCGCGCAAGTACTAACTTCTCAGTTAAAAACTTGCTATAATTTTTTAGATGAAGATTCTACCTCTACCATTACTGTATTTGAAAGGGCAATCATCAATTCTGCAAACAGAACCAACACACGGTTCGAATCTTTCAATTCGGTTATCAACCTATTTGAAAACTCGGTAAGAGATACGCCAGAAGCTATTGCTGTAATCACCGATGATGTTCAACTTTCATATAAAGAAATTGACGAACAATCCAATCGGTTAGCACATTATTTAGTGAACCAAAAAGGCATTGTTAAAGGTGACGCCATTTGTATTTTACTGGAGCGTTCTCCTTGGTTTATAATTAGTATGTTGGCAGCGATCAAGACAGGTGCGTATTATGTGCCAGTAGATACTGCATACCCAAGCGAGCGAATTAATTTCATTTTGGAAGATTGTGAAGCCTCGATTTTACTATCAAGTAGAGAATTACAAGAGCAAAATAATCTTGATGCCGCTATGGTGATAGTGCCAGAAGAAACATCGCTTTACAGCAATGAGTCTGCTACTTCATTACACACGCATATTGAGAATAAGGATATAGTGTATGCCATATATACATCTGGTTCTACTGGAAATCCTAAAGGTTGCTTGATTACCCATTCCAACTTACTAAATTACGTTCAATGGGCGAACCAACACTATTTTCAAACAGAAGATTCTGGAAACTGGGGACTTTTTACATCCTTGTCGTTTGATCTTACGGTTACAGCTCTTTACACCAGTTTAACGCGTGGAAAAAAGATTTGGATGCCTGGCAGCGATAAAGATATTATGGAATTGCTACAGGAAAGTTTTACACATCCAGAGATCGATACTTTAAAACTAACGCCTACGCATTTATCTATTTTGAAGGATTTAGATATTTCAGAAACCAGTATTCGAACCATTATTTGTGGAGGAGAACAATTAAAGAAACAACAGGTAGACTATGTAAAGACGCTGAATGAAAACATTCGAGTATTTAACGAGTACGGACCAACAGAAACAACTGTAGGTTGCGTAGTGAAGGAAATTATGAGTGAAGATGAAAAGGTGCTAATTGGTACGCCTATAGCAAATACAAAAATTCATATTGTAAATGAAAAAGAACAAGATTGTTCTATTGGAAAAATAGGAGAAATCTACATTAGTGGTTTGGGAGTGTCTAACGGATTCTTGAACCGACCAGAAATGACGGAAGAGAAATTTACCACAGACTACAAATTTTCTGTTCATAGTACGTATAAAACGGGTGATTTAGGAAGATGGAATCCGGATGGAAACATCGAATATATAGGGAGACGAGATGATCAAGTAAAAATTCGGGGATACCGAATAGAACTGAATGAAATTGAGAGAACCATTGCGTTAGAGGCTGAGGCCACCGATGTAGTTGTTTTAGCGGTCGAATCTGAGAAAGGTGATACAGATTTAGTTGCGTTCATCTCGGCTAGTGACGAATTAAGCTCTACAGAGCTAACAGAACGATTATCAAATGTGCTTCCATCTTATATGGTGCCAGCTAATTTTTTCTACATTTCTGAAATTCCCTTAACCGTAAATGGTAAAGTGGATAAGAAGGCACTATTAAAGTTAAAATCGGAAGAAATCTATTCAGATTTTGAATACATCGCTCCTCGCAACGAACAAGAGGAAACACTTGTCCATATTTGGGAGGAGATCTTAGAACGAAAAAACATCGGTATGAAAGATGATTTTTTCAGACTAGGTGGCCATAGTATTAAGGCGATTCAGTTGGTCAACAGATACCATAAATCGTTTAACGTAAAACTGGCTTTAAAGGATATTTTTGAAGTTACTTCATTAGAAGGACATTCAGATTTGATTGGAAGACTTAAAAACGATGTTTTTGAAACTATTGATAAAGTGGAAGAAGCAGAAAGTTATGCGCTTTCAAGAGGTCAACATCGTCTTTGGGTATTGAGCCAACTGGAAAACACTTCTGTAGCCTATAATATCGTCTCTACTGCCTCACTCGAATACGATTATAACCTATCGTATTTCGAAGATGCAATCAATGTGGTGATGGAACGACATGAGATTCTAAGAACTGTATTTCGCCCAGACGCAAGTGGTGAAGTAAGGCAATGGGTGAAGACGACAGACGAGTTAAAGTTTGAGTTAGAGCATAAAGACTTTAGTGAAGTTCCAAATAATGAAGGGCTTGTTTCAGAATTTATAACAGAAGCTTCCCTGCAGCCATTCGATTTGGTTAATGGGCCATTAGTAAGAGCTATTTTAATAAAAGTATCTCCAGACCGCTACTTATTTTGTTACATCATGCACCATATTATTAGCGATGGCTGGTCTATGGGAGTTCTGTCCAAAGAAGTGATGGCGGTTTACGAGTCACATTGGTCAGGAGTGCCTGCTAAGCTTCCCGAGTTAACTATTCAATATAAAGATTATGCTAATTGGCAAATTGATCAGATCAATTCAAGTTCATTATCTAAAAACAAAGACTATTGGACGAATGCGTTGTCGGGTAATTTACCGCGTTTGGATTTACCTACTACAAAAATTCGACCATCAGTAAATACTCATAACGGTCGATTATTGAGAGGATATCTTTCAGAAGAAGTTACAGCACAGTTAAAACAATACGGCGATTCAAACAATGGAAGTCTGTTTATTAGTTTATTGACCATCTGGAACATTCTTTTTCAGAAATACACTTCCCAAGAGGACATCATTATTGGGTCACCAATTGCGGCGAGAGACCATGCAGATTTAGTCAATCAAATAGGTTTCTATGTAAACACCTTAGTGCTCCGCAATAAAATAGATCATAACGAAGATTTCAACACTATTTATACAAAAGTGAAAGAGTCTACGCTCTCAGCATTCGATAATCAAATGTATCCATTTGATGCCTTGGCAGATGATCTAAACTTAGACCGTACTCCTGGACGAAATGCAATCTTTGATGTACTTTTAGCATTGCAGAATACAGGAGGTGACGAAAACTTCGATCACCAGACCGTGGAGTTGAATGAAGTTGTTGACAGAGGTATCGTATTGTCTAAATTTGATCTAGAATTGAGTTTCCAAGAGAATGGCAGCATTATTTCTTTTGATATCACTTATAATACAGATGTATATGAACTAGGAGTAATGACTCAGCTTATAGAGAACTTTAAGCAGCTTACACAGCAACTTCTAGCAAATCCACAGCAAAATCTCGCGGAGATTGCATTTTTATCGGAATTAGAACAACAAAAAATTCTAATGGATTTTAATGATACCTCGGTAGCATATCCAAAGGAACAAACGCTTGTACAATTGTTTCAGGAACAGGTAGAACAAAATCCAACCGCCTTGGCGATTGTTCACGGAGACAAGACGCTCACTTATGATGCGCTAGATCAACTTTCCAATCAATTTGCGAATTTTTTAATTGAAAAGCATGGAATAGGTAAAGGCGATTTTGTTGGAATTCGTTTGGAGAGAAGCGAAATGGTACTTGTGGCAATCTTAGGTTTGCTTAAAGTTGGAGCGGCCTACGTTCCAATCGATATGTCTTACCCTGAAGATAGAGTGAATTATATGATGACGGACGCTAATAGTAATCTCGTTATTGATGCAAACGTTATTATCAATTTTGAAGCAACAGTTCAAAGTTTATCGAACAAAAGACCAAATGTCTCTCTGGAAGCAGAGGATTTAGCCTATATTATTTATACATCGGGATCTACTGGAACGCCTAAAGGGGTTATGGTTGAGCAAAAATCAATCGTGAGATTGGTTAAAGAACCCAACTATGTTGAAATCGCTCGAGAGGATTCAGTTCTTGGATTGTCGAGCTTTTCTTTCGATGGTTCTACCTTCGATATTTACATTGCTTTACTGAACGGGGCCAAATTAGTAATCGCTCCGAAAGATGTGTTTTCAGATTTTGAAAGGTTGGATCAATTAATGGCAGATCAAAATATAAGTTTGTTCTTTTTAACGACCGTGTTTTTTAACTCTATTGCCGAATCGGATTTAGAGTCCATTCATAACGTTAAGTACATTTTATTTGGAGGAGAGCAAGTGTCTACAGCGCATGTAAAGATGTTTAAAGAGAAATATCCTGAAGTAAATCTTCATCATGTATATGGACCCACGGAGAACACTACTTTTTCAACTTACTATGCAATTGACGAAGTTTCAACTACTGCCAGAACCATTCCAATAGGACAACCAATATCAAATAGTACTTGTTATGTATTAGATGCGAATAATAATATTGTTCCAATAGGAGTTACAGGAGAGATTTGTGTTGGAGGAGATGGTCTTGCCAAAGGATATCTCAATAATCAAGAGTTAACCAATGACAAATTTGTACCGCATCCTTTTATTTCTGGAGAGCGAATATACAAGACAGGAGATCTTGGTCGATGGTTGTTGGATGGAAGTATTGAATTTGTTGGTAGAATAGATCATCAAGTTAAAATACGTGGATATCGAATTGAGTTAGGAGAGATTGAAAAGGCGCTAGTAAATCAGGCTGATGTAAATCAAGCCGTGGTAAAAGTGAAGCAATTGGATGGCGGACAGGTATTAGCCGCCTACATTTCTTCAGATGAAGAAATTGATAAGCGCGAATTACGTGATAGTCTTCGAAACGTGTTGCCCGAGTATATGCTCCCTAGTTATTACAAGGTTGTAGACATAATGCCTTTGAATTCGAATGGCAAAATTGAAAAGAAGGAACTTCCAGAAGTTACAGAAGAAGATCTCATCAAGGAAAATTTCATAGCACCAGAAACAGAAACTCAAATAAGCGTTGCTAATATCTGGAAAGAAATCTTGAATGTTCAATCGGTGAGTATGCTCGATCGTTTTTTCCAATTGGGAGGAGACAGTATAAAAGCCATCAAAACGATTGCAATGGTAAACGAGTGTTTCGATTTGAAACTGAATGCAGTTCTTTTACTTCACGATGTAAGTGTCTTAGATTTTTCAGATTTTATCGAAGAGAATTTGGAAAAGAAGGCACTAGCAAAAATAGACGATGAGCGTATAACTGTTGACAAGGTTGTTATCTAGAAATGACATCTGTGCAAATTATATTTTCACTGAATAACTAACTATAAATTTTACCAAAATGAAAAAGCAATTATTCCTATTACACTTTGCTGGTGGAAATAGTTATTCTTATAACTTTTTGAAGAGCTACTTAGGTCATGAATATGAATTCATATCCTTAGAACTTCCTGGAAGAGGAAAACGATTCCAAGAAGACCTCATTAGAGACAAAAGAGAAGCAATAGACGATTATGTTTCGCAAATTAAAATGCTTAGAAGTAATGAGCCCTATGTCTTGTATGGTCACAGCATGGGAGCAACATTGGGCTTGTCTGTCACTAAAATAATGGAAGAGGCTGGCGATCCACCAAATTACTTAGTAGTCTCTGGAAATGCGGGACCTGGATTAAAAGATGAGTCTAGAAAAAATCGACATTTACTGGGAGATGCCGAGTTTAAAGAGGTTTTAATTGAGCTGGGGGGAATTCCAGATGAAGTATTGGATAACGATGAACTCTATGAGTTTTTTGCACCTATCATTCGAGCCGATTTCGAGGTCTTGGAGAAAGATAATTTTTCGGAAGAAGGTACGACGGTAAGTGTCCCTATTTATACCATTATGGGAGATAGAGAAGATACCGTTGGATGTATCGAAAACTGGAAGCAGTTTACTTCAGAAGGACACTCAACTGAAATATGGGCTGGAAATCACTTTTTTATTCATAACCAGGGAGCACGTCTAGTAAAGTTGCTTGAAAAAGCGTTTGAAAGACCAAAAGTACTTCATCTGTAAACCACTTTTTTTACATATCAATGCCTTCAGATAGAGGGAATTGTCTATTTATCAAAAATATTGAGTTACGGCACTTATTAGGTTCATCGAAACTTTCAGTTTCAATGAGCATGATACTTCGGTGCCTAACTCAAACAAACATAAGCTAATTACGAATTATATAAATACCAAAAAGATGTTCAAGATCACTATAAAAAACATTATTAGTTTGCTACTATATGCGATACCAAATACGGCTTTGAGCTTTGGTATTATTTATATTATTAATAACGTTCTCTCTGGAAATCAGGAGTTTTTAGAAGGGTATATGATTATCGTGTTTCTATCGGTAGTTTGTTACGCCTATTTATTAAATGTTATTTTTCAGAAAAAGTTGAACCAATTTACGTTCAAGTTATTATATGAAAATGAAAAGAACCTATTCGACCAAATTTTAAGAGCTCCATTGGAGACCTTGGAAAAGTTTGGAGCAGAAAGATTTTATACTGCAATGGAAGATTTGAGGACGTTTGCGGGCCTTCCTTACACAATTACTCATACAGTGTCGTCTTTACTAATGCTGGTTTTAGGAGTTATTTACATGTTCTCATTGTCTCCTGTTTCTGCTGCAATTGTTATGGTACTTATAGTATTGGTAGCGGTTTGTTACTTCGTGGTTATGAAGTCCATGTCTAAAGAGATTTCAACCCTACGAAAGTATAATGAACATTACTACAGCTATGTTGCAGATTTATTAAACGGGTTCAAGGAGTTAAAACTAAGCTCCAGTCGTAGAAGAAATATGATGAAAAAATACCTAGGTCCTAACCGAGACAAATCGGAGGCTTTAGATTTTAAGGTCAATTATATTTTCTTGTCTATTAATATGATCAGTCAGTATGGTTTATACTTCGTAATTGCTGCGATTATTTTTGTACTGCCAGCTTTTGAAATTTTAGATAGAGCGGATGTAATTGCATATGTTGTGGTGATCTTATTTATTTCTGGACCTATTAATAACTTGATTAATCTACAACAGAACTATACTCGTTTTATGGTGGCGAATAACCGGAACAATAGTTTTATGAAAGACTTCCAAATTGAAACGGTCGCTACCAGCACAGTTGCGGAGAAGGATGCAGAATTTACATCTTTAGAGTTTAAAGGAGTATGCTTTAACTATAGCAGCAAAGCCGAAGAGGAAGAGGAAGAGCAAGAAACGACCTTTGCATTAGGGCCAATTGATTTAGAGATAAATAAAGGAGAGGTCATCTTTATAGTTGGAGGAAACGGTTCAGGAAAAAGTACATTTATCAACGTTTTGACAGGCTTGTATCAACCTAGCCAGGGACAAGTATACTTAAATGGAAATTTATCAAATCGAGTAAGTGAAGAATTAGAGGATTCTATTGCTGCCATCTTTACAAACAATCACATTTTTAACAATAACTATGACGACTACCAACTGAAAGGCAATGAAGAGTATAAAAAGTTGCTTAAAATGATGGAATTGGATAATGTTATAACAGATGATGAGGAAGAGTCTGCAAGAAGAAGGTTCTCTAAGGGACAAAGTAAACGAATGTCAATGATTTTTGCTCTTCTGGAAGATAAACCAGTTCTTATCTTAGACGAGTGGGCGGCAGATCAGGATCCGTATTTTAGAAAATTCTTTTATGAAGTACTAGTTCCAAAGTTTAAGAAGCAAGGAAAAACGATCATTGCAGTAACTCATGACGATGCCTATTTCGATCAGGCAGATAGAATCATTAAGTTCGATTATGGAAAAATAGTTAAAGACGTTCAAGTCAAGTCCGAAGTAAGCGCACGAGAGTTCGCTTGGGCAGATTAACTTTTATTCGAAGGTCTTCATAGTCAAGACTTTATATTAAAACATCCTATTGCTACTTCAGGTATTGTCTTGGAAAATTTCTTAGACAAGACGCTTAGAAAGTATAGTCCAAGTTGAGCGTATCACGCATCATCTTTATCAGCCAAAACTTCAAAACAAAACAAATTATGTAACGGTATTTGCTGTACAAAATTTGTTTCGACTGTTGATTTGCGCATACAGATAATAATTTCATGAAACATTTATAATTATGAAACTAACACTTCCACAACAAGATATTTATTTTGAACAATTACTGCATCCAGAAGATCCAATTTATAATATTGGAGCCAAGCTTAAAGTAGATGGAGAAATTGTATACGAAATATTGAACGAAGCATACATTACCCTTATTGATCAACATGACGCCTACAGAAGTGTGGTCGTTAAAAATGGAGATAAGGTTGAGATAGTCATGAAGTCCACACACAATTCCACTTTGGGATTTATTGATTTTTCCAACGAAGAAAACGCAGATGAAAAAGCCAACGCATATATGCAACAGGCTTTTGTAACTCCTTTCAATATTTTGTCTGGAGAACTTCTGCACAATTTTACCCTGATAAAAGTGGATGAGGAATTTTACTATATTTTCTCCATGTACCATCATATCATTACCGATGGATGGGGGACTTCCTTAATGTTTCAACGATGGGTGAAAAACTACAACGAACTAGTTGAATCTGGAAAAATAGAAACAGAATATCCTTTTAGTTATGAAGAGTTTGCTATTAACGATAAGGACTACGAGCAATCCGAAGATTATTTACAGGACAAAGATTATTGGTCACAGCGGTACGCAGAATTACCAGAACCACTGTTTGAAAAATTCGATAAGCAGCGTAGCATCAATAAAAGCAGCCGCGAAGAATTGGTTATAAGTCGAAAGGTTTATTCTCAGTTGGAGGCGATGGCAAAAGAGTATAGGAGTTCTACTTTTCATGTAATTCTGGGCATTCTTTTTATGTACTTCGGAAGAAAACATCAAAACAACGATTTTGCGATTGGTCTTCCAGTATTGAATAGGGGAAAATCTGTCTTCAAAAAAACGGTGGGATTGTTTATGGGAGTTTCGGCATTAAGAACGCCTCTTGATTTCAACAACAGTTTTGAAGAGTTAATTGGACAAATAAAGCAACAACTACGTCAAGACTATAGACATCAAAGATTTCCTATTGGTAAATTGATAAAGGAATTGGGGCTCTTTCAGAATAAAGACGGATTATTTAATATCACCCTTTCATACGAAAAGCAAAACTATTCAGATCACTTCCACAATACGAAAACACGGGTAATCCCATTATCTCATGAAGCTGAACGAGTTGCATTAGCCATCTATATCCGTGAGTTTGATGCCGAAGAAGATGTGAAAATTGATTTTGATTACAACCTAAACTACTTCAACAAAGAAAGTATTTCTCAAGTAGTTACACATTTCGAACAATTGGTAGAAGAAGTGGTAGTCGATGCTAAAAAACCGTTGGCAAGCTATAAATATATTACACTGGAAGAAAGAAGAAAGGTAGTACAGCAATTTAATGACACTAGCTTTTTTTATCCAAAGAAAATGACTTTTCTTGATTTTTTCAAAAATCGAATCAATGCGAATCCAGATAAGATTGCTGTTAAAGATACGTTGAATGCCTACTCTTACAGCGAGTTAGGCATGGCTTCAGACAAGGTAGCTTATTACCTTCAAGAAAATTTCGGAACAAAAAGTAGTTCTCCAATTGCGGTGCTTATGGATCGCTCTGCAAACATGATTGCAGTTTTATTAGGAATTTTGAAAACAGGGCGCGCATATATTCCTTTAGATCCAAGTTTTCCAGCAGACCGACTTAATTATATCATTTCTCACAGTGAAGTTGATTGTGTTCTAGGCGACGGACAATTACAAGAGCTATTAAACGATGATATTATTTATTCGAATATAGATGTGCTCTTAGATTGTGAAATCCACAATGAAATTGAGTTAGACGAGGTAAATGCAGATGCTACGGCATATGTAATATATACTTCTGGTTCTACTGGAAATCCAAAGGGAGTGGAAGTAGGACATGGTTCTTTACTGAACTTTTTATTAAGTATGCAGTTGGAACCCGGGATTCGGACCGCGGATGTATTGTTTTCGGTAACCACTGCTTCTTTTGATATTTCCATTCTCGAATTTTTTGCACCACTTTTATGTGGTTCAACCCTGGTGGTTGCGAACAAAGAAAATTTAGCTACGGCCAAATCGATTATTAATGACCTCACCCTCGTAAAGCCAACAATTATCCAAGCAACTCCAAGCTTTTTTCAAATGCTATTTAACGGCGGTTGGACAGGAGATAAAGACTTACGTGTTTTATGTGGTGGAGACCTCTTAAGTGAATCTTTGGCGCAAAAGTTATTGGAGAATTGTAAAAGTGTTTGGAACATGTATGGTCCTACCGAGACTACCATTTGGTCAAGTTGCAAGCGATTGAGACTTCCAAATGACGCAAAAACTATTGGGATGCCCATTCATAATACTCAGTTTTACATTTTGGATGAAGCACTTAATCCCCTACCAACTGGCTCTATAGGTGCAGTATACATTGGTGGAGATGGATTAAGTAAAGGGTATTATAAAAATGAAGAATTAACCAGGCAGCATTTTTTACCGAGCCCTTTCAGAGATGGGGAACGGATTTATCGAACTGGAGATTTAGGAAGATGGAATTTAGAAGGAGAAATCGAATTTCTAGGAAGAAGTGATCAACAAGTTAAAGTGAGAGGCTATCGCATTGAGACTGGAGAAATTGAATCTAGATTGAATGATCTGGCAGAAATAAACGACTCGGTTGTTATTGCGAAAAAAAGCGCAGATCAGGGTGCTTTTTTGGTGGCTTTCGTAATCGCTAATTCGGATAATTTGGACACACAGAAGGTAGTAAGTGAATTGCAAAAGAATCTACCAAATTATATGATTCCTTATACTGTAATTGAGGTAGAATCATTTCCTTTAACGCCTAATAACAAGGTAGATAGGAAATCGCTGTCTAAGTTTGATATTGGTGCCTCGCATGAGGATTCTACTTTTGTGAAGCCTAGTACGGGTATCGAGACGGTGGTCGCGAAAATTTATGAAGAGGTACTTGATTTAAAAAACGCTGTTAGTGTTAATAGCAACTTTTTCAGTTTAGGAGGTCATTCATTAAATGCCGTTAAACTAATTGGGCTAGTAGAAAAGAAGTTGAATTATCAAATCACATTGAGAACTGTATTCGATTACCCAACAGTCGAATCACTTTCTAGTTATTTACAATTAGAGGAAACGGAGAGTTTGGATTTTATATCAAAGGTACCTGAACAAAAATCTTATCCAATTACCTCTTCCCAATATGCTATGTGGCTAGCGTCACAAAAGAAGGAACGTTCTATTTCCTATAATATGTTTACTTCCTATGAGATCAAAGGGGAGCTTGATATTGCCACTTTGGAAGAGGCGTTTAAGAATATCATAGATAAATATGAAATTTTACGCACCAATTTTATTGAAGAAAAAGGAACGCCGTTCCAAACCATAAATCTGTTAGGACATAGAAACTTTCAAATTATTGAAACTACCGCCGACAGTAACGAACTGGACACTTCCATCGAACTGTTCGTAAACAGGGAATTTGACTTGGAAAAGGATCAATTACTGCGAGCTTCTATCTTTATCAATGAGAGCGGTGATCGTTTCTTAGTTTTTGCTACACATCATATTATTATGGATGGCTGGTCACTCGAAGTATTGATAAGTGAGTTAGCAGAACAGTACAGCTCTTTAATTTCTTCGAAAGTATTGGATGATCAAGATTTAACGATCCAATTCAAGGACTATGCTGCTTGGAACGCTAAAAATGAAGAACAGGCTCTTATCAAAAATTCAGCATTTTGGAATGCGCATTTGGAAGGGTATAAGTGGTCGAGTTTAGTTCCGGTCGATTATCAGAATACAACAGATGCTGCGAGAGGACGGAGTTATGTCACAGGTATAAATAGAGACACAACTAGCGAATTACAAAAGTTAGTGTCAAGGCAAAATAGTAGTCTCCATTCCATTCTTATTGCCGCTTTTAATGGTTTGTTATATAAGATGAAAGGTAAGACAGATGTTTGCCTTGGAACGGTAAATTCTGGACGAAACTTTGCTAATGCGACCCAGCAAATTGGAATGTTTGTAAAAACCTTACCGCTTAGAACAATGATGTCCTCGAGCGATTCATTCTTGGATGTTTTGTCGAGAGTACATGATAATCTACTCGATACAGACCTGCACCAAGACATTCCTGAGGATATTGCAAGGGATCTCAGGCTTGATGTTTTAATAGTACTTCAGAATCAATCATTTAATTTCAATAAAATTAAAATTTCGGATAGGTTAGAGTTACAGCTAAGACCTATAGAGACCTTGCACAGCAGGCTACCGCTGTTAATTGAATTTACAGTTGACGAAGGATACTTAAAGACAAACGTTAACTACGACAGTGATACATATAACTCGGAAACGATTGAGTTACTTATGCTCAAATATGAGAAGTTCTTAGAAGAAATAGTTCAGCAACCATATCTCGCAATTGATGAGATTGATATAGATCTCGAATTTGAAAGAGAAGAACAAGTAGACATAAGTTTTAATTTTTAAAATGCACACCATGAAAAATACATATTCAGAAATTAGAAAAATAACAAAAAGGACAGTGAACTTACTTTTCCTGACTCTTATTTTATTTGTTAACAATTTAAATGCGCAAGAAGTTAGTTTTGAAACTTCGGAGCCATTTTATCCTTGGGTTGAAACCATTGGAGAACTTGAAAATGAATGGGGATATATGTTGGTGCCAGAAAATTGGGAAAATCCTGCAGGCAACACCATTAAGGTAGCAGTTACGATATTAAAAAACTGGTCGAATATTGAAAATGCAGAAGCAGTTGTTTTTGTGCAAGGAGGTCCAGGAGCAAGCGGTATAGAGAACATTGGTTCTTGGATTTATCATCCATTACGAGAAAAGAATGACATTGTATTGATGGATTTAAGGGGAACAGGGTTTTCTGAGCCTAGACTTTGCCCAGATCTTGGTCAGAAGTTTTTAAATATTCTAGCTAAGAATCAATCGAACCAAGATGATGTCAAACAGAAAGTAGCAGAAACTTTAATTTGCAGACAGGATTTGGTAAACAAAGGTGTTGATATAGATTCTTATCATAGTTTATCGGTAGCAAACGATTTACATGCTTTGAAAAATGAGTTGGGTTACGCTCAATGGTCTGTATACGGTGTATCTTATGGAACTTATATGGCACAGGTATACGCAAGTAATTTTCCAGATGACCTAAGAAGTCTAGTTCTAGACTCAGCCATTGATGATATATCGAGTTATTATACCAAGAATACAAGTAATTATTTGGACAGCTTATTTAAGGTTTTTGAGGCATGTAGCAACGATCCTGAATGTAACCAACAATATCCAGATTTAGAGAAAGTCTATTTTGAAACGATTGCCGACTTAAATAAGAATCCTCTAACTGTTGCCGTAAAAAAGGATTTGGTAGAATCGGGAACATTTACCTATAATGCTGAAGACTTTAAGGTAGCGCTGCAGCAAGCGTTGTATAAAAAGAAAATTATTGAAGTTATTCCTTTGGTTGTCTATCAATTTCATAATAGAAATGAAAAAGCGCTTGGGAATTTGGTTTCAGCATTTTCGGGTTTACTGAGTATGGACTATGGAGTTTACTATTGTGTTAGTTGCAACGAAACTCTTCCTAATAATAAGTTCGAAGAGTTCGAGCAAAACGCTCAACAGTTCGAAGCGAAAGGTTTAATGGGGGGTGTTTCCTTTTACAAGTCGGATTTCAAAGTTTGCGATCAATGGAATCTTAATAAACCAGACTCGTTGTCGATTTACAATAAGGTAGATTTATCAGAACTAACTATTCCTACCTTAATTTTTGAGGGAGAATATGATCCAATTACTCCGCCTGCTAACGGAGACAGAATAGCCAAGGGTCTTACCAGCGTGCAGGTAATAAAAGCTCCAACATATGGACATGCTCCTAGCTTTACAGAAATGGGAAAAGAAGCCGCTAGTGCTTTTGTAAATAGTTCTGAAGAAACAACACTTGTCACTGAATTCGATCAATACTCTAAAGTTGATTTTATCACAGGAATTGCTTTAAATTCTGGCATATCAAGGATGGGAGAGAGCTTAAATAGTCCCAATCCATTATTTCTAGCCCCGCTGGGTATTGCGCTGTTACTAATGATATCATTTACGTTCACTTACTTCGTAAAACTAATCAGCAAAAAGTATTCTACGCTTTCAGACAAGGTGGTAAGAGCTTTGAGTGTGGTAATGTCTATCGTGGGGATTACAGGTATTGTTGGTTTGATTTTAGCATTATTTAATATTTCGGGTCGAAATTATTTTATCCTTGCTTTCGGACTACCAGAAAATTTCAATTACCTATTTACACTAAGTATGGTATTTATGGTATTGGTGCTTTTAACCTTCGTTTATTTTATTACTCGACTCCGCAAAATAAATGACAGGAGTATTGTGTTCTCTTTTATCTTTTCAAATATGTTATTAGCAACCTACCTGCTCTATTGGGGGATTGTGTAAAATAATTTATTACATATCGTAAAAGGAATATCCAAAAGTCTTTTTACATCACAGACGAGAAATTATTCTTCTATCGTCAAGCTTACGCTACATTGAATTTAAACTAGTTGATTATGAATACCGTAAACACCATTTTATCTAATAAGTACAATATGTTTATGAAGGATGCAGGAGCAGACTTTCTACCAATATTAAAAATAGACACGGAAGAGCTTCCCTTGATTTTAAAGGACTTTAAATACCCAGTAAGCGCTTGGCCTGTTTTAATTAGCGAAAATTCGGTTACTAAGCTTAAGAAACTAAGTGAAAAGCTACCAGAGTATTTGAATAAAATACCCGCATTGTATTTTGATAATGACCTTCAAAAGATCGCGAACTATTATTACAACGGAAATGAAATGCTCGCGCAATTTGCGATGATTTGTCACAGTAAAAATATCGAAACTAGTTGTAGGCTCGATCTCACTTATTCAGACAAAAGTTTTCAAGTGTTAGAGGTAAATATTGGTTCAGATTTAGGCGGTAAAGAAATGGCGTGTTTCGAACCTCAAGTGCGGAAGTTGCATACATCATTAACCACTGCTACTAGTTCTCAAAACTATACCTCTGCCAACACGGGGTCATTGTATGTAAAGTTTATTATAGAGCAAATTTCAAAATATACTAGAAACTCAAAAGAGCGTATGCATGTGTTCTTAGGAATGGATAATGTACCGCCTGGAGATTTTAAGAATGATACGGTGCAGTTTTTACAGGAGTCGATGGAGGCAGAATTGAAAGATGCAGGAATGAAAGTACGAGTAGTAACCGGTGAAATGTCTGCCTTGAAAAATGTGCAAGGAGACTTGTTTTTAAACGATATGCCCATCCACGCCGTCCTAGTGATCGATGGTGGGTCTAGAAATATTTCGGAAGATGTATTTAGATCGTTTATAGCTGATAAAATCTACTTTCCAGATCATTTAGCGAACGAATTTTTGAAAGATAAAAGAAATCTGGCTTTGCTAATAGAGCTTGCTCAACAAAAGAAATTTTCAGAAGAAGACAACCAACTCATACTAAATCATATCCCTTGGACGCAGACCATTGACGATCGAACTATAATGTACAAAGGGGAACAATACAACCTATTAGAATTGCTTTCCGCTAAAAAAGATGAGTTTGTAATTAAAGTGGCGGTGGGCTCACAGGGGCAGGATGTTTTTGTAGGGAAGTATTGTACAGAACAAGAATGGGAAGACAAAATAAGCTTAGCCCAAGGAAAGACCCCATTTATTGCACAAGAGTTTAGTGAGTCGATGGATTTTTGGGCTCCAAATTCAAACAACCAATGGACACCGCATAAATTAATTTGGGGAGCATTTGGTTTTGGGAAAATCTATGGAGGGGTCTGGGTGAGGATGTCTGCAAGTACCAACGACGCCGGAGTGATTAATTCGGCTACAGGAGCAGTAGAAGCAATTGTTTACGAATACAAAGATTGATGCTATAATCGATCTGTTAACCTTTTAATTAAACGTTATGATAAAAGATACCATTTTGGAAGAAAAGACAAGTTCAATTCTTTCAGATATGCATGAGGGATTTGTAGCTTCTTCTACAAAAATACCTCCGCATATAGATACAACGGGACCAACAATTCCAGGAATTTTTAAAAATTTTGAATATCCAGTTTCTTCTTGGCCGGTAATTATTGATGCACACATGGCAAAGAGGTTCAAGGAAATAAGCGCAAAAATTCCGGAACTAATAAAACGTATTCCTTCTTTATACTTTAAAGATGCTACACAGCGGCTAGCCGACTTCTATTTTGGGGGTAATCAAATGATTGCAGAGTTTGCTTTAATGTCCCATAAAAAGGCGGTTGAAGTAAGTTGTAGATTGGATTTAGTAGAAACTCACAACGGACCAAAAGTTTTGGAAGCTAATATAGGTTCTGCAATTGGAGGTTGGCAGTTATGTAGTTTTTTGCAGGTCATTAGAGATCATCATCCAAACTTGGTGCAGCTCGAGAATGCTGGCGCCTTGTATTTTGAGAATACACAACAACAGTATTTATCGTTTTTGGTGGATAAGATCTTTCAATATGTACCTGGAGTAAACACAGAGGTGAACATCTTTGTTTCCATCGGAAAAGTGAGTGAGAATGTATATGCCAGCGGAGTGATACAGTTTCTTGATTCACTCATGCAGTTAACCCTTACCGAAAGAGGACTTACAGGAAGAATTTACTACGGCGAATCAAGTTCATTGCAATTAACCGGGAGTGAATTATTTCTTGAAGGTAAAAGAATTCACGGTGTACTTAAGATGGATGAAGAACAGCTGCCAGCAGAAGTTTTTAGATCCTTTATAATGGACGGAGTATACCTACCCGATAATTTAGGTACCCTTATGTATAGTGATAAACGGAACCTGTCTTTACTCATTGAATTGGCCCAACAGGGCAAATTTTCGGAAGAAGAGAATGAATTGGTTCTAAACAGTATTCCATGGACATCGATTGTAGAGGAGAAGCAAATATTGTTCAAGGGACAGGAGTATTCGATGTTCTCTTTTCTTGAACTACATAAAGACGAATTAGTGATTAAAGTTGCTAATGGCCTTCAAGGAATTGACGTGTATGTGGGAAAATTTTTATCGAGAGAGCAATGGACAACTGCTATTGAAAAAGCTTCTGGACACCACCCTTATGTGGCGCAAGAGTTCAGTGATTCGTTAAATTTTATATCGCCCGATGGATTAGATCAATGGCAACCACATAAGATCATTTGGGGAGCTTTCGGCTTTGGTGATCGATACGGTGGAACCTTTGTAAGAATGTCTGCAATTAAAACAGATGTTGGAGTTATAAATGCCGCAACAGGTGCTGTAGAAGCGCTTGTCTATGAACAAAAGGAATAGAAATTAAACGTTCAAACTTTTTCAAACACTTTAATTAAAAGTTATGTCTAAAAACCTAATTATGGAAGAAACAACCAACACCATTCTTTCTGATAAATACGAAGATATTTTTACTTCATCAGAAAATATACCAGTCTACATCGATACCGACGTATCACTTTCACCCGAGATATTTAAAAAGTATGAATATCCAGTGAGCACATGGCCAGTTATTATAGACCAAAAGATTGCTAAGGAATTCCGAAAGCAAAGTACCATTATACCAAGTCTGTTAACCCAGATTCCGACCTTGTATTTCAACGACGATGTGAAGCGAATCGGAGATTTTTATTTTGGGGGAAATGAAATGGCTGCAGAGTTTGCTCTTATGTGCCATAAAAAGAATCACGAGGTGGCCTGCAGGTTAGATCTTATGGTGACAGATAACGGCCCTAAATTATTAGAAGTAAACATGGGTTCTGGAATGGGGGGCTGGCAGATATGTAGTTTCGTAGATGTACTTAGGAACCTTATTCCTGGCCTCATTGAGTTAGAAAAAACAGATCGTGTTGTATTTAGGAATACTCAATATAAATACATGGAATTTCTAGTAGACAAGATCTTTCAATACGTCGAAGATGTCACAGAAGAATTGAACATCTTTACAACAATAGACCAAACAGACCCCCATGCGCCACCTATTCCCGTTATTTTGGAATATCTGAATTCCCTCTTAGAGGAAATTCTAAGTAAACGGGGACTTACTGGTAGTTTCTACAATGCTCCAGAAAGTTCATTGAAATTAGACGAAGGCGACTTGCACTTAGATGGAAAGCGGATCCATGGTGTTCTAAATATGGACGGAAGAGAATTGCCCGCAGATGTTTTTAGAGCATTCATCATGGACCGAATATATTGGCCAGATAACCTTGCTTCGGCTTTGTATAAAGACAAACGAAATTTAGTGTTGCTTTTAGAAATGGCGCAAGAACAAAAATTTAAAGATCCCGAAAATAGGATGTTGTTAGACGCCATTCCATGGACCAGTATTATTGAAGATAAGTTGGTTGAATTTCGTGATAAAGAACAAAATTTACTTCAATTGCTAAGAAATAGGAAAGATGATTTTGTAATCAAAGTCGCCAAAGGGTTTCAGGGCATTAATGTTTTTGTTGGAAAATATTTAAACGATGAGGAATGGCTTAAGGCCATAGAATTGGCTTCTGGAAAGATTCCATTTATAGCTCAGGAATTTAGTGAATCCTTGGACTATCTGGCCCCGGATAAAGAAAATAATTGGAAGCCCCATAAATTAGTTTGGGGAACATTTGGTTTTGGACAAAAATATGGCGGAGCATTTGTAAGAATGTCTGCTGTAGGGTCCGGAAACGGTGTTATCAACTCGGCTGCTGGTGCGAACGAAGCATTAGTGTACGAGTCTATAGCTTAAAGCAAGGTGACTTTTAAATAGTAATATTATGACACATCTATTTTATTCATACATATCGAAGGAAAAACATGAAGGACTTTTAGGTAAGTTTCTTTATAGTTTTCCTGTGGACTATCAGCACAGAATTATGAAGTACAGAAGGTGGGAAGATGCACAACTTTCGATCTTAGGAAGATTACTTCTGCGCTACGGTCTTAAACTCTATAACTTTACTGATAGTGAGGAAATTGAGTACAACGAATACAATAAACCCTTTTTGAAAAATACAGAACTTAAGTTTAATATTTCTCATTCAGGCGACATTGTAGTATGCGCTATTACCGACGCCTGCGACATAGGAGTCGATATTGAGTTAATAGAGAATATTGACGTTGCCGATTTCAAATTTCAAATGACGGAAAATGAATGGGAACGAGTAATGACCTCTTCTAATTCGAAAAGTGAATTTTATAATTACTGGACCCAAAAGGAGGCGACTTTGAAGGCACAGGGTATGGGACTATCAATTCCATTATTATCTTTTGAGGTAACTGATAATAGTTCTGAAATCCGAAATGAACAATTCTATCTAGAAGAAGTTGTGATTGAGGAAAATTATAAATGCCATGTGGCTTTCAAAGGCGACGATCGACAACTGCATTTACCATTAAACAAGAAGGTATTTGTATAACACCCCCTAATTTACACTTTATTATTGTTTCCCTAAACCCAATAGGGATGCTTATGCTCATGCTTTATGGAAGCATGCCAATTGGTATACACCAAAAAACGAAATACTAACTTTTAAAATCTAAAATTATGATGAAAGTCTTAAAATTTGGAGGTTCTTCTGTTTCATCAGTAAGTAACATTAGGACGATTAAGAATATAGTCGATAACGATGACGAAAAAAAGATCGTTGTCTGTTCGGCTATGTCTGGCGTGACGGATTCTTTATATAGGCTTATAGAGAATATAAGGGTAAATGATAGACGGGCTATAGCTCGAAATCTAGATGCCTTGTGTAGTAAACATTTAGATTTTATAGATGAGCTAATCGATGATGAATTGGTCAACAATCTACTCAAAGACAAAATTTCAGTACAAATATCAAAACTTTACAGGCTTTGCAAAAGTGGTTATTCAGACACTAACAATTCTATTATAATCACTTATGGAGAGCTTCTATTGACCACAATTCTGTCTGAATATTTGAATTGGCAGCAAGTCTTTAATGTATTTCTAAATGCAAAGGATTTCATGTATGTCGATTTTGTAGATATGCCAAATGTTGAGAAAGTATCTCGACGTTTAGATGGAGTTTTACACAACGCTGCAAAATCCAATTTATACATCACCCAAGGTTTTGTTTGTAGAACTAAAGATTGCAGAGTGTCACACCTAGAAAGAGGAGGAAGCGATTATTCGGCCACCATTATAGCAGCGGCGGTGAATGCTGTTGAAGTTCAGATATGGACTGATATAAGTGGACTTCATAATAACGATCCAAGATACGTTTCTGGTACTTTTCCAGTGCCACAAATTAGTTATAACGAAGCAGCAGATTTAGCTTATTACGGAGCAAAGATTCTTCATCCAAAAACCGTATTTCCGGTATTGGAAAAGGAGATACCCATTGTTCTAAAAAATACATTCGATCCCAGTAGCAGCGGTACTACAATTTCAAGTAAAACAGTAACGAAGGGATTAAAGTCGATTGCTGCTAAAGACGGGATTACATTGCTCAATTTGAAATCAACTGGAGTTTTGACATCGGAAGGTTTCTACAAGGTTATTTCTGAAATTTTAGAAAAATATAATGTTTCGTCGGATATGATTAAAGGTTCAGAAACCGAAATCTCATTAACAATAGACAAAATCCGTTTTGTGAATGAAGTAATCTACGATTTACATCCCTTTGCCACCGTATCCGTACATCCAAATCACAGCATAATCTGTGTCGTAGGAGATTCTGTTATGAACGATGAAAGTACATCTAGATTAATCGAAATAATCAATAAAATGCCAGTTGTAATGGCCTCAAATGAGAATCCTGACAAAGTGTTAGTTCTCGTTGAAACAAATGACAAGGTGAAATCATTACGCTTTTTAAACGAACAATTGTTTCCAGCGCCTTATGCTGTGGCTTAGTATGTTCGGTGAACATTTCATATTAACAGTAAAAACATATTCATATTAATTATGCCACGGCTTATTAAGGGCTGTTCGTAATTAACATATCTACTTTTTAATCAAAATAATTTAATTTTTAAATCAAATATTATGAAAAATCAATTTTTAAACACCACTTTAACTTTACTATTGATCGCTGGAACCGCAGTTGCGCAAAAAGCAGTGAGCGTAGATTCTTTTGAGAAAGTAATTGTGAGTCCACATGTAAAGGTGACTTTTATCCAAGGAAATGAGGAATCCGTTGCCATTGAAGAATGTACAATTGACCAAGACAAAGTGAATGTGGAGGTTAATGGAAAAACCTTGCGTATCTATTTGGACGGAGCAAAAGAGGTCACCAAAAACAAAGATGTAGTTATTAATGGTAGCAAGGTGCGCGAATCTATCTACAATGGTACCGTACTTACTGTATCTGTTTTCTATAAAAACCTGAGCGACGTTTCAATTCGAGGTGAAGAAACTATTTTATTTAATAGTCCAATTTCCCAAGAGAATCTGCAGTTGAAGATTTATGGAGAATCCAGCGTTTATTTTGAAGCTCTTACCCTAAACAGATTAAATACCAATATCCATGGAGAGAGTTACCTCGAAATTAAGTCGGGTATTATTGGTGAGCAACGAATTACCGCTTATGGTGGTAGTAGAATTAATACATTAGGAATTGAAAACAATAAAACTAAGTTCACTGCTTATGGAGATAGCGATGTTAATTTTAATGTCTCAGATTTGCTAAAAGTTACGGCCTATGGCGATGCAACCGTAGGTTATACGGGCGGAGCACAGATCAAAAAAGGATTAACAATAGGTGATGTTAAAATTTATGAAATTAGTTTATAGTCACGTCTAGATATTTAAACTACTGTTTTTTGTATAGTTATTAATTTGGAGGCCCTCAACTAAATGTAGTTGGGGGCTTTTTTTGTTAATATTTGAGTGCTGTTTGAAGCCAAGGATGCGGTTAGCAATCCTGCAGTTATCGTTAAAAACTAAATGAGAGGGTAGTGGATATGCTTATCGAGCTATCGGGACGGAAGAGCAATTCTTCAGGAGCTTGTAGTTCGCCTAGTTCTTGATTTTCAATATCGAAAACGGCACCATCCCACGGAAAGTTAGAAAGCTTAGTAGCCAATAGCTGTAACTGCCAGTTACCTTTCGACACATTAATAGCAATTCCAGCCATAAGAGGGCCAGAAATCGATACGGTTGGATCTTCTGCAACGGCTAGTTCTGGTCCCCATTGATAATTGAGCTCCATTTGAATGTAATCGTTTATCGCATATTGGAACAAGCCGTACAAACTTATTTCTGAAATGTTAGGAATGTATTCCTGTACAGTTAGTAAGGTATTAGTTCTGCCATAGTCATAGGTAATTCCCGCGACCAGACTGAAGTTGTTCGAAATCCAGTAGGCTTGATTAATTTCAGAAGATAATTGAAGTAACCGAGCACCATAAAAGTTGGTATAGATGTTTTCTGAAAATTCCTGAGATGAAGGGATGGTTACGCTCCATTGAAATAGTTCCTTATTATTTTTGAAGTCGGAACCGACTGTAAAAGTACTTTCTGAAATGAAATTGATTGATGGTTCCTTATCTTGAGCATACAAAGAGGTGGTAACTATTAGTAATAGTAATAGATATTTTTTGATGAGAGATTGGTTGGAATTCGCCATTTTGTAAATCGTATATTATCATCTACGAAATTTTACAGCGATTAGATTTTGTCTGTGACAGATTTGTTGGTTTTATCGAATACTGTGAGTCTCGATAAAGGTGGTTGGGCAGCTAATTTTTGTGTTATTGATGATAGACCTGGTTTTTTCGAACTACTAGATGGAGATCCCATTTAGGGCAATCCAATACCTCCAAATGCTTCAGTCTAGGGGCTTGGAGCATTTTGCATTTAACTTCTGCCTCGTGAGCGAGCTCTTGGCCTTCGTAAAACGAAAAATGCCCCACATCTACAATGTGAAGCATTTTTATGCGGAGAAAGAGGGATTATTTCATGATCCCTACTATCTCCACACGTTATAATAAAGCGCGATCTCGCTCATGCGATCTCTGGTCTTTTTCTTTTCATGTGCACTTATGAAAACCTTGTTTTCAACGCTTACATAAAAAGAAAAAGCCCAATTTCCATTTGGAAATTGAGCTTTGCTCTAAGCGGAGAAAGAGGGATTCGAACCCCCGGAGGTGTGACCCTCAACAGTTTTCAAGACTGCCGCATTCGACCACTCTGCCATTTCTCCAGTGGTATGCGTTGTAATAATTCTACCTGAATTATTACTCGCCTCTCAGCGGGTTTTCACCCACCGAAACAACCATCAGGTTGCGAAGGCGGGTGCAAATATAATGGCTTTTTCAGAAAAAAAGAATCTTTTTGATTAAATTATTTAAGGAAGGCAAAGATTCTTTTTTAGGAGGTTCTTTAAAAACTAAAAATACTTAGCTAACTTCGCTCAAAAGCAATTATTTATGAGTTCAGGAGATATTTCTAGAGAGAAGGATTATGATCTTATTTGCGTTGGTGGTGGAATAATGAGCGCCACTTTAGCGCTTTTGGCAAAGCTCCTTGAACCAGATCTTCGAATATTAATTCTAGAAAAACTACCAGCCGTAGCCCAAGAGAGTTCGGCTGCTTGGAATAACGCGGGTACAGGACATTCGGCCTTGTGCGAGCTTAATTATTGTCCAGAAAAGGAGGACGGTACGGTTTCCATAGAAAAGGCAATTTCCATTTGTGAACAATTTGAAAAATCTAAACAGTTTTGGGCCTATTTAGTGAGTCAAGGGCTTATCACAGAACCTAATCATTTTATTGCTTCCGTTCCACATAATAGTTGGGTGACGGGTTCTGAAAACAGCGACTACCTCGAAAAAAGGTACCATGCTTTTAGGGAACATTTCATGTTCGATACTATCGAGTTTACCCGAGAGATAGAAACCATGAAAAAGTGGTTTCCGCTAATCATGACGAACAGAACCGAAGACGACACAATGGCTGCCTCCCGAATCGAACGTGGGACAGAACTCAACTATGGCGCACTTACGGAAGAACTCTTTAGAATTTTAGAAGAGCAACATAAGGTAAAAGTACAGTGCAATGAAAACGTATTAGATATAGATCCAGACGACACGATCGAATGGTCCGTTGAAGTTCAAAATTCTGTGACCAAAAAAATCCGTCATTTGGATGCGCATCATGTTTTTATTGGAGCAGGAGGAGGAAGTTTGTTGCTATTGCAGAAGGTCGAGATAGATGAGAAAGAGGGCTATGGTGGTTTTCCGGTGAGTGGAGGTTGGCTGATATGTAAAAATGAAGACATAATTATACAACACAACGCAAAAGTATATAGCAAAGCCGGTGTTGGAGATCCGCCTATGTCTACGCCTCATTTGGATACACGCTATATAAATGGTAAAAAGGAATTGTTATTTGGACCTTTCGCAGGATTTAGCCCTAAATTTTTAAAAGAAGGATCTAACACAGATTTGTTCAAATCCATTAAACTGGATAATATAGAAGCGATGTTAGGAGCGTTTTGGCATAATTTACCACTTAGTAAATATTTAATCCAACAGGTTACCATGTCTTTTGAAGAGAGAATGGACGAACTTAGAAAGTTTATGAAAAACGCTAAAAATGAAGACTGGGAATATTTAGAAGCAGGGCAGCGGGTTCAAATTATTAAAAAAGATGAGTTTGAAGGAGGCCGACTTCAATTTGGCACAGAGGTAATTAGTAGTAAAGATGGTAGTATTACTTGCTTGTTAGGAGCCTCCCCGGGGGCATCTACTGCCGTACATATTATGTTGGAAGTTTTAGAGAAAGCATTTCCCGAGATTGTCAATTCTGCAGAAGGAAAGGCAAAGTTGCAGGAAATGATTCCGTTTTGGAAGACCGAAATATCCGAAGAGCTATTTAATGAAGCTTTGAAAATTTCAGAAAAAACCTTACAACTTTAACCAAGAATAGGAATCGATTTTTTGTCATCGCCAATAGCTACAAACGTAAAGTGACCTGTAACTACCTGTTCGCGATTACAGCTGTACATATCTTCCATAAAAATTTCGACACATACTACACAGCTGCTACGTCCCACAGTTTCTACTCTGGCTATGAGTTCCACAATAGTACCTTGAGGTATTGGTTTGCTGAAATTTATTTTTTCAGTTGAAACAGTTACTACTTTTTTTCTACTGAAACGGGTTGCACAAATAAATGCGGCTTCATCCATCATATGAAGGGTAGTACCACCGAATAGTGTGTCGTAATGATTGGTTGTGTTTGGGAATACCGCCTTGAAAATTCTGGTTTCGCTGTTCTGTATTAAATGTTCATATTCACTCATTCTTAGGAATTTACGATGTATATCGAATATCGAATATCATAATATAAGATATACTTATAACGAAGTTACAAAAGTTACTATCGCTATCCGTATTTTTGACATAAAGAACCTTCTATGAATTCAGAAATTATTCAAAAATTACAATGGCGTTATGCAACGAAGAAATTTGACGCTTCTAAAAAGCTTTCCGCAGAAAAATTAGACATTCTTAAGGAAGCATTTAATCTCACTGCAACTTCTTACGGATTACAGCCGTTGAAGTTAGTGGTGGTCAGTAATCAGGAGTTAAAAGATCAATTGGTGCCAATTTCTATGAATCAGTTACAGGTAAAGGATGCTTCGCATGTGCTGGTTTTGTGTGCTGAAACCGAAATGTCGAACAAATTTGTGGTCGACTATTTTGACCGTGTGGAAGCGATCCGCGCTACGCCGCGTGAAATCCTCAATCCTTTTCAAGATCATATCATAGCTTCTTTTTCTGAAAAGGAACCCAAAGAAATTGACCGCTGGATGGCGAAACAGGCCTATTTAGCTCTCGGAAATTTACTTACCGTATGCGCCGTGGAGCAAATTGATGCGTGTCCAATGGAAGGTTTTGAGCCCGCAAAATATGACGAATTACTTCAGTTAAATGAAAAAGGGATCCGTTCGGTACTTGTGCTGCCAGTAGGATACAGAGCCGAAGACGATCAGTTTTCTTCTATGAAGAAAGTTCGCAGAGGTGTGGATGATGTGATTATCGAATTTAATTAAGCTTTTACTACCCTGGTTTTCGACAAGGAATCGTGCCATCCTTTACCCGGATCGCCCAAAAACGAAAGCGCATTAAACGGAATATGACGACAAAGGGATCGAAGAACTATCATTGAAAATGTTGGTTTGTTCCCCTGCTCGTCTACCACCTTTGTTTTTGTTATAAATTTTCCAATGGTTCTTCCAGTAATTCCCTCAAAAGCTACATAATAGATCATTCCAGCTATAAAACCGAAAATATAATCTATCAACCTATTTTCTTGCTCAAAAATTGACAATGAATTAGGGTCTATCAAGGCCATGACAATACCTATTACTGCACCAATTAAGAAGCTAACAACTATTGTAAATAAAAGATCGATGATGTAGTTTGCGAATCGGAGTCCGTTGTCTGCCAGATCGAGTCGTGGCGAATTGGCGTTTTTTATAGCCCGTTCTTCTATGAGGTTCGAATCTTCTTCGAAGTCTTTGCAGTAACCGTCAAAGTCTGCAATTGAATTGGTTAAACCGCAGATAATTCCCTGTTCTGGTTCAAATTTTTGATTTTTGCACACTTTGCAGAATGCCAAATGTTCTGGTCTGGTCATAGGTAGTTAGTTTTGGGGAATGGCAATCTACAGAATTCATTAGATATAATAGTATAGTTTAAATATTTTTTTTCTTTCTGAATCTGCTAAGCGAGGGCTGTTATTAGTAGATTCTTCAAATTATGTTATTTTCTAGTAATTATATTTATTCTTCGAGGTACTTGTTTCTTTTGTAACTTCCTTGCGATATGATTACGAATACTACCAGACAATTTTTAACCGTCCTAATATCCAGTATTACTATTCTTTGGTTCAACAAACGCTATCGAAGATTTGTCTTGGTTCCCGTAATTATTATCGTAATTGGTTTTCTTTTACCTCAAAAGATGGTGATTCCAGTTAGAGGTGCAACCACGGCCGACTGGGATGTGAACTCTTTTTGGGCCTATCCTTGGGGATCTTCAATCACGCACAAGGGAATAGATATTTTTAATCAACGTGGAACAGACGTTTTATCCTCGACCTATGGAATCGTAGTGTATACGCACGAAGGAGGAAAAGGAGGGAAGTCTGTAATGGTACTTGGTCCCAAGTGGCGTTTTCACTACTATGCGCATTTGGATGAAATAGACGCCTTCCCATTGCAACCTGTTAAAGCTGGAACTGTGATTGGCACCGTTGGTGATACTGGAAACGCTGTAGGAAAGCCGCCGCATTTGCATTATGCCATTACTACACCCTTTCCATATTTCAATTTAAGAGATACCACTGCGGTTCAAGGAAACAGAAAAATGTTTCATCTCAACCCAGATACTTGGTTACGGGCGGAAGAGCTTAGTGATTAGTATTTACAATTGTTAGATAATTTTCAACTTCAACTTCAACTTCAAAACTTCTAAATCTTCGCTTGATAGGTATATAGATCGAAATACCGGCCTTCTTTGGCTATGAGCTCGTCGTGATTTCCGCTTTCGGCAATCTTACCCGATTCTATCACTAAAATCTGATCTGCTTTTTTAATCGTGCTCAAGCGATGCGCAATAACAATAGTAGTTCGATCTTTTACTAATTCGGTTAGCGACTGCTGGATAAGAGCTTCACTTTCGGTGTCAAGGTTGGAAGTTGCTTCATCTAAAATAATCACTTTTGGATCGGCCAAAATCGCCCGAGCGATAGAAATACGCTGTCGTTGTCCGCCAGATAGTTTTACTCCTCTTTCGCCTATAAGTGTATCTAGTCCTTCCTCAAAACGGTCCGTAAATTCGTTTACATAGCCGGCGTTTACAGCGTTAAGTAACTGTTCTTCGGTCGCATTGGGTCTTGGGAACAGAATATTTTCTCTAATGGTACCTTCAAATAAAAATTCATCTTGCAACACCACACCCAAGTGCTGTCGATAGCTGCTCAATTTTACTTTAGACAAATCTTGTCCGTCCATGAGTACTTGTCCCGATTTCGGGTTAAGAAAGGTGGCCGATAAGCCAGCAATAGTAGATTTTCCAGAACCCGAGCTTCCTACCAAGGCGACAATAGAACCTGGTTTGACTTCAAAATCGATGTGGTGCAGCACTTCTTTTCCTTCGTCATATGAAAACGAAACATCTTTGAATTCTAAATGTCCTTTTACGGTATCTAATTGAATCGTTCTATCCTCTAATTCTTCCTCTGGAGTCATATTCATTAGCTCTTCTGTTCGATCCAGACCTGCAAGGGCTTCGGTTAACTGGCTCCCAATATTGCTCATTTGTACAATGGGAGCAATCATTAAACCTAATAAGAGTGTAAAGAATAAGAAATCTCCAATGGTCATTTCTCCTTCAATCATATAATATCCACCAATCCCCATGATACCAACAGAAGCAAGTCCAAGCAAGAAAGTAGATGAACTGGTCATAATAGCTGTGGCGGTCAAACTCTTTTTTACATTCTGAAAAAGCCGGTCTACACCTTCTTCAAATATTTTGTTCTCTTGGGCCTCTGCATTAAAGCCTTTAATCACCCGTACGCCTGCCAATGTTTCGGTAAGTCTACCCTTCACTTCGGCATTAATTTTACCTCTAATCCTGAAAATAGGACGGATGTATTTAAAGGCGCGTAAGGCAACATATCCAAAAATGCTTACAGGTAGAAATACAAATAAAGTCATCCATGGATTTATTTTTATGAGTAGTACTAGAGACACGATTGCAGTAATGGTTCCTCCAACTAGTTGCACCAATCCCGTACCAATAAGATTTCTAACACCTTCAACATCACTCATAATACGGGATACCAATGCCCCAGATTTTGTATTGTCAAAGAAGCTTATAGGGAGTGACAATACTTTTTTCTGAACTTGAGCCCTTAGTTCTGAAATCACATATTGCGCTTGTACGCTTAGAATTCTTGTAAGTAAAAAAGAAGTGATTGCCTGTACCAACAATGCCAACCCTACCAATAAAAGTAGATTGTATAATTGGCCGTAGTCTTTAGTTGGTACAACCTCGTCCAAAAGTACTTTAGATTGCCAAGGTAGAACTAGACCGGTAAGCCTATTTATTACAATGAGTATTAAGCCAATAAAAACTAGCTTTCTTCTGGGCCAGATAATGGTTTTGAAGGCTGTAGCCATGGTAACCTTCGGTTGAGAGGCTGGCTTTTGTTTGTTTTCTGCAAGGTGTTTCATAGAGAATACAAAGATACTAAAGCCTTGTGCCAATACGGCTTTCGTTGTGCGGTTGTTTGAAATTTCAGAATAAAAAATGAATTGCACACTACATACGCAACCGTTACCTTTGTACTACGTCTATTGAGTGTGTATTTTTATGAGTTTGAAGCCAGCAGTAGAGAATTTATGCAGTGGAAAAAAGCAAATAATCACATCATCGAACAAATAAGTTCGAAGCGTGGTACACGAGACCATTTTAAGTTAGTGTTATTAACAAATAAGATATTTTAAGTAAATGCCTGGATTTGAAGTTTTTGGAGACGCAGAGCGCAAACAAGTAAATGATGTTATAGAAACAGGAGTGCTCATGCGCTACGGTTTTGACGGAATGAGAAACGGTCATTGGAAGGCCAAAGAATTCGAAATTGCTTTTGCAAAACGAATGGAGACGAAACATTGTCAGTTGGTTTCGAGTGGAACTGCTGCCTTAACAGTGGCTCTCGCAGCGGCGGGTGTTGGTGCAGGAGATGAAGTAATCATGCCAACCTTTACTTTTGTAGCTAGTTTCGAATCTATCATTGCCTTAGGAGCGGTTCCTGTGTTGGTCGATGTAGACGATACTTTAACACTAGATCCAGCAGCAGTGGAAGCAGCAATTGGACCAAAAACGAAATGTGTCATGCCAGTACATATGTGTGGGTCTATGGCAGATTTAAAGGCTTTGAAGTCTATTTGCGACAAACACAATCTGCTGTTGTTAGAAGATGCTTGTCAGGCCATTGGAGGAACGTTTGAGGGTAAACCACTTGGAAGCTATGGAGATTTAGGATGTTTTTCATTTGATTATGTGAAAACCATTACCTGCGGAGAAGGTGGAGGAGTTATTACAAATAACGATGCTTATAAAATCAATGCAGATCAATATCAAGATCATGGACATGACCATATTGGAAATGATCGAGGAGCCGAGACACACCCAACGTTGGGTTATAATTTCCGAATTTCAGAACTAAATGCGGCCGTTGGTATCGCACAATTAGGAAAAATAGACGATATTCTTGCGCTTCAGAAGAAAAACTATACCATTATGCGAGAAGCTTTGTCTAAAGTGGATGGTGTTACGTTTAGGCGTGTTCCAGAAGGTGGAGTGGAGAATTATTCATTTTTAAACTTCTTTCTTCCTACTGAAAGTTTAACAAAAAAGGCACATGCGGCGCTTGGATCGGAGGGCGTAGATGCCTGTTTTTATTGGTATAGCAATAACTGGCATTACATCAACGGATGGGAGCATTTACGTGACCTGAAGAGTATGGGAGCATTGCCAGCTGAAATCCGCAACCAGATACAAGATTTGAACTCGGCAGATTTCTCTAAGAGTGATGCCTGGATGAGCAGAACTATTTCTTCTTTAGTAAAAATTGGATGGACCGAAGACCAAATGACTGCAAGAGCAGCGAAAATGGTAGCGGTTATTTCTGAAATTTTAAAAGAAAAGGAAAGTTTAGCTTAAAAAGTAAGGTACTCCACAATTTCTAATCCGTAACCAATCATTCCAACTCGCTTAGCTTGCGTATTGTTGGAGATCAATCGTATTTTATGGATATCTAAGTCGTGCAATATCTGCGCGCCTATTCCGAAATCTTTTGAATCCATTACAATTCTGGGAGCTTTGGAAATTTCATCTTCTACCTGAGATTCTTTTAGGGCCGTCAGCCTGTTTAAAAGGTTGAGCGACTGACTTTGCTGATTTATAAACACAATGGCACCCTTTCCTTCATTATTAATAACGCGAAACATATCGTCCAACTTCTTGTCGGCGTCATTGGTGAGAGTCCCTAAAATATCGTTATTAATAAGAGTTGAGTTAACCCTTACAGGAATTTTATCTTCCTTGGACCAGCTTCCTTTGGTAAGCGCAATGTGAACTTGTCCATTTGTGGTTTGCTTGTAAGCTCGCAACCTAAAAGCCCCGTATTTGGTGTTGATATCGAAATCTTCTTTTTTCTCGATGAGGGAGTCGTGCTCCATTCTATATGCAACTAAGTCCTCTATAGAAACAAGTTTTAAATCTAGTTTTTTAGCTACTTCGGCTAATTGTGGAAGTCTTGCCATAGTGCCATCTTCGTTCATTATTTCAACAATCACTCCAGCGGGTTTTAGGCCTGCTAGACGCGCAAAATCGATGGCTGCTTCTGTATGGCCAGTTCTTCTCAATACACCTCCATCTTTTGCTTTTAATGGAAATATATGTCCGGGTCTGCTCAAGTCGTATGGTTTGGTCTCTTGTGCAATGAGTGCTTCGATAGTTTTTGATCTATCGCTGGCAGAGATACCCGTAGTAACCCCATTTCCTTTTAAATCAACAGAAATAGTAAAGGCGGTTTCCATGGGATCTGTGTTGTTTCCAACCATCATTTCCAGATTGAGTTCTTTACAGCGCGATTCGGTTAAAGGAGTGCAAATAAGGCCTCGACCATGGGTAGCCATAAAATTGATGATTTCTGGAGTAATCTTGTCGGCTGCTGCCACAAAATCTCCTTCATTTTCCCTATTCTCGTCGTCTACAACAATTATTACCTTTCCATTGCGAATATCTTCAATGGCTTCTTCTATAGTATTGAGCTTAATCATCGTTCCGTTTTCAGTAGAAATCATAACAAAATTTTAGTGATGCAAAGATAAGGAATGTTAATCATTGGTTAGAATTCCAAACAACCTTTCTTAACCACGGCGGACACAAAGGTCTACACGAAGATCACAAAGTATAAGAATGAATTACAAAGTTCCATTTATAACCCTTCTAATGCCATCCTTTAATTTGAACTGGTTAAAATTGATTAAGAGCCCTAACTTATAATCTCCTAATTTCATGTAAGTTTGGATTTGGGCTAAGTGAATATCGTGTAAGGATGCAATACTTTTCGCTTCGATCGCGAGTTTATTTTCCATAAGAAGATCAATTCGATATCCTATTTCTAACCTAACTTCCTAGAAGATTAGTGGCATAGGTTTTTCTTTTATGACACTGAGACCTGATTTTTTTAGTTTGTAGAAAAGACATTCCTGATACACGCTTTCAAGGAGTCCTGGACCTAATGCTTTGTGTACTTCAATTGAAGTTCCAATAGTAGCTCTTGTAATTTGATTGATAGTCGTAACTATTTGATTATAGTTTTAACTAGGGAGATTGAAGTAAATTGAAAGAATTAATTTTGAAACTCCGTGGATCTCGATGAAAACCCCCGCTTGCTCTATGGTAAAACCTTCAGAAAGGTCTGATAAATAAATCTATCGAATCATTTCTAGGTCCTCTTTCATTTTCTTTTTGAAAGACCCAGCAACAAATCCGTAGATCACCAACCCAAGTAATAAAACAAGAATCCATATACCGTTATCGCGTTCCTTTTGTATCGCTTTGTAAAACTTGATGTGGTTAACAAACGCCATAATTACGAACAAATAGAAGAAACCAAATAACACATAGCGAACTATTCCCAGCACCTTCACTAAACCTTCTCCAAGCGGAAACTTAAATATCAGCGAGGCAATAAGAAATAAAATACTCACCATCGAAATGATGTAGAAGAGTAATGCCTTCTTAGAATAATTAGTAAAGTTTTTAAAGGCCTTTGCCGCATCGTTGTACTTCGTATTTTCGAAATCACCGCTTATCTTTAATTCTACTTCGCTTATACCTTTCTCTTTGAGTCTTTTGAGCGCAGCAAGTCTTACGTCTTCCGAGTAGTCGTATTGCCTATAGTTCTTTAAGATATCCTTTAATTGGTCATTGTCCTTTGAAAGTATCATAGCTCGTTCTTGCTGGGTGAGCAGTAATTGTCTTTCTCCGGTATTTGCAACTGCGGGTTCCTCTTTCTTTTTAAACAACCACTTAAAGCGTTGTCCAAAGGCATCAAAATCGAATACACCTTGATCTGTAGTAGCTCGATACGTGAGCCATATTCCCAATGGTAGCATAATGAGGGTACTTAACCAACTAGCGATAAATGGGTGTACACTCCCGTCTTCTGCACTGTTTTTAGCGAAGATTCCAATGAAATGATACGTAAGGAATAACAAAATGGCAATCACCATAGGAAGTCCCATTCCTCCTTTACGAATAATAGCGCCCAAAGGTGCACCTACAAAGAACAAAATAACACAGGCAAAAGCAAGGATATACTTTTCGTGAAGTGCGATCTCAAATTTATTGAGTCTTTTTGTTTTTTTCTTAAATTCTTCTTTTTTCCCTCTAAGTGTTTCTATGGTTCCTCTCGCATTGGCTATGGCGGTTTCCAAAATATCCTGTTGTTGCTGAGGAGGAAAGATGGGTAATACATCTAAATAAAGAGTGTCTTTTTTACGAGCCCTCTTAGTAGTATCCCGAAACTTTTTCATCCCGGCTCTGTAATACATATTTTCACCGAATAGTCTAATATCCTTCGTGTAAGAAGTTGATAAGTTGTCTATTTCGGTTACGAGTTCAGTCGAACTAAACATATTGTGATTACTAATATCATTGTCTTTATCAATGTCTGAGTCGTTTAACTCGGTAAGGTCAATGTTGATGGTGTATTCTTCGAAGTAACTCTTCGCAAACGGTCGTCGTCTTTGTTTGATGGTACTTCTTAACTGAACGTCGTTGTAGTAATTCCCATCTTTCAGTATAAGTGATAGTGTATTACTTCCTTCCTCACTTGCGAGTTCTCCTTCTTTAGCAATAATAACTAAGGAGTTTCTATTTGGACGTTTAGGATCTTTTTGATGTATTACAACTTCTCTCAGAAATTGTTCTCGATCTCCAAATTTCTCGGCTACTTTTATATTGAAATTATCTCCAATACTACTAAATTGTCCTTCTACGATAGCCATCGACGGACTTACTTGCGCAATATTTCTACGGAGATTCTGCCATTTATATTCGGAGTACGGAATTACATTATTGGCAAAAAAGAATGCAAAAATGGATAGTCCAACAATAAAGTACAGAACGCTTTTCATTGCTCTTTGCAGAGAAATACCAGTAGATTTCATGGCAGCGAACTCGTATTTTTCTGAAAAGCTACCAAATACCATTAAGGAGGTCACCAAAACGGTGAGGGGCAAGACCAAAGGGATAAGGCGAGGGGATACGTACCATAAGAATTTGAGTACAATCCATATGTCCAAATCTTTCCCAGCTAGCTCGGATATATACAGCCAGATAGTTTGAAGAACAAAAATGAACATTAAAATAATGAAGACGCTAAAAAACGTCTTCATGTATGCTGTTAATATGTAGCGATCTAATATTTTCAAAAAGACAGAATTAATCTAACTTGTCGATGTAATAGCCTTCTTTTTTGTATTTGGCCTCGTCAAAGGTAAACAGTGTTTTTGATAAAGGCTGATTGGTTTTAAAAGAATTAACAGTTAGCGTGTATTTCGTACCACTGGCGTCTGTTTGAATCAATCTGTAAATATGCTTCGTTTGCACATCTACACCTAATAAAATATCTTTTATTTCTGCGTTAGAATCGATTGGCATCAATTTTACAAACTGAATTTTTCTTCCTTGTACATTCTGTACCACATCCATTTTGTAGGTATACCCCTTTTCGTAAAACGTGAGCAATTTTGATGGAGTAATTTCCTTGTCGTTTTGAGGGTCGTAATTAGAAATAGTAACTTCCTCATCTTCCGGACTAATGGTATAAATTTTAGATCCGTCGAACATTCGGGTAGTTCCAAGCATATTTAGAACATACTTGTCTTTTCGAATGGTTACATTCCCTCTTGTATCCTGATTCACATTTTCTTTAGAATTGTTTAGATTCCATTTAAAATCGATTACGATGTTGTCATAGCTTCTCACTTTTGCTGAAACATCGTTCAGTAAACTCTTCGCACTCTGGGCTTGGACCAAAGTAACACTGCATATTGCTAGAATTAACACTACTAATTTTTTCATTTTACAAATCGTTGTTTTCGTTGTCTAATAGTTGGTTTAATGCGTCAATTGTTGGAACGAGTACCTGCCTTGCTTTACTGCCTTCAAATGGGCCAACAATTCCAGCTGCTTCTAATTGGTCTATGAGCCTTCCAGCCCTGTTGTAACCTAGTTTCAGCTTACGTTGCAGTAGTGATGCAGAACCTTGTTGTGCAATAACTAATACTTCCGCAGCCTCTCTAAAGAGTTTATCTCGTTCCGATACACTTATATCAAGAGTTGTGCCACCTTCTTCACCAACGTACTCTGGTAACAAATGGGCATCTGGATAGGCCTTTTGCGACCCAATAAATTCGGTTATATCGGCTACTTCAGGAGTATCGACAAAAGCACATTGTACGCGAACTAGGTCATTTCCCTGCGTGTAAAGCATGTCACCTCGTCCTATGAGCTGATCTGCCCCGCTATTATCTAAAATAGTGCGGGAGTCGATTTTACTCGTTACTCTAAAAGCGATTCGTGCTGGAAAGTTCGCTTTGATAATTCCTGTAATTACATTTACAGAAGGCCGTTGTGTGGCAATAATTAGATGTATTCCAATTGCCCTGGCAAGTTGCGCCAATCGAGCAATTGGGGTTTCTACTTCCTTACCAGCAGTCATAATAAGATCTGCGAATTCGTCTATCACAAGCACAATATACGGGAGGTACTTATGTCCGTCGTTAGGATTTAGCTTTCTCGCTTTAAATTTTACATTGTACTCTTTAATATTACGGCACATCGCATCTTTTAATAGATCATAACGTTGATCCATTTCAATACAAAGGGAATTGAGGGTATTAATGACTTTATTAGTGTCGGTAATAATGGCCTCGTCTGTATCTGGTAGCTTTGCGAGAAAATGTCGTTCAATTTTATTAAATAAGGTGAGTTCCACCTTTTTTGGGTCGACCAATACAAATTTTACTTCAGCTGGATGTTTTTTATATAGCAGGGACGTAAGAATTGCATTCAGTCCAACAGATTTACCTTGTCCTGTAGCACCTGCCATTAGAAGGTGTGGCATTTTTGCAAGATCAACTACAAATGTTTCGTTACTAATCGTTTTACCTAAAGTAATAGGTAACTCCATATCCGAATTTTGAAATTTTGGAGATGCGACAGCGGATCGCATAGAAACAATTTGCGGATTTTTATTAGGTACTTCGATCCCAATAGTTCCTCTTCCAGGAATTGGAGCGATAATTCTAATACCTAGCGCCGAAAGAGACAAAGCAATATCATCTTCTAGATTCTTGATCTTAGAAATTCGGACCCCAGCATCTGGGACAATCTCATAAAGCGTTACCGTAGGTCCAACAGTGGCTTTAATATTCGAAATACCTATTTTGTAATTGTTGAGGGTCTCTACAATTCTATTCTTGTTGGCTTCTAACTCCTCTTGATTAATAGTAATTCCTTGTCCGCCACTATAATCCTTTAAAAGTTCAATTCCTGGAAACTGATATTTACCTAATTCTAGAGTAGGGTCGAATTCTCCAAAGTCCTCTACTAACTTATTGGACAGGTTTTCAATAATTTCTTCTTCTTGCAGAGCAGGTTCCACCTCCATTTTTACTTCGGTTTCTGGAGGAGTTGATATTTTTATGGGGTCTAATTTAATCTCTTCTGAAATGACCGTTTTTAAGATAGGCTCTTCAATAGTAAAATTCTCCTTTGTTGGGTTTGTTGTTGGTGCTGTTTCCGAAGTAACCGAACCAGTGTTCGAACTATCTAAATTCTCTTTAGACAGACTTGCTTTTTGAGGAGTAACATCACTACTTGAGAAATCTTCGGCCACTTCTTTTTTCGTTTTTTGTAGTGCTGCACCTAATTTGTCTGGGGTCATTTTTAGGCGTAAGACTAAATAGATGATTGCCAGGAATGACATTACCAGAATAGTTCCAATAAGGCCAATATAGTCTTGCATTAAATCGTTCATTTCAAACCCAACAACACCGCTAAAAAGTGAATTTGTAGAGTTGAAAAAGCCAAAAAACACAGAGATCCAAAGCATGACGAGCAGTCCCCAAAACCAGAATTGTACGAGTCGTTTTTTTGCGTAGTCGAAAAAGTAGTACGCTCCTGTAAGTGAAATAAGAAATCCAATGATAAAAGCAGAGATACCAAACCCTTTGTAGATAAATAAATGACCTACATTACTGCCAAATTTGTTGAGCCAATTTTGAGTTTCTGCGTCCCGATCTGAAAGCGCTTCCACGTCACTTTGATCTGCTTGCCAAGTAAAGAAATAGGAGATGAAGGAGAAAATAAGTGCAATACCTAAAAAGAAAAGAAAGCTCCCTAAAATAATCTTTTGCTGCTTACTGAGGGCAAAAGAGATCTTTTTTCGAGGAGTTTTGGTCTTTTTAGTTACGGTTGTTTTCTTTTTTCTCGCCATTTACGGAGGATTGTAGATTGGGTAAAAATACAATTACTTAACGTTACAAACTACATAAAATTTTAGAGTTTTCAGTTTTAAAACTTAGGAATATAAATTATACAAGCAACGATAACAGCTGCTCCTGCGGCAAAAAATACTGCACCCGCGGCGACGTCTTTAATATATCCAATCTTATTGTGAAAATCTGGATGAACAAAGTTGGCAATTTCTTCAGCTGCGGTATTTAAGCCTTCGACGCTCATCACTAAACCAATTGCTAAAATTTGAAAGATCCACTCGGTAGGGGAGATGTCGAAATAAAAACCAGCAACTGTTACGCCAACTGCGACAAACGCTTGTACCTGTATGCTCGCTTCATTTCGCAAAAGCATCCAAGCTCCTTTAGCGGCATATTTAAATCCTTTTAAACGCTTTCCTAAAAACGTATTCCACATTATAGTACGTTTAGGGCTCCTTCGTAATTAGGTTCTTCACCAATTTCCGATACTTGTTCTGAATATAAAACCTTATTATTTTCGTCCAGTACAATTACTGCTCTAGAGTGCAAGCCAGTAAAAGCACTTTTTGTAATTTCTAACTCATACGATTGCCCGAAATTCCCATCTTTAAAATCACTTAGCATTTCTACGTTTTCAAGCCCTTCCGCTGCGCAGAACCTCGCTTGAGCAAATGGCAAGTCTCTTGAAATACATAAAACAGTTGTATTTGTTAAGTTTGAAGCTTCTTGATTGAACTTTCGCGCAGATGCTGCACATACTCCGGTATCTACACTTGGGAAAATGTTCAGGACTTTCCTCGTGCCTGCATAATCTTTTAACGATTTGGACGATAAGTCTGCCGCCGTTAGAATGAAATCTGGAGCCTCACTATTTAATTCTGGAAGGTTCCCAACAGTTTCTGCAGGATTGCCTCCTAATGTTATTTGAGCCATTTGGTATGAGTTTGGTTAATGGATAAAATTAAGTATTCCAAATTATATTTGTTGCTTTTTCATAAAATTTGTGGAGCATTTAACAGTCCTCATGCAAATTCAAATTTAAATGAAATTGATTGATGTGCGTTAGGGATAGAGCGGCCTGTTTGAGCTCTTCGCCATCGGCGGAAGCGAGTAGCGAAAGCCCGTTTAAACGCCCATAAAACTTTGTTTAATAGGTCTGAAAGCAAAGGGGTTTAATAAGAATGCATGTTTTATGATGCGCTCGAGGGCTCTTTCAACATTTTGATTTTAATTTTTAAGCCAACAAATAGAAGTGTCATAAACGGACTAATAATGCTAAAAAAAGCATAAGGGATGTAGGCGGTAGCTCCTGCATATCCGAAGAGAACTTTTGAGTGATAAGCACCGCATGTATTCCAAGGTATAAGTACTGAGGTAACTGTACCACTGTCTTCTAATGTTCTACTTAAATTTTCGGGAGCAAGTCCTCTATCTTCGTAGGCCTTTTTAAACATTTTACCAGGTACCACGAGTGCCAAATACTGATCTGAAGCAGTTAAATTAAGTGCGAGGCAACTAGCTACGGTACTCGCGAATAAACTGAAGGTAGATTTGGCCATTCTTAAAAGGCTATTCGTAATTCTTGAAAGTGCGCCAATAGCATCCATCACACCGCCAAATACCATTGCGCATACAATGAGCCAAATGGTGCCCAACATTCCTTTCATACCTCCTGCGGTAAACAGGTCATTGAGTTCTGCACTTGATGTTTCTACCGCGGTATCTACAGTAAGTGCATTCATTACACCTTTATATGCAGACTGGAAATTTAACTCATCTGCTCCAGCGACCGCCGTTACAATATCTGGTTGAGCTATGAGAGCGGTAATCCCTCCGAGTAAAGATCCAAGTAAGAGCGCAATGAGCGGAGGTGTTTTTTTAACGATCATAAAAATAACTGCAATTGGTACAAGAAATAACCATGGAGTTACATTAAAGGCCCCTTCTATGGCGGTTAGTTTATCTTGGATTACCGGACTACCATCTATATCGATAGTGAATCCCATTATAATAAATATGATGAGTGTGATAACAATAGTTGGAACCGTAGTTAATGCCATGTACTTTATATGGCTAAATAATTCGCCGCCAGCCATTGCAGGAGCGAGATTAGTGGTATCACTTAACGGAGACATTTTATCTCCAAAATACGCTCCAGATAATACAGCTCCGGCGGTCATACCAACAGATATACCCATGGTTTCTCCAATTCCCACTAGGGCAATACCCACGGTAGCCGAAGTCGTCCAAGAACTTCCGGTTGCAATTGAAATAATTGAACAGATAATAACACAAGCCGCCAGAAAAATAGTTGGATTCAAAATTTGAAGACCATAATAAATCATACTAGGAATAATGCCACTAATAAGCCATGTTCCAGCTAACGCTCCAACCATTAATAATATGAGCAGGGCGCCCGTAGTGGATTTTACGTTTTCGGCAACTTCTTCCAACATTCTTTTGTAGGGGACTTTATTTGTAAAACCAACGATGGCGGCTACAGCAGCACCCATCAATAGGATAAACTGATTAGAACCACTCAGCGCATCATCACCATATACATATATATTGTAGGCCAACATTCCTACCAAGGCAATTACTGGAATTAGCGCCTCCCAAATATTCAATTCTTTGTTTTCAATTATTTTTTGATCTTCAATTTCAATTTCAGAGAGGTGGTCTTGTTCCTGCATTATCCTTTTTTTTAGATACGTAATGTTACAACTTTGATAAATCTTATGCAAATGCGCTAACTAATTATGGGTTCTTAATAGTTTTTAATGCTCATTAATAGATGTTTGGTTAGGGTGTTTTTCAATATAGTTCTTATGAAAAAGGGGAGTCCATATTTTTTTAAGAGAAATGAAACATATGGGTCATTTAAAGTCTGAAATTACACTTGATCGATCTTTTTGAGTGCTGTTGTAGGAATTAATGTTAAAATTAGAAGGATTTAGGTGTTTTCTGCGTTTTGGATAAAAAATTATCGATGAAATACATATTTTATCGATAAAATGACTGTAGGAATGATGGAAAATTGCACAAACTTTACGTTAAAACAGTAAAATTTGTAGGAATTTTCCTTATTTCATCGGATTTTTATGCATTTAATCGAATATTTACGGTAATACCACTGTTAGGTGAATTTTTAGCGAACATTTGGCTTAGCTTTGTCATATAGAAGAAATAATCTATAATTATGAAACAACAACTACTCCTAACTTTTTTATTAATAGCTGCGACTACAGCATTTGGTCAAGTTGGTATTGGTACCACAGATCCTAAATCTATATTGGATATTCCTGCTAGTGATGCAGCGAACCCTACTAACACCGACGGACTTCTTATTCCACGATTGGTAAAGCTTCCTGTTACAGATCCAACAGATGATCAACATGGGATGTTAATATACCTAGCCGCTAATTCTGGAAGTTTCACTCCTGGTTTTCATTATTGGGATAAAGACTTAGGTACGGCTGGAGAATGGGCACCCTTTAGCAATAAAGGATGGAAAATTAATGGTAACAATGACGCTACTCGCGGAACCCATTTTATAGGAACGACCAATTCAGAAGAAGTAGACTTTAGAGTTAATAATAAACATATAGCAAGAATTACCGAAAAAGGTCAGTTCGAACTAGAATCTGATGAGAAGAGTATTTTTATTGGTTTTGAAGCAGGTGAAAATTACAGTCCAGCCAGCAGTTCTGCCGAGCAGAATACGGTGATGGGATTTAGTGCTTTTAAAGCATCTACCTCTGGGAGAGATAATGTGGCGATTGGTGCATTCTCTATGCGTTCAAATACAACAGGTAATTTCAACACTTCAATTGGAGATGAAACGATGCAGAACAGTACTACCGGAGATCAAAATTCGGCTTTCGGAAATGATGCTTTACGATTCAGTACTACTGGAGATAGAAATACAGGAGTTGGACATAGTGCCTTAAGAAATAACGGAAACGGAGATAATAACACAGCCGTCGGAATGGATGCGTTAAGTGCGAACAGCGCGGATAATAATACTGCCGTTGGTTATGAAGCTGGTGAGACAGTTACCAATGGTGATAGTAATACCTTTATTGGTTATCGATCTGATGCCGATTCTAGTAGCATTGATGATGCGGTTGCCGTAGGAGCTGAATCTATTGCTGGGGCAGATAGAACTGTTGCAGTTGGTTTTCAGGCTGAGGCTAATGGTACCGCCGCCATTGCAATTGGTGATAAGGCAGAAACTTCTGGTGATTCGGCTATAGCTATTGGAGATGGAGCAGAAGCAGGAGCAAGTAATTCTATTGCGATTGGAGATGGATCTGATGCAGATCACACCGATGCCGTTGTATTAGGTAATGGAGCAAATTCAACCAAAGCAAATCAATTGAGATATGGTAATATCTCCGAAATTGATCAAGGATACGCAAGTGTAGTAAACGCTTCAGATGGAAGATTTAAGTATCAAGTGGAAGATGGAAAATCTGCAGTTGGTGGATTGAATTTTATAATGGAACTACGTCCCGTAACTTATAAGTTCGATATCGAGAAGTACAATAGTTTCCATGATATAAGAAGTAATGCAACAAACACCGATAAATTGGAATCTGGATTTATTGCTCAAGAAATTGAAGAGGCGATGAACATCACTGGATACGATTTTAGCGGACTGGTAGTTCCCGCAGATAAAAACACCGATAATTATAAGGTGTCTTACGCAACTTTTGTAGTGCCTTTAGTAAAAGCAGTACAGGAACAACAAGTACAAATTAATGCTTTGCAAAATCGAGTTTCAGAATTGAAAAATGTACAAAACGAAGTAGCAGAATTAAAAGCAAAATTAGAAGCGCTTATAAAAGCATCTAAATAGATCAAGTAACTCCCCATATCCAAAACGTCCGGACATTCAATTGTTCGGGCGTTTTTACTTTATGGTGAAACCATATTGGGTGTGCCTTTAGTTAGTCCAATATGTTTAGAAATTTGAGTCCGAACACAAAAGCACCGTCTCCACCACCATTATAGTAGGATTTTACGTAATCTATCCTGAGAAAACGAAACTTACCCCAGCCAAGATTATCTAAACCAATGGAGACTTCCGAATACGGTTTTCCATCCTCAATACTTAACATATGTGCTCCAGCCACCAAATTAAAATTTAAACGGTTTAGACCAGGAATCTTACCTAGCACCCAACCTTTAAAATTATGTTCTACATGACCTTCAAAATAGTTCTTGTTAGTACTCAGTTTGTAATAGGGCAATAAATTGAAGACATTAGTATATCTAAAGCTCGTACCAATACGCGTTTGGTTTCCATTAAAATGTTGATAATCTACAAATGAGATTTCGTCGGCATCAAAGAAAGCACCTCCTTTGAGATTATAAGTAAATTCTCCTAGGTTTTCTAAGTTTATATTCTGAAACAGACTCGCCTTTAATTGAGTGAAATTGTAATTACTATTGGAGGCTCCAGCTCCATTTTCTACTACTAACGAAAGCGAAGGATATTTACCCGAACCGAGGTTGTATTTCCCATCTGGATAGGTCATATATTTTTGTCCGAAAGTTATGTTGGCTGTTATCTGAGTTTTTATAATGTCGTGTTCGTCAATGGATGCCGTATCAAAACTGGTTGCATCTACGGGATTGTTAGCAGTATAGTTTACATCATCGTTCGGCAACGTCACATAATCTGTATTGTTGAATAAGGGTTGTCTGTTTTCATATCCAATGTTTGCAAATACTCTGAGTCCATTGAATAACTCTTGGCTATAACCTAAACGCGCATAGTTCAATTCGTATACTTTCATATAATTTCGCTCAAAAAACAAAGAAGAAACCGTATTAATCAAAGGCGAAATGGGTTGAGCTGCATTAAATTGTTGAACTGTACTTCCTCCAGAAAGTGATATCCGTAGTCTATTGGTTCTATTAAAGCTTTTAGCGATGCTTCCTGTAAAACGAAGTCGGTCCTCAGCAATTCCATAGGTGGCATTTAAATTAGCTGAAACCCATTTGGTGCGATTGTCGTCATACCATTTGAAAAAGTTGAGTCCCGCGCTGCCGTTCCAGCCTTGCACTGTATTGAAATTAACACCAGGTAAGGGGCCGTCGTAGTTAAGGCTCCATTTATCGAATGAGTTCCGGTAAGAATAACCAGTTAGCGGATCTAGCAATCCCAGTTTATTGCTTTTGGCATCTATAGAGTCTAAGTAGACCTTGGATTTACGTAATTCCTGAATACTGTCCTTGCGAGAATAATCATTTATTTCCTCTATTGTGAGCGGAACGGGCCTAATCTCTTGCCAGAAAAGGCTGTCCTTTTTGTTGGCAAAGGGTTCGAAGAAAAGCACCTCGTTACTAAAGGATTTGCGTTCAAATACGGGTTTGAAATCGTAGTCGCTATAATTGGCTATAAAACGACCATCTCCATTGAACCCCATAAACCCGAAACTAAAATCAATTACTTGAGATATTTTTACCCAAGCATTTTCGGTCGCATCGAAGGTGAAATTTTGCTTAAAGACTAGTTCTTTGATGAAAGGTACTTGTATTGCTTCTCCATTGGTTTTCAGCTCGGCTCCATAAAGTTGCCAATCGTCTTCAACGACGTAAATGGTACCCTCCCAGGCACGGTCCTTTGGTCTTTTTGGTGTAACGTTAATTTTATTGATGAGCTTACTCCCTTCGTAAAAGATTCCATCCAGTTTATAGTTGTAATAACTAAGGGCATTGGTTCCAATAGGGGAGACTATGGCCGCATTAAGGTCGATGGTGTTTTCGTAAAAAGAAAAGTTGGCATCTTGTGCGCTGTTAAAACTAAAACCATTATCATCTCCACTTACCTTGCTTGCAATAATCCGTTCTCTGAAATCGTCTGGTTTCTGATAGGCAATTTCACTTATACTTTCAGAAAGATAGATAATTCCTGTACGGGTAGAGTCGAGGGCTCCCTCAAAATCACCTACCTCTTGCCCTAGAATCTTCTCAGGAACGTCTTTAACACGCCATATTCCCCGAGAATAGAAGTTGGCTGTAAATGCAGAGATACGTTCCAAATTTTGCTTTCTCCTTTTAACGGTTTCTCTAATAATTCGATAGGCTGGGTCTTCGTTTGTAGAGACTATTACTTCATCAAGGCTTACAGAGGCTTCGATTAAGGTAATGTTTAAATTCTTCGGAAATGTGCTCACTTCCAGTTCCCTTTTCACCGTAGTATAACCTAAAAATTGAAAAATGATGGTGTAGTTTCCGGTTTGAGAGATGTCTAGAGTAAAGTTTCCCTCTTCGTTACTGGTAGTTCCTGTATAACTGTTCTCTAGATAGATGTTAACGTAGGGAAGTGGCTCACCATTAGAATCGGTAATTGTTCCTGTTATTTGAGCTGTTAATTGTGTAGTGGTAAAAACAATCAATAGGAGGAGTAGTCTTTTCATAAAATAGTATCTATAGTAGATAGACGGAATTAATTATAAAATGGTTGTCTGTTAGTTTTAAAAAACCAAATTAGAATTTCTTTTTTACCCAAATCATAAAGAAATGTTAGTTGGGAAAATATTTTGAACCTCAGGATTATTCAATTTTGGTCCAATTGTAATCTACATAACTTCTCCAAATACCTAGCAGTGTTGGAGCATTCTTTTTTGTGATGTCGGTATTCATCATTACAAAACATCCAATCTTCGTAACTGGATTAAACTGTGATACCGCAATTATTCCAGGATCACCCCCGTTATGTGTGATTTTTTTACCATTTGGATCAATTTCCCAAAAGAGTCCAATTGCTTCCTCTTCTTCCTGATGTTGTATTTTAAATAGTTCTTGATACGACTCGCCTTTTAATAGAGTTCCATTGCCATGAAACCCCTTGATCATTTCTATGAGATATGCACTAAAGTTGGAAGCGTTGGTTAGAACAGCACCATCGGCTTTGGTAATGAGCTCATAATCTGGAACGGGAGTTCCGTTTTCTAAATATCTTGTGGCTAGATTTTCTGAAATAACATCGCTATTAGTCCAACCGCTTTCATTCATTCCTAACGGATTAAAAATAATTTGTTTGGTATAGGCCTCATAAGGTATTCCAACTGCCGCCTCTACTACAAAAGCCGCTAGCGTTGCTCCCACATTACTATAAATATATTTTTCGCCAGGTTTTTGTTTGCTGAAATTTTTCTTTGAGTACCACTTGCCGTTTTGGGTAAGCATATGTGTTAAAAACTCAGATTCGTCCATCTTCACATTTTCCCTAAAATCTGAATAATCTTTGAGAAAAGAATTTGGTAACGTGGCCAAATCTATTTCTGAAGCGTTTGGAAAATAGTAACTTTTTGAATACACCTTATCGTCTATAATTCCTGCAGTATGTGTGGCTAAATGTCGAAGCGTGATGGGTGTATTGGAAAATTTTGGGTGGTTTACTTTAAAGGGAAGGTAGGTATTAATGTCTTCATCCAGATTCACTTTACCATCTTCCACTGCTTTCATTATAGCTATGCTGATAAGTGTTTTGGAAATGGATCCAATATTTTGAGTAGTCTGGTTGTTAAATGCTTTCTTGGTCGCTACATCTGCAAAACCAAATGACTTTTGATGAAGCACCCCCTCATCATTAACTACTATAATAGTGAGCCCTGGAAGATCCGAATTGTCAAAAATGGTTTGTGCATTTATATCCAACGCTTCTTTCGTGTTTATCTCTTGTTCCTGCGCGAAAGCCTTTGTTTGAAGGCTCAGTGAAATTATCAATGCAAGTAATAGAAGTATAGAAGATGTTTTCATAATAGGTGCTGTTAATATATGGTAATTTGTTTTGATTGAAATTATTGAAAAATATACTCCGTGGTTACAAATTCATTTAAAGTGAAATAACCGTACGCATAATTATCTTCACTCGTGGTGTTGGTAATATTCCCTTTTACGTTAACAGGCGGAGTTGCAAAGGGGCCGATATCTGCATCTCCTTGAATCGAAATCAAATTAATGTAGTTGGCAAATTGTTCAGAAATACCAAATAGCGTGATATCAAAAACATAACCAGGTACATAGTCGTCGAATTCTAGAAAAAAGGACGACTGATTCCCATCTTCAAACTCGTCGTCGTATGTAAAACTATACCTATCGCGAAGTTCATCATCCAGCGTCTCGAGAATAAAGAAGCGGTAGAAGTTCTCCTCATTTTCAAAATCGGTAAAGAAAATTGTTATTTCCGGAATTTCATCGTCAAACCCATCTTCTGTAGACTGTGTAATGTTATCGATATCTGGAGCCGCATAGAAGGTTTCTTCAGATGTAAAGGTTTGATTGTTGTATACCACTGTTAATTGGTAAGTGGTATCAAATTCGGGTAAAAAAGAAGTGGTTTCATAAATACCTGGATCCTCTTCTGTAAAAACGAATGCTATGCCATCATTACGCGTAATAGAAACTTCAGCACCAGAGGCTGGAACCAGTGTATTATCGTAAAACGGACTCGTTTTGCTGAGCATTATCTTTTGGTCGTTACCAGCTGTTCCCTTTTCCCATCTAATTTGGGCCTCTATCACTAATCGTTCTTGGGATGTTTCTAATTCTAGTTCAATTACTTCTTCGCAAGACATGAATAGCATGCCAACGGTAATTAAGGAGAGTGCAAATATGATTTTCAACATAGTATTAAAATTTAAAATTATAAGTAACTGCGGGCATAATCCCAAAAATAGAGGTCTTCACGGCTTCATTCCCCAAGTTGGCATCCAGATCGCCGTTATCGATCTCTCTGAATGTAATGGAGGCTGCATTTCGTCTTCCATAGGCATTGTAAAGCCCGAAAATCCATTGCCCTTGCCATTTTCTATTCTTATTTTTTCTAGGGGTTAAAGTGGCCGAAATATCTAAGCGATGATAGGTGGGAAGACGTTCTGCATTCCTAGTGGTAAAGACCGGAACTGTAAAATCGTCAAATTGGTATTGACCACTTGGGTAGTTGGTAGGGCGACCCGTCTGGAAGATAAAGTTAGTGCTAAAGCTCCATTTATCATTAAATCGATAGTTTCCTGTAAGTGAAATATCGTGTGTTCTATCGTAAGCCGTATTGTACCAGTCTCCATTGTTAATCCCTGTTTCAATAGGTGTTCTACCTTGTACTCTTTGTTCAGACTTACTGATGGTGTAGCTTAGCCAACCGGTTAAATCTCCTGTGTTTTTTCTGAATAAGAATTCTAGTCCGTACGCTCTTGATTCGCCTGCCAATACTTCCGTTTCGATGTTGTTGGTGGCAATAAGATTTGCTCCGTCTATATAATCGAGTCTATTGTCCACGGTTTTATAATAGCTTTCAATCTCTAGCGAATAAGTCTCATTTTTAAAATTTCGGAAGAAACCAATCGCATATTGATCAGAAACTTGTGGCTTAATAAATTTTCCGCTTGGGGTCCATACATCCAGCGGGGTAGGAGCATTGGTGTTTGAAATTAAATGCAGGTACTGATTGACACGCTGATAGCTTCCCTTCAAGGAAGTTTGGTTGTTGAGCATATAGGACAAAGACGCACGCGGTTCAAAATTTACAAACGATTTTACCGTTTCTCCCTTTTCAAAACTCTCTTCACCTATGGGATCTGCACTTTCATAGATATCAAAATCGGCATTATAAACTACTGGTTGGTCGTTTTCGTAACTATCGAATGTCTGTTGTCCTTGACGAAAGAAGGAACTTACTCTAAAACCATAGCGAAGTGATAATTTGTTAGTAACGGCTTGATCTGCTTCCAAATAAACCGAAGGTTCAAAAGCTCTTTTCTTATCGAGCTGTGTTTCATTAAAAGAGCTATCGTCGCTAGTAATATTAATTTCTCCAGGATTAAATACATAACTGTTGGCGTGAGCTCCAAAGTTTAGTTTAAGTTTATTGTTGACCAAATAATTAAAGTCGTATTTGACATTGAAGGTATCAATGGCAGAAACCCATTCAAATCCGGTGGTTTCAAAACCTAATACAAAGTCGTATTTGCTGTAAATAAGTGAGAGATTTGAAAATAGATTTTCATTAAATAGATGATTCCACCTCAAATTAAAGGATATGTTACCATAGTTGCTTTTAAGCGCATCGCCTAAGGTGAAGGTATCCTTTCCGAAGTAACCCGAAAGAAAAAGTTTATTATTCTCGTTTAGTTTGTAGGATAATTTGGTGTTTAGGTCGTAAAAGCCAACTGTGTTTTCCTCTCCTGCAAGTTTTAGAAACAGATTTACATAAGACGAGCGTCCAGCAACTAAAAACGAACCAACATCTTTTTTGATAGGACCTTCGGCCATGAGTCTGCTAGAGATAAGTCCAATACCGCCATTGACATGGAATTCTTTCGAATTTCCATCCTTCTGTCTTACATCAAGTACTGAAGCTACTCTACCTCCAAATTTTGCTGGCATACCTCCTTTATACAATTTTATATCTTTAATGGCGTCTGCGTTAAATACAGAGAAAAAACCAAAGAGGTGTGAAGTGTTATAAATAGTGGCTTCGTCTAATAAGACTAGGTTTTGATCTGCAGCTCCTCCGCGCACATTAAATCCGGAAGCTCCTTCTCCTGCACTCGTAATTCCTGGCAATAAAGTAATTGTTTTTAGAATGTCTACTTCTCCTAAGACTACCGGAGCTTTTTTAATAGTATTAGCGCTCAAACTAGTGACGCTCATTTGCGGTGTTTGTATCCTTTTTCGGGCGTTGTTGGCTTCCGCTGATACAATTACCTGTTCTAAGGTTTCCAAGTTTTCAGCTAACTCTACACTCAAAACGGTACTTGATGTTAATTCTACTTCTTTCTCCAGGGTCGCATATCCCATATAACTGAACGATATGGTACGTTTTCCAGGTGGTAGAGAAAGATTGTAAAAACCGTACTCGTTCGAAATGGTACCTCGATCTAAACCATTAGCTATGATAGTTACTCCAAAAAGTGATTCTCCAGTTTTAGAATCGGTTATAGTACCACTTAAGGTGTTTTCTTGGCCGACAGAAACTTGAATAAAACCGAAGACCATCGCTAGGCAGGCAATAATTGATTGCTTCATTGATTGATGAATTGATTGATGAATCTTCAACAAATAAAGCGGTTTTTATGGCGTTACGCGTTCCAATGGAAGCAGTGGAACTCTTTTAAATCTCTTGTTTTATAAAATGGCATTCTTTTTAAACTCTGAAGGAGAAAGTCCAGTTTCATTCTTGAAGCTTCGATTGAAACTAGTCTTAGATTTGAAGCCACATTCGTAAGCAATTCCCAAAAGCGTATAATTGTCGAAATCGTCTGATCGTAGTTTCTCCTTAACAGCTTCTACTCGATACGTGTTTATAATATCATAAAAAGTAGTGTCTAAATGTTGATTTAGTAATGCAGATAGTTTTTTATCGGTGGTAGGGATGAGCTTGGCTAGTTTACTGAGGGTAAGATCTTCGTCTAGGTAAGGTTTTTCGTTTTTTAAAACTCTTTCAAAGCGAGTCTTTAGCTCTTCTAGTTCTTTCTCACTGGCATTAGAGAGGTGATGCAATTTTTCTTTTTCTTCTGAAAAGTTCTCCTTTATTAGAAAATGTGGTAATAAAACCTTAGACTGATTAACTCCGTGGTACCCCAAATAACTGACCACTACAATAATTGCAATTGCCGTGATATAATCGACTGCCCAATAAAAGTCTCCAAAAAAGAAATTATATGAAATCAAAAGAATATCAATTACAATGACACTTATGGAACCCAATAACAGGTTTTTAATCCATCCAAAATCATCTTCATTAAGGTCTGAATAATTTAGCTTCATGGCGCTTCTGTAATCTTTAAATAATTTCAAAGACAGCAATAAATAGGCGAGTAGGTAAATATCCTCCAGGAGTGGCAATAGGTAATCATCTGTTCTTACAAACCAGAGGTAATCGTAGAACTTATTATTGTCGAAGATATGAAAGAGTATAGGAATAGAAATCGCAACAAAATAAATGAGCGCAGGGATAAAGTGGTATTTGTGTCTTAAAAGAAGACCTTCACTTTTGTTAAATAGAGATTTAATGTACAAATACAGTGTGGGACCTACCACCCAAACCAAGATATCTGATATAGAAAAGGAAAGAACATAGAGTATTGGTAGGCCATGCAGATCTGCGTAAGAATTGACGATATAAAACAATATGAAAACAAAAAAAACGATAAGTATGTTCTGTGGTAAAGCTCTCTTTTTGGATTTATACAACAAAAAGATAATGGCAAACGATGCGAGAATACCTATAACTAAAATAAAATCTATCAATAATTTCATCGCTGAGAGGTTATTGATAGATGGATAATGATAAGCGGAAAATGGTTCAAAAGAATGGTCTGTTAGTTGTTGAGCCGAATTTAGAATTTCTTTTCTACCCAACTCTTAAAGAAATGTTAGTTGGGAAAATTTTTGTATTCTTTGATCGATGATCGACAGTTTGAATCATCAATAACGAACAATGGATTAATTGTTGAAACTCTTCTTAATCCTACTTAAGTCCCGCTTGCTATCACGGTCTTTCATCGTTTCACGTTTGTCAAATTCTCTTTTACCTCTACACAAGGCGATTTCAAGTTTCGCCAAGCCCTTGTCATTTGTGAAAAGTACTAGAGGAATAATGGTAAGTCCAGTATTTTTAACTTCTTTCCCTAATTTTTTTAATTCATTTCTATTGAGAAGAAGTTTACGTTCGCTTTTAGGCGCATGGTTAAAATGGGTCGCATGCGAATATTCCTGAATGGTCATATTAATAACAAACAACTCTCCGTTCGAGAATTCACAGAAGCTTTCCGCTATAGAAGCCTGTCCTTCGCGAATTGCTTTTATTTCGGTCCCTCTTAATACAATTCCTGCGGTATACTTATCGAGGATCTCGTATTCAAAGCGAGCTTTACGGTTCTTTATTTTTACAGTTTTATTTATTGCCATGAATGGAGGTAAAATTAATACAAAATTATTCGTTGAACGAAGAAATACGATCTCCTTTTACAGGTGAGTAGTTTTCTTCTAATTCCCCATTTACAAAAAGCCGATCGAAGTAACAATAAGCTCCTTTTGCGGCTAGTCGGTTTGGGCTGTCCTGTATATGAAGGTGTAAGTGTGGTTCACTTGAATTACCCGAATTACCGCAATTTCCTAAAAACTGACCTCGACTTATGACTTGCCCTTTTTTCACTTCAATAGAGCCTTGCTGAAAATGTGAGTAGACAATATATTCGTCGTTTGCAGTTTTCAACATAATACTATTGCCATGTGCTTGTGTAGGATTCATTTGACCGGGTCTATTGTCTATAACGCCAGTAATAACTTCTACTACAGTGGCATCACAAACTGCGAAAAGTGGCTTTCCAAAGGCGTAGTAATCCTCGTTTCGAGTTCCGCTCCTGCGATAACTTCTATCATTTTTGTCGAGTACTATAAAATCGAATGCACCCTTTTGGGTTTGATCAATCACGTGGTAATTTTGTCGCTTGTTATCTCCCCCCCAAAACGTGAACCATTCTCCTCTAAAAGGAAGTGACATTGGGGTGGTGTTGCGAATAAATTTGCCGGGCTCATCGATGTCTAATGGTTTAAAAAGAAGGCCGCTTATCTTTCTTTCCGTATCTAAAACCAGTGATAATTTTTGATTCCCATTTGCGAAGAGAACCTTGTAGTTTTCTAGCGACCCTTGGCTATTTAAGAACTCAAAAGATTCTAAACGGCCAAAGTACTTATTGTAAGAGGTAGTGATTTGAGTTATCGCTTTCTTTCCAATTTTTTCCTGCATAGGGATACTCATTAGGTCAAATATGGCTTCAGAATCTTCTTGGTTATAATGCGTTTGAAACGAAGTGAGGACCTCCATATAGTCCTTAGTCTGCCCTAAAACGGTAGTACAGGTTAGCAGTAAAAGCAATAGGAGCTTGTTCATCGGTTTAATTCATCGAGTTGATAAGGCTAAAACGCGGAAAAAACTGATCTATTTTACAGAATACGCTAGTTTATGGACAATATCTGGACACTCTTTTGTTCTCCGTATATGGTAACAACATATAGACTAGAGTTATCGTTGTCGCTCATGTCGGGAAATTTATCTTCTCCAATAATTGCATTTACAAAGGCAGGAGTGGTGTTACTATGCCCAACTACCAGAACCGTTTTTCCAGCAGTTTCCTCCTTGAACTGATCCGAAAATAATTCGTCAGGATTGTACATCTGTATTTGAAGTTCCTTACTGGAAGCCGTTGGAGAAGCTGTCATTAGGGTGCGGTTATAGTTGGTAGAGTAAACAGCGTCCAAATCCACTTTGGAAAACACTTTTGCCCAGCTCTCTGCTCGAAAATACCCTTTACGTGTTAACTCAGGATTTTTATTGGAAACATCACTTCTATCTTTTTCGCAGTGGCGTATGAGATAAATGGTGGTGGCTTCTGTAGCAGATGGTATTTCAATGTCTTGTGCCATCAATGCAAACGGCAGGAAAATTAGCAGAACTAATAAGGTCTTTTTCATGTATAAATTTTTCTGAAATAAAAGTACAAAAACCAAAGGAGCATTTGTTACGTATCTAGAAAAGAATACAAGTTAAATTGTTTGTTTGCCTGGTTGATTGATCCTCCGAAGCTCAGCTTTTAGTGCTGAGCGTAGGGGGATATTTTTTTTACCTCACTACTTATAGATACAAAGAAGCTGCAACAAGTGAATAGGTAAGCATAAAAACGGTAATTGAAGCAATGTAAATGGCTAAAGCCGTATTATGTCTTTTTTGAGGTACTGTGTTTAATTGATTTTCCATGATGATTGTTTTTTGATTGCCTACAAAATCGTAGGAGATTAATATACTAGTAAGACGATCAATCGTCTCATTTTGTTACGTTTAGACATAAAGTTTTTTTGATGATTTCGCCTAACATTACTATCGATCGAACTTTTGAGGCGCAGTTTTTTTTCCAATTATTCTGAAATTTCCTTCAATTATATAATTTTCAGTGTAAGAAGTTTTGAACTTAAGCGACTCATAAAACCTATATTTGTAAATAAAACAATTGATATGGCATTGTTCGGCATGTTCGGTTCTAAAAATTCTTCCGAAGACAAAAAAGAAGAAAAAAATATTCCCTGGTTACCACTTACTTCAAAGGAACAGTTAGACGATCTCGCGGAGATTTCGAAAACAACACCAGTGGCTATATTTAAACATTCTACGCGCTGCGGAATTAGTAGAATGGTATTACGTCAATTTGAAGGGGCTTACGACATTGACCCTAACCAAATGAAACTATATTTCTTGGATTTACTATCGTATAGAGACGTTTCAGACGAGGTGGGATACAAATTTCAGGTAATGCACCAAAGTCCGCAATTAATTGTAATCAAGAACGGAGTGGCGGTTGCGCACGCATCTCATCATAGTATACAGGCACCAGAGTTAGCTAATTTCATATAAAAATAAAACTAGGACCGTCTTCGTTTCCTATAAGCTGAAAAGCCCGAACTCACAGTTTTATCTGTAGGCTCAGGCTTTTTCGCATTAAAATTGATTCTAAAATTTATTATCGCAACGCGTTGGACCTTAAAATTCCTTTAAGTCTTAACTTTATATCATCACCAGCGTCTAAAACCATTTGTTCGTTAGATGGGAACGGTAAAAAGTCGAATTCTAGAAATTTTAAGTCTTCTTCTGTAAGTGCACGGTCATCACCTCGAAATTTTGCAAATTCATTTTCAAAAATAAACTCAGAAGAGAGTGGGTGTCTGGCCATATCTCTACCCGTTTCTAGGTTTCGATACAACACATCTCCGCCTACCAACACACTTTTTGTTTGAGTAGTATACATTACACGGGCGGTCACGAATTTGTACACATCCCGTTTCATATCATTCCCTAGGCTGTCTTTTTTCACGTTTCCATTTGCGTCCAATATATATTCCCAGCCATCTTTAACTTTCTTTTTTCGCTTGTGTTCTATTTCTGAAATTCTCTCAGGTGCGATAGCGATATCTCGAAAATTAAGACGAATTCCAAAATTATAGTCAATGTTTGTCTGAATTTGGTTGTGATACTCCGTCCAGAAATCGTCTAAATCGTAGGTGTTAAAGTCTAAAAGCTCTTGCTCCAATCTCGCAGGAATAATCTGTCCCGTTTGGTTGTCTAAGCTAACACGCACAAAATCGGTTCCATTGAACTTCGCTTCTTCCAGTTTTTCGTCCAGACCTAAGTAGTTAGATTGTAGCCCTTTCAGCTCAGAAAAATAGTTAAATGCATTACGAGCACTCAGAATGGTATTTCTATTGAGTTCATCGTTTCCTTGTTGAAATAGGTAGTCTGCCAGATCTTTCTTAGCGTCTATTATCTCATCGGTATAATTCACCATTTTGAAATTGGCGTTGCCTAAAGGGAGTAACGGACGTATACGCTGTTGTCTTCGCTCTAAACGTACGTAGAGGTTATAGAGTTGTTCGACTTTTTCAGGGCTAGGATCTTTCTTTAAAAAATCGATACGTCTTTTATCTTCAGAAACCACTTTTTTATAAGCCTGTTCCATAAGACGAATATGTTCTTTGCTTTTTTTGCTGTCTCTGTCGTTCGAAAGTTTACGGATAGCAAGCTCGATGGCTTGGTCGTAGTTACCTTGGGACAACAATCTCTGGTTCTGTTTTACGCTATTGCAACCAACTAGGAGCAAGGCTGTGAACAGTAAAATAATAGTAGTTCTCATAAGGTGTAGGTTTTGGTTAAGATTAGGGAAATACAATTGTGGTGCCAAATTTAATTTCACACTGTAAAATCTGAAATTTGTCGCAATCTATAAAAATTAATGGAAACTAAAAATCCCATGCGCAAACATGGGATTTTAATACATCTATTTTTGCTATTCTTAATCTAGCTTTCTAGCTGGGAGTACTTTACCGGTGCAGTCGCCAAAACCTAAACGAACCTCGTCGTTTTCACAATACCCTCTCATTATCACCGTATCATTATCGTTGATAAACTTCCGTTCTGTCCCGTCGTCCAGAGTTATTGGGTTTTTTCCGTTCCAGCTTAGTTCCAACATAGAGCCATAACTATCCTTAGTGGGGCCAGAAATGGTTCCACTTCCCATCATATCTCCGCTACGCACATTACAACCGTTAACTGTGTGGTGGGCAAGTTGCTGGGCCATGGACCAGTACATATATTTAAAGTTGGATTTACTTACTACATTCTCATTACCACCTTCTGGTTGGATAATGGCCTGCAAATGGATATCGTAGTTCATTGCTTCATTTTGTTCTAAATAAGCAATTGGTTTTGGATTTTGTTCTGGTCCTTTTGTTCTAAAAGGAGCTAGAGCATCTAAAGTAACTATCCAAGGGGAGATAGTAGAAGCGAAACTCTTTCCTAAGAAAGGTCCTAGAGGTTGGTATTCCCACGCTTGTATATCGCGAGCACTCCAGTCGTTAAAAAGGACTAAGCCAAAAATATTTTCCTCGGCCTCTTCAATGGGAATGTGTTTGCCTAGTGCATTGGCGGCTGTGGTGATAAAAGCCATTTCTAATTCAAAATCCAAGAGCTTACTAGCTCCAAAGCCAGGTACACCATCTTCTCCTGGTCTTGTTTGCCCAATAGGGCGTCTCACTGGTGTCCCAGAAGGAATAATAGAAGAACTTCTACCGTGATACCCAATAGGAATATGAAGCCAGTTTGGAAGCAATGCATTTTCTGGATCTCTAAATAAAGAACCTACATTGGTGGCATGTTCTTTACTAGCATAAAAGTCTGTATAATCCCCAACGTCTACAGGCAATTGCATTTCTACCTCTTCCATTGTAAAAAGCACTTTTTTTCTATGCTCCATGTCATCGCGTAACCCCGGGCTGGTTTTCAGAAATATATCCGAGATGCGGTTACGTACCAAGCGCCATGTTTTTTTTCCGTCTGCAATGAAATCATTTAAAGAATCTTGAAGAAAAATATCATCGGTTAGATCAATACCTTTAAAATACCCGAGTTGGTGCATGGCTCCTAAATCGATGGCATAGTCCCCTATACGCGTTCCTATTGTAATTACATCATCACGCGTTAAAAAAACACCAAATGGTATATTTTGGATAGGGAAATCACTGTTTTCCGGGACATTTAGCCAGGATTTACGAGTTGGATCATTGGCGGTCAATGGCATAGCTTTATTTTTTGTTGTTGGTAAATTGTTAATCAAATATAGAATTATTCGAGGACTAACAAGCGTATTTTAGTATTTTTGACTTTAAATTAACGCTACAAAAATGATTGCAAGAGACGAACAAATTTTTGAACTTATTGAGGCAGAAAAACAACGCCAGTTAAACGGCTTGGAATTAATCGCTTCTGAGAATTTCGTAAGCGACCAAGTAATGGCTGCAGCCGGATCTGTGTTAACCAACAAATACGCCGAAGGGTATCCTGGAAAGCGTTATTATGGTGGGTGTGAAATAGTAGATGAAGTGGAACAAATTGCCATTGACCGTGCGAAGGCATTGTTTGGAGCCGAATATGCCAACGTACAGCCGCATAGTGGTTCACAGGCAAACACGGCGGTTTTTGCGACATGTCTCAATCCTGGAGATAAATTCTTAGGGTTCGATCTTTCACACGGAGGACATCTCACACATGGTTCACCAGTTAATTTTTCAGGTAAGTTATATACACCTGTCTTTTATGGAGTTGAAAAGGAGACCGGTTTACTCGATTACGATAAAATTGAAGCAATCGCTATTGCGGAACAACCGAAGATGATTATCGCTGGAGCTTCTGCTTACTCTAGAGAAATAGATTATAAGCGTTTTCGCGAAATAGCCGATAAGGTAGGAGCGCTTCTTCTTGCAGACATTGCCCATCCGGCAGGATTAATAGCGAAAGGTATTATTGCTGATCCAATTCCGCATTGTCATATCGTAACTACCACAACACATAAAACATTGCGTGGCCCAAGAGGCGGACTTATTTTAATGGGGAAAGACTTCGAAAACCCTTTTGGACTTAAACTTAAGAATGGGAATCTTCGAAAAATGTCTGCACTCTTAAATAGTGGGATTTTCCCTGGTAATCAAGGAGGTCCTTTAGAGCATATTATTGCTGCCAAAGCGATTGCATTTGGAGAAGCGCTTACAGACGATTTTCTTCATTACATGATTCAAGTAAAGAAAAATGCAGCGGTGATGGCCGAAGCTTTTGTGGAGAAGGGATATAACATTATAAGCGGAGGAACAGATAATCACATGATGTTGATCGATCTTCGGAATAAGAATATTTCAGGAAAAGAAGCGGAAGAGGCACTAGGGAAGGCAGATATTACAGTAAATAAAAACATGGTTCCTTTTGATGACAAGTCGCCGTTTGTTACTAGCGGAATAAGAATTGGAACGGCAGCCATCACCACACGAGGTTTAGTGGAAACTGATATGAGCAAAATAGTAGCGCTTATCGACGAGGCAATCTCCAACTTTGAGAATGAGTCTATGTTGGAGACGGTTTCAGAAAAAGTAAATGACATGATGTCTGGAAGACCTTTGTTTAAAAATTAGGTGGGTATTTAAATCATTAATGAGCTTCAGTATTCACTGGAGCTTTTTTTTTATCTTTATTTTTTATTCTGAAAAAAATGATCATAGAAACCTCTAGGCTTCAATTGAAGGAAATTACGGTCTCCGACGCACCTTTTTATATCAAACTTTTTAACTCTGAAGGTTGGCTAAAGTTTATTGGAGACCGCAATGTGAAAACAATTGCAGAAGCCGAAGCATACATTAAAAAGAACTATTTATCCAGTTACGAGACGCACGGTTATGGCTCGTACACTGTTAATCTAAAAGAGACAGGAGAAACTATTGGTGCATGCGGCTTGTACAAACGAGATACATTGGAACATCCAGATATAGGTTTTTCTTTCTTAGGTGAGTTTACGGGTAAGGGTTTTGGCTTTGAAGCAGCGTCTGCAGTCATGGAATATGCTCATAATACCTTAGGAATTGATAAAATATTGGGTTTTACGGTCGATTATAATGTGGCTTCTATAAAATTGCTGGAGAAGTTGGGGTTGCAACGTACTGGTACCTATCGTTTTAAAAATGACCCTGAAGAATTGTTACTATTTTCTAATTAAATCTTAAAAGTAGGTTTGTTAGTTAAATATAGTCTACATTTGCACTTTAATAATTTAATTTTTTATAATGAATACAGGTACAGTAAAATTTTTCAACGATTCAAAAGGATTCGGTTTCATAACTGAAGAAGGTGCAGACAAGGATCATTTCGTTCATATCTCAGGATTAATTGACGAAGTGCGTGAAGGAGACCAAGTAGAATTTGAACTTAAAGAAGGTAACAAAGGTTTAAACGCAGTAAACGTAAGAGTACTGTAAGTAGATATTTATACTTTTTGACAAAGCCCTTCCAAACCGGAAGGGCTTTTTTTATTTGTAACTTTTCAGCATTAATAAAAAAGCCACTTCCATGAAACTGTACACATCGAGATTATCACTTTATCCTATGGAATCGAAAGATTTTGAGGCTGTTCATATCATGAACAGCTATCCTGAAGCTGCTCGATACAACACCATTGGTATCCCCGACAACCTTTCAGTCACAGAAAAAAGACTTCAGAAGGTGTTAGAAAACGAGCGCAATAAAACTTGGATACTGAGAGATATCGAAACCAATGTGTTCATCGGTGAGATGGGAATGAACTTATCTCCAGAAAGGTATCATAAAGGGGAAATTTATTACAGCCTACATCCAGACTTTTGGGGGAACGGATACGCCATTGAAGGGGTGAAAGCTATGATTAATTTCGGATTTAGTGAATTGCGTCTGCATCGTATTGAAGCTGGAGTGGCCGTTGAAAATGCTAAGTCTATTGCTCTGCTCGAAAAAATAGGAATGTCACGCGAAGGATTGTGTAGAAAAATTCTACCCTTACAGAGCGGTTGGTCCGATAACTACATGTATGCAATCCTAGAAGAAGATTCTAGGGAATATTAAGGTTGAATGTTTTACGAGTTTACAAAGTTGGGAAAGCTCTCATAATCCTCTCACGAAGCTTTCGATCTAGTATACAAACAACTAACTTTGTTGCAGGAGGAAGTATATTCTAACGGACTCGAAGAAATCTAAAAGAAACAAAATGTTGGTAGAAAAAGCTTTAGGTAGAAATTGGATGGCTGTGCTGTGGGCTTTTCTGCTCATTTCATGTGGATCTTTCACCAAAACTTCTACATTGGAGGAAGATGTGGCGATCAATGAAAGTCCTAAAATTTTGTTTGTTAGTTATCAATTTACAAGAGAACCTGAAAATCGGGCTTCCATAAAGTTTTTAGATAAGATTATGGCAGAAGGGAAGCTTAAAAAAGAACTAAAAGAGCAATCGTTCGAGGCAGGGGATTTTGAAATACTACAATTGGATGCCAATGGTGTTGTGCTCTCTAGTAAAGGGATAGACAATCCCTTGCTACAAATAATGGAATACGTGAGTGACGATGGAACGTTCGGGAAAAAGGAAGTCTCTTTTGATGAAAAAGACGTTTCTATTCGCCTTCAATTACATTCGAAAGCACAATCGGTTCTGCTCCAAGAAATTGGAAATGAAACGATTAACTTTATCAAAACTAAACTGTAATGCTATGAAAAAAATACTATTTCTTGCTATAATGTTCATTCTGAATACTATGGTTGCTCAAACTTTTGAGGTGGAAACCATCTACAATTCTGGTGACGATGAGCGTAGAATTAATTTGGTGATTTTAAGTGACGGTTATACGGAAAGTGAATTACCTCAATTTATTTTGGATGCGACTAGTTTCACCGATGAGCTTTTCGTGCAAAGTCCGTTTCTGGAGTATAAAGATTATTTTAATGTGTATGCTATTAAAGTTCCTTCTAATGAAAGCGGTGCAGATCACCCAGGAACTGCAACCGATGTAAACGAACCAGTTTTCCCAGTTGCCAATGTCGATAACTTTTTTGGATCGACCTTTGATTTCGCCAATATCCATAGACTGTTAGTGCCTACCAATGGAGGAGCCATTAATTCAGTTTTGGCGAATAACTTTCCGCTGTATGATCAAGTACTTATTTTGGTGAATTCCCCTCATTACGGTGGAAGCGGGGGGCAATACGCAACTACTTCCTTGGATGCTGCTGCCAATGAAATAGCAATCCATGAGCTTGGACACTCTTTTTCAAGTTTAAAAGACGAATATTACGCCGGCGATGGATTTGCAGGAGAAGATATAAATATGACACAGGAAACAGATCCGTCATTAGTGCGTTGGAGCAATTGGATTGGTACTGGGGGAGTAGGTGTTTTTCAGCACTGTTGCGGAGGAAATTCGGCTACTTGGTTTAGACCACATGAAAATTGTAAAATGCGTGTATTGGGGCCACCATTCTGCCCAGTATGTGTTGAAGGGACTATAGAGAGAATACATTCGTTGGTATCTCCAATCGATTCCTTTTTACCTACAGCAACAAGCATTTCTACAAGTGGTGCAACGGTGGATATAGATTTCGAATTAGATTTAATTGAACCGGTCCCACTAAATACGTTAACCACGAACTGGATGCTTAACGGAACCTCAATCGATACAGATGTGAACGCCGTTTCTCTGGATGAAACAGATTTAAATATAGGAGCAAATGAGCTGATGGTGTTTGTAGAGGATATTACAGATCTATTACGTGTCGATAACCATTCTACGCTTCATCTATATTCAGTTCAATGGGAAATTGAGTATGATCCAGAACTGGGAATTGTAGATGCTGAAGGAGTAACAACCAATCTTGAAATAACGATGTTCCCTAATCCTGTAACCAATAAATTCACTATCTCGTTCGATCACCCTTTTCAGGAGAATTTTAAAGCCGAATTGTATACAATAGAAGGGAAGCTAGTTAAAGAAGGTACAGTAACCAATGAGAATGAAATTGAAATGGATATAACCGATTTTAATGCTGGGGTTTATATTCTGAAATATTATCTAAACGACACGGTTGTTAGTTCTCAACAAATTATTAAAAATTAATGAGTTTTTTAAATGCTGAATGGCGAAAATTGGCGTTTTTCAATTACCAAGTTGATCCGTCAATTTTGAAGAATTATGTGCCCAAAGGAACGGAAATTGACCTTTGGCAGGGCAACTGTTATGTAAGTGTAGTAGGGTTTATGTTTATGAATACAAAGATTCTCGGACTTAAAATACCCATGCATGTAAATTTTGAAGAAGTCAATCTTCGGTTCTACGTGAAACGAAAATCGGGTGACGAGTGGAAAAGAGGCGTCGTTTTTGTAAAGGAAATAGTTCCTAAGCCCGCATTGAGCTTTGTTGCAAATACCGTCTATAAAGAGCATTATGAAACTAGAAAAATGGATCATTCCTGGCAACTAAACAATGGTACTCTTGATGTAGAATATCGTTGGAAGGTTGCTGATAAGTGGCAGTCGGTTTCAATAAGTGCAGCAAGCACACCAGTTGCAATAGAACCACAAAGCGAAGCTGAATTTATAACCGAACACTATTGGGGTTATGCGAAAGTTTCAGAAGAAAAAACAAACGAATACGAGGTGACACATCCGAAGTGGCTTCAATATCCAATTTTGGATTTTAAAACCGACTTTGATTTTGGGTTAAATTATGGCGATGCGTTTCGGTTCCTAAATCAGGTAGAACCAAGCTCCATCCAGTTAGCGGAGGGGTCTCAGATTACAGTGGAAGGAAAGAAAACCTTACGGTAATCCGTCTGGATCTGGAAAGGTAGTGGCCTCATAAGCGCCAGAGTCTGCAGGAGCAACACGCGGAGTTCCATTGAGATCTAATGTTACAATTGGTGGATCGTTAGTGGTATCTAAATCTTGGGCTCCAGAAGTTCCTGCTTCAATATTAAAATTATTCAAGTCGATATTCTGAAAAACAGGATCTAAGTTAAATGTAACGTTATCGTATCTGTCCACATCATCAAATTGATAATTCGGTAAATCGGTGAATTCGTTTTGAGGATCTTCAAATTTGATAAGACAATTGGTAAACTTAAACTCGAACGCAAGATCGGTGCTTTCCGATTGGACAATCGATATCTCGCGTTGCTCGCTTCCGTAAATAATACAGTTGTTGAAATTGGCTCCAGCCAAATCTGCCTCAGCTACGTCTGGAATTATGTTGTCGATAGTAACCGCAGGGAAGCTTCTAAAGCTATTACTCCAATAATTGGCGAAGGTAGAGTGATTAAAGGTGTAAAAACCTCCTAAAGAACATGACAAAGACGATTGGCCACTATTATTAATTACTACATTTTCTCCATATATAATACCGTTTCTGGCAAGTAGTCCCACATTAGAACTGTTGTAAATTTGAACGTTCCCCATGGTCAAGGTAAGATCACCATCATTGTCGTCCATTAAAATTCCAGCAATTCCATTTTTAATGGTCGTATTATAAAATTCGTGATCTGTACTACCAGAGGTAAGCCAAATGGTGCCCCATTGTCCAGGAATGTTTTCAAATTCAGGTTCTAATCGGTCTCCCTGAAAGATTACCTGATTTTCTGGTAGAGTGGGATTTACGCCCAGTGTTCCAGATTTCATGGAAGCGCTGTTCGAAACTAGGATTCCGCTATTATTATGGAAGTGTACACGGGCACCTGGCTCAACAGTAAGCGTTTTATTAGCTCCAACGGCCGCATAACCATAGATTACGTAAGGTTTTTCATTGGTAAAGGTGAGTTCGTCGTCATCCAAAACGAAGCCTTCAATTAAGATTTCTTCTCCCTCTTCATCCATACCTAAACTAATGGTCCCTACCATTCCTTCATTATCTAAGTCTGGAAACAAGAATACCGCGTCCTGCACAAGCGTTACTAGTTCTACGTTTTGCTGATTAGAACCTGTATCAAATTGAATTTGGTCTGTATATAAAAACTCTAATGCATCGGTTTCCCCATCGATATCTAGAGTGGTTTCAATAAAAATAAAAATACTGTCTTTTGCGAGTACTTGAATATCTTCGAATGTTTTCCCTGGAAGACCATCCACGTTTAAGCGGTATCTGGAGTTTTCTCCTTCCCCCAAACGCACACTAGGAATAGTAACGTCTTCGTCACTTCGGTTGTAAACTTTTAAATTATAGGTGCTGGAACCAATATTGGTAAATATGGTGTCCAAATAAATAGTATCGCGAGAGAATTCTAAATCGCCTGTAGATGCAACAGTTTCAAAGTCGTTTCTGCAAGAGCTCCAAAGGATGACACAGCTCAATAATGCTAGACCATATAAATATTTCATTCAAATATATTTTCGGTAAAAATATAACTTTTAATTGAGTGAAATATTGTTGCAGACGGGAATTGTTTTGGTTAGATGTGATATGTGAGAAAAGATTTCCGTGTATACAATCCCGTATTTTTTATTCGTTGTTTTTCAATCTGATATTGTCTATCGTTCATCGAATGTCATATATCGTACGTATAAAAGGCAGTAACAGCAAGTGAGGTTCGGTATCCCTCCAAATACTAGCTATGAAAATCACTTGCTGCAGTAATAGCTGCCTATTTTTATTACTCTTTATTCTTTTTGCGTTCTCTTTTGATCGCCTTGAAAGCGTGTTCGTTTGCAGCTGCTTTCCTTCTAGCCTCCCTTTTTAATTGAGTATCATGATCGTATTCCGGTGCCGTACCTCGATACGGATTTATATTTAAATTCTCTCCTTCTTCTACTACTATAATAATACCAGTGGTGACAACTTCTCCCAAAATCATCGAATCATCTGAGACCATTGCAAAACTTAGCGTATTATTAATGTTAGACAATGTGATATTCTTAGTTTCATAGCCCAAGTAGCTAAATATTAGTTCACTATTGGCGGCAACTTTTATTGTGTAATTACCATCAAAATCGGTTTGAGTACCATTAGAAGTATCTTTCTGTATGATAGTAACTCCTGCAAGCGGGTATCCCATTTCATCGGTAATGGTACCTGCAATAGTTATTACGTTTTTGTCTTCTTTTTTCTCTTCTGAAATGTTCTCTTTAACTTGCATCATTCCTCTTATTTTGACAGTAGTTGTTTCTTCAACTATTGCAATATCTCCAGTTAGTTCTTCTACTTCAGGGGTTTCACAGACTATTTTAACATCTTCTACTTGTACAGCTCTAATTCTTCCTAAAATTTGTGGTTGTACGAACGGTTCCGATTGAAGTAACACATTCACCACACTATTATGACCCCCTATAACTACCTGATGTTCTGAGCGTCCTGCTTTTTGATATACGAGTGTAGATCCGCTAACACACTTCAGTTGATACGTACCATCTTTTTCGCTAAAAAAACTATCACCCGTTTCAAGAACTAGTATTTCTGCATTGTTAATGGCATTACCTTGTTCATCTGTAATAACACCAGATACGGATACAATGGATTTTTCGGTCCCGTTTGTTGTATGACTACCAATACCCAACGACACCATAGGCTTGTTAGTTATTTTTGCTCCACCTTGCGCATTAGACTCAAGAGAACTTAAAATACTTAATGGAAGTAGGAGTGAAGCTGCGTATGGCAGGATGCTGTTTCTAGACTTTCGTTCCAGTTTTACCTCACGATTGAGCTGCGATTTATTAAATCTACCACAAAGGTTTCCCCCAGCACTTAATTTCTTAACTAAATCTTCGTCGGTGGTTTTGGTGAAATCGATAACTTCTTTGGTGCAAACAGCACAAAATTTACCTTTTTCAGTAGCATTCATTTTAGCCCAGTCTTCATGACATGGTTCTGGAATAGAGATGGTGATAGATTTTTTCATTGTTGAAAGGATTAGTAATAATACACTTCAAAGCAAAGAAAAATAGAACATACTCAAAACCTATATTGAGGGAACAGGTCGTTTTGATGAGGGAACAAGATATTTGGAGGTGAAATTGAAATCGAAGTTTAAAAAATGGCTATGCTATTTACGTAATAGTATGTGCAGTTGGAATAAATTTAAAATGAATTATGATGATACAAGGGTGAGATTTTAGTCTTCCATTACTCACGAGATTACTTCTCAATAATTTCGATTTTAAACATGGTATCCCAATTCTTACCAGTTACATATAAAATATTTGGCTCTCCTTTATATGCTATGCCATTTAGAACGTCGTTTCCAGCTTTTTGCTTGATCTCATTTTTAAGTTCTTTCATAACAATTACGCCTTCTACCGTTCCATCGGAGGGATTTACAATTGCGATAGCATCTTTTTCCCAGATATTTGCATAAATCTTCCCATCTACCCACTCTAGTTCATTTACTTTCGCAATTTTGCTAGTATTGGTATAGATTTCAATATAGTCTTGTTCAACCAATGTGTTAGGGTCTAGCCGCCAGATTTTTTCGGTACCATCACTTTTAAATATCGATTTTCCATCATTACACAATCCCCACCCTTCCAGGCTTTGTCCGTAAACAAAACTTCCTGTTTCCTTAAGAGTTGCTTGATCGTATATAAAACCTTTGTTGTTTTGCCAAGTAAGCATATAAATTTGATCGTTTAAAACAGTGAGTCCTTCCCCAAAGTATTGATCCCTCAATTTTACGGACTCAAGTACTTCTCCTGTTTTGTAATTGGTTTTACGAAGGGTTGAGCTACCTCGCTGACCAGTACTTTCGTAAAGTGTATCGTTGTCAAACTCTAAACCTTGGGTGAAAGCCTGTGAGTCATGCGGATAACGTTCTAAAATATTATAGGTATATGCCTTGGGAGGATTAAGTGCTTTAATTGTAATGTCTTCAGAAATAGTGTAGGAGTCGTCACCTACTGAAATAACTGCATTAATAGTGCGTTTCCCCAGCTTTTGTCCCTTTAAAGATAGGCTCGACTCACTGTTTCCTTGGACAGTTGCCATGGTTTCATTTTCTATAGAATAGGATACCTTTCCAATTTCTTTGTTCTTTTTGTTTTTTACCACAACCTTTAATTCATCCGAAGTCTTATAAGACTTTTTGGCGTTGTTAATAGTGAGATCAAATAATTGATTTGGATCTGTAGGTTCGTTTCCGCAACCACTTAAGAAGACGACTAAAAGTATAAGAATGAACGGCTTGTGCAATTTCATGATAATCCTAATTTTTTGGGCAAGATAACTAATAATAATTGATGGATAAAATGCTTGCGGAAAGTTTAAAACCTGTGTATATTTGCAACGGCAAGTCCTACACAACTAGCTCCTGTTGAATCCCCCAGGGTGGGAACGCAGCAAGGGTAGACGGTCGTAGCAGTGTGATGTAGGTAGCTTGCCATTTTTTGTACCCGAAACTCTAGGGTTGCAAATTCCTTTTCTCTTTCGATATTTCAGATTCATTTTTTCTCAAAGTTTATTTTCGGGTGCGTTGCGTTAAAAAAATCCTCCTCATTTATACAGCAAGGTAGATGATCGCCTTCGGGTTGGCATAACTTTAAAGGAGCTATAAGCAGTGTGATGTAGCTAGTTTGTGGTATTCTTAAATGTGAAAAAACTGATAATCTAGGTTCATGTCGAATAATAAATTAATTTTACTCAATACTGAACCTCCATAATCTGTCGTCATGAAAATCCTTACCACTATTTTACTACTCTTTACATTTGTTGGTTTTTCTCAAACGGAATTCGTTGAGATTCAATTTAACACCAAATATTACGAAGCAGTAGATAAATGGGTCGCTTTTCCGAAGTCGGAAGAAGGAACTTCTTATTCGTTTGGGTTTTTGTATATCGATGCGGATGCCGGATTTACATTCGATTATGAATCCGATTTCATGATAACAGAAAATGGCTTAAAAAAACTTCCTAGAGCATTTCAAGAATCTCTTAAATCAAGACTCGCACCTACTACCGCAGATGTGGCAGTGTTGACGAACGAACAAATCAATCAATTAGAATTGCTCACCGAACCCAAATGGTTGAAGTTTTATAAAGAAGATGATGGAAAACCGTCTTATTTAAAGCAAATAGGATATCATTACAATCATGTTGGAGCCAGTCACTTAGCACTTAACCCTTTGCTAAAGGCTTATTCAATGGAGCCTCATTTTAACGGACTCGAATTCGAATTAGCATATGCTTACAATGCCTTAAAACAGTTTGATGAGGCCATTATAATATTGGAGAAGGCCATTCAGAATAACCCAAATAATTTTTATTTCTACAGAGAACTTGGCTATGCATTAAAGTATACAGGTAAGATTGAAATAGCCGATAATGTTTATCAAAAGGGTATAAGTATTTCTGAAAACGACTTTGAAAAGAGCGAAATGGCGGTAAATATGGCACAAGCTTATTTCGAATTGAGGAATCGGGAAAAATTTGATGAGTGGGCCAAACTTACGCGTAAATATGCAGAGAAGGGGTCACGATACGCACAGTTTATAGACTTGTTCGAAACTAAGTGGAATGAAAACTAACCACTTTAATTAAGAAACCTCCTAAGCTGTTTAGTAATAGCTTAAGAGGTTTTTTTCAAGAATAAAATAGAAATTTTATTTATTATCCTTTTTTAAGGTTGCAGCTTTTTGGTCTGCCGTACCTGGTTTAGAACTCTTAATTTTTGTTCTTTTCTGGTCTGCTTTCTCTTTCATTTTTTTCTTAGCGTCTGCAGGAGTAGCCGAAGAAGGGCCATCTGAAGTTGTGTTTTTCACTTCAACAGCTTCCGTTTCCGTTGTTTTGCGCACAGCAGCTTGCTCTTTCACATCGTCTTTTGGCACCACAAGGACTTCTTTTTCCTTTGAAACTTCTTTTACAGTAGTGCTTTTAACCTGATCAGCGTCTGTAACACGAACTTTTTTAACGGTTGTTTCTTTTTTAACATCTACATTTTCTTGCGCATTCATGGCAAATCCGCCTATTAAAAAGGCACAAGCAACGATCAATAAATTTTTCATTTTTTCTAATTTTTAGGTTTGAGATTTGTCGATAACAAAGATACTTAATAGAAAATGAGATTCTCTTAATGTTTTCTCAAAAAAGTGGATGGTTTTCATAGCAATAAAAATGAAGTGATACCGTATATTTGCATCCGCTTACCGGAAAAGGTGGCCTCTAAAATTTCAGAAATAATGAAAGCAGGAATCGTAGGATTACCCAACGTAGGGAAATCAACCCTTTTTAATTGTTTGTCAAATGCCAAAGCACAAAGTGCGAATTTTCCATTTTGTACGATAGAACCAAATATAGGTGTGGTAAATGTGCCAGACCAACGACTTCTGAAATTGGAGGAATTAGTCAATCCACAACGAGTTTTACCAGCGACAGTTGAAATAGTGGATATTGCTGGTTTGGTGAAAGGAGCAAGTAAAGGAGAAGGCTTAGGAAATCAATTTCTTGGTAACATTCGTGAAACAGATGCTATTTTACACGTATTGCGATGTTTTGATAACGACAATATTGTGCACGTTGATGGTAGTGTTGATCCAATTCGAGATAAGGAAACTATCGATATAGAACTTCAATTGAAAGATTTGGATACAGCCGATAAAAAACTGGAGAAAGTCGCTCGTGCGGCTAGAACAGGAAATAAAGAAGCGGTGAAAGAGCAGGAAGCCTTGCTAAAGGTAAAAGCTGGATTGGAAGCTGGAATATCAGTTAGAGCAATCGATTTAACCGATGCGGAGCGTGAAGAATTTATTAAACCCCTCCAATTTATAACAGACAAACCTGTTATGTACGTCTGTAATGTAGATGAAGGCGGTGCCGTTAATGGCAATGAATATGTAAATAAAGTGAAAGCAGCTGTTGCTGGTGAGAATGCGGAAGTAGTAATATTGGCCGTAGGAACCGAAGCAGATATAACCGAATTGGAAACCTTCGAAGAACGTCAAATGTTCTTAGAAGATCTTGGGTTAGAAGAACCAGGATCGGCAAAACTTATTCGTGGAGCGTATTCTTTATTAAATTTACAGACCTATTTTACGGCAGGAGAGAAGGAAGTTAGAGCATGGACTATTCCTGTAGGAGCTACTGCCCCTCAAGCAGCAGGAGTGATTCATACCGATTTCGAAAAAGGGTTTATTAGAGCGGAAGTGATTAAGTATCAGGATTTCGTAGATCTAGGAAGCGAAGCCAAGGTACGAGAAGCGGGTAAGCTAGGCGTGGAAGGAAAAGAATACGTAGTTGAAGATGGAGATGTGATGCATTTTCGTTTTAACGTATAATATACGCGCTCGAAAAACGCTTGCTGTAAAAAAACGCCCTCTCTTGGAGAAGGCGTTGAATGAAATTTTTTAAAGACAAAGATGAGTACTAAATCTCGGTAAAAGATTGAGCCATTTCTTTAAAAGTGTCTGAGTATTTTGCCTTGTTTTCTTCTAGGGTCCATTCCATCATCATATAGATGTTTTCACGTCCCTCTATAAAAGTCATCAAATAATAAATATCATATGAAACCTCTGGTACGCGTGCAGTGAATTCTATCTGTTCTGCCGCCATTCCATTGATGGTGGTTGCAACTGGATCAGATTTACTTTTGATGTCTATTCCTTCTGTAAAATACTCGATTTGAGTCTTTCTGTAATTACCCGCCACCGTTAGTTTTTCATCAAATTGGCCAAGTTCTTTAAAAACGTCGATAAAGTCTTCTTTATCTTCCGCAATCACAGCCAAGTAAGTCTCTTTGTAGATATTTTGATACTGTAAGGAGGCATCTACATTTAGTCCAGAAGCTTCTTTCATGTATTTAGGCACAGACATTTGATACATTTCTGGCGCGGTTACTGTTTTGAATTCGGACACATCCAAACTCTCTGCTTTTTTCTCGCCAATACCCCCACACGAGGAAATTAGTATTAGCAAAGCAAAGATTGGTAGAGCCGATATTAATTTTTTCATATCCTTAGAATATTTTTGTTTGAAAGTTCAAGTTATGGAATTCTAGTTACATGATAATAGACTAGCGTTCATTTTCTTAACAATTATAACAGATAATTGTTAATTACTTTGTCTCTTATTGGTTTATAATTTTATACTGAAATCCTATATTTAACGCTTATTCACGAAGTTTTATGGCGGAAACACAATATACCGAAGACAATATACGATCCCTCGATTGGAAAGAGCATATTCGAATGCGCCCTGGGATGTATATAGGTAAGTTGGGTGACGGTTCATCTCCCGACGATGGTATCTATATTTTACTGAAAGAAGTAATCGATAACTGTATCGATGAATTTGTAATGGGTGCAGGGAAAACGATCGAAATAAGAATCAAGGACAAAGAAGTAAAGGTTCGGGATTATGGTCGTGGAATTCCTTTAGGAAAAGTGGTGGATGTAGTGTCTAAAATGAACACTGGAGGTAAGTACGATTCACGTGCTTTTAAAAAATCCGTCGGTTTAAATGGGGTAGGTACCAAAGCGGTAAATGCGCTTTCCAACTATTTCAAAGTAGAATCGGTTAGAGAGAATAAATTGAAAAAAGCTGAGTTTTCCATGGGAGAGCTCACCAATAGTCCAGAACCTGAAGAGAGCAGTAAGCGAAAAGGTACCAAGGTAACTTTCATCCCCGATGAAAGTATCTTCAAAAACTATAAATATCGCAACGAGTATGTTGCTAAAATGCTTAAAAATTACGTTTACCTAAATCCAGGGTTGACGATCGATTTTAATGGTGAGAAGTTTTTCAGTGAAAACGGTTTAAAAGATCTTCTTGAAGACAATATGTCTAATGAAGATATGCTTTATCCCGTAATTCATTTGAAAGGAGACGACATCGAAGTCGCGCTTACACATAGTAAAACTCAATACAGCGAAGAATATCACAGTTTTGTCAATGGTCAAAACACCACTCAAGGAGGAACGCATCAGGCTGCCTTTAGAGAAAGTTTGGTGAAGACCATTAGAGAGTTCTATGGTAAGAATTATGAGGCAAGTGATATCCGAAAGTCCATCGTTTCTGCGATTAGCATCAAGGTAATGGAGCCCGTTTTTGAGAGTCAGACAAAAACGAAACTGGGATCTACAGATATGGGAGGAAACCTTCCAACCGTTCGAACGTATATCAACGACTTTGTTAAGACCCAACTGGATAATTTTCTCCACAAAAATGCAGACGTAGCTGAAGGTCTTCAGCGCAAGATCATGCAAGCAGAGCGCGAACGAAAGGAATTAAGCGGAATCCGTAAATTGGCGAAGGATCGAGCGAAAAAAGCAAATCTTCACAACAAAAAACTACGTGATTGTAGGATTCACTTAGGAGATACTAAAAAAGAGCGCAATCTAGACTCTACTTTATTTATCACGGAGGGAGACTCTGCGAGTGGAAGTATTACTAAGAGTAGAGATGTAAATACACAAGCCGTTTTCAGCTTAAAAGGAAAACCCCTCAACAGTTATGGGTTAAGCAAGAAAATTGTTTATGAAAATGAAGAATTTAATCTCCTACAAGCCGCGTTAAATATTGAAGATTCTATGGAAGATCTTCGTTACAACAATATTGTAATTGCGACCGATGCGGATGTAGATGGAATGCATATTAGACTTTTGCTGATCACCTTCTTTCTTCAATTCTTTCCAGAGTTAATTAAAGAAGGACACTTGTATATTCTGCAAACGCCATTATTCCGTGTCAGAAATAAAAAAGAAACAATTTACTGTTATTCAGATGAAGAGCGCATCAATGCAATCGAGAAACTTAAACCAAAACCTGAAATCACTCGATTTAAGGGACTTGGTGAAATTTCTCCAGACGAATTTGTTCACTTCATCGGGGAAGACATTCGCCTCGACCCAGTGATGCTAGACAAGGCAATGAGTATTGAAGAATTGTTAAAGTTTTACATGGGTAAAAACACTCCAGACAGACAAGAATTTATCATCGATAACCTAAAAGTCGAATTGGATAGAATTGAAGAGTAAATGATTAAAGATTTAGGACTGGAGTAGTAGCTCTAGATCTTAAATTTTAAACCTTGAATTGAACTATGAGTGAAGAACTCGAATCTAACGAAGAAGAATTAAACCCAGAAGAGCCCGGTAATCAAGGGAAGGATGAAGCTGGAGAGGCACATGCCTTTGCAGAAACTGAAGCAGACCCAAGCGAGACAATAACAAGGGTAACTGGTATGTATCGCGAATGGTTTTTGGATTATGCGAGCTACGTAATCCTAGAGCGAGCGGTACCCGCTATTGAAGATGGTTTTAAACCAGTACAGCGTCGTATCATGCATTCTATGAAGGATTTGGACGATGGACGATACAACAAAGTTGCGAATATTGTTGGTCATACTATGCAGTATCACCCGCACGGAGATGCGAGTATTGCAGATGCGATGGTTCAGATTGGGCAGAAAGATTTACTAATTGATACTCAAGGTAACTGGGGAAATATTCTCACAGGAGATCGAGCGGCAGCCTCTAGATATATAGAAGCCCGAATATCTAAATTTGGATTAGATGTAGTTTATAATCCAAAAATTACCAACTGGCAAGCTTCTTATGATGGAAGAAGAAAGGAGCCCATTAATCTTCCCGTAATGTTTCCAATGCTTTTGGCTCAAGGAGCTGAAGGGATCGCCGTAGGATTATCTACTAAAATATTACCGCACAACTTTATAGAGCTTATCGACGCCTCTATTAAACACCTTCAAGGAAAGCGTTTTACCTTATTACCAGATTTCCCAACAGGAGGAATTATGGATGCCACCAATTATAACGATGGACTTAGAGGTGGAAAAATTAGAAGTCGGGCAAAAATTAGTCAGAAAGACAAAACAACGCTCGTTATTTCTGAGATTCCATTTGCGACTACTACTACCTCGTTGATCGAATCCATATTAAAGGCCAATGATAAAGGCAAAATTAAGATTAAAAAGATTGAAGACAATACGGCTGCTTTGGTAGAGATCTTAATTCATTTACCATCTGGAATTTCTCCAGACAGAACGATTGACGCCCTGTATGCATTTACCAATTGTGAGAATTCTATTTCTCCTTTAGGATGTGTGATTGAGAATAATAAACCTCTTTTTATTGGTGTTACTGAAATGTTGCGACGTTCAACAGATCGCACCGTACAGTTATTGAAAAGCGAATTAGAAATTCAGCTAAACGAATTAGAGGAACAGTGGCACTTTGCTTCTTTGGAACGTATTTTTATAGAAAATCGAATCTACAGAGACATAGAAGAAGAAGAAACCTGGGATGGAGTGATCTCTGCGATCGACAAAGGGTTGCAGCCGCATATTAAGCATTTAAAACGTGCGATTACCACTGAGGATATTACAAGATTAACTGAAATTAGAATCAAGCGAATTTCAAAATTTGATATCGATAAGGCACAACAAAAGATTGATGCACTTGAGGATAATATTGCTCAAGTAAAAGATTACTTGGCTCATCTAATTGAATACGCTATTAACTACTTCAAGCGTCTGAAGAAAGATTACGGAGAAGGAAAAGAACGCAAGACGGAAATTCGCATATTCGACGACATAGAAGCGACCAAGGTAGTCATCCGGAATACAAAACTATACGTAAACAGAGAAGAGGGTTTTGTTGGAACCAGTCTAAGAAGGGACGAATATGTAACCGATTGTAGTGACATTGATGATATTATCGTCTTTACCCAAGACGGAAATATGATGGTTACCAAAGTGGACGCTAAAACCTTTATTGGTAAAGGAATTATTCATGTTGCGGTATTTAAGAAGAAAGACAAGAGAACCACTTATAATTTGATTTACAAGGATGGTGCGCGAGGCGCAACCTATGTAAAACGATTCAATGTAACTTCAATCACTCGGGATAAAGAGTATCCGTTAACACAAGGTACCAAGGGGAGTTCAGTTTTATACTTTACGGCTAATCCAAACGGTGAGGCGGAAGTTGTTACTATTTTACTCCGCCAAAGTGGGAGTGTTAAGAAACTCAAATGGGATCTTGATTTCTCAGATTTGTTGGTAAAAGGGCGCAGTTCCAAAGGAAATATTGTTACGAAGTATCCCGTAAAGCGAATTGAATTGAAAGAAAAGGGACTGTCCACCTTAAAACCTCGAAAGATATGGTTTGATGATACTGTCCAACGCCTCAATATGGATAACCGAGGTGAATTGATAGGAGAATTTAGACCCACAGACCGTTTGTTACTTATTAATCAGCGTGGAGCCGTTAAAACGGTGATTCCTGAGATTACCATGCACTTTGATGAAGACATGATTGTAATGGAAAAATGGGAAGCTAAAAAACCAATTACGGCTATTCATTGGGAAGGTGAAAAAGAATTGTTTTATGTAAAACGTTTCCTTATTGAAAACCCAGATCGTGAAGAAAATGTACTTACCGATCATCCAAAGTCTTATTTAGAATCGATTTTCACCGACTACCGCCCTCAAGCGGAGCTTGTATTTGTCAAAGAGCGTGGAAAAGACCGTAAGGACAACTTAACGATAGATTTAGAAGAATTTATCTCGGTCAAAGGAATTGGCGCTATGGGGAATCAATTAACTAAGGAAAAAGTACTAGAAATAAACGCCTTGGAGCCATTGCCTTATGAGGTGAGCGAACCAACTACGGCTGAAGAAATAGAAGTGGTGGAAGAGGAAGAGATTTCGACAGACACAAATGAATCTAGCCATGTGGATAGTACCCCTAAGAAATCACCTCCAAGTGATGACGAAGAATTACCACCAATCGACGACGACGGGCAAGCAACACTTTTTTAGTAGTTTGTATTTCTAAATTAAGTATGGAGGAATGTGTGGTCCTTTCACTACTGAATCGAGTTTCATTTGCTTTTTAAGTTACGCCTCTAGCCCGTGTCTATGATATAAAATGATTGACAATTTCTTCAGAAAGTAGTTCGATAAAAGAATAATTAATATCAATTATATAGATGAAAAAGCTCTTTCAGGAATTTAAAGATTTCGCGATTAAAGGAAATTTGATCGACATGGCAGTAGGGATCATTATTGGAACCGCTTTTAACAATGTGGTGAATACGCTGGTTAAAAAAGTGGTAATGCCACCTTTGTCGATGCTCACAGACGATGTTAATCTGGCAAACAAGAAGTACATCTTACGGCAAGCAGGAGAAAATATAGAGGAAGTGGCCATTGGTTATGGAGAAATGATAGAAGCATTTATCGATTTTGGGATTATCGCTTTTACTATTTTTATGGTAATCAAGTTTATTAAACGCTTCAAGGATAAATCGGAAGACCCCGCAAACAAAGAGGTGGTAACGCCTAAGAATATCGAATTGCTCTCCAATATTGAACGCCTAATGAAGGAGCAGAATGAGATTTTAAAGAAGTAAGTTTTCTGTTTTCGATTGTTCCATTCACTAATACGCAGGACTAGTTATTCGCTGTTTTGAAATTGTTTTGCGTGTTTGAGTTTTCGAGCGCCATTAGTTCGTTGTTGCCTTCCACGAATTCCTCTAATATCTTAAAGAAATTAAGGATGGTTTCTGGGGCGTTTTGTGCATTAATGGTTACAAGCCTAATAAATTCATCTTCTTTAAAAGTTCCATAGCCTACAAGTAATTTGGAATGCTCATAAAGTGCGGTACAAATGTCCCTGGCGGGAATGTTTTTGTAATTAAAACAAACCGATATGGTATCATCAAAACTGTAAAGTGTGTAATCTGGATGGTTTCGAACATATTCGCTTGCTACAGTGGCCAACTTAAATTGCTGGTCGATGATTTTTTCGAGTCCGTTTGTACCAACACTCTTCCAAAGCGTCCAGAATTTTAATGCGTCATTCCTTCTCCCACATTGAAGAGAGGTCTTTCCTAAATTAAAGTCGTCGTGATCGGTTTGATAAAGGTAGCTGGCGTCGTTAGAAAATGAATTATACAAATGCTTTTTATCTTTCACAAGCAGCAATGAGCAGGTGAGTGGTGTACCAATCATTTTGTGGGCATTGAAGCTAAAGGAATCTACTTTTTCAATTCCTTTGATGAGGTGTTTGTACTTCTTACTAAAAAGGACAGATCCACAATAAGCCCCATCTACATGCAACCAAACGCTGTGATTACTGCATACCCGACTGATCTCTAAAATATCGTCAAAAGCTCCTAATACGGTGGTTCCAGCGGTTGCGTTTACCAAGGTAGGGGCAAATCCGTTGGCTATGTCTTTGGCGATACTACGATCCAATTCTAGCACATTCATTCTTCCGAATTGATCTACAGGTATATATCGAACATTGTCACGACCAATTCCTGAGAACGCTGCATTTTTAGGAATACTGTAATGGGATTCTGAAGAGGTGTAAACGGTCATTTTACCTTGCACTCCTTCATAGGGTGTATCTGGTGTTTTAGCATCTCTAGCCATTAACATCGACATAAAGTTGGTCATAGAACCACCTGAGGCAAAAGTCCCATTTGCGTTGTCATCCCAACCAATCATGTCACAAACCTTCCGCAGTATAATTTTCTCGACACCTACCATTGGACCGGCAGCTTTATAGGTGTACATACTGTTATTGAGCATAACAGCTAGCAGGTCGCCTAAAATAGCTTTATCGTTTCTGCCTCCAAATAACTGGTTGAAAAAAGCGTCGGTTGCGGTACGAGGTGTTTTAAGAACTAAATCCTGTAAGGCCTTTTTAAATTCTTCTTTGGGAGTTGGTTGGTCGGTAAGATCGAGGTCGATAGTTTCAAACAGTTTTCCCGAGGCTACGAAATCGGCCACAGGCTTGCGATCTTCGTCGGCTAATAAATTTTGTACAATCTCATTGAAAATAGAAAGTGAATCCTTCATAGTTTAATACGTATCGTTTATTTTGGTTGCTGTTCCTTGTCGGACAACCCGTTTCCTATTCTTTTTTTTGATCACCATTGAATACTCAAAAGTATATGTATTTCCCTCTGTGCTCAATATTTTGAACTGCACCGGATCTTTTTCCGCCATATTCTGAGGACGTAACTTTTTCATTACATATTCGCACTCATTGATCCACCGAATCGAGAAGGTGTCTATTTTATTATCAAAAAAGTCGATTTCAATAGAATCATTTCGCGTAAAGCGAGTTTTTACAATTTCTGTCCCCATTAACGTCTCAAACTCAAAAGTACCCGTTTTAAAGTCCGTACAGAGACGATCAGACGGAGAATAGCAACTTAGTAGGATGAGGAGTAGAAAAATGAAGGGAAATTTTCGCATTCGTGCACTTTTATGCAAATTTCTGAAATTTTATGCACATGCTAACTATTGATACGATTTAAAACTTCCGTCTTTGTAGAAAATTACAATTCGTTCAATTTGATCATTTTCCTTTTTTTGAATAGTCTCGGTTTTTTTCAATTCTGAAATTTTCGAGTCTTGAGAAATTTGCGAGATCACTTTTTCGGGTTTGGGTAAATTTTTATCGGAGTTAAATTTTTCTTGAGGGGATGGATTGGATTTTTTTTCAACCTGCTTTTCCGAAGAATTTGAAGAAGTAGAAGAGGAGGGAAAAGTTCCAACTCCATTCAAAAGCCAGTATAATTCTACCTCTGGAAATTCAGTCAAGACCTTCAATACAAATTCTAAACTTGGCTTATTTCTACCGCTCAATAAATGAGAAATAGTAGACCTATTTACTTCTAGTTTTTCTGAAAAAGCAGTGGCCGAAATCCCATAAAATTCGAGGATCTTTTGAAGTCTTTTTGAAAATTCTTGAGTGTTTACCACTGTAATTCAGGTTTAACGGATCATGTGTTTACAAATCTAAACTATTACTCGATTAAATGCAATTAAACTATATAAATACTATTAATACATATGAATATATTATTTATGTAAATGCATTTAAATAACTGAAAATGTGTTATTTAATTATTATAATTTATTTTTTGTTAATCTTAGGTCAATTTATATCGATAAAATGCGCTAATCTGTTTACAAATGTATACGGGGCGTTTCATTTTAGTTGTTTACATCTGTAAACAATGCAATGTTTACATTTGTATCATCTAATTTGATGCCCATGAAATTCTCTACCTGGTACAGTGATAATTTTGAACAAAAAATTAGCGGACGCTACCTTCATTTGGAGCACATTAATCCGCTTCTATCCGACTATAAAAATGACTTTGAAATTTCAGTTATTGGAACCTCAGAAATGGGGAAAGATATTTCTTGCGTAAAAATTGGAAGTGGAAAAAAAGTGATTTTAGCGTGGTCCCAAATGCACGGAAATGAGTCCACAACCACCAAAGCTATTTTTGATTTTTTTAAGTTCATTTCTCAGAATCGAGAATTTCAGAAAGAGAAAAAAACATTTTTGGACAACCACACTTTCTATTGTATTCCAATTTTAAATCCAGACGGAGCACAATTATATACCCGAGAAAATGCAAATAAAATAGACTTAAATCGAGATGCAAAGGATTTATCCCAATCTGAAAGTAGGTGTTTGAGGGCTCTTTTTGACAAAATAAAGCCAGATTTATGTCTTAATTTACATGATCAGAGAACAATTTATAGCCTTCCTGGAGGCTTTTCCGCCACTGTTTCATTTTTGGCGCCTGCCGCGAACGAAGAAAGATCTGTTACCGAAAGCAGGAAAATAGCAATGAAATTAATTGTCAATATGCGCAAAACCTTATCGGATTTTATACCAAATGCAATTGGCAGGTACGACGATACTTTTAATGATAATTGTGTTGGGGATACTTTTCAGCAGTTGGGAGTGCCTACAATCTTGTTTGAGGCGGGTCATGCACAAGAGGACTATCTACGTGAAAAAACGAGAGCGTATATTTTTTATGCGCTATTGACCGCATTGGGTATTGGAGATGATCATCAAGTGGAAAGTGATTTTGACGCTTATTTCTCGATTCCTGAAAATGAAAAATGTTACAAAGATGTTGTAATTAGAAATGTGAAATTAAAAGATCGTCCTACGTTAGTTGCACTTGCAATTCAATATGAAGAAAAACTAGATGGAAATAAGGTTATTTTTACTCCCGTTTTAGAGGAAATTGGAGAATTAGACCATTTACTTGGTCATAAAGAAATAGACGCCGAAGGGGCAGAAATATTATTAAATTCTCACGAAAACGTTTTCGTAGGTGAGAATGTTTCAACGATTATTAATAAAAACGCAAAAAGCCAAATGATTTTTCAAGAATAGTGATTTGTAGGTCGGGAAATCTTCCTATTTTTGTGCCTTAAATCTAACTTATGGCGAAATTTAAACTTGACGAGACAGATCATCAGATTCTGGATATGCTGATTGAAAATACGAGAACTCCGTTTACAGATATAGCAAAAAAGCTAAAGATATCTGCAGGAACCGTTCATGTGCGGGTTAAAAAGATGGAAGAGGCAGGAATTATTATAGGATCCTCTCTTACTTTGGATTATAGAAAGCTAGGATACTCATTCATCGCATACGTTGGGGTGTTTTTGCAAAAGACTTCCCAAACACAGTTTGTTTTGGAACGTATCAATGAAATTCCTTATGTAACGGTTGCTCATGTAACAACAGGTAAATTTAATGTCTTTTGTAAGATTAGAGCAAAAGATACAAGTCATGCAAAGGAAATTATTTATTTGGTAGATGATATCGATGGTGTTACGCGGACGGAAACGATGATCTCTCTAGAAGAGAGTATCAACGACAAAAAGCGATTAATGCATTCGATCTTTCAAGAAATCTAAATCTTTATAAAAACTATAACAAACCCTTCGCTCTTGGTGAAGGGTTTTTTTATACTTTTATTTTTCAAAATTGAGCAAAATGATACCAGCTAACGAATACAACGAATACTACAAAAGATATATAGATAAAACTAGCGAACCTTCTTTAACGAAGGCGTTATTGGAGGGCAAAGACGCTACTGTAGAGTTTTTTCAATCCATCCCTTCAGAAAAGTTCGAATATGCTTACGATGAAGGTAAATGGACTCCCAAAGAGATCCTGTTGCACCTTATTGATACGGAAAGAGTTTTTATGTATCGAGCTTTACAATTCTCTAGGGCAGATAATGTCGAGTTGGAAGGTTTTGATCAAGATGTGTTTGCCAATAACGCAAACGGAAATCAACGAGCTATGAATGATCTAATCAACGAATACGCCGCAGTAAGAAACTCTAGTATTCAGTTCTATAAGGGCTGTAGTCCCGAGGTAATGACTCGAATGGGGGTGGCAAGTAACAGTCCGCTTTCTGTAAGAGCAGCGGGTTATATAACTTGTGGACACGAAATACACCACATTCAAATTATTAAAGAAAGGTATTTGTAATCTAAACTTGTTTATTCTTCAGAAGCCGTTTTATCTGGAAGTTCTGAAATTGGTTCATTGAGCTCGTCGTCGCTGTAATCGTCTAGATCGAAAGCGGCCATAGAGTTTACTAGGTTAGAGCCTACTTTTACCAGATAAATAATGTCTTCAGTTCTTACTTCTACCGCTTCTACGGTTTCGTTTTTAGCATTTTTAAAGACCACGATGTCTTTGTCTAAATATCCATCGGGATATTTGTCTACGAGCAGTGAAAGAATCTCTGGGGTGAGTTTCTTAAAATCAACAATTATTCTTTTCATTTTGGGGGTTGGTTTGTGTTACTTCGTACTAAATATACTACAGAATTTTTTAACAATGAAAATTTTTATAAAAATTAAACGACTTGTAAATCAATTCGTTAGGTACGGTGCAGTTTAGTTTGTAATTACCAATATCCTCTAAAAGAACAAAATGAATTTGACCATTACTATTCTTTTTATCGAAGATGAGTAGTTTAATGATTTCTTCAATATCTGCTTCTGTAAAAACTACTTTTTCAAAATGATTGAGAATCAATTTGGTTGTTTCTTCTAGCTTTTTCTTTGGAAATGAGAGTTGCTCACTTGAAATAAAGGTTGCGAGAATCATACCTATGGCAATCGCCTCACCATGCAATAGATGCGTTTTGTTCGCGGTTTTTAAGAAGTAAGATTCGATTGCGTGACCTAAGGTGTGTCCATAGTTGAGTGTCTTCCGAAGTCCTTGCTCTCGGGGATCTTCGGTAATGACATTATTTTTTATGATCACAGATTCCCAAACCAATTCTGCCACTTCTTGTGTATCTGAAATATCCATAGTGGATACTCGTTCTAAGTAACTCTGTGAGTGGATAAATCCGTGTTTGATCATTTCAGCCATTCCCGAAGTGAATTCGGCTCTAGGCAGCGTGCCTAAAAATGCTGTGTCTATAATAACTGTTTTGGGGTTCTTGATGATTCCTATCTGATTCTTAAGTGCTCCTAGATCGACGCCATTTTTACCACCTACAGAGGCATCTACCATGGAAAGAAGAGAGGTTGGAATATTTATGAACTCAATTCCGCGTTGATAGGTACAGGCCACAAAACCTCCCAAATCTGTAACTACACCGCCTCCCAAATTAATAACTAAGCTCTTGCGATCTGCTCTCAGTTGAGAAAGCTCACTCCATAATGTCATGCAAGTGTGTATAGTTTTATTCTCTTCACCTGCTGGAATTGTTAAAATTAAAGGTTGTAAAGAACTCTCCAATTGTTCAAGGAAGTGAGGGAGGCATAGACCCTTTGTGTTGGTGTCTGTTACAATAAAGATTTTTGATGGGTTTAAGTCCAGAATAATTTTATTCATTGCTTTCCATGCACCTTTATTGCAAAATACGGATCCGTCTTCTTTGATAATGTTTTTTTCCATAGGGAGTGAAATAGTCCTTTTCGAGACCTCAAATCTAAGTATATTTGTATATAAAATTTCAAGAATGACCACTAAACATCTTTTTGATAACACGGAGACGGCATTTAAACTTAAAAACGATGCCCAATTAGAGCGCGCTTATTTTTTATTTAAAATGATCTCCAAAGAACCATTGGTTAAAATTGGAACTGCTGCTACCAAGTTTGCGCTTAACTTAAATCTACCAGTAGAAGGTTTGATTCGCTCTACCGTATTTGACCATTTCTGCGGTGGAGTAAATGAAAAAGATTGTATGCCTGTGGTCGATAGTCTTGATTCGGTAAAAGTGTTTTCTGTTTTAGATTATTCAGTCGAAGGAAAGGAAGAGGAGGTGCAATTTGATGCGACGATGGAAAAAGTGATCGAACTTATACGTTTCGCCAGGCATAAAGAGGCTATGCCATTCTCAGTTTTTAAACCTACCGGTTTGGGTAGATTCATGATATGGCAGAAAATTACAGAGAAGGAAACACTTACAGCGGCTGAGCAAGACGAATGGGAACGAATTAAGTTGAGGTACGAAAATATTTGTAAGGTAGCTCACGAATGTGATATAGCGCTCCTTATTGATGGTGAAGAGACATGGATGCAGGACGCCGCAGATGAACTTTGTGAGCAAATGATGGAGAAGTATAATAGGGAAAAACCTATTGTCTACAACACCCTGCAATGTTATCGTTGGGATCGTTTGGAATACTTAAAAGGTATTCATAAACGTGCTTTGGATAAAGGGTATCATTTAGGCTTTAAGGTGGTGAGAGGTGCCTATATGGAAAAGGAGAATGATAGGGCAGAGGAACGAGGTTATCCTACACCTATTTGCGCAAATAAAAAGGCAACAGACGACCTTTTTAATAGTGTAGTAGAGTACATTATTAATCACTTAGAAGAAATCTCTCTCTTCCTTGGATCGCACAATGAGGAAAGTAGTTATTTAGCGATGCAACACATGGCCGCAAAGAGAATAAAAAGGAGCGATCATCGAATCTGGTTTGGGCAGCTCTATGGCATGAGTGATCATATTAGTTATAATCTCGCGGAAGAAGGTTATAATGTTGCTAAATACATTCCTTTTGGTCCAGTTAAAGATGTAATGCCATACTTAATTAGAAGAGCAGAAGAGAATACGTCAGTTGCAGGACAGACCAGTAGGGAACTAGACCTCATAAAGCGAGAAAAAAAGCGAAGAAAAATCTAAATTCACCATCACCTAAGAACTTATTTATTGGGTGAAAATTTCAGAATAAAATATGATCCAGCTTCTTCATCAAAAGAAGATAGAAATAGCCCAAAAAATGCACTGCGTTTTTCAGGTTTCTTATGCTGTGGAGGCAAAATTATTAGGAGCAGAAGAATTTTTCCCTCCGCTAAAAAGAACAGTTGCGGACTTACAGAAGAGCGATACTCAATTTTATGGTTACTGGAAACAGCATTCGCTAGCCGCGGTTATAGAATTAAAAAAAGAACCTACTTCAACGCATGTTCAAAGCCTTATCGTAGACCCGCTGTATTTTAGACAGGGAATTGGCAGAAAATTATTGGAGTTTGCTGAAAGGATAGCATCTGGGGTTATTACGGTTGAAACAGGACTTGCAAATGCACCTGCCTGCGCCCTTTACGAGAATTTTGGTTTCGTAAAGGAGAAAACCTATTTAACCGATGTTGGAATAGAAAAGATCCGGTTTCGCCTAGATAAGCCCCAAACGAGCTAATCCACTTATCGCGTAAACAGCTTTACAGCCAACTCTTCGCTTCCTTCTTCATATAAACGAATGATATGTTGAGTAGTTTTTTCTTCAGGCTTGCCATAATTCTCTTGCACAGTACACTTCAAAAACGTAGGATCGTTGTTTCCTTCAGATCGATTGCCTAAATACTTCACATTGATGATCCATTGTCCTTTGGCTCCTCCATCAATCTCGAACTCTTCTATTTGAGATCCGTTTACTAGTTCGTTAGCAATCATTCTTTCATTGTTCTTAGTATGCTCCCATTTTGAAAATAAATTAGACGGATTTACAAACTGCAATTCGAATTCTGCATCCGAATTACTCCATTCGAAAATAACCCTTGCATCTAGGGGTTGTTGCTTCAAATGTTTTACTTGGATTTTGCTTAAATCTAGCGCTTCTTTTTTGGCAGCAACTAAGTTTCTTATTTCCTTATCTGCAATAGCGGTTAAGTCTGAAAAATCCAGCGCTGGATTCACGGTGCCATTTTCGATACCCACAAGTATTTCGAGTGCTAATTGATAATTACCTACTCTTCTATTCGCCAATGCTACATCCAAATAGGCCTGTGTGTTTTGCGGATACTTTTCGATAAACTCGTTGGCGATGTCCAAAGCCAATTGTTTATTACCTTCCGTCTCAGCTTTAAAGAAAGCGCCACGAATAGCCGCCACTGGACTATCACTTTTCTCAATGGCATTGTAGATAATTTGATTGGATAACACTGGAGAAGAAGCTTTAAAGAAATTCGCTACGTCTATAAAGTAGGCCGGGTTGCTCCAGTATTGTTCACGTTGATTGAGATAGGCGTTATACGCATTCTCCACAGTGGATTGTGCACTTAATTGCGACAGATACGGGGTGATTACTTCTCCCGCCTTAGCTTCCACATTACCTTCGTACAAGTTCTTGGGCTTAGGAGCAGGTTCGCCGTTTTCGGCAGCTTTCTGCGCTGCGGCCATTTTAGTAGTGATAAGGATAACGCCGCTCGATCCTTCTGACCCGTAATTGTTGGTAGCCGCTAATCCTTTGAGAACCGTAACATCTGCAATGCTGTTTGGGTCTATAAAGTCTGTTAATTGAATGTTAGCACCTCTGTCTGCCGAACTAGAACGAGCTATTGGGGCTCCATCGATAATAATTAATGGGTAATTATTACCGAAAAGAGTAGATAAGCCTCGGATGACACTCTGGCTTAAATCTTGATTCGTTCCTCTAGTGACTCCTGCAAATTTTCCTTCGGTTGCATCAGAGATATTGGTGTTGATTTCGGTGATTTGTTCGTCACCAATGGACGAAACTGAGAAACCTACCTTTCGCTTATCTCTTTTGTTGAAACCTGTGCTTACTACGTTCGGTTCAGTTTCAACTAGTTCCTTTCTAATTAAAACTTGGTCTAATTCGATTCCCCTGCTTTTAATCCAGACGTTAAGCGTGTTTTCTCTTCCTACCACTTTTTCGACAGCAGGCAAGGCCGGAGCAGAGAATACAAGGGTAGAGCCTTGTTTTGCTCGAATAGAGTATGTTCCGTTTTTCTTGGCAGTTACTGTATTATCTGTTCCTTTCACCGAAATACTAATATCCTCATTTCCGCTGTCATCAGAATATATATTTCCGGTGTAAATAACCATAGATTCACCATTCTCATACATGGAACTTGCAACTTGGGGAGATAGCGTAACTAAACGACCCTTATTCCCTAAGGCTAAGTATTTAAGGCTCTCCATGTCTGCGGTGGCCATACTATTAATTACGTAGAGGGTGCCTTCAATTTTGGGGATATCACCCAAGGCATTTTCGTCACCATCTGTAAATAGGAGCAAGGTGTGGTCTTGACCAATGGGTGTTAGATTTTGATAAGAAGTCCCGCCATCGTAAATAGAGGTGGACAATGCTGTCTTTATTTGATCCCAATTCCCGTCTACAACGTTAAATGTTTTCTTCTTAGAATTTACGTTGTTAAAGGCAATAAGCTCTACTTGAGCGTTTTCATATTTTTTGAAGTAGCTATCTAAAAATTCAAACTCTTTAGCAGTATTTCTATTCTTCATGGATAGGGAAGTATCCCAACCAATAGTTACACTAGTTTGAGCATTGGCAAGAAATACACTGAAAATAGTTAAAATAAGAAGTCCACGGTTTAACATAGTAAGGATGTTTGTTAGTCTGCACTAAAATAATGCAGGTAAGTGAATTTTCGGTATAATCCGATAAAAAATTACTTGTATCCATGCTCTTAATTGTTAAAAATAATTATTCAACTAAAATTTTACACGTATTTTTAATCTAGCTTTCACCTTGAAATTATTACTGATATCTTTGAGTAAAACATCGAGTAATGAAAAAGCACATCTATATCGCAGTTTTGTTAATAGTCTTGGTAAGCTGCAAAGAAGTATCTAAGCAAGAAGTTGTAAAGGATGGTAATGAGGTGTCAACCATCCTATTCCAACAGACTTTAGATTCTATTTACAAGGCTCACCCAACTTCAAAAGGGTTGATGATTCATATAGAAATGCCAGATAGTGGAATTTCTTGGAGTGGAGCAGTAGGTATATCAGATACTATATCCAAGGCTCCAATAGACCCAGGGCAGCCAGCACTTATAGCGAGCAATACCAAAACTTACACAGCAGTAACTATACTTCGGTTAGTGGAAGAAGGGAAGCTGAAATTGGATCAGGCTATTGAGAGTTTGATTTCTGAAAAGTCAAGCGTATTGCTCTCTAATACTGGATACGACCTTCAAGGCATTACGGTTGCTCATTTGTTATCTCACACTAGCGGAATTAGAGATTATGTAAATGAAGATTATATGAATGCAATTGATCAGAACAAGAAACATCGATGGACTAGAGATGAGCAAATTGAGTTGTCCATGAAGATTGGCGGGCCATTGGCAAGTCCCGGAGTGGTATTTAGTTATGCAGATATAAATTTTCTATTGGCAACAGAAATTATCGAGCCTTTTACCGGAGAACCTTTTAATAAGGCGATCGCCCGTTGGATTGGTTTTGAGAACCAAGGGTTAACAGAAACATGGTTTGTTAGTTTAGACAGTGTTCCTAGCGACAGTAAACCTTTGGTTTGTCAATATTACAGCGAAGTAGGATGGAATTCTTATGAACTTGATCCGTCCTTCGATTTGTACGGAGCTGGCGGTATAGCTGCTACAACAAAGGATTTGGCACTGTTTTCGCAAAGATTATTCGAGGGTAAGATTGTAAAAGACCCAAAAGTGCTAGAATTGATTTACACTAAAATGCCCATAAAAGAAGGGGAGGACCCTCATTATTTATTAGGTATAATGGATTCAGAATATAACGGATATGAAGGATATGGTCATGGCGGATTTTGGGGAACCACGGTTCAGTATTTTCCAGAACTGAATGCATCTGTGGCGGTTTACGTTTTAGAACGTGATAATCGTATATTGCGCTTAGATATATTAGAAAGTGTCGTTAATTTAATGGCTAAGAACAAATTATAGGAACAAATATTTCAGAAGAAAAAAACACAAAAATGAAGAAGTCAGCTAACATTTCAATATTTATTGCCTGTTTAATAGCAGGAATGTCGTTAACAATCGCTCAAGAAAAAGTAGTGCCTGTTTTTAAAGATGGAGAGGCGCAGATCGTGGAGGGTTTTAACGATGCAAGCAAATGGTTGAGACATGATCTTTTTGTGGAAACCGATTTTGATACTGATGGGGATGGTAAAATGGATCGAATGCATGTATCGGTAACTAGGCCCGCTCAAACAGAGACCGAAGGTTTAAAGCTTCCTGTAATTTATGTTTCCAGTCCATATTTTGCTGGAGTAGCTCCAAACGCTGAAGGTTTGTTCTACGATGTTAAACATGAGTTAGGAGATACACCTAAGAAACGAACTCATGTAGAAGTAACGCGTAGAGGAGAACGTCCTGTTATTTCAAACTCACATATTAAGAAATGGGTGCCAAGAGGCTATATCGTGGTTCACTCTTCCTCACCAGGAACTGGTTTTTCACAAGGATCTCCAACAGTTGGAGGAGATAACGAATCCTTAGCTCCCAAGAGTGTAGTGGAATGGTTATGCGGACGTAGAAAGGGGTATACTGAACCAAGTTCTATGGAAGAGGTGAAAGCATATTGGTCGACTGGGAAAGTAGGTATGACAGGAACTTCTTATAACGGTACTTTGCCTTTGGCCGCCGCAACTACAGGGGTTGAAGGTTTGGAAGCAATTATTCCTATTGCTCCAAATACATCCTACTACCATTATTACAGGTCTAATGGTTTGGTGCGCAGTCCAGGAGGATATTTAGGGGAAGATATTGATGTGTTATACGATTTTATCCATAGTGGAGATGAGTCTAAGCGCGCTTACAATAATGCAAATACCCGTGACATTGAGTTGGCAAATGGGATGGATCGCATTACTGGTGATTACAACGATTTTTGGGCTGGGCGTGATTATCTGAATGATATGGCACCCATGAAAGCTGCTTTGTTAATGTCACATGGTTTTAATGATTGGAATGTGATGCCTGAACATAGCTACCGTATTTATGAGGCAGCGAAAGCACAGGGAATTCCTTCACAGATTTATTATCATCAAAACGGTCACGGTGGGCCACCACCCGTTAAAATGATGAATCGTTGGTTTACGCATTACTTGCATGGAGTTGATAATGGTGTAGAAAATGATGCTAGGGCATGGATTGTGAGAGAAAACGACAGACAAGATAACCCAACTGCGTATCCAGAATATCCTAACCCTTTAGCGCAGGAGGTACAACTTCATCCGGTCAAGGGTGGTGAGAAGGTTGGAGCTTTGTCACTCAACAAGTCAAGACGTCAAGGAAAAGAGAAATTAGTTGATGATTATTCTATTGATGGAGCAAGTTTGGCTCAAGCAGAAACCTCTAGTCACCGTTTGTTGTATGCTACCCCTGTTTTGAATGAAGATGTTCATATTTCGGGAGCTCCTAAGGTTACTGTTTCACTTTCTAGTAGTAAGCCTGCTGCTAATCTTTCAGTTTGGTTGGTTTCATTGCCTTGGAATCCAGATAGTAAGGCTAAGATTACAGATAATATTATTACACGTGGTTGGGCAGATCCACAAAATCATAAATCGATTCGTGAAGGTGAACCATTGGTGCCAGGAACGTTTTATGACGTAACTTTTGATCTCATGCCAGATGATCAAATTATAGCGAAGGGGCAGCAAATAGGTTTAATGATCTTCTCGAGTGATAAGGAATTTACGCTATGGCCGTCACCAGGGACAGAACTCACAGTTGATTTAGCTAAAACTACGCTTACGTTGCCGGTTGTTGGAGGAGCAAAGAGTTTAAAAAGTACTTTTAAATAATTGAAACATTTGTAGTTTGAAGTGGTACGCCATTGCGATTGGATTAAATCTATCTCTAGTACTGCTACTGATGTCCATTTATACTCTTAATGGAGATGGGTTCCTTGTGAATGTTGCTTATTTTATGAGCTTAGCCGTCTGTCTCGTATCGTATATCCCTTATTTTTTTATTGGGTGGAGCGTTTTGAAAATACAGCGAAATACTGAAGTCGTACTGTTTTATTTACCCTCAGCTATTGCCTTTTTTGTTTTTATATTCAGTTTGAAAATATTGGTCATTAACATAGGAGGGTTTGGGTGTATTTCATTGATTGTGTTCGTTTTAAACGGATTTACGCAACTTTTACTTCAATACCGGTATTCACTTATAATGAAAGCAATTTAATCTTATTTGTCTTAAAATACCGGATGTTTCTTTTTAGTGAGATCTTCTGAAATTTACTTTATGTTTCATCTGGCTTTTAACATTTTAAAACGGCAAACGGATTGAGCGTATTACAACTCTATATCCTACATTTTTAGTTTTGTTACCTGTAGATGTAATTTTTTAGAATTAATTAGGGGTAAGCGGATTTACGAATCCCTTACCTTTAAACAGATGCATTCCTCTTTAGTGGTAGTTTTAGATGTATGATTCTGAAAATTTTATGGGGGCGAAGCCCAGGCCAGATATGAAGAAAGTTTCTAACTAAGATGTTATAGTGTTTTAGTCCTTGTTTTTGTAAACTTCTAAAATGCTTACTAATTCATCACAGTTTTCGACCATCATCTTTATGTTTTTATCTAAAACCTCTCCTTCGATTGCATAGATTTTGCAGGAATCTAACTTTGTATTACTTTCTGAAAACAATACGTTTCCATCTAATAGTAAAGCAGATATAGCCGAAGTATCGAGTCCGTTTTGAGAAAGAAACAAAGTTGCGTTTTCCGTAACAACGCGATCTTTCATGCGAATGTTCTTAAGTGTTCTAGCATTGGGACCATAGCTATAGTCACAAGAGGCGCCACTTTGACCAACATAGAAATATAAAATTATGAGTCCTATTCCAAAGCCTCCCAGGTAAAAAAGAATTCGTTTAAATAATGGCATGCGTTAAGTTTAGATGCAGGAGCTAGAAGATGAGTAAGTTGATATCGCTATAAGACATATCAAACCAATCTGCTACCGCTTTACTAGTTAAAATTCCGCGGTAAAAGTACAAACCATTTTTTAGACCTTTGTCAAATCGGACTGCATTTTCTATACCGCCGCTTTCTGCAATATCAAAAAGATATGGAGTAAATATGTTACTAATGGAAATAGAGGCTGTTTTTGGATACCTGGCGGGTATATTGGGCACTCCGTAATGAATTACACCGTGTTTAATTTGTGTTGGGTATTTATGAGAAGTGGTCTCAGAAGTTTCGAAACACCCTCCCATATCGATGCTAACATCTATCACAACGGCTCCTTTTTTCATTCGCTCCACCATTGGCTCGGTTACTACTACTGGAGAACGATTGTTGCCTCTAATCGCACCAATGGCAACATCGCATCGACGCAGGGCTTTGAGAAGGTTTTTTGGTTGTATTGTGGAAGTGTATAGTGTTTGACCAACTTTGGATTGTATTCTTCTTAATTTGGTGATCGAACTATCGAACACTTTTACGTTAGCTCCTAATCCTAATGCCGCTCTAACAGCATACTGACCAACAGTTCCAGCGCCTATTACGACTACTTCAACAGGCGGCACTCCACTAATATTACCGAATAGTAGGCCATTGCCATCTTTGTCATTGAGCATTAACTCTGAAGCGATAAGAACGGATGCTGTTCCTGCAATTTCGCTTAGGGCCGTTACGGCGGGGTAGCTACCGTCTTCATCTTTGATAAACTCAAATGCTAAGGCGGTGATTTTCTTTTTAGCTATTGCTTCAAAGTATTTCTTTTTACCAGTTTTAAGTTGAAGAGCGGAAATTAAAACGGATTTTGGGTTAATTAGTTCCAATTCATCAAGAGTAGGAGGCTCCACTTTGAGAACCATTGGGCAACCAAAAACTTTTTTAGGGTCGGGAGAGATTTCCGCGCCCGCTTCGCTGTAGTCTTTGTCACTATACCCAGCCTGTTCTCCAGCTCCTTTCTCAATAAGCACCTCATGTCCATTAGCAGCCAAGGCAGCTACCGCGTCAGGAGTTAGGCAAATCCTTCGTTCTTGGAAATGGGTTTCTTTGGGTAGTCCAATACGCAGGCTGCTTTTTGAACGGGTGATTTCCAAGGTTTCTTCTTGTGGAAGTAATTGGGCTTTGGTGAATGGCGACTTAGGTTGCGACATGAGTTATTTAGAATTATATGCACCAAGTTACATATTTAATTTTAAAAGTTTAAGACGATTTAGAACCTCAGAGAATAATTTTCGAATTAAAACAGAACCGATTATTTAATCATACTCGCTAATACCATACAGTAGTTGTTTTAGTTTGCTTCCATTGATTTCTACTGGCTTGTAAGCAGTATTAAATTTTTCAATTGCAACATCAACTGCTTGCTTAAGAGCATGATATTCTGAGGGTATTTGTTTCCCACACTGTTCTTCATTTTCGTAGCTGTTGAGCATTATTCCGAACTTTTCGTAAAACTTCCCTCCCTGATCAATGAATGCATTGTATTGAATTATAAACTGGAGTAGTTGATCAATCGGGAATTCAAGATTAATTTGCATTTTTTGAGCTAATGACTGATTATTCTGATTAGCGAGTTCCTTATCCATTTTAATTATATAGTTGTTGAGGTAGCCGCTTAGTCTGTCCCAGTCATCGGTGTTGCGACAAATCTTTAGAGACTTTGAATATCCAATTGGTTTGGTAAAATCTAAAAATAATTCGTCCAATTGCGTCATGATTGTTTCGTTATTCTTCTGAAGAAACACTGTTTCGAAATAGATCGTATCTAGGTCATTGCTCATTCTAAGAGTAAAATCGATCACACATTCTATTTCTTTTAGAACGGCTTCTTTTTCTGGTTGTTGCGTATTGGTGTTTGTAAAGAGTGATACTAAAGAGTGAGTAATAGAGGTATAAATATTATCTCCGAGAATTTTGGTAAGATCGAAGCCTGTTCGCTTATCTCTTTTGCTTTTAATCACTTTCTTTACATCCGTAAATGATGCGTACTGATTGGGATTAGCCATTTTGTTTATTTCATTTAAGGTAGTTACGGAAGAAAAGTGATGATCGAGGGCCAAGGTTTTATTATAAAGTAGTTTAATAATTTCGATGCCCTTTATATATCTCACTTTACTGATGTCGCTTCTTGCATGTAGTTTTACGTTTCTTGCTGCCTCCTTAAGAGAGTCTTTTTTTAAAAGAAATTTTAGTTTTAGATCCGTTGCAGAATTAGACATCAAAGCATCATTTGCTTCGGCTATTTTTTTATAAATTAAACTCAGTTTGTGATCATTTACCCGTAGGATATAATTCACTTCTTTTGTAAGCTCATTTAGTTTTAAGTTCAGGCTATCCTTGGGTTCCTTCGTTTTGTTATGGATATTTGCATGCGACAACTGATTTGAAAAGAAGAAGAAAATCAATGCTATATATATTAAATGCCCCATGAAGCGATTTCTTTAATCGATTATTAGAATATCAATAAACTCAGGTGTAATTTCGGTTGCGTAAGATTTTGCTTTAATAGAATGAAGTTTATTCGAAATTGAGTAGGGAAGCAGCGATTTTATTTTCTCTGAAATCGTCAAGTCATTTTCTAATTGAAATTTTAATGAACCTTGATTGACAGATGTTATTGGTTGGTTGAGTATTCGATTTTGTTCATCCCTACTTAAGTTCTTTCTAAACAGGCGTAGAATTATTTTGCCGTTGTTCTTTGTTATAATTTCGGCATTTTTCGTAGCGTTTTTTTCTGCTGAAATATCACAGGCTCCTCTACCCAAACAGTCTGGGCCTCTTCCTATCGTTATGGTTAAGTCCTGAGCAAATAAATTTGACTGAACCAATAGACATAGTAGTAATAAGTAGCGTGTATTTTTCATTTTAGTATGATGTATTGGATGTTAAGCTTTTAAAAAGATCGGCTCAAAGAATTAATACTAACTCCCCAGTTAATCTAAAACGAATCTTTAAGCCGATCAACTAATTTTAATACTTCAAATGTTAGATGTTTTTTTGGTTTCTACAATTGATGTATGGAGGGATTCAAGAATTTCGAACCGACAATTCTTGAATTGAGACAAGAACGAATAGTTTTAAAGCGTTGTTTTTCAATTACTTAATCGATTGGTGTATTTGTGGGACTTTAAATTAGTAAGTCATATTGAATAAAAGTGTAATTTTATCTAAGACCATCTTAACTCCCTATACAAACCTTTGGCTTTTATGAGATTTCTCATTTTTATTTTTTTACTATCCCCTTTTTATTCCACAATTGCGCAAGATTTATCTCAGAAGTATTTAGATACGTTAGAGGATGAGGCCTTACTAACTCTTTTCAATGAGGTGAGTGAAGACTCTATCGAGGCAGAGCAAGTTGCTAGAACGTATTTAAAACGGGCTCGTTTGGAGGGAGATACCATCAAAATGGCTAGAGGTTACGATAGGCTTGCAAGAATCTTTCATCCTGAGAAAAACTTGAGATTTGCCGATAGCGTCATAGCCTTAACCGAAAATAATCCACAAATTACTTATCCTGCTTTGGGGTATAGCTTAAAAGCCTATAACTACGAAACGATTGGTGATTTAAATAATTCTACCAAAAATTATCTTAGTGCTTACGAGTATGCTCAGTTATATAAAAACATTGGGATGCAAGTTAGGATTTCAAACAATCTAATTTATGGGAAAGCGGTTTGGGGTGATAAAATTGAAGCATTGAATCTACAGAGAAAAAGAGACAGTATAATTCAAACACCGGAATACTTGTCAGATTTGGCGCTTTCTATTCGTAAAGGGGCAAAAATTGAATTGAAAGACTTGCTTGTCTTAGATCAAATCGTTTCCGCGAGAAATTTCACATTTTGCTATTACCAGTTAAACAGACTTGATTCCGCAGAACTCTATATCCAAAAAATGAACGGTTTGTTGAAAGACTACGATTGGGTGCATAAAGAAATTCTACAGAATTGGTCATCTGAAGCACATATGGAGGTCTTATATTTCAAAAAGCATTATAAAGAATCCTTGATGATAGCAAATAAATTATTAGACGACAAATTGAATATTGTGAGTAATAGGTCCGTAATGAATATCTATCTATTTAAGGCTTTGGCGCTTAAGGAAATTAATGAAAAAGAAAAAAGTTTCACATATCTAAAAAAAGCGGATTCAATTGCTAACGAATTGAATGTTGGTGCTTTAAAGCCAATTGATCGAAGTATTTACGAAGAGTTGTTAAATCACTACATTTCAAATAGAGATACTATAAGACAGGTGTATTATCTCAATAAGTTGGTTCTAATTGATAGCGTTTTAAAAACAAATTATAAGTTTTTTGAATCGGAAATGGAAAAAAAATTAGAAACGCCGGAACTCATTCAAGAGAAACAGGATATGATAATTGAACTTGCGAGTGATAATGAAAGAGCTGGCAAGATTACTTTTTGGACGGTTTTCAGTTTAATTTGTACTTTAGGGGTATTAATTTATTATGTAAGAATTCAATTTATTTATAAGAAAAGATTTAAAGAATTAAAAGATTCACTAAATAAAAATAAACAGGATTCAAAATTATCAAACTCTATCTGTTCAGTTGTATCAAATGATATTGTTGACGAGTTGCTAAATAAGTTAATGGAGTTTGAGGAGCAGAAGAAATTTTTACAGAATGACATAACACTTGGGCGTTTATCTAAGATGTTTCAAACCAATGATAATTATCTCTCAAGAGTCATTAATCTGCACTTAGGAAAGAATTTCTCTCAATATTTACATGATTTGAGGCTTGAATTTGCAACGGTAGAACTCTTGAGTCAAGATAAATATCGAAACTATACTATTAAGGCAATCGCAGAGGAATGTGGTTATAAAAATGCCGAGTCATTTTCTAGGGCTTTTTATAAAAAATATGGTATTTACCCTTCCTATTACATTCGCAGAATTCAAGAATAATCATGTATTAGCGAAACAAGTCTTTAATTTGTTCCCATATCGATCTCTTGGTTCCAAGCTCAGCCTCAAAAGAAGCTAGGTCGTTTCCTCTTATTCGGGCAAATAGCTTTGCGCGTATTAAATAAACCGAAGGAACCACGACTAACATTAAAGGAATAATGTAATAAAGCTCTAAGGAATCAAGATTATTACTTTCATTAAGAACACCCCAAAGCTGGAAGGAATACATAGCTATTGGCACCAATATTATCCAATGCCACCAATGCTTACAGGTGAAAAACCAGAGAAGTAAAAGAAAAAGAGGAATAAACTTACCACTAAAGTACCAAGCAAAAGAATACCAATCTGGAAAACTTGTTTTCCATGTAAATAAAGAAGTTTCCCAAGAGTTTGTTCTCGGGAAACTTTCATACATATAAAACATAAATGGAGTGAGAGCAATGAAAAAAACCACGATCCCACCACTAATAATTGGTTTTTTATCCGTTTTGAAGCGGTTTAAGGGTTTTGTCAACTTGTTGTGGGTTTGTTTCATCTTCTATGTTCTCGGGAGTACAAGAGAAAAATAGGGTAGAACTAAAAATTGCAACGATAAATAAAAGTGAGGTAAATTTTTTCATAATACTAGTTTGTTTGTGAGGTTAATACTACAAACCTATCCACAAAAAAAACAAGTATAACAATTACTTTGGCCGTATCTTATAAGATTGCTTTTTTACGAATTTTATTGTTAATAATTCGTTAAAAGTCAGGGAGTTACAGATTGGACTTCAGTGGGCACGACTATTTATCTTAGCTCATTTTAGTTCACCGGCATCATTTTTATATTCCTAATTCCGTTTTTATTTTTTGTCAGTTCAATGGCTGTATTTTCTTCCGGTAATAAATTCGAAATTTTTTCTGGCCATTCTATAAAATTCCAATGATTTGAATAAAAATAATCCTCAATTCCAATGTCCAAAGCCTCTTCTTCATATTCTATTCGGTAAAAATCAAAATGAAATAATTTTTCTGGGCCAATGGCGTACTCATTTACAATTGAAAAAGTTGGGCTGTTAAGCGTATCCTCAACCCCAAGTTGCTTAGCAATCTCTTTTATCAATGTTGTTTTTCCTACTCCCATTTCCCCGTAGAACAAAAGCGTCTTGTTGGTGGCATTTTCGAGAATTAATCCCGCCACTTTTGGCAAGTCAGAAATGGAATAGGTCAAGTTCATTTTTTTAAGGCTCCGACAAATATAAAAGAATTTCCGATTAAGCACCCTAAGTATCGATGAAAAGCAATAATTTCAGTATTTTCTTACTTTTAACATTATTTTGGAGTCAATACAGCAAACGGAATCACCATTTCTTCCAGTGAAACACCACCATGTTGATAAGTATTCCTGTAATAACTCACATAGTGATTATAGTTATTTGGGTAGGCAAAAAACAAATCGCCTTTAGCAAAAATAAATGAGCTACTCATATTTATGGCCGGTAAATGGATGCTTTTTGGATCCTTGGCCGCTAGCACATCCTTGTCTTCATACGTGAGACTCCTACCAGTTTTATATCTTAAGTTTAAACTGGTGTTTTTATCACCAATCACCTTAGATGGATTCTTTACATTAATAGTCCCGTGATCTGTGGTGATAACAAGTTTGAAACCAAGACTGGCGGCCTGTTGTAGAATCTCCATGAGCGGAGAGTTTTTAAACCAACTTTCGGTAAGCGAACGGTAGGCCTTGTCGTTAGAGGCTAGTTCCTTTATTACCTCCATTTCTGTTTTGGAATGCGATAGCATATCTACAAAATTATATACAATCACAGTTAGATCTTCATTTTTATGACTTTTGAAATTTTCAGATAAACGCTTTCCTTGTTTTAAACTAGAAATCTTATGGTAACTCCAATTTAAATTCATTCCCAGACGCTTGAGCTGAGCCGCTAAGAAGTCTTTTTCATGCATATTTTTTCCACCTTCTTCCGTATCATTTAACCAATACTCCGGGTGAAGTTTTTGCATGTCGCTAGGCATTAGCCCCGAGAAAATAGCGTTTCTTGCGTATTGGGTCGCCGTAGGCAGAATACTGCAGAATAATTCCTCTTCCGTTTTCTTGTAAATTGATTGTAAATAAGGCTCAAATGCCTTCCATTGGTCGTATCGCAAGTTGTCAACTACTACTAATAGCGTAGGAGTTCCCTTGTCAATTTGTGGCTGAATTTTCTCTCTAAATAAAGTATGAGACATCGTAGGAGCGTCTCCATTCTTTTCAAACCACTTTGGATAGTTTTTATCAATAAATTTACAGAACTGGGTGTTAGCTTCTGTCTTCTGAGACTCTAAAATCTCAAACATTCCTGTGTCTTCGATATCTTCTAGTTCCAATTCCCAGTATACCAACTTTTGGTATAACTCAGACCAACCTTCATAAGTGTTGATCATAGACATGTCCATTGCAATTTTTCGGAACTCTTGCTGGTAATTGGATGTGGTTTTTTCAGAAATGAGTCGGCTATGATCTAAATTCTTCTTCAAACTCAGTAATATCTGATTCGGATTTACGGGCTTAATTAAATAGTCGGCAATTTTAGATCCAATGGCCTCTTCCATAATGTACTCTTCTTCACTTTTCGTGATCATTACTACGGGTAGATTGGCTTTTTGCTCTTTAATTTCAGCAAGTGTCTCTAAACCTGTTAGTCCTGGCATGTTTTCATCCAGAAATACAATGTCGAAATTCTCTTTCTGAATTTCCTGTAAAGCTTCAGCGCCACTATGAGCAGGTGTTACTTTGTAGTTCCTACTTTCTAAAAAAAGAATGTGTGGTTTTAAAAGGTCAATTTCATCATCTACCCAGAGTACTTTTATGTTGCTCATATACGTATATTTGTCATTAGATGCTCCGGGGCTTTCCGATGATCTTCGCAATTTTTTGGAAGTAGATAGCGCAGGAGTATATAGTTAGGTTATTCATAAGTTTGCCAAGAGTTGGCTTGCTTATATAACATCAAAAATACTTCCGTAGTATTTCAAATGAGAAAATGGCACTAATAAATAAAAGTTAAAGTTTGAGATCCAATAATAAATTGAAAATCATCAATGATCCGGTATACGGATTTATTTCTATTCCTAGTGAGCTCATCTTTGAACTTATTGAGCACCCTTATTTCCAAAGATTACGCCGTATCACACAAATGGGGATGTCGTATTTGGTTTACCCTGGAGCCCAGCATACTCGTTTTCACCATGCTCTGGGAGCCATGTTTTTGATGCAACGTGCTGTGCAGGTACTTCGCTTTAAAAAGGTAGCTATTACAGAAGATGAGGAAGAGGCGTTGTACATGGCAATTTTGCTTCACGATATTGGCCATGGTCCTTTTTCACATGCAATGGAGCACAGTATAGTTGAAAACGTAAGTCATGAGGAAATTTCCTTGTTGTTTATGAATGAACTCAATAAAACTTTTAATGGTCAGCTTTCGCTAGCCATAAAGATATTTAAAAATGAATACCATAGAAAGTTCATGTATCAACTAGTTTCGGGTCAGTTAGATATGGACCGATTGGATTACCTGCGCCGAGATAGCTTCTATACAGGGGTTAGTGAGGGGAGCGTTAATTCGCAGCGCTTAATTGCCATGCTTAATGTAGTGAACGATGCCCTTGTTGTAGAGGAAAAAGGTATCTATTCGGTCGAAAAATTTATTGTGGCTCGCAGATTAATGTATTGGCAGGTGTACCTTCATAAAACAAGCCTTGTTGCGGAGCAATTACTCACGCGTTTATTGAAAAGAGCAAAAGAGTTAACTCAAACGGGAGTTCAGTTATCAGCAAGCGAGGCGCTTTCTTTTTTTCTGAAAAATTCGATTTCATTGACCGATTTTAATCTAGAAAAACTGGAGACGTTTTCTAAATTGGACGATTATGATATTATTTCTGCCATGAAGAGCTGGTGTAATTCTGACGATTTTGTGCTGAATGAATTATCTGCCATGTTACTCAACCGGGATCTTTTGAAGATTAAGTTGAAAAAACAGCCGTTTTCAGAAGAAAAGAAAAAAGAGAAATTAAATGAGGTCATGAAAAAACACAACCTTTCCGAAAAAGAGGCATCTTATTTTGTGTTTGACGGATCTATTAGTAACCAAGCATACCATATGGATAAAGACACCATCAACTTAATTAAGAAAAATGGAAAGGTGGTAGATGTAGCTAAGGCAAGTGATCAACTAAATATTGAGGCCCTATCGCAGAAGGTAATAAAATATTATATGTGTTATCCCAAAAGCCATTAGCGTTCGTTTTTTTATATTTGCAGCACTCAAATTAAACTATGAAGTTTACAGCCAATCAAATTGCAGGAATTCTTGAAGGGGAAGTTGAAGGAAATGAAGAAGTAGAAGTTTCTAAATTAGCAAAAATCGAAGAGGGAACTCAAGGAAGCCTTACCTTTTTGGCGAACCCCAAATACAAGCCATATATATATACAACCGAGGCATCAATTACCATTGTAGATAAAGATTTTCAATTAGAGAATCCGATTACCACCACACTCATTAGAGTAGAAGATGCGTATAAGGCGTTTTCGAAACTACTAGAATATTACAATCAGGTGAAAATGAACAAAACGGGCGTAGAGCAACCTGTTTTTGTGGCAGATAGCGCTGTTTATGGAGAAGGCATTTACTTGGGAGCCTTTAGCTATTTAGGGGAGAATGTTTCGATTGGAGAAAATGTAAAGATTTATCCTAATGCATATATAGGGGATAATGTGACCATTGGTGATAATGTTGTAATTTTCGCCGGAGCTAAGATTTATTCTGAAACTATTATAGGTGATAGTTGTGTGATACACAGCGGAGCGATAATAGGCGCAGATGGTTTTGGTTTTGCACCTAATGAGAAAGGAGAATTTCAGAAAGTACCTCAAATTGGAAATGTGATTATTGAGGATAATGTGGATGTAGGAGCAGGAACAACTATTGACAGAGCCACATTGGGATCTACTGTAATCAGAAAAGGCGTAAAACTAGACAACCAGATCCAAATCGCACACAATGTCGAAATAGGCAAAAATACAGCTATCGCGGCCCAAACTGGAATAGCTGGCTCTACCAAGATTGGTGAAAACTGTCTTATTGGTGGACAAGCCGGTATTGTGGGGCACATAACTATAGGCAATAATGTTAGAATTCAGGCGCAAAGCGGAATTGGTCGCAACGTCAAGGATAACGAAGTATTACAGGGTTCTCCAGCCCTTAATTATGGAGATTATAACAAAAGCTACGTACACTTTAAAAATTTACCAAAAATTGTACGCCGTTTAAACAACTTAGAAAAAGATAATAAAGATGAATAATCACTCGTCAAAACAACGCACTATAGGTAAAGAAGTTACGCTCAAAGGAGTAGGTCTTCATACGGGTAAGGAGGTAACCCTTACTTTTAAACCTGCCCCCGAAAATTATGGGTACGCTTTTGTAAGAGTGGATTTGGAAGGAAGCCCTGTTATCGAAGCGGATGCGAATTTTGTGGTTAACACCCAGCGTGGCACTAATTTGGAAAAGAGGGGTGTGAAGATCCAAACTTCTGAACATGTCTTAGCCGCTTTAGTGGGGATGGAGGTCGATAACTGTATTTTAGAATTAGATGCTTCTGAGCCACCAATTATGGATGGATCATCCAAGTTTTTTGTGCAAGCAATAGAAGAGGCAGGCATAGTAGAGCAGGAAGCCGTAAGGGACGAATATATTGTAACGGAAGTGATTTCTTATACCGATGAAGAATCTGGTAGCGAGATAACCATTATCCCAGCAGACGAATACCAAGTGACCGCTATGGTAGATTTCGGAACGAAAGTCTTGGGAACACAAAATGCAAGCTTAAAGCATTTATCCGATTTTAAAGATGAAATTTCAGATTCTAGAACCTTTAGTTTTTTACATGAGATTGAGATGTTATTGGAACACGGTCTTATAAAGGGAGGTGACCTCAATAATGCTATTGTTTATGTAGATAAGGAGCTAAGCGAAGCAACCATGGCAAAGCTACGTCAAGCTTTTAAAAAGGACAAGATTTCTGTAAAGCCAAATGGAATATTGGATAACCTAACTTTACACCATCCAAATGAAGCTGCAAGGCATAAGTTATTAGATGTGGTAGGTGATTTAGCTTTGGTTGGTACCCGCATTCGCGGAAAAGTGATTGCAAACAAGCCTGGTCATTTTGTAAACACTCAGTTTGCTAAAAAGCTTTCAAAGATTATTAAAATTGAAAAACGAAATAAAATACCAAAATTCGATGTGCATGCAGAGCCTGTAAAGGACGTCAATGCAATTATGGCAATGCTACCACATAGACCTCCCTTTTTATTGGTAGATAAAATATTAGAACTAAGTGCCACACACGTAGTTGGTCTGAAGAATGTAACTATGAATGAGCCATTCTTTGTAGGGCACTTTCCTGGAGCACCAGTGATGCCGGGAGTTCTTATCGTTGAAGCAATGGCGCAAACAGGAGGTATTTTGGCTTTGAGCACCGTGCCAGATCCGGAAAACTATCTCACATTCTTCATGAAAATAAATAATGTGAAATTCAAGCAACAAGTGCTTCCTGGTGATACTTTGGTGTTTAAACTAGAATTAATAACCCCAATTAGACGTGGAATCGTTCACATGCAGGGAAATGCATATGCCAATGATAAGTTAGTGACGGAAGCTGAGCTAATGGCGCAAATTGTAAAAACAAAAGATAGCTAGGGCTATTCAGTGGTAATTGAATATTCTAGAAATAATAAAAAAAAACAAATGAATCAGCCTTTAGCATACGTACATCCCGGAGCAAAAATTGCAAAGAATGTGGTAATCGAACCGTTTACAACCATCCATAATAATGTGGTTATAGGAGAAGGAACCTGGATTGGCTCCAATGTAACCATTATGGAAGGAGCTCGAATTGGGAAAAATTGTAATATTTTTCCAGGTGCCGTAATATCGGCAATTCCGCAAGATCTTAAGTTTCAAGACGAAGATACTACGGCCGAAATAGGAGATAATACCACCATTCGAGAATATGTGACCGTAAATAGAGGAACCGTTGATAGAGGAAAAACGGTTATCGGGAATAACTGTCTTATTATGGCTTATTGTCACATTGCTCACGATTGTATCGTGGGAAACAACTGTATTTTTTCAAATAGCAGCACGTTAGCGGGGCATATCACCGTTGGTGATTATGTAATTCTTGCAGGTATGACGGCTGTTCATCAGTTTTGTATGATCGGGAACCATGCGTTTGTTACCGGAGGGTCTTTGGTGAGAAAGGATGTTCCTCCTTTTGTAAAGGCAGCACGGGAGCCTTTATCTTATGTTGGTATTAATTCTATCGGATTAAGAAGACGTGGTTTCGATCCAGAAACTATTAGAGAGATTCAGAATATTTATAGAATACTATATCAGAAAACATATAACAACAGTCAAGCCGCCCAGATCATTGAAGCTGAAATGGAGGCAACTCCTGAGAGAGATGAAATCCTTCAATTTATTAAAAACTCTAAACGAGGGATTATGAAAGGCTATTTTCAAAACTAAAATAATTAAGTATAATTAAAAATTACCCGTCAAACCGGGCACATAATATGGCAAGTACATCAGATATTAGAAAAGGACTTTGTATCAAATACAGTAACGATATATATAAAGTAATAGAATTTTTACATGTGAAACCAGGAAAAGGACCAGCCTTTGTTCGCACCAAATTAAAGAGTGTAACATCAGGAAAGGTCATTGATAATACTTTTTCTGCGGGGCACAAAATTGACGACGTACGTGTAGAAACTCATAAGTTTCAATATTTATACAATGAAGGCGACACCTGTCACTTCATGAATACAGAGGATTATTCTCAAATTCAGTTACAGAAAGATGCCTTAGATCGTCCAGATTTAATGAAGGAAGGAGAAGTGGTAACTATTGTTATGAACTCAGAGGATGGTATGCCGCTTTCAGTAGATCTTCCCGCTAGTGTTATTTTAGAAGTAACGGCTACCGAGCCTGGACTAAAAGGGAATACTGCTACAAACGCAACTAAACCAGCTACCGTAGAGACTGGGGCTAGTGTAAACGTACCTCTGTTTATTAATGAAGGAGATAAGATTAGAGTGGAAACTGAAAAAGGAAGTTACCAAGAACGTGTGAAGGAGTAAGCATATTTTTAATAATAACTACAGGTTTAAAATAAAATCCCGTCTCAGCCATATTTGAGAAGGGATTTTTTATATTTGGTAGCATAAATTTATAAATGAAATTTTCACCAACTCAAACATTAGAAGGAATAGCCGCAATTATTGATTGTGAGTATGTTGGTGATGCCAAGTTTCCTGTGAAAGGCATGAACGAAATTCATGTGGTTAGACAGGGGGATATCGTTTTTGTAGATCACCCAAAGTATTACGACAAGGCTCTTCAGTCTTTGGCTACTGTTATTCTCATCAATAAAAAGGTGGACTGTCCAAAAGGTAAGGCTCTCTTAATTAGTGATGATCCTTTCAGAGATTTCAACAAACTGAGCCATCACTTTAATCCATTTGTTGCCGCAAGGGCCGTTATTGCAGATTCTGCGGTAATTGGTACTCATACGGTTGTTCAGCCAAATGTATTTATAGGTAATAACGTGAAAATAGGCGACGATTGCCTTATTCACCCAAACGTGACAATCTACGATAATACTATTATAGGTAACAATGTAACTATACATGCTGGGACCGTATTGGGATCTGACGCGTTTTACTATAAAAATCGCCCAGAAAAGTTTGATAAGTTACTTAGCGGAGGTAATGTAGTTATTAAGGATAACGTGGATATAGGGGCACTTTGCACTATCGATAAAGGGGTAACGGCCTCCACTATCATCGAAGAAGGAACCAAGCTGGATAATCAGGTACATGTAGGACATGATACCGTAATAGGAAAAAGGTGTCTAATTGCTTCTCAGGTAGGAATTGCTGGTTGTGTGCTTATTGAAGACTTCGTTACTATTTGGGGTCAGGTAGGTATTACTAGTGGCATTGTGATAGGAGAAAAGGCGGTTATTTCTGCCCAAAGCGGAGTGAGCAAGTCATTACCAGGAAATAAATCGTATTTCGGAACTCCAGCAGACGATTTCAGAAAAAAATACAAGGAATTAGCATCCATTAGGCTTATTCCAGATATAATTGAAAAATTAGATAAATTACATGAGTAAAAGCGCCAAAGAAATAGTTAAAGATTTCTACCGTTCAAATATATTAACCGATACATCGGTACTGGAAACCTACTTTCATGAAGATATTGTTTTAGTTTGGAATAGTTCAACTGGACTTTCTATTTTGCATTACGACGATCTGAAATCTTTCTTTTCGGAAGTAAGTAGAACATATCGCGATCTTAGAGTAGAGGTTAGCCATGTTTTGGCAGATGGAGATCATGTTACGGTGAGATACAAATACTATATTAGTACAATGGAAAACCCAGATGAAGAGTTAGGGATAGCTCATTTTATTTCTATTTGGGAAGTTAAAGACGGAAAACTATATCGCGGACACAGTGTAAGTCAGCCAGTCACACCTCAAGATGATACTACAGAATCGTACCACAAGGTAAAAGTCTAATTTCCTTTTTTAAAAGTCGATAAAAGTTTACCTTTGTCCCCGTTCTGAAATGCCTCGGCTATGCAGAACTTTTTTATAGAAAAATCAACAAAATTCTAAAAGACCAATGAGCGTTTTAGTCAATAAAGATTCAAAGATAATTGTACAAGGATTCACAGGTAGCGAGGGTACTTTCCACGCAGGCCAAATGATTGAGTATGGAACAAATGTAGTTGGGGGAGTAACTCCTGGAAAAGGTGGGCAAACTCATCTCGACAAGCCTGTTTTTAATACGGTAAAAGAAGCTGTAGATAAAGTAGGAGCCGACACTACCATTATTTTCGTGCCACCGGCATTCGCAGCAGATGCGATTATGGAAGCAGCAGATGCAGGTATTAAGGTAATCATTACTATCACGGAAGGAATCCCTGTTGCAGATATGATTAAGGCTGCAGACTATATTAAAAATAGAGATTGTCGTTTAGTTGGACCAAACTGCCCTGGAGTTATTACTCCTGGAGAAGCAAAGGTTGGTATTATGCCAGGTTTTGTTTTCAAGAAAGGAAAAGTTGGAATTGTATCTAAATCGGGTACACTAACATACGAAGCAGCGGATCAAGTTGTAAAACAAGGTCTTGGAATTACAACGGCTATTGGTATTGGTGGAGATCCAATTATTGGAACCACTACAAAAGAAGCTGTCGAACTATTGATCAACGATCCAGAGACGGAAGCAGTTGTAATGATTGGTGAAATTGGAGGACAGTTGGAAGCAGATGCAGCACAATGGTACAAAAACAGTGGAAGCAAGAAGCCAGTTGTTGGTTTCATTGCAGGTGAGACAGCACCAGCTGGACGTACTATGGGGCATGCAGGTGCAATTGTAGGTGGAAGTGATGATACCGCGCAAGCCAAAAAGAAGATCATGAGAGAATGTGGAATTCATGTAGTAGACTCTCCTGCAGAAATTGGAAAGAAAATAGCTGAAGTTTTAGGATAAAACTTTATAGAAATAATAACACCAAAGCCCTGTTCGTTTTAACAGGGCTTTTTTTATATTTGAGGGACTATAGTTTTCAAACAAAATACAACCAATCATATGAAATTACTTGAAGGAAAAACCGCTATTATCACAGGTGGAAGCCGTGGTATTGGAAAAGGAATTGTCGAAACATTCGCCAAACATGGGGCCAATGTAGCTTTCACATATAATTCTTCGGCAGAAGCGGCTGAGGCTATTGCCGCGGATGCATCAAAAGAAGGAGTTACAGTAAAGGCATACAAGAGCAACGCAGCTAACTTTGACGAATCGCAAGAGCTGGCAGCTAAGGTGTTGGAAGATTTTGGATCCATTGATATTCTTATCAACAATGCTGGAATTACCAAAGACAACCTTTTAATGCGGATTTCTGAAGAGGATTTCGATAAGGTGATTGAAGTAAACCTTAAGTCGGTTTTTAATATGACCAAAGCAGTGCAACGTGCTATGTTGAAACAACGTCATGGATCTATTATAAATATGAGTTCTGTGGTAGGAGTGAAGGGGAATGCAGGGCAGACAAATTATGCAGCATCTAAAGCTGGGATTCTCGGTTTTACTAAGTCGGTTGCATTAGAATTGGGAAGCAGGAATATTCGATGTAATGCGATTGCTCCAGGGTTTATAGAAACTGAAATGACCGGTAAATTAGACGAAGCGACTGTGCAAAGTTGGAGGGACGCTATTCCTTTAAAACGAGGAGGAAGTCCAGAAGATATTGCCAATGCTTGTGTCTACCTAGCCAGCGATCTATCGGGCTACGTAACAGGACAGGTGTTAAATGTTGATGGAGGAATGCTGACCTAATAATTTGCGATTTACGGTATTGGATGTGCGATTGGATTCGTATATCGTATATCGTCCATCGTACATCGTAAATATATATGACCGCAGAAACTATACTTTATATCATTATTGGCGCACTAGTAGCTTTAGCGCTCGTCTTGTTTATGTATGGTTATAAAACCAAGTACACTGGAAAATTGAGATGGTTATTTGGAGCGTTGCGTTTTGTGACGTTGTTTTCTCTTTTTCTTCTTTTAGTTAATCCGAAATTTAAAACATCTACATATACAGTCGAAAAACCACAGCTTGCTATTTTGGTCGATAATTCTAGCTCTATTACTGAATTGGGACAAAATCAAAATGTCTCGAGCGTGACCGATGCGATAGCGGAAAATAACGATCTCAATGCTAAATTTGACATTAGCTTATTCCGTTTTGGATCAGACTTTAATGTCTTAGATTCCTTAAATTTTTCTGAAAAGCGGACACATATTGATAAGGCTTTCGCGGCTTCCGAAGAACTCTTTAAGAATGTTACAGCACCAACTTTGCTTATTACCGACGGGAATCAAACCTTGGGGCGAGACTATGAATTTTCTAGCAGAACCTATTCCAATGTCATTTACCCGCTAATTGCTGGGGATTCTATACAGTATGCAGATCTTAAGATCGAGCAACTCAATACCAATCGCTATTCCTTTTTAAAGAATCAGTTCCCAGTAGAGGCTATTTTGGTGTATAGCGGCGCAGGTACTGTGAATAGTCAGTTTATTATTAGTCAGGGTGGAAATAGAGTTTTCTCAAAAAACATTTCGTTTTCTGAAAATAACAATACACAAACAGTTTCAGTCAATCTTCCAGCTTCCAAAGTTGGTTTATTGCGCTATAGTGCTCAATTGGTTCCTCTTTCAGAAGAAAAAAACAAAGTAAATAATCAAAAGTCTTTCGCAGTTGAGGTGATCGATCAGGCGACTAATGTGTTAGTTATTAGCGCAATGGTTCATCCCGATTTAGGTGCACTTAAGAAGTCAATTGAGACCAATGAGCAACGCACTGTTACCTTTAAGAAACCGTCGGAAGCTGTTTCGATTTTAAATGACTATCAATTGGTTATTCTTTATCAGCCTAATCGAAGTTTTGCAGGTGTTTATTCTGAAATAGACAAACTCAAGAAAAACACCTTTACCATTACCGGGATACAAACCGATTGGAACTTTTTAAATGGTGTTCAGAAAAATTTCAATAAAGAAACTAGCGGTCAGACTGAAGAGGTGAGTGGCGTGCTTAATTCGAATTATGGTGCCTATGCAACAGACGATATTGGCTTTGGCGATTTTCCACCTCTAAGAACTGAGTTCGGCGAGTTGTCGATTAGTGTTCCTCATGAAGTTCTGCTCCAACAGACGATCGATGGCTATTCTACCGAGACTCCTATGATGGCATCCATGGAGATTAATGGAAAACGCGATGCGATATTCGATGGGGAAGGATTTTGGCGTTGGAGGGCAAGGTCTTTTGTAATTAGTGATAGCTTTCAAGAATTTGATGAGTTCATCGGTAAAATAGTACAATATCTGGCGTCTTCTAAGAGAAGAAGTAGGTTAGAGGTGAATTATGAGACATTCTATTATAACAACAACGCATTAAGTGTTTCTGCACAGTATTTCGACAAGAGTTTTGTGTTCGACAACCGGGCTCAATTAAATATTACTGTTAGCAATAAAGAGACCGAACAAGTAACGGTCTTTCCTATGTTATTAAAAAACAATTTCTTTGAAGTAGATTTAAATAGCCTTCCTGCGGGAGATTACAATTTTACCGTAGCTGTAAAAGACGAAGCTGTGGCGAGAAGCGGTAGCTTTACAATCTTGGATTTCAATGTAGAACAACAATTTTTGAATGCAAACGTAACGAAACTTCAAAGAGTGGCGACTAATACTAATGGAAAGGCTTATTTTATTGATCAATACGAAGAACTTGTGGCCTCTTTGTTAGAAAACGATAACTACCGTTCTGTGCAAAAAACAGATCAAAAAGTTGTACCTTTAATAGATTGGAAATACCTACTTGGACTAATTGTTTTATCGCTTTCGGTTGAGTGGTTTATCAGAAAATATAACGGACTTATTTAAATAACCAAAAAAATATATTATGGACAAATTACCTAAGGTTGGAATACCTATTATAATCATTATTATACTTTCAATTATCATATTAGCCAAATCTGCCGTAACCATAGGTTCTGGTGAGGCTGGAGTATTGTACAAAACTTTTGACAAGGGGGTAGTTACAGATGCACCGCCATTGGGAGAAGGGTTTCACATTATTGCGCCTTGGAATAAGGTGATTATTTATGAAGTACGTCAGCAAGAATTATTTGAAAAAATGAAGGTTTTATCTTCAAACGGTTTGGAGATTCAGATTGATGCCTCTGCCTGGTACGAGCCTGTTTACAACGAATTAGGGAATTTACACCAGTCGTTAGGAGAAAATTACCTAGCACGTGTAATCCAGCCTGCTATTAGGAGTGCAGCACGTAGTGTAGTAGGCCGTTATACTCCAGAGCAGTTATACAGTAGTAAGCGTGATGCAATTCAAGATGAAATTTTCACTGAAACTAAAAAAATTCTTGAAAAGCAATACGTTCAATTAAACGAAGTTTTGGTGCGTGACGTTACACTTCCAAATACAATTAAGGACGCGATTGAGCGTAAATTGAAGCAAGAACAGGAGTCTTTGGAATATGAGTTTAGATTAGTTACTGCGGCAAAAGAGGCTGAAAAAGTAATTATCGAAGCACAAGGTAAGGCGGATGCAAACAAAATTCTAAGTGCATCTCTTACGGATAAGATTCTTCAGGATAAGGGTATTGAGGCTACAATAAAGCTTTCAGAATCACCAAATAGCAAAGTCATTGTTATTGGCTCTGGGGATAGTGGAATGCCACTTATTTTAGGAAATAACTAAGATGACAATCATTAATAATCAAAAGCGGAAGTTCTCTTCCGCTTTTTTTATTTTTATATTTGAACTATGAAAATCATCATTATCAATGGTCCAAACCTTAATCTCTTAGGAAAAAGAGAGAAGAACATCTACGGAGATCTTTCTTTTGAAGAGTTTTTTAGAATACTGGAAGAAAAATACCCAAAAGTAGAGTTGTCCCATTTTCAATCTAACATTGAAGGCGAATTAATTGATAAAATCCAAGAAGTTGGCTTTACCTATGATGGTATTATCCTAAATGCTGCGGCATACACTCACACTTCAGTAGGAATTGGAGACGCAGTGAAAGCGATTACAACGCCAACCATTGAAGTTCATATCTCCAATACTTTTGGAAGAGAAGAGTTTCGACACCATTCATACATTTCAGCCGCTGCAAAAGGAGTGATCCTAGGTTTTGGCTTACAGAGTTATGAATTGGCGCTACAAAGTTTTCTATAGCTATAAGAAAAGGATATTAAACATAAAAAAGCCCCACAATTGTAGGGCTTTTTTTATTGATAGAGACATCTCAAGTCTCACCTCTAATATCATATTCAAGTCTATAAGTGAATTACTTCACCGTATGCTTCTGCAACGGCTTCCATTACAGCCTCACTCATGGTTGGGTGCGGGTGAATTGCTTTTAGCACTTCGTGTCCAGTAGTTTCTAATTTACGAGCTACTACGGCTTCTGCGATCATGTCGGTTACACCGGCACCTATCATATGGCAACCTAACCACTCTCCGTATTTCGCATCAAAGATCACTTTTACAAATCCGTCTTTAGCTCCAGAGGCACTTGCTTTACCACTAGCAGAGAAAGGAAATTTCCCTACTTTTAATTCGTATCCAGCTTCCTTGGCTTGTTTTTCAGTCATACCAACACTGGCAATTTCAGGAGACGTATAAGTACATCCTGGAATATTTCCGTAGTCAATAGGATCTACATGCATACCAGCAATTTTTTCTACACAGGTAATACCTTCAGCAGAAGCAACATGGGCTAGGGCAGGACCAGGGACAATATCTCCAATTGCGTAGTAGCCTGGAATATTTGTTTGATACCAATCGTTCACAACAATCTTGTTACGATCTTGCACAATTCCTACGTCTTCCAACCCAATTCCTTCTAGGTTCGAAGCAATTCCAACGGCAGACAATACTATTTCGGCTTCAATTACCTCTTCTCCCTTACTTGTTTTTACAGTTGCTTTTACTAGTTTACCTGAAGTATCTACACTTTCTACCGAAGAATTGATCATAACCTTGATGCCAGATTTCTTGAAAATACGCTCAAACTGCTTTGATACATCTTCATCTTCTAGTGGTACAAGGTGCGGTAAATACTCAACAATGGTAACTTCTGTTCCCATGGAGTTGTAAAAGTTAGAGAATTCAACACCAATGGCGCCACTTCCTACTACGATCATACTTTTTGGTTGCTTTTCTAGCGTCATAGCTTCTCGATAGCCAATTACTTTCTTCCCATCTTGTGGAAGATTTGGCAACTCTCGTGAACGAGCTCCTGTAGAGATAATTATATGGTCTGCGCTGTATTCTTTTCCATCTACTTCCACCTTTTTACCAGGCTTCAATTTTCCAAAACCATTGATCACATCGATTTTGTTTTTCTTCATTAGGAACTGAACTCCTTTGCTCATTCCATCTGCAACACCCCGACTTCTTGCAACTACTTTATTAAAATCTTTATCGACATCCTTAGCAGTAAGTCCATAATCCTCTGCATGCTTAAGGTATTCGAAAACTTGTGCGCTCTTCAATAAGGCCTTCGTGGGAATACATCCCCAGTTAAGACAAACCCCACCGAGGTTTTCTTTTTCAATAATTGCGGTTTTTAAGCCTAATTGCGAAGCTCTAATTGCGGCCACATATCCGCCAGGTCCGCTTCCTAATACTATGATATCGTATTTACTCATTTCGTATAGTTAAAGTCAAGTTTTTAATGAAGCGAATTTACGAAATAAATAAGCATCAAAAAAAGATGGTGCTAAAAAACAAATACTAAAAGTTGAGATCGAATTTTGTTGTAAAACCGAATGTTTATTAACCAATACCAAATGGTGGTCCGGGCCGTACAGTATTTAATTTGTAACTACTACATAACCGCCATTCGATTTTCGATAGCGCTTTCCACCCCATTTATAATAACGTTTCCCGTTGACATATACCACTCTATGATTTTTAGGGAGTGTTTTCACAATAACTACTTTTTCTGCAGTACGAGTTCTAACAACTCTAGACGCGCAAGAAGTAAAAGCAAAGGATATTAAAACAATTAAAACAAGGTATTTCTTCATAACAGTGAATTTATTGATGACACGGTTTAGACTCGAAAAAAGGGCAGAGGTTTAATTTTAACCTTTCACCATAAAAAAAGCACCAAATTGAAGCAGTACTACTTCAATGTGGTGCTTTTTTATGATTAGAAGTGATTATTCTTTCTTCTGAAAGTCGACCGACAAAGAGTTTACACAATATCGTTGTCCTGTAGCAGTTGGGCCGTCGTTAAATACATGTCCTAAATGACTTCCGCAATTTGCGCACAGAATTTCGGTACGAATCATTCCGAAGGTCTTGTCCTGAATATATTCTACAGCCCCTTCTATGGATTCATCAAAAGATGGCCAACCACAGCCACTTTCAAATTTGCTGGTACTATCGAATAAGGCTGTGCTACAGGCACCACATTTGTACTCACCATCATCAAACTTGAGATTGTACTCGCCAGTAAACGGACGTTCTGTTCCTTTTTTTCTAAGAATTCGATACCGCTCTTCACCAAGTTCGGCCAGCCATTCTTCTTCTGTTTTTTTTATGGGATATGAGCTCATCTTATTTTGTTTCTCCTATAAAAGTTAAGGCAGCACCATTAATACAGTGGCGTTTCCCAGTTGTCTTTTTTGGCCCATCGTTAAAAACATGTCCTAGATGTCCACCACAAGTTGCACAATGCTCTTCCGTACGTGCGTAGCCCAGATTGTAATCGGTGTCGTACTCCACATTTCCTTCTATTGCTCGATCAAAACTTGGCCAACCTGTTCCGCTGTCAAATTTATGTTCTGTCTTAAAGAGTGGTGTATTGCAGGCAGCACAATGAAAAACACCTTCTCCCTTGAAGTCGTTAAAATTACTGGTAAATGGGCGTTCAGTTCCAGCTTCTCTCAATACATAATATTGCATTTCAGTAAGTTCTGCTTTCCATTCAGCTTCTGTTTTATTCACCGGGAAAACCTTTGCCTCCTTTTGTTGAGCTTTTGTATTGCAGCTAAATAACACTGCGCAGAGTAGTAATAGACTTAATTGTTTCATTTCTTTTTTTGTTTTTCTGAAAGTTTCACATTTAGTACATCTTCTATAAAAATACGAATTCACGAATGATAAATGCATCCGTGAATTCGTTTTTGATTCAATGATTGACATATTGAATCTTATTTTTTTATTTGATGCATCTTATTTTCCAATGAACTCTACATTTGGTGACTGCATAATTTCATCTAAAGACAAACCAGCATCAGCAAATTCTGCAGGTACAACGGCAATTCTGAAGATTTGGTCGTCTGTAAATCCAGTTCCTAACGTTGAAAGATCAAAGTTTCCATCAATAAGCACTTCAACATCTACAAATGTATGGTTGAAAACGTACTGGATGATGTCGCCATTGTTTAGAAAGAAGTTCTGTGGAAGTGGACTCCAAACGTCTGTCGCTTGTCCGCCAACAATCACTTGTTCTTCAAAACGATAAACCAAGATGACGTCACTTTCGAAAACTTCTATATTATTAGGTATAGTAATGATACCTGAAGAGAATAAATTGGTGCTTCCATCGTAACCAAAATCGACGTTTGCTTCAAAAACTTGACCTAAAATATTAATGCCATCTAAACCGGGAGGTCCTTGATCTCCTTCACAGGAAGCAAAAATTAATGAACTGGTGATTGCAAGGAATACGAATATTTTTTTCATAGTAAGATATTTTGTTTTCTAAGATTTATCAAAAGTCGTTCCATTTAGGGACATATTCAATCTTTTGTAGAAAAAAATATTTTAACAATAGAAAATTTTATAACTATCTTTATGGCCATAATCACAACAAACTATATTATGAAAATGAAAGCAGGAATATCTTTGGTTGCTGTATTTGTCCTTATGGTGGCATGTAGTACCAATCCATTTACGGGAAAACAAACGTTAGCGTTAGTGCCTAATTCTCAATTGTTCCCAATGGCATTTCAGCAATATGATCAATTTTTAAATGAAAATAACGTAGTAACTGGAACTTCAGATGCTCAAATGATCACTAATGTTGGTCAAAAGATTAAAGTTGCTTCAGAACGTTGGCTAAATGCCAATGGATATGCAGGATATCTGCAAGATTACCAATGGGAGTATCATTTGGTGGACGATCCTACAGTGAACGCTTGGTGTATGCCTGGAGGGAAAATTGTTTTTTACACAGGAATTTTACCTATAGCAGATGGAGAAACAGGTGTTGCCGCAATTATGGGACATGAAGTTGCGCACGCTTTGGCAAATCACGGACAGCAACGTATGAGTGCAGGGCAGCTTCAAGCAATTGGAGCAGTAGCGGGGAACGTTGCACTGAGTAAAGACCCTAAGAAGCAGGCGATTTTTAATCAGGCTTACGGAATTGGAAGTAATTTGGGTGTAATGTTACCTTTCAGTCGAAATCATGAAAGTGAAGCAGATAAAATTGGTCTTACAATTATGGCCATTGCAGGTTACGAGCCGATGGAAGCAGCAGATCTTTGGAGACGTATGAAGGCCAATTCTGGTGGACAAGCACCTCCTGAGTTTATGAGTACACACCCTTCTAGCGACACTCGAATTAAAAATATAACAGCGTGGGCTCCAGAAGCTAAGAAGGAAGCTGCTAAGTTTGGAGTGACCACTTTCAAGAAATAACCTTATAGTACTATTATTTTACTAAATTTAGGCTGTCTGAAAAGACAGCCTTTTTTAATTCAACTCATATGGCCAATCTACCAAAAGGAAGTAAAAAATTACTCAATGCATGGGCATTCTATGATTGGGCAAATTCTGTTTACAGTCTTACTATTGCTTCGGCAATTTTTCCAATTTATTATGCTGCTCTTTTTAGTATAAAAGGAGTAGAGACAGTTGAAGTATTTGGAGGGTCTATACGTAGTACTCCATTAATAAGTTATACTACTGCCATCGCTTTTTTAGTGGTTGCTTTTATTTCTCCATTGCTTTCGGGTATCGCAGATTACGTTGGTAACAAGAAGAATTTCATGAAGTTTTTCTGCTATCTAGGGGCCGCGTCCTGTTTCGGCTTGTATTTTTTTAACCTTGACTATATTTATTTGAGCTTGTTAATGTATTTTCTTGGGCTTATCGGTTTTTGGGGGAGTTTGGTTTTCTACAATTCTTATTTACCGGACATTGCGCATAAAGAACAACAAGATAGTATTAGTGCAAAAGGATATTCACTTGGCTATGTTGGAAGTGTCTTGCTACTTATAGTTAATTTGGCGATGGTTATGGGAGCGCCAGACGATGATTCAAGAATGAATGCTATGCAATATTCCTTTATCATGGTGGGTGTTTGGTGGATTGTTTTTGCGCAATATTCTTTTAGATTTTTGCCCAACAGGCAGGGGGAAAAACAAAAGATGCACAAGGGAGTTCTCTTCAATGGGTTTAAAGAACTAAAAGGAGTCTATGCATCCCTAACGTCAAACATCCGGTTGAAACGATACCTAGTTGCCTTTTTTGTCTATAGTATGGCTGTTCAAACCGTTATGCTGGTTGCTACCTATTTTGGCGAGCAGGAAATTGAATGGGGAGGTAACGATGAAAAGACGGTGGGCCTTATAAGTAGTATTTTATTAATTCAACTCGTCGCGGTTTTAGGAGCATTTCTTACTTCAAGATGCTCAAGGAAGTTTGGCAATATCCCTACACTCATTGGAGTGAATCTAATTTGGGTGGGTATATGTATTGCAGCCTTTTTCGTAATTAGTCCATTACAGTTTTATATTACAGCTGGAGTTGTGGGCTTAGTGATGGGAGGTATACAATCATTATCACGTTCCACCTATTCCAAGTTTCTCCCGGAGACAAAAGATACGACCAGTTATTTTAGTTTTTATGATGTCGCCGAAAAGATAGGTATAGTAATCGGTATGTTGATCTATGGGTTCATTGATCAAGTCACTGGTAGCATGCGAAACTCTGTTTTGTTTCTAGTAGTGTTCTTTGTGATTGGAGTTGTTTTGCTATTCAGAGTGCCAAAAAACAAAATGAATTAGGCGATTTTTCCAGGACAATTTAACGTAAGTCTATAATATTCTATTTTTTTTCTCATAATTTTCTTTGTAGCAAGGGTGTTTTGCTACTTCACCTACTCAGTAATACTCAGGATTAGACAATTTTTCTTTATGTTTGCGTTTATTACAAAAGGAAACTACATATATATGAAAAAGACTTACTTATTTAATTGGATGCTAGTTGCCCTGCTGTCGCTCACATTTTTTGCCTGCGACAACGAACCATTGGAAGGAGAATTTATTACAGATGACGAAGGTTCTGAAGGACAAGTACAATTTACAGCATTAGTAGATGGAGTGCCATTTGGAGCAACCTCAGCAACTGGTCTCTTAGCAGATGGAACCTTATTTCTATCAGGAGTTAGTGCTACAGGAGACGTAGTATCCATTGTAGTTCAAAGTGCAGGAGAATGTACTTATAATCTTGGGAATGTTTCTAATCCAGCGCAGTTCTTGTTAAATGGAGATGTAACAAATCCTTATGTTTCTTTTTCCGGTATCGGTGGTTCTGGAACAATTACGGTGAGCGCTTTTGACGCTACTACAAGTTCTGTTACAGGTACTTTCAGTTTTATAGGAGCTAGAGAGGTGACCGATGGAAATGGGGATACCACCACAGAAACTGTTGCTGTTACTCAGGGTGTTTTTTCAAATATAACCTATGAGCTTCAAAGTGGAGCCAACGAAGCCATCGAGTGTGATACTGACGAAGGTGGAGGTGGAGATGATCCAACCGAACCAGACGATACATTTTTTGCCAATGTAGACGGATTAGAATTTGTAGACATCACAATAGAAACTGTAGAATCAACCATTGGAGGAGAACCAATGATCAATATTACTGCTACCAATTCAGTAGGGGCAAAAATTAGAATTGACGTTCCTCAAGGTCTAGGAGTAGGAACATATACATTCCCTCCAGTATCCGATCCAATTTCGGATGGGACTCAATTATACGCTTATTTCAATGATGGGCTTGGGGGAGAAAATTTAACATCGGCTCCAGAATCGGGAACAATTACATTTACCCAGTTTGGTACAGTAACTGGAAAATTGGAAGCGACATTCTCATTTACAGGTGAAGATCCATTAGGAGTGGATCCATCTGTTGTAGCGGTTACCGAAGGATCTTTTGCAGTAGACTATGTAGATAATTCAGGTGGTGTTACCGAAACTTTTACAGCGGACGTTGATGGACTAACATACACACCAGAAAGTATCGAAGTGACCCAATCACCTGCTGGTGAAAATGACGTTATTACCATTTCTACAGCTAACGCTACAACCAACCAGGGTTTAAATATTTCCTTCCCTAAGGATATCGTACCTGGCACCTATACAATGTCTCAAGGGATATCAGACGGAACCGAAGTGGTAGGACTTTACAATCCAGATGTTGGAGTCGCCGGTGTTTTTGCATCTAGTCCGGGAACGTTAACTGTTATTAGTTACGAAACGGCTAACGGAATAATTGAAGCTACTTTTAGTTTTACCGCAACAGATCCTTTAGGTCTTGATGACACTATCTATGAGATTACAAATGGGCAATTCGTTGTAAACATCGATTAAAGACTTATTTCTTATAAAATTTTGACGCCGCTATTTTAGCGGCGTCTTTTATTTATTAGTGCTTAATTCAACCTAAATTATTTATTATGAAAATTCTAAAACCACTTAGTATTCTTTTATTAACTGTTTTATCCTTGAGTCTAACCTCCTGTGGTGACGACGATGATGGGGCTTCGACTACTGTTGAGGCTTCCTTTCAGCTAGAGGGAGAAAATTTTACGGTTTCAACGAGGTCCGCTGTATTATTAAATGAAATACTATCAATTCAACTTTTTGATGCTGGACAAGCAGAAGGGGTAATAATAAATATTAAAAATCCAGATGTTGGAACATACGATTTGGGGCCGAATGGCATAACAGATAACAATGCTTCATTTGTCCTTAACAACATTGGCGCGTACGTTTCTAAAGTTCCAGGAGGGTCTGGTGAGATTTCTATCACTAGTTTTAATACAGCCGAAATGACTGTTTCTGGCACTTTCCAATTCGTAGGTCTTAACGGAACTGGAGACACCAGAACTATTACCAATGGTGAGTTCACTAATCTACCTTATACCGAAGGGGTTGGAGGTAATGGAAATAACGTGCTTACTGCCGATATCGACGGTACTTCACTTAACGCGAATTCAGTAACCGCTTTTAGCATTGAATTTCAGGGAATCACCTCGATTTCAGTAAGTGCAATAAACAATAGCACTTTCAGCAATATCGGGTTAACATTACCTGCAGATATTGAAGTTGGTACATACGATTTCGATTCTTTTCCGCTTCCAGGAGCTATTATTGGTCAATACAACATCGATTTAGGGGGAAGTAACCCAAAATCTTATTCTTCGCAGGATGGGTCAATTACCATTAGTAGCTACGATGTAAATGCAGGTACGATGGAAGGAACTTTTAATTTTACCGCTGGAGATTTCACTGGGCAAGATCCTGCTTCTTTCGAAATTACTAACGGTGCATTCGAAATAAGCTTCTAAGGCAGAAAATTACAGCACAAAAAAGCCGCTAATTAAGCGGCTTTTTTTGCTATTTAGTAATGCTACATTCGAGTGTTTTACATCTAAAGTTAGCCTCTAGTAGGAACTAATATCCCCTGAGCCGGAAACTTTGGTGTCTTTATTCTCAGGATTCCCTTTGTAGTCGATATCTCCCGAACCGTTTACCCGTGCCTTAATAGATTTGGTTGCAACGACCTTTGCATCACCAGAACCAGAAACTTTTGCATCTGTAACCTGAGCGTCAAGTCCAAAGCCTTTAAAATCTCCAGACCCTGTAACCGATACTTCTAAATTGGTTGTAGAGCCAGTAAGTTCGATATCTCCAGATCCGGTAACCGTAATATCAACAGACGAAGCTTCAACGTCTAGGACAATATCTCCAGATCCAGTCACCTTTACGTCAAGATTCTCGGCATTCACGGTGTCTTTTGTATCAATGTCACCAGAACCAACTAGTCCAATCATAGAGACATCATTAAAAGGTACAGTTACATGAATTCCTTTTTTCGTTTTTAAGTAATAGTTCTTCTTTGTTTTAATGACTAAGGTGTTTCCATCAACTTCAATTTCCACGTATTCTTGTAGATTGTCATCCGTTTTCACCGTTATATTCCCCTCCGTTCCTCTTTCAAGGTGGATATCCATCGATCCAACACCTTTAATGGCATCGTAGTCGTTTGTTTTTATGGTTTTGGTAGTTATATTACCATTTCCTACTACTTTTTTGTTTCCCCATTGAGCGTTGCTTTCGGCTAGGCCAAAAACACTAAGGGTAATTGCTAAGGTTAGTTTAACTAAAGTGTTCATGATTGTTTGTTTTTAATTTTTGTATAAATTTACGCCTCCATAATTGGAGTTAATGTTAATGGTATTCTTGGAATCTCTAGAGCCGTGGTATCCACTGTACGTTTTGCTGGAATAGTCCTTAGACTCATTGGTAATTTCTAAGTCTTCCTTTCCGCTTAGACCTGCATATGAAAGATCGACAATAAAATTGAAATTATAACCGCTATCGTAGCCTAATTTTATCCCTGCATAGTCTGAGCGAATCGTAATATCTCCACCAGTATTGGTTATTCGATCCACCGAAATAGAACCGTAGTCTGTATTTACATTGAGTTCTCCTGTTAAAGTAGCTACTCTTAGAGGAATGTAATCACCACGTCCAAATACTTTTTTGACCGTGCCAACTATGAGCTTTCCATAGTCATTATTGTAGCTCAGATCGTTTACTTCAAGAACTTCAGAGCGTGTATAATCTGCATTTAATTCAAGTTTTTCTGTTTTTTCAAGAATAAAGCTCGAGTAGTCTGCATTAATTTTACCACTGCGCATGTAGGCAATGGACGAATTCTTTGAATAATCGAAATTCAGATAATTATTTTCGGCGTTTAAGGAACCAAGGTTTACTTGGCCGTAATCACAATTAATCTTTGCGTTACCGTTTATTTCGTTGATACTTATAGTTCCGTAATCGTTGGTTAAATCTACAGTATTGTTGATGGGAAGCTTGATGGTATAATTAATTTCCATCTTCACATTGTTATTCTTTTTTCCCCACCAGCTCCAAGAACCATTTCCATCGTTGAATACGGTTTTTGCTGTTACTAAAGTTGCATTCCCTGAGAATTCCACTTTAATTTGGTCCAGCTTTTTCTGAACACTCTCTTCATTATTTCCATTGGTAGTTATGACCACCTCGATTACTGTTCTGTTTTCGTTCCAGGTGACAACGTCAATGTTGCCATAACTATTATTCACCTTAAGACCTGCCGTAGAATTTACGGTAAATTCTTTATTGATTGTTTTCGTTTTGGTATACTTCCCTCTAAACTTTGGATTGCCTGCAAAAACAATAGCTGGCAGAAGCAAAAGTAAAAGTAACGTATTATAAGATTGTTTCATTTTTGTTTGCTTTAAGTGTTTTAATATCTTCTATAGTTGCAATAACTTGTTGTAATAATTCTATTCTATTCTGAAAATTGGTGATCATGCCGGCGATTACCCGTTTGTCGTTCCCACTTTCAGTCAAGTCGAGTTTTAACTGACTGTATTCTTCTTCTAAAACTTTCATTCTCAACATAGCATCGGTAACAAGCGCCTTAGAGTCTTCATTTTCAAAACTTTTAAGGATTTCTAACTCCTGGTTAATGGTATTTACAAAAAAGGATTCTGTCTGTTCCATTTCAGGAGAAATACCCGCCAAACCATCTTGCTCAGTCTCTCCTCGATTTACATTAAATCCTAAGGTAATTAACAGGATAATTGTTGCCGCAATTGATAATGGTTTCCACCAATTTGAAAACGAACTCGTTTTTTTTGGAGTCGCCGCGTTACTGGCTTGTAACTTTTCCAGAAATCTTCTTTGATGATCGACAGGAGTTTCTTCAGTATCGAAGGATCCTTCCAATCTTTTAAATAATTCCTCCATTGGGTCGTTTTGTTTCATAGCAATGCTATTTTTTTTCTTAAACTTTCTTTTGCTCTAGAGATAAGGGTTCTGCAATTGGCGTAACTAATCTCCATTACTTCACAAATTTCCTCATAATCATAACCTTCTATAAAGTGAAGGGATATAATTGTTTTGTAACTTGTATTTAGAAGATCCATAGCTTGTACTAGCTGTTGCGTCCTCACGTCGCGATAATCTTCATTGGTTCGTTCCATCGTTTCTTCAATTTCATTACTGAAATTTTCCTCATCCATGTCTACAAATCGTTGTGACTTTCGGTATTGCGCAATACTGTTGTTCACTACAATTCGTTTTAACCATGAACCAAAAGTGGCCGTTCCTTTAAAAGTGTCTAACTTACTGAAAGCTGTAATGAATGATTCTTGCATCACATCTTCCGCTTCGGCCGAATTTTTTACAATTCGAAGTGATACGTTGTACATCCCTTTTTGGTAGCGATTATACACCTCCAATTGCGCCAATTGGTTTCCGTCTTTACAAAGAGCGAGTAACGATTCAATATTTTGATTGGTTAGTGTCAAAAATTCTTGATGGTTTATTGTAGAGATGTCTTGTTTTATATATTGTTACACTTAATTCCGAAAAAAATCGTTGGAGTGGCACAACAATTGACTTTATAGTAATAAGCAGTTCCTCTAAACGATTGATTATAGCGGTTTTGCCTTAAAATTTACATCTAAGATAAAAAAGAAGATACTTCTGATTGTTTTTTTTATGACAGAATGTCTCAAATAATAGTATGACTAAATCAAAAATAAGAACCCTCGACAGTTTGTCATTTACCGAGTTGAATGAAGATGCAGAATTAATTCCGTTGATGACTCCAGAAGACGAAGACGCAATGGCAAAGGAAGAATTGCCTGAAACTCTTCCAATTTTGCCTTTAAAAAATACGGTATTGTTTCCCGGAGTAGTAATTCCTATTACCGCAGGTCGTGATAAATCGATCAAACTTATCAATGAGACTAATAAGGGGAATAAAGTGATAGGTGTGGTTTCTCAAATTGACGAGAGCAAGGAGAATCCTGGCATGGACGACATTAATAGAGTAGGTACCGTTGCGAGAATTCTTCGTGTATTAAAGATGCCTGATGGTAATACCACCGTTATCATACAAGGTAAAAAACGTTTTGAAGTGAACCAGATGGTTACTTCAGAGCCCTATTTAACGGCTACCATTAATGAAGTGGCAGAGGCTCGTCCTGTTACCGATAATAAAGAATTTGGAGCGATCATAGATTCGATAAAGGAGTTGGCATTGGATATTATTAATGACAGTCCTAATATTCCTTCAGATGCAGCTTTCGCCATAAAAAATATTGAAAGTAATTCGTTTCTTATCAATTTCGTTTCTTCAAATCTGAATATTTCAGTAGAAGAAAAACAAAAGCTATTAGAAATTAATGATCTAAAGGAACGCGCGCTCGAGACATTGCGCTACATGAACCTAGAGTTACAGAAGCTTTCACTTAAAATGGATATTCAATCCAAAGTGGAGACCGACATCAATAAGCAACAACGTGAGTATTTTCTGCATCAACAGATGAAAACCATTCAGGAAGAATTGGGTGGATCTTCTCATGAGGCTGAGATCGAGGTAATGAGAGCAAGAGGTAAAACCAAGAAATGGAATGAAGAAACGGCCAAACATTTTGAAAAGGAACTCTCGAAAATACAGCGCATGAACCCGCAAGTAGCAGAGTTTTCCATTCAAAAAAATTATTTGGATCTTCTCTTGGAGCTTCCATGGAATGAATACAGTGTGGATAAATTTGATCTAAAGAGAGCGCGAAAAATTTTGGATCGCGATCACTACGGATTGGATGATGTTAAAAAACGGATTATTGAATATCTAGCGGTACTAAAGCTGAGGAACGACATGAAATCCCCAATTTTATGTCTTTATGGACCTCCAGGTGTTGGAAAGACATCATTGGGTAAGTCGGTTGCAGAAGCACTTGGTAGAAAGTATGTTCGAATGTCTCTAGGAGGTTTACGCGACGAAGCAGAAATACGTGGTCATCGCAAGACCTACATTGGTGCTATGCCAGGGAGAATTATAAAAAATGTGAAAAAGGTGAAGACCAGCAATCCGGTATTCGTTCTAGATGAAATCGATAAGCTGTCTGTTGGAAGTCAGGGAGACCCTTCCTCTGCAATGCTAGAGGTGTTAGATCCAGAACAAAATAACGCTTTCTACGACAATTTCTTGGAGCTTGGCTATGATCTTTCTAAAGTGATGTTTATCGCAACTTCTAATAGTTTAAGTACCATTCAGCCTGCATTGCTCGATCGAATGGAAATTATCAATGTATCTGGATATACCATTGAAGAAAAGGTGGAGATAGCGAAGCGACATTTACTTCCCAAGCAACTGGAAGAACACGGCCTAAAACCAGCACATTTAAAAATTGGCAAAGCCCAATTAGAAAAAATAGTGGAAGGGTATACAAGAGAGAGTGGGGTTCGTTCTTTGGAAAAACAAATAGCAAAAATGGTGCGTTATGCAGCTATGAATATTGCTATGGAAGAGAAGTATGAAGTAAAAGTAACCAATGAAGTAATTATCGAAGTATTAGGCGCACCAAGAATGGAACGCGATAAATACGAGAACAACGATGTAGCTGGAGTAGTTACCGGATTAGCTTGGACAAGGGTAGGAGGAGATATCTTATTCATAGAATCGGCTATTTCAAAAGGTAAAGGAAAGCTTACTATGACGGGGAATCTTGGTACTGTAATGAAGGAGAGCGCGACCATTGCGTTAGAATATATCAAATCTAATAGTAAAGAGTTAGGTGTAAATCCTGAAGTATTCGATAAATACGATGTACACATTCACGTGCCTGAAGGTGCCACTCCAAAAGATGGGCCTAGTGCAGGTATTACAATGTTAACTTCCTTGGTGTCGTTATTCACCCAACGAAAAGTAAAGAAAAGTCTAGCAATGACGGGCGAGATTACTTTGAGAGGGAAAGTACTCCCAGTAGGAGGAATTAAAGAAAAAATATTGGCTGCCAAGCGCGCCAGGATTAAAGAAATTTTGCTTTGTGAGGATAATCGACGGGATATAGAAGAAATAAAAGCCGAATATTTGAAAGGTTTGACCTTTCATTACGTTAAAGATATGAGCGATGTTTTAGATTTGGCTATTACAAAACAGAAGGTCAAAAATGCTAAGAAATTATAGGCAAGCATTTTATGAATTTTATTTCGGCAGACAATTATATATTTTAAATCATAATTCATAATTAGTAACACTGCCGAAAATAAATTATCATTGTAATCGTTTTAGAATTCAAGGAAAGTCATTGATCTTAATGAAGCAAAAGCTTGTTTTTTTATTTGCCCTATGTTTTACAGCTGCAGCCTATGCGCAAGTTGGAGGGCAGTCTACCTATCAATTCCTTAATCTTTTGAATTCTCCAAGGCAAGCTGCTCTAGGGGGGAAGGTGGTCACTAATTACGATTATGACCCTACACAGGCCCTTTTTAATCCCGCAAGTATCAATCCGGCGATGGACAACCAGTTGTCTGTCAATTACACCAACTATTTAGGAGATGTAAATTACGGAACTGCTGCCTATGCTTATTTATGGGATAGGCGCACGCAGGTATTGCATTTAGGAGCTACTTACGTTAATTATGGTAGTTTCGATGGTTATGACGAACAAGGAAATGCGACTAGTGAATTTAGTGGTGGTGAAGTAGCTCTTTCTGTTGGACATGCTAGAAATGTTGCATTTACAAATTTCCACATTGGTGGTAATGTAAAGCTAATATCTTCCAAATTAGAACAATATTCTTCCTTTGGAGTTGCTGCAGATGTTGCGGTGATGTATGTCTATGACGACTGGGATTTGCACATTACGGCAGTTGGAAGGAACATTGGAACTCAGATCACACCTTACGAAAACACTATTGAGAAATTACCATTCGAAGTAATTCTTGGAATTTCCCAAACCCTACAAAACATACCAATTCGTTGGCATTTTACGTTGGAAAACATGCAGCAATGGGATGTTGCGTTCTCTAACCCAAATCGTGATGAGAGTGATTTGGAAGGGAATACTACTTCAGAAAAAGTTACTTTTGTTGATAATGCGTTTCGCCATATGATTTTCGGGATTGAATTGTTCCCAGAAAGTGGATTTAATCTACGTTTGGGCTACAATGTGAGAAGGGCAGAGGAATTGCGAATTGTAGAACAACGAGCTTTTGCTGGCTTGAGTGGTGGTTTTTCTATTAAATTTAATAAGATCAGACTCAGCTATTCCTATTCACAATTTAGTACGGCAGCCGCATCTAGTTATTTTGGATTGAATGTAAACTTACAATAATGGGTAAAATTACCATTGCCATCGATGGTTATTCTTCTACAGGAAAGAGCACTTTAGCTAAGCAGCTGGCAGATTATCTCAATTATATTTATGTAGATACAGGTGCCATGTATAGAGCAGTTACTTTATACGGAATTCGCAACCAACTAATTTTTAAGGAGAATTTTTCTTCGGAAAGTTTAATAGATGCATTGCCGTCTATTTCTTTAAAATTTGTGAAGAACGATGAAGGCAAAGCAGAAATTTTCTTGAATGGAGAAAACGTAGAAAAGCAGATCAGAACGTTGGAAGTGTCTGAATTGGTAAGTCCGGTAGCAGCTATTTCAGAAGTGAGAAAGAAACTAGTTGAACAGCAGCGAGCGATGGATAACGGACAAGGAATTGTGATGGATGGACGCGATATTGCAACAGTTGTCTTTCCAAATGCGCAGCTAAAAATCTTTATGACTGCCTCTCCCGAAGTTAGAGCTCAAAGACGTTATGATGAGTTAGTGGCTCGTGGAGATGAAATAACCTATGAAGAAGTATTTCAGAATGTGACTAATCGAGATGAAATAGATTCCACTAGGGAAGACTCTCCTTTGCGAAAAGCAGAGGGAGCGATTGTTATAGATAATAGTGAAATGAATATAGACGACCAGTTTCATGTATTGCTTCAACTGGCGCAGGATAGAATTGCTGGTAGGATTTAAGGAATTCTCGAATTCAGAAAACACCATAAAAAAAGACCGTCTCAATTAAAGACGGTCTTTTTTTATTTAGCCTTGGAATTATAATACATACGGATTATTAATTTCGTGCCAAGCTTCGGTTTTGTAACCAGCGTCATTCGTCTTAAAAAGAAATAGATCCCTCCGCTGCGCTCCTCGCTTCATTACTTTGTGAATGTTCTGTGCTAGTTTCATGGTAGTTGATTTAAAGGTTGTTTTTTGTGGAGTAAGACTATCTAAAGCGTCTTTTCGAATTCCAGTTAAATGATTTACTGTTTCTAGGTGATTCTGTCAAGTTGTTACTGTTTAATGTTCTCATGATTGTTCGTTTTTTTGATTGATGATTTTTGATTGGTTCCCTGCAGCTTCAGCACAGGGGGATTGATGTTTGGTTGTTTTGGTAAAGAAGATTATCTAAACCTTCTTTTAGAATTCCAGTTGAATGATTTACTGTTTCTAGGTGATTCTGTCAAGTTGTTACTGTTTAATGTTCTCATGATTGTTCGTTTTTTTGATTGATGAATAATTGATTGATTGATGAATGTTGGTTTAAAACAAATGATTAATTTTTCAAGTGTTTATATAATAGACGACACTTAAATAAAAATGTTACAGTACTATGCATTACAAAGTACTATTTTAACAATTATTAACAAATTTTAGCAGAACAATAAATGTAAATAACGATGAAACCCCCTTTGAATAGGGGGTTGTCTTCATTTTATAAAAATATTGGGTATTACAGAAAATTTTACCTTTAGCCGTTACATTATAAATGAGGCAAGTGAAAAATCAAACTTTAATTTCTTCTGAAGCCTCACGTTTAGAATATCAGTCCTTATTAATAGGTGGTGGCCCAGGAGGAATTATTGCTCGATATTCATAATTTCCTTTTCGCTCTTTGTACTCGGCTTTTACGGCCTCAACCTTTTTTGGGTCTTCGTATAGATCGAGCATAGTCATGGCAAGTGCATTGGAGGCATATAACATTCCTTTGTGTCCAATAGACATTCCTCCACAAGAAACAACAGCCCAAGAATGCCAAGGGGTATCTTTTGGCGCCGTAGTTACACCTAAATTGATATTAGCAACATTCCAACTTACGTCACCTACATCTGTAGATCCGCCGCCTGGATGTTCCTTGGTTTCTTCCAATGGTTTTATAGTACTATCCATACCCACCTGAGGTTTTTGAGTGACCTCCTGTATTTTTTTTCCGAATGCAATTTCACGTTCTGTATACATAATTGGCCCTAATAATTCCAGGTTTTTTTGCATAATAGCTCCACCAGTTCTATTCACTAGAACTTCATGCAACCCAGAAACCAAAGAAACTTCATAATCTACGTTCGCCATGATAGCAGCACCTTCCGCCATTTTTACTACCTGTTCGTATACAGGCATCATTCCTTCGCGGTCGGTATTTCTCACTCTCACCCAGAGCTTACTGTAATCTGGGACTACATTCACCACTTGTCCGCCATCTTGTATATGATAATGCATTCGAACCGTTGGTTTTACATGTTCTCGATAATAATTAATTCCTGTGGTGTAAAGTTCTAGCGCGTCACTTGCACTACGTCCGTTCCATGGATCTCCGGCAGCATGGGCGGCCTGACCATGAAATTCTACAATAAAATCGACCAATGCTAAACTACTTTGTACATCTGCTTTTATTTCTGCTGAAGGGTGCCAGCTCATATTAACATCTACATCATTCCAAAGACCAGCTTCCACCATCCAGAGTTTTCCGAAGAATTTTTCTTCCGCGGGAGTTCCCATAAACTTGATAGTCCCTTTTATTTTTCCAGCCTCCATGAGCTCCTTTATCGCAATAGCAGCTCCTAAACTTCCGCTTCCAAATAGATTGTGACCGCAACCATGTCCTCCAGCTCCTTCATTGAGTGGTTCTTTGGTGGGTTGTGCTTTTTGAGAGATACCTGGAAGTGCGTCGAATTCGCCTAGCACACTTATCACGGGCTTTCCTTTTCCGTAGGTTGCCACAAAGGCGGTTGGCATTCCTGCGACACCTCTTTCGACAGTGAAGCCATTCTGCTCGGCATAGTCTGCGAGAAGTTTAGACGATTTGGTTTCTTTAAAAGCGATTTCTGCATTGGCCCAAATTTCATCGCTGAGTTCGATTAGTTTTTGTTCATGCTTTTTTACGGAGGCAGCAATGTCCTTTTTGTGCTTGGACAACTTATTTTGAGCACTAAGACTGCAGGTGCAAACGACAAAGAAGAGAAGGATTAATTTTTTCATGGGAGGTTGGTGTTATATGTTTTCTAAAGATAATAAAATTTTGAGCGAGGGATAAAGTGGCATGTTTGAGCTCTCCTTCGCCAGAGCTTCGGAGAGCAGGGGCTCCTTTTATTGAAATCATAAAATTGTTCATAACAGGTCTTGTCTAGGAAGCGAGTAGCGAAAGCCCGACCCTGCTTCCTTTTCGCTTGACGATGATGGCTTTAACACCATCGAAAGTGAGGCAAACAGAACTACATTTTGAGTGGTTGAAGCAGGGACGCTCCCAACTAGTATAACGTATTGATAGTTAGAATTTTATTCGATGGTATTTTTAACCAATTTCTGAATCTCAAATTTCTCAATATCTCTTTGAAAATCAAAAAAGAAGATGTATTTTTGCACCCCTCTTAGGCACATGTGCTCTAGAGAATAAAGTCCTTTTAGCAATATTATCTGAAATGAAAGGCATATAAACTAAAAAAACATAACCCTTCTGTGGGCTTGTTGCTTAACATTTCAGAAAGAACACAGAATACAAAAACGTCCTTTAGAGGCTTGTTCAATATCTTAATTGAATACCTCAAAAGACGCTCATTAACAAATGGCTGATAAAGCAGAAAAAGCAGAAGCTGTAGTAGAAGAACAAGCTGCAGTTGAGCAACCAAAACAGGAAGTTTCTTTAAAAGAAAGCAATCCTGAAAAATTCTTAAACGATTTTAACTGGCACAACTACGAAGAAGGAATTGATCCTGTAGATGGTCAGCAGTTAGAAGAGTTTGAAAAATTAGTAGCAGAGAACTTTGTAGATACTTTGGATGACGAAGTAGTAGAAGGAGAAGTGATTTATCTTACAGATCGTGATGTAATTATTGACATCAACGCGAAAAGTGAAGGTGTTATCTCTTTAAACGAGTTCCGTTACAATCCAGATCTTAAAGTTGGAGACAAGGTAGAAGTATTGATCGACGTTCGTGAAGACGCAACTGGACAATTGATTCTTTCTCACCGTAAGGCTAGAACTATTAAGGCTTGGGATAGAGTAAATGCAGCTCATGACGAAGCAACTGTTGTAAACGGTTTCGTAAAATGTCGTACAAAAGGTGGTATGATCGTAGACGTATTTGGAATCGAGGCATTCTTGCCAGGATCTCAGATCGACGTGAAGCCAATCCGTGATTACGACGTATACGTTGGTAAAACAATGGAATTTAAAGTTGTGAAGATTAACCACGAATTCAAAAACGTAGTAGTTTCTCACAAAGCGCTTATCGAAGCAGATATCGAAGAGCAGAAAAAAGAAATTATTGGTCAGCTTGAAAAAGGTCAGGTACTTGAAGGTGTTGTTAAAAACATTACATCTTATGGAGTATTTGTTGATCTTGGTGGTGTTGATGGATTGGTACACATTACAGATCTTTCTTGGTCTCGTATCAACCACCCGAACGAGATTGTAGAGCTAGATCAGAAATTAAACGTTGTAATCCTTGATTTCGACGAAGATAAAACTAGAATCCAATTAGGTCTTAAGCAATTGAACGCTCATCCATGGGATGCTCTTGGAGAAGAGTTGAAAGTTGGTGATAATGTAGAAGGTAAAGTAGTTGTAATCGCAGATTACGGTGCATTTATCGAAGTTGCTGAAGGAGTTGAAGGATTAATTCACGTGAGCGAAATGTCTTGGTCTACACACTTGCGTAGTGCACAAGATTTCGTAAATGTTGGTGATAAAGTAAATGCGCAAATCTTAACTTTAGATAGAGAAGAGCGTAAGATGAGTCTTGGTATCAAGCAATTGACTCCAGATCCATGGACAGATATCACTACTAAATACCCTGTAGGATCTACGCATTCTGGTATTGTGAGAAACTTTACAAACTTTGGTGTATTTGTAGAGCTAGAAGAAGGTATTGATGGATTGATCTACATTAGCGATCTATCTTGGACTAAGAAAGTGAAGCACCCAAGTGAATTCACTAATATTAGTGACACTTTAGAAGTAGTTGTATTAGAATTAGATGTAGAAGGACGTAAACTTAGTTTAGGTCATAAGCAAACTACAGAGAACCCTTGGGATAAGTATTCTGATGAGTTCGCAGTAGGTTCTAAGCACACTGCTAGCATTGATGAGATGGTTGACAAAGGAGCTGTTATCAATTTCAATGAGGACATTACGGCATTTGTGCCGAAGCGTCACTTAGAGAAAGAAGACGGTAGTGATCTTGTAAAAGGTGAAGAAGCAGAATTCCAAATAATTGAATTCAACAAAGAATTCAAGAAAGTGGTTGCATCTCACATGACGATCCATAAAGAAGAAGAAGCAAAAATTGTTAAGCAAGCTGCTAAGAAAGCACAAAAGCAAGCTGACGAAGCAAAACCAACTTTAGGGGATGCTAACTCTGCTCTTCAAGCTCTTAAAGATAAAATGGACGGGAAGAGTTAATTCCTTTCATTTTAATTATACAGAAGCCCTTTCAGAAATGAAGGGGCTTTTTTTATGTCCCATGGCGAAGAACGTAAGCCATCTTATCTATTCATGGTCCAATCGATCAATTATTTATCCTAGAAGGGGCGATTTTATCATTTATTTTCTCAGAGTTTTCTAATGTAGCTTCTAAACCGCCTGCTTTTTACCTAGTTTTATACTATGATTAAACTGACTAAGAAATTAATAGTTCCCTTTCTAATTGTATTAATCGCGCTTTGTACTGGATGCAAAGGCCATGACGTTAGCAACAAAGTTGAGGGTCGAACGGTTTTAGTACAACTCTACAGCGATAGTACGAGAGGTAAACTGGAGAATCAATTTGCGCAATACGCACTTAAGGAGCAAAAGAAGGTAAGCCGACCTATGAACATCTATCTTTTTACATTCGATACCGCGAAGGTTAGTGATACCACTTTGGTTCGATTATTAAAGGAATCCAGTTTGGTTAAAGAAGCTCAAACAAACAAAGAAGTTATAATAAGAGAAAAATAAAAACAAACCACTATGAAAAAATTAATTCTAATTCCGTTGCTCTTTGTGGGCTTCCTTTCTTTAGGTCAACAACAAGCTCAATACGAGGCGAATGAAGTCCTTGTACAACTAAAAGAAAATATTAATAGCGCAGAGGGGTTAGCAGCAGAAAACGCACTTTCTATTGCTAGCGCACAATTAATATCTAAACCGATGAATATTTGGTTGCTGCGCCTTAATTCTTCGGAAATGTCTGAGAATGAAGCGATCAACGTTCTTTATAGAAATGACGACGTGCTCGTAGCTCAGAAAAACCACAAAGTGAGCAATCGAGCTACTACGCCAGACGATGTCTTATATGGTAATCAATGGCAATATTTCCAAGAAAACGATAAGGATATTGATGCCGATGACGCTTGGGATATAACCACGGGAGGAACTACCATGAACGGAAATGTTATTGTAGCCGCTGTATTGGATGATGGGATTGATTTAAATCATGATGATTTTGAGGATAATTTATGGACCAATGATGCTGAAATTGCCTCCAACGGTATTGATGACGATGGAAACGGATATGTGGACGATTTTCTTGGATGGAGTATTGTTACAAACTCCGATAATATTTCTGGAGGGGGGCATGGAACTCCAGTAGCAGGAATTGTGGGAGCCAAAGGAAACAATGGTGTAGGCGTTGCTGGTGTGAACTGGGATGTAAAAGTGATGGTGATTAAGAACAATTTTAATACCAACGAAGCTAAAGTAATTGAAGCTTATAGTTATGCTTTAGAAGCAAGAATGCTTTATAACTCTAGTGGAGGAACAGATGGCGCTTTTGTAGTATCGACCAATGCTTCTTGGGGTGTAGATTTTGGTGATCCAAACGACGCACCACTTTGGTGTGCTCTTTATGATACTTTAGGAGAAAACGGAATTTTGAGCTGTGGAGCTACTATTAATGGTAATCAGAATGTAGATATTATAGGAGATCTTCCAACAGCTTGTCCTAGTGAATATCTTATATCGGTAACCAATACCGATATTACAGATAATAAAGTGGTAAATGCTGGATACGGCTTAGAAACTATTGATCTTGGTGCACCAGGGGCAGGAGCATATACTACTGCTTTAGGAAATAGTTATGGTGGTTTTGGAGGTACATCTGGAGCAACACCTCATGTTACTGGAACTATTGCGTTGCTGTATTCTGCGCCTTGTCAAAACTTTGCAGACTTAGCGATAACAGATCCGGCACAAGCTGCTAGACTTGTTAGAGACTATATTTTTGCAGGAGTAGACCCTAATCCTTCTCTAGAAGGCATTACAACAACAGGAGGAAGGCTTAATGTAAATAATGCGGTACAGGGCTTAATGGACAACTGTGCATCTCTTTCTGTTGATTCAATAGAATTAGACTTAAATGAAGTGAAACTTCACCCAAACCCTTCGCAAGGAGTGATTACCATATCTCATAAAGCCATTTCTAATTTAAATGAAGTAGCGGTTTACTCGGTGGATGGAAGATTGGTGAAGCAATTCGAAAATCTCGAGTCTTCTACCTTAGATATTAGTGAATTACCGAACGGAGTGTATGTGTTTAAAATTTCATTTGAAGGAGAAGAAGCATTTGTAAATAAGATGGTTATCAAGAAATAACTACTAACAGTATAGTTTAAGAATTAAAGTGTGATAAAATCCAATTTTATCACACTTTCTCGTTTTAGGATCTTTTTTTAAATTAAAACACCTAAATTTGTATCCTGAATCATCATTCAGATCTTTTCTATGAGCCAAAAAGTGTTACTCAACGCAACCGAAGTTCACATCGCACTTCAAAGACTGGCTTGTCAATTAATTGAAAATCACGATACTTTTGACCATACCGTTTTAATTGGAATCCAGCCAAGAGGAGTTTATTTGGCCGAACGTCTGAAGAAAATCCTTGAAGTTGACTACAAAATTATAAATGTAAAGTTGGGTTATCTTGATATTACGTTTTATCGAGACGATTTCCGAAGAAGTGGAAAGCCTCTAGAAGCCAATAAAACCAAAATAGACTTTATCGTAGAAGGTAAAAAGGTTGTTTTTATAGACGATGTCCTGTATACAGGTAGAAGTATTCGCTCTGGATTAACGGCAATACAATCTTTTGGTCGCCCATTAGAAATTGAATTACTCACTTTAATAGATAGGAGGTTTAGTAGACATCTTCCTATCCAGCCAGATTACCGTGGTAGACAAGTAGATGCTATTGGAGATGAAAAAGTCCTGGTACACTGGAAAGAAAATGATGGTAAGGATGCGGTTTATCTGGTCAACAAATAAGAATAATGGCAATTTTGGTTCACTTAATCAGCGAACCATCATTACTAACTGAATACTGAACAATGGAACTAAGTGTAAACCACTTATTAGGAATCAAATATATTACCGAAGCGGACATACAGCTCATCTTCGAAACGGCAGATCATTTTAAAGAAGTGATTAATCGCCCTATTAAAAAAGTACCTTCTCTTCGCGATATTACAATCGCTAATTTATTTTTCGAAAATAGCACACGCACAAGACTTTCATTTGAGTTAGCCGAGAAGCGACTTTCTGCAGATGTAGTCAACTTTTCTGCGGCTTCATCATCGGTTAAAAAAGGAGAAACCTTGATCGACACGGTGAACAATATTCTTTCCATGAAAGTTGATATGGTAGTGATGCGTCATCCTAATCCAGGGGCAGGCGTATTTCTTTCAAAACACATCAATGCTAGCATTGTAAATGCAGGAGACGGGGCTCATGAACATCCAACTCAGGCCTTGTTAGATACTTATTCCATTCGAGAACGGTTGGGTGATGTGGCGGGGAAAAATGTAGTGATTGTAGGCGATATTTTACATTCAAGAGTAGCATTAAGTAATATTTTTGCATTACAGAAGTTGGGGGCAAAAGTGAAAGTTTGCGGTCCAAAAACCCTTATTCCAAAATATATTGAAAAATTAGGAGTAGAAGTAGAGTCTAATTTACAAAAAGCGCTGAACTGGTGCGATGTAGCGAATATGCTGCGCGTTCAAAATGAACGCATGGATATCAGTTATTTTCCAACTACCAGAGAATATACCCAGCAATATGGTCTCCATATGGAGCTGCTACAATCCTTAGACAAGGAAATAGTTGTAATGCATCCAGGACCTATTAACAGAGGAGTAGAGATTACAACGGAGGTGGCCGATAGCGGACAAGCGATTATCCTCGATCAAGTTCAAAATGGAGTAGCAGTGAGGATGGCGGTTTTGTATTTACTCGCATCTAAAATTAAGCATAATGAAGATTAGTGTAAAAGACAGTTATACAATATTGGCCGATGAGCGTGATGACGTTCAAAATTTTGCTGAGTATCTTGAAAAAATCGTTCCGATGAAATATGAAACTCAGAATTTGGTAATTGACCTACTCAAATACAATTCTTTAAAATTACCAGAACTGTTAGCTTTTCTAAAACTATCCACCTATCATCGATCCACGAAACATTCGTTTGTAATTGTTAATGACGGCATAGATGTAGACGAAGTCCCTTTTGAAATGGTTGTTGTTCCAACATTGGTGGAGGCTGGCGACATTGTAGAAATGGAAGAAATAGAACGAGATTTAGGGTTTTAAAAACCGGATAGATCCTTAAAATAAGCCAAGCGATCACTTTTATGGGCTTGTTCTTTAATTGAAAATTTAAATGAAGCTAACTATTTTAGGCTGCCATTCAGCTACTCCGCGTTGGGATGCTAATCCTACGGCACAGGTATTGGAAGTTCGCGGACATTTATTCTTGATAGACTGTGGAGAAGGAACACAGGTGCAGCTAAGAAAGTTTAAGGTGAAATTTGCTAGGATCAAGCATATTTTCATTTCACATTTGCATGGAGATCATTTCTTTGGGCTGGTTGGACTCATTTCTACCTTTAGACTTTTAGGAAGAGACGCAGACCTTCATATTTACGGTCCAAAGGGTATAAAGGAAGCTGTAACACTTCAGCTTAAGTTAGGGAAGAGTTGGACCAATTATTCATTATTATTTCATGAACTGGATAGTGACGAACCGACGCTATTATTTGAGGATGAGAAAATTTCAGTTACAACCATTCCTCTAAAGCATAGAATTTACTGCAATGGTTTCTTGTTTAGAGAAAAGCTAGGTGAGCGCGGACTTAATTTGGAAGCGGCTGTAAAGGCCCACATCGACCAAAGTTATTTTAGTAAGGCTAAGCAAGGGTTCGATATTGAAAATATGGAAGGTGTGTTAATTCCAAATGCACAGATTACTTTCGACCCTGATCCTGCCAAGTCCTATGCATATTGCAGCGACACAGCCTATTTTCCGGAGCTTACTACACAAATTAAAAATGTCACAGCCCTCTATCACGAATCTACATTTCTTGACGAGCATCATCACCTTGCTCTTAAAACGGGCCATAGTACGGCCAGTGAGGCTGCATCTATTGCCAAGCAAGCAGAAGTAGGAACATTGATTTTAGGTCATTATTCGGGCAGATATGGGGAGTTGGAAAATTTCAGAAGGGAAGCTCAGACAATTTTTCATAATGTAGAATTGGCAGAGGACGGTAAACATTTTATAATTGAAGACCGAGCGAATACCGATCCAAGCTAACATCTTAAATTAAATTCTCTATATTGAAATAAAATTGCTGACCAATGAGAAGAATATTGTTTATGCTAGTTACAATGTGGTCTATTAGTATTCAGGCGCAAGTGACTCTTATTCCAGATGCCTCGTTCGAACAAGAGCTCATAGATCTAAACATCGATAGCGATGGTGTGGTAAATGGTCAAGTATTTACCGCAGATATCGCGGCTGTTATCGAGCTCGATCTAAATGAGACAGGAATAACAGATTTAACAGGGATTCAGGACTTTTCTTCTTTAGAGAAATTAGAAGCAACTTATACCTTTTTATCAGTTTTAGACTTATCTAGCAACACAAATCTTAAGTATTTAGACTTGAATTTTAGTAGCGATTTATATCAATTAGATGTAACAGCTAATGCAAATCTTGAATTTCTTAACTGTTCAAATAGTGGTATTACTGAAATTGATTTAAGTCAAAACACCAGCTTGGAAATATTATATATAGGAAACCCCAACTATGATGTAGGCATATTTAACGACCTTACTGAGCTTGATTTAACCAACAACCTAGCTTTAAAGGAGTTGTATTGTCCTTATCTATATACCCTAAATACACTGGATTTATCGCAGAATGTGAACCTAGAGGTGCTCGACGTAGTTTATTGCAATTTAACGGCGTTGAATTTATCCAATAATTTGGCAGTTAGATCTTTATGGTTAGGGGAGTTGAATGCAATCGTCGGCGGAATTTCGAATAATTTCCAAACACTTGATTTAAGTAGTCTAATTAATTTGTCCAGTATATCACTTGATAACACGAATATTTCGGAATTAAATCTGCAAAATGGAAACAATGACCAGCTTAGCTTTATGCGGGCTAGAACCAACCCCTCTTTGTTGTGTATTCAAGTAGACGATGCTATAGCTGCTAATAACAACGAGCCTCCTTACAGTACGTGGCTTGTGGATAATCAAATTAGTTACTCAAAAAATTGTTCGTTTGCGATAGAAGATTTTTGGTTAAACACTAGCGTGATCTATCCCAATCCAGCGGCTAACGATATTAATGTAACAGGAGATGTAGATAGGTTGAAATATCAAGTGTTTAATTCGCTTGGAGTCGTTCTAAAACATGGGGTTTTTGAAGTTTCTTCCAAATTAAATATTGAAGATTTATCTGCAGGATTGTATTTTCTTCAATTGGAGAATTTCGGTGCAATCAAATTTGTAAAAAGATAATTTGCGGTTAGATTTTTAAGTTGTTTTTCTATGATAGTACTATTTCTGAAATTTTCATTTGAAAGTCATGGAAGGGAATTGTGATGGTGTGATTAATTCATTTCATTTAAATACCTTTATAACAAACTAATTTATTATGAATAAGATATACGTTCTGATTTCTTTTCTCTTTTTTTCCACAGTAGCCCTAAACGCTCAAGTAGAGGATGTGGTACTTAATTTGGATGAACCATTCAGACTTCTTAGAAGTGGGAATACCCTGTACTTTTCAGAAGCAGATAGGATTTCGAAAATCAATATTACGGACTCCAATCCGGTGCCTGTAACCGTGGTGGATGGTTTGTTTCGTCCTCAAGGGATGGCATTGGATGGCAACAGTATGTACATAGCCGAATTTGATGGAGGTCGCATCGTAAAGATAGACGTAACAGATCCGGACCCAATTCCTCAATTGGTACTTTCGGGTCTCAATTCGCCAAACGTGCTTTTATTAGATGGTAATATGTTATATGTGACCGATATTAACGAAGACAGTATTTATCGCCTTGATATTTCCGATCCTTTTCCAGTAAAGATTACTTTGGTGAACGATAATAATCCAATAGGGTTAGCATTATCGGGTACCGATTTGTATTACTCTAAATCTGGACAGGGTACTATTATGAAAGCAGATCTCACCCAAAACCCTCCCACAACCGTCCAAGTTGCTTCCGGCTTTGGACAACCAAATGCTATGAGGATCGCTGCTAATGAGTTATATGTTGCTGAGCCTTCTTCTGGTAGAGTAGGGAAAATAGCCTTGGATGTTATACCTGCTACTCGGGTGGAAGTTGCGAGCGGGGTAGATGGCGCTACTGATGTATCCTTTGATGGTAGTACAATGTATATAGTAATGCCAGAGCAAGATAAAATTGCGAAAACCGAGGTCGTTCTATCCGTTGAAGAGGTGTCCATTTTAGCCAAAGCTCAATTATTTCCGAATCCGTCGAGTTCATCTATTCAATTATCTCCTATGGCAGAGCCTGTCTCTTATATAATCTATAATACTATTGGGCAAGAGATACTGCGGGGTAAACTAGGAATTGACGATCAAATTGATGTTGCTCATTTGTTGGATGGAGTGTACCTTATTCAATTTGAGAGAAAGAAGACTTTTATGTTTGTCAAAAATTAAATGGTTTTTTACTTCTGAAACTACCTAACTCCAAAAACAGTTTTGTTTTGACGAACAAGAGCTTTAATTAACCCAAAGTTAACGCGCAAGTGGTTTTATGGTTTCGAGCAATCTTCGTAACTTGCTTATATAATTTTTGATATGAGCAAAGACCTACACCATTACCGAAAATCGTACGAAAAAGGGGCGCTAACCGAAGAAAATGCGGCACAAGATCCAATGGATCAATTTACCACTTGGTTTAACGAGGCGGAAACGTCTGGTATTGTAGATGAGCCTAATGCTATGACGGTGAGCACTTATGGTGCAGATGGGTTTCCTGGCAGTAGAATTGTTTTATTAAAAGAGTACAACGCGCAGGGGTTTGTTTTTTACACCAATTATAATAGTGAAAAAGGACAAGCAATTGAGTACAATCCCCATGTATGTATTTCCTTTTTTTGGCCAGAACTAGAAAGGCAGATCATTATCAAGGGTATAGCCACGAAAGTTTCGGAAGAGCGTTCACTTAATTACTTTAATAAACGACCCCGTGAGAGTAGGCTAGGCGCTTTGGTTTCTGACCAGTCTAACTATATTGAGAGCAGGGAGTTACTAGAACACCGCCTAAAAGATTTGGAAGCTAAATATGAAGGACAAGAAATTCCGAAGCCAAAAAATTGGGGTGGGTTCAATGTAGAACCATTATCGTATGAATTTTGGCAGGGTAGAAAAAGTAGGCTCCATGATAGAATTCGATACAATATCGAAAAAGACCAGTGGGTAATGAAGCGTTTGCAACCTTAATGAGGTTACATCTCTTAAAATCAATTCTTGTAGGTATTTAGGTTTCCGAAGGAAGAAGATTTCAATGCATAATAGAATAAATTTATAAAATGAAAACACTTTATATGGTGCGCCATGCCAAATCATCTTGGAAGCACGACGTTATAGATCATAAAAGACCCTTAAAAAAAAGAGGAATGAACGATGGTCGCTTGGTTTCAAATTATATCAGTAAGCAGGTGAAGGCACCAGACCTTATAATTAGTAGTGATGCTGTGAGAGCTTTTTCAACGGCTCAGTATTTTAAAGATGCTTTTCAAGTAAATGATAAAAACTTTAAATCGAATCATAACCTGTATGATTTTAGCGGGCATAAAGTGATCGATATTATTAAAAATAATAAAAATAGCGACGATATTGTAATGATTGTAGGGCATAATCACGCCTTTACCAGCGTTGCAAATATGTTGGGAAATAGTTATATTGATAATGTTCCAACTTGTGGTTTTGTTCAACTCGAATTTGATGTAGATAGCTGGAGCGATATCGTGACAGGAACCACCAAGCTAACTGTATTCCCTAAACACCTAAAATAATACATGACCACCACCATAATTTCAAAAGATCAGCAAAATAAGTATCTCAATCGGGAGCTGAGTTGGCTTCAATTTAATGCACGGGTTTTACAAGAAGCGGAAGATCCTACAGTTCCACTTATTGAACGCCTTCGCTTTATTGGAATTTTCTCCAATAATCTAGATGAGTTTTTCAAAGTAAGGTATGCCACTGTTAAGCGTATTGTGGATGCAGGAAAAGTAGGGAAGAATCAATTGGGAGGTATTGCAGCAGCCGAGTTGTTGGAGGAGATTACTAAGAGGGTTATCAAATTACAAGCACATAGCTTTACGATTCTCCAACAAGTAGAAGCCGAGCTGGAGAAAGAAAACATCTACATCATTAATGAAGAGGAAGTAACAGAGGCTCAAAGCGAATTTATAAAAGATTATTTTACACGAAAAGTAAGTCCGGCACTCATGACGCTGATGATATCGGAGTTAGACGAATTCCCCGAGTTGAACGATGGTTCTGCATATTTAGCCATCAAGATGGTCATGAACAAGGAAGATGAAACCTTCGAGTCTAAGAACAATTATGCACTCATTGAAGTGCCTCCAACATTAGAGCGTTTCGTGGTTTTGCCAGAGAGTAATGGTAAACAATTTATAATTATGCTAGACGATTTAATTCGTCTTCGGTTAGAAAACATTTTCAACATTTTTAATTATCGAAGTATTTCCTCTCACATGATTAAAATCACGAGGGATGCAGAATTAGATCTCGATAGTGACTTGAGTAGAAGTTTTCTTGAGAAAATTTCTAAAGGAGTGGATGAACGAAGTTATGGAGATCCTGTACGTTTTGTATACGATAAGGATATCGACCAAAATACCTTGGATTTCCTCTTAAACAAGATGGGAATCGAAAAGACAGATAGTCTTATTCCTGGAGGAAGGTATCATAACCGAAGGGATTATATGAAATTCCCAAGTTTAGGGCGAACAGATTTGATGTATAAATCGAATCCGCCACTTCCAGTTCCAGGACTTAGTTTGCAAGGAAGTTTGTTTGAAGCGGTAGCAAAGAAGGATTATTTGATTCATGCGCCTTATCAAACTTTTTCTTATATCGTCCGATTCTTAAGAGAAGCTGCGCTCGACCCTAAGGTGCAGTCCATTAAAATAACCATCTATAGGTTAGCTGAAATATCGCACATTGCAAGCTCCCTTATCAACGCGGCAAAGAATGGAAAGAGCGTAACGGTTCAAATCGAATTGCGCGCACGATTTGATGAGGCAGCAAATATTAAATACGCCGAGATTATGCAAAAGGAGGATGTAAATCTCATCTTTGGTGTAACTGGACTAAAAGTGCATTGTAAAGCATGTGTTATTGAACGTGTTGAAAATGGTAAGACAAAACGATATTCTTTTATAAGTACAGGTAATTTTAATGAGTCTACAGCGAGGATTTATACAGATTTCACCTTGTTTACTTCAGATAACAAAATAGGAAAGGAAATTAACAAAGTTTTTAATTTCTTTGAAGTAAACTACCGTATAAAAAAATACCGCCATCTTCTTGTTTCACCTCATTACACTAGAAATGCGGTATACGCGCTCATCGAAGCGGAGATTGAAAATCACAAATTAGGACTGCCTAGCGGAATTAGATTAAAACTGAACTCTTTGTCGGATTATAGGATGATTGACCGACTTTATAAAGCCAGCAGGGCAGGAGTGAAAATCCAACTTATTATTCGCGGGATTTGCTGTCTTATTTCTGGAGTGAAAGGAATGAGTGAAAATATTGAAGTGATCAGTATTATTGATAAATTCTTAGAACACCCGCGACTGTATATTTTCGAGAACGCAGGAAAACCGAAATACTATATTTCCTCAGCAGATTTTATGGGGAGAAATCTCGATACTAGAGTAGAAATTGCATGTCCTATATACGACAAAGATATTAAACAGGAGATCAAAGAAACCTTTGATATTTGCTGGAGTGACAATGTGAAGGCCCGCCTCCTTTCGGAAAGTGAGAATAATGCTTATCGTCGAAACAAGAAAGCGAAGGTGCGTTCTCAATTTAAACTATATGAATATTACCAACAAAAGCTGAAGTAATTTGCTGAACATTCAAAAATACGCGGCCATCGACATTGGTTCGAATGCCATTCGCCTTTTAATTGCAACCATCATTGAGAAGGATGAAAAGCAGCCTCAATTCAAGAAAACGTCGCTCATTCGAGTGCCTATTCGCTTGGGTGCAGATGTTTTTCTTCAGAATAAAATTTCAGAAAAAAATTATCACCGTATGGTGGATGCCATGAACGCCTATCAATTGCTCATGAAAACCCATAAGGTCACTAAGTATAGAGCCTGTGCAACTTCTGCGATGCGTGAAGCGGAAAATGGGGAAGAGGTGGCAAGGAAGATAAAAAAAGCGACCGGAATAGAGATCGAAATTATAGATGGAAACGATGAAGCAGAGATTATTGCATCTACAGACTTACGAGATCTAATAGACACCGATAAAAATTTTCTTTATGTGGATGTGGGTGGAGGTAGTACGGAGTTCACGGTATTTGTTGCCGGACGAACTGTAGCATCCAAATCTTTTAAATTAGGTACCGTGCGTATCCTAAACGATATGGTGCGCGAATCTGTTTGGGACGACGTAAAAAAATGGATCAAGAAACATACCAGTCAATACGATAAAGTAAGCCTAATTGGGTCTGGAGGAAACATAAATAGTATTTACAAAAGTAGTGGGTTGAAAATAGGAAAGCCTTTGAGCTATTTCTATTTAACCAACTATTTCGAAAAACTAAAGTCGTACACCTACCACGAGCGTATTTTTGAGCTTCAAATGAATCCGGATCGCGCAGACGTTATCATTCCAGCAACGAGAATCTACTTGTCTGCTATGAAATGGAGTAACGCAAAAAGCATCTACGTTCCCAAAATTGGTTTGAGTGATGGAATAATAAAAACACTCTACCAAGATCAGCTTAGAGCAAAAAAGAAATCTAAGAAATAGGATTACAACTGTTTAAGTTGAGTTGAAAGTGTAACCATTTCAGAAGTTACTTGGTTCATACCAATCACACCACCAGACATACCAGAAGTGGCTCTAATTACTTTAAGACCAACTTCGCCGTCGCTTAGTTCTTCCACCATTACTTTAAACTTAAAATACTTGGAAAACGCGCCCAACAAAATGCGCATTACTCTATTTCCTTTTTCATAAGTAGCATTACCAGGTGTTCCTTCAATAAGACCGTAACCATTACTTGAAAGCAAGTTGTCTACCGCATTGGTTAAATCTTCTTTTGAAATACCCGAATAGCGATGGGAAATCATATCTTTTGAGGTGGAAGTATCATCTAAAAAGTGTGCCATAATAGTGTTTGTGATGGTTCATTTAATTTAAGAAAAAGATACAATAATTTTAAAAACCACCCAGCTCTAAGTCATCACTTTTTTCCATTTCGACATAGGTTTTCATTTTTTTCTGAATGACCTTAAAATGATGTAATTCTTCTGGAGTGATTAACGAAATGGCGTCTCCAGGCGATTCTGCACGACCAGTGCGTCCTATTCGATGAATGTAGTCCTTGGGAGAACGCGGAAGCTCATAGTTAATAACGTGTGGTAGAAATTCAATATCAATACCACGAGATAGTAAATCGGTTGCAACCAAAACTCGGAGACCGCCATTCCTAAATTTTCTCAGTGCATCCTTTCTGGCTTTCATACTTTTTTTACCATGCATGGCTGCGGCATCAATGCCATTTTTCCGAAGCTTGTCTGCCACATTATCTGCTTTATAGGAAGAAGAAGTGAAAACTAAGACCTGCTGTAAATCATTATTTTTGATAATATAACGAAGTAATGGTCCTTTTCGCTCTTCACTTACAAAGTAACCAGACTGTTTGATGAGTTCGATGGTATCTTTCTTTGCCTCAATTTTGATCACCTCAGGATTCGTCAAAATGAGTCTATTAATCCGTTCTACGTCTTCACTTAGGGTTGCTGAAAACAGCAGATTTTGCCTTTTCTTTGGAAGTAACGCAAAAATGCGGTCCATTTCTTCTTGAAATCCTAAATTCAACATCTTGTCTGCCTCGTCCAGAACCAATGTTTGTAGAGTTTTAAAGGAAACGGCATTAGAAGCCTGTAACTCGAGCAAACGACCAGGAGTGGCAATAAGTACGTTCACATTTCGAAGTGCTTGCATCTGCGGGTTGATGGCTACCCCGCCATAGACTGCAACCGACTTAATTCGCTCGGGGATATTCACGATGTAATCCTGAAAAACAGCACGTACTTGTTCTGCTAGTTCACGCGTAGGAACCAAAACCAATGTATGAAGCGCTCTATTCTCTTCTTCTGAAAGGTGCTGTAATCTATGTAGTATAGGAAGAACATAACTTGCCGTCTTACCAGATCCGGTTTGAGCGATTCCCAAAAGGTCTTTACCTGTAATAATAGCCGGTATGGCCTTTTCTTGGATAGGATAGGCGTTTTCATAACCTTGGGTTTGAACAGCTGTCTCTAATGAAGCCGATAATCCCAAATTTTTAAAAGACATAGAAGTTATTTTTACAAAGGTAGTGAGAACGGTAGTTAAAGAAGCAGTTTTGCAACCTCATTCCAATTATTTACACGTTCGTGTCCGTTATCGTTTTTTTTGTTGTGTGGTTGCGTAAATAAGAGCGTTCTATTTTTAAAAGGATCTAAGTTTTTGTAGTGATCATCTATCAGGATATCGCCCTGCACTGGAACTTTGGATCCGCAAAGGATAATGTTCGTCCAAGAAATGAAAGGAAAATGTTCCTCTAACCAATAATATTTCTCTTCCAAACTATTTGGAAACTCCATGGCGGCCGAAACGATGAACAGATCGTATGCTTCGTTTAGCTTAGACATGGTTTCAACGGCTCCGTCCATCACCTGAGCATTTCTAAAGAACCCAGGCATACGCACATGTCTTTTCGCATTGGGAAAGGCAACTATTTCGTCTTTTCCTTCGGCATCTTTTATATCAATTCGTTTGCCACTCTCTGCAAATTCAAAATCGATTGCCTGCTGATAAATGTCGGCCATCACACCGTCCATATCTACTAGAAGTCTTTTTTTCATATAACTTTTTACTTAAAACTCAATACTTAAACCCTTAGAATTTAAAACAATCACCCATGAATAGCACCGCCAGTACTAAGCCCTTCCATAATTTTAGCCTCATAGATTAATAGGTCTTGCCATTTTTGATCTACCTCTGTTCTGTCTCCATATTTTCTTGCGAAACCAAGGAACATCGTATAATGACCTGCCTCGCTTATCATTAGTTTTCGGTAAAATTTAGCTAGTTTTTTATCTTCTAATTCTTCGCTTAAAAGTCTAAATCGTTCACAGCTTCTAGCTTCGATAAGGGCTGCATATAAAAGACGATGCACAAGTTGTGTGGTTCTACTTCCTCCTTTAGGGAAAAATTTAATGAGCTGAAGCACGTATTCATCCTTGCGATCTCTACCCATAATCCATCCTCGCTCTACAATTTTATCATGAACCATTTTAAAATGACTCATTTCCTCTTGCACCAAATCGGTCATTTCTTGAACAAGCTCTGTATACTCAGGGAAGGACACAATAAGTGAAATTGCTGTTGAAGCGGCTTTTTGCTCACAATACGCATGGTCTGTGAGAATTTCTTCTACATTTTTCTCTACAATATTAACCCATCGCGGATCAGTAGGAAGTTTTAATCCCAGCATTTTGATAGTGCTTTCACTTTCGGTATTCATGGTAATTTTCTTGTTTTAGTGTATAGATTCCTAATTAATAATTGTTCACCCATCACCACGGTGGATTCCGTTATACATCCAAATCAAATTCCTGCCTCAATTTATCAATGAGAGGATTCTTCTCTTTAAGCTTGTCAAATTTTTCTCGAGGCGTGTAGGCGTACTTTTTAACCTCTGTTTCGTTCACCTCTATAGAAAGGTCGACATCGTAATTGTTGAGTGTTGATCTCAAATGACCTAGTAACTCAAATTTAGCACGTTCTACTTCTACCTTAATGGTGCTATTTGGAAACACAAGATGAATAAGGGTTCCTTCCAATTTAGGCACTCCCATGGTAAGATGGGACAAGAGGTTAAACTGACCTTGTTTTTCAATTTTCTTGGCGTAAGATGTCCATGCCGCCATCATTTCTTCTTCAGTAAAGGTATCGGAAGGAAGGTCGTTTTTGTCTGGCTGTTTCGCAATTAACTCTTTCTTAATCTCGTGTTTAGCCTGAATACTTTTTAATGATAAAGCCGACACTTTCTTAGCATTTCGTTCTGCCAATAGCTGTGGTCGTTCAATAACGCGCTCAGGTTCTGTGCTGGTAGGTTGTTGGTCGCTAGTTGTTGGAGGAGCGGTTTTATTAGTTATTGGAATTTCTTCGGAAATTTTCACAGCTGGAATTTCGCTCGACGATTCGGAAGTATGCGCAGGAACGTTTACCACTTCTTGAATTTCAGCCGTATTTGACGGAGTGACACTTTCCGAAGTATTGGAGCCAGTAACAGGATTTAAAATAGTTTTGAAATGGGAGGGAGGAATTACGAATCGCTCACTACTAGCTTTTTTTTTTTCGCTCTCAAAAGTGAGAGAAGCTAATTGCAAAAGGCATAATTCAACTAGTAAACGTTGATTTCTACTCGTCTTGTATTTGAGATCGCAATTATTTGCGAGTTCGATGCCATCCACCATAAATGCGTAGGGGGCTTTTTGGGACTGTTCGAGGTACATCTGTTTTACTTGATCACCTACTTCTAACAAGGTGATCGTTTCTTGATTTTTACATACTAGGAGATCTCTAAAGTGAGAAGCCAATCCAGCAATAAAGTGATGCCCGTCGAATCCCTTGGAAAGAATTTCATCGTATTTTAAAAGCGTTTCTGGAATTTTATTGGCTAGCAGAAGATCTGTCACTCCAAAATAGTATGTATAGTCCAACACATTTAAATTCTCGGTAACCGCTTGCCTTGTAAGTGTTTTTCCTGAAAAACTAACAACTCTATCAAAAATTGAAAGCGCATCTCTCATAGCGCCATCTGCTTTCTGCGCGATGATGTGTAATGCATCGTCTTCAGCATTAATTTGCTCGGCTTTGGCTACTTCTGCCAATTGACCTTTGATATCATTAACTGTAATTCGTTTAAAGTCGAAGATTTGGCACCTCGATAGAATAGTAGGAATGATCTTATGTTTTTCGGTCGTTGCCAGAATAAAAATGGCATGTTTAGGTGGTTCTTCTAACGTTTTAAGAAACGCATTGAATGCAGCTGAAGATAGCATGTGAACCTCGTCAATAATATAGACCTTGTATTTTCCAACTTGTGGCGGAATTCTAACTTGGTCTATCAAACTACGTATATCGTCTACAGAGTTATTGGAGGCTGCATCTAATTCAAAAATATTAAATGCAAAGTCTTCATCTTCGTGATGACTACCATCATCATTGATCTTTTTAGCAAGAATACGAGCACAGGTTGTTTTACCTACACCTCTTGGACCAGTAAATAGTAAAGCTTGTGCTAGGTGGTTGTTTTCTATAGCATTATCTAAGGTATTGGTAATAGCCTGTTGCCCTACAACGTCTTTAAACTTTGCGGGTCTATACTTTCTGGCAGATACAATGAAATGTTCCATAGCTATAGAACAAATATAAGAATGTCGACCTTATTTTTTTGGTTAGACGATTATAATTTTAGTCGAATTATCAACAAAAGGAAGGAGTTCCTATTTCCTATTCGCTGCAAGCAATTCTTTGCCCCAATCCAAAGCGTTTTCTAAATTATGAAAGACTTTAAACGGGTTGTCGTAGAACTGTTTTTCGAATTTAGCAGCGGTGTAAGCGGCAGGTGTGTGGCAAACCACCGCTATACCAAGAAGATTTGGAATAAAATCGGATTCTAATAAGCAACTCGGATTAATAGAGTATTCAAATTTTCGATCTGCAACAGAAATGAATGGGCGAGATTTGAAATGAGATTTGAACACCGTGGAAAGTTCTTCTAAATGTTTAAAATCGAAGAAAACACCTGGCTTGATGGATGAAATAACGTAGTCGGGATACAGCTCAACTTCAGCAAAACTGAGGTCTATGCGCTTTGGATGGGTGCTCACGGTATAATAATTAATAGATTTGGGACTACAAGTTTATTCAATTTATTTTGAAATTATTTAATTAAGTCGGTTAAATTTCACTTTCAAAATAAACTATTCCTATTTTTGCCGCAGCAGACCGCCTTATCGCTCCGTCTTAGACGGAAAGGAAAGTCCGGACACCATAGGGAAGCATAATGGCTAACAGCCATCACCGCTTTAGGCGGATAGGACAAGTGCAACAGAAAGAATGTACAGGTAATGCTGTAGTGAAACCAGGTAAACTCTATGCGGTGCAATGCCATGTAAACCTGGGCTTGAGGGTTCCCGCCCAATCCAGGAGGGTAGGCAGATAGAGCGTTTTGGCAACAATGCGTCTAGATAAATGATAAGGGTCCGCCTCCGGTGGATACAGAATCCGGCTTATAGGTCTGCTTTTTTATGTTTTTCCAACATTTCAGTAATCCATTTTTGACATTCTTCCATGGTGTAATAGGCTTTGTGGGGCCACACTAAAAATCGTTCAGCGAATGTGGCATTTTTATAGCTAATTTCAGAATAACACAGCGTAGCCATTCCTACTATTTTAGGAGGAAAGGAGGTCGCTTCAATGTAGCAGGTAGGATTAATAGTGTAGTCGTTTTTCCTGTCTGAAATATATCCAAAAGGTTTATTTGGATAGTATTTTTCAAAAACGGTTTGAAATTTTTTTAAATGTGGAGTGTCAAAAACAACGCCTTCATTGATGGTCGCAATGAGATAATTTTCAAAAATATCAAAATGCGCAAAACCAATGTCGAGCGAAAATTTGACGTCTGATTCCATGTGGGGGAGAATAAATTTGTCTAGTTAGAGTTGAAATGTAATCAAATTTTATCGGAAATACGACCTAGTGTAAGTATTTGTTAATCAGTTAAATAAAATTACTGGTGCTATTTTCCGCTTTTGTAGTTTCGAAAATACGATGAAAGTGAAAAAATCTTAGGCGTCGAAAAAGCTAAACATGGACCCCCCGTATTTTCTAGTTACTTGATATCTAGGTAGGTCCGATAGTACTGTCTGCTTTGGATGTTCTATAATAAATATTCCTTCAGGTTTCAGCAGGTTGTTTTGATGAATTTTCTCGACCATTTCTTCAAATTGCTCCATTTCAAATGCATAAGGAGGGTCCGCAAAAATAATATCATACGGTCCATGCGAACTGTCCAGGTATTTAAAAACATCAGCTTTTATGGGCGTTATAGGAAGTGAGAGTTCTTCAGATGTTTTTTTAATGAATTTCACGCAGTTGTAATGTCCGTCTACGCTTGTAACTTGTGGAACTCCTCTCGATGCAAATTCATAACTCATATTACCAGTTCCTGAAAATAAATCGAGTACGACTAATGCATCGAAATCGTATCGGTTTACGAGAATATTGAAAATCCCCTCTTTGGCAAAATCGGTTGTAGGCCTAACGGGAAGGTTCTTAGGAGCTACAAGTCTTCTTCCTTTATGAATTCCAGATATTATTCGCATTATAAATTGGCTTTGAGAACTAGTTGTTCGTGAGTGGCTTCCTCGGCTATTTTTGGAAAAGAATGCGACATGAAAGAAACGTTTCTTACATAAGTGTATAACATTTCATAATTGGAATCTTCCATTGTTATATCTCCACAAACAATCGTTTCGGCAGTTTCTGGGTTGAGACCTAATTGTTCCATGCAGAAAAGGACATAGTACATAAAATCTTCGGGAGTTTTAAAACTATAGGTGTTACAGAGTTGAAGCTTACCATTTTTAATTACAATGCAATCAAATTGATTCTTTGATAGATGCAAATAGACTTTACTGCCAATCGTATTTTTTTGAGAGTCTAAAAGAGTTTTTAATAGGATAGTGGTCGAATGATAATATTTAAAGGTCCCGTATTTGCCAAAAATAAAGTTATTAATATTCATAAAAGGTACGTAAACCACCGTGATGCCATAGCTGCTAATTTCGTCGTGACTAATATAGTCGTTTCTCAAAATCTTTGTATTGAACTTTAAGTACTCACTAGCCTTAGTGTCGTCGAATAGGGAAGTAGGAACGAGTGAATAATTGTTGGTGGTATAAATGAGCTTTACATGCTCAAATTGTTCCTGTAATGATTCTTCTTGTTTGAGGGATTGAGTAAGCTCAAATAATAATTCCTCGGGCGTATGTATAGTTTTAAAATACTTTTCAGAAAAAGATAGGATATCACCTTCTGGAGATGTTACTAAAAAAGAAAGTCCGGTCAATGATATTTGAACGGACAATCTCTTAGCTTGGTTGGTATATGTACTATTCTTTTTTGTCATAGAATTTTGGCCAGTTTCCACTGGTGTTAATTTCGGTCATAGAACCTACTTTGATCGTTGGTCCAGGAACACCGTCCAATGATTTAACCTGCAGTTCTTGCATAATCAAATCTTCGTCCATTCCTTCAAGTATAACTTTCTTATCTACTTTGGCTTCAAATACAGAATACCTAGAATTGTTTTTTTCGATTTCTCCAGACTTCAAAGTAAACTTAGCATCGGTACCTGGAACAATCATCATCTCCTTGTAACTGGCATTGTTTTTAAAGATTGAATCTTTTACAGGCTTGAAACTTAAGGTATCAATAATAATTTCATCGATGTAATAACCTTCACTTATTCCATACGCTTTATTCTTTTCAACATCTGCATAACTCGTATCACGTCTTACAGTAATCGCAAATTTGGCATTATCCACAAATTTAACTAGGGTGTCAAAATTTCCAGTGAAACGACCATTAACTGCTTGGTATGCAAGCTCTGCTTTTCTTATATCCTTTAATCTTTCAATAACCTCGCTATACTTTTTTTCTTTGGCTTTATTGAATTGAACAGGACCAATTACCGAATTGTACAACTGATATCCAAAGAAGGCAATAAGTACCCAAAGAACAATTTGAAGAATAAGTTTCATTATTTAGAAAGTTTAATTACGTATTTATTTAAAACAGGTCTATCGCAAATCTACAATTTTTTTTTATTCGTAAAACTATATTCCGAAAAAAACCTGCCTATCTTTGATCTTACTTTATAAGCCACCAATGGATATTTCACATTTTTACAGCCTACTTAAGAGTGATTTTCCGCACAGTGTTACTCCAAGCCAAGATGTTACGCTTCAATTGCTATCCAAATTTGTTCTTTCAACAGAAAAGGATATTTTGTTTCTTTTGAAGGGATATGCCGGAACGGGTAAGACAACCTTAGTAGGTACCTTGGTTAAAAATCTTGCAAAAGCTCGGTTTTCGTCTGTTTTACTTGCTCCAACAGGACGAGCGGCTAAAGTAATAAGTAACTACAGCAAAAAAGAGGCATTCACCATTCATAAGAAGATCTATTTCCCGAAAAGTGAAAGAGGAGGGGGAGTATCCTTTTCTCTGCAACCTAACAAACATCGCAACGTAATTTTTATTGTAGACGAAGCCTCCATGATACCCGATATTAACCAGGATTCTAAGCTGTTCGAAAATGGTTCACTTTTGGACGATCTCATGCAGTACGTGTATAGTGGTCACAACTGTAAACTAATGCTTATTGGAGATACGGCACAGCTTCCACCGGTTAAATTGGATATTAGCCCAGCATTGGATCGTGACACCTTATCTAATCATTATAATAAGGAGGTAATGTCTATTGAATTAGACGAAGTAGTAAGACAGCAGAAGGAGAGCGGAATTTTATTCAATGCAACACAGATTAGGGCTAAGTTGGATAACGGCTTTTATGACACCTTTAAGTTTACCGAGTCTATTTTCCCTGAGGTTATTAGGCCAATGGACGGACAAGAGGTGATGGATGCTATCAACGATTGTTATTCTACTTTGGGAAATGAAGAAACGGTTATTATAGTTCGTTCCAATAAACGAGCAAATATTTACAATCAGAGTATTCGAAATAGGATTCTGTTTCAGGAAGAAGAGCTAAGTGCAGGAGACTACCTTATGGTGGTAAAGAATAATTACTTTTGGGTAAAGCCCAACAGTGATGCAGGGTTTATAGCCAATGGCGATATTGTTCAAGTGCTAGAAATTTTCGGTTTTAAGGAATTGTACGGCTTTCGTTTTGCTGAAGTATCACTGCGAATGGTCGACTATCCACAGATGAAACCTCTAGAAACAGTTCTACTATTAGATACGTTGACTTCAGAAACACCTTCTTTATCTTATGAAGATTCAAATAAACTCTACGAAGAAGTCCGAAAAGATTTTGCAGACGAAAAATCCAACTATAAAAAGTTCATGGGCGTCAAAAACAACAAATTTTTTAATTCGCTTCAGGTGAAATTTTCTTATGCCATCACCTGCCACAAATCCCAAGGAGGGCAGTGGAGTACCGTGTTCGTAGAACAGCCTTATTTGCCGAACGGAATCGATAAAGATTATCTCCGTTGGTTGTACACTGCCATCACCAGAGCAAAGGATAAATTGTACTTACTCGGATTTAAACAAGATTTTTTTACCGAAGACGACTCAACCTTTTAGTAAAAACACCATCTACCTAATATATTATGAACTAAATGCTTTTCAGTCTTTAGAAACTTATTATTTTTGAACCTCATAAAATAGACGCAACCTTGAAGATAATTGCAATGATTCCCGCGCGATATGGCGCATCAAGATTTCCAGGAAAATTAATGCAGGATTTAGGCGGAAAGCCTGTAATTGTTCGCACTTACGAAGCTGCCAAGGACACTAATCTTTTTGATGAAGTGTATGTAGTAACAGACAGTGAGGTTATTTTTCAGGAAATAGAGATTAATGGAGGAAAAGCCATTATGAGCAAGAAAGAACACGATTGTGGTACAGATAGGATTGCGGAAGCGGTAGAAGACATGGATGTAGACATTGTTGTGAATGTTCAGGGAGATGAACCTTTCACAAGTAAATCTGGTTTGCAGCAAGTGTTAGGCGTTTTTAAAGGTCCCGATGCAGATAAAATAGATCTTGCATCGTTAATGACAGAGATTTACGACTGGAAAGAAATTAGTGACCCAAATGCGGTGAAGGTAATTGTAGATAAAGATAATTTTGCGATGTATTTCTCAAGATCCCCTATCCCATACCCACGCGATAAAAACGTAGCTGTACAATACTATAAACACAAAGGAATTTACGCTTTTAGGAAACAAGCATTATTAGATTTTTACAATCTCCCGATGCGGACCTTAGAAGCAGCAGAGAAAATTGAATGCATCCGATACCTAGAGTACGGGAAAAATATAAAAATGGCAATTTCCAATACACAGGGAATCGAAATAGATACCCCAGAAGATCTCGTGAGAGCAAATAAAGTTTTAAAAGAAGATAAAAACATCGCTGTAAATAATAAATACAGAAACTTCCCAATGGTACCAAAGGTGGTCTTTGGACGTGGTAGTTTTGATCAATTACCATCCATTTTAGCGCCAAATAGAAAAGATAAAGCTCCATTTATTTATTTGGTAGATGATGTTTTCAAAGGAAACGAAAGTCTAGTGGATCGAATGAATTTGCGTTTTAACGACAAACTTATTTTCGTTTCGGCCATGGAAGAACCTAAAACAGAACAAGTTGATACGTTGGTGAAAAATATCAAGTCCGAATTCACCTATCTTCCATCCGGAATTATAGGTATTGGAGGCGGAAGTATTTTAGATCTTGCCAAGGCGGTTTCCTTAATGCTAACTAATAAGGGAAGCGCAGCAGATTACCAAGGATGGGATTTGGTGAAAAACAAAGGAGTTTACCATGTGGGAATTCCTACCATATCTGGAACAGGGGCCGAAGTTTCTCGTACAGCCATACTTACTGGACCAGAAAAGAAGCTGGGGCTTAACAGTGATTTTACTCCCTACGATCAAGTAGTTTTAGATCCCGACCTAACGGTTGGAGTCCCTAAAAACCAATGGTTCTATACAGGTATGGACTGCTTCGTCCATTGTGTAGAGTCTTTAAACGGAACCTTTTTAAATGAATTTTCTAAAAGCTACGGTGAGAAGGCGTACGACCTTTGTAAAGAAATTTTCTTGAGTGAAAACTTATCGGATGTAGAGTCTCGAGGAAAACTAATGATGGCATCTTGGCATGGAGGAATGAGCATTGCTTATTCCCAAGTTGGAATTGCGCATGCCATGAGTTATGGACTTTCTTATGTGCTAGGAACCAAACACGGAGTTGGTAACTGTATCGTTTTTGACCATTTAGGAGATTATTATCCAGAGGGAGTTAGATTATTCAAACAAATGAGGGAGTTTCATAATGTAGATATTCCTCAAGGTGTTTGTAGCAACCTTACTGATAATCAGATGGAAACCATGATCGATATCGCTTTGGGTCTTGTTCCGCTTTGGGAGAATGCACTTGGAGACGATTGGCAAACCATAATGACACGTGATAAATTGAAGGCATTATACCTAAAAATGTAATATCTTCACTACTGTTTTATGGGCTTATCAAAATTCATTTTCTACAAGTTAATGGGTTGGAGGATCGTTGGTGATTTTTCAACTCATATTAAAAAGGCGGTAATTATTGCCGTCCCCCATACTAGTTGGCACGATTTCTACTTAGGCCTCTTTACGCGAAACATCACAAAAACAAAGATCAATTGGATTGGAAAAAAGGAACTTTTTAAAGGTCCATTTGGTTGGTATTTTCGATGGGTAGGAGGAGAGCCCATTGATCGCACACCTGGACAGAACAAAGTGGAAGCCATCACCGCCCTTTTTGACCGTAAAGAAGAGTTTCGACTTACGTTGGCGCCAGAGGGAACTAGAAAATTGGTAGATACTTGGAAAACTGGCTACTATTTCATTGCCCAAGCCGCGAAAGTGCCAATTATTCCCGTGGCATTTGATTTTGGAACGAAGCAGGTTATTATCCATAAACCGTTCTATCCTACTGGCAATTTGGAGGAAGACACAAAGTTTCTACGTTCGTTGTATAAAGGAGTGGTAGGTAAGGAACCCAAATATACCTACGAGATTAAATAGTCTTCGTTTAAGAAAAATCACCCAACTTCAGATTGTTTAAGTCTATTTCCCAGTAATTCAGGTCTTTTTAGTAGCTTTATGGCAAATACAATCGCCATGAAAATCTCATTACAACTACTTTTTACTTTTTTGACCGTTTCAGCATTCGCCCAAACTCCCTGTACCAACGGTATGGCAGGATCTTTTGAGTGTAACGGATACGATCTTATTTCTCAAATTCCGTTGTCTACTATGAATTCTGTCAAGGCAAACGATTCTTGGGGATGGACAGACCCTTTGGACGGTAAGGAATATGCCATTGTTTGTTTAAACGAAGCAACCGCATTTATAGATATTTCAGACCCCATCAATCCCATCTATTTAGGACAACTACCTGGTCAGAGTACCCAACATACTACTTGGAGAGATGCGAAGACCTATAACAATTATGCCTTCATTGTAAGTGAGGATAACGGACACGGAATGCAAGTGTTCGATTTAACTCGTTTACGGAATGTTGTAAATCCGCCAGAAATTTTCACTAATGACGCTTGGTATGACGAAATTGGGAGTTCGCATAATATCGCTATTAATCAAGATACTGGATATGCATATCTGCTAGGAACCACTACTTTTAGTGGAGGGCCTCACTTTGTGAATATTCAAGATCCTTTAAATCCGACGCCTGCGGGAGGATATGCGGCAGATGGTTACTCTCACGATGCCTACGCGGTTACTTATAACGGTCCAGACACAGATTACACCGGAAGAGAACTACTTTTTTCAAGTAATGAAAATGAAGTGGTTATTGAAGACGTGACCGACAAAACAAATGTAACCACCATCTCAACCATAGCCTACAGCAATGTAAGCTATACGCACCAAGGTTGGTTGACAGAAGACCATCGTTATTTTCTATTGGGAGATGAGACAGACGAATTGGATTTCGGAATTAACTCAAGAACCATCATTTTCGACTTTGAAGACTTGGACAATCCACAATTTCATTTTGAATATTCGGGTCCCACAGGAGCAACAGATCACAACGGGTATGTAAAAGGGGATCAGTTCTTTTTGGCTAATAATGCAGCCGGACTTCGAGTGGTAGATATTTCAGACATAGAAAATCAGAATATAGCAGAAGAAGGATTTTTTGACAGTTTTCCAGCAAATAATAATGCAGGATTCAATGGCTCATGGAATATTTATCCATATTTTGAAAGTGGTCATATTGTGGTAAGCGATCGTGCCGAAGGGTTTTTGCTAGTGCGTTCTTCTGAAATTTTCTCTATTGAAGACAATGCGTTGAACAACCAGGTATCGATAGCACCTAATCCTGCTTCTACCGAAATTACCGTTCAGTTAAATAACGACACGATTAACACATTACAAATAACCGATGTGCTGGGTAAAACGGTATTGAGTATGAATAATGTGAATGTTGCCTCTAAAAATATCGACATAGCTGTACTTTCCACCGGAATGTATTTTGTTTCTGTCAATAATTTACCGGCCACCAAGATTTTTAAGAACTAAGAGAATCATTCTTTAAAGAAATACACAAGTCATTTACTTTTTACGTAGCTTTATATAAATTATATAGCTATGAAAACAGTTTTACTTGCTTCTTGTTTATTTATTTCAGCAACCATATTCGCTCAAACCCCGTGTAATAATGGGATGGCTGGGGAGTATCCCTGTGGTGGTTATAACCTCATGTCTGAGGTGACCCTTGGAGATATGAATTCTTCTGGAGCAAACGATTCTTGGGGTTGGACCGACTCGCTGGACGGCCAAGAATATGCTATTATCTGTTTGGAAGAGGGAACGGCCTTTGTAAACATTACCGACCCTGTGAATCCGATATACCTTGGAAAGCTGCTTGGAGAAGGCGCACCTAGTGTTTGGAGGGATGCTAAGACCTATAACGATCATGTATTTATTGTAAGCGAATCTCCCGGACATGGGATGCAGGTGTTCGACTTAACCAAGCTAAGGGGAGTTACGAGCCCGCAAACCTTCGTTAGAGACGCATATTATACAGGCTTTGGAAACGCTCATAATATTGTAATTAATGAAGATTCTGGTTATGCCTACGCGGTAGGAACCGATACTTATAGCGGAGGGCCGCATTTCGTAAATATCCAAAACCCTACACAGCCCTCGGGTGCTTCCGGTTACGCCGGTGGTGGTTATTCGCACGATGCGCAAGTGGTAACTTATAATGGACCAGACACACAATATGTTGGAAAAGAAATATATATAGGAAGTAACGAAACTGAGGTGGTTATTGTTGATGTAACGAACAAGTCGAATCCTATTCCCATAGATACTTTTGGTTATTTTAACACTGCCTATACACACCAAGCATGGCTTACCGAAGACCATGAATTTCTTCTCTTATGTGATGAAATTGACGAATTGGATTTCGGATTTAATTCGCGCACAGTGGTGTTTAATATGACCGATTTGGACAATGGAACCTTAAACTTTACATATTCGGGCCCAACGCCGGCCACAGATCATAATGGTTATGTGGTGGGCGATTCTTATTACTTGGCAAATTATACAGCGGGCTTAAGGGAAGTGGATCTATCTCAAGTTTCTAATTTCAGCATGAGCGAAATAGGCTTTTTTGATACACATCCATCTAATGATACTGCTGGTTTTGCAGGCGCATGGAATGTTTATCCGTATTTCCCGAGCAGAAACATTTTAATTAGCGATCGGTCACGCGGGATGATTTTAGTGAAGTCTACCAACGATTTAGGAATAGACGATGTTGAAGTCGACAGCGAAGTATCTTTGGCTCCAAATCCAGGATCGGAAATAATCACCATAAAACGATCTTCCAGTGCCATTAATACCGTGAGCATTGCAGACGCACTCGGTAAAATAGTTTACACTGAAAACGTTCCATCTTCAAACGAGGTTCAGATTAATGTGAGTACGCTGCAAAACGGAATCTATTTTGTGTCTGTGAATGAAGGCGAAGGCAATGCTCACAAATTTATCAAGCAATAGGCGTACAATTCCTATTGCTTAATTATTTTCTTGGTAACCGAGGTTCCTTCTGTGAAAATTTCAGCAAAATAAATCCCTGAAGGGAGATTGGATACGTTCACGTTATCTGTATTGAATTCCTGCATCACCAATTGTCCTTGAATAGAAAACAGTTCTACCTTGTCGATTTTGTATGTGGATTCAATATTGAATTGCTCGTTGGTTGGGTTTGGAAATACTACAAAGCGCTGCGCGGTGAGATCATTAATTCCCAAGTCACAGTTTTCACTATAGCTTGCAGTGGGATCTTTCACCCAATTAGTATTGTTATTTGCAGCATCTACATCATCTACCTCTATACAGATTAAATTAGGGTTGTCGAACGCAACCATTTCTTCAAGGGGTGCATTTTTTAGATTAAGACTCTCTAAATCATTTCCTTCACAGTATAAAAAGCTCAGATTGGTATTATTGGAAACATCCAGCGCCGTAAGGGCCGAATAGTTAACGTTGAGGTCCACTAAAGCTGGATTGTTCGATAGATCTAGGCTTGTAACGTCTGTCACTTCCAAAAACAAGACTTCAAGGTTGACGTTTTGTGAAATATCCAGTTCGGTAAGGTTGGTGAGATTGAGTTGTAAATTAGTGAGCGCAGTATTTTGGGAAACATCAATGGTTGGTATATTAGTTTGGTCAAGGAAAAGTCCTTCTAGATTTATATTGTCTGTCACATCTATTGCAGAGAGCGGATTAAGGCCTAGAAATAGGAAGCGGAGTGCAGTGGCATTATCTGTATTAACAGTTTCGATACCACCAGAAGACAGAAAGGCACTCTCAAGACTCGGGCAGTTACTGAAGTCTATAGAGGTGAGTGAATTGCTGTCTCCAAAAATGATCTCCAAGTTTACCGCTTGGCTTAAGTCCATCTCCTCAATGGCCGAATCTTCAATGAACATATAATAAATAAGTGGGTTGTTACTAAGATCTAAGAAGGTCATAGCTGCTCCGTTTAAATTGAACCCACGGAGATTGATATTCTGCGAAAGGTCTATGGATGCAATGGGGTTGTTTGGTACCGTTAAATCTGTAAGGTTTATATTTTGGGTTACATCGATAGACGAGATGTTATTCGATCCCGCTTGTAATACTTCGAGGTTTGTAAAGCTTTGAAGTCCTTCCAACGAAACTATATTTTTAGAAGTTACGACAAGCCCAACAACGGCCTCCGCCTCGCTCTCTTGTATTTCACCATCGTCATTAGTGTCGGCATCTACATCCCCGACAAAATCTCCATCAATATCTACCACCGGGTTGTTCACCAGAGCATCCTTAAAGTTGGCATCAGGAATAGTAACAATTTGAGCCTGTGAAACCCCCATAACAAACAGCGCGAATAAGCCGATTAAATTTTTCATAATAGTTAGTTTTAGTGTGTATCTATAATACTGTTATGAAGTTACGGTTTTCTTACCTGTTTTTTTGTTTTTTTTAGCGACCGGTTACTGGTTACCGGTGGGTAGAGGCAGTTTGCAGTATTCAACGATCGGTGTTCAGTTGGCAGTAGCAGTAGCTTTTCCATCAACCAATGAACAAATCCTCAAATAAGCATATCTAACACCTTAATAAAGGTTGCTAGTTTTATCGTCTATCGAATATTGTACCTCGTAAATTTTTAGACTGGAATCAAAAAAAGCCACTCAAATCGAGCGGCTTTTATATTTTTTTAAACATGAGATCTCAAATCTCACGTCTAGTGTCTAAAATCTAATTTATTCTTCAGAAGAACTTTCATCCATGGTATGATACACATTCTGTACGTCGTCATCTTCTTCTAGTTTTTCCAATAACTTCTCTACGTCTGCCGCTTGCTCTGGGGTCACTTTTTTGGTGACTTGAGGGATGCGCTCGAAACCAGAGGAAAGGATTTCGATATTGTTTTCTTCCAAATACGATTGGATATTTCCGAAACTTTCAAAAGGACCATAAATGAGCACTCCATCTTCATCTTCAAATATTTCATCTAAACCATGATCGATCAATTCCAATTCTAGTTCCTCTATGTCTTGTCCTTCACCATTGATTCTAAAATTACAGGTATGGTCAAACATAAAAACGGTAGACCCCGAAGTTCCTAAGCTTCCATCGGTTTTATTAAAATAAGATCGCACATTGGCAACCGTTCGAGTGTTGTTATCTGTGGCGGTTTCAATAAGAATTGCAATACCGTGCTGTGCGTATCCTTCGAATAAGACTTCCTTGAAATCCCCTAAACTTTTGTCGCTCGCACGCTTTATAGCGCGCTCCACATTGTCCTTGGGCATGTTTACCGCTTTGGCATTTTGGATCACTGCTCTAAGACGAGCGTTACTGTCGGGGTCGGGACCACCTTCCTTTACCGCCATTACAATGTCCTTACCAATACGTGTGAAAGCCTTGGACATTGCAGACCAACGCTTCATTTTTCTTGCTTTTCTAAATTCGAAAGCTCTTCCCATGTGATACTTATTTTAAATACAAATTTAACAAAATGTGGCACTTTTCAAACACATCGGTGTGAAGATTACTGGGATTTTGTTGAGGGTGACCGAGGAAGTGAATAGTATTCAGTGATCGTTGGTCCGTGTTCAGTTGACAGTAGCTGTTTTAGTATGCAGTAACTTATCAAATCAACGAATCGAGAATTTTTTGATTAAACATATCTAACATCTCAATGTTCATTTACGCCACCAATTCATCAATAATCCTTGCAAGTTCAAAATCTTGATTTGTTACTCCTCCAGCATCATGCGTGGAAAGGCTAATCTGCACGGTGTTATAGACATTTGACCAATCTGGGTGATGGTTAAGGCGTTCAGCTTCAAAGGCGATGCGCGTCATTACAGAGAACGCATCTTTAAAGTCGTCAAATTCGAAGGAAGTATGAATTGCATTCTCGTTAAATTCCCAACCTGGGAGATCTTTCAGTAGGGAAAGAATCTGAAGTTCAGTTAATGGTTTCATAGAAAATATGTTTAAAAGCGACCAGCGGAGGCTATAAATTAGTTTTGAATGTGCTAATCTCGTCCTTAAGCGTACTATCTTCAATTACTTCTGCTACAGTAATACGGTAGGTTTTTGGTAGGTTGTTGTTCTTAGGAAGCACCGCCAAGTATCGATCCTCGTTGCTCGAGTAGACACTTTTAAAGATAGGCATTTTATCGCTTAGTTTTTCTGAAATTTCTCTAAACAAATCTTCGTGATGTGTCATGTCGTTACTCGCTAGGTGATGGATGCCACAAACATTTTTATTTATGATATAATGCATTTGCTGAGCAATCTTATCGGCTGTAGTCACCGTTATAATTAGATTAGGGTAGGTTTCAAAGGGCGTTTCGTGTTTAATAGCTTGTTGGAGTTCGAAAATACGCGGAGAGTTTACGCCAAGCACAAGTGGCAGGCGTAAAATAGCAAACTGTTCTTCCGGAAGTTGTTTGATCAGTTTTTCTACTGAAATTTTAAATTTCCCATAATTGCTCTCGGCAACTGGTAAATCGTCTTCATATGATGGAAATTCTCCATTGCCGTCAAAGACATTTACTGTGGAAAGAAATACGAGTTTGGCGTTGGTGGCAAAACAATACTCAGTTAACAATTGATGCGCTTCATATTGAGCCTTAAAATCGCCCCGAAGAGAAGATATAATCACTGCAGGTTGCACTGCATCCAAAATAGCATCAAGGCCACCTTCTTCGACTTTATAGTTGTAAAATACTTGGTTGTCACTAAATAAACCTTCCTGAGAGTAATAGGTACCATAAACGTCGTAATAGGAAAGGAGCTCTTTGTAGAGCACATTTCCTATAAAACCCGAAGCACCAAGGATAAGTATTCGTTTGTTCATTTGGGAGCAATTTGATCTCGAACTTACTTTCGGGAAATAGTACTATCCTTTGTAAAAAGGAAGTTTAACAACGGTAGCAGGAACAGCGTTCTTGCGAATCTGAACATGAATTTTTGTACCAATATCTTTCATAATAGTAGGAACATAACCTAGGCCAATTCCTTTTCCAAGGGAAGGGGACATGGTACCACTGGTCACTTCACCAATCTTCTTTCCGTTTCCGTCCACAATATCATAACCCTGACGGGGAATTCCTCTTTCGTCCAATTCAAACGCTACTAGGCGTCTTTGGGGTCCGTGTTCTTTTTCTTTCTTTAAATTTTCAGCATTGATAAAATCCTTACTGAATTTAGTAATCCAACCCAAACCGGCTTCCAGCGGAGAGGTAGTATCGTTGATATCGTTTCCGTAGAGACAATACCCCATCTCTAATCGCAGAGTGTCTCTTGCGGCTAGTCCAACAGGTTTAATTCCCCAGTCTGCTCCAGCCTCCATAACCTGGTCCCAGACCTGTTTTACCTCGCTGTTTTTACAATAAATTTCAAAACCACCACTTCCAGTATATCCAGTAGCGCTTATAATTACATGGTCGATTCCAGCAAAATCACTCACTTTAAAAGTGTAGAATTTAATAGCACTTAGATCTTCACTTGTGAGCGATTGCATAGCTTCCACGGCTTTTGGTCCTTGGATAGCGAGTAGTGAATAATTCTCAGAAATATCCTTCATTTCGGCTCCCATCGAATTGTGTGAACTAATCCAGTTCCAATCCTTTTCAATGTTAGAAGCGTTTACTACTAGCAGCCATTTTTCGGCCTCCAGTCTGTAAACAATCAGATCATCTACAATACCGCCATCATTGTTTGGAAGACAGCTATATTGCGCTTGTCCGTCTACTAATTTAGAAGCATCATTACTGGTTACTTTTTGAATAAGCTCCAAGGCGTTTGCGCCTAAGATGAGAAATTCCCCCATATGCGAAACGTCAAAAACACCAACACCATTGCGAACGGTTTCATGTTCTGCGTTTACACCTTCATAGGAAACGGGCATATTATAACCGGCAAAAGGGACCATTTTGGCACCAAGTGCTTCGTGAGTAGTAGAGAGAGCTGTGTTCTTCATCTTGGTATTTTCTTAAGTTGGATTGCAAATTTATTGATTATGTAGTTCCTAACGTAGCTTTTGAATGAATGTTTTTAACAAGTTCTTTTTATCCTTACAATTGACCACTTATGTGAGTAGGGATTCCTGTTTATATGAATTATATTTACACATTATAAAATCGACCCAATGAAACTTTTTGCTAAATGCACGAACTGCACAGCTGAAATAGATTTCAGATCCAACGCACATACTCGAGTCGAATTTGCCATGAATGAAGGAGAAGAAAAAAAACTACAATGTTCTATTTGTGGGGCAGCATCTTTAATTTCTGTGGATAAAATGTACGCAAAGAGTTCTAAAATAGCACAGTTGGTTGCAGGAAGCGCATTTATAGTTGGTACACTCATATCTATTTATGTTGCTGTCTGGGGAATATCAGCTTCGCGTAATCACTACGCAGTTTTGGTTTTTGGAGGCTTTTTGCTTATTCCAGTATTCGCCTATATTACCCTAACTAAACAGGATGAACGAAGAGTTAGTGATTTTAACAGGACAAAACTGAAAAAATAGACGAGTCTGAAAATAAAAGGAATTCAACCAAATTAGAAATTTAAACATGAACATATATTCCTCAGCACAGTTTTACGAAGCGGATAAGATAACCACCGAAAAACAAAATATTTCCTCTATTGACTTAATGGAGCGCGCAGCAACTCAAATTTTCAATTGGTTGCATCAACGAATGCAGGGCGCGCAGGTTCCTATTCATATTTTCTGCGGAATAGGAAACAATGGAGGAGATGGATTAGCCTTAGGCCGTTTGTTAATTGAAAAGGGTTATAACGTGAATCTATATATCGCTAATTTCAAAGACAAACGTTCTAAATGCTTTTTGATCAATTACGATAGAGTAAAAAATGTAACGAAGAAATGGCCAGTACTAATGTCTAGTGAAGCGGATTTTCCGGTGATGCAGCCTGAAGATATTATTGTAGATGCTTTGTTTGGAATTGGATTAAACCGTGCTCCTGAAGGATGGGTAAAAAAATTAATTCAGCATATTAATGCCCAAAGGTCCTTCAAGTTAGCAGTGGATATTCCAAGTGGCTTGAGTGCAGATAGTCCTTTACTGGATGAAGAGGCGATAGTGAAAGCAAATCATACACTTACTTTTCAGGCTCCTAAATTGTCCTTTTTCCTGCCTTCAACAGGGAGATTTGTACCCTATTTTGAAGCGTTAGATATTGGTTTAGATCCTGAGTTTTTAATGAAAACCAAGCCACTGGCTAGGACAGTTCTGAAACCACAAGCCCAAACCTTTTATAAGCAGCGAGAAAAGTATGCGCACAAAGGAACATTTGGGCACTCGTTGATGGTAGGTGGAAGCAAAGGTAAAATGGGCGCAGTGGTATTGGCTACCAAGGGAGCGCTTCACAGTGGTTGCGGATTGGCAACGGCCTTGGTTCCAGAAAGGGGTCTAGATATTTTACAAACCACGGTCCCAGAGGCCATGGTCGTTACAAGTGCGGGTGTTGATTTCATTTCTGATGTGACGTTTGATTTCGAGCCAACTGTAATTGCTGTAGGACCAGGAATGGGACAAAGCGATGACGCACTTAAAGCTTTAAAGCAGTTGCTTACAAAAGCAAAAAGACCAATGGTGATTGATGCCGATGCCATTAATCTATTGGCGAAAAACAAAACACTTTTAAAGAAGGTGCCCAAACAATCTATTTTCACTCCGCATCACGGAGAGTTAGAACGGTTGGTAGGAACATGGAAAGATGATTTTGATAAACTTCAGAAAACCAAAGCATTTGCGATTAAATACGAAGTGATAGTAGTATTAAAGGGGGCAAATTCGATGGTCGTTTTTGGAGACGAAATATTTATAAACACTACGGGTAATCCGGGAATGGCAACGGCCGGAAGTGGAGATGTCTTAACCGGTGTGATAACTGGTTTACTAGCCCAGGGATACGATGTGCCCGTTGCTGCTATGTTTGGAACTTATCTTCACGGTAGTGCAGGAAACATAGCTTCTCAAGAAACCGGTTTTGAAGCACTGTTGGCGGGAGATATTGTCGATTATATAGGAAAGGCTTTTATTGAACTTTTCCAACAAGACCCACCACCACAGCAACAAGAAAATTAGTAGCCGAACTATAGTTTTATCTTTCAAAACGAAAAGACATAAAAAAAACCGCCATCTTGGCGGTTTTTTTTATTTTTAAAGAAGCTCTTTATCAAGCATAGCCCTTAGCTTTGGATCGGATGGGCGAGGAGCGTCTGGTGTAACAACATTTCCTTTTGGATCAATCAAGATAAACCTTGGAATCCCATTTATGAAATAGTCTTTTACAAATTGAGACTTCCAGCTGTTGTCCGCATATAGCTGTACACCTCCTAATGATTTGTCGTTCACCATATCCTTCCATTTCGGATGATCTTTTAGTTCGTCTACAGAAACACTGACAAATTCAATATTTTTATCGTGGTAATCTGTCTCTACTTTTTTGAGAGATGGAATCTCCGCCTTACATGGAGCGCACCAGGTAGCCCAAACATCCACGTATACATATTTTCCTTTAAGATCGGTGAGACTGGTTAAACCACCCGCGTAGTTCTCGTAATTCTCGAAAACTGGAGATTTGGCGCCTTTTGGCAATGCATTGCGCAGCGTGATTATATCGGCCAAGTAATTTTTTTCACCTTTAATATCTGCGGCGAGCCCTTTTCGCGCATTGTCTATTACTTCTGGATCCACGTTAGATTTAGAGTCGATGAACTGGTTCATAGACGCTTCTATTTCATTAAACTTGGTATCCAACTCAGCAATGGTCATGCCTTCTGTGTTAATATCGAACAAGTCTAGTTCAAATCTAATTTTGTCCGCTAAAAAGTTACTATTTTCAGCTCCCTCTCCGGTATAGCTTATGGACTTATCAAATTGTTCTGTATCCAGCGTCATGTTTAGGTTATAACCATTTTTAAGATACAATCTCGAGTACTCACCTCCGTCGAACAGAACGAAGAATCCAGGAGACACGTCGAGGGTATCACTAAAGCTACCATCTTCCTTTACCTCTATGCGCTTGGCATATCCTTTTGCACGAATGGAAATGGAATCACTATTCATATTAGTGATCTTTCCAGAAAAGGTGACATATTCATTTTTGATTTCAGTTTCAGTTTCAGTTTTAGTTTCGGTTTTATCCTTATTTCCGCAGCTGAAAAGCACGCCTGCAATGGCCAAACCAAGTACTAGTTTTTTCATATTTTTAAGTTTCATTCCAGCTAAAATAAAAGGAATCGAAGTACAAAACGAAAATTTGTAAAAACCTTAACAAGAAAGAATGTATTTTTGTGTTCAAACAGCCATACTATGCATACAGTTCATTATGTGAGCAGTGAAATTCTTTCGCTGGAGACCATAAAAAAAATAGTTGAAAACGACCAACAGTTAGCCCTTTCTGAAGAGGCGACTCTCAATATTACTAAATCATATCAATACCTTAAGAATAAAATTAAAGACAACGATCGTCCTATTTACGGAATTAACACTGGTTTTGGATCCTTGTATAACGTGAAAATATCTACCGAAAACCTGTCTAAACTTCAGGAAAACTTAGTGATGTCGCATGCTTGCGGCACCGGCGATTTAGTTCCCATGCCTATTGTGAAACTCATGCTGCTTTTAAAAATACAGTCTTTGAGTTATGGATATAGTGGAGTGCAACTTCAAACAGTAGAACGACTCATCGATTTTTACAATAATGATATTCTTCCTGTGGTTTATACCCAAGGGAGTTTAGGAGCTTCAGGCGATTTAGCTCCCTTAGCACATCTTTCACTCCCGTTATTGGGTAGAGGAGAGGTTCATACTGAAAAGGGGATTGTTTCTTCGGAAAAGGTGCTTAAAAAACATAATTGGGAGCCCATTGCACTTCAGGCGAAGGAAGGATTGGCGCTGCTTAACGGAACCCAATTCATGAGTGCTTATGGGGTTCACTGCTTGCTGAAAAGTTACAAGCTATCGTATTTGGCAGACTTAATTGGCTCGGTTTCCATAGATGCGTTCGATTGCAATATGAGTCCGTTTAACGAATTGGTACACATGGTACGTCCGCATAGAGGACAGGTAAAAACGGCACAGCAAATACTTTCGTTTTTAGAAGGAAGTAAAATGGGAGATTCTGAAAATAAAAAAGTACAGGACCCATATTCCTTTAGATGTATTCCTCAGGTGCATGGGGCCACAAAGGATACCTTGCATTTCGTAAATAGAACATTTAAGACTGAAATCAACTCGGTAACCGATAACCCGAATATCTTTATGGATACCGATCAGATTATCTCCGGTGGAAACTTTCACGGACAACCCTTAGCGCTGGGACTTGATTATCTAGGAATAGCAATGGCTGAGTTGGGGAATATTTCAGAAAGAAGAACCTTTCAGCTAGTTTCAGGACTTAGAGATCTTCCGCAGTTTCTAGTAAATAATCCGGGATTAAATAGCGGATTTATGATACCACAATATACCGCTGCGAGTATAGTGAGTGCTAATAAGCAATTGGCAACACCAGCTTCAGTAGATTCGATTGTTTCTTCCAATGGACAAGAGGATCATGTGAGTATGGGAGCCAATGCGGCGACTCAATGCTTTCAAATTCTGAATAACGTAGAAACTATTCTTGCAATTGAGCTGATGAATGCTTCTCAGGCTATGGTTTTTAGAGATCCTAAAAAGTCGTCACCATTTGTGGAGTCATTTTTAAAAACCTATAGAGAAGTGGTTTCTTTTGTCGATGAGGATCGTTTGCTCGCTACAGATATTCATAATTCGATTAGTTTCTTAAAAAGTTTTTCTGTGGAAAGTGAATTGCTGCTGGGCTAGTTTTCAGTTTTTGCATCATAGAGAGCAGTGGCGAAGGGCTTTGGTTGATTCGAAAAAACACAATCAAATTTTTAATTATGGAAATTAGTGTATCTTCATATGCCCCATACTAAATTCAAATCGACTCTTTTAGATGAAAAATATAAGCTTGTTTAGTCTGATATTACTGTTGAGTTTTGGTGCTGCAAAGTCCCAAGATTACACTCCTCTTTTGGATACTGTAAACCAATGGCATGTTACGTATTGTTATTTTGGTTGCAATACAGATGTATATTATACCGATGGAGATACCATAGTCAATGGAAAAAACCATAAGATTTTGGACGGATATCATTATATTTCTAGAACACTACTGTTAAGGGAAGAAGTGGAAGATAAGAAAGTCTACTTTACTCGAATTGTAAGCCCAACGGAGATTTTGGAATATTTAATTTACGATTTTTCGAAACAGGAGGGAGATACCTTGCAAATGATGAATCCGTTGAGCCCTTTTCCAGAAGATGGAGGTTATTTTTTATTAGATTCCATCGTAAATAGGCAATTGGTAGATGGAGAAGAGTACAGGCATTATTATTTTACACCAACTGTTTCCAACACTATTAGCAGCAATAATGCCGTTTGGGTTGAGGGATTAGGATCCTTATCTATTATTAACGCACCTGGTGGTGATCCAGATATTAACGGTGTTGGCCATGTGAGTTGTTTCTTTAAAAATGACGACCTTTTTTACACTAATTTAGACTCTATTACTGGTTGTGAGCCAGTATTGCATGTGGGGGACGTAAAACGCCCTCTAACAGCAGTTTTTGCCGTCTACGATAATGAGGAACTTATAACATTACACAATACTTCGGCAGTACAAGAAATTACACTTTATAGTCTAACAGGTAAGTTTATAGATTCTAAAATCTATCACAATAAAGAACAGATTGAATTGTCGGTTAAAAACTTAAGATCGGGAATTTACCTTCTCCATATGACCAATACCAAAGGCGCAAAAAGATTACTTAGGGTCTATATTAAATAATGACTTATAAGCAAATAACATAACCGCGATACGATTCATCTTAATAACTTTAAACTATTACATGCGAGATAAGCGAACAAATATGAAAGTAATTAATATAATTGCTTTTTTTCTACCGCTCCTAATACTGTCTTCTTGTAAGACATTAAACTCGGATGTAACTTACGAGCAAATGCTGGAATCTGCTTCTCGAGAGTCACGGTCGTTAAGAAGCACTCCAGATTTTAGGAAATGTAATCCAAAAATACATACGCAATTTGGAGATGTTAGACTTAATTGTAATCTATGGGGCTACAAAAAATTAAAAAAAGGACAGCCCTATAATTTATGTGTATACAAGAAGGGTGATTTTTGGGGATGGGATTGGCAGCTGCCAAATAATGCGCAAGGAGTAATTGGTTACCCTGCCTTGCTAGTGGGGAGGAGTCCTTGGTCTCCTAAACGAAAAAAAATTGGTGGTTTCCCTAGGTTAGTGTCTAATGTATCTACTCTTTCGGTGTCTTACGATGTAGAGACTTATGTGAAGCATAAGAAATACAATCTAGCTTTCGACATATGGCTTTTAGATGAAGAGTTTGGGGAGAAGAAAAATATTCGGACTGAAATTATGATTTGGGAAGACTATTTTGATTTTACTTCTTATGGAAAGGTAGGAGCTGTCCTTGAAACACCTTTTGGAGAATACAAAATGCATCTAGGATATTTAACCAATCCAAAATATGATCAAGATTGGAATTATATTGCTTTTGTGAGAACCGAGCCCAGAACGAGCGGGTCGGTTGATATAGCTTATCTCTTGAATTACCTTCTGGATAGAAATCTCATCTCGAAAGAGCATTATATGTCGTCATTCGAATTTGGAAATGAAATAGGAAATTCTAGTGGGACTACGCTCGTCAGAAAATTTGAATGGGAGCTAAACGAAATGTGATGAAAGCGATCATTACTGTATTAGCTGGTTCAATAAATGCACATAATTGCTGACATTTTCTGGAGAAAGAGGTTTGGTTAATACCGGATCCTTTTCAACTTTTTCCTTTGTGGCAGTGAATTCCACTTCGATTCTGAGTTTGAGAGGTTGTTGTTCGGATGAATTAATCACTTTGTTCAAGAATTAACTTATGTGCCCAAGCAACCGCATCACTTAAGGTGTCAAATACTTCAAAAGGTTTACCGTAGAAATTGCCTTCAAAGAGGGCGTTATTTTTCACCATATCCTTTTTCGCGATTACAGCCATTCCTAAAATGTTAAAAATCTTTGAAGTTGCTAAATACGTAAGAGGATCTACAGAATAAGAGTTAATTCTATTGGAAATATAGACTACCGGCTTGTTCATAAAGTGGTTATCGATAATTTCCTTCAGCATTTTGTTATGCTCTGGTGTAACCGTAACTCCACTTCGTATTTGATTAATTAAAAACTCATCAAACACAAACGTTTCGGCACACTCCAAGTCGTAGTAATGAAACATGCTCATAGTTTAAAAGAATTGGCAGATGAATAACTAGTGATATTTGTTACAACAAGATAGCAAAAAGAGAGGGATGCTCAAAGAGCATCCCTCATTATTAATTAGTATTATTAAAAGCTAGAGAACTACAGGACTAAGATTCTGTAGTCTTTTTTTGCTTTTTAATTTTAATTTTTAATTCGTTTGTTTTCTCGTCAAGGTCAATCGATATGCTATCTCCCTCTTTTAGATTTGAATTAATTATTTCCTCTGCAAGGGCGTCTTCAATATATTTCTGAATAGCCCGTTTTAGTGGTCTTGCTCCGTAATCCTTATCAAAACCTTTGTCCGCGATATAATCCTTGGCTTTATCAGACAAATTTAGAGTATAACCTAAATCGGATATACGTGCATAGAGTTTGTCTAGTTCAATATCGATAATCTTATGAATATCTGCACGTTCTAATACGTTGAATACCATGACATCGTCCACACGGTTTAAAAATTCAGGTGCGAATGTTTTCTTTAGAGCATTTTGTATGATGCTTTTTGCATTTGCGTCGGCCTGGCTCGTCTTTGCAGAAGTTCCAAACCCAACACCTTGACCAAAATCTTTTAATTTTCTAGCTCCAATGTTAGAGGTCATTATAATAATGGTATTTCTGAAATCGATCTTTCTTCCTAGACTGTCGGTTAAATAACCGTCGTCTAAGACCTGTAGCATCATATTGAACACATCTGGATGTGCTTTTTCTATTTCATCTAAAAGAAGAACAGCGTAAGGCTTTCGTCTAATCTTCTCTGTTAGTTGTCCACCTTCTTCGTACCCAACATATCCCGGAGGAGCACCTATTAAACGAGAAACGGCAAATTTTTCCATATACTCGCTCATATCAATTCGCACTAAGGCGTTATCGCTATCAAAAAGTTCACGGGCTAATACTTTTGCCAATTGCGTTTTCCCCACTCCAGTTTGACCTAAAAAGATAAACGAACCAATTGGTTTGTTAGGATCTTTTAAGCCAGCCCGATTACGTTGGATAGCTTTTACAACCTTTGCAACCGCTTCATCTTGGCCTATAACCTTACCTTTTATGCGATCTGGTAAGGCTGCTAGTTTATTACTTTCTGTTTGAGCTATTCTATTTACTGGAATTCCGGTCATCATAGAAACAACTTCAGCAACTTGTTCCTCATCTACCGTTTCCTTGTGTAGTTTAGATTCATTTTCCCAAGCTTCTTGAGCAATCGCTAGTTCTTTTTCAAGATTCTTTTCATCATCCCGTAATTTGGCTGCTTCCTCGTATTTCTGCTTTTTAACTACTGTATTCTTTAGTTCGCGTACTTCTTCCAGTTTCGTTTCTATGGTAAGAATTTTTTCTGGTACATTAATGTTGGTAATGTGAACTCGGGATCCTGCCTCATCTAAAGCATCAATGGCTTTGTCTGGCAAGAAACGCTCAGTCATATATCTATTAGTCAATTTGACACATGCCAATATGGCTGCATCGGTATAACTAACATTGTGATGGCTTTCGTACTTTTCCTTTATATTTTGAAGTATCTCTACCGTTTCTTCAACGCTTGTAGGTTCAACAATTACCTTCTGAAAACGTCTTTCTAATGCGCCATCTTTTTCAATATACTGTCTGTACTCATCTAATGTAGTTGCACCAATACATTGTATTTCTCCTCTGGCCAGTGCGGGTTTGAACATATTTGAAGCATCCAAAGATCCAGTGGCTCCACCAGCACCAACGATTGTATGAATTTCATCTATAAAAAGAATGATGTCGTCATTCTTTTCAAGTTCATTCATTACCGCTTTCATGCGCTCTTCAAATTGTCCTCGGTATTTAGTTCCTGCAACAAGGCTCGCCAAGTCTAAAGTAACAACACGTTTGTCGTACAAAATTCTTGAGACTTTACGTTGCACTATTCTAAGAGCAAGTCCTTCAGCGATCGCAGATTTACCTACCCCTGGTTCTCCGATTAAAAGAGGGTTATTTTTTTTACGTCTACTTAAAATTTGAGAAACTCGTTGTATCTCAGCTTCTCGACCAACAACGGGATCCAATTTTCCATCTTCGGCAAAAGCAGTTAGGTCTCTTCCAAAGTTATCCAAAACGGGTGTTTTCGATTTCTTATTTCCTTTAGGATTATTGCTTCCTGAGAAAAGATTGTCTTTATCTCCTTCTGGATTGGCAGCATCATCATCATCGTTTGGAAAAGATTCGGATGTAGGTTCTATATAGTCTTCGTCGTTTGTAATCATAAGTTTAAATTGATCTTTTACACCATCATAATCTACCTTCATTTTATGAAGTAGTTTCGTGGTAGGGTCATTTTCATTTCTTAAAATGCACAATAAAAGGTGTGCGGTGTTAATGGAAGAGCTTTGAAAAAGTTTAGCCTCTAAAAAAGTCGTTTTTAGAGCACGTTCGGCTTGTCGCGTTAGATGCAGGTTCTTCTTGTCATTAGCTGCTACTCCAGCATTTGGATTGGCAGGACTAAGAATTTCTACCTTTCTGCGCAAGTGATTTAAATCAATATCTAAGGCATTGAGAATGCTAACGGCTTTGCCATTTCCATCTCTCAACAATCCAAGCATTAGGTGTTCTGTGCCAATAAAATCGTGACCTAAACGCAGCGCTTCTTCTTTGCTGTATGCAATAACGTCTTTTACTCTTGGTGAAAAATTATCATCCATATGTCGTATTCCTATTCGTCTAAAATAATTAATTAATACCGTTTAAGTCGCAAAAACTATACCCAATAAAAAGGGGTAGTAGTAAAAGGAAGGAAAAACTTTCAAAATTCAAAGCGTAAAATACGATAGTTATTAACGGTTTCCAACTAAAATTCTGTTAATAAAATAGTGAATATTACCGTTCAATTCTCCTGTGTAAACTTACGAAATAATGTATCTTGCTTTCTTTGATTAACGAACAAACTAATACATTATATATATGGCTGAAGGAGAAAAATTGATCCCTATCAACATTGAAGATGAAATGAAATCGGCTTACATCGATTACTCGATGTCTGTTATTGTGTCACGTGCATTACCCGACGTACGCGATGGTATGAAGCCAGTTCATAGAAGAGTTCTTTATGGAATGTACGAGCTCGGTTTAAGAGCAACAGGTGCTCATAAAAAATCTGCGAGAATTGTTGGAGAAGTATTAGGTAAGTATCACCCTCACGGAGATACTTCGGTATACGATGCAATGGTTCGTATGGCTCAGGAATGGAGCCTTCGTTATATGTTAGTAGACGGGCAAGGTAACTTTGGTTCGATCGATGGTGATAGTCCGGCAGCAATGCGATACACAGAGGCGCGTATGCAGAAGATATCTGAAGACATGCTTGCAGATATTGATAAAGAAACAGTAGATCATCAGCTTAACTTTGATGATACGTTAAAAGAGCCTACAGTGCTTCCTACAAAGGTTCCAGGCTTATTGATTAATGGAGCCTCTGGAATTGCGGTAGGGATGGCAACCAATATGCCTCCTCATAATTTAACAGAGGTGGTAGACGGTACGGTCGCTTACATCGAAGACAATGATATAGATGTTGACGGTTTAATGCAGTATGTGAAAGCTCCAGATTTCCCAACGGGAGGAGTTATTTATGGATATGAAGGAGTGAAAGACGCTTTTCATACTGGGCGTGGGCGTGTGGTAATGAGAGGTAAGGCTTCTTTTGAAGAGGTAAATGGTCGAGAGTGTATTATTGTGAATGAGATTCCTTATCAGGTGAATAAGGCGAATATGATCAAGAAGACTGCCGATTTAGTTAACGACAAAAAGATCGATGGTATTTCAAACATTCGTGATGAGAGTGATCGAAATGGAATGCGAATTGTATACATTTTGAAACGTGACGCTATCCCTAACATAGTTCTAAACATGCTATATAAATACACCGAGCTTCAATCTAGCTTTAGTGTAAATAATATTGCGCTGGTAAATGGAAGACCCCGCATGCTTAACCTCAAGGAGATGATTCACTATTTTGTGGAGCATAGACATGAGGTGGTTACGCGTCGCACGGAGTACTTACTTCGTAAAGCTGAAGAAAGAGCGCACATTTTGGAAGGTTTAATTATCGCGTCCGATAATATTGACGAGGTAATTGCGCTTATCCGTGCTTCTTCTAATGCAGATGAAGCCCGTGAGAAGTTGATGTCGAAATTTGATCTTTCCGAAATTCAGGCGAAGGCTATTGTAGAAATGCGTCTACGTCAATTAACAGGCCTAGAGCAGGATAAATTGCGTTCGGAGTATGAGGATTTAATGAATACCATTAATGATTACAGAGACATTCTTGCCAACAAGGAACGCAGAATGCAGATAATTAAGGACGAATTAATAGAAGTTAGAGATAAGTACGGAGACGAACGTCGTTCTACAATCGAGTACGCAGGAGGAGATGTAAGCATTACCGATTTAATTGCAGATGAGAAAGTAGTAATTACGATCTCACACGCTGGTTATATTAAACGTACTCCATTAGTAGAATATAAAAAGCAAAATAGGGGTGGAGTTGGACAAAAAGCATCGGCTACTAGAAATGAAGATTTCTTAGAACATATGTTTGTAGGTACAAATCACCAGTATATGCTGTTCTTTACCCAAAAAGGGAAATGTTTCTGGATGCGCGTATTTGAAATACCTGAAGGTAGTAGAACGTCTAAAGGTAGAGCGATTCAAAACCTTATCAATATCGAACAAGATGATAAAGTGAAGGCGTTTATTTGTACGCAAGATCTTAAAGATGAAGAATACATCAATAGTCACTATGTGATAATGGCGACTAAAAAAGGTCAGGTTAAGAAAACTCCCCTCGAACAGTATTCTCGTCCAAGAACTAATGGGATCAATGCTATTACTATTAAAGAAGGAGATGAGTTGTTAGAAGCAAAGCTAACTACGGGAGATAGTCAAGTAATGTTGGCTGTAAAATCTGGAAAGGCAATTCGCTTTGAAGAAGAGAAAACTCGACCTATGGGACGTAATGCTTCTGGAGTAAGAGGAATTACTTTGGGTGGTGAAGATGATGAAGTGATTGGAATGATTGCTATTAACGACTTGGAGTCTAATGTGCTTGTGGTTTCTGAAAAAGGATACGGAAAACGTTCTAGTATAGAAGATTACCGCGTGACTAACCGAGGAGGAAAAGGGGTTAAGACTATTAATGTTACCGAAAAAACTGGTAAATTAGTGGCGATAAAAAATGTAGAGGATAGTGATGACTTGATGATTATCAATAAATCGGGTATCGCAATACGCATGGCAGTGAAGGACTTGCGTGTAATGGGACGAGCTACACAGGGAGTGCGTCTTATAAAAGTACGCGATAACGATTCAATTGCGGCAGTGGCGAAAGCGATGCATGATGACGATGAAGTTGAATTGGACGACGATGGAAATGTGATCATATCTGAGACTACCGAGGGAACGGAAGGAGAGAATGGCACGGCAATTGATAATGATGAAACACAAACTGAAAACAACGAATAAATTTTAATTTCCCAACAATGAAAAAACAGATACTAATAGCAGGTTTAATGTTCATATCGGCTGCTGGTCTAGCTCAGAAAAAAGAGTTGAAAAAAGCCGAAAAAGCAATGGGCAACCAAGAAACAGCTGAGGCACTTAATTATTTAGGTCAGGCAGAAGCTCTTCTTGGTTCTGCAGATAATTCACAGAAAGTACACTTTTATGTTCTAAAAGGTGAAGCCACTTTAGTAGATGCTGGTGCATCTAACTTTGATAAGATGAAGGCCGCCGCAGAATCATTTAAGAAGGCGGAAGAATTAGGCCCTTCTGGAGACTACGTAAAAAGACTTGAAGCTGGTAGACAGAATTTGCGTGTAGCGATAGTAAATAGCGCGATTGCAGATCAGAAAACCCAAAACTACGCGGGTGCTGCCGAAAAACTTCATACTAGTTATATGGTGAGTAAAAAGGATACAGCAGATTTATACTACGCTGCAGGTAATGCGGTAAATGGTAAAGATTATACAACGGCTCTTAAGTATTATGAGCAGTTAATGGATCTAGGGTTTACGGGTATCAAGACTGAATATTTGGCGACTAGTCCAGAAGGGCAGGAAATTGATTTCGGTAACACGGAAGAAAGAGATAAAGCTGTTATGGCCTTTGGTTATACAAATCCGAACGATCGTGTAGCCCCATCTGTTAAAGGTGATATTCTTCAAAAACTTACTTATATATATCTTGATCAAGGTCAAAACGACAAGGCAATTGAGGTAATGAAGGAAGCTCGAGCGGCTAATCCAGGTGATATTACTTTGATTAGAACTGAAGCAGATTTGGCTTATAAAATGGGCGATATCGCAAAATATAACTCGTTGATGCAAGAGGTAATAGCAAGTGATCCAAACAATCCAGAGTTATATTACAACCTAGGTGTAAGTGCTGCTAAAATTGACCAGAAAGACAAAGCAATGGAGTACTATAAGAAATCTTTAGAGATCGACCCTAATTTTACCAATGCTAAAATTAATATTGCAGCATTGATCCTGTCAGGTGAAGGGGCAATTGTTGAAGAAATGAATGGTCTTGGGATGTCTAGAAAGGACGAACAACGCTATGATGAACTGAAGGCACAGCGAAATAATATGTATCTAGAGGTAATTCCATACTTAGAATCTGCTGTTCAAGCTAAAGGTGATAATGTTGAGTTGGTAAGAACCTTAATGAACATTTATACTCAGGTTGGTCAAGATGATAAATACAAAGCGATGAAGGCAAAACTTCAGGCGCTTGAAGGTGGGCAATAGTAATTTTCCATTATAACAAAGTAAAAAACCGCTTGAATTGTCAAGCGGTTTTTTTTATGTTTTCTGAAGTTTTGTGCAACTAGGTTTAGTTTGCTAGTTGAAATAATCTAGCTAAAACCTCTAAATAATTCTTTTAATCACCCGGAGCTTATGCGTATGCGCTCTTGCTTCATAATTGAAAATACCCGTATGGTCTAAGCGGTCGATTCTAACCTGACCATGGGCGTGGATGATATAATTATCCTCCATAATAATACCTACATGTACAATTTTTCCTTCAGCATTATCAAAAAACGCTAGGTCTCCAGGTTCACTCTCTTCAATGAAGCTAAGTGCTTCTCCTTGATCTGCTTGCAAACTCGCATCTCTCAACAATCGGTAGCCGTTTAACTTATAGACCATTTGAGTAAAACCACTACAGTCAATCCCAAAAGGGGTTTTTCCACCCCAGAGGTAGGGTGTATTTAGATAAAGAAGAGCAGTGTTTATAATCTCAGACTTGTCAAGCTTTCCAGAAATTGATTTTCCTTCGAAGGTATGATTTAACAGCTTCATAGCATTTAAAGTACTTCCTATGGGAACCGACAATAACTGGTTTTCCTTGGTAGTAATGAAATCTACCATATCTGAAGATAACAAGGGGGTTTGCGAATTCAATTCCTTAAAGGTTTCTTCTTCTATAAAAGAGAACTGTTTGTTGTCGATCCATCCTTCATAATTATCGAAAGCGAGGCGTACACGGCTCCATTTTTTTCGTTCCTCTAATACTTTTAAAGTTTCTCCATAAAGTACTTGAGTCACCAATTCGCTTGGATCACTCGCTTCTGCGCGCAAGGGAACAATGCTAAGGAAACAAATGCCGTACTTCATAGAACGAAATAAAAGGTTTTGAAATTAAATAAGGATTAGTTTCTTTCAAGTACCATGGCAGATGCACCACCACCGCCATTGCAAATTGCAGCGGCACCTATTTTTGCATCATTCTGCTCTAAAACGCTTAGCAGCGTAATAAGTATTCTAACACCACTGCAACCTAATGGATGTCCTAAAGAGACCGCACCACCATTTACATTTACGTTAGAATCATTTAGCCCTAAAATTTTCATATTAGCAAGTCCAACTACAGCAAAGGCTTCATTAAATTCAAAGAAATCTACATCACTTTGCGAAATACCGGCTTTTGCTAGTGCTTTCGGAAGCGCTTTGGCAGGAGCTGTTGTAAACCATTTTGGCTCTTGAGCAGCATCTGCATAACTCTTAATAGTGGCAATGGGAGTGAGGCCAAGTTCTTTTGCCTTGTCTTCGCTCATTAATATCATAGCACCAGCACCATCATTAATGGTGGATGCGTTTGCGGCCGTTACCGTACCTTCTTTAGTGAAGGCAGGACGTAGTGATGGAATTTTTTCCATACGAACGTTTTTAAACTCCTCATCTTCAGAAACAATAAGAGGTTCGCCTCGTCGCTGTGGAACCGAAACTGGAACAACTTCATTTGCAAATTTACCTTCACTCCAAGCCTTGGCCGAACGCTCATAAGACTGAACAGCAAATGCATCCTGGTCTTCACGGGAAAATTCATATTCAGCCGCACATGCATCTGCACAAACGCCCATGGCATTCTTGTCATACGCATCTACCAATCCGTCTTTCTGCATCCCGTCTTCCATTGCCGCAGGTCCAAATTTTGTGCCTTTGCGCATGTGAACGTAATGAGGAATATTACTCATACTTTCCATTCCGCCAGCAACAATGATGTTAGCATCACCAAGCGCAATAGATTGAGCTGCCTGCATAACCGTTTTCATACCAGAAGCACACACTTTATTTACAGTAGAGCAAGGTACAGTATCTGGGATACCTGCACCTAAAGCTGCTTGCCTAGCGGGTGCTTGACCTACTCCTGCCTGTACCACATTTCCCATAAGCACCTCTTCCACAAGGGCAGGGTCAAGATTTATTTTATCTAAGGCTCCTTTAATTGCCGCACTTCCCAACTGGACTGCAGTAAGGGAAGACAAACTTCCCATAAAGCTACCTATTGGTGTTCTGGCAGCAGATACGATCACAACTTTTTTGCTCATTAAATTTGATTTTATAAGGGTTACAAAAATACATATTTTATATGTAATATCCACCCAATAAAAAAGTCCACTTGGGATAAGTGTTCGTATATTCATACCTTTACTTTTCTAATAGCGTTTATGAAGAACCTTTTTGCATTGTTTACAAGAAACCAATCCCTTATCTACAAGGTTTTTTTGTATATAATTTCGACGGTTTTAGTTATCTATCTATTGCCTAAAGGCGGACAGTTTAAATACGATTTTCAGAAAGGGAAACCCTATCAGGATGAAAATCTATATGCGCCTTTCAATTTTACCATAAAAAAAGACAAGGCTGCGATTGATCAAGAAATAGAAGCCATTAGATCTAATTCTACTCCGTACTTTGAATTGAATAGTAACAAGGCCAAAGAAGCGAAGCAAGATTTTAACACTTTGTTTGAAAATGCCTTTGTAGATAGCTTGTATCGAACTAAGAAAAGAGTGGCCAAGGAAATTGGTTTGAATATAATCAATTCGGTTTACGAAACAGGCGTTATTGATGAAACGTATTCGTTTGAAAAGGACAAATTAATTTATCTTAAAAATGGCAATGAGGTAAGTGAAACCGTTTTTTCGAAATTAATTCCGAAGGCGAAAATTTCAGAAATAATTAGTAGAAGAATCAGCACCAATGCTGCTCCAGATATTGCTTCGCTTATGCAGCAGTTACTAAATAGAAGCATAGTTGCGAATGTAACCTATGATGCAAGACTTACCGAATCTTCAGTTGCATTAGAGATTGAGGCTATTAATCCTAATAGGGGAATTATTGAAAAAGGAGCTAGGATTATAGCCAAAGGAGAAGTAGTAGAAGGGGATAAATATCAAATTTTAAATTCGTTACAGGATAAGTATCGTTCCGAAGTTTTCAGTAAAAATAATTATTGGGGAATTCTCGGTTATTCCATGCTGGTATCATTGGTATTTGTGATGCTTTTTCTTTTTCTGAAAAAGTACCGAGCGGAAATATATTCTCACAATACAAAGGTTAGTTTTATATTTTTCAATATTATTTTCATGGTCTTTATAACCACAATGGTTGTAAAATATGATGCTACCTATGTTTATGTAATTCCATTATGTATTCTTCCAATTATTCTGAAAAGCTTCTTCGATGCTCGATTGGGACTTTTTGTGCATGTACTTACCTTGTTGCTTCTAGGATTTATTGTGCCGAACAGTTTTGAGTTCCTGTTTCTTCAAATTATAGCGGGTATTGTTACTATCTTAACTGTCTCAGAATTATATAAAAGGGCGAACCTTTTCATTTCTGTTGGACAAATAACACTCATTTATATTATCGGATATTTCGCTTTCTACATTATTCAAGAAGGTAATATTGAATTGATCGAATGGAAGAACTTTGCCTATTTCGTTTTGTGTGGTTTAATCACACTCTTTGCTTTTCCACTCATTTATATATATGAAAAGATATTTGGACTCGTCTCAGAAGTTTCGCTGTTAGAATTGAGTAACACCAACTCTTCGCTCTTAAAGGAGTTGTCCAACAAGGCACCTGGAACTTTTCACCATTCTTTGAACGTGGCAAATCTTTCGGAAGCCGCTGCCAACGAGATTGGGGCAAATTCTATGTTAGTGCGTGTGGCGGCGCTCTACCACGATATTGGAAAAATTGTAAATGCATCCAATTTCACAGAAAACCAATTAAATTCTGTGAATGTCCTCGATGAACTGGCTCCTAAGGAAAGTGCTAAAATTATTATTGATCACGTTATAAAAGGAGTAGAAATAGCTCGAAAAAATAAGCTTCCAGAGCGGGTTATTGATTTTATTAGAACGCATCATGGAACAAGTTTGGTCTACTATTTTTATAAAAAAGAGGAGCAATTGCACGGGGTCGCAAATGAAGATGACTTTAGGTATCCTGGGCCAAAACCATTTTCGAAAGAAACCGCGATTCTAATGATGGCAGATAGTGTGGAGGCTGCAAGTAAAAGCTTAAAGGAGCCAACTTCTACCAAAATCGATGCTTTTGTAGAAAATATTATCAATAAGCAAATGGAGCAAGGTCAGTTTATAAATGCGAACGTCACCTTTAAAGAAATTGAAATTATCAAAAAAGTACTCAAGAAAAAATTAAATAACATCTACCACTTAAGAGTAGAATATCCTGAATAGATTACTATGGAAAACAATAACAAAAGAGGAGGAGATGCTCCAATTGCATGCGAATTAGAGGCTGGTAAAAAGTACTCATGGTGCACCTGCGGCCACAGCGAAAATCAGCCATTTTGTGATGGTGGTCATAGAGCGGCAGAAGCAACTCCCAACTTGCGTTTTGAAGCTACAGAAACCAAAACGGCTTATTTGTGTACTTGTAAACTCACCAAAAACCCTCCTTACTGCGATGGGTCTCACAAGTAGTATTTCATTTATTTTTTTATAATACGAACGGTTTTTATTATTTTTTCTTTGTTGGTGATATGTATAATGTATTGCCCCTTTTTGAGGTGGTCAATGCTCAGATAAATTTCAGGCACAACATTACCCAACGTTCCAGTAAATACAATGGGGTTTTTTTTCATGCCAAATAGGTTCCATTTTGAAAGTGGAATAAAATTACCGGAATAAGTAAAAAGTGAATGGTTGAGTTGTAACAAATAATGAAAGGATTGTAACTTTTTGACGTTACAAGTTGCAGTTTATGTCTGTTCGACTAAGGTTCGGCTTCGAGCACTGCGCTCTAATCTTTCTTCACATATTCGCTGGGCGTATTTCCATAAACTTCTTTGAAACACTTTATAAAATAGGACGGAGTATTAAAGCCTACGCTATACGCCACTTCGTTTATGGTAATATCTTTTTCTAATAAAGGTACCGCTGCTCTCAATCTTTGGATTCGTAGAAATTCTGAAGTGCTCAATCCAGTTAATGCTTTCATTTTTCGGTGTAATTGCATTCTACTCATATGAAGTTCACCCGCGAACTTTTCTGCATTAAAAGTCGGATTGGTTAGATGAGTATCAAGAATAGTATCCACATCCTCTAGAAAGGTCTCATCTACTGGTGTGATGGCAATATCTTTAGGCTTTAGAAATAAGTTCTGACTGTATCGCTCTCGTAATTTACGCCTTAAATTAATGATGTTAGTGGCCTTTTGCGCAAGTATTGCAGCGTTAAAAGGCTTTGTTATATAATCGTCTGCCTTGTTCTGAAGTCCCTCCAATTCGGATGTGTCGCCCGTTTTAGCAGTTAATAGAATAATAGGAATATGACTTGTTCGGGTATCAGTTTTAAGGGTATTACACAACTCGATACCGTCTTTTTTTGGCATCATAATATCACTTATAATAAGATCTGGAATCGAATCAATGGCCATTTTGATTCCTTCTAGCCCGTCCTTGGCTTCGCTCACCATACAGTTCTCATTGAAGAGTGAGACAATGTAAGAGCGAATTTCAGCATTATCTTCTACAATTAGAATTTGTGGGGTGTTGTCTAATTCCGTTTCGAAAATGGGGGAGGCGGCTGGGGGTATTAGTTCTAAGCTCTTTAGTTCTTCTGAAATGTTATTAATATTATAATTGCTCTTCGCTATCGGAATTTCAACAATGAATGAGATGGTCTCTTTATTTTCCTTTACCACTTGCACCGAACCATTGCTTAAAGTAGCGAGCTCTTTAATAATTGCTAGTCCTACACCAACTCCTTGCGCATTCTTATCCACTTGATAGAAACGCTCAAATAAGTGGTCGATTTCCTTGGTGGTTAAAGTGTTGTTATCGTTAATGGTGGTCATTTTCAAAACGTTCCCGTCCAATTTAGCTTTAAAAATAACTTTGGAGTTTTCTGGAGCGTATTTTACAGCATTCGAAAGTAAATTAGATATAATTTTCTCCATTGCATCTCTATCATACCAAGTCTCTGTTATGGTAAAATGCTTATCGTCAATTTCCGATTTAATATTGATGCCTTTTTCGTTGGCACGAAGCGAAAAGGCTTCTAAGAGCTGCAGTATCTGGGGTTTCAGGTCGTGCCTACCCACCTTCAATTGGACCACTCCTTTTTCTAGCTTGGAAAGATCGAGCAATTGATTTACCAATCGGAGCATTCTTTGGGAGCTTCCTTCGATAATTTTTAACGACTTCTTGTCCTTTTCTTGCAAGGAAGAAGAGGCGATAAGTTGTTGTACCGGTGCCGAAATAAGTGTGAGCGGAGTTCTAAATTCGTGTGAAATATTGGTGTATAATTTCGATTTTAATTCATCTAATTTTGTAAGACGCTCTGTTTCTTCGTGCTCTAACTGCAGTTGAAGCTGCATTTTCCACCGTGATTTCAGGTAATAGTAAATACCAAATAGTAAGAGAATAGAAAAGAGTGCATATCCTAGTTTGGCTACTGTTGTTAAATACCAAGGGGATTGTATATTAAAATTATAGGTCGCAGGACTATCGTCCCAAATCCCCTCATAATTGCTGGAAAGCACTTTAAACGTATAGTTTCCAGCGGGTAAATTAGGATAATGGGCAAAATTATTCGTGCTAGGGGCAGACCAGTTTGTCTCGTAATTTTGAAGCTGGTACTTATACAAATTACTTTGTGGCTGCGAAAAGTGGAGTCCAGCGAAGGTAAAGGAGATGGTGTTTTGTCTTGCACTAAATTTCCTGTGATTTTCTAATGGAATCTCTTCCGCAAACAATTCAAGTTTATTGATTACCGTTTTTGGAGGAACAAGATTTCCACTCAAGAACTCAGGATTGAACCAGTTAATGCCATTTAAGCCGCCAAAATAGAGGTTTCCATCTTTTCCTTCATAGGATGCTCCTGTATTAAATTCCATCGCCTGCAATCCGTCGTAAATATCATAATTAGTAATTTTCGGAATATCATCTGGATTAGTAAGATAAAATCGGGTAATCCCTCTATTGGAACTTAACCATAAATTTCCTTTTGAATCGGGCAAAATCCCGTAAATAACGTTGTTTGGTAGAAGGTCTTTGGAGGTGTAGCTTGTTAATTGTTCGGTTTCAGTATTAAATCGTTGAAGTCCATTTCCGTTGGTTCCAATCCACAGATACGGTGCTTCATAGTACAAGGATTTTATATTATAAACTTGGTTTAATTGAAATTTCACAAAGATGCCTGTATTAGGGTCAAACTTCAATAAGCCGTCATTTTCGGTTCCTATCCATAGCATCTCCTTATCTCCTTCATATAGTACTCTAATATTATTTAGAATAGGAGAGGAGTCACCATTATATTGATGAATCACCCCTTTTTCAGGATCGAACTGTATGAGCCCAGCTTCTCTAGTACCTAACCAAACTCGTTTGTTGGAATCTTGTAACATACACCAAATAGTTTCCGCAGGTAAGGCTGGAGAACTATTGCTATTAAAATTTTTAAAACGACCTGCCTTGTCAAGTATAGAAAGGCCATTGTTTTGAAAACCAATCCATACCGTATGATCTATTGTTAATAAACTCATGATGCGATTAGAGGGAATTCCATTAGGCCTATTGGGATCCAACTTGTAAGACTTAAAAATGTTCTTTTTAGTGTTATAGCTTGTTAATCCTTTTCCAGAAGTACCAATCCATAGCGTATTTTTTGAGTCCTGAGCGATGGCTCGTGTAACATCCACATTTACGTCGGTTGGGGTTTGAAAATTTGTTAGCTGGTTAAATTTTGAAAGATTCTCATCGTAATAGCTCAAACCACCGCCATCGGTTCCTAACCATATTACGCCAGTGTAGTCTTCATATAAACAAAGTACATCGTTGTAATGTAGTGCTTGAGGATTGTACTGTTGAACTGTAAAATGCTCAACAACCTTATTATCCAGATCTAATCTATAGGCCCCATCGCCATAGGTGCCAATCCAGAGTCTGTTTTTAGAATCGAATAATAGTGTCTGGATATTTAGATTTGTGGGTATGGTGTTTTTTAGATCAAAACCTTCGAACTTCTTAAGCGTTTTATTTTCATCGTTTTTGAAATACAATCCGTTACCAAAAGTCCCGGCCCAGAGTGTATTCTCGGTTCCAGTTGCCATGCTGCTAAAACTAATTTTGTAGGATGTATTAGCTGAAAGCTTTTCATAAGCCAACGTACTCCTATTTATCAGGTAAATTCCTCCATCGGAAGCGATAGTGATGTCATTTTTAAAAGTGGAGATATGATAGCCAAATTTATTTGTATCCGCACCCCGAAGGACTTGAATGGTATCATTATTAGCTCGATTAACAACATAGGCGCCATTTCCGAAGGTAGCCACCCAAAGCTGGTCATGTGTATCGAGAATGGTACTCGGATTGCTGAATTTAGGAATTGGTTTGAATTTATTGGTGATCGTTGAATACTGCTCAAGTCCATCATTGATGCTTATACTGTAGATAGATCCCGTAGCGGAACAGTAAATTTTACCTAATTTACTATAGTTTTCCCTTGTAATGTCTTCATAGAACTTTGAATAGTAGGTAAAAGTTCGACCATCGTATTTATTAAGACCATCTTGAGTCGCAAACCATAAATAGCCCGTGCTATCTTGAGCGATAGAAACAACGCTATTTTGAGAAAGACCTTCATTAACCGAGAGCTGACTAAAAGATACTTGCTTCTGCAGTTGGGCTACAACTAGAGAAGGAAACAAAAATAAAATGTAAATACATGTATTTTTCAAAATCTCCATTTGACATTGTGAAATCTAAAATACAACTATTTGAGAAGTAGTAAGTGGAATAGAAAGCTATTCAATGAATTCCTTGATTGCAATTGCGACTCCATCCTCAATATTCTTTGCGGTTATTGCATTGGCTATCTCTAACACTTCTGGTTTTGCATTTTGTACTGCCACTCCCATTCCAACCGCTTTAAGCATTTGGATGTCGTTGTAATTATCACCAAAGGCAATTATATCTTTTGGTGTAATGTGCTGATAATTTTGTGTCAGTAGTTCGTTGATTGCAGTTTCTTTTGAAATACTCTTGTGAGCAATTTCGATATAAGTTGTTTTAGATCTGTACAAATTAATCTCGGAAGAATATTGTTCTTCTAACGTATTGTAGAGAAGTTCAATTTCATTTTCATCACCCATCGCCATAATCTTATGAGCTCCTTTGTTTTTATGGTTCCACTGCGAGAGGGTTTTCGATACAGGTTGAACTAGGGGAGTGACTTGCGTATTATGAGCCTCTCGTTTTGCCCAGTAATCCATGCTTGGAACGTACCAGTGGTCATTATTATAAAGGCTTAGGTGAATGGTGGTGTTCTCGCAAAGTTTGATTGCGTCCTCAAGCACATGGTTGGCTATTTCAGTAGAGCTCATCACCTTTTCGCCATCTAATAATAATCCTCCGTTGTATGCAATTAATGGCGTGTCTAAAATACCTAGCTCTTCCTGAAGATGTCGCATCGCTTTTGGCATCCTTGAAGAAATTAATATTACGGGTATTCTGTCTTTAATTCTTTTTATTTCTGAAATGGTCAAGGGAGAAAGCCTGCGGTCTTTATCGAGCAGGGTTCCATCAATGTCTGTGCAGAGTAGGAGGTAATTCATTATGTAAATATATAAAACAAAAAACTCCCCGTTTGGAGGGGAGTTATAATGTGAGTGCATTTTTTGTGGAATAATCGTTTAAATTAATCCATGAGCTTTTTCAGTTCAAATAAGTCTTTTCTGCGGTCTTTTAGGTTCTTTACGGCTCCAAATTGATTAAGCTCTCTCAATAAATCGATATCTACATCGGCTATTAGAATCATTTCAGTATTGGGTGTGGCCTCTGCCTTTATTCCGTTTGAAGGAAACGAAAAGTCGCATGGAGTAAAGACCATCGATTGAGCAAACTGAATATCCATATTCTCCACGTTTGGTAAATTCCCTACACTTCCAGCTATAGCAACATAACATTCGTTTTCTATTGCTCGAGCCTGTGAGCAATGGCGTACTCGTGAATATCCGTTTTGAGTGTCTGTTAAGAAAGGTACAAACAAAATATCCATTCCCTCATCGGCCAGTAATCTGCTCAATTCGGGAAATTCGGAATCATAACAAATAAGTACACCAATTTTACCGCAGTCGGTATCAAACGCTTTAATTTGATTACCCCCTTGCATACCCCATACTTTTGCTTCGTCTGGAGTAACATGTAGTTTTTCATAGCGCTCTACGGTTCCATCTCGTCTACATAAATAGCCCACATTGTAAAGACGTCCATCTTTCATTTCAGGCATACTTCCAGAAATGATATTAATGTTATAGGTAATAGAAAACTCTGAAAACTTTTCTACAATCGAAGAGGTATGTTTGGCTAATTCTCTTATCGCGTCGGGTGTTTTTAAATGGTTTACATCTGCCATGAGCGGTGCATTAAAAAACTCAGGGAACAGTGCAAAATCTGATCGATAGCCAGCGACCGCGTCTATAAAGTACTCAGCTTGTTTTAACAGCTCATCTAGGTCCTTATAGGGACGCATTTGCCATTGTATTAAGCCTAAACGCACTACACTTTTTTTGGTAGCTGCCTTTTTACTAGGCTTTTTATAGTAAATGTTATCCCATTCCATTAGAACGGCATACTCGTTAGAGGCCTCATCGCCTTCCAAATATCCTTTCATTACTTTTGAAGGATGAAAATCGTTAGAAATTTGAAAGTTTAAAACTGGGTCATTGATTTCTTTTCGCTTTACTTTTTCAATATACTCCTTAGGTGAAATCTTTTCTGAATACTTGTAGTAATTAGGCATTCTTCCTCCAAAAGCAATACCTCTTAAATTCATTTTTTCTGCAACTTCTTTTCTGTAGTCATAGAGCCTTCTTCCAAGTCGTAAGCCTCTAAAAGTAGGTTTGATAAATATATCAATACCGTAAAGAACATCACCAGTATTGGTATGAGTGCTAAAAGAATAATCACCTGTAATGTCTTTGTAAGTATGCCCCTCTTCTACGCTGTCATAGTCTACGAGGATAGATAAAGCACAACCAGCTAGTTCTCCATTAATCTTAATTACAACCTGTCCTTGAGGGAATTTATGAATCAGCGATTTTATATGGTTTTCTTTCCAATATGATTCTGGCATATTACTATATGCAGAAATCATAGCGGTTTTTAGCTGCTGGTAATCTTTGAGCTCTAAATATTTTAACTCAATATTTTCAATGTCTTTAGTTTTCATTCACGTTGATTGGTGTCATTTTCACCATTATATATACTCGTTATAACGAATTAAATTAACTCATCGTTGATTTCAGGGTCTTGAATAGCTTCTGGATCATCCTCGTCATAGTCTACATAATCGTCTTCGTCATAATTTTCCATCGTTAACACTAATTTCCGGCTCACTTTTACTAGATATTTAGTGTCATCAGTATCTACTTGTACCGCTTCAACCCATTCCTCTTTAGCATTTTTAAATCTAATAACATTGACATCATCATAACCATCGGGGTAAGTTTCTACTAAAAGGGCTAGTACCTCAGGAGTCAATTTCTTAAAGTCGACTATAATGCGTTTTCTATTATCCATAATTACATATTTAATAAGTAAGCAAAAATCAATGGTGCAACAATGGTAGCATCACTTTCAATAATATATTTAGGGGTATTTATGTCTAATTTTCCCCAAGTAATTTTCTCATTTGGTACTGCACCACTATAGGAACCATAACTTGTAGTGGAGTCACTTATCTGACAGAAATAACTCCAAAACGGAGTGCCAGGGAGTTCCATGTCTTGATAAAGCATAGGCACAACGCAAATAGGGAAATCTCCTGCAATACCCCCGCCTATTTGGAAGAAGCCAACCCCATTTGATGAATTTTTTGTATACCAATCTGCCAAGAAGGTCATATACTCAATACCAGATTTTACAGTACTTGCCTCAAGTTCTCCTTTCATTACGTAGCTTGCGAAAATATTACCCATAGTACTGTCTTCCCAGCCAGGGCAAACAATAGGCAAGTTCTTTTCGGCTGCTGCGTACATCCATGAGTTCTTTACATCGATTTCATAGTATTCCTCTAGAACACCAGACAGAAGCATTTTGTACATATATTCATGTGGTAAAAAGCGCTCACCATTTGCTTGAGTGTCTTTCCAAATCTTCACAATATGTTTTTGTAATCTTCTAAATGCCTCCTCTTCTGGAATACAGGTATCCGTAACTCGGTTTAATCCTTTTTCTAATAAATCCCATTCGTCTTGTGGTGTAAGATCCCGGTAATTAGGCACCCGCTTGTAATGAGAGTGAGCTACTAAGTTCATAATATCCTCCTCAAGGTTAGCACCAGTGCAAGAAATTATTTGAACCTTATCTTGTCTGATCATTTCTGCAAAACTTTTCCCAAGTTCTGCTGTACTCATGGCGCCAGCCAGTGAAACCAGCATTTTAGCACCTGCGTTTAATTGTTTTTCATACCCTTTTGCCGCGTCTACAAGTGCAGCAGCATTGAAATGTAAATAATGGGTTTCTATGAATTGCGAAATAGGGCCTTTAGTATTCATCGTCTTCATTGTATTTTATAGTTTCATTTTTGGAGGCTTTTGGTAGGTCGTTTTCGAAATAATCTTCGAAATCATTTTTATAAAATTTATAGCTCAACATTTTGTAATAGAGTTTAGCTGCAAGAAAGTCTGAGGATTTATCATTTTTGTTGGGACATAATTCAACAATATCAAACCCTACTACATTTTTTTCATCAAAAACTTGTTTTAAAAATTCTAGTGTTTCGTACCATAATAAACCGCCAGGCTCAGGAGTTCCGGTGCTGGGCATAATAGATGGGTCGAATACGTCCAAATCTATAGTTATAAAAACGTTATCTGTCATTTGCTCAATTACAGTATCCATCCACACGTCGTCTGCTGTCATTTCATGTGCGAAATAAGTTTTCTCCTTGTCCATTACCTGAGTTTCAGAAACATCCATAGAGCGAATACCGACTTGAAGTAAATTAGTGGTTTGGCTAGCTTCGTATACGGCGCAAGCATGATTGCAACTGGAGCCTTCATATTCCTTGCGAAGATCTGTATGCGCGTCTAGCTGCAGCACTGTTAAGTTATTGAAGCACTCATTAAATGCCCTAATGGTTCCAATTGAAATTGAATGTTCACCACCAAAAATGGTGACAAACTTGTTTTTCTTTATGTAGCTCTTTGTGATTGCATGTACGCTCTCGACCATTGCTTCAGGAGAGCTATTTTCTATAATTGGATCTGCTAAGTAAATCCCTTGCTTATATACTTCTGTTTCAGTCTCAATATCGTACAATTCCATATTTTCTGAAGCGTTTAAAAAGGCTTCAGGCCCTTTGTTAGCACCTTTTTGCCAAGTACTAGTGCCGTCGTACGGAACTGGGATTAATACTGTTTTTGCATTTTCCAATTTGCCTAATTCCTGTGGAATACCGGCATATGTATTCGTTTTCATTTTATTAAAAGGTTTTCTTAGTATGATACGTTTATGCTTTCGATGTGTTCATTAGCTGCACGGTTCTCTTTCGCGCAGGCGGTATTAACTCCGTAGTCATAGCCTAAAATTGTTAGTAATTGTTCTGAAGTTTGCTGTTCTGCAAATACCGAAGTGATAAGCTTTCCTTGAACATCTCTGTTAATAAGAATATGTTTTGGAGTAGGTATGAGGCAATGTTGTAGCCCTCCAAAACCACCAATTGTTTCTTGATAAGCACCTGTGTTAAAGAAACCAATGTATAATGGTTTGTCTTTATTATATCTGGGTAAATAGATAGCATTCATATGCTGCTCACTGTTGTAGTAATCATCACTGTCACAAGTAAGTCCGCCCAAGAGAACTCGCTCATATTCCTTGTCCCAGCGATTAATTGGTAGCATAATAAACCGTTTGTTGATAGCCCACGAGTCTGGAAGGGTAGTGATAAAAGAGGAATTAATCATGTTCCATTTCTCTCGATCATTTTGTTGTTTCTGATACAGTACTTCATAAATGGCACCGCCACTTTCTCCTACGGTAAAGCTTCCAAATTCAGTAAAAATATGCGGAACAGGAACTTTATATTCATCGCAGATTTGTTTTATTTGTCGAATGATTTCGTTAACCATGTATGCGTAGTCATAGTCATAGGCGAGCGAATTTTTTATAGGGAAGCCCCCACCAATGTTTAAACTATCTAGGGCAGGACATTCTTTTTTAAGCTTGACATAAACTTTCATACATTTGAGGAGTTCGTTCCAATAGTAGGCGTTGTCACGTATTCCGGTATTGATGAAAAAGTGGAGCATTTTAAGGGTAACCTTAGGATTGTTTTTTATTTCTCGATTGTAAAATGAAACTATATTTTTATAGCCTATTCCTAACCTTGACGTGTAAAATTCGAATTTAGGCTCCTCTTCTGAGGCAATTCGTATCCCGACATTGTAATTATCCTCAATTAGTTGATCGAAAAGATTGATTTCTTCGTAGTTGTCTAGAACTACGATACAGTTTTTATGACCATTATTAATAAGACGTGCTAGATTCTGCACATATTGATTGCGTTTGAAACCATTGCTAATTACATAAGTGTTATTTGTGATTTTGCCTTGAGCTTTTAGATTTTCTACAATGTCCACATCGAAAGCAGAAGAAGTTTCTATGTGGATGTCATTTTTCAATGCTTCGTCTAAAACATGTTTAAAATGTGAACTTTTGGTGCAATAGCAATAATTGTAATTGCCTGCATAATTATGTTCTGTTATAGCATCTCTAAACCAACCTTGTGCTCGTTTAATATTGTCTGAGATCTTAGGTAGGTATGTAAATTTAAGTGGAGCTCCGTATTGTTCTATTAGCGCCATTAAATCAATTCCGTGAAAGTTTAGTTCATTTCTATTTAAGGTGAATTCTTCCTGCGGAAAATCAAAAGTCTGATCGACAAGATCAAAGTATTTAGTCTTCATTGTAAATATGTGAAAAATTAGAAAATATAGATTTAGTTCTAACGAACAAATAAATAAGAGTTTCTAAAATTCAAATACGAAAGATAAAAATAGTGGAAGGGTCAAAGCTATTTTGCTTTAACAATAGAAATGTAATATAAGTTTCAGAAGTCAGCCTGATAATCCGGTTCTCTATCCCTAGAGCAGCTTTTGAAGTAGACTTCTTTATTCTTCTAAGCCCGAATCTGAAAAAAGATTCCATTTGTTAATTGGCAATGCGTTCTATTTATGAACTCATTATGGAGCAATATTATTAAAAAAAACTATACGGTCGTCATTTTCGTATTTTTTTTAATGTATTTTAATTCGAGGAGAAATGGTAGACTTTCGTAGAATTTAATTGGCCAACCTTATAATAACAGAATTCGAACCTTGTGCCCTTTCCAATTAGGATTGGGATACTCTATCGTGCTTTTATAAAACAAAAAACTCCCCGTTAATAGGGGAGTTAAGTGTGATCGCACCAGGATTCGAACCTGGGACCGCCTGCTTAGAAGGCAGGTGCTCTATCCAGCTGAGCTATGCGACCGGATGTAATTTGTTCTTAAAAGTCTCTAGGCTGTTTCAACCGTCCCGCTCAAAAGAGGGATGCTCTATCCAGCTGAGCCATGCGACCTTTAAAATAAAAACCGAACTATTGTTCGGTTTTTGTCGGGGTGGCAGGATTCGAACCTGCGACCTCCTGCTCCCAAAGCAGGCGCGATAACCGGGCTACGCTACACCCCGTGCATTTGCGGAGAGACAGGGATTCGAACCCTGGCGACCGTTACCAGTCGACAGATTAGCAATCTGCTCCATTACCACTCTGGCACCTCTCCGGTTTGAGATAATTACTATCTCGTAATGCGGATGCAAATGTAGCTTTTAGTCTCGTTACTCACAAAAAAAAAATCGCTTTTTTCAAACTTTTTTAGAAGTTTTTGGATCTGCTAATTTAACTTACTACAAACCAACACTATCTTCTCATCATTTAAATTGGTGGTAAAGAACAAATAGTTATCTCCTCCGTCTTTAATTTTCCATTTTTTTCTCAATTCGTTCACCGATCCAGGAAAATTTCTGGTAGTAATATTGGCTTTAGTTCCCAATAAATGGTTGCGCAGCTCTTTCTTGTTGTATGGAATAACTTTTTCAACCTTAAAGATACGACCAGGGAATTCAATTGGATGATTATTGGTGTATAAATGACTGTTGGTATGAAGCTTACTCAGCTCGTATTTTTCGGAAATATGACCGAAACCACCAGATTTCATAATGGCAGCATTGGGCTCGTACAAATAATCTTTGGGAAGAGATACGACCGGATTACTTTCAGCATTGGCGTCGAAGGAAAATGTCTGGATCCCATTCTTTGAAAAATTAATGGTCTTAATAATTACAGGCTGGACCGTTGCTTCTTTCAAGATCCAAAGTAACTCTTTTACTTCGTTTTCTACTGCTACTACGTGGATTTCAGTCACATATTGAAGTTCAGACAATCCCACCGAAATGTCCAGCATGGGTGATGTCTTAAGAAGTAATGTCTTAGAACGTTCCATCAAATAATTAAGATGTAAAGGCACGTTTGGTTCGCAGTCTTTTAAAAAGAACACTTTCCCTTTTTCAGCATTTCTTCGCGCTGGATCTACATAAATAACATCGAATTTTCGATTTTCTATTGTTTTTAATCCATCCTTAGCGATGCATTCTATATGTTCAGCTTGAAGAATTCCTAAGTTATAGTTTGTTATGTTTGATAACAGTTTATTTAATTCAAAATGTAAAACAGTTTCAAATCGTTTTGAGAAATAAAAGCTGTCAACACCAAATCCGCCGGTTAAGTCGGCTAAACTCTTTCCCATAACCAGAGATGCTTTGTATTGAGCAGTAATTTCTGAGGAAGTTTGTTCTACATTAATTTTTGGGGGGTAATAAATTTGAAAAGTATGGTGCCAAGTAGGTAGCTTTTTTTGTGTTCTTCTGAAACCGTCAATTTGTTGAATGAGCTCTTGTACCGTAATATGGTCAAACGGGCTTCCTTTAAGTGCCAGAGCTGCGATATCCCCGTGGTATGAACGAATGAATCCCTGAACTTCTTCTTTCAGTAATTCTAAATTCATATCGATTTTCTAGTTAATTCGTAAAGTGCTATTCCTGTTGCTTGTGTTACGTTCATACTACTGTTTTCACCAAACATTTCAATATGAACTAATGCATCTAAGGTTTTAATGAGGTCATTTGAGATTCCAGTTCGCTCATTTCCTATAACTAACACTATTTTATTAGGTTCTGAAATTTTCATTTTATTTATTGGTAGGCTATTGCTGGTAATTTCAAGACCGATGCTTTGGTAGCCTTCAGATTGCAGTTGTTTTAAAGTTTCATGTATGTTTTCAGATATAAGGTGTGGAACCTTAGTTTCGGTAGCTCTCGCTGTTCGACGCAGTCGGGTAGAGGTGAGATCAATTTCAGAATTAAAAAAAATAAGCTTACTAATTCCAAAGGCATCACATATTCGAAAGAGACCACCAATGTTGGCAGGACCAGTTACACCGTCACATAAGACGATAATTTCATGTCCTTTCTTTTCAAAAGGTGTGCTGTGGTGACTATGTTGGAAGCCCATAGAGAGAGGAGCTAGTGTTCAAATGCGTATTTCACAATATTAGCACCCATACGGAGTGCTTTTAATCTAACTTCGGCAGGATCATTATGAATTTCCGGATTCTCCCAACCATCTCCTAGGTCGCTTTCATACGTATAGAGTAATACTAATCTACCCTCGTGAACTACCCCAAATGCTTGTGGACGCGAGTTGTCGTGTTCGTGTATTTTTGGTAAACCATCTGGAAATTTAAAATGATAGGAAAATAGGGGATGATCCACTGGAAGCTCTGTTAATTCTTCATTTGGGAATATTTTCACGATTTCCTTTCTAAGGTATTCGTCCATGCCGTAGTTATCGTCTATATGAAGAAAACCACCACTTAGGAGGTAATCTCGCAGATTTTTAGCGTCTTCATTCGAAAAGAACACATTTCCATGTCCCGTCATATGCACAAATGGATAGTCGAATAATTCTACATCGTCTGGTTTAACTGTTTCGGGATCTTTGCGTATGGTCGTGTTTACTTGGTCGTTGCAAAAATTTATAAGATTTGATAACGCAGTAGGATTACTGTACCAATCACCACCACCACCATATTGAAGTACAGCCACTGCTTGCGCGTGAATGTTCATAGAAAGTAATAAAAGAGGGAGTAAAAAAAGAATCCTAGGCATAAGTTCAAAAGTAGCAAATTTTGAACTGCAGTAGAATTATTTAACCTATAATTTACTAAACATGCCTAAATGGACATCGTCTGTAAAGGTCATCCAATCTTCCGTGATAGTGTTTACTTGTTGACGTTGGTTTTTCGAAAGTACTCTTAAATGAGTTTCCGGTTTTTGCCTGCGTGTTTTAGCCGATTTGGCTTTTGTTTTTTGTGCGTTCATAAGAATTCTTTGAGGGGGTCAAAGCAAATAATATAGCTGTAAGCGAGCGTAAGGTACTGAAAATCGACGAAATACCAAAAATTTCGATGAAAAACAAGTGTGTGTTTTCGCTCAAACGAGCGTTTGTTCGATCAAAAACTTATCAGAAATGTTTGGGCTGTTATTCTTGGTGAATAAAAGAAACGCTATGGCAGGCGGCAATGGCAGCGGTTTCTGTTCTAAGTCTACTCTCTCCTAAACTAATGGGAATGAATTGATTAATGAGGGCTAAATTTATTTCTTTGGACGAAAAATCTCCTTCTGGACCAATTAAAATAAGAGTGTTTTTTGACGGAAGAAGCATGTTTTTTAGACTTTTCCTATCGGTTTCTTCACAATGGGCAATGAATTTCTGAATGTTTATCTCCGTGCGATTCGTAAGAAAAGACTGAAGGTCTATCGCCGGGTTAAGTTTCGGGAGATAGGCTTTTAAAGACTGCTTCATAGCACTCTGAATAATCTTTTCATAACGTTCCGGTTTAATTACTTTTCGTTCACTATGGTCGCAGATAATTGGAGTGATTTCCGAAACGCCTATTTCGGTAGCCTTTTCTAAAAACCACTCATACCGGTCATTTAACTTTGTTGGAGCAACGGCCAAATGGAGATGATACGGAAGGGGTGGTTGTTTTTTAGCAGATAGAATAGTTCCAATACATTCTTTTGGAGTTACACTTATCAATTCAGCTTGAAAAAAATAGCCTTGTCCGTTAGTTATATCTAGAATATCCCCGTTCTGTTTCCGAAGTACTTTACCAATATGACGACTTTCTTCCTTATTGAAAACAATCTCTTGCGTTTCTGTAGTAATATGTTGGTTGTAGAATAAATTCAAAATAAGTGGATCATAAGTGGTAAATATTCAATTTCGCAAAGTTGTCTGTCTTATTAAAAGTATTAGAATTTCATTCTGGCCGATGCCACTACATCATTTTTAGCGAACATACCATTTTTATATTTCAATTCTCCTACCATTGCGATCATTGCAGCGTTGTCTGTACAATATTCGAAATTTGGAATATGTGTTTTCCAACCAAATTTAGCTTCAGCTTCCTTTAATACTTTTCTAATGCCACTATTCGCGCTTACGCCTCCTCCAATAGCTATTGTAGTGATTCCGGTTGTTTTTACTGCATTCTTCAGCTTATCCATTAAATAAGAAACGATGGTGTATTGGAGACTGGCGCAGATATCGTTTATATTCTTCGTTACAAAATCGGGATCTTTTTTTGTTTCTTTTTCAACAAAATATAACACCGCTGTTTTTAAACCGCTAAAACTAAAATCCATTGGACTCACTTTGGGTTTCGTGAATGGATAGGCTTTAGGATTTCCGTTTTGGGCATGTTTATCAATTAATGGTCCGCCCGGATATGGGAGTCCGAGAATTTTCGCGCTTTTATCAAAAGCTTCTCCTACCGCATCGTCAATGGTTTGACCTATTACGTCCATTTCAAAGTAATTGTTGACCTTTACTATTTGGGTATGACCACCACTAATTGTTAAGGCCAGAAATGGAAAGTTGGGAGCCGTTTGCCCTTCGGCTTTTATAAAATGAGCTAATATATGCGCTTGCATATGGTTAACTTCTATCAGCGGGATGCCTAATCCCATGGCCAAAGACTTTGAAAATGAGGTTCCTACAAGTAGCGATCCCATTAATCCTGGACCTCGTGTAAAAGCTATGGCGCTTAACTGTTTTTTGTCGATATTTGCTTTGCGCAACGCCTGATGAACAACGGGGACAATGTTTTGTTGATGTGCACGAGATGCAAGCTCAGGGACGACCCCTCCATAGGCCTCATGTATCTTTTGCGTAGCAACAACATTAGACAAAATAACACCGTTATTAATCACAGCCGCCGCCGTGTCGTCGCAGGAAGATTCTATCGCTAGTATAAAACAATTTGAATTCATTGAAATAGGCACGTTTATTGGTTGTAAAATTAAAACTTTAAAAGCGTATCAAAAAACTTCGCAAAATAATACTTCGTACCATTGCGGTAATTCTGTTGTTAATGGTATTGCTAGTGATTACCTTGTCGATACCTTCGGTTCAAACTCGAATTGCGAAAAAAGTAACAACCCATCTAAATGAAAGTTACGGAACCGATATAAATATCCATCGAATGGGTCTTAATTGGAAAGGTGAAGCCGATTTAAGAGGAGTCTATATCGCAGATCATCATGGAGATACGCTCATCTTTTCAGAAGAAATTCAGACCAATATTTTAAGCATTAAAAAATTAATTGATGGTAATCTGGATTTTGGATACGTAGATTTAACAAATGCGAAACTCTACGTAAAAACTTATAAAGGAGAGGATTTAGATAATTTATTGATTTTTTCTGAAAAGTTCGAGACCGGAAAGCCGAGCACAGAAGAATTTAAACTTTTTAGTGAAAACGTAGCTTTGATCAATTCGCATGTGAAGATCACGGATGAGAACCTAGAAGTTTCTCAGCTTATCGACTATCAGAATGTGAACCTGAATGCCAGCGACTTTTCGGTTATTGGCCCAAATGTAAAAGGAACTATCGAATCCTTATCCCTTGATGCAGGAAGGGGATATAATATTCAAAATTTATCGGCAGAGTTCTCTTATTCGTTAGAACAAATTAAGATTGAAGAGATGCTACTTGAAACAAATAACTCTTTTATTAAAGGAGCAGTTATTCTCAACTATGGAGAAAATGGGTTGGCTAATTTTGTGAACGACGTTGTTATTGACGCTCAATTCGATGAAGCCATCATTTCTACCAACGATCTCAATACTGTTTTTGATGAATTTGGTAGTAACATTAATATCAATCTCCAAGGTAAATTAGATGGGACGCTGAATAATTTTCGTTTTAATAATGCACGTTTGAGTTACAGCAATACTAGTCTTCGAGGTAATTTCAGATTCAAAAATATACTAGACAGCGAACAAACCTATAAGATTACAGCTTTACAACATAGCATTTCCTCTAATTATTTCGACCTGCGTAGACTCATGCCGCAAATGTTGGGTACTCAGCTGCCAGAGCAGTTGAGAACTTTTGGGAATTTTACCATTAGAGGCGATACAGAACTTTTCGGGGATCTATTGGTAACAGATACAAATATTACAACGGCCGTTGGGAACGCGGTAGCAACCTTCGAGATGGGAAATATACATGACTTTAGTAATGCATTTTATCGTGGAGAGGCCGTTTTGACCAAATTTGATCTCGGTAAAATTTCGGGTTCTACCTCACTCGGCAACGTGGACGCCGATATCTCCTTTGACGGACGGGGGTTTACCGCTAAAACTGTCAATACAAGATTGAAAGGAACCATCAATTCTATTAATTTTGAAGGATATACCTATAAAAATATTGCTGTATCCGGGGACTTAAAAGATCCCATATTTGATGGTAAACTTAGTATAGACGATCCAAATTTAAAATTAGACTTTAGTGGATTAATCGATATTTCGAAGGAGTTTAATCAATACGATTTTGAAGCTAGTATCGAATATGCGGAGTTGAATAAACTCAATTTATTTAAAAGAGATAGTATTTCAGTATTTGCAGGAAGAGTGGTCATGGATATGGAAGGTACTAATATCAACGATGCGGTAGGGAATATTGAGTTTTTAGAAACCTTTTATCAAACCGAATATGACGATTATTACTTCGATGATTTCTTGATTTCTTCTTTTTTCACGGAAGATGAAAGAACCATTGAAATTAAATCCCCAGATATTATTGATGGCAAGATTAGCGGAAAATTTCTCGTGGAGGACATTCCTAATTTGTTTCAAAATTCTGTTGGGAGTATTTATACCAATTATATTGCCAATGAAGTAACAACAGATCAATACATCGACTACGAATTTGAAGTCTATAATAAAATAGTCGAATTATTTGTACCGCAACTTCAGCTAGGGGAAAACACCCGTGTGAAAGGTTCTGTTTTTTCAGATGAATCAAAATTTAAACTGGATTTTCGTTCTCCAGAGCTTCTGCTGTATGAAAACTATCTAGGGAAAGTCAACATTCAACTAGATAATGATAACCCATTATACAACGCCTATATCTCGGTAGATTCTCTATATACGGGCGCATACAATCTTTCAGAAATTAATATTATCAACAAAACATTGAACGATACTTTGTATATGCAATCCAGCTTTGTGGGTGGAAAACAACAGGATGATTTGTTCGACATGTCTTTTTATCACACCATTAACCCAGAAGGTAAATCGGTTGTAGGAATTAAAAAATCGAAAATTACTTATAAAGACAACGATTGGTATTTAAACAGAGACAATGATTCCTATAATAAGATTACGTTCGATAATAGTTTTAACCAGATTAAGCTAGATTCGCTTAGTTTGCGGCATAACAATGAATTGATCAGGATGGCGGGTATTCTTCGCGATTCTACCTATACAAATCTGAAAATGGATTTTACCAATGTTGATATTGGTAAGATAGCTCCAGAAATAGATAGTCTTAAACTAAAAGGAAACATTAATGGGCGACTTAATTTTTTAAAGAAGCAAAATGCTTTTTATCCTAGCTCCGAAATAGTAATTGAAGATGTTGCCATGAACGAAATTCCTTTTGGTGACCTCAATCTGAGGATAGGAGGTAATACCGATCTCTCTAAATTCACGATCAATTCGAGCCTTGTAAATGATAATTTAAATTCGTTTACTGCCAAAGGAAGCTTAGGAATAGATGACGAACGTACCACTATCGATTTGGATGTAGATTTGGATAGTTTTAATGTGGCCGCCTTTAGTCCCTTTGGAGGTGATGTGATAACAAACATGCGAGGGCTGGTTTCGGGAGATGCCAAAATCTCTGGAAACGTTAAATCTCCCGATATAAACGGAAAGTTATCATTGGATAAATCTGGTCTTAAAATTCCTTATCTCAACTTAGATATAGATCTCGCAAATTCTACTGAAATTGGGCTTAGCAAAAATACCTTCAAAATAAAACCGACCTTTATAACAGACACCAAGTACAACACAACTGGTGTATTAGCTGGAAACTTTACACACGATAATTTTGGCGATTGGGCGATGGATCTTTCTATTGAAACAGATAGAATGCTCGTTCTGGATACTCCGCCCGATGAAGACGCCCTCTATTATGGAACTGCCTTTATTAGCGGACAATCCTATATCAAGGGCCCCATAGACGAATTGGTGATTGATGTTTTTGCCACTACTGAGGAAGGAACGAGTTTTAAAATCCCAATTAGCGATGCAACGAGCATTGGGGACGACTCCTTTATTCATTTTCTTTCTCCAGAAGAAAAACAGGCGCGCATTAGTGGAGAAACAGTCGTAAATGAAGAAGTGAAAGGATTGTCCCTAAACTTCGAACTTGATATAAACGAAAAGGCCGAAGTGGAAGTGGTAGTAGACAAAGTAAACAACTCTACGCTCAAAGGAAGGGGAGCTGGGATTCTTCTTATTGAGATCAATACTCTTGGTAAGTTCAAGATGTGGGGAGATTTCTTAGTAATTGAAGGAAAATATGATTTTAGATATGGTGGTTTGGTGGACAAAACAATTGATGTGTTAGGAGGAGGAAACATTACATGGGATGGAAATCCAACAAGAGCGCGTCTAGACCTTACTGCCAAGTATGTAACCGAGGCCAATCCAGCAGTTTTATTGGATAACCCATCGTTTAATAGAAAGATCGACGTAGAAGTGCTCGTAGATCTCACAGGCGAAATTTTACAACCCGAATTGGATTTTAGAATTCAATTTCCTAGGGTTAGTTCTACCGTAAAGAGTGAATTGGAGTACAAATTACAAGACAAAGAACAGCGGCAAACTCAGGCGCTATTTTTAGTTTCAACAGGATCATTCCAAAGTGACGCAGCAGCTGGTCAGAATGCACTTAGTACCACCCTGGCCGAACGAGTAAATAGCTTGGTTAGGGATATATTTTCTAGTAACGATAAGAAATTTGTGTTCCTGCCTAGTGTGAGTACTAGCACAAATAATGAAAGCGCACAAACAGAATATCAGATTGGGGTAGAACTTTCCACGCGTATTTCAGAAAGAATTCTAATAAACGGTAAAGTAGGAGTTCCAGTGGGAGGAGCGAACGAATCTGCCGTAGCAGGAGATATTGAAGTTCAGTGGTTGGTGAATGAAGACGGGAGCCTACGTATCAATTTCTTTAACCGTCAAGCCGATCTTCAATTTATCGGAGAAGATCAAATTTTTGAGCAGGGCGGAGGTATTGAATATTCGGTAGACTTCGATACCTTTAAAGAGCTTATGCTCAAACTGTTTAACAAAAAACTTACTGTAGACGAAGAACTTCCAGTAGTTCCTGATGACAATACTTTTGACGAAAATTTAAACGGTAGCGGAACCAAAGAAGAAGATTAAGGTAAATTGCAGCGGTTAAATAACTCAAATCTAGGAATCAGAATCACTTCATTTTAAAACTAAAAAGAAGCAATTGCAGAAATTTCTACGTTTACGTACTTAGGCAGATTAGCCACTTCCACAGTTTCTCTGGCAGGAGCCGTTGCTTCATCGAAATAACGGGCATAGACTTCGTTAATCTTTCCGAAGTTTTTCATATCACTAATAAAGATGGATGTTTTAATAATATGACTAAAATCCATCCCAGCGGCCTCTAAAACCGCCTTTAGATTCTTCATTACTTGTTCTGTCTCTATCGTTATGTTCTCCATAACTAGTTCACCTGTCGCAGGATCTATTGCAATTTGGCCAGAAGTGTAAAGCATATCTCCGTTTAAAATCGCTTGGCTGTACGGTCCAATAGGAGCAGGAGCGTTTGATGTATTAATTATTTTTTTCATGATTTTATTTTTTCTGAAAGTTTAAATAAAATGATATTTCAAAATTCTACGTTGCGCTATTAAAATCTAAAGCTGTCTATCCGATTCTCTTCGTTTATCGTATTTAATATCACTCAAACTACCTCTAATCCCGATAAAGAAGTTCCAGGAAGTGTTGGTGGCTCCAATAGGAGTCCAACTAAGCCAGCTGTACCAACTATCAAGGTCGCGTTCAAATCTTATCTGAGTTAACGTTACTCCCTTTCGTGTGAAATCGTATCCAGAAGAGAGACGAATATTCCATTTAGGCGATAGCTCTACTCCAGAACTAAACATGATGGATTGGGAGCTAATTTCATTTTGTCGCTGCGCATTGCTATAATTAAAGGTATACGCCAAGCGCAAATCCCAGGGCATATCGTATTGATACCAAGATTGTTCTTTATCCTTATCCCTTTTGTTATTTCGTGCATTAGAATCTTGATTGGCGAGATCGGTACTGGTTCCAAAAAGGTCGTCGGGTCGACCACCATTTCTAAAGGTTTCATTTTCAAATTCCTCTCCAGTTTCTTCATCCCCATTGCTTTGAAAATCCTTACTAGAGAACGAATAATTAAAACTCACATTGGCATTGGTAAGTCGGAAAAGGCTACCTCCATTATCAATATTAAACTGGTCAATTTTCTGATTATCATTATTAAGAGCGTAGGGGTCTAGTCCGCCATTAATATTTAAATCTAGCTTTTTAACAATTGGAATTCCCATAGAAAAACGCAAAGGATCCCAGTTGAGTGAATCTCGTGTAATGCTATAGCCTCCAGAAAAATTTAAGTTGTTCAATAAAGAAACCTTTTTTGGTACAAGTGCAGTGGTGTCTCGGTCCCTAACTTTGGCTTCTAATGTATTGCTTAGGGAATAGCTTATTGCGCTAGAAAATTGATTTCCAGGAGCCCCGTATAAGGTGTTTTCAAATCTAGAATAAGAAACAATTTCTTCATTTAGATCTGGGTCTGCTGTAGCCGGAATGACGTACTCATCATAGAATTGATCAAAACCTGGCGTTATATTATAGCTTACAGAAGGTCTTACCACATGTCTAATAGATTGGACTTTCTTTTCTTTTCCAAAATCGAACAAACCATAGATTGTAGTTCCAACTCCCGTGGAGAAACCATAAGTTCTATAACTATCAAATCCCGAAACGGTATCTCTCACAACGCCACCGGCACCATTATTTAGGGTGGTATCATACGATTGTCGTGTAGTTTTTCCAACCCATACTTCTTGGTAGTTAGTTCCAGCTGTAAAACTTAAATAGTCTAGCACCTTAAAGTTTGTACTTATTGGAATACTGTGTCGAGCTCCAATTTGCGCAGCATCGAACATTTCAGGCTTAAAAAATAACTCGTCTGTGGTTAAAATTCTGTTTTCTGCAGTTACATTATACTGAAGGTTGATATTCTGGATAATTCCTTTTTTGACACCACTTTTAGGAGCGAAAGGAAAAACACGAGATATACTACCATTAAAATTAGGTAGCGACATGGTTATTTCTTCTGTTTGTGTATTCTGAGTGTGCGTAGCTGCTACCGTAAAGTTAACTTGTGGCTCTGTGTCAAAACTCTTTGAATAAGATACAGACGAGCTTAATGTGTTCACTAAAGTACTACCATTGTTTGTCTGGTTAATTGACCTTGATAAATACTGACTACTTCCTAAGTTTACCGAAGCAGTAAACCGGGAACTAGGATTTGCTTTTGCATCTTGGCTGTGTCTCCAACGAATATTGTACAATGCGCTTTGGGAGAAATCGTCGAAACCACGTTCACTATTAATCAGGTTTTCATAACGCACGCTTACGTTTCCATTAAATTTGTAACGCACAGCGTAGTCACTATCTCCCCTCAAAGCATAACTCCCGTTGGTGTAATAATCACCCACCAATGTGAGGTCTACGTAATCATTGAGTGCAAAGTAATATCCTCCATTCTGGAAAAAGAATCCACGGTTGTTGTTTTCACCAATACTTGGTAAAAGAAAACCAGAGGTTCGATCCTCTGTCAAAGGAAAAAATGCAAATGGGAGCCCGATAGGTGTAGGGACATCCGCGATGTACATATTTACCAGTCCGGTAACAATCTTTTTCTTTGGCACAAATTTGGCTTTCTGAGCTAGAAAGTAATACTCGGGATTCACGGGGTCATCGGAAGTGGTGAACTTTACTTTGCTAAAGAAATAAACAGAGTCGTTTTCCTTTTTCGTTATTTCAGGAATTACGTTAATGTCTCCACTTTTGGTACGCGAATTATAGGAAATTGCCTTCTTGGTATCCATGTTAAATTTTAGCGAATCCGGCTCAATTTTATTCGCTCCTTGTTCAAATATAGGTGCTTGAGTATAGACACCAGCACTGTCAATTCCTTTGGCATATACTTCATTCTTTTTATAATCTAGGATAATAAGTCCAGCATCGATCCGGTTACTCTCATAAATAATGAATGCTTTATTGTACATATATATTTTACCAGACTTGCGGTCTATATATACATAGTCCTCCCCATAATATTCTACAACATCGGTAAGAAGTTCGGGTTCTTTAGATTTAACAGTATCTGTCTTAACGGTATCAACCACCTCCTCATCTAATTCCCGAAGTTCGTTTAGATCAATTATATCGGTAGGGTTTACAGTGAGGGTATCCCGTTTTGCGGGAAGATCCAACGAGTCCTTATTAGGAAGGTCCTGAGCATATACCAGATTACTGCAGCACAGCAGAAGTAGTAGAGGGAAGAATATTAAATGCCTTTTATTTTGCAATGCTAATGGTCTTTGTGTTGTAGATATCTTTGGTGATAAATTATTTTTTAAAACTTCAAATCTACTCACACAATTTATATATTGGCTTAGTTTTTGAAACACTAAAATTAAGTCTTTTTTTTGGGCTGCAATTTGTTATAACAAAATTTTAAAATATCGCCATTTATCTTGCGTTACACCTATATGAAAACGAACCTTTTACGTCTCTTATTTCTTTCTCTTGCGCTAGTAGCTTTTTTTGCCTTTGCTAACCGCAATAATAGTACCACAGACCCATTTATTGTAGTTTTAGATGCTGGACATGGCGGTCACGATAGTGGAAAAGCCTTTAATGGCTATAAAGAAAGCCAAATTGCACTGAAAATAACTCTGATGGTAGGAGCTCAATTAGCAAAGGATCCTAATTTCAAAGTTATTTATACCAGAAATACGGATAAATTTATTGATCTACACGAGCGCGGAGCTATTGCGAACAGGGCAGATGCAGACCTTTTTGTTTCTATTCATTGCAATGCTCATAACTCTCAAGCGTTTGGTGCGGAGACTTGGGTACTAGGAAGTAGAGCTAATAAACAAAACATGGATGTAGCTAAAAAAGAAAATGAGGTTATATTCTTGGAAGAGAACTACGAGGAAAACTATGCGGGATACGACCCAAATTCGCCTGAATCGTTTATTGGTTTAAGCCTTTTGCAGGAAGAATATTTAGACCAGAGTATCATGTTAGCTGGTTTGGTACAAAACAATTTTGTAAATAGATTAAAACGTAAGGATAGAAGTGTAAAACAGGCAGGCTTTATTGTTCTACATCAAAGCTACATGCCAAGTGTTTTAATTGAAACAGGTTTCATCACTAATAAAAAGGAAGGAGCTTACCTCAATTCTAAAAAAGGACAAAATGAAATGGCAACCTCTATTGCTGATGCCATAAAAAGTTATAGAAAGAACCTTTCATTAGGTACTTCCGACGCTCAAAACCCAGTTATTACGGTAGATGAAATTGAAGAGGCAATAGAAGCTACAGAAGAGCGATTGTATGAAGGAATTGAATTTAAAGTGCAATTGGCTGCGAGTAGTCAGAAATTAGAATTAAAACCTTATAATTTTAAAGGTCTCACGGAGATTAGCACTAATACCGAAGATGGATTGAATAAATATTATTATGGTTCGACTTCAGATTATAACAAGATTCAATTAATGAAGACCTTTGCTCGGGAAAAAGGATATCCTTCTAGTTATGTAGTTGCCTTTAAAGATGGAGAGAAGGTAAAACTTGCTGATGTCTTAGAGACCGAGGATCGCTAGAAAAGGTATTTCGGCGTGTGCCACTTCGATTATCGACAGACCTGTGCAGGGTTTTGAACTCTTTAAATCGTTCCAAGGTGAATCACAAACGCTCACTCCTAACTAAATCAATAATTGATTCATTAAATATCTACCAAATAGAATTGATAAACCCTCTGGTTCTTCTGGCCGCTCTTGTTGTTGGAACCGCTCCAGATGCTGGGCAGAAAAATATACTTCTCATTTCCTTGTACGCAATGTTTCTGATCCCTTGGGCATTTGTCCCATCGATAGAATTAGGTCCGTTTAGCGACACCGAAAATCCACTTTCTTCCGCATCTGCTTTTCTGTAGATAATTTGTGGCACATCAATGTAAGTCGATTCTTCTTGCGCCAGTACTTGCGCCATGTCAACAGGCTGCCAATAATTTTCGGAAGTTACTTTAAGGAAATCGGATAAGGATTTTTTCTGAAAAGGAGCATTGGTGTCAAATTTCAGATCGAATGAACTCACCTCTGGAATTGCAGTTAAAGAAGTTGCGTCAATCTTAAAATGTCTAGTCTCAAAATCATGTTGCCCAAATGCAATAACTGGTACAATTAATAAGAGAAAACTCCACTTTTTCATACTATCAAATATATCAAATTTCGAGCCACAACGGTTATGGTTGTTATAAATTTAACTTTTTTGAGGTAGTCTTTGGTACCGCATCTTTGTGCACTGTAATACTAATGGCTTTTAATCGCATATACGATTCACTAAAATAAACGTAGCCTCCATTTGCGTTTCTAGCCTCATTATCTCCCCAGCTATTCTTCACCTTATAGTAGGTCGTGCCATTTTGATCGCGGAGCGTTCCAGTGATATGCATAAGGTGGTCGTCTGTGGTTGTAAAGTTTTCAAATTCATCTTGACGGTATTCCTGCGTTATCGTTTTTTCTGGATATACCCCTTGTAACGCTAGCTTATTTTGATCTGCGTTTAAAGGAATTACTGCCACTCCGTCTTTAGAAGAGAAGGTACGCTCACTTACGTCACAATCCAATTCTACCGTAAACCCATTACCCAAAGCGTTATCGATGGTTGCCATCATTTCATCTAGCGATACATTATAAAAACTTCCATAACTCCAATTGTCTGGAATATTAAGAATAAATTCTGAATAATACGGAGCATGAGAAAAGGAGGTGATGTTTATATAATCTTCTGGAACAATTTTCATTGCTTCACGAAATGATACAGGTGTATACGATTTTCCTTCGAATGTGAAATTTGAAATATTCTTTCCCAAGTAAATGTCTAAAACGCTTTCAATTGCTGGTTTCCAGTTTTTACTCAATTTTCTTCCAGGATTATCTACATAAGTCTCACACATGGCTTTTAAAACAGCCTCTAATTCTGCATGACTGTGTCTGGTCTCTGTTCCAAATAAGCCACTAAAAGCTTCATTGGGAACAATTCCGTATTGCTGAACAGCGTTCATCACATCATGAGCTAATCCTCCTTGAGAGAATTGTGCCTTTCCTTGACGCATGACAAAGTTCTCCGCTTTTTTGGGGTACGTATTCCTAACGGTAAACATTTCAGATAAATCAACCTGTCTTCCTGTGAGCCTAATAATTTCAGACTCTAGAAATGATGTACTCGAAAAACTCCAACAAGTTCCAGTATTTCCTTGGCTGATGACAGGGGTTGCTTCCAAATCTAAAACCTCTTTAAATTTGTAGGGTTCTTGCGCAAGAAGCGATGAAGAGATGAGCGCAATTCCGAAGAATATGATGGTAACACGAAACGGCGAATACAGTTGGTTTAATTTATTCATTTTCTGAAATTTTAATTGTCGTTAAAAAAGAACAAGGGAGACCAAATGAATCCAGTCTCACCTGTTATACTTGTCAATTCCAAAACGCCACTTGTAGGATTTAATTTCCCAGTTTGTCTTCTCACATCTTCCCGAGCCAGATATTCAAACTGGTTTTTTTCTGTATTAAACCCAATCGCTACGTTTCTACTTATAAAATCGTCCACTTCTGTTACAAAGGTCCCGTCTTCTGTGTATATAGATTCTACGGTTTCTCCGTTACTAGTTCCTCTACCAATTAAATACCCCTGATTCCCATAAGAAAAGGAACCAAATAAGGTACTGGTAAAAGCTCCCTCGTATTTAGTGAGGGACCAGTTATTTATATCAATTACATTAATGGATTCCGTAGAAGCATTGAAATCTTCCTGTAAAATAATGATTTTTCCTTGATCCTGAAAAAAGGCATAACCTCCATTACCAACATTTCCAACATTGAACTCCTGACTAAGATCTCTGGATTCGATTAACTGATTACCAGAATATTCTCTATAAAGAATTCCATCAGCATCACTGCTTTCGGTAAGTACAAAGGGATTATTAGGTTCTTTAAAGCCAGAAAGAAATATTCCATCTCCTTGGTCTTGAGTATATAATTTGACTTCTGAAGCTTGTAGGCTTGAATTCGTATCTCCCAAAAACTCCCTAAGATCAATCGTGTAAAGATTTACATCACTAGCAGAGTTTCTTCCAACAAACTGTAATTCGGAGCTATTCGGAATTTGAAAATAGGATGATACAAAGGATATGGAGTTTAAGAAATTAATTTGTTGTAGCACTTTATTGGTATTGTCCCCGATGATGGCCCCCGATCCGTCGTTGTCGAAAACAACTTTAAAGCGAGTATCTATTTCTTCCACAGGCGTACTGTCGTCATCTGAAGAGCAACTAAGGAGGCTAAACGTGCTGACCGTAAGAACTAGAAAGACTAATTGAATGATTCTTTTTTTTGGGGCTGTGCTATTTTTCATTGATTATTTGATCCATTTTTTATCCCGCTAAAATAACAAAGACCTGCTTAACCTATTCTTAAAAAACAAAATAATATTTGGGTTCTACGCCAATGGATGTGCAATTTTCTTAAGGTTATTTACAAATATGAATTGCCTTGACATCGGATTAGTTTAAAAACAACAAATCGCAAACTATTTATATCTTTGAAAAAAACTTAAAAGAGATGAAACCCAACTGGAAAACGGTCAAAGAGTATAGTGATATTACCTACAAAAAGAGTGATGGAGTCGCACGGGTGGCTTTTAATAGGCCGGATGTTCGTAATGCTTTCCGACCTAAGACTACTAGCGAATTGTTGGATGCCTTTCACGATGCCCAAGAAGACACTAACATTGGAGTTGTTTTACTTTCTGCTGAAGGACCTTCTTCCAAAGATGGAGTTTATAGTTTTTGCAGCGGAGGTGATCAAAAAGCCAGAGGGCATCAGGGATATGTGGGAGAAGATGGTTATCACCGATTGAATATCTTAGATCTTCAACGAATGATTCGTTTTATGCCGAAAGCAGTAATCTGCGTAGTTCCCGGCTGGGCCGTAGGAGGTGGACATAGCTTACATGTGGTATGCGATATGACACTAGCGAGCAAAGAGCATGCGATTTTTAAACAAACAGATGCGGATGTAACCAGTTTTGATGGGGGTTATGGGAGTGCTTATTTGGCAAAAATGGTAGGGCAAAAAAGAGCCCGCGAGATATTTTTTCTTGGTAGAAATTACAGTGCTCAGGAAGCATATGAAATGGGGATGGTAAACGCCGTGGTTCCACATAATGAATTAGAACAGACAGCCTACGAATGGGCACATGAAATACTGGCGAAGTCACCAACTTCTATTAAAATGTTGAAGTTCGCTATGAACCTAACAGATGATGGAATGGTAGGACAGCAAGTTTTTGCAGGTGAAGCAACTCGTTTAGCATATATGACCGAAGAGGCAAAGGAGGGAAGGGATGCATTTTTAGAAAAGCGCAAGCCTAACTTCGATAAAAAATGGTTGCCATAAACCTAACTACTCTTTTAGTATTTTTTTAGTAACTATACCTTGGTCTGTGTCTATTTCTATCAAAAAGATTCCGCTTTGTAGGTTAGACAAATCTATGGTGTCGTAACTTTGTACTTCTTTAACCAGCCTTCCTGTGATATCGTAAAAATTAACGGAAGACAGAATCAGGTTTTCGTCTAGTTCGAGATTCAAATAATGGGTGGTCGGATTGGGATAAATAGACACCAAATTATTCAATTCGTTTTGGTCGACGCTCAAATCACTTTCCTTCACCAAAAAGAATCCACCTCCACCTCCTAAGGAAGAGATAACGATATTTCCACTTTCAAAATAAGGATAAACAGTCCAAGCTCCATTGAAACCGGATGTATTATTCGACGGAAACACATCAAAGTAACCTGTTTCGGTCATATTGCCATTTTCAATATCTGAAATATCCATCACACGCATACCTGCGGCGTAATTCGCTAAGTAAAACGTATCTCCAAGGGTATAGCCATTATGATCTGATGCGCTGGTGTTTCCGAAGAATTGAAATGATTCGATGGGGTTGTCCAAATCTGTTAGATCGAATATAATTGTTCTAGTATTGAAGCCAAAACTCAATTCGTCTGCTTCATCTCCCATAATTAAATACCGTTGATCGTCTGTAAACCAACCTTGATGTGCATGCTCGTTACTTGAATAGTTAAAATTGGTGATTGCTTGCGGATTTGACTTGTCGGTCACGTCAACAATCCAGACATCTTGATCGTATCCATTGAAACTGAGTAAGATTTCACGGCCGGCATAATCTGAATCGGGTCCGTTATAATTCACTATTTGGGCATCGTGAGTGTAGACACCGCTAAATCCGCCAGCGGCAACAGGATTTAATGGATCTTGAAGGTCTATGAAATGAATTCCTCCACCAAAAGTATCGGTTCTAAGAGCATATGCAAATCCAGTTTCTTCATTGATAGCAAGGTTATGTGCATTTTGAAAATTGGTATAATGCGCGTCCATAGTGAAGATCTCTGGAGGATTAGTGACATTGCGTAAACGAGTTAAATCGAATACTTGCATGCCATGGCTTCCGTTGTTATCGCTTACTACATAGGCAGTATTGCTGTAAGTTTTAATATCTCTGGCAACTGAAGACCCGGTTGCTGTAGGAAGTTTCCCAAGATAAATTGGACTGGTTGGTTCTGAAATATCTATAAATCCAGTTCCATTATCTAATCCAACAAGGACATATTCCTTTCCATCCAACGGATCGGTCCATCCCCAAGAATCATTTGTGTTCGAAGCCCCCATGTCTGTAAACGGAATCATGGATTGCAGGTCGTATCCCTGACACGGATATCCCGCAGCCGAGCCGTTTACGCACGGCGTTTGCCCATACGAATAAGTTGTTAAGAGGATCAGTAATAGTACAGTATATCTCATGCCAAATGTTTTTCCACGCAGAAAGTTAAGATAAAATAAGCGATCCAAAGCAAAGAGCTGTCAATTCTTTATAGTTACCAGATCTATGATCTTAAAATACAAGCTGAAATCATCACTTATTGCTGAATAACCAATTCTGAAACCAATTCGTTAAGATCAATAATTTTAAGAATGGTTCCATCGAAATTAGTAACTACTATTCCATGACTTTCCTCATCCCCGAAATTTGCAAATCCAGCAACGATTATTCCTTTTTCCAAGTCGGCGTCGTATGCGCCAATGCTAGCTCCTTCGTATCCTTCCTGTTCTCTTAGATTACCTTGAATACTAAATAAAACGGAATAAGGCGATATAAACTCACTAGTGGCTAAATCAACAATTGCAGGGCCTTGACCAATAAGACTAGGCTGGGCATAAGGGACATCAAGAAGCATGGTGCCATCCTTAAAAGAAGAATAAAAGAAACCTGGGGTGGATTGAGAGACAAGGGTGAAATTAACTGTGTTTATTAGCTGAAAGCTTGTTAGGCTATAAGTTGAGTAGGTATTGTCAAGATTAAAAACGTGGAGTGTATCTTGATCAGCGGTAATTCGAGCTCCAGTATTTACCGCGATATCTCCTTCTATCTGCCCCGTTGTGGTATTAATTTTAATCACTTTTATATCCTCACTATCAAAAATGTTGAGTGCTTCAATTAACACAGTGCTGGCATACGTATGAATCCCGATAATACTTCTACCTTCAAAAGCTAGGTACTTACATTCTTGGCCTTCAGAATAAATTCGAAGTCTGCTTTCAGAAGGAAAATTAGAAGTTCCAAAGAACCGAGTAAAGTAGATAATTTCGCTTTCTGTATTGGCAACTGTTTGAAGATTTTCGTCTATTATTTCGCAAGGGGCTTCGATTAATTTGGTTGCATTGGATACGGTGTTTTTCTGCCAAACATTAAAGTTGCCATTTTCAGTTTCATACCAGCTTAGCTCATTATTGCGGGCAATCGCTCTAAAGGCAGTCGATGGCAATCCAATTTGGTCGGTTAAATTTGAGGTGACGACTTCTTCTGTTTCTACATTTATATCTATTGTAGTAAGCTTTTGTGCTTGAGGGTTTACAGAAACAACCGTTAACTCCAAAGAGTCTAATTGATTGGAATCATTTTGTATACCTTCATCATTAGTGTCACAACCTAGCATAAGGAAGGGTAATAGTAAAAGTAGTTTTTTCATAGCGGTAATAAAGATACTTAAAAATTACGCTAGTTCTATAAACTTTAGTTTTGCGATCGTCTCTGTTATACCAACAAAAAAGGGAGAGGTGTTTCCACCTCTCCCTTTAAATATAGTAACCAACAAATTAAATTAACTGTACTTCACTCAGTTATAAAATGGTTATAAAAATTTCTTAATACGCATCGTCATGTACGTTCGCAACGGCGCGTCCACTTGGATCGTTCATATTTTTGAAACTTTCATCCCAAGCAAGGGCAACAGGACTGCTACAAGCAACACTTGGTACCGATGGTACACTTAATGCTGCTGCATCGCTAGGGAAGTGTTCTTCAAAGATAGAACGATAGAAGAATTCCTCTTTACTCGTTGGAGGTTGAATTGGGAATCGGTATGCAGCGTTCGCTAATTGATCGTCTGTTACTTCGCTATTTACCATCTCTTTTAAAGTATCTATCCAGTTGTAGCCAACGCCGTCACTAAATTGTTCTTTTTGTCTCCATGCAACGCTTTCAGGTAACATATCGCCCAAAGCTTCTCGAAGCACCCATTTTTCCATTGCTTGTTTGTCTTGCGGAATGCTTTGTCCAGCAATGATCATTTTATCTTTAGGGTTGAGACGCATTGCCACATCCATAAATTCTTTGTCTAAAAAGGGTACTCGGCCTTCAATTCCCCAAGAGGCTAAAGATTTATTCGCTCTTAGGCAATCGTACATGTGCAATTTATCCAGTTTTCGTACATTTTCCTCATGGAAATCTTTCGCAGTTGGTGCTTTATGGAAGTAGAGATAACCTCCAAAGATCTCGTCAGCTCCTTCTCCAGATAGCACCATTTTAATTCCCATTGCCTTAATCGCACGCGCTAATAAAAACATTGGAGTTGAAGCTCTAATGGTTGTTATGTCGTAGGTTTCAACATGATAAATAACATCTCTCAATGCGTCAATTCCCTCTTGAATCGTAAAATGAATTTCGTGATGAACAGTATCTAAATGGTCTGCTACTACTTGCGCTGCTGCCAGATCTGGAGAACCTTCTAGACCAATGGCAAACGAATGTAAGCGTGGGTACCATGCGCTGTCTTTTCCTCCACTTTCAACTCGTTTATCTGCATACTTTTTGGCTAGGGCAGAAGTTAAAGAAGAGTCTAAACCTCCAGATAGTAATACTCCGTAAGGTACATCACTCATAAGCTGTCTGTTTACAGCTGCGTCTAAGGCATTTCTTAAGTCCTCAAGGCTAGTAACATTATCTTTTATGTTTTCGTATTCCATCCAATCTCTGGTCCACCAGCGCTTTAACTCACCATCGCTACTATGCATATAGTGACCAGGAGGGAAGAGCTCTATTTTAGTGCAAACACCTTCCAATGCTTTCAATTCGGATGCCACGTAAAACGTACCATTTTTATCCCAGCCCATGTATAAAGGAATAATTCCCATGTGGTCGCGAGCAATAAGGTATTCGTCTTTTTCAACATCATAAACTGCGAATCCGAAGATTCCGTTTAGTTCGTCTAAGAATGAAGCACCTTTTTCCTTGAATAGAGGAAGAATTACTTCACAATCGGACGCCGTTTGAAAGTTATACGACCCTTCAAATTGTTTACGAAGTTCTTTGTGATTGTAGATCTCTCCGTTTGCAGCCAGCACCAAATTCTTGTCGGCAGAGAATAAAGGCTGCTTTCCTGAAGTTGGATCCACAATGGCCAAGCGTTCATGTGCCATAATTGTTTTGTCGTTGTCAAAGATTCCACTCCAATCCGGACCGCGATGCCTTATACATTTAGACATTTCTAATAGTTGAGGGCGCAAAGTCTCAGCAGACTGTTTTAGATCGAACGCGCATACAATTCCACACATAATTTTAATTTTTTAATTGATTAGTTAATGTTTTTCAGTTTAGCGCCTACCTTAGAAAGGATAAGGCAAAAAAAAACCCGTCAAGTTGAAAACCTGACGGGCAATAATATTGCGACAAGGTTTCGTTACGGAATCCGATTATTATTGTTATTATTATTTAAAATGAAATGTAACATGACCTTTGTTTTATCTTTATTGAAGTTCAATATTCCATAAAATTTTTAAGGAATCCAAATTTTTGAATATAAAAATTAATTTGCAAGGCAATCATATTTCATGTAAGGCCAATAAAATGAGGCTTTTACGAGCCCTCTATTTTTTTTAATACTAAGCAAATGAAGAAGAGGTATAAAAGTTCTTAGATAAAGGCAAAAATTTCAGTTGGCAATTTGTGTTTTTCAATTACGTTCCCGTTGTTGTCGAAATAAATGTATCGCAGCATTCCATCGTTGTTCAGTCGGACCCGATAGACAAATCGCTTGGGGTTTTCAATATCGATTAATTCTGCAGACTTAATTTTCTTTTGTTGAAAATGAGTATTGCAATAGTCTTGTATTCCTTCCGGAAGATCGAACGAATTAACATATACAGAGTAGGCGAGTAGTGTTCCAATTTCAGAATAATAGGCATAGTTACCTACTCTTCCATTTTTCTTAAAATTAGCCATGTAATAAGTTAAATCATCCTGAATCAATTTATTTTTCACGTGTAGCTTCCATCCAATAACGAATCCATCATTGAATTGCATGTTTTGTGCTCTTATAACCTCGCTTGGAACAGACGATTCGTTAATAGTTTGACGGTCTACATCTTTGTATTGACCAATGCCGTTAGTTATAAAACACAATAAAAGTACAGAGGAAAGTAATGTAGTCTTCATAGGCTAAACTTTACCTAAAAATACGACCCAAAAAAGGATTCAACTCGCTAGTTAAGAAAAGATTAACGGGAAAAAGCTCGACGATTTTAATGTTCTATGTAAAGTGTTTCTAACGAAGCTTAGGGAAGTCACTAGGACTTACTTCATGCATCATTTCGTATACTTTTTCGAACACATCTTCTGTAGATGGCTTTGAGAAATAATCTCCATCTGTTCCGTAGGCAGGACGGTGAGGTTTAGCGGCCAACACTTGAGGCTTGCTATCGAGATGTTCGTATCCATTCTGTTTGTCTAATATTTCGGTTAAAATATAAGAAGAAGCACCACCAGGAACATCTTCATCTACTACAAGCAACCTATTAGTCTTGGATAAGCTTTTAACTAGGTCGTGATTAATATCAAGTGGTAAAAGTGTTTGTACGTCCACAACTTCTGCATCAATTCCTACTTGTTGTAGTTCTTTCGCAGCTTCCATTACGATGCGAAGCGTGCTTCCATAGGATACGAGTGTGATATCGGTTCCTTCTTTAATAGTTTCTACTACGCCTATTGGAGTTCTTAGTTCGCCAAGGTTATTTGGCATTTTTTCTTTTAAACGATAACCGTTTAAACACTCAACTATAACAGCGGGTTCATCGCTTTGTAATAAGGTATTGTAAAATCCAGCGGCTTTCGTCATATCACGAGGAACTAGGATATACATTCCTTGCAGAAGGCTGATTAGTCCACCCATTTGAGAGCCACTATGCCAAATTCCTTCAAGTCTGTGACCACGAGTTCGAACTATAAGTGGCGCTTTTTGCATCCCATTTGTTCTGTATCGAACTGTTGCAAGGTCGTCACTCATAATTTGAATGGCATACAAAATATAGTCCAAATATTGAATTTCTGCGATTGGACGAAGTCCTCTCATTGCCATACCAATTCCTTGCCCTAGAATGGTGGCCTCTCTAATTCCGACATCGCTAACTCTCATTTCTCCATACTTCTCCTGCATTCCTTCGAGTCCTTGATTCACGTCACCAATAGCTCCGCTATCTTCCCCAAATATGAGGACTTCAGGATTAGTTTCGAAGATGGCGTCAAAATTATCTCTTAGAACTACTCGGCCGTCCACTTCTTCTGCATTGGTGGAATAGGATGGAAGTACTTCTGAAATATTCGTAGCTTTTGAAGCGGTTTCAGAATGTAGATGAGCGCTATACTTTGGTTGTATGATTTCAAAATAATTATCTACCCAATCCTGCAATTGTCTCTTCTCTGAAGAACTTTCTCCAATTACATAACGCAACGCTTTTCTAGCTGCTCCAATCGTATCTCGACGCATTGGCTCGGTTTCAGCCTTTAAGTCGTTTTTTATTTTTTCAATGAAACTCTTGTTCGGGCTACTTTCAGCCAAATTTGAAAGAAGTGTAATTGCTTCTTGCTGCTCTTGCTTCTGCGGCGCTAAAAATGCCGTCCAGGCCGCTTTCTTTCCTTCTCTAACCTGCTTTTTTAAATCCTTTTCAATTTCCGATAATTGCTCTTCTGTGGCAATATTGTTGGTAAGCATCCACTCCCGCATTTTAACCAAGCAATCGTTTTCTCTTTCCCACTGTAATCTTTCAGTACTTTTGTAACGTTCATGAGAACCACTGGTCGAATGACCTTGTGGTTGGGTAAGCTCATTTACGTGTATTAGAACTGGGATATGTTGTTCTCTAGCAAGCTGTCCTGCTTTTTGATATACTTCGATCAATTCGGCATAATCCCAACCTTTGGCTCGGAATATCTCGTAACCGGCTCCATTTGCATCGCGTTGAAATCCTTTTAGAATTTCACTAATATTTTCTTTGGTGGTTTGATGTTTGGCATGTACCGATATACCGTACTCATCGTCCCAAACGCTCATAACCATAGGTACCTGTAGAACCCCAGCGGCATTTATTGTTTCCCAGAAAAGCCCTTCACTGGTACTTGCATTTCCAATGGTTCCCCATGCTACTTCATTCCCTTTGTTAGATAACTGCGTGTGGTTTTCTAATCCGTCCACATTTCTAAAAACTTTCGAAGCCTGAGCTAGGCCGAGTAATCGAGGCATTTGTCCTGCAGTAGGAGAGATGTCTGCACTACTGTTTTTTTGTTCGGTGAGGTTTTTCCAACTTCCGTCTTCATTTAAGCTATGCGTCGTAAAGTGTCCACCCATTTGGCGACCTGCACTCATAGGATCCGCTTTTATATCGGTATGCGCGTATAAACCAGCGAAAAATTGTTCAATCGTTAGTTTTCCGATTGCCATCATAAAGGTTTGATCGCGGTAATATCCACTTCGCCAATCACCGTTTTTGAATGCTTTTGCCCATGCCAATTGAGGGATCTCTTTTCCATCGCCAAATATTCCAAACTTAGCTTTTCCAGTAAGTACTTCTCTACGCCCCAGCAAACTACATTCTCTGCTCATTACAGCAATTCGATAATCATTTAAAACCTCGGTCTTAAAATCTTCAAAAGATAACTCGCTATTCGCTTGTGGGTTTGATTGCATAGTCCATTTTTTAGGCACCACAAAAGTAGTGAATATACCCGACTTTAGCAATGGGTGGAAAAGTTAAAAAATTACGAATAATTTAAAATCACCCCTTATTTCTTAACTCTATTTGAAAGATTAATAACTATTACCCGAATGAGCAGAATAAATGGCAAGCCATGTAGCAATAAGTCAAACCAATCTGAAAATCCCATTCCGTTCGCTCCTCCGGCCACCCATTTTATCTTTCCCCACAAATGAGGTTCTGGTCTGAACGGAGCTAAACCCAATGCAAGACAGAGTAAAATTATGATTCGCCAGTTGTTTAGCATAGTTCGATTAAATAACTAATACTCGGTGTTTATGGAGCAATTAGTGGTTGTTAATGAGATGGTCTATAATTTGGATATTTATGACTATTAGTACCACTCACGCGTAAATAGTCCAAGCATTGTTTTTATATCTAAAGTAACAATAAATCTTATTTTTTGATCGTAGTTAGGTAAACCTGGTTCCCAGCCAAGGTTGGAATAGAGTGGTAGATAGATCTCAAAGTAATCTGCCACTAAATTTGCTCGTATTCCAGTGTCGAAAACACCTTTCATAGATGCTCCTTTATTTTTTACAACTCCAATATCTCCATAGGCATAAATCCATTTCCAGATATTGGTACTTCCGTTTAGCGTGGCAATAAACTGGTTAGCAAAAGCGGGCTCCAATTGTGATTTAAATCCTCCTTCAGCAATCACCAATTGCTGGCTAAATAGTCCAGTATCTTCACTTCTTCCATAGTAGTTGTAGTCAAAAAGATAATCGGTTGGCCTGTCCAAAGCAAAACTGAAGAAGTTACTATCGCTGCCGGTGTCGTTAAATATAAAAGCACCTGCATAAAACCTTAAATCGAGTTGACGATTACTATTAAACAGTTTTCGGTATTCGAATTGGGTAGAGACCTTGCTGAACTTCTGTGATATTTGATAATCGAAAAAGCCTCTATAATAATTGATTAAGTTCTTATCCGAATAAACATATTTAAAATCGAATACACTGTAATTGGGTTCTTGATCGGGGTCATTTGGATCTTCATCTCTGAAAACATTAACGTTTCTGATGTTGATGAATTCCTTTTTATTTTTTCGCAGATCGTTATTGTCTCTAAAAGCAAAGGTCATATACGGGGTTACTTTTCTGTAAAACAACCCTCTATTATAAGAGAAGAGACTACCAGAAATTCCATAGCGCATGGAGTATAGATTATCGATATCTACACGTTGAGTATATGAAATAGAGCCTTTCCCAATAATTTTTTTAGATCGAAAACCATATTGTGGTTCCACTTTATAATGAACACCCTTAGGTAAAAAGGTTTTATTATATAGTTTCGGCCCCATTGTAAACCCGTCGTATAAGTTGTATTCAAAGATGGGCATAAAGAACAACTGATTGTATTTGGGATCTTCTACATCCTTAAACAATCTAAATTGAATAGGACGGTTTAAGAGTCCGTCAACCGTTTTCGTATTATTTCTTTGATTAAACTCAGGAATTACTCCCTCATAATTCAGCACTAGTTTTCGGACATTAGCTCTAGGAAGCGTTACAATTGCCGTTGTATCAATAGGATCGAGCCATTTCTTGAATAGTATTTCATCTTTATTTAGCCCATAAATTGAGACAGGCATTTTGTTATCCCTTTTGTTAAGAATGGTTACTTCTAGAGAATCTTTCGTTTTCTTCAACTTCTTTATTTTGAAGTCAATAGTGGTTCGCTTACCAACATAATCCTCGAAGAACCAGTCTATTGGTAAATCTGTATTCTTTGACAGCGTTTCTTTAAAATCTAGTGGCGAAACGGGCTTTAAAATATGTGTTTGGTAAAATTCTTTAATACTTTTTTCTAATGATTGGTCTCCTAAATAATCTTTCAAATAATGTAAACCGTCTCCAGCGTAATAATCGCTTGCAATGTTCTTATTAAATTTTAGCAGCGAATCTCGTGGCTTGGACAAGGATTGATGTAAGTTATTCCTTGCCATATTAAAATAAAGAAACGGATATTGATCATTGAATTTGACCTCAGATGCATGAGACATACTTAAAATGGGGAAGTTGCTCACGGTCCCCATAATTTTCATATTGGGATAGTAAGTGTCCACATAATCGGTTAGGAAGTATATTTGAAACGCACCAATAAGCCAATGGTCTTCTCTAGGATTTACATTTAAAGTTGTAGAAAGATATTTTCGTGAAATAGTTTTAAGCAATTCCATGTCGAATTCGAAACCATTGGGAAATGGACTAACAAAATCGGGTAACTGATTTAAACCATAAACAGGGCTTAAACGATAGTCTGTTTCAGAAACTAGGAGCTTTTCATGTGGGTAATTCCCTAATCTATTTTGTAAGTAGCCAAGGATTCGGTCCACAATAATCGCTCTACTTGTGGCACTTACTTTTTTGTCACTAAGGTTAGTTACCACTTCTAACTTATCTGTTTGAATGCTCTGAAATGTTGGATTCTTTTCGAAATAGAAAGCGTTGCTTATTCGATTTTCCCCTTGTAGGTGTATTACTTTTTTATTCTGAAGGGTGGTTTCATAAACTACATTCAGGTCTGTAAAAAGCTCATATTCATCTGGATAGTTAAGTGTAATTTCAAAATTGGTAGGGAGTTGAAAGTAATCGTCTGTATTCTTATTGCTATAGAACTTCCATCCTTCTTTGTAAACTGAAGGGGTAATGAGCCAGTGTTTGAGTTTGTAATTTCCTTCAGAAGTCACTCCAAAACGAGTAAATCTATCGTCTGGCAGTTTTACGGTATATTTTAGTTGAAATGTTTGAGACTCTCCAGGAGCTAGAGGAGTAGCCAATTCTAGTTTTAGGATGTCCAATTCATCTCCTCGCGTCCATTTAAGCAGACTTCCAGTTGTGTTGTTTATTTCTGAAATATCCGTTCTTCCACGATTCTCGTCTAGTTCAAAGTGAAAAGCGCTTTTAAAGTTTTCCGAAAATCTTTGGGCAAGGGGAGTGGTTTTGCTAGAAAAGCTATTGGCCCAATCGTTTAGATAAATCTCAGTTAAATAGTCATTTGAGGCATTATGATATACAATTTGCTGAGTAATCTCAATGCTATGATTTTCAGAATTAATCTTAGCGTCTACAACAATAGTATGCTGCGCACTCAAGGAGAACGATGCGATAATAAGTAACGCTATGAAAAATGCTATCCGGCTCAATTAGTTCTTTAGAAATTTTAGAGGTGAGGCCGTTCTGTTAGTTGATAAATAGTAGAACCCAGATGATAAACTAGATACATCAAGAACAAGATTTTTATCGGATGAGTTATGCATAGAGTTCATTACTTTTTGTCCCAAGGAGTTATAAATTGCAATTTCCATGGCATTCTGATTTACATACGGCAAAATCAACTCCAAGGTTTGGCTTACAACGTTATTTTTTAATTTGATATTTTCCTTTTCTGCATCAAAATCTGTACCGCTTAAAATAACGAGCTCCTGATCGGTTTCAAAATCCATCACTACAGGTAGGTGGTCGCTCATTAACCAAAGATTTTGTCTCAAGTCGCTACCAAACTCTCCAGCACAGGTGGCATCATTTACGCTACCGTTATAACAATTTCCATTATTACCATATGCCTTGTAAGTATTTGGAATATATCTAAGTTTAGGACTGGTCTGCATGTTTTGAGACATTAGGATAAAATCGAAACGATCGTCCATCCCGCCCCCAGCTCCTGTGCCAAATGGACCTGAGCTTGTTCTTGTACTTTGTGTATGTACTGCAGCAAAATCTTCATTGTTGTTCCATGCGCCTGGAGTATCGATTGGATCGACCATAACAACAGCATTTGTTTCATCCAATAATTCGATATAAGCAGGCTCTGTAGAAGTGTAAATATTGAGATCTCCAGCGAATAATACGTTGGAATTGGGATCAATGGTTTCTAGGTAATTGGTAAATTCGGTCACCATGTCGAAACGTAATGCTTCATTTGCACCACCCTGACTAGATTTTAAGTGAGTTACATAGACATCGAATATCACAGGGTCTAAATCACCATTTTCCGTACTCAGTTTAAGTACGTATCGATTGATATCTCGAACTTCAGTTTCAATTACATCTGTTGCTTCTAGGGTAAACTTATCTTTTCTGTAGTACACTAAGTTTTGGAGATCTGCTCCGCTGGACTGATTATCTAGGTATGGTGCAGCGGCGTATAAATCTTGGTCTGCGTTCAAAGAGAGGTTTAAGATTTGGTCAGCTCCCTCTTCGCTTTGCAATTCACAAATCATAAAAATATCTGGTTGATATTCATCCAGAATGTTTTTTAGAATTGTGGGTCTATCAAATGCCGTCTGCTCTTCTGGAAACATAAGAATGTTGTAGAACATCGTCTTTACATTGGTTTGTCCAAAAGCAGTAACATTCAGTAATAAAAATCCGAAAATGAAAAGTTTCTTTAGCATAGCACTGGGGAGTTCTATATTTTAGTTTTTTTTAGAAATTTGGACTCAAATTAAATTCGTTATAGAAATTATCCAAGATATCTAGAACTTCATCTGCAGTATCTACCAAATGCACTAGATCTAAATCGCCGGGACTTATATTTCCATATCCAAGTAAGGTGCTTTTAATCCATTCAAATAAACCACCCCAAAAGTCGGTTCCCACTAATATAATTGGAAATTTGGCGATTTTATGTGTTTGGATAAGCGTAATAGCTTCAAATAATTCGTCTAAGGTCCCGAATCCTCCTGGCATTACAACAAAGCCTTGTGAATATTTAACGAACATAACTTTGCGTACAAAAAAGTAATCAAAATCTAGGCTTTTGTCACCATCAATATATGGATTGTCATGCTGTTCGAATGGAAGATCAATATTAAGACCTACAGACGTTCCGCCTGCTAAATGAGCTCCTTTGTTTCCCGCTTCCATAATTCCTGGACCACCACCAGTAATGACGCCGTAACCGTGTTCTGTTATTTTTTTTGCGACATTTACAGCCAGCTCATAGTATTTTTCTTCGGGCTTGGTTCTAGCCGAACCGAATATGGAGACACATGGACCAATACTACTCATTTTCTCAAATCCGTTTACAAACTCTCCCATTATTTTGAAGAGTGCCCACGAGTCGTTGGTTTTAATTTGATTCCAGTTTTTTTGATGTTTTTCTGTTCTCATAAAATTCTTTCAATAGTTTAAATTGAAGGTTCAAATTCTAACCACTACGGATAAAATTTTGCAACTTCTAAAGTAGTTCTTTTTTAAGGAATTGCGCGGTGTAACTCTTTTTATCGGTGATCAATTCCTCCGGAGTTCCTTTGGCAATTACCTCCCCACCTTTTTTGCCTCCTTCGGGGCCAATGTCTATAATATAATCAACGGTCTTTATGACGTCCAAATTATGTTCAATAATCAAAACAGTGTTTCCTTTGTCTACCAGTTTGTTTAATACAATAAGTAGTACCCGAATATCTTCGAAGTGAAGCCCTGTGGTTGGTTCATCAAGTATGTAAAAGGTATTACCTGTATCTCTTTTCGATAGTTCCGTTGCTAGTTTAATTCGCTGCGCTTCTCCTCCAGAAAGTGTGGTAGACTGCTGCCCCAGCGTAATGTAGCCCAAACCAACATCCCTAATTGTTTTAAGCTTTCTAAAAATCTTCGGTATGTTCTCAAAAAACGGACAGGCCTCTTCAATGGTCATTTCTAAGATGTCGTAAATAGATTTTCCTTTATACCTAATTTCAAGTGTTTCTCGATTAAAACGTTTTCCTTGGCACGTTTCACATTCGACATATACATCTGGTAAAAAGTTCATTTCAATTACTTTCAAACCACCTCCTTGGCAAGTTTCACAGCGTCCACCTTTCACATTAAAACTGAAACGACCTGGTTTATAACCACGGATCATAGCTTCCGGTACTTTGGCGAACAAATTTCTTATTTCAGAAAACACACCTGTGTACGTGGCAGGGTTAGATCGAGGAGTTCGTCCTATGGGAGACTGGTTAATATCAATCACCTTATCAATATGCTTTAGGCCGTTGATCTTTTTATAAGGCATGGGCTTCTTAACTCCATTAAAAAAGTAAGCGTTTAAGATAGGGTAGAGGGTTTCATTAATAAGAGTCGATTTTCCACTTCCTGAAACACCTGTAACACCAATCATTTTACCTAGAGGAAGGTCAATACTTACGTTTTTCAAATTATTGCCTGTTGCTCCGGTAAGTGAAAGCTTTTTCCCGTTTCCTTTTCTTCTTTTCTTCGGAATTGCGATTTCTAGCGTTTGGTTTAGGTAGTCTGCGGTTAAGGTGTGATGCTTTAAGATTTCATTGGGTGTGCCTTCTGAAACTATTTCCCCTCCATACTTACCTGCGGCTGGACCAATGTCAATCACATAGTCTGCCTTTTCAATCATATCCTTATCGTGCTCTACTACAATTACACTATTTCCAATTTCTTTAAGTTTCAATAAGGAATCAATTAGTTTTTCATTGTCTCGCTGGTGCAGTCCAATACTAGGTTCATCTAAAATGTAGAGTACCCCAACAAGTTGCGATCCTATTTGCGTTGCCAAACGAATGCGCTGGGCCTCTCCACCTGAAAGAGATTTCGAGCTACGATTAAGGGAGAGGTAGGTGAGTCCAACATCCACCAAAAAGCTAAGTCGAGTTCGTACTTCCTTTATAATTTCGGAAGCAATCTTTAATTGTTTTCCACTTAAATTTTTTTCAACGTGAGCGAACCAATCGGTTAGTTCTATCACATCCATAGTGGCTAGGTCTGCTATATTCTTTCCGTTTAACTTGAAATTAAGTGATTCTTTTCGCAATCTAGAACCTTCGCAAACACGACATGGAATTTTGTCCATAAACTCCTTTGCCCATCTTTGCAGTGATTTGGATTCATTTGCCTCAAACGTATTCTGAATAAAAGTAACGACTCCTTCAAAATCTATTTTATAATTGCGAGTAATTCCAAGTGTTTTTGAGGCTACTTCGAAAGTAGAGTTTCCTCCGTTAAATATAACTTCCTTGGCCTCCTGTGGGATACTCTCAAAAGGGTCACTAAGACTGAAATCGTACTTGGTGGCAATAAGTTCTAATTGTTTAAAAATCCAATTACTTTTCTGCGGGCCTTGAGGAGCTAGGGCCCCCTGTTTAATCGACATGGTTGGATCTGGTACAATTTTATCGAGATTTACCTCAAACAACTCTCCTAGTCCCTTGCAATTTGGACACATGCCTTTTGGGGAATTAAACGAGAAGTTGTTCGGTTCTGGATTTGGATAAGAGACTCCAGAGGTTGGACACATGAGAGATCTACTAAAATAGCGGGCCGCATTGGTTTCATTATCTAAAACCATTAAAACGTCATCGCCATGATACATAGCTGTTAAAATAGTCTCAGTTAAACGGTTGTCTTGAGCATTTTCGTCTCCGTTTAACAAATCGGTTGGAGATGAATCTGTTATTTTTAAACGATCGATTACGATTTCAATATCGTGTGTTTTGTAGCGATCTACCCTCATTCCTTTGGTAATATCTACTACTTCTCCATCTACCCGAACTTTTATGAATCCTTGTTTTGCAATTTGTTCAAAAAGCTCTCGGTAGTGCCCTTTTCTAGACCGAACTACGGGGGCGAGAATACTCACTTTTTTTCCGCTAAAATCTTTAATGATGAGTTGTTTTATCTGCTCGTCACTATAACTAACCATTTTCTCCCCAGTCTCGTAACTAAAAGCATCACTGGCTCTGGCAAAAAGCAGTCGTAAAAAGTCATAGATTTCGGTAATGGTACCTACGGTAGAACGCGGACTTTTACTCGTAGTTTTTTGCTCGATGGCAATAACAGGTGATAGTCCTTCTATTTTATCTACATCTGGGCGTTCTAAACTGCCTAGAAATTGCCTGGCATATGCGGAGAAGGTTTCGATATAACGTCGCTGGCCTTCAGCATAAATAGTATCAAAGGCCAAGGAGGATTTTCCGCTCCCAGAAAGTCCAGTGATCACAACTAGTTGCTCTCTTGGTATAGTAACATCTATGTTCTTCAAATTGTGAACACGAGCCCCTAATACTTCAATTACATCTTCATTTTTAGCCATAGTTTGCAAAGGTACTCAATTGGTTTGAAATTTTTATTCGGCGGCACTCTTACAAATCATAAATATTTCAGAATAAATACTAACTATTCACTTCTTTTATCATGAACTGGTAAAAGCTGATGGTAAGAAAGAATAACACACTAATAACAAACGAAAAACTAAGGATTAGAATAATTATTGGAAGACTTAGTAGCAGATATGAAAGAGGTAAAATGACTCCGCAAATAATTAGAGATAGAAACACTAGGTATAGATACCTCAAAAGGACTGGCATCTTTTTGTCTGTTTGATCTTGGTAATGCAGGAGTCTTGGCATCACTTCATTACTCATATGTTCACCAAGTTTGGCGAGGAATACTTCATTGAACGTAGAATCGTCGAAAAGTTGACTATCTATGGAGAGTGCTAAGGCAATAATTTTTTCCTGATGCCTTTCAAAAACGGCCTCGTATTTTAAGTTCTCTTTGTAATGACCATACTTATAACCAAAAAAATACCATAGACCCGACCCGCACTTGTGTTCAATCCACTTGCTCACTATTTCCTTGTTGTACATTTTTGGAAAGCTAATGGTATCGGGCAGGTGTTTTTGTTTTAGGTTGAGAAGCATGAGCGATTTAAGCTCCAGATATAAGTTTTCGGTATCTTGAAAGGGATGGTTTTCTTGCAAGAATTCAATTGCCAGTTTAGACCTTCCTTTGTAGAATTCTTTTACATCAAAGAAGTTGAGGCCTGCAAATTCTTCGTCTATGTATTCTGTCAATCCAGGCATCCACATTTTGGAGTTCATCAATAAATCGATGATTCTTCTAAAATCGTGCATTTTTTTGGTTACACTACTCAGTGTATCGATTGCAGTTGCTCTGCTCTTTTTCATATTAGCCGCAGTAAACGCGAGATACATAACGATAATACCCGCCAAAAAACCACTTATCGATAAGAAAACAGGTAGAATTTCTTCTAGTTTTAAGATAAAATCTGGACTCTTAACTACTCGCTGTTTCAATAAGAATGCTACACCAATAAAAAGAAGTCCGCTAATTACTAACGGAATTATGGCATAAACATCTTTGAATAGAGATTTGTTCTCCTTCATAATTGAAACTGGTCTCCTCAAAAGTTGCTTTAGATATTTTTTCAGGCACAAAAGAGTTGAAATTTTGCGTCTGGTAATGGCAATGTGAGGTGAATGACTTAATTAGTTGAATTATCAAAAATAGGGGAATTACCGAGATATTGTAGTAAATTCCTTACAATTCGATGTTTTGTAAGGTTTTTCCGATGAAGAACTATTTAATCCTCAGTTCCTTTTAAAATCCGATCGCAGTATCGTCACCACGTTTGTCTGCACCGCCTTCTAAAGTTCCATCGGGGAGTACTAAAATGGCATCAACTTTTCCAATAACTGGAGCATTTTCTTCATCTGTATTATATCCAATACCTCTTAGTTGCTCTAGTACTTCTGAATCGAACGAGTCTGGTTCGAACATCACCACATCTGGCAACCATTGATGGTGAAAGCGTGGGGCGTTCACTGCCGACTGCATTGGCATATCAAATTCGTATACATTTAGTATAGTTTGAAGTACTGAAGTAATGATGGTCGAACCTCCAGGTGTACCAACGCTCATCCATAATTTCCCGTCTTTTTCGACCAGGGTGGGAGTCATAGAGCTTAACATTCGTTTTTGAGGGGCTATTGCATTTGCTTCTCCACCAATAAGGCCAAACATATTTGGTTCTCCTGGCTTAGCGCTGAAATCGTCCATTTCATTATTCAGAAAGAAACCGAGCTCTTTGCTATATAACTTCGAACCGAAGTAGGCATTGAGGGTGGTTGTCACGGCAATTGCGTTACCGTCTTGATCAATAATAGAGTAGTGTGTTGTCTCTGTGCTTTCATAACCTGGAACAGCTCCATGTGATATATCCGACGATAAAGTGGCTTTATCGAAACTAAAATTAGACATCCTACCTTTTAAATAGCCATTAGATATAAGAGAGTCTGCCGGAATGTCGACAAAATCGGGGTCGCCTAGAAAATGACTTCTGTCTGCGTATGCGCGTCGTTCCGCTTCTGTAATTACTTGTATAGCCTTAAGACTATTGTGACCGTATTCTTTTAAATTAAAGGGTTCGATAGATTTCATGATTTGGGCCAGACATATTCCTCCACTCGAAGGTGGTGACATGGAGATCACCTTTAAATCTTTATATTCAAAAACGATCGGTTCGCGCAGCTCGGCTTCATATGCGTTTAGATCTTCCATAGTAAAGATGCCTCCTTTCGACTGCATAAAATCTACCAATTTTTTTGCCGTTTCACCATCGTAAAATTCGGACCGGCCATTTTCAGAAATTCTAGTGAGGGTATTGGCCAAAGCTTCATTTTTAAATACATCTCCTGCTTTATATTCTTGCGTAAAAATGGAAGTTTCTCCATTTACTTCTTTAAAAACAGGAATGAAGTGCTTCCAGCGCTCTGCTTGCATTTCCGTAATTACAAAACCGTTCCTGGCCAGGTTAATTACGGGGTCTAATATTTCTTCCATAGGCAATGAACCTAGCTTCTGATGAACTGCAAAAACTCCCGCAATGGTTCCGGGAACACCTACTGCCATACCTCCAACTTTGCTCTTGTCTTGAATAAAATTTCCTTCCTCGTCCAAAAACATGTCTCGGGTAGACGCCATCGGTGCTTTTTCTCTATAATCAAAAGCTCCCAATTCTCCATGTTTAGTGCGATAAACCATAAATCCTCCGCCTCCTAAATTTCCAGCTACAGGAAAAGTAACCGCTAACGCCAACTCTGTTGCAACCATTGCATCGAATGCATTACCTCCTTTTTTCAGGATCTCAATGCCAATCTGAGAGGCTTCCTCTCTTGCCGAAACTACCATGGCGTTTTCTGCAATTAGTCCAACTTCTGGAACTACTTTTTCAACTACAGTAGTATCATTTAATGGCTTCTCATTTTTACAGGATAGAACAAATAAGACTATTAAGGGAAGTAGTTTCCATTTCATAATTCTGAAAGTTTATTTTTTGAATAAGTTATTAATTCGTCGAAGAAGGAGGTGAATTCATTTTCAAATTCGGTGTAAAATTCTTCCAGTTCTAAAACCGCAAAGTTCATGTTAGAGACTCCTTTGGTTCTCACATTCATCTGATTTAGTATCTTACTAATTCCCGGTATGGTGGCATAACTTAATAACCAGTTATCACTAATCATATATGGCATCATGCGTTGTATTCTAGTTGGAAGAACCTCATAATTACTTCTAAGCATATTGTAAAAATTCTGCACATATAGATCTAAGGGAACATCGTGGTAATTTGCCCAGTTTTTCGCTAAAAAATGATCGTATAAAATATCTACGATCACACCGCTATAGTGACTGTAATTGGCGTGTAGTCTTTTCGTGCTCTGCCGTACCGTAGGATGATTATCTGTGTAAGAATCGATATTTCGATGAAGTAGGATTCCTTTTTGAATAGATGGAGGATATTTGAGGTATTGTTTGCCTTTAATTCCGTCTGCGATAAAATTGCCAATTATGACACCTTCATCAACACCAGATAAATAGATATGTGCGAGGAAATTCATTTGGTACAATTTACAAAAAGGAGCGGAAGTATGAAGCGATGTGTCAATTTATTTAAACTGTTCGAGCATGCCGCTACTCTTTGTTATTTGGAGAACGAGAGAAGCATTAGTTTGAATTAAATTCTATTACTGTATTATTTTATACAAGTCACAAACCACAAATACGCGGCGTGTGCTTTTTTTAATGTTTTAAGGCTAAATTAGTTGAAAATGAGAAGGTTAAATTAATTGTAGATTCACTGTAAACTCATGTGTTTAGAACCTTTAATCATTCTCACATCTAATAAGTATCTTTGCAAAAAATCGAACAATGACATTAATTAAATCCATTTCAGGAATTCGTGGTACCATTGGAGGTAACCAAGGAGATAATTTAACGCCAATAGATGCTGTAAAATATGCAGCGGCATATGGAAGTTGGGTAAAACAACAACGCGACAAAGATAATTACCGAGTAGTGGTAGGACGTGATGCCAGAATTTCTGGAAGCATGATGCAGCAGTTGGTAATGAATACGCTTATTGGAATGGGGATTGATGTGGTGGATCTTGACTTGTCAACAACACCAACAGTCGAAGTTGCGGTTGTTTTAGAGCATGCAGACGGAGGGATTATTCTCACTGCAAGTCATAATCCTAAACAATGGAATGCTCTCAAATTATTAAATCACGAAGGAGAATTTTTGAACGCCGCTGCAGGGCAAGAGATATTGGACATAGCAGATGCGGAGAATGTAAGTTTTGCCGAGGTAGATGATCTGGGAACCATTCTGCGGAACGATGCATATATCGATCTTCACATAGATGAGATCTTGGAATTGGAACTTGTGAATGTTAATGCCGTAAAAGCTGCAGGATTTAAGGTAGTAGTAGACGGTGTAAATTCTACTGGTGGAATTGCCGTACCACTACTTTTAGAAGCAATGGGAGTGCATCCTGTAAAGTTGTTTTGCACGCCAAACGGCGAATTTCCGCATAACCCTGAACCTTTAAAAGAGCATCTAACAGACTTGATGGAAGCTGTTGTAAAGGAGAATGCCGACTTCGGATTAGTTGTAGATCCAGATGTTGACCGTCTTGCCTTTGTGGATGAAAATGGAGAAATGTTTGGAGAAGAATACACATTAGTTGCTGTTGCAGATTACGTTTTACGACATACACCTGGAAATACGGTGTCTAATATGTCTTCATCGCGAGCCTTGAGAGATATTACCGAAAAACATGAAGGAAACTATACAGCCAGTGCAGTAGGAGAGGTGAATGTGGTGACCGAAATGAAAGCGACCAAAGCAGTTATTGGTGGAGAAGGAAATGGAGGTATTATTTATCCTGAGTTACATTATGGAAGAGATAGTCTCGTAGGGATCGCATTATTTTTGAGCCATTTAGCAGAAGAAAAAATTGCAGTGAGTAAATTGCGAGCTACTTACACTTCTTATTTTATGAGTAAAAAGAAGATACAGTTAACTCCAGGCTTGGATGTCGATGGTATTTTAAAAGCAATGACAGAGAAATACAATAATGAAGAAATTAACACCATCGATGGTGTCAAAATCGATTTTGCCGAGAATTGGGTTCATTTAAGAAAGTCTAATACCGAACCAATTATTCGAATTTATACTGAAGCCAAATCACAGAAAATAGCAGATGAATTAGCAGATCGTTTTATTGCGGAAATTAAGAGCATCGCAAATCTATAATTTTCTTACTTTTGCGTAGACCTAAAAACGCTCGCAATGCTAATAAACTCTATAGATAAGGTAGGCTATTTGGAAGCTTACTTTGAAGAATTTCGTAAGAATATCCTTGGTATAGACCAGACTTTTCAATCTCCTTTTGGTGAGAAAAAAATGGTGTATACAGACTGGACTGCAAGTGGAAGATTGTACGCGCCAATCGAAGATAAATTGCGAAATCAGTTTGGTCCGTTCGTGGCGAACACCCATACCGAAACTACTGCAAGTGGCACTGCCATGACTTTAGCATATCACAAGGCGAGAACCATTATCAAGAAACATGTAAATGCAAGTTCAGACGATGTGCTTATAACTACGGGATCTGGGATGACTGGAGCAGTTAATAAATTCCAACGCATTTTAGGTTTAAAAGTTCCAGAACAACTAAAAGATTTTATCGAAATTAAAGAGGAAGATAGACCTGTCGTTTTTGTTTCTCACATGGAACATCATAGTAATCAGACTTCATGGTTGGAGACCATTGCTAAGGTAGTAGTGGTGCCCTGTAACACCGAAGGACTGTTTTGTCTAGATAATTTTCAAAAGATATTAGAAGAATATAAAGATTCCACCGCGCTCAAAATTGCAAGTATTACAAGTTGCTCAAATGTAACTGGAATTAAAACGCCTTATTATGAAGTAGCAAAGTTAATGCACCAAAACGACGGTCTTTGCTTTGTCGATTTTGCTTGTTCTGCTCCTTATATCGATATAGATATGCATCCACAAGATCCTGAAGCGTATTTGGACGCTGTTTTTCTGTCTCCACATAAGTTTTTAGGAGGCCCCGGTACGAGCGGTGTTCTTGTTTTTAATAAAAAATTGTATAGAAATTTAGTTCCGGATTGTCCTGGAGGAGGAACGGTGAATTGGACTACACCTTGGGGAACACATAGTTATATTGACGATATTGAGGAACGTGAAGATGGTGGGACACCAGGATTTTTGCAAGTTATTAGAACTTCATTAGCCATGGTTTTAAAGGATAAGATGGGAGTTCAAAATATCTTGGCACGAGAAAAAGAACTGTTAGACTATTTTTTTGAAAGAATTTCTTCTGAAAGTGGAATATCTATTTTGGCGGCAGAGCATAAAAATCGTCTAGGTGTTCTTTCCCTGAATATCGGAGAATTACATTTCGATTTAGCGGTTAAAATACTGAATGACCGATTCGGAATCCAGTCCCGAGGCGGCTGCAGTTGCGCTGGAACTTATGGACATTATTTACTAGAAATTGATCAGATTAATTCGGATCATATTATTAATGAAGTCAAAGCTGGGCAGTGCTTATTGAAGCCAGGATGGGTTCGTGTTTCAATACATCCAACCACTACGAATGCGGAAATGGAATTTGTATGCGATAGTTTAATAAGTCTCGCCAATAACTGGAAAGAATGGTCGGCAGAATATGTTCATGAGAACGGCAAGTTCAGACATAAAACGGAGCATGTGGATGCATCGAAAGAACTGTCGAAGGATTGGTTTAACCTGTAGTACTAACTTTATTGGAATTCTGGTGGTACAATATCTTTGTGTTTCCAGCGCTTATGTGTCCATAGGTAGTAGGCAGGGTCTTCTTTTATCTGATCTTCTACATACTTGATGAAAAGATCTGAAATCTCATAATCTTTGTATTCGTTCGGATGCAGGGTGATCGTTTTAAATGTAGTTTCGTAAAAGCCGCGCTTTATTCTTTTTACCGAAAAGAAAACCACAGCCATATCTAGTTTTTTTGCTAACATTTCAGCTCCAGTGATGATAGGAACCTTGATCCCCATAAATTCATTCCAGTGAAAAGCTTTCCAAGGCTTTGGAGACTGATCTGCAACAAACCCATTAATCGTCAATTCACCTCTTTTCTTAGCAGCACCGAGCTTAAAAACAGTTTCTTTAGTAGTAATTAATTGGGTATCGTACTTGGCTCTAATTCTTTTAATTAAGGCATCAAAATATTTATTCTCTAAGCGCTTGTAGACAGCATAACCTTTGTGGTTTACATATTTCTGTAAAATAAATATCCACTCCCAACTTCCGTAGTGCGCGCACATTAGAACAATGCTTTTGTTTTGCTTTTCTATTTTATGAATCTCTTCAACATTGGTAAACACATATCTCTTTTTGAGTTCTTTTTCAGATATTGATAGCGATTTAATCGATTCCACCATCATATCGCAGAGGTGGTGATAGAACTTTTTGGTAATGTCTTTAATTTCTTGTTCAGATTTTTCAGGAAATACCAAGTTTAAATTACTCTTTACTACTTTTTTACGATAGCCTATAATTCGGAAGACCAGCACATAGATTACATCAGATGTAAAATAGAGCAATGGCATTGGTAGTATTGAAATAAACCAAATAATAGGGTAGACTAAAATATAAACTAAGAGTTGCATAGCGAAAGTTAGCGCAAAACTAACTAAATTTATTCCAATATAATTTCCAAAAACAGAAAATTACCACATGCAAAACCTTCATATCGCTACGATCGTTATTATAGCGGCAAATACACTCATTTCCATGATTGCATTTAAGGATTTTTCGTTCTTCGAAAAATACAAATTCAATATCGCAGGGATCCGCAGAGGTGAGCAAATAAGAATGTTTACCTCGGGATTTTTACACGCAGACTATCCCCACTTGATTTTTAATATGGTTACCCTATACTTTTTTGCAGATACGGTGGTCTTAAGGTTGGGAATGGGTAAGTTCTTCATTATTTATGCTTTGAGTCTTATCGCTGGAAATCTTTTATCATTTTATTTTCATAAAGATGAATACCACTATAGTGCAGTGGGAGCGAGTGGTGCTGTGATGGGGATTTTATATTCGGCAATTTTATTTGAGCCTATGCAAACAATTTACTTTATGCCGGCATTTGTATTCGGAATACTGTACCTTTTATACACTATTTACGGGATGAAGAATAGGACCGGAAATATTGGTCATGACGCCCATTTTGGGGGTGCAATTGCCGGTTACGCACTAACTTTAATATTTGCTCCAGGCCTTTTCGACACAAGTCTGTTGGTGGTAATTAGCATGGCAGTACCAATCTTGGTATTATTTGTGCTTTACAAAACAGGAAAACTATAAAATTTAGAAAAAATGAAAAATATAACCGTAATACTATTACTATTAATTTCAAGCATAATGACCGCACAAACTCAACCTAAACCTTCTGTAGATGTAACAGGTGTTGGAACTGTTTCCATAGTCCCTGACGAAGTAACTATCAATGTTCGCGTAGAGCATACCGGAAATAACGCAATTGAGGTTAAAAAATTGACAGACAACAGTATTAGTGAGGTACTTCAGTTTGTAAAACGTGCTGGAGTTGATGACAAGTATGTAAAAACTGAATACGTGAGGCTTAGCAAGAATTACGAATACAATACAAAGACCTATAATTTTGTGGCTAACCAGGCGATCACAATTAAGTTGGTGGATTTAAGTAAATACGAGTCGGTGGTGAATGGTCTTTTAGATACAGGAATTAATCGAATTGATGGAGTAAGTTTTTCTTCTTCCGAAATGGAAACACTACAATCTCAGGCTAGAAAAAAGGCTATAGCGAATGCAAAGATGAAGGCGCAAGAATACACCTCAGTGCTTAATCAAAATATTGGTAAAGCCATTCATATTAGCGAATTTAGAAACGTGAGCAATCCACAACCAATGCTGAGAAGTGCCATGATGTCTATGGATTCGGAAGCAAGCGGTAAAACTCTTGCTCCTGGTGAAATGCAAATTAAAGTAAAGGTGAATGTTAGTTTCGAGCTAATCGATTAGTCCAATAAAGAAGCAATCTTATTTTCAAGAGCCTGTCCGCGCAGGTTCTTGTCGATAATGTTTCCATTCTTGTCTAATAAAAATGTAGCTGGAATACTCCTAACATTGTATTGTCTAGCTATCGGATCCTGCCAAAACTGTAGGTTGGATACGTGGTACCAATCCATATTATCATCCTCAATTGCCTTGATCCATCGTTCTTTTTGACCTGCCTTATCTAAAGAGACGCTTATAATATTGAGTCCTTTATCGTGGTATTTATTGTAGACCTTTACTACATTGGGGTTTTCCATTCTACACGGTCTGCACCAAGAAGCCCAAAAGTCGATAATTGTATATTCTCCAAGCGATTCTTGCAGTGACAACATTTCTCCTGTTGGAGTAGGAGCACTAAAAGCTGGAGCTAATCCACCAATAGAAGCCTTCTTCTTGGCTTCGATCATCTTTTTTAAGTCGGTCGTAGTTTTGTGCACAGCCATTTTTGGTCCTAGACCTGCAATAAGGTCTGTTACTTCATTTGCCTCAATTTCTTGTTTAGAGAACATTTCAGAAAGTAACATCATCCCAAAAACAGAATTACTGTGTTCTTTTACAAATTGGCGCTTATAAGATTTTTCTTGAATGTTTAATTCAGTGCTCTCACCCCGTAGTTCCTCCATGACAATTCCATCTTGCTCTAGCTGCGCAACTTTATATTCTTCCATAATTGCCATTTGTCGCTTGGCAAATTTAGAAGTGGCCTTCGTATATTCGTAAAAGAGATCGTTCTGGCGTCCTCCCGAAACAGTAGAAGCAGTAATGCTATCTTTATAGATATTCGCCTTTAAATTTTCGTTTTCAGCGAAAAAGAGTACATTATTCGGCGCGCCATTTATTTTTAAGAAATGTAGATCGACCGACTCACTTTTTGGGAACGTTTTGGAGAACTTGCCTTGAACAACTTCTAAAGTATCCTGCAATTTTGATTGATTATTTTCATCAATACCGTATAACAGCACTTGGGTGCCATCTTCGAAGCCAAATGCATTTCCTTCTAACTTAAAGGTGTTGCTGTCTTGGTTATTACAAGAAACTAGAATTATTGTAACTAAAAGGGCAAAAATGCGTCTCATATTTTCAGAATTTATACCGCAAAAATAAGGGTATTTTAGTCTGAAAAAAACTGAGAAGTATCAAAATATTGTTAATCCCCTTCTGAAGATACTATTCTTGAGGGATTATCATTACTTTTAAAGGTTAATTGATTTGTTATGGACACAAAAATTACATTGAGTGAATACCCCTTAGATATTGAGATTAGTTTTATGAAACTTTTCGAAACCTATAAGGAGCAGCTCAATTCAGACAGCGCGCTTGTAGTTGCTAGAGCTAAGGAGGTGCTAAAGGTGGCAAAGGAATTTCCAATGCTTTCCAACGGCTTGAGGTCTATGGACGACATAATGGAATATGAAGAGCAAATTAACTTAATCACGGAAGATTTGTTTGCATCGGTTTTACAGGGTAATGAAATTAAGATAGCTACTTTACCTTTTTCAGAATATATATTTAGATCTACAGACAGGTATAAGAATATAATGAAGGTTGCAGGGCCAGACTACGATCTAAAACTGACAGATTTTGGAGACGATCAGTTCTATATTATGGGTTGTAGTGTTATACTGAATGCTTATTATGGGTTTAGTGTAGATTTTAGAAGGCCTTTTTTTTACAGCATTCCCGATAACAGGGGCATTATAAGGCACTATAGAGTGTTATATAATGGAGATTTTATTCATATTGAAAAAGGGGAGAATGCAATAGAAATTACGCAGGACGACGTAAATGAGTTATTGGATAACTTCGACAATATTGCGATATGGAAGGAAAAATTCCCTCCCGGAAGCTGGATTTTCAAGGGGTTTGTAGTTGCCAATCTGTACGATGCAACCACAGATGTTTCTCTGTCAGATTTCAAGGCGAGTCTTCTTACACTAGATCAGAAGGACGAAAATTTTGCAATGCAGTTTCAGACGATCGTACAAGCGATCTTTAATTTACCACATTTGGAAGTAGGTTATTCTATCTACAATGATGAAGAAGATACATTTGAGCATCCGCCAGAGCTCGTCAAGGTGAAGAGTTATATTCTTAATGGAAAGAGTGAAGAATCTTGTAAAATGGCCCTTTGTACACATTCATATTCGGAGCTTTTTGAGATGAACCATACTTATTGCATATCCGATGTGGAGCGTTACCATAAATTGTATCCGGACAATATTCTGTATACAAAGCTGCACAAACAAGATGTTAAAAGTGCAATTATTACACCTATAAGAACCGAAGATGAAGTGTTTGGAATGTTAGAAATTGTTTCTCCCAACTCACAGGAGCTCAATTCTATAAATGCTAATAAATTACAGGATATAATGCCCTTTCTCACAGATTCTATCAAAAGGAGTAAGGAAAAAAGTGAAAATGATTTGGAGCTACTGATACAACAGGAATGTACCTCCATTCATTCAAGTGTGCATTGGAAATTTAAAAAGGAAGCGAAAAGAGTATTAAAACGAGAAGCAATGGGAGAGGACGCTTCCTTCAAAGAGATTGTTTTTGAGGATGTATACCCTCTATTTGGTCAAATTGATATTAAAGGATCTTCTGAAGCGAGAAATGTGGCTACTAAAGACGATCTTATCCTTCAGCTTGAGCACGTGAAAAAAATTATAGACAAAGTTCATTCGTTAGATCCACTGCCTATTTACGAACAAATAAATTTTAGAATTGATAATTTCCTAAATGATTTGGAAAAGAATCTACAAGTGGATAGTGAGCGCCGTGTTCTTAATTTTCTGCGGAAGGAAATAGTTCCGTTGTATGACCATTTAGCAAAAAAGAACAAGAAATTGCGTTCCCTTATAAAAGAGTATTACCAACTTCTTGATCGGGATAAAGGGTTTATTTATAAGCATAGAAAGGATTATGATGAGTCTGTGATGCTTATTAACAAGACTATGGCTCATATTTTAGATAAGAAACAGGAGCAAGCTCAAAAAATGTATCCTCATTATTATGAGCGTTTTAAGACCGATGGGGTAGAGCACAACCTGTACATAGGTGAATCTATTACGAAGAAAAATAGTTTCAATAAAATATACCTTTACAATTTACGCCTTTGGCAACTCCAAGCAATGTGCGAAATGGAGAACAGCTTTTATCAGCTCAAAGCGGAGCTTTTAATGCCTTTAGATGCAGCTTCAATGATTCTTGCTTTTAATAGCTCCTTATCACTACGGTTTAGAATGGATGAAAAGAGGTTCGATGTAGACGGGACCTACAACGCTCGCTATGAAGTTGTTAAAAAGCGAGTCGACAAAGCACACATTAAGGGGACGGAAGAGCGTATCACTCAGCCAGGAAAAATTGCGATCGTTTATTCCCAAAAATCTGATGAGCAAGAGTATATAAAATATATCAACTTCTTACAGTCCAAAAAGCAATTGGGAGGAAATGTTGAAATTCTGGAATTAGAAGAACTTCAAGGAGTGACAGGTTTGAAGGCAATAAGAGTGAATGTATTGTATAACAAAGGTGAACAGGATAAAGAATATTATACGTACGAGGATTTAATGACGGAAATTAATAGTTAAACACCAGTCGATAAAAACGCAATCAAAAATGCAATTACCGAGATAATGATACCGGCCATAAAGACGGTATAGGTAAGTCTTAGAATTGCATATTTTCGCTGTAAAACTAATCCTAGAAAATATAAATCTTTGGTAAGAGATGAATAAATGTACTCTTTATCGTTCAGGAGTTCGTTCATAGCCCATTCGAATTCGCTTAGACTCATTTTGTGAAAATTTCCGAAGAACAACAAATTAACTTGCTTGTTGTTGACATCATCTTTGGTGAATTTACCACTTGTAACATTTGGACGCGTAGCAAGTACAGACATAATAATAGCCGTTACCGTAAAGAACACAAAAATGGCCGTAGGTATAACCAAATAGCTATTAGAAGGATTGTCCAGTTTTGGAATTAAATTAGAAAGTGCAATGGAAATAATAATTGCATTTACAGATAGCAGTATATTGGCTTTCGTATCTGCAATATCACTTAATTTGATGTGATTTTTTAAAGTGACTCTAAATACACTTTGAATGGCCTTTTCTGGATCTTGCGCTTTTAACTTGTTTTTGATTTTCTTGGCCTTTTTCTTCTTGCTGTCTTTATCTGCCTTTTTTTGTTCTAAGATGTCTTTCTCGATGATCATGGTCTGAATGTTTTCTTCTTTTTTAGAATTCCAGTTGGCTTTGGCGTATTCTGTATAAAAATGATGTTCATTTTTAAGTAAATCTATATTACCCTTGAGCCATTTGCGTTTGCCGATTGTTTCTTTGCCTTGCATTTTCCATTCGAGTCTTAACAATTCGCTGGCTTCCTGAAAATAGCCTTTGGCGAAATGAGAAGCGTCGGCATCCCTAATGATCTTGTCAAGCTCGGTTTTAGGCTCCGCATCGAATTTGGTTGCTAAAATACAATCCGAAACCTTTCTTAAAAGGGCTTCTTCTATCTGTTGTTCTCTAAGAAACTCTTGCCCTAGTTCCACACTTTTTTCTTCGTGATTTTCTGGGCCGTTGATATATCCAATATCATGAAGAAGAGCGGCTAAGATCACGGCAGTCGTATCTTCCTCAGAAATTGAGCTATTTGCAACAATTTCTTTCGTACTTTTAACTACTCTTTGGGTGTGCTTCAAGTTGTGATATAAACAATCTCCGGGAAGTTTTTCCGAAAGCAGTTTTTCAACAAATTGAGTCGTTTTTTCTATCAAAGGCGGCATACCATAATTTATTTGAATACCAAATTACTAAATTTTAGCTTTAGTCTATGCGCTCTTTCCAACTTAAAACTATTCTAGTCGTTATTTCGATTTTTTTATTCCAGTCATGCGGTACGTTTGATCCAAAATATGCAAACGAAGAACGAATATTTGAGCCAACAGTTCCTGTTGATGAAATCGATCAGCGTTTTTATTTAATAGGAGACGCTGGGGGTGCCAAAGATGAAAGCACAAGCGAAGCACTAACGGCGTTCAGAAGTTTTACTGCTACCAAGAATACTGAAAACGATTATGTCATCTACTTGGGAGATAATATTTATCCTGCGGGTTTACCCAAGAAAGGAGAAGATGGAAGAGAGAATGCGGAGAAAATGCTGAAAAAGCAGCTTGAGGCAATTTCCGAATTTAAAGGTAAAAAGCTATTTATCCCTGGAAATCATGACTGGTACAGCGACGGCTTGAAGGGTTTAAAAAGACAGGAAGAGTATATCGAAGAAGCTTTAGGCGATTCGGACGCTTTTCAACCTGAAAAAGGGTGTCCTATTGAGAAAATAGAAATTTCCGACAATATAGAGTTGCTGGTGTTAGATTCACAGTGGTATATATCAGATTGGGACAAGCACCCAACCATCAATGATGAGTGTGATATTAAATCTCGAGAAGCATTTTTCTTGGAGATTGAAGGAGAGTTGAAGAAAAATAATGAGAAGACGATTCTTATCACCATGCACCATCCAGCTTTTACTTATGGTCTGCACGGGGGATATTATAATTTTGAGAAACATATTTTTGCCTCCGGTAATAAAATTCCGGTACCTGGATTGGCTAGTTTAGTGACGGTTTTAAGGTCGCAAGGTGGGGTTTCTCCTCAGGATCGTTATAACAATCGCTATAATGAGTTGATGAAAAGGTTGATCACCCTTGCTGCCGATAGCGATCGGGTGATATTCGCATCTGGTCATGAGCATACGTTGCAGTATATAGAGAATCAAAATATTAAGCAAATTGTTTCGGGGTCTGGAGCAAAGGAGGCCCCAGTTTCTCTTGGTAAGGGGGCAGAATTTGTATACGGCGGAAGAGGTTTTGCCGTGCTCGATGTCTATAAAAACGGGTCGTCAGTGGTGTCTTTCTACAGCGCTATAAATGGACAGGCGGAGCTCATCTTTAGTACAGAAGTTCATGACACTCCTAAAGACTACGATACTAGTGGACTTCCAACACAATTTGACGCCACTATCGAGGCTTCGGCTTATCCAGTTGAAGAAACACAAAAATCGAAGCGATATAAATGGTTTTGGGGAGACCACTACCGTTATGTATATGGTAAAAACATTAAAGTCCCAGTTCTTACATTAGATAAACTGAACGGAGGAATGGTTGTTGAACGAAAAGGAGGGGGACATCAAACTCGATCTCTGAGACTCAATAATCTAAATGGAAAAAACTTTGCTTTAAGGGCGGTAAGAAAAAGCGCTGTACAATTTCTGCAGAGCGTGGCATTTACAGACACTTATATTCAAGATGATTTTAGAGAAACGTTAACAGAAGATGTTATTCGCGATTTTTATACCTCTAGTCATCCATATGGAGCATTTGTAGTTGGAGGGTTAAGTGATGCCATTGGTCTTTACCATACTAATCCGCAGTTACTTTACATGCCTAAACACAGGGCGCTTGGAAAATATAATGATGAGTTTGGGGGCGAGTTATACATTATGGAGGAACGACCAGATGATGGTTTTTTAGATGTAGCATCCTTTGGAAACCCAGATGGAATTGAAAGCACTAGTGATCTTTTGGAAAACCTCAGAAAGGATGAAAAATATCAAATTGATGAATCTTCCTATATCAAAGCACGTTTATTTGATATGTTATTAGGAGATTGGGACCGCCATCAAGATCAGTGGCGCTGGTCTCGTTTTGATATTTCGGATGATAAAAGTGTATACAAACCTATTCCAAGAGACCGGGATCAAGTATTTTCGAATTACGACGGTGCTCTTTTATCCATATTGAATACGATAATGCCCTCCACCAAACAGTTTCAGGTCTATGACGACGAATTGAAGAACATAAAATGGATCAACCTAGCGGGGATCAAATTGGATAGAACCCTCACACAAACTTCAGGTCTGGATGTATGGGTGGAACAAGCAAAATATATTCAGGAAAACCTCACAGATGAAAAAATTGATTTAGCTTTTGCAAACCTGCCTCCAGAGGTTCAGGATGAAACCTCTAATAGTATAAAAGAAAAACTAAAGGGGAGAAGGGATTATTTGATTTCTATTGCCGAGCGTTATTTTAAGCACATAAATAATCTGGTAATAATTACAGCAACAGATAAAGATGATTTCATAGAAATTGTCAGAGAGAGAGATCGAACAACAGTATCCATTTCTCGTATTAAAGATGGTGAAATTAAAGCTCCATTTAAAACCCGAATAGTGAATCACAATGAAACCGATGAAATTTGGGTTTATGCGCTAGATGACAAGGATCAGATTTCGGTTAAGGGAAAAGGTAAAAACCCACCCATGCTGCGCGTTGTTGGAGGGCAGGAAAACGACACCTACGATGTGTCTGTATCCAGAAAAATTAAAGTGTATGATCACGGTTCTAAGCCTAATAAAGTAGTCAATGGACGTGCCAATATTTTTAAATTTAAGGATAATTACAGGTATAACGTTTATAGGTTTAATAAATACATCGACAAGGTTTCCACTATTTTACCCGCTGTGGGTTTTAATCCAGATGACGGAATGCAAATAGGTCTTAAATACAGTAGCTCAAAAAAAGGATTCAAGAATGACCCTTTTCAAGTAAAACATAGCTTTGGAGGAGGGTATTATTTTGCAACCGAAGGTTTTGACTTAAGTTATGAAGGGGAGTTTTCTACATTTTTTGATACATGGAACGTCATGGTAGGTGGTAGATTTACTTCTGAAAATTTCACTCAAAACTTTTTTGGATTCGGAAATGAAACCGAAAATAATGATGATGAACTTGGTTTGGATTTTAATAGAGTAAAAACTTCTGAACGGAGCGTAAAATTTGGAACTGTCAAAGATGGACACTACGGTAGCAGAATTGAATTTGTGGTTGGAGCCGAAAGTTTTGAAATTCAAGAAACTCAGGATCGATTTATCGCCGATGTGTTTTCACCTAGTTTCTTTGACGATCTTCAAATCTTTGGCGCGTTCGATTTTAATTATAGTTATTCTGGATACGATAATAAAGCTAATCCAACCAGAGGAATGTTTTTTAATTTACAATCTGGAGTTAAAACCAATCTAGAAGAAGCCAAAAGAACATATGGATTCATCAAACCATCATTGGAATTTTACAATGCTTTGAGTAAGAACAGGCGTTTGGTTTTAAATACAAAAGTAAGCGGACATTTTAATATTGGAGATGACTTTGAGTTTTATCAGGCAGCAACACTTGGAGCCACCAATGGATTGAGAGGTTTCCGGGAACAGCGGTTTTCTGGAGAGAGTGCTCTTGCGTTTAAAGCGGACTTACGATATCATTTAGCCAAATTTAAAACCGGCTTGCTTCCTTTAAAATTAGGACTCTATGGAGGTTACGACTTTGGACGTGTTTGGCTAGACGGTGAAGACAGCAACGTTTGGCACGATAGCTATGGAGGAGGGTTTTTGATTAACGCCGTAGATTCTATATCTGGTACATTCGGACTTTTTAATAGTGACGATGGGATACGGTTTTCATTTGGGTTTGGATTTAGCCTTTAATGCGATCAACCATGCTGTGTAAGCATTTATATTTATTTCAATGGATATACTTCATTTAAATAAAATCAACACAATTAATCTTATCTTCGAATTTCATATCTATAGCTCATCTTTTTATGAAGAATTATGTTTTCCTGTTTGGCCTTATACTTTTTATTTCATTAACTAGCTGTGCTACTTTGCAGAAACAGTATAATGAAGACTGGAATAATCTGCCTGAAGCGCAGGAAAAAGAGGTTGAAAAGACTTTTTATCTTATTGGTGGGGCAGGCGAAACAAAGGAGGGAAGCGGTTCAGAGGTTCTTGAGGCATTCAACAAGTATACTCAAAATAAAGATACGAGTGACGATTATTTACTATTTCTTGGAGACCAGCTATACGATGAAGAATTATCAAAACAGGTAATTGGAAAAAGCGAAGTATCGGATCTTTTAGAAAATAAACTGGATTTTTCAAAGCAATTTGAAGGAAGAACTATTTTCTTGCCAGGAGACGAAGAATGGTACAAGGGAATTTCAGGATTAAAAAATCAGGAAAAGTTAATTGATAAGGAGTTGGGAAAGAATTCTTTCTTACCAGAAAAAGGCTGCCCATTGGAGGTGGTAGATGTCTCAGATAATATCGTACTTATTACCATAGATACTCAATGGTACTTGACAGATTGGGACAAGCATCCCACTATTAACGATCAATGTGAGATTAGAACCAGAAACGATTTCCTATTAGAACTAGCTGGGGAGTTAAAGAAGAACAATGAAAAAACAATTCTGCTAGCGATGCATCACCCGGCGTATACCTATGGACCTCATGGAGGAAGTTTTGGTGCCGACAAACATTTATATCCAATGGATAATAAGGTGCCTATGCCAATTTTTGCTTCTATAGCCGCGCAAGTAAGAGCTCAAGGTGGAATATCCCCTCAGGATAGATCGAATAATAGATATAATGAGTTAATGAATAGATTGATCACTTTGGCAAAAGGAAGCGACCGCCTCATTTTTGCTTCAGGTCATGAGCAATCACTACAATATATAAATGCTCAGGGTGTAAAACAAATAGTCTCTGGCTCTGGTTCTAAAAACTCCAGCGTTAAACTTGGTAAATTCGCTGATTTCGTTTATGGTAATAAAGGCTTTGCTGTTCTTGAAATATTTACAGACGGATCTTCGGTTGCAAATTTTTATGCTTCCAATGGTAAGACTCCGGAACTCATCTTCTCCACAGAGGTACATAAACCACGTTTAGAATACGATATCGTACCGTTGGCCGATAGTTTCGAACCTACAAGAAAAGCCACAGCATATAGTAAGGAAGCCACCAATAAAGGAAGCGGTTATGAAGGCTTTTGGGGAGATCACTACCGTTATGTATATGGAACAGACATTGAAGTGCCAGTCGCCACATTGGACACACTTTATGGAGGTTTTAAAGTAGACAGAAAAGGAGGTGGTAATCAGACGCGTTCTCTTCGATTAAAGGATAAAAACGGTCGTAATTTCGCGTTAAGAGGAGTTAAGAAAAGTGCAACTCAGTATTTACAAAAAGTATTGTTCCCAGATAATTATGTGGAAGATGATTTTAAAGAAACGGTAACAGAGGATCTTATTCTGGATTTTTATACTGCGAGTCATCCTTATGCATCTTTTGTTGTTGGCCCCATGTCGGATGCAATAGGTGTTTACCATACCAATCCGAAATTAATTTACATGCCTAAACACAAGGCGTTGGGGCAATACAACAGCGAATTTGGGAACGAACTATATGTCATAGAAGAACGTCCAGATAGCGATTTTCTTGACATTCCATCTTTCGGAAATCCAGATGCCATCGAGAGCACAAGTGATGTGATGAAAAATATCCGAAAGGATGAAGAATATAGAGTGGATGAAGCTGCATTTATTAAAGCCCGTTTATTCGATATGATTTTAGGAGACTGGGACCGTCACCAAGATCAATGGAGATGGTCTCGCTTTGATATTTCAAAAGACGAAAAGATTTATAAACCCATTCCTAGGGATAGGGATCAGGTGTTTTCATATTACGATGGAACCCTATTGGATATAGCTCGTGTGCTTATTCCCAGTGCGAGGCAGCTTCAAAAGTTTGGTCCAGAAGTAAAGGATATTAAATGGCTCAACGCAGCTGGAATTAAATTAGACCGAACATTTATTCAAGAAGCACCAAAAGAACGGTGGCTGGAGCAAGCGAGGTTTATACAAGAAAACTTAACGAATGAAGTAATTGAGAATTCTTTTAAATCATTACCGATTGAAGTACAAGACGCTACTTCCGAAGAAATTAAATCGAAGCTCAAGTCGAGAAGAGATGATATTCTTACAATGGCAGATAGATATTACGACTATTTGTCAAAACTTATTATTATAACAGGAACCGATAAGGATGATCATTTTGAGATTACTCGATCCAACGGCTCTACACATATCGCCATATCCAGAATTAAAGATGGTGAAATAAAGAAACCATATAAAGAGCGTACGGTTTATTCTAATGAGACCAAAGAAGTTTGGATTTATGGTCTAGATGACGACGATCAATTTGTAGTAAAAGGTGAAGGCGCAAACCCTGTTTTTATTAGAATCATTGGCGGACAAAACAATGATGTATACGATTTTGAAAATGGTTCACAGGTTAAAGTACACGACCACGAATCTAAACCCAATACTATTGTAAATCGGGGAGGGGCTTCTTTCGTATTTAACGACGACTACGAGATAAATAATTACAACTATTCTAAGCTCATTATTAAGCAAAATTCTATTGTGCCGTCTATAGGATTTAATCCAGATGATGGCTTAAAGGTAGGTTTAACAGACACCTACACGGTTAAAGGGTTTAAAACTAATCCATTTCATCAAAAGCATATGGTAAGAATGGGGTATTATTTTGCTACACAGGGCTTTGATGTTGAGTACACAGGAGAGTTTGCAAATACCTTAGGAAAATGGAATCTCTGGGTAAACGCACATGCTACAAGTGAAAATTTCACAAGGAACTTCTTTGGCTTTGGTAATGAGACGGAATTCCCAGATGAAGATGATTTAGATTTTAACAGGGTAAAAACGGGGATATTAAGTGGTCGATTTGGTTTAATGAAGCTTGGAGAGTATGGAAGTAGAATAGGAGTTTCAGCAGCTTTAGAAGTAATTGAGGTGGACAATACTCCAAATCGTTTTACCACAATCTTCTTTGAAGATAATCAAGCTACATTCAATTCGAAAAACTTTATCAACCTGGAAGCCGATTATGGCTATCAAAGTGTGGATAATGGAGCAAACCCAACGCGTGGCGCCATTTTTAAGCTTAAAGGAGGCTTTAGATTTAATGGTTCTGAAACGGACCGATCTTACGGTTATATTCATCCAGGATTTCAGTTTTATAATTCTTTGACTAACGACAAGAAACTAGTACTCAAAACAATGGCTGAAGGGCAATTTAATATTGGAAATAATTTTGAATTTTACCAAGCTGCTGTAGTAGGAGCAGGTAATGGATTAAGAGGTTATAGAACGCAACGTTTTAGTGGAAATAGTGCTTTGGCAGTCGGGGCCGACCTACGATATAGCTTTAGAAAGTTTAAGACCGTAGTTGTTCCATTGCAGTGGGGTATTTATGGTGGATACGATACGGGGCGTGTTTGGCAACGAGATGAAGACTCCAATGTTTGGCATAGTAATGTTGGTGGTGGTGTTTGGATCAATGCAGTGGATACCTTGTCGGGTCAGTTTGGTCTTTTTAGCGGTAGTGATGGGATTAGGGTCGCTTTTGGATTTGGATTTAGTTTGTAGCGACGCCGTTTAGTATTTATTTAAAATGCACGCTGTATGTGAAGTTGTGCTTGACGATATATAGAAAGAACACAAAATAAAACCAGTAAAAGCTCCAAAATGGCAGGGACGTTTTATTTCAGCTTAAGGAGATATAAATTTCTACCCTTGCCTTTGGTTTTCTCATCGGCTATGTATAATTCATTTTCAGACTTAAAGCAGATTCCTTCTTTCTGAGAGTCATACCCAAGCTTAATTTTATCGATGTTTCCAGAGGAAAAATCATCACCCTTGTAGTTGTCTATAATCCAAACTTTATCATAGGACAGCAGCGCTATTTTTCCAGTTGGATGATGAATGTCGGCACTAGTAATTTCGCAGTCACTCTGATCTTTGCAAGTCTTTATACTTCCCATGTATTTGGCTATAAAATCACCAGGCTTTGCGGGTATTTTATAAATACGTGTCTTACCATCATATTTTTTGGCTCGATTACGCGTAAAAACATAAAAGTGATCGTTTAGATAGATAAGTGCTTCTACATCGAAGGATATGTCTTTCCTTTTTGGAGGAAATTTTTCTTGATCTTCGAATTTGAAGGTCGTAACAGCTGCTTCAGTTTTCCCCTTGTTTTTACTACTTGATTCTTTTATATGATAAATCGTCAAATCCTTTCTATCACTATTGTTATTGCCAAAGTCTCCCACATAAAGAGTGCCATCAGGATGTGTGGCTAGATCTTCCCAGTCGATATTTTTTCCATTTTTTGCATACGCGGTTTGCGTAATTTTTTGCTCTTTAAGATTAAAACCATAAATCTCTGGAGGGTTGCCAGAATCGTTGACCATCCATAGGAGGTCTTGGCTTTCAAATTTGGCAATTCCGCTAACTTCATCTACTAGTTTTGGTAGGTCTGAAATAATCTCTAGCTTACCAAAGTCTTGACAACTAGCAGTGAGCGCAAAAAACACTAGGAAAAATGGAATTTTCTTCATCGATGTAAAGATACTTATTTCATCGTTAGTCTGTTTGTTGTACATTTGCCAACTTAAACACCCCTCATGAAATCTTACTTAGAAACCGCAATTATGGCTGCAATTGATGGAGGAAAAGCCATCATGGAAGTGTATGCGACCGATTTTGATGTAGAAATTAAAGGAGATGATTCTCCTTTGACCATTGCAGATCAGAATGCAAATACAATTATTAACTCTTATTTAGTTAACACTCCAATACCCATAATTAGTGAAGAAAACAAGCAAACCAATTATTCTGAACGAAAGTCTTGGGATAGCTGTTGGATTGTAGATCCGTTGGATGGTACTAAGGAGTTTATTAAAAGAAACGGAGAGTTTACGGTTAATATAGCCCTTGTTAAAAATGGCAAGCCGCACCTTGGTGTTATTTATGTTCCGGTTTCAAAAACAATCTACTACACCGCTGAAGACGCGTCTACATCATTTAAGCTTGTTTTAGATGATGAGAATATTTCAGTAAAAGAAATTATTAAGAATGCCGTCCAGATGAAACCTGCACTTCAAAACGAACCTGTATTGGTAGTAGGAAGTAGATCTCATTTAAATGATAAAACGAAAAATTTTATCTCGGAAATTGAAAAAAATAAAACAGTGGAGATAGTTTCAAAAGGGAGTTCTTTAAAATTTTGTTTGGTAGCTGAAGGTGAAGCTCATGTCTATCCACGTTTTGCACCAACTATGGAGTGGGATACAGCTGCAGGACATGCTATTTGCGCGGCAGTTGGAGTACAAGTGATCGACCAAAACACGCAAAAACCGCTTCAATATAATAAAGAGGATTTATTGAATCCTTTTTTCTTAGTTAGTATTTAATATGGCGCAATACAAACAAGAATCGCATGTAAGAAGCCTTTTAAAAGGGATTTCTTGGAGATTTGTTGCAACTACCGATACTATTTTGGTAGCACTGGCGATTACTTGCTTGTTTGGGCAATGCAGTCTTGAAAACGCGTTAAAGATTGGAGCTGCCGAATTCGTAATAAAATTAGCCGTTTACTATGTGCACGAACGCATCTGGCAACGATATAGAAACGGTGCTGAAGTAACGGTAAGACAAACTCTTTACAAAACGATTTCATGGCGAATTATCGCAACGACCATGACTTTTATTATTTCTGGAGCAGTTTTAGATAATTTCAATGAAGTAGCTCTTTTTATAGCATTAACCGAGTTAATTACTAAATTTGCACTCTATTATTTTCACGAGCGACTTTGGCTACGTTTGCCTTTGGGGCGAATTCGAAATTATATATACAAAAGAATATTGAGACGATAATGCAGAAAAACGTTATTCCACATGAGTTTAATGTTGGCAAAAAAGAACGGGAAGCCATCAAGAACCATAAATCATTTTTGTTATGGTTTACGGGCCTTTCTGGTTCTGGAAAGTCGACTATTGCTAATGCTGTTGAACAGGCATTGGTAAGGAAAGGAATACATACCTATACCTTGGATGGCGATAATGTGCGCAAGGGCTTAAATAACAACCTCAGTTTTTCGCCAGACGATAGGACTGAAAATATTAGGAGAATTGCGGAAGTTTCAAACCTAATGATTGATGCAGGACTGGTTGTATTGGCTGCTTTTGTATCACCCTATGAGAAAGATAGAGAACGTATTAAGGATATAGTAGGTGCTCCCAATTATGTTGAAATTTTTGTGAGTACGCCAGTGGAGGAATGTGAGCGACGCGATGTTAAAGGATTGTACGCCAAGGCCCGAACAGGAGAAATAACCAATTTTACAGGGATTAATGCACCGTATGAAGCACCCGTAAATCCGAACATTGAAATAAATACTGCAAATGTTTCTATTCCAGAAGCAGTGCAAATGATCTTAAATTATATTGAAAAAAATAATCTAAAATGAGTAAATACTATTTAAATTATTTAGACGAATTAGAGTCGGAAGCAATCTATATTCTTAGAGAAGTATGGGCACAGTTTGAAAATCCGGTGATTCTGTTCTCAGGAGGAAAAGATTCGATTTTAGTTACTCATTTGGCCAAGAAAGCCTTCTACCCTTCGAAAGTACCTTTTCCCCTAATGCATGTAGATACGGGGCATAATTTTCCAGAAACGATTCAATTTCGGGATGATCTAATTAAGGAAATGGGAGCGCAACTAATTGTTGGTTCTGTTCAAGAATCCATTGATCAAGGTAGAGTTGCAGAAGAGAAAGGAAAAAATGCAACGAGAAACGCGCTTCAAATTACTACTCTTTTAGACGCAATTGAAACCAATAAAGTGGACTGTGCGATAGGAGGGGGAAGAAGAGATGAGGAAAAGGCCAGAGCTAAAGAACGTTTTTTCTCCCACAGAGATGATTTCGGACAATGGGATCCAAAAAATCAACGTCCAGAATTATGGAATATCTTAAACGGAAGACATTTTGAAGGAGAACATTTTAGGGCTTTTCCAATTAGTAACTGGACCGAAATGGACGTTTGGAGCTATATTTTAAGAGAGAATATAAGTATTCCTTCTTTATATTTTGCGCACCAGCGTGATGTGGTATGGAGAAGTAACTCATGGATTCCAATTTCTGAACATCTAAAACTGGAAGAAGGAGAAAAGGTTGAGTCTAAAAAGATCCGATTTAGAACCCTTGGAGATATCACTATAACCGGTGGTATGGAAAGTGATGCAGATACCTTGGAAAAGATTGTATTGGAAGTTTCAGCAATGAAACAAACAGAAAGAGGAAATAGGACCGATGATAAACGCAGTGAATCTGCTATGGAAGATAGAAAACGACAAGGATATTTCTAGTAGTTGACGTTTCAGAATAAAATATAAATAAATTAGTTAGCAATAATAGCATGGCAATAGATAACAATCAATTACTCCGTTTTACGACAGCTGGGAGTGTAGATGATGGTAAAAGTACGCTCATAGGTCGATTATTATACGATTCGAAAGCAATTTTTGAAGATCAACTCGAAGCGGTAGAGTCTACCAGTAAGAGAAAAGGACATGCTGGAGTAGACCTTGCTTTGTTTACCGACGGTTTGAGAGATGAGCGGGAACAAGGTATTACTATAGATGTTGCCTACCGTTATTTCACTACCCCTAAGCGTAAATTTATAATTGCAGATACTCCAGGGCATATCCAGTACACTCGAAACATGGTGACGGGCGCATCAACAGCAAATGCGGCTCTCATTCTAATCGATGCACGTCATGGGGTTATTGAGCAAACCAAACGACATGCTTTTATCGCTTCTCTATTACACATACCACACATTATAGTTTGTGTTAATAAAATGGATTTAGTGGATTACTCTGAAAGTGTATACAATGATATTCTTGCTCAATTCGAGGAATTTTCGTCGAAACTCTACGTAAAAGATGTTCGTTATGTGCCTATGAGTGCATTGGATGGAGATAATGTGGTAAATAAGTCTACAAATATGGACTGGTATCAAGGTGCACCACTACTTTATACGCTCGAAAATATGCACATTAGCAGTGATATTAATAAAATTGATGCTCGTTTCCCCGTGCAAACTGTATTAAGACCTCAAAGTAAAGAATTTGTGGATTATAGAGGATATGCCGGAAGGGTTGCAAGTGGAATTTTTCGCCCAGGAGACGACGTGGTGGTAATGCCTTCAGGTTTTACCTCGACTATTAAGAGTATTGATACCACAGAAGGGCAGCTTTCGGAGGCCTACGCGCCGATGTCGGTTTCTATCACCTTAACAGACGACGTAGATGTAAGCAGAGGAGATATGATCGTAAAGTCGAATAATAGACCAACTCCTACACAAGAATTTGATGCAATGCTTTGTTGGTTGCACAATGATACTTCTAAGCCTCGCGCAAAATATACCATACTGCATACCTCTAATGAGCAAAAAGCAATGATCAAAGAGGTTTTATACAAGATTGATATTAATACATACAATAGAGAAGAAGAGAATAAGCATCTAACCATGAACGACATCGCTCGTATCAAAGTTCGAACTACGAGACCTCTAATGGTGGACGAGTACCGCGATAATCGAATTACTGGAAGTTTCATCTTAATAGATGACGCTACGCACGAGACCGTAGCTGCTGGGATGATTTTATAATATTTTTTAGTTTCTTTACCGTCTCAGACAGAAATCATGTCTAGCATTCCTTAACAATGCTTGTAACAAACATGAAATTTCTTTTATACTAGTAGATGTCTTTACAAAAGAAAGCAATCTCCGGGTTTATTTGGACCGGACTCGAGCAGTTTGGAGCGCAGGCAATTAGTTTGGCTGTATCCATTATTCTAGCTCGTATTCTTTTGCCATCCGACTTCGGACTTATAGGAATGATTATCATTTTTATTGCTCTTGGTAAATCCCTAATGGACGCTGGTTTATCGCAATCCTTAATTCGGTCTCAAAACCCAGATCATTTAGACTATTCTACCGTCTTCTTCTTTAATCTATGTGCTAGTGCTGTAATATATTTGTTTGTGTTTATTGCTGCACCGCAGATTGCTCAATTTTATGAACAACCTATACTCACGAACATTTTACGATGGTATGGTATAGTGTTTATCTTCAATGCCCTCGGAAATATTCAACAAACAAGAATTATTAAGAGATTAGAGTTTAGGTCTCTGTTTAAGATTTCTATTCCTGCCATTATAACAGGTGGAATAGTTGGAATTATTATGGCCTTTAAAGGGTATGGTGTTTGGAGTTTAGTGGTTAGTGCTATTGTTCAAGCAACGATCCAAGCGGCTCTTTTGTGGTTCTTCGGAAAATGGAAGCCAACCATGGTTTTTAGCAAATTGAAATTTAAGGAACATTTTTCATATGGTTATAAGCTAACACTTTCCGGTTTGATAGACGTTGTTTACAACAATAGCTACGCAGTTCTTATTGGGAAATTTTTCAGCATTAATGAGCTCGGCTATTTTACTAGAGCAAATACCCTCAAGCAAGTACCGGTTCAAAATGTGGGAACAGTTTTAAATAAAGTCACCTTCCCGCTCTTTGCTGAAATTCAGAATGACAATATTAAACTGAAAGGAGCCTACCAAAAAATTATGCAGATTGTACTATTTGCTATTGCACCACTGCTGTTGATTTCTGCTGCTTTGGCCGAACCACTTTTCCGCTTTTTACTTACAGAAAAATGGCTTCCAGCCGTTCCTTACTATCAAATTCTTTGCTGGGCAGGAATATTATATCCAATCAATGCTTACAATTTAAATGTACTAAAAGTAAAAGGTAGGAGCGACCTGTTCTTAAAGCTAGAGCTGATCAAAAAGGGGATAGGAGCAATAATTATTTTTGGTACGTTTGCTTATGGTGTGACGGCGCTTTTAATTGGAAGCGTGTTTATTTCGATCATAGCCTTTTTCGTCAATTCCTATTATACGGCCAAGTTCATCAAATACAGTGCATTTGAGCAGTTAAAAGATATAGTTCCTACTATCCTAATATCAGCTATTTCAGCACTTGCCATTTGGAAGATAGACCAATTAGTAAAGGACGTATTGGTATATGATTTAATTCGGCTTTTAGTCCTCGGACTTCTAGGTATAATTTTATACGTAATTTTGATCAGATTGTTCCAACCTAAAGTGTATAAAGGTGCAATCGAAATTGTGAAGAACAAATGATCAATGTAACTACAACCTTTTTTCCTCCACTTAGTGAGTATAATGCGCAACTCGAACGCATTTGGAAAAATGAATGGCTTACAAACAGGGGCGAATTGGTACAGGAATTGGAGGCTAAGTTGTGTAATCGTTTGGGTGTTCAAAATGCACTGCTAATGGCTAATGGAACCATTCCGTTGCAGATCGCACTCAGACTTCTCGCAGATAAAGGTGAAGTTATTACGAGTCCGTTTGGCTATGTCGCCACCACTGCATCAATAGTTTGGGAGCATTGTACTCCTGTTTTTGTTGATATCGATCCTGCCACCCTATCTATAGATGAAACTAAGATTGAGGCTGCAATTACCAATAAAACTACAGCCATTATGGCTACGCACGTCTTTGGGAATCCATGCGACATAGAAAAAATTGAGAAGATTGCTCACAAGCATGATTTAAAAGTAATCTATGATGCTGCTCATTGTTTTGATGTTCTTTATAAAGGACAATCCATATTTAATTATGGGGATGTAAGCACTTGTAGTTTTCATGCAACAAAGCTTTTTCATACTGGGGAAGGTGGTGTTGCTATATGTAATAATGATGAGTTGTTCGGGCAACTGAACTACAGCCATAAATTTGGACATGATGGCCCTTTAAAGTTTAAAGGATTAGGCATTAATGGTAAAATGAGCGAATTACAGGCTGCAATGGGACTAACCGTACTTCCATATATGGATGAAATCGTTTCGAAACGGAAAGCGGCTGTAGAGACTTACCATCAAGCGCTTAATTTTGATAAGTTGAGGACCATGGAAATTCGTGAAGGGGCGCAATGGAATTATAGCTATTATCCAATTCTCTTTGAAAATGAGTTCCAGTTACTTAAAACTGAAAAGTATTTGCAAGCAAATCAAATTATCCCACGAAGGTACTTTTATCCTTCATTAAACAGTTTGCCCTATGTAATTCCAGCAGATGTGCCCCTAGCAGATCGTGCCGCTAAAACAATTCTTTGTTTGCCATTAAGTCATGATTTACCCAACCATGAGGTGGTTAGAATTGCAAACCTTGTAAACGAAAGTTTAAACAGTCGGCCATGATTAAAACATATATCCTTGGCAACCCTAGAAGTGGTACTTCTTTGTTTAGGTTGATGCTAAATCAGCACAGTCAAGTAGTAGCACCGCCAGAAAGCGGTTTTGCTCTTTGGTGGTATGCAAAATATAAGAACTGGGCCATAACAGATAACTCCAATCTGGAACAAGTAGAGCGCTTTGTGCACGATGTATCCACCAGCAAGAAAATAGAAACTTGGGAACTCGATTATGAATACTTAACAGCACTCATCCAGCGAGAACAACCTAAAAATTATTCAGATTTAATCTGTTTGGTTTATTGTTCTTATCACAAGGAACTCGATATAAAGGTGATAGCCGATAAAAATAATTATTATATAAAGCACCTTGAGGAATTACCCTTAATTTGGCCAGATGCCCGCTATATTCATGTTTTAAGAGACGGGAGAGATGTGGCTTGTTCTTATTTAGATATGACTCAAATTTCAACAGCTTCTCCATATAAACCGCAATTAAATACCAATATCGCTGAAATTGCAAAGGAGTGGAGTGCGAATTGTAGGAATATTATTGATGTTGAAAAGAAGCTAGGCTCAAAAGTACTAACCGTCAAATTTGAAGATTTAATCAATTCTTCCGTAGAAATTTTAAACGAAGTATGCGCGTTTTTAGACATACCTTTCGAATCGAAAATGCTTCAGTATTATGAACAAGAATCTCCCAAGTTAACAGAGCCAGCGCAGACTTTTGATTGGAAGGCTAAAACCAAAGAAAAACCCGACCCGTCGCGAGTTGGACGCTATCGAAAGGACCTTACTCCTAAACAAGTTGAATGTTTTAATCAAGAAGCGGGAGAAATGCTTCGTTTTTTCAATTATGAGTAAGTCGGCTCAAATACCGTTGCTAAGCATCCGGCTTATGACTTATAATCATGAGTTGTTTATAAGGGATGCCATAAATGGTGTGCTAATTCAGAAGACAAATTTCCCAATAGAATTAGTGATAGGAGACGATTTTTCCACAGATCGTACTTTAGATATAATTAAGGAATTTAGGGGTTCCGATACTATTTCAATACGTGTATTGGATCGAAAGCGAGGAGACGCCTACGATAGGAAGCGCCAAAGTTTAGGACGGCTATATAATTTTCAGAATATTATAGAGGAGTGTACTGGAAAGTACATTGCATTATTGGATGGAGACGATTATTGGACGGATCCAACTAAGCTCCAAAAACAGGTTGATTTTTTAGAGGAGCATTCAGATTTCTCCTTGTCTTTTCACAATGTCTCCTTAGTTGATGAGAATAGTAATAAACTGAAAGACAATTTTTTAAACTATAAGACGTCAACTATTACTTCAGATAAGATAATTATGGGGGCCATTCTACCAACCTGTTCGGTTGTTTTCAGAAATATCATTGATTTTCCGTCCAATTTCACATCTGTTTCTAATGGTGACACCTTTTTGTTTACCATGCTGGCAAAATACGGAAAGGCCCATATGCATAGCAATATTGAGAATGGATGCTATAGAAAACATAAAGAGGGTGAGTGGAGCAATGCAGAGCTTTCAGAGAAAATTAAAAGGAGCATCCATACGTATACAGAAATTAAGAAGGACACTTTAAATAAATATTACCCTATTGTAAATAGAGTTTTGGCTGCCAAAAATTATGCGCTCGTTCGATCGGACATAGATTGGAGCGATAAATTTGTTTCTTTGGGTAGGTTGATCAAATATTTATGTTATTATGCATTGAATAAACTGTTTAAAATTTCAGTTTAAGAACGAATACCTTATGATTTCAGTCGTTATCCCACTTTATAACAAGGAGAAGTACATTTCTCAAACCTTGGAGTCTGTTTTTAATCAGACCTACCAACAGTTTGAGGTAATTGTTGTAAATGATGGAAGTACAGACAAATCATTAGAAATTGCTTCTAGATATACCGATTCATGCTTAAGAATAATTTCTACTGAAAATAGGGGAGTTTCGGCGGCTAGGAATACAGGGATTGAATTGGCTAATAATAAATGGATTGCTTTTCTTGATGCAGACGATTGGTGGGATGTTGCCTATTTAACTGAAATGTTAGAAACTATAAGTGAGCACCCTGAACAACGATTATTTGCAAGTGGTAGGAGCAGGGTTTTTACTTCCGAAATAGAGCGGTATCATCACCAACTCTTACCCGAAGAAGGTAAAGTGTCTATTCTCAACTATTTGGAGGTAATTGCTCATTATCTCCCGCCAATAAATTCTTCAAACAGTATAATTAAAAAAGAAGTTTTTGATGAAAAAGGATATTTCAGAATACATCAAAAACGCCATGAAGATCACGACCTATGGTTACGACTGTGCAAAGATGAAAAAATTGTCCTTTTAAATAAGAACCTTTCATTTTACAGAAAGTTGGAAGAGGCTACTGGCTCCAAAGGCCATTATGATGCTTTAGATTTTAAGGTGTATTTAAATACATTGGCAGAAGTTGCTGCTTCAATAACTAACCAAAATCAAGATTTTTTTAAAATGTACTGCGATCGATTTATTCCTGTTACCTATCTTAAGAATTGCGGCCAATATTCTACTGAAGAAGATCAAATGATTTGGGAATACATCCGTTTGTTGGTGAGTAAAAAGCAACAACGACTTTTGAAAATCGTAAAACCATTTCCGTATGAGATGATTGCTAAACTAGGTAAAATGTTTACATCATGAGTAGACAAAAGAAAGCCAATCTCTTCGTGGTAGGAGCTATGAAGGCAAGAACCACCCGTTTTACAGATAGTTTGTCTAAGCATCTCGACATTTATATGTCGCCAATAAAAGAACCACTTTATTTTGTGGAATCAGCACCAAAGCAACTCTATGAAGCATCGCGATTTTTTGATTTAGGGCGTTATTTAGAAAATGATTTTCCAGAGCCTCTTCATATTGCCAAAGTATCCACATTGCAGCAATACGAACAGTTGTTTAGCCTTCAGAAAGAAGAAAAATACCTAGCCGAAGCCAGTACCTTTTACCTTCATAGTCCAGGTAGCCCTCAAAAGATAATGGACTATAATCCGAATGCCAAAATTATCATTTTACTACGAAACCCACTCGAAAGAGCATTTTCCCACTATCGAATGGATGTGGGGTTAGGACGTGAGAAACGTAGTTTTATTGAAATAATGAGAAACCAAATTGACCAATATAAGAATGGAGAATTAGCATGGTACAGTTATTTGGGGATGAGTTTCTATGGTGAGCGTATTTCAGTATATAAAAAACACTTTAATGAGGTACTTGTGATTTTCGAAGGAGACTTTAAGAAAGGGAATAAGGCAATTTTTCAAAAGGTGGCTCAATTTTTAGCAGTAGAACCATTTGAATATCAAGTTGATAAAAAAATAAACGAAACACGAACATTAAAGTTTCCAGCGCTGCTGTACCATCTGAAAAAGCTAGGTTTAAAAGATTATTTTTCAAAGTTTGTTGGAAAAAAAACGAAGCAGAAGTTGTTCGAATCGCTTTCAACAGCCGAAAGCGTAGATGCCAATTTACCTTCAGACTTAGAAGAAGAGTTAGTGGAAATATTTAAACAGGAATCGCCGCAGTTTTAATTGATCCATTTAAAAGCAGATTGAACACAATTCTCTATAGGTATGGATTGTTTCTGAAAATCGATTTTAATTAATATTAGCCTGCTAAAACTGGTATTTCTATTACCTTTGCGCGCTATTTAATTATAAATAAAGCTTCTGTTTGGGTATATTTTCAAAAATAAAAGAGATTTTTTCAACAAAGGACTCAAGGGTTTTATTGGAAAACTTTATTTCTTTATCCACACTGCAGTTGGTGAATATTATTTTACCACTTATAACATTGCCATATCTCATTAGAACCCTTGGATTTGGAAACTATGGTAAAGTGGTGTTAGCAGCTTCATTAGTAGCGTACTTTTTACCTATTACGGACTACAGTTTCAAAATTACTGCTACCAGAGATGTATCGGTGTTTAATGGAAGCCAGACCAAGCTAAGTATTATCTACAGTAAGGTAATGTCTATTAAATTATTATTTCTAGGTCTTTCATTTTTAATACTTACCGCGGTTGTATTAATTTACCCCCCTTTTTATGAGGAACGTCTAGTTTTCTTTTTGTCCATGCTTATCTTAATAGGACAGGCACTTTTTCCAGAATGGTTTTTTCAGGGAATAGAGAAAATGAAATATATAACCATACTCAACTTTATAATTAAACTGTTCTTTACCATCTGTGTGTTTATTTTTATAACAACCGAGGCGGACTATTGGATCTACCCACTCCTTCAAAGTATAGGATTTCTAGCAGCTGGATTGGCAGGACAGTATCTTTTATTTAGGAAGTATAAACTGAAATTCTATTTTTTGAAGAAAAAGGTACTACTGTCTTCGGTCAAAAGTAATTTCCCGATATTTGTTAACCAGTTTTTTCCAACGCTTTACAATAATACTAATACGTTTCTATTAGGTATTTTTACCACTGTAGATATTGTCGGTATATACGATGCGATTAAAAAGGTGGTGGAAGTATGTATCATGCTTGTAGGAATAGTTTCGAGAGTGTTCTTTCCTTTTCTCAATAGAAAAAAAGGTGCATTTATGAAATTTAGTAAATTAATGCTACTCATAGGTTTGATTCTGTCGGTCTTACCTTTGCTTTTTTACAAACTGGTATTTTGGTATTTATCTGTAGATTATGAGTATTCCTTTGTTGTTTTATGCTTTTTGTCATTGAGTATTTTTGGATTTACACTTTACAATATTTACGGGTTGAATTATTTCATCATCAAGAGGCAAGACAAGTTGGTAATGAATAATACCATTATGGCTTCGTCTATTGCATTTGCGTTGGCCTTTCCCCTTATTTACTTTTTTGGTATTGTAGGGGCAGCGGTTAATTTATTGATAGCGCGATTTTTAATGGGAGGGTATTTATGGTATAAATGGAAAATAGATGAGTAAACTTAAAACAATACGTCAACTGCTCAATAATAAATTGGCAGGATTCTGGATGCGACTTACCAGTGGGATGCAATTGGACCGAAATGTATCATTTAAAGGTTTTCCAGACATTTTAAAACACAAATCGGCTCAAATTATTATTGGAGAAAACACGACCATTAACTCCTCCAATTATGGGTATCACATCAATATGCATTCTTCCTGTAAATTGTATGCAGACCGAGCAAATGCACTTATTAAAATAGGTAAAAATACGCGTATTCATGGGAGTTGTGTACATGCTTATAATGAGATTACCATTGGAGACAATTGTTTAATTGCTGCAAATACGCATATTATTGATGGAAATGGACACGAATTATCTTTTGATGATCCTGCCAATAGGATACATACAACCGATAATGGAAGGCCTGTAACAATTGAAGATAACGTTTGGATTGCGGCAAATTGTATTGTACTAGGTGGGACCCATATTGGAAATGGAGCAATTATAACCGCAGGTAGTATTGTAAAAGGAACAATTCCAGCAAAGAGTATCTATGGAGGAAATCCGGCCCAACTTATAAAACAGTATTAAATGAAGATAGGAATACACCATAGAGCGGGAAGCTTTTCAGATCGATGGATAGCGTATTGTGAGACTAATGGGATACCGTTTTTGTTGGTGGACTGTTATAATTCTGATATAATGACCATCATTAAAAATGAAAATATAACCCACCTTATGTGGCATATTAGTCATTTATCGGCCAACGATATTACCATCTGTAATTATGTTTTCAATAGTGCAGATAAGATGAACATTAAGACCTTTCCTAACTATAACACAAGATGGCATTTTGACGATAAAGTTGCTCAAAAGTACCTATTGGAAGGAATAAATGCGCCGTACATTGAAAGCCAGGCTTTTTATGACGAAGAAGAGGCCATAAAATTTTCTAAATCGACTTCCTATCCAGTGGTTGCAAAGTTGAAAGGCGGAGCAGGATCCACCAACGTTCAACTTATAAAAAATGTAGAAGAAGCGAAAGACTATATAACGAAACTATTTACCATTGGAATTAAGTCTATAAATAAGCCTTTGGAAAACTTGGATCAAAAGATGCGGGTTGCAAAAAATATAAAGAATCCCGTTCAACTCGCTAAAAAGACACTAAGTTTTATTAAGCGAATACAAAAAGAACGAAAAATGTCCAATGCCGAAAAAGGTTATGTCTATTTTCAAAAGTTTTTACCAAATAATGATTTTGACACTCGCATTATTGTCGTTGGGGAAAAAGCATTTGGGATTCGGAGGTTTACACTAAAAGACGATTTTAGAGCATCGGGAAGTGGTAAGATCGATTATGCTGCAGCAGAAATAGATACAAAGATGGTTTCGGAAGCTTTTAAAATTTCGAAGTCATTAGACGCGCAGTGTTTGGCATACGACTTTGTATACGATGAGGAGGGGAGAATCAAGGTGATAGAAATATGTTTTGGTTTTGCCATGAAAGCTTACGACAAATGTGAGGGCTATTGGGACAGTAATCTTAATTTTATAGAAGGAGCGTTTAATCCGCAAGAATTTATGATCAAAGACTTTATCGCATCTTATGGATCCTAGTTTACTCACTAAGTATTCCATAATCGATATATCGGTTATACTCCTTTACTTAATTGGAGTTATAACACTTACCCGGAAATTTAAAAGGATCTCGGTTAAAGTGATGCGATTGTTCGTTCTTATTAGTTTGGTTCACGTTGCCATGACGGTGGGGTATTATTTATACTCGTTATACGATGTAGCAGATTCGATAGGATATTACCGGAAAGTTCTGTTTATATACGATAGTTGGGGAGCCTGCTTCGGGCAAGGAACTTATTTTATTTACTTTACACTTTACCCAATTATAAACTTTTTACATGTTTCCTATTTTGGAAGCTTTTTTATTTACAGCTTTTTTGGACTTGTTGGGTATTATTTCGTCCTAAAAGTGTTATTGCATATTGCTAATTACGAATGGACCAATTGGTATTACATTTTAATAATGCCCTTGATACATTTTTGGACTGTAGCTATAGGAAAAGATTCGCTCATTTTCTTTGGAATTGCCATGCTTGTATACAATATCTATTTTCAGCGAAAATGGGTTCATTACATCATTCCGATATTGCTTGTAGGTTTTATAAGAATACATATTCTATTTTTTGTGATCGCCGCTTTTGGAATCGCACAACTATTCTTAAACAAGAATATTAGGCCAGCTTATAAACTATTATTAGTAGGAACTATTGTTGCTGGAATGGTAGCACTGTTTCCTATCTTACTTGAACGAATCGACTTTAAAGCAGGCCAATCACTCACCGAACAGGTGGAGTTACTTAGCGAACGAGAATTAGCTGGAGGATCTTCAGTGAATGTTAAAGACTCCAATATTCTGGTAAAATGGGTTAGTTATATTTTTAGACCACTATTTGTAGATGCTCATAACGTCTTTGCGCTTGCAGCTTCCGTAGAAAATCTTGTTTGGGTAATGATGTTTTTTGTTATTTTTAGAAAACTACGAACTAAGATAGTGGACCAAATGCGTAGTGTATATTGGTTTTCAGTTTTTGCAATTATAGCAATTACTTTGCCTGGAGCATTTTTATTAAGTAATCTAGGGGTGGCTGCTCGTCAAAAAACCATGGTAGTGCCGTTTGTTTTTATCCTATTATTTATTACGCTCTATAAATCGCGAAAAGATGTAAATACAATGGGCATCGAACAACATGAGTAAACCAATAAAACATACCAATAAAATACTTCTAGTGCTTTTCAACGATTCGTTAGGTGGAGCGGAACAATACCTAAAGATGGTTGCAGAGCATTACTTAGAAAGGTCTTACGAAGTGGTAGTTTTCTTTTTAACAAAAAAAGAAGCTGGAGGATGGGTCGATTTAGAAAAGTATGAAAAGTTTCAAGGTATTTATGGGGCATCTCATAATAGGCTGACTGGTGTTTATGCTTTGGTGAAGTATTGCAGAAAACTCAAAAAGTCTCCTCCTAAGCTCACCTTTACTTCTCATGTTCACCTCAATGGAACTATTGGTTTTTTTAGAAGCGTTGGAATCCATAAGTCTAAGTTCCACGTAGCTCGAGAATCTACGTCTATTTTTACGAGATATGGCGGTCTTAAACTATGGCTTTTTAAGATGCAATACCGTCTGGGATATCGCAGAATTGATTTGCTCATTTGTCAGAGTGCCTACATGCGCAACCAGCTTTTGAAAAATTTGCCTAAACTGGAATCCAAGATGAAAGTGGTGGTATTCAATAATCCTGTCAATTTAAGCAAAATAGAGAATAGTAGTAAAGAAGAAATCGACGAAGCAAAGTTAGACAGCCAATATATAGTATCCGCAGGAAGACTCATTCCAGAAAAGGGGTTTGATGTTCTTATAAATGCCTTTTCAGAATTAAAAATAGATATCCCAGGACTAAAATTACTTATTCTAGGCGAAGGTCAACTGCGTACTCCGCTGGAAGCACAGATATCCTCCTTGCAACTGAATGAGGATGTACTAATGCCCGGTTTTGTGAAAAATGTATATCCTTATTTTAAAGAAGCATCGGTATGCGTGGTTTCTTCGAGAATTGAAGGTTTTCCGAATGTCCTCTTGCAAATGATGTCACAAAATACTAAAGTAGTTTCGACACTCTGTGCAGGAGGAATAGAATTGATAAAAGGAATACATACATTAAAGCCTGATGACGCTGTTGAGTTAGAAAAATCAATAAGGCAGGCTCTTGCAGATCGAACAGAGGGAATTGACCAACTCTTTAAACAAGAGCTGCAGTCAAGGAATATTTCAAGCTTCGTCGCTAAAGTAGAGGAAGCGGTTGAAAAATAAAGCAGGAAGAATATTGAATGAAAGTTTTAATTGTAATAAATAGTTTAGCCATGGGAGGCGCAGAGAAGCTTCTCGTCGAATCAATACCTAGATTCGTCGAGCAGGGGTTAACTATTGATTTGTTACTTTTAAATGGAACGGATTTCCCCTTTCTCAATGAACTAGAGACTAAAAACTGTTGTAAAATTCATTCACTTGGTAAAGGAAGTGTTTATAATCCGTTTCTTATATTCAAAATTATTCCTTTTCTAAAAAAAATCGACTTAGTTCATGTTCACCTTTTTCCAGCCCTATATTGGGTGGCACTCGCAAAGTTGATTTCATTCTCTAAAACGAAACTCCTATTTACAGAACATAGTACTTCTAATAAAAGAAGAGATCGATGGTTTTATAGAACATTAGATAGATTCATTTACGCTAAATACGACTATATCGTTACCATTTCTACGGAAGTAAAACTATTTGTAAAAAGACATTTAGCCGCAAAAAGCTCCAAGTTTCGAACCATAAATAATGGTGTTGATTTTGAAAATATTAATAAAGCCATAGCATCAAATAGGGGTGACTTTGATTGTAGTATTGACGATAAAATTATTATTCAAGTAGCGCGGTTTACAAAGGAAAAAGATCCTTTAACGCTCATAAAGTCTGTTCCCTATTTAGACTTTCCAGTCCGATTGTTACTCGTTGGGGAGGGACCAGAAATGCCCCAGGCAATAGACCTAGTTAGTTCTTTAGAAATAGAAGATAAGGTAAGCTTCTTAAAAAGCCGATCCGACGTTCCTAACTTACTAAAAATGTCTGACCTCGCTGTTCTTTCATCACATCACGAAGGCTTATCGCTATCAGGCATTGAAGCAATGGCGTCTGGAACACCTTTGGTGGCATCTAAGGTTTCTGGATTAACTACTTTGGTTTATGGTGCAGGAGTGCTTTTTGAGCAGGAAGATGAAATTGACCTTGCAAATCAAATTAACAAGTTATTATCAGATAAAAATCATTACCAACAGATTGTGGATTCTTGCCTGGTAAGGGCTAAAAAATACGGAATTGAATCCATGGTAAACGAACATATTCAACTATATACCGAAGTATGCAAAAGCCCAAATTAGTTCGCATAACAACTATTCCTCTTTCATTGGAAAAATTGTTGGAAGGCCAGCTTTCTTTTATGGAGCAATATTATGATGTCACCGCCGTTTCTGCTGAAAAGGAACGTTTGGAAGCCCATGGGGAGAAAGAAGGAGTTAAAACTTTTTACGTTCCCTTAACTAGAAAAATAACTCCTGTTCAGGATTTAAAAGCAGTGTATAAACTCTACCGTTTTCTTCAACAAGAAAAACCGTCAATTGTCCACAGTCATACACCAAAGGCCGGGATTGTGGGTATGTTGGCGGCCTATTTGGCAAAAGTACCGCATCGTTTGCATACTGTTGCTGGCTTGCCCTTAATGGAGGCAACAGGTTTCAAGCGACGGATTCTAAACATAGTTGAAAAAAGCACTTATCGATTTGCTACGGCCATCTATCCAAACTCACAGGGTTTATACGATTTTATTTTATCTGAAAATTTCACATCGAAAAACAAGCTGAAAATTATTGGAAAGGGCAGTTCGAATGGTATTGATACCAATTATTTTTCAACCGATCATTTTCCCGAAGTGGAACAGAAGCAAATGAAAGAAGAACTCGGAATTGATAGAGATGATTTCGTTTTTGTTTTTGTTGGGAGAATCGTAAGAGACAAAGGAATCAACGAGTTGGTATCGGCTTTTGTCAAACTTCAAAAAGAGCATGTCAAGTGTTCGCTTTTACTAATCGGGCCTTTTGAAGAAGATTTAGACCCATTAGACCCACAAATAGTGGAAGAAATCCATCAACACCCTAGAATTTATACCACGGGCTATCAGCAGGATGTTCGGCCTTATTTTGCCCTAAGCGATGCACTTGCTTTCCCCAGTTACCGCGAAGGTTTTCCAAATGTAGTCTTGCAAGCGGGTGCCATGGGATTACCGTCTATTGTTAGTGATATTAACGGTTGTAATGAAATAATCGAAGCAGATGTCAATGGAATAATTGTTCCAGTGAAGGATGAGCAGTCGTTGTACAATGCGATGCATCGATTAATTTCTGAACCTCTTCTGGCCCATAAACTTTCAGAAAAAAGTAGATCACTTATTACAAGTAAATTTGAACGAAAACAAGTGTGGAACGCATTGCTTGAAAACTATCGACAATTGTAACCAATTTGTTTAGTATTTTTGCAGCGTGTATAAAAATTTCCTAAAACCCCTGCTGGATTTTCTCGTAGCGCTTATGGCGTTCGCAATGCTATTTCCTGTATTTTTAACCGTAGTTTTTATTCTGGCAATTCATTTAAAGGGGAATCCATTTTTCTTTCAGAAACGTCCAGGTAAGAATGAGCGAATATTTAGTATCGTAAAATTTAAAACCATGAGTGACGCTCGGGACTCGAATGGTAATTTACTTCCAGATGATCAGCGATTAACGAGTATTGGAAAATTTGTACGTTCGGCCTCTTTGGATGAGATTCCGCAGCTGCTCAATGTAATAAAGGGGGATATGAGTATCGTTGGCCCAAGACCGCTATTACCTCAATACCTTCCTCTATATAACGATTTTCAGCGTAAGCGACATAATGTAAGGCCTGGTATTACTGGTTGGGCGCAAGTCAATGGAAGAAATGCAATAGCTTGGGAACAGAAGTTTGAACTAGATGTTTTCTATGTTCAAAATATTACTTTTGCGCTAGATATCAAGATTTTAATGAAAACGGTTCAAAGCGTTTTGGGAAGAAAAGATATTAACAACGAAAATTCTGCAACTATGGAAGTTTTCAAAGGCTCACAAAATATATGAAAGATATAGCCATTTTTGGTGCTGGCGGCCATTGTTATGCCGTAGTGGAACTCATTAAGAGTTTGGGACAGTGGAACCCAATAGTTATCTATGACGATCAACCAAGAGAGGCCACTATTTTTGATATTCCAGTTAAAAAATTTAGTGATCAAGATACTTCTCCTGCTGCTTTGTGCATTACCATTGGTAATAATCTAGTACGAAAGCAAATAGCTGCTAGATTTGAATCAAATTACCCTTCATTTATTCATGCTACTGCGGCAATTTATCCATCGGCGATAATTGGTCAGGGGTCGGTGATTTTGCCCAATGCAGTGGTTGACGCTGCTGTACAATTAGGCGATTTTTGTATTGTAAATAATAATGCTACCGTATCACACAATGCGGAGATAGGTAACTTTTGTCACATTGCCATTAATGTTGCGGTGGCAGGTGGGGTTAAGATTGGAGAATGTTCACTTGTAGGTGCTGGGAGTGTTGTTTTACCAGAAGTTAAAATTGGAAAACATGTAACGATTGGAGCTGGTGCTGTCGTTACGAAGGACGTTCCAGATAATGCAATAGTTTATGGAAATCCAGCGAGAATAATAAAATATAACGAATAATACATGAATACTAGAATATATCTATCATCTCCACATATGGGAGGAACAGAACGAGCATATGTGACAGAGGCTTTTGACACTAACTGGATTGCTCCCTTAGGACCTAATGTGCAAGGCTTTGAAGAACAGCTTGAGGCTTATTTAGGTGAGGAAAAGCACGTTGCTTCCTTGAGTTCTGGTACTGCAGCATTGCATTTGGCGCTTATTTTATTGGGCGTAGGTGCTGGAGACGAGGTGATTTGCCAGAGTTTTACATTTTCTGCTTCAGCCAATCCAATTGTTTATCAAGGAGCTACACCAATTTTTGTTGATAGTGAGTGGGATACATGGAATATGAGTCCAGATTATTTGGAAGAAGCCATAATGGATCGTATTGCGAAAGGGAAAAAACCGAAGGCAATTATAGCGGTCCATTTATATGGAATGCCATATAAAGTGGAAGAAATTAATGCTATTGCGAAGAAGTATGATATACCAATTGTTGAAGATAGTGCTGAAGCGTTAGGGAGTACATACAAGGGGAGGTCTTGTGGTACGTTTGGCGACCTGTCAATCTTGTCGTTTAATGGTAATAAAATTATTACTACCTCTGGAGGTGGTGCAATTGTTACAAACTCACTTGAAATGAAAGAAAAAGCAGTTTTTCTTTCTACTCAAGCTAGAGACGACGCACCGCATTACCAACATTCTTCCATAGGTTATAATTACAGAATGAGTAATGTGTGTGCGGGAATAGGTCGTGGACAAATGGAAGTTTTAGATGATCACATCGCACTTAGAAGAAAAAACAATGCGTTTTACGCCGAAATTTTCGAAAATACGAATGGTATTTCGGTGTTAAAGGAAGGATCTTCAGATTATTTTTCCAATCATTGGTTGTCCTGTATTTTGGTAGACCCGAAGAAATCGAGTACCACTGCTAAGGCCATTCGTTTAACTTTAGCTACCGACAACATAGAGTCTAGACCACTTTGGAAGCCTATGCATTTGCAGCCAGTTTTTAAAGAAGCACCCTATTATGGGGCCAAAGTTTCGGAAGAATTGTTTAAAAATGGCCTGTGTTTACCATCAGGATCAAATTTATCTGATGAAGAAAGAACACGTATTACAACAATTTTAAGCCAATTCAACTAGAGAGTTGCTATATTTGTATTCCCCAAAAAATAGTAGGTGAAGAATAGTTCTACATTTTATAAACAACTTTACAGCGGAGATAACAAGATAAAGCTTTTAGATCAGCGTTATTTACCGAGATGGGCCGTTATGGTTATTGACATGGCTATTATGGTTGTATCACTGTTTTTTGTTTATTTTATTCTTTCTGAAACCCCTATCAAATTTCATGATGTTGTAAGCGTACCTGTGCAGGGATTAATAATTACACTTGTTGCGTTAACTTCCTTCTTTTTCTTTAAAACCTATTCTGGAATAATTAGACACTCCACTTTTACGGATATAAAGAAACTAGCATTTGCTTCCATATTTACATTTCTGGTCATCTTTGCGTTTAACTATTTATTTGAAGTATTTGGGGGTGGGAAAATTTTCTTAAATACGTTCTTGTTTATTTTCATGCTGCTATCCTTTTCGTTGATGCTTTTGTTTCGAATAGCAGTAAAAGAGAGCTACCAATTTCTAAAAAACGCGGCCTCAGACGATCAGAAAAAACTGGTTGCGATAATAGGTGTGGATGATCAAACTATTGCATTGGGGAATGCAATTGCTACGGATTCCAATTTACCTTTTCAAATGGCTGGATATGTTACACGGAAAGTGGGTATTAAGCGTCATAAAATAGCGGGCAAACCTGTAATTGCTATAAAGAGCACACTTGGTGAAACGTTGACAGAATTAGGAGTGGAAGGAGTCATAATTATCAACGAGTCCCTTTCAGGAAAGGAAAAAACACAGATAGTAGAAGAGTGTATTGCCATACAAATTGAGGTGTTTAATGTTCCAAGCACTGAAAAATGGAATACAAAAGAAGATATTACCACTCAAATTAAGCCTATTCAAATAGAAGATTTACTTGAAAGAGATCAGATAGATATTGACAATCAAGTAATCAAGAAGGATATCTCTGGAAAGACCATTTTAGTCACAGGCGGGGCAGGTTCTATTGGAAGTGAGATTGTTAGGCAATTAGCAGAGTTTAATCCGAAGCAAATTGTAATTCTTGATCAGGCAGAATCTGCATTGCACGAATTGGAAATCTATTTAGAACGAACCTATCCAGAGCTTAACTTCATAACCGAATTAGCCGATATTAGTAATATGTATCGAATGGAACTGATGTTTAGCAAATATAATTTCGACATCATTTATCACGCTGCTGCATATAAACACGTACCGCTTATTGAAAGAAATCCTCATGAGGCAATCTATGTTAACATCCTAGGGACGGTAAATGTTGCTATCCTAGCCATTAAGAAGGACATAGAGAAGTTTGTAATGGTTTCAACAGATAAAGCAGTGAATCCAACCAACGTCATGGGTGCTTCTAAGCGAGCGGCCGAGATGTACGTGCAATCCCTTCAACATAAAAAAGGAGTGTATACGCGATTTATCACTACCCGATTTGGGAATGTTTTAGGCTCAAACGGATCTGTAATACCTCATTTTAGGAAACAAATTCTGCAAGGAGGTCCTATAACGGTAACTCATAAAGATATTATTAGATACTTTATGACGATTCCTGAAGCTTGTCAGCTTGTTTTACAGGCAGGAACTATGGGCAAAGGAGGAGAGATTTATGTATTTGATATGGGAGAACCTGTAAAAATTCTAGATTTAGCGGAACGCATGATCAGACTTTCTGGGTTAGAACCTTATGAGGATATTGACATCAAATTTACGGGCTTGCGTCCTGGTGAAAAACTTTATGAAGAATTGTTGAACGATAGCTCTACCACCGTGCCTACTCACCACGCTAAAATTATGATCACCACAGTGCCTACCGAAGACTTCGATCTTATTAAAAAGAAGATTAAGAGCATTGTAAAAACTGCGACCAAACACGAGGATAAAAAAGTGGTAAAATTGCTTAAAGACTTAGTGCCTGAATTTAAAAGTCAGAACTCACACTTCCAAGAATTAGACAGTCCTAACTTGCCGAAAGAAGAAATAGAACGGACATAATTGCATGAAGTGCCATTCATTTTCCTATAAACGTTATATTTGTGCCTTATAAATTAACACTATGAAACAATTTTTGTTCCTGTGTGGCCTTGCATTTCTAGTTACTTCCTGTGCTACCAAAAAGGATATTATTTACTTTCAAGACGCGGAATCCCTAAACTCTGTTAAGAATGAACAGATATTTGAGCCGCTTATTGAGGTAAATGACATTTTACATATCTCTGTTTCTTCTATGAACGAAGAGGTTGTGATTCCTTTTAAAAGAAATACTGCAAGTGAAGGAATGGTCAATAATGCCAATCCAGGACTTCAGGGTTACTTAGTGAGCAGCGATGGGAATATCCGTTTTCCTGTATTAGGAGAGGTTCAAGTTGCAGGTAAAATTAGAAGTCAGGTTGTAAAGGAGCTTAAAGATCAACTTTTGGAATTTATCAAAGATGTGGTCGTGGATGTTAGAATCATGAACTTTAAGATTACCGTAATTGGAGAGGTTAATAATCCCGGGGTTTATGCTATTAATGATGAGAGAGTAACATTGCCGCAGGCCATTGGTCTGGCTGGGGATCTTACTGCAGATGGCAAACGAGATGCTATCCTAATTATTAGAGAGACAGATGGGAATCAAAATGTTCAAAGAATAGACCTAAATAGTACCGACTTCTACAATACTCCATTTTATTTTCTAAAGCAAAATGACGTGGTTTATGTTGAACCGTCTTTAAGAGGAGTTAGAAAATCGGGATTCATCCCAGATGTACCGGCATTATTATCATTATTTACCGTGGTTTTAACCTCAGTAATATTGATCACACGTTAATTGAATGAGTCCCATGAATGAAAACAAAGTATATACTGAAAAAGAAACACCTATCAGGGATATTGTACTTCAATATACACGTTTCTGGTTTCTGTTTTTACTTGGAATTATTATAGCTGTTGTTGGCGCAACCATCTATTTGCGATACACAACTACCACTTATTCAACCAAGGCTACTATTATTATAAAAGACGAAAAAAGTGGAGGAGGACCAGCAGAGTTGGCTGCATTCTCTGGTTTAGGAGGTTTTCTTTCCAAATTCGAAAGTAATAAGATTGAAAACGAGTTGGCCATTTTTAAATCTAAACGGATTATTAAAGGTGCTGCAAAAGCACTGAACCTTAATGTAAGCTATGAGTCTGTTGGTACTATAAAAACTTCAGAGCTTTACGCATATAAGCCGTTTATTGTAGAATACCTCACGTTTGAAGGAGAAGATGATAACCCAAAAGTTCCAAAATTGTTTTTTGAAGTACTATCAAGAACCAACTACAAAGTTAAAAATGAACTAGGCACTATTGAAGGAACCTACGACTTTGGAGAAAAAGTAGCATTACCTTTTGGGGAGATAACAGTTATTCCAGTTTTAGACGACCTAGAAAAGTTTGATAGTTTTAAAGGAAGGGCAGTGGCAGTTACCTATCGCGATTTGGATAAACTAGCATTTAGTTTTCAAAAACGAGTGAGTGTAGTTAATCAGATAAGTAATAGTAATGTTGTTATTCTATCAATGGAAACGGCTGTACCTCAAAAGGCAGAAGACTTTTTGAATGAACTTGTTTTCCAATACAACACAGACGCCATAAATGATAGAGGCCAAGTGGCTAAAAAGACGTCAGACTTTATTGATTCTCGTTTGGCGATCATTACAAGAGAACTCGATTCTGTAGAAAGCAACAAAGAACAATTTAAAAGCAGTAATAGACTTACGAACATAGAAGCGCAGGCACAAATTGTTCTAGAAAGCGCAAGTGAATTTGATAAACGCCAGTTCAATGTAAATACACAGCTCGAACTCGCGAATACAATGATCGACTATATGCAGAATTCTTCAACAAACGATCTGCTTCCTTCAAACATAGGTTTGGAACGAGAAGATGTATCGAAATCTGTTGAAAATTATAATGAGTTGATTTTACAAAGAAACCGTTTGTTGAAGTCTTCGACTACCAAAAATCCAGTCGTAGCTAATGTGAACGATCAAATTGAGGAGATAAGAGCAAATATTTTAAGCAGCCTTCAAAATACCACAAACGCATTAAAAGTTTCACTTCGAGATCTAAACTATCAGGAATCGACCTTAAATTCAAAACTATCACAGGTTCCGACCAAAGAAAAAATTTACAGAGGTATTGAAAGACAACAATCCATAAAGGAACAGTTGTATTTATTTCTACTTCAACAACGAGAAGAAGCATCCATATCATTGGCGGTAACAGCACCAAAAGCGAAAATCGTAGATAGTGCTTATAGCAGTAATAGCCCCGTTTCTCCCAAAAAACCGCTTATTTATTTAGGTGCTCTAATGCTTGGAGTAATAGTGCCATTCTTATTTATCTATTTAAGATCGTTATTCAATAATAAGATTAGAAATAGAGCCGATGTAGAAAAAGAGATTAGGGGTGTAAATATAATCGGTGAAGTCCCTAAGTTGAAAAAGGGAGAAGAAGAATTAGTTGGATTAAACGATCGAAGTTTCTTGGCAGAATCGTTTAGAATTTTACGTACCAATATTCAATTTATATTAGGTGTAAAAAACACTGGAGATTCGCAAGGGAAAACTCTTTTTGTTACTTCCACAGTTAAAGGAGAAGGTAAAACATTTGTAGCATTCAATTTGGCGCTTACCCTTGCACTAACAGGTAAAAAGGTTGTGTTGGTAGGGGCAGATATTCGTAATCCCCAGTTACATCGCTATCTATCTAGTGGATCTAGAGATAAAAAAGGGCTTACTGAGTTTATTATGGATCCAGATTTAAATACCAATCATTTAGCTGAAAAGAGCAAGCACAACGATAATTTGGATATTATTTTATCAGGAATTATTCCTCCAAACCCAGCTGAGCTTCTTATGACAGATAGGGCAGGAGCCTTCTTTGAAGAACTAAAAAACGAATACGATTATGTAGTAGTGGATTCTGCTCCAGCCATGTTAGTTACCGATACTATGGTTATTAATAAGGTCGCAGACATGACTATTTATGTGATGAGAGCAGATTATACCGAAAAGAGATTATTAGAATTTCCAAAAGATGCCTCAAATGATGGCCGTTTAGTAAACGTTTCTGTAGTGTTGAATGGAGTTTCCATGAATAATTTTGGTTACGGGAATAAATACGGCTATAGCTATGTGGAAGAAGAAAAGTCTTGGAGAGAACGCTTTTTCGGAATTTAATTCAAATCTAAAATAGATGAAAAAGTTCTTTTTCTTGTTTTTATTCCTGCTAAGCAGTTTATTGGCTTCGGGGCAAAACACGGAATGGAATGGGACTTTTATTGCGGCTGGTTTAGTATCGACAGAAGAATCAATTCCCTTTTGGATGCACTCCAATACCAGTAGACGTTGGGGTAATGAGTCACAATTCTCGGGTCTTGGTGAGCTTAATTTTACATACACCTTTTCAGATAGTTCAAATTTAAAGATAGGTTCCGCATTTTTTTATCGAAATAATTTCGCAAATGAGTTGCAACGAAGAGATCTATTTGTAGAATACAACCACAAGTGGTTTCAGGCCATCGTTGGATCCAAAGAGGTGGAAACTGAACTACAAGGACTATCCTCAACTAATAAGAATTTTCTTTTTTCTCGAAACGCCAGACCTTTAGCCGGTATTTTGTTAAAATCTCCCAGTGCTGTGCCGCTTTTTAAGTCTTTCAGTTTAGATTGGGAACTTGCCCATTATAATCTAAACGACGACCGATATACAAAAGATACCTTTCTACATTATAAAAGGGTCACCTTAAATGTAGAGCTGGATGAGAAGAGTACAATTTCAGGAAGTATCCAACATTATGCTCAATGGGGTGGAGTCTCGCCAGATTTTGGTGCGTTTCCAGACGATTTTAGAGCATTTGTAAAAGTATTCTTTGCCAGTAAAGGTGCGGAGACGTTTGAAGATGACGAATTACAGAATGCCTTGGGAAACCATCTAGGAAGTTATCTATTTGAATACAATCGGAAAACGGCCCTAGGAGATTTATTGATCTATCATGAACACCCTTTTGAAGATGGATCTGGTACTCGCGGTATTAATGTTCCTGATGGCGTTTATGGAATTCACTTTAAGCCAAAAAGCAGTAGATTTATTGATGGCATTTTATATGAATTTGTAACCACGGCAGATCAAAGTGGAATTGATGGAGGTAGAGGCTACGATAATTATTTTGCAAATAACTTATACCGAAGTGGCTGGACCTATGAGGGGAATATTATAGGACTCCCCTTTATTCTTTTAGCTGAAGACCGAGTTCTTACTTCAGAAAATAATCCAATATTAAGTAATAGTCTAAATTTACATCATCTTGGTGTAACAGGTAATTGGAAAAATTTCACCTGGCAAATTTTGAGTAGTTATGTAATTCAAAAAGGAACACTGAGGGCACCGCTGGAGCCCGAATTAAAAATTTGGTCAAATTATGGGTCTCTTCAATACGACCTCAAAGAATACGGTTTTATTCGATTATTTGGAGGACTGGATAGTGGGAAGAGAATAACAGACATAGCTGCGGTGGGACTAGAATACGGTTATTCATTCTAATGCATTACCTTCTGCGATTTATCGTACATCAAATGCTTTTAACCGAAAACCGTCGAAGCACTATTTATAAAGATTTATTCCTTAGGTATTAACACAATTTTTTTTCTATTTTAGCCACCTATGAAGAAAACAATTAATTGTGTTTTATTAATCGATGACGATCCAGCTACTAACTTCTTTAATAAGACGGTAGTTTCTCGACATGGCCATTTCGACAAAATAATAGTTGTGGAGAGTGGGCAGAGCGCTTTGGATTTTTTGAATGATGAAACTACAATTAAGCCAGACCTCATTTTTCTTGATATAAACATGCCTGCAATGAACGGATGGGAATTTATAGAAGCGTTCGAGCAGTTGGATGAAGAAGTTCAAGAAGGAATCAAGATGGTAGTGCTCACTACATCTTCTAATCCAGACGACTACGATAAATCTAAAGGCAACGGCATTGTGGACGATTACATTAATAAACCGCTATCAAATAGAATATTGGACGATGTTTTAGAAGAGCATTTTTCTTTAAACGTGTCAAAATACGAGTAGCTCCTTATCTTAATTCATCCCCAGCTTTGCAATCTAACTTCTCCCCAACCACAACAAAATTTAAACTAAGCCACTGTTTCTTTGTTCTCTTCATTTTATTCACTGTCAACAGTGTATTTGGTCAATCCAGAGCTAAAATTGTAGGAGCAGTATCAGATCAGTTTGGAACCTTGCCAGGAGCCACAATTAGTATCGAAGGCACTAATTTCGTAACCACTACAGATGTAAACGGAACCTATGCACTCGAAGTGGATGAGGGCGATTACGTAGTTACAGCCGCTTTTGTAATGTACAATACTATAAGTAGTTCAGTAAGTTTAAAGGTGGGCGATACTGCTCAAGTTGACTTTGTACTTGAAACAGGATTTTCTATTGATCAACCTATTTCTCTTGGGTCCAGAGCACAACCACAATCCTTGTTAAATACCACTACACCCGTGGATATTATTTCTCCTCAAGACATTAGTAATTCGGGACAAGTAGAATTAGGCCATATTTTACATTATCTCGTTCCCTCTTTTCATTCTACCAATCAGACTATTTCAGATGGTACCGATCATATAGACCCAGCTACGCTGCGTGGATTAGGTCCCGATCAAATATTAGTACTGGTAAATGGTAAACGAAGACACAGTAGCTCATTGCTCAATGTAAATGGAACTGTTGGACGGGGTACGGTGGGAACCGATTTTAATGCTATACCAGTTGCCTCTATAGAGCGCATTGAAATACTTAGAGACGGTGCTACTTCTCAATACGGATCTGATGCTATTGCTGGTGTTGTTAATATTATTTTAAGGCAACAAACCGATGTGATTGATGTTGATAGTCGACTTTTGGTAAATACTGAAGGAGATGGTCTAACTCGATATGCAGCCGGGAATTTCGGTCTTAAAGTTGGAACAAAAGGGTTTGTGAATGTGACGGCGGAGTATAGACAACGAGAAGCTACCAATAGAGCAGGAGATTATACTGGTTTTGTCTATTCTGAAGACCCTGAAGAAGATGCAGCGCTAATCGAACAAAACAATTTTTTCAACCAAACAGGTTACGACGGACGACGCGTAATGGAAATTGGTAATGCGGCAACTCAAAATTTAGCGTTGACACTTAATAGTGAGATTGTAATGTCTAATAATGCAACCTTCTATTTACATGGTGGTAGAAATTATAGAGAAGGAAAAGGAAAAGGGTTTTATAGATTTCCTAAAGATGAAGACCGAGTGGTCCTTGATCTGTTTCCGAACGGGTTTTCTCCGGAAATTTTAACCGATATACAAGACGATGCTATATTAGCAGGTGTAAGAGGGACCAAAAACGGATGGGATGTCGATTTTAGTCATGGTATTGGAACCAATCGCTTAGATTATACTGTAAATAATTCGAATAATGCATCGCTAGGTATCGCGTCTCCAAGAACCTTCTATGCCGGAGGTTTTATCTATAACCAAAATACAACCAACCTTGGTTTATCAAAAACATTCGATTGGCTGAATGGCGTTAACATTGCTTTTGGTGGTGAATTGCGGGTAGAAAACTATCAAATTACTGCTGGAGAAGAGGCGTCGTATGTTGATGGAGGAAGTACCTATACAGGACCGCAGGGAGTCGAACTTCCGCGTATCTCAGGAGCACAGGTGTTTCCTGGAATTCAGCCTGAGAACGAATTAAATCGATTTAGAACCAATTCCTCTGGTTATTTTGACGTAGAGATAAATGCTACGGAGAAACTTTTGGTTAAGGCAGCAGCGCGCTACGAATCTTACAATGACTTTGGCGGACAGTTTATTTGGAAGTTTTCAGGTCGTTATAGACTTCAGGAGTCTATTTCTTTGAGAGCTGGATATGCAAAAGGTTTTCGAGCCCCGTCATTGCACCAAGTATATTTTCAGAATATTAGTACTCAGTTTATCAATGGTGAGATTGTTCAGGTGGGGACTTTTAACAACGAAAGTGCAGTTGCGAAAGAGGCCTTTCAAATTGAAAACCTAAAACCAGAGCTATCAAGACATTTTAATGCCGGTTTTAGCGGAAAAATTAGCGATGATTTCAGTTATAGTTTCGACTATTATCTTATCAATATTGAAGATAGAATAGTACTTTCGGGTAGGTTCGACGAAGGATATGAAGAAATTTTGGATCCCTTTAACGTAAGCGCTGCACAGTTTTTTACCAATGCTATCGATTCAAGGACCTCTGGAGCAGACATCGCCTTGTTTTATCGCAAAGATATTCGTGATGGAATATTAAATGCTTCATTATCTGGGAACATATCGAGTACTAAGGTAGTGGGCGATGTTAAAGTATCTGGATTATTAGTAGGCCAAGAGGATGTGCTATTTAATCGTGAGGAGATTGGTAGAGTAGAGTCTGCACAGCCTAAATTCAAGTTAAATTCGATCCTGTCATATGAATTTCAAAAATATCGAATTCAATTAGGGAACACCTTTTTTGGTAATGTAAAATTTATTCATCCAGACGATGGAGACTCGGCTAATTGGGTTTTAAATGAACTCACGGGGCAAGTCGAAACACGCGACCAGACCTTTAAATCCAAGCTTTTAACAGACATGGCTCTGTCTTATCAATTGAGTAATTATATAAATATTACACTTGGTGGAAATAACATTTTGAATGTTTATCCAGATAAACATAAACATTCAGCCAATATAAGTAATGGTAATTTCGTTTACAGTAGACGTGTTCAACAATTTGGAGTTAAAGGCGCTAACTACTATCTTCGACTAATGCTACGACTATAATGACGAAAAATACCTTCGTTTTACATAATTCCCATTTTTTAAAAGCCATTTGTTTCTTGGCTTTTTTTACTATGTGCTCCATCGGTTTAGGCCAAACGAACAATAGTGAACAGATAAAGCGACTTCAACGAACTATTTTTATACATAATTTTGCCCAGCAAATTGAGTGGCCAAATATCGCGAACCTTGAGACGTTTAAAATTGGGGTGTTAGGACCAGATAGAACTGCCATAGATTTAAAAGTTATTGCCAAAGAGCGTAAAATATTCGGTTTACAATCTGAAGTGATACGATTTCAGGATATTAAAAATGTTTCAGATGTACAGGTGTTGTACGTAAACAATTTGTATAATTATGATGTAAACTTTATTCTTCGGAAAATTTCAGGAAAGGAAATATTGCTAATCACCGAAGATTACGACTACCAGGCTTCCATGATCAACATGGTAAATGTTGGCGACTCTTTTGAATATGAGATCAACGTAAATAATATTGTTCAGGAAGGATTTACCATAGCTCCTTCCCTTAGAAGTCATGCTATTTCCAATGCTGAAAAGTGGAAAGAATTGTATCAATCTACGTCTTCTTCGCTTACCGAGGCAGAACTCAAAACGAAAGAGCAATCCAAGTTGATCAAGGCCAAAGAATCTAAAATAGCATCTCAAAAAAATGAAATTTCCGCTAAAGAGAAAGTAATAATCTCTACTGAAGAGAAAGTCGACCTGCAAAACCAACGTATTCGAACCTTATATTCTGAAAGTGAACTTCAACAAAAACAATACAAAGAAAAAGTCGAGATAGAGCAGGAGTTAACAGAGAGTATTCAACAACAGCTTAAATTTATAGAAACGCAAAATGAGAAGATTGCCAGTAGTGAGCTAAAGATTTTGGAACAAGAAGAATTTTTGAAACTTCAAAACGACGAGATCGAAGAAAAGGCGAAAACGCTCAAAGAGAAAGACGATGAGATCTCTGCGCGAACTAAAGTGAATTGGCTATTAGCGGCACTAGTGGCTTTAACGCTGTTAGGGAGTTTCTTTTTGTACAGAAGCTATCTCACGAAAAAACGTCTCACAAAAATTCTAAGCGAAAAAAACGAGTCCATCGAAAAACAAGCTGCTATTTTGGAATCAAAAAATCGCGAATTGGAGCAGTTTGCTTATATCACTAGTCATGACCTCAAAGAACCACTTATAACTATTTCTAGTCTTATTGGCTTATTAGAAGAGGATTACGGAAGTAAATTTGACGACGAAGGGAAGGCGAACCTTAATTATATCCGCGGTTCAGCAGACCGTATGACCCAGTTAATTGATGATTTACTGGCCTATTCCCGTTTAGGCACAAAACGCACATTTAAAAGTGTCAATTGTAATACACTATTGGAGACTCTTAAGGTTGATCTAGCCAATGTTATTGAACGTTCTGCTACTGAAATTCATCTTATAGATTTACCAATTGTAAAAGGATCGGAAATTGAACTTCGTTTATTATTTCAAAATTTAATTACCAACGCGATTAAATTTACCGATACAAGTACGAAACCACATATTGAGATTCTCTGTACTCCAATTGGAAACCCCGATACCGATACAAATGGGAAATGGGAATTTTCGATTACCGATAATGGTATAGGTATTCCAGAGATGTATCAAGATCGTATTTTCTCTATTTTCCAAAGACTTCATACCAATGAAGAATATGAAGGCACCGGAATTGGTCTAGCACACTGTAAAAAGATTGTGGAGGCACACGGTGGAGATATTTGGTTAGATTCTGTAGTAGGAGAGGGTAGCACCTTCTATTTTACTATTCCTTTTGTCCAACAAGAAGACTAGGCACTCGAATACTATTCGCTCTTTTAGTTTGAATAAACAGTAGTCTTTTAGTCACTTCATTCTCCCAATTTATAAATCAAGAGACAATTTAAATAGGTTTACGATTCCTTTTTACCGTAAGTTAAACGAAGGGTATTATTTTTACTAATAGACAAACTTTACCTTCAAAAACCAATGCAGATCTTATCTTCCTTTTGGCAAAAATTGATTTTATCTAGTGCAATTCTGTGCTTTTTCACCTGTTCAGTAATTGGACAAAATCAAGAAGGAGCAAATGTGGTAAGTCCAGAAAAACTAAAAGAATTGAAAAACTATGTTCAATGGTCTTTTAATTATGGTTCGCAAAAAGAATTTGATAGTGCAAACAAGTATTCCAAAAAGGCGTTGGTTTTAGCCAAAACCATTGGAAATGAAGACCTCATTGGATATGCTAAAGCCGGTAGAGCATTGTCGTTGTATTGGCAGGTGAACATAAAGGACGCCAAGGAGATACTTCAAGAAAATTTGGCAAATGAATTACTGGTAGATAGCATACGAAAGGAATCGTTATTTATGTTAGCTGAAATAGGCATGTATGAGAAGGAATACAAAGCATCACTTCCATATATGATATCCATCGAAAAGATAATTCGTAAAAATGATCTCAATACGCGTAGGGATAGTATAGACCTTTCCCGAGTTTATGTAGCTATGGGTCTATTACATGAACAGCTAAAAAACTATGAAACTGCCCATAAGTATTATGATGAAGCTCTAGTATATAATGTAAAAAGCGGCAATGAGAGTTACATTATGTATTACAAGGCCGGATTATTCGAGCAAGAAAATAAGCTTCAGCAATCTATCGCAATTACTAAAAAGGCCTTAGCACAGGGAATTAAAAATAAGGATCACCTTTTTCTGCCTACTTATTATCTTTCTTTAAGTTCTATTTTCAAGAAATTAAAACAACCCGATAGCGTAATTTATTTTGGAAAGAAAGGTCTTGTAGATAACAAAGATTGCCAATTAGATCAGCTTTTAGCAGCGGTAGGGAATGGGTATGCCATGAAAAGCGAATACCGTACATCCATCAATTTTTTGAAGGAGGCTTTGGACCATTCGGTTTCAAAAACGTTCGAATTAGATATTCATAAAGACCTTAGAGATTCTTATTTGGGTTTAAAAGAATATGAAAAAGCCTTTGAGCATAATAAAGAATTTTTGAGACTGAAGGATTCTATCGATAACTTAAAGGTAAAACAAGAGATTGTTGCGATTACCGAAAAATACGAATCGAATAAAAAAGAGCTGGAGATAGAACAACTTAATACAGCAAACCTCAAAAGCGATTTACTTATAAAAGAACAGCGTGCTCAACTAATATTTACATCTTTGGCACTGTTGCTGGCTATTGCAGTACTAAGCTCTATTCTATATTTCTACTACCAACAGAAGAAGCAAAAGCAATTGTTGTATGACAAGAATTTACAACTTGCTAGAGAACTAAGAAATAAAGAAAACAAGACTTTAAATACAGCGAATACTGAAGCTAAATTGAAATTAGATTCGGTGAATGGCATGGATAATTCTCAACGAAATAAGCTAAGGGAATCAATAGAACAATTAATTAGCGACGAATTCTACTTAGACAGGGAGATGTCTTTGCCTAAAATGGCCAAAGAGCTAGAAACAAATACTACCTATTTGTCTAGGATTATAAACGAAGATTATCAGAAAGCATTCGCAACCTTTATAAATGAATTAAGGCTTTCTCATACATTAAGAAGCCTAGAGGCAGACTCTAAATATCGAAAATTAACCATCGACCACATTGCATATAACTCTGGATTCGCTTCCAGCTCTACATTTTACAACGCTTTCAAGAAGTTTACAGGCCTAACTCCTTCCTATTATATTAAAAAGCGTTTGGAACAGGAAATGTAGAATCCGATAATTGTTCACCTTTTCTTTCTATGGTGATTTATAAATCTAAATAAACTTGATTTTTTATTGAACAGTTTCATAGATAGCTTTGATGAAGCCGAATGAAACTAATCCCGATGCGCGCACTACTATATTATCTGGGTCGTAAGAAAATTTGGCTTCAAACAAATTTTAATCTTTTAAAAAAACTCATAATGATAAAGTATATACTCTTTTTCTTAATTGGAAACTGTTTGATGGCGCAAACAGTATCTACCTATTTTGAAGACCCTAATATGGATGTAGATGACGCCATGGTATTTGATGCTGAAGGAAATCTCTACGGCTCAAATTTTGCAGGAAGTACCGTTTACAAAATATCTCCTGCAGGTGTATCCAGCGTCTTTGTTGGAGGTTTCGCTAATCCTAACGGACTCGCAATCGACGACGATGGAAATATATTTATTAATGAATACAGTGCCCAAACTATTCATAAATACAATTCAACAGGTACTTTAATCGAATCTTATGCCATAGGTGGATCTCCTTCAGGTCTTATAAAAGCGCCTAATGGACGAATGATTTTTACCAACGTTAGTAACAATAGCATTAATGAACTATCTGAAGACGGAATCATCACTCCTTTGTACACAGGAAGCCCTTTAAATGCTCCTGTAGGTCTCGCTTATGACGAGAATGGTATTTTATACGTGGGGAATTATGTAGGGAGAGAAGTGTATCGATACACCGGTGGAAGTTTGGAATATGTGGCCACCGTTCCAGATGGTGGAGCCACCACCAATCCGTTTCTTGGATTTATTACTTATGGAAACGGTCATCTATGGGGAACCATTTTAGGTGCTCATAAAATTTATAAAATCAATCCGAATGAAATAGATAACGTTACTTCCTTTGGAGGAGGAATTCAAGGATCTACAGATGGTGATATAAGCTTTGCAACTTTTGATACACCTAATGGAATCATTTATAATGAAAGCGAGAACGCACTGTATGTGTCCGAGTTTAGCGGATTAGGAAACATAAGGCGCATAGACGACGTGCCTTTATCTACTTCAGATTTTGACCAAGGCTTAACACTTACACTGCATCCTAATCCGTCGAGTGATCTAATTTCGGTAAGGACAAATGGAGTTGCTATACAATCGTATACTATTTATGATATTTCAGGAAAAACAATAGAGACCAACAATGGATATGAAGTGATTAACTTAAATGTGAATATTTCAGAATTAAATAATGGCTATTATTTTATGGAAGTAGTTTCCATTTCTAATGTTCGATCTGTTGTACCGTTTATAAAACGTTAAACAATTATAATCCATTTAATTAGATGCCTTTTGGGAACTCTTAGAAGGCATTTTTCAATTTGATATAAGAGATATATACCGCTCAAACTAAGGGCAATGTTGGACAATAGAAAAGTAAAGACTATCTTTGCATATGTCAAAGGCTTAAAAGCCCATAGACATATTGCAATTAGTTATTGCGTCCACTCGATAAAATTTTCGGTAAAAATCAATCCTACTGTTGCCTTTTCCAATCTTTCGTTAAGTATTTCAATGACTACTTATCGGCATGATAGTTGCATAATTTAAATTAATATAAAACAAAAAAAAGAATGGCGAGAGCACAGGAAACCTTTGGAAAGAAAGAAAGAGAAAAAAAACGTTTAAAGAAGCGTGAAGAAAAGCAAAAAAAGAAAGTTGCCAGAAAAGCGAATGCTTCAGGTGGCGGCTTAGAGAATATGCTGGTTTACGTTGACGAAAACGGACATTTTACAGATACTCCTCCGGATCCATCGAAAAAAGTGCAAGTTGACGTTGAAAGTATTGAAATCGGAATCCCGAAAAGAGAGGAAGTTGAATATGACCCTATCAGAAATGGTACTGTCGAATTTTTTAACGACTCAAAGGGGTATGGTTTTATCAAGGACTTAGAAGATCAGGAAAAGTACTTTGTACACATTAATGGTTGTTTAGAAGAGATCGTTGAAGGTAACAAGGTACAATTTGAACTAGAAAAAGGAATGAAAGGTCTAAATGCTGTAAGGGTAAAGAAGATCTAATTTCAAAATCATAATTTGCAACGCATCTACGGTAGTAGGTGCGTTTTTTTTTGCTGAAATTTTCGATCCGTAGTATGCGATGGTACCTTGTGCAATTGGTAGGATAAGCTTTATATATCAACAGATCACCTAACTGGTACTAATTACTATTTCAGTAGGTAGATTTAAATTATCTTTGATTCCCAATGAGCAGATTAGTACAAATATCTATTCTTCCACATAAACAGGAAGATGAAAACTACATTTTAGACTTGGCTTTTGAAAAGGCCAAACTAAGAGGAAGCGACATACAGGATTGGAGAATTAGAAAGCGCTCTATCGATGCGAGAAGATCGCCTGTAAAGTTGAACCTACAAGTAGAATTCTGGTTAAAGGGGGAAGCCCGGGAACATATTCCGTCTTTCGTGCCCCAAGATGTTTCCAAATCAAGGGCCGTTGCAATTATAGGAGCTGGTCCTGCAGGTTTATATGCTGCACTGCGCGCTGTAGAAGCTGGTTTAAAGCCTGTCATTTTTGAAAGAGGTAAGGATGTGCGTGCTAGGAGAAGAGATTTAGCAAAAATAAACAAAGAGCAAACGGTTAACCCCGAATCTAATTATTGTTTTGGAGAAGGAGGAGCTGGAACCTATTCGGACGGGAAACTATATACCAGGTCCAAAAAACGAGGTAACGTACTAAAAGCAATAGAATGGTTTGTTCATTTTGGTGCAGATGCCGATATCTTGGTGGATGCTCACCCGCATATTGGCACCAATAAACTTCCAAAAATTATTACTTCCATGCGAGAGGCAATTATAGCAGCAGGAGGGGAGGTTCGTTTCGACTCTAAGTTAACCGATATCAAAGTTTTGGATGGTGAAATGAATGCGATAGAGATCAATGGAAAGGAATGGATTCCGTTTGATGACGTGGTATTGGCAACTGGACATTCTGCTCGGGATATTTTTTACTTATTAAATGATAAAGAGATAAAAATTGAAGCAAAGCCGTTTGCGATTGGCGTTCGAGTGGAACATCAACAAGAACTAATTGATAGTATTCAATACCATGGAGATGGTGATAACCCCTATTTACCTCCAGCATCCTACGCATTAGTAGAACAAGTCGACGGGATGGGAGTTTATTCATTTTGCATGTGTCCTGGCGGAATTATAGCACCTTGCGCGACGGAGCAAGAAGAAGTAGTAACCAACGGTTGGAGCCCTAGTAAACGGAACAATCCGTATGCAAATTCTGGCATTGTAGTGAGTGTTTCGCCTAAGGATTTACCCAATTACCATCCAGAAGATCCTTTTGTATGTTTAAACTTTCAGAAAGAAGTAGAACGCGCGTGCTGGGAAGCCGCTGGTAAGACACAACAAGTACCTGCCCAACGAATGATCGACTTTGTAGAAGGGAAAGTATCGAAAGATTTTCCAAAGACTTCCTATCAACCTGGTATTGTCTCGGCAAATCTCAATGAAATTTTACCTCCGCTTATTGCCAAACGACTTCGAAAAGCGTTTATAGCCTTTGGTCGAAAGATGAAAGGATATTACACAAATAATGCTGTGTTACATGCTCCAGAAAGCAGAACTTCGTCTCCAGTTTCGATTCCGCGTGACCCCTTAACCCTTGAACATGTAGGCGTTAAAGGTCTCTACCCATGTGGCGAAGGAGCTGGCTATGCAGGAGGGATTATTTCTGCGGCTATCGACGGAATTAATTGTGTGGATGCTATTGTAATTAAAAGCGAAAAAAACCGTCCTATCCAATAACAAATATGAAGAAGCATTTTAATCTTTTTTTAAGATATAAAAACGGTGTTCAATTCTAGGAGAGCCGTAGCTTTGTAAATTAGAGCAAACTAACTTTGGTAAAAGAATCAATCATTACTTTTTTATGGAGCATTTCTCCTCTTGGGGAGGCGAAAGTGGGTATTCCATATGGTCTCCTTAGTGGGCTCAATATCTATTGGGTGTTTTTGGTAGCGTTTGTAGCGAATATTTTGGTTTTTCCAATAATGATGTTCTTTTTAGATAAAATAAACATTTCTCTTTTACGCTGGAATCCATATAAAAAGGCGGCTATTTGGATTGCACGAAGAGCTAAAACGGGATCTGGAAGTAAAATTCAGAAGTACGGCTTCTGGGGATTGATCTTTTTTGTAATGATTCCGCTACCTGGAACTGGAGTGTACGCTGGAAGTATTGCTACCTATCTTTTTAAAATTGAACGCGGGAAGGCTTTTCTTGCCAACGTGATTGGAATTTTCTTTTCGTCACTGATTGTTTGGTTAACTACACTGCTCACCACCATGGGAGTGGCCTAGTACGTTTTAAAATACCAGTTATTTCTAGAATCCCGAAATCTTTATGGTTGCACCATTTACTTCAACGGTTATTTAATGGTTGCCATAAAATATACCGATCAAAGTACTTACCGCCTCCTCATTCTTCCGGAGATACCATGAATCTTAATTTGAAATACGATGGGAATCTTACCTGTATTAATCTTGCTTGAGAACTCACTAATATACTTTAGGCCCTGATGCTCTCGATCGTTAATAATACTTTTAACACCTTCAGCAAAAACATGTAACTGCTTTTTCGCTTCACTGCCTCCAAGCTCTTCGTAGGTTCCGTGAACTAATGCCGAGCTCCAATTGTTGACAGATTCTATCTCTTCAACTTCGAAGGAAACCATTGGGTTTTTTCGCATAGATTGTATTTTATGTCCTTCTTCAGAATAACTAATGATACTGCGGTCTTTTTCAGAATAAAAATAGGTGATAGGTAGGATATAGGGTAGTTGTAGCCATATAAAACCAAGGCGCCCTAAGTAATTGTTCTTGAGTAATTGAATATTTTCTGAGTTATCTAAGGTTTTAATCATATGTCAGTTTTCGTTTATGTAATAATAATTTAATTGCCTTCTTCTATTTGAAAAAGAATGGGTAAAGCGTACAGCACACCCACTGGTTTCCCTCGCTGTTTTCCAGGTATCATTTTAGGAAGTGATCTTACCACTTCTACAGCTTCTTGCTCCAATCGCTTATGAGGTGCACGTGCTCTTACATTTACAACATTTCCATGTTTATCTATCTTAAATTGTACGCTTATTCGCTGTCTGCCTTCTAAGCCCAATTCGTTTGCTAATTCGGTGTCAAATTTTTGTTGAATAAATTTCATCACATTGTCTGCCATACACGATTTTCTCGCATCGTTATTTGGCATGTCCTCACATCCCGGATATATAGGAACATCCTCAATAACTGCAAATGGTACATCGGCAATTTCTTCCTCTTCTTCTACCTCTTCTACATCCGAAATCTCCATTGCATCTGCAATAGCATAATCTTGATCCGTTTCGGTAGATTCAATAATCGTTTCTTCAATTTCTGCATCGTCTTCAATGATTTCTATTACAAGCTGGCTGTTCGCTGGCGGTGGCGGTGGGGGTGGAGGAGTGGCCAATTGTGTAATGGGAATGTCATGTTCAATATCATTACCGACAGATATTTCTTCTCTATCCGCAGTCACTTTATCATACGATTTCGATTCGATGGCCAAATACGATAGGCCCAGCATAATGGCTAATCCTGTTAGAAAGAAGATATTACTCCATTGCCTTAGATCTACTTTTGGGTTTTTCTTTACTTCCATAAATAAAATGTTTAACTGTTGTTAATGATTTTCATATCGATTGTACGTTCTTCTGAAATTTTCACATATTGAGCAATTGCCATTTTGAGACAGTTGCTTCTCAAAACTTTCAGCGACATAGAACCTTCTAATTATTCATAAAATGTACAAATGGTTTACCTGAAAAAACATGATAAATGTCATCATTACAAGAGTTTAGCTGAGCAAGCGGCACATGACAAATAGCCTAGTGGCTGTGTGGCACATTGTATAAGCATAAAAAGAGAATCGTGGGTTATTCAGAAACGAAGCTTGTTGAAACTAAAAAAGCCCGCTAAATAACGTAGCAGGCTTTTTTTAATAGTTAATTAGCTTGCATGGAGGAGTAGCCATATACATTTCAGAATGTTCGAAGTAGTTTAGATTAATAGAATAACAAAATGAGATATAGTGATAATTGGGACCTACCCTTTATGTTTCTTAAACAAAAAGTGGTTTCGATATAGTTTTGGTATGATACATTTCTTTATTTAAATGCTCATAGATTTAGGAGGACTTATTCTGGACAGTATAGAAATATAATGGATCCGCGTCAATTTCCAGTCCAAACACTTCTTCAATAGCTTTCTTTATGTCTTGAATTCGTGGGTCGGAAAACTCTAAAACTTCACCGGTATCTGTCGTAATAATATGATCAAGTTTGCCATATAAGAGACTTTTCATAATGTGTACTGTTATCCCCAAACTGATGTTTATGAACAAGTCTAGATCACTTCCAACACGGTAATGTCTAACTCATAATTTGACTTCATACTATAAACTAACACCTTAAATTCTTAGAACTGCGCTTTAAATTTCGCTTTGACAACTTCTCTATAACTGCGGCCAATCGGAATTTGTTGGTCGTTTAAATGAACAAACCCGTATTCTATTGCACTCACTTTTTGAGTATTTATTATATAAGACTTATGCGTTTGAATAAAATTATAGGATTTTAAATATTCTTTTAAACGGGAAAGGGAATGCAAGGTAATAAGCTGTCCTTGAACAGTATGCCACACGACATATTCTCTTAAACCTTTGATGTAGAGGATGTCGTCAATATTCAAATGGTGTATTTTTTTTCCTTCTTTTACTAAAATCTTTCTATCAAGAGACGATTCGACCACTAGTTTGTTCGTCTCTGAATTCACTTTTTCTATAGCCAAAGAAAAACGTTCAAAATCAAAGGGTTTCAATAAATAATCGGTGGCATTTAGGTTAAACGCTTCTACGGCATATGATGCATATGCTGTTGTAAAAATAACTTTACAGTTATTCGGTAATTTGCCAGCTAGGGTAATTCCGTCAATATTTGGTAAGCCGATGTCTAATAACAAAAGTTCATAATCTATAATTCTGTTTTGAGTAAGAAAATCTTCTCCACTTATAAACGATGCAACTAAATGAAGATCTTGATGATCTTTGACATAAAGCTCAAGCTTTTCACGCGCAAGACGTTCGTCTTCAACAATGACACACTTAATCATTCGATTTTAGATTTAGACATAAAGTAGTTTTGGCTTTTGAATTCGATTTTTCAAACTCAAAGATATAGGTGTTTGGGTAGTACAATTCTAAACGCCTTTTTAAACTTTCTACACCAAACCCATTTTTCTCGCTATCAAATTTTTGTTTTGAGGTAGAATTATTCATTTCTACCATTAAAAAGCCTTGCGTTTCTTTTATCATCATATTGAATTCAAATGTTCTTTCTACGCCCATTCCACTATGCTTAATACCATTTTCCAAAATACCGAATATGAGCAAAGGGGGGAGTTGCAGTTTATCGTTCTCAATACTGATGGTTAAATTATCACTAACATCTTTCGAGCCAATTCTAAAATCAGCTAACGCAACATATTTTTTTATCAATTCAATTTCCTCACCTAGACAGATGAATTCCTTACCCGTTTCATAAACCATAAATCGCAAAAGGTCACTTAGTTTTATAACATAATCTGCGGCTTCTCCTTTATTTTGCAGAATTAGCGAATGAACATTGTTTAGCGAATTGAATAAAAAGTGGGGACTAATTTGTGATTGTAAGTATCTGATTTTGTTTTGTGCATTCTCTAATCTTAAGTTAGCCGTTTCTTGTTCATCTTTCCGTTTTTGTCCGATTGCCAAAAAGATGGTGCTACATAAAAAACCTAAGGTGTATGGTGCCGCTCCGCTTAAAATAGTCCAAAAAGAAGTGGGAAGTGAATAGATATCAAAATCGATTTGCTTTTTTGGTCTATCGGGAAACAGTAATTCCAACCATTCCACTATAAAAATATTACTCAAATAATAAATAAAATACGTCAATATTGAACCAAAAAGTGCGTATTGCCAAAATCGTTTTACCGCAAAGTATTTAGGAAAAAGCCAGAACCAATTTATATAAACGATAACGATAAGAGGCAATAAAATTGAAATGTTTTTCAGAAGATAGTCATGTAGTCGTAATCCTTTACTTGCAAGTAGTGACATCGTAAACCATACCAACAGCCATGTAAGTATATGAAATACTATATTCCTATTACTTTTTTTTAAATCCCCTTTCATACTTGCAAAATACTATAATGTGAACTAGGGCTGTTGTTATTGATTTAAAAAAAAAGGTCGTTGGTTGAATAAATATTCAATTTTAAAAGTGCGCAAGTATTTTAGGGGAGTAATATACGTGCTACACATGATGAAAAAAACAATTGTATTTAAAATAGCGGTAACATTGTTGTTGTTTGTTTACCCTGAATTGAGAGGACAACTATCCGGAGAAGTCGAAAAAAGTTTAGATAGCATATTTAGTTTTTATAACGGTAAACCTGGATGCGCCATAGCAGTTGTAAAAAATGGAAAAACTTTGTTTCAAAAGGGCTATGGCTTGGCTAATTTGGAATATGGTATTCCTGTAACCACAGAAACAGTTTTTGAAGCCAACGCTATGGCGAAGCAAATTACGGCCGCTTGTATTTTTATGTTGGAAGGGGAAGGCAAATTAAATCTTAATTCGTCTTTACAGAAATTCTTTCCAAAATTCCCTGAATACAAAGAAGGTGGTCTTACAGTCAAGAACCTCTTGTATCAAACAAGTGGTATTCGAGATTATTTAGCCATTCTATATTCACAAAACAGGTACTATGGTGATAAATTAGACAATGAAGATGTGGTAGGACTAATAATGAACCAGGAAAATTTGAACTATAAATCTGGCAGTGAGTACGCTTATAGCAATTCTAATTATGTTTTATTGGCGAACATTATAGAAAAAGTAAGTGGTCAAAACTTAAAGGATTATGCCGCCGAAAAACTATTTATTCCTCTAGGCATGACAAATACCCTTTTCCTCGAATCTCCAAATAAAATAATAAAAAATAGGGCAATAGGTTATCAACAAGAGGGAAATCATTTTGTTGTTAATCACTTTTTTAATTCGTGCGTTATTGGGCCTGGCGGACTTCAAAGCAATTTAGAAGATTTAATCAAATGGAGTAATAACCTTGCCACAGGTGCTGTAGGAGGAAAGGAATTGATTACCAAATTAATTACACCAGGAATGTTAAACTCTGGTGATCCGATTACTTACGCGGGCGGATTGTATAATCAGAATCATTATGACATTGAAGGTTTATCCACTATTAGACATGGAGGTGTGTGGGCTGGCTTCCGTTCGTTATATTATAAATTCCTTAATCAAGATGTGGCTTTTATCATTCTGAGCAACAATGCAGATACTAATGTTTGGGTCTTATTAGACGAACTTACGCCACTTTTTGTTGCGGATGAAATAGCCGAAGCGCAGGCAGAAAAATCCGTCAACAGTAACACACCATTACAGACTGTAACACTTAGCACCAAAGAAAAACAAAAGTTTTGTGGGACTTTCCATAACATAGTAAATGGTGAGCTAAGAAGCATAGCTTTAAAAAACGATAGCCTTTTCTTTAAACGTTCTCTTGATATGCCTCCATTACATTTAGTTCCCGTTAGCAAGACGGAGCTTGTATTTGAGATAGCACCGGAATATAAATTTTCTTTTGGTTCGCCAAACTTTAAAAATATGACGATAACTTTTAATGCGGAAGACCCTACAAGATTCTCCAAATATAACAGCTATTCACATTCTAGTAAAGAATTGAAGGAATATGAGAATGAATACTACAATAAAGACTGTGATGTCGTTTACCGTATCGTACAAAGTGATACCGGACTGAAGATTTTGGTAGGGGATAAGGAACTAGTTTCATTAACTTCTATGGCGCGCGATATTTTCAGGGAAGAACACTTTGGTTACATCCAATTTTTAAGGGACACTACCGGAAATATAAACGGGTTTTTTAGGCAGGACAATACGTTTACAAATTTGAAATTTAGTAGAATTAAAACTTCTAATTAAAAAAATGTCATGTCATGTCATGCCAGCAAATAGGTTGAAACTTCTGATACTATGGCTCAGTATGCTTTTAACCAATACGTCTTGTAAACAATATTCGAACAATGCCTAACGCAAGTATTCAATAAAACCGATAAAAAAGGGGTAACACTCCTTGGCTCAAAAAAGAATATTATTGGTACCATCCGAAAAGGAGCGGATAGTAAAGTCGGTTGGTATTCTGAGGTTAAAACCCATATAATAGAACATTTAAGCAGTCCTATTTGGATGGCCGTGTTGAATGACAAAGAAGTTATTGCTCATTTAGATCTCCAAGTATTTGTTAATATTGATTGGAATAAACTATTGGTAGCCTATGAAAATGAAAATATGCTAGATATTCAGTGGCGGGTAGTTTTGACTACCTCTGAAAGTTTCTATGCTTTTTGGTATAACAAAAAAGCTAATTCCGTGGTGCGAAGAGTTCCACAAAATCATGAGACGACTTGATTCGCTAGGTATTGATTGGTTTTTGAAGATCAGAATTCTTAAAATTGTTAACTGAAAATGACTATAAAAGTAACATGTTTATTAATGGTAATTCTGCTTACCAGCCTATTCTCATGTAAAGGAAAAGAAAGAGTAGAATCCGACACTATTAAAAATGTTGTAGGCGAAATATTTCATGACAAGGAAACCGACGGAGATTTTGAAATTTGCGGTATTCAAGAGCATATAATACAATACTATGCTTTCAATGAAAAAGTTTTCAAAGGGGAAAAATCTGCGCTGATTCGATATTTTAAAAAACGGTATAGGATTATACCTGAGGCAAATCAATCTGGCTTAATAAGAATACGATTCATAGTAAACTGTAGGGGTGAAGCTGGTAGATTTAGATTGCTTGCTATGAATTCTGACTATCAGAAGGTAGCATATGCAGATGATATAACGGACCAGCTATTGAGTCTAATCAAAAATTTCAAAGGTTGGAAGCCAATGCAGGCAGGCGCAAAAATGAGAGACTACTACCAATACCTGATTTTCAAAATAGCGAATGGAGAATTAATAGAAATTATGCCCTGATGAAAGATATACCCAAAATCTTCTTATTTTTTTTCACCATTATTTGGTCCGCGACGGCTCAAAAAAATTGCAATGTTTTTAAATGGAATGGTGACGATTGTAAATATAAAGCTTGTGTTTTTTTGCAAGAGGCACCACGTTATTTTCAATTACGAAGAGAGTTCCATGAGGTTCATGATAAGGCCATAGAAATATGTCCAGATTACAGTGAGCCCTATCGCGCTAAATCTGTTGCTTATTTGAAAACGGGAGATTTCATTAGGTGGAAGAAACTAATGGATAAGGCAGTTGATTTGAATCCAGTAGAACATCTCGGGTATCGAGGATGGGGCCATTTTCAATTTTTTAGAGACTATGAAAGTGCCATATCAGATATCGAGAAGCTTGACAGCCTTACAGATCAAAATATCGGCTATTCGCAGAATGGCATGTATCATCTTCATATTGCTAGAGCATTATGTTACAAAATGATAGGAAACAAGAAAAAGGCAATTTCTATTATTGAAGACCAAATTAAAGCTAACGATGATAAAGTCGGTTTGTATGACCATCTACATTTAGGAGTATTATATCTAGAAATAGAACAATTTGAAAAAGCAGAGAAGGCATTTTTTTCTCAATTGGAAGAATACGACTGTGCTGAAAACAGGTATTATCTGTCTTTGGTTTATAAAGCTACGAAGCAAGAAGATAAGTATTTAGAAAATATTAGTTTAGCTAGGTCTCTTTATAAAAAAAATCGAATAATGACCGACCCTTACACCCATCAGATAGATAAAATTTATAAAAGTGACGTAGCGAAAGAGTACCAAAACAGTCTAGTTAGAAAGTACTAGTTTAACTGGCTTGTGTGAAAACAATAATATCAATTAGAGAAACGGAAAAACTAAAGACAATACGGCTACATGCACATTCACAGGATATACCGAAAAGTTATCCAAAGAAATACTATAATAGACACAGTGGAATTTTATGAGTCCTCTTACAATTGCATTCGCATCGACATCAATGAAAAAACAAAAATGAAAAAATCAACCAAGAAAATAATAATTCTGATTTCCCTCTTATTCTATGCTAATCAAAGCTATAGTCAAGTCAATACGAATAGGCTAATTAATAATTTAGAGAACTATCTTGAAGATAAATTAATTCCAGGTGCAATGGTTAGCATCGTTACTTCCGACACCACAATCTTTGCAGGTGGTTTAGGGTATGCAGATATTCAAAAACAAGAAAAAGTTACGGAGCAACATTTATTTCGACAAGGCTCAATTTCCAAATCTTTTACCGCAATGGGGCTTTATAAATTGGTAAAAGATTCGCCTTATGATTTATATACCCCAATAATTGAAATAGATAAGAACATTCCGTTTTCTAATGAATGGAAGAACAAATCCCCAGTTAGAATTGCTCATCTCTTGGAACATACTTCAGGTTTTGAGGATTTTCACTTTCATACGATCTACAATACAAAGTATCGCTCATTGCCACCGATGATAAATATGGTTCATGACCACTCCAAATCGCTACATGCAAGGTGGCCGCCAGGAACAAGAAAAGCCTATTCTAATCCAAACTACATTCTCGCCGGTCATTTGATAGAAAAATTATCCAATGTTTCTTTTCATGAATATATTAGTACAAACATTCTGAAACCTATCGGGATGCCTTCTGCAGGCTATTATTTTAATAAACCAAAGAATATCTTATTTGCCCAAGGATATCAACGAGAAGGTAGGGAACTGAACCCTATCCAGTTTACAGAAATAAATGGAAGTCCTGCAGGAGACTTTTGTGCCAATGCAATTGATATGTCTCAGTACCTTCAACATATGCTCAGGCGAGATACCATTGTATTTTCAAAAAAAGAATTTGATAGAATTGAAAACCCTAAAACTTCGATGGCCGCAAAGAATGGTTTAGAAGTTGGATATGGATTGGGCAATTACACTATTTGGAAAAATGGCTATCTATTTCATGGCCATGGGGGGCAGATTGATGGTTTTACTGCGCGATATATATACTCGCGAGATGCTGATATAGGCGTGGCTGTGGCAATTAATAGAAATGGGGATGCCAATGAAATAGTAGATGTAATTTTAAAGTATCTCTTAGATAATAAATATAGAGACTCCACTGAGAGGGTTACTTATACAATCCCAGAATCAATAAAAGCAAAATTTTCAGGTTTTTACGAATTCAGAAGCCCAAAAAGTAAACTCACGACGTTTCCAGATGATATGCTTGCCGGGTTGACTTTGGATTTTCAAGATGAAAAGGTAATTACAAGAACGCTATTAGGTAAAACTAAAGATACTTTGTACTATGCAGGTAATCACCAATTTTACTTGAATGGGGAAGGGGTTCCCTCTGTAGTTTTAATGGTGAGTGATTCCCAAAACCGTGTTTTATGGATTAATGATAATTATACGGTCCGAAAATCAAGGTCAATAAGAGTTTTTATGTTTTTTGGGTTGGTAATATCCTTAATTCTATTATCGATATTCACTGTATATAGTTTAATATGGCTCATTAGAAATAGATTTAGAAAAAACAAAAAAAGTCCTTTCAATCATCTTGTTCTTTTTGGAGTAGGTATTTTGTTCAGTTTCATTTTTGTTGGGTTTGGAATAACGGTGAGTGATTTAAAATCCTTATCGGGATTAAACTTTTCCTCTTTGCTAATGTATTTAAGTTCCTATGCTTTTGTACTAATGGCAATATGGGCGACATATAAAGGGTTTAGGTTACCGAAATTTAATAGTTTTAAGGTTTTTTACATCCTAACTTCCGTGGGTGCATTGGCGCTATCATGGTATTTGTGGAGTGTTGGCTTTATTGGATTAAAAATGTGGAATTATTAAAAATAGGATGTTTAATGACTAATCGAATAAAAATATAAGCTACTAGCGACTAAATAACTGAAACATATATATAATTACACCTGTAGTTAATTAAAAAAAGACCCGAATTAACAAAAGAGATTTCTATAAAGGATTTTAATGAGTTCTATTGGCTCAAGAAAAAATTTATTATTTTTTGCCGGTCAAAAGGCTTGCGTATTACTGGCGGAAAAATTGAAATAGCCAGTAGAATCACGTATTACCTGAAAACCGGAAAAGAGCAAAAAGAAAAGAAAAAGTTGAACCCTATGTCCAATTTTGATTGAAACACGGAAAAATTGACAAAACAAACCTTCATTACCGGCAATTATAAAAACTCCGAAAATGTAAGATGCTTTTTCAAAGCTCATACTGGATCCAAATTTAAATTCAATGTGGAATTGATGAATTGGATGAAGACTGCAATAACTATATGAAAATAGGAGATTAAGAGAAAGGGGAAAGAGAAGTGATATTTAACAACTTTTTGATTTTTAGTTAAATAAAACTGGATGAGACCAAATAAGACACTTATTTACTTTCCGATACAGAAATTAGCGAAAATATTACCGAGTAAATCATCGTTGGTAATTTCCCCAGTGATTTCACCAAAATAGTACAGCGCTTGTCTAATATCAATTGCCAATAGATCGCCACTCAAACCAGAATCAATTCCTTCTTGTACTTTTGAGATCTCTTCGAGGGCTTTTAATAGAGAATCGTAATGACGGGTGTTGGTCACAATTGTCTCGTTATTCCGTAAAGCTCCCGTATTCACAAAGTCGAGTAGGGTAGTCTTCAAATCTTCGACGCCTTCACCAGTTTTAGCAGAAATAGCAATTATGGAAGAAGTAACAGACGCTAAAATAGAAAATTTAGCATCTAAGATGGTACGTTCTTCCTTCGATAATTGATCTATTTTGTTGGTAATTACCACCAAAGACTTTTGGGGATATCGATTTTTAATTTTTTGTATTTTTAATTGAAGATTGTCTACTTCTTTAGTTGCTAACTCACTGCCATCTACCAAATAAATCACTACTTGACTATCTTTGATTTTTTCGAATGTCTTTTTAATTCCAAGGCCTTCGATAGTATCTGTTGTTTCTCTAATTCCAGCCGTATCGATAAATCGAAAACCGATTCCGCCAATACTTATTTCGTCTTCAATGGTATCTCTAGTGGTGCCGGCAATGTCACTTACAATGGCTCTTTCTTCATTTAAAAGAGCATTTAATAAGGTAGATTTACCTACGTTTGGTTCTCCTACAATAGCTACAGGAATACCATTTTTGAGTACGTTACCCGTAGCGAAAGAGTCGATTAGTCTTTTTAAAACCTGAGTGATTTTTGAAATTAACTTCTGAAATTCCTCCCTATTAGCAAATTCGACATCTTCTTCTGCAAAGTCTAGTTCTAATTCGATAAGCGAAGCAAAATTTAAGAGTTCTTCACGCAGTAGTTTTATTTCTGAAGAGAATCCGCCGCGCATTTGTTGCATAGCCAATTGGTGGCTGGCAGCACTGTCACTGGCTATAAGATCGGCTACGGCCTCTGCCTGACTCAGATCCATTTTTCCATTTAAAAACGATCTCAAAGTAAACTCACCAGCTTGCGCCGTTCGGCAACCTTTTCGCAAACATAGTTGTATAATTTCTTGTTGGATATAATTACTTCCATGACAGGAAAACTCCACCACATCTTCTCCTGTATAACTATGAGGATTCTTGAAAATAGTAGCCAAGACTTCATCAATAACACGTTCTCCATCCTTTAAATGACCTAGATGAACGGTATGTGTCTTTTGGTCATTTAAAACCTTACCAGAAATAGATGTGAAAATTTCCGAAGAAATTGAAATAGCCTCCTTGCCAGAAAGCCTAATCACTGCAATTGCTCCCGCTCCTGCAGGAGTTGCTAATGCTACAATAGTATCGTTGTTAATCATCGTATGCAAAAATACAAATTGTATTTGCCTTTTCTAATGGATCGATAAACGATTAATGAACTTGGTATTTTCTAAGCAATTAAAGAAATGAAATCATCTTCAACATTTAAAAATGAAAAATAGTAGGGTAAGAAAAATGAGGGGACGGGTTTCGGGCGAAAAGTCTCTTTTTATTGTGCTTCTTTTAAAGTCATGTCAAAATCATCTTCATCGTCAACGGTCATTTCACTAATGTTTAGCAGTGGTATGATCGCTGCCTCTCCAACTTCAGTTATTAATCCCAGGGCAACTGGAACATCTGGATCGTTTAAGGATAAACCAACAGTTTCTACAACGCCTTCATAGGTATTGCAGTGTCCAGTCCATCCAGGTTTCATTACAATATGAACTTCCATATTGAGCAGATCTTTAGTGTCGTTTTTTCGCATTCGAAAAATGTCGTTGGCAGCATACGTCTTCATATCATCTTTTTTTTCAAAATCCCTCTCCAACCCTTGCGAATAACAGTGTGTTATAAATTAAAGAGGGACCTAACTTGCATAACTAAATGTACAAAGTTTATATTCCTTGTGGCTGCGGGATTCCCGTAGATATTTGACGGATTTGTTTTTCAGCTAAAAAAATAAAGGAAATATGAATAGAATAGTTTATAACTAGCTGTAAAACAATTCTCTATAATTTTGAAAACTCAATTTTTGGTTTCGTGGGTTATCAAAAGGGTGTTAACTTTCCTGATTTTTAAGTTCTAATTTAATTGCATTTAGAACATCCCTTTTGTCCTTTCGTTCAAGTGGAAGCATTTGGTCAAATTCCGTAAGAAGATCGTTTAAGAAAGTAGTAGATTCTTCTTGCCTATCCGTTAAATTTAGGAATTGGGCGTAGGCCAAGCGATGGACGTAATTAGTGAAACGTGCATCCATTTCTTTAAAGGTGATTTCTGCCTTATCTGTTTCTCCCAAATGATAAAGTGACCAAGCGTAGCCTACTTTCTCTTCACTCTTGTGAAACTCTTTATTTGCGATCAATTGTTCCGCATACTTTACACAATCTGCGTACTCTTTGTTTAGGTAATGAGCGTAAGAAATAGATTTGAGAACATCGGGAGCATCACTTTCAGTTCCATTTAAACAAGATTCGTATAGAAGTATAGCCTTGTCGTACATACCTATTTCTGCATATTTATCGGCTAAGTTCGTTTTATTTAAGTCGCTGTCTGTTAAGGACCGTTTTTGTTCTAATTTTTCAATCTCATAATTTTTGTTTACAATTCCTTTTACTCCCTCCGTAATAGAAACAACCTTCTCTTTACTATAAAAATGATCATAGAGATAAAGTCCCACTCCAATTAGTGGAAGAAAAATGATGAGCCAAAACCACTTTTGATCCGCATTAGATTTATAGGCGTGATATATACAAAAGCCTTGAATTATAAGCACAATAGGGTAGTATTGAAACATTGGATTTGATTTATGGAACCGAATTTAGGCTAAATGCTAAGATGATCTGCACACCAAGGGGTAAAATTATATACAATTCTTTCAATTGGCCTTTCTTCATTAGGATTAGAAACGGTTCATTCAGTAATTTTTTTAAATAAATAAAGATTCATAAGTGAATTTAAACACCTATAAATATTTACGAATCAATTAGTTACAGCTTGCTTGTCAGGGTATCGTTGTCACCTGGCTTTTCCGGAAAAGAGATTTGACGTTTAACTATCATTTATTTCCGTACCTTTAATTAACCTCTAATAGTTTTTAATTTCGTGGACAATCTATCAACTGCAATTCTAGCTGGATCCTTAATTATCATTATGTTGGGAATGGGACTAACGCTTGTGCCTGCTGATTTTAAAAGAATTTTCACCTATCCTCGTGCTATTTTTATTGGATTATTTAATCAGCTTATTCTTCTTCCGCTTATTGGATTTGGACTGACGCTTGTTTTAAATTTGCCCGTTGAAATTGCTATCGGGATTATGATTTTATCCGCTTGCCCAGGAGGCCCAACCTCTAACTTAATTTCGTATTTGGCAAAGGCCGATCTCGCACTTTCAGTATCCTTAACGGCCATTAGTAGTCTAATTACCATCCTTACCATACCTTTTTGGGTAAACTTTGCATTATCCTATTTCGCTGATGGAGCTTCTGTTATACAGCTCAATGTACCTCAGACTATTATTCAGATATTAGCGATTGTTGTGATTCCTGTATTTTTAGGAATGATGATCCGTCGGTTTAAACCTGTTTTCGCCAGTAAAATGGCCAGACCAGTGAGAATTGCTTCTGGGCTAGTGCTAGCTCTTATAATTATTGGTTTAGTGATAAAAGAGCATGAGAACTTTGTAAATTACTTTCAAAAGGCGGGGGTGGCTACTTTTCTGCTCAATGTTCTCACTATGCTCGTAGGTTATTACTCGGCCAAAATATTTAAAATTAATAAAGCTCAGGCTACGTCTATCTCTATTGAGTCTGGCATTCAAAATGGAACTCTTGCTATTACTATTGCGGTAGTCCTATTAAATAATACTGCTTTTGCGATTGCTCCTGCGGTCTACAGTCTTCTAATGTTCTTTACAGGAGGCTTCCTTATACTGAAAGCAAATAGTGGAATATTCCGTAAATAGATAAGAAATAATTAATATTTACACTTTTAGCGCCGTTTTATATAAATGAAGGCTCACTGGTTGGGAACAATGCTTTGAATGAGATTTTGGATTTTGTAATTTCGAAATTCGTATGGTAGAGTTTATTCGTTATATAATTTTAATTCAGGCATTGCTATCATTTTTTGTAGCGGGTGGATTGTTCTTTAGAGATTCTGGATTAAAAAGTGCAACAGTCGCCTTTCTCACGCTTATTTTTGGTTGTCATATGTTACTCTTCCTTTATGGCTCAGGTGGCTTGGTAGATCAATACCCTCAGTTTGTAATTCTATTTTATTTTGAAGTTGGATTCCTATTTGGGCCTTTCCTTTACGTTCATCTTGAAACAATTTTTATAGATAAAAAGCGATTGCGATGGATGGATCTGCTTCATTTATTACCCATAGTTTTATTTTGGGTGTTTTTTGGAGACATTCTCTTTCTTCCAGGACAGGAGCGCGCACAATATATTTATGATAATTTCTGGACAGTGACCATGATTTGGAATTACACCTTGGCTGGTCAGCTTTTTGTGTATGCGATAGCGAGTATCTTGTTTGTGCTAAAGAATAAGAGCAAAGTACCACGTAACAATACATTGTACGCAATTTTACTGGTGTCGGTATACGGCACTTCTTCAATTATAATTGGATACCTAACACACTATGCTGGAAGTTGGCGCGACTTTTCGATTTATTACCTAGTCAATGGTATTATGGTGTTTTCGGTTGGTTATATCTTATACAAGGACCCTAAATTTTTAAAACAAATTAGGAAGAAGTATTTCAGTTCAAATTTAGATAAAAAACATATGTCGGCTATCCATAAGAAGATAGAGGTAAGCTTCAAAAAAGAAGAGCTGTTTCTTCAGAATAATTTAACCGTCAAAACGCTGGGTAGAAACCTCAATGAAAAGCACTATCATATTTCGCAGACCTTTTCAGAATACATCAAAGAAAATTTCAACGATTATGTAAACAAACATCGGATAGAATACGCTAAGAATCTGTTGAGAGATCCAGAATATGCACCTTATAAAATTGAGGCCATCGCCTTAGAGTCTGGTTTTAATAATAAGGTTACTTTCTACAAGGCATTTACCAAGTTCAATGATGATACACCTTCAAAATACAGAAAGGCCTATGCAAGTTAATATTTATAAATGTTAACCATATAGAGTGTTAAAACGCAGCAAAAGAAGGTATTATGTTGTATCTTTAATAGAAAGTTTTGTCAGTTTTACACTGAAATTTTATAAATCTTTAAAATAATCTGTTATGAAAAAATTAGTTCATCTCACTTTTCGAATAAGTTTCATATCTGTTCTTGGATTACTTTTAAGTATTCCAACGATGAATGCGCAAGAGCTTGAAAACTATGTGGAGTACAAAGGTAAGGTTGTAGATAATATATCTTCTAACGGTCTCGAGTCTGTAAGTATAAGGGTAGAGGATACGAACATCAATACTATTACAAATTCAGACGGGCAGTTTACGCTAAAAGTTCCTGAAAATGCGGCTAACACCGTTGTGTTCTCCCTTCTTGGCTACCAAAGCGCAAACATGTTGCTTTCGGAGATTAAGGAAGAAACTCCCATCATGCTTACCCAACAAATTACGGAACTCTCTCAGGTAAATGTAACTACGTTTACCAATGCCGAGGCACTCGTAAGAACCGTATTTAAAAAGAAAGCGGACAATAGTATGAAAGAGAATACTAAGATGACCGCCTTCTACCGAGAAACCATTAAAAGAAGGAATAGGAACGTATCTCTAACCGAAGCGGTAGTTAATCTTTATAAAGAGCCCTATTCTTCTTCTAAAAAAGACGTTATAGAACTCCACAAGGCTAGAAAGAGTACAGATTATAGAAGATTGGATACAGTGGCAGTCAAACTACAAGGAGGGCCTTTTTCTACCTTATATATCGATGTAATGAAGTATCCAGAATTTATATTTACCCAAACATCAATTGGCTACTACGATTACAGTTTCGACACGCCTAGTACTATTAATGGGAAACCAGTGTATGTAATTAACTTCACCCAGAAAGAAAATATTGACGACCCATTCTATGAAGGAAAACTATATATAGACTCGGAAGCCTTAGCGCTTACAAGAGCCGACTATAGTCTTAACCTAAAAAATTCAAGAGGAGCGAACGATATCTTTGTAAAAAAGAAGCCTAGAGATATCGATGTTCGACCGTTAAGAGCAAATTATCATGTAGAATATCGAGAAAAGGACGGTAAATGGTATTACGGATATGGAAGTGTGGACTTATCGTTTAAAATTAACAAACGCAGAAGACTTTTCAACCAAGTTTATTCCTTGTCTAGTGAAATGGCCGTTACCGACTGGGAATCCAATGATAAAGGGCTTATCGCAGCTCCTAAAAACGTCTTAAAGCCTACAGTGGTGCTGAGTGATAAGGTCTCTGGGTTTAAAGACCCAGACTTTTGGGGTCCTTACAATGTTATTGAACCGGAGAAATCGATAGAGTCTGCCATCGATAAAATTCAGCGTCGAATGAAAAAGAGAAAGGGCGGAAGCGGACAATAGTCATACTTATCTAGTATTACAAGACAAAAGGTCGTGTATGTAAAATAGGGAGGGAGCCAAGTTTCAATAGAGACTTGGCTCCCTTTTGTTTTAAAAAAAAAGAGCCTTTTAAAAAAAAAGGCTCTACTAACTTGAAACAATATTTATGAAAACTATATTAATTATCGTCGTCGCTCGTTTCAATAGCGATAATGGTTTTTCCAGTAGGTACAAATGCATGTTCTCTAAAGTCGAAATGCGCACCAGAGTTTGATAAAAGAATGGTTGAGATCTGTGAAGTATCTTTAAAGTTATTTTCTGCAACCATAAACTCTCTAAGGTTACGGCTACTTGCTAACTCTACTGGTAGGGCTCCAGATAAGTTATTATCAAAAACATTAAAAACTTCTAAACTCAATAATAGATTAAGTGAAGTGGGTAGGTTGCCACTTAACTTGTTACTACTAAGATGTAATTGCTTTAACTGCGTAAGACTTCCAATACTATTGGGGATAGCACCGCTAATCTTATTTCCGTTTAATGCAATTACTTCAAGCGTCTTGATGTTTCCCAATTGGGGTGGGATTTCACCAGTTAACTTGTTAAAAGACAATTCTAATACTTTTAAATTTGAAAGGTCTGCAATAGATGCAGGTAGGGTACCTTGTAGGTTATTAAAAAGCATTCTAATTTCAGTAACGTGACCTTGCTCTACGGTAACACCTGGCCAAGTAGATACTTCTTGGTTTAAGTCCCATTTCTGGTTCCAGTTATTTCCTTGAGTAGCGTTGTACAAATCCTGAAGCGCTAGCGTTTCTTTTTCAGGAACTTGTGCAAATAAAGTCGCGTTGACTAGGAGGGCAAAAAAGAATAAAAATTTACTTTTCATGTTGTTGAGGTTATGTAATTTCTTACAAATCTGAGGTAAAATAACAACATTAAAGATAAACAGCCAAAAATAATCGACGAAATGCACTCTATTTTGTCAGAATTTTCGGATTATCTGATCGATGAAAGGTACATAAAACTCATGAATACCTTTAAAAACATGGACTTTCAGCCTTTCTCCAAAAAGTTTTGAGCCCTTTAAATGTTCTTCCGTTTTTCTGGCTTCCGTAATGTACTCATCTTCATCGCCATATAGATAGGTAACGTTGGTGCTTTTGGATAGATATTTAAAGTCGGTTGCAACCAACTCAACTGGAATTCCGCCAGAATGGAGTATCAATTCATCACAGTGCATTTTTCTACTTGCCATCCATCGTGTAGCAATAGAAACTCCTTGAGAGTAACCTAAGATTATCAATCGTACATCGTGAGAGGGCTTTTCAGCATTCCAGACCGCATCTACATAATTAAGTACATTCTTTGTTTCTTCAAGGGTATTCTCCCGGGTAAGCCATGAAGCCCCCACATGTTTGAAAGCGGTGCCCTGATAATATTTAGATGGAGCCTGAGGCGCAACTATAAAGTTTTCAAGTGGGTCGAGTTTGGCAAAATGACGTATGAAATACCTGCTTAAATAGCCCATTCCATGAAATACCAACCAAACATTTTTAGTGGTATCGGTACATTCATTTAAAGTAGAATATGAATTGCGATGTGTGTAGCTAATCTGTTTTTCTGAAGACATTATACTTTTCGTTTCGTATTTTTACAAATGTAAAACCAATTTTACATTCAATTATTAAGAATGATGTTAGGTTTTGTTTTTCTGAAATTTTCAAATCCCTAATCCGTAGGAACAAGTTATAGTTATGACCGAGACCAAAGAAATGATTCTGAAAAAATGCAACGCTATTTGCAAGAACACCTTGATGGAAACCTTGTCTATAGAGTTTGTCGATTTTACCGAAGATTCGATCACTGCCAGAATGCCCGTTAATTCTAAGGTTCATCAACCAGATGGAGTGCTTCATGGAGGGGCTTCAGTAGCGCTAGCTGAAAGTGTGGGTAGTGCTGGAGCTATGATTTTTATGAGTGATCGTAACGTAAGCATTCGAGGAATTGAAATAGCCGCTAACCATGTGAAAGGTATTCGTGAGGGATATGTCTATGCAAAAGCGACGATTCTTCATAAAGGAAGAACCACCCAATTATGGCAAATTCGCATTGTAAATGAAAAAGATCAACTTATTTCTTTAGTAAAACTAACCACTCTTTCTTTGCCTTTGTAAAAATGAATGAATTTCATCTCCTCCAAGACGCCATGGAAGCGTCTTTTTCAAAAAAGCAACCGTTTATAACCTATTCCATACCAGACACTAATGAAGTGACCCTTATCACTGGGCCCAATGCCACTAATATGGGTAATCACTGCTTCGATCAATCCGGTTTTATTTTTGCGCCATTCGATGAAGAAAAAACTACCTATTGTATTTCGACCGCGGAGTCGGAGATCTATAAGGCGGCCATAGAGAAAAAGGAAGTAGCACTGCTTCCTGTGAATGTTCTAAGTTGTAATTCTGAAAAAACACGACATAAAAAACTGGTAACAGATGCCATAAATACGATTATTTCCGAAACTGCCGAAAAAATTGTGGTTTCTAGAGAAAAGGAGATAACACTAAGTACATTTAATTTAAGAACGTTGCTAGACCGAATCCTGAACGCTTATCCAGCGACCTTTCGTTACATCTGGTTTCATCCTAATACAGGCCTGTGGTGTGGCGCCACTCCGGAACTATTGCTAAAAACAAAAGGAGCAGAATTTAGTACAACTTCGCTCGCTGGAACTCAAAAATATGATCCCAATAAAAAGGCCGTTTGGACCGATAAGGAAAAAAATGAACAGAAGTTAGTTACTCATTCAATTTTTAAACAACTGGAGAATTTTACTCAAATTATGAAGCCTTCTCCAACGCATACCTATAAAGCTGGAAGTGTGGTTCATATTCGCACAGATATTCAAGGGATTTTGAAAAAAACTAAAATTCATTATAATCAGCTAACCAAGGCTTTACACCCAACACCCGCCGTATGCGGTACTCCAAGAGCGCTTTCAAAAGAATTCATTTTACGAAATGAAGGGTATAATCGTACATTTTATACCGGTTTTCTAGGAGTTCTTGATACGCTTAAAAGTACCTCAGAATTCTATGTTAACTTACGGTGTATGAAAATTGTAGGGGACAAGGCCTATATCTATGTAGGAGGCGGAATTACGGTAGACTCTCAACCAGAGGCTGAATGGGAAGAAACACGAAATAAACTTCAAACTATGCTTCAGGTATTGGAGCCTTTTCTTTAAATTTTGTTTCCTTGTTCGTACCTTTGTAATAATGAAATTTTCAAAGAAAATCCTTTCGCAAACGGTAACTCAATTATGCCTCGCAAAGAAGATTGATCATATAGTTATTTCACCTGGATCGCGAAATGCCCCTTTAACCATAGGTTTTACAGAGAACTCGGCTTTTAAAAATTTCAGTATCGTAGATGAACGGTGTGCAGCCTTTTTTGCACTTGGCATCGCTCAACAATTAAATCACCCTGTCGCACTTGTATGTACTTCTGGCTCGGCATTACTAAATTATTATCCCGCTATTGCAGAAGCCTATTACAGCAATATACCGCTTGTGATTATTTCAGCAGATAGACCTGAGCATCTAGTTGAAATTGGAGACGGTCAAACGATTAAACAGGAAGGCGTATTCTCCAATCATATTTTGTATAATGCCAACTGCAAAGAAGGAGAGAAGTATCAAGATTCTAATGAGAACCTTATCAATACGGCTTTTAATATTTCAATTACGAAAAAAGGCCCAGTTCACATCAATGTACCTTTTTCTGAACCGTTATATGAAACAGTGGCATCTCAAATGGTGCAACCCGTCCATATAAATCTCGACCAAACACATTCTAATTTTGACCCCTTAAGTCACGTCTATATGGACTTTGTCGAGCAATGGAACGTAGCCAGCAGAAAAATGATTCTTGTAGGGGTATTGGCTCCAAATAGCTTAGAGCAGAAATATTTAGACTCTTTAGTACAGGATGAGAGCGTTATCATATTGACCGAGACTACTTCTAATTTGCACCATGAGCATATTTTCCCAGCCATAGATCAACTAATCGCTCCTTTAGACGAAGACGGCTTTAAGAATCTTAAGCCAGATCTTTTATTGACTTTTGGAGGACTCATTGTTTCCAAGAAAATAAAGGCTTTTTTGAGGAAGTATGCCCCCAAAGATCACTACCATATAGATCCATACAAAGGGTATGATACTTTTTTTAAATTAAAATATCATTTCGATACAGATGTAAATTCATTTATGACACAATTTATATCTAATATTAAGCAAGTTAAGTCAACTTATCGAAACTTTTGGTTGAATACAAAAACACATCGTCTTATGGGTCATAAAAGATATCTAGAGCATATTCCTTTTTCAGATTTTTCGGTTTTTAATACGCTATTCAAAGAGGCCCCAAAAAACATTCAGTTACAGCTTGCAAACAGCGCTACAATTAGATATGCACAACTGTTCGGTCTACACGCCAGTTTCGATGTCTTTTGTAATCGAGGAACTAGCGGAATCGATGGCAGTACAAGCACTGCTATTGGAGCAGCCCATGCTTCCTCTAAGCAGACTGTATTTATAACGGGCGATCTAAGTTTTTTCTATGATAGCAATGCTCTCTGGAATAATTATATCAGAAAAGACTTTAGAATTATCATAGTTAATAATAGTGGGGGTGGAATATTCAGAATTTTACCTGGAAACAAAGACAGCGATAATTTCTCGAAATTTTTTGAAACAAACCATCAATTAACTGCTGAGAAAGTAGCTCAATTATACGGTTTTGAATACCGAGACGCTCATTCAACCGAGTCACTAGAATCTGCGCTCGGCGATTTTTACGACGAATCCAGCGTTCCAAGAATATTAGAAGTTTTTACTCCTTCGAACATAAATGACCGGATATTATTAGAATATTTCGATTTTATTCGCTGATGGGGTTATTTAGATCAACATCTTGTAGACCACCTTTACTTAGTGCTGTTAAGCTTTTTTTTAGCGCCAAGTAATTCGTTTGCAATTTTGACAGCTTCCTCCATTGTATTCACAACAAAGAATGGTTTTTTACAGAATTTCTCCTCTAAATCCTCCATTGGGTTGCTCATTTCTTCAGCTCTAAGAACAATGAGGCCTTTTAGCGTAGGAACTTTATTCAAATACTTATAATCGTTTGGGTTAACCGCATAAGAGTGTTTTCTATGCGAAATATAAATCCAAGGTCTCATTCTTAAAATGCTAAGACCTTTCAGTAACATAGAAAATGCAGTGCTGTATGAAACGGTAAATCCTTCACTAAATTCTACTACTACAATGTTGCCATAGAACGTGATGATTCCAGCATTTTGCTCTATTCGTTGCTCCAGTTCAAGCTGACCAGGTAGATGAGATATAAAATTTTTCTTCATGCAATTGGGACATACATTAAATCATGCGCTCATATTTCGAAAAGCAATGGTTTATCGTACATTTGCAAAAGTATGCTAGAATTCGGAAAATACCAAGAACTCACGATACTTCGTGACACGGAACCAGGTCTCTTTTTAGGCGATGATGAAGAGAATGAAGTTTTGTTACCTAATAGATATAAACCAGATAATTTTGAAATAGGCGAAACTATAAACGTATTTCTTTATTTAGATAATGAAGAACGCCCGGTGGCAACCACCGACGCTCCGTTTCTTACTCTAAATGAATTTGGATATCTCCACTGCAGCGCCGTCAATAAATTTGGAGCATTTATGGATTGGGGATTGGTTAAACAGTTGTTTGTACCTTTTAAGGAGCAAGCTAGGCCAATGAAAGAAGGGAATTGGTACATTGTGTACCTTTATTTAGATGATAAAACTGGACGTTTAGTTGGATCGAGTAAAACCAATAAATACCTGAATAACGATCACCTTACCATTTCCAAGTACGATGAAGTCGATATAATGATCACACACTTAACCGATAAAGGAGCTAATGCCATTATTAATGGTAAACATAAAGGCCTCATTTATATAGACGATATTTTTGAAGATATTAGAACAGGAGATAGGTTAAAGGCCTATGTCAATAAAATTCGAGAGGACAATAAAGTGGATCTTGTATTGCAGAAACAAGGCTACAGAAGCATTGAGCCTAATGCAAATTATCTGTTAGAGGAGTTAAAGGCAGCAGGAGGATTCTTACCTATTCACGACAAAACAGCTCCTGAGACCATTAAAAATGAACTCGGACTAAGTAAAAAGAGCTTTAAAAAAGCAATTGGAAGTTTGTACAAAGACAAGCAAATTATTATCAAAGAAGACGGTATCGAATTAATTAAGAATTAACCGTATTAGAAATTCTCATTTCTGTACATAGCCTCAACAAATCAAACGGTATATGCTGTTACTAAAAAGTTCATAAACTTTTTTTTAATGCAATACTTTACCATATTTATTTCTAAATTTGTGAGTATAAAAAAACGAACATTTGGCACTTACTAAAGAAGTTAAAACCGGTATTTTAGTTATAGCAGGAATCCTTCTATTTATTTTTGGGTATAACTTCTTGAAAAATTCGAGTCTTTTCGATAACATTAGAACTTTTTACGTAAAATATGATAATGTGGCAGGTCTTGCGCCTAGTGCCCCTGTTACCATTAATGGTCTGCAGGTAGGTAAAGTGGAGTCGATAGACTTTGCGAATGCTCAAGGAGGCTTACTAGTTACCTTCTCAGTAAAAAAAGATTTTTCTTTTTCAAAAAAGAGTATGGTGGAAATTTACAGTAGTGGTTTTATTGGAGGGAATAACCTGGGTATTATCCCCATAAATGACCCTGCCAACACCGCTAAATCTGGAGATACCTTGTCGGGCGAAATACATGCTGGATTGTTGGACGGTATTATGGATAAATTTGATCCCCTAGAAACTAGCCTCATGAGTACACTTTCAAAGCTAGATACCATGCTAGGTGGTGTGAACGAAGTATTGAATGAAGATACTCGGGATAATTTAAGATCTAGTATCGCCAATCTTAATGCGACCATGACCTCTTTTAATAGCGCCTCTCGTGACATGAAAAACTTGTTAGGTGACAATAAAGACAAGCTATCAAATACGTTTGAAAACTTAGATGTTACTTCAAAGAACTTTGCTAAATTATCCGATTCGCTTTCTCAAATTGAAGTGGGTGAAATGATGCGCAACATGGAAGGAGCAATCGCCAAACTAAACAACATTGCAGACGGTATAGAGAATGGAGAGGGTAGTGTTGGTAAATTATTGAAAGATGAAGAGTTGTACAATAACTTAACTGGAGCTTCTGGTCAGTTAGAACAATTACTACAAGATATGAAGTTGAATCCAAAACGTTATGTTCATTTTTCCTTATTCGGAAAAAGAGCAAAACAGTACGACCCTCCTAAAGATACTATTCAATAATGCAGTACATTCCTAATATATTGTTCCTAATCGTCTTAGTGGCGGGAATTGGTTATTTTACGAAGAACATCCGTAAGATCATTCGAAATATTAAGCTGGGGCGCGAAGCCGATACTTCAGGAAATAAAAGTGAACGCTGGGGGAACGTCGTTAGAATCGCACTAGGGCAGTCGAAAATGGTCGTTAGGCCAATTGCAGGGCTCATGCACTTTGTAGTCTACGTAGGCTTCGTTATTATAAACATTGAAGTACTTGAGATCATTATTGACGGTCTTTTCGGAACCCATAGAATCTTTTCGTTTTTAGGCGGCTTTTATGATTTTCTAATTGCATCTTTTGAAATTTTGGCACTTCTGGTATTTATTGCTGTAATAATTTTTTGGCTTAGACGAAATGTTCAACGAATTAAGCGCTTCTTAAGTCCTGAAATGGAGGGGTGGCCCAAAAACGATGGGAATCTAATTCTTTATTTTGAAATGGTCCTCATGACCTTGTTCATTGTCTTAAATGCAGCCGACCTTCAATTACAGAACATTGGAGCTGAACATTATTCGCGAGCAGGTTCGTTTCCTGTGAGTCAATACTTGTTGCCATTACTTGATGGCCTTTCTGAATCTACACTTATAATTATTGAAAGAGCGGCTTGGTGGTTGCACATTATTGGGATACTAATATTTTTGAACTATCTCTATTATAGCAAGCACCTGCATATAATTTTGGCCTTCCCGAATGTCTACTTCGGAAAATTAACTACTCCAGGGAAATTTAAGAACTTAGAATCGGTTACCAAAGAAGTTAAACTAATGATGGATCCAAATGTAGATCCTTTTGCTGCACCACCAGAAGGTGCGGACGCAGCTGAAGCCCCCGCGAAGTTTGGCGCCAGTGATGTAATGGATTTAACCACTACTCAATTACTCAATGCATATACCTGTACCGAATGTGGAAGATGTACCAGTGAATGTCCAGCAAACCAAACGGGTAAAAAGCTGTCTCCTCGAAAAATAATGATGGACACTCGTGACCGATTACAGGAAGTAGGAGCCAATATTGATGCCAACGGAAGCTTTCAAGATGATGGCAAACAATTATTGGGAGATTATATTTCTACAGAAGAACTTTGGGCGTGTACAACTTGTAACGCTTGCGTAGAAGCCTGTCCCGTTAGTATTGATCCACTATCTATTATTATGGATATGCGTCAATACTTAGTGATGGAACAATCTGCCGCTCCAACCGAGCTAAATGTAACTATGACTAATATTGAAAATAATTCCGCTCCTTGGCCATTTAATCAAATGGATAGAGCAAATTGGATAAAAGAATAACTAATACTAAAGTGAAAACGAATAAAACATGAAGAAAGAAGACGTAGAGAAGATGTTGCATGAAAAAGTGGAACAAGGAGAAACGGTGAGCCCAGTGCTGCCTGGTGGAATTAAAAATTACTTAATCGATATTGACGGAACTATCTGCGATGATATTCCAAATGAAGAACCAGAGCGCATGGCTACGGCCGAATTGTACCCTGATGCCCTTAAAACATTGAATAAGTGGTATGATGAAGGTCATATCATATGTTTTTTCACCTCACGAACGGAAGAGCACAGAGAAGTTACAGAACAATGGTTAAATAAACATGGTTTCAAATTCCATTCAATGTTAATGGGGAAACCCCGCGGTGGTAATTACCACTGGATCGATAATCACCTTGTAAAAGCAACTAGATATAAAGGTAAGTTTACGGATTTAGTGGAAAAGGAAGTTACCATTGAAGTTTTTAAAGATTAAATATGCGATTAAAGAAAATCATGGTTTCAATAATGCTATTTCTTGCAGCTTCGTCATTTTTGACTGCCCAAGAAGTAGAGGTAAATAACTCAGAATTGCTCCCTATGCTTTGCAAGGGTTGGGAAATGGAATACGCCATGATGCAAGGAACCCAAATGAAACAAAAGCCAGGAGCAGCAAATACTGAATTTGAATTTAAGACCGATGGCTCCTATTTATTGCTCGGTAACGACGGAACGAAGAGCATTGGTTCTTGGCGCTTAAATAGTGAGATGAACTATGTAGAGTTGCTAATGAAAGGGCAGGAAGTTTCTAGAATTAAATCAATTGTGGCAGATAAGCTTATCATGGTGTTACCACCAAAGGAGAATGCTCCAGCACAGTTGTCTGCAATTGAAATTCATTTCAAACGTAAAGTTTAACGAGCATCTATTAAAAAATAAAGCATGAGTGAAGTAATAAAAGTTCCAACAATGGCAGAGTTTATGGCCCAAGGAAAGAATCCTGAGGTGCTATTTTGGGTTGGTTGTGCAGGAAGTTTTGATGATAGAGCTAAGAAAATTAGCAAGGCGTTTGCAAAATTGTTAAACAATGCTGGAGTAGAATTCGCGGTTCTTGGAACCGAGGAAGGATGCTCCGGAGATCCAGCAAAACGAGCTGGGAACGAATTTTTATTTCAGATGCAAGCTATGATGAACATTCAAGTTCTAAATGGCTATGAAATTAAAAAAATTGTAACCACTTGTCCGCATTGCTTCAATACACTTAAAAACGAATATCCAGAGTTAGGCGGAACCTATGAGGTGATGCACCATACACAATTTCTTAAGTCCTTATTAAATGAGGGCCGACTGAAAGTCGAAGGTGGAAAATTCAAAGGAAAACGAATTACGTTTCACGACCCTTGCTATCTAGGAAGAGCCAATAATGAATATGAAGCTCCTCGGGATCTATTAAGAAAATTGGAAGTGGAACTCGTAGAAATGAAAAGATGCAAGTCTCGTGGACTTTGTTGCGGAGCGGGTGGAGCTCAAATGTTTAAAGAACCAGAAAACGGGGATAAAGACATTAATATTGAAAGAACCGAAGAGGCACTGGAAACTAAACCAGATGTGATCGCCGCCGGTTGTCCATTTTGTAATACGATGATGACCGATGGAGTTAAAGGAAAAGAAAAAGAAGACAGCATAGAGGTAATGGATGTGGCAGAAATGATTGCGGCCGCAGCAGACCTATAACCAAAAAAATCAATGTTAACAGATTTCAAAACATTACCAGATAGTTCTAGGATATGGATATACCAGTCCAACAGAAAGCTTTCTGAAGAGGAGGTAAGTTCCATTGCTTCGAAAACTGAGGACTTTTTAAAAGAATGGACAGCTCATGGTTCAAATCTGGAAGCAGGTTTCGAAATAAAATACAACCGGTTTATTGTATTGGGCCTAAATCAAACTAATGCCTCCGCCTCAGGTTGCAGCATTGATGCCTCTGTGCATTTTATTCAGTCTTTGGAGAAGGAGTTTGGTGTTGACCTTATGGATAAAATGAACGTCACCTTCTATAACGGAGAATTTATAGCTCATAAGACTTTAGCCGATTTCAAGAAAATGGCAAAAAACAAATCTGTTTCACCCAATACGATTGTTTTTAATAATTTGGTGAATACCAAAGAAGAATACCAAGAACATTGGGAAGTTCCTGCAAAGGATAGTTGGCACAGTAGATTTTTAGCATGATTATTGGTACTTTGGAATTATGAATCGAATTTTAATAATAGTATTGCTTTTATCGACGTGTTTTTCGACGTTCGCGCAGCAAATTAACCCACTAATCGTAGTAGATGACCTTGAAAACCAACAAAGTTGGGTAGATAGTATCTATGGAAATATGAGCCTCCAAGAGAAGGTTGGGCAATTATTTATGGCGGACGTATTTTCTAGCGATCCAAAAGCCAAAACAGATAAGATAAAAGAACTTATTAACGACTACTATATTGGCGGGGTAATCTTTTCTAAAGGGGGGCCACTTAGACAGGCTAAACTAAATAATGAATTTCAAGAATTGTCCAAAGTTCCGCTTATGGTGGGAATGGATGCTGAATGGGGTTTGGCCATGAGATTGGATTCTACCTTCGCATACCCTTGGAATATGACTCTTGGCGCGATCAAGGACAATAGTGTTATTGAAAAAGTAGGAAGAAGAATTGGAGATCATTCTAAACGAATGGGGGTTCATTTTAATTTTGCTCCTGTAGTTGATATAAATACCAATCCGAAAAACCCAATTATTGGAAACAGGTCTTTTGGGGAAGACAAAGATAATGTGACGGAAAAATCGATCGCATTTATGAAAGGAATGCAAAGCGCCGGAGTCTTAGCAAACGCAAAACACTTTCCAGGTCATGGCGATACGGATACCGATTCTCATAAAACTTTACCAACCCTTTTATTCGAAAAAGAGAGATTAGATTCTCTGGAATTATATCCATATAAACGTATTATTAGAGATGGTTTGAGCAGCGTTATGGTTGCGCATCTCAATATTCCTTCGATTGTTCCTGAATCTGGCTATCCTTCTTCAATTTCAAAGAATGTAGTGACCAATATGCTAAAGGGAGAGCTAGGTTTTAATGGCCTTATTTTCACCGACGCCTTAAACATGAAAGGAGCTGCTGATTTTAAAAAGCCAGGAGAAATAGACCTTGCGGCGTTTCTGGCGGGAAATGATGTTCTTTTAATTTCAGAAGATATTCCCAAAGCGCACAAAATTATTGTTCAAGCCTATAGAGAAGGAGTGATCGATGAGGAACGATTGGCGCATTCAGTTAAAAAAATACTTTTTGCCAAATACAAGGTAGGGCTTCATGATATGCAACCTGTAGCGACAGAAAATCTCTGGGAAGATCTAAATGCACCAGAAGATTACCAACTTTACGAGGAAGCGATGGAAAAAGCATTGACCGTTATTAAAAACGACTCAATGGTAGTTCCAATAGTAGAGCTTCAAAAAACCAAAATAGCGTATGTTTCTTTTGGGGATGATAGTGGAAAACCGTTTTTAAACGCCCTTAGAAAGTATGGAAAAGTGGATTGGGTTAAAGAAAATAACTTGGATGCTTACATTAAGAGACTATCGAAATATGACTATGTGATAGCCGGTTTTCACAAATCAAATGAGAATCCGTGGAAGGATTATAAATTTAAGGAGAAAGAGCTGGTGTGGTTATATGAAATTGCGAGAACCAATAAAGTTATTTTAGATGTTTTTGCTAGGCCTTATGCATTGTTAGATTTAAAGTCTACCGCCAACTTTGAAAGTATCATTGTGTCTTACCAAAATAGTAAAATGGCTCAAAACCTTTCAGCTCAACTTATATTCGGAGCTAGAACAGCGAATGGAAGAATTCCGGTTACTATAAACGACGATATCCCAGTTCATACATCGTATGTAACCAAGAAAACTGACCGTTTAAGATACGGGACTCCCGAAAGTGTTGGACTAGATAGTGAAAAATTAAAAAAAATTGACTCCTTAGCCAGAGTAGGACTGTGGAGTGGGATGATGCCTGGAGCTCAAATATTAGTGGCTAGAGAAGGAAAAGTTATCTACCAGAAAAACTTTGGATACCACACACCCGACAGGAAAATTAGGGTCCGAGACGACGATTTGTACGATGTCGCATCGCTTACTAAAATTTTGGCTTCACTTCCATTAGCAATGGAATTAATGGATAGAGGAGCACTTAGCATGGATACGAAAATTTCAGAAATGCTACCAGAATTCAGAAATTCCAATAAAAGGAATATCACTCTGCAACGAATGCTCACCCATACCGCTCGCTTGAAATCTTGGATTCCTTTTTACATTAACACTATAGATACGGTTACTAAGCTTCCGTCTACAAAGTACTATGCCAAAGAATGGAGTAAAGAATTTCCCACTCGTGTAGCTAATGACCTTTTTATAAGAAAAGATTATACAGATACTATTTATAAATTGATTAAAGAAAGTGATCTTAGAGGTAGAGCGGGATATAAATACAGTGATCTACCATTCTATCTTTTGAAAAAATATTTGGAGGACTTTTACGGAACTGGTTTAGATAAGATTGTACAGCGTAATATTTATGAGCCGCTTGGAGCAAATTATACCACTTTTAAACCTCTGGCAAAATTTGGCAAGAACGATATTACTCCATCCGAAAACGATACCTATTTTAGAATGCAGAAAGTACATGGTCATGTTCACGATCAAGGAGCTGCTATGATGGGCGGAGTAAATGGTCATGCTGGTCTTTTTAGTAATGCAAACGATGTTGCTAAAATTATGCAAATGTACCTTTGGAAAGGTACTTATGGAGGAAGGCAATATATCAAACCAGAGACCATAGATGCTTTCAATACTTGTTATTATTGTGAAGATGATGTTAGAAGAGGAGTAGGTTTCGACAAGCCGCAGTTAGGTGACTCGGGGCCCACTTGCGGATGTGTTTCTATGACTAGTTTTGGACATAGTGGTTTTACAGGAACTTTTACCTGGGCAGATCCTGAAGAAGATATTGTGTATGTTTTCTTATCTAATAGAACTTTTCCAACGGCAGATAATCGGAAAATCATAGGTAGTAATTTACGTAGTAATATTCAAGCCGCTATTTATGATGCAATTATTCGTGAAGAAAGGCCAAAAGTTGTCTCTGTGGTTGAAAATTAATTCCACAGGACAGTCAAAATTAATTTAAACTCAACTTCTGCATTGGCAGAATGTATTCATATGAAAATAGCAATTGTTTGTTACCCAACCTTTGGTGGAAGTGGAGTAGTGGCTACAGAACTTGGATTGGCCTTAGTTGAAAGAGGGCATGAAGTTCATTTTATCACTTATAAACAGCCTGTACGATTAGAATTACTCTCTAAAAAAATTCATTTTCATGAAGTAGTGGTTCCAGACTATCCCTTATTTCAGTTTCAACCCTACGAATTAGCGCTTTCAAGTAAGTTAGTGGACATGGTGAAATTGTACAATATAGACCTGTTACATGTTCATTACGCTATTCCGCATGCATATGCAGGATATATGGCGAAAAAAATGCTTGCTGAAGAAGGAATTTATATTCCAATGGTTACTACTTTGCACGGAACAGACATCACGCTGGTTGGAAACCATCCTTTTTACAAACCCGCTGTTACCTTCAGTATCAATCAAAGTGATGTGGTTACCTCGGTTTCTCAAAGCTTGAAGGATGATACGCTGCGATTATTCGATATTAAACAGGAAATCAATGTAGTCCCCAATTTTATTGAGGCTACTAAATACCAAAAAGTATTTACCGACTGTCAGAGGGATTTAATGGCTTCTGAAAAGGAACGTATCATTACTCACATTAGTAACTTGAGACCAGTGAAGCGAATCCAAGACGTGGTAAAAGTTTTTCATAAAATTCAGCAAACTATTCCCTCTAAACTTATCATGGTAGGAGAAGGTCCAGAAAAGGCCCCAGCCGAAGAGCTTTGTCAATCTTTAGGAATAGAGGACAAAGTGGTTTTTGTTGGAAACAGTAGCGAAATTGATAAGATTTTATGTTTTAGCGATTTATTCTTATTGCCATCAGAGAAGGAAAGTTTTGGTTTGGCAGCACTAGAGGCTATGGTGAACGGAGTTCCAGTAATATCTACAAATACAGGTGGACTATCGGAGGTGAATGAACATGGAGTTAGCGGGTTCTTAAGCAATGTTGGAGATATAGACGATATGGCGAAGAATGCCATTGATATATTGTCTAATGATGCCACTTTAAACAGTTTTAAACTGCAAGCAAAAGAAGTGGCTATGAAATTCGATACACAGGCAATCGTTCCTCTGTACGAACGTGTGTACGAAGATGCTTTAAGCAAGATTCTTTAATACTATACTTTTATTACTGGTCCCATTAGTAATTCTGTTTTATAAACTCCATTGCGTTTTCGTGCAATACGCGTTCCACGATATGCTCTGGGCTTATTCTATTAAATTCGTTTAAACGATCCTTATTTTTTTCCATATAAAGTTTAGCGTGGATGAACAACTCTTCTCCTAAATCTTTAATATTTTCTGAAGTCCACAATCCTTTAATCGGATTTACAATACCATCGAAGTCGCTCCCTATGGCCTGAACTCCCCAGCAAAAGAGTCCTTCTTTGTCCAAAACTTCAGCGGCATGCTCAATTTGTCTCCACACCAGTAGCGATTTTTTTCGAAGCTGTTTGCGTCTATTGGGAAAAATAGTCTTTGATTTTTGAATGGCCTTTTTGCTTCCTATTCTTCGTTCATCCAACTGCAAACCCATTATGCCTTTGCTCTTTGCAAACCGAATGATTTCGCTGTCATAAAAATTAATATCTATGTCGTTAAAATTACTTGCCATTTCTGGAAAATCAACCTTATCCCATTGTATAATAGACCGCTTTCCGTTCGCAGCTCCATGACTAGCGATTACAGGAATGTTCTGATCCGCATACTTAGTGTCCAATAAATTGTAATAAGCCTTTCGAGAAGTCGTGCTCATATGTTTTACGTCTATTGGAATGCGCTTACCCAAGGTATTGTCTAGCAACAACTCAATGGCCTTCATACCTAACTCAGTGATTCCAGTATTTAAGCCTCTACTTTGATTTTCCCTTAGAGCGCCAACACTAATGCTGCTTGCGTGCCCACATAACTCATTGTAGAAATGATGTGCAAGAGTTAAAAAGAGTGGGCGATGGGTCCATCCCTTCACTTTTCGGATATTTTCTAAAACCGATGTTTCATTTGCAGTATTTCTGTTGAGATCTAGCCCTGTATTAAATGCATGGCCACCTTCAATAGTTGTAATAATATTGATGATCTGTCTGGTATCTGTACTCTGAGCAATATTAGCTTCAATTTCAGAATAATTACTTACTAATCTGTAGGTATAGACGACATCTTCAATACGCTGGATTTCATTTTCTAACTGCTTAAAGAAATCGTATTCTGCCATAAGATCTTCAAAATAGTCCTGATGTCTAACTACATGATCTATTCGTTTCTGGCTAACGCTAGAGGCGAGGTTAACTAGCACATCTGTAAGCCTTTTCCAGCCCCAAATTCGTTTGGATAGAAAGTGTTTTTCGAAGGGGTATAGCGCCACCACTACCACCTTACTCTTAGACTTAGCCAGGGAAGTCATGTCTGTCTGAGTAAATTTAGTGAGGGTCATGATTCTATTGATAAACTTCTCCAGAATATTGGGCGGACTGTAGTACCAGATAGAATTTTTGCGATCTGGGTCCAAAACGTTTTGTTTCGCGGGATTGTACTTATAACTTTTACTGTAAGACTTAAGCGAGGGATGGCAATGTAAGTCAACGTAATGTGTTTCCATAGTAGTTAGCTAATTGGTTAGCACAAATTTGCGACATATAATAGTGATAAAAAACAGGAAAATTCCTGAATTTACAGGGTATAAACCATTTAACTAAACGAAATAGACTTGCCCAAAAAGAAAGAGCTACCTGTTTAGGGTAGCTCTTAAAATATTGAAAATCAATTATTTAAAATTGATACCTAATTCCTAATGCAATATCAAAGTCGACATCATCTCTGAAATCTCCAAAACCTAATTCTGGTCTAAAATCTAAGGACAGTAATAGTGGAATATCAAAATTGTATTCTATTCCAATATCTCCAGCAGCAAAAGCAAAGGTTTCATTATCTGGATCTCCGGGAAAGTCGTTGTCAAAAGAAACTTGACCAACTCCACCTCCAAATCCTGCATACCAATTAAAATTACCATCCAGTACCCAAATCCATTGGTACAAACCAGTTAGCTTGAATGCAGTTAAGTCGTTACCACTTCTCCAGCCCAAGCCGAGTTCTAGTCTATTATTACCGCTTAATGCGCGCTGGTAGCTAATTTCACTTCCAAAACCATCGCTATCTCCAAGCCGGAGACCAATTGCATTTTCAGAAATATTTTGGGCGTCGGCGCTTAAAGTTACGCACCCAATTGCGAAAAGAGCAAAAATTAATTTCTTCATAATTAGTTCATTTAAGTTTGTTAAACAAAAGTAGAAAAGGACTAAAATCAATTTAGTTAAAGCCTTCACAAGATTTTTTATTTTATGCACCAACGATAGCACATACAAGTTAACGCTGTTTATTACCTTTACCATATTCACTATGAAGGATATTTTTTCGAGTTTTTCTGAAATTTTCGAAGGGGAGTTCCACTTCGACACCTTACACAAAAGGCTTTACGCGACGGATGCTTCGGTTTACCGCAAGATTCCGGAGGCGGTCGCATTTCCGAAGAATATCAACGCCATAAAACAGCTGATTAAATTTGCTTCAGAAAATAAAATCTCCTTAGTTCCAAGAACTGCGGGTACATCTCTTGCTGGACAATGTGTAGGGAATGGCATCATTGTAGACGTCTCAAAATATATGGTGGATATTCTCGAACTAGACGAAGTCAATAAAACAGTTCGAGTACAACCAGGCGTAATAAGAGATGAGCTCAATGCTTACCTCCAACCATATGGATTGTTCTTTGGCCCAAATACGTCTACCAGTAACAGATGTATGATTGGTGGAATGGTAGGTAATAATAGTAGTGGTACAACTTCCATTCAATACGGAGTAACGAGGGACAAAGTCCTAGAGCTAACGACGGTTCTTTCTAATGGGGAAGAAGTGACCTTCTCCAATTTATCCAATCAAGAATTTCAAAAAAAACGAAATCTCCATAGTCTCGAAGGAAAGATCTACCAGACCATTTACACAGAACTTGCCTCCGAAGAGGTTCAAGAACAAATAAGAAGAGAATTTCCTAAACCCGAAATTCATAGACGTAATACTGGATATGCCATAGACGCGCTTATTGAAACAACTGTGTTTAATCCAGAGGTTACAACTCCCATAAATTTATGCAAGCTTCTTACGGGAAGTGAAGGAACATTGGCCTTTACCACAGCGATAGTTTTGCAGTTAGACGATCTTCCACCACCATCTTCGGCAATGATAGTTGCGCAGTATAGCACCTTGAAAAATTGCCTAAATGACATCAATGAGGTAATGAAACATGACTTGTATACCTGTGAAATGATGGACGATGTCATTTTAAACTGTACAAAAAAAAGTAAGAAATACGATTCCTATCGATTTTTCGTACAAGGAGAGCCAAAGGCTTTGCTCATGCTAGAAGTTAGGGCAAGCACTGACCAGTATCTAGAATTAAAGCTGGCGAAGCTCCAGGAAGGGTTAAAAAGGACACAGCTGTCCGATTCGGCTCCAGTCCTAAAAGGTGATGAGATCAAAATGGCTTTAGATTTGCGAAAAGCTGGTTTGGGATTATTGGGTAACATGGTTGGAGATGCCAAGGCCGTGGCGTGTATTGAAGACACAGCTGTTGCCTTAGAGGACCTTCCCAACTACATTAAGGAATTTACCGCTTTGATGGAGAATTACAAGCAAGAAGCCGTGTATTATGCACATGCAGGAGCTGGGGAACTCCATTTACGTCCAATATTAAACCTTAAAACTGAAGAGGGTGTAGCGTATTTCAGAAAAATCACTACCGATGTGGCTAAGTTGGTAAAGAAATATAAAGGTTCTTTCTCTGGAGAGCATGGCGATGGAATAGTGCGAGCGGAGTTTTTAGAATTACAGATTGGTACTGAAAACTTTAAACTTCTAAAAAGAATTAAAAAAGCATTCGATCCAACCAATATTTTCAATCCTGGGAAAATAACCGATGCTTGGCCAATGGACCAGTCACTAAGAACAAATCCAGGCGAGCGGCAACCAGAAATTAAAACGCTCATGGACTTCTCAGGTTCTGAAGGCATTTTGAAACTGGCTGAACAGTGCAATGGGAGCGGGGATTGTAGAAAAACAGCCGAAATGCCTGGCGCTATGTGTCCAAGCTACCACGCGACCAAAAACGAAAAAGACACTACTAGAGGAAGAGCCAATATTCTTCGGGAAGTACTTTTAAGTAGCGATCAAATAAATAAATTTAATTCGAGCGACTTAAAAGAGGCTTTCGATCTATGTATTGGCTGTAAGGCTTGTGGAAATGAATGTCCAAGTAACGTAGACATGGCAACTGCTAAAGCAGAATTTCTATATCAATATCAAGCAGCAAATGGGGTTTCTATGTCTACTACGCTACTTGGTAAAAGTAGCAAATACAATAAATTAGCTTCCAAATTTCCAAGTTTGGCTAATTACATATTTAAGGCGAAATGGACTTCAAAGTTGGTGAAGAATTTTAGCGGTATAGCTCATCAAAGGGAACTTCCATATATATCAAGTAAAAGTTTCAGTAAAATACATCAAAAGTCTATAAATAAGGAGTTTAAAAATAAAATTGGTTATAAAAATGTATTGTTATTTGTTGACGAGTTCAGTAACTATTTAGAATCGGATATTGCAAAAGACTGCTATGATCTTCTAGTTGGTTTAGGATACTCAGTAACGGTTATCGACTGTTTAGATAGTGCGCGCGCTCTTATTAGTAAAGGTTTTCTTTTAGAAGCCAAGGAAATCGTAAATAAAAACATTTCGTATTTAAAGGATTCCGTTAGTGAGAACAGCCCACTTATTGGCATTGAACCTTCTGCCATACTCGGATTTAGAGACGAATACCTTCGTTTGGCGGATGACCGTCTGTCGAGTAAGAAAATTTCAGAAAACACCTATCTCATTGAGGAATTTCTATCGGCTGAAATTGGCAAAGACCGGGTTACATCGGCTCAATTTACTTCCGAAGAAAAACGAATAAAAATTCACATTCACTGTCATCAAAAGTCGCTTAGCAATCAAAAAGTCACTTTCGATATTTTAAATTTACCCAAAAACTATACTCCAACTATCATTACTTCTGGGTGTTGCGGGATGGCAGGGAGTTTCGGATACGAAAAAGATCATTACCATTTAAGCATGGAGATAGGAGAGTTGAAGCTATTTCCAGCCGTTCGAAAGGCCTCAGCAGAAACTATCATTGCGGCAAATGGTACAAGTTGCAGGCATCAAATAAATGATGGAACCCAACGAAAAGCACTTCACCCAGTGAGCATATTAAGGAATGCTTTACTCTCCAATAAAGAAATTTAAACGGGTGGTGAGCACCTCTTCTGCAAATTCAGGAGGAAAAGGCAGTCCGTCACCAATAACTCCAAGATCTTCGAGTTCATATTCTACAACAACCGTTGAAGATGACATTCCTGAAGAACTATCGTATGTGGTAGTAGCGATTAAAACATCCTGAGCAGCAAGCACATCAATAGGCAAAGATATACCGCCAATATCGAACATGGCCACTACAGAAAGATTTAGTGTCAATTCAGCGGTAATCGAACCTGCGGTATTATCACTATTTAAAAAAGTGGTACCATTAGTGGTGGTGAGAACATAGTCGATCACTAACGGGATTTCATTGATTGTTTCTTCTATCTGGTTCGCTACCGTACTTAGAACAACGCCTCCTTGTTGATTGGTATCGAAAAGAATTACATCGTCTAACGGAAGAGAAATTTCTGGAAAGCCTTCTACTGGAACACCTAAACTTCCTTGGACTATAAGTTGACCATTGGCAGTTCGAACAAGATTGTCTGATAGCACACGAGCCATAAAACCAGTAACTGGCTCTTGTCCGTTAAGATTTGTATAGCTATTTCCAGCAACCGTTTCTGTACCCGAGACATAAATAGAATCCATAGTCGTTTCCATGCCTTCATTGTTAAAAGTCCAATAACTATCTGCATTTAAAGGAAAGAAGTCTAGCGACTGTGGTTGTGGGTCTTGAGAATTTCCAGAGTCGTCACTCGAACAAGCGAAAACAGTAATAGCACATAATACGAGTAGTATCCAATTTTTCATATTGAGATTTTTGCCAAAGATAAAAAAATTGGCTTATGAAGAGCTATTGAGTTGTTGAAATACAGAATTGGCTTCTAATTATAGCGTTTTATGTTTGTTCAATATTATGGTCTAATCCTATTTCTTGTTTCAATTGGAATATTTACATTTGTTAAAAACGGCGTAATGGCAGGAAATTCTTTCGGTACACTTTTCAAACTAACTACATTTGGAGAATCACATGGTGAAGCCTTGGGCGGAATCATAGATGGATGCCCAGCTGGAATTAAATTAGACTTTGAAGCAATTGAAGCCGAAATGCAACGGCGAAAGCCAGGACAATCTTCCATAGTTACGCAACGGAAAGAGCCAGATAGTGTTCGATTTCTTTCTGGAATTTTTGAGGGAAAAACGACGGGAACGCCCATTGGATTTGTGATAGAGAATACCAATCAGAAGTCAAAAGACTATTCACACATTAAAGATACCTACAGACCTTCGCATGCAGATTACACCTATGATAAGAAGTATGGCATACGGGATTACAGAGGAGGAGGAAGGTCATCTGCTAGAGAGACCGCAAGTAGAGTAGCAGCTGGTGCTATTGCAAAACAATTTCTTTCAAAGATTAAAATTACTGCCTATGTCTCGGGTGTGGGAACGTTGGAATTGAGGGCGCCCTATCAGGAATTGAACTTTTCAGAAATTGAAAAGAACCCCGTTAGAACGGCAGATGCCGAAATGGCAAAAAAGATGGAGGCTTATATCAAGGAAATTAGAAAGCAGGGTGATACTGTTGGCGGAATGATTACCTGCGTTATTCAAAATGTACCTGTTGGACTTGGAGAACCGGTTTTCGATAAATTGCATGCTCAGTTAGGAAAAGCAATGCTCTCAATTAATGCTGTTAAAGGTTTCGAATATGGAAGCGGATTTGAAGGAACTCGCCTTAAAGGGAGCGAACACAACGACCTTTTTAATGCAGATGGCAGCACGCAAACCAATTATAGCGGTGGCGTACAAGGAGGAATTAGTAACGGAGCTGATATTTATTTTAATGTGGCATTTAAGCCTGTGGCGACGATAATGCAAAAACAAGAAACGATAAATAGCGAAGGCGAATTGGTAGACATGCAGGGCAAAGGCAGACACGACCCCTGTGTCGTGCCAAGAGCGGTGCCCATAGTTGAGGCTATGGCGGCCCTTACGTTAGCAGATTTCGCATTACTCAATAGAGTTTCAAAATTATAAATTTCAAGCTCAACTTTTGAGCAAATAATTAATAAGCACCCGACTTATCGGGCAGTTGATATGAAAAAATTAGCATTACACTGGAAAATTTTGATTGGGATGGTCTTGGGAGTCTTATTTGGGCTTCTTTTTACAAATTTTGATTGGGGACCGCAAATTATTTCCGATTGGGTAAAGCCGTTTGGAACTATTTTTATTAGTTCTTTAAAGTTAATCGCCATTCCATTAATTCTTGCTGCACTTATTAAGGGTATTACAGACTTGAAAGACATCTCTAGTCTATCGAAGATGGGAACACGTACTATTATTACATATGTTATTACTACCGTTATCGCTGTTTCTATTGGTTTGATGGTGGTCAATATTGTTCAACCTGGTAAAACGATCACAGAAGAGACCAGAAACGAACTAGTAGAAGCCTATGGTGGTGATGCTGCCTCTAAGGCAGAGGCATCTAAAAAGCAAAAGGAAGCTGGACCACTACAAGCATTAGTGGACTTAGTTCCAGAGAATATTGTTGCGGCCTCTAGTAGCAATAGAAATATGTTACAAGTTATCTTTTTTGCGGTGTTTTTTGGAATAGCGCTTATTTTAATTCCTGAAGAAAAAGGCAAGCCGGTTAAAGATTTTTTCGACGGCGTTAATGATGTTATCCTGAAAATGGTTGATCTTATTATGCTAGCCGCACCATATGGGGTGTTTGCTTTATTAGCAGCTCTTATTGTGGAATCGCCCAGTGCCGATCTATTTGCCGCACTCGGAATGTATGCACTATGTGTTGTAGGAGGTTTGGCCTTGATGGTTGGAATATATGTTGTATTGGTTAAAGTATTTACCAAGAAATCGCCTGGATTTTTTCTGAATGGTATCGCTCCAGCTCAGTTATTAGCTTTTTCGACTAGTTCTAGTGCTGCAACTTTGCCTGTTACTATGGAACGTGTAACCGAACATCTAGGTGTGGAAGAAGAGGTTGCCAGTTTTGTTCTACCTGTTGGAGCTACCATAAATATGGATGGAACCAGTCTTTATCAAGCAGTAGCGGCTTTATTTATCGCCCAAGCATTTGGCATGGAATTATCACTAAGTGTTCAATTAGGTATAATTGCCACTGCGACTTTAGCATCTATTGGTTCTGCTGCGGTGCCAGGAGCAGGGATGGTGATGCTTGTAGGAGTATTAGGTTATGCAGGAATTCCTGAAGCTGGACTAGCCCTTATTTTTGCAGTAGATCGCCCTCTCGATATGTGCCGTACCGTTATTAATGTAACTGGAGATGCAGCTGTTTCTATGATGGTAGCTAAATCTCAAAACAAACTTGGTAAACCTCATGTGAAAGAATGGGACGATCACTATTCTGAGGTTAAATAACGTTTTAATCGGATAAAACCTTTAACTGCGTTAAATATTAGTTATCGTTCTGTTAATCAGTTTTATAAAATTTCATTTTCTCTATCTTTAAATAAAGTAATTGAGTAAAAGATTCCCCAGTTTAATCTTTCACCATACTTAAAAAAGAATAATGAGAAAAAACATTTTAGCGATAGCCGCACTAATAGCCCTTTGTGGCTCTCACGCTCATGCACAGGTTGGTATTGGAACTACAACTCCAGCCGCAAGTTCAATGTTAGAAATTAGTAGTACTTCAGATGGGGGAACTACCTATAAGGGATTTATGCCTCCAAGGGTTCCTACCACTGTGGAACGCGATGCGATTAGTCCATCTGCAACAGATGTGGGGCTAACGGTGTATGTGACCGATCGGGAATGTCTACAAATGTGGAACGGAACTGGTTGGGAAAATATTCATTGTCTAAATGGGGTAAGTTTTGGAGGTATTTTTCAAAACTTCGATTTAAATACTGCTTGGGGATATACAACCGACGTTCCCTTCTTCGATAATGGTAACAATGGGTTTTATGGTATTACAACCACTGCTAATGGCGGTTTTAATAATATCACTACTATGACCAATAATTTTCTGGGAATTCTAGATATGAATGATGAAGGAGTAAATGGAACAGCGGGCTTTGCAACCATTACCTTTGATACCATCGATATTTCAGGAGCATTAAGTGGAGTTAATTTATCATTCGATTACGAAGTATTTGAGTTCGATACGGGTGATGATGTATATTATACAGTCACTATAGATGGGACTCCTCAAGCCGAAGTACAATTAGTTAATGGATTGGGAAACCTTTCCATGGATGGCACGGTTTCAGTAACAGCACCTCCAGGAAGTACAAATATTTCCTTAAGTATTCGGATAAGACAAGATGGAGCTGGCGATTATGCCGGATTCGACAATTTCGCCATTATTCCAAATTAACCTTCCTTTTGTATTTCAACACTATGTGGGTATGGTATTTCAATTCCAGCGGCATCAAGAGCTTCTTTTGATAACTCTAAAGTTGCGAAATAAACAGCCCAATAATCTGCTGTTTTAACAGACGGACGAACTGCAAAATCTACCGAACTTTCACCCAAGCCAGACACTTCAACCATTGGGGCAGGATCTGAGAGTACCTTGTCTTGCGATTTAAGCACATCTAATAATACCTTCTTGGCCTGTTTGATATCTGCATCATAGCTAACTCCTATAGTATGAAAAATAGTTAAAATTCCTTCTTCACTATAATTAGTAATATTACCATTAGACAAAGCGCCATTTGGAATAATTACCAACTTGTTTTGTGGAGTAACGAGTTTAGTAGTAAAAATCTCAATTTCTTTTACGCTACCTAATTCCCCTTGTGCCTCTATTAAGTCTCCAATTTTGAAAGGCTTAAAGATCATTAAAAGAACTCCACCTGCGAAATTTGCAAGAGAGCCTTGTAGCGCCATACCAATAGCTAAACCAGCGGCAGCGAGAATAGCTGCAAAAGAAGTGGTTTCAACTCCTAAATTACCTAAAATTGCTATTATTAAAAGAACCTTGAGTATCCAACCGACTAGATTTTTTAGAAACTTTTGTAAACTTTCATCATAACTAGCGCTGGACATGGCCTTGCTAGCCAACCTCATAATTTTTTTAATAATCCAAGAACCAACAATCCATATTATTATTGCTCCAATTACTTTTAATCCGTATTCAGAACCTAGTTCAATTCCTTTGTCAATCAACTTTTGTACATCCATAGTGTGAGGTATTTTAAGGTTTATGAAATTACAAAAATATTTTTTTGTAGCTACTTCATTTGAAAAAAATATACACTCAAAATCAATGTTCCCTCTGTTAATTTTAACCTTTCTTCCTATAAATAGTGCCTCAAATCGAAACCCTGCGTTCTAGTTTAAATTGGCCACCAAATAGGACGTCTAATTTCTAAACTTCACGCAAAAAATAAATTAGTGATTAGATGATCTGCACAGAATGTTTAATTAGAAATATCATCTACATTATAAAGTCGAATGATCAGTCATTTTAAAGCCTATTTTATAGCTGGCATAACAACGAAGTTTTATAATATGCACTCCACAGACACATAATAATATGTGCAAAAAAAATATTTATATTATTTATTAGAATTAGTATCTTTAATTGACTAAAAAATCAACTATGAACGTTTGTTTTATAATGTATCCTTGGGAAGAAATGGACCCTGATAATGATACTACACTAGCCCTTACCCATGAATTTGCGAAACGTGGACATGGGATTGCCATTACCACTCCAGCTAATTTAACTATACGAGATAGCGTAGCTTTTGCTTTTAGCAGATGTTTAAAACGTGTTGAAAAGATCTCAAATAGTCTTAAGTCGTTCCATACGAGAGCCGAATTTTATGATGAAATGCTACCACTAGCAGGATTTGATGTCATTATACTAAGGAGTAATCCTCCGTTGGATATGATTATGCTCAATTTCCTTGATAGCGTGAAGGATGATGTGTTTATTATGAATGACTTGGACGGGATTCGTAGAGCGAACAACAAACTCTATACAGCGGTGTTCGAAGATGAGAAAAATGAAATCATTCCAAGAACCCACGTCACAAAAAATAAAGAATACCTCAAAAAGGTGATTAAAGAAGGGCCAGACCGAATGATTTTAAAGCCTTTAAATGGTTATGGCGGATCTGGGGTTATCCTCATCGAAAAGCGCGCTATGCTAAGTATTAATTCGTTATTAGATTTCTATATTGACAACAACGATGGGACTAGTAATTATGTTATTCTGCAAGACTATATTCCAGGAGCAGATCAAGGAGATGTGCGTATCTTGATGTTAAACGGACAACCTATTGGAGCGATGCGTCGAGTACCTGGCGATGAAGACCATAGATCTAATGTAAGTGCTGGTGGGTCTGTTCAAAAACATACGCTCACCAGGCAAGAGAAGGAGCTGTGTCGTAAAATTGGGCCGAAATTAATAAAAGATGGTTTATACTTCGTGGGTATTGATGTTATTGGCGGAATGTTGGTGGAAGTAAATGTTATGTCTCCTGGAGGAGTTACCTATATTAATAAGGTGTATAAAACTAGACTTCAGGAAAAAATAATTGATTTCGTGGAAGATAAAGTGGAAGAAAGAGTAACTGCCTTTGAGCGTCGTCAAAAACTTCGTAAGCATGTGAGTGATGCTTAATGAGCACCTATTTGTAGATATTAGATAGAAACTTATATGCTTAAACTTTCATTATTAGAAATAATCGAAAAAATCAACAACCAGGAGATCTTCGAAGCTGTTTCAGACGATTATTCATTCAGCATTAAAATTGACAAGTACGTACCATACGCCTGCGGAGCTGTTCATGACGGACATCAATTTAGACGGTCTTTATGGCATAATTGCCTTCATACAGAATACGACCGATGGTTTGAAGAAGATCCTTGCACCAAAGAGTTTGTTAAAACACATCCTATTGTTATTGCGGGTTGCGATAGTAGATTTGAATACGATTTAAATAGAACTCCTGCCAATGCAATTTATGAAGATGCATGGGGGAAAAAGCTTTGGAAAGATCCACTACCAGAACACGAACATCAGATTAGTCTCCAAAAGCATGCTTCTTTTTACGAGGTCGTCGATGCCCTTATTAAAAAGTTGGAAGAACTATTTGGAGCAGTTGTTGTCTATGATATGCACAGTTATAACTGGCGTCGTTGGGATAGGGAAGTCCCTGTTATCAATTTGGGGACGGCAAATGTTGACAACGAACGTTTCGGAAAAGAAATAGAGACTTGGAGACAATCGCTATCAGAATTAGTATTACCTGGAGGTATGACGAGCACTTCAAAAATTAATGACACTTTTCAAGGAAACGGACATTTCTTGAAATATATCACTGAAAAATTTAAAAATACCTTAGTTTTGGCGACTGAGTTTAAGAAAATTTATTGTGACGAAGTAGGTCAGGTAATTTATCCAGAAGTAGTTACAGCTATAGAACAGCAACTTCAGCATAAATTAAAAGAACATGCCGATGCTTTTTATAAGGCACATTCTTAAACTTGCAATTTACAAAGGACGGGTTAAGCGCCTATAAATAATCCTGTTCCTGATATTTGAGACTGTTGAATTATGACGTACCCCGAAACTATAGTAAAAGCACATCCTAATCTGTTTAAGATTGATGCTAACCTGAATAGATTAGTTCATAAAATTGAATTACTCAACTATATCAATCCGGTAAACATTGAACAAGAAAAGAGAAATTTCTTCGCCTCCAAATACAATGTAAATCCTTCTTACCACTACAAAAAGATAGATTTTAATGCCCATAAGTTACAGCAAGCGCTGTTTTCTCAGGATATTGAAAGTATCAAAGACGATGAGAGTCGATCCTTTTATATGGATGTGATCTATGATTACTCCAATTTGATTAGGTGTATTGAAACTATTGGTACGGGCTCTAAATTCTATTTTAACTCTCTTAAGTCTTTTGGAACTCCAACCGAAAAGGATGTGGATAACGCCCGATTTATTCTTCATTTTGCGGATGAGGATTTTAATCAGGAAATGCTGCCTGTCTACAATGCTTCAGAGGCAGCCGACTATTTTAAGGAGTTTACTAAGAGATTTGATTTTCAGTTCAATGTTAGGATGTCGACTAAAATTTCAGCGGCAGCTATGGTTCAGAATAATACACAAACACTTATTCTAAAAAAGAACAATAAATTTAGCGCTAATCAACTCAAGGTCCTGGCAAATCATGAAATAGGTGTGCACATGGTAACCACTTTCAATGGTCTCGCTCAACCGCTGAAAATTTTTAGCAATGGCTTTCCAAAGAATGTAGAATCGCAGGAAGGACTGGCCGTTTTTAGTGAATATATGAGTGGTTGTCTTACTCTTTTTAGATTAAAAGAACTTTCGTATCGCGTGCTAGCAACCGATAGTCTTCGAAAGGGATTTGATTTTTGTGCAACTTTCGATCTTCTTCATAACCAATACAAACTAAATAGGGAGGAAGCGTATAATATTTCTCTTAGAGCACATCGCGGAGGAGGTTTCACCAAGGATCATCTGTACTTGACTGGACTTAAGGAGATCTATAATTTTCATATGGAAGGAAACAGTTTAGATAATTTGTTTACTGGAAAAGTTTCTTTGTCCCATGCACCAATTATAGATAAATGGCAACAACAAGGCCTTGCAGAAACTTTAACTCATAGAAATCCCGGATTTGACACATGCAACAATGAAAATCCAAAATTGGAATTTATACTTCAGAATTTAAAATAAAAAAACGAACCTAATGGTTCGCTTTTCATATTAAAGATTGATTCGTTTGTATTTGGGGTATTTCACTTCGTAGCTAAACTTTTTCTTAACGCCTTCATTGGGAGCCAATAATAATTTCCACTTTAGGAGTCCTTTATCCTTCGAATATTCAGCGTTATCGGTTTCAATTTCACTAATTTTTATTTCTTTATTCTGTGAAATAGGAATTCGGTCTTGAATCAATAAATTAACCGTCGTGCTCTTATTGTTCTTTACTTCAATTATGAACCCATTTGACACCAAACGGTTGGAACCTAAAAACGACTTGCTCTTAAAATTATTTAAACGCTGTCGTTTTACTACGATATTAGGATCAATACCCAGAGAAATATTCAAACTATCTGCTGTTGCCATCGGATCAATAAGGGTCTTTCCTGCGTAGGCTTCTTCAAAATACACATTAGCCTCTCCCTGTAAAAGATCAAATTGTTCCCAGTTGTTTATGGTGGCAGTCAAGAATACATTTTCATTCAGCTCTGGAGCCACGCAATGTTGGTATACCGCAGGAAGATTGAATTGATCAATTTCAATGACCGTTATTTCAGCATTTGAATCGATGTTATAAGTTTCTTTAATTTCAAATTTGGTATTAGTTATTCCAACACTTTTACTATTTCCAGAACTTAACTTCATCCCCTGACCATTTTTGGTGGTGATTAAAATTACCCCGTCTCCTCCTGCAGACCCATATATAGATGTTGCTGCAAGTCCTTTTAAGATATCTACAGATTCAATATTGTCTGGATCCAAATTAATGTCGTTAAAAGAATCGGAGTTCCCGCCTAAAAAGCTCATTTCAGCTTTACTCACTGGAACACCATCAATTACATACAATGCGTTGTTGTGCCCTGAAAAAGAATTGGCACCCCTTATAATCACTTTATTGGCTGCTCCAGCGCTCCCTGTAATATTAACTCCAGCTGCCTTACCAGCTAACATTTCTGACAGGTTTTCAGACGATCTTTTTCTTCTACTACTGTAACCAGTGACTACCACCTCACTTAATGCACTAGCATCCGTTACCATAGACACATTAATTGTAGATGCATAGACTGGCTGTGCATAGCTCTTAAAGCCCAAAGAAGAGAACGATAATTCTCTACCTGTAATATTTTGAAGGGTATAAGACCCAGCAAAGTCGGTTTGAGTGCCGTTGCTGGTTCCAGTAACTATAACATTTACACCAGAAATTGGTAACCCTGCATCGTCCACAACCGTACCCGACACTGTTCTTATGGTGGGATTGTATTTGTAAATTTGAGATGGTACGGCAGAGGGAGCAACATACGATGCATTCGTAAAGTTTAAATACTTCGTTGGTAGCGTTGGTTTTATATTATTGGTATTGGGATCGCCTGTGGATAGAACAATTGATACCCCTTTCCAATCCACGCCACTTTGTTGATAAACATTCGCTTTATAAGTCATCTCAATAGGAGAAGAGATATTCTTAGCTCTAATGTCGTAAATTGGAAACCAACCTGCGTCACTGATGTTATATTTTACGTTGAGTCTAAGATTTTGCGCTTTCTTTACTGAAAGCTTCAATACGATTTCGCCTCTGTTCTCGCTTTTAGCGTCGTTAAGCCTTAAAAGTTCCGATCGATGGTCGTCGATTCGCTTGTTAAATTCTTCAATTTCCAACCCTAATTGATAGGTCTGTGTTCGTATTTCTGAAATTCGCTCGCGGTAGTAGATTGCCATTTCCCGTACCTTCTCCAAAACCAAGTCTGTTGCATCACTATTAATACGTTGGTTATTTCGAAGTAAAACAAGCTCTTCTTTAATACCTTCTAACTCACTTATTTTAATAGTCTGATTTAGTTTGAGCGTCGCAATAGTTTGCTCTAAGGCCTGATATTCTTCTGAAACTTCTTTTTTTTCTAAACTATTTAAATGAAAGTTTAGCGATAAGATGGATGCCCCACTCAAACCTGAAATCTGAATACTCTTCTCATCGATATCTGGAGACAAATTCTTAAACAATAATGTATGTTCCCCTGAAGTAAGGTTTATAGTACCTGTACGATGTACAGTAGCTCCCTCGAGGTATACGGTCACCTTTTCAATTTTGGAAGCGATTGGTTTTTCATTGATAGTATTTGCATTTACAAATGGGAAGCATGATAAAAATATTAGTAGAAGTGCTTTCATATGGATAGTTTTATTTTGTTGGGTAAAACTATCATAACCGGTAGTTCTTCAAAAGAAACAATGAGGGAAGCGGAACTTTGAATGTGTAAAGGAGTAGTTTGAAAGAGTGATTCAGGAAGTCAAGATTCTCTTCTATCAATAAAATTAGCGTCTTTTCGGGTAAGAATCCAGATTAACAAAAAAGGCGAGCTTTTAAAGCCCGCCTTACATATCTATAAATACGATGTTTAACTGAAATTAATCTCTGTACATGTGTCGCTGTATACGAACGATAATACAATTCGCACTGCTTCATTGGAGTTATCGGCTTCTCCAATTTTACGAGATCCATCCATGATGTCGCCATTTTCGTTCCAAAAGAATGTTCTGTCGTTGTTACTTCGATTAACAATTGCACGTTTACCGTCTTTAGTACCAACTCTATACGACTTGTATTCTCGGTCGTATTGAAGTCCGGCAGGATAATAAGTCTCTGCATTAAAGTACGATTCTCCTTTCGAGAACAAATAACAAACACAGTTTCCTATTTCGCTTTCTTCAGAAACTCTTACCGTATTATTATGGGTAATCTTCCATTCCCCTTTAATCTTAGTGGCGACAAGATTCATCAAAATCGAACCCTTTTCAGCTACTTTACCTTCAATTTTAGATTCAAAGTTAATGAGTGCAGAAACGGTTCCGGCATTTTTCTTTTGAGTTTCCTGTACCGTCTCAGTAATGGACATGGTAAAGTTGTAATTTTTATTTTTAATGTCTTCGGCTAGCTTTTCTGCTAATTGAGCGTAGGTGGTGGTAGTTCTGTTCAATACGCCAGACATTCCTATATAGGCCGTATTATTTTGATAATTCTCACTAAATAGAGCTAAAATCTCATCAGAACTCTGGCTCTGACCAAGACGATTAGTCGCATCGACATAAGATTTCAAAAGTTGAGTTACTGGTTTATCTTGGGAAAACCCAGTAAAAGAAGTGAAAATGGTTAATAAAACAAGGAATTTAATGCTTGGTAAATTTTTCATAGGTAAGTATTGGGGTTAGAATTAATGATTAAAATCGAGGCAATGTATGAAAAATCTTACAAAGATTGAATTTTAATAGTACCCACTCTGAGAAATGATGCGATTTCATTGATAACATCATAAAAATTTAGCCTTTAATTCTGGTGTTGGAATCATACAACTTTCTTTCTTTCCGTACCATTTATAGCGATTGCGAGCCACAAAATCGTACACCCAATTACGGATAAACTTTGGAATAACCATAAATATAAAAAGTAGGGGGTAACCTCCACTCATACTTTTTGCAATTCTTAAAGCAGCAGAAGATTTTATGTAGGCTTTATTGTTTTCAATTAGAATAATAGAATCGGTATTGGATGGATCAATACCGTATTTATCGATAAGCCCTCTACCAACTTCTTCTTGTAGAGCCGTAAACCGAAATACATCTTTTCGGTCTCGTTTTATCACGAAATTGATAGAGCTATTGCAAAGGTTACAAACGCCGTCAAATAGAATTATTTTTTTTTCAGAAGTGCGGTTCAAGCTTTTTTATTTTCTACAAAAATACATTATAATGCATTTAGAAACTTATTAAGGTCTTCTTCTTTACTTAATTTTAACTTCTTTTTTAACCTATATTTTGATGTCAAGACACTATCGGGTAACACATTGAACATAGACGCTATTTCCTTGGTAGATAAATTCATGCGTATAAAAGATGCTAGGCGCATCTCCTTTTCTGTCACATCATTGGCGTTGGCCCTTAGCTTATTGTCAAAATCGTTATGTACCTGGGAGAAATAAGATTTAAAAACTTCCCAATCCCTATCTTCAGCTGTTTCCTTTTTTAATAAAACTGAAATACGCCGAAATTCTGAATGAAATGTTTCGGGAGCCAACTTTACTTTATCTAGGTATGATTTAAGCTCTTGTATAAAGGTGTTTTTCCTAACTAAATGAAGGGTTTGTGAGGTGAGTTCTTTTTTCTTAAAGGCTAGTTCGGATGCATAAATCTCTTGCTGTTTTTCAGTTGCAAGGCGATTCTTCTTTAGCTTTTGGTTAAATCCAAAATACAACAATCCTCCAATTACGAACATAGAAAACATACCAATTCCATAGAGTGTTTTCTTTAGGTTTTGCACCTTGACATTCTTTTCAAGCAATTCAATTTCCTGATTCTGAACAATAATTTCTGCATCTTTCTTTTCGGTCTCATATTCAATTTTTAATGCGTTTACTGTTTCCAGATTCTTTAGGCCCGTAAGGCTATCCTCTATTTTAAACCTCCGTTGGTCATATTCATAGGCCTGTTTGTAGTTATTTATGGCCGCATAAACTTTAGAGATCATACCAAAATCACTCGCCATGGATGCTATTGCCCCAGAACTTTCATTGCTTGCCGCCGAATTTTGTAAGTAGGGGAGTGCTTCTTGATAGCGTCCCTGTTCAAAAAGAACTTTTGCTAATCTCGATTTGGTAACTGCCATTACCTCTTTATGATTCAATTTTTTCTCTCTACTGATCACCTTTTTTAGATAAAACTCAGCCATTTCTAAATCCCTTTTCTGTAAAAACAGTTGCCCCAATTCTAGGTAGGTGGTAGTACTTGTGAAGAAGTTGTTTACTTTTTCAAAGTAGTCGGCACATTCTAACAGGAGTCCTTCTGCTTTATCAAATTGTCCGGTGGCTGCATAATTGGTAGCTAAATTGATATCCATATAACGCACATAATCTTGGTTGTCGCGCTCTATGTAGATTTTCCTAGCCTTGTTAAAATAGTTGCTAGATTCTTCATAGTTTTTTAAATCCCCGTATACAGCAGCCAAGGTGTGATAATTAAAGGCAATTTCATTGGTGTCGACCCCTAAAGAATCTCTTAATCGCAATGCGGCTAGAATTAACGAACTCGCCTCTTGATATGCTCCTTTTCGCCGTTTAATCATTGCTAAATTACTTAGACCAATGGCTTTTTCTTCTCCGGCCTCCGGGAAGGACAATAATTCAATAGCCTTTTCTGTGAATTCAGTACCACTGTCCAAATCAGACATCCTTGTGTCATAGGCGCCTTGTGAAAGAGCAATAATACCTTTCTGTAAGCGATTAGTTGGGGATGAAACGATTTTCATAGAATCGATCATTGGTTTTGCAAGTTCTGGCCTGCTGTTATAGTAAGCCGCAAACAGGGATCGGTATAGCACAAATTTAGTTTCATTGTCCGTTTCCGATTGCAACTCCATTTTCAAACTATCCACCAATTTAATATTCTGGGACCACCCTAGTTGAAAAGTTAAAAAGAGCAGTAAGCAGTATTTTTTTGTCATAATCTATACTTAGTAAGAGAAGATAAATGTAGTTATATTATTGAAACCGGTATATGCCTTTTCGCTCGCTTAAAACCTGTTGTCTATGATTCATCTAGAGTTTTAAACTTCGGCGGTTATTTTAATGTTTTGATTTTCAATTATTTAAATTTAGTTTGCCTTGCTAGATTGACACAATGTCTAGACCTGTGAAACCGATTTTATTTTTGGTTGTCTAGACTTTGTCGAGAGTGTTTTTTAGTTTTTCCTTTACAATCGATATAGTTTTGACCTGTTGAATCACAAATAACTATTTTATGAAAACCTTATTAAATATTTCAAAACAAATTTTTATCACATGCATATGTAGTGCATTCATATTCACTTCCTGTAGCAAGGAAGATGATGGTGGAGGAGGTGAAAGTCCAGATGCCGCCAGTATCAATGAATACATTGCAAGCCTCACTTATAATAAAGATGAGTTGCTTAATTTACAAGACACGGGAGGACTCGCCAGCGAGCGTACCATAACCTTTGAGGATGAGACTACCTCTAGTCCTAATCAGGGTACTATAACTGGCTGTCAAATTAAAGATTACAATCTCGAATCTAATTTTGACGATGTGGCCATATTACGCCCAACTAACGGAATTATCTATCCAGGAGCTCTGGTAGTTGGTAATCAAGGATTATTAGATGGCTCTCCTGACCCATTTGCTATTAGTAGAAACCCGGTAACATTAAGACTTGATCTGCCGGGAATTCAAGAGAACGGAAATATAGTGATCGATAATCCTTCCGCCAATTCGACTGTACAATCAAATATTGATCAGGCTCTAGAATGGTGGAATGACAATGCCTATGAGGAAGGATATGTGAATGCCGCAAATTCTTCTTATCAGGCTGCCACCTCATATTCGTCAACACAGTTGAGTTTAGATGTAGGTTTAAATGCTTCTTGGGCTACTGGTTCGGTCGCGGCACAATTTGATTATGAAAGTAATACCGAGCGTCGTGTCGCATCTATAGCCTTTAAACAAGTGTTCTATACGGTAACAATGGACACACCACTTTCACCAGCAGCTGTATTTGGCTCAGATGTATCATTACCGCAGGTACAAGCAATTATGAATTCCTCAAATCCACCGGCTTATATTGCTTCTGTCTCTTACGGAAGAATTATTATGGTACGTATGGAGACCACCAATATGGATACATCTATCAACTTAGATGCGGTCTTAGAGTATAGCAGCGGGTTAAATAATGGCACAGGAGAAGTGAACTTTGCATATGATCAGGTTTTGCAAACATCTAGTATCAATGTGGTAACCATAGGCGGAAATGCTGAAGTAGCCACTGGAGCTATTGCATCGAGTAATATTGAAGATGGTCCTGGTGGACTTAACTATATTATTACTGGAGAAAATGCGGTTTACAGCAGAGATAATCCAGGAGTTCCTATTGGATATAGCGTTCGATATTTGAAGGACAATTCGTTAGCGAAAATGGGATATACTACAGATTACCGAGTAGAGGAGTGCGGAAGTTTGCCTTTTAATCATGATGAAATTACGGTGGAAAACGATTCCTATCACGATACTAGATTCCGTTTAGAATGGAGAGGACAAGATTCGAATATTCAATACAACGGACCCTATTATGAACTAAATCAAGGCGATGTTTTGAGTAAAACTCCACAATCAGGAGCGCATGATGTGGAAATTCGTTTCGAATATCAATATGGAGCCGGTTCATGGAATTATATTGATAAATACAATCCTAACTATATCAATTCTGAAAAATGCTACAAATTTACAGGAGGTGATATATTTGGAGCTCCTTCGCAAATTTCGAGTGTAAATTGTAATTAATTAGTCAAGAACCCTAAACTAGAACAGTTGGCGCTTCAAGTTGTAGATTCAACAACTTGGCGCTGGCTGTTTCTTTTAGATACTATCTCCAGGCTATTCATTTCTAGGAAACCTTCTCCAATTCTTCTAAACTAACATTGGTAGTGAACATTCCATAGTTTACAATTGCCTTTTTCTTTTCAATTGTATCTATGGTTCCAATGGCTCGACCATCGATCATTCGCACTCTGTCTCCAACTTTAAGAGTTACTTTTGGTTTAGGCGGTGGTGCCTTTTTTGCGGCTTCTTTTTCTTTTTTCTTCTTTTTTCGAATTACAGCAACCTTTTGAGCTACTTCCTGTTTAATCTCGTGTACCTTGGCTTTTTCCTTCTTTTTTACCTCTTTGGATTTAACTACAGGTTTTTTTCTTTTACTGTTTTCGATCATAACCAATTTCATGAGCTCATCGGTTAATTGCCTTTTCTGCTTGTTGTTATTGTAACGTTCAGCTAACGAATCAAATTTCTTTCCTAGCGCAAGTAAGCGTTGATTTGCATCGAATATTTCCTGATAACGTTCTAACTTTTCTTGAGCCCTAGCATTGGCAATTTCTAGTTGTTTGCTTTCATCGCGAGCTTTCTCTTCTTCTGTTTTTAGTGACTCGGATGTTTTTCTAAGCTTGCTTCGTTCCTTCTGAAGATTAGCAATGGTCTTATCAAAACGTACTTTTCCTCCTTCAATTTTCTTTTTCGATCTATTAATTAAACTATAAGGTATGCCGTTTTTCTGTGCAACTTCAAATGTAAACGAACTTCCAGCCTCACCTAATTGAAGTTTATAAATAGGTTCCAAACTCTTACTGTCAAATTGCATATTTGCATTGGTGGCATGTGGCAATTCGTTGGCCAATAGCTTCAAATTGGCGTAGTGGGTAGTAATTATTCCAAAAGCCTCACGTTCGTAGAATACTTCTAAAAAGGTTTCGGCAAGAGCACCACCCAGCTCTGGATCACTTCCGGTTCCAAACTCGTCGATAAGAAAAAGGGTCTTATTATTACACTTCTTTAAAAATTGATTCATTTTTTTGAGTCGGTAACTATAAGTACTTAAATGATTTTCGATGGATTGATTATCACCAATATCGGTCATAATCCGCTCAAACAAACAGATCTCACTATAGGGGTCTAAAGGAATTAAAATTCCGCTTTGCAACATTACTTGTAGTAGTCCAACCGTTTTAAGTGTAATACTCTTCCCACCAGCATTCGGTCCCGAAATAACTATAATCCTATTATTGGAATGTAATTCGATAGTTTGAGGAAAGGTTTTTTCCTTTCTCTTTTTATTAGCTATGAGAAGCAAAGGATGGTACGCATCCTTCAAATAAAGTCTCTTTTCCGAAGAAAGAATAGGCAATACACCATTTATTTCTATCCCATACTTCGCCTTAGAATATATCATGTCAATCCCGGTTAGATAGGATTGATAACTTTCTAAGAGCTCGCTATACGGACGCACATATTCGGTCAACATCTTAATAATCCGTTTTACCTCTTCGCGCTCTTCATAAATAAGCTGACTTAACTCGTTGGCATATTCTAGAGTCTCCTGAGGCTCCATATACGTAATACTTCCCGTTTTAGACTGCCCAAGAACCGCTCCTTTAACCTTTCGCCTATACATAGATTTCACTGCCAACACCCGACGGTTATCTACTACAGATTCTCTAATTTCGTCCAAATATTCGGCCTGAGAGTATCGAGTAAGCGCTTTAGTGAACGAGGAATTAATTTGGTTTTTAACCACTCCTAAGCGTCTTCTAATGGTAGCCAATTCTGGAGATGCATCATCTTTTACTTGGCCGTATTTATCAATATTCTTTTGAATTTCTTCTGAAATGTGACCAACATATTGAATCTGCCCAGCCTGTTCCTGAAGATATGCATAGAACTCTTCAAACTTCTTAAAGAACTTCAATAGGGTTTTAGTGGTTTCAGTAACAGAAAGAATACGTCTAAAACTAATAACCTCAAGGCTGCTATTTTCTATTTCCAATAAACGTAAGTCTTTGGTAATCTCTTCAAAGCCATGATTAGGGATGCGATTATCATTTTGAAAGGAAGCGGTAAACTCTTTGGTGCGGTGTAACTCTGCTGCAATAATCTTTTTGTCTGAAAATGGCGCAATAGCAAGAATTTGCTCTTTTCCTATTTCGGTAATGCAAAACTCTGAGATTTGTTCTAAAACCGATGGGAATTCAAGGTCGGTTAACGTTTTGGAATCAATTCGTATCATAGTTTCCCCTAAATTCAGGGAATATTTTAATTTTAGTACAGTAAATTCTATTGTCTCGATAATGAAACAACTAGAATCCGTTAAATTTACATGCAAAATTACGAATAATGCCTTTAAAAATAGAGAATAGTTGGCACGAGCATTTAAAAGAGGAATTCGGAAAATCTTATTACAAGGAGTTAATGGAGTTTGTAGAAGGGGAGTATCACACTGAAACCTGCTATCCTCCGTATAATCAAGTTTTTTCAGCCTTTGCTCATACGCCCTTTGATGATGTGAAAGTAGTTATTATTGGTCAGGATCCTTATCACGGACCTGGACAGGCCAACGGCTTATGCTTTTCGGTATCAAATCGTATTCCAGTTCCTCCATCTTTAAAAAATATTTATAAGGAAATAGCATCCGACCTTGGTACAGAAACTACTACGTCTGGAAATTTAGCGGCATGGGCTAAACAGGGAGTACTACTTCTTAATGCAACACTTACGGTAAGAGCTGGACAAGCTGGCAGTCATCAGAGAAAAGGTTGGGAGCAGTTTACAGATGTAATTATCGACAAACTTTCTTCCGAAAGAGAAAATATTGTTTTTTTATTGTGGGGCGGTTACGCAAAAAAGAAAGGAAGAAAGATTGATTCTCAAAAGCATTGTGTCTTGACGAGTGGTCATCCATCTCCGCTGAGCGCAAACAAAGGGCACTGGTTTGAAAATGCGCATTTCAGTAAAACAAATGCATTTTTAGACTCAATTGGTGAGTCACCTATTATTTGGTAAATGCGAATAGAAAAGGGGAGAGGTATTCTATTCTTCTTCTGGCACTTCTTGTTCGGAAGTATCGTTGCAGCTAAATTGTAGTAAAAGGTAATTAGTTACTAGCAAAGCTCCCAAAATGATTAAAAATGTGTTCATAATTGCAAGGTTTTGATAATAAGAGGCGGGAAGTTGCAAAAGGTTGCGTAAAAAGTTAAAAAAAAGATAATATTTTTATTTCTCTTATTATGAAAAGCCTGTTATACCAATAAATCACTGGTTGGAACCTTCTTTTCAATGAGGTCTAATTGCACTAATTTATTTTGAACCTTGTCTACTTCGTCTAAAGTGAGGTTCTCCTGTGACCATTCGGTTATAGATAACCATTCTTGTACATCTTCTAGTTTTTGTTGATACCTATTCGATATCATATGGTCTATCGATGGAATGTCCTTAAACTCTGCAGTGGTCTTATTAATTATATTTAGTATAGTCTCCACATGCTCAGGATCATTTTCCAAAACATCGTTCCTAACCGCAATTACAAAACAAGGCCATGGAGTTGGACATTCGCCAACCAAATTAAATGGACCATTATCTACATAAGGCTTCGTTGTAAACTTTTCCCACATAAAATAGTCGCCTCGTCCTTCTGGCAAGCCTTCTAATGCACCATCCAAATTTTTTATTACTTCAAATTTGAGATCTTTTTCAGTGTTCCAACCATGATTTTCCGCATTTACATACGACATTAAATGTGAACCACTTCCAAATCTACTAATGGCGGCAGCAGTTCCTTTTAAATCGGTTACGGTCTTGTAATCGGAGTTTTTTGCCACATGAATCCCCCAAACGAGCGGTGATTTCACAAAAACCTGTATAATCTTGCAGTCATTACCGTTTATAATATCTCTAATGATACCCTCCGTGAGAATAACAGCCATATCAATTTCCTTATTCCGAAGGGCTTTGCACATTTGTCCAGTACCCCCGTGAAAATCGATCCACCGCAGATTAATCCCTTCACTTTGATATTCTTTATCTCTTAGTGTTAAATACCAAGGCAGATTAAAATGTTCAGGCACTCCGCCAATTTGAAACTTTTTCATATTGCAAGCAAATCTAAGGTCTTTTTAATTAATTTTTCAACTGTTTTAGTGGGATCGCTACTAAATTCACCATTTGTCCTATTTGCCAATATTGCATTTAGAGAAATAGCTTTATGTCCAAGTAAAGACGCCATGCCATAAATTCCAGAAGTTTCCATCTCTAAATTGGTAATTCTTTTTCCATTCATCTGAAATGTTCTGAGCTTTTCATTTAGTTCTTCATCTTCCAGATTTAATCTTAGTTTTCTTCCTTGAGGTGCATAAAAGCCTACGTTGGTAACAGTAACCCCGCTTTTAAAGTCGGTATCCATCCTGAATAAATCGAGCAACGATTTGTCTGCAGCAACGACGTAAGGGGCAGACTTGTTAGAGTTCCAGTGGGTGTGTTTTATCAATGCATTAGAAAACGCTTCATCTAAAAAATGAGTGTCCTTATAAAAATGAATTAGACCATCAAAACCAACGGCTATTTCTGAAACAATTAAGCTATTTATTGGTATGTCTAACTGAATCGCCCCACTAGTTCCTACTCTAATGAAATTTAATTCGGTATGTACTGGCTTTATCGATCTAGTTTCAAAATCGATATTAACTAATGCATCCAACTCGTTAAAAACAATATCGATATTATCGGTTCCAATTCCTGTTGAGATAACAGTAATTCGTTTGGATTTGTAGTATCCCGTTTGCGTCCTAAACTCTCGATGATGTACATCTACTTCAATAGATTCAAAATGCTTAGTGATATCTTGCACCCTTGCTGGATCTCCAACCGTAATAATGGTTTGCGCGATATCACCTGGTTTTATATTTAGGTGATAAATACTGCCATCTGGATTAATAATAAGCTCGCTAGGAGAAAGATGTGATTCGTTCATGGGTACAATAGGGGTATACTAGAAGTTGGTCTGGATTATCCACCCACACGTTTTGTTTTAAATCCTTTTTCCTGAAGAAACTTCATAATTCTATCGCGATAATCCCCCTGAATAATAATTTGATCATTCTTAAAACTACCGCCAACACTTAAAAGCTGTTTAATTTCTTTGGCCAATTGTTTGAAGTCTTTGTCCGCACCAGTATAACCTTCAATAATGGTAATTGGCTTTCCTTTTCGCTTTTCATATTTACAAATAAGGGGCTCGTCCTGCAGCCATAGCGCAGATTCTTCCTGTTGTTCAGGTTCTTTAGAAACAATGTGATCTGGGAATAGGTTTTTTAATTGGTCTTCAAGGTCCATACAATTCGATTTTCCACTTTACTCAAACTTTAATTTTGAGCTTTTCCGATTAAAATCAGGAAAAAGCAATAGTTATTTTTTTATAAGTCCAATTTCAACAAGACGTTGGTGTAAAAAGTCACCAGCAGTGATATCGTCAAATGCTTTTGGATTCTCTTCGGTTATACACTCTGGCATACAGCTTAAATCCATATCACCTCTTGGGTGCATAAAAAACGGAATAGAAAATCTTGGTGTTCCCCATTGCTCTTTTGGGGGGTTGATTACTCGGTGTATGGTAGATCTTAATTTATTATTGGTATGCCTTTCTAGCATATCACCAACGTTTATAACTAGTTCGTCTTCAGCCGGAATAGCGTCAATCCACTCTCCATCTTTACGCAACACTTGTAATCCACCAGAAGACGCTCCCATGAGCAGTGTGATTAAATTAATATCGCCATGTGCTCCAGCTCTAACAGCCCCTTTCGGCTCTTCTGTAATGGGAGGGTAATGAATTGGACGTAAAATACTATTGCCATTGGACGCCCAATGATCAAAATAGTGTTCATCCACCCCAATGTATAATGCCAACGCTCGAAGAACATAAATTCCTGTTTTCTCCAACATTCGGTATGCTTGCATCCCAGTTTGGTTGAAATTTGGTAATTCTTCTACAATTACATTTTCTGGATATTCCTCTGGAAGATTAGCGTCTTGGGTTGGTTCTTGACCGAAATGCCAAAACTCCTTTAAATCTCCTTCTTTCTTACCTTTAGCATGCTCCTTTCCAAACGAAACATAGCCTCTTTGACCTCCAAGGCCTTCAATTTCATATGTGCTCTTTGTAGCTATATCTAATGCAAAAAACGATTTAATCTCTTTGTAAAGCTCTTCAACCAGTTGGTCATCCAAGAAGTGATTTTTAAGAGAAACAAAACCTATATCTTCGTACGCACTCCCTATTTTATCTACAAATTGCTGCTTTCTATTTGGATCGCCCGATAGGAAATCGGCTAAATCCACACTTGGTATATTATTCATCATTCACCTATTTAGTACAAATATAAGGATTTTCGCTTCTTTTTACGAAGACAAAAAAACTATAAAAACCACAGGCTAGCATTAGGAATTTTTCTACTTTTGAAACTATCAAATAAAATATATGAGCTCCCAAACTACGCCTAAAATCTATTTCGATTACAATCGTGGCGACATCGACGACCTTACCTTAATTTCATTGTATCGGCGTATGCTAAAGCCTCGACTCATCGAAGAGAAGATGCTTATTTTACTTCGACAAGGAAAAATCTCAAAATGGTTTAGTGGTATTGGCCAAGAAGCTATCTCTGTTGGAGTTGCGTCTGTGCTAGATAAAGAAGAATATATCTTGCCAATGCACCGTAATCTCGGTGTTTTTACTACTCGTGACATACCGCTTAACAGATTGTTTTCTCAGTGGCAAGGAAAGGCAAATGGCTTTACCAAAGGGCGGGATAGAAGTTTTCATTTTGGTACCCAAGAGTACAATATTGTTGGAATGATCTCCCATCTTGGGCCGCAATTTGGGGTCGCTGATGGAATTGCTTTGGCAAATCTTTTAAAAGACAATAAACAAGTCTGCGCAGTATTTACAGGAGAAGGAGGATCTAGTGAAGGAGACATCCATGAAGCGTTGAACGTAGCATCCGTTTGGAGTCTTCCTGTTTTGTTTTGCATTGAAAACAACGGCTACGGACTCTCAACACCCACAACAGAACAATATAATTGTGAGCACTTGGCAGATAGAGGCAAGGGGTATGGAATGGAATCACATATAGTTGATGGAAATAATATTTTAGAAGTTTTTTCTAAACTGAATGATTTAGTAAAGAGTATGCGCTCTAATCCACGGCCTATATTGTTAGAATTTAAAACATTCCGCATGAGAGGTCATGAAGAGGCCAGTGGAACAAAATATGTTCCAGAGGAGTTAATGACAGAATGGGCAGCAAAAGACCCTTTGATAAATTTTGAAAAATATTTACTTTCCGAAGGGCTTCTTTCAGAAACAAAAGTAGAGACGTTTAAGACTCAAATTAAGAACGAAATAAACGAGAATTTAGAGCTCGCTTTTGCTGAAGAAGAAATCTCATCGACTACAACTAATGAACTAAGTGATGTATATAAAGAGTTTGTATATCAGGAAGTTAATCCAAACGAAAAAACAGAAGAACTCCGATTAGTAGACGCTATTGCCGAAGGACTTAAGCAATCCATGGAGCGTCATGAAAACTCCGTGATAATGGGACAGGACATTGCCGAATATGGAGGAGTTTTTAAAATTACCGATGGCTTTTTGGAGGCTTTTGGAAAAGACCGTGTTAGAAATACACCTATCTGTGAATCTGCTATTGTATCTGCGGCCATGGGACTTTCTATTAGCGGCATGAAAGCGATCATGGAAATGCAATTCGCAGATTTTGTAACATCGGGTTTTAATCCTATTGTTAATTATCTAGCCAAATCTCATTATCGTTGGAATCAAGAAGCAGATGTAGTCATCCGCATGCCTTGTGGTGCAGGAGTGGGAGCAGGACCTTTTCACAGTCAGACAAACGAAGCATGGTTTACCCATACACCTGGATTAAAAGTGGTTTACCCAGCTTTTCCATACGATGCAAAAGGGCTTTTAGCTACTGCGATCGAAGATCCAAACCCCGTTTTATTTTTTGAACACAAAGCCTTGTACCGAAGCATTCGACAGCAAGTACCGACCAATTACTACACCTTACCAATTGGAAAGGCAGCAATGATAGCCTCTGGTGAAGAAGTAACCATTATTACCTATGGAGCAGGTGTTCATTGGGCTATGAATGAGCTAGAAAAGAACCCTGTTTCTTCAGATTTAATCGATCTTAGGACACTCTCTCCTTTAGATACTGAAGCTATTTATGCTTCTGTAAAGAAAACAGGAAAAGTATTGATTTTGCAGGAAGATTCTATGTTTGGCGGAATGGCGAGTGACATTTCAGCACTAATTGCTGAAAATTGCTTTGAGTTTCTAGATGCACCTATCAAACGAGTGGCAAGCTTAGAAACTCCAGTGCCTTTTGCGGCCAATTTAGAAGCAGATTATTTGCCTCATGAACGTTTCAGTCTAGCTTTAAAAGAATTGTTGTCTTTTTAAGTATTTAACAAAATCTGTTAAACTTCTAAAAAACAATCGCTTTTGTATTTAAATGATAACTACCTTCGTGGTACCATCAACCATTGTACTAAATGTCTTTTCGATATGAGTCAACCTTATTATTGTATGAATTAATAAAGTGACTTCTCGCATCATACCTTTGTTCTTGCGGTTATGGTAAACAACTAGATAAACCTAAAACTAATAATTATGAGAAAAATTCTTGCAGTATTAATGCTCGCAGCGCTTACTTTTTCATGTGGGACGCCGAAGACGGTCATACAGTCGAAAAAAGTAATAAAAGGCTATTGGTCATTAGACAACATTAGCTATAGTAAATCGGGCACCTTCAACGTTAGCTTGTTGAACGACACCTCCAAAGAATGCTTCGAGGGAAGTAAGTGGCGATTTATACCAAATAACAATACTGGAAAGTATACCATAGACAACAGCGACTGCCCAACTGGTGAGCGAAACTTTGTCTTTACTATTCAGCAAATGGACCAAGATACCGGGCTATACGACTTCCTTTTGAAGCCGACCAATGAAAAAAACAAATCGGAAACCAACCTGGGCTTTCGCCTTAGGCTTTCCCAATTGAGCGAATCGTCTATGCAATGGGAACAAACTGTTGAGTTAGATGGCGCTCCGTTTACAATTAGTATGAACTTTTCTAAAATTGAAGAATAATGAAAATCCTAGTAAAAAATATATCGATTGCCCTGCTGAGTCTTACCATAGTTGTTGGGCTAACAAGCTGTGAGGCAACTAAGAATGCCAATAATAAACAAAAAGGTGCCGTTATTGGTGCTGCTGGTGGAGCTATTTTAGGAGCTATCATTGGAAACAATGCTGGTAAAGGTGGTAATGGTGAAATTGGAGCTGTTATTGGTGGTGTAGCTGGTGGAGCTGCAGGGGTGCTAATAGGCGCAAAAATGGACAAGAATGCACAAAAAATTGAAGAAGAAATCCCAGGAGCTCAAGTAGAGCGTGTGGACGATGGAATTGTAATTACCTTCGACGAAAATAGTGGTGTTTTCTTTGAAACAAGTAAATACAATATCAATGCCTCCTCAAGAGAAACATTAGATAAACTGGCAGCAGTAATGCTAGAATTTCCAGATACCAATGTACTTGTAATAGGGCACACAGACAGCTCTGGACAGGATGCCTATAATTTAACGTTATCGAAAAACCGAGCAGAGTCTGTTACTAATTATTTTGTTAGCACAAAAGGATTAAGCGCAGGACGCTTTACGACCAATTGGTTTGGAGAAGAAAGTCCTATTGCATCCAATGATACGGCAGAAGGTCGGGCCCAAAACCGTCGAGTAAATGTGGTATTAGTGCCAAACGATAAAATGAAGGAAGACGCTGAAAAAGAAGCGGAAGGAAATTAATATTCGAATTTTAATTCATTCTGAAAAGGTGCATTTCATGACAAATTTGTTATAGAATGCACCTTTTTTATTAAACAATTGTAAATTCTCTTTCTGTTTCGAATAATTCGTCCTTTCTTTAAGTATTGGTTAAAAATTCTACATACGACTTAATAATTGTAGGCGGAGGCTTGGCAGGACTTTGCTGTGCACTGCATTTGTCCAAACACCATTTAAAAATTCTTTTAATTGAAAAGTATGAATATCCTCATCATAAGGTGTGTGGGGAGTATGTTTCTAACGAGATTATGCCTTATCTAAATGGACTCGGGGTAGATCCTTTTGCAAAAGGAGCTGTTCCTATATCAAAATTTGAGATAAGCGCTAAAGATGGTCAATTAGTTTCGTCTAAGCTCCCGTTGGGCGGATTCGGAATATCAAGATATACGCTGGACCATATGATTTATGAGCAAATAAAGGATCGGGTAGAAGTGGTCTTTTCGACTGTGGAATCCATTCTCTTTTCTTCAGAAATTTTCTCGGTTAGAACAATTTTAAAAGACACCTATACGTCTAATTTTGTGGTAGGCGCCTTCGGAAAGCGATCGTTGCTAGACAACTTCCTAAATCGTTCTTTTATTCAGCAGAAATCACCCTGGCTAGGTGTGAAAGCGCATTATGATTATAATTTTCCTGAGGAAAAAGTAGCATTACACAATTTTGAAGGTGGCTACTGCGGGCTATCCAAGATAGAATCTGGTGCTGTAAACGCCTGCTATTTAACGACCTTTAAATCGTTCAAACCATTTGGAAGTATAGAAATATTTCAGAAAGAACAATTATCGAAAAACCCTCATTTAGAAGATTTTTTCGCAAATGCCAAACCCTTGTGGGACAAACCCCTCACCATTAGTCAGATCTCTTTTGAAAAAAAGAAGGCAGTGGAAGATCATATTTTTATGATTGGAGATAGTGCGGGTCTAATTCATCCTCTTTGTGGTAACGGTATGGCCATGGCTGTGCATAGTGCAAAGCTGTTTAGCGAGCTTTTCTTAGAGGCCTTTCAGAAACAAGAGTTTAATCGAACTAAATTAGAACAAACCTATCTCATTAAATGGGAAGAAACATTTAGCAAACGACTTTATAACGGCAGACTCATTCAAAACATGTTATTGAGCCCAATTACGGCACATATGGGTTTAAAAATAGCCCAATTATTCCCTTCTATTTTACCCAAAGTAATAAAGAAAACGCACGGAGATTTACTTATATGATTACGTATTCAACAAAATATCGGTCAAAACAGTCAGAAATAATGGACGATTTCAACCTTCAAGGAGAAGAGATGAAAGTGCTATTGTCTGATCTGGAGCGAGTAAACAGGTTATTAGGTGGATACGGCATTACCTGCAGCGGAATTGAATATCTGCTTAAAGACTGGCCAAAAGACACTCCAGTGAGATTACTCGATATTGGCTGTGGAGATGGTGCGATGCTTAGACATTGTGGCGATTGGGCATTAAAAAATGGATATAAAGTTCATTTAATTGGAGTAGATGCGAATCCGCATATTCTAGAAGAAGCCAAAGTGCGATCTGCTCATTTTAGAAATAGTACCTTTAATACAGTGGATGTTTTTAATAATCCTCAACTTTTACCAGCATTTGATATAGCTTTATGTACACTCTTTTTACATCATTTTCCTAATGATCAAATAACTTCATTATTGAAAGATTTATCGGAACGGGGAAAGGTTGGTGTGGTGGTAAACGACTTACACCGAAGTAGATTAGCGTTTTGGTTGTTCAAGTTGTTCGCAATGGTGTTTATTAAAACTAGAATAGCTAGACATGACGGACAGGTATCCGTTGCAAGGGGCTTTAAACGGTATGAGTTAAAGAAAATTTCAGAAAAAATAAATCGAAAAGACCGGATAAGATGGAAATGGGCGTTTCGATATCAATGGATTATTGAATCTAATAAAACAAGTTCTTGATAAAAGGAATTTATAGAAATATGAGCGTAAAAATAGTAGCAGCAGCTAAACAATTACCAAAATACACAAGAGAAACCAAAGAAATTCTTCCCTTTGTAGAGACATGGCTGCAAAATCAAGACGACCGATTTAAAAGAAAAGTTCTTAAGATTTTTCAAGGTGCAGGAGTCGACAGAAGGTATTCTATAATGGATGCCCACGAAGTTTTTTTAAACACCAGCTTCGAAGAACGAAACAATATTTATGTGCGTGAGGTCAAGAAACTAGGTAGACAATGTCTTGAGAAAGCCTTGAATAAGGCAAGTTGGCAACCTAAAGACGTGGATTTTATCATTACAGTAAGTTGCACAGGAATTATGATTCCGTCCGTAGATGCCTATCTAATTAACGAATTAGGCATGCGTCAGGATGTGGTTCGTTTGCCAGTTACAGAAATGGGATGCGCTGCGGGAGTTTCAGGTATAATTTATGCACAGAATTTTCTAAAAGCGAATCCGGGGAAACGAGCGGCAGTAGTGGCGCTGGAATCTCCAACGGCCACTTTTCAATTGGATGACTATTCGATGGTGAACATTGTGAGTGCAGCTATTTTCGGTGACGGAGCAGCTTGTGTCCTTCTTTCTTCTGAAGACGATGCAATTGGGCCTAAAATTTTAAATGAAGCTATGTACCATTTTTATGACGCTACTAGCATGATGGGATTCAAGCTAGTCAATACTGGTCTTCAGATGATATTAGATAAGGAAGTACCCGAAAAAATTGCTGCCCATTTCCCTGAGATTGTGCATCCTTTTTTAGCTGAAAGCGGCAAAACTATTGAAGAAGTGAACCATTTAATTTTTCATCCAGGAGGTAAGAAGATTGTCCAAACAGTGGAAGAACTTTTTGGAGGTCTTGGAAAGAATATTGACGACACCAAAGAAGTTCTCAAATTGTACGGTAATATGAGCAGCGCGACTGTTCTTTATGTATTGGAACGTTTCTTAGATAAAGACATACCCAAAGGAGAATTAGGCTTAATGCTTAGTTTTGGCCCAGGGTTTTCCGCACAACGAATTTTATTGGAATTTTAAGGAAGGGTTATTAGCATAAAACAGTGAAATTAATATGAACAACGATCATCAATATGCCTTAATTTTGGGAGGTAGCAGTGGCTTAGGCCTTGCGAGTGCGAAACGATTAGCCGCATCTGGCCTAAACATCTGTATCGTGCACCGTGACCGAAAAAGCGAATTAGAACCTTTTTTTTCAGCAATAAACGAAATGAAGCGTTTTGGGGTAAAAGTGATTTCTTATAATAAAGATGCATTAAAGACCGAGACCATTGCTGAAGTAATCAATATCTTACCAAAAAAATCTGTAAAGGTTCTACTCCATAGCGTTGCTAAAGGAACCGTAAAGCCTTTGTTTTCTGAAGATGGAACTGAACTTTCCAAAGAAGATTTTGTGATAACCATCAATGCTATGGCTTTAAGTTGGTTCGATTGGAGCAATGCATTGATAAAATCAGATTTATTCGCGGAAGACGCCCGAAACATAGCCTTCACCAGCGAAGGAAATACCAAATCTTGGAAGTACTACGGAGCTGTTTCTGCAGCAAAAGCGACCTTGGAGGCACTCATGAGACAGATGGCGACCGAATACGCACCACTTAAAATAACCACCAACTGCATCCAAGCAGGAATGACCAGAACCAAATCTTTTGGTATGATTCCTGGTAGCGAGCAAATAGCCCAGTTCGCGGAAAAACGAAATCCGTTTAACCGATTAACCGAGCCAGAAGATGTGGCTAAGGTTGTTGAGCTCTTAAGTAGTGATAAAGCTGGATGGATTAACGGAACGGTTTTAAAAGTAGACGGGGGTGAAAGTCTACGGTAATACATTTAGCGTCAATTTAAAACGTAATAACTCATAAGAGATTATCAAATACATCAATGAAAGAACGGTTGGATATCATAAAATCTGAATTACCATATTCTGCACCCTTTTTATTTGTGGATGAATTGGTAGCTATTTCGAATACTGGGGCCAAGGGGATATACACCTTTAAAGAAGACGAGTATTTTTATAAAGGACATTTCAAAGGAAACCCAATCACTCCAGGCGTAATTCTTATCGAATGCATGGCGCAGATAGGAGTGGTATGTTTTGGAATCTATTTAATTCAGGAGTCGTTTTTAGAAAATAAGTTGAAGGATCAAATTGCTGCTCAAAAAACTCTAGGGCCAATTAAAATTGCTTTGGCCAGCTCTCAAATAGATTTTTATCTTCCGGTGTTGCCGGGCGAAAGAGTAGAGGTTATTTCAGAGAAAGAGTATTTTAGGTTTGGTAAATTAAAATGTAAGGTAAAAATGATGAATGCAAAAGGAGAGTTGGTATGCAAAGGCACTATTAGTGGAATGATCGCTAAATAATTTAAAATTTAAATGAAAAAGAGAGTAGTTGTTACAGGACTAGGAATAGCGGCTCCAAACGGAGTTGGAATCCCAGATTTTCTGAAGTCAATAGAGCTAGGGAAATCAGGCATAGAGCATTATTCCAAACTCGCGGAGCTTAATTTTTCTTGCCAAATTGGTGGTATTCCTCACATTTCAGAAGAAAAAAAGAGAACATACTTCACCGACTTAGAACTGCGTGCCTTTAATAGTAGCGGAATTCTATATGGAGTTGTTGCAGGAATGGAAGCGGTTCAAAATGCAAAAATCAAAATCCATAAGGACGAACCACTCTGGGATATGGGAATTGTATTTGGAACTGGAACCAGTGGCGTCGAGAAGTTTAGAGAAGCTATTTATAAATTGGACGAAGGTAAAGTACGGCGTTTGGGAAGCACAACCGTCGCGCAAACTATGGCTAGTGGGATAAGCGCATATCTAGGAGGCAAGATAGGTGCAGGAAATAAAGTAACAACTAATTCGTCTGCCTGCGCCACAGGAACCGAAGCAATTTTAATGGGTTACGAACATATTGCCAGCGGTAATGCAACTATGATGCTCTGCGGTAGTTGTAGCGACGACGGGCCTTATTTATGGGGCGGTTTTGACGCAATGAAAGTAACCACTTTTAAACATAATGATACTCCAGAACAGGCTTCCAGACCAATGAGCGAAACGGCAAGTGGATTTGTCCCAGGAAGCGGTGCAGGAGCAGTAGTTTTAGAGTCGCTAGAAAGTGCACAAGCCAGAGGCGCAATAATTTATGGAGAAGTCTTGGGCGGACAAGTAAATAGCGGAGGGCAACGGCAGGGAGGGAGCATGACGGCGCCTAACAGTATCGCGGTGCAGCGATGTGTGAAGGAAGCTCTTGAGAATGCAAAGGTGAACGGATCTGAAATAGACTACATCAATGGTCATCTTACTGCTACCATCAAAGATCCTGTCGAAATTGAAAATTGGTGTGCCGCCTTAGGTCGAAGTGGGAAAGATTTTCCGTATATCAATTCATTAAAGTCGATGATAGGGCACGGACTTGCCGCTAGTGGAAGCATGGAAGTTGTTTCCGCTATACTTCAATTACATCACGGTTTTGTTTTTCCCAACATCAATTGTGAAGATATTCACCCAGAAATTGCACAACTTATTGATTCAGAACAAATTCCGATACGAAAAATAGACGTGCCTTTAAAAACAATAGTAAAAGCTAGTTTTGGCTTTGGCGATGTGAACGCGTGTATTATCTTTAGAAAAATTTTAACATGACGCAAGACGACATCTACACACAACTCAAAGACATTATAAAAATTTATCTCCCAGAAGATGTTTCGGTAGATAAAATAACACTTGAGAGCCATCTCATCAACGAATTGAACATTAATTCTTCTCATCTAGTAGATGTAGTATTGGACGTAGAGGATGCTTTCGATATCGAAATAAAGGATCAAGAACTGGAGGAAATGGATACCGTTAAAACTGCCATTGCGATCATTGAAAAAAAACTAAACAACTAACCACATCATGGAAGCGTTTTTTACAGCTGAAAATTTAATTACCTTATTATTACTCATTCTTTTACAAGGGGTTTTGGGAATAGACAATTTACTTTATATCTCCATCGAATCCAAGAGAGCCCCGTTAGACCAACAGGCCCGTGTTAGAAAAATTGGAATTGGAGCTGCAATTGTATTAAGAATTGTTCTCTTGTTCGTGTTATTGGAGTTAATTGCTTTATTTCAAGATCCTTGGATAGTTCTAAAAGACAACGGCATCTTTGAAGGTTCTTTTAATCTTCATAGCATCATTATCCTGTTTGGTGGTGTCTTTATTATGTATACTGCTGTCAAAGAGATTTGGCATATGATGATAATCCACAAAGACGGAGCGCATGGAGATAAGAAACCTAAATCGGTTACTAACATCATTATTTCAATTATTATCATGAATTTGGTGTTCTCATTCGATTCTATTTTGGGTGCCATTGCTTTAACTGATGTGTTTGTTACCATGGCAATTGCTATTGTGGCTGGTGGGGTGATGATGATATGGCTTTCGGGTCATGTAACCCAGTTCCTTAAAAAGAACAGGATGTACGAAGTACTTGGACTTTTCATTTTATTGATTGTGGGAATCATGCTGCTTTCGGAAGGTGGTCACCTCGCACATTTACATATTTTTGGAGGTGAGATTACCGCTATGAGCAAAGCGACGTTCTACTTCGTAATTGCTGTTCTAGTGATTATTGATGTGGTACAAGGACGCTATCAGAAGAAAATAAACTCTGAGATCAATAAAAATACCTCCAAGTAAAATGTTCCATGTTTCTTTTCCTAAACTAGAACCAAAAGTACTGGCTATAAAGCTCACTGCAACTGGGGAAAGAAGTATTCGAAGTCATCACCCATGGATATTCACCGATAGTATCGAGAAGATCAATAAAGAAGGGGATTCAGGAGACATCGCAATTGTATTCAGCCAACGTAAAAACAAGGCAATTGGTGTTGGGTTGTACGACCCAGATTCACCAATTCGCATCAAAATGGTTCACTTTGATAGTGGAGAAAAATTGAATTCCGATTTCTTCTTTAAAAAGATAAAGCGTGCATTTTCGCTTCGAGAAGAGCTTCTTAAAACCAATACCAATAGTTACCGTCTACTGTTTGGTGAGAACGACGGCTTTCCAGGCCTCATTGCCGATGTGTATAATCATGTATTGGTGGTTAAACTCTATTCGGCTATTTGGTTTCCATATTTCGAAACAATTTTAAAAGTCCTCATCGATATAAGTGGATCTACTTGTGCGGTACTTCGACTTAGTCGGAATATTCAAAATAATCCTTCCTATAATTTAAATGAAGGTGATGTACTCTTCGGAAATTTGAACAAAGAAGTAGTTCGCTTTACCGAACACGGCGTGAACTTCTCTGCAAATGTGATTAAAGGACATAAAACAGGCTATTTTTTGGACCATAGAGCTAACCGAAGACAGGTAGGTCTGCTTTCTAAGGGAATGAAAGTATTGGATGTTTTCTCCTATGCGGGAGGTTTTTCAGTACATGCATTAGCAAATGGAGCAAAAGAAGTTACAAGCTTAGATATTAGTAAACAAGCCTTGGAAATAGCGCTAGAAAACGGAGAACTAAATGATTATAGTGGCTCACATTACACCATAGCTGGTGATGCCTTTTTGGAAATGCAACGACTTATTACTGAAGGGAAAAAATACAATGTGGTGGTAGTCGATCCACCAAGTTTTGCAAAGAGTGCCAAAGAAACTACCATGGCAAGAAAGAAATACGCTCAATTAGCAAAGCTAGGTGTGCAATTAACAGCTAAAAAAGGTATGTTGGTCCTCGCATCTTGTTCTTCGCGAATCTTAGCGGTAGACTTTTTCAGAATAAATACAGAAGAATTAAAAGCATCTGGACGTCTTTTTAAAACAATGGATAAAACCTATCACGATAGCGATCATCCAGTTTCGTTTCCAGAGGGAGCTTACCTAAAGTGTGGTTATTATCGATTTAGTGACTAGACTTATAGTTTAAAAAAGAGCGCTTTTACACGCCCCTTTTTCTGGGTTTTGATGCTCCTCTATTACTCAATTAATTTGGAAACCAGTAATTCAAGTCATGTCTTGCTGTCGCCATGGTAAACAGAATAAGTTCTTTTGAATTACTAGAAAGGTTGGACTGTTCGATCATGGTTTCCATTTGTACTGAATACCCAAGAAATGCTTGAAATGAACTACTATTCTCAAATGCACTGAAATAATTGGATAAGATCTGGCTTTCAATATTTGAAATTTTTCCTTCTTGCCCCATATTTTGAGCAATTATCGACATTCTTCCACCTGAACTTACAGCTGCCTGATCTACATAGGATTGTATCCCAAAAAAATCTGTTTCACTGAATTGAACCGTAGAATTGATTCCGTTCTCCTGTAGTATTCGATTTGCTACTATCTGGAGATTATCAAAGTTTAGTACTCCATTTTGAATGACGAATGCTCGCTCTGTTGTTAATGCTTCATTCAATATCTCCGTATGAAGCTCGCCCGCATAATCGTATGCATTCCCATTATTCGAAACGCCTCCATCATTAGGTGGTGGCGCAATGCCAAGTCCCGCGGCAACCGAGCAACCTACACCTAGTAATACGCCGCCTACAGGACCTCCGGTAAGCGTTCCAACGGCACCACCAATGATATCAGAGAGTGCTACTTCCCACCATTTGGCCCGACTTGTATTATTAGGATCAATAAGTACTTCTCCTGTTTGACTGTCTATAAAGGCAGTAGTGGCATTTTGGAATTGAAGTTCAATTTGTATGGAGTCTTCCAAATTCTGTTCTTCATCGTTAGAGCAATTGGAAAACAAAGCGATAGTAAATAAGAGAATAAATAAGTTTTTTAAATTTTTCATGATTTATGTTTTTGTTCCTACTCTGTTTATAGTGGCTTTTCAGATTACGCCATTAGATCGATCTATAAACAAGTATCAGGATGCTCATTTCATTACCCAAATAAAATTTTAAAAGCGAATTGCTGAGAAGTTAATACTTATGAAATCTAAAAAACCCCGAAACAATGAGAGCTCCGAGGTTGCAATTGCTTCAATGTAAAAAATTATTAGCTGTTTCCTATAATAATTGAAGGCATCATCATTCCGCCAGACCAAACCACATAGGTTCCTCCTCCGATAGAAGAACTACAGCATTGAGGGAAATACTGCCCCTCATCGATCGAACCTACATCGCAAGGTGAATCGTTGGGCTCAACCAGAGCATTGAAACACATTGGGGTTCCACCTCCTTTTTGAACATATGCTTTAACAAATGCGTGTCCGGGGTCTGGCGAAACGGTTTGTGAACTAGTTACCCCAAGTCCGAAAGTCATAGTAACTAATTCGCTAGGTGAACAATCCATAGTAGTGGTGTTTATTTGGAATAAAGTGACCTCAATCTGGCAATTTACTAATGTATTATTGATGGTAATATCGGGGCCCGTTTGGGCGAATGCTGCAAACGACAGAAACGCACAGCATAGAAAGATAATTTTCTTTAAGTTTTTCATACTAACAGTATTAAATCCCTACTCTTTGAAATTGGTTTTTCGGGTGACACCAATGATCGATCTACTTAGAAGTAGTAGAATTAGAAAAACATTACCCAAAAAAATTAACTAATATGGAATCTTATGGTGGGAAATACAATTGGTGTCAATACTGGAACTAGGAAAGAGTCTTTTTTCTGATTAAAATAAATAGCATTATCAAAGCCATAATTCCTAATGCAATAAATAGCCAGTTGGAAAACCGATCATGCTGTAGTGATAATGCATCGGTATTGCCCGTAACCGTTAGGGGAGCCCAGTAATAAGGAGACAGTCTGTCGAGCTGATTGGTCGACAAATAGTCAATTTTTGCACTTTGAAGCGATTTGGATTTACGTTGATTTGCTTTTATGTGACTATAGAATTCATGAAAAATTTCATAATTAGCTTGTCCATTGGCATTCCACTGAGAAGCAATAACGCTTTCTGTTCCATTGTAGAATAAGGCTCTCGACAAGCTGTTTACACCTTCACCTATTTCTAAATTTCCCAAGGCACTTTTACAAGCGTCCAATATTATTAAGTGTGCAGCTGTTTCCATTTGATAAAAATCATCTAGCGTTAATTTTTCATCATAAAAAGAGATCCAAGGTGTCTTAGAAGTCTCGTAACCAGCATGAGTGCTAAGGTGAATAATTGAATGTTCTTTTATACTTTTCTGAAAAGCTTCTTTAGTTGCAGCTTTTTGAATTTTAAGCTCCATAGGTAAAATGGAAGCATAGTTGTCCATCTCTTGACCACTAGCCAACAAATTTGGAAGTTTATGCTTTTCAAAATTAACTGGGGCGAAACCAATCATACTTTGCTTTTTATTATTAGGGGTGCCCATTCGGTCAAAAACGGAAACAGAATGCAGGTAACTCACTTCTGTATGATACAGAAGATAATCTGGTTGATAATGAGTTCCCCTTTTTGTTGCTACGAGTGCTGAAAACGGTAAGTTCTGAATTTCATAATCAGGAATCACGACTAATTTCTTTGAGTCTAGTTTGCTCAATGCGTCCGGGAATGGAAAAATTTGATCGTAAACAACATTTGCCAATAGCTGATAAGCTACAAATTCAGATTCCTTGACATAAGGCTTAGAGATCATTTCTTTTAGCTCATTGACTCGCTTTAGAAATAACGGAGCTTCTTCAATTTGAAATAAGATCATTTCATCATTTGAGCAGAATAAGCCGTAGCCGTCATTGGGCGTAAGAATATATTCAACTAGATTAGAAGTAGGAGACACGTGTTTCTCGATCGCCTGTTTTAACGAACTTATTTTGGGTTCTCGTTTTATGTTATAATACTTCGGAAAGGTTATTTTTAAAGAATCTAAGAAAATCGAATGTTCATTATTGATTTCGGTAAAAGCCCGCTGAAGAACTTGGTTATCAGGTGTTTCTTCCAACTGACTTCTAAGAGAGATCTTTTCAAATTCGAAGAATTTCTCACGCTCTAAAACCGACTTAGGAATTGAGGATGAAACTTTCATTTTCAGTTTATCCAGGTTTTCTAGTAACAAAAGCGATTTGTTTTTTTCCATAAAATAGAATGCTCCGTCTATATCATTTAAGAGATAACAGACTTTTACTGCCAATAGATAGGTGTCTACACCTTTGTCAATCCAAAATAGTTTTGACTTTTCTTGAGAACTATCCAATCGGATAAGCGAGATTACTTGGTCTATTAAGTGAAATATTTTCTTAGCTTTTATAAGGTGTTTAGTGGAAGGGTCTAATTCATAAGCACTTATCAATTCTGCTCCAATTTCAGATAAATAATGAAGCACATCTGTTTTGTTTGGTGAGTTTTTGATGTCTAAGAGATAATTGGGATTCTTTCGTTTAGGTACTTCCTGGCCGTACAGTACTGTATTTAGAGCCCTGTAGTAATAGCTAATTTTTTCATCTGGAAGGGCAGAAGGGAGATAATACCCTTGATTTAGATAGACATCTGCAGTCATTTTCCAACTATTGGATATTTGTAATGCCTTTGTGTAAAATAAAGTGCTTTTTTTAGTTTGGTTTAATTCAGAATATAGAACACCTATGTTATTGTAAAATACCCCAAGCTTTATCGAGTCGTTTAATTTACTATATACAGGAATTGCCTTCTCTAAATAACTCAAGGAGGCTTTTTTGTCATGAAAGAATATAGTGCTTAAGTTTAAATACAAGTCGGCTAAATCTAGTGGATTTGACGTGATTTCTTCTATTTTTTGTTTGTGTAGGAGTATGCTCTCTAGGTTTTTTTCATGGTAGGCCATTTTACTATATACATAGATACATGCCAAATGCCCTTTTACGTAGATACTTAGATCGTTATACGTAGAAAGAGAGAGCGTTACCGGTTCTAGGTATTCTAAGGCTTGATAATAGTCCCCTTCCGACGAACTTAGAAATGCCAATTCAATTAGCGCTTTATAATTGAAACGATCGGGGGCATTATTCTTAATAATTCTATCCAGATATTGTTTTCCTTCCCGTCGTTGGTCGAGTCTACGATAATAAATGAAAGTATTATAAAGACTATTGTTTAATCCTGTCTTGTTTGAAGAAGCGATAGACTCTCTAATGTTTATAGCTATGAGCGTGGATTCAATAGCCTTTTCAAAATCGTTATTGGATCTATGAAGCAATCCTAGTTTATGATATACGTAACCAAGTTCTTCCGTAAATGTTGTGTTGGTATTATTTTCAAGCAGGGAATTGGTGAGTTCAATTTTTTTAATAATCTCAAGATCGAGCTGTTTAATAGAGTCGAAAGATTGCTTAAGTCCTTCCTGCCCCTCACTAACCAACGACCATAGTAGCAAGGTAATCCAACATAATTTTTTAAACATTTAAGTATAAGTGAGGTTAGTTCACGTAAATATAGCAAATCCCCAAGGTTTGCTTGGGGATTGTATCTCTTGAGAACAAAAAATATCACTACGGAAAAATAATCGTGTTATAAGTGGTAGGCCTATCATAATCTACTAGTGTTCCGTACGAAATTAGGGCAGTTATAACTTCGGAAGGAGATGACATCATTCCAGACTCGTACCATATCTTAGCCGCGACTGCTGAAATATGGGGGGCGGCAAACGATGTACCAGATATAGCCACTGGAAGTCCTTCAGAATTTACAAAAGGAATAAAGGTTCCTTTCGAAATAAAATCTACGGTGATATTTCCATAATTGGAGTAGGACGCAATGTTGGTCATTGACTGATTGGCTGCGGCAACACTCGTTACGTTAGGTAGGTTATATCCACTTGGGTAATGCGGATAATCTTCGGAAGTAAAAATATCATTATCATTTTCATGATTTCCAGCAGATGTTACAAGCAAAACGTCGTCTTGTACATTTTCAATTAGATTTGAAAATATATCATTGGTTTGGTTGTCCGGACCTTCCAAGTCGTACCAACCTAAACTTGCCTGAATTATCTGAGCGTATTGCGCGCCTAACTGAAAACCACATAAAAAATCAAATTTACTCACCTTACCAGTGCTATTAGCCACTTTAATGGGTAGAATTTGAAATGGCACGCCGAGGTCTTCCAATGTAGAAGTAAGTATATGTGTCACTGCCGAACCGTGAACAAGTTCGTAATCATCGTACACATTTTCTATTTCATCTACATAATTCCATCCAGAAGTTAGCTCGGGAACACCTGCTCCAACAGCGTTAAAAAGAAATGGTGCGGAAGTGGCGAATGTTGGATAATGAACATCTACACCAGAATCTAGCACAGCGATGGTAACACCAGCGTTGGTCGTTTTTACTTTGGAAGCATATTCTGTGTTACCCGAACCACCCGTAAGGACGTTATCTTCACCTTCGTACTTAAATCCAAACTCTCTTTCTACTCTTAGAATAGATTCGGCATCGCCACTGCCAGAATCAATAGAGCCAAGTTTGGTTTCTAGATCGGCATCGGTGCCAAAATCCCATTTTTCTATAGTCCCGTCGCAATGAGCGCACACCTCGTATTTCACTACTTGATGCGAGGCCCTCAAACTATCTTTCTGACTATCGTTAGTGGTAGAATTGTATTGCACAATTAACTCTGTGCTTGAATAAATAGGAATGTTTACAGGTTGAATAGGATATTGAAAATTAGCCCCAGCAGAAGTTTCAATCTCAGAAAGATTGTTGGAGCAGGATATTAAGAAGAGTGCAATTGTAACACAGAAATAATAAATTAATGTTTTCATAGTTTCATTTTTAAGAGTACATATTTACTTTAAAGTGTCACTAGTTTCAATTTCATTACCCAAATAAATACATATTTTAAACTACATTTGATACTTCTACAAAGCTATGGAAGAAACCGAAAAGTATTTAACAGCTCTTTTAAAAGGAGACAGCACAGTTGTGTTAGATATCTATCAGAAGTTTTTCTATAAAGTTGAGTCTTTTATTTTAGACAACCACGGAAAAAAAGAAGACGTACAAGATGTTTTTCATGATGCGCTAATGTACTTACTTTTGAAACATAGAGAAAAACCTTTAAAAATCAATTCGTTTGAAGCTTATTTCTTTACTATTTGCAAGAATATTTGGAGAAGAACATTGAAAAATAACAAAACACGGGTAATGAATGATGGTGATCTCGCACTGGTAGATAATGAGACCAATTTGAGTCATTTTATTCTTGAACAAAAGCGCTGGGAGTTTTACCAAGAAAAGTTTCAAATGCTTTCGGGAAACTGTAAAGAAGTTCTAGGAAATTATTTTAACGGAATGAGTTATGAAGAAATTTTAGAAGATTTGACGTATAGCTCGATCAATACAGTGAGGCAAAGAGTTTTTAAATGTAAGGCTAAAATTATACAGCTAATTAAGGAGGATCTAAGGTATCATAAACTCAAACTATGAATTCGGAATTTGAACATATGCGCGAAGAAGAGATCATGAGATTCGTTCGAGGAGAAATGGGTCCTGAAGAATTAAATGCTTTTGAAGAACAGATCAAAAGTGATTCTTTGTTAAAAGAGGAGGTGGCACTTCAGAGATCGGTATATAACTCACTTAATGAAAATGAGTGGGATACTTCGGAAATGAGCACAACCGAGGAGATTGAAGAACTTAAAAATGTACTTAATGAGCCAGGTTTAAAGCGCGCTTCAGAAACCATAAAGCAAGTTGGAAATACCTATGCCTCCATGGATACGAGCGAATTAAAGACTTCAAAAAAAACCTATAAGTGGCTGGCGATGGCGGCGACGTTACTTTTACTTTTAACGATTCCATTTCTGCTTAAAAATCAAGACAAGGACTTTTATACCACCTACGAGGATTGGAATGCGCTTCCTTCCTTTGTTGAAAAAGGGTCAAGTCAGAATTCACTCGCACTTGCTGAGGAGCTTTATAAGAAAGATAAGTTTGAAGAAACCATTGCTCACCTGAAGGAAAATATAGATGCTGAATCTACCTTATATCCTGCGAGCTTAATCTATTTAGGAGCTGCTTATTTTAAATCGCAAAACAGCGCTAAAGCACTTGCAGTATTCGACCAATTAGTGGATACAAAAACACTCTATAGTTCCTATGGTTATTGGTATAAGCTGCTTATTTATCTTCAGAAAAACGACCAGACGAATGCACAAAAAATGTTGGATGTAATCCTCACCAGTCCTGATAATTACAATTTTAAAAAAGCAGAAGAAATAAATGCTAGTTTTTAAACTATCAGCGACAATAGTCCAACGGTCGTAATTCCAACTAGTGCTAAGATAGTAGTCATCATCGTCCAGCTCTTGAAGGTTTCTTTTTCCGTCATTCCTAAATACTTACTCACTAACCAAAAACCGCTATCGTTTACATGCGACAAGATAGAGGCTCCAGAGGCTATTGCAATAACTAGCAGAGCAGTGTCCATAGCACCAAGAGGATCTGTTTTAAGTAAGGATGCGACTACTCCAGCAGCCGTTATCATTGCAACCGTTGCCGAACCCTGTAACATTCTAACCAGAGCCGCTAGAATGAAAGCAACTGCGAAAATACCGAGCCCCATTTCTTTGAAATAATCGGCTAACATAGTTCCGGTCCCGGTTTCGATGAGCATTTGTTTAAAAACACCTCCAGCACCAGTAAGCAGGATAATGATTCCCGCAGGTCCAAGCGATTTGGCTGTAATCATTTGCAAGGTCTTTAAGCTTGTCCCTCTTCGAACTCCTAAGAGATACCAGGCAATGAGGTTAGCCAAAATGAGCGCAAAGAAAGGATGGCCTATCATTTTCATCCAATCCTTCAGTGTTTGTGAAACCCAATCTTCTCCAATGGGGCTGTTGAGAACGGTGTTGCAAACAATTAAAACAATTGGCAGACCAATAATCGCAAATATCATCCCAACAGAAGGTCTTTTCTCGTCAGTCGTTTTAATTTTCTCAATAAGCGCTGGAGCGTCAATATGAATTCGCTTAGCAATGTATTTGGCAAAGAGGGGACCACTGAAAATAGCAGTTGGAATCCCTACAATAAATCCAAAAACAATTACCCAACCTAAATCTGCATTCAGAATATCGGCTACGGCAACAGGACCTGGTGTAGGAGGGATGAACGAGTGCGTTATAGCCAGTCCAGCCAACAAAGGTATCGCATAAATGAGCAACGACTTCTTTGATTTCCGTTGAAGAGAGTAAATCATAGGAACTAAAATGATAAAAGCCACATCAAAGAAAACTGGAATCGCAATAAAGAAACCAGTAAGCATGAGTGCCCAGGAAGTCCCTTTCTCCTTGAAGTGTTTCAGCAAAAAGGAAGCCACAGCCTCTGCGCCACCAGAATGTTCGAGAATAGCACCAAACATAGCACCCAAGCCTACAACTACCGCTACAAAGCCTAACGTATTGCCCATTCCTTTTTGTATGGTTTCAATAATTACATATGGATCCATTCCTGCAATGATACCAACAACAATACTGGAAATAAGTAAAGCGATAAACGCCTGTATCCTAAATAAGAGAATTAGAATAAGTAAAACGGTAATTCCCGCTCCTATTGCAATGAGTAATGTACTATCCATTAGGTGTCCAGTTTGAAGTGAAAAATTGGTTAGGAGGCTGATCGGTTCTTTCGTAGGTATGTGCTCCAAAAGCATCACGTTGAGCCTGGATTAGATTGGCAGGCAGCCTATCGCTAGTGATGGATATAAAACAATTATAACTATTTGATATACAAATATTTGAAATTCTTTTATTAAATGAATACTTTATCGTATCTACGACAGATTTCTCCATGGAATGAAGTCTTGAAATTTGATCCAGCGCACTCAATAAATCAGTTTCAGTTGTAAAGGTTTTTACAAAGGATTCCATAAGCTCCGATTTAATAATACAGCCCGCAGTCCAAATACGAGCGATTTCGCTCAGATTCACATTCCAATCATTTTCTTGGGAAGCCGCTTTAATAATTTCAAAGCCCTGGTGATGGTTAATAATTCTAGCGAAGGTATAGGCTTCTTTCAAGACATGAACGTCTATTGGGTCTTCGGAAATTTCAGAATTAATTAAGGAAGATAATTCAACTCTCTTTTCTTTTAAAGCTGAAATGTAACGCGCGGTAACTGCTCCATTGATCATAGACGATGGTACTCCTAACTGAAACGCAATCTGCGATGACCAAGAACCCGTACCTTTACTACCAGCCTTATCCAATACTTTGTCCAATAAGTAATCGGGGCCGTCCTTTTTTATTAGTATTTGGGTCGTAATGTCTAAGAGGTAACTTGAAAGTTCGCCTTGATTCCAGTCTCTAAAAATAGCTGAAATCTCCTCATTATTGTACGTTATTGCGAGTAGGGAGTAACATTCTGCTAGTAATTGCATTTCGGCATATTCAATTCCGTTATGAATAGTTTTAACAAGATGCCCACACCCATCGGGCCCTGTTAGTGCAACACAGGCTTTTCCATTTTTGTCTTTTGCCGAAATAGCTTCCACTATAGATTGAATAGACTGGTATTGTTCCTTAAGACCACCTATCATCATTGACGGCCCTTTCAATGCACCTTGCTCTCCTCCAGAAATCCCAGCCCCCATAAAATGAATTCGATCCTCCGCTAGATCTTTCAAACGACGTTGCGTATCTAGATAATGGGAATTACCACCATCTATAATAATATCATCTGGAGATAGTAATGGCCTTAGTTGTTCAATTACAGCATCTACAGCGGCCCCTGCATTTACCATGAGCAATATTTTTCTTGGTGTTGCCAAGGAATCTACAAAAGAGCTCATTGCCGTAAAACCTTGGACTGCATCATTACTTAAATCGTTCATAAATAACGGGATAACTTCCTTTTCTGCTGGTGTCATCCTATTATAGACAGACAGTGAAATCCCTTTGTTAGCTATATTTATTGCCAAACTACGTCCCATTACACCCAGACCCACGATTCCGAAATCCGACTTATTTAATAATTTCCATTTAATTTCGGAAATGATCTCTTCAGGGTGTTGTCCAATGTCTACGTGGATTCCATAATGAGGTATCTCTAGTGCCTGAAATTGAGATTGCAACATCTCGGGCTTCATAAAATGAGTACGTTGTTTCATCCTATTATGGATCAATTCGAATGTTCCCGACAGAAACACCCACTTAGGTTCTATTTCTGAAGCAAGAATTTTTCGGTACTCTTCCTTTAGTGCAGAACAAGCTAAGACAGCACTCCCATGATCCCCCCATTCTTTTAGTTTTTCTGAAAGCAGCCTTAACCAAGGAGAACGATCTTGATCTGTAAGGGGAATACCCGCCTGCATTTTATCAAGATTGGACTGTGGATGAAAGTTGTCCGCGTCGTAAAATGGAATGTTTAACTCTTTCGAAAGCAATGTTCCAATAGTGGATTTTCCTGATCCGCTTACGCCTGTAATAATGATAATCAATGGACTAATGAATTAATGAGTGAATGATTAAATGAAACTTAGTTAATTGGAATTAGCTAATACCGTTTTTGATTCTGCGAAAAACTGACTTTTAACTCCTTTCACACCAACATTTGCCACAAAAAGAGAACCGGCTAGGGGATAGGTATCCTTTTCATCATCTGTCATATCAAGACTACTTGTTGTAATGTATAATTGGTCTAAGTTCTTTCCACCAAAAGCGCAGGACGTTACATTGTGTGCTGGCACTGCAATCTTTTGAAGTAATTTACCAGTAGTTGGATCGAAATTCGCCACACAGTTACCGTTCCATAATCCTACCCAAAGCATGTCATTTTCATCAATGGCCATACCATCTGGGAAGCCGTCTTCTGTGGAAACTTCAACAGCGGTGCGTCCGTTGGATATAGTAGAGGTTTTCGAATCGAAGTCGTATGCCATAATTTTTCCAGTGGGCGTGTCAATATAGTACATAGTTGAGGCATCTTTGGTCCAAACAATTCCATTAGAAATGGTTACACTATCAATCATTTTAGTGGTTTCTCCTTCCCCTGTAATTTTATAAACACTTCCCATAGGAGCAGCCTGTTCTAAATGCATGGAGCCAACCCAAAGATTACCGTTGGGATCGCACTTACCATCATTAAACCGATTAATAGTCATCTCCTGCTCAACGTTCGATACAATTTCGAGTTTTCCAGTAGTTGTGTTCATCAAATAAACACCATCCTCCAAAGCCACTACAGCCCATTCTGCATTTCTTGGAACAACAGTTCCAATTCGGGAAGGAGTAGGATGAGACCGATTAATTTTAGTTGCTGGATCATAGATGTGTAATTTTTTTCCTTCTATGTCTATCCAATAAAACTCTTGCGTTTTATAATTCCAAAAAGCGCCTTCACCTAAAAGAGCCTCTATTTCAAATTCTAACTGGGCTTTTGGAGGAGGAAGCGGGGCTTGGGCTTGGTCTGGTACAGTTGTAGATTTTTCTTTTTTTTCATCACAACTGATCACTAGAAATATCGCTAATACGAAGACAAATAGAGTGTTAAGTTTCATTTAAAGAATGTTAAAATGGCATTTTTATATTAAAATTTCTATAAAATCAGTCTAAATTAGACTAATACTTTTTAATTTCGAAATCTAAAGAAGAAAGTTATGACTAAAACCACACGTAGAAAATCGCATGCCGATTTCCAATCACGTTATCGAAGATCATTTAATTTTCGTACAAATGTTAACACAGATAAGTTGGTGTTGAACGAAAATGGAGAATTGGTTTTGGTAAAGCGACGAGAAGAGTAAATCCGAATTAGCGGATTCAAAAAAGCGATGTCTTAATAAATAAGGCATCGCTTTTTTGTTATGACATATATAATATTAGTGCGTCTGCATCTTATCTTTTTTCTTTTGCAATTGCCTTTTTACTTCTGTCATAGTTTCTGCAATTGCTTTATCAAAAGAGGAAGAAGAGGTCTCAGCGAATAAACGATCCTTAGGAATGTTTATTCTCATTCCGCAAATCATGCCTGTTTCATCTGTGCTAGTGTTTTCCTTTTTAAAATACACATCAGCATCGACCATGAAAGAATATCGCTCTGATAAAGCATTTAATTTTTCTGTAGTCGACTGTTCAAGCCGTTGGCTTGCTTTTACATTGTTGTATTCAAAATTTATATCCATAGGTGCTTATATTTTAACTAAAGATACCTGATATAATGGCTCTTTACAAAGTTTTAATACACTTTTAAGATAGTTTGTCGGACTGTTAGTTGCGAATCGTTACGTGCTGAAAATGAACGTTTTAATTCGGATGTTTTCTGATTTTCCCATTGGTATGAGTTGAAATTGCATGGTGAAATGTACATTTCTAGAAATTGCACCTGCTGAAGGTTAGATTTATTAGTGTAAATCGTTTTCATAGAGTTAACAGGTAATTTTATCGAACCTTTGTCTCCTACATTGTTAATATCATCCTAAAACGGAACGCGAAATATACCACTCTCAAAAACAGACCGTTATAGCTGCTTAACAAACCATTATCCCTATGAAAACCTTTTACATTTACGCCCTTGGCTTTGCCATGGCGTGCGTTAGCTTTAATAGCTACGCCCAAGAAACTACCAAATCTTCTACTCAATATTCTGTCGGTCTCCTAGCTGGGTACAATGGCGGAATAGGTGGACAAGTAAATTTAACGGCACACAAGCCCGTAGAATCATTGCCTTTGGATTTTAGATTTGGATTTGGCTACACCAATATGGACCCAGGAAATTCTGCAGATGCAAGGCGCATTTTTATAAACAATGCAACCAACGGTGTCCCAGAAGAGAAAGGTAAAGCCTTCGATTACAGATTGGATGCGCTTTGGCCAGTAACTCTTATTGGCAATGCCAAATCGTTTATTGCCTTTGGTCCTCGTTATTCAAGTTTTAGAGGAAACTTTAAATATGTGGGAGGAAATGAAGATTTCGATGTGACCACCAAACAGTTTGGTGTGGGGCTAGGAGTAGAGAGCCATTTCAAAATGAACGACAAATTAGATCTTGTGATTCTTGCGGGAATTGATTACTTCTTAAATAGCACACTCAAAGGCCATGACACCCAATATAGCCCAGATGACGATAATGTGAATCCCAGAGACGACAATGCTAACGACAACATTCCATTTACCTATGAAGATGCAGATGAAGCTATTAATGAACCCGAATTTAACCCCCGAATTATGATTGGGATTAACTATCATTTGTAATTTAAAACTGAAATATTACAAATCGATAACACCTCAGTTAGATTAAAATTTCTACTGAGGTGTTTTGATTCTATTTAAATGGTAAAGTAATCTTTACTAGCACATTATTCTCTTCTCTAGCATCGTGGATTGAGATTCCGAAATCTTGCGAATTTATTTGCGCAGTACCTCTTAAGGTTTTATCCGACTTCTCAAAACTGAATACTACTTGTTTCTCCGTCCCTTTTATTTCCAAGATTCCCGTAACGTTAATAGTAGTGTCACTTCGCTCTACCTTTGTGCTGGTAAATTTTAACTTCGGAAAGTCGCTTAAATTGAAATATTTCTTAGACCGAAGATGTCTATTTCGCAACCAATTATTGGTATCTAATGTTTTCATTTCTACGGTACCCGAAATAGTAGTATTTTCCAAATTGTTCAAATCGATCGAACCTGTAAAGTCGAAACCCTCTAAGGTTCCGTCCACATCGTCTTCTAGAAAATTAAATTTTACGGTTGCCTTTGTTTCGTCTATAGTAATTTGCTGTGCACTAGCCATAGCGAACACAAATAACAAAATAATGAAGAATAGTTTTTTCATGTGGGGTGAGTCGGATTTAATTATTAAACATAACGCTATCGGCCTAAAACATATTGGATACCTCCTAAAATGTGGTCCATAAAAAGGTCTTCTCTATAACTTTCGATATCATGCCCCATAGCTGTATAGAACATTTTTCCACCATCGTATTCCTGGTACCATGAAATAGGGTGGAAGTCACCATGGAGCCCACCATCATACGATTTCTCATCTATTTGCACCAACACCTTAATTTCAGGGCTTAAATTTTTAAAATTATACCATTCATCTGTACGTGTCCATGGATTCGGCAACATAACAGTGGAGCGATGTGTCGAGTCTGAAATAGTAGTTACTGCATTGTGCAAACCTTCTGGGTGTGACTCAAAATAGGCTCCAACGAGTTTTCCGTACCAAGGCCAGTCGTATTCTGTGTCGGTAGCAGAATGAATTCCTACAAATCCGCCACCATTATTAATAAACAACTTAAAAGCATTTTGTTGTTCCTCATTCAAAATATCACCAGTAGTATTCAGGAAAACGACGGCTTTATAACGTTTTAAATTTTCAGAATTAAACACAGAGGCGTCCTCTGTAGATTCCACCCAAAAATTATGTAGCTTTCCCATGTATCGAATCACTGCGGTGCCTACTTCTATAGATTCATGACGAAACTCCTCAGTTTTACTAAAAACAAGTATTCCATCTATTGGAGGACTCTTCGGGCATGCGAGTAATAGTGGCGCCAGAAGAAGCAAAAAAAAGTGTTTCGCTTTCATAAAATCGTTTTAATCAAAAGTAGTAAATTAGATTTTAGATAATCGAAATAGTTGTTATGAAAAAGGTAGTTGTATTGTTAGTAATTTTAATTGGAACCCTTAGTTGTAAGGAAGTTCCAACCAAATCTGTAGTTGAAAGCGAGGTAATTGTAGAGGAAATAAATCAAGGTAGTTTCGCGCACAGTGTATATTTTTGGCTACACAATCCCGAGAGCGAAGCAGATAAGACTGCATTTCTAACCTCCCTTCGAAAGTTTATAGACCGATCGCCTTACATCCAGACTATCCATGTAGGAACTCCAGCCGCCACCAATAGAGAGGTTATTGACAATACCTATACCTTTAGCTTGCTACTAACTTTCAAAGACAAGGCGGCACAAGACAAGTACCAAGATGAACCTGCACATAAATTGTTTATCGATGAATCTTCTGCTCTGTGGGAAAAAGTATTGGTATACGACAGCGAGTTACTGCAGGCTTCGAATTAACCAACCATGTAGACATAGGACTAGTTGATATCAATTAAAAGGATGCAAAACAATATAAGTTTTGCATCCTTTTTATAGCGGCGTAGGTAAGTGTTCTATCCTAAGTACGTCATAAGTACCGCGCTTTTATCTCTTCTTCCCAGTCTTCGAATAGCCTTGCTTTTTATTTGACGAACGCGTTCCCGACTCAAGTTCAATTCTTCGCCTATTTCTGTTAGGGTAGTAGGTGTATATTTTCCCAATCCAAAATTAAGCTTCAATATGAGGGATTCTTTATCTGATAGCGAATCTACTGCTCGACGGACTTCCGTTTTAAGGGATTCACGCATTAAATTATGGTCTGGTCGAGGCATATCATCCGATTCTAGAAAGCTGTGCATACTAAAATTATTCTCATCACCTCCAAGCGATGCATCCATAGAGAAGCTACTTTTAGTTTGTTGAAGCGTATTGGCAACACGGTTTTTAGACATATCTAGATCGTCTGCAATTTCCTTATGCGTTGGCTTTCGTTCGAGATGTTGTTGTAAACGTAATTTTGATTTTTTGATCTTACTTAATTCTGAAATTTTATTAAGCGGAATACGTACCGTACGACCATGCTCGTTAATGGCCTGAAGAATACTTTGTCTTATCCACCACACGGCGTAAGAGATAAATTTGAATCCGCGTGTTTCATCAAAACGTCTAGCGGCTTTTACCAATCCTAAGTTGCCTTCGTTGATGAGGTCTGTTAAACTCATACCCTGGTTTTGGTATTGCTTAGCAACAGAGACGACAAATCTTAAATTAGCAGTTGTGAGTTTATCTAGGGCAGCCTCATCTCCATTCTGGATTTTTTTGGCTAATTCTACCTCTTCTTCGGCCGTAATTAGGTCGATTTTAGAGATGTCTGTTAAATAATGTTGTAATGACTTTGTTTCACGTTTGGTAATTTGTTGACTTATCTTTAATTGTCTCATATATATGTTTTGGTTCACTTCAGTATAACCTATAGAAGGGACAATAGCAAGTTTATGGCCCATTTTAACGTTTCAAGAACTAAAAAGAACGTTAAACAAACTGATGTTGCATTCAATAATTTAAGAGTTTGAGTTAAGCTGAAATTTTCTTGGAAGCCCTTTTCAGATAAACCAATACAAGAATAGATAAGAAGCTACAAATAGAGAAGCCGATAAAGATAGGTAGCACAGAATGAGACGTATACCTTCCAATGAAGGTACTAATAGGCACCGCCATAAGCGTAGAAATAAAGCCCGTTATAGCGGCAGCAATCCCGGCGATATGTCCCACCGGCTCCATGGCCAATGCGCGCAAATTTCCGAAGATAAAACCAATACAAAAAAATTGTAACAGAAAGAATATTAGTACAATTTCTACCCTAGGATTACCCGAACCGTAGAAAAGAATGACATAGAGAAGCGAAATTGCGAAAAAGGAGTAGAGAAAGAAGCTCATCAATCTTTCCATACCGTATTTCATTACAAAACTACCATTTAGAAAAGTAGCGAGACCTATACCAATGGCTAGGCCTGCAAAAATATATGGAAACTGCTCTTTCAAACCATATTGTACCTGAAAAATTTGCTGTGAGGCACTTAAATACACTAAAAATGAACCCACCACAAAGCCAGAAATTACAGTAAAGCCAATAGTTCGTTTTTGTCTCATTACTTGCTCAAACCCGTTTACAAATACAGTAGCCTGAAAAGGAATCCGTTTAGGAGGCAATAAGGTTTCTGGCTGTCGCCTCCAAAACCATGTTCCAACTAAAATTGCAAAAAGAATCTGAATGTAAAAGATACCTTCCCATGTATGAAATTCTAATACGAACTTCCCCAAAGCAGGCGCCACTATGGGCACTAACAGAAATACCACCGTAACAAAGGACATGATGCGCGCCATATGGTCGCCACTGTACATATCCCGAATAATAGCAATGGCAATAGTTCGAGGAGCCGAAAGACCAATACCTTGAAGAATACGTCCTATAATCATTATTTCAAGGCTCTCTGCATACACACAGATAAAACTGGAGGCGATAAAAGTAGCGAACCCCATGTATACAATGGGTTTTCTGCCCATGGCATCGGATAAGGGACCAAATATGAGCGGTCCAACGCCTAATCCGAGAAATATCATGGTAATAATTAGCTGGTTGTCGACGACTTCCTTGGTGCTAATTGCGATTCCGATGATATCGAGTGCGGGGAGAAGTGCGTCTATTGCCAAAGCCACAACCGACATGAGAAGTGCCATGAGTGCAACAAATTCGAATTGGGAGGTTTTGGTAGGAATTGGCATTGGGCAAAAATAACCTAATTAACCATCAAAAGGCACCTCTATTTATGAAAGAATCAAAAAAAATCGCACCCAGTTAAGAATGCGATTTTGATCGTTTTTATAGGTGCGCAATCGGAGCTTATTTTTCTTTCAAAGTAATTACAACTACGCCATTTTCTCCTTTGTTTCCATAAGCTTCTATGGCAGATTCTCCTTTCAGAACAGAAACACTTTCAATTTCATTTGGCTTGAGGTTAGACATTTCTTCTGCTGAAATTACCTGCTCTCCAAACTTACTATTCATAATATATAATGGCTTGTCTTTTTGAGACTTAGATCCACTTATTTGAAATTTAACTTTATGCCCATCGTTGATATCTGTAATCACCTTTAACGGTTTAAAATCTTTATCAACTCGCAGCTCTTTAAGCTTGGATTGTTGGGTTTGCGACAATTCGTTTTTGATTTTGATAAGCATTTGAAGACGAATCATTTTCATTTGATTCTCTAAATCGGTTATCACTTTCATTTGTTCTAAAGTGGCAGACTCATCCACAGAGGATTGGGACAGCAATTTGTTTAAATCGACCATTTCAGCATCGAGGTCCCATTTCACACTATTAAACTTAGAAATATGATTTTGATGAATCTTTTTAACGTCTTTTTGCTGCTCTTTGGTCAAATCGATGGAAGATCTGTACTTCATTACCACATCGGCGGTAAACAGTTCGGATTGCAGTGGATCTTGCGCCAATAGTGAAGTGCAGATTAGGCTGAATAATAGGAAACTTAACTTTTTCATCTTTATGTGTTTTTATAATTAGTCTTCAAATTCTTGAATTAATATATCGGAGGGCGATTTCCAGCTCGAGATGGAGGTCTCATCCGAAAGAAAGTCGTCGGTAGTGTTGGATTCTTCTATGGTCATGGTAATTACAAGTGTTTCATCTTCGATAGAGGTGTTATGCGGTCCCCAGTCTATTCCGAAGAAGAGCAGGAGCGAGGCAGCCACTCCCAAAGGAAGTAGGTATCTCAAAACGGACCGTTTGGGTTTAGGCGGAGCTTCTGGAAGATTGAAAGACGGGATTTCCGCTTCTAATCGATCTGTTTCCTGCAGCCGTTCGAAAAATTCTTTAATATCGTTATCTTCTTGTTTCATATTGCAACAGTTTGAATTAGTTTGCGCAAAGCCATTTTTCCACGCTCGTAATGCGTCCGTACGGTTCCTATGTGGAGTCCGGTCGTTTCGGCTATTGCTTTGAGGGTCATGTGATGATAAAAAGCAAGTAGTAAAATTTGCTGTTGCCGTTCTGGTAATTGGAGCAACATCTTTTTATAATTGGTTTCCTCTTTATAGACAATTGGCTCTTCTGCGATCTGGATCAATTCAAGCGAGTTAAACGGAGGTTGTTTTTTTATATAATCGATGGCCGTAAATCGAATGACCGAAAACAACCAGGTTTTAAAGGAGGATTGTTCTTTAAAGGTCGCTTTTCCCTCTACAATCTTTAGATACACCATTTGTAAGACGTCACTAGCGTCATCATGATTATATCCACAGCATTGAAGCGACCATAAGAAGGCATCTTTGTGATGTTCTTTTAACAAGGCCTCAAGAGTGCTGTTTTTCCTCATAGTTACTAGTTAGTCTATAAAATAGGTTGTTTATATGACACAAACGATAAAAAATTTCAAGACCAATAAAAAAACACCATTTTGATAAATGACTTCTGGGCTGGGATTTCTCATTCACAATTTCATATTCCAAACTCCTATATCACATTTCAAACACTTAAAATCGCACTTCAAAGGAAACTTCAAGTAGCAATGTAACAAATGGTGTTTCTTGTGTCTTATTATATCATAACAAATCAATCAAACTAATAGCATCATGAAAACATCTCTAATTCTATTTTATCGTACCACACTAAGCGTTTTACTACTTCTCATTTCTATCAACCTTTCAGCCCAAAACACCCTGTCGGCGTCTAACTGGCAGGAGGATTTAAGGTTTCTTCAAACCACTGTACATAAGGACTACCCATTTCTGTTTAAAAAGATTACTGCAGAAGAATGGGATGGGCAGGTGAATAAATTATACACTGAAATACCTAATCTGAAAGAGCATGAGATTAAAGTTGGGTTTTCTCGCATCGTTTCCTTATTTCAATACGGACATACACAAGTACCTTTTAGTGCAGTAACAAACAAACTCGTTCTTCCTGTAAATCTACATTGGTTTGGCGATGGCATTTTTATAGAAGGAGTACACAAAGACTATGCAGCCACGGTAGGAGCGAAGGTACTTGAAGTAGAAGGAGTACCGTTGGATACGGCGTTGAAAATGATTCGTCCAGTAGTTCCTGCTGAGAATGAACAATATTTTAAAGCATACGGACTCCGATTTTTAACCGCACCAACCGTATTGCACGCCCAAAAAGTGATCCCTGAATATAAAACGGCTATCACACTAACACTGGAAAAAGATGGAAGAAGATTTCAGCAAATATACGAGTCGGTTTCCTCTGAGAAAATTCCTTTGGTACGTGGTTTTATTTCGCCTAATGATGAATGGGTGAGTTCAAGAGACCAAAAAAGCACCCCTTACTATTTAAAACACATAGGTGAGAAGATGTATTATTTCGAATATCTAGAAGATGAAAAAACCGTCTATGCCAGACAAAGTAGAGTAAGGAATGAGGAAGATGAAAGTTTAGCATCTTTTTATGCACGACTTTTTGAATTTATAGACACCCATGATGTAGAACGCCTGGTATACGATGTAAGACTAAATGGTGGAGGGAATAACTTTTTAAACAAGCCATTAATTACAGGGATTATAGAAACCAAAAAGATCAACCAAAAAGGAAAACTCTTCGTAATTCTTGGAAAACGTACCTTCTCTGCTTGTCAAAACATGGTGAACGAACTGGACAATTACACCAACGCTGTTTTTCTAGGCGAACCTACTGCAGAAAATATAAACTTTTATGGCGACACCAGACCCGTAACTATGCCAAACTCTAAGCTAACTGCATATCTCTCCTGGGCGTGGTGGCAAAACAAGGCTCCATGGGAAAATGCAGATTGGTTGGCGCCCGATATGCTCGTGAAACCAACTTTTGAAGAATATGCGAACAATGAGGACCCTGTATTGGAAGCTGCACTAAATTTCGATTCGACCAATTTCATCGTAAGTCCGATGGATTATTTAACCGAATTATTTGTAAAACAAGACTTCGAATTACTGGAAACCACTTTAAAAGGCATGGTTAAAGACGAGCGCTACGGAGGAATAGATTTTCCAGGTCAATTAAACCGAATTGCAGCCATGCTAGGTGGTCGAGGAGATTATCAGGGAGCCAACTACTTAAGAGAACTGCACACACGCGTGTATCCGGAAGATGCGGCAGCTTGGAATAATTTAGCCGACTTAAAACTAGCTTCAAAAGAGATAGAAAAAGCGAAGGAATGTTTGCAAAAAGCAATCGCGCTCGATGGCAACGGACCAGAAGGAGAGAAGGCTAGAAAAGTCTTGGATAAAATTGAGAACTAACTAAAACTGTACTTAAATATAAACCCACAAAATCTGTTAAAGACTTTGTGGGTTATTAGTCTACAAATATGATTAAAATACGAGACCCCTTTTAAAAGTAGTCTCGTACGTCAAAGTATTTGCGATCATGATCACACACCAGCTAAAATCGCCTCCAACCAGCACCTTGCTAAAACATTGTCGCTACACTCCTGATAATCACCACTACTTATACTACAAAGAACCAAACCCTCGAAAAGGCAGTCTGAAAAATTGTTAGCATTGGAAATAGAAGTATTAGAAATCCCTACATTGGAAATCTTTAATTCTTCAAATTTTATTCGCCCCTCGGCGGTTGTAATTACGCTCGTCGTAACATAGGAGTCTATTTCCTCAATATATGAGCAAGACGTGACCTTAGTACCGTTCGTAATATCTGAAGAGCTTGCACAATATTCTTCTGGTATTTCTAGGTAAATGACTTCTTTTTCCGTTTCAGTAGATGCTTGAAGACTAAAAGTGGTCGTGCACGTAATGATTAGGCACATTAAGATTAATTTCATTGTTTTCATAATAAAAAATTTTAAGATTAATAACTGTATTAAATCGATTTAACACTTACAAGTTATGAGTGGTTAAATTGATTTTGGAAATTTCCGATAAGCATTTACTAGGCAAGAAGTACCATGGTGTACAGTGGCACGACCTTAAAGCTAACCTTCAGAAAATCAGACGGGTTTTAAAAATGATTTTTATGTAGAAAGGAATTCCAATGAAGTAATAGAAAAAGTAATGTGAAGTGACTATTTTTCGAAATCCAAGTTTTGAGCTTGTGGATATTCTTTTCTTCCAGTGCCACGATCGTCCATATCAGATAAGACCTCAATGGTAAGACCGTCGAACCACAGGGTGCCATTTCCTCTTACCAAAGCACCAAAATTGAGTGAAGTGGCAGAGCTTGGAACATTAAGGTCTATTTCATATTTAGTCCAATCTGTAGTTCCCTTAATCGCCCGATTGCTCATATTGTCAAAGCTTAATACTCGGTTCCGGTTGTCATCATCAATTCTTCCCCAAAGGCCAGACCACTTTTTAACGTCTTTGGTCTTTACGTATCCAGAAAGGCGAATTCTTTTTCCTCGATATTCTTCTGCCGAACATTTTTGCATAATGGTTCCAAAACCTTTGGTTCGTTTGTCTTTGGAAGAAATCATAGCAGATGCGTTCCCGGTATTAAATACCTCAGTATCTAGCGTCATTTCATATCCGTTGGGATTACTACCTGCTTTAAACCATCCGTCGGGTAGATTAGTGTCTGATGTGGTAAATGACACCATAATTAGGAAGAGTAAGAATAAGGCAGATTTGTTTAGAAAAGTTTTCATAGTCATTTGTTTTTAATTAGTAGTTAATTTTTATAGATACGCTAACTTAAATGATCAAAGAAGGGTAGGAGTCTAAGGAAATCACAATTGTATTTTTTTTAGGAACAGATGATAAATTCTGTTAAGGAAATTAAATGTTATAATTAATTGCATTGGTTATTGAAAATTGGACATTGAATATTCAACACTGTTATGGGGGTTAACCACTGAAAAAATAGGGGGAAAAGCTTATAGGTTATGAATAAGAAAGTGCTTAAATTGCTTACATACAATTAATTACGAGTGACCAAAACCTATAAAACTACCAATAATGACAACTTCAGATAATTCAGCCTCCACCAAAAAAGGCTCCAGTTTTCCTTACAAAACCTTGATTTGGGCAGCTTTGGCCCTGATAGCCATGTTCTTGTTCAAAGGAGAGCTCAAAGGATTGCTAGAACGCGCCGATGAAGTAGCAATTTTCGGAATAGAATTGAAAGTAGAAAAAGAACAAGCTTTGAAATTAGAGACTGCAATTAAGTCGTATAAAGATAAGATGGCCGATTTCAATGATCAGATTGCTATGCAGCAAGAGCGTATTGCAAGCCTAGAGAATTTGAAGAATCAATTAGAAGACGATATTGCGAACTGCCCGAGTGCAAAGGCAAATGCCGAACTTCTAAATTTGGAGGTGGGAAAAATATTTAAGGCAAATACAGAATTAAAGCAGAAAACTGAAGTACTAAAGAACACAACCATTCTTAAGCGTAGAAACTTAAATATCAACTAATTTAACGGGCATTATAAATTTTATATAACTGAAAATTTCAACTAAAAACTACTTCAGATGAACAAACCATATTTATTAATCGGGATCGTATTTTGTAGTTTTCTATGGAGTTGTGAAGATCCGCCAGTAGTTATAGAGGACAAGGCACCCACCATAACAGTAGGAGAGGCTACAGCCGATATAGATGAATTTAAAAAGCTTTTGGACGACCATTCTTCTTATGTTCAGCTTTCTACCTATGACTATGTAGCTGCGCTCACTGCTTTAAAAACAAAAATCATTACGGCTGGGGAGCCTGTTCGGGTAACTACGCTGTCTAAGGATTTGGGTATCATTTTGGCCGAAGTAGGAGATAGGCACTCCCATGTGAAATATGATGATCTTTCCGATATCGATTTTCCGTTGATTAAAAAACGATTTCCGGTTACCATCACCTCATTGCTAGGAGCTGTAGTCGCTTTGAAGAAAGGAGATGAAGACGGGGAATACAGTAAAATAGATCCTATTTACTACAAGATAAAGGCCATAAACGATGTGCCAGCGTTGGATTTTCTGGCAAAGTATGCGTATAGACCAAAGAAAGCGCCAGAAACGGCCAAACTCACCAGAAGCATTTGGGATATTCGACGATTGGGAGAGCGAATGTATTTACATGAAGAGTTTAGTGAGACGGAATTAAAAATAACCTATGAAGGTGGTGGAGAAACGAAAGATGTAGTCTATCCCTTAACCGATGACACCAAGACCTATTATTCTAAAGTAAAGGAGAGCATGCGAAATTTGAGAGATTCGATTGAAGATGATAAGGATTTTTCAGGCATTTTTAGTTTGTTGGGTGGGGACGTAGCCTATGTACGCATTCCTAAGATGTACGATTATGACGATGTTCCTGGCCTAGAAGCGAGAATAGCGGAGATGCTAGCGGTGGACATCAAAGACACGCGGGCCATGATTATCGATTTGCGCTACAATACAGGTGGAACGCGTGATATAATTGCCAGTTTTGCGCCTTATCTGGTGCAAACATACGAATCGCCATGGGTAGCCAATGTTGCTCATTTGCGTTCTGAAACCACTGCACCCATCCCCATAGGAAGTCTAACTTCTAGACTACTGCATCCAAGAGATTCGGATAAGTTCACGGATGATGACAGAGATGCCATAGACGAGTTTGCAGAGGGTTTTGCGCCTGTAAGAGCTGTTCCAGCAGGTAAATTTCGCGGACCCTATTATATGGTATTCAATGCCAATAGAACACCCTACGAAGGAGATGTATATGTATTAGTAAACGATGAAACCTTTAGCGCAGCCTCGGTATTTGCAGCAGCTTTCGCCGATTTAAAAGATGTGACCATTGTTGGAATGACCACAGATGGTTCCAGCGGAAATTCTAAGACCTGGGATTTAAGTCATTCAGATATAGAAGTTAAATTATCGACCATGGTTTCTTATCAGCGTAACGGAAAAACCTTGGATGGGAATGGCACCGTCCCAACGATAAAATACAAACGAGATATGAAATACATATTAGGAGATTTCGACATGTTTATGGTGAAGTTGTCTGGTCATATTGGGATACCGTTGTAATGAATTTTTTTAATGGTTGATGGTTGATTGTTGTTAGTTGGTTTGATCGTGATTTGGGATCGGAGAACGGAGGTTGGGGTACTGGAAATTAAGCCATAGAATAAAAGAAGAGAGAAGAGCCACATTGAGCATTGAGCATTGAGTATTGAGTATTGAAAGTATGCCTAAATACTAACCAAATGACAAAATCAAACATTCCAATCGTTGTTCTGTTTTGTAATTGGTTGTTGAGTTGCAAAAACGCCCCAACAGACTGTTAATGTTATTGATTTTTTCCGATATACATAGTATCTTGAAGGGGTTATGGAACAGAAATTTTCATTTAAACACTTCGGAATTTTGCTATTTGCGGGTGTGTTTTTACTGCTGGGAAGCTGCAAATCGTCGGAAACTGCCGTAAATAGGGTATTGGATGCAGACGTGGAAACACTGTTGAATCGTTTGGAAACAGAACCGTATCGTATCAATATTCGGTCTATAAGTCCCTTTAATACATTCGCCACCCAACGTGTGTTGAATCAGCTATTAGTGCCGTATACGGGTAATTCGGCCAATAGAATTGATGTGGGCGGTGATGGGAATTATTTGGAGATCAAAGACAGTATTGCCAGTGCTTCTTTGCCATTCTTTGGAGAGCAGCGACAGGGTGGCGCTTATTATCGGCAAGGAGACAGCGGTATTAATATGGCTAGCGAGCCACAGGATTATACCATATCACCGCACAAATCTAAAAATGCTGCTGTGGTGAGCTTTACGATAGACGATTCCAATCGCAGTTCAGAGAATTATGATGTCTTCATGATGATTTTCCCGGGTGGCAAGTCGGAAATCTCCATCATGTCTTCGCATCGCACACCGATTTACTTTTCAGGAATTTTGGAATTTGTGGAAGCGGATAATGAGGAGTAAATGATAGTTCGTTTAAGTTTAGTAAGTTTTATAAAACAGATAATTGTTGTGCAAAAGGAGTTAAGTTTGGAAAAGTCTCTTTTACATACTATTAGAATTGAAGGTCATAAGGACCTTTGATTGTAATACAACATGGATCTATTTGCAATAAGAGTAGGCTTTTCTGAATATTCTATTTTACATAATATAAATTATGATACAAATATGTAAAACAGCATGAATCTGGTTATATGGACTATATATTAGTGTTGTTTTTTTGCCTATACGGTATATATGCCAGTAAAATTCGAAATAATGAATTCTAAGCGATTGACATTTCAATTATCTACAGTATAATTGGTCGTGACGCCTGTCCGCCTTTTCTGGCGGATAAAATAGCCGCTACCAAGAGCTCGATTCCTTTGTAAATAAAAATGCTCGGTGCATTTTTCTCTACACACAATTGGCCATCGCTTGGCCACACAAAAAAAAGCATAACCTTTTGCTGTAAATATAATTTCGTTATTCGGGGAAAATCTCGCTAGATTTTTTTTCTACCACATTCTCGTAAAGCCTTCCGCAAAAGCTTAAAATTTTTCTGTGAGTAAATTTCTAAGCACTTGCTCAAATACGTCTTCTAGTGATTATTTTTAGATTGTGCTTGTCAATATTATGTAAAATAGAATTGACAATTTAATTAGATAAAAAAATATATCTTTACTTGACATAATAAAATGTGACTAAATAATTCTATCTCCCCTTTTTAGTCATTTTCAATATATTTTATCTTAATGAAAATATTTCCAAGTTGGTCACAATTTAAGGGATGGAGTTTTCCAAGTAAAGCTACTGTAATTGCGCTTTACCTAGGTGTTATTGCTCTGGTTCTTGGAATATGGAGTGCTTTTATACCAAATAGTATTGTAAATAATTATTACCATGAAGTAATTCAAAAGGATAGTATTAAAACCAAGACTACAGAACCAATAGTTACCTTGCCAGAAAAGGAACATCATGATAGGTTCAAACTACTAGGCAGCCGAAGTTCCGAATTAATTGAACAACTTCAGGCGCATTCGATTGTTATCGGTAGCAGTTCAAATAAAACAATACAAATCACTTATTCAGGAAGCATATATCTTTTTGGTGAAAACGCCTCCCCTTTTGTGTCAAAATATGACGGAGGATATCTTAAAATAATTATCGATAAGAGTTGTGTGAGAAAATTTACAGATTTAGAAATTCCAGCAATGGGTCCAAGTCCAGAATCAATAATTAAAAATGAAATTCAATTTTCAATTGATAACCTTATTAAGAGTAATACTCAACAAATTATTAAAGAAATTCTTGAATGTTTAGAATAATTATAATCACTTTTATTTATTGCCTGCATTTTACGCTATTGTCTCAAAATGACAATGGCAAGACCGTTTTAATCTATTCAAAAGACCCAGGGTTTCTCAATCTATATATTGAATCTAAGCTTCGTGAATTACCAAATATAAAGACAAATGAGTTATATTTTAATGAGGTCAGCTCGTTCAACACAATAGTTGATGATAATAAGTTGCAATCGGAGTTATCAAAAATGGTATGGAAGCAATTTAGAGCCAAAGACTATGTTCTTCCGATACCCGGAGAGAAAAACATAAATTTGGACAAAAAGATAATAGATATTTTGACCAACTACGATTATCTATTAGCTGTCAAAACTAATACTTTAGGAGAACTCATCGAATTTCAATTTCAACTATTTGAGACACTTCCTTCCGATTTTCATAATTCAATTAAAAGGGAGTTACCACGTAACTTAGTCGATAATGTAATAAGCACAGAAAACTTTTTTATTAATCCCAAGGAAAATGGCTATCTAGAACAAATAAATAACGCACTTAAAAGGTTATTTGTTGGTTCAAATTTGAAGCCAATTGTTGATCTTAGAATCTTTGGTGATCCTATTAGTTCATATGAAACAGTTCATGTGCCTATGAATAGCGAATTCATTTTAGACGGAGGAAATTCTGGAGATACTGACACAAACGATATTCTTTACATTTGGAGGAATATTCCAAATGAAGGTGAACAATACCAAACGACCAATAAAATTTCTTTTGATAAAAATCTGCCTAAGCAGAAGATTAACCTAAAAAGCGCTGGGGATTACAGAATAGGGTTTAGGGTTTATGATGGTGTGGAATATTCTGAGGAAATCCAAGTTCAGTTAAGAACATTTGTGAAACCAACCTTTTATGTAGACAAACAACTAGTATATTCGATTAATTATCAATCTCTATTCGGTCGAAATCAAGGGCCAACTTTTGAAAGTCAAAAAATCACTCATTACCATACTTATCATTATGATACACAAGAAAGTACAATTCTAATTACTAAGGACCCTCTAAGGAATAAGTATATTGAAGATAACGACAAATCAAAAATTGACACATTAAGTACTCAAACATCACATAAGAATAAGGATGGCCATAACTACACTGAAATAACTTTAAAATCGAAGTTTTTATGGAATTCAGATGGAGAAGAATATTTTTTATATACTTTATTGCAACCTTCCAATTATTTGAGTGATGGGTTAAAAATTAGGCATAAACTAAAGAAAAGAAGAGTTGTTAATATATATACGGAATTCGGGTTTTCTGGGTTTTTACCGCAATTTGAGGGAGATAACAATAAGTTTAAATGGTACCCTAGTATCGCAATAGGGGCTTTCTTGACAAAAAATATTGAAATTGAAATTGGGACTCCCCTTTTTGAATCAAAGCTAATAAATCACGAAGGTGTTGAACTATTTTATCCAGCCTCGCTCTCTTCTAATCTAAAGTACCATATTTATAAAAATAAAAAGTTTCCAGAAGATCTAACGAACGCAACCGTAGGAATAGTCCATAACGCTTATAAAATTCCAAGAAATGGTAATCAACCGATTGGGTATAGCAGTTTAGGTCTTTCGGTTGGAATTCAAGCCACCTTAATTTCGAATCCAGATGGTCATGGCTTTCAAATGGACGGGTATTATTCACTTGATGTCTCTCATTTTATAAACAATAACAATTTATCGAACGCAGTTGATTTGGGATATAAAGCCGGAGTCGCAATTAGCTTTTAACTGAAACAGAATACCTTCCATACACATTGCCCTACCCTCCTTCCGTCGCTTCGGGCAAAGAGTATTATTGGTCGTGACGCCTGTCCGCCTTTTCTGGCGGATAAAATAGCCGCTACCAAGCGCTCGATTGTTTTATAAAGTCAAATTGCTCTGGCAATTTATTTTACACACAATTATCCAACGCTTGCCAACGCCAAAATAAAAGCTAACCTTTTTGCTCTTATTAAAAATCGTTTATTCGATAAAATGTACGTAATAAAAAATTTTACGAGATTCTCGTAAGCTTCCCACAAGAGCATAAAATTACTCTGCGAGATAATTTCTATACACTTGTTATATTTAGAACTCCAATTAATTCTTTTTTAATGTTTCATTATTAGGTATTTTAAAAATTGATACTCAATCAATTTTTAAAATAGTGTCTTGAAACAAAAGAAATCGACACAGGAGATTCACGAACTCTTAAAACAATATTAACGCTGAGCTAAACAAAAATTCAAGGCTGCATATAATTTTGGAAACAATTAACCGCTCATTCGCTATATTTTAGGAAAGATTGGAACTCGTTATGACTGTTATGGAATTCGTTTTATAATCGAAACAATCAAAACCATGTATTGCTAAATCTCTAAAATATGCACGCTCATTTCTCCTATTGTTTTTACCAAAATTTTATGAGGTCGAGGTTTTAATGTAGAACAAATCATCATCAATTTCTTTTACAATTGGATGTTTAAGGACTTCATCAATATCGCTAACTTTTCCGCCAGCTCTTAAAACAATTTGTTTTATATAATCTCTATTAATTGTTTCGAATTGTTCAACTAACATTTCATGTCTAATAAGCATTAAAAAAGTCTCTATTTTTTCTTTATCCATAGTTTTTAAACTTCTGTTATTCTTTCAATTAAAAAATTAAAGTCAGTATTTTTCATATCTCTAATGCAATACAGTAAAGAAAGTTTTGCTATTCTTGAATTTGTTGAAGTAATTTCGTCATTAATTTCTAATTGTGAAGTTGACGAATAAGCAAAGACGAATGAAATCTTTTTGGTTTTAAATAAGTCAATAAAATTATCAAGATTCACTATCTCTTGAGTGCCATCTTCTTTAAGACATTGTAAAGAATTGTTGTTATACTGCTTATTAGAAATAGCATTATAATAAAGTTCAAAAGCCTCATTATTGCTCTCTCCTATAGCATTTGTCAACACTCTTGCGCCATTTATAATTTGATTAGCCAGAACTCTCAAATCCCTTCCTAAACCTTTCTTGACATGATATAAGTAAATATTATTATCAGTAATTCTTATCAAATCACAAATTTCTAAATAATATAAAAAGGCTGTATCTGCTACAATGAAATTTTCAGCTTCTTTATAATTTCTATTATAGGCTCCTTCAGTTCCGTGAACATTAAAATCCCAATCATTCAAACTCAATGGTGGAGCTAATAAATCAAAATTTAAATTACCTAAATGATTATTTAAATAATCATTAAATCCTTCTCTATATCTATACCATTGATTATCTAATTTAAAAAATCGATTGCCATCAAACTCAATCTCACCACTTATCCACTTATCAAGACTCTTTTCATTAGAATAGGCATTATCTTCATCAATGGCGAAACCGCCTACACAATTTTCCATACTTTCAATAAAGTTGGCTTCTGTACTTGAATCTATAACATCTTCATTTACAAGTCTGTTCATAGTTGCTATATACCCAAAAGAATAACCTAAAGGAATTTCTATATGACTACCTAAAACATCAAACCAGACTATAGTAGCTTTGGTATACCTGAAAATATCTGGATGATAAAAATCAACTGAATTCCCATTATTATATGCTTCATAAGCCATTTTTATTAACTCTAAATTCAGATTATCCTCAATAGCTCTTAACTCTCCAGCTGTAAGTCTATAAAATTGATTAAACTGTACACCTGCTGTCTGAAGAAGCTCTTCTATTTGGGAAATTCTTTGAATTAATTCATCATAATCAAAGTTTGTAGAAACCTCAAATGAGGAACCTCCAGAAATAGAAACTCTAGTTGTATCTTCTCTTTTCTTTACAATTCCTAACCTTGCAAAATGCTCTTCATCTATTGATGCTAGCATAGCTCTATATATCTTTCCAAAATCATCTTCATAGGCCAAATTGTAATCTTCTCTAAAAAATCTTTCAGCTCCTAAAACTGATCCAAAAACACCTCTTTCTTCTAATTTTCGAATTTCTGTTACGTTTTTATCTACCAATTTCGATAAAACATCCAACCCAAAAAATTTATCAAGAGACTCATCCATTATGTGTCTACCATAATAACCTTTGGTAATAGCATAAATTCTTCTATCATTATAAATAAATAATATAAAAGCCGAATATTTTGCTTCCAATTCATTTAAGTCTTCTTCATTATCGACTATACCATTTAAAAAGTTAAGCCAATGAGGTTTTATATCATCTGTTGAATAAATGAACAACTTGGATTGATATTCGTTATTGGCTATAGTGTTCTGTAATTGAATATTCCTAAATTGATTTCCACTTTTATTATAATAATCAAGAATCATTTGGTCGATAATTTCTTCAGAATCACCCAAGTTTTCGACAATCACGTCCTGAATTTTATATAGTTTAGCATTAACTCGATTTGACATAAGTGCATATTTATTAGTTACAGTAAAATCACTGTACTATTATTTATAATCTTTTAAAGGCTATAATTAATTAAAGGGAGAGTTTGAATATAATGATTTTTAACAAGTAATAGATTACGGAAATCCTTAGTTTTCAAAATTTTATATAAAAAACCCATTCCACACACATTATGCTTCCCTCCTACGTCGTCGCATAAAAAGTGTTCCATTAACATTGTAGAAGAAACATTTGAGCAGAAAAAAATCAAAAAAAATAGTAACAACTTTCGCTTTTTACCAAAGCAAAGTGACATAACCCGCCTACGCAAAAAAAGCTCCAGCTGACGCGCGCAAAACATTATAGAACAAATTGGCTAATACTTAATAACACGGCTATATGTACGATATACGATGTTTGATGGACGATAGACGATATGTTCTTGCCTGTAACTTCCCTATTATGGATAATTGTTGCGGAATTTTGAAATATGGGATTGCTTTGTTAAAAATGTTTCTATTCTACAAAACCTTAACTCCCTGCATAATCTCCCCCTCCAATAAGATATTAATATAACTAGCATTGCCATCTTTGGTGAATTCAATTTCGGCACCTATTTCTTCAATAAAGAATTTGTTATCGCCTTTTGGCTTTAATTCTAATGCATCCGAGCCTTTGGGTTGTCCTAATAACTGGCCATTCTCAAGGGAGATGGTAATGGTCATTTGTTCAGAAACATAGGTTCCTGTATAGGTTTTTAGCCTTTCCGAATCTACCGAAATGACCTCATTCTTTTTAGGCGTCTCTTTCGCGGTTTTAAGGGCAGTTGATTTTGTAATTCTATTTTGATACACAAACTCTTGGTAACCCATTTCCGAATCTTTAGAAAAAGTGAAACTCACATACCCTTGTCTAAATGACAACGTACGATCGTTATGCGCATACAGCTTTCGCTCTCTCCCACCCGGTGCCTTGTAAAAAAGTCCTGTTTCCTCATTGTAATCGATATAGCGTTTATCACCATTTTCAAGGGTGTAGGTTCCAATAAACTTCCCCAATTCGCTTGTTGTTAACATCTTTGCTTCAGTCGATAATGGATAGGGCTTTCCCAGTATCGTGGAGGCAATTTGTATGGTTGGGTACCTAGGCGACCCTTCCTCATTATTTTGCATCACAATTACATAGAGGTTTTCTTCGGGCACATAAATCGAATTTGCCTTAAAACCCGGTGTACTACCAGAGTGCTCATACGAGTCGGTATTTTGAATTTTGTTGAACTCCCAACCGTAGCCGTAATGCGTGTTCGTTCCATTATGTAATTGATAATCATTCAGCATGGCCGAAAGACTTGATGTATTAATGATTTTATGACTGAAGAGACCCGTCACCCATTTATTCATATCTCTGGGTGTACTTACGATATCACCCGCAGAAAAGGTAGGAAAAGGGTTTGCTGGACTCAATTCATCGTTGTCATTTAGCTCATAGCCTATTGCTTTCTTTGCGAAGCCGTCATTATTACTGGAAACTGTAGACCGATTCATTTTTAACGGACTAAAAATGTGATCGTCTACATATTCTTTATACGACTTCCCAGATACTTTTTCGATAATCAAGCCCAATAAGATGTAGCCATTATTTGAGTACTGATATTCTTCTCCTGGCATAAAAACTAAGTTTGGCGCATTGGCAGTCGACACATTCTCATGGATAGTTATTTCGGAAGCATTACTAATACCCAATCCTATCACGATTCCTTTGGATGGTAGACCGGACGTATGGGTAAGTAGGTGTTCAATTGTAATTGGATATTTTTCAATTGAAAACGCCTTAAGATGTATTCCTAAATAATCTGAAACCTTTAGTTTTCCTTGTTCTTGTAACTGAAGTATGGCTGCCGCGGTAAATTGTTTGGTGATAGAGCCAATATTGAATCTTGTAGATTTTTTAATTCGTTTGTTCGTATTCACATTAGCTAAGCCAAGCTGCCTTTCATAAACGATTTTTCCTTCTTTCGATATAAGTACCGATACTCCTGTTGTTTCTTTATCGTACGAAGCGGTTAATAGCTGTTCTATTTGCAAACGAGTTTCTTTGCTAAGCTTGCTTTTTTTTGATTGAGCACTCCCCTCTTGAGTACTTGAAAAAAGAGTAAAGAAAATGAGCATTAAGAATGTAGTTGATTTCATAGTCATGATTTGATTGATTGATATTTCAACAAAAATGAGCAATATCAATCAACAAGTCGACTCATGACTTCCTATGAGACCTATTTAGTAAGAAGTTTCAGCAGAATGGTTCACATATTCATTTCGGTATTGGGATGGAGAAAGCCCTGTTTCTTTTTTGAAGATTCTATTGAAACTTGCTTTAGAGTTAAAACCACAATCCATGGCTAGGGACAAAATTGTATACTTGGTGCTATCTACATGCCGAAGTGACTTTTTAACTTCTATAATTCGAAATGAATTGACATAGTCATAGAAGGTGGTTTCTAGGTATGTATTAAAAAGTGTCGAAAGTTTTTTGTCTGTAATTTCTATGGACCTAGCAAGCTTCCCTAATGTTAATTCAGGATCCAAATACGGTTTATCATCGCTCATTACCTTTGCTAAATTTTCGATTAGATGAGCGATTGCATCTTGATCATAGGCAGATAAACTATGTTGCTGCCGGCCATTATTATTCAATCTAAACTCCGGTTCCAGCAGAAACTTTGGCAGCAGTATTTTGGACTGACTTATTCCATGAAAGCCCAAATAACTCACTAAAATTATAATCGAGAACATAGTGAAATAACCGGTATTTATAGCTGTCGCGATTGAAAATTCATCCATCAATCGGGTAATAATATCAACCGATATAAAGGCCAAACTTCCATATAGGAGGTTTCTAATCCAATTTAGATCTAGTTTCGAAAGTTCTGAGTGACTATGCTGAATTACATTTTTACTGCTATTAAAAATGCGCAACGATAGATAAATGTATACAATGAAGACTATGTTGCTGAAGATTACTATCACAACTTGGTTGGTATCTATGTACTGAAGGTATTTAAAACTGGGTTCGTTGATTAATTGAAAAATTGATATTGGGAGACCAATCAACAAGGTAAATATGAAAAAGCCTAAAAAGTGTTTTAAGTTTCTACGAATTAATCCTTGTTCTTCCTGAAACACCGATTTTAAATAAACCAATATCAACGGACCTAAAAACCAGATTATTGAAATATTAACAAGGAAGGTCGCTTTATACAGAATTTCTAATCTATGAAGCGATGAATATGCATGCAGATTGAGAAGGAGCATTAGAGAAAAGAAGATAATTAATATCTTTTTTTGGAGTTTCTTGTTTTTTGATCTAACTAATAAAAACAAGATTATCACAGATATGATAACCCCGGTAACAAGTATAAAATCATAAAACAGTTTCATATACTGTATGACTTCTAAGTAAGGCTTTTGTTACAACGGAATCTCTCTAATTGAAATTTGAAGTTGAATATCCCATTCATACAGTTTGATGTACGATATACGATGTTTGATAGACGATCTATTGTTGGCTGTAACTTCTCTATCCTAGATAATTGTTGGGGAAATTTGAAATATGGGATTTATGGGGATTAGACCTAAGCACTATCCAACTCCAAAATATAAGCTAACCTTTTCGCACTTATTAAAAATCGCGTATTCTATAATAGGTACATTCAACTACTACATCCACCGAAGCTTTTCGTGTAGGTGGATTGCATTATCAAAATTTTTTGAGATCAATTTGCCAACGCTGCATCTGGATAAAAAGCACTATAAATAAAGTAAAAATTTGAAACTATTCAACGCTTTATAAATGTTCAAGTATACTCTTTATCCACATTATCATAAACTCTAATCCCTGTTATTTTACCTGTTTCCTTATTGACGTCATAAATAGAAACGCCTGCTTGTGCTTTAAAGGTGGCGCTTCCCCAAACATCACAGGTATATTCTCCTGCAAAAGAGCCTTGTTCTTTATCAAAAATATAATTGTGAAACTTTAAAGGCACTCCCCCATCACCAAAAAAGTGATCAAAATGTTCTTGTAAGCCTTTTTCGGTTTTATGGTTCCAACGCCATCCTGCAGGTTCTCTAAAATAGACATCGTCTTCAAAAGAAAGGGTTTTCATTGTCGCTTTTGTTGAACCAATGGTTATACCTTCAAAATAGCGAACAACCTCTTTGGGTTCGGTAAGTTCAATTTCTTCGGAGAAAATGGCTGCTCTAAAAACGTGGCCTTCAGTAATTGGATACACAGAATGATAGGTTCGTATGGCGCAGTATTGATTGCCTTCTTTCTCCATAATGACCACCAATGGCAAATCAAAAGTATTGTTTAATAGGATATCGTATTCTACTACCAAATGTTTCTCGTCTTCAAATTGTTTGAAAACCTTGACTTCCTTTACTTCGTCTTTAAGGTAATCGAATTGCTTCTTAAGTAATTGAATACCTTGTGCTTTTCCTTTTGAAACCCCTACAGATTGTATGTTAAGCACCACATCTTCAGCGCACTGAGAAAGAATGGTACGGTAGTCTTCTTTTAAAATATATTCTATAAATTTCATAATTATGGTTTTTATATCCTTACTTCCAAGGGAGTTTTAAAATTTTGCCGATCGTCTTACTTTTTTTCTGGTGTGATCAAAACCACTTTTCCATCGTAAAGCAACTGCAATTGGTAGTTGTTAGTTGCGGCAACTTTTGACAAAAATATCCTCGTATCACCCATATCTGCGTTATCCACATAGATAAGCGTCTGGTCGTGAAAATTAGGTTCAAGCATCGTGAATAATGGATGGTACAAATCTTTCCACCCGTCTAAAAGCAATAAATCAATAGCATTGTTATGGTCTTTTAAGGTTTCCATCGCGTCACCCGTTCGTACTTCTATTAAATCACCTACGCCTGCTTTTGCGAAATTTTCTTTCGCCTTTTCCGCTTTGGATGCAATAAGTTCCGTAGTGATAATTTTCCCATCTGTTTCTAATGCACCCTGCGCTAAAAAGAGAGTTGAAATTCCAAAAGAAGTCCCAAATTCAACTATATTCTTGATGCTTTTTTGCTTAATAAGTTCTACTAAATCTTCACCCTGCTCTCTCGAAATAGAAAGATAAACGTTCTTAAAGTTTGAAGGCTGAAAGCTGCCGAAAACACTTTTTGCGGCACTTGTAATCATTCTTAAATGGTCGAATTTAGAGTCTTTGAATAACTCCTCTAAAACTCCTTCTATATTATTTTCTATCGTTATCATATTTTTTATTTTCAATAAAAAGGAATATCAAAATTTCATCTTAATATTCCTTTTAGCTATTAATGAAATAAGGGTTAATTAAAATTTTCCGTTGTCATTTTTCCATTCAGATTTTGGCGGAATCTCAGCCATTACATCCCAATGTTCAATGATCTTACCGTTTTCTAGTCTAAATAAATCATAATAGGCATAAGGTTTTCCTCCGAGACTACCCTCAGATACTCCAAGAACAAAGTTACCTTGTCCTAATATCATATGTACCTGGTCCAGTTTCATTGTAACTCCACTCTCTGCCATTTTCTTTACACCATTTAAGAATCCCGAAACCCCATCTGGTAACATAGGGTTATGTTGTAAATAAGTATCACCTTCATAATAGTTGGCGAATTTGCCAAAATCACCACCAATTATTACTGTATCATAGTACTCTTTAATGATCGCCTTATTTTCTTCCGTTTTATTCAAGTCTACAAGCACTGTGGCGCCATCTAATTGCGTTCTACCACTTACTGTTTTTTCTTGGAGAGGTAACATATTGTCCCAATGCTCTACAATTAATCCATCCTCAAAACGAAATATATCAAAGCCAGCTTTTGCACCAAAAAAGTCATATTCAGTATGTGTAAACACATAATCGCCATCTTCGAAGGCACGAATAACATTGGCTTTAAATCCACCAGAAGGTGCATTTTTCATAATTTCGCCAAAACCTTCAAGGCCATCTCCAACACTTAAATTATGTTGAATGTATTTTTCTGGATTGATATATGAAATGGGTGTTTGGTCTCCTGTATTAAAGCTGTTAAGTAGCGCCACTACTTTATCCTTTTTTGACATTTCTGTCGGTTCTAAAGTAGTAAGCATTTGAGAACGTGTCATCTCTACCGATGGCTGGCTCATCATACCCATAAACTCTTTTGACGTAGGATCACTCATAAATGTTTGTAAATAGTTATTAGAGTTTTCTTTAGTATCCCAATAGATCACAACCACTTGCCTGCCGTTTTCATTAACGCCGGTAATACGTTGTAGAAATCCTTTTTGAGTGGCTGTTTTATCTGCTACTTTCTCGTTAATAGTATCAAATGTATTCGTCTCTGCTCCATCAACTAGATTAAAAGACATCATTTCAACAAATCCACTCGAATCGGCCTTAAAATCTGCAGTAATAGTATATCGATTCATTTTCATAGAATTTCCTTCAATCATACTTGCGTAATCGGCTACTGAAGGGTCTCCCATAAATTTTTTCATGGATGCTTCTGCATCTGAACGTGTTTCCCAATACACTATAACTGTGTACTTCCCATTTTTATCAACTCCGCTTTCTCGTCTTATAAATCCAGGCTGTTTGCTTGTAAAGTTATCTTGAACTTTTGCATCTAATGCATTAAAAGCTTGACTGTTTGATGTCGTCTTTAATGAAAAGGTAGTAACTTCCAACACCGAAGACTCAATTGTTTTTTCTTCGTTTTTACAACTTGTAATAAGAACTACTGCCATTACTATTAATATTAAGTTTTGTTTCATAGTTGGTTATTTTTATTGGTTGTTTCTTAATTCAATGTAATTGTGAAATTTTGACTAGGATTAAAATCGTAACCTTCTCCAATTTCTACAACTAGTATATTGTCAGAGTCTATTCGAAGGTTTACGGAAGAATTACTCGATGTAAAACCATTTACATTTTGAGTATTATCGAATGTAAAATAATACCTGTCAAATGTATCGGGTTCTAATACTCTAAATAAATCTCCATAAGTTGGATCACCGGCTTCTGCTACCACGTTAAATGAAATACTATTTTCATCGATATCGATATCATATAAGCTTAATAAATATGAAGGAAATTCAATAGCGGCTCCAACATTTGCTGTTGCAGCTAACGAGCCTTCTGGAACCATAAATAAATCTTCGATAGGCATTTCAGATCCATTTGTAAATGCGACTGATTGGAATGTATTTCTTACAGTTACACTTGAGCCAAGCGTGATTTCCTTTTCTCTTCTATTATTATCATCATCACGATTACAAGAAGTAAAACCAATAGAGGTAAGCAACAAAAGGATTAGTAAATAATTAAATTTTAAATGTTTCATAATGTATTTTAGATTTTTAATTAAGGATACCACAAAAGTATACTCATAGTATATCCTGCTAATTATAAAAGTTGATGGAATAATTGTAAAAGTGTAACCAATGATTAAAATACCGTCTAAGGTGAAGAGGTGTCAAATGGTATTTTGAGTTACTTCGATTTAGAGATATTACCGTATAAAATAAGTATAGCCAAATTTTTCAATTTGGCTATACCACTTGTTTAAATCAAACACCTAAAAGCTCGAATTAAACCTTCAACAATCTGAATACTATTCTATGTGCATTTTTTTTAATTGCTCCTCATTTAGAACTGTTTTTAAATCGTTCTTCCATTCTAACCGCATTTTGCTAAGTTGCTCCTTACGCTCTTCTCGAGGCATTTCACCTCTTGTGCTCTTAAGTTCCTGATGCGCCTTAACTTTTTTCAAGTTTATGATATAGACCTGTTCTTTTTGCTTTTCGGTCAAATCTAACTTTTTAGCCATATGTTCTGTTCTATGACTAACTCTATCTTCTTGAGATTTTTGTGCCCAAAGTAATGACTTAGTGCCAAAAAGTGTCATTAATACAACTAAGGTTGCAACAATCATTTTTTTCCGTTTCATCTGTTATTATTTGAAAATTTATTATGATAACTACTTTAGTTATTCTTTGGAGCAAAGATATAGCCACACGATTCCACAATGATTATAGAAATAAATCAAAAAATAGTAAAAATGAAACCAATGATTAAAATTGACTTCTAAACTGAAGTGGTGTTTTGTGAGTGTTTTTTTTGAAGAATTTAATCATATTTGCAGGCTCATCGAATCCAACTTTATAGCTAATTTCTTTGATAGATAAAGACGTAGAGACTAGATAGCGTTTAATTTCGACAGTTACAAAATCATCAATAAAAGCTTTAACTGTTTTACCCGTCAACTTTTTCACTATATCGTTAAGGAGTTTGTAAGAAATGAACAATTTCGAGGCGTAAGTTCTTGAACTTCTCGTAACTACATATTCTTTTTGTAGCATATTCTTAAAGGCACTAAATGTATCTAACCATTGGGTTTTTACGCCACTTATCGATTTTTTTTCTTTTGTTCTTTCAGCTTTTAATAATAATACTTGAAGCAAAGCACGTAACATATCACTTTTAAGAAAATTATTTGGGAAATTATATTCAGAATAAAGCTTTTTTGCCACACCAACGAAGTTATCTTCTCCAATGTCTTCCTGATGTATGACTGGTGATTCTAAATGGTAGTTGTACAACCTGTTTAAATTGGCGTTTTTGGATAAGAAAAAGTTTTTTTCAAAATATTCACTATTGAGAACTATACAGAAACCTTCAGCCTGTTTCATGTTTTCAGTAAAATAATGCATTTGATTTTTCGCAATAAATAATACACTGCCAGCTTTTAAATCATAAAATTTAAAATCGACATAATGCGAGTAAGAGCCTTTGGTTACAACGGTAATAAAGTAGAACTGAATTTTATGAGCACTAAATGGGTTATGGTCTTTAATTCCTGAAAGCTTCTTATAAGTTTCGCTTAAAGTCATCACTTCTATATCGAATTCTCTCTGCGATTTGAATTTTATTTTTGTTAATGATTTTGTCATTAAGTAAAAGTAGCAAATTTATAGTATCAACCATTCCATACAAATTATGCTTCCCTCCCATTTTCCTTCGTAAAAAAGCTTCGGAGGAGAAGTAAATCGTCCCATAAAAAGTGTCTAATAATACAACCTGAAATCAAGCAATTTACACATACCATAGTGTTTTTTATGTAACTCTTCTACTACGGCTATCATATCGTCATCTTCTTTAAATAAGTTAAAGAATGCTTTATCGAGGTTTGAGCTAGATATTTCGTTAGATACAGTACCGTAACCAGAAATACCCTTTGCGCCAGTGATGTCTATAAAATACTGTGCTTCGTCTGGATCCAAATCCAATACTTTTGCATTAGAGAAATGTAAAATTTTACCGGTTAATCTACCTTCAAAAATTTCGGCAATTTCTTGTAAACTATAGTAGTAATCGTTTAAGCAAATACTATTTGCTTCCCCTTCCATAATCAAGTAGATGATTTCATAATCTTTAAAATAATGATCATCTAAAATCAATGCATTTAGGCTGTCTGCTAGCCCTTCAATAGTGTCACAGGTTTTATAAATGCTGGCAATACCATATTGATTGGCTAGTTGTTCAAGACTTTTTTCAGCTTCGGAAATGTACTCCATTTCAACATCGCTAACGGCTTCTAAACAATAGATAAAATAGTCTGTATGGACAACTTGATTTTGAGGTAATTGTGGTCTTTTCTGTAGCAAATAGTGAGTTTTATGTAAGATATTTGGTGAAAAATTAATGCGAGTATTTTAATTTTTAGCATTTCGGAAGTAAATATAAGGTGACTTTTTCTGAAATATCAATTGCCGCGATTAGTTTTATTATTTATTGTAATTTGATAGCATGGAAACAAAAACCTATTCTTCTGGTGTTTTACAATACATCCCTTTCTTTTATGTGATCTGGTCAGACGATTTATTATCCTATTCTGAAATTTCAGTAATAAAAAATGCCATCGAACAAGATGATACTCTTGAGAAAGAAGATTATAATTATCTAATGAAATGCCTCGATAAAAAGGCACCACCACCCTATCAAGAAATTAAGCATTGGAAAAAGGTAATTTCAAATTCGCAGCTAAAATTAGTGGAAAGTGACACTTATCCGCTTTCTACATTTAGTCAGAAAATGATTGGTCATCACTTTACCGAATCTGCATTTAATAGTCGTTTAAAAGACATTGAAATTAACCTGGGTATCCAACCCAACCATTACAATCACTTATTCGACATAGAGATCGTAAAAGAAACTACCTCTAATTATTACGCACCTACTGAAATAGATAAGCTATTAAAAGGAGATCATGCTACCGTTGTTGATGCCTTTAGAGAGGTGTTAAAAGCCCCTATTTTTAAATGGAATCTAAGAAGAGATAAAGAAACCTTTCGAGCTCATGTTCTCAAACAAGTACAATTTTTGGCTAAAGAGGGATATGGTGCCATGGCCTACCCGGCACCTTATGGAGGCACTAACGATATGCCTGGGTATGCTGCGGTTTTTGAAAATATGATGTATGTCGATGGTAGTATGGCTATAAAGTTTGGAGTGCAATTTGGACTGTTTGGAGGGAGTATTCAGAAGTTAGGGACTAAAACACATCATGATAAGTATTTATCTGAAACTGGAAAAGCCAATCTTTTAGGTTGTTTTGCAATGACTGAAACGGGACATGGGTCCAATGTAAGAGGCATTAAAACTACTGCAACTTATAATAAGGAAACGGACGCTATTATTATTCATACACCGGGAGAAAATGATAACAAAGAATATATAGGCAATGCCTTACATTCGTCAATGGCTTCCGTCTTTGCGCAATTAATCGTAAACGGAAAAAACCATGGTGTACATGCCATATTAGTACCTATTCGTGATGAAGCACACCAAATAATGCCCGGTGTTACTATAGAAGACAATGGTTACAAACTAGGTCTCAATGGTGTAGATAACGGCAAGATTTGGTTTCATCAAGTACGCGTTCCCCGAGAGAATTTATTAAATAAATATGGCGATATAACGCCAGACGGGACTTATCATTCTGATATAGAAAATCCAAGCAAACGTTTTTTTACCATGTTAGGCACATTGGTGGGTGGTAGAATTTGTGTTGCGCGTGCCGGACTTGGAGGCGCCAAAAAAGCATTAGCCATTGCGATAAAGCACGCACTAAAAAGAAGACAATTTAACGATAGCATTAAAGTGCAGGAAGATTTGTTAATGGATTATCCAAGTCACCAGTTACGATTAACTCCGGCTATTGCTAGCTGTTATGTATACGATATTACACTCACACACATGATGAAAGTGTATAGCGATACAACAGTCACAGACAAGCGGAAAATTGAAACACAAGCGGCCGGACTTAAATCGATCGTTACCTGGTTTGCGAATGACACCATACAGGAGTGTAGAGAAGCCTGCGGTGGGAAGGGGTATTTGATGGAAAATCAAATTGCCGATCTAAAAGGTGATGTTGATATATTCACAACTTTTGAAGGGGATAACCACGTATTATTGCAATTAGCTGCCAAAGGAGTCTTATCCGATTTTAAATCCGATTTTAATAGTGCGGGTTTTATGGCTGTGCTTAAATTATTAGGTGCAAGAATTGGGGATAAATTAAGTATGATTAACCCTGCAAACACTAACAATGTAGACAAGGAGCATTTATACAGTACAAAATTTCATAAAGATGCTTTTAATTATCGCACGAGAAGGCTGACGTATACCATTGCCATACGCATTCGAGATTATGTAAAAAAGGGAATTCCTTCCTACCAAGCTTTTTTAAAGGTGCAGACCCATTTACTGGCTTTAGGAAAAGCTTATAGCGTAGAGTTAGCCTACGCTACTTTTGTAGATTTCACCGATACTATTAAAGATGAAAAATACAAAGAGCTATTTCAAAAAATTGGTGCGTTGTATGCTTTGCATGAATTGAGAAAAGACGCTTCGTGGTATTTAGAACAAGGTTATATTAGTGGAACGAAGTCCAAAGCATTACGTCAACGTGTAGAACGTCTCTCTACAGAATTACGACCACATATAGGGGCTTTAATCGATGGTTTTGGAATACCTAATCATTGCATGGAAGCACCTATCGCGAAATAAGTGTTGCCTTTTTTAGGATTAAAATGCACAAGCAAGTATTCTAGGTTTTTCTAAGCGCATAATAGCTTAGTCTATGTTTACGATGTTCGATGGACGATATGTTGTTTTGTCTATCTTGGAAGACATTCCACAGGAGCTTAAAATTTAGCAGTGTAAATTTCTACATAACTGTTCTAAAACTAGTTCTAATTTCATCTGTTACATGGAAGTGTGCTATAACGATTAAGAAGCTACTAATTATATTTTCTTAATTGTAGATAATTCTTTTACACTTATTTGCCTCTTGGCTGGATTTCCTTTATAACTTATCTTTACAGCTCCTTCAGCTTCTACCTTAAGCTCTTCGGTTGCATAAATGTTTAGTTCCCCCATTCCAGAACTTTTAATACTTACATTTTTAGATTCTAGTTGTAAAGCATTCATTGAACTTGCATCTAATTTTTCAATAAATAAATTATCACTAACTCCTTTTATTGTTAAATCACTAAATGATGACATAGTGCAGGTTAAAGATTTTGTATCGATATGCACTATTGCCTTGGTAGCGCCGTCACATATTAATAGTAATGCATTAGTTTTGAAAGTATTTAAGACATTTAAATCTATAAATCCGTTTAGATTTAACTCTTCTAAATCTCTTACTGTGATCCGTAATTTTATATCATCAAATTCTACTGAGGAGTTAACACCCGTCTCAAAACTAATTTTTAAAGATTTATTTTTCTCGCTAGTCTTAATATAATTAAACATCTCTTTTTCCGCCTCAATAAATAAACTCTCTACATCGCCCTGTTCAATTATTACAGTAAAAGGACCGTTAATTATTAAATTATTGAACGGTGCTACCACTACCTCTTTAAGAATGGTGTCATTTTCATATGCATTTACAGAAATACTATTAACTAATAGTACTGTTAGAACTAGCATTATTTTTACAAATGTTTTCATGTTTATTTCTTTTAATTGTTATGATTAAAATTTTAAAAAAGTATTAATTATTTGGGTTGTTAGATCCAAAATCTAACTGCAAACCACCCCATAGACGCACAATAACTACAAATAAAAATATTTGCAAATAGTACTAGTGACCAAAATGTTCGACTGTATAAACTTTGTGATTTTTTCTTCTCTTTTAGATATGCATATATAAGCCAGATACAAGTCAATGGATATGCTAGTGTTAAGACATATATGACTATAGAAGTGATGCTTATTAATCCTAAATTAGGAATTCTATCAAAGCTTGAATTTATCAGTGTTAGATAAATTGAAAAAACGATTATTAGGAATGGTAAGACAAACTTAAAAGTTTTGAACAAGGATGTTTTATTAGATTTATTAAAGAGAAATGCTATGGCTTTATATATAAATATCGCTGCTGTTATAATTAAAACAAAGAGACTAAAAACCAATAAAAGTCTTAAAACGGTATAATATATCTTGTTTGTGGGAAGAAAAGTACTATCATAATATCGTAGTGATTTCGTGCCTTGGTATTCAGTTAGGTAAACTGTAGGAATAGTTTCACCATATTCTTCATTCAAGAAAGCATTCCCGCCGACGTTTTTATAGGTGTATTCTCCGTTTTCGATATCAGAAATCAACAGTTCATCACCTTCAATTCTCACCGATTTTGATCTAAAAGGAAAATTAATAAAATTCCATATCTCATGGGTGTCATTTAATTCGCGATGTTCCCCTTCCCAATCTTTAAATCTAGAAAGATCCCCGTTTACTAATTGATAATCTGAAATAACTTCTTTGGAACCACAAAATTGATTAATCACTAAATCAATGATTTCTCTGTTGCTCACTCCAAATAAATTTGTACAAACAAAAACACCAATATCCAATTCTCTGTTATAAATAAAGTTCGAAACGAATCCATCTGTCAAACCACTATTACCTTTAAATACAATTTCTTTATCACCAAAGATTCTATCTTCTAAAGCCATATTATAGCCTGTTCGAATATTATTAGCGACATCAAAGTCACTGTGAAGTTTCTCCATTTCTTCAACGCCAGAAGTTCCTATTAATGGAATTGTTTGTTGCTCATTTTCATTCAATAAATATTGAAGAAATTTTGCCATATCATTTGCATTGGATCTAAGCCCTGTAGATCCTAACTCAAGAGAAGGCTTGTTATCGTCTGTTTTGACAATTTTGGAGTCAATTTTTGTGTAACCACAAACAGTTAGGTTTTTTTCGTTTGTTTTGCTGAATTCATTAAACCCACTAGTCGTCATTTTCAATGGCCTCAAAATATGGTTTTCAATGTAATCGTTATAGGCCATCCCAGTTTTCTTCTCAATAATATATCCTAGAATGACATATCCAGGGTTAGAATAAGAAGTAACTAAACCTGGTTTCCAATGAGATTTAAATGTATTTTTCAGACTCAAAACCCTATCGTAACTCGCTGTTCCATATATTCCTTCATATCGAGTTGCTAATTGTGCATAACTATAATCACCGAAACCAGATTTATGCTCTATTAAGTGTTTAATTTTGATAGGATGTGTTTCCTCCCATTTGTTTTTAAATGGAATTTCCGGAGCAACTATTTTCAATTCATCTTCAAGACTTAACGAACCTTCATTTACCAAGCGCATTATTGCCATATTGGTAAATGTCTTTGTTAGGGAAGCAATTTTAAACGTATTATCGTTCCGAATTTTTATTTTGTATTCGAGATCTGAATAACCAAAAACGGTCTGAAACAAAATGGAATCTTTAGTAACTACGGTAATGGCACCACCGGGAATCATTTTTGCTTCTATTATTTTCTCAATTGAATCTATTAATTTACTGTTGATTAATGATTGTGACTGTACCGTTTTCACAGTCATTAAAAGAAGGCCTATTAGGTAAAGTTTAAATTTCATATGTAGTTAAAATAGTTAAGCACTATACATTGTTATACTATGTATCTATGTAAAAAAAAGCTAATTTTTCATATTTTGTTTTAGACGCAGTAATAAAGTAATAAAAATAAACAGAACAACAGCACAGAGCAACATCACTGGAATAAACCAGTTCCCTAAAAGTTCTACTACAACGTCAGTTTCCAAACCTTTATAAGTGCCTAAAGTTTCAATAGATCCATTAACCATAAACAAACCTACTTCGTTCGGATTCATCAACTTTAAGACAATACCGTATAAAAAACCAAAAAGTGATAGATATAGTAACGAAAATATTGCATAGGATATTCCGTTTCCTATATTTAAAAGTAACGCCTTAAATACATGAATTGGGTTCAATGTCTTGGTTGCTTCAAATAATTTTTTATCTGCAATTAAAGGTTTTAGAACCACTTCAGGATCGCCCAATTTGTCTAAAATATGGAGCAATGAATCCTCTTCTGAAATATCTGTTGACATCTGTATTCCTTCAAAAATATGACTATTAAATTCCAATAGCACTTCTTCCCTATCCATTTTATTTAAGGACGACGTTGTGCGTTTTATACGACGCATGTAATTGTCATATATTTTTTGTGAAGTTGTATTTTTAAAAGCTATACTTTTCATTTAGATATTTTATTTATTGCCTTTTCTAGTTCGCTCCAATAGCTCGTCATCTCTATCAAGGTTTCTTCACCAATAGTAGTTAGTGAATAATATTTTCTTGGAATTCCAGAATTTTGTTCTACCCATTCAGAGACAACCAGTTCTTCTTTCTTTAATCTATTCATTAATGGGTAGAGCGTTCCTTCGGCAATTTCTATAGATGTAAATTTCCTAACTTCTTCTATAAGCTCATAGCCATAGAATTTATTATCCTTGAGAACATTCAAAATAATAAAGGCAAGTGTTCCCTTCTTTACTTGCGATTTCCATTTATGTATAAACTCATCATTCACATTGCAAATGTATTACATAATACATAGTTATGCAATGTATATTTAAATTATATTTATTTTCCCCTTACTTTACATCCTACTCTCCTGTCCTTTTAAATCTATTGACTAATTAAGATACTTACATTTATGCTCTAAATGCCGGTTATTGCTATATCCCAATTAGTGTGTTGAAGTACGGGCATCACAAACGAGGTTATTATAATAGCATCTCAATTATCAAGAATCAAACCCACAGCAATGAAGGAATAACCTTGTTAATTGAAGTATTTTAACTCAAATACCTTTCATAATTTAAAACATTACTTATTTTTATTATTGATGATGAAAAACAGCAAGAATTTAATTCCGATGTTTTTTGTCGCTTTGTTTTTGTTATTCAAAGTGGGACCGATATGGTTAATCATTTGGATTTTTTACAGGCCTTCACCAATTATCACGAGAATTTGCGATTAACTTTTTATCCGAAGATTTTTGAAAACAATCCGGCAGACGTAATTGACTGGAAAAATCATCAAGCCAAATTTCATAGTTCAAAACAAGATTTTAGCTGGATGTATTTAACGTTTCCAACGCTACTTATTACTTTAATAATAGCAAGTTTTGGGTTGTTAAACTTTCGGAAACTTTAATTAAAATAAGGGTTAGACATCATTTCTAGCCCTTATTCTAATGGTCTTTTAAAATAAAAGCACACCTCTTAACAACCATTGAAAGTGTAATTACATGTCATTCTTTCTATCTTCTGAACCAAGAACAGCTAATGTGGACACATTTGTTACCGCATAAAGCCTAATTCACTGAACCCGTACATAAATATTATTCAACTTTATCCAACCTCTTAAGCGCCTTTCTAGAACTTTCACACCAATCGCAGCGGTCATTTTTAGCCAATTCTAATGCCTTTGTATAGCTTTGTATGGCTTTCTTCTTTTGACCATTTTTCGCATATGCTTCACCTAGAGAATCCCAGACGTTTCCATCATTGGGAAACAGTTCTGCGTTTAATTTGAAAATTTCTATAGACCATTTTAGATGCTTTTCGATGTCCATTATTTCATTTTTGAGAATCCGGTATCCGAGCCCGTTTAACCGTTCTGGGCTCCTTAATGAACTTTCGTAATGGTCTTTAATCACTGCAATGAGCTCATCCGATTGTGATATTTCATGGGACTTCATAAAATCGAATACTAGATAAAATAAATTCTTCTTGATTGGTTTGGGTTCATAGAACTCATCAAAAATCATTTTCTCTATTGGCCAGGCTACTTCTACTTCCCTGCTACTTGCATTTGTAAATAGAATAATGACCACGTCTTCTTTCGGCAAATAAATATAATCATGGAAAAACACTCGATTCCCACCATTATGACTAATGATCTTGGTATTTCTGTCTGAATTAAAAATAGCCCATCCATAGGCATAATAGCTAGATCCGTCTTCGTATTCCAGTACATACGGTTTCGTTAATTTTTCGAATTGTGATTTAGATAAAATTTTATTCGCTTTTAAAGCTTCGTACCATTTGTACATATCTCCCGTGGTCGAATGAATCCCTCCATTCCCTTTTAAGGTCCAAGTAACTTTGTCTTGTTCTTTATAACGTGATATTAATGTCCCCATATGCAAAAGGTTGCGCGCATATCCGTTTGCAATCTCTTCATTTTCCCAATGTGGAATTAAATATCCCGTATGGGTCATTCCTGCAGGAGTGAATAAGTGTTCCATTAAAAACGACTCATAATCTTTACCTGAAACGATTTCAATAATTCTGGCCAAAATGCTATAACCTGCATTGGAATATTCGTATTTGGATCCTGGTTCATGAAGTAATTTGGCAGCAAAAAGGGTTTTAAAAAATCGTTTCCTTGGGATATCATCAAAATCACCATCCCCAATAACATCGATCATCCCTGAGGTATGCGTTAATAATTGATGTATGGTGATGTTTTTTTTGTCCTTTGGGATATTTCTGAAATACTTTGTCAACGAATCGGTCACTTGTAACAAACCCATATCCTCCAACTTGAGAACTGCGGTGGCGGTGAACTGTTTGGTAACCGAACCAATTGTTGAAACAGTAGTTCTCTTGTAGGGAACCTGGTTTTCTTTATGGGCCATTCCATATCCTTTGTGAAGAATAATTTCACCTTGCTTTGCTATTAGTAATGATCCCGAAAATCCATTCGAAACACCCTCACTTAAATAATGGTCTATTTTCTCTTTAAGTACTGCGTTATCATAGTTTTCTTGAGCTATCAGATCTTCTGAAATTAGAAGTAATAGCGTCAGATGTAAGAGTATTATAACCGAGTTTTTCATAATGATTTTGTTTAAAATTAGGATGTATTTTTCCGTGCTTATCTTTTCAGAAGCAATAAAAAGGAGTTTATAAAAGTCTAATGGGTTTGCTTATTTACTAAAGCGATTTAAGTACCACGTGTTTAACAAAAAACCAACAGCTATACTTATGGCCATAATACCAACAGAATGAATACCCAATGGCAGATAATAATTCGTAATAAATAAGCCAATTCCTGAGGTCATTAAGATTAAAACCCATTTCATACTAATGTGCCTCGCACTGTCTGCATCTTTTTGTAGAATGATTGCAACTAAGTGTTCTGAAATACCTTTTTCGAGCATTTTATTTTTTAGTTTATGATCAAGAAAAGTTCGTAGTATTGATAAAATGAAACCAATTGCTATGATTATTAAGAGAATCATTGCGCCAGCTCTATAAACATCTGGATCTATATCTGAAGGTGTTATTATATTTAGTGCTATCATATTTTTGTTATAAGGTCTATAATTAATTAGACAGGTATCGCTTCTAAATGTTGCAACTGGTCTAAGAAAAATCGATTTTGTTCATTTTTGATTTATAGGTTGCCATCATATCCATACTAAACAATGTAACTATCAATAGCCCTACGCAGATGATAAATCCAATAGATAGATCCTCTATGCCGAACGAGTATTTCATTTCGCCTATAAATATGTAAGATAGAATGGCCACAATACCAATAATGATAAACACGATTGGGCCGGCAAAAAAATATCTATTCGAACGTTTTTCTCGTTCTAATTGAGTCGTTATTTGACGTAGAACACGATCTTCCAAATTAAAGTCCAATACAGGCACTTCCTGCGCTTTAAAATCTGTAGATAGCTCTTGATATCCAGCCACCATTTTCTGACATATTTGGCATGCATTAATATGCCTAGCTATGTTCTTATCACAATGGTCTTTATCAAAGATGAATTGCTGAATACTTTGATCGTCTGGATGAATCGTCTTCATAAATCCTCTATTTTATAATTTATTAAAATGTTTTCTTTAAGTTGTTTTCTTGCTCTAAACAAATAGCTCTTGAGTGTACCTAGTGGCAGGTTTGTAATTTTGGAAATCTCTTTGTAGTTCAACTCTTCCATATGAAAAAGTGTTACAACCGTTCTATAGATAGGTGGAAGTTTTTCCACTTCTAATTGAAGTATGAGCGTCCGTTCTTTTCTGAAAATTTCATCTTCGGTAAAGTTAGCTAGCCCATTACTACTAGATCCGTTTATAACTTCCTGCCTATCGCTTTCATGATCAACATTTAGATCAAGGATTGGGATTTTTTTCTTTTCAAGATAATTTATACAAGTGTTGTAGGCTATTCGACCAATCCACGTAGAAAGTTTAGAATTAAATCTGAAGCTGGAGAGTTTGTTATACACTTTGAGATATACTTCTTGAATTAAATCCTCTCTGTCTTGCTGATTATTGATCATTTTATAAACGATTTGAATAACCAGACCTTGGGTATTGGCAATAATGTACTTAAAGGAAGTGGTGTTGCCCTTTAGTACCATTTCGACTAAATGTATATCTGTTGAATTTCCCTTTTCCATTTCCTGACTAATAGATTAGACAGCTATTCATAAAAAAGGTTGCAGATTTGTGAAGAAAAGATGTGGTACGCTCTATAGGGCCCATTGAAATAGGGCCGGATGCATTATATACGACACTCGATGGACAATATCTATTTGCTCGTAACCACCGTATTTTGGATAACGCTTAGTATTGTCAACACTTTATGTACCCGTAACAATAATCTAAAAATACCTTTCAAAAACCTTATTGCGTAATTCCGAAGCCCCAACTAATGCTAGTGATTTTCCAGTCTCCATCTGCCTTATGAAGCGTCATTAATTTATATTCGGGATGTTCGCTTTGAAATTGGACTAGCCGAACTCTAGCTACAGCAAGTTTATCGTAGATTTCAATACCCAGTAGTTCCTCTTTGTAATTTGGATCTGCGTCGTCCGAATCTAGTCTAAAAACACTTTCTGCATATTTTCCGTCTCTATTGACATATCTATACGCACCTTTCTCGTGCATAGAACGTTTTTTGTGTTCAATGCTACCGGTATGATCGCCTATATAAAAATTTTCAATGGCCTTAAGAATATCCTTGCGGTCCGAAAAATCTGTTTCTAAAGTGGATTTTTTAGACTGCTCCGTTGCGTTTTGTGCAGACAAAGAAAAAGTAAAAAGAAGAAGTAATGGCAAAAAGATTTGAAGTGACTTTGTCATGACGAATATTGATTTTTAATTGAAGTATATTTATCAGATTTCTTTAGAATATCTTCTTCAAAACTAATCGATAAACTGAACTCCATATCATCTAAGAACTGAAAAGGCGTACAGATTTATAATTCCGAACAAAGAAAGGATTGAATAGTTATATTTCTGAACTGTTTTTAATCAATAATAGTAGGATGCTCGATATACGATATTCGCTATTCGAAGTACAGTGTAAGAAGGACCCTAATAAAAATGCTTAACACCAGATAACTGAATGAAGCATTTAAATTCACATGACACTTTAAGTTATCCTATCTAAAACACTATTTTTAAACGATTTACCAATGGGCAGTCTAGCTTCACATTGCAATACAATTTGATTACTCTCCATATGTTTTAGCTTCTTAAAATTGATTACAAACGATTTATGGATTCGTATAAAATTGGACGGTAGCTTTTCTAAAATACCTGTAAGTGTTTGTGGAGTGAGTATCATTTTTTCAGTAAAAACCTTCGTATAATTACCATAAGCTTCGATATATTGAATTTCATTGAAATCTATCTTTACAATTTTCTTATCACTCTTAACAAAAAGTGACGTGATGTCCTCTTCCTTGCTACCCAATCTATCCAGTTTTTGTCTCACTTTTAAAATGGCTTGTAAAAAACGCTCTAACGGAAATGGTTTCAACAAATAATCGGTTACCGAAAGTTCAAATCCCTCGACCGCATACTCTGCGTAGGCTGTAGTTATTATCACCTCTGGTTTTTTATGCAATGTTTTTAACAAACCCAGCCCTGATAATTTTGGCATATTTATATCTAACAAAAGTAGATCCACATGATGTTTTTGAAGTACTTCCATGACTTCAAAAGCATTCTTAACTGAAGCCACCAGCTCTAAATTTGGAATTTGAGCTATGTATCCCTCTAATATCTGACGCGCTATCGGCTCGTCATCGGCAATCAAACATCTTAATTTTTTCATCTTTAATTGTGTTGCTGTTTGTTTTCCTTTATCATCATTTAATGTAAAATAGCTAGGATCAATTTTACATGATATGTATTGGCTCTACTATCAATTTGTAAGTCATATTTTTCAGGATAGAGAAGATCCAGTCGTTTTTTGACATTCATCAGACCTAAACCACTCCTACCCTTTTTCAATTTATAATCATGTTGTACTTCACTATTACTAAAGGTGTTGCTGCATTCAAAATGTAACCTACCGTTCTTTTCTTCAATAGACACTAAAACATGGCTTTTAGTGGCTTCAAACACATGAAGATGCTTAAAGGCGTTTTCAACAAATACCATCAACAACATAGGTGCTATATTGGTAGTTGAATTCTCCACATTATTTTCAAATACAATAGACACCTGATCATCCAATCTAATTTTTTCCAAGGCAATATAATCTTCCAAATATTGGATCTCCTTATGTAATGGCACCCTTAATTCCTGCGTTTCGTACAAACTATAACGCAGTAGATTGGATAAGGTAAGCATCAACCCAGGCAGTTTATCAGATTTTGCAACCGCCAAACCGTACAAATTATTGAGAGTATTAAATAAAAAATGCGGATTTAACTGCGCTTTTAACAGTTCTAATTCTGCTTCTTTAAGCTGTTGCCTTCTTGCAAAACTATCTCTAGTCATTTTAAGGGCAGCTGCGAAGACGAGAGCGAGCACCATAATTGCAAGATATTTGACAAACATCATCCACTCAAAAGACGCATTGATTACCATATTAGTTAGACCTACAGAAACTACCGTAAACACAAGCGTGTTTAATAGAAATAGACCAGTAAAAGCAATCACTTTTTTCTTTAGAAAAGGAAGAATTAATAAATTGCTTATATAGATTGCGGGAGCCAATAAAATGATAGAAAAAAGGGCAGTTGCCACTTTGTTATCGGGTTTTACAGTGCTCATCAGAAATAGGAAGAGAAACAGCCATACAAAGAGGTTCTGTATGGCTTTATTATTTATTAAACGGTCTAATGAAGACATGTTACAACTGTAATGGTCTGACCAAAAATAGGATATTATTGTTCAATATCTATTTTTTAATTACCAACGGAAGGTGTTTTGGTTTGAATATGCTTTTTTCGATGATGACAGACGAAAAGTACTTTCATCATCAAAATAAGTTGGTTTGTCATTGTTCTTTTTTTAGCAACAGATAAGTTCTCATATTTGTACAGAATAAAACTAGTATTATGAAAAATATTCTATTTTACTTAAGTTTTGCAGCAGTTCTATTGAGTTGTAATACGGAAGATGATTCAAACGCACCTTTGCCTGGTGAGGAGGGGTGGCATAAAAACCAGACGATAAACATTTCTGGAACAACTAGAAACTATCATATATACCTTCCTAATAGTGTCTCCAATGCCCCCGTTGTATTTCTATTGCATGGTAACCGAAGTGACAAAGACCAAATAATGGGTTTCACCAATGCAAAGGCACCATATAAAGTTTGGGAAAACATCGCAATACAGGAGAACATAATTCTAGTGGTGCCCAATGGCGTTATGGGCGCAAACAACCATAGAGGATGGAATGACTGCCGCAGCGATGCGGACGGTAATCCCAATTCGAACGACGTGCTTTTTATAGATAGTTTAATTCAATTTGTATTGAATGAACACAGTGCAAATGCAACAAGAGTCTTTGCTGTTGGCACTTCAAACGGTGGGCATATGGCCATGCGATTAGCCCAAGAAATTCCAGATAAATTAACCGCTTTCGGTGCTATTGTTGCATCGAATCCTGTTAATACCCAATGCGTAAATGCTACTGTACCTATTTCAGCCTTATTTATGAACGGGACTCAAGACCCAATAAACCCATACGAAGGTGGTGAAATGAGTGATGACCGCGGAGAAGTCTATTCTAGCCAAGAAACTATCGATTATTGGGTAAATAGAAATCAGACCAACACTACACCAACGGTAACAGATTTTGCCGATACCGACACTGGAGACAATTGTACCGTAAGAAAGCATGTGTATGCAAACGGAATAAACAATACAGAAGTGGTCTTTTATGAAGTGACTGGCGGCGGACATACGGAACCTAGTATTTCTGAACGTTATAGCAATGCCTTTAAGTTAATTGTAAAAGAGCAAAATGGTGATATCGAAATGGCTAACGAGGTTTGGAATTTCTTTAAAACTAAATAGATGGGCATGAAAATCGTAGTTAATAATTTACTCAAACCTTGCAACCATCCAAAATGGGATTGGATATTATTGATAGTACCACTCTTCTTATTTAGTCTGAACAGTTGTTCAAAACAAGACGACTCTTCGACCACAGATGAAGTAGGTACTTATAATACAAAAACGATCCTGCATGACGGCGTCCAACGCACCTACCACGTTTATTTACCAAATAACTACAATATAACTACTCCATCCCCTTTGGTCTTGGCATTGCATGGTGGTAGTGGTACAGGAATGAATTTAGCCGAAGTAATTTCCGCCGGTACACTCACAGACGCTGCCGAGTCGAAAAACCTTATTCTAGTAGTGCCCGACGGAAAAGATAAACGTTGGAATGATGGACGGCCAGAAATATTTGGTAATGACAGAATGTATGATGATGTCGGGTTCATATCGACCATTATAGACGATATGATCAACGATTATGGAGTAGATTCAAATAGAGTCTATGCCACTGGTATTTCAAATGGTGGATATATGTCTATTAGATTAGCGATGGATCTTTCAAATAAAATTGCTGCTGTTGCTCCAGTTACTGCCCAAATAACAAAAGCTATGGAGTCAGAAATTCCTGAATTTCCTATTTCGATAATGTTTGTGAATGGAGAAGATGATCCTATTGTTCCCTATTATGGAGGTTGCATTGATGTTCCATTGTTTCCCAATTGTAGTCGAGGCGAAGTACTATCGACAGAAGAATCAATTGAAAAGTTCAAAGGATATAACCAGTGTATTAATCCACTTGAAACTGAACCAATTATTGATAATGTGCCAAATGACGGAACCAGTATTGAAATAAGCAAATTCAAAGGATGTGAACGGGGTACTGAAGTTAGCTTAATCAAGGTAATAGGCGGCGGACATACATGGCCAGGTGGCGGACAATACTACGGCGTCAATTTAATTGGTAAAGTAAGTGAAGAAATAGATGCCAGTGCCCTCATTTTTGATTTCTTTTTAAGTCATTCAAAAAATTGACCTTCTTCTCTTTGAATTTAACTGAAATTTATCATCACCTGCACACTTCGCTTCCCTCCTATGCTTTTTTACCGTTTGAGGAGAATTCAACCAGCGGACTTCGAATATTATAGTCAACTTAATAATATTTAATAGTATATATATGCACGCTATACCATGTTTGGTAGTTAATACTACACCAGAGCCTACAGTTTTTGCAGCTAGATATCTTTCTCTGTGTAGTTATTTAATTTCGATTCTATTTTGGTTCTGCCTTAAAAATCAGGTTTTCGTGGAAATGCTTATTTCATCGCCCATAACAAGAACTTTATCGATATTATTTACTGTTTAACCGCAATAAACTTGTAATTTCGCCTCATAAATCTGATTTAACTTATAAATCAACTAAGCCCCAAAAATGAAAAATATTTTCTGTATAGTTTTCTGTTTTACCCTATTCCAAACGTATGCGCAAATAGGAATAAATACTACAGATCCAAAATCAACCTTAGACATACGGTCAAGTAGCCAAAGTTCTCCTTCCGCTACCGATGGTATATTGATACCGAAAGTCGATCTTTTTCCTACTACTAACCCAACTATGGAACAAGATGCAATGCTTGTTTATCTTACAACAACAGATGGAACAGATGCACCTGGCTTTTATTATTGGAACAATGACACCACTGCATGGTTGCCAATCGTAAAGGGTATTGAAAAGATCAATGAATTAACCGATGGAAAAAGTGATGATGATGGAAGTAATAATGGTTCCTCAATTTTCTTAGGTGTTGATGCTGGGACTAACGACGATAGTAACAATAGAAGAAATGTTGGGGTTGGATATCAAGCATTACAAACCAACTCTTCGGGTAGACAGAATGTTGGAATCGGCTACCAATCGCTAAATGCAAATACAACGGCGTTTGCCAATACCGGTGTTGGTTATCACGCATTAAATACTAATACAACAGGTAATGCTAATGTTGGTGTTGGTTATAGAACGTTGACTAATAACTTAACTGGTAGGGATAATGTAGCTATCGGATATGAAACATTGGCCTCAAATATATCTGGTAATCAATCTACAGGAGTTGGAACTCAAACTTTACGGGCCAATACTGCAAGTGGAAATGTGGGTATGGGGTATTTTGCCTTAAGAACGAATACCACAGGCGTGGCTAATGTAGGTGTGGGACATAGGGCCTTACAAAACAATATTTCAGGTGGTTATAATGTCTCAGTAGGATCAAGTGCGTTGGTACAGAATACTACAGGATCATTTAATTCGGCTCTGGGAGCAGTATCATTGATCTCGAATACCTCGGGTACTGGAAATACAGGCGTAGGTGGTAGATCACTCTCTGCAAACACAGAAGGTGATAATAACACTGCAGTCGGTTTTGCTTCGATGTATAGAAACACAACTGGTACTCTTAACACCGCTAGCGGAGGAAATACGCTTTCAAATAACACTGAAGGAAGTCAAAATACGGTATACGGATATGATGCATTGTCTTTTAACACCGTTGGAAACGATAACATTGCCGTAGGATACAGAGCATTAAGACGAACAACCGGGAGCAATAATATTGGAATTGGCACTAGTGTTTCTCCAAGTGCTGATACTGTCAGTAACGAAGTAACCTTAGGAAATAGTAATAATAATGTTTACAGAATGTACGCTTCTACTTGGACCACGATTTCAGATAGAAATTTAAAACATGGTATTAAAGATATTCCTGTTGGCTTGGACTTCGTTTCCAAATTAAAACCAGTAGAATTTATCTATAACAACGCAAAAGAAGAACAAAAGACCTATGGTTTTATAGCTCAAGAAGTAAAGGAAGCCTTAAAAGACTCACAAATTAAAGATGAAGTTATTGTTGTTGATTTTGATGAGAACTACATCGGTATGAAACAAACCGAATTGATTCCTGTGTTAACTAAAGCTATACAAGAACAGCAAAGTCAGATTGAAGATCAACAACGCCAAATAAATGAGTTAAAGAACATCATTAATACGGTTTTAGAAGCTAAAGAATAGATATGGCATCTTTTTTAAAGCAAGATTTGCTTACTGAGATCCCCAATTTTGTTCGACATACCGCATTTGGCAATTCGTTCATAATAAGTCGCGCAACAAACTATTTATTTAATCCATGGGTTCAAAATAACTTTAGAAAACTGAAATGAAGGGATTTTACAACATCATTTCTTTATAACAGCAATCACATTATTTTTAAACGTTTGCCCAATAGGTATCACATGCGAACCGATTGTAATTTTATTACTCTCAACCTGCTCAATTTTTGAAATGGAAACTATAAACGATTTATGCACTTGAATAAAATTGTACCCTCCTAATAGCTCAAGATAAGATGATAGTTTTTCTAAGGTGACAATTACTTTATCCCGTGTATAAACCTTGGTGTAATTACCCGTTGCCTCTACATACAATAAATTGTTTATTACCACTTGATGATGCGTTTTCCCATCTTTCAAAAAAATAGTATGGTTCTCACTACTATTAATAGACGGAGGAGTTTTATCAACCATAACCGCTTTATTTACGGCTGTTAAAAATCGGTGAAGACTAAAAGGTTTTAATAGATAATCTACGATGTTTAACTCATACCCTTCCAAAGCATATTCTTTATAGGCGGTGGTGACTATTATTTTCGGAGGATTCGATAAAGACTTTAAGAACTCGAAACCACTTATTTTAGGCATATTTATATCTAGAAAAATTAAATCGATATTACGGCTGTTGAGATACTCCATGGCTTGAAAAACATTGTAACAGTTTTTCATTAGCTTGAGGTTGGATAAATGGCCTGCGTAATCTTCTATAATTTCATGCGCTATTGGTTCATCGTCTATTATCAAATAGCTAATCATAATTCAAGTTCTAGTACTGCATGGAACACCTCTTTTTCAGTAGTAATAACAAGTGAGTGTTTTTCAGGATATAACAAGATCAATCGCTTTCTTAGATTCATTAGACCTACACCATTCGTAGAATCGATCGCGTTACTATCCAAATTATTTGCTATAGTAAATACCAATTTTTCGATAGTTGTGCGTATAGTTAAATGGACAAACGCATTTTCGGTTTGATTTTCTACGCCATGTTTAAAAGCATTTTCAACGAGTACAATTAACAGAAGTGGATAAATTTTTATACACTCTGTTTCAATTTCTTTTTCAAATGAAATATCTACCGTACCGTAATAGCGTATTTTATGAAGGGCTATGAAGTTTTCCAAAAAGGAAATTTCTTCGTTGATTGCCACGTTATCACTATCACTACTGTATATAGAATGCCTCATTAAATCTGATAGCTTTAGCACATACTCACGAGCCTTATCCGCGTCTTTTTTAATTAATCCGTACAAGTTATTCAGTGTATTAAAAAAGAAGTGCGGACTTATCTGATTTTTTAAATTAACCAATTCTGCTTTGGCCTTTTCATTTTTTAGCTGTTGGTATTCTTTCCATTTCTTGAATAGCCAATCTGCGGCAAAGAAAAATAACACCCCTATAAATAATATTCTAAATATCGAAAAATAGAGCTCATTAGTGGTCGAACTATGGTACTCTAATTCACTCTTCAAAATCATCATGCCCACTATTGACAGAAGAAGTAAAATAAGGGCAACTACAATACCTATGTGTCTTGTTTTAAGTGAAATCATGGTATAAAAATAGCGAATTAAATAGGCAAAATAGATGCCAATTGATAAACACTACCATATCAAGGTTGAACTAACATAAATAACTGACGAATAGAATTCACCACTACTTTTTAACTACTCAACGAACTATAACGAGTGCTTATCATATAAATTTCTACGTTCTTAACATTCGGTATATGTTTACTCATAATCATTAAAACGTATAATTATGAGAACCTTAACATGGACGCTACTATTGCTCTTTTTTATTACTGAAATTTTCAGTCAGATCACTACTTCAGATAAAAACATGATGGAAGCATTGGATGAAAAAGTTCCGCTTCTTATGCAAGAAAATGCTGTTCCTGGATTGGCTTTAGCAGTAATTGATAATGGCCAAATACTTTTGAGGAAAGGATATGGTTTCGCTAACCTAGAAGAAGAAAGTACTATTTTAACTTCTACAGGTTTCAATATTGGCTCCATATCGAAATTATTTACAGCAACGGCTATCATGAAGTTGGCGGAAGACGGTAAAATAGACCTAGATGCACCTGTTCAGAAATACCTCACTAGATGGAATTTACCCGAATCTAATTTTGATGCAAATAAGGTAACCATAAGAAGCATATTAAGCCATACGGCAGGAATCTCTGTCCATGGCTACCCAGGGTTTACAAATAAAACTTCCCTGCCAACACTTGAAGCCTCATTAAATGGCAACAACGGACCCGCGAAAGTAGATGAGAAGGTCGAGTTAATTCTAGCTCCTCAAACGGAGTTCAAATATTCAGGAGGTGGATACACTATACTGCAACTGCTTATAGAAGAGGTAACTGAAATGCCTTTTGAAAAATTTATGAAGAAAACTATTTTCAAACCTCTTAAAATGAAAAGCACTTCATTTAAAATTTCAAAGCGGATGTTGAAGAACTCGGCTATTCCATACGATAAAAATAAAAAAGCTCTTCCTTTCGAATATTTCACCGCTCAAGCAGCGGCAGGGCTTCAAACAACCTTAGACGACTTTATCCTATTTGTAGCAGATCTACTCCATCATCATTCGATCATTTCAGAAAAAACAATTCGTACCATGGTAGCACCAACAGAAGTATCGAAAGGTAAATATGGAATCGGATTCATGATGCTAAAATTTGGACCTTTAGAATTAAAAGGACATGCTGGGTCGAATACTGGTTTTCAGTCCGGATTCTTTATGGACTTTAATACAAAAAGCGGATTAATTATGATGACCAATGGCGATAAGGGAGATAAGACCCTCAAGAAAATAATTAAAACTTGGGCATCATTTAAATACAAGAAATAGCAGCATATGAAAAATACAGTTATGATATTATGCTCGATTATCCTTTTTTGTTCCTGTATTCAAGGAACGAAAGACACCAACTTCAAAGTCGAAATACTGCCTACAGCTACCAAGGCCATGCAGCAACAAATGATTGGGCAGTTATCGGGGAAATTCGGGTTATCAAATAAGTTGAAAATCCCAAGTCGATGGACTCCCCTAGAGCGAAAATTAACGAGACATTATTTGAAAGAATTAATTATACAACTTGGTTTGTCACCTTTAGAACACCAGTACACCCAATCAAATATTAATTTTGGAGTAGATATATTGTTTGAACCCTTTACAGGCGCCAATATTTACACCATATTACCAGCAACTATCCAAAGCGATCAATATATTATACTTGGTGCCCACTACGATACTGGATTGAGAAACGCGCCAGGAGCGATCGATAATGCAACCGGAATGGCCCTTATCTATTCGGTTTTAAGAGAATTAAAAAAACTAACCTATCGAAAGCTAAATGTGATCATGGTTTTCTTTGATCAAGAGGAAGAGGAAAATGTGGGAAGCAGTGAGTTTATCCGACTTATTAAAAAAAATAATTGGAACATATCGTCGGTCCATTGCTTCGATATGGTTGGTTGGGATAGTAATAACGACGAAGCATTGGGAATCTATACCGCCTCAAAGGAGCTAGGAGATAAATACCTCTCGATTGCTAAAAAAGTGGACAAACAAGTTTTTAAAACAGTTATAGACCCAATTGGTTATGAAAACAACTCAACCGACTTCGACGAGTTTGTGAGAAGTGGATTTAACGTAATTGGGGCTGGAGAATGTTATTATCATGGAGATACTACACCATATAAAGACACTCCTAAAGATGCCTTTGAAACCGTCAATTTTGAGTATTTGCTTTCATCCACCAAATACATAGAGCTCGTAATTACGGATGTATTGAAAAATAGAAATCATGAATAACTTTTCATATTTTAAAACTAGCATCTATCAACATAGCTATTGGATCATTCTTGTAGTGAGTTTGCTATTTTTTATTCGGAAAGGCATCCAATATGCTATTATTGGAAGTTACGTTCCCTTAATTACAATAGTATGCATACTGCTATTACTAAGCTGGTGTCTTCGGTGGAACAAAAAGCGTAGATTCATAATTCGTTTTTGGAGTATACTTCTAATAATTTGGTCAACAGTAAGAATTTTACTGGCTGTTGCAAATAATTTATTGAAAGAGATCTCTAATAACCATATCACTCATCAATTAGGTATTATGGGATTGCTTATAAGTTTGGTTTTTCTGCTAATGGGGGTGTATTTGTATAGGAAAGCAACAACAAGGTTTAGCACTTAAAACATGGCCAAAAACTCCGCGTTATTATATTAAAAATCTAATGAGTTTTCTCTTACAAATACTATTATTTACTTTCGCTTTTTAAAACAATCTCTAAAATTTTGTGCCTATTATAACAAACCATTTGCAATTAATTAACGGGCTGTACGAAATACAACTGCTTAATTTGTAAAAAAACGAATGAATCTAAAATTACTCGCAGCGCTACTGTTCTTTGGCGTTGCCTCCATCACCGCTCAAGAAGAGCCGCTGAGCGATCTCTCTTTCCTAGACCGAACCGAATTTAAAGTGGGGTACACCGGCAATATATTATGGAACAACGGCTTGCAAGTGGGCGCCGAATACCTTTTACTTGAAAAAATCAAGGTTAAACAACGTAAAAAAGGACCAAAGAGCATTATACATCAATTATTACTCGATGGAAACTTGGGAGTTTCCACTAATTTTTCATCTAGAACCGATACAGGGGTTTTTACCAATTTCGGTGTGATGTGGAGAAGAACAAACCCAAAGGGAAAACAACTAAGTATTGGAATAAACCCCCTAGGATACTATCGTTCTTTCCTACCTGAAACCTATGAGGTAGATGGAAATGATGTTAACAAAGTTTTTCTTCCCGGAAGAGGTTATTACGCCCCTGCCCTATCTATTGGACTCGGTAGAGATAGAAAGGGTAAGGTGATTTCGGGTAGATATTTCAATTTAAACCTCCGGCTAAGAACACCTTATAATACTGGTACATTACCAGCAATATCCCTTCAATATGGAATTCGTTTTAACTTTACAAAGAAAAGATAATGGAAAAAATCAACGCTAAAATAGTAGAAGGAATGATAGTGCTCCTTATTGTATTTACTTTTAGTTCCTGCTCACAGGACTCAGATTTAGACAACTTAAGCGACACCGTTTATCTTCGCCATAAAGACGCAGATATGCCCGCCTATATTTACGGTAATGGCTCAGAAAAATTGTTCTTAATTACGCTACACGGCGGACCTGGCGGATTGGGATTGGGTTTTCGGAATGACATGTTTAAGGGTAGAATTGAAAAGGAATGTGCCGTAGTTTATTTCGATCAACGAGGATCTGGAATGTCTCAAGGAAGTTATACCGAAGATGGAATAAGTATTGATATCATGGCCGAAGACGTGCTAGCGCTAGTAAAAGTGCTAAAGAAAAAGTACGGAGATGACTCCCGATTTTTCCTGCTAGGTCATAGTTGGGGTGGCACCCTAGGCAGCGCTGCTCTATTGAAAGACCAAAACGACTTTTTAGGTTGGATTGAACTAGATGGAGCACATAATGCATCTGGAATTTACTTAGAATACATCGCAAATTTTGAACGTGTAGCCAACGAACAAATAGCTCTTGAGAACAGTGTCGATTACTGGGAATCTGTAAAGGATTTAGTTCAGTCTGCAGACAATAACGAGTACAATGACGACGATTTCATGAAATTGAACCGGGAAGCATTTGAGGCAGAAAATAAGCTTAGAGACGATGGGCTTATAACCAGAGAAGAAGATTATTCCGACATAGCATTTGACTACAACATATTTACGGCTTTTTGGAATACGGGAGTGATTCAAGCCATCGAACGGCGTGTTTTTGAAGACGTAGATTACACCGATCAACTTTCAGAAATCACTATTCCTTCACTCATACTGTGGGGGAAATACGATATGGTAGTCCCAACTACCTTCGCCCAAGAAGCTTTTGACAACATAGGTTCAACATCCAAAAAATTAGTCATTTTTGAAGAATCTGGTCACTCACCAAACGTAACCGAACCAGAATTGTTTGCATCCGAGGTTATTCAATTTATGAATGAGCATAAGTAATAATTTTCTAGTTTTTTAAAAAGCGAAAGAAATATACATTAGGATTTATAGTTATGTTATCATCATAAGAATTCAACCAGTTAAGCCTAACTAACTTCTAGCTAAATTGAATAAAACAGCATTAGATATTGCAATTATTGAGACTGGAGAAGATTTTTTCAATCTAATTGATCAAAAAACGAACACCATAGCCACCACATATCTGGGAGGGGAATTTGAGGTTGACCCTAGCGGAAATATCGCATGGGGATTAATTAATGATGATGTAGGCTATATTTTTATTGGCACCATGGAAGGATATGGAACAAACTTTAATGATGAGTTATCTACTTTAAATAATGCGCTAGATGTTGTTATGAGTGATCTGGAAGCATCGGGTATTTCTAAATTAATTCTAGATTTACGCTTCAATGATGGAGGTTAAGACACGGCGGCATTAAACATGGTATCGCGTTTTATGGATCAAGAGCGGATTTCTTATTTCAAAAAAGCCAGGTTAGGTGATAGTTTTACTGAAAACAAATCATTCTCCTTAGGACCTAAAGGAGATTTTCAATTTACAGAAAATATTGCCCTACTCACAAGTCCTTACACCATAAGCGCGGCAGAACTTTTTGCGCTATGTATGAAAGATTTACCCTATGTAACCGTTATAGGTGAGAACACTAGTGGTGCCTTTTCTACCATTCTTGAACATATTTTACCCAATGGAGCAGAAATAGGGCTTTCAAATGAAATATATAGCGATTCGCAAGGAGTTGTTTTTGAGGCTATTGGGATTGGACCTGGACGTCAAGAAAATGAAGTGCCATTTTTATCAACTATCGATTTTCAAGAAGAAAAGGATAGCGGTATCGATCGAGCATTAGAATTACTAAACGATTAAACCAATTAAATAAGGCTCTCTCAAAAATGTAGACGTGCCAATTGGTATTGCGCCGTACTTTCTATTGGTAACGTAATTATATTTATGAGAAACTATATTTTAGTAGTCCTATTAGTATGCTTTAGCAGTGTGTTTGCTCAACAAAATAACATCACCACAGTAAGGGATGCTTATATTACTATAGTTACCGACGCAAGGGCCGCTGGTCAAGGCGATATTGGAGTGGCTACTTCTCCAGATGCCTTTTCTCAGCTCTGGAACCCATCCAAAAGTATGTTTGCGGATGAAAAATTTCAAATAGGGATTACTCAAATTGTTGGGAACAGACGCCGACAATCCGATGAAGCGAATCAGATAAACATATGTTTTTATAATCAACTAAATGAGCGAAGTGCTTATAGCTTTAGTTTTCGGGGTTATACTAGTGAAAGTCCTCAAACAGACATCTTAGGAGTTAACCAAACCGCCCATGAAATTTCAATAGATGGTGCTTATACGCTTAGATTAAGTGAAACGTTTGCGATGTCTGTTGGAGGTCGATTTATTTCATTAAAGGATAAAATTGCTCTTTTAAGACGTTTTAGTGATGTGGCAACCTTTCGGTTATATGGTGTCGATGTTGCCGGGTTTTACTACGGAAATGAAATAGCATTTAACAAGTTTAACGGCAGATGGAGAGCTGGCTTCAATGCTTCTAACCTCCGGGGATCCTCCTTGGAAGAAAATAAGGAAGCTGAAATTTATGCCCCATCTACTTTAAAAGTTGGAACAGGCTTTGACTTTATTTTTAGTCAGGATAAAATGCTCGCGGTGACTGCCGAATATAAAATGTTACTCGATTCGTACGTTGAAAATGAGGCTGGAGAACCACTTGACTTCGGCTTGGAAGGTTCAGTTGCCGCTTTGGGCGCAGAGTTTACCTATCTAGAAAAATTAATGCTGAGGGCTGGTTATTCAAATGGAATAAATAGAGGCACAGATACTTTTGCCTCTATAGGTGCTGGCCTTGAGAGTAAATTTGTAGATATAGATGTGGCTTGTTTATTAGGTCTATCTAATCAAGAAAATATTGTGCGCCAAAATGTACGCTTATCGTTGGTTATAGACTTGGGGGAAGTACTATTCCTTTAAAGGTAGTACGATACCCACAGCGTTTTATCAAATTCTTTTTATTTATATGTGCCACGTATTTCAGTATTCAAGGTTAGTACCATTCTATTTTACTAGAAATTTTCAGAAAAAAACATAAATAAATACTCTTTCAAAGCGCTCTGGGAAGAATGTACTTTGAAAGGTGTGATTTCTATAATTGAATGGCCGGTTAGACTGTGCATCTTTGTAGTGTAATAATTATTAATCTTTAAATTCGATAAAAATGGAAAATCAGATAAAAGAAAATTTAAATCATATTCAAGAATTATTAGCGAAAGGAGCATTCTTAGAGGCTATTGGGATTGGACCTGGACGTCAGGAAAATGACAATGACTGGTAGAGCTTTGCCAGTAGAAACGTATCCTGTTTCACTTGGGTAGTCTCCAGAATATTAGTACACATCATGATAGCCTTCCCATACTCACTTTGATCACTCAGGGTAAAGGCCTGACTGAGCGCTTCATTTATAGAATCGTGCAGACGTTGATTCAGCTTTTGAGCCCTAAGATTAAAGGAAATCGCGAGCAATAGTATGGAAATTCTCCATTTCATTAATAAAGTAATTTCCTACAAATTAACAAATAATTTATTTAACACCACTCTTTAGTAAAATTCTGGAAAACACATTGCCAACTTTGACTCATGAAAGAGTTTTGCATTTAAATATATGTCAAAAAGACAAGCCTCGTCCATCAATTCCCAATTAGTACGTCAACCATGTAATGCCAAAATATCCACGACCCAATGGTAAAAGAAGAACTAAGCTTCAGAAAAATAAACTAGTTCTTAATCGGCAACCGAACTTGAGAAGGATATTTTTTAGAATGGTGAACCATATTTTGGGCTACAACAGCCTCAGACTCATCATAATTATTGCCTCCTGTGTTAAGATTTCTAGCGAATCTAGGAAAATTACTGCTAGAAATTTCAATTCTAATTCTATGTCCTTTTTCGAAATAGTTACTGGTAGACATAGGTGTTAATTCTAGTTTATAGACTTCACCTTTTTCCATGAACACTTCTTTGTCGTATCCTTCTCTATAACGAACACGCTGTATGGTCTCATCCAGGTTGTAAGCAGTTCCGTCTGGGTATACATCTATAATCTTGATGGTGAAATCGGTATCCTTTGCGCTTGAAGACACATACAGCTCCGTCTCAATAAAACCAGTAACTTCTACTCCTTCTTCCAAGACATCTGTGGTATACACTAATATGTCTGTCCGTTCTTCTATTTTTTGTTGATCGAAGGCGCCACCTTCTACTGCATTACCTGTGCAGCAAACATTTCCACCTAAAGAAGTTACAGGGTTCATAGGATCATAAAAGAAGGAATCTGGCTTATCTTTTCCAGCCTTTTTTGTGCTTAAGGTGCCTGTACCCGATAAAGTATTGGCATTTCCTTTACTATTGAGATAATAGGTAGTCAATTTAGAATCTGCAGGCGGCCATTGGCTAGCTGCTTGCCATTTATTACTTCCCATAGTATAGTATTGTACACGGGGAGTTTTCTCTTTAAAATCGTTTTTTTCGTCTTTTAACCATAAATCCCACCAGCTATAAATTTGTTCCTCATAATTAAGACGTGCATCTCCTACGCTTCTCTGCCCTACCATAGTGTTTTCGGTTGCTCGGGTATAACGGCAATGTAAAGTGGGAGCAATTACTAAGTATTGATTATCTCTAATTTCTGGATCCTTGGCATTCTCTCTTAAGTGATTAAACAATGCTAAATTGGGAGTGATAGAAACGTCGTACCAAGAGGCAAACCAGAAGCTAGGCACTCCTATTTCCATATTATCATGGTATAAACCTCCTTCAAACCAAGCTGGATCATTAGGTTTGCGACGCACCATTTTATCAAAAACCTCCTGTTTTCCATTCATGTTTTTCAACATATCCTGAATTGGTAAATGCTTCAGAGCCTCCGCCATATCTACCTTGGGGTTTTCTGGTGCCAAGTCGTAAAAACGCGAAATCCTGATAAGATCTTCTTGGGTAGCACCCTCCGGAATTCTAGGTTTGAATTTGTCATGTTCCACTCCATATAACCAAGAAAAGAACAATAACTGCTCAACCCCACCTCGATACCAGTTTCCTTGTTCCATTATATCTCCTACACGACCTACTCCTGCCCCAAAACCTTGAGGCACCATAGCTGCATGCGAAGGATGATCTAAGGCAGCAACTGCCATTTGCCATTCGGCTGTAGAAGAACATCCATACGTTCCAATTTTCCCATTAGACCAAGATTGGTCCTTCATCCAAGAAAATGCATCATAACCGTCGGTTAATGGAACTCCCAAAATATCCCATGTACCTTCCGAATAATACCTTCCGCGTTCATTTTGAACGACATATGCATATCCTCTTTTAACCACCTCATAAGCCTGGCGCGCGGTACGGGTACGTTGTTCACCATCTCCCCATGAGTTAAAATTATAAGGTGTTCTAGAGAAGATAATTGGCACTTTTTCATTGGTTTTTGGTCTATATATATCGGTCGCTAAACGAATCCCGTCTCGCATAGGCATCATTACCTTTTGGTCTACAATGGCTATTTCCTCCAACTTCGCAAAAATGTCTTCTTCAACTTGTTCTTGTGAATGTAGTGATACGGTCTGAAAAACAAGAAGTAATAATAATGGGAGGATTTGAAAACGTTTCATATGAAATGTGCTTGATTGGTTACTTTCGAAAGTTACTGAAAATTGATCTACCTACATAAAGCTATTTGGTAAAATGAAAATTTCAGAATAAAAAAGAGTCAGGAATCAGAATTATTTAGCACCAATTCAAAAAGAATCTCACCCAGATATGTCGTTTACAGGTAGTATATTTGCCACAATTAGTACTAATATCGCCTGAAGCGGTCACCTCTTTTACTCCTATGCCTTTCAAAAAATTACATTCCGACATACAAGAGAAGCTTACCTTTCTAGAAATAGACACTCCCACTGCTTTCCAGACCAAAAGCATTCCCGTTATAAAAAGCGGCGCCAATGTGTATTGCGAAGCGCCAAAAGACAGTGGAAAAACAACTACTCTTGTACTTACTACTTTGCAAAAACTAAAATGTGAGGCAGTGGGAGATACTCCCAGAGCCATCGTTCTAGTAGAGGATAAAAAAAGAGCGTTAGAGTTGTACGAAATATTTTTAACCTACACCAAGCATAATTCGTTGCGGGTGTATGTGGGTTATGAGCAATTGCATATTGATGTACAAAAATCTGAAATCTACATGGGAATAGACATTCTTATTTCTACCCCTAAATCCATGAATAAGTTGTTTTTATTAAATGGAGTTGCTACCTCCCAACTCAAAATATTTAGCATTGATGATGCAGAGTTTTTGGTACAGAAGTCGGCGTATGCTGCAGTTATGTCCATCACCCAAAGTATCAAAAAATGTCAATACGTATTGTATACGGAAGAATTGCATCCAAGATTGAAGCGATTTGAATCTTATTTCATGGAACATTCCAAGATCGTATCAATAGACAGTGTATGATACCGAAGCTACATTATATTACGCAAGGCAGTTCTCCTAGAGAACATTTGGAAAACATTCAAAAAGCCTGTTCAGCTGGAATAGAATTGGTACAATTACGTCTCAAGAACATTTCAGAAAAAGAAATGCTCAAAATAGCGAATGACGCCAGGGAAATCACATCACATTTTCAAACTAGGTTAATCATAAACGATCATTATGAAATCGCAAAGGAAATCAAAGCAGATGGTGTCCATTTAGGAAAAACCGACTCCTGCCCTACTGTCGCGAGAGCGCATTTGTTCACTTGGCAAATTATTGGAGGCACAGCAAACACATTGCAAGATTGCGAAACATTGATTGAAAAAGAGGTTGATTACATTAGTTTAGGACCTTTGCGATTTACAAAAACCAAGGAAAACTTAAGTTCGATTCTCGGTTTAAACGGCTATGCCGCAATTACAGAAGCCTTAAAAACAGAAACACCCATTCTTGGTGTGGGCGGAATCACCACTGGGGATGTTAAAGAGTTATTAGATTCGGGGATTTCTGGTATTGCAGCATCTGAGGAAATTACGCGCGATTTTAATACCATCCGGATTTTTAATCATTTATTAAAAGCATCTTCAACAGAAGAGCAGCGGTATACCTTTGAGTAAAAGCCAGTGAGCAATTAATCTTCCCAACCCCAAGGAGCCTCCGGAGTGTCAATAGGTTTTGTAAGATCCATCTGGACTTTAAAAATACGATCTGTGCCCAACCGTTTTAAATTATAAGTAAATACTTTTTCGTCCAAGGTGATCCACCAGACATTGGTAGCCGCCGGGGGAATCATTTGTTGGGTGTGCTCATCTGCAGGGAAAAACTGAATATCTGCTTTACCTGCATTAGATGCGGTCCCTCCATAAAAATTAATTTCATCTTCGGTTCCATCTTTATGACGATGATCGTGCTTGAGCGTAATAATACCTTCGTCCATCCTTAAAACCCAAGTCCGAGACCTATCCGTCCCTACGTAAAATGGGATTTTAATCTCCTGGTCGCTGCAAGCTCTAAGATGCATAACTAACTTCTTTCCCCCAAATGCTTCATCCTCTTCTGGCAATACCAACACTCCTTCGTAGGCATAACCACAATGAGATTTTAAGGTGTCCCAAAAGGTTTGTGAAGGACTGCTTTCTTGGGAGAACATTGGCAAAGCAATCAATATTGCAGCAAGAATGAAGGTGTTTTTTAGAAGCATCATAAAGTATTTATAGCTTCCCAAATGTATGGAATAAAGGAAGACTGAATTACTAGAGTGCTTATTTTCGATCTAACGCACCGTAAACAGGAGTATTATTTCCTAAAGTGCGCGCCTAGCTGTCTCCGAAAACACCCTGAATAAGGACTTCGGCTTTTACTTTTTTCACAGATTAATATATAAAGCTCTAAAGGACTTCCGAAATACGCATGGCAGAAGATACCGCTCCTTCCATATATCCACCAAATCTATTTGAAGTTTCTGTACCAGCTAAATATAACTTATTGTTCATGAGTATATTTTGGAAAATCGGATCGCCATATGGGGCATTAAAAGAAAAACCTTCCCCTTCTTTTTGTGGTGTTGTATGAATATCCAAGGACCAATCCTTTTCTTCATAACAAAGATAGTTTTCGGCTTCGACAGAAAGGTATTTGCTTAAATATGATATGATTTTCAATTTTCGGTCATCTTTAGCATGTTTGCTGAGGGTCTGATTAATAAACCCCATAAGAGCAAATTGATTTTCTTGATAATTGGTATGATCGTATACCTCCGTTGCTGCTCCTATCTGACTAATTATCATTCCCGACTTACCCATTTCTCTCCAAAAAGGTGTTTTATAGGTTAAAACAAATTTGGACGAGTTACTCATCCATGTATGTGTTGATGCCATTGTTTTTTTCAATTCTTCAGAGAGCTCTGGGATAAACTTCACTTGAGAAGTTAATAGTTTCGGGGGTAAGGTGGAGATTACCTTATCTCCGTAATAGGTAGCACCCTTATTTGACCGCAATTCTATGGAATTGCCCTTATCTTGAATTTCTACAATACTTTCCTTTAAAATGATGGAACCAAAAATAGACCTCGACAGCGCATCTATTATACTGTTCGATCCATTTTCGATTCTAAAAGATGGTGCTTCATTTGGATTGACCTCAAAATGGTGAGGGGAGATCATTGTATTGTAAACCAAAGCACTTTCACCCTTTTGATATTGCTCAAAATAGTTAATCCCTAACTCATCAAGTAACCACCTTAAATTTGTGTGTTCCTTACTAAACCAAGTGGCACCAAGTTCAAGATTTGTATTATTTTCAGTAGAAATAGTATGAATTCTGCCTCCTAATCGTTCTCTCGATTCTATGATAGTCGCTTTTACTCCTCTTTTATGAAGTAAATAAGCTATTGTTAAACCTGTGAGCCCCGCTCCCATTATAAGCACTTCGTGTTTCATCAGTATAAATTTACCAATCTATTGGTCTATAATCCTTAAGAAATTTACCAGACCAGTGCTTCCCAGTGTTTATTCCATCGAACAATGGGTCCATTACACGTGCCGCTCCATCAACAATATCCAATGGTGGTTGAAAATCGTGCAATTCTTCTTTCTTCTTGGCCAACTCAATAGGATCCTCGTCCGTCACCCAACCAGTATCCACAGCATTCATAAAAACACCTTCTTTGGCCAAAGCCATTGCAGAAGTATGTGTTAACATATTTAATGCTGCTTTTGCCATGTTGGTATGGGGATGACGGCTTTCTTTGAAGAAGCGAAAAAACTTTCCTTCCATTGCCGAAACATTAATAATATGCTTTTGACCTGTGTTCTCTTTTTTCATTATTTCTGAAAGGCGATTACACAATACAAACGGTGCAACTGCATTTACAAGTTGCACTTCGATCATCTCGGTAGTTTCAATTTCACCAAGCTTTAAACGCCAACTATTGGTCTTTCTCAAATCTACTTGCTGTAAATCTGCATCTAACTCTCCCTCCGGAAATACCTCTTTCGCTACCAGTGTATTGTCAAAGCTATACGGAATTTGAGATAGTTTTGCTGAAGCCCTTAAGCCAATCCCAGGCTCTGGTCCGTGCCAAGTAACGGGCATATTTTTGTTTGGCGACGTTCCTGTGGTTAGTTCTTTTAGCTCCTCTAGGCAGCCCATATGATCTTTCAATATTTCGCGAGCATATCCAGGCAACGATTCTAGTGGGCGTTCTTCATTTTCCATTAAATGGGAATAAAAGCCTGCCGGACGTCTTACAGTTTGGGCGGCATTATTGATTAAAATATCCAAACGGTCATATTTTTGCTCTATAAAATTGCAGAAAATCTCTACGCTGGGAATGTGCCGTAAATCCAGTCCGTGAATCTTTAATCGATGCCCCCATTCTGTAAAATCCGTTTCCTTTGAAAATCGCAATGCCGAATCTACCGGAAAACGTGTAGTAGCTACCACAGTAGCACCACCTCTCAATAACATCAACGTAATATGATATCCTATCTTTAACCTAGAGCCAGTTATTACGGCTACTTGTCCTTTTACATCTGCATTTTGAAAACGCTTGGCGTAATTAAAATCCCCGCAGTCGGTACACATAGTATCATAGAAATGATGCAGTTTTGTGAATACGGCCTTACAGACATAACAGTTTCTAGGCGATTCTAATTCCAACTGTTCTTTATTGGCTAAGTCGGATATAGCCAGAAGCTTTGGTGCTTCAAATACAATCGCCTCCCGGGCACTTCTAATCCCAGTTTCCTTGCGAGCTGCTTTATCTCTTGCTGCAATTTTGCGTTCTGCTGCTTTTTTTCCATCCTTTTTCCTGCGAGAGAACTCTTCCCTACTTGGGCGAGAGAGCATTCCAGAGGCCTTTAACAAAGCTGTTCTTTTATCTTTTGGAATCTCAAAAATCTGATTCGTATCTGCAACTAATTGTTCTAATATCGAAATGCACTCATCAATTTCTTCCGAGGAGATGATTCGAGTGTTTTCTATTTTATCTTGATCTTCGAGCATACCTATCTGTATTATATCAACAAAATGTGATATAAAAATAATTTTGGCGAAGGTAATGATACCGCTTTAAGGGAGAGGTCTAATAGGTGGATTAATATTTTGTGAGATCATTTGATTTCATTTGGAATATGGAGGTTATAGACCTTTCAACCAAGTGGATGCCTTTACAACCGCTTCGTCTTTGCTCCTATCATTTTCAACTTTAAACTCGATAATTTCATTGGGGTGTATAAACTCCTTAAAAACAGTCCCGTTTCGGTCTGTAAAATATCCTGTTGCGATATTTGAAATAAACTTATCAGATATGACCTGCCAAGCATTGTTTGTAATCATTCCCCGAGTGTGTTCTCCAAAGAATTTAGTGTTTCGTCGTCCGTGAAAAGCTGTCGCAACTACCTCTCCTGAACTTGCTGTATGATTGCTTATTAGAACCGCAACATTGTAATTTTGATCTTCGAATGTTTCATTGTTTAAGGGAACCATTTGAATGTTATTATAGTAAAAATGACCTTCCTTAATTTCCCACTGAGCATCTATCATTTCATCCTTATTGACGGTACCTCCCAAATTTCCATTTCCCAAAATAGGAGCTAATCCTTCCAGCATTGGGTACATATTTCCGCCCAAATTATACCGTAAATCAACTATCCATAGGTTGGCTCCTTTTTTTATCAATGAATCTACCTTGAAACGAATTTCTTTCGCCATTTCTACATTATCTCCCATGGGCAAATGCCTCATACGCACGTAACCGATATGGCCTTCTAACAGTTCCGCCCTAAATTTTACATTCTCTAAGAATTCAGGAGTGTGTTCTGTCTTCATTTCATTGGGATTCTTATAATTTCCAATCAAATTATGATCGTAAATATACATACCATGATGGTCCATTAATGACGCTAGCAAATAATCCAACGCAGGTTTTAGGTCTAAATGTGTCTTGGCGTATTTTGCCTTTTCGAGTACTGCCTTCTCTAAAACTGTCCAATTTACATTAGCCCGATAAAGCGAAGTTTCTTTTGCTATTTTCAATGCTTCTTTTACATCTTTTTGAATTGCTGCCTCTTGAGCTAAAATGAAATTTGAAAGCAAAAAAACCACTGTAACTATTATACTTTTCATGAAGAACGATTTTATTAATCATGCAAATATGTAATCCAAATGGCAGGTAGACCTGCTGAAAAGGCCATTTTATGTCCAAAAAAAAGAATGTTGGACGTTTTTAACTGTGATTAAGGTTCTTTTCAATAACTACCACCGAAATATAATATATGATATGAAAGCTTACATTTTTACATCCTCCTTTTAAAAACATCCAGCTGATTTTTATCATATTATTTTTAGGCCAATTCCATAGTTTTATTTCTTAATAATCGCTACCGTGTAATTCAAACTAATAATCAGCTACATACACGGTTTCGTCCTTAAAATCAATGATCCAATGCAATTGTTTAAGAATCTCACCTCCCATGATAGCAGGAAATATCATATTAGATGGAGTCTTATTGAGATTGGCGTATACATCAATAATAGTCTTTTTACCTATTTGGGCTTCCGGTATCAGAACAAGATCTGCAGTCATACTTGTACCGTCTGTTCCTTCAGATCGGCTACTCCTAATTGATTGAAATTGATGGTCCAATCTCTTTTCTGAAACTGTTTTATAATAAACAATTAATGAGCCATTATATCCTGTGTCAATCATAACCGGGAAAACTATGGGTTCATTATTTTTCATAATGGTAAAATCCACAAAAGGTACCTCGCCTATCATCTTCATTTTCAATTTTTCATATTCTTTAAGATTGGTAATCGTCTTTAGTCTTTTATGCAATACTATATTTTGAGTATCATAATTAATTTCAATTAAATAATCTTCAAAAAAAGGATATCCTATTACACCATCAAAGCTATAGTGTTCTCGTGGATAAGCGATACCAACTAACTCCTCATTCTTTCTTCGAAAATTACCAATTTTTAGGGTATTAGATGTACTAACCTTTTGAATAGATATACCATTAGCTCCAATGTTTTTAGTTTCATCATCAAATATTAATGAAAGTTTTGAATCTGTTTGTGTAGTATTTGCAACCATCCCATTAGCGCCAGTGTCAAAAATAAATTCCAGTGCCTCTGAATGATTAACGGAAACCTTGATGTATATTCTGTTGTCATTCCCAAGACTAAATGGAATAGTGTCTTGAGCCATAGCCACATCAATGGAACTAAAAAAAAGAATAAGTATGGCAGAAGTTATTTTCTTGTTCATCTATTGTCTTTTACACCTTAGTTAATTCATAATTTCTTTAAAGCGTCAATAGCAAAGGTGTTTTCAGGGTTTAGTTTCAACGATTTTTTATAATTTTCTTTCGCCAGAATTTTATTATCATCGGTTAGATAGGCTTCCCCCAAACTATCATAAACATTCCATGATTCTGGAAAAGCTAAAGCATTCATCTTAAAAACTGCAATTGCTTCCTTAACCTTTCCAGATTGTAAGAATAAATATCCAACACCGTTCATTTCTGCTTCATCATTTAGATAAGCCGGATTGTCTTTATTTGCTTGAAACTGTTCCATTCCCTTGGAGATACCACCATCTACAATTGCCACATAGACCGACAAGCCTAAGAATTTTTGAGCATCTGGAAAATTACTATTGCTAAACTTGAAAAACTCTTTTAGCAATTCGGTTTTGCCTTCTCTTGCCAGTGCATAGGCTGTATTGGTTAAGGTAACGCCATCAATAGTTATCTTCTTGTTGGGAAAGTTTTCCTTGTACAAATCAAAAGCTGCCATCGCTTCTTCTATTTTAGCACCTCCAATTAGTTCCTTTACCGTATTCCTTAATTCGCTGCTTTCTAATTGTTCATAATCCGAATGCGTCATTGCATTATTAAACCACTTTTTACCATTTTCAGGACCTTCATTAATCATAACTTGCATCAATTCATGAGCGATGGATTTTTTTAGACCGAACAGTTGTCCGTCCTTTATTACAGTTTTATTTGATAATATGTTACCAGCATTTTCAAAAGGATCTTTTTCAAATAATAAAAGATCTGCCTTCTTCCCTACTTCTATAGATCCATGATTGACATCTAAATCCATTGCTCGATAGCCATTAAGTGTTGCAATTTGTAATACATCTTCCATAGGAAAACCAGCTTCATGCAATAACATGAGTTCTGAAAGCAATGCACGACCTCCAAAACGACAGTCGGTACCAATACGAAGACTCACCCCTTTATCATGTGCCATCTTCAGATAATGCATCATAGCTTCGTACGCCTCATCCAGCTGTTTTTGTTGTGTTTCAGAATATGAAACCATGGGCGCATTTCGAATTGGAAAATATTCGAATGAGGTGAAAAAATCGGATTGACCCGCTGATGAGGCTAAGACATTTAAGGCCGAGCTTATGGTGGCCCCTTCCGAAGCCATTTTATCAAATAGTTTATTCAATTCAGTCTCAAATTCCGGATTGGCTTTTATATATCCAAAAAAGTAAACCATCTGAGCAGCAAATTCATCAATACTCGAATTCATGCTAATACCATAGAGATCATTCATTTTTGGCCAATGCTCATCGTACGACAAAACGCTTGGGGTTAGTGTGAAAAAATGTTCGAAATTAGAAACACCATAATCCATGGCTTCACTAATGGTTACAACATTGTTATCAACGTGCGAATTGATTATAATACCTTGTTTTTTAGCTTCGTCTACCATAGCTTCATAATCTGGTTTACGAAGTTTACGATAGAGCTTCATGTATTTCATACCCTTTGCTGCATAATCTCTCACCTTTTTCCTACCGTCTTCTGGATTCATAACTTCTATATGATGCGCAGGTTGTTGTCTATCCTCATCAGATACTATGGAACCACCACAGATATATAAGTTAGGATATCTGGGCTCTGGATTTTTTTGCCAATCTAAAGTAATATCCATCCAGGTTTCGGGTTGTCCCATATCTATAATGGTCGTTACTCCATGTCTTAGGTAATGATGTGACGTTAGATCTCGAATCATTTTGAGTCCGTCATCCTCCATATAGGTCGATGGAGCATCTACAGCTACACCATAATTACCAATAAGATGCACGTGAGTGTCTATGAATCCCGGAGTTAGTAAACGCCTATTTCCCTCAATAATCTCTTTTGCTTTAAAAGAAGCGGAAGCATCTAGTATTGCAGCTATCGTATCTGCATTTATTAGAACCGTTTTATTGGTATGTACTTCTTTGGTTTTACTATCAAATAATTTGATATCTGTAATGGCAAGATCATACGATGACTCCTGACTGCTGCAGCTAAGCATAGAAAATGCAAGCACTGCCAATATTGAAAAGATTTTCATATAGTGGATTTTTAAATTGCCCATCGTAGCTTCAGCGTAGGTGGGTGATGACTGTTGTAACCGGTATTAATTTCCGTAGATATGCTTAGCCCCCTTTAATTCTAAATATTTGACAATATTTTCATGCCTGTTTTTGGAAGCGGCAGATAGCGCCGTTCCCTGCCCGTTAGAATACAAATTGATATCAGCTCCTTTGGAAATCAATAGTTTCACCGTCTCTAAATGCCCATTTCTTGCGGCGGCATTTAAAGCAGATCCTTGTCCATCATTTTGAAGATCTATATCTGCTCCTTTTGAAAGCAGTAGTTCGATGGTTTTGTTATGTCCGTTCCTAGCGGCGGCATTTAAAGCAGATCCTTGTCCGTCGTTTTGAAGGTTTATATCAGCTCCTTTTGACAAAAGCAATTCAATGGTTTTAATTTGTCCATTCCTCGCTGCTGCATTCAACGCAGATCCTTGTCCGTTTGTTTGAGCATTAACATCTGCCCCTTTTTCAATGAGTAATGCTACATTTTGATATTGACCATTTCTGGCTGCAGAAACTAGTGCTGAACCATTTCCATCACTTTGAGAATTGATATTTGCGCCTTCATTCAATAAGTATTTTACGACTTCCATATGACCGTTATTAGATGCAGCATTGATAGCACTGCCCTGATTAGGAGCAATCTTGTCAATTTTGGCACCCCTAGCTACCAAAAATTTAACCGTCTCTAAATAACCATTATTAGCTGCAGCTATAAGTGCAGTACCTTGATTGGATGCTATTTTATCTATAGGGGTACCCAATTTAATTAAATACTCTACAGTTGTTAGGTGACCATTGTTAGCAGCAGCAATTAGAGGAGTTCCTTGGTTAGGAGAGATCTTGGAAATTTCTGCTCCCATAGACACTAAATATTTCACTGTGTCTAAATGGCCATTGTTGCATGCCGCAATTAAGGCATTCCCTTGATTAGGCGAAATAAAATTTAAATCCATCCCCCTCTCCAACAGTAGTTTTATAGTTTCCAAATTTCCGCTATTTGCGGCAGCAATTAAAGCATTGCCTTGGTTGGGTGAATAATGATTTATGTCTATCCCTTTTGAAATCAGGAATTTTGATATTTCAGGATGGCCATTTCCAGCGGCAGCAATTAAGGCATTACCCTGATTGGGAAATGAACGATTAATGTCCGCGCCTTGCACTATCATGTATTCAAGGAAATCTAAATGACCGAATTCTGCAGCAGAAATTAAAGGCGTTCCGTCACCTCTGGCGCTACGCCTTACATCTCCACCACTTGCGACTAACAGTTTTGCTATCTCGACATTACCGGTTCTGGCAGCAGCAGATAAAGGCGTTTTAGCTTTTTCCGATTGCCATCGGTGACCATTTTTAATGAATTCTTCATAGCCAGGAGTAGGATCTATGCAATTCGCATCCGTTGTTTTTAAAAGTGCTTTAACTGCTTCTACATCACCTGTTCGTATCGCATCTAATAAGTTTTTACATTCAGACCCTATTGCCGTACTCGTGCCTGCATTTTCAATGGGTTTACTAATTTCAACCTCTGCCTTATCAACTGTATTTTCAATGCTGATACTCTCATCGGGTTGAGCTGCTTCTAACTCTTGCGTACTAACCATATCATCGAGCTGTGTTTCATTTATAGTTTGTCCTGCAAATGCCTCGTACGGTTTGTTTAGTAGAAGAATTACTGTAAAAAATAGCGGCATTATAAATGCATATTTCCAGTAGCTGTGCGGATTAGATTTTTTAGTGTTCATCTTTAAAATTCGTTTTTTGATTAATGATTGATTGTAATTCGTTGTGATTGTCAACGGTTTATTATAGGTTGCTATTTTTAACAGATTCATTTGGTAGCTATCCTTCTCTGTTATCTTGGTGTCTAAAATGAGATGATCTGTTTGGTATTCTATGTTTTTTTCTACCTCTTTTCTGAATAACCAGATAAATGGATTAAACCATAGGATGATGACTGCTATTTCAGCCAGTAGCAAGTCGATACTATGCCGCTTTTTAACATGAATTTTCTCATGCGCAATAATCTGCTCATAGATTTCAAATTCGTATTGCTCAGGATTTATAAAAATGTAATTAAAGAAAGAACAAGGCTCCTTCACACTGGCGGAATTGATAATAATGCCATCTGTATCTTTAATTTTATCGGTACTTCTCGCTACTTTGACTAATAAAACCAGTATCTGAGAGAACAAGTTGATAGACAAAACTAGGACTCCGAACATATAAGCATAGAATAACCAGTCGACTAGGCTAATTCTGGCGGTTGTAGTCGTTTCCACTGCTGTGAGTTCTTCGGAAGTATTGGTCGGTATTGGCGAGTTTTCATCTACAACTACAACAGTTGTGGTTTTAGCAATAATAGACTCCGGTTTCTCTTCTGATGTTTGCTGTTTTTCAATGAGATTAGCAACAAAGCCCTGACTTTCTATCAATTTTGGAAGTGTTACAAAGGGAATTGTAAAGGTCAACACTAAGCCAAGTATCAAATACAATCTATTGGTTGCAAAAAAGCTTTCCTTTTCTATTACCAATTTATAAAAGGCCAGAACAACTGCAATAACGATGGAGGTTTTTAAAAGAAGTAAAATCATGATTTCTTAGCTTTATTTGATTTAATAACTTCTATTAATTCTGACAGCTCTTCTTCAGATAAGTTCTCCTCTTTTGCAAAATACGCCATCATTTTGGGAAAAGAATTTCCGAAGAACTTCTTTTTAATGTTCCCGAGATTGTTGTCACGATATTCTTCAAACTCGGCCACAGGACTATATTGGTGTGTATTTCCTAGTAATTTGGATTGTAAGACTCCTTTTTTAACAAGGATCTTTACGATGGTTGCCACAGAATTATAATGGGGTTTTGGCTCCGGAAGTTGGGCAATAATATCTCGTATGAAAGCAGTTTTTAATTGCCATACAATTTGCATGATTTGATCTTCACGTTTGGTCAATTTTTCCATAATCGTTATTTAGAATAATCAAAACTACTAATTATTTAGTACATCTACTAAAAAATTAGTAGTTTTTTTTATGGAAGGTCCACCACCGACGCTATTATTTATTCAAAAAAAGATACTGACAAGCACTTATTGAATAGGTCCTTAGGCCGAAAACTCAGCAGAGACAACCATATCTCAACTTTATGGATCAGGTAAATGATGTGGAACGGATGACGTTACTCTCACGTAATATCGTGGTGAAAATTTACTTTTCTATTTCCAAAACTGAACCAGAGCGGCGTTTTAAAGAAATTGTATCGAGTACTGTTAAAAGATTCTTACCAACTAAAAGACAAGGTATATAGCATAAAGCGAATTTGAAAAATGGGTATGACCGGCTTTAATGTGAGACGATCCATGATTAATAGCAGGACCTACATCCGCTCGATTTTACACAACACATTACCAACGTCTATTTTGAATGTTTACGTCCAAACTTTAATCCAAAATGTCTTAAAAAACTATATTCGCGCCATGTGGATGTATTTAGGCTTATTAGCAGCGCTCTTCTTGGGATTACACAACTTGTGTAAGAAGCACGCCGTACGTGGAAATGAGGTATTGCCAGTACTTTTAGGAACAATTGCTTCCGGATTTTTACTACTTCTTCCGCTATTTATTGGCTCTCATTATTTTTCAGAATACACCAAAGAAATTGGGCTTCATATCACTCCTATTTCATGGCAAACACATGGATTTATTTTCATAAAATCTATGATCATGACATCGTCTTGGGTACTGGCGTATCAAGCACTAAAGCATTTACCCATTACTATTGTTGCTCCTATTCGCTCGGCGGGTCCATTTTTTACGTTTATTGGTGCCATTCTAATTTATCAAGAGAAACCTAACTTTTTACAGTGGATTGGTTTCTTCCTAATTATTTTTTCGGTAATTCTCTATTCTAAGATTGGAAGAAAAGAAGGAATCAACTTTAAGAGAAACAAGTGGATTTTCGCCATTATAGGAACCACATTTTTGGGAGCTTCTAGTGGTTTATATGACAAGTTCTTAATTCAAAGCCTAACCCTGAACCCTCAAACCTTACAGTTTTGGTTCTGCTGGTACACCATACTCATTTTAATATGTGTTTTATTGGTTAACTGGTTTCCGAATGCAGAAAAACGAAAAGCATTTAAATGGCGCTGGTCTATTGTTGCTGTAGGTATGTTGTTAATCGCAGCAGATTATTTCTATTTTAAAGCCCTTCAAGACCCAGATGCCTTAATCATGCTACTTTCGGCCATAAAAAGAAGTCAGTTAATAATTGCTGTGGTTATTGGTGGTCTCGTATTTAAGGAAAAGAACAAGCGAAAAAAGTTAGTGCCGTTGGCTGGTATTATGATCGGTGTTTTTCTTATTTTGTATTCCTAGAAAGTTTTGTTTCAAGTAAGCCGACCCTTCTCAGGTAACACAATTCTACCTGTATCCTACTCTCATGGACCTACAAAACCTTGATTTTAAAAATCGAATCTAGAATTAACTTTAAACGCTACTCCCCAATTTTCTTGTTCGATTCGTTTATTGAAATTGTTTGTAACCACCAGATAGGCATATGACAGCGGCTTATATTCCCATTGCAGTCTGCTGTTTATATTGAAATTATCTCCCTGAGTATTGTATTGCACATAGGTTGTCCAGTTAATCGTATTGTTGAAGAACACTTCCCCTGTAAAGCGAGCTAAATGAAATGTTTCCTCACCAAGTTCAGCTAAGTCAATGGAGTTCACATCGTAGGACACTTCCAAATTGGCGAATGGCAGCAATTGATAATTGAGATAAACTCCACCAACTGTGCGTTTACCGCTGTAATAGGTTCCCCTTTGCACATTAACACGGTAGCGAAATGCCTGATTATTAGCAGAATTATAACCCACCTTCAAAATTCCGAAACGATAGATCTCTGGTGTTAGCGAATTTCCATTCCCCAATGGATCAAAACCGTACTTTAGGTCTAAATAATCGTAATTAACTACGAAATACAATGCAGATAGATTTTTAAAGAATACAGCCGAATTAAAGAAATGTTTGGACTGTGTGAGCGCACCGCTGTTGTCAAAGTAATTATTGAGTCCATAATTGATAAAGCGAATTGAATTTAGGGTCTTCGATCCTTCATAAAATTCTTGATATTCTATCCCAGACGATGTTTGAATATATCCTTCTCTTACTTGCACATCGTTAATTGCATCGTAATTAAATAATCGTGGAGTAAAACCAACATCTGTTGTGTAATTTTCTTCTACTTTTTTAACCGAAGTATTCCAGTTCAACCCCCTTTTGTTATAGGAAATTCCTGCATTGTAAAAACTAGTATTCTTAGAAATTCCATCTGTAAAACTGGTGCTATAATTAGCCCCTCCAATCCATTTGTTGTTGGTAGATGTGTATCTCAAGTTTAGACCTGCTACTCGATTATAATCATCAACAAATTCTAAGTTATTAGTTTCCTGTCTGTTAATAAAATACCCAGTAGTAGTTAGGTTTTTGCTTAGTTGTTGCTCCGTAACCAATACCCCATAATTTTGTGAAGCGCTATCCTCTTCTTCATCGGTTTGTACGTTTAGAACTCCAATTCTAGTTTTAGGAGCCACATTACCAGAGAGTTTAAGCCCAAATTGAATTCGGCTATTAGCTCCTATTCTCCTTGAATAAAACGGATTCACCCCAACCACTCCTAAACTTGAAAACAAATCACTGTTCTCCAAAAAGAAATTTCTGCGCTCCGGAAAAAATATAGAAAAACGGGATAGGTTTGTTACTTGTTGGTCCACGTCAATTTGTGAGAAATCTGGATTTATGGTCGCATCCAATTTTAAAGATGATGTTACATTGTATTGTACATCAAGACTTGGTGTAAATGTCTTTACTTCTTCGTCTTCTAGACTGTTCTTCTGATAGTTCGCTGTAATAGACGGAGTAATAGTAAATTTTGATGGAGCAATATTTGGTAAGTTTTCCACGGTAAACTTTTCTGTGAATCGCAAATCAAGATTGGCATAGTTTCGTTTTACATTTTTAAAAATGGTCCACGAATTGTTCTTGATATCACGCACATAAAATTGAATTCCGAAAACAGGATTGGCGGTGTTATAATTTAGTGCCTTTAGAGGTATTGCCATCTCATATTGTTTCTTGGTGCCATTTAGTAAGGCCTGAGATTTCCAAACGGCATTCCAACTAAAATTGAGTGTATAACCATCTGCGTCGGCTCCAATTAAACCATCTGTCTGATTACCTAAGGAGTTCAACGCAAAAAAATTGGCGTTCTGTTCTTGATTTTGAGTATCCAAAATTAATACAAACGAATCGCTCAAAGCAACCGACACATCCCGCTTTAAGGTGCTTACTTGGGTTTTTTCGGTAGTGTCGTTATAGATGGCGCTAACAAATAGATAATCTCCATTATGAAATAATTTCACAGAAGTCTGATTTTCTGCCAACCCTTCATCTGTGGGTAGATAATTGTAAAAATTGGTGTATTCGGGTAGCTGTTGCCAAACGTTTTCATCTATTTTTCCATCAATTTCAATATCAGTATCTATAAACTTAACGACTGCATCCTGCGCAAATAAAGAACTCGTAACCAGGATGATTAATAATGTAATAGAATGTTTCATCTTAATTATTATCAATTCTAGTTGCGGTCTTACTAATAATACTCCAAACATCATCTTGCTTCTTTAGCAAAAAGAGATCGATATATACCATTCCTCGCTCCGGGATAGCAATCTCTACTTTAGCCGTAGCAATATCCTTCACAATGTCTATGGCTAACACTTTTCCTTGACGCCCGTTAAAAGTCCCAGCAGATTTGTTCTTGAAGAACCCAGCATATTCGGTTGGAGTGAATCGTGCGAAGCCATCTTTTGTTGTGAGATAAAGGGTGGCGTTTTCGGTAAACGCACTTTCAAGTTTGGGAATTTCATTGTATGAACTCCCGTCTATATAATTTTGAAGTGTTTTTTCAATGAGGGAGCTTTCAGACTGTGCATAGGAAAACTGCATCGTGGAAAGCACTAAAAATGCGAATACATATAATTTCATAATAAAAGATTTAAAAGTTTATTCAAACCTCTTAAAATGATGTCATTTTAAAATGATGGGTTATAATTTAGGTGTCCAGAATTATAATTTTGGAGTATTATGCCTTTGACAATTGCTTTTGAAATTCGGATGGGGTCATTCCAACTACTTTTTTAAACGTAGCGTAAAAACTGGATTTAGAGGAGAATCCCGCTTCAAATCCAATTGCTTCTAAGGTGAAATGATCGTTACTCATTAACAATCGTTTTGCTTCCTCTATTCGATGGTCATTAATAAAAGATGCGAAGCTTTTTCCAAGATTGTCGTTTAATAATTGAGATAGTTTGTGGGTAGAAATGTGAATGTTCTTGGCAACGTTCTGTAATTTAATATCGGTTTTCTTATACAACTCCTTCTCTATCATGAGTGTATTCAATTGCTCAATTAAATGCTGCGCTTCTGTAGTATCGATTTTTTTAGCTCCATATTTTTCTGGGATATCTTGAAAAATAGTATCTCTGTTTTTCTTAAATAGAAAAAAGAAAAGCAATCCATAAAACACCACCGAAAAAGTAATGGTGCCTACCAAATAAAGGTAAAAATAACCCACCATATAAGCAGAAAAGATGAGCACATTGCCAATGAATACAGCAACTAACCAAAGTTCTGCCGTGGTACACTTTTGAGTTTTACTCACTAACTTTTTAAAGATATGACGTAAAACATACCCAGAAAGAACTAAATACACTCCCCAAACGATGTAAATAAAATGTACGAAATAGGTATTCCAAAAAGCCCTATTTGTCTCATAGGGTAGCGTAATTCCTACCAATAATACAATGAAAAATAAGATAGCGAAGTGTATTTTCCAAGAGCGCAAGGCTAGTTTTGCATTGATTACCGAAGACTTTAAATAATAAAACAGCGATATTCCAATTAAGAAGCAAGCAGACAAACCAAGTTGCGGGATCAATAACTCTCTGTCTTCAACAGCCGTAAAAATGATGTAAACCGATTTACCAATGCGAAGGCTCAACATTAAAACTAACATTCCAAAAAAGAAATTCTGAATGCGTTTTTGCTTACCAAAAAACAGAAAATAGAAACTGACTAAAAATCCGTTAAATACACCTAGGGCACAAAAGAAAAATAACAATGGATTATCAAAAGTCATAGATAAGTTTTACACCCAAATATATAAAGATCAAACTTAAAATTCTATTAACCATATCACGGCATTGACTTTTGAGTAATTAACAGCATATTCCTCTAAATAGATCACTTATCAAGATCATTTAAGAAGTCAACAGTTATAATTCACTTTAAAGATTTTCCAACACTTCAATTCGTGCTTTCAATAGATCATTGGCGACCTCAAGCGTTTGAAAATCGTTCTCAATTTTAATTAACTTATTGCTGATTTCCTGAATTTCAGCTTCTAATGTCTGGATTCTTGCTTCTTTGCTCGGATTTACATTGCAACTAAGTAGCACACTGGACAATGTGAATAGTATCATTATTTTTTTCATCAGATCTATTTTTAATTAGTAATCTCCTCTGTTTTCAACATTAGTTATTCTATTAGTGTGCTGTTTCTGATAATAGTCACACCGAGTCACTGTTTTTTTTAAATGTGACTTTTTGACCGTTCTGAATACTCATAAGTAATAACAGTAAATTACTTTAACTATGAACATAAAAATTATATTGATTATTATCGCCTTTGTCAATCCGAATGAAACGGAATCTTTTAACCATTACGTAACGCATATAAGGGAAATGTATACCTCTGTTGGAGCCAAACCAGTTAAGTATCCCGTCGATCATATGGTTTTGGGTGATGAAAAGCCCGATTTTATTATGGTGGTCGAATTTCCTAATCAGGAGGCTTTGCAGGAATTGTTTATGAGTAAGGAATACAATGAGTTAGCACCTTTCAGAGAAAAAGCTTTTAATAAATTGAATGTCTTTTTGTCTAAACAGGAATGAGTTTTTATCTATTCTGAAAATTTCTAGACCAATCGATTCATAATTAAAACTCTAAGACCGCCAAATATTTTAGGTTTTAAACATTTCAGAAAAACCAATCTAACCCTGTAAAGTATTTTAAGATTTTATAAGTATGTCACTAACAATTAAATAGTTAGATTACACTATGAAAAATTTTATCCCCCTATTAATTCTCATACTAGTTCAAAGTATGGCTGCACAAGATCTATCCCAAGGTTATATAGCGAACGATTTAGAACAGCATCCTATGCAAGCATTAGCCAAACCCGATTACTTAATGTCGGTAGCAGACCCTTCCTTTCCAAACACATCCATTAGGAGAATTTCGGAAGCCGCTCCAGGAAATTTTATGGTTCCCATGTACAGCACTATACAATCTTGGAATGCCAATGAAAGCCTCCTGTTAGTATATGGAGGTGGAATCCACCAATTACTCGATGGTTCAGATTATAGCTTCATAAGAGGCTTAACAGATATAAATCCAGACGATTTAGAAGCCGTATTTTGGCATTTTAATGATCCTAATATTCTATTCTATATGGATAACAGTACAGACGATCTAATTAGCTATAATGTAAACACCCAAGTAAAAACAACCTTAGCAAATATGAGAGCTTTAAGTGGCTGTCCAAATAGTTCTTCTTTAACTGGTGGAAATGATTTGCAAATGATGTCTTGGGACAGCGACGTATTTTCCTTTCGATGTGGTAATACTAATGCCTTTTATTATAGAATATCGACAGGGGTTTTAACTGAATTCAATATTTCGGACATTAATTTTATGGCTCCAATGCCCTTTCCTAGCGGAGAATTGTTCTACCACAATCAATCAATTTATGATACCGATGGAAACTTTATAAGAAATCTAAACTTGAATGCAAATGAACATTCCTGTCTAGGTAGGTTAAGCAATGGAGATGATGCCTATTTCGCTATTTCTTTTGAAGAAGGTCCAAGTGGCGGTTGTCAAGGTACTTTGGTTGCTCACAACGCCACAACAGGCGATTGTTTTTCGGTAACACCAGTTACCGATTATGCATATCCAAAATCGGGTACGCATATGTCTTCTCTAGCGCATAAAAATACTGAAGGTGGCTGGGTAGCCGTTTCCTCTATCGGATTCGAACAAGATGGTGTTCAAATTTTAGATCAAGAATTGTTTCTAGCGAAAGTAAATGAATTTGATGCCAATGTTTATAGAGTAGCGCATCATAGATCGGACGAAGATGAATTTGACTATTGGGGCGAACCGCATGTAACTATTAGTCCGTCAGGGACAAGATTGCTATTTGGTAGCGATTGGAGCGGAAAAGAAGATGGCGTTTCTGTAGATAGCTATGTAGCCGAATTGAATGCCTATACTTTATCGACTCAAGATTTCGAATCAAATCAACCAGCTTTTACTATTTATCCTAATCCGGTGCAAGGCACATTAAACATTTCTGGAGAAAATAGCCCCTTCAGTTTTATTATTTACTCGGTTATTGGTAAGAAAATCAATCAATCTACCTTTACTGACAATAAAACCATCGATGTAAGCAACTTACAAGCGGGAGTCTATTTTATCACTATTTCAAATCATTCAACTCAGAACACCTATAAGTTTATTAAAAAGCAATAGTAACTAACAAATAGAATAGACCACTAAATTGGCAACAAACAAGGCGATTTGTTGATAAGCTCTGCGATATGTTTCATTTCAACCTTGTAAAATTCATTCCTCATTTATGCCTCTTGGAGTATCCTTTTTGATTTGCGGTAAGTATAGGTAGGATATATACTGCGTTTTGCAAAGCGATTCAAGTTACCAGCATTCACCATTTTACGGTAAATAGGCTTTGTTACTCCAAAGTATTCGTAGGTTTCACCATTGGTAAAAGTAATCTCTAACAATAAACCTTTATGCTGGTAATCTGCAATGGCCGAGTTTGTGATCGTTTCTGTGTAGACTGGAAGGTTTTTTTCCTTGGTTTCTGGAGCCATACTCACTAGAAAATGATATCCATCTATAATTTTTCTACTTTGTAACTCTGCCTCTTGCTTTAGTGCGTCTTCTTCTTGAAATTTATCTGGATGCCATTCTTTAACTAAATCGCGATAGCTTTTCTTAAGCTGTTTAAGATCGATTTCTTTTTCTATTCCAAATAATTTCTTGTATTCATTGATACGCTTCATACCTAGGGCTTTTAATTTGGCGCGAAACTACTCCTTTTTAATTGATAAATGCGCTATTATGTGCAATAAAAAAGTCCGTCGTAACCGACGGACTTTCTTTAGAAATATAGATATATATTTAGTTCACTTTTACGTTCACCGCGTTTAATCCTTTGTTTCCTTCTTTTAGGTCAAACGTAACTTCATCGCCTTCTTTAATCTCGTCGATTAATCCAGAAATGTGTACAAAGTGATCTTTTTCAACTCCTTCTTCAGTGATGAATCCAAAACCTTTGGTATCGTTGAAAAATTTTACTGTTCCTTTACTCATTGTAATGTAATTTAATTTATTAATACTTGGTATAAGTCAAAGATGATGCCATTAATTGAACATCCAACCTTTAATCTCTTATTTCTGAAATATTTTTAAAATACATATCCTTATAAATCGTATTACAGCGCAATATGAATCCCTATCTTTGCTCTAAACCACAATCTTCCCTGGATTTGCAACAAATAAAAGCCTACTTAGATCAAATAGCAACTATCTCTAAATTGGATTGGGAATTTTTCACTTCTAAGTTAGAGCGCCATGTTGTTGGTAAAAAAACGATTTTCTTAAAGTTGAACGAAGTCGAAACTAAGATTTCATTTATTGAATCTGGAGTGGTACGCTTGTACATTCCAAAAGATAACCCAGAAAAAGAAATCACCTTTGGATTTAGCTTTAAAGATCAGTTTATTAGTGCTTACGATTCGTTCCTAACGCAGAAGCCCTCTGCTTATCAATTACAGGCCCTTACAGAAACAACTTTATTAAGTATTAACTACGAAGATTTACAAGAAGTTTATCAAAACACTCAAATTGGCAACCTCATTGGCAGGCTAACGGCAGAGAGACTCTTCCTACTCAAATCCAAGCGAGAGCAATACCTCCTAAACCTTTCGGCCGAAGAGCACTATCTCAAGTTATTTAAAGAGCGACCAGAGCTGTTGAAAGTGATTCCGTTAAAATATATTAGTTCATACATTGGTGTTACTGCACAAGCATTAAGCAGAATTAGAAGACGCTTGTCGTAGGGTATTTATTGATTTAGGTTCATTGTTTCGATCATAACATCAAATTATCTTTGTAAAAAAAGTTATGACAATTGTTATTTTCGTTTTAGTACTATGGTACGGAGGCCTATTTTTTCAATCCTTCTTTTTACATAGGTATGCAGCACATCAGGTGTTTACCATGTCAAAAACCATGGAACGCATCACCTTTTTCTTAACGTGGGTTTTTCAAGGCTCCAGTTACCTAAGCGCGTATGGCTATGGTATTATGCACCGGATGCATCATGCCTACACCGATACGGAAAAGGACCCGCATTCGCCCTCCCATGACGCCAACTTATTTGCGATGATGTGGAAAACAAAAACCATCTATCAGGATATAAATAAGCAACGCATAACCATTGATGAGCGCTTTACCAAAAACGTGCCTCAATGGAAAGGATTCGATTCCTTTGCTAGCTCTCGTTTTTCTCGAATACTGTGGATATCACTTTACATCCTGTTCTTTGTAAGCTTTACAACCGCTTGGTGGCAATGGTTATTATTACCTATTACCTTTTTAATGGCACCTATTCATGGAGTAATCATTAACTGGTTTGGTCATATTTATGGATATGTAAATTTTAAAATGAAAAATACCAGTAAAAACCTTTTTCGTTTCGATTTTCTGATGATGGGTGAAGGATACCATAATAATCATCACAAGTACGCGAGTAGAGCCAATTTCGGAATAAAATGGTATGAAATTGATATCACCTACTTAATTATCAAAATCTTAGATGCTTTCGGTTTTATCAAATTGAAGGCAATTAAGGCAAAGAACTAGTCAGTTTCTTAGCCATATAGATCAGGTAATTGTGTGAGAATTGAGTCATAAATTTGGTGTGCTAAGGCTTCAAATTTGCTTCAAACCAAAAATCTATTAAAACATCTGTTGGTTTTTCTCTTTTATTCGATTTAGGCGGGCCATCATTCTGCCCTCCTTGACCACCACCGCGCTGCCCTCCGCCTCTTTGGCCTCCGCCTCCTTGTCCGCCACCACGACCTCCAGAGCCTCTTCCACCCATGCTAACTTGAGGCCTATCTGAATTGCGTTCCATCTTTTCTCTTTGGTTTGTTTTTACCCCAATCATCAATTTTTCGAAGTCCTTATCAGACTTGAAATTAATTTTGCTTTTCGGAATGGTCAAGTTATACATCAATTCCCCACTCTTAGTATTGTAGGTGTAGGCTGCCGTGATATCTAATGAATTTAAGAGCACATGAAACTTTTCTTCACGATCAAAAAAAGTATAAGCGGCTTCTTGTGGAAAATCATTTTCTAAAATTCTAGCGAATCGTTCCTTTATTTCCGCTTCTTCTTTCTCCGGATCCCTATCCTCGCTAGAGTCGTTTCTATTTGGTCTGGAATTTAGCCGAAGTGGTTCCAAAGGGTACTTTACGAAAACATTTTCTTTTTCCTTTCCTTTAACATCAAAGAAGACTGAAACCCCCAAATGGAGTATCGATCTAATGGTTTTAACATCAGATGTCTTCATAGTAACATTTAAATATCCTTGATCCTGAGATACTTCATAGGTCACCTCATTGTTAGAGAGCACTTTCTTTTCTTGTGCTGATGAGGTAAAAATGGATGCCGCGCTTAATAGAAATGAACAGAATAAGATGGAGTGAGAAACGGTGTACTTCATATTTTAATAGAGTTTTATGTTTTCCCTCCCAAAACAACATATTGAAGAGAAAGATATATGTTGGACTCTACTATTCGAAAAAGGTTTAAAACAGATGCTGCCTTATTGAAGAAACAATAACTATTTGCCGATTACCAGCGATAACTTCAGTCAATTTAATTACGCCATACTGGAGCTTACCTCTTGTTTCTTTCCAAGAGAACGAAGCATTTTGGTATGGTCAATTATAGCGTGCATCATCGATTTTTTCACGTGGTATGGCATTCCGAATTCCGCAGCTGTTTCCTTTACAATTGAGGTGAGATCCTTATAATGAATATGACAGACATCTGGTAAAACATGATGTTCTACTTGGTAATTAAGACCTCCTATAAGCCAAAATAAAACCTTGCTTTTAGGAGAGAAATTACTAGTCGTTGCAAATTGATGTCCGTACCAATTATCGTCTATAACACCGTCTTCATTGGGCAACGGAAAATCTGTGCCTGGCATAATGTGGGCTATCTGAAAAACAATGCTCACCAACAGACCTGTAACTATATGCATACTTATAAAAGCAAGCAAAATAATACCCCATGAAAAAGGCAACATAATCAATGGAAGTATAAGCGCATAAGTATAATAAAGTAGCTTCCATGCGATCATGGCTCCTAATTCTTTGTTGTATTCGTTTTTCTTGTTAAAAAACCCCATATCTCTATAGCGTTTTAACCTAACAAAATCTTTGGAAGTAACCCATGAGATGGTTGATATCCCGTAGAAAAACCAAATATAAATGTGTTGAAACTGATGTACCCAATAGTGTTTAGCGTGGGGAGAAAATCGCAAGAAAAAAGGTGCGTTTAAATCATCGTCCGCATCCTCAATATTTGTATAAGTATGATGCAAAACGTTGTGTTGGATTCGCCAAACGGATGAATTAGCTCCAATAAGATTGAAAGAATAACCTAACAAGGCATTAATCTTCTTATTTTTTGAATAGGAACCATGAATCGCGTCGTGCATCACTCCCATACCAATACCTGCCATCCCAAATCCAGCGAGTAAATAGAGCGTAAAGAGTATCCATACATTATTCACAATACCCAAGGAAAGCAGTGTTAATGGAACGCAAAATAACAACAACATAAAGATCGTTTTTACGACCATTGATGTGTTGGCATTTCTGCTCTTATTTTGGGTTTTAAAATGGGTGTTTACCCTACTCCTTAACGTTTTTGAAAAGTTTGGGTTGATGTCTCTTGAAAATTTTGGATTTTCTATGCTCTTATTCTTTAAACGATTTTTACTACTGCCAAACTAAAAATCTACTCGACCAAGGAAATAATCCATGAAGTGAGCCCTAAATTCAATTAGTACGGAAGCCGTGTGACATTATAGACTATGCATGTCTAACAACATCTATTAAAAAATTGAAGAGAGCAAAAGATTGATTAAAATCGGTCGAAATTAAAAAAAAGAGGAACTGTCCAAGTGATTAATTGTTCAAATGTAGGTTAATTTAACGCAGGTTTAATGAAAATAAAGCCCTAATATTCAGATTTATGAACCAACGCAAGGGGTTGGTTTATCTCTTTTCTTTTCTGAAATGGAACACTTCAAATAACTACCAAACAAATTACCTTAAATTTTCTTAGGACTCTTCATGGAACATTTAACCGTTAGGTTGCTATGAAAATTTCAGAAAAAAACGTTCGCAAAAATAAACTCCTACCAAATTTTAATCCTTTCAGATTCTGGTCTAAAATTGGTTTCACCTTCTTTGACATCAAAGGATTCATAAAAGGGTGTGAAATTCATCAACGGACCATTTACGCGCCACATTGGTGGAGAATGTGGATCTGTAGTTACATAGTTGCGTAAATATTCGTCACGCATTTTTACTCGCCAAATACGGGCAATAGACAGAAAGAAACGTTGATCTGGTGTGTAACCACCAATTTTAGTTGTGTCTGCTCCCTGCTTGGTTAGCTTAAATGCGTCATACGCGATGGCGATTCCTCCATTATCGGCTGTATTCTCCCCCACAGTTAAGGCTCCTTTGATAGGCACACTATCTAGGACCGTAAACTTACTGTATTGATCTATTACCTGTTGTGTCTTTTCTTTGAATTTCGTGTAATCCTCTTCGGTCCACCAATTAGATACATTTCCGTCTTTGTCGTATTGTGCACCCTGATCGTCGAAAGCGTGCGTAAATTCATGACCAATCACCATCCCTATTCCGCCATAATTAACAGCATCATCTGCGTAGAGGTCGAAATATGGAGCTTGTAAAATTCCTGCTGGAAATACGATTTCATTTAACGACGGATTGTAATAGGCCGTTACTGTAGAAGGTGTTGTATGCCATTCTTCTCTATTAGGCGGCTTATTAAGCTGTGCTAGTTCGTATTGATATTCATTTTGACGTAAGGCTACTACATTTTCAAAAAACTTATCCCGTTGGATTTCGGCATCATAAGTTTTCCAAACATCTGGATACCCTATTTTCTTATTAATTGCGAAAAGTTTGTCTATTGCTTTGAGCTTGGTGCTATCACTCATCCAATCTAAGTTCTCAATTCGCTTCTTTAAAGTAGTTTGAAAATTATTGACAAGATCTAATGCCCGTTTCTTAGCATCTTCGTTGAAGTAACGCTTTACGTACAATTGTCCCAAAGCAAAACCAATTTGTCGATCTACACGACGGGTCATTAACTTTTCGCGGGGTTGTTGTTCGGCCTGTCCAGATAACACCTTAGAATATTCGAAGGAAGCGTCTTGAAATGGTTTACTCAAAATATCATCGTGAGATCCTATCGAATTCGCTTTTAAATATAACTTCCAATCTTTAAGAGGAACACTGCGCAACATAGAATTCAGTTTTTCGTAATAAGCTGGCTGCCTAACATCTACCGAATCTACGTTGGTTCCTAAGGTTTCTAAAAATTCGTTCCAACCAAAGTTCCTTTGACTCGCATCAAGAGAAGCTACCGCAAGTTTGTGATAATTCTCTTTTATTACACGCCTTTCCACTCGTGTTTTATGCGAATTTGCCAATTGTTTTTCAATTTCATACACCGTGTTTGCTTTCGCTTTTACGTTGTCCTCACCAACCAATTCGAACATATTGCCGAGATAGGTTTTATAGGCAGTTTGAATTTCTTTTACCGAAGGGTTATCACTAAAATAATAATCGCGATCTGGGAGGCCTAAACCCGCTTGTGAGAAATGCAAAATATTAATCTTACTATTTTTTTGGTCTGGAGAAATGTATGGAGCCGCGAAAGAATAATCCCCTGTTTTTATTTGGTTGGCTACAAACTTCATCATTTCAGGAACGCTATTGATGGCGTCTATCTGTTCTAAAATTGGTTTAATGGGTGCCACACCTCGTTGATTAATTTCAAGCGTATCCATTCCCGATGCGAAGAAATCGCCCACCTGCTGCTCTACAGTGCCTTTTGCGTGTTCCGCCTGAGATACTTCATTTAGAATGTCCAACAACAACTCTTGCTGTGGAATATTTAAGAAGCGATACGCCCCAACCCCTATTTGATCTTCGGCTATCACGGCATTATCATACCATGTTTTGTTAACGTGATTAAAAAAATTATCTCCTGGTTTAATAGCCGCAGAAATTCCGTCAAAAACAACTGTTTTATCTTCGGTTGGAACATCACTTTCTTTGGATGATTCTTCATTTTTACACGAGGTGAAGGAGAGAATAAGAAGTAAGAAATACGCTAGATTTTTCATTGGTACAGATAATTTTTACCAAAGATAACAATTATTATTAGCTCTAAATAGCACTTAACTATACCATTATAAACAACTGAAAATAGACATCTTAAAACAAAAGCACTTTGTTCTTCCAAAGAAGAAGATGAACTATCGATCTACGTAATTGTCGATTGGTTCTGTAGTTTCAAATAAATCGGTAATTACATATTGTAACGAGTCTGGTGTTACTTTCCTAAAATATCCTAGTAAGTCTTTAGATGTAGCATACCTCTTATTGCATGATTTTATTCTACCTCCATCACTGCGCCAGTCTGCAATAAAATGTTGTAGCGCTATATTTAGATTTTGTTCACCTATATATTCTTGTAAGGCATACATATTAATAGCACCTTTATTGTAATAAATATAATCCTGACCTTCCACCAAATAAAGAGGCACTTCTAATTCTTTTTCCTTTGTCTTTCCTAGCTTATAATCCTCTAATTGCATCTTTAAAAACTGCTGTACTTTTTCATCTGGAAAATTTTTCTTCAAAACCATTAGAGCCGAATATTGAGCAAGTGTTTCTAAAATGAAATGTTGCCCCTGTACATTGGCTGCTTCCACTTGCATTCCCCACCATTGATGTGCAACTTCATGAGCAGTAATGTAAAATGCCATGTCCACATCCGTTTCATCCCTTATATGGAACACAAATCCTAATGCTTCAGAAAATGAAATGGTTCCTGGTAATGACTGCGCAAAAGCGGCGTATCTAGGATATTCCATAATTCGTAGATGTTTGTATTGATACGCACTGAAATTACTACTAAAATAATCCAGTGATTGTCTCATTGATTTCATCATTCTATCAAGATTATATTCGTGGCCTTTGTGGTAATATATTTCTAATGCCACAGGCTCATTTAATGGAGCATTAGTTGCTTGCCATTGCTGCTTTTCAACAGCATATCTAGCAGACAAAATAGAATAAAAGTTAATCATTTTACGATCCATTTCATACTGAAAATAGGCACGCCCATTTTGTTTCCAACTGTTGATCAATGCTCCCGGAGCCACTGCCGTTTGATCTTCTGAAGTACCAATGATCATCTCGAAAGTGGTTCCATTAGAATCACTTCCAGACCTCGCATTTACTAAATTCCTTGTATCTGTTATGGACGCCTTATTCTGACGAGTTGGGAGTCCATGGTTTTTACGAAGCTCTTCATCCTTCAATTCATACTTTCTGTTATAGCCCAAGCTTGGAAAATCGGTATTATTGAAGAATGTTCCGTTACGGACAATTTTCGTACTTCCATTGCCATCTTCAAAACCAGCAGATGTAAAAGTTTGAATAAAATTCATTTTTAAAGAATCCCCCGGCTGCAACGGCTCTTTTAGCTCGTATATAGAATAGTTATAGCGGTCGTACATATCTAGTTTTGCAGCTCCTCCTTCAAAAGTGACATCCTTCAGAATAACATCGGACGCAATTAATTTTTGAACATGCACCTCTGTTAAAGGTTCGGTTTGAGTATTTTGCAGTAGATAACAACCTTCCAAGTAATACTCTCGCGTTTCTGGATAGAGTTCTAATTTCAAATTTGTATTCACAATTTTTGGTTGCGGTATGTGTTCAAATTGCTTGAGGTTTTTTTCATAATTAGCTCGAAACTCTTCTTCTTGATTGATTGTCCAATATTCATTTAAAACATTAGTATTGTAAAAGATAAACCCACCTATTGAAACAAATAGTACAACCAATGCACTTAGAAGTCTTACAGATAATTTATCGAATCTACTTCTAAGCTGTTTGCAACGTTTTAGGAAACTGGTTTCGGTTCCTCTTACTATTAATGCGGAAGAAACGATCAATAAAATAATTCCAAATACCAGCCAATAGGTTTTTAACCATAAATAGGGTACTAAAAAGTGGCCATAACCATTCATTTCGGAATAGGTGCCAAGTGCTTTTCCTCCAAATTTGTATAAACTATGCTGAAAGCCGTAAAACTCTGAGGCGATATTCAGTATAAAAAACACCATAACGAAAATAATTCCGAGCAATTTTCGGTTAAAAATTACTTGAAAGAAAAACGCTATAAAGGTATATAATACAAGGAATGGCAGAATTTCCAGGAAAAAACCGTAAAAATATACTGCAAACTGAAAATTATAGTATCCATTGTATGCCTGAAACAAGAGGCCAGAAATAATTAACGCCACAATAAGAATAACATAAATACAGACCAGTGCAACAAACTTACCCGCAAGGTGAATTAAATTTGAAATTGGAGAGGAATCAAAAATTAAGTCCAATTTAGCTTCCCTTTCCTTCCAAATTAGCTCCCCTGAGTAAAACATAAGAATAACCACAAAGAAGAAAATAGATGTTTCTTGCAATTCTTCTACTATGAAATAAGTAGCCGGATAACTATCTACACCATATGATGTACCTAGATTGACCGAATTGACCAAAATAATGATCATTCCACATAACACAATCGCCCAAAAAGATGTTTCCTTTAGAAGGCTCTTAATATAAAATAAGGTGTGTTCAAGAAGTTGTATACATTGTGATTGAGCATTGTATTGTAGCTTGACTATGGGAATATTGATCACCTTGTTGACAGATGTTTCAAGCGTTTTTGGTTCGATTGGCTTCTTGCTGCTTTTATTTTTTTTCTTTTTTCTACTGAAATGGAACTTGTTGTAACCAATTATTAGGGCCATCACACCTAGTGCCAGCCAAAACAGTTTATTTTCCGCCACTAAGCCATCGAATGGAACCAGTAGTGAATTGCGCTGTTCTACAGACCAATTTTTAGTGATTGCGGTTAAAGTAGTGAGAGAAAACGGATCTAATATGGCCTGTAAATGCTCATTTTTTATGGCTTTTGTAAGCAAAAAAATTACAAACAAAATAATACCCTGTGTATAAACCACTAATAACTTTTTACTCAATGAGCCGCTAACAAAAAACAACGAAGCTCCGAAAAAAACAATGGGTAAAACAATGGTAACGAAGGGCTTTAGATATGATAAGAAACGATAAGGTAACAACAAATTCTCCTCTTGCCATGGCATAAATTCTGACGCAGACATACCCCATAAAATAGCGCTAAAAACAAATAACAAAACCACCATAGACCCCAAGAACTTTCCTATTAGATAGTCGCGTTTTTTAATTGGATTGATAAAAATCAAAGATTCTATTTGATATCTATAGTCTCTCAACACGGGAACTCCCATAATGAAAGATGCCATGATCATAAAAATTCCAGAAATGGCACCCATGGTTTTAGCGATTACCAAGGGTGCGTTTTGTTTGACCTTACCTAGCTCAACACCCTGAAAGATAAAATCGGTTCCAAAAACAGAGAATAGAAATAAAAAGATAAAGAACACATAGGTTTCGGCTCGCTTTGCTCTATACCGAAGCTCAAATTTGAATAATTCGTACCACATCATAGTTATAAAGGTTATCGGTTCTTTTTTATTTGTGAGAAATAGACGTGTTCGAGGTCAGATTTAACTGGAACAAAACCGTTTGCCGGATTGGTATCACTTAGAATGTGAATTACAGGCTTTCCAAGAAATAATTTTTCATTAATTACGCGATATTCCTTTTTGTACGCTGCCAATTCATTTTTAAAAATTGTTTTTTGATATATACGACCTTCGGTATTATGGATGAGTTCTATTGGGTTTCCGCTTAAAACTATTCGCGATTGATTGATGATGGCCATACGTGTGCACAACTCTTTAACATCCCCAACGATGTGAGTAGATAAAATAACGATCGTCTTTTCTCCTATTTCGCTTAGCAAATTATAAAACCTATTTCGTTCGGCAGGATCCAACCCAGCAGTAGGCTCGTCGACAATGAGTAGTTTAGGATTATTTAGTAAGGCTTGAGCAATTCCAAAACGTTGTTTCATACCTCCAGAAAAACCACCTAAATATTGTTTTCTAACATCGTAAAGATTGGTTTTATGGAGTAATGAAGTTACAATTTCTTTACGCTCATTCCGTTTCGTAATCCCCTTTAAAACAGCTAAATGATTTAAAAGAGTCTGAGCCGAAACCTTTGGATACAAACCAAATTCCTGTGGTAAATAGCCAAGAATTTTCCGCACCTCATTTTTTTGATGTAATAGATCAATATCTCCTAAAAAGATAGAGCCTTTATCAGGCTCCTGTAAAGTAGCCAAAGTTCGCATGAGTGTAGATTTTCCCGCCCCATTGGGTCCCAATAAACCGAACATGCCTTTAGGAACTTCCAATGATACTTCGGTTAACGCATTTATGCCGTTGGTATAGCTTTTTGATAGGTTAGATATAATTAGTTTGTCCATTAGAAATGCCTTTTAATTACACCAAACCTAAGTTCTAATGCTATGTTACTAAAGTATTTGTGATATCCTACCTCTATTTTGGGACGTACCTATTCTGAGTAGCTTTCAACAGTCTTCGTAACCAACAGACCTCTATTCGACGCTATTTTGACCATTTATTTGTTAATCGCGGATTTATTTATACTACTTTAAATGAATAATGACAACAAAACGGTCCCTAGTAGAATGATCTGGAATAAGAGAGATGAGCCAAATAAATAAACTAAATAGTTGATATTTTACAACCATAAGAAAATTCTTTACCGAAAGATTAAAATAACATGTAAAGCACTAATCAATAAGATTTTATAAACGTATGAATGCCGCGATATTGATCGTATTAAAAAAAAATTGAAAACATAAAAAACGAACAATTTGCAGTAGAAATCATGCGGTGAAAAAAAGAAAAAGAAAGTCGATAAAAAAGATCGATTAGACTGATAATCAGATAAAAATAAGAATATTCCTACATTCAAAACAGCGATTTTCTGCCCCTACAAGAGCCGACAATGTACGTATTTTATGACGAGACTACGTGAATACACGTATTTTGTCGATGAAATTTGCATTTTGAAGAATAAAATCGTAAAATTGAGCTTTAAAAGCATATTGCCCCCGACCTATTAACATTTGTTATTATGACTTTAAAATCAAAACTTAACCTACTTACTGTTGTACTCCTATTTTGTACTACTCTTAGTTTCGCACAGAAAAAATCTGATGAGCCTGCTATCATTAGTGGTGAAGTGCGAATAAATAAATACCACGATATCGAGGAACTCGAAAGAATGCAAAAAGGTAAACTTTTAGAATTATACAATACCCGTATTGAGATAATAATTAAAATTTTACCAAACATCGCTTTCGCTACCAAGCCTGGTGTAACTATGACGTCATTAGGTATACCGGATACGAAAGATAATCGTAAAGCAGTAAAAGAAAATAGAGAAGCTACCACCACTTATTTTGATAATACCGTAGAATTTCAAAAAATTATACTTCCCTATTCAGACAAAGCAAATCTTATTGCTGCCATCTTATTCTACGAAGAAACACTTAAATCCCTACATACATACAACGATTTTAACTAGTTAGAACATTAAGAGTTTGTCGGATATACATTTGACAAATTCCTACATGATGTTATTCTAATGTTAAATATTGTGTGTTTCATCGTATTTATTTGCTTTTAGAAGAAATAATTGTATATTTAAACAAGTATTTTAGAAGTATTTAACATATTTAGTCGCTATGAAAAAACACTACTCCCTAATTCTAATTTTACTCTTTGTCCCCCTATGTAGCCTATTCGCACAACAGGAAAAAGGGATCTATGGTAATGAAAACTGGCTCAACATCTGGACAGAATTCAATTCTAATAAAGAAGAGTATCCAGTACCTACGCAAATCCTGTCCGGTAATATATCTGCAGATACCCAATTGTATAAAAAAGAAACTTATCTCCTATTAGGAGATGTGTTTGTTACCGGTGGTGCCACTCTTTCCATAGAACCTGGAACTGTTATACTAGGTGATTTCAAATCGAAAGCATCATTAACTATTACTGAAGGTTCTAAGATTATGGCCGAAGGAACCCAAACAGACCCTATTGTTTTCACTTCTAATAAAAGTATTCGTAAAAAAGGAGACTGGGGAGGAATTTTCATATTAGGAAATGCTCCTGTAAATAAAATAGGTAGCAAATGGGAATTGGAGTATGGATTAAAGCCGTCTTCTTCTCGATTAGTTCAATACGGAGGTCCCGATGCAGAGAATAATTCTGGTACACTAAAGTATGTGCGAATTGAATACGCCGGAAAAAGAACCAAAGACTACGGTTACTATAACGGACTTACACTAGCAGGAGTTGGTGCGGGAACTGTTGTAGAAAATATAATGGTAAGCTACTGTGCGGGAAGTTCATTTTACGTGCTTGGCGGGAATACTATTCTCCACCAATTAGTCTCGTTTAGAGCAAAAAAGAACGATTTCACGTTTAATTACGGAGCACAAGCCTTAATGACCAATTCATTAGCGGTTAAGTCTCCATATTTCACGTCTTCTGCTGGGGCAAGTAGCATTTACTTGGCTTCATACAACAAAAAAGAGGAAATAGATCCATCTAAAAAAGGTACATACCTATATGCCGAAAATTTAACGCTTTTAGTATTAAGTGATGATCTAGCAGCCGATATCGACGTAGGATTAGTACATGAGGCAATGTACGTAAAGGAAGGAGCTTCATTCTCTATCAACAAAAGTATTTTTTCAGGCTTTAATCCTGGAGTCTTACTTGAAGATAAAATATGGATCAACAATGAAAATCTTAGCAACATGGTGTTCGCTAATATGTATTTCAATAATTGCAAAGGAAACATCTTTACTGAAGGCTCTTCCAATAACGAAGACCTTGAGAACTGGTACGGGAATAGAGCTTTTCAGAATGTTTATTCGAAAGGTTCAGACTCAGAAACTTTTATTGATGTGAAAAATTTATCAAATCCAGATTTTAGATTACGTATAAATAAAATAATAGCTAGTAACATTCTTGATAAAGACTAAAAAAATAGATCCAGAAAAACCCAGACTTACATCCTAATTGATCACAGATGTAAGTTATTAATTGTTTAAAAACATTTAGAAACAAAAAAGCATCTGCATGGTGAAAACTACTTTTCGAAAATTCTTATTTACAGTAGTTTGTTTTTTCATTGTATCACACATTGGAAAAATAGAAGCTCAGATCGTTATTGGAAAACCGAATCTAGAGTTCAGTCAGGCATGCGCCAATGAGTCGTTTAATACATTTGAAACTACTTTTCTATTTAGCCCAGAGTCTGGTATTGAACCCTCGAATCAATTTATAGTTGAAATGTCTGATAAGGACGGTAGCTTTGATAATTCTGAAATAGTATTCACTTCAGATGTTGGATCTATAACTACCTCTCCTGCTACTGTTAGCTTTGCCTTACCAACCACGACGGCTGGAGAAGGATACAAACTTCGAATAAAAAGCACCTATCCAGCAACCACTAGTACCGCATCTGATAGTTTTGCCGCTTATTATAAAATACAGGACAGCCCGTTTACTATCAACAACCTTGTTTCGACAGCGAGTTTTTGTCCTGGAGGAAGTTACCTTCTTACTATAGATAACCCCGGTACCAGCGGCAACGACTCACCTTTAAATTATCCGTCACTAACTTTTAAATGGTTCAAAGAAATCAATTCTACCACCTCGGTTTTTATAGCCGAAGGTTCTACCCTATCTGTTACTGAAGTCGGAATTTACTTTGTAGAAACCAATTATGGCACCTGTACATCCGATTCATTTTCAAACAGGGTAACTATTTCTGAAGCTACTTCTGGCGAGGTTGTGGATGCAACTATCGTTTCTAGTTCAGGAAATCCATTTTGTGCTGCCAATGGTCCAACTACTTTAAGTACTCCAGCTGGTTCCAGCTATCAGTGGCTTAAGGACGGCAACCTAATCACAGGAGCAACCAACCAAACCTATGAAACCGATCTTTCTGGAGTCTATTCAGTTGTTGTTGGTTTTGGAAGCTGTGAAGCAACTGGAAGCATCGAATTACAGACAGGAGACTTCTTAAGTAATTTGAATGTACCAGCAGTTAACTCAATGGAAGCAGGCAACACGCTTGATGTTGAAGTAACTACAGATGCTATTAATCCAGAGTTTCAGTGGTTTTTTAATAATGAAATGTTAACCAATGCCACTCAGAGCAGTTTCAATGTAACCGATTTTGGAGATTATAAGGTTATGATCTCGCAGACATCCGATTGTGCGTTTACACAAGAACTTACATTTCAAGTAAATGAATTTGTTGACCCTTTTCCAGATGTCGCAAACATACCAAACATCGTGAGTCCCAATGGAGATGGAATCAATGATACATGGGTGATACCTACTGCATACGTAAGTGGAACTAACACCGAAGTAATCATTTATTCGAACCGAGGCGAAACTATACTAAGCACCAAAGACTATTTAAATAACTGGCCCGAAGAGCAGCCCAATTTAAGTAGTGTAAATGAGGTGTTCTATTACATGATTATTCCGCCCGATAGTGAACCCAGAAAAGGATCAATAACTCTAATAAAGTAAAGTGAAAACAATAGCAACCTATATCATAACCATATTCTGTTTCGCACAGATTGCCTATTCTCAAAATGAGGACGGGGTGGTTGCATTTGATATTCCTGCTAGAAATTCACTCACATTCAATAGATTCCTTATTAATCCAACATTCAGTTTTGTTAGAGAGCAAAACAAATACATCACAGCGTCAAACAAAAGAGAATTAGTACAGATTGAAGATGCACCACTTACCTATTTCTTTAATTACTCTGGACGTCTAAAAGAAAACATTGGAGCGGGATTAGGCTTTTACCAACAAAATTACGGAGTACTTACTACCTTCGGAGGTGTCTTAAACTTCGCTTATAATGTAAGATTGCAAGAAGATAGCAATCTTACCTTCGGTACAAACATTGGAGCCTATAAAAGTGGTTTAAATAGTGATAAGGTGGTTACTAATTTCGACGATCCTTCTTTAGACAATATTCCATCGAACTTTTTACTAACTGTAAACCCTGGTCTAAATTATGGTACTGGATTTATGGACTTCGGTGTTACTCTCAACAATTTTGTTACCTATAATTTTAATACCTCAGAATTACTGGATGAAAACCCAAAGAAAGGAATTCAGGGTCATATCATGTATACAGGTTACTTTGGAGGATATGGATTTTTCGGAGAAAGCAAATTTTCGGCACTTGCCAGAACAGAATTCCAGGAAGACAACTCCATTTATTCAGGAACTATCATGTTAACTGTTCCCAAAGGAGTTTGGGCACAAGTAGGATATAATAACGTCTATGGTGCTTCTGGTGGTATAGGAATCAACTTAACACCACAAATTGCTATAGAATATAACTACGAGAAACCTCTTACGGGATTTTCTAATTTAGGCCCTGCGCATGAATTCACACTCGCCTATAGGTTTAAAAACAATAACTACTACGATTATAGTCGAGACGACGAATTAGCTGGGCTTTTTAGTCCTGAAACGAAGAAAAGAAAAAAGAAAAGCAGAAAGAAAACCGTTGCAGCCGCTCCTAAAGCTCCAGTTGCCGAAACAAACATAACTCCTGAGCCAATTGAGCCTGCCGTAGCTGCCGCTCCGGAAATGGACGTTATGACACAAGATGACATAGATACGGAAGAACAAGCAAGACTAGCCGCAGAAGCACAGGCTAAAAGAGATGCTGAAGAACAAGCGAGACTAGCTGCAGAGGCGCAAGCTAAAAGAGATGCTGAGGAGCAAGCGAGACTAGCCGCAGAAGCACAGGCTAAAAGAGATGCTGAAGAACAAGCGAGACTAGCTGCAGAGGCGCAAGCTAAAAGAGATGCTGAGGAGCAAGCGAGACTAGCCGCAGAAGCACAGGCTAAAAGAGATGCTGAAGAACAAGCGAGATTAGCTGCAGAGGCGCAAGCTAAAAGAGATGCTGAGGAGCAAGCGAGACTAGCCG
>CANLXN010000002.1 GCA_947495135.1 uncultured Flavobacteriaceae bacterium
AAATAGAAAAAACGGAAATGAAATTGAGTTTGCTCAAAATTTTGTTTTCGTTTTTTTTATTTTCAAAGCGGAGCTTTCAAGGATCACCGTAGCATAGCGAAGGTAATCCTTCCGAGGTCACGAATAAATAGAAAAAACGGAAATGAAATTGAGTTTGCTCAAAATTTTGTTTTCGTTTTTTTTATTTTCAAAGCGGAGCTTTTAGGGATCACCGTAGCATAGCGAAGGTAATCCTTTCGTGAAAGCTTCTATTGCAGATGCGTCTTTATTCAAAAAGATTGAACGCTGTCCTTCCTAGGTCACTACACTCAAGAAACCATGCTCTTGGAAAAAGAGCATGGTTTTATTTTTTACACGCGTTGAAAGTCGCAGACTTACGTAAGTGAGCGGAGAAAATAAACCAGCAACGCGTTTTTAGTGCTGCGTGGCTTCCTATTTCCACAGGAGATCTTAAAAGACTCAAAAAAAGCAATCCCCGTTCCTAAAATTAAAATTACGTCTCAACAAACTGTTCTCAACAACGGTTTTCACATATTTCTTAGGAGACATAAACCTCTACAAATGTGGCGATTAACTCGTACATTTATTAAAAACAAATTTAACTTTTAAAAACAAACATTATGAAAAAAGCAATTTATGCATGGGCCCTGGCTCTCGTATCCTTAACGATTTTTAGTTTTACTCCTTTTGCAAGTACAGATTCAAAAGCGCACGCAGACTTTGAAACAGAATACCATGAAATGTTTAAGAAAGATTTCATGTATACCGTTTCCAATGCTGAGCTCGAAACTCGATTTGAAACCCAGTTTTATTCTATGATAGCGGAGGTTACCAAAATCGACGTACATTTTAATGAAATCAATGAGTATTATTATGCCGTGCACGGTATAGCTCCAGACGGAAACAAAATGGTAGAACATTTCAAAACGACCGCCGCAGAAGTAGCCAACAAGACCTACAATTATATCGAAATGACCGAGAGAAGCATGGAGGCAATTAATGCTAATGGATTTGTTAAATGTCGAGAGGCAACTTCTTGGCCATTTCCAATACCAAATGCTTTTTGCCACCAAACGTATAACGGTCCTATTTGTGGTTTCGTAGTAAATGGATATTGCTGGTATTACTAATTCTTAGTGCACTCACAAGCCTAATTCAAAAACTCCCGTCGAAGCGGGAGTTTTTTCGTTTATAGAAAATAAAATTAAACCACTCGGTCTAATTAAGGATATTTGTATATATTTGTGCTCAGATGGGATACAAATACAACAAAGAAGACATCCTCAATGTAGGCTACGACGTTTTTAGAAGAAATGGTTACCACAACGTTGGTATCAATCAAATTCTGAAAGAGTCTGGTATTCCTAAAGGATCTTTCTATAATTTTTTTGAATCTAAAGAAGACTTCGCCCAGCAGGTTATCGAACAATACGGAGAGAACAATAGGTGTTGGATGAAAGATTACTTTGAAGAATGTACCCTTTCGGCTTTAGAATGTCTAAAATCATTCTATGCGCTGATGATAAATCTCAATGAAAAAGATGACTACTCTGGCGGCTGTTTAGTCAACAACATGAGTGTTGAAGTTGGACGTCAAAATGATGTTATAGCCTCTGAGGCAAATCAGCATTTCATTGGATGGCTAAACGTTCTTGCCTCGGTCGTGTCAAAGGGTCAAGAGAATAACGAAATTACTTCAGAATTTTCAGCACTTGAAATAGCAGAATATTTACATGCCGGCTTTTACGGCGTATTGTCTAGAACAAAAGTTACAAGAAATAGAGTATATATGGATACCTGGTTCGAAATGACCTTCAAACTAATCGGGGCCTAAAAAAATTTCTTGTTGAATTAAACAGAACAGTCTAATTTTTATATTTAAACAAATGAAAATCATATTCAAAACTACCTACCTCCTATTACTAATCGTTTCCTTAAACTCTTGCAAATCTGTCGACCTGAGGACCGAGGCTCTCAAATCGAACGCCATTCATAATCCCGAACAAAAAGGAAAAGAACTCCTTATGGAGGCCAAGAACGCAATGGGCTATGACCAATTATCTCAATCTGATGTATACGAAGTAGATGCCAAATTCAATTGGAAGGGCATCTGGTTAACAATGCCTATGAACGCCTTTCCTGGGAACAATAACAAGGCATTAAAACTTAGACTGGCCACCAATAGTTTTGATGGTCAAGTAGAATATTTAGAAGGCAGAAAAAAAGGAATAATAGAAGGTGTACAATCTTGGGAAGGTTATACAGCAGAGGCCAACAGTGACTATTTAAAACGTCATGAGCACGATAGATATATTTGGGGTTTAGCTACCTATCATTATTTGATAGAAGCTCCAAAGCACCTACCAGATGCAGAAATAATTCGCTATGCGGGCACTAAAGAAATAGATGATATTGTATACGAAACCGTCTATGTGACTTGGGGAACCGAAGAACCCAATAAACAATTTGACAGATTCCTAGTATATATCCATCCTCAAACAAAATTTATTGACCTGTTGGAAGTGACTATAAACGATTTTTTTCTGCCCATGCCGAAGGGCATGCAACATGCTACAGCACGTTACGAGCGTAAAGAAACAGGTATAGGTGCTTATTTACCAAGTAATGTAACTATACAATTGAAAGGCCCTAAAAAAATCAAGAACAAGGTGTACAGTTTTTCGCTTGAAAACTATCAATTCGACGCTTTCGATAAAGCAGCACTCTACCCTATCGAAGGTCTCCCCTATTTTGGGTTCTCTAAGCCCCTGAACAAATAATTCAAAAATAGGTCTTCATAAAATAGGCAGTGATGATAAAACCTTTTTCAAATAACCACTAAAATGCATGATTCCAGGTTAGTATTTTCAACTTTCAAGGAAATTATCTATTAAGAAGAAGTATTTAAAGAATTTTTTAAGTTTCATCAAGATGATACGTCTAATTGGTTAAATACCCCTTATTATCCCTCTTGTTTATAATTATTGAAAGCCGCTTTTTCCACTATTAATTATTTTAAGATGTCACAATCACTACTATTTATACCAGACATATCCGGATTTACACATTTTGTGCAGACTACCGAAGTACAACATAGTGAACATGTGATCGCGGAGCTTCTCGAGGTATTAATCTCGGCTAATACGCAATCGATGAGGCTGGCCGAAGTGGAAGGGGATGCTTTATTATTCTATAAGGAAAATCAGATTCCGTCTCAGGAAAAATTACTGGCTCAAATTGAGACTATGTACACGGCGTTTTATAGTCACCTTAAGATGATGGAGGCAAATCGTATCTGTCCCTGCAGGGCATGTAAATCTGCTTCGAATTTGCAATTAAAAATTGTAATGCACTGCGGAGACCTACAATTTATGACAGTGCAAGGTAATCGAAAACCCTTTGGAGAAATGGTGATACAAGCACATCGGCTCTTGAAAAACTCCATTCATTCAGACAACTATGTTTTGGTAAGCCAAGAACTTAGCAATACCATTGGCCTACATTCCAATTACGAAAGTATTTTATTTCGCTTTCGCGAAAGTGCAGATAAATACGATGGTAAGAAAATTTCCTATTTGTACGCCGAAATAGATGCAGAGAAATTAAAACTACGCGGTTTTGAAACACCTGAAATTATAAATACCCTAAGCGAACCTAACTATGTTTTGGAACGCAGAATGCCCGTTGACGCCTACCAGCTATTTGAAATGATCACTAACTACCGGTACCGCCATCTTTGGGTAGACGGTGTTGAAGAGTTCCAGTTTAATGAAAATGAAGTCACTCGCTCTGGAACAGAACATGTTTGTGTTATTAATGGGAAACATTTTAATATTACAACAGTTATCAAAAAAGTCCCCATACATCAACTGGTTTATGGCGAACTCACCACAGATCCACCACCAGTGGATAAATTGTATCAGTTCTATATTATTGAATCCTTAAACGACCATGAATCCATATTAAGAGTGGAGCAATACTGGAAAACACGAACATTATTTCAGAAATTAATAATGGCTACCATTGGAAAAAAACAATTCAAGAAAGGAATATCATCTTCTGTAGACAAATTACATCGTCACCTTTCCGAAGAAACAAAAGTTGAAAAATGAAAAGACCATCGTCATTTAGACAATATGTATACTTTACTTTATTAATAGTACTAAGTTGTAATTCTCTAAACGCTCAAAGTCCGGAAGCAGAACGAGGAAACATTTGGAATAACTTCACGTACGATATGGGTAATGTTTTCCAAGGTGCTGGCTATGCATACACTAGACCTCTGCATTGGAAAGGCAACAATTTTATAACATTGGGAGCCATTGCGGCCGGAACGTTTGGCCTGTACTCCGTAGACCATAAAATTAGACGTCAATTTAGGAGTCATAGAGAAGAGGTTCCAGAGCTTTTGTTGGATTATGGATGGTACGCTGGAAGTCCTCAAAATAATTATGGTTTTACAGGGGCAGTATATCTAACAGGACTTTTTACTAAAAACGAAAAATTACGGCGAACAGGGGTGTTATTAATTTCATCCGCAACGGCCACTGGATTTTTACAACAGTTCGCAAAATCTGCTACCGGAAGAGCGAGACCAGGAACAGAATTTGGAAAAAATCATTTTAAACCTTTTGGAGGCAGCGTTAGCTATCGTTCGTTTCCATCTGGTCACTCGGTACTAACATTTACTAATGCACACGTTATTGCAAAGCAGTTTAATAGCTGGTGGGTAAAAACACCCATTTATGTTGTGGGTCTTATTCCTGGCATTTCCAGAATTTACGACGACGCTCACTGGGCCAGTGATGTATTTTTAAGCTGGGCCATGAGCTATTTTATGGTCGAGGCGATTGATATGTACCTCGACAGCAAGTATAGCAAAAAGTATAACAATAAAGGCCATAACCATACTTCTCTCGACCTAACCATTGGAATTGGGAGACTGGGCATAGTTTATGAATTCTAAGATGTGGATTTACAAGAACGCACGGAAATCTAGACTACAACCGTCATAAGAAGTTTGTATTAAATATTTCAGGCTTGTGAGCAATCTAAAACTACTTCAAACTCGCAAAAACATTCAGAAAATGATGGAATAGGAAAAAAGTATAATCTCATAGGAATTTTAGGTATTTCAGAAGGTCTCTTCTCGTTGCATCTTTGTAGTGTCAATAAGATACAACTCAAATAATAACTTAAAAAAATAGAACATATGATCACATTTAATGTACCAACAAGAGAAGAAGTAAGTACCACAAATCAGGAAATTTTTGACAACCTGGAAAAAGCAGTAGGTTTTGTTCCTAACCTTTTTGCTACCTATGCACACTCTGATAATGCACTTAAAAATTACTTGAATTTTTCGAATGCAAAAACCTCTCTAAAAGCCAAAGAGAAAGAGGTTGTAAATTTGGCAGTAAGCCAAGTAAATAATTGTCAATATTGTCTCTCTGCTCATACGGCTATTGGTAAAATGAATGGTTTTACAGAAGAGCAAATATTAGAATTGCGTTCTGGTAGTGCTTCATTCGACAACAAATTAGACGCACTAGCAAAACTTTCGAAAAACATAACAGAAAACCGCGGTAATACAGATGCAGCGGTATTGGAAAACTTCTTCGCTGCCGGTTGGACAAAAGAGAACTTAATCGATACCATTTCATTGGTGGGAGATAAAACAATCTCAAATTATATCAACAACACTACAAAAGTAGCGGTAGATTTTCCTGTAGCAGCACCACTAGAAACGGCATTAGCATAACTAGTAGTTTTTTTTTCATAATTAGATTGAATAAGCCCGTTACTTGACGGGCTTTTTATTTATGCGAAAACTAATGGCCACTACATTATTCCACATTACTTGTTTTCTTAAAAACGCCGGGGGGAATTCCTACCTGTGTTTTAAAAAATTTAGAAAAATGAGCTGGCTCAGAATATCCTAGTTCATATGCTATTTCTTCTGCGCTCATATCACTGTATAATAGCAGGCGCTTTGCCTCTAATATAATACGCTCATTTATAACTTTAAGTGGCGATTTATCTCCTAACTTTTTAAATAGATTGGATAAAGTTTTTGGAGACTTAAAAAGTAGATCGGCATAATCTGCCACTTTGTGCATCGATTTAAAATGCTGTTCTACAAGCACGTGATATTTACGCACCAAATCGAGTTGTGTGTTGGGAATATCTGAAACAGGCAATCTATCCTTTATCAATCTGCTAGATTTAATAAGCAGCCTCTTTAGCATTACCCGCAACATCTCCCCCTGAATGTTGTCTTTGGTTTGAAACTCTTCTTGTAAAATAAAAAACATGGATTCAAAACTTTTTTGATCCTCTTCACTAAGTGTTATAACTGGTACATCGGAGGATCCGAAAAACAAGAAACCATTACAAGAAACCTCAGCGTCATGCTCGCGAATACAATAAAACTCTCTATTAAACACCACCGCCAAAAGTCCCTCTTGTTGCGGAATCGAAATAATATTTAATGGCGTACAAAAAACTATTTGATTGGGCACTAAATTAATTTCATAACCGTCCACCATGATGCGCATGGGAGCATCTTTACACCAAAGAATTTTGTAAAGGTCTTTATCTTTCAATAATCCTTGCGAAGGTCCGCAGTTAAAATTGGTTAAAACCAAATTACTGTTATCCTTAATACTCTGGTATTGTAATTTCATACTGTAAAATAATGCTTTTTAAACAGAAGTGAAAATATAAAGCAAGAGGAAAACGAATTTGTTCGAAATTGAAATTCGATGTTTCATACTTTATGATCTAGAACAAAATAACAACAATAAGAAGTATTGAATTAATTGGTAATAGTAAGCATCTTAAGACCAGTTCTTTTATGGAAGATCCTTTCATAATTAAGAAGAATTTAAAAAAAGACCCTATCCAATTTTCCAATATTTTTGTATATTCGAACCATGGGAGTAGGAACAATCGTTATCGCAACAATGGGAATCTGTTTAGTACTTGGCCTCTTGGCTATGGCGCAGGACAGAATGTAAATCCATCTAAGTTAATTAAATAGAAAAGACCTATTCATTAGGTCTATTTTTATTTATAGCTATTTCAATTTCTTTTAGTAAAAAAAATCGCCGTCCAAACTGGACGACGATCTATTTGAGTATATATACTCAACTAAGTTGGGTTTGTTATCTTTTTAATACATCGATCGTAAAGCGGTTACGTCGTTACCATTAAATTCACCATCCTCGTTTGAGCTAAAGCAAGCAAGCATTAGAGAAGTAGAATCGTAACCTGTAGGAGTTCCTCCAATGTGAACGGCACCTACACCAGCTGAACCTTCATTGACATTCTGCCCACAGCTTTGGCGACTAAACCAATCTGTATGACGGAATCCAACAGAGTGTCCAATTTCATGCCCAATTACGTGTTCGTGAACATTATTGCTGTAGCTCCCAAGACCGTACACCTGAACAAATTTGTTAGGCAGTCCGTTATTAGGGAAACCAGCACTTCCACCAGAACCACTTTGATTTGGATTGTGGTATACTACCATATCTTTACTCTGGTAGTTAGTCCCAAAAGTGAGCGTAAAACTAATAGACACACCACTAAGGTTGTTATAGTTATTAACCGCCCATTGCAGACCTGTTCTTTCTGCAGTTGAGAGTCCAAATCCTCCTCCACCAGTATAACCGATGATAGAAATATTTCGACCCTGACTCACCAAATTAAAGGTTCGATATTGGCGAGTTTGATCGCTTTCCTCTCCAAATCGTTCCGCAGCCTTCGCTAGATCTAATAGTTGCTGCTCGGTCATGGTAATGTCTTCTTCAAAAAAGAGACGCTCTTCGCTAGTTCCATCGGGGAAATAGAAGGTGTCGTACTTAATAAAGTTAGGGTTCAATTGAAGCACTTCAGCAGCAGCTGTTACTTCGGCAGGGATTTGTTTGGTCAAATTTGCTTCTGTGTTCTCTGAGAGATTGTCCTCTTTCGAACAAGAAACTAAAAGCAGGGATAAGGACAGCATTGCTAGCGTCCCACGTACTAAATTTTTCATACTAAAATAGTTTTAGGTTTGTGATTAATAATTGATTAAAATTAACAATATATTATCAATAATTCAACTAAAATCTAAATTTTATGAAAAATATCTTACGATTACGGTAAAAACGTAAGATTTATTGAAAATACCATAATAAGAAATTACGGTTTTTCTATATAATTTCTGCGGAAAGACCCGCTTCCAATAATTTGGAACAACGAGGCTCTAAATCGTCATAAGAACCAGACTTAACGGTACATTTTCCTTTGTAGTGCACAAGAATTGCACATTGCTCTGCTTGTTCTGAAGTATGTTCACAAGCATATATAAGTGTAGTTATTACATGATCGAATGTATTCACATCGTCATTATACAAAACTATTTGATTCTCCAAGTCCTCCGCTTCTAGCAAAAGAACATCTTCTTCATATTTTTCCTTCGTACTCATTGTTACACAAATTTACAAATTTTGTCGCAATCCACTTTTTCATATCGCCTAGGAAACCTTTGGTTATAAAAATTTCAGAAAAACTGAAAGCATACTCCAAACTATACTGGACTTATTTACTGAATTTAGCCGCAATCCAATTGTTTCGTTCTTTATTATGAACGAACGAAAGATTTAACTTCGTACATGCTTCTATAATTAAAGGCAAATCCTCTTTATAAAATCCACTTAAATACAACTCACCTCCCTTTTTTAGTGAGTTCACATAAACTGGCATATCGTTTAGCAAAATATTTCTATTAATATTTGCAATAATGGTTTCGTATTTTTCTTCGGAAGGAATCACCGATGCATCTCCAAGCGCTACCGAAATGCGAGAACAGTTATTACGTTCAATATTTTCTGCTGAATTCTCTACACACCATTCATCGATATCTATCGCATCTAGGGCAGCCGCTCCTCGTTTTTCAGCTAGAATAGCCAACACGGCAGTTCCACAACCCATATCTAAAACCGTCTTGCCTTCAAATTCATTTTCCAATATAAATTGAAGTATCATAAAAGTAGTTTCATGATGACCGGTTCCAAAGGACATTTTGGGCTCAATCACAATCTCGTAAGGCACATTATAAGGCTCATGGAATGGAGCACGAACCGCACATACATCATTCACTTCAATAGGATTGAAGTTCTTTTCCCATTCCTCATTCCAATTCACCTGTGCGATCTCCTTGGACACATATTCGATTTCAAATTCTGAAGAAGAAAGAATATGAATACCCTCTAAAACATCTTTATGCCATTCGTTTTTCTGAATGTACGCCTGTACCCCATTTTCATTTTCAACAAAACTCTCGAAGCCCGCATAGCCCAATTCGGCTATGAGAATTTCTGTGCCTGGTTGAAAGGGATTTACTTTAAAATCGTATTCTATATAAATGTTGGACATAGTTTGCTTAATTCCAATACACAAACTCCAAACTCAAAAAGATGCTCTTTCAGAGTTTGGAATTTTAAACTTGTTATTTATTCGAAAGCATTCACAATAGCAGCAAAATCGTCTGCCTTTAAAGAAGCTCCTCCAATTAGTCCGCCATCTACATCTGGCTTACCAAAAATCTCCTTCGCATTTCCTGGCTTCACACTTCCACCGTAGAGAATAGATACTTCCTGTGCGATATCACTACTGTACTTATCGGCAATGGTTCTTCTAATAAACGAATGCATTTCCTGCGCTTGTTCTGGACTAGCAGTTTCTCCAGTACCTATGGCCCAAACTGGTTCGTATGCTAGAACTATATGACTCCAACTAGCAGCCTCGATGTGGTATAAGCCTTCTTCCAATTGTTCCTTGACTACATTAAAGTGATTGTCACTTTTGCGATCCTCTAATTCCTCTCCGAAACAAAAAATCACTGTCATATCATTTTCCAACGCTGTATTGACCTTAGAAGCAAGGAGTTCATTGGTTTCCCAAAACATTGCGCGTCTCTCGCTGTGCCCTAAAATAACAGTGCTTACCCCCACACTCTGCAACATACCGGCCGATATTTCACCCGTAAAAGCTCCATTTGCTACCTGATGCATATTTTGAGCAGCTACCAAGATGTCTGTATCTAATAAGGCCTGATTCGCACTTTGAAGGTTTGTAAACGGCGGAGCCACTATTACTTCTACATCATCCGATAATTCTTTCTCCTTTAATTGATCCAACAACTCATAAGTTTGAGTAATATCACAATTCATTTTCCAGTTTCCGGCTACTATTTTCTTTCTCATAACTATTATCCGCGAAGGGTATCATTTAGATTAAACTTTCCTTTATTAATGTATGTTTTTATTTACTTAATGCACTTTTTATTTTAGAATCTCTTGCCTTGATTGCACGATATAAACTGATGGCTCCGTTTGCATCGACCACTATATATCTTGGGATCCAATCCAAATCAATCGAAGAACAGAAACCACCTTCCCAGCCTGAGCTTATGAAATAGTGATCTCCAGTCATTTTATATTTATCGATGCCATATCTCCAGTGCTCTATATTTTTGTCCAGTGAGAGAAAAACAAAAGACACTTCCCCAAATTCATTTTGAAGTGCTTTCACATCTGGCATTCCTACGATACAATCTTTACACCAATTAGCCCAAACATCAATCAAAATAGTTTTTCCCTTATGCTTTTCAAGTACTTCGGAAAATTTCACATCTTCATTGGCAGCCGATAAAAAGACATCGTTCAAGGCCTTTTCAGAAAAGGAAATTTTTTGACCTGAAACAGTGACAGTTCCAAAGATCATTAGCACCAAGAGGAAATATTTCATATAAATTCAAATTAAACAGCACGTATTTACTCCTATTGGGTTCGAATTTTAGGATCGAGCCATCCATAAATAATATCTACAAAGATATTGATAACAATAAATAAACTAGCAATAATTATAACCGCTCCCATGATTATAGGAAGATCCAGCGTGTTTAATGCATCCACAATTTCTTTTCCCAATCCGTTCCATCCAAAAATATATTCTACAAAAACCGCTCCCGCAAGCATGGAAGCAAACCATCCCGACACAGCCGTTACTACTGGATTGAGCGAATTCTTCAAGGCGTGCTTTCTAATTATAGCTGAAAAAGACAATCCTTTGGCTTTGGCAGTTCTAATATAATCCTGATTCAACACCTCTAATAGCGAATTTCGCATTAGCTGGCTCACCACTGCTAGCGGCCTAATACCTAAAACTATTGCGGGAAGTAATAAATTTTTTAGTTGAATATAGCTCCCCTCCCCAAAATCGTCTACCTCATACAAACTACCGGTCATATTTAAATGAGTGTATTCGTGCAGAACATAACCAAACAACCAAGCAAAAATGATGGAACTAAAAAACGAAGGAACACTCATCCCCAGTGTACTCACAAATTGGATGGTTTTATCGATCCAACCATCCTTAAAAAGTACGGAGACAATCCCTAAAAAGACCCCTATAAATATGGCTATAACAATAGCCGAAACTGCCAAAACAAAAGTATTTGGAAGGGTTTCGCGAATAACATCGCTTACCTTCTTTCCGTTCTTCTGAAACGATTCTCTGAGATAAGGTGTTTTTAAAACCGTAGTGGTATTCTGAGTCGCAAAGAGAGAAGTGTAATTGTATTTTCCCTCCAATAAATAAGTGTAATCTTCTTCGGTATTACTGTGAAAAGAAAGTGGAGAAAGATCGTTTAAGTAATAAAGGTATTGCAGGGATACTGGCTTATCAAAACCATATTTCTTTTTAACAATAGCGAGCTGTTCCTCACTTTCGTTCTGCCCTAACATCATGCGAGCAGGGTCACCAGGCAAGAGTGTGAAAAGTAAAAATATAACAGTGACTACCCCAAATAAAGTGAGCAAAGCATAACCTAACTTTTGAAGTATATATCCAGTCAATTAGTCGTTTTTAAGTGCATTGGCTTCCTCTAGAGTGTAATTTTTAAACACGAAATCATCTCCAAAAAGTCTTTTTACACTTTCCTCAAACGTATCTATGAATCCAGCTTCAGCCCTTCTTCGGTTTATGTTTTCAAGATCTTCTACTGGCCACACTATCGAAAGTAACTCTCCATCAGCGAGTGTATAGTTCCTCCCTTGAGTTCCGTAAATCTGAGCGCGTCCTTCGTACATTAAATACCGATCCTCCATCATAGCTACGAGGGATGGTTTCAATTCACCATCTGCGGCGGCTTTTTTAACAAGGTCTAAATATTTAGGAATCTGATTTGAATGTTGAATCACAAAAAATGCAGCCTCGCTTTCTTTCGTACCTACCATACTTTTTCCTGGATAACCGTGCTCATCAATAATCTTACTTATCTTCATCATGTTAGTCGAATCTATCTCTCTGGATAATGGAAAATAATCTTTAAACTCCTCCAATACAGGAATCCCATTCGCTTCAGCAATTTGCTGGCGTTCTTCGTCGCTTGAAGCTTGGAACAACTGTCTTATGCCTTGATCTAATTTTAAGATTTTACTCAGTTCTTGCTTTACCTCAAAGTTTAATTTAGGCATTGCCGTCTCTAAAGTTTCTAATTGCAGATTGTCGGCATCGTTCCAGTGCAACTTTTGCATAATAGTTCCATTTTGTAACTCTAAAATACCTGGGTTACTCCTTACAATCGTTTTAAGAGCGGTCATGTCGCAGAAATAGAATTTAAAGTTCAGTCCATTACGTTCTGTCAGGGCTTCTGTTTCGGCTGTATTGGAAGCAGACAAACCTATCACTTTATACCCTTTTTTAAGCGCTTCATTTGTAACTCGCTTCACAGCAGCATAGCCTTCGGCTTCCGTATTATCAAGATTGTAAGCGATCACCACAATAACATTATCGGCTGCCAGAAACTCTTCTGTATAATCTTCATCGTTTCTTTCAATCGCAAAATCGTGAATTGGCGGTTCGTAAGGTTCTCTCAAAAATTGAGTTTCTACTCCTATTCGTGTGCCTCCTGCTGGCTGGGGATCTTGTCCAGTAGTATTGGCTATAACCTTCTCTTTACCATCGATTTCATATTTCCATAAATACTCAATAATAGGTGGTGGCGCATCTTCTGGAACTGTCATCCCTTCTGTGATATTTGCACCAATCTTATACGGTCTAAAATCCACAACCGGTAAATGCATCAAAACATGGTATCCTAACCAAAGGCAAAGCACCATGGTAAGCGCGACTAAAATACTTCTGACATTTTTTGAAAAGAAAGGCTGAATGTATTTTCTTCCGAAGAACAAAAATAGAATCAAAACAAGAAGAACAATGTCTTTCCAGAACGACTCCCAAGGCGTTAACTTTAAAGCATCTCCAAAGCAACCGCAATCTGTTACCTTATTGAAGTAGGCAGAATAGAATGTAAGGAAGGTGAAAAATACGATCATTGTTAATAAACTATAGAGCGTAAATTTCTTAGCATATCCTACTATTATCATAACTCCAAGTAGCACCTCGAAAATAACGACCACCACGGCGATCATCAACGAGAAAGGCACTAAGAACTCCAAATTCAATACTTCTGGAGCGAAATAATCCTGCAACTTGAACGAAAACCCCACAGGATCGTTCAACTTAATGAGACCGCTAATAATGAAAAGAACCCCAACGAAAATCCGAGTTATACCTACAATTACTTTCATAATTTTTTTGTTTCAAATGTCAAATCCGTTAGCGTCAAGTTTACAGTGACCCTTCGGTAGTTTATATCTAACTGGAGGGCTTTCCAACTACGATTTAGAATTTCCTTCCCCCAAATGAATAAGCGCAAATACCGAATAATTAATCATATCCTGGTAATTAGCGTCAATTCCTTCACTTACAATAGTCTTGCCTTGATTGTCTTCAATTTGCTTAACGCGTAAAAGCTTTTGCAAGATTAAATCGGTTAAACTACTCACTCTCATATCTCTCCAAGCCTCACCGTAGTCGTGGTTTTTATCCATCATAAGTTGCTTGGTAATATGCACTTGCTCATCGTACAACTGAGTGGCCTCTTCCAGAGATAAATCTGGTTGTTCTACTACGCCTTTTTCTAACTGGATGAGCGCCATGATAGAATAATTGATAATGCCAATAAACTCACTTACCGCTCCTTCATCTACTTTCTGTTCGGCGTTCTGCTGAAGCCCTCTAATTCGTTGAGCCTTTATGAAAATTTGATCGGTGAGTGATGGCAATCTCAAGATACGCCATGCACTTCCGTAATCTTTCATTTTATTAATAAACAGTGATCTACAGGTGGTTATTACAGTATTGTATTGTTCTGAAGTATCTGCCATAGTAATGTGTGAGAATTTGCGTAAATTTCGCTTAAATAAATCAATTTAAAAAATTGTACACCCTCAATTGTAACGGTAAACTAATCGACCTCTCTAGACCCAAGGTAATGGGGATTATTAATGTGACTCCCGATTCTTTTTACGATGGAGGAAAAATCACCTCTGAAAAACAAGCTTTGATACAGGCAGAACAAATGCTAGCGGAAGGCGCTACTTTTTTGGATATTGGTGGTTACAGCTCCAGACCTGGCGCGTCGGAGGTTTCGGAAGAAGAAGAACTCGAGAGAGTGATCCCTATAATTCGAGCTATCTGCGGTCAATTTCTCGACGTCATAATTTCCGTAGACACTTTCAGAAGTACCGTCGCCAAAGCAGCAGTTGAAGCCGGTGCAGCAGTTGTAAATGATATTTCAGGTGGAACCTTAGACGAGTATATGATTTCAACAGTGGGAGATCTCCAGGTGCCGTACATTATGATGCATATGAAAGGAAATCCAAAAACAATGAGTTCACTTACCAACTATAAGCAGGTTACTCAAGATGTTCTTTACTATTTTTCTGAACGAATTGCGCTTGCTAGAAAAGCCGGAATAAACGACATTATTGCCGATCCTGGCTTCGGATTTGCCAAAACACAAGAACAAAATTTTGAATTACTTAACGAATTAGAACTTTTCAGAAATCTGAATATTCCAATTCTCGCTGGCATCTCTCGAAAGTCTATGATTTATAAAACGCTTAACATTGATGCCCAAGACGCGCTCAACGGTACTTCCGCCTTACATTCGATCGCCCTTTTAAAAGGCGCTTCTATTCTTAGGGTACATGATGTGAAAGAGGCAAACGAGTGTATTACGCTAGTTGAAAACTTAAATGGAGCATCGTAATTTTTAAAAAAATCAATTACATTTACAAAAACCCATTCTTTCTTGGAATTATTCGATTTTGTTAGAGAAATAAGAATTATAGATATTGTTGACGTGGTACTTGTCGCGGTACTCATGTATTATCTTTACAAACTAATTAAAGGAACTGTTGCCATTAATATTTTTGTAGGTATTGTAATTATCTACGGAATATGGAGGTTAACACTTCTGTTGGACATGTTACTTCTCTCAAAAATCTTAGGAGGCTTCCTTGGAGTAGGAATGGTAGCATTGGTAGTTGTATTTCAGCAAGAGATCAGAAAGTTTTTACTGATGGTAGGTACTACCAACTTCTCTGCCCGAAAAAAAGTCCTTCAACGTTTCAACCTATTTTCAGAAAAACAAGAGAGTGCAACCAATATTAAAGCAATTGTTTCTGCTTGTTCAAAAATGAGTAAGACCAATACGGGTGCGCTCATTGTAATAAAACGGAACAATAATTTAGAATTTGTAAAAACCAGTGGAGATCGGATGCAAATGGAACTTAACCAGCCCATTATCGAAAGTGTCTTCTATAAAAATAGCCCGTTACATGACGGAGCAATGATTATTGAGGAAAACAATATTACGGCGACCAGAGTCATACTTCCAGTTTCTAACGACACAAGCATTCCGCAACGATTTGGACTTAGGCATAGAGCGGCATTAGGAATTACCGAAAAAACCGACGCTGTTTGCCTTGTGGTTTCAGAAGAAAATGGACAGATTTCGTATCTTAAAGAAGGAGATTTTGTACTCTTTGAAGGAATAGAAGAACTGCAAAGACAATTAGAAAAAGACCTAAGTTATTAAAGGAAGATGAATTGTAAAAATTGCAATACACCGCTCACAGAAGAATCTCGATTCTGCAATCAATGTGGAGGTAAGGTCGTAACTCAAGTGCTTACCTATCGATATTTAGCAAGCGAGTTTTCGGAAAGATTCTTTAACCTAGATAACCTCATCATAAGAACATTTCGCCATCTATTTACAAAGCCAGAGGAAGTTATTGATGGCTTTATCAATGGAGTGCGCAAAAGACACTTAGGGATTGGCAGCTATTTGGCTTTAGCAATTACCATTAGCGGACTACAACTTTTCATAATTCAAAAATTTTTTAAGCATTTGATGGATGCTTCTTGGATGACACAAGACAACAATCCAGTTGCGCAAGACCCTTCATTTTTAGATTCTATTTGGGAATACCAGTCTATCATGTACATTGTTTTTATTCCTATCTACGCAATTATTGCAAAAACCACTTTTTGGAACTATAAAAAATATAATTATTTAGAACATATCGTAATTGTGAGCTATACACAAGCGCAAATGAGTCTCACTTTATTCTTGCCTTATTTAATTGGACTGTCTTTTGGAATCAATTTTTTTAAGCTTAATTATGTCTTCATATTGGTAATGATGATTTATTCTGCGCACTGCTACAAAAGGCTTTACCAAATATCCTTGAAGAAAATTATTGTAAAAACCCTGTTCTTTTTATTGATCTTATTCGTTGCACTTATTATATGGAGTATCGTTTTCTGGGCATATCTCCTTGCATCTGGAACAGTAGATCTGCAAGAAATGATAGAGGCAGAAAAAGCTAAAAAAGCCGTTTCTTACATTACCTCTTTTTCCAAGAATTGGACTTCATAAAGATTTTTGTAGTAACCATTTTCTTGCTGCAGCAGGTCTTGGTGCTTTCCAGACTCAACAATCTTACCCGAATCCATTACTAAAATTAAATCTGCTTGCTTAATGGTTGCCAGTCTATGCGCTATTACAATGGACGTGCGTCCTTTGGTAATTTTATCTGTAGCGTCTTGAATCATTTCTTCCGAATAAGAATCTACAGAAGACGTAGCTTCATCCAAAACGAGGATTCCGGGCTTGCTGAGATACGCTCTTAAAAAAGCAATAAGCTGCCTCTGGCCAGAAGAAAGCATCGAACCACGTTCTTTTACGTTGTAGTGATATCCGTCTGGAAGAGAGCTAATAAATTTATGAACGCCTATCTCCTTGGCAGCTGCTATAACTTGTTCTTCGGAAATGGTATCATCCCCAAGGGTTATGTTATTAAAAATGGTATCTGCAAATAGGAAAACATCCTGAAGCACTACAGCAATATGATTACGTAAGGATGCTAATGTATAGTCCTTAATGGAAGTCCCATCAATTAATATCTCCCCACCGTTTATTTCATAAAAACGGGAGAGAAGATTGATTATGGTAGACTTCCCTGCACCTGTAGCACCAACCAAAGCAATAGTCTCACCGGGCTGAACAACAAAGGAAATACCCTTAATAACCTCCTCATTTTCGACATAACCAAAATGCACATCTTTAAATTCTATAAGCCCTTTTGTTTTCAACAATTCCTTTTCACCGCTATCAGTTATAAAAGACTTGGTATCCAAAATTCCAAATACACGGTTCGCGGCCACCATTCCCATTTGTAGGGTATTAAATTTATCGGCTATTTGCCTTAACGGACGAAACAGCATCTGCGTAAGTTGAATAAATGCTACAATAAGCCCGAGCGTAATATCTCCAAAAACAGCCACCTCATCAGGAACTGCATTGAGTCCACCATACCAAACTACCAACCCAATTCCCACAGATCCAGACATCTCGGCGATGGGGAAAAAGATAGAGTTGTACCAAACGGTCTTGATCCAAGCTTTTTTATGCTTTTCATTTATTTTGTGGAATGATTCATATTCATTATCCTCTTGGGCAAATACCTGTACTATTTTCATTCCAGTGATTCGTTCCTGAACAAATGAATTAAGATTAGCCACCTGTGCCCTAACCTCCTCGAAAGCGGTTTTCATAGCTCGTTGAAAAACACGCGTAGCATATAATAAAAAAGGAAGAACGGTGAATACTATGAGCGCTAGCTTCCAGTTAAAATAGAGCATAACACCAGCGATTACAAACATTTTAAGTAGGTCACTAATGATCATAAAAAGTCCCTGACTAAATATACTTGCAATGGTTTCGATATCGCTAACAGCCCTTGTGGTTAACTTCCCAACAGCGCTCTTATCGTAATACTGCATTTTAAAGCTCAGCATTAACTTAAAAAGCTGAACCCTTATATCGGTGATTACGTTTTGCCCCAACCAGTTGGCGTAAAATATAAAACCAAACTGAAAAAGGACTTCTCCCACCAATACTGCAATCATTATGCAGATATAATAAAACAATTTACCCCAATCCTTTGGCAAAATAGCCTCATCTATTGTAGAGCTCATCAGCACCGGACTGAGCACTCCTAATGCCGCCATTGCAATTGCAGCAAAGGCAACAAAATAAAAGATCTTTCGATATTTATTGGTGTAATCCAACAAACGTCTAAACAACTTAAAATCGAATGCTTTTCCCTTTGAATCTGCCATAGTTACTCTTCATTAAAATGAAGATCCTGTTAATTAACCCCTATTTCTTTTGGGTATACTACTTTTGTTAAATACAAGCCGTGAGCAGGAGCCGAAGTTCCAGCCTTTCCACGGTCTTTACTTTTTATTATCTCATGAAATTGGTCTATGGTAACTTTACCATCTCCTACCTCTAAGAGCGTTCCCACTATGGCACGTACCATATTTCTTAAAAACCGATCGGCGCTAATGGTAAAAATCAATTCGTCCCCTTGTCGAATCCAGTGTGCCGACTTAATAACACAATTATACGTCTTTACATTTGTTTTATTCCGAGAGAAACATTGAAAATCGTTATACTGTAATAAGACATTCGCTGCCTCGTTCATAAGTGCCACATCTGGAACATGCCTCAAGGTATAAGCAAAGTCCAGAACAAATGGGTTTTTTTTGAGTGAAATACGATATTCATATTCCCTTTCAATTGCGTCAAATCTTGCGTGCGCTTCTATAGGCACTTCTGAAATTTTCTTAGCTGAAATATCCGAAGGAAGCAACGAATTTAGTTTATACACTAAATGTTCTGGATCTTCAATCTTAACGAAATCAAAATGTGCGAACAATTGCCTTGCATGAACTCCGGTGTCTGTCCTACCAGCACCAGTGACCTTTAATTCTGAACGAAGCACAGTCGACAAACTAAATTCTAGCACCTCTTGAACACTTAAAGCGTCTGGTTGAATCTGCCAGCCATGGTAGTTCTTCCCGTTATAAGCAATATCAATAAAGTAGCGCAATATCTAGATTTGAAAATTTCAGTAAAAATACAAAATACCCGTACCAAGGAAGCGTATTTTTTTGAAAATGAGAAAAATTTGAAACACAACTAAATTGAGGTTCTCCTTTGGGTTTTATTTGTAATATATCGCAAATAACAAATTCTTAATTTCAACTCTCTTGTTCAGACTATAATGTTATCCAATTAAGCTTCTATCTTTGCGATATCAATTCATAAAAATGACGAAAATCCTTCTTTTAAGTGACACCCATAGCTATATAGACGAGACCGTTCTAAAACACGTTGCCAAGGCAGACGAAGTTTGGCACGCCGGAGACATCGGAGATCTAGCGGTGACCGATGCTATAAAAAAAATAAAACCACTTAGAGCAGTTTACGGGAATATAGATAATGCAGAAGCAAGAAGTGAATTTCCATTGGACAATCGCTTTATGTGCGAGGAAGTCGATGTTTGGATCACGCATATTGGAGGATATCCAGGAAGATACAACCAACGTATTCGAGAAGCAATCAAAAGGCATCCTCCTAGAATCTTCATTACTGGACATTCGCATATTCTCAAAGTAATGAACGACAAAAAATTAAAATTGCTTCATATGAACCCGGGTGCCATAGGTAAGCACGGCTTCCACAAAGCCAGAACAATGCTTCGTTTTGAAATTGATGGTAAAGAAATCAAAAATCTTGAGGTGATCGAATACGAACGATGACTTTTATTTCCGTGAGTCACCTAGCCTTCAGAGAAAGCTACAACATTGGTGTCTGAGCAAAGTTAGAAATAAAAAAAACCCTTAAAGTTGGCATACTTTAAGGGTTCGCACTAATAATACTAAGATGTGTTTTAACGCAATCGATCCACAGATTTTACGAGATCCTCGTCCCTTTTGATGGCCTTATTGGCCAGCACTAGAAAAACGATAGAAATGATGGGAAAAAGCACCCCAATACCCTTCTCAGAAACCAAAGTTTCTCCGGATACCTTTAGTGATCGATAAACGAAAACGCCCAGTAATACAAAGTTTAATATGATATTTAAGCGATTAAACACAAACTGTGATTGTCGCTTTTTAAAATTCAAAATTGCAATAATTGCTAACAACACCGAACCAATAATAAGACCTAAAACCAGCGGTTCATTTCTTTCAATTACCAATGCTCCTGCGGCATCTTGTACTTTCGGAAACCAAATATACAGGGATCCAAGTATCAACGCTGAGATTAGAATATATATTGTTTGTATTCGTTGTATCATAAAATACGTGTTGCATGGCAAAAATAGGGTTTCTTTTTAAAAGAATTCAACTCAACATTTAAATTATTGTTGTATAATTGCATATACATTTCGTAACCACTTCAATTAAGGTTACTTAGTCTTCAACTTATTTTCAATTAAATTTCCTTTCAAAACAGAGATCCGATATCTCCATAATTTATTACCATAACTAAATGTTAGAAATTTCAGAATTAAAAGCAAAGAAGCTTCCCGAGCTTCAGGAACTAGCTAAAACACTGCGAGTACCCAAGTACAGAACCCTAAAAAAATTAGATCTAGTTTATCAAATTCTAGATTACCAAGCTGCCAACCCAAGTGCGGTTAAAGAAGTTGTTAAAGAAATAGCTCCCGACACCAAGCCTGCGGCAGAAGCTCAAAAAGCAGAAAAAACAGAACAACCTGTAAAAGCAGAATCTAAGCCAAGGCCGCCTCAAAAAAGAGAGCCAAGAGAAAAACGTCAACGGAATCCAAGGAACGACAACAAAACAGAGAACAAGCCAGATAGCAAAACGGAAGCTAAGTCGGACAACAAGCCTGAAAACAAACCAGAAAAAAAGGCTGATGGTGGAGACAATAGAACTCCAAAAGACAGTAAAGACAGTCGCAATCATGGGAATGACCGAAAAACAGCTCATCCAAAAGGCAACGACGATAAAAAACGTCAAGGCAACGATAACAACCGCCAAGATAAAGGTCAGAAATCTCAGAAAAGAGACAATCACAATCAGCACAAAGGGCATAACAAAAATGGCAATAAGGACACTAGAAATCGCTACCGCGAGCCTGATTTTGAATTCGATGGAATCATCGAAAGCGAAGGAGTTCTTGACATTATGCAGGATGGTTATGGTTTCTTAAGATCTAGTGACTACAATTACCTTTCATCTCCAGACGATATTTACGTTTCTCAATCCCAGATTCGTTTGTTCGGACTTAAAACAGGAGATACGGTATTGGGAGAAGTACGCCCTCCAAAAGAAGGTGAAAAGTATTTTCCGCTTATTAAAGTGAGTAAAATCAATGGATTAAATCCAAATGTAGTGCGTGATCGTGTTTCGTTTGAGCATTTAACCCCTTTATTCCCACAAGAGAAATTTAATATAGCCGAGAAGCAAAGTACTGTTTCTACGCGTATTATCGATTTGTTCTCTCCTATTGGAAAAGGACAAAGAGGTATGATTGTGGCACAACCTAAAACAGGTAAGACGATGTTATTAAAAGACATCGCCAACGGTATTGCAGCCAACCATCCAGAAGTATATCAAATGATCCTTCTAATTGACGAACGTCCGGAAGAAGTTACCGATATGCAAAGAAATGTACGTGGTGAAGTAATTGCCTCTACGTTTGACAAGGAGCCATCTGAGCATGTGCGAATTGCAAATTTGGTGATCGAAAAAGCAAAACGCTTGGTTGAATGTGGTCATGACGTAGTAATCTTATTAGATTCTATCACCCGTTTAGCGAGAGCTTATAATACAGTTCAGCCAGCTTCAGGTAAGATCTTGAGTGGTGGTGTGGACGCCAACGCATTAAACAAACCAAAGCGTTTCTTTGGTGCTGCCCGTAATATTGAGAACGGTGGTTCTTTAAGTATCATCGCAACAGCGCTTACAGAAACTGGTTCTAAAATGGACGAAGTGATCTTCGAAGAATTTAAAGGAACTGGTAACATGGAACTCCAATTGGATAGAAAAATATCTAACCGTAGAATCTTCCCGGCAATCGATCTTACTTCTTCGAGTACCCGTAGAGACGATTTATTACTGGATGAGAAAACCATTCAACGTATGTGGGTATTGCGCAAGTATCTTGCAGATATGAACCCTGTTGAAGCGATGGAATTCATTAACGACCGCATCAAGTCTACTCGTAACAACGATGAGTTCTTGATCTCCATGAACGCTTAAAACGTTTTAAATACATATAAAAAAGCCTCGCAATTATTTATTGCGAGGCTTTTTTTATTAAGAGAATTTCCTCCTTAGTTCTTAATCAACTTTTGGGTTAACGTACCTGCCGTAGTATCTAATTGAAGGATATAAATTCCATCGCTGAGACTAGATACATTAATTGTCTCGCTAACCAACTCTATGTCCATTTTCTTTCCAAGCAAATCATACAGCGATGCCTTTAAAATGGTTACCTCCGCAGGCAGATCAATGTGCAACTGAGTAGTCATTGGGTTGGGGTAAATGTTAACTAATCCCATCAAACTTTCATCAACACCTAAAATTTCATTGCTATACCAAGCCACCTTAGAATCTGCAATAGAGGCAGACAGCACGTCGTCCAATCCATCTCCGTTTAAATCTGCGGCGAATACGGAAAATGCATTGTCGACTAAGTTGGTTACGTTTTTCTGTTCTCCAAAGTTACCTAAACCATCTAAATTTTCATACCAAGAAACTGCGTCACCCTCTAATGAGGAGGCAAGTACATCTTGGTCTCCATCATTATCCAGATCTGTAGCAAACACCTCTGTAACACCCTGTTCATTGGGCCCAATACTTCTTTTGGGACCAAAAGTCCCAAGACCATCTAGGTTTTCAAACCAATCGATATAGCTGCCCACTGTTTGACCCGATAGAATATCTAAATCCCCATCTCCATCCATATCAACGACAACCACCGAGAGCACCCCAGGAGAATCACTTGAAACCTCCACGACCGATCCATAGTCTCCTTGACCATCCAAATTTTCAAACCATAGCACCTTTTGATTTCCATTAGAGGTGGCGACCAGATCCAAATCCCCGTCACCATCTAAATCCCCAACATCTATTACTCTAGGAGCAGAAACACCACTTATCAATGTTGTTCCACTTCCAAAGCCTCCTAATCCATTCAAATTTTCAAACCAAATAATTAATCCTGTTGAACTGGATGGAGCAACCACATCTTGATCACCATCTGCATCCACATCAAAGGATATTACATCTCGCGGATTAGGAACTGTCCCCAATAAATTAGAGCTTCCAAACGCTCCTTGTCCATCTAGATTTTCAAACCAAACCACGATATCGTCGGCTCCAGCGGTCGCAACCACATCCAAATCTCCATCATTATCAAAATCTGCCGTATTTAAGTATCGAGTGCCATTTAACGAATTACCGATAACGTTTATACTAGAAAATGATCCTAAGCCATCTAAATTGTCAAACCAAGCGACTGTGGTATTGCCAAAAGCGGCGGTTAATACGTCATTGTCTCCATCTCCGTCAACATCTGCAGATATTACAGAATAAGGAGCTATTGCCTCAGTACTTATAATCTGCTGATTCCCAAATTGCGCAAATCCCAGATGAGAGATCAATGCTATTACTATCAAATGTAAATGCTTCATGAGTTAAAGTTTAGGTTTCAATAGGGATGAGTATCTGTTATAAAAATAGCAAAAGAAAGACCAACTCTGGGAATTAATTATTGCCTTTATAAATAACAGTTTCTTCCACTCCTCCATCTTGATGATTTTTTTCAATTTTATAGAGCCCATCTGGTAAATCATTAATTAAATTGGGGTTGTTGATCTGTAGTGAGTCCTTTGCAGTAATGGTTACATTGTTATTAAAAGTATTATCCTCAAACTTCATCAAGAGTCCGCTACTAGCAGTTCCAGTTGTAGAGTAACAATTTCTAGGCTGAATATTATCAAGTTGAGCAATGCGAATCGAAAAGTTGTTTTTGTGGATAATAGTACCGTAATCTGTGGTTGGAATATCTTTATTAAATATATAATTGAATAAACCTGCATTCACAAACCAGAAGCTAGTATCGCTATAATCCAAAGGAGGAGGATAACTGCCATAAGGCCCACAGCTAACAAATTCATAATCGAACCCTGGTTGAAAAGTGGGTTCAAAATTAGGTCCTAAGGTAGCATTGGCAGAATAATCGCCTTTATATGGTTCGTACAACACATCAATGCTAGTAAGTGCGACTTGAAGCTCTCCAGTTGGATCCGATTGGATAAGTTCATGAGCTCGTATTTTCTGCCCCGTTGTAAAGTAACCAATACCTGTTGTGAAAAAATTTTCCTCAATACAGGATATGCGTTGCTCATGGCATTAATTATATCTAAAGGAGTTAATTCCTGAAAATAAGGAATACTTACTGGGTCAACCCCTGTACCAATTAATGATACCTACTCCTGTTTAGTGTCCGTTTTCGGCCTATTCAGACTAAATAAATCATTAACACATTTTGTCTCTAAGAAGACAGGCGTCATTTCTATGACGCTAATACTTTAACTGGGAAGTTGACTAAATGTAGTGTTTTTATTTGCAATACCAAGAGTAGTAACAAAAACCTCTGCCATTCGTCTTATATTTGTTTAAAAGCCAACCCACCATGAACCGATTCTATTTTCTTTTCATCTTACCACTACTTTTTGCTTCTTGTTCTTCGGAAAAAGATCCGTCTAATTTTGATTTCACCACCACCTTTGAGGCTTCCATGGGAACCGAAACAGGCACCTACGAAGAAGTTATTGAGTTTTATGAAGAATTAGGCGAAGCGTATGTTTCAGTATCCATGTATAGAATGGATAAAACAGATAGCGGAGAACCACTACACCTAGTTACCTTCAACCCCAACCGCACCTTAGAATCTGAATTTTCAAACGATAAAAAACAAAATATACTTCTAATCAATAATGGAATTCACCCCGGCGAAAGCGACGGAATTGACGCTTCTATGATCCTTATGCGAGATTTGGCCGAAGGTAAAATTCCCGCTCCACAGAACACTATTATCGCTGTAATTCCAGTTTACAATATTGGAGGAGCGCTGAACAGAAACACGGGCACCAGAACTAATCAAAACGGCCCGAAAGAATACGGTTTCAGAGGAAACGCCCGTAACTACGACCTCAACAGAGATTTCATCAAAAGTGATACACGCAACTCGAGGGCTTTTGCAGATATCTTTCACATTGTAGATCCTGATTTTTTTATCGACAATCATGTGAGCAACGGAGCAGACTATCAATACACCCTCACCCATTTATTTACGCAACACAACAAATTAGGCGGACCACTTGGAGACTACGTCCATAAAACCTTAATGCCGCAGCTAGCAGACTCGCTTCAGCAAAAGAAATGGGACATTACCCCTTATGTAAATGTTTGGGGAACTACTCCTGAAGCTGGTTTTTCTCAATTTATGGATTACCCTCGATATTCAACAGGATACACAAGTCTGTTCCATACCGTGGGGATGATGGTAGAAACACATATGCTGAAACCGTATTCAGATCGTGTTCAAGGCACCTACGAACTCATGAAAAGTTTTATAAGCATTGCTGAAAGGGATGCCGAAGTAGTTAGAGAACTTCGCAAAAATGCCCCCTCCAATTACAAGCCAGGGTCATCATACGCCGTTAATTGGAAAATAGACAGCACTCAAACTACGAAACTTTCATTTAAGGGATATGAAGGAACAAGAATTAAAAGTGAGATAACCGGAAAAGAACGGTTAAAATACGATCGCGAACAACCTTTTACCAAGGAGGTCGATTACTACAACTATTTCGAAGCTGCTGCATCTATCACGATCCCAGAAAAATACATCATCCCAGAAGGGTACTGGAATATTATGCAACTTTTAGACGTCAATGAAATTAATTATTCCAAAGTCCAAGCAGATACTACGATAAAAGCGGAGGTATATCGCATTAAAGATTACCAGACTAGAAAAAACCCGTACGAAGGACATTACGCACATTACAATACTCAAGTAGACATTTCCGAAGAAGAAGTGGTAATTAAGGCGGGAGATTATGTGGTGGAAACACAACAACGAGGTGTACGCTACATTTTAGAAACACTGGAGCCAATGGCACCCGATTCCTTTTTCAATTGGAATTTTTTTGACACTATTTTACAACAGAAAGAAGGCTTCTCACCGTACGTTTGGGAAGACAAAGCGGCAGAATTTTTAGAAAACAACCCGGAGATAAAAGACGAATTTGAAAGCAAAAAGGCAACCGATCCAGGTTTTGCGAACAATTGGTATGCTCAACTCGATTGGATTCATAAACAATCACCCAATTACGAAAAAGCGCATTTAAGATATCCTATCGTTCGGGTGGGTGGTTAAATATTCTTTAGGGAATAACAGTTTTATATTTTCGTAAGAATTGCGGAGTGCCTTTTGCGACTTTTCGAAGTTTTTCCACTTTACTTTCTTAATTCCTTCGTTTTTTTGAGGAATGAGGTCGCCATCAAATTCGGTATACATTTCGTACCAATACGTAGCCTTTAACTTAAACTTATCATTGCGTTTAAACACGTGATAGGTCTTCATTATAAATTTTTTCACCACTAAGTCTTGCACACCTGTCTCTTCCTCTGTCTCTCTAATGGCAGCTGCTTCGTGACTTTCACCTTTATCTAAATGTCCCTTTGGCAAGTCCCATTTCCCATTTCTGTAAATGAAAAGAATTTCTCTTTTATTATTATAAACCAACCCTCCAGCTGCTTCTACAAAAGGTAATTTTTTTCGAAGAAATTTTTCTAATTTCTCTTCATTTTTATGATAGACATTGACATAAAAAAGTTCCCCATTATTAATCTTCCGTACCAATTTCTTGAACTTAGCCTCCTTGAGTGGTATGGAAGTATACTGACTGCCAATCTTTTTCTCTGTAGAGAGAATAATTGGGATGTCTTTCACAAAAACTTTATACATTTGCAGTATGGTTTTAAACAAAGAAACAGCTCAAAAAACTGCTGAATTGCTATTGCAAATTAATGCAATAAAATTGCAACCACAAAACCCTTTTACATGGGCATCTGGTTGGAAATCTCCAATCTATTGTGATAATAGGATAACACTCTCTTATCCAGTGATCAGAAATTTTATACGGGAACATCTTGCCAACCAAATTGAACAAATCTATGGCAAACCCGATATTATTGCCGGCGTTGCCACTGGCGCAATAGGAATTGGAGCCTTGGTTGCAGATTATTTAGACCTTCCTTTTATTTATATCCGTCCGGAAGCCAAGAAACATGGTCGTCAAAATCAGATTGAAGGTAGAATCGAAGCAAACCAGACAGTCGTAGTTGTAGAAGACCTTATTAGTACTGGAAAAAGCAGTCTTCTAGCGGTAGATGCGCTAAATGCTGTAAACGCTAACGTAAAAGGTATGGTAGCGATCTTTTCTTACGGATTTGATGTTGCTTCTGAAAATTTCAGCAATGCAGGAGTTGCACTTCATACACTAAGTAATTACGATCACTTATTGCTTCAAGCCGAAAAATCCAACTATATCACCTCAAAAGAAGCCGCAACCTTAGGCGAATGGAGAAAAAATCCAAGTACCTGGAAATAGGCACGCTCTTTGCAATCCTATCATTGAATTGGAGGCTCTATTTTTGAACCTGCCATTCTTAACTCTTAACTAAACAAATGGAAATAACAAGCAACAAAGTAACAGTTCAGAAATCGGCTTCCGCATTGTGCGACTTTTTAAGTGACGTAAAAAACTTCGAACAACTCATGCCTGAAAACACTAGCAAGTTCGAAGTAATTAGAGATAATGCGTTTGTTTTTGCGTTGAAAGGAATGCCTGAAATTGCATTGGAAGTAAAAGAAGTTAGCTCTCCTACCAAAGTTGTTTTAGGAGCAATTAGTGATAAACTTCCTTTTACACTTACCGGAAACATTACCGAAATCTCTGAAAATAGCAGCGAAGCGGTACTTCTATTTGAAGGAGATTTTAACCCAATGATGGCGATGATGATTAAGGGGCCTATCACAAAATTTCTAGAGAGTCTTTCTACAAATATGGCAGCACTTTAATACAACAGCTTCAATTCTTTAAGCTGAAATTTTTGAATCTTTTCATCTTCCAGCTCCAGAAGAAGCTCGCCTATGGACGAGACTCCGCGAATGATAGCATTGAACCTAGTTTGGTTGGCATCCTCAAAAACAGAAATCACATCTTTTCTAAAGAGGGCGTCCTCAAACTGTCGCTGAAGGTCTTGTGAAAATTCCCCACTTAACGCCTCTAATCGTTTGCATATTTTACTGGCGATCAACTGCATTACTTCATGTAAATTATACTCCTTTTCTACCGACAGTAGCATCGAAGTTGCTTGTGGTAAATGATCCAAAACAGCATTGTTCACATTCAGGCCAATTCCAATGATCGAACTGACAACTTGATCCTGTTGCAACCTATTTTCGATTAAAATTCCCCCCAGTTTTTTCGAGACTGCCAATATGTCGTTAGGCCATTTAATAAAGACCTGCTCCATACCCAGCTCCTCTAGCGCTTCTTTAAGACACAAAGCAACCGTGAAATTAACCTGAAATTGCCCCATAATAGTAAGACCAGAGAACCTCTTAAAGATACTAAAGGTGAGGCTTTCACCCGATTTAGAATACCAGCCAGCCCCCATTTGACCTCGACCATTTGTTTGCTGCTCCGCCACCACAATTGTCTCGTCTTCCAACACCATCTTTTTACTAATATCTTTCAGGTAGTCGTTGGTGGAGCCAATGGCACTAAGTTTGATTATATTCACTGCAATAAGTATTCTGTTAATGTTGCCTTATAAAACGGCAACAAGAAACAAAAAAGTAATAACTTTGCTTAAATAAATATTCTGAATGACAAAAAAAGAAGTTAGTGCAGATCAACTAGTATCACACATCATTAAAGGTATTGAAGAGGTAAAAGGTCAAGACATTGTTGTGCTTGATTTAAGGGAGATAGAAAACACAGTTTGTGATTATTTTATTATCTGCAACGGTACTTCGAATACGCAAGTAAATGCAATCGTCAATTCCATTCAAAAATTAGTTAGTAAAAGTTTGAAGGAAAAAGCATGGCACATCGAAGGTAGCGATAATGCCGAGTGGGTTCTTATGGACTACGTGCATGTTGTAACACACGTATTTCAAAAACACATTCGAGAATTTTACGATATAGAAGGTCTTTGGGGTGACGCAAAAACCATGAAAATAGAATCCACAATTTAAAGAAGAAGCCCAAATGGCAGACGAAAATAAAAAACCTGAAATACGCAAACCTAAATTTAATTCTTATTGGATTTATATAGGAATCTTTTTATTGATTATAGGATTCCAATTTTTTGGAGGAAGTAACTGGACAAAGCCTGCGAGAACTACTCAAGCTGAATTTCAAACTTTTCTAAAAGATGGAGATGTTGAGAAAATTGAGATTATCAATAAAAAAGTTGCGAAAGTTTATCTTACTCCAGAAGCGAGGAACAAAGAAATTCATTCTTCAAAATCGGATAACGCACTTATTAAACCAGGTCCAAACGAACCTGTTTATGAGTTTGAATTTGGAGATCTTCAAAACTTTGAAAACACTATTTATCAAATAAAACAGGAAAGTTCTCTGGACACCAAAATTGTTTGGAACACAGACTCGAATATGTGGGGTGAGTTGTTATTAACTCTTCTACCATTTGTAGTAATCATTGGAATTTGGATTTTCATTATGCGTAGAATGTCCTCAGGAGCTGGTGGTGGTGCTGGCGGGCAGATTTTCAATATTGGAAAATCAAAAGCAAAATTGTTTGATGAAAAAACCGATGTAAAAACATCTTTCAAGGATGTAGCCGGTCTGGAAGGTGCAAAAGAAGAAGTACAGGAAATTGTAGATTTCTTGAAAAATCCAACAAAATATACTTCCCTTGGAGGTAAAATCCCGAAAGGTGCCCTTTTGGTAGGACCTCCTGGAACGGGTAAAACACTTTTAGCACGTGCAGTTGCTGGCGAAGCTAAAGTGCCTTTCTTTTCATTATCTGGATCAGATTTCGTAGAAATGTTTGTTGGAGTTGGAGCTTCTCGTGTACGAGACTTATTCAAACAAGCAAAGGAGAAATCTCCTTCTATCATATTTATCGATGAAATTGATGCTATTGGACGCGCTAGAGGAAAGAACAACTTTTCTGGCTCTAACGATGAGCGTGAAAATACCTTAAACCAATTACTAACTGAAATGGATGGTTTCGGAACCAATACCAACGTAATTGTGGTAGCGGCAACTAACCGTGCTGATGTTTTGGATAAAGCATTGATGAGAGCCGGAAGATTTGATCGACAGATTTATGTGGATTTGCCAGATGTTAGAGAACGTAAAGAAATTTTCGAGGTACACCTTCGACCACTAAAAAAAGATGAATCTTTAGATACCGATTTCTTAGCGAAGCAAACTCCAGGGTTTTCTGGGGCAGATATCGCCAATGTGTGCAATGAAGCAGCCCTAATTGCTGCTCGCCAAGATAAAAAGGCTGTTGGTAAACAGGACTTTTTGGACGCAGTAGATCGAATTGTAGGAGGTTTAGAAAAAAAGAACAAGATTGTTACACCGGCAGAGAAAAGAGCCGTTGCTTTCCACGAAGCTGGTCATGCAACAGTAAGCTGGATGTTAGAACACGCCGCTCCCTTGATAAAAGTTACTATTGTTCCTAGAGGACAATCTTTAGGTGCAGCTTGGTATTTACCAGAAGAAAGGCTTATAGTTCGCCCAGAACAAATGTTGGATGAAATGTGCGCAACCATGGGTGGCCGGGCAGCCGAGAAGGTTATCTTTGATCAAATATCTACAGGAGCACTTAGTGATCTTGAAAAAGTGACCAAACAGGCCAGAGCGATGGTTACTATTTATGGATTAAATGATAAAGTGGGTAATCTTACTTATTACGATTCGTCTGGACAAAATGATTATGGCTTCAATAAGCCATACAGTGAAAAGACAGCAGAATTAATAGACGAGGAAATCTCCAATATTATTGAAGAACAATACGCTAGAGCAATCACATTGCTTGAAAATAACAAAGATAAACTGACAGAACTTGCAAATGAGCTTCTTGAAAAAGAAGTCATTTTTAAGGAAAGTCTAGAACGTATTTTTGGAAAAAGACCATTTTCAAAAGAAGATCCGGAAAAAGAAGATCCGGAAGAAGAAAAAGTAACAACCTCGTAGGTTGTTGCTTTTTTTAACTTCGTTTTCACGTAGTATTTAAATTTTCTTACAGAACTTCAATGTAGATTTTATATCTTTGAGTGGAAACGCGTACAAATCCTCAACAATACCATGCATGGGTCTGTTCAAAAGACTTTTAAAATCTCACTCTAAAGGACCAGAAAAAATATCGAAAGATGCTGGCCATAGCAAATACTTCCCAGAGGAGAAGCTGCCTATTGATGAAAAGTTCACCTATAACTTCACTAAAAACGGTGGAAAGTTTCTCTATTGTGAAAACTTAGAAGAAATAGCAGAAGCATTTGACAATATTTTACTTGAGAACGACTGGTACGAAAAAGAAGTTTTTTGCATCAATGATCAACTCAAGACCAAGTTCGATGGATATAATCTAACTTTTAACAAAAGCTCAAAATCTACCTTTTTCTTATCAACCTGTGAGTCGCTTGTTGCTAACAATGGTTCTATTCTTCTTTCATCCAATCAAGTAAAGGAAAAAAAGCTTCATGAACTCCCTTCTAATTTTGTGATTTTTGCCACCACCAGCCAATTAGTTGAAAATATAAGTGAAGGCTTACGCAACATCAAAAACCAAAGCACACAGCACATTCCCAGCAATATTACCACCATACAAGACTTTGAGAGTAACAAGGAAAAAGACTTTATGAGTTATGGAAGTAGCACAAAAAACCTATATTTGCTGCTATTGGAAGACCTATAATTTATGAAGGAACTTATCGTGCGAAGTATCTCGGGATTACTCTATATCTCGATTGTCATATTTGCAATGTTTGCAGCACGCGAATGGTTCTTACTACTATTTTTTCTACTTGGACTTCTCGCCATTAATGAATTCCAAAAGCTGGTCCATCTTAAAAGCTACGTCTCTTACCTCCTATTGGGAGTATTCATGTTTTTCCTTAGCTATAAGACATTTAGCCTAAATGCTATCTACATTTATGTAATACTAGCCATGTTTGTCAACCTATTTCTATTAAAGGATTTACTAATAGTAGGTAGAATTATTCCAATGTTCGAGAAGAAAAAATACATTGCTCTTATCTTTTATATTATTAGTGGGTTTGTCTTCCTTACCCTCATTCCCTACCGAAACGGAGTTTTCACCAAGGAACTAATCATTGGAGTCTTTATACTAATTTGGACCAATGATAGCTTCGCCTACCTCGTTGGTAAAAATTTTGGAAAGAGAAAACTACTAGAACGTATATCTCCGAAAAAAACAATTGAAGGATTTATTGGAGGTTTTGCTGGATCCCTTATCGCAGGATTTCTTATCTTTAACTATACCAACACCTTAACATTAACGACATGGCTCGCCCTGTCCGTTTTAGTGAGTGTACTAGGCACATCCGGAGACCTAATTCAATCAAAATTTAAAAGGCAGGCGGGTGTCAAGGATAGCGGGACAATAATGCCTGGACACGGAGGTATTTATGACCGATTAGACAGTATTATTTACAGTAGCCCATTTATATACGCATTTATAGAAGTATCAAACTATGTTTCATAAAGAAGGATTTAAAATAATCACCATTACATTTATTCTTGCTATTGCAGCTAGTATAGTGACCAACCAATTTGTCTCTATTGGCTGGTTGAGAGTTTTGATCTTATTAACTATTCTAGTTTTTGTGGTCTTAATTCTTCAGTTTTTTAGAAACCCAAAACGAAATTTCATTCTAAACGATCAACATATTCTTTCACCCGTAGATGGAAAGGTAGTTGTAATAGAAGAGGTATTTGAAAAAGAGTATTTCAAAGAAAAAAGGCTACAAGTATCGGTATTTATGTCACCGCTTAATGTACACGCAACGCGCTACCCAGTTGGAGGACCTATTGTATTCAGCAAATACCATCCTGGAAAATACCTAGTGGCATGGCACCCTAAAGCCAGCGAGGAAAATGAACGAACTACGGTAGTAGTAAATTCTCCTGTATTTGGCGATGTATTGCACCGTCAGATTGCTGGAGCACTTGCAAAGCGAATCGTTAATTATGCCAAGGAAGGAAAGAAAGCGATACAAGCAGAAGATAGCGGATTTATAAAATTTGGCTCTAGAGTGGATTTATACCTGCCATTAGACACAAAAATTAATGTAAAGTTGGATGAAAAAGTAAAGGGTGGTCTAACAATATTGGCTAGTAAATAATATGGATTCTGAAGAACTTCATATCGCCTTTTTGAAAGCTGTAGACAGTATTAACGCACATACGGAACCCTTTCCTGCAGATATTCTTTTAAAACTATATGCCTACTACAAGCGCGCTACTAATGACCAGACGTCTCCTAACAGTAGTAACCCACTAATAGGTGCGTTCAAAACCAACGCCTTGTTCCAATCAAGAAATATGGATCAAGATGAAGCCAAGCGTCTCTATATTGAAGCCGTTAATCGCTATTTCTTATACAGAAAATAATCCCAATTAAACGCCCTAAAATGAACTTATGGAAGTTATTAAAATAGCCCTTTATGTACTTGGTATGTTTTTCGGAATTGAGGACAGCAGAATTGCTTCCGAAAAAACCACCATTACTATAAATCCAATCACCAAACTCATGGTTATTGAAAATGAAAACCTCTTTACTATTATTCGAAACGAAGAAGATAGTATTGCCGTCGCCAAAGAGTTATTTCAAATAATGAACAACCCCAGTGAATGGCGAAGTGAACTTGAAAAATATCCATCGAAAAAAATTGAATTTACTTCAGTTAAAGAGGGTGTATTGAACGCAAAGTTAACCTTAGAATACAACGACTATTCAAACCTATCAGACTACGCCATAGATGTAAATCCCGAAGGAAAATATTCAATTGTAAACATACCCAATTGGAATTTAAAAACTACCGACGGCAAGTTGAACGGAAACTATTGGAACTTTGACGCGAGCAAACCGTTTACTTTTACACTAGAACCCTTCCTAGAGTTGCCCGAAGAATATCAATCGAGCAAAAGAAGTTTATTTTCAATTTGGAAAAACAACAAGTAATAAGTTTTTATTTCAAACTTGCTAAGGACGTCTTAATTGTCTCAATTTTAGCGATGGCATCCGCCTCTTTTTTGCGTTCGTTCGCAACCACCTGCTCTGGAGCACCGCTCACAAATTTTTCGTTCTTCAGTTTGCCTTGTACACTTCTTAAAAACCCTTCTGTATATTTAAGTTCTTCCGAAAGTTTAGCAATCTCTTCCTCGATATTAATCGCACCTTCCATCGGCACAAAATACTCATTGGACTTAACTCTAAAAGTAAGGGCACCGTCCAATGCTTCGGTTATATAGTTTATTTCTGAAATATTACCCAACTTAGAAATGATCACATCAGTTTCGGTTGAAACACTTTCAGAATTAATAACTGAAAGAGAAATAGCATCTTTCATTGGAATATTTTTCTCCTTACGAATGGTACGGATACCGGAAATTACTTCTGCTGCAAAGTCAAAATCGGTAATTAACTCTTTATCAATATCCTTATTTTCCGGCCAATGATTAATTATGAGTGCTCCCTCAGGGCTCCTTTCTGAAATTTCATGCCATAATTCTTCCGTAAGGAAAGGCATAAAAGGATGAACAATTCTTAGATTATCTTCAAAAATAGCAATCACCTGCTGGTACGTTTTATGATCTATCGGACTCCCATAAGCAGGTTTTACCATTTCCAAAAAGGACGAACAAAAATCTCCCCAAATTAATTTGTAGGTACTCATTAAGGCATCACTTATTCTGTACTTGCTGTAGTGATCTTCCATCTCCTCCAGAGTTTCCCCCATTTTTGACTGATACCATTTGATAGCGAGTGCAGAGGAAGCAGGTTGCTCTATGTTATCACTCACCTCCCACAACTGAGTTAACTTGTAAGCATTCCATATCTTATTTCCGAAGGCTTTCCCTTGTTGACAGAGTGCTTCATCGAACATAAGGTCGTTTCCAGCAGCCGAACTTAACAGAAGACCTACACGCACACCACCGGCTCCATATTCCTCGATTAACTTTAAGGCATCTGGAGAATTCCCCAGTTGTTTACTCATTTTACGACCCTCCTTATCACGAACTAAACCAGTTAGATAAACATTCTTAAAAGGTCGCTTTCCAGTGTATTCGAATCCGGCAATAATCATACGTGCCACCCAAAAAAACAAAATATCTGGGCCTGTAACCAAATCGTTTGTTGGGTAGTAGTATTTAAATTCTTCGTTTTCTGGGTTATTTAAACCATCGAAAACACTCATGGGCCATAACCAGGAGGAAAACCATGTATCCAATGCATCTGGATCTTGTTTTAAATGGGCCGAAGTGAGATCGCTATTCCCTGTTTTTTCTTTCGCGAGGGAAACTGCCATTTCCAAATTTTCAGCAACTACAAAATCTTCTTTTCCATCGCCATAGAAGTAAGCTGGGATTTGTTGTCCCCACCACAATTGTCTTGAAATATTCCAATCTCGAATATTAGACAACCAGTGCCTATAGGTGCTTTCAAATTTTTTAGGGTGAAGAACCACATCGTCTTCCTCCAGCACCGCTTTGATGGCTGGCTTCACCAAATCTTCCATTTTCAGAAACCATTGGTCACTTAAACGAGGTTCTATTACAGCCTTGGTACGCTCACTTGTTCCTACTTTATTAAGGTGCTGTTCTGTTTTAATAAGCACCCCCAAGGATTCTAGTTCCTTTGTAACTTCTTTTCTGGCAACAAAACGATCTTTACCTTCGTAATGCATCCCAAAACTATTCAAACTCGCATCTTCGTTGAAAATATCTATCACCTCCAACTTGTGCTTATCGCCTAGCATTTTATCATTTATGTCATGGGCGGGAGTTACCTTTAAACAACCAGTACCCAATTCAACATCAACATATTCATCTTCAATAATTGGAACCACTCTATTACAAATTGGAACAATCGCTTTTTTACCTTTTAAATGGGTAAATCGATCGTCGTTCGGATTGATACAAATAGCGGTATCCCCAAAGATGGTTTCAGGCCGTGTAGTAGCGATAGTAAGCGTTTCGTCACTCCCTTGAATCTTATAGGAGATATAGTAGAAATTTCCTTGTTTCTCTACATAATTAACTTCTTCGTCGGACAAGGTCGTTTTCGCCTCTGGATCCCAGTTTACCATGCGGTACCCACGATAAATAAGTCCTTTATTATATAAGTCTACAAACGATTTGATCACCTGTTGAGACATATTGTCATCTAAGGTAAATTTTGTTCTAGCCCAGTCGCAAGAAGCTCCTAATTTCTTTAATTGTTCAAGAATAACTCCTCCATACTCATCGGTCCAATCCCACGCGTGTTTCAGGAATTCCTCTCTAGTTAAGTCGGATTTATCTATCCCATCCTCCTTTAACTTAGCAACCACTTTTGCCTCCGTGGCAATAGAAGCGTGATCCATACCAGGAACCCAGCAAGCGTTTAATCCTTTAAGGCGGGCGCGACGAATCAATACATCCTGTATAGTGTTATTAAGCATATGCCCCATGTGTAGCACTCCAGTTACATTTGGAGGTGGAATGACAATGGTATACGGTTCTCTTTCGTCTATTTCACTATGAAAAAAGTCGTGCTTCATCCAGTAGCTATACCACTTATCTTCTACGCTTTTTGAGTTATAATTTGCCTCTAGTGCCATTTTTGGTCTGATTTTTGGAATAAGTATGCAAAAGTAGGTTAAACCGTAAGATTATAAAAGTGAATAACTTATTTTGCAGTTTGTAAGAAAGATACCTATTTTAGCTATTCCTAAATTTAGAAAATATGAAAAAATTAGTTTTATTAGCAGTAATTGCTCTAGTAAGTTTTGCCGCGAATGCGCAGGCAAAAATTGAATTTAAGACTGAAACCATTGATTATGGTGAAATTGAAAAAGGAAGTGATGGAGTTCGCAGTTTTGAATTTACAAACACTGGAAATGCTCCTTTGATAATTAGTGATGTAAAATCCAGCTGCGGCTGTACTGTTCCTGAAAAACCAAAAGATCCTATTGCTCCTGGTGCAACCAGCGCGATTAAGGTGAAATACGATACAAAACGTGTTGGAAAGATCAGAAAGACCGTAACAGTATATTCAAATGCCGACGAGCCTATTAAAGCCTTGAAAATTAAGGGTGAGGTAATGGCCGAAGGAAAGAGCATTCTAGAAAAGACCAAGTAAAATATTACTTTAAATAGTATGAAAACCGCCTTGAATAGGCGGTTTTTTTTATAGCACCTCTTTGAGGTAGAATCGCTTCTTTAAGACCATTCCCTCTCTATTTACTTCTACGGTTATCTTCTTCCCACTTTTAGATGAAAACAATCTAGTTAATTCGAACAACTCCCATGCGTGTGCAGGTCTCCCATTTATAGAAAGTACCTCGTCGTTTTTTAAAATTCCTGAAATAGCGGCAGGAGAATCTTTTCTAACCTCGGCAACCACCAATTTCGGCGCTAGGAAAAAGGTTAAAATAGTATTCAATTCTATACTTATGTTACCCGCTGTGTTACTAGCATCCAAGTCCCTATTTACATCACCTCCTCGTTTTACATCTTTTACCGGTACCATTCCATCATGCTCAATAATAAGGCCTGCCATATTGTAGTTGAAAGGTTCTGAAAAAAGGCGGTTTTTTTGAAGGGTCAATTTCCCTTCGGAATAATTCATTACCACTGTAAAACGCCTCAAAATATCACTTCCCAGTGTACCACTTCTGGTTTCGTCTTTCCGAAGGTTTCTCAAGGCAATACTATCTGGAAAAGCTACATTCACATTTCGCAAAGAATACCCTCCCAATTTAATCATCTCTAATTTGGACCTTTTTCCATAAACTCCTCCGCTCAATCCAAGTCCGAGAAAATCATTAAAATAATTTTTAGGCGCCTCAGACACTCCTAAATCTTCATCAAACAACCACAAGGCATCACTGGCACCTGAATCTACCAAAAGATCGACAGTAGCTATCGAATCGTTTACACGTATAGGCAATTCTACGTACGGCTTGTTACCTTTAAAAACAAGATCTAAGGTTGCACAGGATGTACATTTCTTTTGCTCAAAAGTCTTTGGGTCATAAATAGTGATTACTTCAGATACATAGCTTGTTTTTACCACAAAGTCTCTAAAAAAGTCATACCCTATAACACCATGTACAGGCACTCCCATGCGCGGTGAAAAATTAATCCGGTCATCGAAAATCACATAAAGTTCATGGTCGTTGTCGACGGCATCTCCAATCTTCACTTTATTATTGATACTTCCAAGCGCAGCGATATCACCTCCGTCTCCAAGCCCCTTAATCTTAACTGGTTTCACGTTATTAAGCTCGACAGAATCTGCTTCAGACAAACTAAAAAGCAATGTAGAATTTACTCCCGTATCCAATAAAAATGATAGTGGCGTTCCGTTTACTTCAACTGGTACTATCACTAAATTATTAATGAGTTCAAAATTGATTCGGTCCTTTGATTGTCCTTCAGGAAGTCTAAATCCTTCTTGAGCATTCCCAACAAAATCAAGTCCGAAAAGGATTGTCAAAAAGAACAAAAGGGTCGTAAACTTGTTATATTTTTTCATTCGATTTAAAAGATATAAAATTTAGACCAAAAGGGGGTAAACCGATGAAATTTAAATAAATATTTCGCATTTTTGTTATCTAATTTTATAAACCATGCCGAATGTATCTTCCAAGGGAATAAAAATGCCCGAATCACCTATCCGAAAACTAGTTCCTTTTGCCGAAAAAGCCTACAAAGCGAAGAAAACGGTCTATCATTTAAATATTGGACAGCCGGATATTAAATCTCCAAAAGCTGCAATGGATGCGGTTGCTACCCACTCGCTTGAGGTACTCGCCTATAGCAGGTCTGAAGGATCGCAAGAATACCGAGATAAAATAGCAGCCTATTATCAAAAAAATGACATTCCCGTTAATTCGGACGAAATTATAGTTACCACTGGAGGAAGCGAAGCCCTATTATTTGCCATGGGTACTATTTGTGATATGGGAGATGAAGTTATTATTCCAGAACCTTTTTATGCGAATTACAATGGGTTTGCTACTGCTTCTGGGGTAAAAATAGTTCCTGTTAATTCAAAAATAGAAGACAATTTTGCCTTACCTCCTATTTCAGAATTCGAAAAACTAATTACTCCTAATACAAAAGCTATCATTATATGTAACCCTGGAAATCCAACTGGTTATTTGTATTCGAAAGAAGAAATTAAAACGCTTGCTGCAATTGTAAAAAAGCACGATCTGTTTTTGGTAGCCGACGAGGTTTATAGGGAGTTCACCTACGATGGTTTAGAACACTACTCAATTTTGCAAGAACCAAGTATGGCAGATCACGGAATAATAATCGATTCTGTTTCTAAGAGATATAGTATGTGCGGAGCTAGAATTGGATGCCTTGTATCCAAGAACAAACAAGTACTCTCCACTGCTTTAAAATTTGCACAGGCACGCTTGAGTCCGCCCACGTTTGCACAAATTGCTAGTGAAGCAGCACTAAGCACTCCGCAAAGCTATTTTGACGATGTGATCGTTGAATACAAAGACAGACGAGACACCTTAATTAAATGCCTAAAAGAAATTCCTGGGGTCCAGGTAGGGGTTCCCAAAGGAGCTTTTTATTGTATCGTTCAATTACCCATTAAAAATAGTGATGCCTTCGCTCAATGGTTGTTAGAAGATTTTGATTTAAACGGTGAAACTGTTATGGTTGCACCCGCAGCTGGATTCTATTCTACTCCAGGAGTTGGACTTAATCAAGTTCGGATTGCTTATGTACTTAAAAAGGACAGTTTAGTAAGAGCAGTTGAGATTTTGAAAGCGGCGCTAGAGCAATACACAGAATAATGCTAATTGAAGAACATAAGTCTTTAAAAGACTACAATACATTTGGTATTGATGCGAAGGCTCGTTTTTTTATTTCTGTTTCTGAAATTAGCGAGCTCAAAGAAGCGTTACAAAGTAAAATCCATCCCACAATTTTCATTCTGGGCGGTGGCAGTAATATGCTTCTTACCAAAGACATCGATGCACTCGTAATCCACATTAACTTCAAAGGAATAAAGGTTCTAAAAAGTGATAAAAACGAAACTATGCTGGAGGTGCAGGCTGGTGAGAACTGGCATGAGTTTGTACTCTACTGCATAAACAATAATTATGGAGGCGTCGAGAACATGTCCCTTATACCAGGTAATGTAGGCACCGCTCCTATTCAAAATATTGGTGCTTACGGAGTGGAATTAAAAGATGTTTTTGTGCAATGCGCTGTCCTCGATATGCAGAATTTGGAAATGAGGGTGTTTGGCAAGGAAGAATGTGATTTTGGATATCGAAATTCAATTTTTAAAAATGCAGCTAAAGGCAGGTTTGTAATTACAAGTGTTCAATTTAAACTCACCAACTCATCGCACAATCTATCGACATCTTACGGTGTTATAAAGCAAAAGCTGGAAGACAATGAGATTGAAAACCCTACGATCAAGGATATAAGCGATGCGGTTATTGCAATAAGGAAATCAAAATTACCTGATCCGGCTGAATTAGGAAACAGTGGTAGTTTCTTTAAAAACCCCGTGGTAAATACAGAAACTTTTCAGAAGTTTCGAAACCAATATCCCAACGCTCCCTATTATGAGGTTTCATCCACTCAATTCAAAATACCAGCTGGGTGGCTCATTGAACAAGCCGGATTTAAGGGACAGAGATATGGCGACGCTGGAGTTCATAAAAACCAAGCCTTAGTACTTGTAAACTATGGGAATGCGACTGGAACTGAAATTTGGGAATTAGCCATGAAAATTCAGAAAAAAGTACGAGAAGATTTCGGCATCTACATTGAGCCGGAAGTGAATGTTATTTAGTAACTGTTAAAACACCACTTATAACATGAACAATTCCGTTCGAACCTAGGATATCACTTTTACCGATAACTGCAGTTTGCCCTGCGTCATCTTTTAGAATCATATCTAAACCATCTTTGTAAAGTGTTAGCTTCGCTCCCCCTAATGTTGTCAAAACTTGCGCTCCATTTCTCAATGATTTAGTGAGGTCTGCAGAATTTAAGTCTTGTTTAATAATATGGTTTTTAAGTAACTCAACCAGCGCTCCTTTATTTTCAGGCTTCAATAATTTATTTAATTCGTCCTTTGGCAACCCCTTAAACGCCTCATTGGATGGAGCAATTATCGTAAAAGGACCTTTCTCTTGTTGTAGCATATCTGTTAGCCCTGCCGTTACTGTTGCACTTGTAAAAGTTTTTAATTCGGAAGTAACCATCATTTTAGTCATAACACTATTCACACGATCCTTTTGTTTCTGTGGCAATTCCTTTTTCGGAGCATCATCCACATTTGCATTCGGCAATGCAGTGTCGCCTTCATTTTTGCATGCTACAAACAGAAAGGTTGAAAATAAAATAAGTAATGGAATGTGTAATCTTTTAATAGTCATAGTGCGCTAGTTTTCGATTTAAATTTAACCAAATTCCTGTCATTTCCGAAAGAAACATTGTATTTTTGTACTTTAAATATATTGCATGGGACTTTTTGTAATTACGCTCGTTTTATTATTGTTGGCCGTAGCTGGAATTGCCATTAAATTATGGGCAAAAAAGGACGGTGAATTTGCTGGTACATGTGCCAGTCAAAGTCCATTTTTAAACAAGGAAGGTGAAGCCTGTGGCTTCTGCGGGAAGACCCCAGATCAATTTAGCAATTGCAATGAAAATCCAAAAGAATAAAAATTGTAACTTGGCGCCTTGATGCTGCTTATCTACATTTTAATTGCGGTTGTACTAGTAAATACCGGGTACTATCTTCTATTTTCAAAATTCTCCTTTCTTAAACCACCTCAAAAGACTCAAACACAGCTATTTCCTGTGTCAGTAATTGTTTGCGCTAAAAATGAGGCGGACAACCTTAGACAAAACATTCCGCTTTGGCTGGCTCAAAATCATCCCAATTTTGAACTCATCCTTATTAACGATGCTTCTATCGATGAGACGAAAGAGGTCATCGAGTCGTTTGCTGAAAAAAGTGATAAAATCCACACCGTTAATATTGAAAACAACGAAGCATTTTGGAGTAATAAAAAATACTCTCTTACACTTGGAATTAAGAGAGCAGTGCATCAACGACTTTTATTTACAGATGCCGATTGCAGACCTGCCTCCGATAACTGGCTCAGAGAAATGGCAGGGTCTTTTACCAATGAAAAACAATTAGTTCTAGGTTATGGCCCTTATGAAAAGAAAAAAGGATTTTTAAATGCGCTCATACGCTATGAAACACTCCTTGCAGCTGTTCAGTACTTTTCATACGCATTGGCAGGAATTCCTTACATGGGAGTAGGTCGAAACTTAGGATATACAAGTCAACTATTTTATGACAATAGAGGGTTCATGTCGCACATGAACATTCCTTCTGGAGACGACGATCTTTTCGTAAATGAGGCCGCTACTAAAGAAAACACTGCTATTTGTACACATCCGGATGCTTTTACAATTTCTGTCCCTAAGAAGAATTTTAAGGACTGGTTTAGACAAAAAAGAAGACATGTTACCACAGCCAGGCACTATAACCCAAAGCACCAGGCGATGCTGGGGCTCTACTATTTTTCAACACTTTTATTCTGGATTATTCTAATTCCGTCGTTACTTTTCATTGATTTGAAAATTTCAATATCCATTATTCTGTTTAGGTTCTTAATGCAGTATATCTTCGTAGGAGCTGCTACTAAAAATCTTAAAGAAAGAGACCTTTTCCCTTTTCTACCATTTTTAGAATTATTTCTAGTTTTCTTTCAATTGTCTATCTTTATTACTAATTCCATTTCAAAACCGAAAAGGTGGAAATAAACGAGGAAAGTATTCAGTTCCAAATTAATCGAGCCAAAGACGGTAAACGCAGCGCGTTTAACTTTTTGCTTGATTTATATTGGAATAAAGTCTATGGATTTCAGCTAAAACGAGTTGGAAATGAACATGATGCCGAGGACATCACTATGGAAACATTTTCCAAAGCGTTCGACAAAATAGATAGTTTCGACGAAAGTTATGAATTTGACACTTGGTTAATAACCATCTCTAAAAACATACAAATTGATATGAGTAGGAAGAAAAACGCTTCTATCCGATCTCAAACTACCGATGCCTCCGAAGAACAGATAAATAGAATTGCAGATAAGGCACCCTCTCCAGAAGACCAATTAATTACCCAACAAAATCTCGCGCAACTGCTGCGATATATTAAGCAGCTAAAACCACATTATCAGGAAATTATCAATCTTAGATACTTTCAAGAGATGAGCTACAACGAAATAAGTGATGCGCTGCAGGAACCACTAAGCAATGTTAAGGTGCGACTCCTAAGAGCACGGAAGTTATTGGCTCAAATTATTACACAAAACAGAGATTCTTGAAAAACACACTCCAAAAACTAGGCCCTGGTTTTCTTTTCGCTGGAGCAGCGATTGGAGTATCACACCTCGTTCAGTCTACTAGAGCGGGAGCCGATTTCGGGTTTGGTTTACTTTGGGCCTTATTACTTATCAACCTCATCAAGTATCCTTTTTTCCAATTTGGGCCTCGATATGCAAGTGCAACGGGCCATAGCTTATTACACGGATTCAAAAAAATGGGGCGTGGAGTATTGATTACCTACTTCGTTCTCACTTTTGCAACTATGTTTACCATTCAAACGGCAGTAACTATCGTAACTGCTGGAATTGCATCCTCCATATTTGGTGTTGGCAGCATGGTAACTTGGACTGCGATAGTTACTGCCGTTTGTTTTGCCATATTACTTATTGGGAAATACAAGGCACTAGATTCGTTAATGAAGATAATTGTTACCTGCCTAACCATAAGCACCATAGTCGCCGTGGTTTTAGCCATAAAAACAGCAAGCACTATTAGTTTTGACCAAGTATTACCTACAGATGCACTTTCCATCACTTTTCTAATTGCTTTTATGGGTTGGATGCCTGCCCCATTGGATATTACCATTTGGCATTCTATTTGGACGGTTGAAAAGAAAAAAACCAATCCGTCTATTACCTTCAAACAATCTTTATTCGACTTTAATGTTGGATATGTTGCCACCACAATTTTAGCTATTGGTTTCGTATCATTAGGTGCATTGGTTCTCTATGGAAGTAACGAATCTTTTTCGGTCAATGGAACAACATTCGCCAACCAACTTATTTCGATGTACACTTCTAGTTTAGGAGAATGGGCAAGAGTTATTATAGGTATTGCAGCATTAACAACTATGTTTAGTACCACTCTAACCACATTAGATGGATCTCCTAGAGTTATGCATAAAACGGCAGAACTCATCTTCGACCGCCCCTTCAAACGAGGATATCTCATTTGGTTATTGATTTTAATTACAGGAACACTTTCAATTTTCTTTTTTTTCATTTCTGAAATGGGACTGCTCATAAAGATTGCTACCATTCTATCATTCCTTACGGCACCATTTTATGCAATCATCTGTTATAAGCTCGTCTTCGGAAAACACATGCCGGAAGCTGAAAAACCGTCAAAGTTCATAAAACTATTTAGCGGCCTTGGTATCTTCGTGCTTCTTGCTTTCAGTTTTTGGTTTCTAACAACGCTTTAAACCACGAGCTTACCTTCCTGTTTTAGCATTCAATTTTACAGACAATTGAATTTGAAATCAATTTTTGCAGTTGGTATTTGGAACTTTTAAGTCGTATCTTTGTAACGCCTATGGAAACACAAACCTTAGATACAACAAGACCTGCTCCTAAGCCAAAATGGTTACGAGTAAAGCTACCAACTGGTAAGAAATACACCGAACTTCGCGGTTTAGTGGATAAATATAACCTGCATACCATCTGTACTTCAGGGAGCTGTCCCAATATGGGTGAATGTTGGACCGAAGGAACCGCTACTTTCATGATTTTAGGGAATACCTGCACAAGGTCATGTGGTTTTTGTGGTGTAAAAACTGGGAGACCTGATACTGTAGACTGGGACGAACCTGAAAAAGTAGCCCGTTCTATCAAATTAATGGAAATCAAACACGCAGTAATCACCTCGGTAGATCGTGACGATTTAAAGGATATGGGATCTATCCTTTGGGCAGAAACAGTGAAAGCAATTCGCAGAATGAATCCAGAAACCACCCTTGAAACACTTATACCAGATTTTCAAGGAGTAACGCGACATATCGATCGCATTATCGAAGTGGCTCCTGAAGTTGTTTCTCATAACATGGAAACAGTAAAAAGACTTACCCGAGAAGTTAGAATACAGGCAAAATATGAACGCAGTCTAGAAGTATTACGCTACCTAAAGGAACAAGGTATTTCTCGCACCAAAAGCGGAATTATGCTGGGCTTGGGAGAAACCGAGGCAGAGGTATTACAAACTATGGAAGATTTGAGAAGCGTTGGATTGGATATTGTTACTATTGGACAGTACCTTCAACCATCTAAAAGACATCTTCCTGTAAAAGAGTTTATTACGCCAGAGCAATTCAAGAAATACGAAGAAATAGGCTTAGAAATGGGCTTTCGTCATGTAGAAAGTGGGGCGCTCGTGAGATCATCATACAAGGCGCAAAAACATCTTACCTAACATTTCAGTAGAAAAGCATATGGCAAACCCCATTAAAATAGCTATCAATGGTTTTGGGCGTATTGGCAGAACTTTATTCAGGCTCCTATTGGATCATCCCGATATAGATGTGGTAGCCATTAATGATATTTCAGATGCGCGCACCCTTAGCCACCTGCTAAAGTATGATAGCATTCATGGAGTACTTCATAAAGAGGTTGGCTTCACGGAAAACACAATCACAATTGAAGGCAAAGGAGTTAAGTTTACTTCTGAAAAGGAACTTTCTAAACTAAATTGGACCGACATCGACATTGTCATCGAATCTACAGGGAAATTCAAAACTAGAAATGAACTTCAAAAGCATCTAGATTCTGGAGCAAATAAGGTTATTCTATCGGTACCTCCTTTGGAAGATGACATTAAAACAATTGTATTGGGAGTTAATGATGATAGTTTGAGTGCCGAAGACACCATTATCTCAAATGCATCCTGCACCACCAACAATGCTGCTCATATGCTCCAGATTATAGACGATCTCTGTGGTATTGAGCAAGCTTATATAACTACCGTTCATTCGTACACTACAGATCAAAGTTTACACGATCAACCGCATAGGGATCTTCGCAGAGCTCGAGCAGCTGGGCAATCGATTGTCCCCACTACTACGGGTGCAGCGAAGGCACTAACCAAAATCTTTCCAAATTTAGCAGATGTAATTGGCGGGTGCGGAATTAGAGTTCCAGTTCCTAATGGTTCTTTATCGGACATTACTTTTAATGTAAAACGAAACACTTCAATAGAAGCGATTAATAAAGCGTTCGAAAATGCCGCTGAAAATAGATTAAAAGGGATTTTACAATACACAGAGGATCCCATTGTATCGATCGACATTGTTGGAAATACCCATTCGTGTATTTTTGATGCTGGAATGACTTCTGTAATCGGAAAAATGATAAAAATAATTGGTTGGTATGACAATGAAATCGGATATTCGTCGAGAATTATCGAATTAATCACTAAAATATCGAAGAAATAACTATATTTATCGACAAAGTGCAAGCTTTTAATGAATAAGAACAGACTAAAATACCAACAACTAACCCTCTTATTACTGTCCTTTTTAGTTTTTTTTGGCGCCAAGGCTCAAAATACTAATCAGGATACTATTGCATTGGTTAAAAAGTATCAGAAGGAAGCGCTACAAGCCCTTTACAATCAGGAATACGAAGTTTCCCTTGTCAAGTTTGTAAGAGCAAATAAATTAGTGAACCCTACTAATGATCAACTCTTAAAGGCCGAGATAAAAATAACCACTTCAAACCTCTACTACTTTATTCAAAATTACGGCAAGGCAGAAACGGAGATTGTAAAAGCAATTAGCATACTCCAAACCGTTGACAAGAAAAGTTTTCTAGCACAGTCTTACAATATCTACGGACTCATTTTAACCCGTACAGAAGAGTTTGACAAGGCTGAACAGTATATCAATGATGCAAACGAACTATTCATAGAATTAAAGGATGAAATAGGACAGGCAGACGTCATATTCTCCTCCGGGCTTTTAGAACAGAAAAGAGGAAATCATAAAAACGCAATCAATTATTTTGATGCGGCAGCACCTCTCTTTAATTCCAAAAACTATAAATATCAAGAATCCTTCTCCTATTTAAGCAAGGCAGACTCTTATTTAAACTTAGATACCGGCAGTCCTCAAAAAAACCTATCGGAAGCAAAGAAAGCGCTAGCAAGGGCAATGGAAATTATTGACACCAAAGCTTACACCAAACAAAGAATTGCTAGTCATCGTATTAAAAGTGAGATCGCAACGCGCGAAATGGACTACAAGTTGGCACAAACAGAACTCGCGGCTTACAGTAGAAAGAACGACTCTTTGAATCAAGTCTTTATCAATGCTGTTTCCAAAGGTGTAGATGCCGAAACCAGCATTAGTGCTTTAACCGATATAATTGAAGCTCAAAAAACCAATATCGACAAGCAACGAAAATCGATTAATTTTGGTAAAATGACCGGAGGTTTGAGCATTGCACTCATTGTTATTCTCTCGTTACTTACCTTGTCACTTTATAAAAATAACAATCTTAGAGCCAAAGCCAACGAACTACTTCAAGATAAAAACAACGAACTTCTCTTGGCAAAGGAAAAAGCAGAAAAAGCATCGTTAGCAAAAGCACAGTTCCTGTCTACAATAACACATGAGCTTCGCACACCCTTATACGCAGTAACGGGGCTCACCCATCTTTTACAGGAAGAAGATCCTAAACCAGATCAAAAGGAGCACCTTAATTCCTTGAAATTTTCAGGAGAGTATTTGCTTTCACTTATTAATAATATCCTCGATCTTAATAAACTGGAGGCAAATAAAGTGGAAGTAGAAAAAACGTCCTTTAATATTAAAAAACATACCAACGACGTTTTAGTTGCCTTGAAAAAGTCTGCAGACGATAAGAAAAACAATTTGCATTTTGAATTTGACGAATCTATACCAGAAAAGGTATTGGGGGATCCACTTAAGCTTTCTCAAATTCTTATTAATTTAATTGGTAACTCATTAAAATTTACTCAAAACGGGGATGTACATGTTCGTATCCAAAAAATTCAGGAAACTTCGGACAGGGTCGCCCTCCATTTTGAGATAGAGGATAATGGAGTTGGTATTTCCAAGAAAAAACAAAAGAGTATTTTCGAAACATTCTCTCAAGCTTCACTGCAGATTAATCGTAAGTTTGGAGGAACTGGTCTGGGACTTTCCATTGTGAAGAACCTATTGGAATTGATGGGAAGTAAGATTCAATTGGATAGTCAGTTAGGAAAAGGTTCGAAATTCTGGTTTGACATCAACTTCGCTATTTCGGAAGAATTCTCAGAAACCAAAACCCCACAAAATATTATTTACGACGTGGATTACTCTCTATTAGAAAACAGAAATGTTTTAGTGGTTGAAGACAACAAAATCAACCAAATGATCACCAAAAAAATCCTTGAAAAAAACAAAATGGTTTGTCAGGTAGCCGATAACGGAACAGACGCTATTGCCATGGTGAAAGAAAATAATTTTGAGGTAGTCCTAATGGATATTCACATGCCTGGAATTAGTGGTATTGAAGCGACTCAAGAAATTAGGAAATTCGACAAAACACTTCCAATTATTGCGCTTACCGCGGTTACGATTGATGAAAACTTAGACGATTTCTATAGGGCTGGATTCAATGAGATTATACCGAAGCCATTTAAAACAGAGGAATTCTTCGAAAAAATATTCCGTACTATAGAAAACAAAAAACTACCTGTAGAGGACTAGTTCTGCATTTTTCGCTCTATTGCCTCTAATACTGTTTTTTTCAAATAGAAACCCTGTTCATTTAAGATGATGGTAGTAATAGGCAAATGATAAAGCGCAAACTTATCTAGTTTTGGCTGAAGCCGCATATAATCTTTTTCCGTTGTCAAGATAAGCTCATTAGTTCTTAGCTTTTCAATTTCTGAGGCTGTAAAATTATGGTGGTCTGGAAATTTCCGGTGGTTAAATTTAAATTCTCTATCCTTTAAATAGGCAACCAATGGTTTTGGATTTGCTATTCCAGTAACCAGTGTAAAGATTTTACCTGCTAAATAATCGATGGGTAGTACTTCCGATTTACCATGAATATTTGCGTCATATCCTATTCGCGAAAAATAGATCTTTTGTTCAGGTTTCAAGTTCATTCTAAAAATGATCTCCTGTTGTTTTATATATGAAACATTGTTAGGGCATTTGGTTACAATAATAACATCTGCTCGGCTTACTCCTCTCTTCGACTCTCTAAGGTTGCCGGCAGGTAGTAACATATCGTCTAAATAAAGATCGTTGTAAGGAGTCAATAGAATTTGAAAATCTGGTTTTACTTTCCTATGCTGAAAAGCGTCATCGAGTAAAACAATTTCAGCTTTCTTCTTCAAGTTATTAATTCCTTCCCGTCTATCTGCACAGACAGCTACTGTGATTTTAGGAAATTTTTGCTTGAACTGCAGTGGTTCGTCCCCCACTTCCTCAGCGGTACTAAAAATTTTTACTTCTAAAAAACCACTGGTCTTCCTTTTGTACCCTCGACTCAATACCGCAACTTCATAGTCCTTTTGAAGAAAACTAATTAAATACTCAATCATAGGAGATTTTCCAGTTCCACCTACCGATAAATTTCCAACACATAAAACGGGAATATCGTATGCTTCACTCTCTTTCCAGCCCTTATCATAAGCTAAATTACGCAAGGATGTGACTCCATCGTATAAGATGGAAAATGGAAAAAGCAGCTTGCGTAAGTTCATCTAACGAAAATACAAATTAGATTCGGAATTCGGGATGTGTAGACAACAGACTGCCTAAAAATAACAGCTGCTTTGATATTATCAATACTTGGATAACATTGTAATAGATCTCTATTTCATAAATACCCGGAAAATAAGCGCCCTTTTCCTTAAAGACACTCACCTAACTTAAGCTTCGCGCTTCAAACTTATTCCTTTATATTTACTTAAAAATAATATCGATGAAAGTAAAAGATGTCATTCATCTACTGGAAGACCTCGCTCCACTTGCCTATACCGAAGACTTCGATAATACAGGTTTGTTGGTTGGTGACCAAAATGCGAAGGTTACCAAAATTCTTGTTACACTGGATACGCTGGAATCTGTGGTTGAAGAGGCTATTTCAAAAGGATGCAACCTAATTGTAAGTTTTCACCCAATTATATTTAAGGGAGTAAAAAAAATTACTGGAAAAACATATGTGGAACGCGTTATTTTAAAGGCGATTAAACATGACATATCGATTTTCTCCATGCATACAGCATTGGATAATTCGTGGAACGGAGTAAACGCTATGATACTAGAGAAACTTGGCGCAAGAAAGAAAAGTATCCTTATTCCAAAAATTGGGACCATTAATAAATTGGTCACTTTCGCTCCTGCCGAAAAGGCTACTCTTGTCCGAGAAGCTCTCTTCAATGCAGGTGCTGGAAATATAGGAAACTATAGCAACTGCAGTTTTAATCAATCTGGTACGGGAAGCTTTAAAGGAAATGAAGATTCAAATCCAGTAATTGGACAAAAAGGAAAAATTCATTTTGAAGCAGAAATGAAAATAGAGGTTACATTTCAGAAACACTTAGAAAGAAAAATTCTTGATGCCTTATCGAAAAATCATCCCTACGAAGAAGTAGCCTATGAGGTCACCACCTTAAACAATACCAATCAACATATTGGAATGGGGATGTTAGGTACATTTGAAACACCACTTTCTGAAGAAAACTTTCTAAAGCATATAAAGCAAGTCTTTAAGTCGGACTGTATTCGCCATTCTTCTTTAATCAAAAAAGACATTCAAACAGTTGCGGTACTTGGAGGTAGCGGAAGTTTCGCTATTAGCGCAGCCAAAGCAGCTGGCGCAGATGCATTTATAACATCGGATCTTAAATATCATGATTTTTTTAGTGCGGAAAATAATATTTTGCTGGCAGATGTTGGTCATTACGAAAGTGAACAATACACAAAAGAGTTATTAGTTGCCCACCTTAGCAAAAAAATTACTAATTTTGCACCTGCCTTGCCGGGAGGCATGGTGGTTTTATCACAAGAAAACACGAATCCAATTACCTATTACTAAAATATGGCAAAGAAAACCGAAAGCACTGTAGAAGAGAAGTTGAGAGCATTGTTCGATTTACAATTAATCGATTCTCGCGTAGATGAAATAAGAAATGTTCGTGGTGAACTTCCTTTAGAGGTACAAGATTTAGAAGACGAAGTAGCAGGAATGAATACACGTCTCGAGAAAATGAATACCGATCTTGCGGTTATTGAGGAGAGTATCAAAGAGAAGAAAAATCTTATCGAAGAGGCGAAAAGCCTAATTAAGAAATACACCTCTCAACAGGATAACGTGCGTAACAATCGTGAGTACAATTCATTGAGTAAGGAAATTGAATACCAAGAGCTAGAAATTCAACTAGCAGATAAGCATATCAAAGAATTTAAGGCGCAAATTGAGCAAAAGACGGAAGTTATCAATACGACAAAAGATCGTCTTAAAGAGCGTGAATCTCATTTAAAGCACAAACAAGGTGAATTAAATGAAATTCTTTCAGAAACCGAAAAGGAAGAAAATGCCTTGATGAAAGAATCTGAGAAATACGAAAAAAATATTGAGGAACGTCTTGTAAATGCTTACAAGAGAATTCGAACAAACGTAAAAAACGGACTTGCAGTAGTTCCTGTTGAACGTGGCGCTTCTGGAGGTTCGTTCTTCACTATTCCACCGCAAGTTCAAATGGAAATTGCATCCCGTAAAAAGATCATCACAGACGAACACAGTGGTCGTATCTTAGTTGATCCAGAATTGGCGGAAGAAGAGCGTGAAAAAATGAATAAGGTTTTTTCTAAAATGAAATAAGCCTTTTGACATACTATAACAAAGCCTTCACATTTAGTGGGGGCTTTTTTTATTAATTTCACTGAAAGGTTTTATCAAAAATCCCTACTTAATGAATGAAAACATTTTTACCATGAAAAAATACCTCTTAATCTCATTCTCATTGTTATTGGTCAGCATCCAAGCATCTTGCCAGTCTAATAAATCAAATAAAGAAGCTGAAGCCAAGGCCCAACAAGAACAAACACCTATCCAAGTAGAAGGAAAGAACGGCTATGAATACGCCTACTTTGCCAGCGGCTGCTTTTGGTGTGTCGAGGCCATTTACGAAAGTGTGAAAGGGGTGAAAGAATCTATTTCTGGCTATAGTGGTGGTTACACAGAAAATCCAACTTACGAGGCCAGTAATACTGGAAGAACAGGACACGCAGAAGCTGTTGAGATTATGTATGACCCTAAGAAAGTTAGTTTCAGTGATCTAGTGGATGTGTATTTCGGCTCCCAAAACATTACTCAGGTAAACGGGCAAGGACCTGATAGAGGTTCGCAATATCGTTCTATTATTTTCTATCAAAATGAAGATCAAAAACAGATCATTGATGCCAAAATAGCTGAACTTGAAAAAGTAATAGGAGAAGGAAACGTAGCTGCTGAAGTATTGCCGTTCCAAAAATTTTGGGAGGGCGAAGCCTACCATCAAGACTACGAAAAGAGAAATCCTTTTAACTCATATATTTTAGGTGTATCTATTCCAAGACTTATCAAATTCCAACAAAAGTTCCCGCATTTATTAAAGGAAGACGCCAAGCATTAAAAAACAATTTTGGCAAGGTAATTCTATCTTTTAGTTTAAAATAAGGACAACCTAATAAATGGAACTGATGTTCACAATACATCTAAACTTTGCCAAAGTTCAATTGCTTTTTACCGCTTTGAGTTCAAACACTAAAGGATATAATTTCTCTTGGAGCTCAAACATCCCATCTTGATTCTCTATTAAATTTGGAAAAATATCATAGGGAGAAGCATCATATTCGTTTAGGTATTCGATGCTCAATCCTGCTTCGATAAGCGCGTTAACGACTTCGGATAACGGATGATTCCAACCGTATTCTTTACTAACTATTTTATCCTCAGTCTCTGCATAAGTTCCTTCATATTCATCATAAATAGCTTCTTTTTGATGGTATCCATATTTCATTTCTGGCGGATTGGTTTGATAGTCAAACATCCAAGCTATTGGGTGAAATTCGACTATGTAAAACTCCCCTCCTTTTTTAAGACGATCCGAAATCATTTGAGCCCACGGATTTAAATCTGGCAACCAACCTATGGTACCGTAACTAGTAAAAACAATGTCAAATGTGTCTTTTATATGCTTGGAAGTATCCAGCACATTACAGCAAACAAACTGAGCATCCAAACCAAGCTCATTGTTTAAACTTTGGGCTAATTCAATACCCTTATCCGAAATATCAACCCCTGTACATTTCGCTCCCAGCCTACTCCAGCTCAAGGTATCTTGACCAAAATGACATTGCAAATGTAACAACGACTTTCCTTGAACATTTCCTAAGGAATCCAATTCGTATCGATTTAAAGAAGATGCGCCTGATTTAAAAGCTGCCATATTATAGAAATCACTCTTAGAATGTACGGCGACCTTTTTATTCCAAGTCTCTTTATTGGTATCGAAAGCTTTTTGAATATCCATACTTTAAAAATACAAAAATTATGAGTAGACCATTACTTTGCGTATTTTTACTAAAAACCAACCTCATGACAAAAAGTATCGCCTTTATATTTATTTGCCTTAGTTTATTTGCTTGTAAAGACATAGCAAAAGAACTCGAAACCGACACCAATAATCGTGGTAGTCGCGAATTTATTCCAGATCATGATGCCAATCCCGTAATGACTACGGCCAGAACTATTGCAATAAAAAACGGACTCGATAAATGGGATCAAGTAAACAAAATAGAATTTACCTTCAATGTGGATCGTGGAGAAAGTCATTTTGAACGCAGCTGGATTTGGGAGCCAAAAACAACTGCAGTAACAATGATCATGGGAAAAGACACCGTTTCTTATAAAAGAAATGCAATGGATAGCACCCACTTAAGAGCGGATCAATCGTTTATTAACGACAAATACTGGTTATTAGCTCCCTACAATTTGGTATGGGACGAAGGCACTCGGTTTTCAGAAAAAGAAAGTGTAGTAGCCCCTATTTCAAAAGATACCATGAACATGCTCACCATCAAGTATGGAAATGAAGGTGGATATACACCTGGAGACGCTTATGATTTTTACTTCGGAAAAGACTTCGTAATAAAAGAATGGGTGTTCAGAGAAAATGACACCACTGCTCCTTCCATGATTACTACTTGGGAAGACTATCAGGTAATGAAAGGACTTAATATTGCAAGAATGCATAAAGACAGTACAGGAAATTTAAAATTATATTTCTCGAATATTTCAGTAAAGTAAACAATCTATGTATCAAAACAGTCTGGAATACGCTCAACAATGTGATGCAAACGACCCACTATCCTCCTTTAGAAATAGGTTTCTTCTCCCAAAAGACACCGATGGAAATAACCTAATTTATCTGTGCGGAAACTCGCTAGGGCTTCAACCTGTATCTACTTCGGCATATATTAAAATGGAATTGGACGACTGGGCCAAACACGGAGTAGAAGGCCATACCGATGCCGAACATCCTTGGCTGCCTTATCATGAGTTTTTAACCAAGAACATGGCAGATCTGGTAGGAGCAAAACCAAGCGAAGTAGTGGTAATGAATACACTTACCACCAATCTCCATCTAATGATGGTTTCCTTCTATAGACCCACAGCAACCAAACACAAAATAATTGTAGAAAGTGACGCGTTCCCAAGCGACAAATACGCTGTCGAGAGCCAGTTAAGGTTTCATGGCCATGACCCTAAGGAAGGACTTATTCTCTGGACCCCTAGAGAAGGAGAAGAATTATGTAGATTCGAAGATCTAGAAAAAATCATGGATCTGCATGGGGATGAAATTGCCTTAATCATGATTGGGAGCACCAACTATTATAGCGGACAACATTTTCCACTTAAAAAAATTACAGAACTAGGGCATCGACATGGCTGTATGGTTGGATTCGATTTGGCCCATGGCGCTGGAAACATACAACCTGACCTTCATAATACTGGTGCCGACTTTGCTGTTTGGTGCTCGTATAAATACATCAATAGTGGGCCAGGCAGCTTAGGAGGATGTTTTGTACACGAACGTCATGCCAACAATCCAGAACTACACAGATTTGCTGGTTGGTGGGGACACAATAAAGACACTCGATTCAACATGCGTCATGAGTTTGATGCGCTTTCGGGCGCTGAAGGATGGCAGTTAAGCAATCCACCAATACTCTCTATGGCGGCTATAAGAGCTAGTTTAGATGTCTTTGCGGAAGCTGGGTTTGACAATCTCAGAGAGAAGTCGATTGAATTAACTGGCTACCTCGAATACTTGATCGACCATCTACAAGACGATCGGATTAACATCATTACTCCCAGAGATCCAGAACAAAGAGGCTGTCAACTTTCCATACAAGTAAAAAGTGCCAATAAAGCGCTACATACAGAACTTACAAAAGCAGGTGTAATAAGTGATTGGCGTGAGCCAGATGTAATTAGAGTTGCTCCCGCTCCTTTGTACAATAGTTTTGAAGACGTCTTTGAGTTTGTGAATAGGTTGAAAAAGGTATTGAACTAAGTGAAAAATTTGGTGCTCATATCGATCCTATTTATCTCCTTGAGTAGTTGCAATTATTTCGACTCTGGCGTATCGATAGACGATCCAAAAAGTTGGGATAAATTATTTTATGAAGAAGTACCTAGTGAAGTAAACATCATCCATTCTTACCTTTGGAAATCTTCGCACTTCACTTACGAAATAGTTACCTACTTTGAGATAGAGGCCTCTAAAGAGTTCATAGATGGTTACATTATAAAGAAATTCGATCTTCGTGAGTTAGGACCTTCAGAAAATACCAAGGTTACGTTCTTCGACAACGATATGAGACCAGAATGGTTTGTTCCTAAAAGCATAGATAACTATGTTATTTGGGAGGCCGAAAAATTTGAATTTAAATTACTTATGGACAAAGGGTCCAAACAATTTTTCTTTTACATGTATCAATTTTAATTAAATGAAAAAAACAGATAATATACTTATAATTGGTGCTGGACTTTGTGGAAGCCTTCTTGCCCTACGAATGGCGCAACGTGGCTATGAGGTTCAACTTATAGAGAAACGGCCAGATTTGAGAGATGTACACCAAGACGCAGGAAGATCAATCAACTTAGCATTAAGCGACCGAGGATTAAAAGGGCTTCGATTGGCAGGCGTAGAAGAAGCCGCGAGAGAACTTTGTATTCCAATGACGGGAAGGATGATCCATGATAAAGAAGGCAACACCTTTCTCAGTAAATATAGTGGTCGGGAAAACGAATATATTAACTCCATCTCACGGCCAGGTTTAAACATGCTCCTTCTCGACGCAGCAGAAGCAATGCCTAACGTGACTATTACATTTAATAAGGGTTGCAAAAGCGTAGATTTAGAAAATGCGACTGCAACCTTTAAAGATTATCAAACGGGAGAAGAGATTACCTACAAAGGAGATGTTATCTTAGGAACAGATGGCGCGGGATCGGTAGTAAGAAAAAACATGTTCAACCACAAGAAATTCCTTTTTAGTTTCTCCCAAGAATGGCTTACCCACGGATACAAAGAAATTACCATCCCAAAAGCCGATGATGGCGGATTTAGAACCGAGAAAGGAGCGCTTCACATTTGGCCTAGAGGAGAAGACATGTTGATTGCGCTGCCAAATTTAGACGGAAGTTTTACAGTAACCTTGTTCCTCCCCTACTCGAACAGTGATTATTGTTTCGACAACCTTACCAGTCCAGAAATGGTACTAGAATATTTTACAAAAGAATATCCCGACGCAATTAGTTTAATGCCAAATTTAGTAGAGGAATTTTTCGATAACCCAACTGGACCATTGGGTACCATTAAATGCTCTCCTTGGAACAGCTACGGAAAAACGCTGCTGTTAGGAGATGCAGCACACGCAATTGTACCATTCTACGGGCAAGGGATGAATGCCTCTTTTGAAGACGTTATCGTTTTTGATGAAGTATTGGAAGCTCATGAAGGGGATTGGCAAAAAGTATTTTCGGCATACGAAGCAGCAAGGAAAAAAGACACGGATGCCATCGCAGATCTAGCAGTAGACAATTTTCACGAAATGAAAGAGCATACCGCGAGTCGGTTATTTCAGGCTAAAAGAAAACTAGAAACCGCTTTTGAAGCAGAATTTCCGGAAGAATATTACAGCAAATATTCATTGGTTACCTTTAATGAGAATATCAGTTATCATGAAGCAATGACCAGAGGACGAGCACAAGACAAAGCCATTCTCAATCTCTTAGACGATGGAAAATTAACCGATGCTATGAGTTTGAAAGAAAAACTGACAATGGTTCAGAAAGAAACTCAAGAAATACTTCACGATGACGAAGTAGTAGGAAAAATGTAATCCCTACCAGACACAAACACCGCAATTGAAAGCATTTAACAAGATTCAAGAGCTATAGATTAAGGAATAAATAATAATAGTATGAAAAGTAATTTAGTAGAAGGAAAAGCAACACCAAGAGGAGCGTATCCCCATGTAAAAAGAGTTGGAGATTTTATATTTGTTAGCGGTACTAGTTCTCGCTTACCAGACAATACATTTGCGGGAGTTCATCAAGTAGACGAGATGGGTACCATGAAATTAGACGTTGAAGAACAAACGCGTGCAGTTTTAAACAACATCAAAGACTACCTCGCCACTGAAGGAGCCACAATGGAAGACGTAGTAGACGTTACCAGCTTTTTAGTGAACATGAACGATTTTGCAGGTTATAACAAGGTGTACGCTGAGTTTTTCAGTAAAGAAACAGGTCCTGCAAGAACCACAGTAGCAGTTCATCAATTACCTCACCCTAATTTGGTGGTAGAAATTAAGGCTATGGCTTATAAAAAAGTTTCTAACAACTAATATGCTACGGCAAATATGCTCGATTTCGACTTCAGTGCTAAATATCAGAACTAACTAAGCCTGCAAAAAATGAACTTCAAATCATACTTTTTTATTATTATAATTACGTTCATGAGCACACTAACATTCGCTCAAGAAAAGCAACCTTTTGCCATTGGAGAAACTGTTTCCATCTATTCGGATGAGTTAAACGAAGAACGAACTCTGAATATTTATTTACCTCAGAGCTATAATGAGGCAGCCGATAAAAAATATCCTGTTATTTATCTATTAGATGGTTCTGCCGATGAAGACTTTATTCATATCGCTGGCCTCGTTCAATTTGGTTCCTTTTCATGGATAAACATGATCCCAGAAACTATTGTTGTTGGTATTTCGAATATAGATCGAAAACACGATTTCACGTATCCCACCAAAAACATAAAAGATAAAGAGGATTTCCCAACCACTGGCGGATCCAAAAAATTCATTGATTTTATTGCTAAAGAACTTCAGCCGTTTATCACAAAGAATTATATGGTAACAGAGGAAAGAACCATTATTGGACAATCGCTAGGAGGTTTACTTGCTTCTGAAATTTTCTTGAAGAAACCAGATCTATTTGATCACTATATCATCGTAAGTCCGAGTCTTTGGTGGGACGACGAATCTTTATTAAACATTCAAGCAACTCCATATTCAACCAAAAAGTCAATTTACATTGGCGTAGGAAAAGAGGGAAAAGTAATGGAAACGGTAGCAAAACAGCTTCATGAAAAGCTAAAAACAACCGTACCGCCAAGCACTCAATTAGAGTTCAATTATTTCGAACAATTGGATCATGGAGATACGCTGCATCTTGCCGCCTACGACGCATTTAAAAAATTATTTAGTTCGAAAACCGAATAATATGACAACTATTCTAAACTATATAAACGGAACTTTCTGCGAACCAAAAAATGGTAAATGGCTTGACAACTATAATCCGAGCAAAGGGAACGTCTACTCAAAAATAGCAAGCAGCACAAAAGAAGACGTAGACTTGGCATACCAAGCAGCCAAAGACGCTTTTCCATCTTGGTCTAACACTACCATAGACGATCGCTCCCGTATTCTATTAAGAATAGCCGATCTTATTGAAGCCAATCTAGACAAACTGGCTCATGCCGAAGCCTTGGACAATGGGAAACCGCTGAGCCTTGCAAAGGCGGTAGATATTCCACGAGCTTCCGCTAACTTTCGATTTTTTGCGCACGCAATTACGCAGTTCGCAAGCGAATCCCACGAAAGTGTTGGCTTAAATACAATGAACTTTACACTTCGAGAACCCATTGGCGTTGTTGGATGTATTTCTCCTTGGAATTTACCGCTCTATTTATTTACATGGAAAGTTGCACCTGCAATTGCCGCAGGAAATACGGTGGTTGCCAAACCGAGTGAAGTAACTCCTATGACAGCTTTCCTTTTAGGAGAAATTTTAACCGAAGCAGGATTGCCCAAAGGTGTTTTAAATATGGTTCACGGCTTAGGCCCTTCGGCTGGACAAGCCATTGTAGAACACCCAAATATCAAGGCAATCTCTTTTACCGGAGGTACCAAAACAGGGGAACATTTGGCGAGAACCGCTGCGCCTATGTTTAAAAAATTATCTTTAGAGTTAGGAGGTAAAAATCCAAACCTAATTTTTGCCGACTGCGACTATCAGAAGATGCTATCGGTTACGGTAAGATCTTCTTTTGCCAACCAAGGACAGATATGCCTTTGTGGAAGCAGAATTTTTGTTGAACGGTCTATTTTTGATCAATTCAAAAAGGACTTTGTACAAAAGGTCTCCTTGTTAAAAGTGGGTGACCCTTTTCAAGCAGATACCAAGGTGGGTGCCCTAGTGTCCAAACCTCATTTAGAAAAGGTTGAATCCTACATCAAACTAGCAAAAGAAGAGGGAGGAAACGTATTATTTGGAGGCGAACGAGTACTAGTTCAAGACTGCGAAGATGGATACTATCTCCAACCAACCGTTATTGAGGTTTTTGACGATCAATGTAGAGTTAATCAGGAAGAAATTTTTGGACCAGTAGTGACCCTTATGCCCTTCGATACGGAGGAAGAAGCCTTGAAGATGGCAAATGGCGTAAAATACGGCCTATCGTCTACGCTTTGGACGAGTGATCTAAACAGAACCATGCGGGTGTCAAAAAAATTAGAGGCAGGAATTGTATGGGTAAACACTTGGCTTAACCGAGATCTAAGAACTCCCTTTGGCGGTACAAAAGCGAGTGGTGTTGGACGAGAAGGCGGATTTGAAGCTCTTCGATTTTTTACAGAGGCGAAGAATATTTGCATAAAGTATAACGAGGAAGATTGAAACTGTCTTTAATATTGATTGACAACTATAATTAAATAAGAAATAAATAATTGAATTTACGATACGATGAATTTAGACCTAACAAATAAAAATGCCCTAGTCTGTGGAAGCACAGCAGGAATAGGAAAGGCGACTGCAAAGCAGTTAGCTCAATTAGGAGCAACGGTAACACTAGTGGCTAGAAACGAAGAAAAGTTAAAAGAAACACTTATCGAATTACCCTTTGAGCAAGGTCAGAAACACAATTATTTTGTAGCCGATTTCACAAATACTTCAGAGTTAAAAACCAAACTTGATATAGCCCTGAAGGATAAAATATTCCACATTCTAATTAATAACACTGGCGGCCCTAAAGGAGGTCCTATTTTTGAAGCAGATCCAGAACAATTTACCAAGGCATTTTCTCAGCACTTAATTTGCAATCAGATTTTGGTGCAGGCAGTTGCCCCTGGTATGAAGACGGCAGACTATGGACGTATCATCAATATTATTTCGACTTCGGTAAAGCAGCCTATTGACGGGCTTGGTGTGAGTAACACTATTCGCGGTGCTGTGGCAAGCTGGAGTAAGACGCTGGCTAATGAATTAGGTCCTTTCGGAATAACTGTCAACAACGTGCTTCCTGGATTCACGGCTACCGATAGATTGGCAGACATTATTGGAAATGCTTCCAAACGTTTTGATGGTTCGGAAGAAAAAGCATCTGCCTTTATGAAAAGCATCGTCCCTGCTAGACGTTTCGCTCAGCCTGGTGAAATTGCCAACGCTGTTGCATTTTTAGCTAGCGAAGCGGCGAGTTATATCAATGGTATTAACTTGCCTGTTGATGGTGGGCGCACCAAAAGTTTGTAACTTAACAACATCGCGTTAGGGATAGAGTACGCTACCGTGTAGCGACGAAAGCCCGACCCTTTGGAGCTTGCGGAAAAGGGAAACGCCCAAATATAGACAGTAGTCCTATTTAAAAATAAGCCTAAGACAACCAACATGAAACGAAAACTTCGCATTAACGGACATTCACATTTACTTCCTTACCCAGAAGAAATACCTCAATACATGAAGGACAAAGGGATCTTTTGGGTGGATAAAGACCGAAAATTTATGTTGCAGAAAGATTGGAGTCGGCCAGTAACCGATTCTAGTTTCTTTCTAGATGAAAAGTTAGAATGGATGGATCGATTTAAAATTGATCATGCTGTTGTTTTAAATCTTTCACAACTTTATGGAAACGGACTGCGTGTAGAAGAAATGAAACAGGCACTCCGATTTCAAAACGACTTCAATGCGAAAGTTCAGTTAGAGAATCCGTCGAAGTTCACCTGTGGATTTGTGGTTCACCCTGGTTTTGTTCGCGGAGCGCTCTGGGAAATTGAAAGGTGCGTTGAACAGTTAGGCCTACAGTTATTATGCCTTCCAACTCATTATATGGATACGATTGGAACATGGAGATGTATTTTTGATGAAGAAAACGAGCCCATCTTTGAACTAGCAAGCAAGTATAATTTGGCGGTTGAGATCCATCCTTACGATGGTGAGAAGTTCATAAAACTTGAAAATACCTCTTGGCGTTTTCATCTTATTTGGATGTTGGCGCAGTGTGCAGATGCTTATCACTTTTTAACGCTGAATGGTTATGCAGATAAGTACCCAAATATGAGAACTTGCTTCGCTCATGGAGGACAATTGGCGCAAATGAATTTAGGAAGACGTATTCAAGGATTTGATGGAAGACCAGATCTATTTGAAGGAAAAACACACCCGCGTAAAGCTGTTGGACATAAAAACATCTTTTTCGACACCCTTGTTCACGACACCGGATCGCTTAAATTACTAGTAGAAAATCAAGGAGTAAAGCAAGTAGTAATGGGACTTGATGATCCTTATCCCTTAGGCGAAATGGAGAGTGAAGTTCAATCCTCTTATCCTGGGAAAATTTTAGATTTAGCCAAAGATCGTAAAATTCTTACGCAGGAGCAATGTGATACTATTTGGGAAGATAATGTGATACAGTGGTTGTGTGGAGAAGATGAGGAAGCAAAGCAAAAACTGATAAATAGAATTTTAAGTTAATGGACTTTTTACCTCAGAAAATAGATGATTATGCGGTTCACCATTCGCAAAAGGAGCCAGAATTACTACAACAACTTTCTCGAGAGACTTGGCAAAAAGTATTAGCACCCCGCATGCTAAGTGGTCACTTTCAAGGTAGGGTATTGAGTGTTTTATCTAAAATCACCCATCCTAAAAACATACTTGAGATAGGGACCTACACAGGCTATTCTGCCTTGTGTTTGGCTGAAGGGATGCAACAGGAAGGAAAATTGCACACCATAGATATCAACGAAGAATTATATGATTTGCAACGCAAGTATTTCGATCTTTCGCCATGGGGAAAGCAAATTGTACAGCATACAGGTAACGCCTTGGAGATTGTACCCAAGTTAAATCTGATGTTCGACCTCGTTTTTATTGACGCCGATAAGCGAAATTACCCCAATTATCTTGAAATAATACTTCCAAAATTATCTAAAGGAGCTGTTATTTTGAGCGACAACGTACTGTGGAGTGGAAAGGTGGTAGAAGAAGTAAAAGAAGACGATATCGATACCTTAGAAATTATACGATACAATAAAATGATTAATGAGCATCCCTCGCTCGAAACGGTCTTACTGCCCATTCGTGATGGCCTTACAGTTAGTCGAGTTAAATAGTTTAAACTAGTAAATAGATTAGACTTAAGGAACAAATATCTTATTTCGGATAGCATAAATTACCAAGCCTGTTCTGTTTCTCAAGTTTAGTTTTTCGAAAATGGCATTTCTATATCCTTCGATAGTCTTTGGGCTTAAACACATCTCATCTGCAATCTCTCGATAGGTTTTTTCTGTACAGGCGTGCTTTATAAATTCCAACTCACGTTCCTTCAGCACAGAATTTGGATTGTTTTTTTCGGATAGCGAATCGACCAATACCTTTGTAACTGTGTTGGTATGGTGAAATCCTTTCTCAATCACTTCCATCAAAGCTGTTTGTAGCTCAGATTTCTTTACATCCTTCATTAAATAGCCTTTGGCTCCTGCTCTAAGCATCTTCAAAATAAGTGTTTCATCCTCTTCAATAGATAGCGCTAGCACCTTCACATCTGGGTATTTCTCTTGTAATTGAGCGGTTGTCTCTATACCATTTAGAATAGGCATATTAACGTCCATTAAAACAATATCTGGTATGTTTTTGGGGTTTTTGAATTTCTCTAAAAGTTCTTGTCCATGTTTACAGGTATATAAAACTGTAAACTGCTCAAACCCTTCTACCAGACCTCCTATTGCCTGAGAGAGTAACACGTGATCATCCACTACTACTATAGAATGTTTCATAATTCTTTGTTTTTGTAAGTTAAATAAAACTTTGTCCCCTCCCCTTTTCTGGACTGTATTTGCACGTGAGCGTCAATAAGTTCAGCTCTGTTTCTTATATTACTTAGACCTATTCCGTCGTGTCGTTCTACTTTTTCAGCATCAAACCCCACTCCATCATCAAACGCTGTTATAGTGAGCATATCGTCGGTATATTCCATAGCCACCGATAGCTTGGATGCTCTTGAATGTTTAATTGTATTGGTAAAAAACTCTTGTAACATTCTAAAAATAATGAGTTCTACTTTTTCATCTAAATCGAATTTCACTTCAGAAGAAATTAAACTTGCCTCTAGATACTTCATACGATTAAAACGCTGTATCTCTAATTCTATGGCCTCCCCCAAAGATAAAGTCTTAAAAATATCTGGGTTAATTAATTTAGATAAGCTTCTTAGCTCATTAAGACTTTGTCCAATAGTATCTGTAGCTTCATCTACCGCTGGACAGTGAACATCACTTGTTTGAAGTTGAATCTTCGCCAAGGTTAACAACTGACCAATATTATCGTGCAATTCCCAACTAATATTACGCAACGTTTCTTCACGTATTTCTACTTGAGTTTCTACAATTTCCTCTCGAAATCTGTTTTCTGCCTCCTGTTGTTTCCGTAATAATCTATTTTTTCTTTGCTGAAAGATGACGAACAAAATAATAATCGTCAAAGCCAAACAAAAGGCAATAATTGAAAATACAACTAGGAATGAATGTAGCTCTTTCTCATCCATAAAAATCCAATACTATAACATCCATAAAGTATGCAGTTGAGGCTTATTAATATAATGGTATCGCTGGTATCTTCCAAATCTATATACTTAGACAATAATACTAACGGTATGATACCCATGTAAAATAAAAGGAGAGCCGTAGATACCCAAAAGCTTAACTTATATTTTACAACCAAGACTTCATCGCTCCTGAGCAATTGAAAAAAGTGAAATAAGGTAAGTACCAAAAGACCAACAGCACTAGTAACAAAAGTATAGCCGCTTCCTACAAATTGTTCTGGATAGATGTAAGCAAACACCTTCATAATCACAAAAATCAACGTAAATAATATACAGACTCTTTTAAACCACTTTCGTTCCAATTCACAATAATACCAATACAGATAAAACAGATAACTGATTACATTGTAAGATTCGTGCCACCACCAAGACACGTCAATTTTAAACACATCTGTTAAAAAAAGTTTTCCGAATTCTATAAAAACAGTATACCACAGGAAAAAAACTAACATTTTTTCCCATGGATATGTAAGCTTACCAAATTTCCACGTGCCAATCGCGGCAGCAATTAATTGTATTAGTGGAAATAAGTAGGCCATGTGTTCTGTTTCTTTTTAGCGAGGATTATAGGTCGTTCGGTGGTATACCGCCCGTCCCGTAATTAAGAGCATTTACGCTATCCAGCACTACATCAATAGGAAGTGAAGGCGCAAACCCTTTTACTCCTGCTTGGTCGCTCACCTGAGCTGTAGGTATGAAGAAAACCGTCGAATACCCTGGGTTTGGATAATCTCCTTCGGAAGGATAAGCTGCAAAATGAACGCGTAAACCTAGCCCAGTCTTTCCTTGCTTGGCAGCTTCTTGTTCTACATATGCTATATATTCTTTTAAAGTTTCCAAGGAAAACTGGAAATCACGAGCGTCTTGGAAGCCCAATGCAGAATCGAGCACACCAGATCTTGTTTCAATAAACTGATCTTGGAGTAAATTGGCTTTTTCAATTGAAATGGACTCCGCCGGAGCTGGAATGTGAGGATCACAGGACGAAAACGCCAAGATCATAAGTAAACATAATACTACTCCTAAATTGTGAGGATTTTTGAGTTTCATAATTATTTGGTTTTAAGGTTTTTGTAAAACTACTTATAATTTAATAAAAAACAGACCTCATCTTCTTATGTCAAAACAAAAAACAGCCTAGCCTATTGGTTTTAAAAGGCTTAAAGACTACTTACATATAAAAAAAGGTGAAAAAGACTAGAAGACACGGGGGGTTTTTCCCGAAAACCTAGGGTCTTTATTTTTTCGGAAAAGAACGAAGAGCGCGCTCCATTTTAGGATAGCCCTCATTAAAATTGCAACCACCTTTTATTTAATTGAAAGTGAAGGCTCATCGCTACTTTTTACACAAATAAAAAGGCTCAGAAAATAATTTCCTGAGCCTTTTATATGATTAAAACTGCTATTACTGTACTGCCTGCAACGCATCTATATTTCCATATCCTTTAGTACTGCTCTTATTCGGATAAAATTCAGAACTCTGTCTCATCTTGTTGAGCACCTGATTTCGAGACCACCCTGGGTTACGTGACCAGACCAAAGCAGCAATACCCGCAGTAGTAGCAGTTGCTACAGAAGAACCTCCAACGTACTTTCTATCTCCATTATAAAAACCGAGAACAGTTCCCGTTCGACCGTTGTTATTATCACGCTCCATGACAATCGTAAATTCTATCTGACTTCCATCGTGGCAAGTATCGCACTGCTGATAGGTTCCATCATCTGTAATTCCAGTTACTGCGACCGCTTCACTCATACTGGCTGGAAAAATTACTGGATACCAATTAGTAGCTGCCGTTGATGTACCTCCCGCAGCAAAAATAAGTTTCCCTCGATTGTAAGCGTATCGAATACCATCTTTAACATTACCAATAGACCACGGATACCCCACAGACATCGAAATGATCTTTACATCGCTTCTATTGCCCAGTTGCACCAATGCGTCTTTCACTCCTTTACGCTCATGATAATCGTTCAACAATACATCCTCTGTAGCGCGGTAAGACACAAGATTACAATTATAGGCGACACCTACAGGCATGTTATTATTGTTTCTAGGTGAAGCAATAGTGGATCCCATTGCAGTTCCATGACCACATTTATCGTGAGGCCCATCATAGTTGTTAGACCATGGCCAAATTGAATCAATAAAAGTCCCATATTTCTGAATAGATCTCCCATTACTTACCCCGTCATTGAATTGGCTACCGAGCAATGGCTGGCTTTGAGATACTCCAGTATCAATAAGTCCTACGGTAATGCCAGCCCCTGTGCTATAGGCCCAGGCTTGTTCAATATTATGTTCATCAAAAGTCCAGCTTAACTGAGCACCCGGAGAAATGGTTCTATAGTCGTTGGAGTTAAGATTTTGTCCATCTTTGCTGCATCCGCTTGTGGATCGTTCGTTTTGAGGATAAGCTTCATTGGTATAAAATGAATACCCATTCGCTTCCAGATAGCGAATTCCGTCTAACGCTCGTAGCGCTGTTATGGTGGACATATCTTTTACTTCTAGATCGATAACATTTAGTATTTTGTCATCTTCAACAAGAATATCTTTTTTCAGTGTTTCTTCGGAAATGGTCACCGATTCTATAATTGCATTTTTAAGGTCGGTTAGTCTTTGCGAATCGGACAGTCTAAAACTCTCTCCCTTATTACCATACCCAATTGTAATAATACCACCTCCATGCGTTACAGCGCTCCATAGCACCTGATCTGAAGTAGCTTCCCAACTGAAGGTTCCATTAGATTTAAGCTCTTGACTTATAACATTATTAATTTGAGGAATGGTAAGTAGTTCTTGGGAAGTTTTAGTAGATAAGTTTGCCGCTTCTTCATTGGTTTGCTCTAAAGCATCCTGTGAACAGCTTACGTTAAATAATAAGGAAATTACGGCGAGGCCGAGTATAATTTTTTTCATAAGTTGATAGTGTTTGTTAATTTTATCAAGATATAAAAAATATTACAGCCTTTTTATGGTTAATCCGCATAAAAAGTAACCTAAAAATGCAAATGCCACACCTACACCTGATCCAATTAAAATGTCACTGGGATAATGAACGCCAACATAAATTCTACTTAGAACGAACAACATTGGCCACAAATAGAGCAAATAGATCCATTTATTATATTTCCGAAGAGTCAAAACCATGAAAGTAGTGATCGAAAAGCTACTGGAAGCATGGCCCGAAAAGAAACTGTAAGAAGTAGGTTTTTGAAGCGCTCTAATAAACTGGGACAGCTCTTCTACATTATTTGGACGCAACCTACCTACAAACTCCTTTACCAAATGTGTAAACGTAATTGTTAATATGAAGGTGAAAATTAGAAAAAACAAGGTAATCCAAGCGTTCTTTCCCTTGTAATAATAAAAGATAAAGCCTATTAAAAATACGAAAAGGGCCGTCCAACTTTCTATTTGGGTTACAAATAACCAAAAGCTATCAAATTCTTCAAATCCTAAGTTGTTAAGGTATATAAAGAACTCTCTATCCCATTTTTTCAGGGTTTCGAACATTTAAAAATTTCTTTTGATAGGCCCAGTAATGTCGTCTACATCATCTTTGACCTTATCGATCTCTTTCTTGAAGTCTTTAGTAATATCCATATCGATTCCCTGCTTCTCCGCACTTTTGGTAATCTCACTTTTAATATCGTTTGTAGCATCCTTAATTTGACGCATACCCTTACCCAAACCGCGAGCGATTTCAGGAATTTTATCGGCTCCAAATACCAGTAACACAATGAACATGATAAAAGCTATTTCTGGACCGCTAATAAATAAAGGAAGTCTTGATATTAACATGTTACAAATATAACCATGAGTTGGGAGTTATGAGTTATGAGTTATATATTTTTTAACGTGCCATAAAAAAAGCCTCTCTATTTGATAGAGAGGCTTCTTAAAGTAACGTATTAGGCTTAACCTTTTACATTGTCTTTAAATTTTTTGAACTCTCCCAACTTCTTACGCTTTGGCCAGCTATTATTGGAAGTATCAATATCTGCAGTTTCTTCGTCTGGATCCACTACTATCTTAGTAATTTCTTTTTCCGAAGCAACAACCTTGCCTACCATGGCATCATTTTTTCTCCAGATTTGCGCAGGATATGTTTCTCTCTTGGTGCTTCCATCACTGTAGGTATACTCTACAATGATAGGCATTGGAATACCTCCTGGTTTTTCGAAAGTAACTTCGTAAAAGAACTTAGGACTTTTAAGGTTTGCTCTTTCCGCAGCACTCATATTATCCATCAAGTATTCTTGAAGTGTAGTGACATCATTTAGAGTCGCTGTCTTCATACTTTCCTCATAATCCTCGCTACCTTCTTCTACTAAATAAACAAGAGGTGGAAGATCACTTTCTTTCATTCCTCTAGCTTCCATCATCTCCCTAATTTGACTATTCATTTTTGACGTAACATAGAAGGTTTTTACTTCTGAAACTCCAATATCCGTATAATCTGTTGTATAGAACCAAGCTCTCCAAAACCAATCCAAGTCTACCGCGGAAGCATCTTCCATAGTTCGGAAGAAATCCTCAGGGGTTGGGTGCTTGAACATCCATCGCTGCGAATAGGTTTTAAAAGCATAATCGAATAACTCACGTCCCATGATAGTTTCTCGAAGAATATTTAATCCAACGGCCGGTTTCGAATAGGCGTTCGATCCAAAATCGTACGTATTTAGTCCTTTGGTCATTATAGGTGCCATTTCATCTTGATTACTAGACATGTAATCTACAATAGTCTTCGCTGGGCCTCGACGTGAAGGATATGCCTTATTAGGAGCAATCGCTTCAGGATAAGCACCACCAAAATCCTGTTCTGCTACATACTGCACAAATGTATTAATTCCTTCATCCATCCATGTCCATTGTCTTTCATCACTATTTACAATCATCGGGAAATAATTATGACCCACCTCATGAATAATAACACCAAACATTCCATACTTGGTACGCTCGCTATAAGTGCCATCTTTTTCTGGACGACCATAGTTCCAGCAAATCATTGGATATTCCATTCCTTGCCCTCTAGCGTGAACAGAAATAGCCTTATGGTAAGGATAGTCAAAGGTCATTCTTGAGTACGACTTTAACGTACTAGCGACTACTTTCGTAGACCAGTCTTCCCAAAGTGGGTTACCTTCTGGAGGATAAACTGAAACCGCCATTACATCTTTATTGCCCATTTTCACGGCCATCATATCCCAGATAAATCTTCTGGAACTGGCGAAACCATAATCACGTACATTTTTAGCACTAAACTTCCATGTCTTCGTTGAAGTAGCAAACCCTTTTGATGCAGCTTCTGCTTCTTCTTGGGTTACAATAAGTACTGGCTCTTTATAGCTCTTTTTTGCCTTATTGTAGCGGTTCATCATTTCTTTAGAAAATACTTCCTTTCTATTGGTCAATACTCCTGTTGCATCCAAAACGTGATCTGAAGGAACCGTAATGGTAACATCAAAATCTCCAAAAGGTAAAGCAAACTCATCTCGACCCCAAAACTGACTGTTTTGCCATCCTTCTACATCATTATATACCGCCATACGAGGATAGAACTGGGCAATTACATATCCCTTGTTTCCATCTTCGAACACTTCATAACCACTACGAGCACGGTCAATGGTATGATCTGGTATAATATACCACCATTTAATAGAGAAGCTAAATTTATCTCCCGGCTTTAAACTATTTGGCATATCAACACGCATCATAGTGCGATTGATCGTAGTTGGAAGTGTTTTTCCTTTACTGTCTTTAACATGTTCAATCTTAAAACCTCCGTCAAAACCTTCTCCCATGTACTTTCCTACAAACGATCCTGCCATTTCAGCTGGAAAAGCTCCACTTCCTTCAATTAAGGGTGACTTAGAATCCTTTGCTCGAACATTTTGATCCAACTGAACCCATAAATACTCCAACTCATCTGGAGAATTGTTGGTATACGTAATTGTCTCTTCTCCATAAAGTCTAGAAGTCGCATCATCTAATCGAATGTCCATCACATAATCCGCCTGTTGTTGATAATAACTAGGGCCTGGAGCTCCGTTTCCAGATCTGTAAACATTTGGAGTAGAAAACTCTTCGTAGAGCTGTTTAAATCGATTTTCGTTATAGTGTCCTGGTTTACGCTCTTCTGTTTCAGTTTCATCTTGAGCGTAAGCGGTTCCTGCAACAAGGAATAGCGCAACCAAGGATAGGTATTTAAAGATTCTCATAATAGTGTTCTTGTTGAATTTTTTAAAGCCTTTAAAAATAGCTTTTCTTGGGCAGTTGACGCCTTATTTAATCGAAGTTTAACACTCCTTTAGGATTATCTTTATCCAGCATTAAACTTCTTCGTCTCTTCTGTTTTTTTACGTTAATTATATTTTGCTGATCTTCAAATACTTCTGTCAGCATTTTGTTTTCAATGGTGATCGTTTTTAATTCAGAAATATTGTTCACCTCCAGATAGGTTTTTACCTCTTCATTGTTATATTCATGCCCTATATAATTTAAAACAACGGGAGAACCATTTACTTCAATAATTAATTTTTGCATAATATAATTTTTGAGCAATTCTGCATCCTTAGGAGTTTCTCCCTCGGCTCCTAATCGTATTTCATCTGAATAACGTTCTTGAAGAACATCTTCTATATCATCGATAAACAGCTTGTTTATAATTTGAAGGGACTGCTCTTCCTGCGCGTATTCAATTTTAGTAGTGCTCACATAGAATTTATGCACCGTAAACGAGATAGATAAAGGCACTAAAGTTACCAATAATAGAATTCGAAATAATTTCATTTTATGTAGTAGTGTTTATATGAAAAAGATGAATTATAATTACAATCGTTACAAATACTATTCCCTTTTTTCCTGAAGGCGCAATGTATATTCTTTTCCTTTAAGTGCAAAAACTTCCAGCACTAAACCAAAGTTTTGATCATTGAAGTCTTTTTTTATCTGGGTTGTTTCCACACAAAACAGGAGAAAGTCTGTTAATTTTTCTTCTGGAATACCGTATACTTCTTCAAAGAAAGAAGGCGAATAAAGATAAATTATTTGCAGGACCACCGCATTTTCTGCATCCCATTTGCGCTGTAGCCGCAACTTTCTGTAATAGCCACTAAGGTGCTTATACAAAGACTCCACATCCACACCTAAGCCTGGCACTATTGGCGCTATTTTTTCTTCTGGATTCCCTTTAAATCCAGGAATTCCTACATCATCAAAATTAATTTGATCTGTCACTTTTATTCTTTGAAGATCTCTCTCTAAATTACCCGTAAGACTAGGCCCCAAATAGACTTCTTCCAATTCATTTACCAATTCTTGAAGTGTAATAGAGATAAAACCACTATCGTAACTTGCCTTTTCAACAATTACCTGTTTAGGCGCGTAGGTGATAGAAGAAACTATTAATGTATCTCCTTGCTGCACCGTAATTGAAAACTCGCCATAGGCGTTGGTAACGGAGTTAAATCTTGAAGAATTATTTAAAATATGAATTCCTTCTACATCCTTTCCGTTGGTGATTCTACCGTCGATAAACTTATGCTGGGAATTGGCAAGGAAGCTAATGAAGAGAAATATCGTAGATAGAACAAAAGTTTGTCGTCGCTGTAAGTACATTTAAAAGTTTGTGCAGACTACCTCAAATTAGTCCCGACCGTTGAGTTGTTCTTTATATTTTTCGCTAGTTTCCAAGAGAAAAGCTAGCAAGCGTATTTCGTTTTCTGGCTTTAACATTTCCATGGTCATCCCGTGCTCTTCCGCATAATATATGAAATCTACGATCTTGTCTTCAGAAATATTGTAGGCCTCAGAAAGATAAGCGGGAGTATACCGACTCCAAAGAGCTACATTTTTTAGTTGTTTTAAGTTGACAATCTCTACCGACGATTTTTTCTTTTTAGGAAAAAATAATTTCATTAATTCACCAAGATCGACACTTGCCATAGGAACATCATTAAGCCCTAGAGCATCTTCTGCCGCATTACCATCTACTCCAGTATATCGATCGCGCTCAAAGTCGTATCCAAATCGCACTGCATCTAATGAAAGATCTAAATCTGGAATGTATACGTGCGTTTGTATGTTCTTTGCGTCCAATTCTGCATAACCGGAAAGGTCTGTACTTCTTACAATTACTTCCTCTAACTTATTTACAAATGGATTAAGATAAATGGAAAGTTTTTTCTGAATAAGATCCTTTTCCGTGATAATAATAGTGAAGGTTTTATACTGCAATGCTGTTACCTGGACACGATCATTTAGAGCCACCTCTAGTGTAAATTCTCCTTGGGCGTTGGTAACTGTTCCTTTATCCGTAGAATTGTTGTAAACACTAATGGCCTCTACATCTTCTCCAGCCGGTGCCGTAATGACACCCGGGATTGAAACACGAGTAGATTCTTGGGCAAGCCCAATAAAAGGAAGTAAAATAACGAGTAAGCGTAAAAGTATCTTCATATCTCAAAGATAACGACTCAAATCTTAGCAAAATCATAATAGCATCGCCAAGATTATGTTAAATATGGGATAGACTAGGTGTAAGGCAAAAAACGATTATTCTTTTTTTGGATTTATATATCTTCATGAAAGCGCTCTATTTTTTCTTCTGAAATATTCACACCTTCTTCTCTTTTCGTATTGTTTTTACATTTATCCAACGAGCCACCATGTGCAAACGACTGTTAATTAGCAACGAAATTGTAATTTCAATTAATCTATTAACTTAGTCACTCAATTAACTCCCTATTAAATGAAGAATCTAATCATTGCTAGTACGTCCACTGTTTATGGAAGTGGATACCTAGAATATCTCATGGAAGAACTATCGGTGCTATTCAAGGACGCGAGCGAACTATTATTTATACCCTATGCCCGTCCGGGAGGAATTTCTCATGAAGATTACACCGAAGTAGCCGCAAAAGCATTCAACAAAATCAATAAAAAAGTGGTTGGGATTCATTCGTTTGAAAATCCGGTGAAAGCAATACAGGAAGCAGAGGGTATTTTTACAGGTGGCGGAAACACCTTTGTTTTAGTATCACAATTGTATCGGAATAAGGTACTCCAACCAATGCGCGAGGCAATCTTTAACGGGACTCCATACCTAGGAACAAGCGCCGGAAGTAATATCTGTGGTGTTTCCATGAAAACTACTAACGACATGCCTATTGCTTATCCTCCGTCGTTCAAAACGTTGGGTGTGGTCCCTTTCAATATTAATCCACATTACCAAGATCCAATCCCAGGAAGCACGCATATGGGGGAAACCCGAGAAACCCGTATTAAAGAATTTCACACTCAAAATAACATCCCTGTAGTAGGACTTCGAGAAGGAAGCTGGTTAGAGGTAAAAGGAGGTGACATCTCGCTAAAAGGCCCACACACTGCGAGAATGTTTAAACAAGGAAAGGAGCCTTACGAAATGACCGAACTATCAACACAGGCTTGGTTATAGGCACTGGGAATTAGGAAAAATAAGAAAATACCATCGCATGATTTTGTTATTGGTCGTGCTTTAGTTGGATTTTGCACTAATATCTTTTACAAAATGATATCCCTTTGCTTCGAAATTCTGGTTGTTGTAAAATTTATGTGAAGGAAAGTTGTGTACGTAGGTGTTCAATTCGACCCAATTACATTTTTTTCCTGCTACATACTCATAAATAAATTCCATCATTTTTCCGCCAATACCATTACTCTGGTAACTATCATCAATAATAACATGATCAATTTCACAGCTTTTTCCAGCGTAATGTCTAGTTTGGAACCACATTCCACAAATGCCTATTAAATTTTCATCATCATAAATACCCAAACATTCGTAATTTTGAGTGATCATCTCCAACACCCTTTCTTGAAGTATTTCTTCGGAAATGTTCCCATTATTCAACTTGTTAAGTAAAGGTAGGATGATTAAAATATCTTCCTTTGGGATAATAGAGAACCGAATATTCATAACTCAGAGATTAGTCGTAATTTTAACACCACTAAAATATAAAATGAACCGAAAAGATTTCATAAAAAATTCGTTAATAATTGGCGCAGGAATAAGCCTTCTGCCCTCCTATTCGGCTACCGTATTTCAAAACTCTTTTACCAGAGATCAATTAATCGGAAAAGGCAATCCAGATATTGCAGGAGCGAGCTACACTAGCACCATGCACAAGGAAACAGCAAAGGCCCTAAAAGAAATGACCCAAGCTGCTTCAAAAGAAAACATAAAAATAGAAGTAGTTTCTGCGTACAGAAGCTTTCAACGACAGAAAGAAATTTTTGAAGGAAAGTACATTCGCTACACCCAACAGGGACTATCTCCAGTGGACGCCATTGAAAAAATCATCGAATACTCCACTATCCCAGGTACGTCCCGTCATCATTGGGGAACCGACCTCGATTTGATCGACGCCAATGCCAAACGCCCTAAAAGTGTATTACAGGCGAAGAATTTTCACGGAAATGGTCCTTTTTGCAAATTAAAAGAATGGCTCAATAAGCACGCAAACTCATTTGGTTTCTTCGAAGTTTACACCAATAACGCCAACCGAAAAGGCTTTGAGTACGAACCTTGGCATTTTAGCTTCGCAAAAGTATCTGTACCAATGCTGGAAGCCTATAAGAAATTAGATTTAAAAGCTATTCTACAAGAGGAAAAGATTAAGGGAAGCGAGCATTTTACCGATGATTTTATAGCCCGATATCGAAAACAGAACATTTTGGACATCAACCCCGAATTACTTTCGTAATTTAGAGTTACCAAGGTTAGTATTAACTTAAAGAGGTTTCTGTCTTGGCGGAAATCGAAACTATGTCATGAGAGGTAATTGGAAAATACGCATCGCGATAGGACTTATAATTGCAGCTTTCACGCTATTTAAATATTGTAATAGCAAAGAAATCAATCCTTACACAGGAAGAGAACAAGCCATCGCTCTTGATCCGCAAGAAGAGATTGCAATGGGTATACAAACCGCTCCTCAAATGGCCCAACAACACGGCGGACTTCATCCAGATCAACGAGCACAGGACCTCGTGGATAAGGTAGGTAAGAAATTAGTTGATAACAGTATCGCCCGAGAGAGCGAATATCAATACGATTTTCATCTACTTGCGGACGACCAAGCCATTAATGCATTTGCCTTACCAGGCGGCCAAATATTTATTACACAAGCGCTTTTTTCCCAGTTAGAAAATGAAGACCAATTAGCAGGTGTCCTAGGGCATGAAGTAGGACACGTTTTGGGTAGACATTCTAGCGAACGCATTGCCGAAGCTGGACTCTGGGAAGGATTATCTCAGGCTGGCTCTGTAGGTGGTGACATGGGCGGACTTATCTCTGGAATAGGAAATAACAAACTACTCACCAATGGACGTGGTGACGAATTGGAAAGTGATGATCTTGGAGTTCGTTTTATGATCAAAGCTGGATACGATCCTTACGAAATGATTGATGTAATGGAAATTCTAAAAGCGGCAGCAGGTCCTAATCGAGTGCCAGAATTCCAAAGTACACATCCAGATCCAGACAACCGAATAGAAAAAATCAAGGAATCCATACAAAAGTATCAAGGACAGTAATAGACCATTTGCCTGGTAGAACCGTTTATAAAAATTTACCGAGCTTTTTGTTGTAGACATACCTATTGCCTATTAAATTGTCCCCCTATTTTATTAGGGCCTCTATTTAGGATCTATTTACAATTTGAGGCGTTAGACCACAAAACCAAGTAAAATCTAAGGTCAAAAATCTAAAATCTAAAACCTCCCTTTGCTATATTTGTACTATGAGCAAAAAAGTAATCCTACTAATTTTAGATGGCTGGGGAATGGCTAAAGACCCGTCGGTTTCAGCAGTCGATTTGGCGCAAACTCCTTTTATAGATTCCCTATACCATAAATTTCCGAACGCCCAATTGCTAACCCATGGAATGAACGTTGGTTTACCCGATGGGCAAATGGGAAATAGTGAGGTTGGGCATATGAATTTGGGCGCTGGACGTATTGTATATCAAGATCTCGCCAAAATAAATTTAGCCATTGAAAATGATACGCTCAAAGATGAGATAGCATTGAAAAGAGCGTTTCAGTATGCTAAAGAAAATAATAAGAAAGTTCATTTACTGGGATTACTATCGGATGGTGGCGTGCATTCACATGTTAATCATTTAAAAGGTTTACTCACAGCCGCTCACACGGAAGGACTTAAAGATGTTTTTGTTCACGGATTTACAGATGGACGCGATGTAGACCCAAAAAGTGGAGTTGGATTTATTGCCGATATAGAAGACCATATGGCCAAGACCACTGGAAAAATAGCCTCTATTATTGGACGCTATTTTGCCATGGACCGCGACAAACGCTGGGAACGAATTAAAAAAGCGTATGACCTTTTAGTCTTCGGAAAGGGAACTGAAACAAATTCCTTGACAGCTAGTATCAACCAAAGTTACGCGCAAGGCATTACGGACGAATTCATTGAACCTATTGTTCAAATAGAAGACGGAAACCCGGTTGCGAAAATTTCCGAAGAAGATGTAGTCATCTTTTTTAATTTCAGAACAGATCGAGGGAGGGAACTCACCGAAGTCCTCACGCAAGAAGACTTCCCAGAATTTGAAATGAAGAAAATTCCTCTTTATTATGTGACACTCACAAATTATGATGACACATACAAAGGAATAAAAGTAGTTTACAATAAGGACAACCTCATTGACACCTTAGGAGAAACCCTTGCCAATTATGGGAAAACTCAAATCAGAATTGCGGAAACAGAAAAATACCCACACGTGACCTTCTTCTTTAACGGTGGAAGAGAAACTCCATTCGACGGAGAGAAAAGACTCCTATGCCCTTCACCTAAAGTAGCGACGTACGATCTACAACCGGAGATGAGTGCCTACGAAATTAGAGACAAAATAATTCCTGAAATTGAAGGAGAACGTGCCGATTTTATTTGCCTTAATTTCGCAAACCCAGACATGGTTGGACATACGGGTATTATGGAAGCAGCGATCAAAGCCTGCAAAACAGTAGATTCGTGTACTAAAAGCATCGTAGAAAAAGCATTAGAACACAACTATGCAACCTTAATTATTGCCGACCACGGTAATAGTGAAACCATGAAAAACCCAGATGGCTCACCCAATACAGCACATACCACTAATCCCGTACCACTTATTTTAGTAGATCGAGATGTGAAATTTATCAAGAATGGGATTCTCGGAGATATCGCACCTACAATTTTAGATCTACTCAATGTGCCGCAACCAGAGGCAATGACGCAAACATCGCTAATTAAATAATCGAACATGAAAAATATTATATACCTCCTTGCCTTTGTGCTTATCGTTTCTTGTAAATCGAAAACAGAGAAAACCGAAGAAAATACTTGGGTAGAAGATCCTAATGCAGTGGAAACTACTTTAGAGAGTTCAGACTCCCACTTAAATAAAATGGTGCCAGATCCAGATGAAGAGTATGCTGGTATTTTATTAGGGAAAATCGACAGAAAAGGGCTAGAACAAGACCATTTTAAAACATGGTTTAACGAAAGCTATGAAGCTCACCCTGTAGACTCTACTACCATTTCGAAAATAGAGCCTTATTTAGAAGCAGCGACTATTAAAGTGTTTATGGGTACCTGGTGTGAAGACAGCCAACGTGAAGTTCCTGCTCTTTATAGAATCTTGGACTTGCTGAATTTTGAAGATAAAAACTTGGAAGTAATAGCAGTATCCCGCGAAAAAGATACACCACAAGGCTATGAAAAGGAACTCAATATTGAATATGTGCCTACCATCATTATCTACAAAAATGGAGAAGAAATGGGACGTTTTGTAGAATATGCACAGGAAACGCTAGAAAAAGATATGTTAGCCATTGTTACTGGAGCAGATTACAAACACGCCTACGCCGAATAAGATATTTCTTTGTAATTTTGTGGTTTAATTAACCTACATGATCAAGGACACTAAAACTATTGCCGTTGACTTCGACGGTACTATTGTAGAAGACGAATATCCTCGCATTGGTAAACCACAGCTATTCGCCTTTGACACCATGAAAAAGTTACAGGAAAAAGGACATCGACTTATTTTGTGGACCTATCGCCATGGAAAAGCGCTGGATGAAGCGGTCGCTTTTTGCGAACAAAATGGCATTACTTTTTATGCAATTAACAAAAGTTTTCCTGAAGAGGAGTTTGACACCAAATACAGTAGAAAGATCAATGCTGATCTGTTTATTGACGATAGAAATTTTAATGGCATGGTGGGCTGGGGAGAAATATATCAAAAACTAATAGGGGAAAATCAACCAACCCCTACTGCATCTAGAAAAAAAGGTTGGTTCCGTAGATAACATACTATGATAATTACGAAGACACGAGAAGAAATTGAATTAATGAGGGAAAGTGCCTTGGTTGTTTCGAGAACCCTAGGAATGCTCGCCAAAGAAGTTCAACCAGGAGTTACTACCAATCACCTCAACAAAATAGCAGAAGAATTTATACGTGACCAAGGAGCTGTTCCTGGTTTTCTAGGATTGTACGGATGCCCGTCTACGCTATTAACCAGTGTTAACGAAGCAGTTGTACATGGTCTACCTACCGATAAACCACTAGAAGAAGGTGATGTGGTTGCGATTGATTGCGGAGCTGTCAAAAACGAATTCTACGGCGATCATGCCTACACATTTGAAGTGGGCGAAGTAGATGAGGAAACCAAGAAGTTATTACGTGTTACCAAAGAATCTCTTTACATCGGAATTCGCGAATTAAAAGTGAATAATCGAGTGGGAGATGTGGGATACGCCATTCAAAATTATTGTGAATCTTTTGGATACGGCGTTGTACGTGAATTAGTTGGACATGGGTTGGGAAGAAAACTTCATGAAGATCCCGAAATGCCAAATTATGGTCGTCGAGGTAGAGGTAAAAAATTAATTGAAGGCATGACCATCGCTATCGAACCCATGATAAATATGGGTACGCATCGCGTGTCTCAGTTAGAAGATGGTTGGACCATTGTTACCAAAGATGGAAAACCAAGTGCTCATTTTGAACATAACATCGCTATTGTGGACGGAAAACCTGAATTACTATCTACCTTTGGATATGTCTATGAAGCCTTGGGCATCGTAAGTGATGAAGAAGATGAATTTAGACAGAATGCGCTCGTTCTATAACAATCCATGCAAAAAGTATTTAAATTTTTTCTAAATCTTATTCCCCGCCCGTTGCTTATTAGGCTCAGTTATCTAGTAAGACCGATCGTTGCGTTTTTTTTGAAAGGAAACCAATTCACAGACCCCATCGACGGGAAATCGTATCGAAAATTCTTGCCATACGGTTACGAAAGTGTGAGAGAAAACGTATTGGCCCCAGGAACATTGTCCTTGGAGCGCCATCGGTTGTTTTGGCTTTATCTCAAAAATGAGACTTCGTTTTTTTCTTCTGAAAATTTAAAAGTTTTACACTTTGCTCCAGAACAGGCATTCTTAAAAAAATTCAGAAAACTTTCCAATATTGAATATACCACAACCGACCTCAATTCTCCAATAGCCGATGTAAAAGCCGATATTTGCAACTTACCGTTTGAAGACAACTCATACGATTTTATTATTTGTAATCACGTATTGGAACATATTCCAGACGACACAAAGGCAATGCAAGAATTGTACAGAGTTCTTTCTCCAAATGGAACGGCCATTCTGCAAGTTCCTTACGAAAAAGAGCGAGCTCAAACTTTTGAAGACGACTCGATAACCGATGCCAAAGAACGCGCCAAAATCTTTGGACAATACGATCATGTGCGGGTGTACGGAATGGACTATTTTAAAAAGTTAGAACAAATTGGATTTAGAGTGGAGGCAGCAGATTATACCGCAAAATTTTCAGAAGAGGATATTGAAAAGTACAGGCTTCCAAAAGGAGAACTGATACCTGTTTGCAAGAAATAATTAATTCAATAACCTAGACACAAATCCTTCGCTTACAAAAACTTTCGGCTCGTTAGCAGTACTGGTATAAGTGATGTAAGCATCAATTCCTGGAACTGTTTCTAAAAGTCCTTTGGCATTTTCAAATCCCATTGCCATAATAGCAGTGGCATAAGCATCTGCCAAGCCGCAGCTAGGAGCTATTACTGCCGCGCTTGTAACATTGTTTTGTTCTGCCCTTCCAGTATGCGGATTTATGGTATGAACATATCTCTTTCCTGTAACCGAATCGATTCTAAACTTTCTATAATTACCAGACGCTGCCAAAGCCTCATCTGCAAGTGTTACAAGTGCTCTGGTGCTCCTACGTTCAATTTCCGAATCTATGGATTCTACTCCAGACACCCAGCCTTTACCTTTAGCTATATTTTCCCCTTTTGCCAACACTTCTCCACCTAGTTCGATTATAAAATGTTCTACCTGTTGACTTTTTAAATAGCGTCCAATTAAATCGATAGCATATCCTTTGGCCACCGCATTAAAATCAAAATAAATTTGAGGATGGGTCTTTCGAACGGTACCGTCTACTTGCAGTTCAACCTTCTTAAAGCCAACAAACTGACGGAGTGAATCTAAGGTTTTTTCATCAATCTCCTGGATGGCATCTTCATCTCCAAACCCATAGGCATTACGAAGAACTCCAACTGTAGGATCAAAAAAACCTTTTGAATCGATAAAAACAATTTCAGAAATACGAAATACCTCTTTAAATATAGCATCTACAACTACGGTCGTATCTCCGCGATTAATTTTAGATATATCGCTTTCGGGGATATAGGTGCTAACAGACTTATTTACATTGTAAATAACTTCTTCGATTCCCTTCTCAACATCAATATCGGTATTCGAAAAATATTGAACAACATAGGTAGTCCCAAAGGCATCTCCTTGCACTACCTTTAGGGACGGTGGTTTCTCTTCGCAAGAGTTGAGCAACCATAATAGAGGTAATAAAAGTAAAATTTTCTTCATATTATTTCTTGAATACCATTGTAAACCATCGTGTAATCTTCATCCTTGATGACAGGCTTCGCATAATCGGTTCCATGACCTAACCCCACGCCTGCGAAGTATGTCTTAGCCTCAAACTTATCGGCATGACTTTTAATAGTTCGCATTAAAATTGGATCGTAAACATTTGCGTCCTGCGGATATGAAATTGCTCTAACAATTATGAAGTGCAAGTCTTTATCCTTTAGCATTACAAATTGAGGGTCTTTCTTTAGCTTAGAATTAACGCCCATAAACTCATACCCTTTAGACTCTAAATCCTTTCCAACGATATTCATTGCTAAATTATGTAGTTCCTGTTCTGTTAATTTTTGAGCCATTTATTTAAATCGGATAAATTTTACTTCATTAAAATAATAAGTAGGAATTTCAAGGTACTGCCCCATTTCAATCTCATACCACGGACTTATCCCGGCATCATTAGGGTTTTTCAATAAATGAACGCTTTGTGCAGGGGTATTTCCTTGTGCAAAAATAAACAAAATTTTGCCCGTTTTAGAGGTCGCTTTGTCTGCAACCATAATTATATGACCTGGACTGCCAGGATAAACAAGTAGGTCTCCAACTTCCACATCGGCAATAGATTCTACCTTAGGCAACTCGTCGTATAAGGATTGAGTTCCTGCGTACATGTAAATAAGGTTTAAGTACTTATAAAAATTTTCTTTAGAGTTATTTTTTTGAGCGGTTTGATGGAAGCTAACCTTAGAACCATTGATTTTAGGTCGAAATCCATTGGCATATTGTTTCCATGAGCAATAATGCCCAGAAGTAAAATTAAATCCTATTTCTTCTTTCCTATTATTTTCCCAAAGATATTCTGCTCTAATTCTAATGAGTGCGTCTGCACATTGCTGCAATCCATTGGGAGGTACTGGAACTTCTAAAATTCCTACATGACCACTCTGGTAAACGTATTCGTTCCCATCGTAATTAATAATTTTTGCGCTAAACTCTTTCAAAGGATATTGCTGAATGTATTCTTGAAAAGAAATAGAATCATAAGCAACCCTCTGATAACCTTCTGGCACCTTAATTCGTTCAGAAACTGTCGCTCCACTTTCGTTTATGTAATTAGGTTCCACTACATAAGTAAGTGCTGTATTTTTAATCACCTTTCCTTTTCGGGAAAAAAAGAAAAAACCAACAACTCCAGCCAATATTAAAATCAGAATAATTTTCTTCATGTTAGATAAACTAAATAGGTCTTGTAATATTTCAGTCTAAAATAAAAAACCACCTCCAAATGGAAGTGGTTTTCACATTAAATTAAAAATCTTTTATTTTTTAATTACTCTCTTGGTCACTTTTCCACTTTCCGTAGAAATAGTTACAAAGTACATTGCTGCATCTAATTGTGACAAATCGAACTGAACAGCTTTACTGAAATTATATTCCGAACTACTCACCATTCTTCCTCTCACATCGTATACCTCTACTTTATTGATATCGGTTCGAGGTGAAGCAATGTTCAATACATTGGTTGTAGGATTTGGAAAGACAGAAACTGTCTCCAAAATAGCATCTTCTGTATCAAGAATAGCTCCTTCGAATTGCACTGTGAATCTTCCATCAAATACTCCTTTTCCACTACTAAAACTATAATCACCATCGTTTAAGTTAGTAATCGTTCCAGTGTAGTTATCGATTAAGTATACCGTAGCTTCAATTAAATTAGATCCTTCCATATCCGACTTTGAAATTCTATACTCCAGCTGTGCATCTACCTGTGTTGAAAAGCCCATTGGGATCTTAACACCACTATCGAATAAACCATGCGACTGGATTCCAAATTGCTCGCTTCCATCCTCTAAATGAGTGTATAAAGACACTACTGTAGCCAGACGTTGGGTATCTAAATTTTCATCTAAACCAACACTAGCAGCAGGATTAAAGGCTATCCCGGTGTAACTTCCTACTCCAAACTCATCGTTTCTAACATTCAACGTAAGTTTTTCTATTTCTATTCCAACTTCTACTGGTGACCTGAGCGTGGTATTGCCAGTTAAAAGACGCATCTCATTGGTGAAAGTCATTGTTCCCGTAGTACCAGCGGCTCCACTTGTGCGAACTGCAAATCCTTGTCCGGTAGAGATCACACCATTGGGAGCGGTACTAGTTCCTGTATCATTGGCTGCAGGGATACCCATTGAGCCATTAAAGTAAGAAATATCGTCCATGCTAAAGTTCATACTTCCAGCTCCGGGTAAACTCGGACTAGGAGGTGTAATATGTTCCCAGAAATAAACTTCACTTACACTATTGGCTGTCATAAAGGCACTAGCCGAAATGGCAGAGGCATATGGATTAGCTAAAACATTTGGTGTTCCGTCGGGGTTAACCAAAGGCCCATTATTACTAAAAGTATAGCTAATATCTCCATTGTTCAATGTCCCTAACTCATAGGTCATATCGTAAGTAGTATTTGCAGGGTCGGTATAACTAGACTGCGGACGGACAATATATCCCTCACCTGGGTTGATGGTTCCGTTGTACGTAGAGTAGAAGTCTCCATTATCATCAGCAAAGTTAGTTCCTCCAGCAGGTACGCCTGTGTTAGGGATAAAGTTGGTTGGATTAAATTCCAAAACCAAAAATGCATTGGCGAATACGTTCGGTCTCGTCTCCGCTGTCATCGGACTTCCCATAACCATGAAATCTCTAGTTTGTAAAACTGGGGTTGTTAGTTCAACGTTAATAGTACCATTTTTTATAACAGAAGCGTCTTTATCAACTTGAACAACACTACCCTGATGTTCAACTATCAAATCTCCGTTAACCGTAATATCTCCAGAAACCCTTAGGTAATCTCCCGCTCCAACAGTTAAGATTCCAGATCCGTCTACTTCACAGGAACAAGCTTCAAAGCTTCCTAAAGAAGCCGTGTCATAAACATCACTAATGGTAACAGAAGAAATACCCGTTGGCAATCCATTGTTCCATGTTCCTCCCGAGAAGGTGGTTGCAGTCGAGCCACCAGTAACAGTGACAGCCACCGTACAATTGTCGACCTGCCCCGAAGAATCCACCAAAGTTACATCCACATTCTGAGTCCCAATATCCAAACAAGTGAAGGTCGTTTGCGAAGCTGTGACTGTTGCTGTGTCGCAGAAACTAGTCACTACCGAAGTAGCTCCAATGAAATCTGCAGACCCATCCGAGTTTTGCTGCACTTCGACCCAGTTGCTAGCATCAAATTGCCCATTATATCCTGGTTCAAAATTAGTTACCGTACTTGTTGCGGCTCCAAAACCATTATCTGCTGTAAAAGTACAGAACCCGAATTGTTGCCCAGCAGTTAAGGGTATTGTAAAACTACTATTTTGTGGATCTCCTGTAGTAGCACTTAACGCAAAGTAAGTGTCATCTAAAATATATCCAAACGAATCATATTGAGGGTCGTCGGTAGTATCGAATAGCCAATCGAAAGTGATGGTTACGTCGTCCGTAATATCCACAACCAATGCAGAGAACCCTGCACCTCCAGACCCATTATTCCCACCCAACAAAACAGCACTATCTGGAGCAGTCGGGTTAAAGATGGCCAAACCTGTAAGTGGATCTAAGGCGATTGTTGCTGTACCACTGCATGTCATTACAGGAGCATCATTCGTTACTATAACCGTGTCCGTATCAGAATTTACATCTCCATTACAATCGGTTGCAGTATACGTTATGGTATGTGTTCCAACACCAGCAGCAGCAGGATCAAAAGTAAAGGATGTTCCATTACCATCATCTGTAACTCCAGGACCGCTGTAAGATCCTCCAGAAATAACGCCACCACTTACCGTAGTAGGTGTTTCAGCTAAACAAAAATCACTAGTAGATACATTTAGTGCAATGGGAGGAACATCAAAAGCTTCCACTCCATCTGTTCTGCTTCCACTCGATCCTTGACTAGCACTAAAGCCAAGTCCACGTTTAGCAAAAGCCTCCCAGATAAGACATTGGTTGGCCCCACCATACAGAGCAACGTCTGCCGCAAGAATAGCGTCACGACCGTCAACAAATCCTGGGCTGCACGGTTGTAGTTTTAGAGCTTCGGTCACCAAGTTAAGCGATATATTATTTCCTCCTGTCCCATTGTAAAGATCCGCATCGAAGCCATCTCGAGCAATTAAGGCCTGTGTCATTTCCCACAACATAGTTGCCCAAATAGAACCAATTCCATGGGGTTGAGAAATGTTACCTGTATCGGCCACATCGCCATACGTTAAACTATTGGTTGCCAAATTTGTACTGTAAGGAGCTGGTCGAATTCCTGCACCATTCGGCCCCTGTCCAAATAAAAAGGTTCCTACCGTTCGATCACTAGTGGCATTACCAGCATGAGACGTAAGCATATAACCATAGAAATCGCTCCATCCTTCTCCCATTTGTTCCGCATTACCAAGACATCCTCCAGTAGAAGCTCCACCAGTAAGTCTATTTGAAATACCGTGACCATATTCATGGACAATAACTAAATTGTCGTAGTCCCCATCAAAAGACCCACAGGTGAACATTTGCATTGTTGGATTTCCTCCATCCCCAGGAGTACCAAAATTGGCATTACAAGTACCAATTCCATCTTGTACATCTGCATCCACACTATCACTGCCAACTCCTCCGTTTCCGTAATTATTCTCCTGAAAGTTTCCTGCCGCTTCATCAAATCCATATTGATAAACAACATCATGAATAATATTACTCCAATAAAATGTATTTGTAATTGAGGCCCCTAACGATCTATTAGTAGAGCTCCAACTAGGCATAGGATCAAGTCCTCCAGTTGGGTTGGTTGCTGTAGCATCAAATGGGAAATCAAAAATTAATGATCCTCCGCCATCTGCTCTACTACCAATGGTATTATTAGCCGCAATATCGTCATGCGCATCTACGTTATTACCTACAGTTTCGGTAGACTCAGCACCAGCCACACCATCGGTATCATGCCATCCAAAAGGAGACGCTGTTGCATTGTCTGGATTTGTCTCCAGAGTTCTATTTCCAAAATACGGACTTTCTACAGGAATAGCGAAAACACGATAACTCCCAACCATAGCAGTTTCCTCGGTTGGAACTGTAGCTATCATTGATTCTGAAATTTTATTTTCGAAGTCCAAGTAATCTGTATCAAAATTCTCCTCTTCATGAGCTAATTTTTCGTGTGCATGATTACATCCACTAATACATGAGACCATCCAATTGTCTTTATCAATAATTACTCCTGAGGAAGCATTTATCCTAAAATTCCACCAGTCTGAAGAATTCAACTCTTGAACCGAGAGCTCCCAAACCATATTCACCCCGCCTTCAGCCGTGTAATAATACATGAGTTGAACTGGAATTTCCTTTCCAGATATACCAGCTTTATTATAAACAGCCTTTCTATTCACACCAGATTGACGCGCTACCTCTTGCAAATTATTCAGTTGATATCCCATTTGTGCTGCAACACCTTCTATGGCCTGAGCCGGTGAAATACTTGCTGTACTCGTTTGAATTTTTTCTGAAATATCCTTTACAAATTGATTATGTGCACTAATTACCTTACCGCTTTTTGAAATGTGTAAACTCGATTCGGTTCCATATACTTTTAAACCATCTATTGCTTGGTTATAATAAATATGATGAACCCCACTTGTTCTACTAACGTGTTCTGAAGTCACTATAAAATTAGCATCTTTAGGAGCTAACTTACCAGAAGTTACCATACTCGACAACCTTCCTTGCACATCTGAATGTACAGCATCTTTTGATACAGATGAAGTTTCATCCGAAACCACTCGAGGTGCTGGGTCTGTTGTTGATGGATTTTTTTTGATTTGACCAATCATTGTAGCCGACATTAGGACGGCTGAACATAAGATTGACTGAGAGATTGTCCGAAATGAGACGAACGAGATTTTTTTTTCGTTTTCCATGATAGTTTTATTTCGGGGAGAGATTAAATACGTCACGAAATTTAACTTTTTAAGAAGAAATATACAATCTTCAATGAAAATATTTTCGGCATAATGCAATAAAAAAGCCCGTTTAACGAATATTAAACGGGCCATAATGTTAAAACTATCAGAATTTAGTTTTTTACCACCTTTTTGGTAATACTTCCACTTTCCGTAGAAATAGTTACAAAGTACATTGCTGCATCTAATTGTGACAAATCGAACTGAACAGTTTTACTAAAATTATATTCCGAACTACTCACCATTCTTCCTCTCACATCGTATACCTCTACTTTATTGATATCGGTTCGAGGTGAAGCAATGTTCAATACATTGGTTGTAGGATTTGGAAAGACAGAAACTGTCTCCAAAATAGCATCTTCTGTATCAAGAATAGCTCCTTCGAATTGCACTGTGAATCTTCCATCAAATACTCCTTTTCCACTACTAAAACTATAATCACCATCGTTTAAGTTAGTAATCGTTCCAGTATAGTTATCGATTAAGTATACCGTAGCTTCACTTAAATTAGATCCTTCAATATCCGACTTTGAAATTCTATACTCCAGCTGTGCATCTACCTGTGTTGAAAAGCCCATTGGGATCTTAACACCACTATCGAATAAACCATGCGACTGGATTCCAAATTGCTCGCTTCCATCCTCTAAATGAGTGTATAAAGACACTACTGTAGCCAGACGTTGGGTATCTAAATTTTCATCTAAACCAACACTAGCAGCAGGATTAAAGGCTATCCCGGTGTAACTTCCTACTCCAAACTCATCGTTTCTAACATTCAACGTAAGCTTCTCAATCTCTATAGGTCTTCTTAAGGTATTGTTACCACTGGTAAGACGCATAGCATTGGTAAAAGTCATTGTTCCCGTAGTACCAGCGGCTCCACTTGTGCGAACTGCAAATCCTTGTCCGGTAGAGATTACCCCATTTGGAGCTGTACTCGTCCCAGGATCGTTGGCTGCAGGTACTCCCATAGAGCCGTTGTAGTAAGATATATCGTCCATGCTAAAGTTCATACTTCCAGCTCCGGGTAAACTCGAACTAGGAGGTGTAATATGTTCCCAGAAATAAACTTCACTTACACTATTGGCCGTCATAAAGGCACTCGCAGAGATTGCAGAGGCATATGGATTGGCCACTACATTTGGGGTTCCATTGGGGTTAACCAAAGACCCATTATTACTAAAAGTATAGCTAATATCTCCATTGTTCAATGTCCCTAACTCATAGGTCATATCGTAGGTAGTGTTGGCCGGGTCTGTATAACTGGACTGCGGACGTACTACATAACCTTCACCAGGATTAATAGTGCTATTATAGGTAGAGTAGAAATCGCCATTGTCATCGGCAAAATTAGTTCCTCCTGCTGGCACATCTACATTAGGTATAAAGTTGGTCGGATTAAACTTCAATACTAAGAAAGCATCCGTAAATACATTCGTTCGAGTCTCAGCAGTCATCGGACTTCCCATGATCATGAAATCTCGCGTCTGTAATAAAGGAGTTGTTACCTCCACATTTATGGCTCCGTTATTTACTACCGCAGCATCACTGTCTACCTGTACTACACTTCCTTGATGTTCTACCAATAAAGTTCCGTTAACCGTAATATCATTTGTGATATTCATATAGTCACCAGATCTAACTGTTACCGTTTGTAAACTATTTACAGTACAATTACATGCATCTATGTTCCCATTATTGGTATCATAATCACTTGTAAACAACACATGCGAATTGGTTCCAGGAGCAACATCCCAAGCGCCATTATAGGTTCGTGTATTTGTACATTTAATCGCATTTTCGGTACCGAAAGCATATGTTCCGTTTAAGTCTGAGAAAGATGCGGTAAAAGTTACATTACTTCCGAAAGCACCTATGGTGATTGGGGAAGTTTCAGAATTACCATTACCATCATTTCTTATGACTCTCAAATCTGTTCTAGATAGTCCAGTTGCAGATTCCCAACCTGCCACTTCAGCAGCGGTAAAATAAAATTTAACAGACACATCACCAGAACCATTTATGTTTGTAGGGGTAATATCGAAGGTCTTGTCCATAACTAGATTGGGAGCAACACTTCCGTTATAAGGTTGTCCACTAGTACCTGCTCTTGAAACGGCAACGGTTGTACATCCATAGTTAAACGAATTATTATTTGTGATATCTGCGATCACATTTGTAGTTGCTGTATCTGAAGCATAATCGGTTCCCGCGCCTGTAACAGGCAGTGAGTCTTCAGTGGATCCAGAATTAACAGTAGTTTGCACTCCTCTTTCAGCAGTAGAAGTTACGGTAAGATTATCGAAGAGTAAAAGCCCTGCATCTCCATTTGAACTATGGTGACGAATAACAAAATAGCCCGCCTCACCTGAAATAGAGGTGTTGTTAATAGTTCTAAACTGTCCTGTATTTGCTAGCGCATCTCTATCCTCAAGTTGAACACCCGCCAGAATAGCTGCGTCACTGGTTGCATCTGTTGTCCAATAAGTAGTATAATGATGAGCAGCTTGATACCCGTAAATACCATATCTAAATTCAACATTAGTAGTACCTTCTGGAATAAAAATCTTCGGACTGATATAATAGTTATTTGGATTTGCGGTACCAGTTCCTCCTAGAACGGTCAAATCAGTTTCAGAAGCATTAAATAGACCAGTGATTCCAGTTGCAGTTATCCCACTTATTCCTGGTCTCCAATCGTTTCCGTCTGCATCTGCATCATTACTCGACCATCCAAATCCATCTTCGAAATCGTCACTGTAAGAAGTAATAGTTTGCACTCCTGCTACTGGGGCGGTTTGTGATCCGTACCTACTTCCAACACCTACCGCATAAAAAGCTTCTGCAACGGTCTCCTCTTCTTGAGAGCAAGCTCCGTATAAATCTCTTGCAGATTGAATCGCCGCAGCTCTCGCATCAGCAAAATCAGAAAAGGCAGATAGGTACACAGACTGTGTTCTTTCAGCAATTAATTCGGCTTTCGCCATTCCGATACCAGTAACGTTGTAATTGTCACCATTATCATTAGTTCCACTTCCACCGGCAACTGTAAGGTAATACCAGAAATTTAAGACTCCACTATTGGTATGTACTCCACATTGATCATTGTTATTTTGATCTGGCGTCACACATCCTTCGGCCACAGTTGCGGCTACCCAGTTTGTTCCTTGATACGTATCTGGTTGTCCTAAAAGCTTAGGGTTACTCATTGAACGCAAAGCAGCACTTCCCGTTCTTCTATCAATTTCATCTCCAATTAGCCAAACTTCCGCATTTGGTGCCATATCGTTTCCATTTCCTTTGCTTCTAAACTCTACTGAAGCTCCCCATATGTCTGCAAAACCTTCGTTGAGTCCTCCAGATTCTCTTTGGTATATGAGGTTAGATGTATTAGAAACAACAGCATGTCCAATTTCGTGGGCGCACACATCCAAGGAAGTAAGAATATCGAAAATACCATTTCCTTCATTTCCATTAGAAGAGCCATCGCCATAACTCATCCAAGCTCCGTTCCAGAAGGCGTTATCAAAGTTAGTTTGAACATGCACCAAGCTAAAAATCGAAGCTCCTGCATCGTCATAGCTACTTCGGCCATGTACGGTGTTCCAATAATCGTATACCTCTTCAGCACCCCAGTGAGCGTCCAATTCTCCTTGAGCCTTACCTGTAAATTCTGTCGAAGTCCAATCGTTATTATTATTTGGATCATTAATAACCGTAATACCTGTGGTAGAATTTGCTGGCGCGTTATTGGCGTCGTAAGTGCGTATGGTAATTCCATCCGGAACCGAAAGCAATTCATAAAGACCAGACTGTTGAATGGTTTCTACTTGTTGATTATTGCCGCTATATTTAGTATCAGCGTCTCCCGCTGCCATAAAGCCAGTTGAACCCTCCATTAGTTTTGCCTCTTGTTGATTTGGTACATAAGCTATTTCTGTCGCTGTTCTTTCTGCACCATCATGTCCAAAATTATATGCGTGCTTTACAATAGGATTTCTGAAAAGAACGTTCCCGGTATTGGCATCCATATATACCATATCTCTCAATGGTTTTCCAGAAGCAAAGACATCAAATTTCCATGCTAGTCTTGCAATGGAGGCATCTTCAAAATCGGCTAATATCACCAACTCTCCTTCTGGCTTCGAATAATTTGCGAACGCTGACGTTGTTTCATCTTCCCACATTGGAGTCTCTACTCCCAATGCTTCAACCGCCATATCCAAAGATGTTGATGCAGCAAGAGAAGGTGTTAATGCTATATTATCAACATTAAAATAAGCTCCATTAATCATGTAAGGATCTCCTTTTTGGTTGTAGTGAAGAATTACTTCACTAAATTCAACCTTCACGCCTTTATAATAGTGATCCATACGTTGATGGGTAAAACCCAATTTATCTTGAATCGGTTTCTTTTCAGATTTGGAAAATGAGTGATCTCCCGATAACTTGAGGATTGACCTAATTATATCGGTATTCGACCTACCTGCATAGGTTTTACCATCAACTGGTATCATACCAGTTTTAATTAGCCCAAAATCCAGATTAGGAGATTGTAATTGTGTAAATTGTGTTTGCGCAAGGTTTGTTTTATTCTGTGCATTTCCAGTAAAGCAAAAAGCACATAAAATCGCCATTGAAACCTTTAAGGTAATCTTCTTCATAAATGTTAGATATTTGATTAGTAGACGTGGGGTTTTCATAGAAAAAATACAAATACAATCCCCATAAACCATCTTTTTTCCAAAATTAATATTTTATCGATTAAAAACAACTTTTACATGATGAAATACCAAAATTTAACAAATAAAACGTAATATCTTACAAAAATGTACGTGAATAACGTATTTAATTTACAACAAAAAACCACCTCGCAATGCAAGGTGGTTTTAAACTATTTAATGTACGGTTTTTACTCCTTGATCAATCTTTTGATGAACGACCCAGATACCAAGTGAATTTTCATGATATAGGTTCCTGTTAAAAGACCCGAGATATCCAATTGAGTTTCCATTTTATTGAGATCATCATTTTCAAGAACTTTTCTGCCCAAAGCGTCGAACACTTCAATTTGTTGAAGCATAGAAGTAGTTGATAGAATATCCACATAATTGCGAGCTGGGTTTGGAGATATAATTATTTCTTTAGAGTCAAAGTTATCTACGGCAAGTACCTCTTCTCTAAACTGAAGTAAAAATCTATTATGGAATGTTCCCTTACCACTAGTAAATTGATAAGCTTCTTGGGAAAGGTTCGTTAAATCATTGGTCTCCGTATCTAGTAAAAATACCTCGACATTACTCAAGCTTTCTCCTTCCATATCTGAAATGGCGATCTTATAGTTGAGAAGATCATCTATTTGAGTGGAGAACCCAATCGGAATTTCAATGTTTTCATTAAATTCTTCTCTGGACTGTATACCCAATTGTTCGGTTCCATCGGGAAGATGGCTGTATATGGAAACTACCGTAGCCAATCTTTTACTATCATAGCCGCTATCTAATTGAGGAGTTGTTTCAGAATTAAAACCTATCAATGCAATTTTCTGCAAATCATAATTTAGGTTATGAACACTCAACCATATGCGTTCTCTGTTCACCGAGTTACGCAACGTATTATTGTTATCTTTTCTTCGCATTGAATTCGAAAAGACCACGTCATTATCCGAATTCGCCTTAATCGCAAAACCTTGTCCGGTAGAAATAAAACCATTGGGTTCTGTTATTGTTCCTGGATCGTTAGCGGCTGCTGTTCCTCCTGTAAGATTATACATGGAGATATCCTCCATGCTAAAATTCATAGCACCTGCTCCAGGAATATTTGGATTGGGTGGAGTAAGGTGTTCCCAGAAAAATACTTCTTCAACAGCTTCATTGGCTCTAATAAAACGGTCCGCCGAAATCGCTGAAGCATATGGATTGGCTAGAACATTGGGACTATGGTTTTTATTTTCTTCGGAAGTACCCACATCTTGATAGATTATATCGAAGGTAATATCGCCATTGTTAAGCGTACCTTCTCTATAGGTATAGTCGAAAATACCACCTGGCTCGCCAAAACCAGCTTGCGGTCTTACGATGTATCCTTCAGCAGGATTTATTGCTCCGGTATAACCTGACCAATTATCATAATTGTCGTCTGCAAAGTTTTCTGCCCCCGGCATCTCATCTTCTACCTGTTGGTTAGGAATGAAATTTAAAGTATTGTGTTCCAACACTAAAAATGCATCGTCCCAAACGTTGTTGACATTGTCCCCCGTCATAGGGCTTCCTAAAATCATAAAATCTCTAGAATCCAAATCTGGCGTGGTAAGATTCACATTTATAGTCCCATTGTTAGTTAATGTACTCACGGCTGAAGTTTGTAGAACACTACCTTCATGCTCTACAATTAGACTTCCATTTATTGTAAAATCTTCTCTCACATCTAAATAAGTTCCGGCCTCTACATTTACGGTAACTCCCGAATTTATAACTAGATTTCTTGCCTGAATATTTCCATCGGTAGCCGTGTTGAAATTCGCATCCACTACTGCAATCATATTTGCATCTGGAGCACCATTGTTCCAGGCTCCTTCGGCATAAGTGGTTAAACCTGCTGGTAGCGCCCACTTAATTGCGCCTTCGATATGCTGTATGAAATCGTCATCGTCAGAATAATTCGAATCGCTGTGTCCTAGTGCAGTGTAAAAAGCACGTACAGGACGTGTAACTCCATCTACCGTAACCGACTTCTTGTACCAAGCCATTGGTCTGGCAGCATCGTAACTGTTACTCCCTGTAGACTCAACAAAAAGCACATTATTATTATCGGTACTCAATTGCCCACCATTAAGCTCCCAATAATAATACTCCTCCGTCTTGTTCCATATCGCATCTAGATGATCCACAGACGAGTGGCTCTCCAATACATCCATGTTGTCGTTATGATTTTGGGAGGTATGATTTGGACTACTTTGGACGATAGCCCCAACCAATTCGTTGTAGAATGGCCAACTTCCATTCCTATAGGTATCTGTTGCTGCATGAATTCCCATAAACGCACCACCATCTACTGTTAACCAGGTTTCAAAAGCCTGTTGTTCTGCGATAGTTAGCAATCCGTTGCCAGAAGTGTTGCACCAAATCACCAAATCGTAATTCGCAAGGGTTGCTGCGTTAAAATTAGACGAATCTTCGGTCTCTGTAGTGGTCCACAAACCATTAGCATTCCCCAATTCGGTTATGAGTGCAATTCCATCGTCTATAGATCCATGTCTAAAACCATTTGTTTTGTGAAATATTAAAATATTACTGACCGCAGCAGACGACTCTTCAATGGAAACTGGTCCTAAAACAGACCATCCTCCTATCAATGCATTATCATTATCCCAAGTACCTTCAATGGTTGGTAAGTTATTCGACAAACCAATATATGTATTTTCAGCATCGAGTTGCCAAGGATTAGTCTTTTGTTCATCTGCACCAGGTTGAATAAACCTTACGGCCAACTCATAATCGTCTGCAGAAATACCATTTAATGCTGTTGACATTGAAATAGCATGTACAGACCCATCTGCTGGTATAGTCGTTAAATCAAATGGCACTTCGAATGTTTCAACGGCGTCATTATTTGTGTCGATCAACGCGAATTGAACATCCCAATTATAGTAGATTGGCGCTACTCCTATATTTTGCATATTCAATTCGACGACCAGCTGGTCCGATTGAGAGACGCTTTCAGGAAATATGGCGGATTCAATTTGAAAGTTATAGCCCATTTTGCGGTGCAACTCCATAAATCCTTGACATCTTGAGCTGTTAGGATCATTTTCGCAAGAAGGTCTTAAATCGTTCCCCAGTTTCATCGTAGAATAATGACCTGTATTGATCATAGTCAAGCCCGTGGCAGTTTCGTAAAGATCTGTCATAAATTGTTCTCTATCTCCTTCGTCTATTGGAGGGTTTTCACCACCTATGGGACCTTCCTTCCACTTGTCACTAGCAGCTATTGCATCGTCAAATTCTTCACTATGACCATCGTTTGGAACAAAAAAGTCGTTATGAAATCCAATAGCACCATCTGAAGCAAGTGGCTCGTCCCATGGTTGGCGCCCCATTAATTTAGTATTTGAGAAATTAGCTTTGATTACATTCAAAATTTGGGATTTTGTAGCCTCTTCAATTTCAAAATTATTATCATTAAAAGTGAATGAGTGCCATTCTCCCCAATAGCCCAAAACGCCTAGCTGAATAGTATATACTCTAGGATCGTCATCATATGCCTGAGCTAATGCCTCAATAGCCTCGGTAACTTGAGTAATGTAGTTTGGATCGTTATAGTCTGTAATGTATTTACCATTTGGTGCTTGAAGTCGTGCCACTCCATAGTCTGTATAAAGCCAAGGTGGGCATGCATCTGAAGTTTCATTATTTCCAAACCAATCTGCGTAGAGCCTTAATATAAGATGCCTACCCTGGGATCCAGGCCTATTAATAACATCTTCCACGGCGGCAGTACTAAAATTTCCATCGCTGGGTTCAAAATCTTTCCATTTTATATACTGAAATCCAACTGAAGATAATTCAAAATCATCCCACCATCCGGAACTCCAACCTTTCATAGGGTTTTTATCTGGACCATCATTAAAGGGATAGGTATGGTTAATTGGTGTTTGAGCTATTGAAGTTAGCACAAACATAACGAGGGTAAAACAGGTAATTATAATCTTTTTCATTTGATTAATTTTTTTTGAATTTTTATTTATTTATTTCTTTTAAAACAACCCATTTTTGCGTAATGGTTTCCACCTTTAGTAAAGTTGAACAGACCATTGAAAATGAGCATCAGGCCTTGAGGTGAAATGGACGAATCGGGTAAAAAATCGAACTAGAAGTAGTATAGATCTGTACTTGAAACTGGCAGGAATCAGTGACCAATTTTGAATAGACCACAAACGTTCATTTAGAAAGCCTAGTCCATTTAAAATTAGATCGAATTAGATAGTAAATTTCTAGACCCACATCTTCTTGCTGGAAGACGAGCGGTGTAAGAAAGAATCATTTTCCCATAAAGTCACCAAAACCAAAATATTAGGCAGTGTTTAGGCACCCTATAGCTGCGGAAGAAAGGTGTGTAAAAAAATAAATAAAAAAGATTGACAGCATCCGTTTAAGATCAAATGCTACGAAAGAGGGGGATGTATTTTTCATAGTTTTGTTATTTTCATAAAAAGGTACGAAATGAAAAACACTAATTGACATTCAAAAAGTTAAAGATAACACCCTAATAGTTAAACAAATAAGCACTTTAAAGATAAAATTTGCAAGTTGTAGTTTTTCTTGCTAAACGTACTTTTCAAATTCAAAAAAAACCGCCTTACGAATAAAGCGGTTCATACGGGAATGTATGGGGATTTCCTATTCTTTTGTAAATCTTTTGGTTATCAAACCCTTCACTGTAAATAGCTTCAATAAATAATCACCACTTTTCAAGGAATACAAGTTAACAGTTACTTTTTGGGCATTATCTATATTTGCTTCTTGTACTTTCACACCATGAAGAGTGTAAAATTCAAGCCGCTGAATCATGTTGCTTTTTGTCTCTATTGTGAGTACTTCAGAAGTTGGGTTTGGCACAACGGATACTGCCAATAGATCTTCGTTGTTGTTTGTTTCGCTAATAGAAATAGGCTTATCGAATACTTGTGCGCTCGATTGAGCTAAGAGCAAATTGGATGTAATTATCAAAAAAAAGAAGGTAAATATCAACTTCATATTTGTGTAATGAAATGAATTGATCGCAATTGAGGAGGAGGATGTCATAGGTTTGTTATTATTATTGTAGTTAATTTACAAAACCGAAATTAATCTGAACTTTTCAAAAGGTTAAAAATATCATCTTAAAACGTGTGTTTCGTCTACAATATAATACTTTTTATCGATTTACGTACGTGTATACACGTATATCTTAATTATTTCATCGAAACCAAATTCTAGTACGTCGATTTTTTCAAAAGAAACAGCACAATTTCGGCTAAAACATTTGAAACCTACTTGGACTTTCACCTCCAGAAAATCTTTTCACCTACTTTCCAGTTTTATGTAAACTAAAAAATGCCCTTACAATTTAATGTAAGAGCATTTTTCAAACGATGCATTTAAACACCGGTATTTATGAGTTTTATTCTAACCTCCGAAATCGTCGAAACGGATGTTTTCATCTGGAATTCCAAAATCTTCGCCCATTTTTTGAACGGCCTGGTTCATCAATGGAGGTCCACAGAAATAAAGCTCGATATCCTCAGGCTCCTCGTGGTGATTTAGGTAGTTATCAATAACAACCTGGTGGATAAATCCAACAAAACCATCGCCTTCCTCATCATGGATATCTTTCTTTACTTTCCAGTTATCTTCTTCCATAGGCTCCGAAAGTGCTAGGTAGAATTTGAAATTAGGAAACTCGTCCTCTAATTGCTGGAAGTGATCTAAGTAGAATAATTCGCGCTTAGAACGCCCTCCATACCAATATGTCACAGTACGCCCTGTCTTTAAAGTTTTGAAAAGGTGGTATAAGTGTGATCGCATTGGCGCCATTCCAGCCCCTCCACCTACGTACAACATTTCTGCCTCAGACGGATTGATAAAAAATTCTCCATAAGGTCCAGAAATAACTACTTTATCTCCTTCTTTACAATTAAAGATGTAAGATGAAGCAATTCCAGGATTAACCTGCATCCATTGGTTTTTTGCTCTATCCCATGGCGGAGTTGCAATACGTACATTCAACATAATCTCACGCCCTTCAGCAGGATATGAAGCCATTGAATATGCTCTTTCAATAGTTTCGTTATTCTTCATTACAAGTGGCCATAAACCAAACTTGTCCCATTCTGCCTTAAACTTATCTGGAGTATCGTGCTCTTCTGGGTGCGCAGTGATGTCAATATCACTGTATTTAATTTCACAAGGGGGAATTTCAATTTGAATATATCCACCTGCCTTGTAATTCATGTCTTGAGGAATTTCAACAACAAACTCCTTTATAAATGATGCAACATTGTAGTTACGAACTACTACCGCATCCCACTTCTTAATCCCAAAAACCTCTTCCGGAATGTGAACATTCATATTTTGTTTCACTTTTACCTGACAAGATAAGCGTGCTCCATCCTTCAATTCTTTTCTTGTGAAGTGAGGCGTTTCGGTTGGCAAGGCTTCCCCTCCACCTTCTAACACATGGCACTCGCATTGAATACAAGTTCCACCACCACCGCAAGCCGATGGCAAAAATATCTTTTGGTTACCTAATGTTGATAATAGTGTACCTCCAGAAGGAACCTCTATAGTCTTCTCATCATTAATAGTAATTGTTACCGGTCCAGACGGAGATAACTTTTGTTTGGTAAATAGTAGTAGGCTTACTAAAAGCAAAACCAATACTAAGAAAGCAACTACTGTTGCCACAATAACACCTAATGTACTAGCTAATATCATTGTCTAATTTTTTAATTCTGAAACTTCTGCCTGAGCAGTCTTGTTATCTTCTTCTATTTCCAGGTCTACTTTTTCAATAACCCCTACCTCTGCAGCATTACCCTCTGTAGCCGGTACCGCATCGTCACCACCAGTTAACATTCCTCCAAAACTCATAAATCCAATCGCCATTAAGCCAGTAATGATAAACGTAATTCCTAATCCGCGTAAGGGCGCAGGAACATTACTGTAACGAATCTTCTCTCGAATAGCCGCAATTGCCAATATAGCTAAGAACCAACCTATTCCTGAACTTACCCCGTAATTAAGCGCTAATGAAAACGACTCAATTTCTCTCGACTGCATAAACAAAGATCCTCCAAGAATTGCACAGTTCACCGCAATGAGTGGCAAGAAAATTCCCAACGAATTGTATAGCGATGGAGAGAAGCGTTCTACTACAATTTCCACTAGTTGCACCATAGTTGCAATAGTCGCAATAAACAGTATAAATGAAAGGAAACTAAGATCATAGTCTGCGTATTCTGCCCCTAACCATGTAAGTGCGCCTGGTTGCAGGATATATTGATCAAGTAACCAGTTAAGAGGTACTGTAACGGCAAGTACAAATATAACTGCTGCTCCAAGACCAACTGCCGTAGTTACTTTTTTGGAAACCGCAAGGTATGAACACATCCCGAGGAAGGTGGCGAATACCATGTTATCCACAAAGATCGATTTAAAAAATAATTCTAAATGCTCCATAATTTTTGAGTATTCAGTTTACAGTTGCTGTATTCAGTAGATGACTGTCTACCGAAAATGCTTCCGTAAACTTTTTAATTTTCTTCTATTAATGCTTTATTTCTGCTACGTTGTACCCAGATAATTAATCCAACCACAATTAGCGCCATTGGTGATAACAACATAAACCCATTGTTTTCATAACCCATTGCATAAAGACCTGTTTTTTCCACAGGATCTCCTAACACTGCAAACCCTAGTAAAGTTCCAGAACCTAATAGCTCTCTAAAGAATCCTACTATAATTAATATCACCCCGTATCCAAGCGCATTTCCTATTCCATCAAGGAAAGACCTCCATGGACCATTCCCCAAGGCAAAAGCTTCAAAACGTCCCATAATAATACAGTTCGTAATAATTAGCCCGATGAATACAGAAAGCTCTTTACTTAATTCATATGCAAATGCTTTGAGCACTTGATCTACAATAATCACTAGCGTCGCTACAACAATAAGTTGCACGATAATTCTAATTTTCGAAGGAATGATATTTCGCATTAACGAAATAACCACGTTACCAATTCCCAATACAAAAATTACTGACACCGCCATTACAATAGATGGCTTTAACTGTGCAGTGATAGCAAGAGCTGAACAAATTCCTAATACCTGAATAGTAATTGGGTTGTCGTCTGCTAATGGGTCTAAAATTAATTTAGCGTCTTTCTTAGATAATAATCCCATGCTCTTAGTTATTTAATTTTTGAAAATATGGTACATACATTCTAACATCCTTTTTGAGCATTGCACTCACCCCGTCTCCGGTGATGGTTGCCCCTGCCAAGGCATCCACCTCGTTATCTGTAGTATCTGTGTTCTTAGGGTCGTTATTTCCTTTAGCTACCTTCACTCCTTCAAAAACATCTCCATTTAAGAATTTCTCTCCTGTAAAGTCGTCCATAAAGTAGCGCTGTTTAATTTCACCACCTAGTCCAGGTGTTTCTCCTTTATGATCAAAATAAACTCCTTGGATTGTCATACTTGGATCAACAGCTACAAAGCCCCAGATAGCATCCCAAAGTCCTTTTCCTCGAACTGGAATTACATAGACTTCCTTTCCGTCCTTTTCACCAACAAACAATGGTAATCTCCTTTTATAATTTGGATCTTTAGCGGCGGTTGCTTCTTTCTTAATATCGATAAGGTAAGCTTGATCGTCTTCAGTAACTTTTCCATCCTGAATAACTAATTGCTTTTTTATGTACTTATCGAATTCGCCTTCCACTACATCCGTACTGATGAACTCAACATCACCTTTTCCTTGGTTATTGTGAACACCCATTGCATATAGGATGTTTTGTTGTCTCTCATAGCGTTCGTTTGCCTTAATGGTTGGTTTCAAACCATTGGCAAAACCTGCTAAGATAGAACCTACCAAAACCACCATCACGATGGCAAAGATCATGGTATAACTATTTTTATCTGTGTTGATTGCCATATTTATGCTGTTTTAACTTTTAAACGTTTTGCTCTTTTCTTCACGTTTGCATTAATCACATAGTGATCAATTGTTGGTGCAAATACATTCATTAATAAGATCGCTAGGAATACTCCTTCCGGGTAAGCAGGGTTAAATACGCGTATCATAATTGAAATAAATCCAATTAAGAATCCATAAATCCACTTTCCCCTATTTGTTTGGGAGGCAGTAACTGGATCGGTCGCCATATAAACTGCTCCAAAAAGAATACTACCTATAAATAGGTGTTGCCAGAAGTCGACGCTCATTAGACCGAAGAACTTAGAAGATTCTGTAATCCATCCTTGGGCAACTACACCGTTAAAAATTAATCCCATTGTAAGAGCTCCAATAAGTGTACTGAAAATAATTCTCCAGCTTCCAATTTTTGAAAGGATTAAAATAAGTGCTCCTACTATAATCAATAGCTTAGATGTTTCGCCGACAGATCCAGGAATAAACCCTAAAAACATATCTTGTAATGAGAATAATGCATCCGCTTGCGCACCATAGGTAGTGGTTATATCTGCAGCGCCATTGGCACCTTTTACTACTAAATCTTGATTTGATTTGGCGTAATATCCTAATATGGTTTCACCAGAGATCGCATCTGGTTGTCCAACGGTTGCAACTGCATTGGTTACCCATACTTTATCCCCGCTCATCCAAGTAGGATATGCAAAGAACAAAAACGCTCTAATGGTAAGGGCTGGGTTTAAGATATTCATACCTGTTCCACCAAAAACTTCTTTCCCAATAACCACTCCAAAAATAACGGCTACTGAAAGCATCCATAATGGAACATCGACTGGTACAATTAATGGCACCAACATTCCTGTTACCAGGTATCCTTCCTCCACTTCATGACCTTTGATTACAGCGAATAAAAATTCGACTGCCAGACCAACTCCATACGAAACTACTACTAGTGGTAAAACCTTCCATGCACCTACTCCAAAATTGAGCATATTCCAGAACTCTCCACTAAAGAATCCAACAGCCTTCTCTACCTCACCAGTTTGAACATGGTATTGGTAACCAGCGTTGAAAATCCCGAAAAGCAAACATGGAACTAACGATAGAATTACCATATTCATGGTACGCTTTAAATCGTCGGCCGCACGCACGTGGCTTCCAGAATGTGTTGTTTCGTTTGGCAAATACAAGAATGTATGCAATGCGTTAAACGCAGGAGCCATTTTCTTACCCTTGTATTTTTCTTTTAGCTTATGTAAATTTTCTTTCATTCCCATAGCGTTATCCTATTTCTTTATACATTAAATCCAATCCTTCACGAATAATCTGTTGATGCGGCTGTTTAGACACGCAGATAAACTCGGTCAAAGAAAAATCTTCTGGAGCAACTTCATACATACCAAGGGCTTCCATAGCGTCCAAATCTTTTACCATACACGCTTTCAATATTTGAAGCGGATAAATATCTAGAGGAAAAACTTGCTCGTAGTTACCCGTTACCACGAAGGCTCTATGCTCTCCATTGGTATTGGTATTTAGATCAAACTTTTTATTAGGTAGCATCCAAGAAAAAGTAAGCGCTCTTGACGGTGATATCTTATTAAAAATTGGCTTATTCCAACCAAAGAACTCGTAATCGTCTCCTTCAGGAATAATGGATACCACATTGCTGTAAAAACCTAAATGTGATTTAGGTGAGATGGTAGCACCAGTAAGAACATCTCCACTAATTACTCTTGAGTGCTCCTCGTTTAATCCAGAATCGTACACAAAGGTAGATACCTCAGCACCGATCATTGTTTTATAGTATTTAGGTGTTTTAACTGAAGAACCCGCTAAAGCGATGATGCGCTCTGCATTGAATTTACCAGTTAAAAGTAATTCTCCAATAATCACCAAATCCTGGGCTGCAATTGTCCAAACAACCTCGCCCTTATTAACTGGACTCAATTTATTGATGAGCGTACCTACATTTCCAGCTGGATGTGGTCCTTTCAGATGGTGTATAGAAATATCCTTCAATCCTGCAAATGGGGAGTTAGAACTACCTATTCCCACGTGAACTTGTCCTTCGGTCAATTTACTAAATGCAGTAACTGCTGCTTGTAATTCAGCTTCTTTCCCTGTCAAGGTAAAATCCAAATCGGCTGCCAGAGGAGCCGTTGCGTATCCTGAAATAAAAATAGCCTTTGGAGCCGCAACTGGATCTGCAATTACATCGTAAGGACGTTGCTTCACAAATGGCCAGCAACCAGATGCAAGCAAATGGCTTTTTAAATCTTCTGGCTTCACCGAGCTCAAATTAATCGAACCATGATCGAGGTAACTGTCCTGTTGATCTGCTTCAAAAGTAAGCTTCGTGATCACACGCTTTGGACCTCTCTCGATTTCAGTGAGAGTTCCACTTACCGGGGAAACAAATTTGATATCTTCGTTTGTTTTTGAATAAAATACAACCTGTCCAGCTTGTACTTTCGTTCCTTCTTTTACAACCATTTTAGGAGTAACCAGATGGAAATCTGACGGTCTTATAGCGAAGGTACGGGAGCGTGGTGCTTTAGATAGCGTTTTCTCCGCTTCGCCTTTAAGATTGATGTTAAGACCTTTTCTAATCTTAATGTCTTTTGACATAGGATACTTGTGTTAAAGTTCTCTTTAAATTCCCGAGTCGATTTTAATCGATTTTTGGGACTGCAAATTTAAGAATTAAAAATACCATATCACAATAAATGAGTAGTATTTTTCTTCAATTGAGCCCGCAAACGCTTTCGTTCTTTTTTTGTTCAATGTTCAAATAATTCCTTTTTTTAGCCTCTAATTTGAATAGTTCCTTTCCTCACTTAAATTTAAGCCGTCTTATCTCATTTTTAAAATTTCAGAAGTACACCTAAACATTAAACAATATAAATGATCGAATAAATTTCACATGCACGTTAAACAAGCGATCCATAACTTTTTCAACAAAGAGACGTTTAACAAATAGAACCACCGAACCAATTCAAAGGAAACATAAATTGAAATCTGCAAAATCATTCACCGTATGCAGCCTTTTGAAAATCTCCATCTTTACCAAAGATGAAGATAATTTTAGGCACAAATTTTGATTATCTTAGCAAAAAACAAACCATCCTATGTTGAAAATAACAGTATTTGCCTTGTTTACTCTGTGTTTCTTTCTTTCTTCGGAAGCCCAGATTATTGAGAAAATTGAACCTTCTTATATAAGTACCATTCAGTTTAAAGGAAATACCGATCAAAGTCAGTTACCCATCATAAGCCTGGGCGAATCGATCCAAATGACCTTTGATGCGCTCAATGGTGAGGAAGAAGATTTTTACTATAAAATCACTCATCACGACTTCGATTGGTCTGAAAGTGACCTCTCCAAAGGGGAGTATTTAGATGGATTTGACGACGTTCGTATTGAAGATTATCAAAACTCCTTAAACACATTACAACTATTTTCTAATTACAGCCTTAGAATACCAAACCGAGAAACACGTGCGCTAAAGAAAAGTGGAAATTACCTCATTAGCGTTTATGACGAAGATGGAGAGCTCGTTTTCACCAGACGATTCATGATCATGGAAAGAAGGGTTGGAATCGCTGTAGAAATTAAAAGATCTCGGGACCTTAAATACATCAACGAAAAACAAAGTGTGAATTTCACAATAAACTCTGCAGATCTCATCATTATTAATCCAAAGCAGAACCTCAATGTATTAGTACTCCAGAATAGCAATCTCAAAACTGCGATCACCGATTTAAAACCGCAATACACCATTGGGAACGAGCTGATATACCGATACGATCAAGAATCGGCGTTTTATGCCGGAAACGAATTTAACTTCTTTGACAGCAAAGAGCTCAGGGGAGCGAATAACAGTATTCGTCGCGTCGAATTGAATGATCTGTACGAACATTTCCTATTCACCCGCAGAGCTCGCTACGACGTACCATATACCTACAATCCAGATATCAATGGGAACTTTGTGGTTCGATCTATTCGGGCAGAGCGACAAAATATTGAAGCAGAATACATTTTAACGCATTTTGCCTTGCAGTATTTTGAAGATATTGAAGATAAAGAAATCCACATTTACGGTAGCTTCAACGACTGGGGAATAGACGAAAGCACTTACATGCAATACGACGAAAAAAGAGACGTGTACACCACGAGCAGAAAATTTAAGCAAGGGTTTTACAACTATCGATTTGTATTGGTCGATCGTGAAGGAAATATAGACGAAGGTGCAATAGGAGGCAATTACTGGGAAACAGAAAATGATTACACAGTACTAGCCTATTACAGAGCTCCAGGCGAACGCTACGATCGCATTATTGGTCAAGGAAAGGGAAATTCTACTGTAATCACCAATAATTAAACTCCCTACGCATTTCTAGTTCATCAAACGACATCACTTACGTAAGTTTTTCTAACTTTACAGAGTGAACAACCAACTACCAGAAGAACACAAAGGAAGGAAAGCGATAAAATATCGTGGAGTCGAATGTCTTAATTGTGGCCATCCGCTAGATTTAAGCGACGTACACTGTTCCTATTGTGGACAACTCAACACCACCAAGAGTCTTTCTCTTAAAGATTTTTTTGGCGAGTTTATTTTAAGCATTATCACTTACGACTCTAAGTTAAGACACACCCTCAAGGATTTGTTATTTAAACCTGGTGTTATTACGCGTAATTACGTTAAAGGACAGCGCTTGAAGTATGCTAACCCATTTCGTTTTTACCTTAGTGTTTCTATTATTTTCTTTATTGTTCAAGGACTTATAAGCTCTTTTACTGGAACTAATAACTTAATAGACGATGTAAACACCAAGGACTCGATTCAATTTGGGCCAACTGGTGACAACTTTAAATTTTACAAGTCGCCGGCCAATACACCCAATGTCGATTCAATTATAAATAAAACGCTTGCCGATGTGCAGGTCCAAAAAAATGAAGAGACTACTAGCATCGGATTAGATTCTCTAATTCTAAATTCGATGAAAAAGGATACCATTCAAACCTACGATCACATTTCTGAGGCAACCTTAGATACCATGAGCTGGGCTGAAGGCACCTTTAAGCGATTCGAACTCTACATGGATTTTTACAAAACAACCGAAATTAAAAGTCCCACCGTAGCTTTTGACAGTCTTCACCACGAAAACAATAAACTCAATCGTTGGATTTATCAAAAAAACATGGCCTTTATACAGATCGAGGAAAATCCGACAGATTTTGTCTCTTATATCTTAGACAAAACACCCTTTTTCCTTTTCTTTTTCACTCCATTCTTTGCATTATTTTTCTCCCTTATTTACTCAAGGAAGAAATTCAATTATATTGAACACATCATCTTTATCTTCCATATTTTCAGCTTTATATTCTTAGTAATGCTAATCGCCCTAATACCAGAAGCGATTCTTGGGACGGAGCTAATTACCACAATTTTATTCACACTCATAGGTCCTTTTTATTTTTACAAGGCACTTCGAAATTTTTATCAGCAAAACCGTGCGCTAACTGTGGTAAAATTCTTATTTTTAAATGTTGTTTTCTCGCTAAGTGCTTCGATTGGTGGAATTTTATTTTTCGTTATTACTGCCGCGATGTATTAAGCAGTTTTTTTAAGTTTTTATCCCAGATAGCATGATACAACTCACTACACAAGGAATAAAAGTTTCAGTCGAAACTAAGTATGAAGGTACGTTTTACGAAAACACTAAGATACAGTATGCTTTTACCTACCACATCAGTATCGAAAATAATAGTGACACCACTATACAATTAATCTCGCGCTATTGGCTGATAAAAGACGCTCTTAATCACTCCGAAATAGTTGAAGGAAAAGGAGTTATTGGCCTACAACCTATTATTGAACCTGGCAAAAAGCACAACTATGTTAGTAGCTGCCTACTAATTTCTCCATACGGGTCTATGCAAGGACATTATATAATGAACACTCCAGAGAAAGAAATTAAGGTTCAAATTCCGCTTTTTAAGCTGAGTGCACCTTCCGCGATGAATTAAATGCAGCAAAACTGCTTACGCACCTTAACTTTATTTTTTTGTTTTGCTGAATAATATGGCAATATGCACAATGCGAATCGTATGTAAATTTGAATGGATTGCCCGTATTTAATTCTTCGGAAATATATACACCATCAAAATCGATTTCATGTAAATCGTTATAGCGTCTAATCCGAAAATGATTTTCAGGAAGTTGTTCTTCGGAAAGCAGTTCGAACCAAGCATTACTTCCAGTTCCTGATAATTTTTGCGCACCGCTTGGAATTTCACGGTTCTTTTCAGAAGAAAACACCGAACGCTTCTTATCGAAATAGTTGGTCAAATTCTCCCTTAACGCAGATCCATTAAACGGCTTTACCTTTCCTTCAGAAACCACATAAACAGTTCCAAAAGCCGCTGCTTTCTCTACATTACCCACTGTACTTGGAGTAAATTTCTTATTAAAATTAAGTGCCTTTATAATTTTTTTCTCTGAAGTAGCAGCCAAAATAGTATCTGTTACCAAGCGCGAACAATTACTTCCCATTTTATCGAACGCACCATAAGGAATACTTCCTCTATCCTGTAATTTTTGAAGGTATTGAATTGCCTTATGGTGGTCTACGGCATCACAAACCGAGGCGACCAACCGCCCTTCTCCGTGAGTTTTTTGAGGGTTTGCATCTAACCACAGAAGAAATTCTTCAAAATTCTCTAAGACTCCTTCTTTCGAAAGCCTTGCCTTTATTGGAATCGCCAACTCTGCATCCGTATTTTCTGATCTTACACGTCCGCGTCCTTTTGGAGTTACATACCGTCCAAAATCAAAATATTGAGCCCTTCCGGTATTATTCTCTATCAAAACTAATGCAGCATGCCCTGCCTTGATATATTCGCGAGTTCCCAAACCTACCAAAGGCAAAACTTTGCAAATCCACTCGTCACTCATGGTAACGAACGTATCTGGGTAAGCCAAAACCAATATTTTTCCTGAATATTTCAAAAATTAGTCGTTGTTATTTTAGCAGTTTGTAAATCTTCATATCTAAAAAGCGTAGTCGCACTTTCTAGTGAAAACTGACTTATACTTTTGGTTTTAACAAAACCTCTATCCATAATCAAATTGTTATCACTATTACCTTCTCCTGCGGTCTTATGAAAACCTAAGACATCTTTTTTAGAAGCTTTGATATTTGAAGACAAGAAATCAGAAAACCAACGTTCTCGTTTTTTCTTAACTTCTTCCGGGTAAAGTAAAGAAGAAGACCATATTTGAGGAGCCAAGGGTTGCTCTGTAAAATGAGTACTTACGCCATCCCAGACTAATTCATGTATTTGAAGCGTTTCTTTCCATTCCACAGCTATTATTGTAAAAGGTTCTATTCCTTCAAAATTATAGTCATCTATTTTATCAACTAAGCTGGCAGCTGTTAACAAATCCACCACCATAACTCCTCTACTTATTCTATAATCACCATGTGGCTCATGTGGCTTAAAACCTCCATTTAACAAGCAAATAAGTCGGTTTTCACTGCTAGCACCAATCCAAGTACCCCCAGCTAGCTCATCTTTTGGGTACAACACCCCTACATCCTGATGATCATAAACAGCAGGTGGCAAGGTATTTCTTCCAGGAGACTCGTCTCTGTTAGAAGTAAGAATAAAGCCGTCTGTCGAAACAGGAATGAAAGTAACTGTACACATATTAGAAATAAACGAGTAGCTTTAAAAAACAATCTACCAAACCCAAAGATAAAGAATACACAGAAAAGAAAAGATGAAATCAAAATCTGAAAGCCTTAAAATAATAGAATGAAGCTGAAATCGCAATGGTCTGAGATTTTAGCATCTACACATCCATAATTTGAACATCGACTCAAGACTTTTCGTTTTGGATTTTGTAACTTCGCGACTGAAACAATCAAACAAAAAATAGAATGGGAAAAGGATTTTTTGAAGTGCCAATTGCAGTAAATGACCCTGTAAAGGAGTACGCTCCGGGAAGCCCGGAAAGAGCAGCAGTTGCTAAAACATATAAAGAAATGTACAACAGCACTATCGATGTGCCTCTGTATATTAATGGAGCAGACGTATCTACAGGAAACACTGCAACTATGTCTCCTCCACACGATCACCAACACATTTTAGGAACCTATCACAAAGCGGAGAAGCAACATGTAGAATCTGCTATCTCAACTGCCTTGGAAGCCAGAAAAAAATGGTCTCAAATGCCTTGGGAACAACGCGCGGGAATCTTCCTTAGAGCGGCCGAATTAATTGCGGGACCCTACCGAGCAAAAATCAATGCAGCAACTATGCTTGCTCAGTCTAAAACTGTTCATCAGGCAGAGATTGACGCATCCTGTGAACTTATTGATTTCTTAAGATTCAATGTTCAATTCATGACAGAGATCTATAGCGAACAACCTGCTTCTACTTCTGGAGCTTGGAATCGTTTAGAATATCGTCCTCTAGAAGGTTTTATCTACGCAATTACTCCTTTCAACTTTACAGCCATAGCGGCTAATTTACCTGCAAGTGCTGCACTTATGGGGAATGTAGTGCTTTGGAAACCAAGCGATAGTCAGATTTTCTCTGCAAAAATCATTTTGGACGTATTTAAGGAGGCAGGTGTTCCTCCTGGTGTGATTAATATGGTGATGGGAGATCCAGTAATGATTACTGAAACCGTATTGGCTAGCCCAGACTTTAGCGGCCTTCATTTCACAGGCTCTACACATGTATTTAAGGATATCTGGAAGCAGATTGGAATGAATATTCACAATTACAAAACCTATCCGCGTATTGTTGGAGAAACTGGAGGAAAGGATTTTATTGTTGCCCATAAAACTTCCAACCCACAGCAAGTAGCTACTGCTATTGCTCGTGGCGCATTCGAATTCCAAGGACAAAAATGTAGCGCTGCAAGTAGATGTTATATTTCAAAAAGTATTTGGAACGATGTTGAAAAGCACCTAAAGGCCTCTATGGATTCCTTTAAAATGGGATCGCCAGAAGACATGAGTAATTTCATCACTGCGGTTATACATGAAGGATCTTTCGATAAACTTGCAAGCTATATCGACCAGGCAAAGAACGATGCGAATGCCGAAATTATCGCGGGAGGAGGATACGACAAGAGCAAGGGGTACTTTATTGAACCAACTGTTATCAAAACTAATGACCCGAAATATACAACCATGTGTACCGAATTATTTGGACCAGTGGTAACTATTTATGTTTTTGATGACGATAAATGGGAAGACACGCTTCATTTAGTGGATGAAACTAGCGAATATGCTCTTACGGGTGCTGTATTTAGTGAAGACCGATATGCATTAGAGCTAGGGATGAAAATTCTTGAGAATGCCGCAGGTAACTTCTATATAAATGATAAACCAACTGGTGCAGTTGTAGGACAACAACCTTTTGGTGGTGCACGTGCTAGTGGAACCAATGATAAAGCGGGAAGTAAACTTAATTTATACCGTTGGGTTTCTCCTCGAATGATTAAGGAAACGTTTGTTACTCCAACAGATTATAGATATCCATTTTTAGGATAAGGAATATTTCAGAATAAATTCAACAAAAAACCCAAGGCGTTCTACCTTGGGTTTTTTATTTGATTTAAATAAGAATACTATTCGAAATCCTTTGTAGCATCTACATCAGAAAATTGAGCATTTACCGCTGTATTATCTGCTTGCACAAGCATAGCAACCAACTTGAGCTTTTCTTGATCAAATGAAGGGTCCAGATTAACACTGTAGTTTTTAGTGTACTCCTCTAAGGCCGGAGTCGATGTAATCTCGTCACCAAGAATCCCGCTCAAAGACATGCGGAGCACATCGTGATTATAGAAATCTATAATAGGATTTCCCTGATCGAAATAGGGACTGGTTTCGTCTTGATTGAAATAATTTGTTTGATCACTAAGGATACCGTCCTCTACCAGATAGAGTACTAATTTCATATCTTCTAGATTATCTTCAGAAACCACTCTCACCTCGGCAGCAAGGGTATTTCCATTGATTTGTGAACGAATAGCAATAGCTGAATTTGTGTCCAACCCAGCTAACTCTGTAACCGGTCCTACGGGATGAGGATTACTCCAATTCTGGGTTCTATTAATGCGCCCTGAAGGAAATCCAAATACCTCAAAAGTATCTCTTAGGTCTTCTTCAAAAGGAAGTGCCATCTCATCGTCATTATGAATAGCAACCACTGCAATGTGCTCTGTTAAGTCATGGCAGTTTTCAATTGCTGCTGATATGCGTGGACAATACCCGCACCAAGCACCTGTGTAGTCTTCCAATACCACTTTTCGCTTTGGAATTATTACTTCAAAAGATTCTGTATCCGTGGTAACCTCCGTTCCATTTACTTCGTACTTAGCATATACTTCAAATGTACCTTCGGAAGCCGAGGAAAAAGCAGCCCCAGTAATAGCAGCATCATCTACATAGTAAGTAACTCCTTCGGAAACTTGATCTCCATTATCGTCCACTACAGTTAGATCAATTACTTGATTACGCAAGGCACGGGATTGAACTACTAAAGCCGAGACAATTTCTTCATCTTCAATTTCAATAGTTTCCTGATTAAACCCTGAAAAGTCTTCCGTTTTACTGCAGGAATAAATAATCACCCCCAAACACAGGAGCAGGCTGACGCTTAATATTCTTTTCATCATTTCTTTTTTTTGTTATTTAAAGGTAAATATAATTATTTTTTTGGTATGATTTTTTCATTACAGTACATATCCTACAAAAAAGTAGGATAATGTCCCATCGAAAAGGGCTCATTCAAATTTTATTAATACATTCGTAAAAAATCATTTTGAATTATGAAAATCTTAACACTATTTTTCTTTTTGGTAACAACCGTTGTTTTTTCTCAAAACGACGTACCTGATGTTTCACTTACAACCCTAGAAGGAGGCACTACGACTCTGCAAGAAATCTCCAAAGATGGAAACGTAAAAATCGTTTCGCTATGGGCCACTTGGTGCGTACCCTGCTTAAAGGAGTTAGATGCTATTAATGACGTTTACGAAGATTGGATAGACGAAACAAATGTAGAGTTGATTGCCGTATCTGTTGACGACAGTAGAACTGTAAAGCGTGTAAAGCCATTAATTAATGGTAAAGCATGGGATTACACTATACTACTGGACACCAACAATGACCTTAAGCGGGCCTTGGGTGCTTCAACTGTACCACTTACTTTAATCATCAAAGATGGCAAGATTGTCTATCGTCATTCTGGCTATAATCCAGGAGCGGAAGACGAACTATACGAGAAAGTCCAGGAATACGCCAAATAAAATTACTAACTAACCAATCAATCTAACAATGAAAAAACTTTTCATTTGTGCTGCTATGCTTTGCAGTACGTTTTTATTTGCCCAAGAAGAGGATAAAGGCTACTTTTTTGGCGGATTCGAATCTAACTCTCAATGGCTTTTAGACGACTCAGACTTAGAGTTTATTGCACCTAGCGACCAGTTTAGATCCAATAACTATTTTCAGTTAAATTACAACTACGGAAAATTTACAGCAGGAGTACAGTATGAAGCTTACCTGCCCTCTGCCCTTTTAGGTTATAGTCCAGATTACGATGGAGGCAACAATATTGCCACTTATTTTCTTAATTTCAAGGATAAGAGCTTAGACATAACTGCTGGATATTTTTACGAACAATTTGGAAATGGCTTAAGCCTAAGAACTTGGGAAGATCGTCAATTAGGAATCAATAATGCCATACATGGAGTTCGCGTAAAGTTTGACCCTACTAATTATTTTGGACTTACCGGTATTTATGGACAACAGCGAAACGCATTTGAGCTTTCGGAAGGAATTATACAAGGAATTGACGCAAATTTAGATATTGCTTCGGCCTTGAAAATGGACAACATGGATTTACGGGCAGGTGCTAGTTACGTAGCTCGTTATCAAGATACAGGTATAAACGATTCCATTCCTAATACGGTAAATGCCTATGGAGGTCGCTTAGACTTTTCTTCTGGTAAATTCTTTGCTGGTATAGAAGGTGTGGTAAAGGACAAAGATGTAATTGCTAATGAAGGGGAACTTACTAGTAATAGACTCTACGATGGGACAGCCCTTCAACTAAACATGGGGTATGCGCAAAGGGGACTTGGTGTAAATTATACGTTTAGAAGATTAGAAAATTTCAGTTTTTATTCTGATCGATTGGCGGAGGGAAATATTTTTCTTCAACAATTGGTGGATTTTGTTCCTGCACTTACCAAACAGCAAGATTATTTGCTAACAAACATCTATGTCTATAATGCCCAACCTCGATTATTGACCACAGATAATGAAAGACGTGCTGGAGAAGTGGGATCGCAGGTGGATGTTTACTACTCTTTTCCAAAGGAATCGGTTTTCGGAAAGTATAAAACCAAAATAGCCGGAAACTTTTCTTATTGGGCTGGATTAGATGCAGACTTCAAAGAAGATCTCTCCTATGATGTCGAATTTATTGGGCAAGGAGATCGCTATTTTAGAGATATCAATTTTGAAATAAAGAACAGATGGGACTCCAAATGGAGCTCGGTTCTAACCTATCAGAACGTAATTATTGACAAAGGAGTTTCTCTTGGAGGTCCGTTAGGAATTCAAGGAGACATCAAAGCCTCTATTGCAGTGGCAGAAGGAACCTATAAGTTTGGAAAAGGTAGATCGTTACGTTTTGTTGCACAACACCTATGGACCGAACAGGATAGAAAGAATTGGACAGCAGGAGTAATCGAATACAGCTTATCTTCTCGTCTCGGTTTTTTTATAGCGGATAATTACAACTATGGTGGTGAAGGTCAGATTCATTATTACAATGTTGGAGGAAATTACTCTAAAGGCCGAACCCGTTTTTCAATGAATTATGGACGACAGCGTGGAGGTTTAATTTGCATCGGCGGTGTATGTCGATTTGTTCCAGAAAGCAACGGTTTAAACATAAACATGGTAACCACCTTTTAATTACTTAAGCGAGTTACTGTTAGACTAGCGTATTTTAAAAACAAAAAATGCCCTGAACTCAAAAGTTCAGGGCATTTTTTATGGTCGAAAAAAGAATAGACTATCGCACTACTACCTTAGTAGTTTGAGAAGCTCCTCTTTGATTTGTAAACTTTAAAATATAAGCCTGTGAAGCAAGATTAGAAAGATTCAATTTGCTATTTCCAGCTTCTAAAGCTTGCGCTAGAACAACTCTTCCTCTAAGATCATAAACCTCAACAGTTGCATTTTCTTGAAGAGAAACGTTTACTTCAGAATTAGTCACTGTAGGATACACAGAAACCTCTAATTTATTTACATCATTTACTCCTAATGCTGGATCGTAATTGTAAGTAATAGAAAGATCATCTCCTATTTCATTTAAATCACTGTCCACTTGGATAAATCTAAATTGGTAAGTGATAATTGAAGATCCGTCACCTGCATCCATATTGAAGAAATGATCTCCTGTAGAAGTTTGAGTAGAACTTGGTTCAATAGTAACAAAAGCATTAATTGGATACGTCTGAGCAGATGCAACTCCACTAAAACAATCTCCAAAACAAAGCTCCATCATACTACCATCTGTATTGGTAAAACTCACAACCTCGATTCTCATATTAATCTGTTCGGTCGTAGACTCGTTATTTACATAGAAGCTCAATGCTGCGTCTGGATATTCTACGGTATTAAAATCGTATACGCCTCCATCTAAAATAGCATCACCTGCGTGTGTTTCTACCGTAAATTGAGCGTTGGCCGATAAGCCAGCAAAAAGCAAAGCTGTTAAGAGTAATTTCATTTTCATAATCTGAAAGTTTTTTTGTTAGACTGCTAAAGTAATAAAAATCAACCAAATTTGGGTAAAATCTCTCAATACCCTAGTATCATGTAGATTATTGGTTGAAATAGTTAAATTTTGTTAAAAAAAAGTTATATTTGAGTACTAACAAAAAATCAATTATTATGTTTAAAAGATTACTACTGTGTTTTGTAGTAGCATTTGCTGCACAACAAAGCTTTGGGCAAACGATCGTGTCCACCACTCCCGAAAATCAAAAAGTGATTCTAGAAGAATTTACTGGTATTAATTGCGTCTTCTGTCCCCAGGGTCATGCCATCGCAAAGGCCATTCAAAATAACAATCCTGGCAATGTATTTTTGATCAACATCCATACTGGCGGATTTGCCAATCCTAGTGCAGGTCAACCAGATTTTAGAACTCCATTTGGAGCGTCAATTGCAGGACAATCTGGATTAACTGGATATCCGGCTGGAACCGTGAACAGGCATTACTTCCCAGGACAATCACAAAATGGTGGAACTGGCACGGCCATGAGTCGCAACCAGTGGACCTCTGCCGCTAATCAAACATTAGCAAATGCATCTTACATGAATATGGCAGTGGAAGCAGATTTAGACGTAGTAACTAATGAAATAACCGTGCACGTAGAAGCCTATTATACAGGTGATAGCCCAGAAGCAGAAAACCAACTTAATGTGGCCTTATTACAGAATAATACATTTGGGCCTCAAACAGGCGGAAACGCAGGAAATGAATATGAGCATGAACACAGATTGGTACACATGATTACTGGACAATGGGGAGAAGTTGTATCGCCTACCACCAATGGTACTTTTATTGACAGAACTTATACCTATACAGTACCGGCAGACTATAATGACATCGCAGTAGATATAGCCGATTTAGAATTGGTAGTTTTCATGACGGAAACAAATCAGGAAATTATTAGTGGTAACGGAGCTTTCCCAACATACTCTAATTTTGCCAATCAAAACGACGCAACTGCTACTGAAATAAAAGCAATCGACGTACAATGTGGATTTGATGTTGCACCAGTAGTTACTATTCAAAATACTGGAGAAAATGATGTAACTGCCTTGGAAATAGAGTATTCGATTAATGGAGGAACTGCTTCAACTTATTCATGGACAGGAAATCTTGCCTCTTTACAATCTGAAGAAGTAGAATTACCAGCTATTGGATATGATGTGGAAGAAGTGAACACGGTATCTGTAACTATTGAAAACGATGATGACAATTCTAACAACACTGTAACAAGCGACTTCGATAGAGCTCCAATAGCAACTAACGATATCACCATGATTTTGAATACCGATAATGCTGGTAGCCAATGTACTTGGGAAGTTGTAAATTCAAGCGGAACTGTAGTTGAAAGCGGCGGTCCTTATGACAATAATTCAAACTATAATGTGCCAATGTCTCTTCCTGGAGACTGCTACGAATTTACGGTTTATGATACTGGAGGTAACGGAGGAGGATCGATCGTTATTTTTGATGAAAACAGCGTAGTTCTGTACCAATCGCCAGGTGACTATGGAGCAGAAGACAGTGCATTCTTCGCTACAGAAGGATTCCTTGGAACTGAAACCAATATTTTAACCAATGTGAGCCTATTCCCTAACCCAGCAAATAGTGCCTTCCAAATTGTAAATGCCGAAAATGCAAACATCGAAATGTTTGATATTTTGGGTAAATCAATTCTAAGTGTTCAAAACATTTCTGCCAATCAGCAAATAAACGTTTCTGCTGTACAGTCTGGAACTTATTTTGTTAGAATTGAAAAAGACAACCAAACGGCTGTTGAAAGAATTATAGTAAACAAATAAGTTAACTCTTACCCTCGAAACACATGGTGTATTGTATATACACTATGTGTTTTTTTTATAAACTAATTAACCTCTTAAATATGAAAAAGCTAATTTTAAGCCTTGCGCTCATAGTATCTTCGGGTTATTTACTGGGACAAACCATTGTAAATACATCTGTTGAAAACAAAAAAGCTATTCTAGAAGAATTTACTGGAATTCACTGTACTTTTTGCCCAGATGGACACGCCATCGCTCAAGCCATTCAAACCAACTATCCAGGCGAAGTATTTTTAATTAACATTCACCAAGGTGGATTTGCCGTTCCAAGTGGAAGCGAACCCGATTTTAGAACTCCTTATGGCGATGGCATCGCCAACCAGAGCGATCTTACAGGATATCCAGCCGGAACTGTCAATAGGCATTATTTCCCAGGACAAGCTCAAAATGGTGGAACTGGAACTGCGATGAGCAGAAACCAGTGGGGATCTGCGGCACTAGAAACCATAGGAGAAACCTCTTATGTGAACTTAGCCGTTGAAGCCGAATTGGATGTTATCAACAGCGAAATCGTTGTACATGTTGAAGCCTATTATACAGGAGATAGCCCAGAAGGAAGCAATAATCTTAATGTAGCATTACTACAAAACAACACCGCGGGCCCACAAACAGGAGGAGGCGCAGGTAATAACTACATACACCAACACAGGCTCATTGAAATGATCACTGGACAATGGGGTGAAAGTATTAGCCCTACAACAGAAGGGACTTTTATTGATCGAACCTATACTTATACCATTCCAGCAATGTACAATAATGTTCCTGTGGTTTTAGCTGATATGGAACTGGTAGTTTTCATGACAGAAACAACCCAAGAGATTATTAGCGGTAATGGAGCATATCCTAACTTTTTCAACTTACCACTTGCAGACGATACCAATGTCCAAAGCATTGCAGATATCAACGACCAATGTGGAATCGATTTTGGTCCGCAAGTAAAAGTTCAAAATACAGGAAACAACACGCTTACCTCCATTGATTTTGAGTATTCTATTAATTCTGAAACTCCTGCAACATGGACTTGGAGCGGAAGTATTGACTCTTATCAAACCGAAGTAATTCAGTTACCAGCAATTCCGTATACATTACAAGCAAGCAATACAGTTGAAGTTTCTGTTGCAAACGATGATGACAACACAAATAATGAAGCAGACAATACCTTTGTAGATATGGATTTAATGTCGACCAATGAAGTAACTGTCCTACTTAATACAGACAATAATGGTAGTGAGACTACTTGGAGTATACGAGGGCCATTAGGCAATATACTTGCCAGCGGTGGACCGTATGACGATAACCAAACCATTAACGAAACATTCTCGTTACCTAATCAAGGATGCCATGAGTTTAGAGTAGTGGATGCTGGAGGAAATGGTAGTGGATCTATTGCAGTTTTCGATTCGAATAGTACTATTATTTACCAAACGCCAGGTGATTATGGTGGAGGCGCAGGTGCTTCTTTTATTACTGAAAGTGAACTAGGTATTGACGATACTCTTTTACAGAATATTGCCCTTTATCCTAACCCAACTTCAGATTCATTTCGCATAGCAAATGCAGATAATGCATCAATTGAGGTATTCGATATTTTAGGAAAGTCGATTCTTAGTATTCAAAATATCTCTTCTAATCAAGAAATAAATGTTGCCAACATTCAAGCTGGAACTTATTTTGTTAGAATTGAGAAAGACAATCAAGTAGCTGTTGAGCGTATTATTGTCAACAAATAAATACTTTTTTAACACACTTATATCAAGCCCGAGAACGATCTCGGGCTTTTTTATTGCACCGCGTCAATCATTCTACATCTTCAATTTATTCGTAAATTACCCTTACAATCTCAAGCCCAAAAAAATGATTCGGATTATAATCATCGTACTACTTTGCTCATTGTCTTTTTTATGCAACGGGCAAACAATTGTATCCACTTCCGAAGAAAATAAAAAAATCGTTTTAGAACAGTTTACAGGTATAAATTGTGTGTTCTGTCCAAATGCAAATACTACGGCAGAAGGAATAAGGAGTAATAATCCTGAAAACGCCTTCATAATCAATATCCATCAAGGAGGTCTGGCGAATCCTTCTTCTGGACAACCAGATTTCAGAACTCCTTTTGGCGATTTAATTGCAGATCAAGCTACTATTCTTGGTTATCCAGCGGGAACAATCAACCGACATGTATTTCCTGGACAATCACAAAGCGGAGGCAATGACACTGCGATGAGCAGAACCGAATGGCTTTCAGCCGCAAACCAAACCCTTAATGAAGTCGCCTACGTTAATCTGGCTATGGAATCTGAGGTAAACGTTCAAAGCAGAGAACTAGACATTGATGTGGAAACCTATTTTACCGGGAATAGCCCAGCCTCTACAAATATGCTCAATGTCGCCTTGTTACAAAATAAGACCATTGGTCCGCAGGCAGGAGCAAATGGGTCCGAAAATTACGAACACAATTATAGATTGATACATCTAATTACAGGCCAGTGGGGCGAATCTATTAGTCCGACCACCCAAGGGACTTTTATCGATCGCAACTACCAATACACCATCCCTTTAGACTATAACGGGATCTCTGTGGCTTTGGACGAACTGGAACTGGTCGTTTTTGTAACCGAGACCACACAAGAGATAGCAAATGGAAACGGCTCCTATCCTAGTTATTTTAATCTACCCTTAGACCTTGACGTAAATTTAGAAGGCATTGCGTTTATTAACGATCAATGTGGGATCGACTTTGGGCCTTCGGTACAAATTCAGAACAATGGAAACACCGTACTAAACACAATAGATTTTGAATATTCGATCAACGGTGGAACTTTGGCCACATGGACTTGGACGGGCTCTCTTGATTCTTTTCAAACTGAAATGATAGAACTCCCTCCCATTGCTTATTCATTACAAGAGAGCAACACTGTAGTGGTAAGTGTGGCAGCCGATGAAGACAACACCAACAACATAGGCTCTGCTAGTTTTCAGCGACAAGAACTTCTCGTTACCCCTGAGGTGAATCTAATTCTCAATACCAACGCCTCGGGAGGAGAAACTAATTGGACACTAAGAAATCCTTTAGGAGCTATTATTGCAAGCGGTGGCCCTTATCCAAACAATACCTCCATTACAGAAAACTTCTTACTTGCAGATGTAGGATGCCATGAATTTAAATTAAGTGATGCGGGAGGCAATGGCAGCGGGTCTGTGGTGCTGTACGATTCTGAAAACACCGTCATTTATCAATCCCCTGGCAACTACGGAGCCGGCGCAGCTACATCTTTCTTGGTCGAAGACAATCTCAGTTCACAAAATTTCAGTTTGGAAAAACTAGTTATTTCTCCCAATCCCGTAAATACACATTTTACTGTTAGCAACGCGGTCAATTCACAACTCACCTTGTTCGATCTTGGGGGAAAAGAACTTATTCGAATGAAGAAAATTTCAGAAAAGCAAAAAGTCCAGGTCGAGAATCTTCCAGCAGGGACTTACTTTTTAAGGATCGAAAATGATGCAAAGGTGTCCATAAAAAGAATCCTGATTCAGAAATAAAATATCCCAGATTATAAATCCCCGCAAGGATGGATACTTTTTTTTACACATAGACTATTAATAGTCTGCGTATTAACTTTTGCGATTTTAGGAAAAGCTGTTGTTTAGCATACTAACCTCGATATTTAACTGGAAGGTGTACAACCGATTTAGTTTCAAAAAAATCTTCCTCAAAATAGTCTTGAAGATTATAAATTGTTGCTTTAGGAAACAATGATAACTCTTGGGTAAGATCGCCACCTTTTAGGTAAAGAATTCCATTTTTAAGTTCGTGTACACTTTTTTTCGCAACACTGTTTCGCACCCATCGAGCAAATGTCTCCATTTGAGCCACTGCCCTACTCACAATAAAATCGTATTGATCGTTAATTGTTTCCACACGCGCATTGGTCACTTTTACATTTTGCAGTTGAAGGCCTTCAGAAACTTCTTGGACCACTTTAATTTTTTTTCCAATACTATCTACCAGATGGAATTGGGTTTCAGGAAATAAAATAGCTAACGGTATTCCAGGAAAACCGCCTCCAGTGCCCACGTCCATTACTTTTGCGCCTGGTTTAAAAGCTTGTATTTTTGCGATTCCCAAAGAATGCAGCACATGCCGCACATAGAGTTCGTCAATATCTTTTCGGGAAACTACATTAATTTTCAGGTTCCAATCTTTGTATAATTCAGACAACCTTTGGAATTGCTGAGTTTGTTCTTCGGTTAGATTGGGAAAGTATTTATGAATGATCTCCATATTTTGGGACGGTATCTACGACCGTAATAATGATAAAATAATTAACACTCTCTTTGTTTCTCAATGAAATAGAGCAGTTGCAAAAGTAAGATTTCTTTGATAATTTTAACCTAAAGGCCGAGGGCTATAACCAAAAGATGACTATTTTTGCCTACAGCCTATTTTGGCTACTTATAAAACTATTACTATTTTGAATACGAATCAGATAAAATTCTCAAGAGTAGATTCTGCAAAGTTCTTTAGAACCCTCAACAAACGTGTAAACGATTATTTCAAAGAAAATGATATTTCCAGAAACGGAAACTGGAAGTTACATATCAAGACGGTTGTAATGTTTGCAATTTACCTCACTCCCTATTTTCTATTACTTACTTTAGATATTCCAACTTGGCTGCAAGTGCTATTCACCATCATTATGGGTGTTGGAATGGCAGGAGTTGGCATGAACGTGATGCACGATGCAAACCACGGCGCCTACTCTAAAAAGAAATGGATCAACAAACTGATGGGAAGTAGCATGTACATCCTTGCGGGAAATGTTTATAATTGGCAGGTACAACACAATGTTCTTCATCATACGTATACTAACATTCATGGTCATGATGAGGATTTAGAGGCTGGACGCATACTTCGTTTCTCAAAACATTCTGAATGGCACCGTTTCCATAAATTTCAGCATTATTACGGTGTATTTTTATACGGTTTGCTAACCTTTAACTGGGCGCTTACTACAGACTTTCAGCAAACAAAACGCTATTTAAAAAGAAAGTTGTCTTTTGGTAAATTCCCAAAGCCATCCATCCAATGGAGTATTTTGATCATTACAAAAATTATTTATTTCTCCATATGGATCGTTATCCCTATACTTTTCTTCGGAATTGCTTGGTGGAAAATTTTAATAGGGTTCTTTATCATGCATTATGTGGCTGGACTTATTTTGAGTATCGTATTTCAGTTGGCGCATGTGGTGGAAGATGCAGACATGCCACTGCCAGAAGCGTCTGGAACTATGAAAAATACTTGGGCCATCCACCAATTGTTTACAACGGTTAATTTTTCTACCAAAAATCGAATTGTGAATTGGTTTACGGGCGGATTAAACCATCAAGTGGAGCATCATATTTTCCCGAATATTAGTCATGTTCATTACACGAAAATTTCAGAAATCGTAAAAAGTACAGCTAGAGAATTCAACCTACCGTACAACGAATACCAGACCACACGTAAAGCATTAATTGCACATTTTAAACACCTAAAACAAATGGGACTGAATCCCGCGCTTTCTGCGTAACTAACCAATGAATTCAAAACTTTCTAACCGTGTAAACAACATGGCGACCTCTGCAACACTTGCAATGGCAGCCAAAGCTCGAGAACTAAGAGAACAAGGCAAAGATATTATAGGCCTAAGCCTTGGAGAACCAGACTTCACTGTTCCCGAATTTGTAAAGGAAGCAGCTATCGATGCTGTAAACGACAACTATCACTCTTATACTCCTGTGGATGGATATGGGGATTTAAAAAGTGCTGTTATCACAAAATTTAAGCGTGACAATAACCTTACTTATAAACCTTCTCAGATTGTAGTTTCTACGGGGGCCAAACAATCGCTGTCTAACCTTGCTCAGGTTTTACTAAATGAAGGAGACGAGGTGTTACTTCCTGCCCCTTATTGGGTGAGCTATAGTGACATCAGCAAAGTATCTGGCGGAGTTCCAGTTGAAATACCGTCTTCTATTGAAAGCGATTTTAAAGTGACTCCTGAAGCTTTGGAAGCTGCGATTACTCCAAAAACAAAAATGATGATTTACAGCTCTCCTTGTAACCCAAGTGGATCTGTTTATTCTGAAAAAGAATTAAGAGCGCTGGCTGATGTATTGGTGAAACACCCCAACATTATTGTAGTGAGTGACGAAATTTATGAACACATCAACTACGTTGGAGGTCACGTTTCCATGGCCGCTTTTGAAGATATGTACGATCGCACCGTAACTGTAAATGGTGTATCTAAGGCCTTTTCTATGACTGGTTGGCGCATTGGATACATTGGAGCTCCTGAGTACATCGCACGTGCCTGTAACAAGATGCAGGGACAAGTGACCAGTGGCGCCAACTGTATTGCTCAACGCGCTACGATTGCAGCTTTGGAAAACGATCCGAGTAAGATTCAATACATGGTGGATGCCTTTAAGGAAAGAAGAAAATTAATTCTAGGATTACTTTCTGAAATACCTGGAATAAAGGCCAATGAACCAGATGGAGCGTTCTATGTCTTTCCAGATATTTCATCTTACTTCGGAAAGACACTCAACGGAACACTTGTGAACGACTCCAGCGATTTTGCATTGTACTTATTAGAACACGCAAACGTAGCTACGGTTACAGGCGCAGCATTTGGAGACCCTAAATGCATTCGAATTTCCTATGCAGCAGCAGAAAAAGATATTATTGAGGCTATGAAGAGAATTAAGCAAGCTCTTTCCTAACTTTAAAAATTACGCTAGTAAAAGCCCGCCACATAAATTATGTAGCGGGCTTTCTATTTTTAAATAAGGTGACTTTATTTATCTCTTCAGAAACTTAATAGTTTTAGAAGCTCCCTCAGCATTAGTAAACACAACTAAATAAGACTGAGCTGCCAATTGATTAATAATTATTTGCTGCCGACCTGCTTCCACATTTTGCTGCATCACTTGCTGTCCTTGCAAATTGTAAATTACGGCCGTAAGTTCTTCAGCCGTTTCAATTTCTAGTACTTTAGAAACCATTGTTGAAGCTAGCTCCACAGCCACCTTGTTACGATCGATAACAGACAAGGCAGGATCGTATCGGTATGTAAACGTTTTAGACACTCCTATATCGTTTCCATCATTGTCCACCATATAAAATCTAAACACATAATCTATTAAGTTACCAGCTCCATCAGACTCATTATAAAAGTGATTTCCAGGAAGCGACTGCCCATCACCTTCGATGGTTACGTAATTACCGCTTCCAAAAGGATATGAATTACCAATAGCGATGTCTGTATAACAGAGGCCGAAACAAAGTTCGAATTCACTTCCATCGGCATTCAAAGCACTTACAAATTCAATCTTAATGTTGATAGGATCTGCAGTCTCATTGTTCACAAAGAAGTCCATAGAGGCAGCTTCCGTTCCATAAGAACCAAAAACAATTACATCTCCGTCTTCAATTTGATTACTGTCGCCATCTATTACATTGTACTGCGCTTGCAGCGCCACCGAAAACAGCAAAACCATTAGATAAATTAAATTTCTTTTCATAGTAGTAATTTTAAATTCTGCGTATTATTTAATGATTAAACTCTTGGTTGTTTGAGCATTCTCTGTTTGTAAATTTACCAAATACATTCCACTTGGTAAATTACTTGTGTTCATTTGAAAGTCGTTAGACGTTAACTGAGTAGTAAAAACTGCCGCACCCAATACATTGTATATCGTCACTTCGGCACTATCAAACTGAATTCCAATTGTAAGGTTAACACTTCCTGTGTTACTGGGGTTGGGATACATTCTGAAAGCATCTTCTAAAATAGCTTCTTCTAAACCTAAAACAGAACATTCCATTGCTGGCGGTTCAAATCCGCTAGGAAAGGTAGCTTCAAACGTTTCAACACCAGTCAATGGCCAAATATCCAAATTAATGATTTCGTTATTTGGGTTAATTAAACAATAGGTTGGATACGCAACTGGATTGAAGTTTGAATCAACCGCAGCCGATCCTCCATCTCCACTTACAGCAGGAGCATGATTAAAATCACCACCATAAGTATCCTCAAACTGGATAACTTGAGCGTCATTGTCCTGCCCCGTATTTACGGAAATGCAAAAAACGTCACCTTCGTTGCATCCATACTTATCGTGTAATTCATTAAAGATTGGTGTTGTCTGCTGACATGGAGGACAATCAACAAAAAAGAAATCTACAAACACATATTTACCTTGAGAAGTCAAACTATATAAATTGTGCTGATTTCCTTCAGTGTCCGTAACGGTGAAGTCGTCTACTACATCACCTAAATTGTAATTTTGAATCTGCGCTTGGGAATTCAATCCGAAGGCTACTAGCCCTAGGAATAGGATAATTTTTTTCATTTTGAGAGGTTTTTTGTTAGATGGTAAATCTATTAAAAAATTATGTTAAAATATTATGCCATTCTCAACAAAGACGGGCATTTAAACGCCTGTTTTTCATAAACACTCTTAAAAACATTGCTATAAGGCATACCCCATTAATTCCATAGATCATTAAGTAAATGAGAAAAAAAGGAGTTTTTATTAAAGAATGAGCAGGCATACCCTTCAAATTTGTCTAATTTTATCACCTAAATCAGATATATAATGGCAAAAATACTTCTATTAGGAGCTGGAGAACTGGGAAAAGAATTTGTTATTGCGGCTCAACGTCTTGGACAAACCGTAATAGCAGTAGATAGTTACGATAACGCTCCGGCAATGCAAGTTGCAGACCACCGCGAAGTAATAAACATGTTAAACGGAACAGCATTAGACGACGTGGTTGCGAAGCATCAACCAGACTATATCGTCCCCGAAATAGAAGCCATTAGAACGGAGCGCTTTTACGATTATGAAACACAGGGATATACGGTAATCCCTTCAGCAAAGGCTGCGAATTACACCATGAATAGAAAGGCAATTAGGGATCTTGCCGCCAAAGATTTAGACCTAAAAACCGCCAAATACAGGTATGCAACCTCAGCAAATGAGTTAAAAGAAGCAGTAGCAATTGTTGGTATGCCATGTGTTGTTAAACCCTTAATGTCTTCTAGTGGAAAAGGACAAAGCACTATAAAAACCGAGGCAGATATCGAAAAAGCTTGGACGTACTCTCAAGAAGGTTCTCGCGGCGACGTAGCCGAAGTAATTGTAGAAGCTTTTGTTAATTTCAACTATGAGATTACCTTGCTCACGGTCTCTCAAAAAAATGGCCCTACACTTTTTTGTCCTCCCATTGGTCATCGCCAAGAGCGAGGCGATTACCAAGAAAGCTGGCAGCCAGCTACCATGGAGGCCGTTCATTTAAAAACTGCCCAAGCAATGGCCGAGCAAGTTACAACCGCACTTACCGGAGCTGGAATTTGGGGTGTAGAATTCTTTGTAGCAGACGATGGAGTTTACTTTTCAGAACTTTCGCCACGACCACATGACACCGGAATGGTTACGCTAGCGAACACTCAAAATTTCAATGAATTCGAACTGCATCTTAGGGCTGTACTCGGACTACCAATTCCTGAGATTACCTTGGAACGCATTGGTGCCTCAGCGGTGATTTTAGCAAAAGGAGCATCCAACAACCCTACTTTTTCAGGAATTTCGGAAGTAGCTGCAACTGTAAAAAGCGATATCAAAATCTTCGGAAAAGCCACCTCAAGACCGTATCGAAGAATGGGAGTTGTAGTTACCTACGATCATCTGGGAGGAGACATTTCAGAAGTAACACAAAGAGCTAAAGAACTAGCAGACAAGATAGAGGTCCATCTTTAAGGCATGTTTTTTGATCTGAAATGCGCAATACCATTTTAATTTTGTTAATTTTAGAGACATAGTTGGCTAACCTCATGCGACATATCTTTTATTTAATCCTATTCATAAGCACTGCCGTATTCGCTCAGCACGAAGAGCAAAAGTACACGCTGTTCTACGAAAACGATCAATTCGAATTAACTGCCGACCATCACCTCATTCTTGACACCATAAAGAGCATCGTTGAAAAAGACAGTGTGGATGTTCACATCAAGGGTTATACCAATAGCATAGGTTCATCAAAGTACAATCTGGAACTCTCCAATAAACGAGCCGATCCTGTAAAAGAGGAACTTCGAGCTTTCACTATTATATCTTCTACCGGATATGGCGAGCTCAATAGCCCTGCTTCCGCAAATAGAAGAGTAGATATATTGGTTCACAATAAAAGATTTCATGTTGCCGAAGTTGGCGAGATCGTAATTGAACCAGTAAAAGAGCCCGTGATCGAAATAGAAGCCGCGGACCTCATTGAAAATCCGAAAGTGGGCGATAAAATTACACTGCAAGGAATTATGTTTTACATGGATCGAGATGTAATTATGGATGAAAGTAAGGAGGCGCTTGAAGATTTAGTTCGCTTCCTAAAGAGGAATCCTAAGCTAAAGTTTAAACTCATTGGACATATCTGTTGCGGAGATCCTATGAAGCCTTATATGGATCTTAAAAATGTTCGTACGGGGAAATCCAACCTATCTGAAGCCAGAGCCCAAGCCCTTCATAATTACTTGGTAAAACAAGGAATCGACAAACGCAGAATTCGTTATTTTGGAATGGCATTTAGACAACCCACAGGGGAAGGCGATCAGTTCGACCGACGCGTTGAAATTGAAATTACTTCCATAGACTAATTAATGCTTTATACATTATGTTTACTTCTTTCGAAAAAAGTACTCCCAAAGAAATTCTCCCAGGATTTATCGCGCGATTTATTCATACCCAAACTCAAACTTTTTCATGGGTGGAAATCAAAAAAGGAAGTGTCTTACCAGAGCATTTTCATGCAAACGAACAATTTTCACGCATCGTTGAAGGAACCTTCGAATTAACGGTAGACGGAGAAATGAAGGTGTGTAAAGCCGGGGATATTGCATTAATAGACTCTAATGTTCCGCATTCTGGAAAAGCGATGACCGATTGTATTATTATGGATGTTTTTACACCCGTCCGCGAAGATTATAAATAACTACCTATTCCTCCAGAAAAATGGTGTAAAGAGTATCAGCACCGTGAACAATTCTAAACGACCAATAAGCATCAAAAAGGTCGCCCACAATTTAGCTCCAGATGGCAGCCATCCATAATTATCTACTGGTCCTAAATCTCCTAGTGCGGGTCCAACATTTCCTAAAGAAGAAGCGGCGGCTCCTAATGCCGTGTCAAAATCAAGCCCCAAAACAGAAAAAACAAGCACTCCAACAATAAAGGAGAGCATGTAAAGTATAAAAAAAGCAAGTATATTAAAAACGATAGGTTGCTGAACAGATTTACGATTGTACCTAACTGGCAGAATAGCATTTGGATGAAGCGTTCGCTTAAATTCCATTAGGCCGTTTTTAATCATAATTAGATGTCGTACAATTTTAATTCCCCCAGAAGTAGATCCCGCAGATCCCCCTAAGAACATTAATCCGAAGAAAAATATAGTTAAAAAAGGAGTCCATGCAGTAAAATCGGCTGTCACAAAACCTGTGGTAGTAACGATGGCTAACACTTGAAACAGTCCGTGCCTTAGCGCTCCTTCGAATTTTCCGTATACTTCTGGATGACCAACACTGGAAGCAGAGGTGTCTGCTTTAAAATAAATGAAAAGAACAGCCGTAAGGGTCAATCCAATAATAAAAAAGAAGTAGGCCCTAAACTCTTCGTCTTTCAAAATTTTGCTAAACTTTGTTTTAAAGGCGAAATAACTTAACACAAAGTTGGTCCCCGCTAAAAACATAAAGATGATAATGATGTATTGAATAAGCGGACGGTCATTCCAAAATGCAACACTGTTATTTTTAGTTGAAAAACCACCAGTACTTAATGTACTTAACGAATGGTTGATGGCATCAAAAAAGCTCATCCCCGCCACCTGTAACAAAATGGTTTCGGCAATGGTATAACCTACGTAAATGAGCCACAACCTTTTTGCTGTATCTGTGATTCTAGGGTGCAATTTATCTGCAGCAGGTCCTGGAGCTTCTGCTGCAAAAAGCTGCATTCCGCCTATTCCCAGTAACGGTAAGATCGCAATTGCGAGAACAATAATACCCATACCACCAATCCAATGTGTAATACTTCGCCAAAACAATACACTTTCTGGAAGACTTTCAATATCGCTTAAAATTGAAGCCCCTGTTGTGGTATATCCACTCATGGTCTCAAAGAAAGCATTCGCAAATCCTGGAATAGCACCTGTAAAAATGTAGGGCAAGGTCCCAGCAAGAGACATAAATATCCAACCGAAACTTACGATCACATATCCATCACGTTTATCAATTTCTTTTTTATGATTTCTGGTAAAAAGCATAAGTGTACCACCTATTACCAGCGTCACTACTCCTGCCAACACCATCATCGTACCGACTCCATCCTCGTATATTAGACTAAACAAAGATGCAATCAACATAAAACCGCCATTAACTAGTAACAGCAATCCCATGAGATGGAAAATAATCTTAAAGTTAAGCTTGGAAAAGGAACCCATTACACAAAAAGTTTTTCCACTTTTTTAATAGATTGAGGCAGCGAACAAACAACAATTCGATCACCTGCCTTGATTTCGAAATCTCCAAGGGCAATTACTCCAATACCGTCGCGAACTACACCACCAATAATAGCAGAGCGCGGAAAATCAATATTTCGAATGATCTTATCACAAACTTCAGAAGAAGATGAAACTATGAATTCGAAAATTTCAGCATTCATATTGTTAAGCATCGTCATTGCCACAATTTCTCCTCTTCTTACATGTCGAAAAATATTATTCGCTGCTAACAGTTTTTTATTAATTAGGGTATCTATACCAATGGAATGAGAAAGATGAAAATAGTCCATATTCTCCACCAAAGCGATGGTTTTCTTTACTCCTTTAGACTTGGCCACCAAGCAAGACATAATATTGGTCTCACTATTCCCAGTTACAGAGATAAAAGCGTCCATTTCTTGAATATCCTCTTCCTGTAATAATTCCACATTTCGGCCATCACCTTGAATCACTAAACAGCTTGGCACTTCATCTGCTATCTCAAAGGCCTTCTCTTTATTGTTTTCGATCAATTTGACATTGAATTTTCTTTTGCAAAGGTCGGTTGCAGTTTTACAACCAATATTACTACCTCCCAAAATCATTACGTTCCTAATGTCTTCTTTAACCTTACCTGTGAGTTTATAGATTTGTTCAACCCCTTCTTTGGTAGTGACAAAATAGACCTGATCGCCTTCTTTAAACAAGGTATCACCTCTAGGAATTAGGGTGTGCTGTGTACCAAATCGCTGTATGGCAATAGGCACATATTTCAATTCTGGATATTGAAGTCCAACCTCTTTTACCGTTTTTCCAATAAAAGCAGCGGTTCTAGACAAATGCAATCCTATCATGGTGAGTGCGCCTCCTTCAAACTCGTAGGTATCGTTAAACCCACTTTGATTTAACAACAACTCTATTTCTGAAGCAGCCAAAGACTCTGGTGAGATCAATTCGTCAATTCCAAATTTGGTGAATCCTACCTCCTCTTTATTGTCGATGAACTCGGTATTTGAAATTCGCGCTATGGTTCTCAAGGCTCCCAATTGTTTCGCTAGCACACAAACGGTTATATTGGTGGCTTCTGAAGAGGTTACAGCAATAACGAGATCCGTTCCATTGACTTTTGAATCTTTTAAAACTGAAATAGATGTAGCATCCCCTCGAACAACTCGAATATCTAAATGAGTATCTGCATAGGTGAGCGATTCTCGGTTAGTATCGATAAGAGTAATGTCTTGGGATTCGAAAGAAAGTAGTTTTGCTAAATGAAATCCCACTTCACCGGCACCGGCAATGATAATTCTCATGTTTATTATAAGCTAATAAGAGTGCAAAGATACGAAATGATTTAAGGTTTTAGTTAAAAGAATTGACCGTACCTAAAATTCAACCTTGCGTATTAAAAAAAGCCCTTTTACCGAACACAAACTGGTCATTGTGGACATAGGCATATTCTCTTCGGAAATTTTCACCTTGACAAGAGTGCTATTACACTCGCTTCATTTCTTGAAATAACGAAAACCATGAATAAATGACCTCGTGAACAATGTGCTCTTCCAGTGCTTTCGCGCAATTTCATTCACCTTAAAAGAATATTGAATCTTGGAACTAAGTTAGTCCTCTTGAGACCTCGTTTTTACACTAAAAATAACTAGCTTTGCATCCGCTAAATGCTTATGAAAGAAAAAGTAACTCCATACAAAGATTCGGAAGCCAGTAAAAAACAACAGGTGGAAGAAATGTTTGACAATATTTCAGGGAATTACGACGGTCTCAACCGTGTTATTTCTTTGGGAACTGACATCAACTGGCGGAAAAAAGTAGTAAAATTAATTGCGGAAAAGAGCCCAAAATCTATTCTGGATATAGCAACTGGAACAGGAGATCTTGCCATTCAGTTTGCAGAAAAAATTCCGGCGGAAAACATCGTTGGCTTAGACCTTTCAGAAGGCATGCTATCCATGGCTCGGAAAAAAACCAAGGGCACCGCATTAGACAACAAAGTAACTTTTGTAAAAGGAGACAGCGAGGCTTTACCTTTTGAAGACAATAGTTTTGAAGCAATTACCGTTTCTTTCGGAATTAGAAATTTTGAAAATCTAGAAAAAGGACTTTCAGAAATACTTCGAGTACTAACCCCTGGAGGACGTTTTGTAATTTTAGAAACATCGGTTCCAGTAAAATTCCCATGGAAACAAGGCTATAATATATATAGCAAAGGAGTTCTACCAGTTATTGGTAAGTTATTTTCAAAAGACAAGGTAGCCTATCAATATCTTAGCGAGAGCGCTTCCGTTTTTCCATTTGGAGAAGAACTCAACAATATTTTGAGAAAAATAGGGTTTATAGCTATTGAAAATAAGCCACAAACTTTTGGAGTGGCTACCATTTACATTGCATCTAAATAATGAAGAAAGTTTTAATCTTACTTACACTTATAATGCTTGCTCAAACCGCGCAGGCACAACTATTCAGTAAAGAGAGAATTGCCAACAAAGAAAACTTTGACAAAAGATTCCTTACTTGGGGATACTTTCTTGGCTTTAACAGTTATGATTTTAAGATTGAATACGAAGATCAATTTGGCAATACCAACACCGACGTAATTTCTGAACCCCAAGGAGGGTTTAACGTGGGTCTTATTGGGGATCTACGAGTTAGCAATTATATCAACCTTCGATTGGAGCCAGGTCTTTATTTTACACAAAGAAATCTAACCTTCCCTAATTTTCAAGAAGCACGAGACGCTCGAAGAGATGTTAAATCCACCTACATACACGTACCGCTGTTAGTTAAATTCTCGACAAAACGTTTAAATAACATCAAACCATTTGTAGTGGCGGGAGTTTCTCGTTCTATTAATTTAAGTAGCAACGAAAATAATCCTGAAGACAACAATGAAGGGCAATTTAGAACTACAAAAAATACAAATTATTTTGAATTGGGATTTGGAATAGATTTCTATCTATATTACTTTAAATTCACACCTTCTATTCGCGGTGTATTTGCCACGAGTGATGAATTAGTACCTGACGACGATCCCAACAGCCTTTGGACATCGAATATTAGCCAAATGTCCACTCGCGGGATTTTCGTCAATTTCACTTTTCAGTAAAATTTCTTCTAAACTCATTGAGCAGTATCCCAGTTGCAGTTGCTACGTTCAAACTTTCTGCTGTTTCACTCACATTAAACTGAGGGATTGTTACTTTCTCTTGAATTAAAAGCTGTATTTCTTCTGAGATACCATTGGCTTCATTCCCCATTACCAAAACCGCATGCTCTGGCAATTCTGTCTTATAAACAGAAACGCCATCCATTACAGCTGCGTATACTGGCAGCGGAGTATTTTTTAAGTAAGCCGAAAGATCGGTATAATGAACTTGTACTTTCGCTATGGACCCCATCGTTGCTTGAACTACCTTCGGATTAAAACAATCTACAGTGTCCATCGAACAAATTAATTGTTCTACTCCAAACCAATCGCACAGTCTAATAATAGTACCGAGATTACCAGGATCTCTAACCGCATCGATCGCAACCGTTAATCTATTCGAAGCAATCGATTCTATTTTAGGAATCTTAAATACAGCCAACATTGTATTAGCTGTTTTTAACGCACTTATCTTCTGAAGTTCCAATTGCGAAATAGGCTCCAATTCTACTGCAAATGAAGGATCGGTCTCTGAGGAGAAAATTAGTTCTAGCTCCATTTTTGCTAAAATCAGATTTTTAATGATCTTTGGCCCTTCTGCAACAAAAAGTCCTGTTTTATTTCGGTACTTTTTTTGCTGTAAACTCGTTATTAATTTAATTTGGCTTTTGCTTATCAAAATTGTTCTATTTTTGATTTGAGAAACACAACATTTGACTCAAACCCTCACAAAAATATCATTAATTTTAGGATTAACAGCCCTCTTTGGTTCTTGTAATGCTGTAAAGCACCTAGACGACAAAGAGTTGCTCTTAACCAAGAACACTATTGTGGTAGATGGTAAGGAAATATCAGATTCTGAACCATACACCCTGCTTTCCCAAAAACCTAATCCTACCATTCCTGTTTTGGGAATTCCATTGGGGCTTCACATATACAACATTGCCGAGGAAAAGCCAGATTCAACCTATCAGGCTTGGCTGAATCGTAAACCAAAACGGCGGCAACGATTGATCAATTTTCTTTCTGAAAAGCAGGTGACTGGTCTTGGAAGGAGTAAGGTAAAATTCAATAATTGGCTTAAAAGAACTGGAAGCGCTCCAGTGATTATTAATGAAAACCGAAGCAAGAAATCTTTAAATCAGTTAAAGAAATATTACTACACTAGAGGGTGGTTGAATGTTACAGGCGATTACAAAATCAACAAAGACAGTACGAAGAACAAGCGCGGTAACATTACGTACAACATCAAAAAATATACTCCGTATTTTGTCGATTCTATTTCTGAAAAAATAAGTAGTCCAATAGTAGATTCGTTATTTCAGACCACCAAAAACAAGTCTTTTATACGTCCCGGGCTGCAATACAATGCAAACGACTTTGAAAATGAACGCGACCGATTGACCATTCAGTTTCGAAATCAGGGTTTATATTATTTCGATCAGGATTATATAGGATTCGATGCCGACACCAATAATACCGGTCATAAAGTACATGTGGACTACGTTATACCAGATCGAAAAATTTCCAAAGGTGATACTTCGAAAACGGTGCCTTTTCAAATTCACACTATTAACGAGGTTCGAATTTTTACAGATTACACCTACACCAATAGAAATCTTCCAATTACAGATTCGATAAGCTACGACGGCTATAGATTATTTGGTTACGAAAAACTAAAATACAAACCAAAAGCTATTACCAACGCCGTTTCGATTAAACCTGGAGATATTTTTAGGGATATTGATAGAACACTTACATATAATCAAATAGGTGAACTGAGAAATTTTAAATATCCTAATATTAGCTACCAGAACGACCCAAGGGACTCAACTGGAACTGGACTCATCTCTACGATCTTACTAACTCCCAAGAAAAAATATACGCTGGGAGTAGTTTTCGATAGTTACACGTCTACCATTCAACAATTCGGAATTGGATTTAGCTCCACATTTCTTATTCGGAATGTATTTAAAGGGGCCGAAAATCTGGAGATTTCTGCAAGGGGAAGTGTTGGTTCGTCTAAAGACAATCAGGACAGTGAGAGTAAATTTTTCAACACCAGCGATATTGGAGCCGATGTCAAACTTACTATTCCCAGAATTCTCTTTCCTGTTAAAACAGACAAATTGATTCCACAATACATGTCTCCTTTTACGAGCATTAGCGCTGGACTCAACGCCCAAAGTAATATTGGACTAGACCGACAAAATTTCAATGGGATTTTCAGCTATATATGGAAACCCACTACCATAAGATCTAATCGCTTTGAACTTTTCAATGTACAATACGTACGAAACCTAAATACTCGAAACTATTATAACGTATATCAATCTTCTTATAAACGTTTAAATGAAATTGCTGCAGAAACCGGTTACGATTTCCAAAATCAAGAAGAAGACCTTCTAGGAGCTCCAGACGAGGCAGACGCTTTTATTGATCTTGCAACTTCCGAAAATAGCGGACTTAACGTAAGCACTGGACTTATTGACGAATTACGAGGGATAGAACAACGAAAGGATCGATTAACGGAGGACAACCTTATTTTTGCTTCCAACTTTAACTGGACAAGAGACACGCGAGAAGGGATTTATGACAATAGCTTTTCTAGGCTCCGTTGGAAAGTGGAAACGGCGGGAACCTTACTTTCTCTTTTAGGTCCGTCTGCAAATCTCTCTCAAACCGAGGATGGAAAATACAAAACCTTTGGAGTTGTTTTCTCCCAATACGTGAAGCTGGAAACCGATTATATTAAACACTGGGAAATGAACAATAATAGCATTTTGGCAGTGAGGGCTTTTGGAGGAATAGCCATACCATATGGAAATAGTAATAGTATTCCATTTACACGAAGCTACTTTGCAGGTGGAGCAAATGATAATAGAGGTTGGCGTGCATACGATTTAGGGCCAGGAAGTAGCGGAGGAATCTTAGATTTTAACGAAGCCAACCTTAAATTAGCTTTTAACGCAGAATACCGATACACCATTCTTGGGAGTTTTAAAGGAGCTTTTTTTGTAGATGCTGGAAATATCTGGAACACATTAGACAATACTGAGGATCCAGATTTTACATTTGACGGTCTCTCCGATTTATCTGAAATAGCCATCGCGTCAGGAATAGGCCTGAGATACGATTTTGGTTTCTTTGTGCTGCGTTTCGACGTGGGCTTTAAAACCTACGATCCAGCTCTAGCCAAAGGAGCAAGGTGGTTTAAGGATTACAATTTCGGTAATGCTGTTTATAACATTGGAATCAATTATCCATTTTAAACCCAGACATTCTCACCAAACGATCAAACCATTTACCAAAAACGATTTCGAGTTGTGTTTAGCATCATAAACGCCCTTTCACACATTTAAATCAGTATTATTTATTATTTTTGCCTCTCCACCTACCGAATGTGATTACATTTTGGTTGTTGCTTTTAAATACAGAGAGCAACAATAGACGGAGCGTTAATTATTCAATAACTGTAGACCAATCAATTCAATATATGAGTGACCTAATAAAACCAGGAGTAGCAACAGGAACAGACGTTCAAAAAATACATCAACTTGCTAAGGACAAGGGATTTGCGATGCCCGCAGTTAATGTTATTGGCTCAAATACCATTAATACGGTGATGGAGACAGCAGTAGAGCTTAACGCGCCTGTTATCATACAATTTTCGAACGGAGGAGCTCAATTTAATGCTGGTAAAGGTCTTTCAAATGAGGGACAAAAATCTGCCATCGCAGGAGGAGTAGCTGGCGCAAGACACATCCATGAAATGGCTAAAGCTTATGGGGCTACTGTAATTCTTCATACAGATCATTGTGCAAAGAAACTATTACCTTGGATAGATGGTCTTTTGGATGCAGGAGAAGTACACTACAAAAACACAGGAAGTTCTTTGTATAGTTCGCACATGATCGACCTAAGCGAAGAACCTTTGGAAGAAAATATTGAAATTTGCAAGCGTTATTTAGAGCGCATGAGCAAAATGAACATGACTCTGGAAATTGAACTTGGTATAACTGGTGGTGAAGAAGACGGAGTAGACAATACAGATGTAGATTCGTCCAAACTATATACACAACCAGAAGAAGTAGCTTATGCGTACGAAGAATTAAAAAAGGTAAGTGATCAATTTACCATTGCAGCCGCCTTCGGAAATGTGCATGGGGTTTACAAGCCTGGAAATGTAAAACTTACTCCAAAAATATTGAAAAATTCTCAAGAGTATATTCAGAAAAACTACGGAACTGGCTATAATCCAATCGACTTCGTATTTCACGGAGGAAGTGGTTCTACCGTAGAAGAAATTAGAGAAGCAATTGGATATGGAGTAGTAAAAATGAACATCGACACAGATCTTCAATTTGCTTTTACCGAAGGAATTAGAGATTATATGACTCATAAAATTGACTATTTAAAAACGCAGATTGGAAATCCTGACGGAGCCGATGTTCCAAATAAAAAATATTACGATCCGCGTAAATGGTTGAGAGAAGGAGAAGCGACGTTTAAAACACGTTTGACGAAAGCCTTTGAAGACCTCAACAATATCAACACTTTATAATAACAATACAAACTCCTCTATATGGCCTGGTTTAAAAGAACAAAAAAAGGAATTCAGACTGCTACAGAAGATAAAAAAGATGTTCCAAAGGGACTTTGGTATAAATCTCCTACCGGAAAAGTAGTAGACGCCGAAGAACTGGAGCGCAACTTTTACGTAAGTCCAGAAGACGGATATCATGTTAGAATTGGAAGTAAAGAGTATTTTGAAATTCTATTCGACGATAACAAGTTCAAAGAGTTGGATAAAGATTTAACTTCAAAGGATCCGTTAAGATTTGAAGACAATAAAAAATACTCGGATCGATTAAAAGATGCCCAAGCAAAAACTGGATTAAAAGATGCAGTTCGAACTGGTGTAGGAAAGTCAATGGGCAAAGACCTAGTTATTGCTTGTATGGATTTCAGTTTTATTGGAGGTTCTATGGGAAGCGTTGTTGGAGAAAAAATTGCACGTGCTGCAGACCACGCGTTGAAAAAGAAACTACCCTTCTTGCTTATTTCAAAGAGTGGAGGAGCAAGAATGATGGAAGCAGCCTTATCGTTAATGCAATTGGCAAAAACCAGTGCTAAACTAGCTCAATTAGCCGAAGCTCAAATTCCGTATATTTCATTATGTACAGATCCAACTACAGGAGGAACTACCGCATCATTCGCCATGCTAGGTGATATCAATATCGCAGAACCTGGTGCTTTAATTGGTTTCGCTGGCCCGCGGGTTGTGAGAGATACCACCGGAAAAGAATTGCCAGAAGGCTTTCAAACTTCAGAGTTTTTACAAGACCATGGTTTTTTAGATTTCATTACTCACAGAAAAGATTTAAAACGTAGGGTAAATCTATATTTAGATCTTATCCAGAACCAACCTTTGAGAGAAATCACGGCTTAAGCAAGCTACTGATATAAAAGTAAATGCGGCTCCTCCAGTGGGAGCCGTTTTTCATTTATACACCTATTTATTTGAAAATTATAAAATTATTGGATAATGCAGCCTTAAATCTCCGGCTTATCGGCAAAAATTGCTCTCCGAATCTCACCTCATTATCCAATGTATTCACCTCATCAATTAAATTTACATTCACGATATAGTTACGGTGGATTCTTAAAAATCTATTCTTAGGAAGGACCGTCAGCAACTTTTTAATTGACCATTGTATAGTGAACTTCTTTTTTTTGGTAAAAATATCTATATAACGTCCGGTAACTGCAAAATATTCGATCTCCAATAAGGAAACTCTTTTCAAATTGTTTCCCGTCTTCACGAAAAAGAATTTGTTGGCATATGTGGCACTATATGCACCTAAAGAGAGACTCCCAAGATCATTTGCAAATTTTTCGATAGCCAATTGAATTGCATATTTCAATTCTAACTCATGAAACGGCTTTAACAAATAACTGTAGGGGTTCGTTTTCATCGCTTCATTAAAAGTTTGTTGATCCATGATATTAGTCAAAAACAACAATGGTTTTCTGGTCTCTTCATTCGAATTAATTGTTTCTGCAAAAACGATCCCATCAGGCCTATTTTGAATATAAATATCTACCAAAACAACATCTGGCTTAACTGAATAATAAAGACCATAAGCCTGTTTTAAATTAGTCGCGATCCCGGCAACACCAAATCCAGATTTTAAAAGACTTTCTTCAATAGCTTTTGCTTGATCCAAATCATCCTCTAAAAGCAATACGTCTACCTTGTTTTTCATATCAATTTTATAATGGGTAACCTCAACCTAAAGGTAGTCCCCCTGTTTAATTTACTTTCAACAGAAATTTTTCCGTTGTTCTTCTCTACAAATAATTTAACCAACGACAGCCCCAATTTTCCATCTGTGCTTTGTGCCGAATTAGAAAATTTAGAAATCCAAAGTGGAGAAACACCTACTCCGTCATCCTGCACATTCAAAACACATTCGTTACCAACCAACTTCGCGGATACAGAAACAGTTCCTCTTTCATTATTAAACTTCACTGCGTTATCTATAAGGTTTCGTAGAACTATTTTAAAAGTTCCATGATCTATATTTAAAAAAATATCTTCGGGAATTTCTTTATATAGCTTCTGATTATTAATTTCAAAAACACCTTCATAATTAGCGCATACAGCACTAACAACCGCGTTTAAATTAGTCATCTGCCGATTAAATAATAATTGCTGTAATTGGCTCATTGCCCAGTGCAATACATTATCTAAGAGCAAATAAACTTGACGTATCGCTCTTTTACTGAGACTAGACAACCTCTTTGCTTCCTGCCAATCCTTGTTTGATATAGCTGTATCCAGACGGAGATGAATTTTCTGCAAAGAATGAAGAGGAGAACGCAGATCATGGGCAACAATCGAAAACATTCTATCTTTCATATTGTTAAGTCTATCTAATTCCTGTTTTTGCCTCATCACGATTTTGCTCTGATGTAACCTGCGTCTATAAACAATAAATAGATGCACCAAAAACAGAGTAACCAAAACCAATAGCCAAAGAAAATATGAACGCTGCACCTCCTTTATTTTCTTCTCTTTCTCCAGAAGAATTATTTCCTTTTGTTTTTGAGCTAAAATGAATTTCTTCTGATGTTCCGCCAGCTCCCATATTTTATCACGATTCCAAATACTATCTACCAACAGCTCATACTTCTTACGATAAGCCAAGGCCGTTTTATATTCTCCTCGGTTTTCTTCCACCACAGACATGTTCAAATTGGCAGTTTGTTGAATATTCAAATTTTGAGATCTTTCTGCATAATCTAATCCCTTTTGAAAGAGAGGAATAGCCAATTTGTCCTTATACTGAACATAATATAAGTTTGCTAAATCCATATAGGATGCAGCAAGCCCCAACGTATCTTCCATGACCTTCTCCAGTTTAATGGCTTTTAAATAGTATTCTCGGGACTCTAAATATCTTTCAGAATGCAAATAGCACAAGGCAACGTTTTTATAAACCGCTTTTAGGTTGTAATCATGACCTACTCGACTGTAAATTTCTTCTGCTTTTTCTAATTGATGTAACGCCTTTTCAAAATCTCCCTTCTCTTGACTTATTAGCGCCAAATTTAATCTTGAATTGGCTTTAATAACCTCATGGAGCTCACCATGTAGACTGTTTTCAAAATGTATCTCTGCAACCTGCAGCAGATCCTTTTGAAGAAAAAGATAACCTCTAAGGTATTCTATCAATTGATAGGGAGCGTTGTTTTCGAACGTTATCAAATGTGCTAATTCTAGCGCTTTTGCAGTATTCCCTGTAACTATATGAACATGAAAATTGTGAAAATACAACTGTTGCATATCACCATTATGGCTGGGGCCTACAATTTGACTCCCCAGTCTTTTATCTGCTCGACAAACACTACACTCATCGACAATAAGTCGTTGAGTATCTTCACGTAAACTAATGTTTTGCGAACTCAATGCAGTTGCACCGAGTAAACTCAAAACAACAAACCAAATTTTCATTTATCCTGACGATGAGGACGTTGTTACAGTACCGCGGGAAGTTTCTGGATCGATATTTTCATCTTGAATTATAATGGCGTCGGTATGAAAAGCATTTTCTTCCATAATGGTATAATCAAAAACGATGTAATAAACATTATAGCTTAATGTATGGGACGAAGAATACACTAACTCAAAACCACGACAACTAATGGGCGTTAACTGCTCTTCCGACTTACCATCGCCATTATTGTTATCTATACCTGTGACCACCTTTACAATTCCATTATATTTTAAAAATAGTTTGTCTATTAAGTTTTCACTAGAAGATAACGGTAACATACTTTGAGTTTCATTATCTAAAGAATCTAGATTAGAAGGCACAAATGCCGTAACACAGCATCGATAAGAGTTACTTAAATGGTCGACCTTTTGAATATTCACCAACGGCATTTTCATCGGTAATTTATCACTCAACACTTCACTTCCTATTTTCTCAAATTGTTTCACTACGAACAACAACCCTCCTATTTCCGCATGATTCTGAATTTCACCCTTAATAATCATTCTATCTTTTGAATTGATTGGTATATCAAAAATACGCGTTTTTGATCAATCTAAGTAGGAATAAGACCACTTATTCATCGATAATTACCGCTTAATTCATTTTCAACAAAACACCTGAATAGCCACTATAATTTAGCCTCAGAAGAAAGAACAATTCTATAAACTTTCTAAATGTAAAAGATGCTCATTGTGCTTAACAAATAAATATACAGTCTTTACATAACAAAGAAATAGACCACGCTTTCGATTTTTTTTAATCATTTAAAACATTTTTATTATGGCAAATTATGAGATTATTTTCAAAAACAACAGTGACCACCAAGGCGACTTTTGCGTATACCAGCAAGATCCAGACAATACGGATCCGCTGGTAATGTCATTGGCATGGTATTCAAAAAAAACGAACCCTAATGTAAAGGATACGTTTAACTGGACCATCGACTACAGTTTTGTATGGGACGAGACAGGAGAGTTAATTCCTGGGGTTTTATTCGAGGCTTCTGAGTGTCTACCAGCCGATTTAACGTCGGACAACTTCGTTTCTTTCAGCAAGGAAAATGGAGCGTACTGGTTTCAAGATCAACAGACCAAACAAGCGTACGTTAATAGATTGGCGATTAGCCAAGACGGTAGTATTCCTGCTAGTGAAGCAAGTGTAGGTGTTGGAATGTCTGGTGCTGGAACTTTTGTTCGCAATGCAGAGCCAAACATGGTTTATCAATTTACACCTCATCCAGAATACTGGGTAACTTTTGGAACTTATGAGCAAGGTCAAGTAATGGATATCACTACTATTACTCAAACAGCAGAGGTTGACTTTCCAAATGGAGTATACAGCATGACTGCTACACTAAATGCAGACAATACATGGACAGTTGCACCTACTGCGTAATCAACCTCATTTACAGCGATAATCGATGCAATTAAGCATCAAACTTTAATCACTTAGAAGGTTTGATCCAAACATACCTAGGTTCTTTCCCAATCAAGAATCGTTTGCTCGAACCTTCTTTTAATTCCAATTTAATGATGAAAACACATACCGTAACTATATCAGTACTCTCCGGAATGCCAAATCCAACTGAGAACATTTCTAAAGCCGATCTAGACCAATTTATATCTAACATGAATTTCGAATCTACCAACGCACCAACAGACGCTCCAAACGAGTATCACGGTCTTACCATATGCGACCTTAATGGAGATGCTCGTTATGCACTTTTTACACAACCAGACCAAAGCGGAGGTAATAGCATTCTGCTATTAGACTATGAAGACAGTGCTAAGAACTGGCAAACCTCTACCAATGTCGATGGATATATTCGTGAGATAAAATATCTATTTAACATAGATATTAGCACACAGCTAAATACAGAAAGCACCTGCAACTCAAAAGTTGCCCAACCAGAAATCGTACCTCCATATCACACAGAATCCGGCTATTGGAACTGGAGTCCCATGTATATAAACCAGTTTAACATTACTCGTGTAAATAACTGCTACAATTACGCCGTGAGCCTGCGAACCAATACATTTGCCCAAGTGGGTCGTGCAAGTGGATATCCTATTGACCTTTCGTCCAGAGAGGCTTTTGATTTAAGTGTTTTTAACGGAGCACGAGCAGATGGACTCACCTATCCTGCCGTCATTCATGAAATAGATATTACAACTAGCTTTAACAGCCTTGTAGCACTCATCACCGCAGAAACAGACTCGGGATATGATTTTCATTGGGCTAAACTAAGCTATGACGATCTAATTGACCCAAATGCATTTATTTGGAGCCATAAAGCGGGACAAACCAATGCTACTCACTTAGGAGAGGAATTTCAAATTTTTGAAGATTTCGACAAGGCATTAACAGATGCACTGCCAACCTTAAGAGGCTACCGAAACACGAAAATAGTTGCCTATCTCTTGGTGGATGCACGTTATGCAAGAATTAATTAAAAGAGCATCATGGAAAGAGTCTCTTTTATTAATGGCATAGAGCAAACACTCTACCTTTATGTAGTTGTTGGAAATTATACTGGAAATCAAGTAATTGGATATCAACTTAATCCAGGTAATAAACCCGTAGAGCTTCCATCGACGGTCGCTTCTTCTATTTTGATGGTTACCTTCTATCTCAATGATAGTCCAGTAACCTATTTCAACTCGCTTAATTTTGCGTTTATGCCTGGCGGTTACACCATAATAATTAACAATCTAGGACTTATGGAATTCCAAGGAACAGGAAATACAATTGCCTTCCAACCGGTTAGTGGTGACATCGCATTACCTTCGTAGAAGGACTTTAATTATTTGAAGCCCATAAAACTAAAACGGCTCCCACGAAAGGAGCCGTTTACTATTAAAAACAACTAACCAACTATTAGTCGAGAGTAATTTCATACTCCTGACCATTTATTGTTAATACGGCAAGGTTATCACATGTACCGTCTCCATAATCTAAGGTTCCGGTACCGTTGTTCCTAGTAACTTCTAGCACACCACTTACGAAATAATCGCAAGTAGATTCTCTTCTTAATGCTTCCAACACTAATAAATCATGATTAAAACCCGAGCTAAATGCGATGTCCCGATCTCCAGTAATAAGAAAAACGTTATCGGTCCAAGTGCCGCTGGCAAAGCCTTCGATCCATTCAGCAGAGCGCGTTCCGGTAACAGAAGCAACCACTCCGTTTTGCATCGTAACCTGTAAATCCTTGTTCACAGTAGATGCCGGATTTCCATTGGCGTTATTGCGCTCTCTATAGATGGTTCCTCCTCCTGCAATTCCTTTATTATTATAGCCGAAATTTTCGAAACTAAAGGTAATAGTGCGTGTCGCCGCAACAAGTGGCCCATAGGTTAGACGCAGCGTTCCTGAAACGATTGCTCCACTGCCAATTTCACACCCCAAACCAAAATCGTAGGTTACAAATGTCACTTCGTTTTCGCTACTAATAGTGATGGTCACACAATCTGGAAAGAGGCTTGTGGTTCTCCCCGCCTCCTCTTCTTGCTCTGCATAGGCAATTTCGATTAGGTTGAACACTTCGTCTGCAGATCGATCAGCCTCAGCACTAAGAGTTGTTTGTTCTGCGGTTAAATCTAACGAAGCTTCGTCTGCAGTATCTTCATTTTTACTACATGACGTGGTTAATACTGTGAGGGCTGCTATGGCAAGTAGTCCTTTTGTTAAAATTGATTTCATAGTGTTTATATTTAAGAGTTCAGTCCTTCTATGACTACTGAAGTTAAAAAAGGTTTAATATAAATTTTAGACTTTAAAAATTAGACATGCAATTCTACTGTAACCCGATGTTAATCAAGCTGATAAAACGCGTTAGGGATAGAAGTGAAAATCCCGGCTTCGCCATAGGCGGAACGGAATTGCAACGTATAGCCCGGTCTAATGGTGGCTTTCTGCCAAAGCAACCATTAGGAACGCCCAACTCAAAAAGCAGCAGGTTCTTTATTTACCATTTAGGACCATTAAATGGCGGGGATTAAAGGTTTTAACCCGCCTCGTCTATTGATAAAATAAATGAGGTTAAAACTTTGCAAAACAACTAAAAACAGTATCTTTGCAGCCTGATTACGAGAAACGTAGTCTGTACATAAAAATCATTTAAATAATATTGGAATGTATTTAGCACCAGAAGAAAAAGCGAAAATTTTCGCAAAGCACGGAAAAGGACCTAACGATACAGGTACTGCAGAAGGGCAAATTGCTTTGTTCACTTATAGAATTGAGCATTTAACAAAACACCTAAAAGCAAATCACAAAGACTACAACACAGAGCGTTCTTTGGTAAAGCTAGTAGGAAAGCGTCGTTCTTTATTGGATTATCTAATGAAGAAAGATATCATGAGATATCGTGCGATCGTAAAAGAATTGAATTTACGTAAGTAATATATATTGTTAATAAAGGGCTCTTTCGAGTCCTTTATTATTTTACAAATACTGAAAAGGCTACCCTTAGTTTTTCATTGGTCAAACCACAACCACACAACACAACAACACTTGGTTTGAAAATCAGACCTTGACCAAATTAACGATGCGTGGGTGCGCATCAAAAATGAAAAATATGATACCTAAAGTATTTAGAGAGGTTATTGACCTCGGTGACGGTAGAGAAATTTCTATCGAAACAGGAAAACTTGCAAAGCAAGCACATGGATCTGTTGTAGTGCAGTCTGGAAAATGTATGTTGCTGTGTACAGTAGTTTCTAACTACGAACAAAAAGAAGTAGATTTTTTACCATTAACGGTAGACTACCGCGAAAAATTCGCAGCATCGGGTCGCTATCCAGGAGGTTTCTTTAAAAGAGAAGCACGCCCTAGTGATGGTGAAGTACTAACGATGCGTCTTGTGGATCGAGTATTACGTCCATTATTCCCAAAAGATTACCATTCTGAAACTCAGGTGATGATCCAATTAATGTCTCATGATGATGACGTTATGCCAGATGCGATGGCAGGTCTTGCCGCATCTGCTGCAATTCAACTATCCGACTTTCCTTTTGAATGTGCTATCTCTGAAGCTAGAGTTGGACGTGTAAACGGTGAGTTCGTTATTAACCCTACTAGAGCACAACTGGAAGAATCGGATATCGATATGATGATAGGTGCTTCTGCAGATTCTGTGATGATGGTGGAGGGTGAAATGGACGAGATTTCTGAGGAAGAAATGGCAGATGCCATTAAGTTTGCACACGATCACATTAAAGTACAATGTGCTGCTCAATTACGTCTGGCTGAAGCTTTTGGAAAGAAAGAAGTACGTGAGTACCCGGCTGAAAGAGAAGATGCAGAGTTAAAAGAGAAAGTGCATGCTATGGCATACGATAAAGTATATGCTATTGCAAAAGCAGGTTCATCAAAACATGAGCGCAGTGCTGCTTTTAAAGAAATTAAGGAAGAGATTAAAGCTACTTTTTCTGAAGAAGAATTAGAAGATTTTGGAGATCTAGTCTCTAAATACTATCGTTCTGCAGAGAAAGCTGCAATTAGAGACCTTACCCTAAATGAAGGACTTCGTTTGGATGGTCGTAAAACTGTAGACATTAGACCAATTTGGTGTGAGACAGATTATTTACCTTCTGTACACGGTTCTGCCATCTTTACGCGTGGAGAAACTCAAGCGCTCGCCACTGTAACCTTAGGAACATCTAGAGAAGCAAATAAAATAGATATGCCATCGTACGAAGGAGAAGAAACTTTCTACCTTCACTATAACTTCCCTCCTTTTTGTACTGGAGAAGCAAGACCTATTCGTGGAACATCTCGTAGAGAAGTAGGACACGGTAATCTTGCGCAACGTGGACTTAAAGGTATGGTGCCAGACGATTGTCCTTACACAGTACGTGTAGTTTCAGAAGTATTAGAATCGAACGGTTCTTCTTCTATGGCAACTGTATGTGCAGGTACAATGGCAATGATGGATGCAGGTATCCAGATGACGAAACCAGTTTCAGGTATTGCAATGGGGCTAATCTCCGATGCAGACTCTGGAAAGTATGCTGTATTATCCGACATTCTTGGTGATGAAGATCATTTAGGAGATATGGACTTTAAAGTTACAGGAACAGCAGACGGTATTACCGCTTGCCAAATGGATATCAAAGTAAAAGGACTAAGCTACGAGATTCTTGTAAGTGCATTACAACAAGCAAGAGATGGTCGTTTACACATCCTCGAAAAACTAACAGACACGATCGCTGCTCCTAGAGAAGATGTGAAGTCTTACGCACCAAAAATGGTTACCGCCCGTATTCCTAACGAATATATTGGCGCATTAATTGGACCTGGTGGAAAAGTAATTCAAGAGCTTCAAAAGGAAACGGGATGTACAATTGTTATTAACGAAGACCCTGTTACCGAAGAAGGTATTGTTGAAATCCTTGGAACTGGACAAGAAGGTATTGACGCTGTATTAGCGAAAATAGACTCTATAACATTCAAGCCTGAAGTTGGAAGTGTTTACGAAGTGAAAGTGATCAAAATGTTAGATTTTGGCGCAGTAGTTGAGTATACGGATGCTCCAGGAAACGAAGTACTATTGCACGTTTCCGAATTAGCGTGGGAACGTACCGAAAATGTAAGCGATGTTGTTAATATGGGAGATGTTTTTGATGTAAAATATTTCGGAATTGACAAACGAACTCGTAAAGAGAAAGTATCTCGCAAGGCCATTCTTCCTAAACCAGAAGGATTCGTTGAAAGACCTCCACGTGATGACAATAGAAGTCGCGACAACCGAGGTAGAGATAATCGCGGAAGAGACAACAGAGATAAAAAAAGAGACTAACTTTTCTTATGATCGCTGATTAATAAATTAAGCTACCCTCCTCTCCTTTTTTTAAGGATTTGGAGGGTATTTTTTTATACACCCAGTTAAAGATTAAGTTATTACAAAATTATTTGTACATTCGCAAAATGTAGGTTAATTCCTTCATCTTACAAATAAACTAAATGAAATTATCTCTAAATCGTTTTCTCCCCAAAAGCGAAGTAGTTAAACCACCTATCGAATCTTTTAAAGACTCTAGACACGACCTTCTCGAGTTTTTACTTGGACTCTGTGCCCGTACCTCAAAATCCAAAGAATTAGCTTCACTAATAACAGCATTCGAATTTCCTAAGGAGTCAACTTTGGCAGACCTCCATTTAGTCAAATTTTATCTGGACTTAGAAAACTACCTTCTTTATATTGATCCAGCTTACATTAGCACAAAAGAAAAACTAAGAAACCTCATCAAAAGCAAGTTTCCGCATCATGGAACTTCTAAAGCATTTCTCCCACTCTACGAGCATGGAAAAAATCAGGAGTTAGTACTCGCTAATCATTTCTTAACGATCACCTTACAGTCCTTTACCGCAAATCCTCTCGCTCAAAACGTGGCTATTCGTTGGCTTGGAGTTATCGAGTCTAAAACCTCTATCAAGACAAGCCCAGATCCAGTACAACAAATTCATTTGTCGCGTAAACTCGTGGACAAAACGAATTTAATGCACCAAGAGTTGCTTAATAAGATTAGTCAGGACACCATAAATAAAACTTTTAAGGACCATTACAGCCAATTTCAGTTCTTTTACAAACGCCTGAAAAATTGGCGATTGATGGAAAACATCTTAGAATCCAGTGGTGGTTCAACATCCATTGCACCGAGCGTAGCAACAAGTCCTTCAAAAAAACAACCGAAGCACAAAGCTGCCACTCCGGTTATCAATAACATCCAACGGAATATTCTTGAACACATCTTAGACGGTTTCATTCTTTTTGATCATCGCGGATCTGTGCTTGAACACAATCAGCAGGCGCTAGATATATTTGGAATAACGGTTAACCACAACTCCAAACTCAATATATTAGAACTTTTACCCGATGATCTTGAACAAAAATTAAAATACGATCTGCAAAACAACCACGCAATGGCTATCAAACAATGCGTTGGGAAACGACTTGAAACTACCATTGAAAACCACAAAGGCAAGACAGATCATTTTGAAATAACCATTACTAATAATTACACCGAAGAAGTTGACACCTATAGTATGTTCCTGAAGAACATTACCGATAGAATGGACACCCTTCACAACATTGAAAATGCGAAAGTGAACGCAGAGCGCATGGCTAAAACCAAATCGACCTTCTTGTCGAATATGAGTCATGAAATAAGAACTCCGTTAAATGTTATTTTAGGTTTGTCTGAGTTAATTAAAACTCAGCCACACATGGAGGCAGAATTGCTTCAAAAGAATTTGAGCGGAATTGATTTTTCAGCCAAAAACTTGCTAGCTATTGTTAACGATATCCTTGACTTTTCGAAAATAGAAGCAGGAAAACTTTCGATCCAATCTTTAGATTTTAACTTGAGAAAAGTAGTGACTAATCTCACAGACGGTTTCGAAATAAAGGCCAGAGAAAAGGGTCTTCAAATGATTACTCAAATTGAACCGCGTATCCCTAATATTGTAATTGGTGATCAATACAGACTGAATCAAATACTCAATAACCTAATTGGTAATGCAATCAAATTTACCAAGGAAGGCAAAATAACGATTACGGTAGACTTAGTCTCTGAAAAAGAGAATGAAATTTCTCTGAAGTTTATGGTGAACGACTCAGGAATTGGTATTCCTAAAGAACAGCTCAATCAGATTTTTGATAGCTTTTATCAGGTTGAAGATGTGTCCAATTCGAAAGTAATTGGAACTGGACTCGGGCTTTCCATAACCAAAGAACTCATTCACCTTTTAGATGGTAAGCTAAAAGCCTCAAGCACACCTGGCATTGGCTCTGCTTTTGAATTTGTAATTCCATTTCAAAAGAGCACGTTAACAGGAGTAGACAATTCGATCACCAAACAACTAAGAAAGGACGAACAACTATCTGGGCTGCGAGTATTAGTTGCGGAGGATAACCAAATGAATCAGTTCTACATCAAACAACTCTTGTCCAATTTAAATGTGACTGTTGATATAGTAGAAAATGGCCAGGAAGCCGTATCTACCTTTAAACATTCTAATTTGCACTATGATTTGATTATGATGGATATGCACATGCCTGTTATGAATGGCATCGATGCCATCAAGATTATTAGGCAATCCAATAAAAACTCCCTAAAGAAAGTCCCCATAGTGGCCTGCTCTGCAGATGTATTTCCCGAAGCAAGGAAAGAAGCGATTAAAGCGGGTATAGACTTTTATCTTACCAAACCACTTAGTGAGGAATCAATAAAAGAGGTATTGTTTTGGCTTATTTCAGATGAGGACGCATTACCTATTGTTTCCAAAGAAGAAAATACATCCCACATTGTAGCAACAAAAACCGAACAGCAGGTGGATATCAATATGCTTATGGAAACATTTGATAACGATGTCGACTTCATAATCACTTTATTAGAGGTGTTTATTCAATCTACACCCGAGGACTATAAGAGTATGCGTCATTGTATGGATAAAGAATATTACCCACGCGCTAGTTCTCTAGCTCATAAGTTAAAATCTAGTTTTCAGAATCTAGGTATGACAACACTTGGGCATCATCTCCAGCAAATAGAAACGAATACGCTAAGTGCTGCCGGATTACCAGAAGCCAAACATCACTTTAAGGCTTTCAATAAACTATACCCAAAAGCGCTTCGCGAAGTGAACATCATTCTAATTGAACTTAGACAGAAATAAAATTGAATTTGCACGCTCGCTAAGGCGTATTATCATGTTTTGATTTCATATTAAATTGAAAAACAATTCCCCCATTGTAAAGTATATTCTCCGTATTGAAATTGACCTGAAATTGCAGGCCGACAGAAAATTTTCCGCCTATTAAAAATCTAAGCTTGGACATCACAGGAATTCCTAGCGTAGAAAACTCTTCACTTAGGCTATTGCCAGCATTCTTTACATATCTAAAATACCCTGCACCTGCATGCCAATCGAATTTAATGCTCTTTGACAAACTAACTTCTCGTCCATAAAACGCATTTAGTTGACTAAACTCGTCTGAAGGCGCAAGTAAATCCACCTCACTTCCTGTCATTCCTTGTAAAGAGAACAGGTGTTTTCCTTTCGAAATACTTACATCTGCATTAATGGCACCTCCATTCGCCTCTCCGCTTCCAAAACCAGAAATTAGACTTATAGAAGCAGAATGAAAACTCACATTAGTAGTGGAGACGTCCTCTTGTGCGAATACATAACCACCATAAAGCACAATGATAATTTGAATTACTTTTTTCATAATTAAAAAATTTAGATTCTAAACGAATTTAATTGTGAAATTCAATTCTATAAAGCGATAATTATAGGTATTTACAAATTAATTTTGTGATAATCACAAATAAATATACATTTATCCGACAAAATAATTAAAAAATGCAACAGCAGTTTATCAAGCACTTAAGGTCCTTACTTCCCCAGAATCGTTCAGTTATAGACGAAATTGCTGCTGTTTTAGATATAAGTTATGACGCCGCCTATAGAAGAGTAAATAATAAAACCAATTTATCTCTTTCTGAAGCAGTCCAGTTGGCAAAACACTTCAAATTATCACTAAACAAACTATACGAAGTAGGCGCCCAAAATACGATGCTGGCAGAAAAATCTCCAACCATAAAAAATGTAGTCGATCTAGAAAACTATTTTAGAACGTCTTTAAAAAGTATTGAACCTTTGGTTAAACTGAAAAGTGCTTCCATCATTTATTCGGCGAAGGATATTCCAATTTTTTACACGCTAAGAGATACCTTAATAACCAAATACAAATTCTATGTTTGGCTCAAATTTCTAAATGAAGATGGAACAATGTCAAAGGTCTCTTTCGAAGAATTTATGGATACCATCCCGCCATCCCTCATACAAGTAGGGCTGGACCTGTCTGATAGGTATGATTATATCAATATTACAGAATTTTGGAACGACAATACCATCAACGGAACATTACAACAGATTTTTTATTACTTCGAATCTGGGTTAGTATCTAAAGAAAATGCCTTGCTCATTTGTGAAGACCTCAAAGACATCGTTCATCATGTGGAACAGCAAACCATTAAACAAACTATTCTTAATTCGAAAAACAATGCAACCTATAATCTTTACAAGAGCGACCTGCTAACAATGAGTAATACGGTTCTCATAAAAACACAGTATCAAAAAATGTTTTTCACTCCGTTTACTGTACTTACCTATTTAAAAGTAGAACACCCTTCAACCTGTGAAGAAATGAATCGATTTTTCGAGAAGCAAATGAAAAATTCAAAACTATTAGTGAACGCAGGAGAAAAAGATCGCACCCTATTTTTTAACAGAATGCAGCAAAAAATAAACACTGTGATCGAACGAATAAATATCAATCAGGATTTAATGTTTGTATAGATCGTTTTTGCTTTCACTTTTATGCGAAGACCAATGTCATTAGATGGTTATTCTTATCTCAAACAACTCAACTATTTTTTAAAGTTAAAAAGGGTAACTTGGTTTCTTCATCAAATGTTTCCGAAGAAATCGATAGAGCAACGCAACTTTTTTTCTTTCCATAGACTAGAGTATAAGAATCAAAATGAAAACTATGAGAAAATCAGATATCCTTGTCCTTCTATTCACTCTAATTGTTGCCTTTTCATGCGAGAATGAGCCTATTGGAGAAGCAATTATAAACAATGATTCTTTTGATGTAGACTCTGAGTTGTACTTGCTCATGGAACGTGTATCTGAGGATGAAGCCGGAGAAGAGCCTTTAGAGTGTATTGATTTCAGCTATCCTTTTGCGCTCTTTATTTTTGATGAAACTGGACAATATGTGGCGCCTACCTCTATAGAAAGTGATGAAGAGTTTAGCGCACTTTTAGGAAGTCTAGTCGCAGATTATTCGGTGAGCATCAATTACCCCATAACGGGAACCACTACTACCGGAGACCTTGTAGAAATTAACACCAATGATGAGTTAAAGGAACTGATTGATGAATGTGTCCGGGTCGAAATTGAACGGAATTGCAACAATACGATTAACGAATGTATTTGGCAGGTTGCCCAAACGGATAACTTTCCAAACGAATACGAAGGACAGTATTTGTTTGTAAATGAAAATGATATTCTACAGCTTCACTCGAAGAATAACATCTATTTTGGAGCGTGGATAGGTTTTTATATTGGGTACGACCTTCACCTAAATATTACCTTTGTAGCCGAAGATGAGAGTGAAATTGATACCTATTGGAACGAAGATTGGAAAGTCATCACCTTTACCGACAACATCATTGATATTGAATCTGGAGAAAAAAGAATTAGGATAGAAAAAAAATGTAATGACCTTTGTGATGGCTTAATTTACGAAGAATGCGAAATTGAAGATACTCCAGGTTTTTTTAATTTTGAACTAAACAACTATTCGGTTTGCACAAGCATTCCAGCCACTCATGACTTTGGATCTCCTTTGGTACTTTCGTATTTTGAAAATGAAATTGACGCACAGGCCCATCAGAATGAAATTTCTGGAACAGACTACCTGAATATAGAAAACCCACAAACTATTTTTATGCGAATCGAATTACAAGAGACCGAAGAACTTATGGAAATCGCACAATTTGAAATTGGAGTGATCCAGTGTAACTAAATAGTCATTTTGTAAAATCTCACATTTGAACCAATTAGAATTAATTAAAGCCTGTAAACAGAAGGACCGAATAGCTCAAAAGGAGCTGTTTCAGCGCCACAAGGATTCGCTGTACTTGCTTTCCCTTAAATATTGTAGAAATACAAAAGAAGCTGAGGATAATTTACATGACGCGTTCATTACCATATTCCAAACTATTCAAAAATACAATGGGAAAGGTTCTTTCGAAGGTTGGATGAAAAGAATTACGATTAACAAAGCAATTGACAAATTTAAACATCAAATAAAAAATAATGCGGAGCCAGATATCAACCTAGAATCATTGAATGACCAACCAGAAGCCTGGATAGATATTACCTTAGACGAACTATTAGCACTTATCCAAAATCTTCCAGATCAATACCGGATGGTCTTCAACTTATACCAACTGGACGGCTATTCACACAAGGAAGTTGCGAAAATGTTAGGTATTTCGGAAAACACCTCTAAATCTAACTATCACCGTGCAAAAAATATTTTAAGGAAAGAGATTATGCAGAAACCAATACCTAAATCGAACTAAATGGAAAAAGAAAATGACATTGGCACTTTTTTCCAGGACAAACTAGCGTCGGGGAGCAAATCTCCTAACGACGAACTTTGGATGAGAATAGAAGACACCTTAGACAAAGAGGACAAGCAAAGGAAAGGGTTTTTCATATTCTGGTTAACAGCAATTGGAATTCCTATCCTGTTAACAGCAGCATGGCTTATATTTATCCCTGTAAACAATCACAATCCTGAAAATAAAAAAATAGATCCTCCAGTCATCCTAAATGACCATACAATGGAGAATGAGAACAGAGAAATTGATAAATCTGAAACGAAGGACACCATATCTATCTCAATTCCTTCAGCACTGGAAGTCTCCGGTTCCAAAGAGGTAGTCGAAAAAACGAAGACTGATATTACTTCAAAATCAAGTAGATCAGACTCAAAGAATCCAGAAGTAAAGCCCAACGATGGATACACTGTCAAAAGCACCTATCACTATTTCAATAGCGAAAGCGGAGAACAGGTAGAGACATCAGATAAGGCTAAAATAGATAGTTTAATGAACCGAAAAGAAATGGTTAGTGATAGTTTACTAATTAAAGATAAGACCGATTTAATTGAGCTAAAAGATAGTTTATAACTTATTTTTAATAATTATTAAGTTAGGTTGGCAAAACGTCTTCTCATGAAAGTGAAGAGGCGTTTTTTTTAATCTTAATAACTCTTTAAGTTAGAATTTTCATTGATTACCAAGGCTCTGAAACATCTTCTGCCTAGAAAATTTAGATCAATTACGTTCAAAAAGAACATTTCAGAAAAAAAATACGCAATTACCTACAAAAAAAATTCAAAAAAGTAAATACCTAGACAAACCAACTGAAAGTGCAGGTTAACGACCATTTTGTTCAAAATAAATATCACTATTAAGAACTAAACATGAAAATAAAGTAAACCTTTTGTAACATTTACCCCCTTCTTTACGTATAACTCAATACGCAAGTAATAATTTAACTTAAAAAGTAAGGATAACTTAATGAGACAACTTAAAATCACGAAGCAGGTTACGAATAGAGAAACCGCTTCATTAGACAAATACCTTCAGGAAATTGGAAAAGTTGACTTAATCACCGCAGATGAAGAAGTAGAATTGGCACAACGCATAAAAGCGGGTGACCAACTTGCCTTGGAAAAATTAACCAAAGCAAACCTACGATTTGTTGTTTCGGTAGCAAAACAATACCAAAATCAAGGATTAACCCTTCCCGATCTTATCAACGAAGGTAACCTTGGGCTTATAAAAGCAGCGCAACGTTTTGACGAAACTCGAGGATTTAAATTTATTTCTTATGCTGTTTGGTGGATTCGCCAATCGATTTTGCAAGCCTTGGCTGAGCAATCGCGTATTGTACGTTTACCGTTGAACAAAATTGGAAGTATCAACAAAATAAATAAAACATTTGCCTTCCTAGAGCAGGCACATGAAAGACCACCTTCTGCAGAAGAAATTGCAAAGGAATTAGACATGACTATTAACGACGTAAAAGAGTCTATGAAAAACTCTGGGCGTCATGTATCTATGGATGCTCCCTTAGTGGAAGGAGAAGATTCAAACTTATACGATGTACTTCGAAGTGGAGAATCTCCAAATCCAGATCGTATGCTATTGCATGAATCTTTGAGAACCGAGATCGAGCGAGCTTTAGAAACCTTAACTCCTCGTGAAGCGGATGTAATTCGTTTGTATTTTGGGCTAGGTAATCAACACCCAATGACCCTTGAGGAAATTGGAGAAACTTTCGACCTTACCCGTGAGCGTGTTCGCCAGATCAAAGAGAAAGCGATTCGTAGATTAAAACACACGTCTAGAAGTAAAATTCTAAAGACGTATTTGGGATAAGATTCTTTCCCTAATAACAGCAACAACAGTTAAAAACATATAACTGTTCGTTTTTTGATTGATGAATGACCTCCGGCTGATTACCGGAGGTTTTTCATTTAAAATATTCCAGTTTTAAGTGAAAAAAACGTACCTTCCTTTCAACTGCCATTAAATTCAGCTCAAATGCGAACCATTACCTACGTTAGTACAGTTAAAACTTCTTTAAGCGAGGAAGAAATAAGTAAACTTTTAGAAAGTGCTAAAGCTTCCAATAATCGCAATGGAATCAAAGGCCTTTTCATGTACGCCGACGGCAATTTCTTTCAGATTTTGGAAGGTGAAGAAAAAGCAGTGTCACTATTGTTTGATAAAATACAAAATGACCCAAGACATTATGATATTATAAAATTACTGGATAAAACCATTGAAGCTGTCTCCTTTGAACTCTATAATTCATCCTTCTCTGTTGTTCATGACCAACATGATCTACGCGAGCTACATAGGTACCTTAAAAAGGCGAAAGAATACAATCCTGATGGTTTTAAAAGTTTATCTTATATCACTAAGAAGTTTACCGCGCTTATTTAAAATCTATCAGAGAGGGGTGATTTGTCACCAAATATTTATTCCTACCTTTGCCAAAAATCTTTAAACATGAGCCAAACTCTTATTGCCCCTTCTGTATTAGCCGCCGACTTCGCCAACCTTCAACGCGATGTCGAAATGATCAATAAAAGTGAGGCAGATTGGTTTCATATTGACATCATGGATGGTGTCTTTGTTCCTAATATCTCCTTCGGAATGCCAGTTTTGAGAGACATTGTGAAGCATGCCACCAAAACAATAGACGTGCATCTTATGATTGTTAATCCAGACCAATACATCCAAACTTTTGCAGATCTAGGATCAAATATCCTAACAGTACATTATGAAGCTTGCACCCATTTGCACCGCACACTTCAAGCAATTAAGGCAGCTGGCATGAAAGCCGGTGTTGCTTTAAATCCACATACACCAGTTTCGCACCTAAAAGACGTAATTGCCGATATAGATTTGGTGTGCATCATGAGTGTCAACCCAGGGTTTGGAGGACAAAGCTTTATAGAAAACACCTACCAAAAGGTAAAAGAGCTAAAGCAAATGATTACAGATGCTGGTGCCGCAACCAAAATTGAGATCGACGGAGGGGTAACCAATAAAAACGCTCAACAACTCAAAGAAGCTGGGGCCGACGTATTAGTAGCTGGAAGTTATGTTTTCAGGAGCGAAGACCCAATTGCAACCGTAGCGGGACTCAAAGAATTAACCAAGTAGGCAAGGTCATAAATTGAGTCTAATCTTATAAAAGCTTACCACAAAACAACATCAATAATTGTACCTTCAAAGTAAAATTTGATATGCAGTCTGTTCCTTCTTTAGACACCTGGACCTCGGGCTTTCTAATAGTGGTAGCCATGGGATTTTTCCTGTTCCTAATGCTGGTTAGCAACAAAAGGAACCGGCCAATTGCATTTTTGATGTTGGCCTTTTCCATTATACTTTTTCAATATGTCCTTTATTGGACGAGGTATGAAACCATTTACCCTTATTTTCAATTATTCCCTCCTGTTTGTTATTACACCACCGGCCCCCTCTTATATCTCTACTTTCTGAAATTGTTCAAAAGACAGTTGAAGTTTAATTATGCGTTACATTTTTTACCTGCTGCGATCTTACTTATCCCTAATCTTGTGATATGGACCAACTACCTAGGATGGACCCAACATAAAATTGCACTATTATGGCTAGCCCAACAACATTGGTTCATTGCGATACACATGTCTATTTATGCATTTCTTTTTATACGTCTCCTAAAAAAAGCCGGTGCCTCAACAAGCGAATATTCTCAAGTCCGGAACAAGTGGTTAAAAGTGCTTTCTCTTTTATATGTGCTCTTCATTTTAGCATATATTTCCTATTATGTTTTAATTAATTTTTCATTTTTTAATAATGAATGGGACTATATGATCTCCATTACTATGAGTGGAGCTATCTACGCAATAGGCTACTTCATTATTAAGCAACCAGAGATTTTTAACGGAGAGTTGTATGCACAACTTTTCCTTCCTATTAAAAACAGAGATGAAACTTTTGAAAATTCACTTCTCAATGAGCTGTATGAAAAGCTAACGCAGCATATGGAACAGGAAAAACCATACACAGACAATGAACTTCGTCTAGTTCATTTGGCAGATCAATTGGGTTTTTCGACCCACTTGCTTTCGAAGGTTATCAACAAAAAGTCTGGCATGAATTTCAACCAGTTCGTCAATTCATACCGACTAAAAGAAGCCATGAGATTACTTTCCGAACCTGGCGACATAAGCATCAAATGTATTTATTTTGAGGTAGGTTTTAATAACAAGACCACCTTCTACTACGCTTTTAAGAAAAAATTCGAATGCACGCCCACTCAATACCGCGGCAGGCTCATGAAGTCTTAAACTATAAATTTGAGGTCTATTATTATAATTACAAACTCACCCTCGTAAAGTTTAAATGAACTTCGTTTTCAGAAACTATAAAATCACATATTATGAAAACGAAACTTATCCTTATCATTCTTTGCCTAAGTATTACAAGCCTTGCAAAATCTCAAGAACTGTATATGTATGTTAGCGATGCAGCTAATTTTAATTCGGGCGACTGGCAAATAATACGTTATAATATCGACGGTAGCAACCCACAAATATTCATCAACGAAGAATTAGGGTGGCCACAAGATATTGTATTCTTAGAAAACGATGGCGTGGCACTAATTTCAAATCTCATCACGGGAAGAATCACTAAACACAACGCAACTACAGGAGAATTCATTGAAGATTTCGCCCTAGTAACTGGAGGTCCTACTCGCATGAAAATTGGAGCAGACGGACTCCTTTATGTCCTGCAGTGGAGCAATACCAATAATAAAATTCTTAGATATCAACTTGACGGAACCTTGGTAGACGAGTTTACAGATATCGGTGTTGCCCAAAGTATTGGGATGGATTGGGATGCAGACGGCAACTTATACATATCCTCTTACGGTGGGGCAAATGTTCGAAAATTCGACAGTAGTGGCACCGACCAAGGTGTATATGTAGATACTGAACTTTCTGGGCCAACCAATATCTGGTTTGGAAACAACGGTCACTTGTTCGTTTTAGACTGGAGCGCAGGGAATGTTGAAGAATTTGATGAAACCGGCGCATATGTAGGAACATTTATTTCTGGCCTTAGTCAGCCAGAAGGAATCGCCTTTTTGGAAAACGGAAACATACTTATTGGAAACGGAGGCACTAGCGAGATCAAGCAGTTTGATAGTACAGGCACCTTCATAGAAAACACAGTAGAGAGCGGTGCTGGTGGCCTCGATCAACCCAATGCTATAGTTTTACGCGAAGCAAAACTTGGAGTGGAAGACCAACAGCTATCGAGGTCCTTTGTATACCCTACAATAGGTTCTCAATTTAGTTTTATACTGAAAGATCCTTCCTCAATAATACAAATAGCCATTTACGATATGTCAGGATCACTAATTGAGAAATTTAATCCCACCCCATTTTGGAACGCCAAAAACTACTCTGAAGGAATTTATTTAGTGGTGACCACACATATTAATGGAAGCAGCGCGTCGCAAAAAATTATTGTTAAACATAATTAATCGGGTCAACACTTTATATATTGTAGGGGCGCACCAAGATATTAGACCTCTAAACATTCTTGAGGGCATTTAGTTGAAAACTTCTCATTTAGAAATAGTATTTTTAACCATGGAAGAGAACTTAGATGTACTTATTATTGGCGGTGGCCCCATTGGAATTGCATGCGCGCTTCAGTGCAAGAAAAAAAACCTGAACTACAAGGTGCTCGAAAAAGGTGCTTTATGTAATTCACTGTTTAATTACCCTTTAAATATGACCTTCTTCTCTACTTCAGAAAAATTAGAGATTGACGGAATCCCGTTTATAAGCAACAATCCGAAACCGACAAGAAATGAAGCGCTCGAATATTACCGAAGAGTGGTTACGTCTCATGAACTCCATATTCATTTATACGAAACTGTTTTGTCTGTGACCAAGGAAAATGAATTATTTCAAATCACCTCTCAGAAGAATACATATCGAAGTAAAAACATAGTAGTAAGCACTGGGTTTTATGATATCCCAAAATTACTAAACGTCCCAGGTGAGAATCTGGCTAAGGTGACGCACTACTACAAAGAGGCACATCCGTATACCTTGCAAAAGGTGGCTGTAGTAGGTGCCAGTAATAGCGCTGTAGACGCTGCCCTCGAAATCTGGCGTAAGGGAGGCGAGGTAACTATGATTGTGAGAGGTCCTCACATTGGAGATCGAGTGAAGTATTGGGTAAGACCCGATATTGACAATCGCATTAAAGAAGGAAGTATAGCAGCGATGTTTAATTCTGAAATACTTCAAATTGAAGCCGAAAGCATCACAGTAAAAACACCTGAAGGTTCTACCGCCATTCCAAACGACGCAGTCATCGCGCTCACCGGATACCAGCCAAATTTCACCTTCCTAACATCTCTAGGTGTGCAACTTTCCGAAGAAAAACAAATCCCAAACTACAACGAAAAGACGATGGAAAGTAATGTAAAAGGACTCTATTTAGCAGGTGTTATCTGTGGTGGAACCGAAACTCATAAATGGTTTATAGAAAATTCCCGGGTGCACGCACAAATAATAACTGATGATATTCTTCATAAAATAGAAGAAAGTGAAGTGAGTTAAAAGTTCAACGCAGCCAGTAACAGAGACGAGCGATCCCTTTAATAACCTGCAAACTTAAAATTCAATAGTTTTTTGGTGTAATTATAAATCTCTGGGAAATGGGATTTAAAATCTTTAGGCGATTCAAAGAAATATTCGGCTAACACTGCCATAAATTCATATTGATTGGTAAATGCATAGGCTCTAAAGTAACGGGTCTCGTCTAACTTGTCCTTCACTTCCTGATGTGTTAAGCGTTTTAAGATATTTTGAAATTGCTTAGCGAAACGGGTAGAATCCAAATCCCTGCTTTTAATCGCTTCTAGTTGCATAGCATGCATAAACTCATGAATCCCAAGGTTCCTATTATCATTTTCTATCTGATAGCCAATCTCAAAATCCTTCCACGAAAGAACCAACGCTTTTCCGTGCGGATTAAATTCTCCTTTATGATGGGCATCATTTATAGCACTGTAAAATTCGTCCGGATAAATGAGTACGTTTTCTATTAAGGAGTATTCGAAATTCTTTCTTCCAAAACTAAGCATACAACCAACAGCAGCAACCAGCACCTCGATTTGCTCGGTAACCACTAATCCGTCTCTTCCAATAAACCGTTTTTCGCTAATAAAACGTGCAACTCGATGATGAAATTGCAATTTTTCCCTAGTGTTCAATCTTTTATAAAAATCGAACTCATTTTCCAATATTGAAACTTGAGAAGGTTTTAATTTTTTATAGACAAAATAATGGCGGTAAAGGGGTCGATCGTATCTGCTCGAATACCAATTTTCAAAAACTCGGAAGAGAAAGAAAGCAAACCCCAATAAGACGATCGCGTAGGCATATGGAGCCATCCATGCAATATCTTCTTCAGGTTGTAAAATTAGGATCATATTGGTTGGGACGGGGTATTTAGTAAATTCAAATTGATGCTACCCCATTCTTTACAACGCTGAAATTTAAGAATTTATTACCTTCTAGAAAGAATACTAAGGATATACCAAAAAAGCAACATAAATGAAGCAAATAGCCCAAGTGCAGCAGCTACATACTGATCTTCCGAATATTTATGCATCATTTGAGAAGTTTGATATAAAATGGAACCAGATGCCAGGACAATCATCCCTACACTAAACCACAATCCTAGATTAAAACCAAAAAGAACACCGGCAACAATTAGACCTATTGCGATAAAAAACCCAACTGTTAAGGCCGATCGCAGAAAGGAAAAATCCTTTTTCGTTACCAGCACAATTGCAGATAGGCCCGCAAAAAGTGAAATGGTTAATATCAACGCCTGATTAATAATTTCGAATCCTCCGTCTCCCGCATAGTACATTGCAATATATAATAACGGAATGAAGATAAAAGCTTCGGCCACAACGTAAATTCCAAGGGCCAAATATTGTTTGTTTCTATCGTGAGAAGTAAGTGCCATCTTTTCGGCATATCTAGTCACCCACATAAACGCTCCCAACAAAAGCAACCACGTCCACCCCTGAGTAAGAGATAGGGCAAATTCTAACAGAAAAGGGATCTGAAAGAAGATAATTTCCACTAGAATAAAAGATAAGACCGCCAAGGCTACATAAGAATAGGTCTTCTTGTAAAAGGCAACTCGTTCTGCACTAGTGATATCTGCAATTGCTGAAACTGTATTTTGCTGAAATTCTTCCATTATTATTTTATCTTTTTTGAAAATTAAAACTACACTATTTTTTTGAACTTTCTCCTTTGAAATGCTGAGAGTTATTCTTAAAAAGAACATTAAAACTAGTTAGACTCCCATAGCAACGTGTAATATACTGTTGTAGATCAACCTTATCCTGATCATCCATTACCTTGTTCGAATTAATCTTCTGCTCCATAACACGAAGTCGATCCCGAAGCATCACTATTTTGTGAAAGAAGGTGTCAATAGGAATTTCTTTATTAGATAGGCTGGTATCTTTTGGCTGCAACACAAGGGTTCCTCCTTTGTACTTGTCGGCAATAGGTACTATTTCACTGGCATCACTCCATTTTTTTAAAATGTTTCTTAGACTCTTCTCCACCTCATAAAAGCTAACAGTATCCAAATCATCTTCACTGGCCTCTATTACTTCATAATCTTCATCAAATTGAATTGTTTCCAAGCCACTTTCAATAAAGGTAACCCAATACATCTTAGAATCTACGTTAGTAATAACTCCTTTCCCATATTCTTTATGATCAATTCTCGACCCTATCCCTAATATTTTTTTCATAATTTTTTCTGAAATTTTTTGAATCTGAAATACTAAGATAGAAAGAATCCTTTTTCGAAGGATCAAATGAAGGTCTAAAATGAATCTTTTGCAGACTCATTCTCTTTGCAATACACACCCTAAAATCAATTGCATTAATAAGCAGCGACTGTTCCTAGATTTTTTAGAATAGTTGTTAGGAATTGAGATACATCGTAGGGCTTCAGGATAATATCGTTCATCCCTGAAGATAGAATTTCGGATTTTATTTCTTCTATTTCAACAGCTGTAAGTGCGATAATTGGAACATCTTTATTAAAACTCCTGATGGCTCTTGTGGCCTCCATACCTCCCATGTTTGGCATATGTACATCCATTAAGATAAGACCAAAATCTTTAGCTTGAGCGATTTTAACTGCCTCCAAACCATCATCGGCCAGTGTACAAGAGAAGTTTCTTTTCTCAAGAATCTTCTGAGTCACTTTTTGATTAATTTTATTATCATCTACAATTAATATGTGAACATTATCGAAGGATGGTAGTGTATTAAATGGGACATCTTGATAAGTAGACTCTAGTAAATCATCGTTTTGTAATGGATTTACTGCAAGGTCTAAAGTAAATGAAAAAATAGCTCCAGCCCCTACTTCACTATCCAGTTCAATTTCGCTATTGTGTATCGCTAAGAGTTTCTTTACAATAGGAAGTCCGAGCCCCGTTCCTTGGTAATTATAATTAGAATTTTCTATCTGAGAAAATTCTTCAAAAATGGCTTTTTGTTTTTCCTTCGGAATTCCGATCCCGTTGTCCTTTATAAAAAACTTGACTACGCAAAGTCCATCGGAAGTACGTTCCACTAATTTTATAATTATTTCTATGGTTCCGTTTTCGTTAAACTTGACGGCATTTCCAACCAAATTCATCAAAATCTGGGACAACTTGACCGAATCACCCAATAAGTGTTTCGGAATATCATCATCAATGCGCACCTGAATTTTATTATTGTTCTGTTGCAAACCATAGGTACAAGACTTGGTCACGTTTTGAACTAACTTATCTAATCTAAAGGGCATTTTTTCCACTTTCATTCCATTGGCATCAGACTTATTAAGTGTAAGAACATCATTTATGAGAGCCATTAAATAATCTGCTGAAAATTTCAAAGATTTTAAATCCTCTTTATGGCCAGCAAGCTCTTTGTCTTCAAGTAAAATAGATGAAAGACCTATTACACCATACAGCGGCGTTCTTAACTCATGACTAATGGTTGAAAAGAATTGTGTTTTCAATTTGGAGAGTCTCTCTGCCTGTTCTTTTGCTTTGATTAGCTCCCTATTTTTTTCTCGAAGAACTCTAATAAATTTCTTTCGATCTGCAAACAATAGAAAAAGAGACAATAATGCGACTAGTAAAATGGCGCTAGATGCCACAAATATAATAGTCATTTGTCTTGACTTCTTTACCATAACATCGGTATAAGCCTTCTCTGCGGTAACCAGTTTTAAATCCTTTTCAGTTTGCTCTAATTGAAACTTAGAACTTGCTTCCAAAAGTTTTTGGTCACGATTTATTTTATGCAATTGATCATCAAACTCCTTGTGCTTTTTAAAATTGGCAAGAGAAGCTGTCAAATTACCGACTTTCTCATAAGCCATAGACAAATAATGATGCGACTCTGAAGCCTGCGACAAAAAATTACCCTCTTCTGCATCTTTAGCAGATTGCTCTAATATCGCTATAGCTCGAACGTAGTCTTCGGTAAAATAGTAATACCTGCCAAACAGCACGTCTATATTCAAGAAATAAAGTGGATGTATATCACGACCGTCTGCAAGCTCTTTAGCTTTTAACAAATAAGGATGTGCTTTTGCCGGTTCTACTAAATCCATGTAGGTCCAGCCAATATTCATATAGGCAGCGACACTTCGCAGTTCTTTAGGGTCCACTTTTTTACGAAGCTCTATACTCTTTTTGTAGTATTCAATAGAAGTATCCACGTCGTCTAACGCCTCGATATACATATTTCCAAGATCATTATAGACCCCCGCAATTACACTGTCATTTTTAGTTCTTTGTGCATAATCCAGCGCCTTAAAGTAATATTCCTTACTCTTCGCAGTATCTTCCATTGCAGTATATACCGAACCTAAGCGCAAATATCCGCTAGTGGCAAAGTAATTATCTTGTTGTCTAGTAGCAATTTCTACGAGTGCGTGGGTAGCTATAAGCGAATTCTTATAGTCGTAATCGTAGGCATAATCGTAGGATTGATCCAACAACACGTCTAGGCTATCTTGGGAGACAACCGGGGTTTGGGCTACTGCATTAAAAGAAAATACACTAAAAAAAAATGGGATAGACCATCTTGAAAGCATAAAAGTAGGTGTTTGGATGGCACCAATATAAACATAATGTTCTATTAATCAAACAATTTACAACATTCCCACCCTATTCTAAGTTAGAAAATCAACTTCAATGAATAGAAATGAAGAGTTAAGATATCACCGAATAACTGAGTAGCGAGTTATAAGTTTTCCATAGAAAGCACCCTATCATCTTAAAGGCCTAGACTCTAAAACAAAAAAAAACCGCTCTACAATGAGAGCGGTTTTTTATAGTTCCGAAGAAAAGATTAAGCAATTACTTCTTCTTCCTCTTCTTCTTTTTTATCTGTTAAATCAATTCCTCTCTTCTTAACTGTATCAAAGAATACTGGAGTTGCAATAAATAGTGATGAATATGTACCCACCAATACCCCTACAATTAATGCAAAGATTAATCCGCGAATAGACTCTGCTCCAATGAAGAAAATACATAATAATACAATTAATGTAGTCATCGATGTATTTAACGTACGACTCAATGTACTATTCAATGCAGAGTTGATAATCTTCTTCATCTTCCAACCTTCATGCTCATTGAAAAACTCACGAATACGGTCAAATACAACCACCGTATCATTCAGAGAGTATCCAATTACGGTTAGTATCGCAGCAATAAACGATTGATCAATTTCCATGCTAAATGGCATCCAGTTGCGCGCTATTGAGAATACCCCCAATACCAGCAAGACATCATGGAATACCGCAGCAACGGCACCTAAACTAAACTGCCATCTTCTAAAACGCAATAAGATGTATAAGAATACCACAACAAGAGATCCTAATACCGCCCAGAAAGAAGACTGCTTAATATCATCTGCAATAGTTGGACTTACTTTATAGTATCCCATTCTACCTGCTACCTTATTATCATCTTCTGCTCCAGCTATAAACTGAGCGTAATCCATTCCTGCTGGTAGGTTAGACTTAAGTCCTTCGAATAACATTTTTTCAATTTCCTTGTCAACAGCTACTCCTGTTTCATCTACCTTGAAATTCGTTGTTATTTTTAACTGATTCTGACCTCCGTACGTTTTAGCTTCTGCACTTCCAAATACTTCAATCATGTCGTTTTGAACTTCCGTAGCATTTACGTCCTTATCAAAACGAACCGTATAGGTACGTCCTCCAACAAAATCAATACCTTGGTTTAGTCCATTCGTAAATAAAGACCCTAAACTAGCTGCGATCAATATACCAGAAATGATATAAGCAATCTTACGCTTTCCTAAGAAATCTATATTTACTTTCTTAAACAAGTTTTTAGTGAATGGCGTAGAACAAGTAAGTGATTTACCATTCTTGGTATAACTATCCACGAACAATCTGGTAATAAAGATTGCAGTAAATAAAGAAGTTGCAATACCAATTAATAGGGTAGTTGCGAAACCTTTAATAGGCCCTGTTCCAAATACTAATAAAATAAGACCTGTAAGACCTGTTGTAATATTCGCATCTAAAATAGAAGACAATGCATTACTGAAACCGTCTTTAATAGAATCCCGTTGCGATTTACCTTTGGCAAGTTCTTCTCTAATACGCTCGAAGATAAGTACGTTCGCATCCACAGAAATACCAATTGTAAGTACAATACCTGCAATACCAGGAAGTGTTAATACAGCTCCTAAACCTGCAAGAATACCAAAGATGAAAAGAATGTTTACGACCAAGGCAACATCGGCAAAAGCCCCTGCTTTTCCGTAATAAAAGATCATCCATAGAAGTACAAATCCTAAAGCGATGATAAATGATAGAATACCACTGTCAATTGCTTCTTGCCCTAAAGTTGGCCCTACTACTTCAGCATTAATAATATCTGAAGATGCTGGCAACTTACCTGCACGTAATACGTTCGCTAAATCTTGTCCTTCTAGAATAGTGAAATTTCCTGTAATTGAACTTCTTCCTCCAGAGATAGGTCCTGTTGTAACCCCAGGTGCAGAATAAACAATATCATCAAGGACGATCGCTATTTGTGTACCATTGGTATAAGCGGCTCCAGTCATTTCTTCCCAGATTTTAGCTCCAGTACCATTCATTTGCATATCAACAGAAATCTTGTTTCCTGCTGTATAAGATTGAGCTGCATCTGTTACAACACCTCCACTTAACATAGGCACATTATCTCTATTTCCTCTTAAAGCGTACAGACTAGTAATGGTTTCACCATCTATCTTGCTCGCCTCAGGCTTACTCCATACAAACTTGGCGTTTTTCTGATCTTTAGTTAGCAACGCTCTTACAGCTGGCATGCGAAGATATTCACTAATTACAGCAGTATCACTTAATTTAAAAGTAGCTAATCCAGGATTGCTTGAAAATTCATTTCTACGTAAATCGTAAATTGGGTTTTCACTAATTAAATCCTCTTCATTCTCTCCTCCAATTACTTCACTCAAATCGTCTTCCTCTGTTGACTGAGTCGAATCTACTACCTCAGCAGTCTCTTCTTGCTCGGTAGTTGTTTTAACCAACGTCTTTAACTTGTTGTTCGCTGCGTCCAAGAAAGAAGCTATCTCCTCTGTCTTGTAAACATCCCAAAACTCTAACTGAGCTGTTTGCGTAACAAGGTCTGTTACACGCTCTACATCGTTTGCTCCAGGTAATTCTACTAAGATTCTACCAGAATTTCCTAAACGTTGAAGGTTAGGTTGAGTTACACCAAACTTATCGATACGCTTTCGCAATACCTCAAAAGCAGATTCGATGGCCTCATCTATCTTCTTCTCGATAACAGGATATACCTGCTCATTGGTATAGTTACTTTCAATTTCATCTTGCAAACTCTTGTTGAAAAAGATATCTGAAGACGCTAATCGATTATCGCCTGGAAGTGCTTCGAAAGCCTTAAAGAAAGACTCGATATAAGTATCTTGAGCATCTTTTTGAAGTTCGTCGGCATCCTTAAGAGCCTGGTTGAATGCAGCATCCTTAGTATTATTAGCTAAACCTTTAAGAATGTCTTTAACCGACACCTGAAGAATAACATTGATACCTCCCTTTAAATCCAAACCTTTGTTAAGTTCTTTCTCCTTGGAAGTCTTGTAATCGATCCCTAGAAATTGTGGCTCATTGGCAACCGAGTCTAGGTATGAAACAACTGCTCCAGCTCTCTCACTCGTCTGGTTATTGTCTGGATATGCAGTTAGCGCGTGTTGCTTTGCATCATCCTCTACGCTATTTGCAATAAACGTAAATGACAACTGGTATAAACTTACCAGGCCAAAGAGTATCGCAAATACGGTAATTAGTCCTTTATTTTGCATTTTTTTAGTTATTTATAGTCAAATTTTTGAAACGGGCAAATATAGAATTTACCGCATGATCTGACAATTATTTTCTGTGTTTAATTGTGATTTATTGCCCTCTCCATGAATCGAAGAAGTGCTTGTTTTAGGAAGTTTTTGGCTTATTTTTTTAGCTGAAATTTTCGTTACATCAACTCAGCTAAAACAAATACTAGCCGCGCGTAACTGGTCCAGCGCGTACCTCTGGAATTGTATGCTCATAATCACCTATTGCAACTGCAATGGTCTTTTGAAGTATATAAGCTACTTTATCAATTTGATCTCGTTTATCAACATCTATTTCTGATTTAGAGAAATAAACATACGGGATATTAGATCTGTTACTTTTTGATTCTGGTTCTAACATGTATCCGTCGAAACCTGATTCAAAATCGTTCAGATTCTGGATTTCATGGATGTCTAGTTCATAAATCTTTGAAGTATTCTGAGAGGAAGATCCTGCTGGCTCTTTACTTGGTGCGTTTAGCGCATAACCAAGGTTCCAGCTAGTACCTTTAGAAAGAATGTTTTTAATGGAAACAACATCAATATCGCTGTAATAAGTGATTTTCAGTTTACCATCGACCGATTTCTGTACTTGTATGCGTTCAACTCCAATAGATTCTAATTGCGTTTTCACAATCGCAATAGCGTCTTGAGTTTCATCAAAGGTGACATCCTCATCAACAAACTGGACTACAATTTCCTGATTAGGTACCGCAATTTGATCCAAACCAATCCCTACAAGGGCTAGTATAAGAATGGATATGCGTATGTACCACTTTGTGTGCATGCGGCAAATATAAAAAAATAAAGATGCTATCTCCTATAGTCTGTGGTTAAATATCCTATTCTCAGAAACATTGGAACTCGCTATGGACTCAAAAAGTCCAATGTGCGTTAAAAACAATCTTTAAAACGATAAAAATTTGTGAAGAACCTAGATTCCAAATACATAGATGTTCTGCAAAACGAACTGCGCACTGTATTCAATTTCAAAAAACAGGTATCGTATTTCCTCTTATTCTAATAAACCTTGCACGCCAAAACTGTGCATAGATAATTCAGGAATGGGATTCGTGTTCAAAATACTAACGAGTGATCTTACTTGGTCTTCCGTAAAGCTTCCTGAAATACTGGATCTACCACCAGTGATAGGCCCTGTAACAACGCTGGGAGCAGAATAAACTATATCGTCTATTACAATGGCAATTTGGGTTCGTTGGTCGGATGCCCTTTTAGTCATCACCTCCCAAATCTTAGCAGCCTCACTCGTCATTTGAATATTAACGACAGGATATCCTGCATAATCATTATCATAACTTGCTTTTTCAATAATACCCCCTTTAAGAGAAACCGCGGTCTCTGAATTACATCTTATGGCATACAGTGGATAGGAACCTAACTGCTTATTCTCCAAACCATATTTAAAACAAATATTCCCTTGTTCCTCTCCAAGTACATCTTGTACTTTAGGCATCTCTAAATACCTATCGACGTGCATTATATGATCAACCTCCACATACGCTAATTCTGGACCATAACCAGGCTGAAAACTTTGAAATTTATCCAGAAAAGGATTGACGGCACCTTCTTCATGTGTATCAAACTTCGCACTTGCTTTGAGTATGAACTGAGAAAATTTATCGGTATCCCAAACTTCATAAAATGCTATGTTTCCTGGTGTAAATAAGAGGTCTTCTATAATTTGAGCATCTCCTGAAGTTTCCATGACAAAATAGAAGGTGTTGTGATATTCTGTGGCCGATATATCTGGACGAACGCCGTATTTTTTAAATCGTTCTCGAATGGCGTCGAGTCCCTCCTCCATTTGTTTATCAGACAAGCTTTTGTCTTGAAAACCAAAGGTTGCTTCTGTTCGTTTGTCGGGTTTCTCCCAAAGCAGTCCGCAAGACACAAATGTAAATAGAACAAGCAATAATCCAAGTTGTGAAAATTTCCGAAGCATACTAAAAGGAATTGATTAAAATAAAAAACAGCCACTAACTAGTGGCTGTTGTAAAGATATGTAATTCAAAAATTTTATTTAAAAATTAAAATTCGCAAAGCTCTAAAGTGAAATCACCATTTACGATGCTACCCTCTTGTCCTCTTGCAACCACATTTCCTTGTAACTCTCCAGTTCCAGCATTGAATCCAGTAATTTCTATAGTTCCACATTCGGCTAGCTCAATTTCTGTTACTCCATCTGCAATACGATTGAAATTTAAAGTACTTGAACCAGATGTATCAGACACCTCAAAAGATTGATTGTCTAAAGAAGAAATACTAAATAAAATAACATCTTGAGTACCTTCAAAAGTTGGAAAAAAACAATCCGACTCTAAATTGGTTTTTACAAATAACTTAATAGTGTAAGTAGTCTCCGAACCAGATGTGAACGGTGTGTAGTACCCTTCATTAGAAACAAATGCCTCACCTCTAAAGTTACCTTGAGCGACCTGGCTTACCAATTCGATACAGTTAGACCCTCCTTGCTGGTCATCTGTACTTGTGCTGTCATCGTCAGACCCACAAGATGCGAGAAGTAGACCTATTGATAGTGTAAAAAATACTTGTTTAAATAATTTCATGTTTATTCGATTTAGGGGTTATTACTAATCCGTAAAATATTACGGAGCGCGAAAATATGACTTTTCCGACAAACTTTAACTAGAGATAACAAAAAAGCCATCCGCCTTAGGCGGATGGCTTACATTATATATTGAACAAAAAATTACAACTCTAACAAGGCATTCGTTTTACTAACACCGGCTGCACTCTCTTGCATATGTGCTTTTTCAGCATCATTTAATTCTATTTCTACGATCGATTCGATACCGTTTTTCCCTAAAATTACAGGAACTCCAATACACAAGTCGTTTAACCCATACTCTCCTTCAAGAAAAGTTGAACAAGGAAACATTTTCTTTTGATCACAAGCAATAGCTTGAACCAATCCAGATACAGCAGCACCTGGAGCATACCAGGCAGATGTACCTAATAATTTCGTAAGTGTCGCTCCCCCAACTTTGGTATCCTCTTTTACTTGATTTAATCTATCGTCTGAAATTAAATGTGAAACTGGAACACTGTTACGAGTAGCTAATCGAGTAAGCGGCACCATACCTGTATCGCTATGACCACCTATTACCATTCCATCCACATCGCTAATAGGAGCACCTACAGCTTCTGCCAAACGATACTTGAAACGAGCACTGTCTAAAGCTCCTCCCATACCGATAATACGGTTTTTTGGAAGCCCCGTAGTTTTGTGCACGAGGTACGTCATTGTATCCATTGGATTACTAACTACTATGATAATTGTATTCGGAGATTGCTCAATTAAACTAGCAGAAACAGATTTTACAATACCCGCATTGATGCCAATTAATTCTTCACGAGTCATTCCTGGTTTTCTTGGAATCCCAGAAGTAATTACACAAATATCGCTACCTACTGTTTTTGAATAATCACTAGTTACACCAGTAATTTTAGTGTCAAAACCGTTCAAAGAAGCGGTTTGCATAAGGTCCATTGCCTTTCCTTCAGCAAAACCTTCTTTGATATCTACTAAAACTACTTCACTTGCGAAATCTTTAATTGCAATGTACTCGGCACAACTCGCACCTACAGCACCTGCTCCTACAACTGTTACTTTCATATAAATTTAATTACAACTCCTTGAAATTGGAAGTCTTATTATACAATTATTTTAATGCATTTTTCATTACTGAAATGCGCTGCAAAAGTACGATTATATAAGGAAAAAAGGAAGTTGAAACCCTAAAAAGACGAATGTTTAGAATTTATAGTGCAAGCCTAAATTGGTATTAGTGAATTTTCCAATACTAGCTGTTCCAGAGAGGTAGAACTTTCCAAAGTAATAATTAAGCCCAACATCTCCTTTAAATCCATTCCTACTTTCTTCTAAAACAGAAAGTGCAGTATTGAGTAAGTTTACAAAAGAGCCTCCTTCACCTCCTATGGCATAATCGACCTGACTAAGGGTATAAGCCAATGCGGCATTCACTTCCCAATGGTTCATTCGTTTAGATCCAATAATTTGAAACAACCAAGCTTGCGAACCAATGGTAATCTCGTTGAGCACCGCTAAAGGATCTCCTCCACTGCTCGAAGAGAGTGCGAGATCGTCAAAAATTAGATTGAGATCAAACACAGAATAAGAAACTAAACCTGCGATTTCGATATTTGTGGACGCTTCATTACTTCTGAAATACTGACTAAAATTATGTTTGATTGCACCACCTAGAATGCTGTAATCAGATTCATTGATCACTATTTTAGGAGAATAACGAATTGTTAAGTCTGTCTCTGCCCATAATCCAACTGAAGCCTGTAGGTAGGGATGTAAGAGCACCTCCTGCTTTGCACCTTCGAATGCTTGCATTTCGTAAGATTCTCCATCAATTGTAAAATCATAAAACACCTCCGTATCACCACCAATAGCAGTAGGAACGGTTGCCGAAGTAGCACCACCTTGTATGGTAAAATTATTAAATTCTGAATTACGGATTTGGTAGCTGGTCTGGCTGGAAGGAATTGGTAGTGCATTAAAATGAAGTGAGACATCAAACTGAAATTTATCCAGTCCTCTTGCGCTACTAAACCATGCACTTGACGATTGATAAACTGAAGCATCTGCCGCCGGAGCTACATAGCGTTGCGACACCAAAAGCAAATCGTCTAAAACATTTTCCACATCCACCGCAACCTGGGCCGCAATGGATGTTGAAAAAAATAATAAACCTATAAAAGGGTAAAGAAAATAGTTACGCATCAATATTAGCGTACACTGCGTTCTTTTCAATAAACTCACGACGAGGTGGCACCTCATCGCCCATTAGCATTGAAAATATTCTATCTGCCTCTGTTCCATTATCGATCATAACCTGACGCAATGTTCTGAACTCAGGATTCATGGTAGTGTCCCATAATTGCTCTGCATTCATCTCTCCCAAACCTTTATAGCGTTGGATAGCGGCACTTCCACCAAACTTTTGGTTGATGATATCACGTTGATCGTCATCCCAAGCGTATTCTTTCTTTGCGCCTTTCTTTACTAAATATAAAGGAGGTGTTGCAATATATACGTGTCCTGCTTCTACCAAATCTCTCATATAACGGAAGAAGAACGTTAAAATTAAGGTAGAGATATGACTACCATCGACATCGGCATCACACATAATCACAATTTTGTGATAACGAAGCTTAGAAAGGTTGAGCGCCTTGCTATCCTCCTCCGTACCAATAGTAACACCAAGGGCGGTAAATATATTTCGAATTTCTTCGTTTTCGAACACTTTGTGCTGCATCGCTTTCTCTACGTTCAATATCTTACCACGCAGCGGTAAAATTGCTTGAAACATACGATCACGTCCTTGTTTAGCTGTACCTCCCGCAGAATCTCCCTCCACAAGGAATACTTCGCATTTTTCTGGGTCTTGTTCTGAGCAGTCACTCAGCTTTCCTGGTAAGCCCCCACCGCTCATCACGGTTTTACGCTGCACCATTTCACGTGCTTTTCGAGCCGCGTGGCGTGCAGTTGCAGCCAAAATAACTTTTTGAACAATTATTTTCGCATCGTTAGGATGCTCTTCTAAATAATCTTCTAACATTTCAGAAACAGCCTGACTTACTGCTGAGGTAACGTCCCTGTTCCCTAATTTGGTTTTCGTCTGTCCTTCAAATTGAGGCTCTGCCACTTTTACTGAAATAATAGCTGTAAGTCCTTCTCTAAAATCATCACCAGCTACGTCAAACTTCAATTTATCGAGCATTCCAGAAGCATCGGCATATTTCTTTAGAGTGGTCGTTAAACCTCTTCTAAAACCACTTAAATGCGTCCCTCCTTCATGGGTATTGATATTGTTTACATAACTATGCAAGTTCTCTGTGTACGAGGTATTGTAAATCATCGCAACTTCAACAGGAATACCATTCTTTTCTCCTTCCATCGCGATTACATCAGCAGTTAAAGGCTCACGATTTCCATCTAAGAAACGAATAAACTCTTTTAACCCTTCCGTACTGTGAAAAGTCTCTCCAATATATTCTCCTTTTTCATCTTTTTCACGCTTATCCAAAAGTGTGATCGTAATCCCTTTGTTCAAATAAGCTAATTCTCTAAGACGACTTGCAAGCGTATCGTAATTATACTCTAAACTCTGTTTGAAGATCTCTGGGTCTGGTCTAAAAGTAACAATAGTACCTCTTTCTGTTGTTTCTCCTATTTGTTTTACTGGATACAAGGTTTTTCCACGCTCATATTCCTGCTCCCAAACTTTACCATCTCTATGAACTGTAGCCCTAAGGTGCGCAGAAAGTGCATTTACACAACTTACACCCACTCCGTGAAGCCCTCCAGAAACTTTATAAGAATCCTTATCAAATTTACCTCCGGCTCCAATTTTGGTCATCACTACTTCCAGAGCAGAAACACCTTCTTTTTTATGAATATCAACAGGAATACCACGTCCATCATCTTTTGTTGTAATGGAGTTGTCCTCATTAATAATTACACTAATCGTATCACAGTGTCCTGCAAGGGCCTCATCAATGGAATTATCCACTACTTCATACACCAAATGATGCAATCCTCTCACCCCTACATCTCCAATATACATAGAAGGACGCATACGCACGTGCTCCATACCTTCCAACGCCTGAATATTATCCGCGCCGTAATTGGATTTATCTAGTTCTTCGCTCATATAAATATGGTTGTTTTATTCAAATTTTCGATTAAAAACAAATATAACCAAATAGCCTGTAAATTGAAGGGTTTAGGTACTTTATCGGCCGTAAGTTATTAACAAATTTATGTGGAAAAAACATCCGTTATTAGACCGAGAAAATGAACTGTAAATGATCTGTAAGTAATTCGATCGAGTTCCGACATATTCCATGGTTTTATTATTGAAATTTTCACATAAAATTAGCAGTCTTAAAGCTTAGAAAAATTTAATTTTAACATGTCATTTAAATTGGACACTTATTAAAAAATATCTCATGAAAAATTCGACTTTTATTACCGCGATGTTAATCGCATTTACTTTGGTATTCAGCATAGACGCTGAAGCACAAAAATTTAGCAAAATGGATGTGAGTCCGATGGACGCTGCAGCTTATCCCAGCGATTACAAAAACTCAATCAAGCTTATTAAAATTACCTACAGCAGACCACAACTTAAAGATCGCTCTATTAGCACACTTGCTCCTAACGGGAAAGTATGGAGAACTGGTGCAAACGAAGCGGCAGAATTAACACTTTACAAGGACATGAAATTGGGCGGCACAACGGTAAAAGCAGGAACCTATACTTTTTACGCCATTCCAGGTGAAAAAGAATGGACAGCCATTATCAATACAGACCTGAACGTTTGGGGGTCTTATTTTTATGATGAAAGTAAGGACGTAGCTAGACTAACAGTTCCAGTAACGAGTGACAGCAAATCTCTTGAAGCTTTTTCCATCGTTTTTGATGAAAGCGATAATGGTGTAGACATGCACTTAGGCTGGGGAAACACACGCGTAAAAGTCCCGTTCACTAAATAATTTGGTTTCGACTCCCTCTTGGGAATGGTTCGAACAAATAAAAAAGACCTTTACATCTCAATGTAAAGGTCTTTTTTTTACCAAGTATAAAATTATCAACTTGTCGAATAGACATTTTCGAAGTTGGCTTAAGGAATGTTCATGTACTTATGAGTTTGCAAAGAAACTACCCATTTCGGATGTTTCATTACATAATCTATAATCTCAGGAATCATTTTATCTCTTTTACTCCATTCCGGCTGAAGGTATAACTTACAATTGTCCGTAACCCTCGCCGCTTGTTCTTCGGCGAAACGAAAATCGTCCTTATTATATATAATGACCTTCAATTCGTTTGCCGCGTCATAAGCACCTTGAGTAGGCAACTTCAACTTTTTAGGAGAAAGACAAACCCAATCCCAAATTCCGCTCATTTCGTATGCTCCAGAAGTTTCGATATGTGTATCCATTCCCTGTTCCTTCAATAAGGCTGTAAGCGGCCCCATATCCCAGGTAAGTGGCTCTCCTCCCGTTATAACGATCGTCTTAGAATACTTAACGGCATTGACGGTAATGGCATCAATAGGTGTTGGTGGGTGAATTGCTGGATTCCAACTCTCCTTCACATCGCACCAATGACAACCCACATCACAACCTCCCACTCGAATAAAATATGCGGCAGTCCCTTTGTGATAACCCTCACCTTGAATGGTATAAAACTCTTCCATTAAAGGAAGCATTTGCCCAGCATTTACCAACTCTTGCACTTTACTTTCCATGTCGCAAAAATAGCTTAAACAATTTAGTTGACCATTAACCTTTAGCCTAATTTACTGGTTTTTCTCCTAGCTGTTTACTACGGTATGCTACCACCTCAATCTCTATTTTAGCACCTCTAGCCAAAGCCTCTGCGGCAAAAGTAGTTCTAGCCGGTTTTTGAGGGAAGTACGAAACATACACTTCATTGAACGCTTGAAAATCTGATATATCATCCAGAATGACCGTCGCCTTGACCACATCTTCCATATTTAACCCATGCTGCTCTAAAACAGCTTTTATATTTTCAAGCGCTTGCCGGGTTTCATTTTCAATACCACCAACGACCAATTCCCGCGTTTTGTGGTCCATCCCAATTTGCCCAGCCAAATAATACGTGTTCCCAACTTCTACTGCATCACTAAACGGAGTGTTTTGTTTTTTAGGCTCATGGGAAGCATGAAAAACTGGGGATAACTCTGTAGTTGTTATCTTCTTTTCTTTAGGTGTGTTTTGTGACTGATCGTTGCATGCATTCGCTATAAAAAGTACTGACAAAAGAAAAACAATTTTTATTTTCATGGTTTTCGGTTTTACTCAAAGATAAAAAACTGAATACATAATACTCCTATATAAGTTATCAAGTCCTTTATCGAAAAATGCCGCCATCGACGTAATTTTAGCGGGCTAATATTTCAGAAGCTAACCTACAATTGCTACTTTTAGCAAAACTTTATTATCATGGCAGATCAGCAAGAATTTTTTGACCACATTAATAACGGCTACACAACTAAAGGAGACGCAATTACATTGGGAGCAGCAATGCTTGATGGAAAAACGGTCACAAATGCGCTCGTTAAGATTCCGTTGAAAACCATGAACCGTCATGGACTTATTGCTGGAGCTACTGGGACGGGAAAAACTAAAACGCTACAGATTCTGGCCGAGAACCTTTCAGATCAAGGAGTACCAGTGCTCTTAATGGATATGAAAGGGGATTTAAGTGGAATTGCCCAGCCCAGCCCTGGACATGAAAAAATTGATGAAAGACACGAAAAAATTGGAATTCCGTTTGACGCCAAAAAATTTCCAGTAGAAATACTCACCCTCTCAAAACAAAATGGCGTACGACTTCGGGCAACGGTTAGTGAATTTGGCCCGGTATTGATCTCCAGAATATTAGATGTAACAGATACCCAAGCAGGAATAATAGCTGTTCTTTTTAAATATTGCGACGACAACAAGCTTCCGTTACTCGATCTCAAAGACTTTAAAAAGATACTTCAATACGCCACAGGAGAAGGAAAGGCTGAAATCGCTAGCGAATACGGCAGGATATCTGCCGCCTCTACGGGTTCTATTTTAAGAAAAATTGTTGAACTAGAACAACAAGGAGCCGATCTGTTTTTTGGTGAAAAATCGTTCGATACAGACGACTTGTTGAGAACAGATAGAGAAGGTAAAGGATACATTAATATAGTACGTCTTACCGACATTCAAGATCGACCAAAGTTATTTTCCACTTTTATGCTATGCCTTTTGGCAGAGATATACTCTACCTTCCCAGAACAAGGGGACAGTGGAAGACCAGAATTGGTTATTTTTATTGACGAAGCTCACCTTATCTTTAAGGAGGCAAGTGATGCCTTACTCGACCAAATCGAGAGCATTGTTAAATTAATACGCTCCAAAGGCGTTGGTCTCTATTTCGTTACTCAAAACCCAACCGACGTGCCAGACGGAGTCCTTAGTCAGTTAGGACTTAAAATTCAGCACGCGCTTCGTGCTTTTACTGCGAAAGACCGGAAAGCCATTAAACTTACGGCAGAGAATTATCCTATTTCAGAATATTACGACACAGACCAAATACTTACGGCATTAGGTACTGGAGAAGCGCTCGTTTCTGCTTTAAATGAAAAGGGAATCCCAACCCCTCTAGCTGCAACCATGTTAAGGGCGCCAATGAGCAGAATGGATGTCTTGACCGATGAAGAACTTAAAGAACTGGTAGACAACTCTAAACTTGTAAAAGAATACAACAAAGAAATAGACCGTGAAAGTGCTTATGAACTGTTGAATAAAAAGATAGAGGTTGCCAACAAAGAAGAGGCGAAAGAAAAAGCCCAAAAAGAAAAAGAAGCTGCGAGATCTAAGTCCACAAGGCGTAGTTCATCAAGAAGAAGTAGCTCTAAAGGTTCGTTTGTAAAGCTCATTACCAGCCCGACAGTTATTAGAAGTGTACTTGGAATATTATCCAAAATGATCAAATAGACCCACGACCATCAATTACAAAAAAGACAAGCAAGATTCAATCACCAAATTATTCTCTATACTTATGTTCTGGTTCTGATGCTTTACTTATTTTTGTAGATATTTCAGACAGAAAAACAAAACCCAAATTATGAAAAAGACCCTATTTCTTGGAGCAATCACCGCAGCTCTTTTTATTCAATGCGCAGAAAAAACAGATCCTTTTTTGATGGCAGATGGAGCCATTGGTAATCTTACGAAGGAAATTCAAATGAAACAAATTGATTCTATATTTGCACAAGATTCAATTGTAAAATTAAGTTCGATTGAGAATGCGCTCGGTACGCAAGGCGAAGTGGAAATCTATGAAAAGGGCGGGAAGAAATTACTATTACTTTCTCCAAATGTAGAGACCGACCCTAACTCGGTTATTTCCAACATTCAAATTTTTGATGAGCGATATAAAACTGCAAAAGGATTATCCGTTAACAGCACTTTCGCGGATGTAAAGGCTAACTACGAAATTGTGGGTGTTCAAAATGCTATTAATGCCGTTGTGGTGTTTTTGAAAGATAGTGACATTTATATTACCATAGACAAAAAAGAACTTCCTGAAAGCCTTCGCTATAATTTTAGCGCAAAGGTGGAAGCCACACAAATTCCAGATACTGCAAAATTTAAATATCTTATGGTGGGCTGGGAAGCCGAGGAACCATTGGAAACAGCAGATAATTAAATTAAAAGCCTTCTCTTTTGGAAGGCTTTTTTTATGAAAATAAAACAGTAACTTAGTTGAAAAACTATACCACCTATGAATTCAGTACGCCCTTTTCACCTAGCGATTCCTGTAGATGACGTAGCCAAAAACCGAAAATTTTATCGGGATGTTCTTGGTTGCACCGAAGGAAGAAGTAGTGACCGCTGGGTCGATTTTAATTTTTTCGGACATCAATTGGTCATTCATCACAAGGAAAAGTCTTTGGAAAAAGAAGTAAATTCTAACCCCGTTGATGGAAAAGAAGTCCCTGTCCCACACTTTGGAGTAGTGCTCGATATGGAAACCTTTGAGAACTTTTCCGAAGCACTTAAAAAACAGAATATTCAATTCATTATTGAACCGTATATTAGATTTAAAGGAGCCATTGGTGAGCAGGCAACCATGTTTTTTAAAGATCCTGCAGGCAACGCACTCGAATTTAAGGCGTTCAAAAATATAGATCAGTTGTTCGCTACCTAAAAATGAAAACTATACATCCCAATATTATTCGTCAAATCTTTGTGTTGCTCATTATTCTAATTATGGGCGGTCTCATCTTCAGAGAATTACTACCTTATTTCTCTGGGGTGCTTGGCGCAATCACCATTTACGTTCTTATGCGCGGCTGGATGCTCAAATTAGTTAGAAAAGGATGGAACCCTAATCTTGCAGCCTCCGTTTTATGTTTACTTTCCTTTGTAGGCATACTTCTCCCGGTATCTGGAGTTATTATGCTACTGGGAAATAAAATTGGAAACGCCGTTAATAATTCTGAACGGGTGATTTTGGCTTTTAAGGAACAAGTAGCCACCCTAGAAGATAGACTTGGTTACGACCTTGCCTCTCAAATTGACGTGAGCGCCATTTCCGCTTGGATTTCCAATAATCTTCAAAGTGTTGCAGGCGGAACATTTAATGTTTTTATTGCCATTGGGCTTATGTATTTCATTCTGTTTTATCTGCTAACAGATCGTAGAATGATTCAAAATTCTATTGGCGAATTTCTTCCGGTAAGCAAAACCAATCTTAAAATTATTGGGAAAGAGATTTTGGCTATGGTAAGATCCAACGCACTCGGAATCCCTTTGGTAGCCATTGTACAAGGAGTGGTTGCTCTTATTGGTTTTCTTATTTTTGGGATTAGCGACCCTTTCTTCTGGTTTGTGATTGTTACTATTGGCTCTATGATACCCTTTGTAGGAACACTCATTGGAATACTCCCTGTATTTATACTAGAACTGTCCACAGGCAACACCTTTCAGGCATGGGGAATTCTTATTTATGGATTCATAGTAGTAGGATCATCAGATAATATTATAAGACTTTATGTACTTAAAAAGTTAGACAATGTACATCCATTGATCACGCTCATTGGAGTAATTGTTGGAGTACCTTTATTTGGGTTTATTGGACTCATTTTTGGACCACTTCTTATTAGTTTATTTTTGGTACTATTAAGCATTTACCGAAAAGAATATCTCAAGGATTTAGTAGAGTCTTAATTAGTAAAATAAGTAGAATTATAATTTCTTCGGAAATTTTCACTTTAAGAAACAATTGTCTCAAACAATGTAATGGCAAAGAAAAAGAAACCCAACCTCCAGCGTATTTCTGAAGAAGACTTCAACAAAGAGGTAAAACATGTTGATGAGAAGGATGTAGAACTCGTTTTTGAGAACGAGGAAAAGATCAACGAAAAATTTCAGAATAAAAAATCCATCAAAAAGTATATGGAAATAGCCAAAAATCTATTTTCCATGCTTAGAGATTATAAAACTGGTGCATACAAGGATATTCCGTGGAGAGTAATTGCAAGTGTAGCACTTACCCTACTCTATGTCTTGAACCCCATGGACATAATGCCGGATGTTATTCCATTTTTCGGATTCATTGACGATGCAGGCGTATTAGCGCTTCTTCTAAAAATGATTAAATCGGATTTTGATCAATACCTTGCTTGGAAAGAAAATAGAAGCAAATAACAATCTCCTTAAGTTTATCACCACTACTTTACTGCCATAAGACGACTCATCACCCCATCTCTATAAGTCCTACTAATAGGAACCGCTGTACGCCCAATATTAATGTGCTCATTGGTATAGCTATCTATTTTATCTAGTGCAATAATAAAGGAACGGTGTGTTCGTAAAAATTGTGCCTCTGGTAATTTCTCCGAGACATTCGTCATTGTCTCTCTAGTAATAATCACTTCCCCTACAGTGTGTATTTTTATATAATCACCGCAACTTTCAACATGGTTTACCGAATCAAAATCTACTTTTACCATCTTTCGTTCGCATCTAAAAAAAGTAAAGTCGTGTTGGTCTGTTATTGTTTGAGTCCCCTGTAGCTGTATAAATTTATTGACAGCCGCCATAAAGCGTTCTAAAGAAATAGGTTTCAACAGATAATCCACGGCTTGCAGATCAAAACCCTCAACGGCATATTCTCTATGCGCTGTAGTAAAAATAACCTGGGCCATACCTTTTATGGCATTTGCGAACATCAATCCCGTTATCTCTGGCATGTTGATATCTAGAAAAATAAGATCTACTTTCTGCTTACTTATAATTGAAAAGCCCTCGGATGCACTTTTATAACTCCCAATAAGGTTCATCGTATCCATCTTAGCCAAATGACTCTCGAGTATTTCTCTAGCCATTGGTTCGTCGTCGATAATAATTGCAGTATATAATTTACTCATTAGATTGGGTATTTATCTCCAGCTTTACTTGGTACCAATTATTTTCTTCTGTTACTTCACACAAATATGCATTGGGATAATGCACATCTAACCTCTTAAAACTATTTTCAATTCCTAAACCATGACTTTCGGTTACTTTCGTATTTCTGTTTACCGTGTTACCTATATTAAACTCCAATTTATGAGAGGTCGTATTAATTGAGATCTCAACGCGCAGCTCCCCATCGATGGCCGAACCGTGTTTAAAAGAATTTTCAACAAAGGCCATAAATAACATAGGAGGCACCTGCATTTCAGCTTGGACGTCCTTTTCAAAGGAAACATTTAACGTATCTCTAAATCTAACATTTTCCAACCCAATATACGCATCGATATATTTAATTTCTTCGGTAAGCGCAACACTTGGTTTGTCTATTTGATTCAAAATATAGTCTAACAAACTGGAAAGCTTAAGAATAAGCTCTGGGGTTTCTTCAGAATTTTTAAGAGCGAAACCGTAAATAGTATTTAAGGTATTGAATAAAAAGTGAGGGTGGATTTGTTGCTTGAGGTAATGAAGTTCTCGCTGCTTTAGAAGAAGCTTCCCTTCCAACAACTTATTTTCTAGTTCCTTGTTTCTATTCGCCGTAGTAGAATTAAAATGTAATAATTTAAAAAAACTAACTACCCCAACCACCAAATACACCATGATAAGAACAAACACGAAATTTCTAGTAAGAACAGGCATTTTAGCCATGTTAAAGTTGGATATGAAAATGAAATTTACAAAAGTGACGATGAGCACCAAAAACAACGAACCTATAAAGACATACATGGCGTAAAGCGTGAATAAGAAATAGCGTCTCGGAATTAAATATTTTGGAACAAGTAAATAAGAAAATAAATAGGTAGCCGAAATGGTAATTGGTAAAATACTGGCAGAAAACCAAGCTGCGAAAGATTGATTGTTCGCAGTATAATTAAAGAAATACACATAAAGGAGCCATACCAAAACCCAAAATAATAGGTGTAGTGGCAAAAGCCTCATCCAATACGCTAACTTTTTGAGCATTCTGTAAAGGTCTATAAATTCTACAAAATCTCCCGTATTTTGAGACAGATTGCAGTGTTAAGGGGTAAAACTACATCACATCCTTGTATACATGTAGTTTTGGAGGTCAATTTGGTTAAATTAGACTGTAATAATGATGATGATCGCTTTGAGCCAAATGCAACTAGTAAAGAGATTACTTTTGGAATATATAAATATTTTAAACTACAAAATTATGCCATTAATGATCAATTTTATTGCCGACGGAGGACCTCTTTTCATGATCCCATTATTAATCATCATAATAGCCATCCTGATATTATTCTTCATGGGCCTATTAGGAAAAAAGAACTTAGCTAAAAGCATTCAGCTTATTGGACATCTTAGCCTTTTTGGAATGATGTGGGGTTTTTTGGGTTCAACTATAGGGTTGATAACTGCCTTTGACGCAATAGGAGATATGGAAGTAGCCAAACACATTGTAGCTGGTGGACTCAAAGTAGCACTTCTTACCACTGTTTTTGGGCTCATTTCATTCTTAATTGGAAGAGCAGCCATTATAATCTTGACACTTAGATCACCCAAAAAATAAGTAGGCGTTCTTGTTCATCTAAAATTATCAATCCCATTAAATTTCAACTAAATGAAAAAAATTAAACGCATTGCACTGGTCTTTCTAGCTATGCTATCATGGACGGCTTTTATTGGATACGGTTTTATAGATGGATTTCTACTGAAACCAATCACCTCAAAAAGCACTCCACAAGCATTTATTGAAGCTACTCAAAAGAAGATAGATGAACAATTTGTAGGGAATTTTGCGATGACCATCATAGAAAACGGAAAGGTTTCTGAAGACCATTTTTATTCCATCGATAAGCCAGTAAATAAAAACACCATTTTCCAAGTAGCTTCGGTAAGCAAATGGGTTACGGCTTTTGGTGCTTTAAAATTGGTAGAACAAGGCAAATTAGACCTAGACAAGCCGGTTGACCACTATCTTACGCGATGGAATTTACCAGAAAGCGAATTTGACAACAACAAAGTAACTATTAGACGTTTACTCTCCCACACTTCGGGCTTGGTCGACGATCTAGGCTACGATGGTTTTGGGCCAAATGAAAAAGTTCAAACCATCGAAGAATCATTAACCAAAGCCGCAGACGGATTGTATTCGGAAGGAGTTGCGAGGGTTGGTTTTGACCCTGGGAGCGAGTATATGTACTCGGGTGCGGGCTATACCATCCTACAATTGCTAATCGAGGAAGTTAGCGGACAGTCGTTTCAAGATTATATGACGCAAGCGGTTTTTGAACCGTTAGACATGAAGTACTCTACTTTTGTTCTTTCTGAAAAACCCAATTTAGAATTAGCCCAATTATATAATGAAGATGGAACCATTTCAACACCGTCTATATTTACAGCTCTTGCAGCAGCTTCGTTGTATACTTGCACAGAAGATTTATCTAAGTTTTTAATCGCGAACGTATCTAAAAACAAAGTCCTGAGCGAAAAAACCATTGAAGCAATGAGCCAACCCGAGGCGTTTAGAAACGACGTAGGCATTTACGGCTTAGGCCCACACTTGTACAGTCAGAATAGACAGGATTCCAAAATAATTGGACATGATGGAAGCGGAGGAAACCCCATAATTAACACGGCCGCACGAATTGATCTAATCTCAAAAAGCGGTATTATCGTTTTGGAAACGGGCAATCATAATTTGGCCTCTTCGTTGGGAGATGAATGGCTTTTCTGGAAAGCAGATATTGCAGATTACGTAGTAATGATGAGAAACAAATCATACCTATTGACCTTACTCATTATAGGATATGTGCTCATCATTGTCGCCGCTATCTTCATCATTCGGAAAAAGAATAACAAAACAAAAGGCAGTTCGTAAATACTCTAAAAATTTGACTATCGGAGCCTTCTTTGCTCTCTGGCAAGCAAAGTATTTTTTAATAACATTGCAATGGTCATTGGACCTACTCCCCCAGGAACTGGCGTAATGAATGAAGCCTTTTTACTTACATTTTCAAAATCCACATCTCCCTTGATCACGTAACCCTTCGGATGCGAATCGTCTTGGACACGGGTAATCCCAACATCTATAATTACAGCATCGTCTTTCACCATTTCAGCTTTCAGAAAATCGGGCACCCCCAAAGCGGAGATAACAATATCTGCCTGAGAAGTAATTTGAGTAATATTCTTGGTGTTACTGTGCGTTAAAGTAACGGTACTATTTCCTGGCCAGCCTTTTCTACTCATTAAAATACTCATGGGTCTACCTACAATGTGGCTTCGTCCAATAACAACCGTATGCTTTCCTTTGGTGTCTACATCGTAACGCTCTAGTAATTCTAAAATACCGAAAGGAGTAGCTGGAATAAAAGTACTCATATCTAAAGCCATCTTTCCAAAGTTCTCTGGGTGAAAACCGTCTACATCCTTACTTGGATCCACAGCTAATAACACTTTTTGCGTATTAATTTGAGGCGGCAATGGTAATTGAATGATGAATCCGTCGATGTCGTCGTTATGATTCAGTTCGTCGATCTTATCTAGCAATTCTACCTCACTCGTAGTGTTTGGCATTCTAACCATAGTCGACTCAAAACCTACTCGCTCGCACGATCTTACTTTACTTCCAACGTACGTAAGACTAGCACCGTCATCACCTACCAAGACAGCCGCTAGGTGTGGCACTTTTTCGTTGTTGTCCTTCATTTTTTGGACTTCAGCCTTAATTTCTTCTTTAATGTCGTTTGAGATTTTTTTACCGTCGAGGATTGTCATGTTCTAAAAGTATTCGGTTAGCAGTTGCAGTAGGCAGTTTAATTGTCTACCCCAAACTTACTTGGGTTATTAATCATAAAATTCAAAATCTTACCTATTTCTAGGCTCTTTTCTATAAGTTCCGATTTAGCCTCCAAAGAGATGTAACCACAAGAAAATGCAAAATGCAACCAAGTCTGGGTTTCTGAATTCTCGGCATCACTATCGGTTAACTTACTTATAAAGTGTTTTTCACATCTTCTTTTTCGATATGCTTCGGAAATATTCGCACAAACTGCCCTAGAGCTTCTTTTAATCTGGTCTGTTAACGGGTACGTTTCTTCTTTTAGAAATGACTTCGAAACTTCAAAAATTTCCATCGCTAAGTCAAACCTTTATCGCATGCCATTAACTTCTTAAAACTCATATCCCAACTATCAATTCGTTTTACTGCCTAGTGAACACTGCCTACTGAATATTACTTCATCTTCCCCATCATCTGCATCATCTTTCTTCCGCCGCCTCCTTGCATCATCTTCATCATTTTGCTCATTTGGTCAAATTGTTTTAACAATTGATTTACCTGCTGAACAGAGGTTCCGCTACCTTTACCAATACGCTTTTTTCTGCTTGCATTAATCATTGAAGGTTTGGTGCGTTCATCTGGCGTCATAGAATGAATAATGGCTTCAATATGTTTGAAAGCATCGTCGTCTATATCAATTCCTTTCATCGCTTTCCCCGCTCCAGGAATCATTCCTACCAAATCTTTCATGCTTCCCATTTTCTTCACCTGTTGGATCTGTTTTAGGAAGTCATCAAAACCAAATTGGTTCTTTGCTATTTTCTTCTGAAGCTTTCTCGCTTCTTCTTCATCAAATTGTTCTTGGGCTCTTTCCACAAGAGAAACAACATCTCCCATCCCCAAAATACGATCGGCCATACGAGCTGGGTGGAATACATCAATAGCATCCATCTTCTCACCTGTCCCAATAAATTTGATAGGCTTATCTACTACACTTTTAATAGATATCGCAGCTCCACCACGTGTATCTCCATCAAGTTTAGTTAGAACAACCCCTTCAAAATTAAGTCGGTCGTTAAAAGCCTTAGCCGTATTCACCGCATCCTGTCCCGTCATGGAATCCACCACAAACAGTGTTTCTTGCGGATTAATAGCCGCATGTACATTCGCGATCTCCGTCATCATCTCCTCGTCCACCGCCAAACGACCTGCCGTATCGACGATTACTACATTGTGCCCATTCGCTTTGGCATGAGCAACCGCATTCTTCGCAATAGAAACTGGGTCTTTATTCCCTTCTTCGCTATATACCTCAACGCCTATTTGATCTCCAACCACATGCAATTGATTTATCGCCGCAGGACGGTATACGTCACAGGCAACCAAAAGTGGTTTTTTAGTTTTTTTCGTTTTTAAAAAGTTCGCAAGCTTACCAGAAAAAGTAGTCTTACCACTACCCTGTAAACCAGACATTAAAATAATACTCGGTGAACCTCCTAGGTTAATTCCAGCAGTTTCCCCACCCATTAATTCGGTCAACTCATCTTTTACGAGCTTCACCATTAACTGCCCTGGCTGAAGGGTTGTTAACACATCCTGCCCTAACGCTTTTTCCTTTACGCGTACGGTAAAATCTTTGGCTATCTTGAAATTAACATCGGCGTCTAATAGTGCACGACGAACTTCTTTTAATGTTTCGGCTACGTTTACTTCTGTTATACTTCCATGTCCTTTTAGGACGTGAAGTGCTTTATCCAGCTTATCGCTTAAATTATCGAACATATTCTTTTCTTTCTTTAACTACCTATGTTTCCACCCACTTACTTCATCAAAATTTCAGTAGACAGACTTCCGTACACCGAAGCTTCGGAATGTGATGACTCCCTGCGCCGAGGCTTCGGAATGTGATGACAAAGATAGTAATTGAAGAGAGAGTTACAAAGACAGTAGTGGGTAAAGATTGTAAGGTAATTTGAAGGTATTAAAGTGGTAGGAATACCGAAAACTCGGAACCTTCATTTAGCTTACTTTCTACTTCAATATGGCCTGAATGCCTTTTCGCAAAATCTGCACAAAGAATAAGACCCAGACCAGTTCCCGTTTCTTCCTTGGTTCCTTTTTCGCTAACCAGATCGGTCAACTTAAATAAAGAATCAATGAGTTCCTCACTCATCCCTACTCCACTATCCTTTACTTTAATAACAAGGAATTGCTCATTAACATGTGATCGAATCAAAACTTCGCTTCCAGGATGTGAGTATTTAATAGCATTAGAAATCAAATTTCTAATGATCGTGCTTAACATCTGGACATCGCCCCTGTAGACTCTGTTCTCGGCCAAATCATATTTCAATTTTATGTCTTTTTCTAGAGCTTGATGTTTGAGCACGCCTCCTACCTCGAGGATAAGTTCATTCATCTCAATATTGGAAAGAATAAAATCGATTTCGCCCGTTTGAGATAATGCCCATCTCAATAAATTATTCAGAAGATTGACCGTATTACCAGTGGATTCGCTTAAACTATTGATGATAAGATTAAGATCCGGATTATCAATTTTCTCCTCTTTAAGCAAGTACAACAACCCTTCTATAGCACTTAAAGGCTGTTTCATATCGTGCCCAATTATCGAAAAGAACTTGTTTTGAGTTGCCGTAAGCGACCTTAATTCCTTATTCTGACTTCGAACCTCCTCACGCCTTTTCTCTAATAATAGATTGCTCTGGGTTAATTCGCTATTGAGCTTTTTCGATTTACCAACTTGAAGTGTTACCACCAATGCTAATAAGGCAAACGTCAAATACCAAAACAATAGAATTAAGGAAAAATTACCCTTGTCTGTATAAGGTATTTTATAAGCCGTACCCAACGTTATCTCATAACCGTAGTATTCTATATCGGAATAAATATAAGTGGATAAATCTGTGTTGTAATTCATATAGTACTCAGGGTCCGCTTTAGTGGAATAGACTTTTGTACGGTTATACACACGATATCTATCAAAATCGTGACCATCCTTGGTCTTAAAGTGAAAAACAAAATCATCTCTAACATCATAATTGTCGTAGATACTTTGAATAACCGATTTAAAATCCAATATAGGAGCTACATATCCTAGTGTCTCCCCTTCCCTATGTACTCTAAAATTTATAGGCAGACCTACCCAGCCCTCCAGAAGGTTGAGCGGAGGAAACATACGTAACGAATCCATATTCATTAGTTGGTCCAGCATTTCGATTTTCTCTTTACTCCTAATAGAAGAGACCGACTTACCCACCAAATTAGCGGAGTTCATGGAAGTACGTGTAAAAGATTGTTTAAATACGTGAGCAGTATCAATAAAAGAAACAACCACAGAATCTTGACTCTTTATGTCATCAAATTGATTGCGTACAAACTGCTGAAAATCTGTCGCAGTAGGAAGGTCTTTGGACATATTTACGTAAGAGCGCATTCCAGACACCATACCCGCGAACTTATCCAAAGAACTCGAAAATTGATTAACGGCGTCTTTATGGATATACTCTAACTTTAACCTGCTCGCCTCTCTTTCTTTTTCCTGAAATGATTCATTTAGAAAAAAAATAAACAAGCCCGCAGCTAGCAGAAAAAAAACAAATATGAGCCAATGACTCTTAAGCTTTAAAAGCCTCATTTAAAACTGATTTGGGATGGGCAAGGTAATCAAATTGGACAGCACCACTAGGTAGCTTTGTCCATAATATACGTCAGACACCGAAAACAGCCGCGAATATATCAAATTATACGTAATTCAACGTCTATTCCATTCACTTTATCTGATTTTCAAAAGAAAATCCGCAACTTAAATTCCCTACATTTATACCACTAAACCCAACCAAATGCGACTTGCTTTCCTTCCAGTTCTTCTACTTTTCATACTCCTTTCATCTTGCGCAGAAACCAAAACGAAAAAGTCCTTAAAAATTCGACATCAAAAAGACACCATTGGTTTTGCCCAATACAACTGGCAACTCGATAGCTTAATTGCAAGAATGGACCCCAAAGACCAGGAACCTGAAGATGCAGTGTACAAAGCCGCTATTTGTCCGCACGACGATTATGCCTATGCTGGCGGACTCATTTACAAAACCCTCCAAGGCATTAAAGCGAAAACAGTGATTCTGGTAGGTGTTGCACATAGAGCGGGGAATTTCAGGTTAAAGGATCGAGTTATTTTTGGGTCTTATAACAAATGGCAATCTGCAAACGGTACTATACAAGTTTCACCTATGCGGGATCAAATTCTTCAGAAACTAAAAAAAGAAACGTTTACAGTGCACGATTCTATGATGCAATTGGAGCATTCGCTGGAGGCCATCACACCCTTTCTACAAAAACTAAATCCGGAAGTAGAAATTATTCCCTTGCTGGTTCCGTATATGAAATTTGAAGACATGGAGACCTTTTCGCAAGATGTATCCATGGCACTTTGGGACATCATGAAAGCGCAAAAATTAGCTTTTGGTGAAGACGTAGCAATTGTAATTTCTAACGACGCCATTCATTACGGAAATACAGATTGGGGAGGCAGCAATCTGGCTCTGTTTGGTGTAGACTCTATTGGAAACGAAAAAGCACGGCAAAAAGATCTCGAACTCATAAACTCAAGCCTTTTAGGGAAGATCACCAATAAAAAGGTAGAAGATTTCACCAAGACCACAGTAATGGAACACGATTATAAAGAATACAAATGGACCTGGTGCGGAAGGTACTCCACTCCTTTTGGTTTGTTGTTGGCTCGCGATCTAAACTTCATGGCAGAAGAAGAACTCAGCACATCCCTAACTGGCACCCTCATCGATTACCGAAGCAGCCTCCACAACCCACACATCGAAGTAACCGACCTAGGCATGGGACATACCGCACCCGCCTCCAACTCCCACTGGGTGGCCTTCGTGGGAATTGGGTACTATTGAGGTTTTGATAAAAAAAAGAAAATTTAAGAAAACAAATCTCATCCGCTACGATTTAAACATAATTAACAGTCCCTAAGAGGGGATAAGAAAAAGCTCCAGATTTCGCTACCTTTGAGTTCCACCTGCTCATTAGGTAGAACACAACAAACCGTCGAACCCACTTAACCGTTTCAAGAACATCAACTATTCAACTATTCAAATGATTAGATCCTTACTTGCACTATTACTGACCTCCGCTATTTTTTCATCAGCAAACGCACAATCCAACCAACTCCAAGATTTTTATCAATACGATCCCGTCATAGAACATCGAGTAGATGAAATTTTTCATGCACTGAACGATACCACCCGCGTAGCACAAATGATCGTTACCTCAGCTGGGGAATTGGGGAAGCCAGATAGTATCGTCCTAAAACTAGCCAAAGAGAACAAAATAGGCGGCGTGGTTTTTTTAAAAGGCGCTAAAGAAAATCACAAACGGCTTATCGATAGCCTCGATGCCATTAGCAGCTTGGGAGCGCAAATCCCACTGTTATTTTCGATCGATGCAGAGCCCAGTTTATTTAACGGTAGGTTACAAGGAACGGAGTCGCTTATGAACACCATCGATATTAAAACTACTAGTGAGGCAGATTCTGTTGCAAGGATTATTAACAAAGACCTGCTTGAAATAGGCTTTCGTCAAAATTTCGCACCTGTTGCAGATATCAGTCCGGGAAATGAAGCCATCAAAAACAGAAGCTTTGGCGACAACAAAGAACAGGTAATTGCGCTCAGCAAGCAATTTATTGAGACTACCCAAGAACAAGAAATTATTGCAACTGCCAAACATTTTCCAGGCCATGGCTTGGTGAAAGGCGACACCCACAAAAAATCGGTTTATATAGACGGGGAATTACAAGAGTTAGATGTGTATCCACCGCTTATTGAGGCTGGCGTTCTTTCCATAATGATGGCGCATATTACGATCACCAATAATCCAACTTATAACACCAACGATCTTCCTGCAAGCTGTTCAAGAAATATAGTAACCGACTTGCTAAAAGGGGAGCTAGGCTTTAAAGGCCTCGTAATTACAGATGCTTTAAACATCATGAAAGCGGTGACCATTATCGAGAATGCTCCTTTGGTTGCCTCCAAAGCTGGTAACGATATGTTATTGATGCCCATAGACGAAACCAAAGCCATTAATTCGATTCTTGCCGAAATGGAAATCGATTCAGACTACCGAAGACAGGTGGAGCAATCGGTTAAGAAAATCATCCGTTTGAAAGTGTTTTTGGGTCTGTTTCCAGAGGAGGATGAGGCCACTGCGGTGCTCGACGAATAAAGCTAAGTTGAACTCTTCTACTACCTATTCTGGTGACCAGTGGGACAACAATCCTGAAATAGGTTTTGTGTATCACAATTGCTGAGTTACTCACATTCTCATATACAAATCTACCGGTTAGATACGCCTAGAATGTACTGTTACCGTTGAGTTTGGTAACATTCTATTGCTTTTTCAGACTAATAGAGTATGTTTGGTGTAGGTTTGGCGAGTGCCGCTATGAATTCAGTTCTAAAGAACAATAGGAACTTACTACGTAAAAAAAGTATATTTAAAAACGAGGAAAGGTTTCTTCGTACCAATCCGGACCATCTTCAAGGTATTAGGAGCAAGATTACTGTTCAGAAAATTTCAGCTAAACAACTGAAAAACATCCGAACTAAAACGCAGAAAGAACAAAAGAAAGAGATTTTCAAAATTAGCATGTTCATTCTACTATCAATAGCAATTTTAATCATCTTATTCTTTACCCTCCTAACTCCTACTCCACAAGAAAGAGAATTAGCGAATATTCAATTAGCAGCTAAGAATACCGCCATATTTGAGCAAAAGAAAGCGGAATTTCTCTTTTTCATCGAAGACGGGGATACTTGGTTGAAATCCCATAAATATCACAATGCAATTTTTCAATACAAAAAGGCACTTGAGGTATTTCCTTCAGAATACGATGCTCACTACCGTTTGGCCGTAGCATATAGTTTTCAGTGCCAATACGAATTTAAAGGCTGTAAAGAAGGCGCGGTAGAAATCCGAAATATGGAAAAACAACTTTCCATGTCGTCCATGAGTTATGCTGAAATTTTTACCAAACGAGAAGAAATTCGTAAAATAAAACAAGTTTTTGAACATTGGGGTGAGTAACTTTGCAGACTATATTTATACATAGGTCTTTAGCCAATCTGTTGAATTAAAATATGTATGTTTAAAATATCTAAGGCCTAATGTTAGTAAGTGTAATTCTAAATAATATTATAAAACCGTTACGGTGCTGGAAACGTTTTTGATCAAATGACACAAAAAAAGATAGGCTTTAAATATATTTTAATCATCACCGTAGCCGTGCTATTTACATGGCTTCTGCACGAATTTGCCCATTGGGTGGTTTACAGAATACTTGGCTTTGAAGCATTAATGACGTTGAATAAAGTTTCCAACCTAAGTCCGACCAAACTAACGGTTGAACAAAGTATCATTACCTCCGCTGCTGGACCATTGATAACCGTCGTACAAGCTGTCATCGCTTTTTCGTTCCTTCAATTAAACAGGTGGAGCAGCTATGTGTATCCATTCCTCTTTGTAGCATTCTATATGAGACTGGTCGCCGGATTAATGAATTTCAAAATGCTTAATGACGAAGGAAGAATTAGTGAGTTTCTGGAAATAGGTACATTTACAATCCCCGTTCTTGTAAGCTCACTCTTATTCTTTATGGTTTACTATATTTCAAAAAAACACCGTCTACACTGGAAATTTCATTTGGCAACAACGCTGCTGGTAATTGCAGGTAGTACTATTCTTATTATGTCTGATCAATTATTGGATATTAGAATACTCTAATAGCGAACAAATTAATGCTGGTAGATAGAAAATAATCTATTTCCCTTGAGGCACTTTACAATATGAACGGAAGCTTAGGACATTTTAAAGCAATCCTTCAAAGACGCAAGGAACGGCAGCAGAAGAGCGAAGGTAAGTTTGAAAAGCAAAAACCTAGCTACTCTTCAGAACAACCGCCTGCATATAACTTTCCAAAGCTCAGTGAACAAGAACTAGAAAAAGTAAAGCAAGATATAAGACTCAAAATAAAAGCTGAAAATAAGAAACAGCTGTTAATTCTTGTCGCCGTAGCAATTTTGCTTTTGTCGGTTCTATTCTATTTACTATAAAACTTTCAGAAACAAGGAAGCAAACGATACTTTTGCACCGTTCGCCTTTGTCTTTTTATTAATTTTTCTTCTTCAAATACCTTCTAAGAAAGAAAAACAGGATTAAACCAAATAGAATAAGTGGCCACATATGGATGGCCCCCAAAACAATTCCTTCAATAATTTCCCATCCAAAAGCAAAACCGTTTTTAGACTTGTCGGCAAAGCTCTTTTTATAGCTTGTAGGTTCGTCTTTATATTCGACTGTTTCGTAAAGATCGATCTGAATGGTGCTATAAGCCACCTTGCTAGTTAGGTATTTCAATCTTCCCTGCGCAGCTTCAATCTCTTCCTGTATCACTCTCAACTTTTCTTCTGTATCGAGAATATCTTTTACCGTTTTAGCATTTCTTCTCAGCACTTCTTCATACCGTTGTTTTACCTCCATTTTTGTTTTTAAACGCGATTGGATATCGATAAACTCTTCAGTAACATCTTTGGTAGTAATATTTTCGTACTCCACGAACGAAACGACATCCCCAAAAGAGTTCATCATTTCGTCAAAATGCTGCTCTGGTACTTTTACGGTGAACCTATTTTCAATCTGATACAAATTGTTTTGAAACCTTAAATCTGATATATACGCATTATACTTAGTCGCTAGTTTCTTGATTTCGGCGGTAGCAACCTTTACATCATCTACCTTGTATTTAACAGCGGCAGATTTAATAATTTTCAAGTCGGCTGGCATTTTACTTCCGCCCACCAAATCTCCTTCTGTACCTTCCAATTGATCTACCCCTGCATAGGTTTCGGAAACATCTACAGACTCCATGGCCAAGTCTTCGTTATAGCTTTTGGAGTTACAGGCTGAAAATAATACTAGGATGCCGAAAAACGCTGCTATTTTAGCAACCGATTTAAATGGTGTTGTCTTCATAATTTTATATTTTTAAGGATTACTTCGACAAACCTAAGCACCTCTTTGCGTGTTGCTTTGGAAAACCCCTGTAAAGCAATTGTAAACTATTTTACAATTTTTAATTATTTGAAATACAGAATAATAGACAATTGAGCCAAAACGAAAAAAATCTTTTTCAACTCCTTATCCAGCACATTGGGCACACCTTTTTGCAGGACCATCCAGAGGCTCCAGCCATCGAAAAATGGAAAGGAAGTGAGATTGTGTCCTTTCAAGAAGATCTTTTTCACAAGGTAAAAGGGAAGGTGAGTGAAAAATGGTTTTACACCTATATAAAGAACGATGCCAATAAATTACCACGAATAGACATACTCAATTTGTTGAGTTCTTATTGTGGTTACAAGAATTGGAATGATTTCAAAGCAAAGAACAGGCAGAACATTAAGGAAAACACCATCTCCGAAACCCCTAAAAAAAGGTCTCATTTAAAATGGCTGTATCTTTTGTTTCCCATTGCGCTTGTTTTCTATCTCTATATAAAAACGGAAAACAACTTTCATTTTTGCCTTGTAGACGAAGACAAAAACGAACCTATCTCACACTTAGTGGATGTCAAGATCTTTCAGAAAGGACAATCACCTTTGTACCTTAAAACAGATAGTTCTGGTTGCTTCACCTTTCAGACTAAAGACAATGATGTGAAATTTGTGGTGCAATCTCCTTATCACAAAACAGACACTATTTACAGAAATATTGATGCAGGTAAAAACCCCATCATTAAATTAAGGACAGACGATTATGCCCTTATGCTTCAATACTACACCAACGGCAATACAACCGACTGGAGTAAACGAAAAAAACAGTTACAGCATCTCATCGATGATGAGGCACAGATCTATCAATTGTTTTCTCAGAATGTAGGCATTGAATTATACACAAAGGAAGAATTTATATCCAAACTCACCATTCCAACCAGTAGTTTAAAGAATATTCAAATTCTTGATAAGAAGTATGTAGATGGAAAAATTATTAAACTGAAATTTATGGTGAAATGAGAAAGATGCTCTACATAATAGTCTGTGCTTGGCTCATCACTTCTTGCGCTAATAGAAAAACGGAGGCCGATACCAGCGACATGGTGCTAGCTGAAGAATCCGGTCTATATGAATTGGAAGGAAATGAAACGCTCGTCAACTTTAACTATGAAGATCTTGCAACTGAAAAGCTACAGGATTATCTAGACCTCTATGTTTTGAATAAAAAACACCCAGAATTTGAATTAGACATAACAGCCCGTTTAAAAAATCTTTCAGAAAAAGCGCTTGAAATTCCAGAAAACGAGGTATTAATGGAGCTTCGAAATATAAGAGCTAAAGACGAAGTAGAGAAAATTTCAGATAGCATTCAACACATCGCCTTTTATTTTGACAAGGTCACCAACCAAAACACCATTACAGATTCGATTATAGCCGTCATTAAAACCGAGGAAGTTATGCTAGACGGCAATAAAATGAAGTCTACCAAAGTTACTTTTAAGAACTTTAAATAAGTCTTATTTCCTCCTTCTGCTGTTTTGAGATTTACCGCGATTGTTAGAATTGTTAGGTCGAGTGGATTTAGATCCATTTCTACTATTTTGTCTCCCTCGCTGGTTTTGTGCCTTATTCGCCGCCTTTTTATCTAAAACTTCTTGTAAGCTTTCGGTAGGTTCGAAACCTTCGAGTACTTCTGTTTCTAGTTTTTGCCCGAGTAATTTTTCGATGCCTCTCACATATTCATTTTCATCAACACTTACAATAGAAATAGCTTCTCCCGAGGCTCCCGCTCTACCTGTACGACCAATACGGTGCACGTAATCTTCTGGAATATTTGGCAGTTCGTAATTAATTACATGCGGCAACAAAGGAATATCTAAACCGCGCGCTGCGATATCTGTGGCAACCAAAACCCGTACTTTACCGCTTTTAAAACCGGCAAGCGCTTTAGTTCTTGCACCCTGACTCTTATTTCCATGAATGGCTGCAGATGTGATTCTGGCTTTCTCTAGTTTTTGTGATAATCTATTGGCACCATGCTTTGTTCGTGTAAAAATAAGCACCTGCTCCCAGTCTCCTTCGGAAATAAGCTTAACAACCAGATCGGTCTTTCTACTTTTATTGGTTCGATATACTTTCTGGCTTACCTTTTCTGCTGTTGTATTTTCTGGCGTTGCTTCGACCATCACGGGATGGTGCAGAAAACTACCCGCTAATTGTTTGATTTCCTTTGAAAAAGTTGCCGAGAACAACAAATTTTGTCGGCGTTTCGGCATTAAAGCAAGAATTTTCTTGATATCTCTAAGAAACCCCATGTCTAACATACGGTCTGCTTCGTCTAACACTAATATTTCCACACTTGATAAAGACAATGCCTTTTGTGAATGCAGATCTAATAGACGACCAGGAGTAGCCACCAGAATATCCACTCCTTGACGTAACGTACGAATTTGCGGATTAGCATTTACACCTCCAAATATCACCATAGAACGAATATCAACAAACTCTGAGTATGTTTTTACATCCTCCAAAACCTGCGCAGCCAATTCTCTCGTTGGAGTTAGAATCAACGCCCGAATAGGACGATTTCTTTGTTGATGTCCATTGGACAAAATCTGAAGCATTGGTAAGGTAAATCCTGCTGTCTTTCCAGTTCCCGTTTGGGCAGAGGCCAGCACGTCCTTACGTTCAAGTACTACTGGAATTGCTTTTTGCTGAATAGGTGAAGGGGTAGTATATCCTTTTTTGCTAATTGCTTTTAGCAGGGCATCGGACAGCCCTAAAGATTTAAATGACATATAAATTGTTTGTGAAATGACAAACTATATTTAGGGGCCATTCCTTTTTCTTGCGGTAAAGGTAGTGTTAATTTTCTCCATGATTGACGAAGTATGAAACTATCACAAATACTTCCTAAAGCTGGGACCAAATAGTAGCGTAAACAAAAAAACCGCCTGAATACCTTGGGAGAGGTAAAACAGACGGTCATTCATAACTAACTAACCAATCAAATTACGAACATTTGATGTTTTCAATATTATAGTTGTGGTAAGATCACCTTGTCAATAGCGTGAACTACTCCGTTAGCAGCTTGCACATTGGTTACAATAATGTTACTTACTCTACCATTTAAATCGGTAATTGTTGCATTTGTTGCGTCAATTTCGATGTCTGCACCTAAAGTTCCTACCGTTCCATCAACTAGAGATTCTGCTCTTACGTTTGCTCCAGCAATAACGTGTGTATTTAAAGTTGCAGTTAAAGTTGCACCGTCGATATCACCCAATTCGGTTGCACCAAGTTCAGTTAATAAATCTCCGAAAGCAGCGTCGGTTGGAGCGAAAACAGTGAAAGGAGCAGGATCTGTTCCATTTGCAGTTGACAAAACAGATACGAAATCTGGTTGATCGTCTCTCGTTAACGCAGCTACTAAATTAGAAAATGTTGGATCTGCAGTTGCAAATGTAACTACTGTTGGAAGACCAATTACGGCATCCACAGCGTGGATCACTCCGTTGCTAACTGGCACATCGGCCGTAGTAACAGTAGAAACACCATTTAATCTAACACCAGAATCCAAGTTCACATAAAGACTAAGCGCATCGGCTGTTGTACCGTAAGTTGCTAGCGAATTTACATACCCAGTAGACAATTGAGTAGATTCTACTTTACCTGTTACTACATGGTTTAATAATATTTGTGTAAGTACTTCAGTTGGCACTTCACTTAAATCAGCAAAACCATTATCTGCTAAGAAAGTATCGAATGCCGCGTTATTTGGCGCAAAAACTGTGTACTCTGCTGTACCATCAAGAGTTGCAACTAAACCTGCCGCATCTAACGCAGCAAGTAAGGACGAGTAATCTGAACTAGCAGAAACAAAACCAGCAATTGTTGGATCTGGATCTGGGGTAGTTCCGTTATCATCATCATCACTACATGAGAATACAAGTAAAGCCAATAATGCAATTAGGGGAAATTTCAATAAGTTTTTCATAATATATTTTTATAAGTTGTTTGTTTAGTGATAGAACAACGGCAACCCATAAATTACTACCCACAAAATTGGTTTTAGTATATGTTTAACATATTGTTTATTTCTTTAACAAAATATATAAACAAAAAAAACCTCCCAAATAGGGAGGTTTTTTTAATGTCTTGTGTTCTTTAATCACATAGGGGTATAACAGTCAAAATTTCATCTTTCAATTCCTCATTAGAATTAAAGGTTAAAATCAAACCTGTATTAGTGGTCATCTTTACTGGATAATTTACACTGGCCACTGTATTTTCATTAATTAAATCCAATGATGTAAATGTATCTCTATCGTGATTGAAAATTAAAGTGTCAAAATTAGTGGTTTCAGTATTGTAGATTGCTACACTAATTGGATATACAAAATCTATACATGTGATACGTTCATTAAACAACTGCCCATTTTGGCATTGACTAATAAGTGTTTCGAATGCATTAAGATTAGGAACCTCCACCTCTATATAGTTTGCAAGCGTCATAGTTATTGGAAACTCAGGAATCAACTCGTCATACATATTAAAAGGAGCAAGATCTTCCACCGAGTTTACCGTGTACAGCTCTCCGTTGTAACTGCACATGTAAGGATAGTTGATACTGAAACAATCTGAATCATCCACCACATTATCAAAGGAGCCGTCGTGAGAACTCACCAATTTCATAAGTGAAGTTAGTTGTCTATCCTCATCTACACCAATAGCATCTTCCTTACTCTCAACAACTGTAAACTCTTCCTCCTGACAGGCGAACAATGCAAAAAGCATTAAACAGGCTATTATTTTTTTCATATCAGCATTTTTTTTCGAGACATCATCTTTCGTCTGTTAATATAACAACTTTACTTTAAAAATTCCTACTCACAATATTTATATCTTTGCTACAAATTCGTTTAATGAGTAAACCTCTTTTTGAAAATGTTTGTGATGAACAGGTATTTGCGCAATTACATAAAAAATTAGCGCAAGACCTTCACAACTTTATATTCTACAAATTTGGCAACCAGGTAATTCCTGAAGACAAGGTTCAGGAAGCCTTTATAAAACTATGGAACAACTGCAAAGAAACTCCTGTTGAAAAAGCAAAGAGCTTCTTATTTACGGTTGCAAACAATTTAACTCTAAATGAATTAAAGCATCAAAAAGTGGTGCATAAATTCCAAGAACACAAACCAAAAGAACACACCAACGAATCTCCTCAATTTATTTTAGAGGAAAGCGAATATAAAATGAAATTGGAAAGAGCAATTTCAAAACTTCCTGAAGGACAACGAGTCGCTTTTCTTCTAAATAGGATAGAAGGTAAAAGACATAAGGAAATAGCCGAACTTTTGGGAATCTCCCGAAAGGCCGTTGAGAAGCGGATTTACACGGCTTTGAGCACCCTAAGAAAAGAAATTAGTGAAATTTAAGATTATTTTGGTAGGAATTTTAAGAAGTGAATTGTTTTATATATGAATTCTTATGAAAAAGGAAGATTTAATTATTAGATGGTTGGATAACAACCTCGATGAAGAAGAGCTAAAGGCGTTCAAGGAATTGGACGCCTCTAGTGATTTCCTCAAGATCGACGCAGCTGTAAAGCAGTTAAAAGCGCCGGAATTTGACGCGGAGGAAAGTTTAGCACGACTAAAAGCGGCATTACCTGTACAACAATTGGATCAACACAAGCACCAGTGGAAAAAATATATTAGTTCTATTGCAGCCGTACTTGTAGTTGCTATTTGTTTATATTTTACCGTTTTCAACACTAATGAAGTTAATTATTTAGCGAAAAATGGAGAAAAGACAGAATTTATCTTACCAGATAATTCAGAAGTTATCCTAAACGCTGGCTCTCATATTTCTTTTGAGGAAAAAAACTGGAGTGATAATCGTTCTCTTCAGTTAGAAGGTGAAGCGTATTTTAAAGTAGCCAAAGGAAAAACATTCACGGTGAAAACAACGAAAGGAGATATAACCGTTCTAGGAACCGAATTTACCGTAAATGTGCGTCCTCAACTGTTCGAAGTAACCTGTTTCGAAGGAGTCGTAGATGTAATTTTTAATGGCAAATCGATGAAATTAATGGCTGGACACCACTTTTTAGTTTATAATGAAAAGGTGCAACGTCAAGAAATTAGTATTACAGAACCTTCTTGGATACACACAAAGTCTTCTTTTACAAGTATTCCGTTCAACGAAGTTGTTGAAGAGCTGGAGCGTCAATACAATATTACAGTTACTGGAGAAAGCACAAAAAACGAAATGCTTTTTACCGGAAGTTTTACTCACGAAAATTTGGAAACTGCCTTGCAAGCTATCACAATTCCCCTTAACTTGTCTTACGAATTAAGTGGAACAAAAGTGGTGCTTAAAACCAAATAGCAGTGACCCAAATCAGAAAGGCTACATTACTTTTTTTTATTCTTTTTACTTGTTTTGCCACTGCGCAAGAACGCATAACCGTGCGCCAATATCTCAAGACCTTAGAAGCCAAATTTCCTTATAACTTTTCCTTTAAAGATTCGGATCTTACAGACCAACTTATTGTTCCCAATACTTCAGCTAATTTTGAAGAGGTTTTAGATTTTCTTCGGAAAAACACCCTTCTCGAATATAATTTACTAGAAGATCGAACCATCGCACTTCGGAAAATAGATGGTCTAGCTAGCCTCTGCGGCACCATTTACAATATGGAAACCGATGCTCCATTTGAAGGTGTGAAAATAACAACACCCTATCAAGAGTCTGTTTCGGCAATGGATGGAACCTTCAACCTTCAGCTTCGGCGACCCGATGAAGAAATTCGGTTGGAATTCATTGGGTTTGAATCGCTGCGTTTGTCTGGAGTAAACTTTCAGAACAAACCCTGCGCGAAAGTCACTCTCTCACCTAAGTTAGAATACCTAAATGCAGTAAATCTTTCTAATTATTTTGCAAAGGGCATCTCTAAAAACGAAGATGGCTCACTCAATATCAACTACCAAGATTTCGACATTCTCCCAGGACTTATAGAGCCAGATGTGCTTTTAACTATTCAAGCCCTTCCTGGAATACAAAGTGTAAATGAAACGGTTTCTTTCCTTAATATCCGTGGCGGAACTAACGATCAAAACCTGATCCTTTGGGACGGAATCAAGATGTATCAAAATGGACACTTTTTCGGGCTCATTTCTGCCTTTAACCCTTTTCTAACGCAAGATGTAACTGTAATGAAGAACGGTTCTCCCGCGTCTTACGGAGATGGTGTTTCTGGGGTGATTTCTATGGAAGGTAAAGAAGCTATCAATAAGGAATTTAAAGGTGAAATTGGTGTAAACTTAATTAGCACAGACGCTTTTGTGGATGTGCCTTTGGGTGAAATTGGCTCTGTTCAAGTAGCTGGACGGAAATCTTTAAACAATCTCTTGAAAACACCCACCTACGATTCTTATTTTGAAAAAGCCTTTCAAAATACAGAGCTCACTATTACCAATCCAGATATTTTGCCTACTTCTAATGACGATTTTAGTTTCTTCGACACTAGTTTTAGAATACAGGTACAGCCAACAGATAAAGATTTTTTTAGAGCAAACTTTTTAGCGCTTGGTAATTCGCTTGAATTTCTAGAAAATGCCAATATTAATGACACACTTCAATCCCGAAAAAGTGATCTTTTACAAAATAATGTTTCAGGTGGATTTTACTACAAAAGGCTCTGGAATGATCGATTTACAACCGATATACAATTTTACGGGTCTTCTTATGAGTTACAAGCTAGTAACTTTGACATTATAAACAATCAGCAGTTATTTCAGGCGAACGATGTTTTAGAGTCTGGTATAAAAGCAAAAGGGAGGTATGAAATCTCAGAAAAACTTGCTGGTGAAATAGGATATCAGTTCAACGAAACTGGCATTACTAATTTTGTTCGAATTAACAATCCGTTTTTCGAACAAAGAGATAAACAAGTCCTCATTACCAATAGTGGTTTTGCGGAAATCAGCTACCGCCCATCAAATAAGACATTACTTAATTTGGGGCTTCGGATGAATCACATCGATAAATTTGATGAAATTTTATGGGAGCCACGTCTAAGCTTCAATCATCAATTTCTTGATTATTTTACGTTCGAAATTTTAGGCGAATTAAAGAGTCAGACGACCTCTCAGATTATTGACTTTCAAAACGACTTCCTCGGGATCGAAAACAGGCGTTGGGTCTTATCTAGTCCTGGAGAAATCCCTATTATTCAAGGAAGACAGCTTTCAGCCGGACTCGCATTTAATCGGAAAGGTTGGCTTGTAAGTGCAGAGCCTTACATTAAGAAAGTAACAGGTATTACATCACAAAGCCAAGGTTTTCAAAACCAATTTCAAAACCTCCGAACGACGGGAAGTTATACCACTTATGGCGTAGATTTTCTACTAAATAAGCGATTCAAAAAAATAAATACTTGGTTGAGTTATTCGTACGCAGATAACGAATATGAATTTAACGAATTTATTCCGCAGAGTTTTCATAATAATATAGACATCAGACATACACTCACCTATGGCATTAACTACTCTCTCAACAATTTCAATATTTCGGGAGGTTTTAATTGGCATACAGGTAAACCAAATACTCCACTAGTTCCAAGTGCTGAAATTATAGATGAAGAAATTAATTTCGGAATGCCAAATTCTACAAATATCCAGGACTACTTTCGGGTAGATATTTCAGGGACTTATCAATTCAAAATGGGCAAATCAACAGAAGGCTTCGTAGGGCTTTCTATATGGAATCTACTGGACACTAATAATGTTACCAATCAATTTTTTCGAATTAACAGTGAAGAAGAAATTGAAGAGATCGATGAACTGGCATTAGGTTTTACACCAAATATATCTTTCAGATTGAGATTTTAAAGTTGTTCATTTTCATTTATTCGCTATCTTTATCAGTACCCAATTTTATTCCTAAAACATGAAAAAACATCTATTACTAATAATCGCCTTAACAACATTCACATTTTCATTTGCTCAAACTGAAAAAGAAAAAGTGTTAAACACCGTCCATAAAAATACTATTGAAGGACATATTTATTTCCTGGCAGACGACTTGTTAAAAGGCCGCCAAACGGGCACTCCTGAAAATAAAATTGCAGCTTCCTATCTCGCAAATACCTTACGAAGTTATGGTGTTAAACCAAATCCTAAGACTGGAGATTATTATCAGTTAATGAGTCTATTAGAAAAGGGTAAGCCAAAGAACTTATCACTATCCATAGATGGTAAAAATATAGAGGATGTTGTTGCAATAATGCCAGACATGGTTAACTATCAAGATAAAGTGGTATTTCTTGGACATGGACTTGCAAGCGATTATAAAGGGAAAAATGTTAAGGACAAAGTGATTGCTATTAAGGGTGGAAGTCCAAAAGCTTCAGATCCTGAAACATTTTTTGGATTGAGAGATGAGAAGAAAGAATTAGCTAAAAAAGCGGGCGCTTTAGGTATCATCGAGCTAATAGATACCAATTCGAACGTATGGAACTTCATAGACCACAATTTTAACAGGACTCGACTTACTCTTTCAGAAGAAACTGCCGTAGAGGAGACAACGCAAACCGGATATGTTTGGGTTAAAGATGAGGGTGGAACTATTGCCAGTAGTATGGCATCTGGAAAACACAAGGCGGATTTACAAGTGGAGCCTACGAAAACACAATTTGTAACATCTCAAAACGTAATAGGTGTGGTTGAAGGTACAGATCCAGTTTTGAAAAAAGAATACATTATCTATTCTGCACATTACGACCATGTAGGAATAGGCTCTCCCGATGCTACTGGAGACACCATTTATAACGGAGCAAGAGACAACGCTGTTGGAACAACAACTGTACTTAGTATGGCGCAAAACTTAGCGTTGTATCCTACTAAGCGCTCTGCTTTATTCATTCTATTTACTGGAGAAGAAATGGGGCTTCTAGGCAGCTCTTATTATGTAGAAAACCCCGTATTGCCTTTGGAACAGATGGTCTATTGTTTTAATAGCGATAATGCAGGATATAACGACATTACGTCTGCCACCATTGTCGGCTTACCTAGAACCACAGCAAGTAAAAATATTATTGATGCAGCTACTGAATTTGGAATTACCGCAATCGATGATCCTGCTCCAGAACAAGGTCTTTTTGACCGCAGTGATAATGTGAATTTTGCCATGAAAGGTATTCCCGCTCCTACCTATTCAATGGGTTTTAGATCGTTTGATGGAGATGTCACCAAATATTACCACCAACCTGGAGATCATGCAGATAGTATGGACTACAACTATTTAGAAAAGTTTTTCCGATCGTATGTGTTGGCCGGAAGAATGATTGGTAACGACCCAGTGACTCCCTTCTGGACACCTGGCGACAAATACGAAGAAGCAGGTAAAAAACTATACAATCGTTAATGTACAGCCGGTATCTCTTTCTTTTATTAATTTGTGCATCTCTGATTCAATGTAAAACGGGAAAAGACTTGAATATTTCTTATACATATACTGATCAAAATAATAATGTCATTTCTATTTCTTCGGAAAGGATCACCTACAATCCTATTGCAGCCGAGGAAAGTTCCTCTGGAACCTACAGCGGCGGAGATCCCAAATCGGTAAAAATTTCCGAAGAGAACTTTCAAATAATTTCCAGAAAAGCCGAAGAACTCTTTGACGGTGCCCCAAAAAATGTACGAAGAGAAATGCTAACCTCAGTCCTCTCTAAACGAGTAAATGAACAATCTACAAGAGTTATTTTGTCCAAATCTGCCTTAAGAAACGATTTTGAGAAACTCTTGTTAGAGTTTTTAAAATAGAAAAAGAGCCATACTATTTAAAGTATGACTCTTTTCATTAGGGGCAAAAAAAGATTATAACTTTTCGAAGGTCAGTTGGTCTGTCCCACCGTTTCCTCCACTAACATCTATGAGTTCCATTTTGTTAGCACTAATAGAAACGATATCCCAGTCATCGTTTAAATCTTCAAAATCGTTGGTTTGAGGTACATTGAAAAAGATATTAAAATCGTCATCATCCGACGAGTTTCCATCATCATCACTAGACGAGTTCGAATCGTCGTCATCAACAGACCAAACACCATCTACTGTTAAAGAACCTTTTACAGCGACGAGTGTTCCATCTGGATTAAACGAAAACTCGAATCCACTGAAATCTCCCGTTTCATCATCTCCAGAATCAATAAATCTGGTTATCTGCCAGGTGCCTGCTTCTGCAATTTGCATTGTTTCTTCTGCACTCGTAAGGTTAGAACTTTGGTCATCGCTGGAGTCATCAGACTCACAAGAGATCAACCCCAGTATTAAAGAAGCCACTATTATTAAATTTCCAATTTTCATACGCTCAGGTTTAATATTAATTATTATAATTTTTCTAAAATCAAGTCGTCAATTCCACCGTTACCACCACTTACATCTTGGAGTTCCACACGGGTTTGAGTAAAGTCAATTACATCCCAATTGTCATTAAATTCCTCGAATGGTAATTGAATTCCAAAGTCCAATACTAAATCTAACTCGCCTGTACCTGTTACACTCCAAGTTCCGTTATTGGTATTACCGCCATTTGTAGCGACAACGGTCCCGTCTGAACTAAATTCGAGTTGATAACCACCGTAATCTCCAGTTTGATCTTCTCCATCTTCTGAATAGCTAGCTACGATCCAAGATCCTTCGATTATTATCTCACTTAGATCTCCATTTCCACCTCCACAGGAACCGTCAAACGGATCTCGACCAAATGTGAGAGAATCGGTTCCGCCATTTCCACCACTTACATCGTTAAGACGAATAACACTTATATCAAATTCGATCACATCCCAATTATCATTTAACTCTTCAAATGGATCGTCATTTCCATTGTCATTAAAGTTCAAAACCAGCGCTAATCCATCACCATCATTCTGAACAATCCAATTTCCATTTCGGGTCTCGGTAGTACTTACAGCTGTAACACTTCCATTAGAGTTAAAAGAAAATTGGTAATCGATATAATCACAGGCATCGCCATCACCATCGTCCTCTTCGTACAGGTTCACATACCAAGAACCATCTGTTAAAACTTCAATTAATTGGTTAATTTCATTTCCACCACCGCTGGAAGGTTCTCTTTCGAAAACAAGAATATCTGTACTTCCATCGCCTCCACTTACATCGCGTAAACGGATAATATTTTCGTTGTACTCCACTATATCCCAGTCGTCGTCGAGTTCATCAAAAGGATTGGTTGTTCCATAAAACAATGTCAATTCGGGATCATCGTCAGAGCTGTCAAGACCCCAAGTACCATTTATTGTCTGACTACTATTTACTGCTTGCGTAGTTTCATCTGTATCAAAACTGAATTCGTAATCAGCAAATAGTGCTGTTTGATCTATATCGTCAAAATAATTAGTGACATACCAAACACCTTCGGTCAAGTTTTCTACAAAGGCCTCTTCGTCAAAATTGTTATTGTCATCGTCACAATCAATACCGTCCAAAATATCTTCTAATTGGGTATTGCTTGTAATCTCCACACTTTCTCCATTCACGATAACTACAATAGGAAAATCCACGCTAAAGATCTCTCCTTCTTCCAACCCTGTTAGAAATAGAAAGAGTTCAAGATTATTATTTACAGTAACTGTATCGGTTTGATCGTTGTTCGAATCAAACACAAAGAAGCTAACAGGGTATACTAACTGCACACAATCGATCGTATCTTCAATGTCATCAATTTCGCAACTGGCGATCAATGCATTTAGCTCTTCTTGATCGTTTATCTCAACTTCTGAAAAATCACCTAGAATTACCGTTACAGGAAATGAAATTTCTACTGTATCCGTGTCATTTGGAAATTGATCAAAAATTTCTTCAACCAGATCAATATCATCTTCATCATTAATAATCACTTCTTGTCCGTTGGCTATTACAGTTATAGGCAATTGTAGAGAGAAACAATCGCTTCCGTCAATAATATCATCCAAATCCCCATCGTTTTGAGTGGTCTGAATAATGAGACCAGTAAGAGGAGAATTCGCTGAAATCGTTCCCTCTGTATTGGTTTCATCTATAAATTCCTTTTCTTCTTTTTGACAAGAAGAGAACGTAAACATCGAAACTAACATAAATAATATAGCATAGCATTTTTTCGTTTTCATAACAGCATTTTTTTTGTTTTGTTATATTTGAAACAGGTATGCAACAGTTTACCCTACCCCTTATTCATTTTTTTTATTTTTCAATCAATAATTAACCTATCCATGAGCGAATTAGAGAATGTTTGTAAAAAAGAGCATTTCAACAAGGTCTATAATGACCACTCACAAGCTATTTGGAGGTTTATATATTTTAAATGCGGGGATCAAGCTCAAGCAGACGATCTTGTGCAGGAATCGTACGTAAAACTATGGCAGAATTGCGCAAAGGTTAGTGCTTCGAAGGCGAAATCGTATTTATACACCGTAGCCAATAATCTTTTTTTGAATGAAGTTGCTCACAAAAAAGTTGTCTTGCAACATGCCAATTCTAAAAAGAAAACATTTAATAACCAATCGCCAGAGTACTTATTGGAAGAAAAAGAGTTTTACGAAAAGTTACAGGCAGCAATAGCCAATCTTTCAGAAACCCAAAGAACTCCCTTTTTACTTAATAGAATTGAAGGAAAAAAATACAGCGAAATAGCCGAAATCTTAGGGATTTCAGTGAAAGCAGTAGAAAAGCGCATGAGTCAAGCCTTGGCCATCCTTAGAAAGGAAATTGGAAATATTTAAAAATTAGGTAGGGTAAAAAGAAGTTGAACTGTTCTAACTAAGAGGATTTAAATGCAATGATGGATAAAAACTACATTTTACACAAATATTTAAATGGTAACGCGTCACCTGAAGAGCTTCAATTGCTCAAGGAGAGTCCTGAATATGCGGGATATTTTAAAATTGCTGCAGCTTCTGAAAATCTAGACACTCCGGTATTCAATAAGGAAGGCAATTTTGAACATCTAACAGCGAAAATAGATCAGTCATCTAAAGTTAGAAAAATAAGTTTCGTTAAAAGTTTTGTGCGGATAGCCGCCATGGTCACTATATTACTAGGAGGGTACTATTTCTTCTTTAGCGGAAATACAACTGTCAAAACAGACGTAGCCCATAAAGAATCTTTTTCACTTCCGGATAAATCGGAGGTAGTTCTAAATGCCCAGTCTGAAATTTTTTACGACCAAAAAAACTGGGAGAAAAAAAGAAGCCTAAACCTAAAAGGAGAGGCCTATTTCAAGGTAGAAAAAGGTGAGAAATTTTCAGTAATAACACCCCAAGGAACGGTGAGTGTTTTAGGTACTCAGTTTAACGTATTTGCTCGCGACTCGACTTTTGTGGTTAAATGTTTTGAAGGATTAGTGCGAGTAGCTTTTAATGACACATTAGTAAATGTTCCCTTCGGAAATGTGTTAGAAATACGAAATAATGAGTTGATAATGAAAACCGAATTACATCAAGATTCTCCGAATTGGGTGTTAAACGAAAGTAGGTTTCAGAATGCCTCTCTTGCAACGGTCTTAGCCGAACTAAAAAGACAATATCCAGTTAACATAACTGCTCCAAATGTAGGTGATAAAAAGTTTACTGGCGCATTTACGCATACTGATCTAAAGGTCGCGCTGCGTTCCATTTGCGACCCTTTAAAGTTAGACTTCACAATAAATGGTGATGAAATAAACCTCTATGCAAAGCAAGGGAAATAGATGTACTCTCTTTACTGTTTTCATCCTTATCCTGGGAATGGGAATGAATTCCTTTGCCCAGACAACAGAAACTGCTGAACTTCAATTAGTAATTGAACAATTGGAAAAACAATATAATGTGCGATTTTCGTATGTCCCCAAACAGCTCTCCGGAATTGCCGTGCTAATCCCATCCAATGAACTAGACCTAGCACAAGCCATAAAAAGTCTGGAACAACAGACTTCTTTGACCTTCAAAAAAATTGATGATCGTTACTTTTCAATTTCAGAAAACGATCCAAAAGCTGGAAGTATATGTGGTCTTCTATTAAACCAGTGGACGGGTTTACCTCTCGAAGGTGCGCAAATATTTGTTGGCGAAAATTTATATGCAACCATCAGTGACGCAAATGGCCGCTTCTTCATTCCAAAAAAATTTTCATCTGAGATAATACAATTTCAATTTCTTGGTTACGAGTCGATGGAAATCAAGGGAATGGGGTCTAATCCAGAATGTGAAACTTTCCTAATGCAAGCCAGTATATTTGACCTAAACGAAGTTCTAATTGAACTTTTTCTAGTAAAAGGTATTCAAAGAAATTTGGATGGATCTACCAGTCTCAATGCCGAGAATTTCGGATTGCTGCCAGATCAAAATCAGAGTGACGTGCTTCAGATGACACAGGTACTCCCAGGAATAGAAAGCAGTAATGAGACTATTTCAACTATTAACATGCGTGGAGGTTCTCATGATGAAAACTTAATTTTATGGGAAGGTGCGAGAATGTATCAAAACGGTCACTTTTTTGGCTTAGTATCACCTTTCAACCCGTATTTGACTTCGAAAGTTGAGGTATATAAAAATGGCACACCGGCTCATTATGGGGAGAGTGTTTCAGGGGTTATCGACATTAAATCTAATGATCAAATTTCAAAAAAAATCAACGGTGGATTGGGCATTAACTTTCTAGATGCACAAGGATTTATAGACATTTCCCTTTCAGAGAATTTCGGAATGCAATTATCCGTAAGAAGTTCAATAAACGGTCTCTTTGAAACCCCAGTTTACGATAATTTTACCGAGCGAATATTTCAAGATACCGAGATAACAAATGCCATAAACAGTATATCCAACGCAAGTTTAGTTACTAGACAGTCCTTTAATTTTTTCGATATTGGGGCTAAATTTTTATGGGACGCATCTGAAAAAGATCGAATAAGATTAAGTTTACTTACCATTGACAACGGCCTTGATTTTAATGAGAGACTCACCTTATTAGATCGCTCTACCAACAGTAACCTTGCACAAAGAAGTGCAATTGGGAGTTTGTCATGGCAACGCAAGTGGTCTCCAAAATATACAACCAACTTATCCATAGCCACTTCCTATTATTTATTGGAATCCCTCAATCGAGATATATTCACCACCCAAGAAATATATCAAGAAAATGAAGTACTAGACCTGGGCATCAAATTAGACTTCCAATGGAAAATTGAAGACCAGTTAGAACTAAAATCTGGGTATCACTTCACAGAAACTGGTATATCAAATACTCAGGATGTAAACCTACCAAGATTTAGAGACCTCACTAAAGATGTATTGAGATCACACATATTACATGGGAGTTTAATATGGACATCTACCGATGAAAACACCCAAATAACCGCTGGAGCTCGAGCAAACTATTTTGAAAAATTCAAAAAAGCCATTCTAGAACCCCGATTGCATTTGTATCAGGAATTAGGTTCCAATTTTGGGATTGAGTTAGGAGGTGAGTTTAAAAGTCAGACTACCACACAACGCATCGATTTTCAAAGTGATTTTCTTGGGGTGGAAAAAAGGCGCTGGGTTATCTCTAACGATGCGGACGTTCCCATTAAACAAAGCAAACAAGCTTCTGTGGGTCTAGTTTATAAAAAGAAAGATTGGTTTATAAATGCGGAAACATTTTATAAGAAAGTAACCGGTATCACCAGTAGAAGTCAAGGTTTTCAAAATCAATTTCAATTTATAAACACAACTGGCAGCTATGAAGTCCGTGGCCTAGAATTAATCGTAAACAAGTGGCAGAATAATTTTAGCGGGTGGATTAGCTATCGATATAATACGAATAAATATATTTTTGGTGACTTGACACCTACCATTTTTCCAAGTAATATTGATATTGAACATACTGGAACCCTTGCAGGCTCTTATGATTTAAATAATTGGAAATTTGCATTGGGATTCAATTGGCACAGTGGCAAACCATATACTAAACCCATAACTGGTGACGAGATTATAACTGAAGGAGATGATGTTCTCATTAACTATTCCCGCCCCAATGAAGAACGGCTTCCCGACTACCTGCGCTTAGACGTGTCTACCGAATATCGATTGACTATCTCCGATCAAACAGATTTAAAACTAAATTTAAGCTTACTCAATATATTAGACAAAGATAATATATTGAATATTCGATATGCCTTGGAAGAACAAGGGAGTGGAATTATCACATTAAAAGAAATTAAAGAAAGATCGTTGGGTTTCACACCTAATCTTTCTGCGCAGCTTCTATTTTAATTTTAGCTTATACATACTTAAACTACCTGTTTTCATATAATTTGCTGTACTCAATGTTTTCTTTGATAGTAAACTCCCTGTAAAAAAGGAATTTAGCGGTGTTAAAATCTCACACCATGAAAAACTATATTCTTATCTGCGTAATTACACTATTTTTTCTACACACCAACAATACAAAAGCCCAGAATTGTTCACAAGGCCTCACTATGATTAACGACTTATGGCAAAACTTCGATCCGTTAGATTTAATTAACGATAAGCAAGCGGTCAACTCACAGGTAAACAAATTAAAGAGCGAAGTAGCCTCGTTTGCTAAAATGAGCTTAAAGAAAGACGCCCCCAGATTGCTCCCCGTTGGTTCTTCCGAAAAGAAAATCAATTTAAAACACAATAGAAAACGAATTTTTGTCACCACCCCCATCAAGCAAGAAAATATAGTGATAACTATTACACGACCAGAAACCGAGACGGAGGTTACCGTCGTGATTTGTTATCATACTTTAAAAGGGGAAAGCGCGAACCTAGAACAAATTACTTTTGGAAAGAGTGAAGAAAAGGAAATTAGTATTCCTTTGGAAAACGTTCAAGGAAAAATATTAAGTGTTAATATTAAAAACGAAAGTCTGAAAAAAATAGCTTATCGCATCTCTGCTAGATAACTCCCCGTTTATGATTGAAGAAGAGCCGCAATAGCGGCTCTTTTTTATTTACAGTAGTCCTAAAACTCTGCTACAACCACACTAATTTATATGCTAAAACAACCAAAGCAATTAGGCAAATTTCTTAAAAAAAACATCCCTACTGGAAATCATACATTTTCTACCTCTAATGGAATTCTTTGATAGCAAGACCGTTAAGCCAAAGTAATTTAGCACCAGAGAAAAACAATAACTAATATAAATTCAATTTAAATCTCACATTATGAAAACTCTTAACACTAAACAAATTATGAACATTTCAAAATTAGCTCTAGTCGCTTTTATATTTTCGGCTTTTACATTTCAAATGCAAGCGCAAAGCTGTGCAACTACTTTAAAGTCGAAAAGCGGAAAAGTATACTCTGCAAATCCAGCGACTATTAAGACCACTTCTTCTTCAAATCAAGTAACGGTAAGAATGAGAAAGACTGCTGGTAAGGCAGAAACTCAAGTTAACTTTTACATCGATGGGGTTCAACAATCTCAGGTATTGGAATATGATAATGGAACTTATATTCCGTCGGGATGGCAAACAAGAACGTTCCCAAACATGAATGGGAAGGAAATCAAAGTAAAAATTGTAAACCAATCTGTTGCGAATACTTTCAGCTACCAGTTACAAATCAATGGAGAAAGAAGGTCTGTTGCAAGCACAGGTGGACCAGTAGACGGAAATCTTGTTGGGCAAACCAATAAGACTATTTATACTAACGGATCATGTACTCCTAACACACGTGTAATTGTTCGCAGAAGAGGTGGTAAAGCTCGTGCAAACATTAGAGTTTGGGAAAAAAGAAGCAATGGTACATGGAGACGTTTAGACCAGTACAATCAGACACTAGAGAAAAATCAAAACATGAAAAACTTTGTAGTGAACTCTAGAAGAGAGCTAAAAGTAGAACTTCGTAATGTATCGGTTGGAAACACCATCAAATACAGAATGAACGCCTTAGCTTCAAACTAACAGATCAAGTTGATGTTTACAGGCCAGCTTCCTCCGCCTATTGAGAAGGAAGCTGGCCTTTCTAATTGTAAGAAACGTCCTAACAGAATTCTGGTATTTTTTACCCCTCATAGAATTCAATGAAGCCCCTTTAGCCTAGTCGAACTACCTTAGTACAACCCTTAAAAATCTCATCATGAAGCTTCTATCCACAATTATTATCGCAGTAATTTCAATCGCAATGAACGCACAACAACCCAAAGTATACAGCATAGAACCTGTACCAAATCAAGAAGTATCATACGTTGGAAACTTAAATGAAGGGACTGAAATGAACGACTTATCCTGGGCATGGAATAGCTCTGTTGCCTGTTTCCCTGAAACTCAAAAAAGTAAATTCACTGGGAAGCACTTATTTTTTACTGGTATTATTCCGAAGTACAGTGAAATGACAGTGACCGTAATACCTAATGATCCTACTAAAAACATGAGTATTTATGCGTATGAAATTGGGGTAAATAATACATCTTTAGTCCCAAATTTAACGCAATGTATTCGCTGCGAAGCAGATCATTTCCAAGAAAGAGACTTTGTTGGAAGGCCACCGCAAGACCACACAAGGACCGTAGGAGACCTTATTGCTATAAATAGACCATACCGCGTTGTGATTGGCGTAACAGGTGCAGAAGGATTAGAAGAAGGGGATTTTGTCTTAAAAGTGTCCATGAAGACGCGATAACATTTTAAAAAATTATAGCTAACTTAGGCTACACTAACACATTAACCAACCATTTTGACACTACTTTTTTCTTTATCAACCATACTTTTTAAACTCAAAATTAGGCATAGCCTGCTCATCTGCTTTATCATCTTACCGATAGTTTGTTTTTCGCAGCAGCCAGAGATATCCAAGGAAGAGCAAATGAATCTAGTAATTTCTTCTCTTGATACAATTGACGGGAATTTGAACAAGGTGAAAACACTTACCACCTTAGCGGGACAGAATAGATATATTCCCGCTACCAGAAAACTAATAGATAAAGCACTCGATATTTCTTCTATTATTGACGAACCACGGCTAAAGGCACACTCGTATTACTCGCTAGGTAATTATTATTATTACAACTCAAAAACAGATTCTTGCCTTTCAGCAATGGACAAGGCACTGAAATATGTCGAACAAACTGAAGATCCGCTACTAAAATCTTCGATTCTATCCACTAAGGGTGGAGCATATACCAAACTAGGAGCAGTAATACTTGCTATTTCAACCAGTATCGAGAGTGGAAATATTCTTGAGAAAATAGATACACTCCAACTTACAGAAGATGAATTAAAAAAGTATAAAGGACAGCAACTAGTATTAAATAATAGTCTTGCCAATTTGTACAATAGTACTGAAGACTTCGACACAGCGATTGAATATTATGACAAAGCCTACGACGCAGCAGTAAAATTAGGATCCCTACCTAACGGCGCAATTATCTTAAACAACAAAGGTGATTTACTTATAAAAATAAACAAGTTAGAGGAAGGTCTTGAAGTACTAAAACTATCAAAAGAGCAAAAATTGGACGCTGGACTTCCAGCACGATATATTGCTAGATCCGATCTAAACATTGGTATGGCTACTTACGCCATGGGCAACTACGACGATGCGCTTAAAAGTTATGAAAGCGCCTTAACTGTTTTTGAAGAAGGCAATAACGAACTTGGTATTTTACAAGTACTTGGAGAACGTGGAATACTATATAACAGTTATGGAAGACACGAAGCAGCCATAATGGACTGCGAAAGGTCGAAGCAACTTGCATTAAAAATAGACGATTCTGAATACCTGATGAAAACTTGTAATTGTCTCTATGAAGCGAATAACGCGTTGGGGAATTATGAAACCTCTCTAAAAAACCACGAAATGTACAGCAGGGTGAAGGATTCCATCTTTAACGAAAAAAATATCCGAAAAATCACTCAAGTGGGAATGCAGTACGAATTCGATAAAAAAGAGGCCGAACAACAACTCATTATTGAAAAAAAGAACCGTCAGAAAAATCAGATTTTGGTTGGGCTTTTTGCTCTGATTGTATTCGCATTTATGATTTTCATATTTTTCAAGAAACGCCTAAAATACACCAGAACAATCGCCGCGAAGAACAAAGCTATTCAGCAACAAAAAATCACCCAACTTCAGCAAGAAAACAAATTAACCGCCATGAGCAGCATGATCGAAGGACAGGAGGCAGAAAGACTCCGTATTGCCAAAGATCTCCACGATAGTTTGGGCGGACTCCTGAGTACAGTGAAAGCACATTTTGGCTCAATTCAGAAAGAGAAAACCGACTTATGCGATATCCCACTTACGGACAAAACCAGTAAGTTAATTGACGAAGCCTGTATTGAAGTACGTAGAATTTCACATAATATGATGCCCCACGCGCTCAGCATTTCTGGATTAGAAGGCGCCATTCAGGACATGACTGAAAATCTCAACGAACAATCGTACGACGCCACTTTTGAAGCAAACTCAGTTCCAAAATTAGAATCCACTAGAGAGATCATGATTTACAGACTTATACAGGAAATTGTATCGAATATCCGTAAACATGCAAATGCTAAGTCCATTTTGATCCAACTGTTAGGCCTTAATAATGAAGTCCACCTTCTCATCGAAGACGATGGTAAAGGTTTTAATTACGAAGAAGCCGTTCAAAAAAACGGCCTTGGATTAAAAAGCATTAACAGTAGAGTCGAATTTCTAAATGGGCGTATAAATTGGGATAGTGAAGTAAGTAAAGGAACAACCATCAACATAAACATTCCGGTATCATGATAAATGTATTTATAGTAGACGACCACAAAATGGTTATAGAAGGGCTTAAATTATTACTACAAAATGAAGAAAACATCCAAGTTGTAGGGTTCGCTCTAAGCGGAGATGAGGCCTTGGAGGAGATTCCTAAGCACGAAATCGATGTAGTTTTACTAGACATTAATATGCCGGGCATGAATGGAATTGACACTTGTAAGAAACTCCACAAAACGCACCCTAAAATAAAAGTAATCGCTATTTCAATGCACAAAGAAAGCAGCCTCATAAAACTAATGCTTGGCAACGGTGCAAACGGATATGTCCTCAAAAATGCTGGACAGGAAGAGGTAATTACCGCAATTACTTCGGTCTACGAAGGCAAAAATTATTTAGACGATACCGTAAGCGAAATTGTACTCAACGCTTTGGTAAACAAGTCTGAGCAAAAGAGCAAAAGTCCGTTTCCGTCTTTATCTAGAAGAGAAAAGGAAATTTTAGAATGTATCTTAGACGAGCGAACTACCAACGAAATTGCAGATAAACTTCACATAAGTTTTGGTACCGTAGAAACCCACCGAAGAAATATGCTCATCAAAACTGGTGCAAGAAACACAGCCGGTCTGGTCCGAATTGCATTGGAATATGAACTCCATAAAGCCTAATAACTAACTAAATATACAATTATGAAATCTTACATTTTTGGAGCGGCTATCGCCTTGCTCCTCACCGCCTGTGCGTCTGATACAGAACAAAAAGGTCTCGACTATATCGCACAAATTTATGATGGAAACGCTTCTTATTCGAAAAGTGTTGAGACTAACCTTGGCCAAGAAACCATGAAGAAGTTTAACGTAAAACTGTCTGGAAGTAAGATGATTGACAGTCTTAAACCAACCGTATCTACTGCAAATATTGCACTACTAATGTACCAGAGTTTTACTCCAGAGGAACAAAAAAACTATACCCATATTGATGTAGAATTAGTCAATGCAAAAAATGATACGGTCTCCTATTACTACCCTACCGAAGTTATGCAAGGGATCGACAAAAAGGCACTTTCGTTTCATCGATTTTCTGAGAGCCTCATAGAAGGAGATTATCGCAAGCTGGATATCCTTACAGACAAATCGCATATTCCTGGATCTATTGCCAAAGCAATGCAGGCCGAGATTGAAAAGTATGAAAAAGTCTATGGCAATCTCTTGTCGTACGAACCCTTTGGATTAGCAGAAGAGAAGCATCCTAAAGGCGCTTTTTATCAATTTCAAGGTAATTTACAGTTTGAAGACGGAACAAAAGTACCTTACTTCGTCGTAGTCTTAACCGCTCCCGACAATAACCAAGTTGTTGGCTTTAAAGTGTTTTAACCTACATCCGTTCAGGAACCTCAATACCTAACATAGCGAACGCATTTTTAATTACTTCCGCTACGGCTCCAGAAAGTTGTACGCGGAAGTTTTTTTCTTCCTCCGTATCTGCGCCAAAAATCGATATATTTTGAAAGAACGAATTATACATTTTCACCAGATCGTAAGTGTAATTTGCGATCAATGCTGGACTGTAATTTGCAGCGGCAATTTGAACGGTTTCTGGAAATAATTGTAATTGCTTAAGTACTTCTTTCTCTTTATCCTGTAAAACAACTTGAGAGAAGCTTACTGCTGTATTGGTCGAATTTAAATCTGCTTTTCTAAGTATGGATTGAATACGGGCATACGTATATTGAATAAATGGCCCTGTATTTCCTTGAAAATCCACACTTTCTTCTGGGTTGAACAAAATCCTCTTTTTAGGATCTACTTTTAGAATATAATATTTCAAAGCTCCTAGACCAATGGTACGGTAGAGCTTTTCCTTTTCTTCTTCTGAAAAATCATCAATTTTCCCCAGTTCTTCCGAAATGTTCTGGGCGGTTTGAGCCATATCCGCAATTAGATCATCTGCGTCCACAACTGTACCCTCTCTACTCTTCATTTTTCCTGAAGGTAAATCTACCATTCCATAGCTAAGGTGATGTAAATTCTGCGACCAACTGAAGCCTAATTTCTTCAGAATTAAAAACAGTACTTTAAAATGATAATCTTGTTCATTTCCAACAGTATAAATCATTCCGTTGATATCTGGTTGATCTTTTACACGCTGTATTGCGGTACCAATATCTTGTGTCATGTAAACGGCGGTGCCATCACTTCTCAATACGATCTTTTCGTCCAAGCCATCTTCAGTAAGGTCACACCAAACTGAACCGTCTTCTTTTTTGAAGAATACCCCAGACTTTAAACCATCGATAATATTGTCTTTCCCTAGCAAATAGGTGTTGCTTTCGTAATAGTAGCTGTCAAAATCTACTCCAATTGTCTTGTACGTTGTATCAAAACCTTTGTACACCCAGCCATTCATCATTTTCCACAGGTCCACAGTTTCTTTATCTCCAGCCTCCCACTTTCTAAGCATTTCTTGGGCTTCCAATAAAATAGGGGCTTCAGCCTTCGCTTCTTCTGTTGTTTTTCCTGAGGCCTCTAAAGCGGCAATTTCCTTTTTGTATTCTTGATCAAATCGCACATAATAATTACCAACCAATTTATCCCCTTTTAGACCACTGCTATCCGGAGTTTCATTATTCCCGTAACGTTTCCAGGCCAACATACTTTTACAAATATGAATTCCGCGATCGTTGATAATTTGTGTTTTATACACTTTCTTCCCAGCCGCTTTCAGAATCTCTGCGACCGAATAACCAAGCAGTACATTTCGGATGTGTCCAAGGTGCAATGGCTTATTCGTGTTTGGCGAGGCATACTCTACCATCATGGCGTCGTCTGTAGTTTCTACAAGCCCATACTTGGAAAAGTTAGATACATTTCCGAAGAAATCAAGAAAATAAGCATCACTCAAGACCAGATTCAAAAAACCTTTAACCACATTAAAAGAACTCACTTCTGGCACCTCTTTCACCAGGTAGTTACCAATTGCCTCTCCAATTTGCACCGGATTGCCCTTTACCAAACGCAACATAGGAAATACAACTACGGTGATATCTCCTTCAAAATCCTTGCGAGTAGCCTGAAATTCGACTGTTTCCAATTGGGCATCATAGACAGATGAAACTGCCTGCTTTATATGTTGCGAAAGCGTGTTTTGAAGACTCATTAGCTCTTTAATTTTAATACTTTAGGTCAATTAATTCTTTGGAGAACAAGGATGCAAAGTTAGAACTTTATTTTACACCGGCCTTATATGTTTAGTCGTATTTGCGTACCTTAGAGTAGTCAATTCTGAATTTGAACATTCACCTAAATAAAACTGAAAATGCTTCGAAATGTCTCCTACAACAACAAAACCATTACCAAAGAAATTGAAGAGGCAGTTGGCAAACCTTTTGGGCTCGTTGAGCGATTCAAAATGGGTGGAATAGGCTCTCCTAGGTTGGTTATAGAAGAATCTAGCATTCAGATTCAAAATCTACTTATCCTTGATAATAAAATCAATTACGGAAATATTGAAATGCGTCCCAACGGAATAATTGTAGGATTTAGAGCCTTACTGGAATCGTATGCCCTCATTATTCCTTTTCATAAACTAACCATCTACAAAGGGAAAAGTGAACAGTATTCCATCTATCGAGACAACTACTTTGTTAAAATCCAGGCACGTTCAAAAGATAAAGCTGTTCATAAGTTTATGAGCAAGTTATTAGATGAAAAAGTGGAGAGATCTGGAACTCGTATTGAGGATCTGTAGTTATAAGCTACAACTACTTCTTAAGGATTCCATCTGCATTGGGTCAAGTTCGCTCCTAATTTTAAAATACAATAAGCTTACCTTCTACTTTTTGCTAAGAGAGCCGCTAAGGCTCCTAAGATTCCTAGAATAATTTTGGGAAGTGCCTGTTTAGTAGTTTCAGGAACATTACTTGTATAGTCATACACGCCCCAAACAATAAGTGCCAGACCAGCGAGTGTTAAGAATAAACGGAGTATTTTCATAAGTACTTTTGAAGTCTAAAAATACAGGAATTTCTTCGTATCTTTAAAAGAAAGTACGTCTGCTATGAAAATTCTTCTTACCGGTGCCAATGGCTACATAGGCATGCGGCTTTTACCCATGCTTCTTGAACGCGGGCATGAAATTATTTGCGCCGTAAGAAATGAAGCGAGGCTTTCTGTAAGTGAAGCTATCCGTAAGCAAATTGAGATTGTAGAAATTGATTTTCTTAACGATCCTACACCTGAGAAAATACCCAACGACATTGAGGCTGCTTACTATTTAATTCATTCGATGTCCAGTTCTACTTCAGACTTTGATGAAAAGGAAGAAACCTCTGCTCGAAATTTCAACACCTATCTAGCGCATACCAATTGCAAGCAAGTTATTTATGTAGGAGGAATTGTAAACGAGCAGAACCTTTCCAAACATTTGTGGTCTCGAAAAAATGTAGGAACCATTTTGGGCTCTGGAAACGCCAAAGTAACTATTTTAAGAGCCGCAATTATTGTAGGTTCTGGGAGTGCCTCTTTTGAAATTATTCGAGATTTGTGCGAGAAATTACCCGTTATGATCACTCCAAAGTGGGTGAAAACTAAATGCCAGCCTATCGCTATTAGAAATGTAATGGAGTATTTAATTGGAGTTCTAGGTAATGAACAATGTATGGGTGAATCTTTCGACATTGGAGGACCAGATATACTCACCTATAAACAAATGATGCAAGCCTATGCTAAGGTTAGAAAATTACGTCTATTCATTTTAGATGTACCTTTTTTATCGCCTAAACTCTCTTCTTATTGGTTGTATTTTGTTACTTCCACCTCCTATAAATTAGCTCTAAATCTTGTAGACAGTATGCGTATTGAGGTGATCACTAAAGACAATCGATTGCAAAAAATACTGAATATTGAGCCCATTTCATATATAGATGCCATTAGGTTGGCGTTTGAGCGAATTGAACAAAATCAAGTGATATCGAGCTGGAAAGATTCTTTTGTGAGTGGGAGATTTAGAAAAGAACTAAAACAATATGTAAAAGTGCCTGTATACGGTTGCCTAAAAGACAAGCAATCTATAAAAGTTGACGACCCCAAGAAAGTATTAGAAAACATCTGGTCCATTGGTGGAAAAAAAGGATGGTATTATGCCAATTGGCTATGGAAAATAAGAGGAGGGTTTGATAAACTCATCGGTGGAGTAGGACTTCGGAGAGGCCGCACACATGTAAACAAAATTTACGAAGGTGATGCCTTGGATTTTTGGAGAGTCATTTTAGCAGACAAGGAAGAAAAACGTTTACTACTCTTTGCTGAAATGCGCGTTCCTGGAGAAGCTTGGCTCGAGTTCGACATTGACGATAATAATGTATTGCATCAAACCGCTACCTTTCGTCCCAAAGGCCTTTTTGGCAGGCTGTATTGGTATACTATGCTGCCATTTCATTACTTTATTTTTGGAGGAATGATACGAAGGATTGCTAATAAGTAGCTTCAACTCCACCCGGCCACCGAAGCTTTACTACCATTTTATGAAAAACGTCCAACAACTGAGCGAAGTTGAAGTTACTCCTTTGGTAAAAACACCTCGGCCATCATACATCTTGCGCTTCCTCCGCCACAAGTTTCGATAGTAGTAAGGTCACTGCTTAAAATTTCTGAGTGTTTGTTAATTGCAGCAATTTGTTCTGGGCGCAGGCTATCGTGAGCGGCTTGACTCATTACCATATATTTTTTATCATTGGCCCCTTTTACTTGAAGCATATTACCCGCAAATTGATGCATTTGTTCTTCAGATATTTCAATGACTTCCTTTCCGCTTCTTCGGAGGTGGTTGAGGACGTTTTTCTTTTCTCGTTTGTCGTCAATGGTATCTAAACAAATAACACAAAACTTTTCGGCCAAAGCCATCATCACATTGGTATGATATATAGGTAATCGTTCACCGTCCGCCGTTTGATTCGCGGTAAATACAACCGGAGAATATTCAAAATCTTCACAAAACTCAATAAAGAGATCTTCGTCTGCTCTAGGAGATAAGGCGCAATAGGCAATTTGGTTAACCCTGTCCAATAATAGGCTCCCAGTTCCCTCCAGAAAAACAGCTTCTTCTTCGGCAGAGGTATAATCCATATATCCTTCTACCAGAAAACCTTCTTCTTCCAATCTATCAATTATTTCTTCCCTTCGCTCTCGTCTTCGGTTTTCTGCGAACATTGGATAAAGACCTACTGTTCCGTTGTTGTGAAAACTCACCCAATTATTAGGGAAAATCGAATCTGGTGTATCCATTTCTAACACGTCATCTTCAACAATTACCTTTACTCCTACTGCACGTAACTTTTCAACGAATGCGTCAAACTCGAGTTGTGCTTTTTCATTAATTTCTCCATTCTTAAAATCCAGCTGCTCCTGAAAATAATTATTTACGGCGGTCTCTTCGTTCATTCGAAAAGCCACAGGACGAATCATCAAAATAGTATCGGTAATTTGGCTCATTATAGGTGTAATTTTGAGCGTAAATTTACGAGTTTTTATAATTGAAATATGCTTAAAAATTAGGTAACTTGATGAACTACAAATAAAGCCGATTAACCTATTGATTTGAATAGTTTTATGAGTAAAAATGAAAATACAAATAAAATTTATTGGTCCCAGCGATACTTAGAAGGAAAGACGGGCTGGGATATAGGAGCCCCTTCGACACCGCATAAAGAATACATTGATCAATTGTCTAACAAGGAGATTTCCATTTTAATTCCTGGTGCGGGAAATGCTTATGAAGCAGAATATCTTCACTTAAGTGGATTTACAAACCTAACGGTTCTAGACATTTCAGAATTACCGCTGGAGCAGCTAAAAAAAAGAGTGCCATCATTTCCAGAAACCAGTCTTATTTGTGAAGACTTTTTTGAACACACTAACACCTACGATCTCATATTGGAACAAACCTTTTTTTGTTCTTTTGAACCTACTTCGGAAAACAGATTTCGCTATGTAGAAAAAATGGCTTCTTTGTTAAACCCGAATGGAAAACTAGTAGGATTGTGGTTCAAACATCTCCTCGAGGTGGACGGAGGCCGGCCTTTTGGCGGTAGTAAAAAAGAATACCTTAGTTACCTTTCACCTCACTTTTCCGTAGAAATCTTCGAAGATTGCTACAACTCTATCCCCCCTCGTTCTGGAAATGAATTGTTTGGGATTTTTAAAAAAAAATAAACGTTCCAAAATTTCAGAATAACCAGAAACAAAACCTAATAAAAGATATGTTCAATTTGATTAAAACTAAACCATGACCGAAAAACAAAAGATGCTGGCAGGAGAAATGTACGATCCGCTAGATCCTGTATTGGTAGAAGACAGACATGCTGCAAGAATCGGGTTTCAAAAAATAAATGCATTATCAGACGAGTATAAGGACTCCCGACAGGCACTCCTAAAAGAACTCCTCAGTAATTCTGGAAACGGACTGTGGATAGAGCCACCTTTTTATTGCGACTACGGTTACAACATCACTTTAGGAGATAATGTATTTATGAATTTCAATTGCTGCATTTTGGATGTGGCTCCTGTAACCATTGGTAACAATGTAATGATGGCACCCAATGTTCAGATCTATACCGCAACTCACCCTTTAGAGGCAATGGAGCGTAATTCAGGTAGAGAATTTGCAAAATCAATAACCATTGGAAACGACGTTTGGATTGGTGGGAATGCTGTGATATGCCCTGGGGTAACTATAGGCAACGGAGCTGTAATTGGCGCGGGAGCGGTAGTAACCCGAGATATTCCAGACAATGTATTTGCAGCCGGAAATCCAGCCAAGCCAATTAAAGAAATAGACAACGGTTAAAGTCATCATTTTATAATCGACGACACCATTAAACGCAACCCGCAACCGCATGGAGTATCTTATTAAAAAAGAAAAACTAAAAAATTAAGCTATGAAATCAAAACAGATCATTTTAATGGCGGTACTCATAAGTATCATGCTTGGTAGTTGCAAGAACGACGACGATAGTACCGATACCGCTAACGGTTTACAAGGAACATGGAACCTTAGTAATGTCAATGGCGGACTGATAGGCATAAATATTGAATACTCAAAAAATGAAGTAATTTGGACCTTCAATGAGAATATTGGCACCTTAACTGTGACCAATAACATTATGACTACCGGTCCCGAGCAAATATATTCTGGTCCCGAAACTGGAACCTATTCTTACGATATTGTCTTGGAAGATGAAAGTGAAATTATCTACATCGATGGCCAGGAACGTGGAGTTCTAACAATAGAGGCCAATACTTTTTATATTGATGCTGGTCTAGCTACCGACGGTTTTCTCTCTAAATATATTAGATAATTGAACTGTTCATGTACTTTTTAGCCTATTAAAGATCAATCTCTAATGAGCGGCATGGTGGAGCAACGCAATAGACCCTCTTGCTTTGCTATCTCTGCATATGGAACCTCTTCTACTGTAAACCCTTGCTCTCTTAACCTTGCATTGAGCCTAGTAAAGTTTCTTTCTGAAATAATCACCTTTTCAGAAATACTAAAAACATTGCTATTCATATGGTACATTTCATCTTTTGTAATATGAAAACAGTTCTCCTTTCCGAAGAAGTCAACCAACCATTGATACTCTTCTTCCTCTAAAAAACCTTCCTTATGAATAATACATTTGTCGGTTCCAATGGGTTGAAAACAACAATCCAAATGAAGAGCGTTATCGCGAGCTACAGTATTTGACTTTCGCAGATTAAAAGACTTCACCGTTTTATTGGGAAAGGTTTCTTCTAAATGTTTTACCGCGGCCATGTTTGTTCGAGCCGTAATATAGTCTGCATAATCGTCCTCTCTATATGTTCCTACAAGAATATAATCGCCCCATGGCATAACATCTCCGCCTTCCACATGTGCTTCTTCTGGAAATTGAATTATTTTATCAGGTGAAATTTGATCGAGCACATATTTAATCGCTTCAATCTCGCCATCTCGATCTGGAAGAATATTGGCTTTTATAAAAATATCGTCGATTACAAAACCAATATCTCGGGCAAAAATCTGATTGTAATCCTGAATAATTTCTGGACGATAAACCTTCACATCGTATTTTTTAAATACAGCTGCCACAGCCTCCATCTCCCGCACCATATCTGCCTCTATTGGATATGTACCAGCCTTTATATGACTTGCACTCTTAGGATCATACGCATCCTCTAACTTTGGAGTTGGGCCTACACTTTCAGCTGTACCTAAAACCACCGCTCTAAGGCGTGAAGTTTCATTTTTGACGTTTAATTGAATCATAGTCGCAAATATACTAATCTTTGTTAGTTACATTTTATTTTAATCTATCCCAGCCGTCATTATATTCGAAAGCACAATTTTCTTAAAACGAACAAATTACAGCTCATAACAAGCTTTTGGCTTGGCTTCACAAAAAAAGCACCCACAAAATGGGTGCTTTTTTATATAATTATATTGGGCTATTATCTGTTGTCAATCGATTTAAAAGGACGATGGTTTTCACCGATGTATATTTGACGAGGACGACCAATTGGCTCCTTACGCAAACGCATCTCTTTCCATTGAGCAACCCACCCCGGTAAACGTCCTAAAGCGAACATCGCTGTAAACATTTCCACAGGGATTCCCATCGCTCTATATATAATTCCCGAATAAAAATCTACATTTGGATATAGTTTTCTATCCACGAAATAAGGGTCACTTAAGGCTTCTTTTTCCAAACCTTTTGCAATCTCTAATATTGGATCTTCTACGCCCAAATCGTTCAAGACCTCATCGGCAGCTACCTTAATAATCTTAGCACGTGGATCAAAGTTTTTATAAACTCTATGTCCAAAGCCCATTAATCTAAAAGGATCATTTTTATCTTTTGCCTTGGCCATATACTTCTTAGTATCTCCACCATCTGCCTTAATTGCTTCAAGCATTTCAATTACAGCTTGGTTGGCACCTCCATGTAGCGGCCCCCAAAGAGCACTCATTCCAGCCGAAAGAGAAGCAAAAAGTCCAGCATGAGAAGAACCAACTATTCTCACAGTAGAAGTAGAGCAGTTTTGCTCGTGATCTGCATGCAGAATTAGTAATTTATCCAACGCATTCACCATCACCTTATTTGAATTATACTCCCCACTAGGCTTCTTAAACATCATCTTAAGGAAATTGTCAACATAACCTAAATTATCATCTCCGTAGTCTAATGGCAAGCCAGCATTTTTTCGATATGCCCATGCACAAAGCACGGGAAACTTAGCCATAATTCTAACAATGGCGTTATACATTTCCTCTTCGCTATCTACATTCACCGAAGTAGGATTAAAAGCAATCAAAGCACTGGTCAATGACGCCAAAACTCCCATTGGATGGGCCGATTTAGGAAAACCATCTAGAATTTTCTTTACGTCTTCATCAACATGTGATTGATTTTTAATATCACTATCAAACTTCGCAAGTTGCTCTGTTGTAGGTAATTCACCAAAAATCAATAAATAGGCAACTTCCAAGAAATCTGCCTTCTCCGCGAGTTCCTCTATAGAATATCCTCTGTAACGAAGCACTCCTTTTTCACCATCTAAAAATGTGATCGCACTTTCGCAAGAACCTGTATTTTTATAACCTGGATCGATCGTTATAACACCATCGGTTGCTGCACGAAGTGTTTTGATATTGATAGCAACCTCGTTTTCAGTTCCTTCTATAACTGGAAACTCGTATTTTTTTCCATCTATTTCTAGAGTAGCATTCTTTGACATATAGCTTTTTTATTTTTATATTTTTTACAAATTATATCCTCTTTTTAGGCGGCAGGCATAATGATGCTAATTTACGAAAATTTGGTCGATTTCTTTAACAATTCCCTTCCCTTCTTACACTAAAAGGAACAAATTTTATCACCTTATAATAATGCGTTTAGTCGTTACAATTTTATCTCCTGAAATTTTCAGCAAATAAATACCGGAAGCAAGTCCCTTAGCCGAGATTTTCAATTCATTCCCAACTGCTCTATGATTCACCTTAATAGCTGTTCCGTTGATATCGAAAACTTCCACAGTTAGTAATTCGGCATCAGTACCAACTCTTCTTACGGAGAATTCTCCACGATTAGGGTTTGGATATACCACTGCTGAAATACTTGTATCATCTCCTGCAGAAGAAGCGGCTAGTATATTATCGTTCAAAATAGCATTCAAATATCCATAAACAGCCAAGCTTGGAGCATGGTTTTGATGAATGGTAAATTCTGAATGTCCCAAATAAATACGTGCATTGCTATTACACTCAAAATGAGGCCATTCTTCAGCTGGCGGACTGGACTGAAAATAATAGAACGAAGCAGAAGATAAACCGTACAAAGGCAAACCAGGAATATTTTCTCCTTGGTATTGCCAATTGTCAATGTGTAAGGGGTCTGATGAGTAGTGTTCTGCTCCAATCGCGTCCGCACCAGTAATGTACACCCAATTTCCAGGGTTTCCACCCAAGTTTATGTCATTACTAGCCAATACAGCACTCAAAATAGTTGGGTCGTTCGAAAAATAATAAGCCATTAATTGCTCAAAAACAAAAGGAGTTGAACTGGAGTTACCTCCAAGTGGTGGGTTAAACCTACTTGAAATATGACGAAAAGGAAAGTCATCCTTATCATTAAGACCCCAAGTATAAGCCCAATTCTGTATGGCTTGAATTTGTATATTTTGAAGCGTTTGGGCGGCACTATCAAAGTTTGACCATTTATCTATTGGAATAAGTGCAAACGCATAGGTGGCAAACTCTTCATCACGCTGCTGAAAAACATATAAATCTGAACTAGCGTCTACGACACTTGTATTATCCATATAATAATCTAAATATTCCTGCTCACCAGTAACGCTGTATAACATAGCAGAAGCCATTAAAGGAAGGTCGGGAAACTTCCCCGAAATAGGAAAACCAGCTACCTCAAGCTCGAAATCGCCGCTTTCTTGATTTGCATTCGCCCATTCATAAGCTGCAATAGCCTCTGCTATATAAATAGGCGCCTCATTTGTTGGATCGCCAGCCTCTTCTAATGCCAATGCAAATTGGGCAGCAGCAGCAGCAAAGACGTAAGAAACTCCTGGATCTTCCCTATAAACATACCACATCTGTTCGCTTGAAGAATTACCAGAACCGTCGTTCCAGGAAGGAGCATAATAATTGTCTGTTTCCTTTCCGCCACAAATACCTCCAGTGGCGCCTTTAGTCCTTCTGAAAAAATCCAATGTCCATCTCACCTCGTCTAATAAATCTGGAATTCCATTATCGCTCTCGGGTATATTAAATTGCCCATCGTAAAAGCCATCAGGTGCCATCAAATAAGCGAAAGTCACATACAGTGGCAAACTGAGATGCTGTGTATAAACATCATGATCTCCAGCATCAAAATGCCCTCCGCTTCCCCAGGGAAATTCATCTGGAGAGTTCATCCAGGAAGCAGGATTTGTAGGGTTGATGAGATTGGTAGCTTGGGCAGGCAATTCGGTAAAACTTTGATTATCGCCTTGGGTATTATCCAAGCGACGGAAATTAGAATACGTGATTTCAAAACCATCCACGCCTGGCATGTGATCTACGGGTTTTGGCAGATTAGAATATGGAGTGCTCCTGTCTATTCCGCTTCGTTGATGAAATAGTCCTTCTGCCAATAATTTGAACACTTCATCATAGGCTTTATTAGTTATTCTGAAAGGGTTAGAACTCCCTACCCCTTCAATCACCACTTTATATTCTTCATCATCTTGAGTACTTATGGTTGTTCCCACTTCCGAGAAATTGAAATCCCACACTGAAGATCGCGTCCAGAATTCATTGGCCAAACCACCACCAAAACCTGTAGGAGCATCACCTAACCTAAATTGCAGTCCGTTTTCTCCACTTCCAGAATAAATAATTTCGCCATCGGAAACCCTAACCACATGACAGGTAGTTCCTTCCAAATCTGTAAAATCCTCCGCATTTGATGTATTCGACACGCTTTTCCCAAGCCAATGAGAGACATAGGCGTATTTCTCTTCCGCAGAGGCAATCATCGCGACCTGATTTACATGAACGCTTTCAGAAACAAATTCGAAAACATTAAAAGTGAAATTATAAGATGGTAGAGCGGCATTTATATTGGAAACCGCAACATTGTACGTTGAACCAGGAATCATTGGGGTTGGCAACTCTAAATAGACATAATATTCAAAAAGTCCTTTTTGTTCTTTGCTTTTAAAATAGTTAGCTACTGGATTTTGAGGAGATGTATAATTGGCGTCCTCTGCACTGGTAATACTGAAATTTGACTGAATTAAAGCCTGTGCCTCATCAATTTGTCCAAAGTAGTCTTCATTTGGCGCGTCATAGATATAGTATTCAGTCCAATTGGTGAGATTCTTTTCTCCTTCATCAAATTTAAGCAATAATGTGTTTTCGCTTACCGCTGTAAATGATAATAACTGCTCCTGTGCTTGAATAATACATGAAAAAAGCAACAGAATGGGGATGGGTAGTGTTTTCATTTGTTCAATCTTTTAAGCTAAAAATAAAACATATCAAAACTACTTCCTTAAAAAGTTAAGTTAAAAAAACCGTCTGAAAGAATTTTCAGACGGCTCTTGGAATTTAGTAAGTAATTTATTCCTGAACTGGTAGGTCTCAGAAGAAATGGCTTAGATCTTAAAGGCTTTTCTACCCGGGTAGTAGGCCGTTTCGTCTAATTCCTCTTCTATGCGGAGCAATTGGTTGTATTTCGCCATTCGGTCGCTACGCGACGCAGAGCCGGTTTTAATTTGGCCTGTATTTAGAGCCACTGCGAGATCTGCAATAGTATTATCTTCGGTCTCTCCACTTCTATGAGACATTACCGAAGTATATCCAGCATTATGCGCCATGTTCACAGCAGCAATAGTTTCGCTTAGCGTACCAATCTGGTTTACTTTGATAAGTATAGAATTGGCAATCCCTTCGTTAATTCCTCTAGATAAGCGGTCAACATTGGTTACGAATAGATCATCTCCAACAAGTTGCACTCTGTCTCCACACTGTTCGGTTAGGTATTTCCATCCCTCCCAATCGTTTTCATCCATTCCATCTTCAATAGATATAATTGGATAATTGGTGGCAAGTTCTGTTAGATAATCTGCTTGTTCTTTAGAAGTACGTACTTTTCCTTTTTCACCTTCAAATTTAGTGTAATCGTATGCTCCATTTACATAGAATTCGGCAGCAGCACAGTCCAAAGCGATCATTACTTCATCCCCCAATTTATATCCAGCCTTTTCTGTAGCGATGGCAATCGTTTCTAGGGCATCTTCTGTTCCATTTAAGGTAGGAGCGAAACCACCTTCATCTCCTACCGCGGTGCTTAAACCACGATCGTGTAAGACCTTTTTAAGATTATGAAAAATTTCAGAACCAATTTGCATAGCATGTGTAAAGTTTTTGGCTTTTACTGGCATTACCATGAATTCCTGAAATGCAATAGGCGCATCACTGTGGGAGCCTCCATTAATAATGTTCATCATGGGCACTGGAAGTGTTTTAGCACTCACTCCACCAACGTATCGAAAAAGCGACAAACCGAGTTCATTAGCAGCTGCTTTAGCGGCGGCAAGAGAAACACCAAGAATGGCATTTGCCCCTAGCTTTGATTTATTAGGCGTACCGTCTAAATCGATCATAATCTTGTCTATAGATTCTTGTTCAAATACAGAAACACCCAATAGCGTGCCTGCAATTTTACCATTTACATTCTCAACAGCTTTCAAAACTCCCTTCCCCATATAGCTATCTCCACCATCACGCAATTCTACTGCTTCATGCTCTCCAGTAGAAGCTCCGGAGGGAACAGCCGCCCTACCTAAAACCCCATTTTCAGTAATTACATCCACCTCTACGGTTGGATTCCCGCGTGAATCAAATATTTGTCTTGCTTTGATATCAATAATATGGCTCATAGTTTTCTGTATTATTTTTGAATTGTGAAGATACGAAATGTGCTTAATTTAATGTTTCGAAAACGTCATATTAGTGCCATATTAGAGGCTAAAACGTTTTCGGATTAATTCTCAATTATGGATATCGGAAAAAATAATAGTTTTGATGAAATAACCACAATACGTAGATCGATTAAATTTAAAATGCGACTCTTAAATAATTTTGACCAGCCTTTATTGAAACCGCTATTAACTGAACAAAAAAAAGGCTCATTTAACTGAGCCTTTTTTATCTTTTCTAGTTTTTCATATTCTCCACGAATTGATCGAAGAGATATTTTGCATCATTAGGCCCAGGACCAGCTTCAGGGTGGTATTGAACAGAGAAGACCGGTTTGTCCTTCAGTTTAATTCCCGCAACAGTATGATCGTTTAAGTGAACGTGAGTAATCTCCACATTACTATTGGCTTCTGTTTCCTCTTTATTGATGGAGAAACCATGATTTTGAGATGTAATTTCTCCTTTTCCAGTAAGTAAGTTCTTAACAGGGTGGTTAATTCCACGGTGTCCATTATGCATTTTGTAAGTCGAAATGCTATTTGCCAATGCTAAAACTTGATGTCCAAGACAGATACCAAACAAAGGCTTATTGCTTTTTAAAATTTCTTTAGTCGTTTCTATTGCTTCGGTCAGTGGTTCAGGATCTCCTGGCCCATTACTCAAAAAGTAACCATCTGGATCGAAAGCAGCTAAATCCTCAAATGAAGCGTTGTAAGGAAACACCTTAATATAGCAGTCTCTTTGCGCAAGGTTACGGAGAATGTTTTTCTTGATTCCAATATCTAAAGCCGAAACTTTATAGGTTGCACTCTCATCTCCAAAAAAATAGGGCTCTTGAGTAGAAACCTTTGAAGCCAATTCTAGGCCATTCATATTTGGAACCTCCGCAAGTTGTTTCTTTAATCCTTCGATATTATCAACGTCTGTGGAAATAACGGCATTCATAGCTCCATTATCACGAATATAATTTACCAAGGCTCTTGTGTCCACATCGCTAATCGCAAAAAGATTATTAGTAGCCAGAAAATCTTCTAGAGACATATTGGCCTCTGGTCTTGAGTAGTTATAACTGAAATTCCTACAAATGAGTCCTGCAATCTTTACCGAATCAGATTCAACTTCTTCCGCGGCTGTACCGTAATTTCCAATATGAGCATTGGTAGTTACCATAAGTTGTCCGAAATAAGAAGGGTCTGTAAAAATCTCTTGGTAACCTGTCATTCCAGTGTTGAAACAAACTTCACCGAAGGCGGTACCATCCTTGTCTCCTACTGCTTTACCATAAAAAATGGTTCCGTCTGCTAATAGGATTAAGGCTTTTTTTCGTGTTTGATATTTCATAATGTAAAAAAGAGTTTGACAAAAATAGTATAAAAAAAAGGGATAAACTAAATAGCTTATCCCTTTGTTATTTTCAGTAGAAGAATTTCATTTACTCTTCTTCTTTATTCGCTTTTGCTGGAGCTACTGGTGGAGTGCTTGACGCACCACCACGACGACTTCTACGAGTAGATTTCTTCTTAACAGCTTTTCCTGCGTTATAAACTTCATTGTAGTCTACCAATTCGATCATCGCCATATCAGCGTTATCACCCAATCGGTTTCCTAATTTAATAATACGAGTATAACCACCTGGACGATCTCCAATCTTCACAGCAACGTCTCTAAACAATTCTGTTACCGCATCTTTTTGACGAAGCTTAGCCATTACAATACGTCGATTGTGAGTGGTATCTTCTTTAGACTTAGTAATCATTGGCTCAACAAAACCTCTCAAAGCTTTTGCTTTAGCCACAGTGGTGTTTATTCTTTTATGCTCAATAAGGGAACAAGCCATATTCGCTAACATTGCCTTTCTATGCGCCGTTTTTCTTCCTAAGTGATTTACTTTTTTTCCGTGTCTCATGACATTTGTTTTATCATCTTGCTACCAAACCAGCCGTACGCTGGGAGCAAAATATGATTATGTTTATTTATTTTACTTTGACGGTTAACTATGAGGTTAATTGTTACGTAAAAACAATACAATTAACAACAAAACCAACTAGTCTTTGTCTAATTTATATTTTGAAAGATCCATTCCGAAGTTAAGGCCTTTTACATTTACCAACTCTTCTAGTTCGGTCAATGATTTTTTACCAAAGTTTCTGAATTTCATCAAATCATTCTTGTTGTAAGATACTAGATCACCTAAAGTATCAACTTCTGCAGCTTTCAAACAGTTTAAAGCACGAACAGAAAGGTCCATATCGATTAACTTAGTTTTAAGCAACTGACGCATATGAAGAGACTCCTCATCATAAGTTTCAGTTTGTGCAATCTCGTCTGCTTCTAAAGTAATACGCTCATCACTAAATAACATGAAGTGGTGAATCAACGTTTTAGCCGCTTCAGTTAAAGCATCCTTTGGATGAATAGAACCATCGGTCATGATTTCGAAAACCAATTTTTCATAATCGGTTTTTTGTTCAACACGGTAATTCTCTATACTGTATTTCACATTTTTGATAGGTGTATAGATCGAATCTGTAAAGATAGTACCTAAAGGCGCGTTTGCCTTTTTGTTCTCCTCTGCAGGAACATAACCTCTACCCTTCTCGATAGTAATCTCGAAATTCAAGTTTACTTTAGGATCCATATTACAGATCACAAGATCTGGATTCAAAACTTGGAAACCAGAGATGAATTTTTGAAAATCACCTGCGGTTAATTGATCTTGACCAGAAACTGAAATTGTAACAGTTTCGTTATCGATCTCATCTATTTGTCTCTTAAAACGTGCTTGCTTAAGATTAAGGATGATTTCCGTTACATCTTCCACTACCCCTGCGATTGTAGAAAACTCATGATCTACCCCTTCGATTCTTACCGAAGTGATCGCAAAACCTTCTAATGAAGAAAGTAACACACGTCTTAATGCGTTACCTACTGTTAATCCATAACCTGGTTCCAAAGGACGAAATTCAAATTTCCCCTCGAAATCGGTTGAATTAATCATGATAACTTTATCAGGCTTTTGAAAACTAAATACTGCCATATTTTCTTCGTTTTAATTGTTATTTAGTTGCGCGGTCTATAAGTTTGAAGAATTCAAATAAACCCTTTGGCTAAATCCCAATGTGATTTTATTTATTATTTAGAGTATAATTCGACGATAAACTGCTCGTTAATGTTTTCAGGAATCTGAAGACGCTGAGGAACAGAAACAAAAGTTCCTTGTTTAGTCTCAGAGTTCCAAGTGATCCACTCATATACATTACTTGAGTTTGCCAACGAACTTTCGATAGCTTCAAGAGATTTTGACTTCTCTCTAACTGCTACCACATCTCCAGCTTTTAATTGGTAAGATGGTATGTTTACTTTTTCACCATTTACAGTGATGTGACGGTGAGACACTAATTGTCTTCCAGCACTACGGCTAGGAGCTATTCCCATACGGAAAACAACATTATCTAAACGAGACTCACAAAGTTGAAGCAAAACTTCACCGGTAATACCAGGTGCTGCTGTTGCTCTTTTAAACATATTTCTAAATTGACGCTCTAAAATACCATAGGTGTATTTTGCCTTTTGCTTTTCAGCTAGTTGGATTGCGTACTCAGATTTTTTACCACGACGACGGTTATTTCCGTGCTGCCCTGGAGGGTAATTCCTTTTCTCAAAAGATTTGTCTTCACCGAAAATAGCTTCTCCAAACTTTCGAGCTATTTTAGTTTTAGGACCAGTATATCTTGCCATTTCAAATTGATTTTGAAGGAAAAAACTAAATTAAGGTCTTACGTTAATCCTCTAGCTCTCTTACTCCTTCGGTTGATATTTATTATTTACTAGTTAAGATGCCCGAAAGCATCTTTAAATTAAATATTTATTAAAGCCCGCAAAGGTATTAATAAAATATAAAAGAATCACCCATAAAGGGTGATTCTTCCGTATGTATTATACACGACGTCTTTTAGGAGGACGACATCCGTTGTGCGGCATTGGAGTAACATCGATAATTTCAGTTACTTCAATTCCTGCATTGTGGATAGTACGGATAGCAGATTCTCTACCATTTCCAGGTCCTTTCACGTAGACTTTTACTTTACGTAATCCTGCCTCGTGAGCCACTTTAGACGCATCTTCTGATGCTAATTGTGCAGCGTAAGGAGTATTCTTCTTAGATCCTCTAAAACCCATTTTACCGGCAGAAGACCAAGAGATTACATCCCCGTTCTTATTGGTTAACGAAATGATAATGTTGTTAAAAGAAGCAGTAACGTGTGCTTGACCCGTAGCCTCAACATTAACCTTACGTTTTTTTGTACTTTTTGAGCTAGACTTTGCCATATCTCTAGGTTATTTAGTTGCTTTTTTCTTGTTAGCAACAGTTTTACGTTTTCCTTTTCTTGTTCTTGAGTTGTTCTTCGTTCGCTGCCCTCTTAAAGGAAGACCTGCTCTGTGACGAATACCTCTGTAACATCCTATGTCCATTAAGCGTTTAATGCTTAACTGCACTTCACTACGTAATTCACCTTCGATCTTGAAAGACCCAACAGCATCACGAATTTTTCCGATTTCATCATCGTCCCATTCGTTTACTTTTTTGTCTTCGCTTACTCCGGCTTTCTCAAGTATATCCTTCGCTCGGCTATTACCAATTCCGAAGATATACGTTAACGCGATTACACCCCTTTTTTGTTTAGGAATATCTACACCTGCGATTCTTGCCATAACTTATCCTTGTCTTTGTTTGAACCTTGGGTTCTTTTTGTTAATTACATATAATCTGCCTTTTCTGCGCACTATTTTGCAGTCGACACTTCTCTTTTTAACGGATGCTCTAACTTTCATCTGTTCTTTTTTTATTTAGATAGGAACGAACTATTCGTCCTTAGTATCTATACGTTATACGAGCCTTAGTCAAATCGTAAGGACTCATTTCTAATTTCACTTTGTCTCCCGGTAACAACTTAATATAATGCATTCGCATCTTACCCGAAATATGTGCCGTAACAATATGACCGTTTTCCAATTCTACACGAAACATAGCATTCGATAATGCTTCAACTATACTTCCGTCCTGTTCAATTGCTGGTTGCTTTGCCATAATTATGCTACTGCTTTTCTGTTTTTACCGCTTTTCATTAGACCATCATAGTGACGATTTAATAAATACGAATTAATTTGTTGCATGGTATCGATAGCTACACCTACCATAATTAGTAGAGATGTACCTCCGTAGAACAACGCCCATCCTTGCTGAATACCCATAAGCTTCACAACGAACGCAGGGAAAATTGCGATCAATGCTAAGAATACAGAACCTGGTAAGGTAATCTGGGACATAATTCTATCTAAATATTCTGCCGTATCGGTTCCTGGTTTTATTCCCGGAATAAATCCACCACTCCGCTTTAAGTCGTCTGCCATTTTATTGGTAGGAACTGTAATCGCGGTGTAAAAATACGTGAATATAATAATCAATAATGCAAATACTACGTTGTACCAAACTCCAAAAATATCACTGAAGTTAACTTGAAGCCATTGACCCGCAGCAGAATCTTTCATAAAACTCGCGCTTCCTAAGGTCACAGGTACAAACATAATTGCCTGTGCAAAGATAATAGGCATTACTCCAGAAGCATTTAGCTTAAGAGGAATGAATTGCCTTGCACCGAAAATGTTCTTCTCATATCCTCCGCTCGCTGTTCTTCTTGCGTATTGCACAGGAATCTTACGAACCGCCATTACTAATAGTATAGACAGTAAGATGATCACGAACCAGATAACCAATTCGATTAGAATAAGAATTAACCCTCCATTAGATTGGAATACTCTTGAATCAATTTCCTGAATAAAAGAAACAGGAAGTGTTGCAATGATACCTACTAAAATCAAAATAGAGATACCGTTTCCTATACCCTTATCGGTAATCTTCTCACCTAACCACATTGCAAAAATACAACCAGTTACAAGAATGATCACAGATGAAATATAGAAGGTTGGCGTTAACCCAATGATAAAAGCTTCAGCAGGAACTCCTAAATACTGGATACCTGCAATATAACTCGGTGCCTGAACTAAACAAATTCCGATGGTTAACCAACGAGTAATTTGTGTAATTTTCTTTCTTCCACTCTCACCCTCTTTTTGTAATTTTTGAAGGTAAGGAACTGCTATTTGCATTAATTGAACCACAATAGATGCAGAGATGTAAGGCATAATACCCAATGCAAAAACCGAGGCATTCGCAAACGCTCCTCCAGTAAATGCATTCAATAGTCCACCTATTCCACCAGCGTCAAAGTTTCCGGCGAATTCGCTCAACTTAGAAGCATCAATTCCCGGTAGCACAACTTGCGCACCAAAACGGTACACCAATAAAAGACCTAACGTCACCATAATTCGGTTACGCAGTTCTTCTATCTTAAAAACATTTTTTATGGTTTCAATAAATTTCATAAGATCAATAAAATTACAATTCTACAGCTTCTCCTCCAGCGGCTTCGATAGCGGCTTTAGCAGTTGCTGTGAATTTATGAGCAGATACTTTTAATTTAGCCTTCAATTCTCCTCTTCCTAGAATCTTCACCATTTCATTCTTTCCGGCTAACCTAAGACTTACAATTGTATCAAAGTCTAAAGTATCTTTAATCTTTTTATTATCTACCAAGTCCTGAAGCGTATCCAGATTAACTCCTTGGTATTCTTTGCGGTTTATGTTTGTGAAACCGAACTTAGGAACACGACGTTGCAATGGCATCTGTCCACCTTCGAACCCTAATTTCTTAGAATAACCTGAACGTGATTTGGCACCCTTGTGACCACGTGTTGCAGTCCCACCTTTACCAGAACCTTGTCCACGACCTACTCGCTTTCCTTGTCTTTTAACTGAACCTTCAGCTGGTTTTAAGCTACTTAAATCCATTTTGAATATCTTAATTAGCTTCTACTGAAACTAGGTGATTAACTTTTTTTATCATACCAAGAATATTTGGCGTGTCTTCGTGCTCCACAACTTGACCGATCTTTTTAAGACCTAAAGCTTCGAGCGTTCTCTTTTGGTTTTGAGTACGATTGATCGCACTTTTCACCTTTTTTACTTTAATTTTTGCCATTTCTATAGTATTTTAACCTTTATACAATTTCTCAAGTGAAATACCTCTTTGCTTCGCTACTGTTTGGGCGCTACGCAATTGCAATAACGCATCAAAAGTTGCTTTCACTACATTATGAGGATTAGATGATCCTTGAGATTTTGATAATACATCATGTACACCAACTGCCTCTAGAACAGCACGAACTGCACCACCAGCGATTACCCCTGTACCAGGAGCTGCAGGCAACAATGTCACTCTCGCTCCACCGTATTTTCCTTTTTGCTCATGTGGAAGAGATGCTTTGTTAAGAGGAATACGTACTAAGTTCTTCTTAGCATCCTCAATTGCTTTTGCTATCGCACTAGCAACATCTTTAGACTTTCCAAGTCCTTGTCCAACTACTCCGTTCTCATCACCAACTACTACAATAGCTGAAAATCCGAAAGCTCTACCACCCTTAGTTACCTTAGTTACACGTTGTACACCAACTAAACGGTCTTTCAATTCTAAACCTCCAGGTTTAACTGTTTCTACGTTTTTATAATCTTGATACATATTCTTAGAATTTTAGTCCACCCTCGCGAGCACCTTCGGCTAATGATTTAACTCTTCCGTGATATAGGTAACCTCCTCTGTCGAAAGTAATACTTTCAACACCAGCTTTAATAGCTCTTTCGGCGATTGCCTTTCCTACTAATTTTGCTGCTTCAACCTTGTTAACTTTTGAAGCGTCTACGTCCTTATCTCTTGAAGATGCTGCAGTAATTGTTTTACCATTTACATCGTCGATAAGCTGCGCATAGATTTCTTTATTACTTCTGAAAACTGCCAAACGTGGTCGTTGTTCAGTTCCTGAAACAGTCTTGCGTATTCTATAACGCAAACGCTGTCTTCTATTTTCTTTAGATAATGCCATAACTTAATTTCTTATGCAGATTTACCTGCTTTTCTTCTAATGATTTCACCTACAAACTTAATTCCTTTTCCTTTGTAAGGTTCTGGCTTGCGGAACGCACGGATTTTAGCCGCTACTTGTCCAACCAACTGCTTATCATGAGAAGTTAATTTTACAATAGGATTCTTTCCTTTCTCACTTACTGTTTCAACTTTTACTTCAGGAGCAATATCTAAAACAATATTGTGTGAAAAACCAACTGCCAAATCTAATTTTTGACCTTGGTTACTTGCACGGTAACCTACACCTACTAGTTCCAATTCTTTAGTCCATCCTTTAGATACACCTTCGATCATATTGAATACTAGTGAACGATATAAACCATGCTTAGATCTGTGATCTTTTGCATCAGAAGAACGTTCAACAATTACGTTTCCTTCTTCTACTTTTACGCTAACATCAGAATACTCCTGCGTTAACTCGCCTAACTTCCCTTTTACGGTAATTACGTTGTCTTTAATATCAACGGTAACACCATCTGGTACTGCTACTGGGCTTTTCCCTATTCTTGACATTTCTAGTCTTTTATATTAGTATACGTAACAAAGTACTTCTCCACCAACATTTTGAGCGGCTGCTTGCTTAGCTGTCATAACTCCTGCTGAAGTTGAAACAATAGCAATTCCTAAGCCGTTCAAAATACGAGGCATCTCTGAAGATCCTGAGTACTTACGTAAACCTGGTTTACTAATTCTTTGAATTCTTTTGATTACTGGGTCTTTCGTTAGCTTATCGTATTTCAAAGCTATCTTGATTGTACCTTGAGGCCCTTGCTCATCTTCGAACTTGTAACTCAAAACAAAACCTTGATCAAACAAAATCTTTGTAATCTCCTTTTTTAAGTTAGAAGCTGGCACCTCTACAACGCGGTGTCCTGCTTTAACTGCATTTCTAACTCTCGTTAGAAAATCTGCGATTGGATCTGTAGTCATTTTTGTTAATTTGCGAATGTGGTTTTCGAACTATTTCGAACCTTCACTCCATTTATAATTTTACCAACTAGCCTTTCTAACACCAGGAATTAACCCTTGGTTAGCCATTTCACGGAAGGTAACACGTGAAATACCAAATTGTCTCATATAACCTTTAGGTCTTCCAGTAAGCTTACACCTGTTGTGCATACGTATTGGAGAAGCATTTTTAGGTAACTTCTGAAGTGCTTCGTAATCACCAGCTTCTTTCAAAGCTTTGCGCTTCTCAGCATATTTTGCTACCGTTTTTGCTCTTTTCACCTCGCGGGCTTTCATTGATTCTTTAGCCATATCTTAGTTCTTTTGAAAAGGTAATCCCAGTTCGGTTAATAATGATTTAGCTTCCTTATCTGTATCGGCAGAAGTAACAAAAGTAATATTCATTCCTTCAATTTTCTTCACCTTGTCGATATCGATTTCTGGAAAGATAATCTGCTCAGTAATTCCTAAAGAGTAGTTACCTCTACCATCAAATCCGGTAGCTTTTATTCCGCCGAAATCACGTACACGTGGCAAAGCAGAAGTTATAAGTCTATCTAAAAACTCATACATACGTTCTCCACGCAATGTTACTTTCGTTCCAATTGGCATTCCCTTACGTAGTTTAAAGGTAGCAACATCTTTCTTAGAGATAGTTGGCACTGCCTTTTGCCCCGTAATATTTGTCAATTCGTCAACAGAATACTCAATCAGTTTCTTGTCTGCTACTGCGTTTCCAACTCCTCGAGACACCGTGATGCTCTTTAGTTTTGGTACCTGCATTACATTTTTGTAGCCAAACTCGTCTGTAAGAGCGTTCACAATTCTGCTCTTATATTCGTCCTTAAGTCTTGGTGTATATCCCATAACTATAATACTTGATTCGATTTTTTAGCAAATCGTACTTTTTTACCATCTTCCATCTTATATCCAACTCTCGTAGCTTCGCCCGACTTAGGATCTTTCAATGAAAGGTTTGAAATATGAATAGGAGCTTCTTTCTCAGTAATTCCACCTTGAGGACTAGCAGCGCTAGGCTTCTCGTGTTTCTTTACCATGTTTACTCCTTCTACTATTGCTTTGTTTTTCTCAATCAGCACACGTAATACTTTACCTTCAGAACCTTTGTGGTCTCCTGCAGTAACTAGCACGTTATCTCCTGATTTTATTTTAAGCTTTCCCATCTTAATTATTTCGTATTAAAGCACCTCTGGTGCTAATGATACAATTTTCATAAATTGCTTGTCACGAAGTTCTCTCGCTACGGGTCCAAATACACGTGTTCCTCTCATTTCCCCTTGAGGTCCTAAAAGCACACAGGCATTATCATCGAAACGGATGTACGAACCATCTGCTCTTCTAACTTCTTTCACGGTACGCACTACAACTGCTGTAGACACAGTACCTTTTTTGATATTTCCGTTAGGAGTAGCTTCTTTAACAGTAACAACAATTTTGTCACCAATTGAAGCATAACGCTTTTTTGTACCTCCTAACACGCGGATCGTAAGGACTTCCTTTGCTCCGGTGTTATCTGCTACTTTTAGTCTTGATTCTTGTTGTACCATGGTTACTTCGCTCTTTCAATTATTTCTACTAATCTCCAACATTTGGTTTTACTCATAGGTCTTGTTTCCATGATCTTTACAGTATCTCCTTCGTTGCAGTCGTTTTTCTCGTCGTGCGCTACGTATTTCTTCGTTTTTAAAACGAACTTTCCGTACATAGGGTGCTTTACCTTTTTTACTTCGGCAACTACAATTGACTTTTGCATTTTATTGCTAGTCACTATCCCTATACGTTCTTTTCTTAGATTTCTTTTATCTTCCATCTTTCAGCTTCGTACAATTACTGCACTTCTCTTTTAGTTAGTTCTGTCGCAATTCTAGCGATTGATCTTCTGTGACCTCTCAATTGAATTGGATTATCCAACGGTGATATAGCGTGTGCTATTTTCAAATCTGAATAAGCTTTTCTACTATCGGCTAGTGCCTCCTGTAATTCAGCCACTGATGCTTCGTTTATTTCTGATTGTTTCATATTGACAATTTCAAAAAATTAAGCCTGATAATCTCTAGACATGATGAATTTCGTTTTTACTGGAAGTTTCTGAGCCGCAAGACGCAATGCCTCTTTAGCCACCTCTAAAGGCACTCCAGATAATTCAAACAAAACTCTTCCTGGTTTAACAACGGCTGCCCAATATTCCACAGCACCTTTACCTTTACCCATACGTACCTCAAGAGGCTTTTTAGTGATCGGCTTGTCTGGGAATATCATAATCCACATTGAACCCTCTCTCTTCATATAACGAGTAGCAGCAATACGTGCAGCTTCAATTTGACGTGCAGTCAAAAAGTTTGAATCTAAAGATTTAATACCAAAAGTTCCATAGGATAGCTGGTTTCCACGACCTGCATTACCCTTCATACGGCCCTTTTGCATTTTACGGTATTTTGTTCTCTTCGGTTGTAACATTTTCTGTTTTCTTTAAAAAATTACTTTCTGTTACGACGTGATTTGTTGTTACCACCTCGGCCAGAACCGCTTTTTCCACCTTTTTTGGCCATGCCAACTAATGGAGAAAGCTCTCTTTTACCATATACTTCGCCTTTCATGATCCATACTTTAACACCCAATCTACCATAAGTAGTGTGTGCCTCAACTAAAGCATAGTCTATATCGGCTCTAAAAGTAGATAAAGGAATACGACCATCCTTGTACGCTTCACTACGTGCCATTTCAGCACCATTTAAACGTCCTGAGATCTGAATTTTGATACCCTCTGCATTCATACGCATTGCAGCAGCAATTGCCATCTTTATCGCACGACGGTATGAGATTCTATTCTCAATTTGTCTAGCAACACTAGCACCTACTAAATACGCATCAAGCTCAGGTCTCTTAATCTCATGGATATTGATCTGTACTTCTTTACCTGTAATCTTCTTAAGCTCTTCTTTTAACTTGTCTACTTCCTGACCACCTTTCCCAATAATAATACCAGGTCTTGCAGTAGTAATAGTAACGGTTACAAGTTTAAGCGTACGCTCAATGATTACTCTAGACACACTTGCTTTACTTAAACGAGCGTGAACATATTTTCTAATCTTATCGTCTTCAGCGAGTTTGTCGCCGTAGTCGTTACCACCGTACCAGTTGGATTCCCATCCTCGTATGATACCTAAGCGATTTCCGATTGGATTTGTCTTCTGTCCCATTTAAATTTAGCTTTGTGTGTTATCGTTAGCTCCTAAAACCAGTGTTACGTGGTTGGAACGTTTTCTAATTCTGTGCGCGCGACCCTGAGGTGCGGTACGAAGTCTTTTCAACATAGTACCACCATCTACACGGATCTCTTTAACAAAAAGGTCTGCATCTTCCACTGAAGCGTCCTCGTTCTTTGCTTGCCAATTGGCAATAGCAGATAACAATAACTTCTCCAAGCGACGTGACGCCTCTTTTTGACTAAATCTTAAAATATTAAGCGCTTTATCTACTTTCTCACCTCTTACCAAATCCGCTACTAAACGCATTTTTCTTGGTGACGTAGGGCAATTGTTCAGCTTAGCGAAGTATTGTGTCTTCTTCGCTTCCTTGATCTGCTCTGCTCTTTCTCTTTTACGAACTCCCATGGCCTATTACTTTTTTCCTTTATTTTTTGCACCAGCGTGACCACGGAATGATCTTGTAGGTGAAAATTCTCCTAATTTATGTCCAACCATATTTTCAGTTACATACACTGGAACGAATTGACGTCCGTTGTGAACTGCAATGGTTTGCCCAACAAAGTCTGGAGTAATCATTGAAGCACGCGACCAAGTTTTGATAACAGTCTTCTTGTTTGACTCAACATTTGTTTGAACTTTCTTCTCTAACTTGTAGTGAACGTAAGGTCCTTTTTTTAACGATCTTGCCATAGCTTATTTCTTTCTACGTTCGATAATATATTTATTACTCGCTTTAGTTTTAGAACGGGTTCTATATCCTTTCGCAGGAATGCCATTTCTAGAACGTGGGTGACCTCCTGAAGATTTACCTTCACCACCACCCATTGGGTGATCGACTGGATTCATCACTACTGGTCTTGTACGTGGTCTTCTTCCTAACCATCTTGATCTACCCGCTTTTCCAGATACTAACAACTGGTGGTCACTGTTCGAAACAGCACCAATAGTAGCCATACATGTAACTAAAATCATTCGAGTTTCACCAGAAGGCAATTTCACTGTAGCATACTTCCCATCTCTCGCCATTAATTGAGCAAAAGCACCTGCACTACGAGCCATAACAGCTCCTTGCCCTGGGCGCAACTCTATACAAGAAATAATAGTACCTAATGGAATGTTAGCTAAGGTCATAGCGTTTCCAATCTCTGGAGCCACCTTATCGCCTGAAACGATATTTTGACCAACTTGAAGACCGTTTTGTGCGATTACGTAACGCTTCTCACCATCTTGGTAATTAAGCAATGCGATAAACGCCGTACGGTTTGGATCGTATTCTATACTTGCAACCGTAGCAGGAACTCCCTGCTTGTCGCGTTTGAAATCGATTATTCGATAACGTCTCTTATGACCTCCACCTATATAGCGCATGGTCATTTTTCCTTGACTGTTTCTACCTCCAGAACGTTTATTCGGAGCGAGCAAGCTCTTCTCCGGCTTATCAGTTGTAATGGCGTCAAATCCATTAACAACTCTAAAACGCTGTCCTGGGGTGATTGGTTTTAATTTTCTTACTGACATTTTTGTCTTTTTAAATCTTATCTAATTGCTTAGATGTTTGCGTAAAAATCTATTGTATCACCTTCCGCCACCTGTACAATTGCTTTTTTGTAAGCATTTGTTTTACCAGTTTGGATACCCGTCTTTGTATGACGTGTTCTCCTGTCCGGGCGGACATTCATTGTGCGAACTGCAGTAACAGAAACTCCATAAGCAGCCTCAACCGCTTTTTTGATTTCTACCTTGTTCGCCTTAGGGTTCACTACAAAACCAAAACGGTTGTTCAACTCCGCATCTGCTGTAGCTTTTTCTGTAATAATAGGTTTAATTAAGATATTCATCCTGTTTCTATTTACTTAAATTTTGTTCAATTCCTTCCAAAGAACCTTCAAATAACACAACGCTATTTGCATGCATAATTTTGTAAGTGCTTAATTCTGAGCTAGTTATAACTTCAGTGCCTTTCAAATTACGAGACGACAAATATACATTATTATTTGACTCTCCCAACACAAACAAAGACTTTTTGTTTTCAAGTCCTAACGACTTCAATACAGCTGTAAAATCTTTTGTTTTAGGTCCGTCTAATGTAAAGTCCTCAAGCACAACGATTGACTTATCATTTGCCTTCATTGAAAGAGCAGAACGACGAGCTAATCTCTTAAGGTTTTTATTCAATTTAAAAGAGTAGCTTCTTGGTCTAGGACCGAACATTCTACCACCACCTTTAAATACACCAGACTTGATACTTCCCGCACGGGCAGTACCAGTTCCTTTTTGCTTCTTGATCTTACGAGTACTTCCCGTAATCTCAGCACGCTCCTTTGCCTTGTGAGTCCCTTGACGTTGATTAGCCAAGTACTGCTTCACATCCAAATATACAGCGTGGTTATTAGGCTCTATACCAAATACCTCTTTAGAAAGGTCTGCCTTTCTACCGGTATCTTTTCCGTTTATATCTACTACTGCTACTTTCATTATTTCTGAATAGTTACATAAGCATTTTTGTGACCAGGAACACATCCTTTCACAACAAGTAGATTCTTTTCAGCAACTACTTTTAACACTCTAAGGTTTTGTACTTTCACTTTTTCATTCCCCATTTGTCCAGCCATCTTCATTCCCTTGAATACTCTCGCAGGATAAGAAGCAGCACCAATAGAACCAGGAGCTCTTAAACGATTATGCTGACCGTGCGTCGCTTGACCCACACCACCAAAACCGTGACGTTTTACTACCCCTTGAAAACCTTTTCCTTTAGTAGTACCCGAAACATCTACGAATTCTCCTTCTTGAAAATGATCTACCGTGATAGTATCACCTAATTTATATTCCTCATCAAATCCTCGAAATTCAGCGACTTTACGTTTTGCAACGGTTCCTGCTTTCTTAGCATGCCCTTCAGCAGCTTTTACGGCAGTCTTTTTGTCATCGAAACCGAGTTGAAGAGCTTCATACCCGTCAACCTCTAAGGTTCTGACTTGGGTAACAACACAAGGCCCAACTTCAATAACGGTACACGGCATATTTTTTCCGTTTGCGTCAAAGATGCTGGTCATCCCTATCTTTCTTCCAATTAACCCAGACATAATTTATTATTTATTGATTATTACTATTTTCTATTTATATATTCTGAAAAATACCCTCTCGAAACCTTTTCAGAAAAAAAACAGGGTCAAAATAAATCCAACCCTGAATATTACTTTGTTTCCGTTTTTCCCTTGCTAACAAGCTTAGGACATGTTGATAATTCTGAACCCAGAATTAACTTACACCTTGATCTCTACTTCTACTCCACTTGGCAACTCTAATTTCATTAGAGCGTCAATTGTTTTTGAAGAAGAGCTGTAGATATCCAATAACCTCTTGTAAGAACTTAATTGGAATTGCTCTCTACTCTTCTTGTTTACGTGTGGCGAACGTAGCACTGTAAAGATTTTCTTGTGAGTTGGTAAAGGGATTGGCCCTGTTACCACTGCACCAGTACTTTTAACGGTCTTTACGATTTTCTCAGCAGATTTGTCCACTAAATTATGATCGTACGATTTTAATTTAATTCTTATTTTTTGACTCATTGCTGAAAAATTAAGCGTTAGTTCCTCTTGCTGCTGCAATTACCTCTTCCGAAATGTTCGAAGGTGTTGCCGCATAATGTGAAAATTCCATTGTTGATGTTGCACGACCTGAAGACAACGTTCTTAATGTGGTTACATAACCAAACATTTCAGAAAGAGGCACTTCACCTTTTACAACTTTCGCTCCAGCTCTATCACCCATATCGGTAATAGTTCCACGACGACGATTTAAATCTCCTACGATATCACCCATGTTTTCTTCCGGAGTAATTACCTCCAACTTCATGATAGGCTCAAGGATTACAGCTCCCGCAGCCTTAGCAGCGTTCTTAAATCCAAGTTTCGCAGCCAATTCGAAAGATAATTGATCAGAATCTACTGGGTGGAACGATCCATCCTTTAGAGTCACTTTCATACTATCTACCTCAAATCCAGCTAGGGGACCATTAACCATGGCCATCTTAAATCCTTTTTCAACTGAAGGGATAAATTCTTTTGGAATATTACCACCTTTAATAACATTTACGAATTCAAGACCAACGGTTCCTTCTTCAGCAGGCTCCAATGTAAATACAATATCACCAAATTTACCACGACCACCAGATTGCTTTTTATAAGTTTCTCTGTGATCCGCGACTTTAGTAATAGCCTCTTTATACTCAACCTGTGGCTGTCCTTGGTTCACTTCAACCTTGAACTCACGTCTTAAACGATCTACAATAATATCTAAGTGAAGCTCACCCATTCCAGAAATAATTGTCTGTCCTGAAGCTTCATCTGTACGAACTTGGAATGTTGGATCTTCTTCGGCCAACTTAGACAAAGCCATACCTAATTTATCAACATCTGCCTTCGTTTTAGGCTCCACCGCGATACCAATTACTGGATCTGGGAAGTCCATAGATTCTAAAATAATTGGATGCTTCTCATCAGACATAGTATCACCAGTCTTGATATCTTTAAATCCAACCGCTGCTCCAATATCTCCTGCCTCGATAAAATCGATCGCATTCTGCTTGTTAGAGTGCATTTGGTAGATACGAGATATACGCTCTTTCTTACCTGAACGATTGTTCAAGATATAAGATCCTGCATCCAAACGACCAGAATATGCACGGAAGAACGCCAAACGCCCTACAAAAGGATCTGTGGCAATCTTAAATGCTAAAGCAGCAAATGGCTCCTTTACATCTGGCTTACGTAACTCTTCTAATTCTGTATCTGGATTCACCCCTACAATACCCTCCTTATCAACAGGAGAAGGTAAGTAGCGACAAACAGCATCCAACAAGAATTGAACACCCTTGTTTTTAAATGCAGATCCACAAATCATTGGAATGATAGACATATCCATTACAGCAGCACGAAGCGCAGCATGCACTTCATCCTCAGTAATAGAGTCTTCATCCTCCATATATTTTTCTAAAAGGTTTTCATCATAAGCAGCAACCTCTTCAATAAGCTTACCACGTAAAATTTTCGCCTCTTCTTTTAATTCCTCTGGAATATCAATAACATCAAAGGTAGCACCCTGTGTTTCATCATGCCAAACAATAGCACGGTTCTTCACTAAGTCTACGATTCCTTTAAAATCGATTTCGTCACCAATATTCATTACAATTGGAACAGCGTTAGAACCCAACATGTCCTTAACCTGCTGACAAACCATCATAAAATTAGAACCTTGACGGTCCATTTTATTTACGAAACCAATACGCGGCACCTTGTAGTTATCTGCAAGTCTCCAGTTAGTTTCAGACTGTGGCTCTACACCATCTACCGCACTAAACAAAAAGACCAAACCATCCAATACACGAAGTGATCTATTCACCTCCACTGTAAAGTCTACGTGACCTGGAGTATCAATAATATTAAAGTGATAACCTTTCGCATCAGCAGTAGGTTGTCCATTTTCAGTTGGAAACTTCCACTCACAAGTGGTCGCAGCAGAAGTAATAGTAATACCTCTTTCTTGCTCTTGCTCCATCCAGTCCATTGTAGCGGCACCATCATGAACTTCTCCAATTTTATGGCTTACCCCTGTATAATAAAGGATACGCTCTGTAGTAGTAGTTTTACCGGCATCAATATGCGCAGCAATACCTATATTTCTAGTAAGTTTTAAATTTCTAGCCATTTCCGTTAAAATCTAAAGTGTGAGAATGCTTTGTTTGCTTCAGCCATTTTGTGAGTATCGGTACGCTTCTTAACGGCAGCACCTTCTTCTTTAGCAGCAGCAAGGATCTCTCCCGCCAACTTTTGTGCCATCGACTTCTCGTTTCGCTTTCTAGCATAAAGTATTAACCACTTCATGGCTGTTGAAATCTTACGGTCTGGGCGTATTTGATTTGGGATTTGGAATGTTGCTCCACCCACTCTTCGGCTACGTACCTCTACGTGAGGCATCACATTTGAAAGGGCATCCTTCCAAATTTCTAGCGCCGTTTTTTCTTCGTCTGTTTTTTTCTCTTCTACAATGTCAATTGCATCATAGAAAACTTTGAAAGCCACCGATTTCTTACCATCCCACATCATGTTGTTTACAAAACGTGTTACTAACTGGTCGTTAAACCTTGGATCTGGTAAAAGCGGTCTTTTTTTGGCTGCTCTTTTTCTCATTTCTTCGTTTTAAAAATGTTTAAAATTACTTCTTAGGGCGTTTTGCACCGTACTTAGACCTACGTTGTGTTCTTCCCTCAACACCTGCGGTGTCTAAGGCTCCACGAACAATATGGTATCTAACTCCTGGCAAATCTTTCACCCTTCCACCTCTAACCAATACTATCGAGTGCTCCTGTAAATTGTGTCCTTCACCTCCGATGTATGCGTTTACCTCTTTACCATTTGTTAAACGAACACGCGCTACTTTACGCATAGCTGAGTTCGGTTTTTTAGGCGTAGTGGTATATACACGCGTACACACACCGCGGCGTTGCGGGCACGAATCTAAAGCAGCCGATTTACTCTTCTTGGTTATTTTGGCTCTTCCTTTTCGTACTAATTGTGAAATAGTTGGCATATAAAATACTTATTATACTTAAATTAATTATACAACTTCCCCTTAAATAGGGCGTGCAAAGGTAGAAATAAAATCTGAACTATCAAACCCAGTTAAATTTATTTTTCAAGGACTTACAATTATTTAATCTTAGAAACAATTTAATTCAATCCAATTAAACAAAATCGGTTCATATTTCCTTTGTAAAATCGAGTTTCGTTACATTTTCTGATGGATATACATATGAAAAGAAAAGCAATAGCGTTAGATTTACACCCCTTAATAGCGGCACGTTGAAATATTTTCTATATTTTCTATTATACCTTAATATATGTACTATTTTTTCTGAAAATTCTACCGCCCAGAATATTCAGATGAAAATAACAACCGAAACCCCTATTCCCGAAGGGCTTTTGGACACCATTAATCCAACGTTAAGATTTAAAGACTACGCCTCGCTTAAAGAACAGGCAGATATGCTGACCGTTCAATTTCAAGAACAAGGATTTATAGAATGCCAACTCCAACAGTTAGCGAAAAGAAATGACACCCTCTTCGAAACTATTTACAGTTTAGGCAATCGTTGGAAAGAAATAGAAATTGCTTATTCGAAAGAACATTTCAGTAAAGAAAAAATCGCTCGAATTAGCAAAAATGTTACTGACAACCACTTCACTATACCCATACCACAAGTAAGCGCAGCTCTTTCTTATTTAAATCAAGAAAGCACCAAAAAAGGAAATTCGTTTGCGACATTACAGCTCATAAACATCAAAGTTGAAAATACTTCCCTACTAACGGCCGAACTTTCTATCGATTACGGCGCGGTTAGAACTTTAGATAAAATTGTGATAAAAGGATATGATAAATTCCCTGTTTCTTTTCTTCGGTATTACGCTGGAATTAAAAAGGAACGTGTATTCAACCAACAAAGGGTTATTAATCAAAATGAAATTCTAAATAATTTAGGCTTTGTTAGCACCCTAAGACCACCAGAAGCACTTTTCAGAAGCGATTCTACAACAGTGTATTTTTATCTTGAAAAACAGAATAATAACTTATTCGACGGAATACTTGGTTTCGCTACCAACGAAGCAACTCAAAAACTAGAGTTCAATGGCTATCTCAATCTAGAGCTCAACAACAATCTCAATTTTGGTGAACAACTACTCATTAACTTTAAATCCGATGGACGCGATCAACAAAATTTTCGGGTTAAAACAAGCCTCCCTTATCTATTTAGAACACCTGTTGGAGCAGAATTAGAATTAAAAATTTTTAAACGAGACAGTACTTTTGCCACTACAGACCAACAGGCACGACTGAATTATCAAGCCAATCCTAACACCAGCGTATATGCTGGCTACAAAAGTTATGAATCGAGCAACCTATTAGACGAGGCTGTAGCAGGGCAAACAGTTGAAGATTTCAATTCCAACTACGTCCTATTTGGTGCTACTTATACAAAACCACAAACGAAGAACTTATTCCCGATAAAAACGTATATCGGACTCAGCACTGAGCTAGGAAATCGAGAAACAAGCGATACTAAAGAAGACCAATTCAGAATCACCACTACCATAAGCCATATTTTCAACTTTAATGATCGGAACTCATTTTATCTCAACAATGAGAGCAATTTGCTGTCAAGTGAAACCTACCTTACCAATGAGCTTTTTCGATTTGGAGGAATTAACAGTATTCGAGGCTTTAGCGAGAATAGTATTGACGCTTCTATTTTTTCAGTATTAAACACAGAATACCGATATCTTTTCAATCAAAGCACTTATATCCACAGTATCATCGACCTTGCTTATTTCGAAAACCAAACCCTCAATTTAAAAGAAGAGCTTTATAGTTTTGGAATTGGATTAGGCTTGCAAACAGAAGCAGGAATTTTTAAATTCAATATTGCCAACGGAGTATCGCAGGAACAAAATTTCAAGTTCTCTAATACCAAGATACATATCAGCCTATCTTCAAGGTTTTAGTGAAACCCGATAATAATTTACTTAATCTCAAAAAAAAGACACATTTCTTGCGAAAAAAATTGTCATTCTAACATTTTCTTAAGACTTTAGACGTAGCAAATTCAAACAAATTATCTATGAAAACATTTCTAACAAAAATTTTAACGCTATCGCTAGTGCTGTTTTTTGCGCAAACTACTTTTGCTCAAGAAAACACCATTACCGGTAATATTACCGACGATACTGGTGCCCCGTTGCCCGGTGTAAACATCATTATTAAGGGAACAAGTACGGGAACGCAATCCGACTTCGACGGAAATTACTCCATTAATGCAAGTCAAGGACAATCGCTTGTCTATACCTATATAGGTTTTGAAGCACAGGAACAAACCGTTGGATCTTCAAATACTATTGACATTGCAATGGTTGCTGGATCTGTCTTGCAAGAAGTTGTAATTACAGGTTATTCTAGAAGAAATCAAACTACACAAACCTCGGCCGTAGTATCCATTGGAGCCTCCGATATCGCTGAGTTAACTCCAACTACCAGTATTGACAACTTATTACAAGGTAAGGCTGCCGGTGTTCAAGTTACAGCTGCAAATGGTAAACCAGGACAAGGAGCCTTCGTACGTATTCGTGGAGTTGGATCTTTAACAGCTGGAGCCTCTTCACCACTTTATGTAGTGGATGGCGCAATTATTAGAGAGGAAGATTTGGCAAGCATTCCTAATAGTGACATTGAACGTCTCGAAATTTTAAAAGATGCTGCAACTACTGCTCAATATGGTTCTCGTGGAGCTGCTGGTGTAGTAGTAATCACAACTAAAAGTGGTAATAGAAATAAGGAAGGTGTCATTCGTTATAGCTCGAGATATGGTGTTACGAGGGGTATTGAGCCAAACTTTGATATTATGGATGCCCGTCAAAAATTACAATATGAAGCAGAAGTATTTGCGTTGGGAGTTTCCGCTGCAGGAAGCCTTCCTGGTGTAACTACACTGCCTGGTAGCCCGGAACGTCAGTTTTTACTAGACACAGAGGTTGACTGGTACGATCTTATGCTAAGAGATGGTATTATCCAAAACAACAACGTTTCTTTCTCTGGAGGATCCGAAAGAATGGATTACTTCTTTTCTATTGGTCATGACAGAAACACAGGGATTATTGATCAAATTGACGGATTTGAAAGAATCAACGCCAGATTAAATACCAATTTTGATGTAAAAGATTGGCTTAGTGTTGGTGTGAACGTTGGTTACTCAAGATCTACCAGTGATGAACCAAGAGATAGAAATAATGTTCAAAATCCTTTTAGAGCATTATTTGATTACAACGCTTATGAGCCAGAATTTCTATTAGACGACGACGGAAACCCATTGCTCGATGAAAATGGAAACCCAGTTTACAACCCAACCCACACTACATTCAATGTAAGAGGAGCTTTATTATCTGAACCAGCAATTGCTATACAGAACAATCTTTTAACAAGTGTAAATGCGAATGTACGTTTCTCTGACAGCTTCGACTATAGCTTTGCCGTAGCGGTTAACAGCTTGAATGAACGAAATGAAAACTTCTCAAAACCAGGCGGAATATTAGATGCAATTATTGGTGACCCTAATAACCCGGGTAACAAACTTGATACAGGAACTTACAGATACGACATTACATTAAGTAATCGTTTAAATTATAATTTACAAAACGACAATCACAACTTCAATGCGTTGGGTCTTTTTGAATATAACTATAATGAAAACAACGGATATAGAGTACGAAGTATTGGATTTCCATCATCAGCCTTAACCACTCAATCTAACGCTGCTCAAGTAACTCAAGGATCAACAACTAGAAATATTTTAACCTTGGTATCCTATGGTCTATTTACAGATTACGATTACCAAGAGAAGTATTTAGCTTCAGCATCTGTGAGATATGACGGTTCTTCTAACTTTGGACGAGACAACCGTTTCGGATTGTTCTTTAGTGGAAGTGTTGGTTGGAATGTTGCTAAAGAAGACTTTTTCCAAGTGGATTGGATCAATGACCTAAAATTAAGAGCTTCTTATGGTACCGTTGGTAACCGTAACGGTATTACAAGATATGCAGCACAAGACAATGCAGCGTTCGCATCATACCCTGGAGGATCTGCAACAACCCCTTCTAATATTGGTAACCCAGACCTTAAATGGGAAACTACAAAGACTAGCAACATTGGTCTTGAGCTAAACATGTTCGACAGAAGGGTTAGTTTAGTTTCAGATGTGTTTCAAAGAAGAACGGAAGATTTATTATTCGCAATCCCAACTGCAGATGAAGCAGGTGTTGGATCTATCTTTGGAAATTTAGGAACTATTGAGAACAAGGGTATCGAATTCGCAATCCAAGGAGACATTATTAGAAACAATAACTTGAAATGGACTATTGGTGGAAACATCGCGTTTTTAGAAAACGAAATTGTAGAATTACCAGATGGTGAAGATGTAACCCCAGCTAACGCTTTCAATATTACTTATAGTGAAGGTAGAAAAATTAATGAACACTATTTGGTTCGCTATGCAGGTGTAGATGAAGCTACTGGTGCACCGCTATTCTTCGGTGCTGACGGTGAAACGTACAGAGCTGGAGACTTACCTGAGGGAGAAAATAGAGTTTTCCAAGGAAAATCAACCCTTGCCGATAAAGAAGGGGGATTCTTCTCTAACTTGAATTACAAAGGATTTGGGTTAAGAACCGACTTCGTATTTAAGGCCGGAAACTGGGTAAATAACTTCGTGAGATCCAACTTAGTTTCGGACGCAATTAACATCGATGACAACCAAGCGGTTGAAGCTTTCAACTATTGGAAACAACCAGGAGACACTAATGTGCTTCCAAGTCCGATTTTCCAAAATGAGGCTAATTCAGTTAATTCAGACAGATTCTTAGAGAAAGGTGATTACATTAGAATGAGAAACGTAACACTTTCGTACAACTTTAACGACGAAGCTCTTAAGAGAACTCCTATTAACAGTCTAAGAATTTATGTTCAAGGACAAAACTTACTTACGTTCTCAGACTTCTGGGGTGACCCTGAAGTAGGTTTATCTTCTGGTGAAACAATTAGTTTTGCTAACACTGTAGCGCCGGGAGAGGCAACTCTATATAGTTATCCAAACGCACAATCTGTGCAGGTAGGAATTGATGTAAGCTTCTAAAAAAAAAATTATGAAAAAATATATTTATAAAATAGCAATAACAGTTCTTTCCATTGGCGCGCTGACGTCATGTGAAGACAACTTAGACCAACTACCGTTTGATGAATTTGCAACTGAAAATGCATTTCAAACGGCTCAGGATTTCGAAAACGGTGTTAGAGGAGCCTATTTAGGCCTTACAGCAACCGGACTTTACGGAAGCAGCGATGCTGGATCCATGCTTAGTGCTCCAGATATCTTGGCAGACAATGTAGTCTTAGCCCAAGGAGGTAGAAATACAAAAAGAATACTTCACGACTGGAACTACAATGCAGATATAACAATGCGCCAATTCTATATTGACGCCTATGCCATGATTTATCGGGCCAATCAAGTTATCTTTTTCGCCGATGGTTTTGAAGGTGACAACAAGGCAAATGTTGTAGCAGAAGCTAAAGCGCTAAGAGCATTAGGCCATCTTAATCTGGTTAGCGTTTTTGGGAAAATTCCAACGCAATCTGGAGATGCAAACTCTAGTTTAGGTGTAGCCTATTTAACTTCTGCAGATCCAAACATCTTGCCAGAAAGATTAACTGTAGGTGAGACTTACGAGCTAATAGCTCAAGATCTTCGCGATGCGGTGGCAGACATAAATGACACCAATCCAGAAGGAAGAATGGGTAAAGATGCCGTTCGTCTTCTATTATCGAGAACATACCTTTACATGGGGCAATGGCAAAATGCAATTGACGCAACCAATGGAATTTCTACACCTATCGCTCCAAGAGGAGATGTTGTAGGAGTATGGGAAGACACCAATCGCTCTGGACTATTATTCTACATCCCTAACGAAGCTGGAATCTTAGGAAACAGTATAGGGGTTACTTGGAGTCAAGGAAACGCGAACAGTCTTATTCCTGAATATGTAGCATCTTTCGAATTAAATAGCCTTTATGCAAGTGATGATATTAGAAGAGACGCCTATATCTTTGATGGAGTAAATGGTGGTAATCCAGTGAATGGTATTAAAAAATTATTCGCTCGTCCAGGAGGACAAAACGGGTTAGTAGATTATAAAATTTTAAGATCTGCTGAAGCCGCACTCAATAGAGCTGAAGCATTCTTTAATTTAAACAATGAATCTTCTGCAAGAGCTGAATTAGACAGAGTGAGAACTAGAAGATACAACACACCTCCAAGCGGTGAAACTGGAAATGCCTTAAGAGATGCGATCCGACTTGAAAGAAGATTAGAATTTGCTTTCGAATACCAACGCTTTTTTGACATAAAAAGATGGGGACAGGGAGTTAACAGAACAAACGACGGTGATCTAGCAGATGGATCTGGAACAGCTTCAGACGAATTGACACTTCCAGAAGGAAGCAATAGACTTCAACTACCTTTTGGTCAACAGTCCTTAGACTCCAACCCTAATTTAGTTCAAAATCCAGGTTACTAATTAAATCCTATAAAAATGAAAAAAATACATATATATATCGCTCTCCTTATTGTTACGGTAACTTTTAGTTCATGTAGAGAAGAGTATGATGAATTTGAGACAGACAGACCTACAGTTGCAGGGTTTACTCTTGGAGCTACCTTAGAACTACCAGTTGGAAGCAATGGAATAAACAATTTTCCTGTGCCGTTTTTCGTGTCATCTGCATCCACGTCTGAACGCGTTCTTAACGTTGTTGTAATTGCTGATGAAACCAGCGTTACGGCGGACAACTACTTTTTCGAAGAAACAGTAGTTATTCCAGCAAACGAACGATCTGGAACCTTATTCTTTTCAGCGGTAAACAGTTCGTTATCGCCTGAATTTGAGCCTTTAGTTATAGGTTTCGAAGAAGTATCTGGTGTAGTTAGAGGAACAAACGCAAATATTGCTCTTCGCGCTAATTAACAAAACAAATAACTACATTTAAACGAAAGGTCCTTCATTTTTTTGATAGGACCTTTTTTCATTTAAAAAGAATCATTAAAGCAAATATTGCCACAAGTATAACTATAACAAGTATTTCAGGCTAGAACCCAACTCATAAAAAAAACCAAAATTTAAGTTTAAAAAGTTGTGTATTTAACTTTTTATTGTGACTTTTGGCGTTGGCTAATTCAAATAAATTATAAAATGAGAACAAAGTTTAGTGGAATTTTAACGCTATTGCTAGCGTTTGTAGTGCAACTCACGTTCGCACAAGAAAAAACAATCTCAGGTACGATATCAGATGAAGCAAATCTGCCACTACCAGGGGTTAATGTAATTGTAAAAGGCACGTCCAACGGAACGCAGACCGATTTTGATGGTAACTATACCATTACGGCTGATCAAGGACAGGTCTTAACTTTCAGTTATTTAAGTTACAAAAGTGAAGAAAGAACTGTAGGATCTGCATCCAACATCTCTTTTTCTATGGAACCAGACGCTTCGTTGCTTAACGAAGTCGTAGTAACTGGATTCGCAGTGAAGAAAGAGAAAAAGGCTTTAGGTTACTCAGTATCTTCTATCCAAGAGGAATCCATCAAGGAAAGTCCTCAGACGGATTTAACTCGTGTACTAACGGGTAAAGCTGCTGGTGTTAACATTACAACTCAGAGTGGTATGTCTGGTTCTGCGAACAAAGTAATTATTCGTGGTACCAACTCCTTTTCAGGTGACAACAATGCATTATATGTAATTGATGGTGTACCTATTAGTAATGACACTAACGAAGCGGGTGACTTTGTTGACGGTAATATGGGATCGAGTAGATCTTTTGATATTGACCCGAACAACATTGAGCGTGTGGATATACTTAAAGGTTTAGCTGCAACTACACTTTATGGTACTGAAGGTCGTAATGGGGTAATCCTTATTACAACTAAAACAGGAAGTACAAGAGAACAACCTGCGAAGCAAGAAATTGAGATTTCATCTTCTATCTTTGTTAACGAAGTTTCTGTTCTTCCAGATTACCAAGATTCATTTGGTGGTGGATTTGACCAAGCATTTGGTTGGTTCTACTCTAACTGGGGTCCTGGTTTCTACAGAGACGGACTTGGTGGATGGAGCAATGATCCTTCTTTCGATGAGAACGGAACAGTAGCACACCCATATTCAACTTCAGACTTTTTGGGAACAAACTACCCAGATTATCAAGCACAATTCGAAGGACAGCGTTATGACTGGAAACCGAGAAACAGTGTTCGTGATTTCTTTAGAAAAGGTTTGGCAAGAAACATTTCTGTAAGCGCAAGAGGACGTAGTTCTGATGCGAAATACGGGTACGGTGTTGTATTTAGCCACTTGGATGAAGATGGTTTTACTCCAGGAAACAACGTAAAGCGTAATAACTTAACGATCTCTGGAGACGCTAAGCTTACCAACAAGGTAAACGTAAGAGGTTCGATGACCTATACGAAGACAGATCTTAAAACCCCTCCAGTAAACGCGAGTTTCGGTAGTAGTACTATTGGTACTGGATCTTCTATCTTTGGAGATTTATTTTATACTCCTCGTAGTATTGATTTCCAAGAGCTTCCATTCGAATTACCTGACGGAGCTAGTGTATACTACAGACAAGATAACGCAATTCAGCATCCATTATGGACTGTTCAGAATGCAAGATTTAGTCAATTGGTTAACCGTGTAAATGGTTACGCAGCTATTGACTACAACCTTACTGACAACTTCAACTTGTTTTACCAAGCGAGTATTGATAACTATTCTGAAGGAAACGTTAACAGACAAAACAGAGGTGGTGTAAGTGATGACATTAGCACACAGAGAGGTTTTTACCAAACTGTAAGCAATACCAACACTATTTACGATCACAGGATTGTTCTTTCTGGTAACAACTTTGACTTTTTCAACGACAAACTTAATTTGAACGCCTCTTTAGGAGCTACTTCTAAGAGTACAGACTTCAACTCGACAGGTTTGAGAAGTACGGATCAACAAGTATTCGGATTCTTTGATCACTCAGGGTTTGTTGAAAGAACACAAGTTGAGTTCCACCAAAGAAGAAACATTATTGGTGTGTTTGGTCAAATTTTACTTGACTACGACAACTACTTCTTCTTAAACTTATCTGGACGTAATGACTGGGTTTCTAACTCAAACAACAATTCATTATTCTATCCTTCTGTAAGTGCATCATTTATTCCAACTGCTGCCTTCCCAGGAATGAGATCAGACAACGGTATTAAGTATTTAAAATTAAGAGCTGGTTATGGTACTTCTGCTAACTTCGTTACAGGATATCCTACAGTAACTCTTGTAAACTTAGATACTCAAGCATTCCAAGACGGAGATGGAACTGATGTTACTACTAACTCAACAGATAGTACAATTGGTAACCCAGATATCAAGCCAGAGCTTTTCGAAGAACTAGAATTTGGTATTGAAGGTAACTTATTTGGAAGATTAACATTTGACTTCTCTTACTTTACAAGAACTACAAATGACTTAATTATTCAGGATCAACCTATTCCTGCTTCTACTGGTGCATTATTTACGGATAACAACATTGGTGAAATTGAAGCAACAGGTATAGAGGCTGACTTAGGTCTGAACATCTTTAAAGGTGGAGAAAGAGGATTCGACTGGAAAATGAATGTGAACTTCACGACCTTCGAAAACGAAGTAATCGATTTAGGACAAGACACAGATTTCATTATCTACGCTGGATTTACCAACCTTGGTAACGGTGCAAAAGTAGGTGCTCCACTTGGTGGACTTTACGGTGCACGAGTTGCGAGAGATGAAAACGGGAACTTATTAGTTGACAACGCTGGTAACTACGTTGCAGAGTCTGTTGATGAAGATGACTTACTTCCACAAATTGGGGATTCTAACCCTGATTTCATTATGAACTACAACAGTACAATGTCTTGGAGAGGTCTTTCCCTTAATGTAGCTGTTAACCATGTATCTGGTGGAGACATTTACTCTACTTACGTAGCAACACTGCTTGGACGTGGATTAACAACTGATACTGAAGATCGTTTAGGAACTTATATTCTTGACGGTGTGAACCAAACTACTGGTGAGCCAAACAATATTCAGATAAACAACTCAGATTTCTACTTTACTAACGGTTTCGCTAGTCAGGCAGATGAGCTTTCTGTATATGATGCTTCTGTAATTCGTTTACAGGAAGTTTCACTAGGATACACTTTACCAACAAAATGGTTAGAAAAAACACCTTTCGGAAGCCTTCGCTTCAAGTTAAGTGGATTCAACCTGTGGTATGACGCTTACAACACTCCAGAAGGAATTAACTTTGACCCGAACACTACTGGTTTAGGTGCTGGTAACGGACAAGGTTTTGAATTCTTAACTGGACCAAGTAGCAAGAGATATGGAGTTAGTATTAACGCTACATTCTAAAAATAAAAAAAATAAGACATGAAAAAATTCAATAAAATTTCAGCAGTTGTAGCTCTATTGATCGGTCTGGCTTTCACCTCTTGTGAAACTACCGACCTAGATCTACTCGATGATCCAAATAACGTAACATTAGACAAGGCGGATTTAAACCGTTATCTAAACCGTATTCAACTAGATTTCGCTACGTTCATGCGAACAATGGGAGATAACGGAGCAGAACTATCTCGTGTTGAATATATGTTCGGAAGAACTTACATAAACAATTATGAGCCAGCTAACCAGAACTTCGAATGGGCGACAGCTTATCAAGGAATGTTTTCTGATATGGCAGGAGCAGAACCATTAGCTATCGCTGATGAGAACTTCAAGCACATCGGTATCATGAAAATTATCAAGGGATACACGCTAATTACATTAGTTGACTATTTCGGTGATATTCCTTTTAGCCAAGCTACTCAACCTGTTGAGTTCCCTGCGCCAATTGCAGACCCAGGAGCTGATGTATACGCTGGTGCAATTGCATTAATTGACGAAGGTATTGCTCTTTTAAATGAGCCAGGTGATGCACTTGCTAACGACTTTTTCTACGATAATGATTATACGAAATGGAGAAAAGCAGGTAACAGTGCAAAACTAATTGCATACTTAAATACTGGAAACAGTGGTGCTTTTAATGCTATCGTTAGCAACTCAAGTAATTATATTTCTAATGCTAGCGACGATTTCCAATTTCAATATGGAACAAACGAAGCTAATCCAGATACTAGACACCCTGGATACAACACAGATTACGCTACTTCTGGAGCTGGAAGTTACAGATCTAACTGGTTAATGGGTACAATGCTTGAATTAGAAGATCCAAGAATTAGATACTATTTCTACCGTCAAAGTTCTTGTACTCCAGGTTCAGACGATTGTGTTTTCCCAGGAAATGAGCAAGAAGTTTTAACTTGTGCTGGTGCTCCAACACCACCACACTTCCCAGCAGGAATGATTTTCTGTAGCTTACCTGACGGTTATTGGGGACGTGACCATGGAAATGCAGAAGGTATTCCACCAGACAGTTTCCTACGTACTATCAACGGAGTATATCCTGTTGGAGGTCGTTTTGACGGAGATGAGTTAGCTTCTGTTGCCGTAGGTGCAGGAGGAGGAGGAGCCGGTATTATGCCAATTATGCTATCTTCTTACATCGACTTTATGCGTGCTGAGTTCGCACTTAATTCAAACCAAGTTGCTACTGCTAGAGGATTCTTAGAATCTGGACTTCAAAAGTCAATTAGTAAAGTACAATCTTTCGGTTCTGTAGATCCAGAAGCAAACAGTACGTTCTTCCCTACATCAGGTGACAACAATGCTTATATTTCTGCTGTATCTAGTGCTTTTCAAAACGCAAGTGGAGACGCAAGATGGAATATCTTAGCTGAGCAAACATTTATCGACAACTACGGAAACGGATCTATGTCATACAATATGTACAGAAGAACAGGGTATCCTACCAATCTTCAATTTAACATTGAACAAGCTCCTGGACCATTCGTAAGATCAATGTTCTATCCTGCAAATGAGGCAAACGTTAATAGTAATATTACGCAAAAGCCAAATGTTGGAGTACAAGTATTCTGGGACAATAACCCAGCATCACCAGGATTCCCAGTTGCTAACTAATTTTAAAAAGACACTATTATGAAAAATATATTTAAATTTTTAATGATTGCTTTATTAGTAGCTAGTGCTTCATCTTGTGATGATGGAGATGCAGTTATTGATCAAGTATTGGCAGACGTGGATACCACCTCAGGTGCTATTTTGCGTGTGACTTCAGAGCCAGCTGAATTAGTTACACTAACTAATCCTGCAAACAACTTCGTAGACTTTACAATGGAAGTTCAAGAAGGAAATGGAAGCTTCGTTCCTGAAATAGGTGAAGTACGTGTTTATGTGCGTCTATATGAGGATCAAGATTTAACTATTCCTGTACTTGATGGAGGCGGAACAGCGGTTCCTGAAGTATTAATGAGTACTGTTGGAGCTGATGAGTTTGCAATTGACGTAAATGGTCTTCCAAGAGCGTCCGTATCTCTTCCTACTCAAGACATCGTTGATGCATATCCAGCTGATGCTGCTATCACCGTTCCTTCTTTCGCTGCTTTGCGTCTAGAATTGGAATTGGCTGATGGAAGAACATTTACTAATACAGATGTTGGTACTACTATTAGTGGTATCTACTTCAGTTCACCATTCTTGTATAAAATTATCTTCTTAAATGTTTAAGAAATAGTTCAACATTGTGGAAACACTTTAAAGGGAAGATATTTTATCTTCCCTTTTTTTATTTCTAACATTACCGTATCTCTAATCATAATTAATTGTTATTTAACAAAAAAAAACTCCCAAAACCATTGGATTAATTGAAAAATTTGTACTTTTATAGAATATTAAACTTTAAATTTTATCTATTATGAAAAAAAATTATTTCCTAGTTGCACTACTTGCACTTGCATTTACTAGTGTTAACGCACAAACTGTTGAGTTTGATGACGACATGGAATCTTACACTGACGGTTCTGAAATCTTCGAAGCACAATGGACTTCATGGTCTGGTACTTCTGCAGACGCGATTTTTGCTTCTTCTGCACAAGCACAAAGTGGATCTCTTGCAGGTTATGTGCCAGATAACGGTACTACTGATGGTGTACTTGACTTAGGTAGCAAAATTTTCGGAGAGTGGTACTTACAATTTTACATGTACGTTCCTTCTAATAAAGAAGCTTACTGGAACCTTCAAGGACAAGTGCCGATTGGAGCTGGAGAGTGGGTAATTGGAAACGTATTCTTTAACCAAGATCTTGCTAGCCCAGGTGTTGGACTTATCGATGATTCTGCTTTAGGAGCAGTAAGCTTCGATTTCCCTCACGATGAGTGGTTTGAAGTAAGAATGGAGTGGGATATCAACTCTGGTATTTCTTTAGCTACTTGGGGTATGTCTGTTGCTGGTGTTGAAGTAATTCCTGTTGGAACTGCTTTCACAAGTGCTGATGGAACAACTGCTACTTCTTTAGGTGGTTTTGACTTCTTCTCTATCTCAGCTAACAACGAGTACTGGTTAGATGATGTATTATACCAAGATTTCCCAATTGATGCTGCTGGAACTGCAGATTTCAATGAGAAGCAATTCTCTGTATACCCTAACCCAGTAAGTAACGTATTGAACTTACAAGCTAAAGAGGCTATCTCTTCAGTTTCTATCTTCAACGTATTGGGTCAAGAAGTTTACAACGCAAACATCGACGCTTTAACTTCTACAGTTGATATGTCTAACTTTGCAAGCGGAGCTTACTTCGTAAAAGTAAACATTGGTGGTACAGAAGGTACTGTTAAAGTTATCAAGTAATTTTACCTCGGTAATTTTACCAATAAACTATTTAAAGGCTGTCTTTTTAAGGCAGCCTTTTTTTATAACCCCTACATTTCATCATGGCGAAAGAAAATATCATCTTTGGAATATATCCAGTATTAGAGGCAATCAAATCTGAAATTGTGATTGATAAGTTATTTGTTCAAAAAGGAATTAATAACCCAAAAATTGATGAAATAGTTTCTACCATGGAAGCCTCCAATGTTTCCATCAGCTTGGTCCCAGAAGAAAAGCTTTACAAGCTAACTCACTCCAACCATCAAGGTGTTGTAGCCTTCTCCTCTCCTATCGATTTTTTCACCTTAGAGGAAGTTGTAGAAAAAGCACAGAACCAAGAATCCAAACCGTTATTTCTTATTCTAGATCAAATTAGTGACGTACGAAATTTTGGAGCGATTATTAGAACCGCTGAATGTACTAAAGTAGATGCCATCATTATTCAGAAAAAAGGTGGAGCCCCAATTAGCGGAGACACCGTTAAAACTTCTGCTGGAGCCATTTTCAAAATTCCAATCTGCAAAGTAGATCACATTAAGGATGCTATCTTCTATTTACAAGGATCCGACATAAAAGTAGTAGCGGCAACCGAGAAGACACAAGAGAGCCTCTATAACGTCGATTTCAACCAACCGATTGCCATTGTAATGGGTTCTGAAGGAAAGGGAGTTTCAAAATCTGTTTTGAGCCTAGTAGATCAAAAGGCGGCATTGCCATTGTTAGGCGAAATTAACTCACTAAACGTGTCTGTTGCAAGTGGAGCATTCCTCTATGAGGTTACACGACAACGTGGACTATAAATTATCCGACTCTTTTTTCTTAAATATATAATTAATCCGAACAGGTACCTCACTATCAGTGTTGTTTTCTAAAAGCTCTTCTTCGGGAAGTTTTTCTATAAAATTTCCATCTTCATCGAAGTGCTGAAGAAACTCATCCTCATCCGGATTATAATCTGCACGCTCCCAATCGTATTTCTTATTCTCAACCGGATTCTTTTTAATCAAAAACGCGAATAAAATTCCTATAATAAAACCAGATAAATGTCCTTCCCAAGAAATTTTTGGATCGATAGGAAATAAGTACCACAATAAACTCCCATATAGAAATACCACCACAAAAGATAGAGCAGTAAGTTGATATTGTTTAGAAAAAATCCCTTTAAAGAACAAGAACGCAGCAAGCATATATACTACCCCGCTTGCTCCAATGTGTAAAGCAGGCCTAGCAAATGCCCAGGTCAATAATCCTGTTAGCAGTGTGCCTATAATTAAGACTTTCCAGCGCGCTTCTCTGTAAAAATAGAATAAGGCGGCACTCAAAATTAATAAGGGAATAGAATTATTAAAAATATGTTTTAGGCTACCATGAATAAAAGGAGCAAAAAGCACCCCTCGCAAGCCCTCTATCTTTTGCGGATAAATTCCCCAAGTAGTGAATCTAAGATTAAAGCGCATTTCAACCCAAAAAACCGCCCAAATTAAAAAGACAAAGAGCAACGGGTATAGAATTACGTCTGTACTAAATTGTAAAGGTTTTTTCGCCTGCATAATGTTTCATTAGCAAAAAGCAATCCCAAGATCCCAGATATGATAAATTGTCAGTGTCCTCATTAAACCTTATCTTCCATATTCAACTCCCCACCAACCATACTATTATGACAAAACACTACATTTTATTGGCAATACTTTTATTAGCATCCATGCATGGTTCTGCACAAACTGTAGAGTTCGACGATGACATGGAATCTTATATTGATGGGTCTGAAATTTTTGAAAATCACTGGACGTCTTGGTCTGGAACCTCCAGCGATGCCATTTTTTCGTCCTCCGCTCAAGCCCGAAGTGGTTCGCTATCTGGCTTTGTACCCGACAACGGCACTACCGATGGCGTTCTAGACTTTGGGAATAAAATATTTGGAGAATGGTTTGTGATTTTTCACATGTACGTTCCATCAAATAAGGAAGCATACTGGAATTTACAGGGGGAAGTTCCAATAGGTGCTGGAGAGTGGGTAGTAGGAAATATCTTCTTTAACCAAGACCTGGCTAACCCAGGAGTAGGACTTATAGACGACTCCGCCTTAGGAGCCGTAAGCTTTGATTTCCCACATGATGAATGGTTTGAGGTTTTTATGGAATGGGATATCACCTTTGGCATTTCACTTGCTACTTGGGGAATGAACATAGATGGAGTTGAAGTAATTCCCTATGGAACACCCTATACGAGCGCAGACGGGACCACCGCTACTTCCCTTGGAGGTATTGATTTCTTTTCTATTTCCGCGAATAACAGCTATTATATAGACGATTTTTTATTTTCTGATTTCCCACTTGATGCAGGAACTATCGATTTTAATTCGAAAGATTTTCAACTCATTAACACACAATTCAACGAAGTACTGCAATATAAAAGCAATGAAACGATTTCTGAAATAACTCTTCATAATATGCTCGGTCAAATAGTATATAAATCTCACCCAGATAGAACTTCGGGCGAAGTTGATATTTCAAACCTTCCTAACGGAACTTATTTGGCCAAAGTGGCTATTGGTGATACCACGGGTACCATAAAATTTGTGAAGTAATTTCATGGACATTTCAAAATAGAAAAAAGATTAAAGTCGTAATTTTACGGGCATGAGTAAACCTCTTGCCGAACGTATTAGACCCACAACACTCGATGATTATCTAAGTCAGCAGCACTTAATTGGTCCTCAGGGAGCTTTATCTTCTCAAATTAAATCGGGTGTGATCTCCTCCATGATTTTTTGGGGTCCTCCAGGTACTGGAAAAACAACTCTTGCTAACATTATAGCAACAGATTCTGGTCGCCCCTTCTACACCCTAAGCGCAGTGGATAGTGGTGTAGCGGCTGTACGGGAAGTAATAGAGCGTGCTAAAAAGAGCGACGATTTATTTACTACCAAAAACCCCATTCTCTTCATAGATGAAATTCATCGTTTTTCAAAATCGCAACAAGATTCACTGCTAGGAGCGGTCGAAAAAGGCTGGATCACGCTTATTGGTGCCACTACTGAAAATCCTAGTTTTGAAGTTATTCCCGCACTCTTATCACGCTGCCAAGTATATGTGCTTAATGCATTTACCAAAGCCGACTTAGAAGCACTTTTAAAAAGAGCGATAAAAACGGATACCGTTCTTTCAGAAAAAAAAATCACCCTCAAAGAAACAGAAGCCCTCATTAGGCTATCCGGCGGAGACGCTAGAAAATTATTAAACATTCTGGAACTGGTAGTTCTTTCGGAAAACGCTGAAAAGGTCGTTGTTACAAACGACTTGGTGAGCGGAAAAGTGCAAAAAAACACGGTAATGTACGATAAGACTGGGGAATCTCATTACGATATTGTTTCGGCTTTTATAAAATCGATACGTGGGAGTGATCCAAACGCGGCGGTTTACTGGTTGGCTAGGATGGTTGAGGGTGGAGAAGATATCAAATTCATAGCCCGACGATTACTCATTGCCGCATCAGAAGATATTGGCATGGCAAACCCCACGGCACTCGTTCTGGCGAACGCAACATTTAACGCGGTGAACACTATTGGATATCCAGAGGCTAGTATTATTTTGAGCCAGTGTGCTGTTTATCTGGCAACTTCTCCCAAAAGCAATGCGTCGTACGCTGCCATAAAGCAAGCACAACAGTATGTAAGGCAAACGGGCGATTTATCGGTGCCACTATCTATCCGCAATGCACCTACCAAATTAATGAAGGAGTTGGGCTATGGAAAAGCGTATCAATATGCCCATGATTACGAAGGAAACTTTGTCCCTCATGAGTTTTTACCCGAAGAAATGGTTGGAACTACCTTTTATAAACCCGGCAATAATGCTCGAGAAAACAGTTTAAAAAAATATTTAGGAAGCCTCTGGGGTGATAAGTACGAGTATTAATCGACCAAAGTGAATCGCACTTTCTGAAAGCCGGTCTCAATGATTAGGTTTTTATCTGCATCGAAAGACGCATTAAATATGTTGCCTGTTGCATCCTTAAACTCCAGACGCTTATCACTAGTGAGAGTCAAATTCCCCTTCAGTTTTAATTCAGCCCCTTGAGAACCTTCATATAAGCTATATCCATCACTAGTCTCCATTAATAGAAAAGGGCTTCCATTGCTTACGTAGCTGGTCGTTTTATTAACCAATTCGGTAAGTGCAACTTCTGTATTTTTAATTTCTTCGGAAATTTCCTCATCTACGGTAGTCTCTTGGTCAACCACATCCTTCTTCGTATCTGAACCGCTCGTAAAAACTAATGGATCTGGCTGTTGCACTCCTTGCGCAGCAATACTCTCGAATGCGCTACGAAGTGCTTCGTAATAAGACTTTTTATATTCCTTTTTCTTACTTCTACCTTCAAAACTCCTAAAAACTTCGGTATTGTTGCAGTCCTTTAAAACCACCACCATTTTGGTCCAAATAAATCCAGGGTCAATTTCCACATCTGCCCAAAGACCATCACATCTGCCCACATCTGGCAGTTCTTGTCCAAAATAGGCATTAAAACCATGCTTATTAAATAAGAATTTCGTGAGTGAATTAAGTTGATATTGATCATTTTCACGAAGAAAACTATACGTATCGGGCACCACAACAAAGCTATACTCTCCTAATTCCTTTTGTGAAAAGGCATTGACACTAAGAAAAAGTGATAATACGATAGCTGCTATATATTTTTTCATTCCTGATCTATTTTGATATTGAATCCGAGTTGCAAAGATATACTTTTTGCCTTTGCTATATTTCCATATGAAAGAACATTGTCTGCCGCTATATAGAAATTAAACTTACCTAGATCTGCCACTGCTCCGAGACCCACGTTAGAATACGAATAGGAATCCACAGTATAGGTTGCTTTCGCAGAAAGAAAACTAAATAACCTACGCCTATAGAAGAGCGTTGCTGCCCCTTGTGGCCCCTTCGGTCTTAGTATACTGTAAAATTGAAATCCTACTGCCTGTAACCTCGGAATCCCTCCTTTATTTAAGCAATCACACTCTCTACCACCAGCATACCCACCAAAGCTATATTCAAGACTTGCGTTAAACTTCATAGGTCTGGCTTGGGTATATCCGCTCGTTATGGTATCAATAGGGAACGCCTGTTCCAGTTCATCTTCGAGATCGTCGTAATATGGTGGCGCTCCTTCTCCCACTACCAATGGTGGAAAAATGAGTTCAATCCCACTAATAGTATCTGTTCCTGTGGCTCTGTAGCTTTCGGTATCTTTGGAATGAAAAATCATCCCCACGTCCAGCAAACTGGCACTTGCCGTCCAACGATCATTAATTTCGTAGGTCGCTCCTAAATCAACACCTAATCCAAGATTTCCTCCAAAAAAAGCTCTTCCAATTACACTTCCAGGTGTGGCACCATCCAAAGAAGCGACTCCAGAGGTATTAACCGTAATGTCTGCATCTCGGATAATGTGATCATAAATGTTTTCGCTGTTCTCGTCACCTAATTCGGTCACAAAAACACCATTATTATTGGTGCTTTTCGCACTAAGCATGCTAGAATAAATCTTAGCTCTTCCACCTACTGTAAGCTTTTTAGTAATTTGTTTGTTGGCACCAAAATGGTAAACAGTGAGTAAATCTGCCGTTGCACTTACCTGTCCAAGCTCGTATTCAAATCCAATATAATCTCTATTTCCATCGAGTGCTAAGACCGCTAAATCTTTAGGAAAATAGCTAATAAAGTCAAACTCCTGATAAATTCCACCAGAAAGATAAATATCCTTATTTGCTCCTGCTCGCCAACCAAAGTTAGCAATCTCCAACTGTTGTGTAGCCGTAAAAAAGTCTCGATCGGTCATCCCGAAAACAGCTTCACGAATGCGGGCGTTTATATCCAAATCAGACTGTCCAAATATATCAAACACACTAAGTCCAGAGGCTCCTCCATTGACGTGAATTTGTGACAAAAAAGGAATCCCGAAGTGGGCTTTCTGTGGTACTCTGCTTCCAGGATTAAGCATCAGACTCTGTGGAACGTCTTCCAAGCCATATAAAACCTGTTTGTTTTGCGCAACGGCAACCGATAGGCCAAAGGCCATAAATAGAACTGAAATAACTCTCATAGTAATTATTCCTGCTCTTTAATTTCTAAATAGTAAGTAGTCTTAGACTGTAACTTAAGAGTGCCTTCCAGTTCCTCGCTGGATGAAGGAATAGTGACATTCACCACCACCCTATTCGCTCCTGTAAGATCTAAAATCTCTTGTCCTTCAACTGTAACTTCGCTTATAGTAACGACAGCATTGTCTAGAGAACCACCATTTACGGAAGCACTATGGGCATATGTTTCTTGTCCATCTTCACTTATAAATTGAAAATCCACGTCAAAACTTCTTTCTATGCTATTGGTGAATTTAAAAAAGAAATCGGTTCGTAATAGGCTTTCCTGAACCTCCGTATCATCCAAAAACCGAATCTCTGTTGTATCGCTAAGTGTGATACTTGAGTTGGTTATTTCTTCATCGAAAAAATCCTGGGCGTTTAAGCTGAAGTAGACGAGATCTAATTCGACCACGGGAGTGATGGCGATATTATCAGCATCATTGAAGTCGACGTCCTTGACGCAAGAAAACAATAACAGGCTGAAAAATAAAACTGTAGTAGGTATTATTAGTTTAATTTTCATTGGGGAATGATTTAAGTAGCTAACGTTTCATTGGGGCGAAATATTATCTTACAAATAGTTTTTAATTTCTCTTATATGGTTAATTATTTTATAGTTGTGAGGTGGTATTTCATTTCGATAATTATAAAAAAGCGTCTTCATGCCAACGGCCTCTGCTCCTAAAATATCTGCCTCAAAGGTATCACCAATCATTATACTTTGCAAGGATTGGACGTTTGCTTTTTGAAGTGCATGTTTAAAAACCAACGGATTAGGTTTCTTAACCCCTACCTCTTCGCTAGTAGTAACGGTTTGAAAAAAGTGATCAATATTACTGTTTTTGAGTTTTAAATGCTGTACTTCTCCAAAACCATTGGTAATGATGTGTAATTTATAGCGATCGCTTAAATAACTAAGTACATCCATAGCCCCTTCAAAGAGGTGGTTATCTTTAGGAAGCTCTTCCACATACGAATTAGCCAAAATATCCAACTCCTCATTGGTGTAATTAATTCCGAAAGGTTGAAAAGAGTCTAAGAAACGGCCTCTTCTCAAACCTTGTTTTGTGATGCGCTCCTCTCTGTACAATTTCCAATACTGAAAATTGATAGGCTCATAGACTTTAACAAAGTCTTCTAATTTTATGGTAATTCCATGGTTACGGAAAACCCTAGCGAAAGCCAACCGCGAGTTTTTATCAAAATCCCAAAGGGTATGATCTAAATCGAAAAACACATCCGTTATATTTTCTTTATCCATAATATTAGTTTTCTGAAAAGAAGAATCGCCATAAGTGATTTTCTTTTGAAGAGACAAAATCTTTATTTGAAAAAAGCATTGAAAAGGTTCCATTCACCATTTGAACCGCAGACACCATCGTTTCTAAAAGCATTTCTGCCTCCGATTCTCGTAGTTTTTTCAGCGCAGAAGTTGCTCCAGCCATAGGATGGATGAGAAGCGGTGTTTTAATTTCATAGTCTAGATCATAAAATAAAAAGGGAGTGCAGGTTCCAGCTCTAAATCCGAAGGCATTTTCATAGAGCATGGTAAAATCATGGTTGACCTCTAGCTCTAACAAATCTCTGTAACTATTGGGCAAATTGACCTTAAATTGGTCATTCATAGTACTGTTTAAACTTCGATGGGTAAGCTCTTCCATCTGCTTCTTTTCATTATTTAATTGATCGTAGTCGTGTAACGAATGGTACGAGAGTATTAAACCTACTTCATTGTAATCGCCAACGTATTTAACCAACGCTTCAAATTTATCTTTTTTTGTATTTAAATCCTCCCTAAAGGACATTCCTTCTCCTAAAAGGAAGAAAACGGACAACGCTGAAGCCGTGTTCTTATTAGAATTAATCATCCAAGTAAAAGTATCGAAAGGATCTTTTCGGAGTTTTAATAGTACTCTACTTCTAGAGAAAATCCTGGTGATTCTAAACTTTGAAAGGTCTCTAAAATATCCGAAAAAATTACGAAGAAAGCCACGATGGGCGAATTCAAACGGTCGCTTTGCCTCAACGACATGATGGAACTTAAACGAATTAGAAGTAAACTCTAAATCGGGGAAATTTGCTAACAAAATTTTCTTTAACTCATAGGCCCAAAGGTCGACCACGGGCTTTTCTAAAAACTTTCCTTTAAAAGCGAGGCTTTCGGACACTGGAAACCGCCCCAGTTCATCCTTTACATGAGGAAGGTATTCTTCATACCTACTCAATAAATAAAAAGAAGCTGCGAAAATATCAAACGGTAAGGCACTCTTATCACTCATCGGAAAAAAACAAACACTAGTATTCCATTTACTAAGAGCAACATCTACATCCTCAAAACCCTGTTCTGTAAGCAGTCCATGCGATTGAAAAAACAACTCATTTCCCATTGCTACTTTTCCATAGGAAATCTTAGGACCGCTATGCGATATAAATGTTTCAATAACGGACGTAAACTCTACCTTAACACCTAAAATACTGGTACATATGTGCCGAAACACATAGTTAAGTCTGGGTGTAATTTTTTGAGTATGGACTAGGAGCATAGAAGCTATAGAAGTTGTTCGTCGGCAAAGCTAAAATACGCATTTTCGGTTATAATGAGATGATCCAAAACTTTAATATCGAGACTATCGCCTGCCAACTTGAACTTTTTAGTGAGCTTAATATCGGCCTGACTGGGTTTTAAAGCACCACTTGGATGATTATGTGCCAAGATAATCCCAACCGCTCCTAATTCTATAGCGGTCTTCATGGTAAGGCGCACATCTACCACCGTTCCAGTAATACCTCCTTTACTCAATTGCTGAGAGTGAAGCACCTTGTTCGAATTGTTTAAATAAACTGCCCAAAATTCTTCATGTGGCAGATCTCCTATGGTAGGCTGAAGTAATTCAAATACCGAAACACTGGAAGTGATTTTATTTCGAATAAGAGCTTCTTCTGAACGTCTCCGCTTACCGAGTTCTAAAGCTGCTATGATGCTAATCGATTTTGCTTCTCCAATTCCTTTAAACTTGACTAATTCTGAAATAGACAATCGCCCTAACTCGTTTAGGTTATTTTCTACCGAAGAGAGCACTCTCCTACTCAAGTCTACTGCACTTTCTTCCCTATTCCCACTACCAATTAAAATGGCAATGAGCTCTGCATCGCTTAAAGCCGACTTCCCTTTGAGCAACAACTTCTCTCTTGGCCGATCATCTTCATTCCAAGATTTTATTGAAAAACTAGTACTGCTTTCTTCCAAAGTGGGTTGCGTTTCAATAAAGATAATAATGTATATTTATATTCAATAATGAAGTCACTAATGGTTGTGGCAATTCTTGAATTGACTGCATTTAATTCAAGAATTGAACGTTATTTTAAAAAACAAAATCATGAAATCAATTTTTGAACAAGACGCATATACTGAAATTAGAAATAGACTCACTAATTTATCAGAAGATTCTACTAGGCAATGGGGTAAAATGACACATGGCCAAATGGTGCATCACTGTCAAGGACCGTTAAATGTGATCCTAGAAAAAGTAGATTATGGTTTTAAGCCGAATTGGCTGGTGAATTTACTTTTTAAGAAATCCATGTATAGCGATAAGCCTTGGAGAAAAAACCTTCCAACTGCACCTAAACTTAAGGAAACCCAAGAGCGGGATTTTGTAGCTGAAAAAGCAAACTTAGAGTCACTATTGGACGAACTTAATAGTCAAAGAGATCGAGAAGACTGGAAACCACACCCTGCGTTTGGGGCTTTGACCAAAGAACAATGGGGGAAAATGCAATACAAACATTTGGACCACCATTTAAACCAATTTGGGGTTTAATTCCATCGCAGTCTTACGTATCACCTCTCAAATCTAATATATCCTATCTATATGTACCCTCCACCTCATCATCAAACCAAAGACCTTCAGAAAATGATTGCGGTTATAAAAGCATATCCGCTAGGGATGTTAGTCTCTGCTCAGGACGGCCTTCCTTTTGTGACACATATACCAATTATTTATAATGATGAAAGTGGAAAGTTAGTAGCGCATATTGACAAGTTTAACCCGCAGGTGGAGACACTAAAAGACGGTGCCGAAGTGACGGTCGTTTTTAAAGGTCCTGACACTTATATTTCTCCAAGTATTTACACCACCACGCAACTCCCCACCTGGAACTATATTATTGTACATATAACTGGAACCATTTCTTTAATTAATGATCCAAATGCAGCAAAAGACACCATGGTTGCTATGACAGAGTTTCTGGAACAACCGCATCATAAGTTTGTTTTAGAAAAAGACAATAAGCGCATGGATGGTGCTGTTAATTATATCCAAGCGTTCGATATTACCATTACCAAATGGGACGGTAAATTCAAGCTCTCTCAGGATAAGAAGCAACAAGATCAAGAAAATGCAAAACAAGAACTCATAAAAAAATCCGGTGCAAATGCTACCGGATTTATTGAAGATATGTATTCCTAACAGCTAATCTTGCGCTTGAGTATAAGACCTCAACCTAATCTCTCCAAAAGGGAGTGGAGAACTGATCGCAGACGCAGTTTCTTTTATCATACCAATTCCATCTGCATATAAAACTTGCCCTACTCCTACCGATAATTCTCCCGATGGAAACTTGACATAGTTAATATTCCTAACTGTTGCAAAAGTACCAGCTTCTACCTCCACTGTTGACGTTCCCGCCACTAGTTTTCCAAAGACTTCACCAAAGGGTTGGTCAGCCATTTTGTATTCTGTTTCATCTTCTGTGGCAAAGGATATAGTGCCCGTAGTGTAAATTTGATACCCTAAAGAGTCTCTCACGAGTTCGTTCTGAACCTCCTCATTACAAAAAATACAATTAAAAGTTCCTGTTGAAACGGTCTGGATATTGTAGAAGGTCTCTCCATTGATCTCGGTAGTTCCTGTAATAGTTTTGGTTAATGCCGCATCCATCAATACAAAATCCTCTGTTTGAGTATTAAATTTATAATAGTCGTATTCCCAAGTATTACCGACCGTAAGGGCATAAAAATTCTCTTCTTCCGGCTCTGGAGTACCAGCGTCATCATCGTTATTGCAAGAGGTGAATAAAATAGTAGCTGCAAAAAGTAAATAAAATATTCTATACATAATAAATTGTTATTTTGGTTAATAAGTAGTTGTATAGAATAGGCAGGATTAGTTAGTGGTTCTATTTAGATATGTTACAAAACTTAATATTTCTTACCTCCAAATAGCTTTTACGAATATTCTAGATGCATCAAAGGGCTTGAAGAGGGCAAAAAAGCAACATCAGCACGCGCCATAAATCCAGCGCAAATGCTACTAGATTTATTGGAGATACGTATCCCTACATTTTATTGTTCTACCAGATTATACGATTTCAATCTAATCTCTCCAAGAGGGCTCGGATTATTAACCGCTGATATCGTTCTAAAAACCATGCCCACGCCGTCTGAGTAAAGAATTTCGTCCGTTCCTTCCGAGGTCACTCCGGAAGTTAAAATTGCATACACCACATTTCTTTGCGCGACAAATTGTCCAGCTTCTACGTCTACAGTGGTTGTCCCTGAAAGAAGTTTACCAAAAATATCCCCGAATGGCTGAGAGTATATCAAGTAATCGTTTTCATCATCCTTAGAAAACAAGATTACTCCCTCCTCATTGATTTCATAGCCCAATGAATCTCTAACCAATTCTGTTTGCAATTGGTCGTCACATAATGGACAACTATCTGTTCCAGTTGTGATCACATCAACATTGTAATAGGTTTCCCCATCTATCTCGGTAGTACCGGTAATTGTTCTGGTTAAAAGAAGGTCTCTTAATTCGTACTCATCTGTTTGGGTATTAAGTGCGTAATACTCATACTCCCATGAATTACCCACCGCCAGCGCATAGAAATTCTCTTCTTCCGGTTCAGGAGTACCAGCGTCGTCATCGTTATTACAAGATGTGAATAAAATAGTAGCTGTAAACAGTAAATAAAATATTCTATACATAGTAAATGTTATTTTGGTTAATAAGTAATAGTATAGAATAGGCTGGATGGTTATAGTTTTATAACGGTATGTTACAAAACTTAGTATTTCTTACCCCAATAATTGCTTCACCTCTCCAAAATCCAATCCACCATAATTCCCACTGCTCATCAACAAAAGGGAAGTATTTTCCAAATTTTGTTTGAATAGGTATTCCTTAAAAGCCGCCGGATCTGTGTAGATAATTAAATCGTCGCGGTTGAAGGCTTTTGCTATTTGTTCTTCCGAAATTGGCTCTAGTTTTTTAATCTCTACTGCATGTGGAGAGTAGAAAACCACCGCCGTATCTGCCGCATCCAAGGCGCCTTGGTATTCACTCAAGAATTCTGGATTAAGGCTGCTGTAGGTATGAAGCTCCAAGCAGGCTAAAAGCGTTCGATCTGGATATTGGTTCTTTACTGCTTCTGTGGTTGCTTGCACCTTACTTGGCGAATGTGCAAAATCTTTGTAGGCTACGGTAGAAGCACCTTCCGCAATTTTTTCCAAACGCTTGCTGGCGCCTTTAAAGGTTGCAATTGCTTCGTAAAAATCGTCTGCATCCACACCCATTAATTGGCAAATCCAACGGGCACCTTCTAAATTGTTCAGATTGTGCTTTCCAAACACTTCAATAGGCATGGGTCCCTCATTGGTCTCCAACAAGGTTTCTCCATCCTCCACTTCGTACGCTGGGGTTGCATACGGATATTTTTTTATCAAACTCGTAGAAGCCTCCACTACCCTTTTCACTTCTGGATCTTCTTGATTGTATATAATGGCACCTCCATTGGTAATCTGATTTAGAAAAATCTCAAATTGCTCCACATAGTTCTCAAAAGTGGGGAAAACGTTGATATGATCCCACGCAATACCACTAAGAAGGGCAATATTGGGTTGGTATAAGTGAAACTTTGGGCGGCGGTCTATGGGAGAAGAAAGGTACTCATCTCCTTCCAATACTATAAAATCGTTGTCTTCGGTAAGGTGCACCATGGTATCGAAGCCTTCCAATTGTGCTCCTACCATATAATCCACTTCCTTTTCCATATAGTGCATTACATGCAAAATCATGGACGTAATAGTTGTTTTACCGTGTGAACCACCAATTACTACTCGGGTTTTGTTTTTAGATTGTTCGAACAGAAATTCTGGGTAACTGTATATTTTTATTCCGAGTTCCTCGGCTTTTAATAGTTCTGGGTTGTCTGCTTTGGCGTGCATTCCCAAAATAATAGCATCTAGTTCTTCGGAAATTTTCTCAGGGAACCAACCGTAAGCCTCCGGTAATAAATCTTTGGCAGCTAGTCTGCTTTTGGAAGGATCGAAAATAGCGTCGTCGCTTCCAGTTACGTGATATCCTTTATGGTGAAGGGCTAAGGCTAAATTGTGCATGGCACTTCCGCCAATTGCAATGAAGTGTACTCTCATAATTGAGTTGAAATTTCTTGTTCGAAAATCAAAGTTATAAGAATTTGTTCGTTAAGCGTAGTAGAAACTAATGTTTTCAAATTTACCTCCCTAAATTCACCGTAAATTTTGCGAGAGGGATAGAAGCGGCATCCTTTTTCCTAAAAAGAGCTACTTCCAAACTTCTGTAAAATTAAATTTTGGAAAAAGATACAGCGCATAGCCCGACCCGACCTTAGGAGGGACTTGCCCAACTACCTATAATGCCTGAATTAATTCCTTTTCTTTCTTTGCTTCTTTAAAACTAGGTCGGTCTGCCAAGGCTTTGTTGATCCATTGAAGTGCGACGTTCTTCTTTCCTATGTTCTTATAGATTTGCGCCAAACGGAAGTACGCCCAATCTTTTGGAACTCCATCTTTTACAGAGTGATTGTCGATATATTTTTGCAAACAACTAATCCCTAACTCGGAATTGAGATTGTATTGAGCAGCGATTTTTCCTATTTGATAGTGCAAAGAATTTCGATCGTGTACCTTAAGACAGGAAGTGACCGTTTCTATAGCCTTTTCTGGCTGATTAGAATTTTCGTATAACGTCGATAATTTCTCGTAGGTATGCACAGATCCTCCTACATTTATGGCTTGTTTGTAGAAAATTTCCGCATCTTTTGTTCTATCACTATACTCGGCTATATATCCATTGGCAAGGTAACCATCTACTGGAGACAACTCGCCCAACTGGTTAGCATATTTAATTGCTTTTTTCTCACTTCCGCCAATAATACCTGGTAACTGAATGTAAAACTCTACCAACGCCCAACGTACTTCAATATGCTTTGGATCTAGCTTTGCCGCTCGTTCGAAATGCTCTTTGATATCGCTTATGTAGGAGACCGCGCGAATTTTACTAATCTCAAGTGCCTTCATTCCCAGCGCTCCTCCTGCCTTAAAGTGATAATTTGCATTGTTGTTGTCTTTTTCAACAAGACTTCCGTAATAGTCTATGGCTGTATCCCAATCTTTTGCGTACCCCGCAATATCTCCAAGATATTCTATGGTTTTAGCATCCTTTGGTTGTGCTTTCAAGTGCTCCTTAAAAAAAGGTTTTGCCTGATTGTACTTTTCCTTTAAAAACAAGGCTTCTCCTTTTTCAAAAGAGGATTGTTGACCAAGAACCGTTAATGGAAGTATGAATAAGATGAGCAAGTATTTCATAGGGATGATTTGGTGTGCAAATATATTAAAATGAACAATTTGAAAGATTTATTTTTTTGGTGGGAACTTCTTAAAAGCCTTTTGAATGACAGATTGGTAGTACGCTTCCTTTTGGGCCGGACTCGACTTCTCCTTTAGTTCACCGTCGATAGTAGCCTGCCAAACTAATGGAGCATCCATATACGCTCCAATTATATCAATCACCAATCGTTGGTTCACCACATTTCCTCCAATAGGAATACCTCCACTCACTCCTAAGCCACCGTTTCGTCCACCACCGCCAATTCCAATTCCAAGGGTATTGCGAGATGGCTCTAACTGCTCATCTGCAAAAAAAGAAATATAGTATTGACAATAATCTGTTTTTATGAATCCGCGTTGTACCATAATGCTATCAATGGCTCTCATAATTCGTTTGTTGTCCAATTCGTTGAGTCCAGACTCAAAGTTGGGATGAAACTCATAGCTCCGTAGCTCTGTGAAATCTATTTCTTCATCATAATCTACGTAAATAGCAGGTCCGCAAGAAGCGAGCACAAAAGCTATAAAAAGAGCACATATTAAACGCATTAGAATATTTTTAATCTAAATTAGTCAAAAAGCAAGCCAAACACTATGTCTTTGATATTCTTTAACCTTTTTTGAGGACAATAATTGACGAAAAGACCGCTCCTCATTATAGAGTTACCGTTCATCATAATTTGCTTTCTAAGCATTATTAGATGAACTAGTTTTACCCTGTAATCAAAAAAACGAATAATCATGACGCGTATTATCACAGCACTCACTATTATTGTTATTGCTCTCATTGGCAAGCTCCACGCTCAAGAGGTAACAGGACATTGGACAGGAATACTGGAAGTTCCGGGCGCCTCTCTTCCCATTAATTTCCATATTTCTGCAGAAGAGAACATACTCTCCACCACTATGGACAGTCCAGATCAAGGCGCCATGGGAATGCCTACTTCTAGCACCTCTTTTAATGAAAACACACTTGTGATCGCAATGGACGAAAAAAAAGTCAACTATACGGCTACGTTGGAAGGGGACGTGCTCAACGGAACTTTTTCACAAGGCGGAAACAGTATTCCTCTAAAGATGTCTCGTGCGGCTGAAGAAGACACCAAAGCAAAAAGACGACCACAGGATCCAAGCGAGCCTTTTCCTTATCATGTAGAAGATGTAAAATTTAAGAATCCAACTGCTAACAACATACAACTAGCTGGGACACTTACCATTCCAGCTAATGCATCAAAGAGTGCGGCCGTAATTCTAATTAGCGGATCGGGACCACAGAACAGGGATGAAGAAATTTACAATCACAGACCATTTTTAGTGCTTGCAGATCATCTTACCCGAAATGGCATCGCAGTTCTTCGCTATGACGATCGTGGGGTTGCAGAAAGTGAAGGAACCCAAAAAGGTGCAACCTCAGCCGATTTTGCAACGGATGTAGAAGCGGCCGTCAACTATTTAAGAACTCGCAAAGAGATTGACCCAAAAAAGATTGGTCTTGCAGGGCACAGCGAGGGTGGGTTTATTGCTCCCATGGTAGCTGCAAGGGATAAGGATATTGCTTTTTTGGTTTTATTAGCGGGAACTGGAATTGATGGGGAGGAAATACTCGTTTCTCAAACCACTAGAGCACAAGAATTAGCCGGTGCTCCAAAAGATGCTTTAGCATTTAATGAGCAACTCATGCGGGTAATGCTTGGAACTGTTAAAAAGTCTACCAACCATGATAAAATAGAAGAAGAAATAATAAATACGATGAAATCGTTTCGCGACAATCAAAAGAATCTGTATTCTGCTGCTATTACTGACCAATTAATTAAACGGGAGGCTTCAACCTTTAGTGATCCATGGATGGTCTATTTTGTCAAAACAGATCCAGCCACGTTCTTAAAGCAAGTGAAATGTCCTGTATTAGCACTAAACGGAGAAAAAGACTATCAGGTAATTCCTAATCTCAACTTACCTCCTATTGAAACAGCTTTAAAAGCAGCAAACAATAAGGATGTTACTATAACAGAATTACCTAATCTCAATCATTTATTTCAGACTTCAACAAAGGGGAGTAGTGAAGAATATGTGAAAATCGATGAAACTTTTTCGCCTAAAGCCTTAACTTTAATAAACAACTGGATTCTTGAAAGAACAAAATAACATTGCGATCTCCCATAATTTCTGGTTTTGGACACTCCAAATAGTAGGTTGGGGAATCCCTACTGGGCTTAACTATTCGGCCAAGATCGCCTTCGAGTCTGAGCTCGAACTCAATTACCTCATCGCTGAAGGCTTACTTACCTTCATTGGTGGAATTGGATCCACCACACTTTTGCGAAGCTACCTAAAGCGATCCATACAATTCGACAAGTTTAAAAGCACCGAAGTTCTAAAACTCTTAATTGGATTTGTTGCAACTGGGCTCATTTTTGGTCTTATTCTATTGATCGCACTTCCGCTCTATAAGATGTTTCATGGGAAGGATTTGGAAATAACCAATATTTTTTTAATCAACAATATCATAAATGCGTTTGGGTTCATCTTCCTGTGGATATTGTTTTACACCACTATCAAATCTGCTCGCAAATTACGGCAAAACAGGATAGAACGTTTGGAGATGGAGACGACATTAAAGGAGGCGCAACTCAACACTTTAAAAGGGCAGATCAACCCACATTTTATGTTTAACAGTCTCAACAACATACGCGGTTTGATGCTGGAGGATGTGGATAAATCTAGAGAGATGATTACCCGTTTATCTGAAATGCTCCGGTATTCACTCACAAAAAATAATGTAGACAAGATTGCATTGCAAAGTGAGTTAGAAATGGTGGATAATTACATTGCTTTGTCTAAAATTCAGCTGGAAGACCGACTTCATTTTTCTTCGGAAATTGAACCAGCATTATTGAAGATCGAAATTCCCCCTATGCTTATTCAGATGCTAATTGAAAATGCCGTAAAACACGGTGTTGCTAATGAAAAAAACGGCGGTAATGTATTTTTGAAAATTTCAGAAGAACAAAAAAAAGTTTTCATTACGATCACCAATACAGGTACGTTGGATACCGAAAGCAACTCTACTAAGATTGGCTTAAAAAACATTGAAAGCAGGCTGCAATTAATCTATGGTAGCTCGGCCAAATTTTCACTTTCTGAAAAGAATCATGAAGTAACTGCGCTAATTCAAATCCCTCTCTGATGAAAAAAATCTCCGCTGTAATTGTAGAAGATTCGCGACTAGCGCGAAATGAGCTAAAGGAATTGCTCAAGGATCATCCTCAAATTGAATTGATGGGAGAAGCCGAAAATGTGGCAGAAGGGTTTAAACTTATCTCTGAAATGAATCCTGAACTACTCTTTTTGGATATCAATATGCCCGAAAAAGACGGCTTCGAATTATTGGAAATGCTCGATCAAATACCCATTGTAGTTTTTACTACGGCTTATGACGAATATGCGATTAAGTCTTTTGAGTACAATGCATTCGACTATTTACTGAAGCCCATTAACAAGGGTCGTTTTGCCAAGACCATCGATAAATTAATGCCTCTTTTAGAAGATAAGACATCCAATGCATCTTCTGAAATACTCACGGAAGACAGTCAGATTTTTATCAAAGATGGAGAAGACTGCTGGATGGTTACCGTGAAGGACATTTTTCTTTTTGAAATTGTAGGGAATTACACAAGGGTCTACTTCAAAGACCACCAACCCCTTATCTACAAATCCCTCAACCAAATTGAACAGAAACTACCCGAAGGTTTGTTTTTTCGCACGAGTAGACAACAAATCATCAATTTAAAAAACATCAAAAAAGTGTCTCCTTATTTTAAAGGTACCCTAAAAATTACCCTGTCTAACGGGAAAGCAATTGAAGTCTCTCGCCGACAGTCTAGTATATTTAAACAGAATTTAGAGTTCTAATCCGTTTTACCTCTTCACCACTCGCTTCACCACCTTACCCAAGTTGGTTTGGATGCTAATTAAATACACTCCAGAAGCTAACCCAGACATATTAACGGCACTATTAGAAGAACGAATGAGTCGTTCTCCTAGTATGGTGAAAACTTCTACTTCCTCTATTTGAGTTGTGTTTTTCATGGATATTTCTAAAATGGAAGAAACTGGATTGGGATATAGAGCTAGCTCCTCTTCCAAAGAAATCTCATCGATCCCTAAAAGGCAAGATTCTTGAATCTCTTCAACCGTATTACAACCACTCGCATTGCTCCCAATGGTTTTTAAGATCGTAGGATCATTAACTACAGCGCACATCAATAAATTATTGCAAATAGAAAGGCTTGTATTACTCAATACCACCACTTCGTCTATTTGAGCCGCAGAAATGTTACTGATGGCTTCTATATCGGTTAAAAGCGGATTGTTGATAATTAACAAACGATGTGCAATTTGTTGAAGGTTTTCCAAACCGTCTAAAGTAACTAGGTTGGGATTATCATAAATATCTAAATAACCCACGAGTGTGAGATCACTAAAAATAGATAAATCGATGAGTTGCGAGTTGTCACCAATCCTCAACCTTCCACTAATAGCCTGCATGTTTTCTAGTCCGCTCAAATCGGACAACTGTGAATTCTCCGTTAGATGAAGATTTGCTAGAGATGATAGGTTACTAAAAGCTGAAATATCTACCAAATTAACATTGTTGGTAAGATAAAGTGCTCCGCCAATATCCTGTAAATTACTCAACTCATTAATATGAACCATTGGTTCATTAGAAATAATTAAGTCTTCTTCAATCGACTGTAGATTCTCTAATCCAGCAAAAGAAACCAATTGGTTTCCTCCAATAATGGACGAATTAAGACTCTCTACAAAACTAAGTTGTGAGATGTCTGCTAAATTAGGATTTTCGAAAAGATTTAAAGTACCTAAAGATTGCAGGCTGCTTATACCATTTAAACTTGATATTCCGCTATTAATCCAAACCTCCAGTCCTCCTGCAGTTTCTAGAGCAGAGAGGCCTGTTAGATCTTGTAAGCCAGAATTATCCCAAAGGGAAAATTGCCCTACCGTAATCAGATTTTCGAGTCCAGACAAATCGGTAATTTGTGTAGTTTTTATGAAAATTTGCTGTCCGTTAGTAATAACAGATAGCCCGTTTAAGTTTGTAATATCGCTGCCAGTACCATCTATAGTAAGGTCATTAGAAAGCATGGTGCAATTGGGATAATTTGAAGCAAAATTATCGATTTCAAGTTGAGAAGTTAGCAAAAGTTCTGTGCTTGGACACTGGCCCCAACCTATAAATGAGGATAGAATAAAAGCAATAGCTAGTGTAATTTTTTTCATAACAAGTTTGATATAGAATATTTAAAACAAGGTACGGAATTATTCACCAGTCATTCTTCCAATTTATAAATTGGGAGAAGAGAATTTATAAAATGAGACAACAGCGGTACGTAACGACTGGCCTTTAAAGAGTTGATTAGGATCTGTTTGGCAAGAAAAGCCCTTTCTTCAATCGTGGATAATTTTTACTTATTGAAATCTAAACAAAAAAACTAACGTACTGAAGTATCGTTCAGCATCTTCCACAAGGTATCTTTGAGCTCCATCAATCCTTGTTGTGCAACCGAAGAAAAGAACAAATAAGGGATTCCTTTGAACTCCTTATCCAGCTCTGCTTTCATTTCGGTCTTTAGCTCTTCGTCTAACATATCACTTTTAGAAATTGCAATTAGACGTTCTTTGTCCAGTAATTCTGGATTGTATCGACGTAATTCATCTAAGAGAATTTCATATTGTTTTTTAATATCGTCTGCATCTGCAGGAATAAGAAATAACAAGGTCGAATTACGCTCAATATGTCTTAAAAAATAGTGTCCAAGTCCCTTTCCCTCTGCGGCACCTTCAATAATACCTGGAATATCTGCCATCACAAACGTTTTATGATCTCGATATTCAACAATTCCAAGATTGGGCTTAAGGGTGGTGAATTCGTAATTGGCAATTTTTGGTTTGGCCGCTGTTATTACTGAAAGTAAGGTAGACTTACCGGCATTTGGAAATCCAACTAATCCCACATCTGCTAGAACTTTCATTTCTAGAGTAATATTTGCCTCCTCACCTTCCATACCCGGTTGAGCATAACGCGGAGTTTGGTTTGTAGGAGATTTGAAATGGTTATTTCCGCGACCACCTTTTCCTCCTCTGGCAATTATATATTCTTCGCCATGCTCCAAGATCTCAAACATCACGTTCATGGTCTCAGTATCCTTAACTACTGTACCAAGTGGTACATCTATATAAACGTCTGCTCCATCCGCTCCGGTACTGGTCGATTTACTACCTGCCCCACCGTGATCTGATCTATAATGACGTTTGTGCTTTAAATGATAGAGCGTCCACATGTTTTCATTGGCGCGCAGAATGATATGTCCTCCTCGCCCTCCATCACCTCCATCGGGACCACCCTTTGGAATGTATTTTTCTCGGCGTAAATGCGCACTCCCTTGCCCTCCTTTTCCAGAAGTTACATGAATCTTTACGTAGTCTACAAAATTTCCTTCAGTCATTTGAAATGATCAATGTAATGGCTAAACCTTTTATAAAAAAGTGAATCTATATTCCCTTTCTAATTTCAGTTTTAAACTTTTAAATGTTTTACTCTTTATATTTAGAGCTTATCTATAACGCTACTTAGGCGTTCTGTAATTTCTTCAATACTGCCCACTCCATCAACTCCAAAATACTTGTCTTGAGCTCGGTAGAAATCTTTTAAAATATCTGTTTTGCGATAGTATTCTGCAACTCGTTCCCTAATTACTTCTTCGCTGGCGTCATCTGCACGCCCACTAGATTTACCTCTTTCTAACAAACGACCCACTAGGATTTCATCATCTACCTCCAGTGCAACCATTGCGTTGATCTGACTGTTCTTTTGGTTCATTAATTGAGCGAGTGCTTCGGCCTGTGCCGCTGTACGTGGAAAACCATCAAATATAAATCCGTTAGCTCCGGCATTTTTCTCTACCTCAGCATTGAGCATATTGATCGTCACCTCATCTGGAACTAAGTGTCCCTTGTCCATATAAGATTTGGCCAATGTCCCTAGTTCGGTTTCATTTTTAATATTGAATCGAAACACATCGCCTGTAGAGATATGAACCAATTGATATTTGTCTTTTAAAACTTCAGCTTGCGTACCTTTTCCTGCACCAGGAGGGCCAAATAAAACGATATTTTTCATGATAATATTTGCATCTAGGATGCTTTTAATTTTTAAGTTTTTATTTTTTATTCTGAATAGTGATCTAATCCAATTCCACATCTCAATAACTGTTCCAATAAATAATAAAAAATATTAATAATCAATATGCGCGCAAAGATACCAATTACAAAGAAGATTGTACCTTTGTGACATGGCAAATTATTTTTCTTCGAATTTCACACTTGGGATTTTAGGCGGGGGCCAATTAGGCAAAATGATGCTTTATGAAACCCGCAAATTTGACATCACAACGCATGTTGTAGATCCCAGCTCGGAAGCCCCATGCAGAATAGCTTGTGACCACTTTACTGTGGGAGATCTAATGGATTTTGATACGGTATATAACTTCGGAAGGGAGGTAGACGTTCTTACCTTTGAAATTGAAGGAGTAAATATTGAAGCCTTGGAAAAACTGGAAAACGAAGGTAAAAAGGTTTATCCTTCTTCTAAAACACTTCGCAATATTCAGGATAAAGGAGTGCAAAAACAGTTTTACAAGCAGCATGAAATCCCAACATCACCCTTTCTCGTTTTCTCGAATAAAGATCAACTTCAAAAGGCAATTGCAGACAAAGAAGTGAGCTATCCATTTGTATGGAAAAGTTGCACCGGAGGTTACGATGGAAATGGTGTAAGCATTATTCGCCAAGCTCATGATTTGAGCGGCCTCCCAGATAGGAGTTGCATCGCTGAAAATCTCATTCCTTTTAAAAATGAACTAGCGGTAATTGTGGCCCGTAATGTTTCAGGAGAAGTAAAGACGTACCCAGTGGTGGAGATGGAATTTCATCCGGAAGCAAATCAGGTAGAATACGTCATCTGTCCAGCTCGTATTGATGAAATCGTTGCCAAAAAAGCAAGAGCCGTGGCTGTGAAAGTTTCCGAAGCATTTGAACATGTAGGTCTTTTAGCTGTGGAAATGTTTCAGACCGATGATGACGAAATTATTGTAAATGAAGTTGCTCCAAGGCCCCATAACAGTGGTCACTACAGTATCGAAGCTAGCTATACCAATCAATTTGAACAACAAATTAGAGCGATCCTCGATCTCCCATTGGGAAATACAGAAAGTAAGGTAGGCGGAATTATGGTTAACCTAGTGGGTGCAGAAGGACATACAGGTGATGTGGTATATGAAAATATTGAAGAAATCATGGCACTCAGTGGAGTAACTCCTCATATCTACGGAAAGAAACAAACTAGACCTTTTAGAAAAATGGGTCATGTGACTATCGTAAATGAAGATATTTCGGAAGCGAGAAAAATTGCTGAAGAAGTGAAAAAGACGATCAAAGTAGTTAGTAAATAGCATGGTTTACAAAAAAGAGACGATCGACAACGAACTATGCGTTTATATGAATGGAAAACTCATCTATAAACGATGGCTCCTTACGGGGCAATCTATGGTATTTGATTTACAAGCATACACGAAATATACATTAGAATCTATTAAAGAATAATTTCACTCCAGTTATGGGGTCAGAAATTTAAATTTTGGAATTTTATGAAAGTAGGAGTTATCATGGGAAGCACTAGCGATTTACCTGTTATGCAGGACGCTGTAGATATGTTAAAAGGATTTGACATTGAAGTGGAAGTGGATATTGTGTCGGCCCATCGCACGCCAGATAAATTGTTCGATTACGGAAAGAATGCGCATTTAAGAGGTATCTCGGTGATAGTAGCTGGCGCTGGAGGTGCAGCTCATTTACCAGGAATGATCGCTTCACTTTCCCCATTACCTGTGATTGGAGTTCCTGTAAAGTCCAGCAATTCTATCGATGGATGGGATTCTGTCCTTTCCATTCTTCAAATGCCAGGAGGTGTTCCTGTGGCAACGGTTGCCCTAAATGGAGCGAAAAATGCTGGAATTCTCGCTGCTCAAATTATTGGGTCTTCCGATACATGTGTGCTGGATAAGATTCTTGCCTATAAAGAAGGCCTTAAAATGAAGGTGGAAAAAGGGGCTAAAGAAGTAAGAAGCGCCAATTAACCCTTTGCTTCTTTATTGTCTGAAAAACATTAATCAAACTAAGTAGTTTGAGCATAGCCTTTACATGAACAACCAGAAAAGAGAATTTAGTGCTAAGTTGAAATGAGACGACCCATTTTATCGATAATGATGCCCATAATTGGTTTTATTGGACTACTCTATATGAACAATGCCTACAGTAAAGCGCTACTTCAAGTTTTTCTTTCTGAGACTACTATCGACATTAAATCACCTTATTGGCCGTTGGTCTTTCGTATTATCGGAATTGGCATAGGACTTTCGGGTATATTAATGGGAATTAAAGGACTGAAAATAAAGAGTGTAATAAGCACCGTAGGAATACTACTTTCAATTCTTTTAATCATAGCCAGTTTTGTAAATTGGACCAACATTTTTTTAACAGATTCTCCTTACGACATTAATATTTACCCAGAATAACTCATGAAAAATCCATTATTAGAAAAGTTCGATACCGCACCATTTTCGAATATAGAGAACGAACACTACTTACCAGGAATAAAAGAATTGATCGCTCGCGCCAACCAAGAAATTAAGGCTATTGTTGAAAATACAGATGCACCCAATTTTCAGAATACAGTGGAAGCTTTGGAAAACACAGGGATGCAACTGGATCGCGCTACAAGTATATTTTTTAATCTGAATAGTGCCGAAACGAACGATGAAATCCAAAAGATAGCGCAAAAAGTTTCTCCGCTACTAACCGATTTCAAAAATGATCTTCTCCTGAACGAGCAACTCTTCGGAAAAGTGAAAGCGGTATATGATGTTAGAGAACGTCTAGAATTATCTGGAGAACAACTAATGTTGCTGGAAAAACAATACAAAAGCTTCTCCCGCAATGGTGCGAACCTTTCCGAAGAAAAGAAAACAGAACTTCGCAAGATAGATGCGCAATTAGCAAAATTGAAACTTACTTTCGGTGAAAATGTGTTGGCTGCCACCAATGCTTTTGAAATGCGTATCGACAACGAAGAAGATTTAGCAGGTCTTCCAGAAGGAACCAAGGAAGCTGCCGCTCAAACTGCCAAGGAAAAAGGAAAAAAGGGATGGATGTTTACATTGGACTACCCAAGCTATATTCCTTTTATGACGTACGCTGAAAATCGCGAATTACGCAAAAAAATGTCATTCGCCTTTGGTTCCCGTGCATTTAGAAACGATAAGTATAACAACGAACAAAATGTTCTTGACATCGCCAATTTACGCCACCAAAGAGCGAAATTATTAGGGTATGAAAGCCATGCACATTTTGTATTAGAAGAACGAATGGCGGAGACACCTCAAAATGTACTCTCCTTCTCTAATGAACTATTAGAAAAAGCAAAACCTGCTGCCCAAAAGGAATTTGACGATTTGGCATCTTTCGCCAAAAAAATGGACGGCATAGATCAACTGGAAAAATGGGATAGTGCTTATTATGCTGAAAAGCTAAAACAGAAACGTTTCGATCTGGATGATGAGCAATTAAAACCCTATTTTAAACTAGAAAATGTAATAAAGGGTGTATTCATGGTTGCTGAAAAGTTATTCGGATTGCAGTTTGAGGCAGACAATAAAATTGACAAGTATCACGAAGACGTTAAAACCTATAAGGTAACAGACGCCGAAGGAGCATTGGTTTCTATCTTTTATGCCGACTTCCATCCGCGAGCAGGAAAAAGAGGTGGGGCATGGATGACCAGTTATAAACCACAGCAAATTAAGGATGGCAAGAATGACCGTCCTCATGTATCTATTGTTTGTAATTTCACTAAGCCAACCCCTAGTAAGCCCTCTCTGCTTACCTTCAATGAGGTTACTACACTCTTCCATGAGTTTGGACACGCTTTACATGGGATGTTAGCGAACACTACCTACAAGGGTCTTTCTGGAACATCGGTTTCTTGGGATTTTGTAGAACTGCCAAGTCAGATCTTGGAGAATTGGTGTTATGAAAAAGAAACCTTAGAGTTGTTTGCAACCCATTACGAAACAGGAGAAGTAATCCCAATGGAACTCGTAAATAAGATTAAAGAATCCGCGACTTTTCACGAAGGAATGCAAACGTTAAGACAATTGAGCTTTGGACTTCTAGACATGTCTTGGCACGGAGCCGATCCGTCAGAAATTGAAAGCGTCAAGGAATTTGAAAACAAGTGTTTTGAAAATACCAAACTATATCCAGATACCCCAAGCACCTGCATGAGTACGGCTTTTTCGCATATATTTCAAGGAGGGTATTCTGCTGGATATTACAGCTATAAATGGGCAGAAGTTTTGGATGCGGACGCCTTCGCGTACTTCAAACAAGAGGGAATCTTTAACCGCAAAGTAGCCGATAAATTTAAAGACACCGTGCTATCTCAGGGAGGAACCAAAGATCCAATGGAATTATATGTGGAATTTAGAGGAGAGAAACCAAATCCCGATGCACTTTTAAAGAGAGCCGGACTTATTTAGATTTGAGAAGAAACGCAGGAAAAATTACGTGTGTTACTACTTTCAATTGACGAATGAAGAGAGTTTCTAGCAAGAATAAAAATATATGTTCAAAAAAAAGCTGCTCTATGAGCAGCTTTTTTTATTCAATTAGTTATCAATCTATTTTAAAATAATCTTTTTGCTGTAAGTTGTGTTATTTGCTACCTGTAAATTTAAAACGTAAAGTCCAGTGGCAAGATTGGCCAAGGAGATTGTACCGGCATTACTATTTACGGCCAAAGACATCACCTCTTTACCTGAAATATCGAAAAGAGAAATCCCTTCAATGGCCTTTGCATTATTCAACACCTCATATGTAAGTACTTTGTTTGCAACTAACAGCTTATATTGATCCTTAGGGAAATCACTTATTGCCAAGATCCCATTGCTCTTAGCGGTTTCAATTAAATATTCTGCGCATAGCTTGGTAAATTTAGCGGCGTGATCTGCTGTTCCAGAAACACTAAAAGTATCTCCCGCTGAATGGATAGTATTATTGTGTTGGCCAAAATTAGCTTCAAAAGGAAATGAAGACATATATCCTTCACTGGTCCAACTGGCGTGATCGGAACAACCATAGTTACAAAGAGATGTTCCATAAGAGATAGGGTGATCGCCGTCACTATTATAGTGATCCAACAATTGCATTAAAAAAGCATTGAGTGTTGCATTGGTATAATCGGTAATAAAAGAAACGTCATTGGCAGAACCATTATAATTGGTCATATCAAATTGTACTGCTGAAATAACATTTACATTATTATCATTATAGTTGTCTGCGATTTCTGCCGAGCCTACCAATCCAATTTCTTCTGCTGCATAGGCCATTACTTCGATGGTGCGCTTTGGAACAAAACCAATTTCAAAAAGGGTGCGCGTTGCTTCGGTGATGGTTGCTATTCCAGAAGCATCATCATCGGCACCAGGTGCGTTGTTATTACTTTGGTTTGATGTGGAATCCAAATGCCCACCTACCACAACAAATTCATCAGGAAATTCTGCTCCCTCAATGGTCATAATAACAGAAGGCATATTGGTACTCACATGATTATACAAACGAACACTTACATCGGTTCGACCATAGGCAGTCGCCATTGCTTCCCATTTAGCCTTTAAATCGACTGCGGCCTGACTGGCGGAAGCCCTATTATGATATCGTGTACCATAACCTTGCAATTCTAAAATATGATCTTCAATGTTTTGAGTAACTACCGCATCGATTGCATCGTTTACTAAATCATCTTCAGTGATTGTAAATGCCATTCGTGGAAAGGAAGAAACTGCCTTCTCTTCAGTTAAAGATGTAATGGCATCAACTAAACTTGGCTTATAAACATATCCAGGGCCATGCACCAAAACTCGTTCATGCAACTCGTGGCCTGCCTTCTTAGTCATATAAACAGCCGCCTCATTTCTTTTAGTTTGAAGTATATCAACCTCGTTTGGAAAATCTTTCTTTAACTCCTGCGCATCCTGTAAGGCCATTAGCGCATAGAATCGCTCCGAACCATCTTGGGCGTGCAAAACAAGAGTTAGTATTAAAGTAAATAAAGTAATAAGGTTCTTCTTCATAATTTCTGATTTTTTTTTAAAGTTATATACTTTCACCCAAATTGAAGGTGTTCACAATAGATTTAACAAATAAACTTTCAATATATTTTGAAAGTTTAAAAATAATTGTATATTTGAACCATGGAATTTAAAGAAGCAAAAGATAAATTTATCAGCACATGGGGTTCACTAGGGACTTTATGGGGTATCAATAAAGCGATGGCTCAGATCCATGCTTTACTGTTTATTTCTCCAGACCCAATGTCTATGGAAGAGATTATGGAGGAGTTAGGAATATCTAGAGGGAATACCAGCATGAATCTACGGGCACTCATGGATTGGGGAATTGTACATAAAGTAAATGTTCCTGGGGAGCGAAAAGAGTACTTTGAAAGTGAGAAAGACGTAACCGAATTATCTCGTCAAATCGCTAAAGAACGCAGCCGAAGAGAGCTTCAGCCAACCATAAAGGTCTTGAAAGATATCTCCAGCATTGAAGACGATGGCTCAGCAAAGACCAAGGAATTTATCAAACAAACCAAAGCAATGCACGATCTAGCAGATACGGCAGATGCTATGATGAATAGAATTGTAAGTCAGGAACAAAATTGGATCACTAAAACATTGGTGAAGTTCTTAAAATAAAGGCAGCTCCTAATAGATCTAGACACCAATCCAAGGGAATTAAATTTCCCTTTTAATTGAATACTATGTTTCAATAATTATTGAAAGTTTAATAACTAAGATATGAAAACTACCACCAGATTACTTCAGCTCAACTACGGTCTCATCCTAATAATGGTACTTTTATACTCCACCTTTTGGGGCGGAGTACTTATGCAGATTTTTTTGGGAGTAGTTCACATTTGCTGTTACATATATCTTATTACCTATTATTTCAACCGCCACAAAACACTAAAAACACATCTTTTAATCTACGGAATAGTAACCGTCGTCCTTTTGTCTCTATTCCCCATCTTTGGTGGAAACCTTCTTTTGAGTGTATGGATCGGGTCTGTACCACTAATTATCTATTTCACTTATATTCTTCATCAAACTAAAAAAGTTCAATCATGAAAATCGATATCCCAAACTGGTTAATTATTGCTGGCGGCTGCGGCCAAATTTTTACCGCCCTTGTATATCCTTACATAAGACATAAAGTATTTGATTGGTACACAGATGTAAAACAGCTAAAACCACTCAACCAAGAGATTGCAAAAACTTATGGCCGATATATTCAAGGACTTAACTTTTCCTTTGGGTTAATCGCAATTATAATCACCGATGATCTTAAAAACGGTACTAACCTAGCCATAGCAATTACAGCTCTTATCGCTGCTTATTGGGTAGGAAAAGTAGCTACACAAATCGCGTATTATCCCATGTACGACATTCCGAAGAAATTCATATTCAAATGGGGCGGATACGGGATGAACCTACTCTTTGTATTATTTGCGGTCGTATATAGTTTATTACTCATTCAGAATATCATGTCATGAAAAATCTAATAATAGCTGGAGGCAATGGCTTCTTAGGTCAGACGCTCATCGATTTTTATAAGAATAAAGTGGAGAAAGTTTATGTTCTTTCACGTTCTTCAAGAACATCGGTTGGAAATGTTGAATATCTTCAATGGGACGGAAAAACATTAGGTGATTGGGCCCACTATTTAAGCCAATGCGATGTTTTAATCAACCTCAGCGGGAAATCTGTCGACTGTAGATATCATCAAAAAAATAAGGACCTTATTCTTTCATCTCGCATCGATTCTACCCGCGTTTTAGGGCAGGCAATTAACCAATGCGAAAATCCGCCAAAAATCTGGCTCAATTCATCGACCGCAACCATTTACAGACATTCGCTCGACAAGGAAATGGACGAGCGCAATGGAGAATTAGGGGACGGGTTTTCAGTGGGAATTGCAAAAGCCTGGGAAAAAGAATTTTTCAGCTTTGAGTTAAAATCGACCAGACAAGTCGCTTTAAGAACCTCTATCGTGTTCGGAAAAAATGGCGGTGCTTTTATACCCATCAAAAACCTGACAAAAATAGGATTTGGAGGAAAACAAGGAAGCGGGCTTCAAAAAGTAAGTTGGATTCACGAAGAAGATTTTGCAAGAAGTGTCGACTTCATTATTCAGAATAAAAACCTAAACGGCCCAATAAATATAGTATCTCCAAAACCAACAACTAATGGAGCACTAATGAAACTACTTCGAACTAAAATGAACATTCCTTTTGGAATTCCAATGGGGAAAAGCATGCTTGAACTAGGTGCAAGAATTATTAAAACCGAAACCGAACTCATATTAAAAAGCAGAAACGTAATTCCTGGTATTTTAACAGAAAATGGTTTTCAATTTAAATTTGGAACCCTTGATAAAACAATCGACCACCTTATAAAAAAGTAATCTTATGAAAACAGTAGACATTCCCCTCGGCACAAAAGAAAATGACCAAAATGCTTCTAGGCAGGATATAATTGACTTCTACAACGAAGCAACAGAAGACTATAGTTTTTGGAGCAAAGATTTAAACATGCACTTCGGATATTGTTCTTTTGGGCGCTCCAATCCCTTTAAAAGAGACACCATGTTGAACGAATTAAACAGACAGGTCTATAACCGACTTCAATTACCAGAAGAAAAAAGTACGGTTGCCGATCTTGGTTGCGGAATGGGAGGAACCATGCGTCACTTTTTAAACAGAAACAAAAAACTCTCAATGATAGGTGTTACCCTCTCACCTTTTCAAGTTCAGGAAGGTAATAAACTCCTCAAAAACAATAATGGAGTAATCCTTCAAGAAAACTATTGTCAAACCTCGATTGCGTCAAGTTCTATGGATGGAGTTATTGGGATGGAGAGTCTATGCCATTCTGGCCATAGCAAGGAATCACTAACAGAAGGTTTTCGCTTATTAAAAGAAGGAGGAACCTTTGTAATAAGCGACGCATTTTTGAAGAAAGACCCTTCTAAACTATGTCTGGGAAGCTCTTACAGCTATAAAAATCTTTGCAAGGGATGGAGCTTAGACGGTCTTGGAGTAATAGACCAAGTAGAAGAACGCCTTAAAAAAATTGGCTTCAAGGAAGTGATTATTGAAGATGTCTCCTTTCGCACTGCTATTTCCGTTCTGCATGTACCCTTTGCTATTTCTGGTTTTTTACTGAAAAATTTCTTTAAAAGAAAGCCTGTCAAACCGCAGAGTTGGAACAACTTGAAGGCTTCATTTTTCGCTTTGCTCTCTGGATTACACATGAGAGATTTTGGATATTACATAATCACCGCTAGAAAATAAAATCTATATCTCCATTTTCCAGATCATTTTTAACCGCGCCTAACATTTCATATTAAACCACTATGACTACAATAGAACTGCATACCACCATAGACGCTTCCTTAATTGAAGTTTTTGATCTCTCCAGAAGTATTGATTTTCATATGAAATCTGCTTCCAAAACTAAAGAGAGAGCGATCGCCGGTCGCATTACAGGGCTTATTGGTTTTGGAGAGACCGTAACCTGGCGAGGAAAACATTTTGGCATCTTCCTTGAACACACCAGTAAGATTATAGACTACGAGCGACCTCATAAATTCACAGACATTATGATTAAAGATCATTTCAAGTATTTCTGCCATCAACATTTTTTTAAACATGAACAAGAAAAAACGATCATGACCGATGTATTAAAGTATAGAACGCCTTATGGTTTTTTCGGAAATTTATTTGATCACGCACTATTGCGAAGGCATCTCACTAGATTTCTTCAACATAGAAATGAACTAATTAAAATCACAGCAGAAAAACACCCAGTTTAGTACTCGTTTAACAGCCAATTCTCCTTGCTATTTGTTAATTGTTTATTGTTAAATGTCTACAGTTAGCTAAACTTTCCTATTTTTGATAAAAACTACGAAAATAGAAATGTCAGTTAATCAATTAGATCCTAATGTATGGGTAGATAAGTACTCAGACTACTTATACAATTACACCATTGTTAGAGTGAACGACCACGAAGTAGCACAGGATCTTATCAGCGAAACATTCTTGGCTGGTTTAAAATCGAAAAATAATTTTAAGGGAGAAGCTACCGAGCGCACCTGGTTAATTTCGATTCTGAAACGCAAGATTATTGACCACTATCGAAAAATTAATTCGAATAAGGGCAAGGCTGAAGTTAGAATGAGTTACAGCGACGATGAAAGTGAAGGAGACTGGTTGGAGGAACGTGTAAGCGACCCTTTCGACAAGACGGCAGAAGACACCATGGAGAACGAAGAACTAGGAATGGCTATCTTTAGCTGTTTAGATAACCTCCCCGAAAAACAGGCGTCGATATTTAGAAAAAAAACAATAGACGGCATCGATACAGAAAGTATTTGTAATGAATATGATATTACACCGTCTAATCTATGGGTAATTATACATCGTGCAAGAAAAGGGATGGCAGATTGCCTAGAAAAAAGTTGGTTTTAGAATAGCGTACAACACATGAATATTAAAATGGAATGCCACGAGGCAAATCACATTTGTGATAAGAATCAATACAAGGAAGCAGGCTTTTGGGAAATGGTCAAGCTCAATATACACCTAATATACTGTCGTGCTTGTAGAAAATACACAGCACGTAATATGAAGCTCACAAAAGCAGTGCATGATCCAAAGGTAAAATCTGTTTCAGCAGCAGATAAAGATGCTTTGAAACGAAGACTTCAACAGGAACTTTAAAAAAATAGTTAAATCAATAAAAAAGACACTGCTTTTAACAAGAGTAGTGTCTTTTTTATTTCTGAAATTCTCGTCACCTATAAGATTGTAACGAGAACAAAAGGATACACCAAATTATGGGAATCGCTTCCACCCAAAACGAAGCAAAAAAGGCGCTTTGGTCTCTCTTGGATCGAAGAAGTAAAAATCCAGACAAAAAAACCGTTGCAAAAAGACTGATAAAAAAGTTCATTTTTAGCTCTTCTTTAAGGCCTTCTAACATAATCACTAACACTAAAAACGCAATACCTAATCCTTTTGTTTTCTTTACCCCTAAACGTTGAGGCAGTGTTTTCAAATTATCTGGATCGTATTTCAAATCGCGTATTTCGAATGGCAAGGTCCAAACAATTACACATAGAAATACCTGTAAGAAAAGAATTCCAACATTTAAAACAAGTTGATCTTGATCCATACTCCAAGGAATTAATACAGTAACGCCTGCCCACACCAAGGCAACTACATAAATCTTTAGTCCCGAAAGCCCTCTCAAATTTCGCTTTTCAATAAACGGAGCATAAAACACCGTTAAAACCCCGAAGACCCCTGAAACTAACCACACATTTCTAGGCAAATGGAATAAACAAAACATCGCTAACAGAGTGCTTACAAAAGAAAAGACCTGAATAGCTTTAAGAGAATTAGTCAAACTCCTGTGATGCATCCCAGCGGCCGGCGCAAATTTGACAAAATTATATCCCGTGATCGTTCCGAAAAAAATGAATCCGACGAGGAATAAATTAGAATCACTATCCAATTCAAATGAAGTAACAAAAATTAAGGAACTTACTGCTAATGCAACATGCACACTTGCATTTATATAAAATTTGAAAGCCGCCCTTAATCCATTCATTTGGCAAAAATACCCAAAGTGTTAGTAACTCTTGTTTTTGGTTAAAAAAATATGTCTTTTCACTTCCTTTTCACACATTTTTTATCTGTTATTATCGTAATTTTGCTTGCATTAAATGTAATTCTATTCTGTTGATAGAATTCTATGTCGAACTTAACAGATTCCCACCTTAGCGGGACATATTTATGAATACTTCTTCTTTTGCCCTTAGACATATTGGTCCTCGTAGAAGCGATCTTCCTAAAATGCTTGAAACCATTGGAGTTGACAGCATGGAACAGCTTATATTCGAGACAATTCCAAATGATATTCGCCTCAAAAAAGACATTGATCTTGACGTAGCAATGAGCGAGCAAGAATACTTGGATCACATCAACGAACTCGCCTCAAAAAACAAAGTTTTTAAGAGTTTTATTGGGTTGGGATACCACAGGGCAAATACACCGCCGGTGATTCAAAGAAACATTCTAGAAAATCCGGGATGGTATACCGCTTATACGCCCTATCAAGCAGAAATCGCTCAAGGTAGGTTAGAAGCCTTGCTTAACTACCAGACCATGATTACCGATCTAACCGGCATGGAACTGGCTAACGCTTCCCTCCTAGATGAAGCTACAGCCGCAGCAGAGGCAATGGCCTTACTATTTGCAACCCGAGAAAGAAGCCAAAAGAAAGAAGGGGTAGTAAAATTTTTCGTTTCTGAAGAAATTCTACCGCAAACACTTTCATTACTCGAAACCCGTTCAACTCCTCTTGGAATTGAATTAGTGATTGGAAATCATGAAGAGTTTGACTTCTCGACCTCCTTCTTTGGAGCAATTCTTCAATATCCTGGTAAAAGTGGAAAAGTATACGATTACAAAGCTTTTGTAGAAAATGCAAAAGCAGCGCAGATAAAAGTAGCTGTTGCCGCCGATATCTTGAGCCTTGTTCTATTAGAAGCACCTGGTAATTTTGGAGTTGACGTGGTAGTAGGAACTACCCAGCGCTTTGGAATTCCACTAGGGTACGGGGGACCGCATGCTGCTTTCTTCGCAACCAAAGAAGAGCACAAACGCAATATTCCAGGCAGAATAATTGGAGTCACTAAAGATACCGATGGTAACCGTGCACTGCGTATGGCGCTGCAAACAAGAGAACAACACATAAAAAGAGATAAGGCAACTTCTAATATTTGTACTGCACAAGTATTATTAGCTGTAATGGCGGGTATGTACGCGGTATACCACGGACCTAATGGCCTTAAGGATATCGCGTCTAAAGTACATAATGCAGCCACCACACTGACAGATTCTTTGGAAAAACTAGGCCTCTATCAAGCCAATGCCAATTACTTTGACACCATTGCTATCAAAGCAGATATTTCTAAAGTAAAGGAAGTTTCAGAAAGAAACAACATCAATTTCTTCTATCCAGATTCAGAAACCGTATCTATTGCGGTAAATGAAACTACCAACTTAAAAGACATCAACACCATTATTGCAATCTTTGCGGAGGCTACTGGAAAAGATGCCTTTGAGGTTTCGGAAATTTCAGAAGGAAATGCAATCCTAAATAGTGTTATTAGAACCTCTAACTTCCTACAAAACGAAGTTTTCAATAGCCATCATAGCGAAACCCAACTAATGCGTTACATCAAAAAGTTGGAACGAAAAGATCTTGCTTTAAATCATTCTATGATCTCTTTAGGGTCATGCACAATGAAATTAAATGCAGCAGCAGAAATGCTCCCACTCAGCGACTCTCGCTGGGGAAATATGCATCCGTTTGTTCCCGTAGAGCAGGCTGAAGGATACCAATTCATGCTTAAAAAATTAGAAGATCAGCTTACTGAAATTACTGGTTTCGCTGGCACTTCGCTGCAACCAAATTCTGGTGCACAAGGAGAATATGCAGGTTTAATGGTTATTAGAGCATACCATGAATCACGCAACGACCATCACCGTAATATTTGCCTCATCCCTTCTTCTGCCCATGGAACCAATCCAGCAAGTGCAGTTATGGCAGGAATGAAAGTGGTAGTTACTAAAGCGTCGGAAGACGGAAATATAGATGTAGATGATCTGCGTGCAAAAGCAATTGAGCACAAAGATAATCTTGCTGCATTGATGGTCACCTACCCTTCTACACACGGGGTATACGAATCTGCCATCAAAGAAATAACAGGCATTATTCATGAATATGGAGGACAAGTTTACATGGACGGTGCCAATATGAATGCGCAAGTCGCCCTTACCAATCCAGGCGCAATTGGAGCAGATGTTTGTCATTTAAACTTGCACAAAACTTTTGCCATTCCACATGGAGGAGGAGGCCCTGGTGTAGGTCCTATTTGCGTAGCCAAACAACTGGTTCCCTTTTTGCCGAATAACCCTGTTATTAAAACCGGGGGAGACAAAGCAATTTCTGCGATATCTGCAGCTCCGTGGGGTAGCGCTCTAGCTTGTCTTATTAGCTACGCATACATCTGTATGCTCGGCGAAAATGGCTTAAAGAAATCGACTGAATATGCTATTCTTAATGCAAACTATATCAAAGAACGCTTGAAAGGCTCTTTTGATGTGCTCTATGCAGGTGAAAGAGGTCGCGCAGCTCATGAAATGATCATCGATTGTCGCCCATTTAAGGAACAAGGAATTGAAGTAACAGATATTGCAAAGCGACTTATGGATTACGGTTTTCATGCCCCTACCGTTTCTTTTCCAGTTGCGGGAACAATGATGATAGAACCTACCGAAAGTGAGAGCTTAGAAGAACTAGATCGCTTTTGTGACGCAATGATCTCAATTAGAAAAGAAATTGATTCCGCCTCGAGTGAAGATCCCAATAACATATTAAAAAATGCACCTCATACACAAGCAATGGTTACAAGTGATGTTTGGGAATTTCCATACTCCAGAAAGCAAGCTGCATTCCCGCTGGAATATGTGGCCGATAATAAATTCTGGCCATCTGTGAGACGAGTAGACGACGCATATGGAGATAGGAACCTAATATGTACATGTGAGCCAATAGAGGCATATATGGAAGCGTAGAAATGCGTTTTACGAAATTTTAGACACCAATTGAAGCCCAAAAATGCATTTTTATCATCTTAGGGCTTCGTTGTTTGAAGAATATGCAACACCAAGACTTTTCCCAGCCTATTGTTCGGTTGGGTGGGTTCAAATTATTACTTTTATAGAAAATTTTCAAAATAAATGAATACGACAATAACGGGAATAGGCAGCTTTATCCCCAGTAAAGTAGCGCCTAATGCAGGATTTGAAAATCATGATTTCTACAACGACGACGGATCGCCTTTTGGACATGAGAATACGGTGATCATTGAAAAATTTAAGGCTATTACGGGCATTTCAGAAAGGAGATACATCAAGGATAACTTAGTGACCTCCGAAATCGCCCATATTGCAGCCGAAAAAGCAATTGTGGAAGCGGGAATTGACAGAGAGACTTTAGATTATATCATTGTGGCGCATAACTACGGCGATGTGAAACACAATACCCAACAGAGTGACACCGTACCTAGTTTGGGTTCGAGAGTAAAACACTTACTCAAAATAAAAAATCCGCGCTGCGTAGCTTATGATATTATGTTTGGCTGTCCAGGATGGATTGAAGGAATGATTCAAGCCCATGCATACCTGAAATCGGGTATGGCAAAAAAATGTTTAGTCATTGGAGCTGAAGCATTATCTAGAGTTGTAGATCCGCACGATAGAGATTCCATGATCTATAGCGATGGTGCAGGCGCAGCAGTAGTTGAAGCTAGAGAAGGTAATTCGGGAATTTTAACTCATTCTAGTGCAACCTACACTTACGATGAAGCTCATTTCATATATTTTGGAGAATCCAACAAGCAAGAAATGAATGATGCCAGAAAGTATATCAAAATGTACGGCAGAAAAATTTATGAATTTGCGCTCTCCAACGTCCCACTGGCCATGAAAGAATGCCTAGATGAAAGTGGCGTTCACATAGACGAATTGAAAAAAGTCTTTATACATCAGGCCAATGAAAAGATGGACGAGGCTATCATTAAACGGTTTTACAAACTTTATGGCAAAACTCCACCAGAAAAGGTAATGCCAATGACCATTGACAAACTGGGGAACTCTAGCGTAGCGACGGTGCCAACCGTATTCGACCTAGTTTCGAAAGGAGAATTAAAAGGACATGAAGTGAATGCAGGCGATGTGGTTATTTTTGCAAGTGTTGGAGCCGGAATGAACATCAATGCTATTGTTTACAGAATGTAACTATGTACGACGGAAAAACGGTTAAAAAGAGGTACAAACACACGCTCCAATTTTTAAAAAGCAGCATTTCCAAAGAAGAGTCTATTTTAGATTTAGGAGTTGCCAACCCTTTTTCTGAAATGATGATTTCCAAAGGGTTTAACGTGACCAATACAAAAGGAGAAGATCTAGATCTGGATACGAGTGCCGTAACATCGGAAGGGTATGATGTGGTGACTGCCTTTGAAATTTTTGAACACTTGGTGTCTCCCTTTAATGTTCTCAATGATATAAAAGCAAAAAAATTAGTAGCATCTGTACCACTTAAATTATGGTTTGCATCCGCATATCAAAGTAAAACAGACGAGCGAGACAGACATTATCATGAATTTGAAGACTGGCAGTTTGATTGGCTGCTGGAAAAAGCAGGATGGAGAATTAAAAAGAGAGAAAAGTTTACAAATCCTGTTAGAAAAATTGGAATCCGACCTATTTTGAGAAGATTTACACCGCGTTACTATATTATTTATGCCGAACGTGTTTAATGAACTTCTATATCGTCATACCCGCCCATAATGAAGAACGGTATCTACGGCAAACACTCGCCTCACTAACGGCACAAACCCTTTCCGCAAAAAAGATTGTTGTAGTAAACGATCACTCTACTGATGGGACCCAAGCAATCATCGATACATTTAGTGCCGCTCATTCAAATATTTTATCGGTTGCCATTTCTTCAGAAGAAAATCACGCCCCTGGAAGTAAAGTAATTAATGCCTTCTATAAAGGCTTAGAACTTTTAGACAATCACTTTGACATCATCTGTAAGTTTGATGCAGATCTAATTTTCCCAACAAATTATTTAGAGAAAATTTCCGAAGTATTTTCAGAAAACCCTCAATGTGGAATGGCTGGTGGTTTCTGTTATATAGAAAAGGATGACACCTGGGTGCTGGAAAATTTAACTAATCAAGATCACATCCGAGGTGCTCTGAAAGCCTATCGAAAAGAATGCTTTACGCAAATTGGTGGACTAAAACCAACCATGGGATGGGATACAGTAGACGAATTGTTAGCGCAATACCACCAATGGGAGGTTATCACTTGTTCGAACCTGCAAGTGAAACATCTTAAACCAACGGGAAAAATTTACAGCAAAAAAGCAAAATTAAAACAAGGACAAGCATTTAAAAAGATAAGGTATGGACTTTTGCTTACCCTTATTGCTTCGGCGAAACTTGCTATCAAGAAGAAAAATCTGTTTTACTTCTGGAATTGTATACAAGGCTATTTCAGTATAAAAAATGAATATATTGTATCTGTAGAAGAAGGGCGTTTTATTCGTAAACTACGATGGTCAAACATCAAAAAAAAACTATTTTAAGATTATAACTTTGTCTTAACTCAAACTGCCTTTTCACATGATTACTTTTACACTTTAAACGAACGCTACGCTTTATGAAATTTTCCATACCAATTTTAGTTCTTTGCACTATTCTTTCATCCTGTGGAGTTAAGCAAGATGTTTCCATGCAAGGAACTGAGAACAAAAAAAAACCTAAGAACATCATATTACTTATTGGAGATGGAACAGGTTTGAGTCAGGTTTCTGCAAGCCATTTTTATAATGAAGAACCATCAAATTATGATAAATTTCCTGTAATTGGTCTTATTAAAACCTCCTCCGCGGAAGAATTAATTACAGATTCGGCCGCTGGCGCCACTGCTTTTGCTTCGGGAATAAAGACTTATAACGGAGCCATTGGAGTTACAACTGACACAACCGCCGTTGAGACAATTATCGAGCAGGTTTCTAAGAGAGGATTGAGTACAGGTTTGGTTGCAACCTCTTCTATTACCCACGCCACCCCTGCTTGTTTTTATGCCCACGTTCCTCAGCGAAAAATGGCGGAAGAAATAGCAGTCTTCTTAGTTGAATCTGATGTAGACTTTTTCGCCGGAGGTGGTTTAAATTATTTTGCGAAAAGAGCAGACAATAGAAACCTTATCGCAGAATTAGAGGAAAAAGGTTTTGCAATAGACACGTCTAATCTATCCAGCATTCCAACTACCTCTAAACAAGGTTTTTTGTTAGCGAATGACGGAATGCCCAAGATATTAGATGGTAGGGGGGACTTTCTTCCAGAAGCCACTCGTTTGGCGTTAGAGCAACTCTCAAAAAATGAAGAGGGCTTTTTTCTGATGATAGAAGGTTCTCAAGTAGATTGGGGAGGACATGCGAACGATGCAGACTATCTTATTAGTGAATTAATCGACTTCGACAAAACCATTGGAGTAGCACTAGATTTTGCAAAAACAAATGGAGAGACACTAGTGGTCGCAACAGCAGATCATGAAACAGGTGGTTTCACTTTGGGCCGCGAAGGCGACAACTACAAAAAAATAAAACCTATTTTTTCAACCAACGGACACTCCGCCACCATGGTCCCTGTTTTTGCCGAAGGACCAGGCTCCTATCTATTTGGCGGTGTATATGAGAACACTGGAATTTTTACTAAAATGATACAATTGCTTTCGAAATAGCCCACTATAATCATTTAGTTTCTCAATTCAGAAAGCTTAATTTTGCTACCTTAGCCCTAGAAAATTAAAGATGAAGTACATTAGCGATATTGGATCCTACTTTTTAATGCTTAGAACGGTATTTAGTCGTCCTACTAAGGGTTCTGTTATTTATGAACTTATCCTAAAAGAAATAGATGAGCTGGTTATTAATTCTCTTGGAATAGTTGCATTTATCTCCTTTTTCGTTGGCGGTGTGGTTGCTATCCAGACAGCACTAAATATTGACAATCCGTTGATACCTGAATACCTTGTTGGATTCGCAACCAGACAATCCATACTCTTGGAATTTGCTCCAACGTTCATTTCAATTATTATGGCTGGTAAAATGGGCTCATTTATAACCTCCAGTATAGGGTCCATGCGTGTAACAGAGCAAATTGATGCCTTGGAAGTAATGGGAATTAACTCCCTCAACTATTTAGTTTTTCCAAAAATTATTGCGCTTTTGTTTTATCCGTTTGTCATTGCCATTGCTATGTTCCTAGGTATTTTAGGAGGTTGGGTAGCTGGAGTCCAAGGTGGGTTCACCTCTTCTGAAGCCTTTGTAAACGGACTACAAATAGACTTTATTCCTTTTCACATAGTATATGCCTTTATAAAAACAAGTGTCTTTGCGTTTATCCTAGCTACCGTCCCATCATGGCAAGGGTTTTATATGAAAGGAGGAGCCTTGGAAGTAGGGAAAGCAAGCACCAACTCCTTTGTATGGACCAGCGTGCTTATTATATTAACTAATTACATTATAACCACCCTATTGCTCGGCTCATGATAAAAGTAATAGAAATACATAAAAGCTTTGGCGAGGAACACATCCTTAAAGGAATTTCCACCACCTTCGATAAGGGAAAGACCAACCTCATTATTGGACAAAGTGGTAGTGGAAAAACGGTTTTCCTCAAATGCCTTCTAGGTTTATTTGAAGCCGAAAAAGGAAAGATTGTATTCGAAAACAAGGCCATTCAGGATATGAATCCTGACGAGAAACGAGATTTAAGAGAAGACATGGGAATGGTATTTCAGGGAAGCGCTTTGTTCGACTCTATGAATATAGAAGACAACGTAATGTTCCCCTTACGGATGTTTGGCAAGCGAAAAAAAAGCGACATGTTAGATCGTGTTAACCAAGTACTATCACGTGTTAATTTAGAAAATGCCAATAAAAAATTTCCTTCTGAGATATCTGGAGGAATGCAAAAAAGGGTTGCTATTGCCCGAGCTATTGTAAACAACCCTAAGTACTTATTTTGTGATGAACCTAATTCTGGTTTAGACCCAAGAACGGCTATCTTAATTGATAACCTTATTCAAGAAATCACAAGAGAATACGACATCACCACTGTGATTAATACTCATGACATGAATTCTGTTATGGAAATTGGTGAGAAGATCGTATTTCTCCAAAAGGGAAACCTAGCTTGGCAAGGAAATAATGATGAAATATTTAAAACCGATAATAAAGACGTAACAGACTTTGTTTATTCCTCAGATCTTTTTAAGAAAATTAGAGATATCCAGAATCTAGATCAATAGCCTATTATTTTATTATCAGGGTATCGGCTTTTAGCTTAAACTTAATCCATTCAGCCAAAATCTTATTGCTTTCAGCTCTTTCCTTTCGGTTGAGGCTCTTATCCCAAATAACAGTGACTGTTGGCAATGTATCGATCTTACTAAAATTATTAGTTACTGTTTCAGCATAACTTATAGAAGTTAGAAAAGGATACACCAACTTCGCCTCATTACTAAGTGCTTCGAAAGTAACTTTCTCGTTAATTCTGAGACGAGCAACTTCATTTTCAAGGAAGCGTATGCGTTCATCTTTGTCTCTAATTGCAGTTTCATTCTTTACGTATAACTCTTCCAAAATATCTGCTTTTAGATCCCCGGATATTTGTGCGGCAAGCTCACCACTTCTATCGGTTCCCTGATAGATTCTTAGATTGCAATCTTCTAATTTCTGAGTTTCCTTTAGCTGGCTAACCCATTCGTTAATTACGGGCTGAGGCACCGGATTTCCAATAAGGTAAATATCAATGTTTTTGGTGGTGTAATCTTGCGTAAATTTAACTACTTCGGCGCCATCATATTTAATGACAGTTTTCACAAAGTCCATTGTTTTAGTTTCAAAGACTTGCTCCCTTAGCAGATTAACAAACAAATAGATACTAGGAACAATAACAATTAAAGCAATAACAGATGCTAATTGCGCGATCCTTTTTCTCCTCTTCGAATTAGCATACCGAACCATCGGGAAACGGAGAATCTTTGCCACGATAAAAGTAGATAACGCGATAAAAACGGCATTAATAGAGAATAGATAAAGTGCGCCTCCTGCATACCCCATATTGCCTATAGCGAGACCGTAACCTACGGTACATAACGGCGGCATCAAGGCAGTAGCGATCGCAACTCCAAAAATTACACTAGCAATAGTTCCTTTCTTGGTTTTTGCCACGATAAGTGCTAATCCACCAAAAATAGCAACTAAGACATCTAATATGGTCGGATATGTTCTGGCTAGTAATTCTGGTGTTTCCTGAGTGAGTGGAGATACTGTAAAATACAAGTAAGCTGTTAGAATACTCAAGAACATCATTACTCCAAGATTAATCAAGGATCTCCGCAACATTTCAACATCGTTGATACCCACCGAAAGGCCTATCCCAACAATAGGTCCCATTAATGGTGAAATTAACATGGCTCCAATTACAACTGCAGTACTACTAACATTTAGGCCAATAGAGGCAACAAAAATTGAAAATATAAGAATCCAAGCATTGTGACCGCGAAACGAAATATCACCCTTCACAGCAGAAATGGTAGAATCCCGATCTGTATCTTTATGAATATCGAAAAGACCCGTTAGAAATTCGCGCACTGCCTGAAATGTAGACAGCTTTACTTTATCAAATTGTTCTTCTTCCTTCTGTTCGTTGGTATTCATTGCTATAGACTTAACAAGTTAATTGTAAGTAAAAAACAGTAATCTACGAATAATCTGATCCGAATTTATCCGAAACATCATTCAACAATTGTTTTATATCCTGTTCTTTCTTCTTCGGAAATATAAGCAAAACATTTTCTTTGTCGACAATAATATAATCATCGATCCCATCAACTACTACCAGTTTTTCCGCAGATGTATAAATCATATTGCCCTTTGCATCTTTCAAATGAGTTAATGCTCTTACTACTGCATTCTCATCTTTTTCGCTGGTAATTTTATCATGTAACGCTCCCCATGTTCCTAAATCGTTCCAATCGAAGGTAGCTTTTTTCACAAATACGTTGGTCGCTTTTTCTAAAATCCCGTAATCAATAGATATGTTTTCGGCTTTAGGATAATTTTCTTTGATAAAATCGTTCTCTTCCGAAGAATTCAGAGCTTCAAAACCACTATTAAACAGCGCAGACATTTCTGGCATTAAAGTTTCAAAAGCATTTTTAATACTCTTCGCACTCCACATAAAGATCCCTGCATTCCACAGAAAATTACCATCTGCCAAAAATTCTTTAGCCGTTTCGTAGTTTGGCTTTTCCCTAAATTGTTTGACATTGCGTAAATCGGACACATCTTCCTTATCGCTTTCAATATAGCCGTAACCGGTGTTAGGGAAGGTAGGCTGTATTCCTAACGTAACTAGCACATCGTCTTTTTCACAGGCATTAAAACAGGTAATCACATCTTTCTGAAATGATTTTTCATCTTCTATCCAATGATCGCTAGGCGCGACCAACATCACTGCATTTGGATCTTTCTTATAAATCTTCAAAGCTGAAAGCAGAATACAAGGTGCTGTATTTCTCATAGCGGGCTCGAGTAATACCTGATCTGATGTAATCGCTGGCAACTGTTCCAAACACAAATCTAAATATCGTTCATTTGTAAGTATCTGGATATTCTCTTTAGGCACAATTTGATGGAGGCGTGCAAACGTTTTCTGGAGTAGGCTTTGTCCTGTTCCCAACATATCGTGAAATTGCTTAGGAAATTGTGAAGTGCTTACTGGCCAAAACCTTGACCCTATCCCTCCGGCCATTATTACTGCGTGATAGTTTTTATTCAATGTGAGTTCGTTTTTGAAGTAAGAATGTATGTACAACACATTCTATGTTCTGTTCTTAATTTTTAGTGTAATGTTATTTTAAAAATTCCACCTCCGCGTTCGGATTGAATAAATAGATTCTCCCAGTTGAAATTTCCATGCATTCATAACGCTTTACCTTTTTATTTCCTCGTCTAAAAATCCTTCCATTGTAAAGTCGAAAGGTGCCTCCAAACGGTATTTCAAAGATATAGTTTTTATCGTTGGGTGCATCAAATTGCTTTAAAGCAAGAGACAATTTTGCATCGGTATCGCTGCTTGCCTTTGGGTTTTTGAAATGCATAGCCAACACTGGCAACAACTGATTCGGAAAAATCTCTGGCCGCAAAAATGGTAACATTAAATGTTGAAAGGTAAGTTTCCACTCTTTACCGTGCGGCTTTATGTAGCGGCCATACTTCGTAAAAGCCACCAAGTGGGCTATTTCGTGAACCAAGGTCACTAAAAAACGATAAGGATTCAAATTAGAATTTACCGTAATTTGATGTTGCCCATTAGGCATCTTTCTATAATCCCCATGTCGCGTAACACGTTCATTAACGATCTTGAGATGTACGTTATTAACCTTAATCAATTCAAACGACTGCATTACTGCGGCTTGCGGAATGTATTTCTCAAGAATTTCAGTCATATATCAAGGCGTAGAACTGGAAACCTCTAGTACTTTCCCGTTGTAATATTTATGAGCGGTCAAAGAGAAGTCCATAATATATTCTGCCATGCCTTCTGCGGATATTGGTGCTTTAAATCCTGGGAAAGCTTCTTCAAGCATTTCAGTTTGTACGGCTCCCAAAGCCAGTACATTAAAAGAAGGACCGGTCTCTTTATATTCTTCTGCCAGCACCTCTGTAAGAGTTATTATCGCTGCTTTGCTACTACTATATGCGGCCAGACCCGGAAACTTAACGCTGCCTTGTACTCCTCCCATACTGCTAATGTTAACAACATGCCCCTCTTTTTTCATATAAGGCAAAACAGCTTGGGTTAGTGCTGCCGCACCAAAAACATTGACTTCATAAGACATTTGAAAATCTTCTTTTTTTAGCTTGGCAAATGGTTTATTCACGAGATAACCAGAGTTATTAATTAGTACATCTACGTGTTTCCAATTTTCATTTAGAAAAATAGGTACTTTTTTAATATCGCGCTGATCTGTTATATCACATGAAAAGCAAGTACAGTTTGACCCACCCATCCCAGAAACGGGAACTTCATTTCTAGACAAAGCCAAAACATTGTGGCCTGCATTTGTGAATAAGGCTACCAATTCGTAACCAATACCACGACTGGTTCCTGTAATAATAATGTTTTTCTTCATACTTCTAAGATACAAAATCCCGCTATCTCCATGAAGAGTAGCGGGATTTGGTTTTAAATGAAAGATTCCAGATTAAACAAACATTGTTACTGGATTCTCTATATAATTTCTCAGTGTTTGTAAAAACGCAGCACCTGTTGCTCCGTCGACCGTTCTATGGTCACATGCAAGTGTTACCGTCATTGTATTTCCAACGGCAATCGCTCCATTCTTAACTACTGGTTTTTGAACAATTGCTCCAACCGATAAAATCGCAGAATTTGGCTGATTAATAATTGAAGTAAATTCCTTGATCCCAAACATACCAAGGTTAGAAACCGTAAAAGTACTCCCTTGCATTTCGTCTACTGTCAACTTTCTATTTCTCGCCTTACCTGCTAGATCTCTAACACTAGCTCCAATTTGAGAGAAAGTCATATTATCTGCGAACTTCAGTACAGGAACCACTAGCCCATCTTCAACAGCTACAGCAACTCCTACATGAATATGTTTAGCAATAACAGTGGCCTTATCTGTCCATTGCGTATTCACCCTAGGATGCTTCCGCAATGCCATAGCACATGCCTTTACGATCATGTCGTTAAAAGAAATCTTGACATCTGGATCGCTATTAATTGCTGCACGCGAAGAAATAGCTTGATCCATATCCAGCTCCACAGTAAGATAATAATGCGGCGCAGTAAACTTCGATTCTCCTAAACGCTTTGCAATGGTCTTTCGCATTTGAGAATTTGGCACCTCTTCAAAACTTTCGGTACCTACTGGTACGTAAGCCGCAGATCCACCTGCCGAAGGCTGATAATTTTCAATATCTTTTTTAACAATCCGTCCGTTTTCACCACTACCTTGTACTAGGCTCAAACTAATTCCTTTGTCTTCTGCTAACTTTTTAGCCAAAGGAGAAGCGAATATACGTTCGTTGTTAGAAGCTACAGGTTTTGAACTTTCTGTTTTGGCTTCCACTTTCTTTTCTTCTTTTTTAGGCTCTTCGGAAACTTTCTCAGACTTAGAAGCGGTCGCTGAAGGAGTTTCCTTCGGAACTGAAGTGACTCCAGACACATCTGTTCCGGCTGGACCTATGATCGCCAATAAAGCATCTACCTTAGCGGTTTCGCCTTCTGAAATCCCTATTTTTAGTAGTGTTCCATTATGAAAGGATTCAAACTCCATAGTAGCCTTATCTGTTTCGATCTCGGCTAAAATATCTCCTTCCGAAACTTCATCTCCTTCTTTCTTGAGCCAGCTAGCAACGGTACCTTCTTCCATGGTATCGCTTAAACGAGGCATTGTGATAATTTGAACTCCTTCTGGTAAAGATGAAGCAGTACTCGCCTCTTCACCATCTGATGTATCACTCTTTTCTTCGTCCGTAGTTTCAGGGGCATGCGCCTTATCTGTGGTTGAAGATTCATCCTGTCCAGTACTACTTCCGTCCAACAATCCCGATATATCTTCTCCTTTTTCACCGATGATCGCCAAAAGCGCATCGACATTTGCTGTTTCTCCCTCCGAAATACCAATATGTAAAAGAGTCCCTTCATGAAAAGATTCAAATTCCATCGTGGCTTTATCTGTTTCGATTTCGGCCAAGATATCACCCTCTGCAACTTGATCTCCCACTTTCTTGAGCCAGCTAGCAACGGTACCTTCTTCCATGGTATCGCTCAAACGAGGCATAGTTATTACTTGAGCCATAGTCTATAATTTATGAGGTAAAAATGGATAATCTTCTTGGTCATACACAACGTCATACATCACGCTTTTGTCTGGATAAGGAGAGTCCTCTGCAAACTTTTCACACTCGCTTACTAGGTCTTTAACACGCTTATCTATCTTTTTAATTTCCGCTTCTGTAGCATACTTCTTCTTATAGATAATATCCAAAACATAACTAATTGGGTCTTCATCTTTCTTTTGAGCTACTTCTTCTTTAGTTCGGTAATGCTGAGCATCACTCATAGAATGACCTCTATATCGATAGGTTCTTATTTCTAAAAAGGTAGGTCCTCCGCCATTTCTAGCTCTAGTGATAGCTTCGTCCATTTCCTTTGCAACTACTTCAGGCTTCATACCATCTATTGGACGACAAGGCATTTCATAACCAAGTCCTAGTTTCCAAATTTCTTCATGATTAGCAGTCCGTTTTACTGAAGTACCCATTGCATAACCATTATTTTCGCAACAGAATACAACCGGAAGATTCCAAAGCATTGCAAGATTGAAAGTTTCGTGCAACGATCCTTGACGCACTGCACCATCTCCCATATAAGTAAGCGTAACTGCACCCCTGTCATGGTATTTATCCGCAAACGCCAAACCAGCACCAAGAGGAATTTGTCCTCCAACGATACCGTGTCCACCGTAAAAGCCTTTTTCTTTCGCAAAAATGTGCATCGATCCACCTAATCCCTGAGATGTTCCCGTTCCTTTTCCGTAAAGTTCAGCCATTACTCTTTTGGGATCTACCCCCATACCAATAGGCTGAACGTGGTTCCTGTAAGCAGTAATCATTTTATCCTTCGAAAGATCCATGGCATGTAACGCTCCTGCTAAAACGGCTTCTTGGCCATTATACAGATGGAGAAATCCACGTACTTTTTGATTGATATAAACTTGAGCTAACTTGTCTTCGAACTTGCGCCAGAAGAGCATATCTTCATACCATTTGAGGTACGTTTGCTTGGTAATTTTCTTCATGTATAGAAATATGATAGTCTCTGAACTATTTCAGAATGAAATTCATGAATAACAAAAATACTACATTATTAGCTACTACAAAACCCGAATTTCCTAAAAAATAACGAAAACGTTATCGTAATAATAAATTCTTAACATGCTTAATAACAAATAAATTTTCAGAAGTAAGAGTAGAAAAAAATAATCTAGTTTGATCCAAAAAACTAAAGATAAGAACTGTCAAAAACCAACGGCAACAGATCCTTTACAGAATCCACTTTAACAACCTTCCCCATTTCACCCATAAAATAAATAGGAATTGGTTTTTTCTGATTTACCTCGTATTCTGCCAACGACTGTCTGCAGGCACCACACGGTGGAATTGGCGTGATGGTGGTTTGTTTAAGACTCCCGGCGGTAAGAGCGATTGCATGAAATGCAACTCCTGGGTATTGTGATCCAGCATAAAACGCAGCCACCCGTTCGGCACATAATCCAGAAGGAAAAGCCGCATTCTCCTGATTGTTCCCTGTGACCACCTCTCCATTGGCTAATTTAATCGCTGCACCAACATGGAAAGACGAATAAGGCGCATACGCACTATTCCGTGCCGCATGCGCCTTATTCATTAATTCTTGTATACTTTCAGGAAGATCAGAAACAGATTCAAAAATTTCTAATTCCGTTTCAATTTTTATCTTCTTTGTCATATGCTAGTATTCGTCATACTCGTCTCCAAAGTTGAATGTTAGTCCAAAACGAAGCGTACCTTCTAACGGACTTCTAACCTTTGAAGTTGAGAATAAATATGAAAGGTCAATATTAATAGAGGTATATCTAAATCCAGCTCCTAAAGAAAGAAACTTTCTAGATCCTTTTTCCGCACTTTCATTAAAATAACCCGTTCTGAATGCAAATACATCTTGGTACCAATATTCAGCACCTAATGCCCAAGTAAATTCTTTCAGTTCTTCGCTAAACCCGTCAGGCGCATCTCCAAAAGAAGAAAACACTCCAGATAAAAAGCTGATATTTTGGTAATCTTCAATCTCTCGAGCACGCTCATCATCTGTAATCTCACCATCTCCATTAGTATCCAAGTCTGGAGGGGTTGGAACTAATAATTTATTCAACTCTGCATTTACACCAATTTTGTTGTATTGATCAAGAATGAAATCAAATCCACCACCAATACCTAGGTTGGTTGGAATAAAATTTTCCTGTCCTACTTCGTCGTATTTTAACTTCGGGCCTACATTCGAAATATTGAAACCTGCTCTCCAGCGACCGTCAAAGTCGTTGTAAGCAATTTCCTCACTCTGGTAGTACCCAGCAACATCAACTGCGAAAGTATTTGCCGCAGAAGCTTCTTCGTTACCCGTTTGCAATCTAAGGTCGGACCTAATATATCGTCCCGCTACTGCCATAGAGAATCGTTCGCTCAATCTTAAGGCATAGGATACATCAAACGTCAATTCGTTTGGCTTTACAATTAGCGGTTCCTGATCGAAAGTTTCTCTTAACTCAATTTCACCATTACTAAAATATCTAAAACTAGCTGCAACTGCGCTCTGCTCATTTATACGATTGTAGTAACTGAAATTCCCAAGGAAAATATCATTCACAAGATTGCTCAAGTAAGGTGTGTAAGTAAGACCTACTCCCTGCTTTGAAATTGCAAATGCGTGCTTCGCCGGATTCCATTGTTGCGAAAAGGCATCCGCAGATGTCGCAACACCAATATCCGCCATACCGCCTGATCTTGCATCAGCCGCAATTAGCAAAAAAGGCACTCCAGTGGTGATTACTCTGTTAGACTCTTGCGCCACAGCTTTAAGTGAGATAAGAGCTAACAAAATGGGTATAAAAACTTTCTTCATAACATGCGTAATTTTAACAAATATACTTTTAATTTTTAAAGGATAACTAACTTTTCATATTTTTCAGTTTGCTGATTAGTTAACGTAGATTTCACGGTAATCTTATATATATAGGTGCCTTTTCCTATTCGATCTCCGAAGTCGTCTCTTCCGTCCCAAACAATGTCACGCGATAAAAACCCATCTGTATTTATAATCTGATTTTGCGTCCAAACCACCTTACCTGTAACGGTAAAAACTTGTACCTGAACCTCTAAGGGCTCAAAAGGGCGGTTGTGATTGAACCAAAATTCGGTATAATTAACGAAGGGATTAGGGTAGTTCAGAACCCTGCTAATAGATATTTCGTCGTCTCCAGCAACAATAAATTGAATCTCAGAAGTGGAAGAATTATTATAAACATCCCAAGCTTTTAACGTGAGCGTATGCAAACCTTCTTCCAGATTTCTTAGTTTATAGCTAGTCACACCTCGAGTGTAATCATCTACTTCAGCTTGGTAATATTCGTTCAAAACAAAAGGATTCTCCTCATCACCATCCAAAACAGCAACAATATCATGCCCTATTCCGCTGGACGTATTAATTCCATTCTCATCCTCTAGATTTGCTAATAGAAGTGGAGAATCGTTGGTAATACCTCCGGACACAAACGACTCATCATTCATAAAAAGTTGAATCTGAGGCCCCTCATTATCTTCTGGTGCATTTTCATCTAAACCACCTACCTGAATATCTAAGTTAGCACCTGTTTGATCTTCTAAAACTCCATTTCGTTGTGCGTACAAGCTCACTTTACCCTGTCCTTCTTGAATCTGAATATCTCTTGGAACTACAAAATCAACTTCAAATTGTCCATTTGTTACACTGGCTTGCCCATTAAATAAAACCTCTCCTAAAGTAACAAAGTCGAGGATTAACAACTCTCCTGAAGAGCTTTGAGATGTTGTCCCATCGTTCCCCAAGGTCTGCCTTTGTTGATTTTTATCGAACACCTTAATTTCTGCTACTCCATTATAATCTGAAAGTAAATTTCCAGCTTCGTCCAAGACCACTCCACCCATGGTAATTTTGCTCAACGCCTTCAACACCACTCCAGAACTGGCAATAGGCTGACCATTTAAAGTAGTAAGTTCAACTCGTTGCTTCGGAAAAGCCAATCTCAAAGCCGGATCGCCGACATAAAAAACAACCCTTCTATTTACATTTCCAATTCGGTTCTTTGAAAGTCTTAAGGCTTCTGCCGGAGGAACCGGAATATCGAGACCAAAACCGAATAAATCCACCGCTAACTCTTGATTGAAGGTCACACCTAAAGAAACCGAAATAGATCTGGTGGTTGTAATAAGTGAAACTGCCCCCCCTTCTCTATTCCAAAATGTCAGTTCACCTGCCGTTATTCGCAAGGGATTGTCAAATTTTGTGAATTCACAGGTAACAGTAACAATACACGGATAGTTATTTTCATTTTTTAGGTCTTCAGCAACTCCTTTTGTATAAATAAATTCTTTCGCTAATCCATCCTCTCCTCCGTGTCCGAAATAGTTTAGTATTAAAGCTCCCACCTCTATACCATTGATAATAGCTTCTTTTACTTCGGGGTACCTATTACCTCCAGCCGAAGTTTCCTGTTGATAGGAATCGGAATGTATTTTCTTGACATTTACATATGGTTTCTCCACAGTGATCTGATCACCAATACCATCGAGGACTACCTGTAGCCTATCGTGCTCCCAATCTACATCCACATCATCCGACACGAGCACCAAATTATTTCGCCAATTACCATAGGATGATTTTTCTGAGTAGTCAACAATCTTATCAACCATGGCATTTGCAAGCGAAACATTGTCTGCTAAAATCCTTCCAACTGCAATATCCAGTTTATCGGTATTCACTAAGGTTCCTTCAGGATCGGACATCATTCCAAAATAATCGTCTGTTACAAAAGAAGAGAATGTACTAATACTTGAAACGGTATGAAAAGAGGGAACTATATTATTATTGTTAGATAGTCTATCCTTATAATCTACCGAAGTATCGCCGAATAGACATAAATATTTTAGTCTATTATTCTCGGAAGAAGCATTGCCGTAGATATATCTTACAAAGTTCCTGATCGCTCCAATATCCTGCTTTCCCGAGCTAAACTCTTCGTAAATTTTATCGGTAGTAACCACTTTAACACGCAATCCAGAGACTGTTTTATGATGATTTGCAAGGCGCAAAGCAGGTTGTAGAAGAAAAGGAGCCGTAACAATTAAATAATCGACATCTTGGAAATTTCCAGAGGCATCTTCCATAATGGTTCCTTTCAAATTCTGATTCGCAACCCTCGATACTGCTGCCTGAGTAGGTGTAAAATAATCGTTCGGGTTGATCGCAACATATTCACGAACCGAACCCAACGTTGCCTTAAAAGAAAAACTATTGGCTCCATCCTCATTTTGCTTGGAAGAAATAAAGGCTGGATTGGTAACATCCCAAACTTGACTAAATTGAGACGCGTTTCCTATTTGGTATTCACCTACCCCAAGCAAATTAATCGCGTTATCAAACCTAAAAGACATTTGCCCATCGACACCAATTAAATTCCGCAATGCGCTAACACCTATGTAATCCAAATACCCAATACTAGATGGGTTTCCAGAATTATTATAATCTAAATCTACCGTAACTGTATCGCCTGAAGCAGAAATCTCACCATTGTAAAAAGCCTCTCTTAATAATGTAGGATCGGCAATACTTCCAAAACTTAAAGGATTTACACTGGTTGAGTTAATAGTAATTGCCATACTGGTGCCTACTTCAGAAGCAGCAGCAGCAACAATTCTAATTGCAACTGGTTCGCTATTACTAATATTTGGAAAATTAAATTCAAACGATTGTTCATTTTCAACATCGAATCTATTTCCGTACCACTTACGACCTACTTTAGCTGGACTAAACGCATCCTCTTCATGAAAGGCATAATCGTTAAAGGTTGTAATGGTATTGGTAGCAGCGGCTGTTGGCTCCACCATTGGCTGGACTCTTTTACCTGCAGCGCCGCCCGCTGTGATATAATAGTACACCTCGTCACTGTAGGGATTCAGATTAGACCCGTTTTCTCCAAGACTGTCTTGAAAATCAGCGCCTTGAGGTGTTGGAGTAGTAGTTAGACCTGCACCTTCAGCATAAAACAAAATAAAGTCGCTATCATTAAAAGAACCATCCTCTTCTCCTATTACTTGAATAGAGGTTTCCGGTAAATCGAAAATAGTATTGTCTGCATTTACTAACGGAAGAGGCTTCCCTCCATTCCCATAAACTTTAATACTCCTAGGGTCAATACCGTTTGTATTCATCCCCAAATCGTTTAGAAAGTTTTTCGAAATGCGATAAATTCCTGTTTGATCAATTTTAAATTTGTACCAATCCCCAGTAGCAAGAACAGAATTAGTCAATGTTATGAATGAATCTGCCTGCGTTGAAGTTGAATAGCTATAATTAACTGAAAATGATTGAATCTTTCTCAACTGACCATTCACGTTTACAACAGGGGAAATAGTCATGAAACTATATAAAATAGATCGAGCTTTCGAACTTTGTAGACTATAAGTAGGTGTCGTTGGCACCAGATTTGTATTAATTCGCTTTAATTCTTCAGAAGAAAGCGTTCCATAAGAAATGTTCGTCACTTGAACTGAACGTTGATCAACAAATCTATTGTCCTCCCATTGGTAATAGAAAGCCAACTGATCTTCTTCTAGAACCAAATTTACTTCCGAAAGTCGCTGATCGGTTTTAGTTTGATCATTAACCCCGGTAGCTTTGGAAACAGCAGAAAAGTTATTAGCATCCCAATGAATAGTAATATCACGAGATTGGGCGTAAACTAGGGCAGGCGCAAACGTAATAATTAAAAGTAAAAATATTTTTCTCATCATAACAAATAACGTTTCAAAGATACACTTAGTATAAGGCAAATTTTTAAAGTTTATTATAAAAAATTCATCGATATAATATAACTTCGTCGATTACGTTTGTAGTTGGTCGGTTTTATGTAAACTTTCATTACAAACGATTAATATTAAAATAATGTTGTCATTTTATCGTTAATTACTATATTGCGAACCCAATTTTTTCATATTTGAAATTATGAACTTTAAGAAAAACCTATTAGTTAAGCTATTTATCGCAGTGGCTACAACAACTTTATTATTTAGTTGTAGTAAATCTAGAGACTACAAAGATAGTTCTAGAGCCACCGGCTGGAAGATGAACTCCAAAGAAGGAGGATTCCAGTACAACCCCAAAGCGAAAGAACAAGAAACCGGCCCCGGACTCGTGTTTATTGAAGGAGGTACTTTTACCATGGGTAAAGTACAAGATGATCCAATGCATGATTGGAACAATGCTCCAAATCAACAACACGTGCAGTCCTTTTACATGGACGAGACTGAAGTGAGCAACTTAATGTACCTTGAGTACCTTGATTGGATCAAGGAAGTTTTCCCTCCCTCAGATGAAAATTACCGTAGAATTTATGAAGGTGCTGTACCAGATACATTGGTATGGAGAAACCGTTTAGGTTACAACGAAGTAATGACAAACAATTACTTGCGTCACCCAGCATATGCCAACTATCCAGTTGTAGGAGTAAGTTGGATCCAAGCGGTTGAATTTAGTAGTTGGCGAAGTGATCGTGTAAACGAGTTGATTCTAGAAGAAGAAGGATTTACTTCTAGAAATGCTCGATACGAAGTAGAAGCTGGACAAACGTTTAGCACAGATACTTATCTGAATGCTCCAACCATGACGTATGGAGGAAACGATTCTATCACTAGAGGTGGTAAGCGATCAGACCAATTAGCAAAAAGAAACGAAGACAGTACCAACCTATACGTACAACGTAAAGATGGTTTATTGATGCCATCTTACCGACTTCCAACCGAAGCAGAGTGGGAATACGCTGCATTAGGCCTTGTAGGATTGCGTAATTACAATGTATACAGAGGTAGAAAGAAATATCCTTGGGATGGGCAATACACTCGTTCGAAAAACAGAAGGTCACGTGGTGATCAAATGGCCAATTTCAAACAAGGAGATGGTGATTACGGAGGAATTGCAGGATGGAGTGATGATGGAGCTGATATTACCGCAGAAATCAAATCTTATGAGCCAAATGATTTTGGACTTTATGATATGGCAGGTAATGTTGCTGAATGGGTAGCAGATGTCTACAGACCCATAGTTGATGATGAATTTAACGATTTCAACTACTACCGTGGTAATGTTTACACCAAAAACTACATTGATAAAGACGGACAAGTAAAGATTGTTACCGCAGATTCAATTGTATACGATACTTTAAGTAATGGTAGAATAGTTGCTAGAAACCTTCCAGGTGAAATCCTACAGGTTCCTATTGACGAAGACGAAACTTACTTAAGAACCAATTTCTCAACTAGTGACAACCGTGACTACAGAGATGGTGATAAGCGTTCTACGCGTTACTACCAGTCGTTTGGCGGTGAAGACGATGATGCAGAGCAAGACGATAGCAAACGTATGTACAATTCTCCAACGCACCGAGTTAGTGCAAGTGAGGACAGTATTTCGGATAACGAATTAGACCGTCAGTACGATAAGTCTTCTGGAAGAACAACACTAGTAAATAACGAAGTGCGTGTTTACAAAGGTGGTTCATGGAGAGACCGTGACTACTGGTTAGATCCAGCACAAAGACGTTACTTCCCACAAGATATGGCAACAGATTACATCGGTTTCCGTTGTGCAATGTCTCGTGTAGGTTCTAAATCGAAAAAAGGCAAGCGTCCAAGACACTAATCAAAACGTTTAAAAATAGATTAAACCCTCCCATATGCTTAGGCAGATAGGAGGGTTTTTTGTAATTTTATTTCTACCGAAAACCCGCCTATTTTGAAAATAGAACAGCTCCATAAATATTTCCTTGAAAGCAACGGCATTTGTACCGATACTCGAAAAATTACTCAAGGATGTTTATTCTTTGCTCTTAAAGGAGAAAACTTTGACGGCAATAAATTTACTCAAGAAGCCCTTAACAAAGGTGCATTCAAAGTAATTATAGATGACATTAGATATCATAAGAACACTGGAGAAACCATATTGTACGGAGATTCGCTAACGCTTCTTCAAAAGCTTGCAACTTTTCATCGAAGCTATTTAAACATTCCAATTATCGCTCTTACGGGAAGCAATGGCAAAACCACTACAAAGGAGTTGATCAACGCCGTTTTATCTAGAAAATATAGGACAAGTGCCACAGCCGGAAATTTGAACAATCATATAGGAGTTCCACTCACCCTTTTATCCATGAACAAAGAAACGGAGATTGGTATTGTGGAAATGGGAGCAAATCACCTTAAAGAAATTGAACTTTTATCCAATATTGCGAATCCGGATTTTGGATATATCACCAACTTTGGAAAAGCTCATCTAGAGGGCTTTGGTGGTGTTGAAGGCGTGATTCAAGGTAAAACAGAATTGTATAGACACCTTAAACAACATAAAAAAAGCGTCTTTATTAATGCAAATGATCCAAAACAGCTAGAGCTTTCGCAAGGAATTGATCGTTTTACTTTTGGTAACGAAGAACAAGACTTTTACATCCAATTAAAAAACGCGTCTACCACCGTGCAATCAAAATTTATGGGGGTAGATATCAACAGTCAATTAATTGGAACCTACAACTTTCACAATATTGCAGCAGCCATAGCCATTGGCGCTCATTTTGGTATCTCCGCAGCGGAAATTAAAATAGCAATAGAGGAATATATTCCAGAAATGAATCGTTCCCAAATTATAAAGAAAAATGGCCATACCATTATATTAGATGCCTATAATGCCAATCCCACGAGTATGATGGCTGCATTGGAAAACTTTCAACAGTCGCAAGGTGAAAATAAATTAATGATATTAGGAGATATGTTCGAATTAGGTTCAGTGGCAGCAGAGGAACATCAGTTTATTTGTGATTTTCTCAAGAAGAACTCCTTCGGGACTGCTCTTTTAGTGGGAAGCAACTTCTACGGAACGAAAATTTCCGAAGAAAAAAACGTGCTACTAGAAACATTTGAGGACCTTAAAAAGTATATCGAGAACCATCCTCCAAAAAGTGCATTCATCCTTATTAAGGGATCTAGAGGAATGGCGCTGGAAAGAATATTGGAAAGTTTGTAAAGCTGATTACGTAAGGTTATTCTTTTACTCTAATCACTTTGTAAATATCATCATCCCCTGCACCATTTTCTCGGTTACTTGCAAAATAACCTTCGTTGGTTTCGCTATTAATTATAAACGTAAAGTCGTCTTTCGGACTATTTACGGGAGCACCTAGATTGGTTACTTCCGTATTTTCTTCTGAAATATTCACTACAAAAATATCCAAACCACCTAAGCCAGGGCGGCCATCTGACGCAAAATAAAGCTTATGATCTTTGCTAATAAACGGAAATGTATCTCTCGCCTCTGTGTTGATATCCTTTCCTAGATTGACCGGATCTCCATACGTATCACCCTCGATCGAAACCTTATACAAATCAGACATTCCCTCACCTCCTGGCATATCACTTGCAAAATAAAGGGTTTTTTCATCTGGACTCAAAGCAGGATGCCCAATGGAATACGCATCGCTATTAAAAGGTAATTCTGTTATCTCCCATCGATTATTTTTAATACGAGTTGCCTTATACAACTTGAGCCTATTAATACCAGAACCATCTTGTTTGTACCAACCATCGGTAAAATTATTTCGAGTGAAATAGAGTGTATTAAAATCCTTTGTAAAAACCGTAGTAGATTCGTGGTACCTAGTATTAATGTCTCCTTTAAACCGAATACTCTTCAACTTTCCTTTATCTGTGATCTTGGCCGTAAAAAGATCGAATAAGGGTTGATTATTCCAAGTATGGTTACTTTTTACTATCTTATTTTCCTCACCATTGGAAGCATAGACTACTTCGTTTCTATAAAATGAAGGAGCGAACTCCGAGCTATTTGAACTGAACATTGCTAGTCGTACTTCATATTTACCCGACAGTGCTTCAATACGCGCTAAATACTCTTTGTCGCTATCAAATAAGGCGGCTCTCTTATCGGTTGCTGAAGCACGCTCTTTGAATTGCATCATTACCTCATCCGACTTGGCATATTGCTCAGTACTTTTAAGTGAAAGGGCATACCTGTAGAAATAGGTTGGATCCACCGATTCGTGCTTGGAAGTCAAACTTTCGTACCATTTTGCGGCATTTTTATAATCTCCGGTAAAATAGAAAGCATCGGCTAGTCTTTCCAAAACAGCGGCATCTTCACTCCCCCTTTTAACTGCTCGTAAATAGAACTTCTGAGCTCGCGAATAAGACTGAGCTTCAAAAGCCACATCTCCCTTTCGCTGAGCACTCCTTTGGGCCTCAACAGATGTCGAAACACCAAGAAAAAAGATGAACAGTACGTAAGCAAAACATTTCATTTTCAGTGGGAATTTAAACACACATAAATAGATTAAAAGAACCTTGGCGACACAAGACGATTTGCAGAATCGAATAACTCAAAGCGCAATAAAGCCTCATAGGTCCCATTATTATATTGAACTAAATCGGTTGTCGCCCTGTCATAAGCAACCCCTACAAGTATTTGATTTGTTAGTTGAAACCCTGCCATAAAACTCACTGCCGCATCCCATCTGTATGCAGCTCCAAATGAGAATCTCTGACTTACTAGGAAACTACCAGAAAAATCCACCTGTAAAGGTGCACCCTCAACATATTTGGTTAAAATGGCAGGCTTAAACTGAATTTCCCTAGTGAGCGGAAGGGTGTAACCAGATATAAAGTAAAAATTAATTCTTTCTTTAGCCGTAGTGAGCGAATTATTACTATTATCACTAGTTTCAAAATGCTCTGTCTCTATAAAATTAGGCACACTTGCTCCAACATAAAACCTTGGAGTATAGAAATAAGCTCCAAAACCAACTTGAGGTGAAAATTTACTATCGATATTAATCTCAGAATCAGGGTCACCTATATTGAATGGCCCTGTTACAAGTTTGGTACTATTAATATCTAATAAATGAACCCCTCCCTTAACTCCCAACGCTAATTTACTTTTTTTAGAAAGGTTTAGCGTGTAGCTAAAATCAAAATCGGCATAGGTCTCACTCGTAATAAACACATCATCTCTTACCACATTAAAACCTAACCCCACATTCTTACCTACTGGTGAGTGTAATGAAAATGTGACGGTACGCGGAGTTCCGCTCAAACCTACCCATTGATCCCTATAGAGTCCAACAATACTAAACACATCCCGAGAGCCTGCATAAGCCGGATTAATACTTAAGGTGTTATACATGTACTGCGTGTACTGCGCATCTTGCTGGGCAGAAATTTCCTGGGAAGCAAAACCAATTCCAAGAAGTATAAATAATCCCAGAGTCTGCCATGGTTGCCCGCCATACCTTATATCTTTGGTTCTTAAATTCAGACCCCTCATATTATTTCCTGTTTATATACATTGGACCTGCTTTTTCTCTTAAATCTCCTTCAGCATTTTGATATATAAGAACATAATAATAGGTGCCTTCTGGTAATTGCGCGTTAGGTTCTACTGTAACACGACCACTAGACATCCCCCTAAAGAAATTATCATTCTGTCCATACCCTTTCGTCTCATAGACTAAAACTCCCCATCTATTATAGATATGCAATTCATTTTCTGGATATTGCTGTAATCCACGAATTACAAAAACATCGTTCAGTCCATTTTCATTAGGGCTTAAAAAATCATAAGCTTGTAAATTATCTTCAACATCTTCATCTCCAATATTGAATTCGATGAAATCGGGTATTCCATTGTTATTGTCGTCAGCAATTTCATCTCCATTTGGTATTCCGTCTACATCACAATCTGCATTTAACCAAGATTCTGTATTTGGGAGAGTCCTACTTTCAGGAAGAAACGAACATATATCTAACGGTTCCGTTTCATCTATAATTTCATCTACATTAATTACGCTATCCTCATCACAATCCAAATTATCCCACTCTTCGCTTGGAAGTACCGTTTGGCTTGCCGTTAGGAAGTCGCACAAAACTTGCGGATTGGTTTCATCACCTAATTCTGTCTCATTTATCACTCCATCTCCGTCGCAATCGAGATTTTGCCATTCTATCGAAGTAGGCACTTCCTGATTCCGAAGAATATAGTCACAAGGATTAAGAGGATTCGTATCGTTAAACTTTTCACGTTGATTGGTAACACCATCCCCGTCGCAATCAAAGACTGCCCATTCTGCCGAACCAAAAGTAGTTTGGTTACCCCATACAAAGTCGCAAAACTCTTTAGTATTGGTCCCATCGATGGTCTCTATCGAATTTATTACCCCATCCCCATCACAATCAAGAGCACCCCATTCTTCAGAAGGCTCTACCGTTTGACTTTCAACCTCGTACTCGCATTTCATTCTAGGGTTTGTATTATCTTCTAATTCTGTGCCATTTACCACACCATCTCCATCACAATCCAAAGCATTCCATTCTTCAGAAGTTGGCACTGTTTGGCTTTCCAAAACAAATCGACACGGTTCTAGAAAATAAACCCATTCGTCCTGATTGATCACCCCATCTCCGTCGCAGTCAAGATTCCTAAACTCATCTGTAATCGGCACAGACTGGCTCTCCCTTATTAAACTACAAGGGTTAGCAGGATCTGTTCCATCCTCAATTTCCACGCCATTAGGAACACCGTCTCCATCACAATCGTTCACTGGAAAAAGCAAACAATCTCCAACAAAAATTGTGACGGTGGCAGTATCGCAATTATTAACATTGAGTCGTTCGCACAACGTATATTGAAGTGTGTATGTTCCAGGGAGTATGCCGGGAAGCACATCTACGGTTCCATCAGAGTTAATACCAATGGACCCAATGGTGGTAGGTGTTATAATTACCACTGCTGGATTTATTTCCAAGCCATTTAAGCGATCGTTATCTAAAATATTCTCAAAGCTTCCTCCAAAAATACCATTAATAGGCATATCGGTATAATCGTCGTTTACCGCATCTATTACGGGAGCAAATACGACGAGTGTGGCAAAAGCCGTGGCGCAATTGGAAGGATTAATAGTCTCGCATATTTGATATTCCACCACGTACGTTCCTTCAGGAGTTGGCGAAGGTAGAAACATAGTTCCATCTGGATTCACAGACGCTCCTGGCAGGCCATCATCATCAATAACCGTTGCTGTAACAGCTTCGGCGGCAAAAGGCATCCCATTTATGGTATCGTTATCGTAAATGCTGGTTAATGTACTTCCTCCTTCAAATCCATTGAAAGGAGTGGCACTAAAATCGTTGTCGGCGGCCGATATGGATGGAGGAAACATCTGAATTGCGACAATAGCCGAACTGCAATTAGACGGATTGTTCGCTTCACAAATTTGATATTCTACCTCGAAAATTTGTGCTGGAGTATTAGGAGGCACTGTAATTGTTCCGTCTACATTAAACACCACACCCGTTAAACCGTCATCATCAATTACACTTCCTATCACATCCGTATTAGAAAAGGGAGCTCCATTTAACGAATCATTACCATAAACCGAAGCTGTAGTACCACCATCAAAACCGCTTATAGGAGTGCCAGTGAAATCGTCTACTATCGCTTGTATAAAAGGAGGGTTTACTAAAATAGTGGCTACCGTGATATCGCAACTGAGATTATTAATTGCTTCGCAAATTTCATATTTAATTGCATATAGGCTAGCTGGAGTTCCTGCCGGGACCGTAAGCGTACCGTCTGGGTTAATGACGACCCCTGTCAAGCCGTCGTTATCTACTATAAGTGCCACGACATCTGTATCTGCAAAAGGAGCACCATCTATGGTATCATTATCGTAAACGCTCGATGTAGTACCTCCAACAAAACCGTTGATTGGAATTGAAGAGAAATCATCCTCGACCGCATCAATTACTGCAACAGGTTTATCTACATAGGAAGAGACATTTTCTATCCCAACGCTGTTTAGTGTTGGCAAAACATTGGCCATAGCCTCCGTTATTATAAATAGAAACATGAGTAGACACAAACAAAGACTTCCTATATGTGGAGGCATTGTAAAATCTCTGTAAACACGAAAGTTCATATAATTATATTTATTCTTCGCTTTTATTTAATTGTGGAATATAGTGATAAACGTTTAATGCGCTTTAGCTAATACTTTTTAATCACAAAGACCTGGTTATGCAAAAATGCAAATATAAGTTTGACGAGGTCAATTCCATCCTTATTTATAAAAAATTTCCAACCAGATTAAATCTAGTTCATTATGGTAGTGTTATTTCCCTAGCTTAAAAATTCTAAAATCAATAAGCGCTATCTATATGCTATAAATGAAGATGAAAGTGTCTATAAATCTTCGTAAATTTGAAGAAAAAGAAGAACATTCAGAAACTATTGACTGAAATGTGACAATAATAAAAAAAATATGAGTAAAAAACCTGATCAGGTCGTGTTTAATGAAGAGGAACAACGCTATGATGCTGCCTTAAAACCTTATGCAACTGGAGTTGGCGCACCTGCCATTACCACTTTAGATACAATTGCTTGGAAGAATGTTAATATTGATAAAGTTAACAAACAGGTAAAAGCGAAGTACAACGAATTGAAAGCAGAGTTTGATGCGTTGATGGATAAATTTGAATACAATAACTTGGTTTATCAGGCAAAATTTAATTTTGAACCTTCCGTAGGTGAAACGTACCATCTCTATAAGGATAAAAAAGAACAGATGTTTCTGTCAATTATTTCTCCTAATGAATGCAATTTTAATCACTTAGGAACTTTCAAATTGAATGCAGATAAAATGTGGGAGAAATTATAATCTATGGATTAAAAAAAAAGATTCTTTTTTTAATATAATTATTTGCGGGTTCTAAAAACTAACTTATATTTGCACCCGCCTACGCAACTAAAAAGAGTTGTTTCAGCAAAAAAGGCCCGCCTTTTAAAAAACGGGCGCTTAGCTCAGTTGGTTCAGAGCACTTGGTTTACACCCAAGGGGTCGGGGGTTCGAATCCCTCAGCGCCCACATCAAATAGAAAACCGCACTCGTTAGAGTGTGGTTTTTTGCTTTACGCAAAAGCCAAGCAAGGCTTGAAGCTTTGGAGTAAAGTAAAAAACTAGGACGATAGTACGCAGGTTTTAATTTGCAGCAGCGGTCTCGCAATAGGGATCATGAAACTATTGACCAGCTTGATGTAAATGTACATCTCGTTGTGGAAATGGAATACTAATACCAGCAGCCTCCAAACGTTTTTTAGACTCTTCAATAGTATAAAATTTCACATTCCAGAAGTCTTCATTCAATGCCCAAAACCGAACTGTTAGATTCACAGAACTATCCGCTAACTCAGCGACTGCAACCATGGGCATCCGCCCCTCTTCCTTAATAATTGCCTCCTGTTCATTGAGCAAATTAAGTAATATTTCTTTGGTCAAAGCCAAATCACTTGAATATGAAACACCAATAGTTAGTGCCTCACGCCTAACGCCCTCCACTGTGAAATTGACTATACTCTCGTTCGATAATTTTCCATTTGGAATAATGGCCTGTTGATTCCCAAAGGTTAAAAGTTTGGTGGTGAAAATTGAAATCTCCTTTACGGTACCCTCTAGACCTTGCGCCTTAATAAAATCTCCTACTTTAAAAGGCTTAAACAAAAGAATAAGTACTCCTCCAGCAAAATTTGCCAGCGACCCTTGAAGTGCTAACCCAATGGCTAGTCCAGCTGCTCCTACAATGGCAACCAGAGAAGTAGATTTCACTCCTAACTGAGTAATGACGAGTACAAAAAGAATTATTTTGAGGGACCAGTTAATAAGATCGGCAGTAAATTTTTCCAACGTAGGATCGTAATCCTTTACAGCAAAAAATCTACGAACCATTTTATTAATAAACCTGATAATTGCAAGTCCAAAAAAGCCAATTATCAACGCCGCTATGAGGCCTGGGGCAAAATCCCAGAACCATTTCACCAATGCTTTTATGTAATCCTGATAACTATTCAAATTATTCATTTCAATTTTTATTTGATCTAATATTAAGAATTAAGGTAATGACTTTACAGACTCTCGAGATAATTTACCTACAAAACTTCTGCGACTACAAAAGTACTACCTCCAATATAAATGAGGTCATTTTTTGATGCTAATTTCAAGGCAGCGTCATAAGCTTCCCTTACATTTGAGTAACACGCTCCTTTAAGATCAAATTTAGCAGCCTCTAGAGCTAGATCTTCAACTTTTAAAGCTCTTGAAATTTGAGGAGCACAAAAATAATAGATTGCATCTTTAGGAAAAAGCGGAAGAATATGCTCCAAAGATTTATCACTTACCACACCTAAAACTATGTGTAATTTGTCAAATCTTTGCTGGGTCAATTGCTTCAATGTATAACTGAGCCCCTCCTTATTGTGAGCGGTATCACAAATAACCATGGGTTCTTCTTTTAATAATTGCCACCGCCCTTGAAGCCCTGTACTTTTTACTACATACAATAAGCCCTGTTCCATTTGCTCAGGTGAAATTTTCCACCCACCTTGTTGCAGCACTTTCAAGGTAGTTTGAACGGTACGTATATTTTGTTTTTGATAATTTCCTTTCAGATCTGATGGAAGTAACTCCGTTTCCTCATCTTCAGAGAAATAGACGGGGGCATTTAAACTTTCAGAAACAGAAAGAAAGACCGACTTTGTTTCCTTGTGTTTTTCACCTATAACAACTGGAACATTTGCCTTAATAATTCCGGCTTTTTCTCGAGCTATCAATCCTAAAGTATTTCCCAAAAATTGAGTGTGATCTAATCCAATATTTGTAATCACAGAAACTTCCGGGCTTACAATATTTGTGCTATCTAACCTCCCACCTAATCCAACTTCTACAATTGCAATGTCCACTTTTTCTTTTCTGAAATAATCGAACGCCATTCCAACGGTCATCTCAAAAAACGACAGCTGTTCTTTCTCAAAAAAGCCTTGGTGCATACTTATGAAATTGATCACCGCTTGCTCAGGCATCATGGCGCCATTGATTTTTATTCGCTCCCGAAAATCTTTGAGATGTGGAGAAGTATAAAGCCCTACCTTATATCCCGCCTCCATTAAAACCGATGCTAGCATATGGCTCACAGAGCCTTTTCCATTGGTCCCAGCCACATGAACGCTTTTAAACGAACGCTGGGGGTGATCTAAATATGAGGCAAGTTTCCAGGTATTGGTTAAATCGGTTTTGTAAGCCGCACTTCCAACTCTTTGATACATGGGCAATTGAGAAAAAAGCCAGTCTAGGGTTTGCTTATAGGTAATAACAGTAACTTTTTAAGTTATTTAATGATCAGTTTTTTGACCGCGCTATTGTTTCCTTCTGAAATTTTCACATAATAGATTCCTGCGGATATCCCATCCAAATCGAGCGTAAAATTGCTCGTGTAATTCTCAGCTTGAAGCACTGTCTTCCCTAGCACATTATATACCTCAACCGAAATTCTACCACTAACACTCAAAAGATCTATGGTTACAGATTCTGAAGCAGGATTAGGATAAAGACTCACATGAGCCTCCAAAGAAGCATCTTCAATGCTAAATATGTCATTTGAAATATCGATCATATACGCAGATCTACCATAGGTAGCCGCATATAACACCTCTCCGTCCTCCTGTATATGCATATCGGTTACCACAACCGAAGGCATATTTTCTCCAAGAACCTCCCAATTTAAACCATCATCTCCACTTATAAACACTCCAACATCTGTCGCCAAATAGAGGTTCCCGTAGCTATCTTTTAAGATATCATTCATTGGAATATCCGGCAAAGAAGTGCCGATGTCTGTCCAAGTAGCACCATTATCTGCAGTCTTATAAACATGTCCCGAATCTTCGCCATATCGATAACCAGAATAAGTCGCGTAAAACGAATTTACGTCATCTCTATCTGCTAACACTTTGGTCACCCATCGGTTAGGCAAGCTGCTGGAAACGTTGGCCCAATTAGAACCTCCATCCAAAGTCACAGAGATATTTCCGTCGTCTGTCCCAACTATGATAACATCACTGTTTAAGGGGGAAACATCGAAAGAGTAAATGGTTCCAAAGGTAAGATTACCTCCTCCAGAGCCATTTGTTAGATCCGGACTTATAGCATTCCAAGTACCTGCTCCATTTGTCGACTTGTACAACTGGCTGGATCCATAGTAAACAATTTCAGAATCACTAGGGTCTAGAAGAATAGGCGTATTCCAGTTCTTACGACCGTTAGGTTCATTTACTCCGTTAAAACTATTTGCGTCGTTTGTTGATTTACCCATGTTTCCATTCTGGGATAATACATAAATTACATTTGTGTTGTTGGCGTCTACCAAAGGCTGAAAGCCATCTCCTCCATAAATAGGAGTCCAATCACTTAGTCCACCGGTAGTTGTTCTAATGGTATTATTGTCTTGTGTCCCGCCATATCGCTTATCGTCATTTTGTGGATCCACATAAAAGCGATAGAATTGCGTAATAGGAAGTGTTAGGTCTTTTACTGAAGAAGCTCCATCATCTGCACTTTTGTAGAGTCCGCCGTCATTTCCTAGCAATACTTCACCATTTTCGCTGGCATTGAAGGCAAGGGCATGTTGATCCACATGTACATTTGGAAACGCGGTAAACCAACTATTACCACCATCGGTCGATTTTTCAACTACAAAATCTACATTGTAGATAGTGTTCTCATCCGCAGGATCAACGAAGATTCCTCTAAACCACCAGTGAAAACCTACATTAGAGAGCTGGGAAGAATTTACTTCTATCCATGTATCACCGCCATCGGAAGTTCGATAAACACCTTGAATACTACCGCTTGCATCTGCATAGCGCGCATATAAAACGTTCGGATTGGATGAAGAGATATCTATACTTATTCGTCCTTTCTGTGTTGGGTTACTAGGGAGACCATTGGTCATTTCGGTCCAATTATCACCTCCATCTAGCGATCGATGCAATCCAGAACCTGCTCCACCATACTCTCTATTTTGAGGAGTTCTCACACGCTGCCAGCTAGCGGCATAGAGAATATCTCCATTGGACGGATGCATAGCCATATCAATAACCCCAGTGATTTCATTCACCAACAAAACTTGATCCCAAGTATCACCTCCATCGGTTGTTCTATACACTCCCCTGTTTAAATCTGCCCTAAACAATGGCCCCATTGCGCCTACAAACACGGTATTTTCATCACTTGGATCGATTAAAATTTTCCCTATACTACCAACGTCTGGAAGTCCTTTGGTTTCCCAGGTCGTTCCGCCATCCGTACTTTTATAAATTCCGTCACCATCGTAAGCAAGCGATCCTCCTCCAGCATTTACCTCTCCCGTTCCAACCCAAAGCACATCTGTATTGTTCTTTGAAATTTCAATATCGCCAATGGATAGCATTTCCTGATCGTCAAAAATTGGCAACCATGTATTACCTGCATCGGTAGTCTTGAATATACCTCCAGAAGCTGCTCCTACATAGTAAGTTTGTGCTTGATCTACGGGAATTTCAATATCGGTTATTCGGCCTCCCGTATTTAACGGACCCACCAATTCCCAGATAGCGGCACTTGATCTTTGCTCCCCCAATTTCTCTCTTTTCCAAGCAACTGCATTAGAGTAGGCATTGGTGTTAATTTCTCCTGTTGGGTAAGCTCGCTGCATGAACATAAAATCATGTGGAGTTTCTTCTGAAGAAGACAAAATTTCTTTTTGTTTATGAGATGTTTCTTGACAACTTAAAACTGTAAAAGCTAGAAAACAAAGGGCAATTAAACGATTCATATCAACTAATTTTAAGCATAAAGATACCAAAAATACGTTTGCTAAAAGTCTAAACAAGCCAATTGTAAGAGTTAAATTTCTCCTTTATATGAATTACAAAATAAACAAAAGAGAACTGAGCTATTATTTCTGCTGCATTTACAGTTCCTATTAAAAGGGTACTACCCGACAACAATTCATGAATAAAGGTTCCTAAACATACTAATGTATAGCCCGCCCCTGTTATAAAAGCAAATAACAACTTTGGATGTTTGCTGAACGCAGCAACGTAGAAACAAGAGAAGATAAAAATACAAAAGGGAACGGCCCCTAAGGTAATTAAGCTAAAATCTTTCATCTCATTTACCGAAAGGATAAAAACCAACGCAATAATGTATAGTAAACCTGCTACGGCTATGAAGCCTACGAAAATATCGATCCATTTCAGCCTAACGGAGGTCGCTGCTAACACAGGTCTAAGCAACACGATTCCAGTTGTAAAAAAAATAGCAAACAACGGTGCTATATAGTTGAAATTTTGTTCGAAATCTGCAGCTGCAAAGTATTCTCCAATCATTGCACTTCCTAGAAACAAAGCCAAGGTTCCATTCCATTTTTTAGTAGACAATGAGTAAAAAGAAAATAAGAGTATATGAAATACAGGCTTAATAAATCGAGTGTCTTCATTGCCGTATACAACAGACACTAAAACCGAGGTAAGACCCACGGCTAAGGCTAAATATTTAAGTACATAAGGTTTCATTGGGACATGAAATGTGGCGCAAAATACTACTATTCTTTTAATTACCCAGAATTAAAAACAAAATGCATTTGTATTCATAAAGCCCAACTGCTCAATAAAGCCTTTCTTTAGCAAATAACTTATCGCATTACACTATCTTTATCACATAAACACAATCTTTGCTAAGAGGAATTATCTACATACTTATTGCAACGTTTGCCTTCTCTTGGCTTAATTTGTTCGCTAAATATCTAAGTGGCTTCCATCCATTACAAGTGGTCTTTTTTAGAGCGCTTGGAACCTTTATATTTATTTTTCCATACATGATTAGCAAACGTATACCCATTATAGGTAATAATCCAGGGTGGTTAAGTTTACGCGCGCTTTTAGGCTTTCTGTCACTGGCCATTTTTTTTGCAGTCGTACAAAGAGTTCCACTAGGTCCAGCAGTATCCATTAGATATATTGCACCCGTATTTGGCGTTTTATTGGCCACCTATTTTCTCAAGGAAAGGGTTAAAATAGGCCAATGGATAAGCTTTTTGATTGCTATTATTGGAGTAGTTATTCTTAAAGGTGTTGATATTAGAATTGATCAGTTTAGCTTTTTACTTGCCCTTTTATCAGCTGCCTTACTTGGAGGTGTTTTTACGCTCATTCGCTATTTAGGTTCTCGCGAACATGCGCTCACTATCATTAATTATTTTATGGTAATCTGTTTAATGGGAAGTCTCATATCGATACCCAGTTGGAGAATGCCTATTGGAAACGAATGGTTTTGGATGGGGGGAATTGGTATATGCGGACTTATTGGACAGGTATTTATGACCCGTGCATTTCAACTAGCAGAAACAAACACTATTGCACCTTTTAAATACATGGAATTGGTTTATGCCTTGCTAATGGCATGGCTCTTCTTAGACGAAAAGAACGGGTTCTATGCCCTCATTGGAATGGTTCTAATTATAATTGGAATGGTATTAAACGTCTACTTCAAGGGAAAAGGACATCAAAAGAAGCATTAATTATTAATTCGATAATTGGAAGTTGTAAACGATTTTACCAATTTGTTTAGCTGGGGCATTGGCATCCGAATTAAATTTTGTGGCCAGCGCATTTTCTCTTGCTTTATCCAATAGACATTTCGTATTATTTTGAGTACCCCTAACACCGGGTGTTGCACTAATCACCTTACCGTTGCGGTTTACCTCAATACTCACTACCACTTTCCCAGACTCATTACAATCTTGCGGATTACGTGGCTTGGTTATAGGTTTTCTTCCGCCCAGCATATAATTGCCATCTCCGTCTAAACCTTTTCCGCTTCCGTAATAGCTTTTGGCATTGGGATCGCCGTTTGGATCTCCTTTGTCTCCAGCCTTGTCATCATCTCCTTCGCTACCTTGAGCAGTACCATTGTTTTTTGGTCCATTAATTAGACTGGATAATGCGTCTTTTGTGGACTTATCTGGTGTTGGCTCTACTTTCTTTGGCACTTCTTTTTTGGGCTCTTCCTTAGGAGTCTCCTTTACTTCTTCCTTCTTCTTTTCTTCTTTTTTAATCACCGGGGCGTCTTCCGCATCCTGCGTCACCACTTCCTCTTTTATTTCTGTTTTAGTAACAGGAACTGGCTCTGGCGAAGTCTCTTTGGGAGCGGTCTTTATAGGTTCATTGGGTTGATTATCCCCTTTTCCAAAATCGGTTGTCCCAAAATTAACCGCGATTCCATCTTCTGGTGGCGGGTCTAAATACGTAAAGCCGAAGAAAAACAAAAGTATGAGAATAAGCACGTGCACGATTACCGTAATCGTCATGCTTTTCTTTTTATGTTTTGTATCTACTAAACCCATTTTTTTGTTAGATGTTAGAAATTAGACTTGAGCTCTAAGACTAGCCTCCCGCCTATAGTAATTCAAGATTTATACCAGCTTTTTGCAAGAGGGATTGAGGCTTTGTTGAAGCTCTCCTACTTCGCCAGAGGCTACGTAGGAAGCGACTGCCGAAAGCCCGACCCTTGGGTCTTGCCCAACTAATTAGGCCTCACTGCTAACACTACTTTAAAATTATTCTTATTCGCAATGTCCATTACAAAAACAGCATCTTCAATGGGCACTCCTTCTTCGGCGCGCAGGATTAGAGTTGGCTCTTCCTGTCCAGCCAATATACTTTTCAATTCTTTTTCTATACTGAATTCGCTTACACGTTCTTTATTTACATAGTAAGCGCCGTCTTTTGTTATACTCACGGACGCCTTTTGCTGATTGGTAGACTTTCCTTTTGCTTTCGGCAAAATAAGGTCCAGCGCATCTGGAGTAATAGCAGGTGAGGTGAGCAGAAAGAAAACGAGTAGCAGAAAAACTATATCTGTCATCGAACTCATACTGAACTCAGGGCTCACTTTATTTCTTCCTCGTAAATTCATTACGCAGGTTCGTTTAGGATATCAAGGAAATCTACAGCAGTTGCCTCCATTTGATGCACTACTTTGTCTGTTTTTACCACCAAGTGATTGTAACCCATGTAGGCGATAATACCTACAATAAGTCCTGCTACAGTTGTTGTCATGGCTGTATAAATCCCCTCTGCGAGCGAACCCATCTCTGCTTGTCCACTGCTGGATGCTAACTCATGGAATGCCAATACCATCCCAATAACGGTACCAAGAAACCCAATCATAGGTGCCGCACCCGCAATTGTGGCTAGAATACTGACGTTTTTTTCCAGTTTATACACCTCTAAACGGCCGGCGTTTTCTATGGCGGTGTTGATATCGTCCAACGGACTCCCAATTCTGGAAATCCCTTTTTCTGTTAAGCGAGATACAGGGCTGTTTTGTTGGATACAGAGTGTTTTTGCCCCCATAATGTTACCAGAAGAAACATGATCTTTAATTTGATTCATAAAGTTCCCATCCATTTTGGACGCTGCTTTAATAGCGAATAGACGTTCAAAATAAATATAAACAGCAACAAATAGTAAGACGAACAAGACTCCAATGATTACTTGTCCTCCAACACCGCCATTGACGAGTAGGTCCATAATGGACAAGGTCTTTTCAGTAGCTTCGGGCTCTAAATTTTCTAAGCCCTCCTGAGCTGCATCCTGTATAAAGATGTTAAGCATAAGTATATTATTTAGGTTATTAACGGGGTAAGCTTGCGGAAATTGTTAAACGTGACTAAATATGACGCGTTCAATTAATAAAAAGACACCAGCTCCTGCGATGAATCCAATAAATGCGAGCCATGAAATCTTTTTTAGATACCAGATAAAATCGATACGCTCCATTCCCATTGCTGCAACACCAGCCGCAGATCCAATGATAAGCATACTTCCTCCAGTTCCTGCAGAGTAAGCAATGAAATGCCATAAAACAGAGTCGGTTGGTGCGTCGTACATTCCCATAGATGCAGCTACAAGAGGCACGTTGTCTATAATTGCTGATAGCACTCCCAACAGGAGTACCACAACATCCTGATTAGGAATTGCGCCCTGTAGAACTTCGGCTAAATAGCGAAGTGTTCCTACTGGATCTCCATTTTCGGCAACTCCATAGACTAAGCTTTCCAAACCGGCTACTGCCATCAAAATCCCTAAGAAAAAGAGAATACTTGAAATTTCAATTCTAGACAATGCTTTGTGTGCGGAATATAAATGTCTACGCTCTTTACTAAAGTCTTCTTCTGGATGAATGTATTCCGAAACGAGCCAAACAACTCCTAGAGCCAACATCATTCCTACATATGGAGGTAAATGAGTTAATGTTTTAAACACTGGAACCGAAACGATCATTCCTAGTCCTAGGAATAACATAGTACGACTACTTAACAGTTTTTCGGCAACCACATCTTCTGTAGTATCCACTTCAATATTTCCTTTGAAGGGTTTCATATATTGTGCAATCACAAATGGAACAATAAAACATGCAATAGAAGGTAGCACAACATATTCTATTAAGCCCATAGCTGTTACATTCTTGGCAATCCACAACATGGTAGTCGTTACGTCACCAATTGGAGACCATGCACCTCCGGCGTTGGCTGCAATTACAACCATAGCGGCGAACCACAGACGTTCGTTTTTATTTTGAATAAGCTTACGTAAGAGTGTAATGAGCACAATTGTAGCAGTTAGGTTATCGATAATAGCTGAAAGGATAAAAGCTAAAATACCAATGATCCATAATAACTTGCGCTTACTTTTAGTGCGAACGGCCCCTTTCAGCACCTCGAAACCTCTGTGCAGATCAATAATCTCCACAATAGTCATTGCTCCAATTAGGAAAATAAGTATCTCTGCAGTTTTCCCAAGGTGATGCAACAGCGTGTTTTCAAAACCATGCTCGGCAGCTTCTCCTCCTTTTAAAAAGTCAAAAACTTCCTCATGTGTATCAATTACCGTAAACCAGCCTGCGTGGAATCCCACGGCAAGAAACGCCCATATTAAGGCCGCCATAATAAGAGCGGGCACCGTTTTGTCGAGTTTGAGCGGATGTTCTAGTGTAATAGATAAATATCCAATAACGAAAATTAGAATGAGAATAGATTCCATAAATTTGGCTGGATTAGAGGTTAGCGCCTAAGGGATTAAATTTAATAATTTTTATGCCCAATCCAATTAAAATAATTGATGGATTTAAAATCTTCTTAAAAGATTAACATTGAAGAGACTCACATAGCTGTTTCACAATACATTAAAAAACCACAAACTGAAGCTCACTATTTAAAAGTAATCTATAATTTGTGGTTATGAGGTATTATTTCTAAGGTCTTTATTTAGACCAACTGACTCAAGGCAATCTCAAAAGCAGTACTACTAATATTTGTTTTTGAATTATCGCTATTGTAGGCATTCTGCAGTGCCGCTCGAATAATATTGGAGGTGTCGTTGAAAATTGCATCATCCGTCATCTGAACTTTTCTTTCCATAAAGTAGGCAAAAACACGAGCCATTCCGCAATTAGAGATGAAATCTGGAATTAAACTCACACGCTCATCTGTATATTCCATTATTGGACCAAAAAAGATTTCCTTATCTGCAAATGGCACATTTGCCCCACAGCTAATTACTTCTAATCCAGTATCGATCATACTAGATATTTGCTCTTTTGTGATTAATCGCGATGCCGCACAAGGCGCAAAAATTTCGGTTTGAAGATTCCAAATACGCTCATTCATTTCGTCGAACGGAATAAGGTTCTCCACTTTGAGGTAGTTTCCATCTTTTTGAAGAAACATATCCTTTATTTCTTCAAATGTAAAGCCTTCTTCATTTATAACTCCTCCTAGACGATCAATGATCCCAACAATTTTGGCTCCCATTTGAGATAAGTAATAAGCCGCTGCTGCGCCCACATTACCAAACCCTTGAACAATGGCGCGTTTTCCTTCTATTGAACCTCCATAAATGTCATAATAATGACGTACTGCTTCGGCTACTCCGTAACCAGTAATCATATCTGCAACCGTATATTTTCTAGAAACGTCTGGAGAGAAAGCTGTATTCTCAATCACTTTAATCACTCCTTGTCTCAATTGACCAATACGGTTAATTTTATCTGCTTCAGTTGGAGTAAAATGTCCATTAAAAACTCCTTCTTGAGGGTGCCAAACTCCACTTTGCTCTGTAATTGGAATCACTTCGTGAATTTCATCTACATTAAGATCTCCACCCGTCCCATAATAGGCTTTCAACAACGGAGACACTGCTTTATACCAGCGCTCTAAAACTCCTTTTTTACGAGGGTCACTTGGATCGAAATTAATTCCAGACTTAGCTCCACCAATGGCTGGTCCTGAAACGGTAAATTTTATTTCCATGGTTTTTGCCAAAGATAATACCTCGTTCTGATCAAGACCAGGTCGCATTCTGGTTCCACCTCCAGCAGCACCACCGCGAAGGGAATTGATAACCGTCCAGCCTTCTGCCTCAGTTTCAGGATCATTCCAGTGAAATACAATCTCTGGAGTTTTGTCTTCGTATTTTTTAAGTAGTTCTTTCATCTAAAAAGAAAAATTTAATCGCTTACTGTAAATAAGAACGCCGAAACAGGGCTACTATGCCACTGTTTTTCTTAGACTTCGATTGCGAACGCAAAGATAAAGAAATGGAAATGCCATCCAGATATGAATCCGCAAATATTTTATCACATTAAAAATTAGACCCCTAGGAAAGAAAAATTACAAACATTCTCTCTTAGTTTTAACAAACCTACTGTAACAATCGAAGAATCTAATGGTCTATTAAAGTATAGCTAATCCAAATGAGCGCAAATTGTTTACAATGAAAAATCTAGCAATCACCTTGATGCTCGTCGTATTACTCGTGAGTTGTGATTTCACAAGGCAACCCGAAAATATTGTCACTACAGACATTGATAACTTTTGGATGGCTTATGACGCAGTCATTACCACAAAGGACAGTACAAAACAGCAAGCCTATCTAAAAGAATTGTTTCTTGAAAAGGGAACTCCTGGTCTCGAAGCAATTATGCAGGCGAGACGCTATACACCTCAATCCTATTTGGATGCTATAAACAACCACCCCTTGTTTTGGGAGTCGATGCGGGAGAACATGGAAAAAGCAAAAGACCTAGGGGGTGAAATGGAGACCGGAATTAACCAACTAAGAAAACTATACCCCGAACTTAAACCCGCCAAAGTCTATTTTACGGTAGGCGCGTTTAAAACCAACGGCACCACCTTAGACAGTCTTGTTCTAATTGGCAGCGAATTAGCACTGGCAGACTCTACAACTGTTAGCAAGGAATTTTCTGAAAAACACAGTCATTTGAAACCTTTCTTCGCTAGTAATCCTAGAAAAAACATTGTGTTTCTAAACGTTCATGAATTTGTTCATACTCAACAGAAAAATGCAGTAGGATCCAATTTACTAGCACGCTGCCTGCATGAGGGAGTAGCCGAATTTATAGCTGAACAGGCCACCGAGCAGCCTTCACCTAACTATTGCATCTCCTTCGGAAAGGCGAACAATTTCAAAGTTAGGGATGCTTTCGAAAAAGAAATGTTCTCACCGTATATCTACAATTGGCTCATGAACGATTTTAATAACGAGTTCCAACAACGAGACCTTGGATACTACATAGGGTACGCCATTGCCAACAACTATTTCTTAGCTGCTCCGAACAAAAGCATAGCAATTAAAGAAATGATTGAATTAGATTATACAGACGAATATGCCCTTGAACAATTTATAGATAAGACCAGTTACTTTTCTAGGCCTCTTTCAGAATTAAAAGAAAAATTCGAAAAAAGCAGACCCACTGCAACTATTCTGGCTCCTTTCGAAAATGGAGACCAAAATGTTGACCCCAACACCAAAATTATTACCTTGAAGTTCTCCAGTAGGATGGACAAAAACAGTCGTGGGTTTGAACTCGGTCCCTTAGGTGCAGACAATGTCCTTTCAGTAAAAAAAGTAATTGGCTATAACGAAGACGGAACCCAATTCTCTTTTGAAGTAGAAATGAAACCGAACAAACACTATCAGGTAGAAGCAAGCAGTTCTTTTATGGACGCTAACCAGCTTCCTTTGCACCCGCTGCTAATTGATATAAGGACTTCAGCAAACTAAATTCTAATTTTGAGGCATCTAATTAATTGAGAATAACAAAGCGTGCCAATCGACAAGGACGATTAGAATTATCAATTACCCATAACATATACGGTCCGGGAGGGGCCACACCTCCATTCGGAGGCGCAACTACTGATAAACCATTATCTGTTATAGAAAAATGCAACCCAACATATCGCTGATCTCCATCCCAGGCATGTGTTACAGACCCACAACGCATGAGCGCGACTCGTTCAGTTCGTTCAAATGCGGTGACGTGAACGCTAAAAATCTCTCCATAATTAAGCTCACTGGGTGCGGTTAAAATTTCTGGACGATTCACATCATGAAAATAATCTGGCGTATAAATCTCTATTCTATATTCCTTCACATCATCCCCTCCAGATTGTCCATCGAGATTTGAGCCAGCCGTTAATACCCTTCCATTCGGTAATAAAAGTGCAACCGAATGATAATTTCTTGGCACATGAGCACGGGGAAGAGTGGTCCATTGCTCATCTTCAAAGGTAATGCTGTTGCTCTCCCAATTGATACCCGGAGAATAGAGCTCTCCAAAAAGGGTGGCGTCGTCATCTGGCAGACCAACACCTTCTGTACTGTTAATCCCCCCGGTAAAAATAACATCCCCTGTTGGTAATAAAGTAGCACAGCCATGTCTCCGCAATGGAGGTGGTTGTTGCCAGTCTCTTGCTACCGTTGGCTGCCATTCTGGGGGTTCATCTTCAGAGAAGTCTGCCAATGTAATTCTATGAGGCCCTTGCATTCCAAAGAACAAAAAATGCGGTGTATAATCATCTCCAGGCAAAAGAGGTAACATTACAGCCGTGTGATTTGTTTCTGCAAAGGTTACTCCATGTGGAGGTGCTGCAATTTGCACAGGATTAACAAGTCCAGTATTTGGGTTGTACCAGCCACAAAATCCATCATTGGGTGAAACCATAAAGACATCCCCCCCAGGAACCACGAACATTCTTGGATAATACAAGTAGTTCCACCTACGATCTGGATTGCTATCGGGTCTAGTTTGCCCCTCTGGAAATTCAACTAATTCTTGTAAATTTCCTTCATCATCTAGAATAGGATCTCCTGGTATAGGCATATCACCTGGTTCCTCTCCAGGAGTAGATGGCTCCCTAAGTACGGCTAAATCTGCCCAATTTACGTAGATCCAGTGTCCACCAACGTACGCCCACGTGTTGGTTTCGGGGTTGTATATTTCTGGCATCCAATTACCATGCCTACCGTCTGATAATCTAGGATGTCCGCCTACCGCTAATATTCGACCATCTTGTAGTGTAATAAGAGTTGGGTACCACCTACCTCCTCCTCGTTCGTCTTGTCCTGGCTCGGGTAACATATTGGCCGCTGGATCCCACGTTCCGTCTAGCGTGTAAATCGAACACTCTATGGCTCCACTCCAGTGATCACGTGCCTGACCATGCATATCAATATGATCTGGCTGCTCATGCCTCCAAAATTCGGTTCCACCTCCTACAAATAGATTTCCATTGGGTAAAAAAGCATGACCACAACAAAATACATCCGCAGCAGGAGGAGGCACATCAGACACCTCGTTAAGCGCTACGTCATACAAACGAGAATTAAAAATATCTCCGTTATCGGCATTATTAGAATCATGCTCGTCTCCACCTAGCATTAGTACCTGACCCTGCGCTCCACCCGGTAGAACGGCTGCATGAATGGCTAAAATTTCAGAATTTTCTAATGCTACTTCCCAAGGATTGAATTGAAGAATAGGTAAATTATCCAAATTGTTACCCTCAGTACTATCTGGCACTGTCCTTAAATAAGGTCCGTATTGCCCATTTACAACATATATTCTTCTTAAACCATTACTTCCTTGGACGTTATATTCGTGTATCTCTCTCACAATATCATCTATTGCCCATTCGGTTTGTCTTTGCCCCCAAGATTCTTCTGGATTACCTATCGCTAGGATGTCGCCTTGGGTATTTCTATACGTGTGTGTTACTAATCTCTCCGCCATAACCAATTATTTAATTAACTGAAAAACAATTAGTTAAAGTTAAATAAATTGAAATTTATGAATATAAAATATGTAACATAATTAACAAAGAATGTAACACCAAAAGCAGATAATTATTTGAAGAATCTAATTACGGTTGATAGATAAAACCACCACTGTGATCTTTTTCTGCACCTGTAACGCTACTTAAACAATTATTTTCCTCCCTAATTCTCAAAACACCTAATAAAGCGAAAACGAGTGCTTCTTTAAATTCTAATAACTTTGGTGCTGGGATAGCAACGGTAAGTTCTTTGTAGAAGGCAACACGTTGCAAAAGATATTTATTGTAAGCTCCACCACCAGTAATTAGCACAGAACTTCCTTTTTCAAATTGATTGGCTAATTGAATAGCAATGTGTTCAACAAATGTATGAAGTAAGTCTTCGTTGGAAATTTCATATTCATTCAATACGGGCCATACATTTTTTTGAACCCACTCCAAGCCTAAAGACTTTGGTGCCGGATTTTGATAAAATGGCAGCTCATTCAATTTTGATAATAAGCCTGTATGGAGTTTCCCGCTCGATGCAATCCTTCCTTCGTTATCGTAAGGACGATGGAACCTTTCAGCTAAACTATTCATCACAATATTTACTGGACAGATATCATAGGCAATTCGCTCGTCATTTCCTTCGAAAGAACAGTTTGCAAAACCTCCTAAATTAAGGCAATAGTCGTATTCAGAAAACAAAAGTCTATCACCTATTGGTACCAAAGGCGCTCCCTGTCCACCCAAAGCAACATCTTGCACTCTAAAATCACAAACCGTGCGCATGCCAACCATCTGAGCTATTTCAGGCAAATTACCAATTTGGAGGGTAACTCCTTTAGCAGGCTGGTGTAAAATAGTATGTCCATGACTACAAACCGCGTCCAAACCGCTGATAGAATTGTTTTGGATGAACTCAGATATTATATCCCCTAACAGAAGTGTATATTCCTTGTTTAAGGTATGAAGCCGTCCTTTAGAAAAATGAACTCCTTCCTGTAAGCGCCTTTTCCATTCTGGAGCATAAGAAACGGTCTCCGCTACACCTATTTTATAATTCCATTGAGGCTTATGGTTGACGGTATCAATGGAAACATTTAAATAGCACAACGCCAAATCTACTCCATCTAAAGAAGTCCCGCTCATCACACCCAAAACCTTATATGTACTTTGCCCTTCTGTCATTATATTGAATTAGACTAAGATAATAATCACATCCATATAAATCCCAAATTGCTAACAACAAATCTCAAAAGAAAAAAAGCAATTTAGAATTGGGAATTTTATAAGAAATTGAGATTTGAGATTTGCATTTTAAGCAGTATCTTTGCAGCCCAAACGAAAACGTTTTAGAAACAAAATATATATTATGGATTTTAACCTTTCCGAAGAACACCTAATGATCCGCGATGCTGCGCGTGACTTTGCAAAAGCTGAATTACTTCCAGGCGTTATTGAACGCGACAACAAACAAGAGTTCCCTTACGAGCAAGTAAAGAAAATGGGAGAACTTGGTTTCTTAGGAATGATGGTAGATCCCAAATACGGCGGTGGCGGTATGGACACCGTTTCTTATGTGTTGGCAATGGAAGAACTCAGCAAGATCGATGCGTCTGCTTCCGTTATTGTTTCTGTAAACAACTCATTGGTATGTTATGGAATACAAGCATACGGTACTGAGGAGCAAAAACAAAAATACCTTACAAAATTAGCTACGGGAGAATCCATTGGAGCCTTCTGTTTAAGTGAACCTGAAGCGGGAAGCGATGCAACTTCGCAAAAAACTACCGCCATTGATATGGGAGACCACTATCTGCTTAACGGTACCAAAAACTGGATCACGAATGGAGGAACAGCAGATTACTACCTGGTTATAGCCCAAACAGATAGAGAGAAAAAGCATAAAGGAATTAACGCTTTCATCGTAGAAAAAGGATGGGAAGGATTTGAAGTAGGGCCAAAGGAAGACAAACTAGGAATTCGTGGAAGTGACACCCACTCTCTTAATTTCAACGATGTAAAGGTTCCTAAAGAAAATAGAATTGGTGAAGACGGATTCGGATTTAAATTCGCCATGAAGACACTTGCTGGCGGACGAATTGGAATCGCTGCTCAAGCCTTAGGAATTGCCTCTGGAGCTTACGAAATGGCGCGCGATTATTCAAAAATTAGAAAGGCGTTTGGAACCGAAATCTGCAACCATCAAGCAATCGCTTTTAAATTAGCAGATATGCACACAGAAATCGCAGCAGCTCGCCACATGGTAATGAAAGCTGCTTGGGATAAAGACCAAGGAAACAATTACGACATGAGTGGTGCAATGGCAAAGTTGTACGCGAGTAAAGTAGCAATGGATACTACCGTTGAAGCCGTGCAAATCCACGGTGGAAATGGATTCGTAAAAGAATACCACGTAGAACGTTTAATGCGTGATGCCAAGATCACACAGATCTATGAAGGGACTAGCGAAATTCAAAAAATCGTTATTTCAAGAGGATTGTTGAGAGACTAACTTCTAGTATTAGAATATTCATACCCCACAAAATAATGAAGCCTGGCTTTTTAGAGTCAGGCTTTTTTTATTGTTTTTTTTGGGCGAGCCTAGCGGCCGGGCTATACGCTTTTACTCCTCCCGCTTCTAGCGGATGCGGGGTAACCGCTTCTATCCCTTTCGCAATAGTCTCTACACTTTCTAAGAAGCCATCATCGCAGCTTTGATCTGTTTTACCACTTCAATGTGGTCTAATCCAAAATCTTTCCAAGCTAGTTCTAGTTCTTTCATGTCCACATGCTTCACGATAGTCCCATAATCCTGTAACTTTCCATCAATAGTTGGATAACCAATCACATAAATACTATCTGCCAGTTCTACCGCTAGCTCAATATCGTGTGTGGAATATATAATGGTATTAAATTCATGAGACGCTGTGATAAGATCGAATGCATTCTTTACGGCTTCAATATTACCTACATCCAGGCCAGAAAACGGTTCATCTAGAACCATATAATGTCCTGAACAAAATATCTGCTCGATAATAGCCGTCCGTTGTCTTTGACCTCCAGAAAGCTCGTTGGGATATTGATCTTTTACACTTTCCAGTCCCCAATCTTTTAAATACTGCATGATCTGTTCATGCTTTTGTTCTTTAGTCTCTTGGTTGTTGCGCAATGCAAACATTAGTGCTTGATAGACCGTTTTATTCCTGAAAAGCGTGTACTTCTGATTTACAAAACCAATATCACCTTCTTTTACTTCCTTTGCATCGTTATCGAGACCAGTAGCCGTATTGGCAATTAACACCTTTCCAGAGGTTGGTTTCACCAAACCAGTTAATGCTCTAAACAAAGTAGATTTACCACGACCAGAACGCCCTACTACGGCGATCACTTGCCCAGTAACCTTCCCTTCACGAAGTACATCCTTCTCCACAAAATTAACGTCTTTGATGACCATTTTTGGACCATATGCGACACTGAGGTCTTCAACATATAGTAAAGTATTTTCTATAGTGTAGTTCATTGCCTTATATTTTTGAGTATCTAAAAAAGGTTTTTCGTAAGTAGTCCAATACAAAATCGATAAACAGACCTACACCAAGTATCACAATTTGAAGTGCAATAATCCGACCGTGATTCATGAATTTATCCGAGTTCTTAATAAGGAATCCGAGTCCGCCAGCGGCCACAAGAATAGATTCAACCGTTACTAACATCATCCACACAATTGCAAGGTTCTGTCTAATCACTTCAATTACATGATCTATTCGTCCTTTTACTACTACCTCCCATAATACTTCCCATCGATTGCACTTTAAGGAGCGGGCGTGATCAAATTCTTCTTGACTAATGGCAGCTACCATCCCCAGCAAAGAAGTAGTAAGATAGGTGCTCATAAAAACCACCAACACCCAAACCTGCATGGTTCTGGCATCACTTATTATAATTGCTAAATAAAATGTTATTCCTGTTAGCGGCAAATACCTCAACTTACTAATAGCAGTGGTAATGGGCTTAACTACAGGTATGGTCGATAAATAAGTTAGAATTAAAGAAATTACAACCGCAATAATAATCGCTTTGAAACAAAGTAACAAGGAGCTACCAATATGTACCACCAGTCCTTCATTATAAAGCTCTTTAAAACCCGTAAACACCTGCTGCGGCGATGGGAATAAATGTCGCTCTCCCATACTGGAGACAAACCAAATGACGACAACTGAAATAATCCAAAACAACACTATTAGTAGCCTTGTGTTTTTGGTAAGCTTTTCGAAAGGTGTGAATAAATGTTTCATAGTGTAATTTGGTTAGTCATAAAAAATAAGGCTGTACTTATATTAATTATAAGACAGCCTTATGTATTTCAATCCTTATTACTTCAATAGAGTAATAACTACACGTCTGTTTTTGGCTCTACCAGACGGGGTAGAATTAGTATCAACCGGCTCATCTTCTCCTTTACCAATAACAGTTTGGAAACGAGACTGAGGAATTCCTCTTCCTCTAAGGAAATTCACTACCGCCTGTGCTCTACGCTGAGACAGGTCGTAATTAGCTTGTGCAGGACCTTGATCGTCTGTGTGACCCTCAAGTTTCAACTTAGTATCTTCGGCCTGAATTAACAGGTTGTAAATAGACTCCAAAGTACTTGCGGACGAACTAGAGATATTGGCACTTCCAGTATCGAAATTAATATTCCATTCACCAGATGCTAATACTTCGTTGGCGGTTTCGGTATAATTTGGTTTATAAGCAGAACCTGCATCAATATCATTTATATTCTTGATAAAGTAAAGGTTTACAGCTTCATCATAAGGAACAATTCGCTTAACAGATTCATTAAAACCAAATGGATTTAGCTCGGCCAAATAAGAAGACACTTGGTTGTACACCGCTTTATATCGGTTAGTACCATCGGTAATCCCGTAATATTGCATAACATCTGCATAGTTGAATACTCTAGATCCTCCCATGTTGTATTCAACACCGTTCTTACTTCCCTTTTGTCCTTGGAACATATCGTACCAATATTGAGGTGATTCTAGTTCGTAGGTAGTTGCAACAGCTTCAGAAGCTCTTACTCTCCACTCGTCGTATTGCTTCATTTGGTTAGAAGCAGTCAAAGCAGACTTTAGAATATTACTTACAATATCCGCATGGTTTACAGACCATTCTTTAACTGCAATAACAGTGGTTGCCATTTGATTGTTGAATTCTTTGGTTGACACGATATCGGTAAACCCACTCAACTCATCAAAAACCATTTTATCTCCTGGAGTCCAAGTTGCACAACCATCGATTTTTTTATTGATGGTTTTACCAGTTAGTTTTCCATTTTTCACTTCCTTCAAAGGAACGGTCCATCCTGCTTTCTGAGACTTGATCAATTCTTCAGCAGATTTGATGTAATCATCATCTTGAGAAGGGTAGAAATTCACAGCTTCAGGATCGTAAGTAGTTACATCTGGATTTACTTTTAAACCATTCGCAAAGGCGTAATTTAATGCAGTTACCCAGTCTCCATCACCTAATACAGTAGAGATAAGTGCTCCCTTCATACTCTTGGGATCTACTTTCCAGCTTGGCGGCCCAATCAATTTATCTTCACCATAACTAAGGCCTACAGCTCCTACTACTTGCACATGGTACTTGTCTTTTCCAAACTTATCGTCCAATGCCTGTTGCATGGTACTAATATAGAATGGCGCACCATCACCCATCATCATGATAGCAAATGCACTTTTATCTGAATCAGGAAACTCCTCTCCTCGATCGTACTCTTCTACAAATTTCATCTGCATGTTTCGCAGCTCCGAAAGCCAATCTTGTCGAATAATTTCTAGATTTACTCCGTTTTGCTCCATTAAAGATCCTTTGGTAGTCTTAGGTCCTCCATTGGCGACAATAATTCCAGACTGAGCATTCCATGCATAAGCGGCAATGCGCACTAAAGGCTTATTCTTTACATCACTAGAGGTTCTAGTAGAAGGAAGCTCCATCTTCTCTGAAGTAATCACATTGTTTACTTCATTTTTATCGATATTTAACTCTTCCAACTGCTTAGCCTCTCCAACACGAAGTCCTGGCGCAAAATAATAAACCGCGCCCAAAATACCTCCTAGTAGTACCACTACAATAAGTAATTCGGACAGTGTCGTTAATTTCTTGGTTCGTAAAATTTTTCCCATTTTTAATTTTCTCTTTTAATTATTAATCAAACATATTTCCAAATCCGCCACTTTCCTGTTTGTCTTCTGCTGAAAGCTTATAGTTTGGGTTGTTATACTTTTTGGCATCTGGAATATAATCCTTACCTGTTTTAATTTTGTCTGCCAATGTATCCAGTTGCGCATACAATTCGTCACTATCCACATCATATTTGGATGTTAGTGTATCAATATCAGACAGATTTTCTTGTGTTTTTGCAATATCCATTGCGATTGTTTCGGTCACAACATCTAGCGCATATTCCAGCTCCCAGTCCTTGGTAAACAACATGGCAGATTTTGCTCCATCTGTCGCTGCTTTCGCAGTTTTCGCAAACTTATATTCCTTTTCCAACATGGTAATGGTTACATCAAAGTCGGATATTTTAATATCAATTGCAGTACCTGCTAGGGTTAACTTTCGATCTAATTTCCCCATCACACTGGCACGGCTTCCGTATTTCTGAATAAAGCTCTTACTCTGTTGTAATTGATGTGAAATACGTTGAGACTGAGAAAGTTTTTTAGCTAACTGACTGTGAAGCTCCACATACTCGTCGGTATCCTTTCCTGCATTTCCTTTTTCACCAACGATACGTTCCATTTCAGATTTAATTTTCTGAGCATGCTTTTGAAGTGCTACTACTTGATCCTGAAATTGCTTAGCCTCCTTTTCTGCCTTAAAGGCTTCCGCCTCCATATTGTTCTTCAACGCCTTAATTTTAGCTTTGGAATCTTTGAAAATTTTTCGATTTCTCAACATTTTCTGCTTTTGTTCCTGAAGTTCTCCAAAAGGATCGTGGCGAATTAGCGATTGATGAATTCCACGGGTAATTCTTCGCAAACCTTTAAAAATGATTGGTAACATCATTACGAAAAATACCAGAAAAACGGCTACTCCAGCAAGGGCAATTACTTGACCTAAAGCTGTAAATAATGGTGGCAATACATAGATCCATGCAGCGTATCCTAAACCAGCAAACAAGGCGATTTTCAAGGCAGCATTTAACCCTTTTTCCCCATTTCTCCACTTATTCGGATTTAAGGAAATTTCTCCTTTCTCATCATCAAAGTGCTTGAGGATAGGTAAATCTAATACATGACTTTTTGATTCTTTAAGATCCATAAGTTAGTTATAGGTTATTTTTAATACCGTTTACAACGGTCATGATAGTTTCTAATATTTTAGCTCGCGCCATATCATTTGCAGCGATCTTTTGATCGATTTCAGATACATCATTCAGCAAACTCGAGTCTAAGGAAGCCAATTGATCTTTCTTCACACTTATCTGATTCTGAATTTCAATTAGTTGTTTTTCCAAAGCTAAGATCTCTGCACTCAAATTGGATTTTTCAGCTTTCTTCGCCGCCGAAATTTGGTCTTTCTTACTATTTCCCTGTTTTTGATACTGTTTATGAACCTTATCGATTTCATTTACATAAAACTCACCCTGTGTCAATAGTTTAGCCTTAGACACACCAGAATCAACACTCTGCGCCATGGTTAATGCCATCTTATAAACACTTGCGTCGTTCGAACCTACAGCCTTGATAGCCTTAAAGAATTCGTAAAAATCGTAACCTGGTTGATTGAGAGATTCGAATCCAGATTCGTACATTTCAACAACCGTAGCAAGCGTGCTGTTCGCTATGTCACTTGCTTTCACAGTAGACTGCGGGAATTTTGTCTCCGTGGGGTTCGTTTGTGGAAAAGAAGTAGTTGAAGTTTCTGATTTTGGAGCTGACTTTTCTACAGGTTGATCGTTATCTGCTCCTTCATCATTTATGAATAATCCTTTCCAATTAAACTTTTCTTTTGCCATTTATTAAGTATTTGGTTGGTTTTGGCGCATACGCGCTCTATTAAAGGGCTAAATTTATATAAATTTTACCAGTTCATTCAATTTTTTAAGTCTTTACTGAAGGGGAAAATACTGAATTGCCCCTTATTAGTCTCAAATTTTATATTTTGTTACGCCCATATTAGCGCTTTAATCTGGCCCAAGCAATTCTCAAAATGATAAAAAGAACAACAAATACGGCTATAATATGTGTAAAACTACCTAAGAACAACACTCCAAAATAGGTGCGTTGGAGCACGAAAATAATTCCGAAACATATACCAATAATAAGCATCAAACTAGACAGCTTATCAAAACCAGGGATTTTACTCATCGATACTTTCCTACTTAGAATAATTAAAACGGCTACCATTGTAATAATTGGAACGAAATAGGAGATTACACTTACGTTCAATAGACTAGTTCTAATAATTAGCAATGAATACAAAGTGAGCAAAAGCGCTAATATGCCAGGTACAGTTACTCCAAAAACCACTACGCTCATCACGTATCGCAATTGTTTAAAATTACTCTCCTTCACTATTAAAGTTAGTAATATCGCCAATAGCAGAAGAGAAACATAATACCCAAGAATTGCATACTCATGATTACTAAACCAATCTATTAAATTCTGTATTGTCATAATATATTGTTTGGAAAAGAGGTCATTTCTTAAAACCCTTTGTGTCTTATTCTTCTTCGTTAAACAAAATTATTTCCTTGACTGTTTTTAAAATTTCAGGAATATCTTCTTCGGTTAAAGTAATCAATAATTCTTCAGTGATCTTTTCATGCCCGACAATACGATTAGCTTGTCGTTCAATAATTTTCTCAAAAAGATTACGCATGGTTCTGGCATTCCCAAAACCTCGGTGGCGTTTTTCATGAACCGCATGAATTATTTCGCCCAACTTGTCTTCAGCATCTGGTGTTAATTTAAAATCTCCTTTAGCCGTATTCAACTTAAAGATCTTCATTAAATCATCAGCATTAAAATGATCAAACTCGAAATAGCGATTAAATCTAGATTGAAGTCCAGGATTGGACTGGATAAACCCTTCCATTTCATCTGGATATCCCGCAACTACAACCACCAAATTGTCTCGATGATCCTCCATACGTTTTAGCAAGGTTTCAATGGCCTCACCACCAAAATCATTAAAGCCACCCGAACTAAGCGCATAGGCCTCATCGATAAATAAAACACCTCCCAAAGCAGCAGTTATAATCTCATCTGCCTTAATAGCTGTTTGCCCCACATAACCCGCTACCATTCCGGCCCGGTCTGTTTCTACCAAATGCCCTCTCTCTAAATAGCCCAAATGTTTGAAGATTCTACCCAACATTCTTGCTACGGTAGTTTTACCAGTACCTGGAGGCCCCATAAATACCGCATGCAAGGTGTTTCTTGAAGTTTTTAGACCTTTCTCGTCTCGTAACTTCTGGACCTTTAAAAAATTGGTTAAATCTGCGACGCTTTTTTTAATGTTGGGCATCCCCACCAACTCATTTAATTCTTTGAGGACAATTTCCAAGGTATCATTTTCGGGAACTTCGTTATACTTCCCTTTATTCACAATAATTTTTGGTTTATTGATTCGATCTGAAACTTCCTTTAGCATTTTCTCTTCTTCTTTCGAGATTTGAGTGTCTGCTCGAGCCACCAGCAAAGCCATTCTATTGAGGAAGGAAGCAAAGGATTGAAATTCGCCGCTGTTCGTTTTTTTCAAAACTGCCGTTGAAACAAATTCCGATTTCATTTCATCGATGGGTTGAAAAAATGAAGTTTCTCTAATAGTTCTTACATTCTTCTCAAACAAACTTGACTTTGTTAATTTATTGAGTCTACCAAGGTCATAATTCTCACTTAAATCCTTCCCTTGAAGTTTTTCGTAAAAGTAGATAAGTGTGAATTTGGCTTTAATAGGAATTCTACTCACCGCATCGTTAAGCGTAGCAAATTCATTAAACACCTTCACCAAATCTCGCATTAACAGATGTTCTGCCTTATAAGAAATTTTAGAGAAAGACTCATCGGTCATTGCTTTTACTCCACCAGTAAACGTTCTATCTGCATTGAGTGTTATACAACTTGCCCAAGCCTTGTTCCCCTCTTTTCTGAGGATCTCGATAAATTCTGGAGTGATAGGTAAAGGTTGATCCCCGGTAGTTTTAGTCATTTAAGCGTGGTTATTTGGAAGTTAAAAATAGTGGTTTTCACCTGTAATTTCCTAATCTGGGATATTTCTTACGCCCTTATAACGAATTATAACGTTCCAAAACTACCTAAAAAGAGTGAAAAAGAGGCACTATAAAAAGAAGTCCCAAACAAATCCAAACCTTATCGCCGCATCTCTGTACGGATAACCAGGAGCCGAGAATTGGCTATTGGTCGAGCTAAATAATTGATTAACGTGCTCGTATTTTAAATAGATTCTGGTTTGTCTAATTTTTACGTTAAAGAAAACATCTACCAGAGGAAATGCCCCTAATTCCATATTGTTCTGGACATAAAACTCTCCCAATACCGGATCGTAGGCATTGGCATTGTAGGAAGTGAAATATTTAAACCCAATTCCAGTTTGTACAAACATGGCCTTTTTAAACCACACATCTTCATAGTAAAGCGACTGTCTTGTAATTATTTCAGGAACATTAAACACCTCTTCTCCACTAAGCACTTGTTGGTACATAATTGTATTCATAAGTGCAAATCGGCGCCAACGGAATTCGCGTTCCGCTTTAATTTTCAGATAATCGACCCGCCCATCAAATTGTTGAGGAGTTGGAGTAATGCCATCTTCCTCGATCGTAAAAAAGGCGTAATCATCTATCCCAGTATAACTTACTGAAGCATCTAACAGTTTTTTGGAGGCAATCTCAAATTTAAGCTCTTGTGTTTTCACATTATTAAAAGCAGTTTGCCAGTTATAATTAACATAATCGCTCTGGTTCAAAAGAAAATTGAAATTGGGAGCGGCACTGTGCACTTTTATAGAAGCTTCAACCAAATTTTCAGGGTCCAAAGCATATGAGGCACTTCCGAAGAGGTAATTTCCATCAAAATCCCCAGAAACATTTACGGCCGCTTTTCCGAAGAGATTAAAACCACGATAATTTTTCTCATACGAAGCCCCTGCCTCCACAATGGTTCCTAACAAACGATTTGTAATTCTACCTTCATCCAAATCTACCACAGAATTATAACCGTAATTATAATCGGTATAACCAATATGGGCCGATATTTTCCCTAAAATTGAATTGTCTAAAGTTGCACTCATTTGGGCTTGGAAATCTTGGATGGTCGTTTTCTTACCCAATGCAGAAGCAAGGTACGCATCCCCAAAACCTTCAAAATCATCGTCTTGATTAAATTGATAAAATTTTTCTTCGTAACTCAAGGTGTTGCTTAGTGTAAGCAAGGTATAATCTAAACTGTCCTTTTTACTTATAAGATCGTATTCCTGATTAACAAAAAACCTCCGACCCTCCAGCCTATTATCTGCATTTTCAAAATTAACATCCAATCTTCCTCGATCTGCAAATTCTGAATCTCCCGCTTCAAACAACTCGATCGAATTCTCCGTAAGACCACCATTTTGATTATTCAGTATGTCCTGCACCGTCATATGAGCGCGTAGTCTGTATCTTTTATTTTTTGTGTTATATGAAGAAGAGAACCGAAAATTCCCAGTACTGGTGAGTCGGTTTTGATATTGTCCCAAAGAACGTAATCCTTTATAAGCGACCGAAAAATTGAATCGCTCACTTGTATTTATGGTAAAAAAGGCATCCAATTGCTGTCCTTGGTTAAATGCGGTTTTAAAATAAATCTCTGTTAGTGGAGTGGGTACATTATAATAGTAAATATCCTCAACGCCCATAAAATTAAAGTGCTGCGCTTGAGCAACAAACTTCGGTTTTAGATGAAAATCGTTGAAACTATATGCGAGAGAATTATAGGTTTGTCCCACGTTAGCAAAAGGAAGTAGCTCAAAATTATCACGTCTTAAATAGTTGTATTTATAATCTTTAGCAACGGTTAGACTTGTATCTACTGCAGTGGTATCACCTGCAATGGATATCATCTTGTACAGCTCAATTGGAGGTTTATCTTTTTTGGGTTTATTAGGGCTAAACTTGGTGGGTTTGGTTTGGGAAAACACGGTTGCACACGCGCAAAATAATAAAAGTAGCAAAAGTGTCTTCTTCATTCTTTGGTATCTTAAAAAGCAAAGGTAAATTATTCCTTTTAATTGCCTCACTCCTTTAACGATTCCTAAAGTTCTTTATTTCTTCTGAAATTTTCACACACGTAGAACTGTGATTTAGAATTTGTATTTTGCATGGCATGTTGCAATTAAAAATCCACCAAGAACTGATAGAATGCGGAACCGATGAAGCCGGCCGCGGATGTTTAGCTGGCCCAGTTACGGCGGCAGCAGTTATTCTTCCCGACGATTTTTCCCATCCTTGGCTAACCGATTCGAAACAACTCTCTGAACGCAAACGAATGGAATTAAGGCCTATCATAGAAAAAGAAGCCTTGGCATTTGGCGTGTCCCACGTAATGATGGAAGAGATCGACCAAATCAATATCCTCAATGCATCTATTCTTGGAATGCATCGTTCCATCCAACAACTTTCCCTTCAACCACAATTTATCGCCATAGATGGGAACAGATTTAAACCGTACCAAAAAACACCCTACGAATGTGTAATAAAAGGAGACGGAAAATACCTTCATATAGCAGCAGCATCTATTTTAGCCAAGACGTACCGTGACGAATATATGCAAAAGCTTCACGAGGAATTTCCTAATTATAACTGGAAAAAGAATAAAGGTTACCCAACACTCGAACATCGGGCTGCTATAAAAAAACATGGTCCAACTCCATACCATCGAAAAAGCTTTAAACTTTTACCCGAACAATTAAAATTGAAATTTTAACTTCCATTCAACCTTTAAAACTTCCGTTCAACATCTTGCTTTTTAAAAGAGAGCCTTCTTATGCTACATTTAGTTCAACTAAAAAACAGCACTATGAGACTTTTTATTCTATCCGCCTTCGTGGCACTCTTTTATTTTAATTCGTTTGCAGCAGATTTGCTAGTTCCCTCACAATATCCTACCATACAGACCGCTATTTTCGCCGCTGCTTCAGGTGATGTGATTATTGTGGACAATGGAACTTACTACGAAAACATCAACTTTTACGGAAAGGATGTTCTACTTACTAGTAATTTTCACACCACAGGAGACCCACAGGATATAAAAACTACAATTATTGACGGGAGTCAGCCAGCAGATTCCGACTATGCAAGTTGTGTGACCTTTTCAACTAGTGAAACCACAGCTTCTATCCTAAAAGGTTTTACAATTACTGGAGGAACTGGAACTAAGACATACAACGCTGCCGAAGATTTGTTCTTCAGGACGGGCGGAGGAATCCTCATAGATGGAGCCTCTCCAACCATTGTCAACAATATTATCACTAACAACGAATGTACTGCTGAAGAAGGTGTGTTTGGCGCAGGAGGCGGAGGAATTAGAATGGGCTTCGGACTTCCAACCATCGAGAATAATATTATTGACGGAAACACTGGAGGATATGCCGGCGGAATTATGATTGCCTATTGTGGAGGAGCCGTTCTGAAAAACAACCTCATTATTAATAACACTGCTACAGGTTCGTTTAACGGCGGTGGCGGAGTTTATGTAGATTGGGAGTCCATTACACTAGAAAATAATACGATAGCCAACAATCATTCTGGAGATCAAGGAGGGGGAATTATTTCAACCGGAACTTCCACCATTATTACTAATTGTATAATTTATGGAAATACAGCGGTTAATGGATCTTCACAGATCATGAAACGATTTGGTGGAAATGCAACAATTACTTACACCGCAATTGAAGGCAGCTGGGATGGAACAGGAAGCGAAGAAGGTGTTATTTCCAGTGATCCAGCATTTGAAAACACCGATTCGTTTATACTTACACCTACTTCTCCTTGCGTTGATACAGGTAATCCAGATACAACCTACAATGACGTAGAAGATCCTGCTTCCACTGGAAATGCACTTCCTCCCTCAAAAGGGACCATAAGAAACGACATGGGTACCTATGGTGGACAAGGAACTGCACTTATCCTTTCGGCCTCAGACTATCTCATCGAGCCAGAAATAATTAATTTTAACTATGCCAACCCATACGACAATGCAGGCATTTATGTTTCGTCTAAAGAAACTGTAGAGGTTTCCATTGATCAATTTAGCTTTGATGGAAAAAAGCTAGCAAAGACACAATTGGCGATACTTAACGCAGGTGTAACTCGTATTCCTGTTTCCATTTCTACTACCGCTTTGGTAATTTTTAAAACCAAGACAGGAGTAACCAAAACGATTCAACTCATAAAAAATAATAATAATTAACGCCTTGTCATTTATCTGCGTTTAAGATTACACTACTTTTAAATTATTACTACAAACAATAATTTAAACTTGAGTGAATTCTTATGGCTCCAATTAGCGACATTGTTCCGTCTTCGCAGCGAAATACAACTTATAAATCTCGTTTTTTTTCTAAAATAAATCAGACAGTATATTCCATTAGAACCAATGAGATTAGTTGCTTTCTATTCGAAGACAACGTCACCATTCTAGTTACAAACAACAACCGCAACTACATTATTAATTACAGTTTGGAAGCCTTAGAAAATCTTCTTGACCCCTGTGATTTCTTTAGAATTAACCGCCGATGTATTATAAAAATAGACAGTATTAAAAAAATGCACCTCTTATCAAAGAGCAGGATTGAGACCATCTTAGAAAACGGAATGAAAGAAATGGTGAGTCGTTCTAAAAATACAGCTTTCAGATCTTGGCTGGACTTATAAACCACCTGTTGAAAACACGTCGATAAACTCTTCTTAAAACATAAAAATGAAGGTGATTTCCTCTTTATTTTTGTAGAGATGAAATTATTTCTGAAATTAAGTTATCTAATTGTTTTCGCCATTCTAATTGGTGCCTGCGATGCTAAAAAAGAGACCAAAGGAGACCTGGCAGATTATGTGCCAAAGGATGCGTCTGTGGTATTAAAAATTTCAGATTTAGACAATTTTAAAAGTGAAGCACTTAACAACGAGCTTTTTACTTCATTCCGAACAGGAGCGTTGGTTCAAATATTTTCTGAGAAAGACAATATTTTCGAACATTTATCACCTAAGAAAGAATCCCTATTGTGTCTTCAAGCCAAGAATGACAGTATCACAGATTATGTCTTTATAACAAGGCTCGATTCTACTTTTGTGATGAACGACAGTATTGAAACCCTCCTCAAAAAAACCGCTTTCACTGCTACCAAGGATAGTATTTTCTTAGCGACCTCCTCTTCACAATTACTAACCAAGTTACTCGATGGCAACTCCAAAGACGACCGCCAGTTTAGAAAAGTATTTGGAATGAAGAACAACTCGGGTATTATGGCCATATACGAGGAACCAAAAGAACTAGTCGATAGCAAAGCGTCCTTTGCTTCTCAACTCGCATTTGACATGAGCTTCACATCTAATGGAATTTCTGCTTCAGGAGTTGCATTGGCTCAAGACACCATCCCCCAATTACTTTCTGCATTTAAAGGGCAGACACCTCAACAAAACGATTTAGAAAGTGTTTTACCTACCAGTGCAATTTCTGCAACTTCCTTCACTTTCAGTGATGCAGCTCTTTTTATCAATAGACTGCAAAAATTTCGTCAGGATTCTTTAGCCGAAATAGCAACCCCCTTATTTGAATCGGTCAACGAAGTGGGGTTCATCAAATTTCAGAATAGCAAAGCAGTGGTACTGAAAAGTATTGACCCAGAATTAACAACAGAAGAACTAGCTCCACTTATTTCTGAAAGAGGGAGTTTTAGAGAAATCACGCTTTTTAGTTTTGACACTCCAGCGCTTTTCCAAAAAACCTTTGCCCCCATAATCCAAGAAACCAACCCAACAATAGCATTTAAGTGGGAAGAGTTTTTTATTTTTTGTGAAAGCCAAGAAGCAGCAGAATCGATGATTACCTCCATTAAAAATAATGGATGTGTGGACAAAACTGCTTATTTTGAGGAAAACAACACACAGTTAAGTAATGCTTCTTCATTACTGTTGTTTGCCTTAAATAGTGGTGTATCTTCCATGGTATCTAAGGCTATTACGGGCGAAACACTCCAAACAAAAGAAACTCTAAAACGTTTTCCTTTTGCCGCGATGCAGTATACCTACGATCGTAATTTTGCGCATGTTAATTTTGTATGTAGAGAAGCTTCAAAAAAGCAACAAATAGCTGGTAACATCTCGCAACTATTTAGTGTCACACTCCCGCATCATATTTTAGGAGAGCCTCAATTGTTCACTAACCATAGAACAAAAGGAAAAGACGTAGTAGTTCAAGATATAGAGCACCAATTATACCTCATCTCAAAGTCGGGTAAAACACTTTGGAAAAAACAATTATCGGGGCCAATTCTGGGGAAAATTCATGAAATAGACCTCCTGCGCAATGGAAAGAAACAACTTGCTTTTACCACCGCCAAAGCCTTCTATGTCTTAGATAGAAATGGCAAAGAAGTGGCGCCTTTTCCGAAGAAATTCAACGATAACATCACCCAACCTCTCTCCGTATTTGATTATGAAAATAACCGAAAGTACCGTTTTGTAATCACCCAGGGTAAGAACCTATTTATGTACGATAGCAAAGGGAAAATAGTAAGCGGATTTAAATTCAAAAAAACTAAAACCGACATCGTTTTACCACCACAACATCTACAAATGGGCAATAAAGATTATATCGCCATTCCAGAAAAAAGCGGAAAACTTAATCTCTTGAGTCGTGTTGGAAAAGAACGTGTAAGTTGTAAAACTGAGTTTGACTTTTCAAAAACTCCTATCGGTTTAGAAGGAAATAGTTTTGTGGTCATCGACAAGGATAACAACAAACATAGTATTCTAGCATCCGGAAAAGTTACTAGCAAAAAAATTAAAACCAATGGTAACTATCACTTTGTTACTTTGGGAAGTAGTAAGGTTACATTAGACGACAACCTACTTCGCATTAATGGAAAGTTAGTAGAGCTACCTTTTGGGATCTATGGACGACCTCAACTGTTCAAAACCTTTAGAAAAACCTATGTCGCGGTAACCGAGACTCAGGAAAAAAAGGTATTTCTATTTAACCATTCTGGAACATTACAACCTGGCTTCCCTGTTTACGGCACTTCCGCCATTGACCTATCATCACCTAATAGCAATAAAGCGCCCTTGTTGATCGTGAAAGGCGAGGCTGGCGAATTAATTCTCTATTCACTTTAATCGTATTGTTTCGGATAAGGCTGTATTTCACGGCCAAAATATGCAGTTCCCTGATTTGCTTATTATTGTGTATTTTTAGGCAAATACAAATCCCTTTGATGAAAATCTTCCTAACCATTAGCTTCCTCATCTTTATCGCTGCAAGCAGTTTTTCTCAAAACCGTTCTTACAACGAGCATATTTCAAAAAAAGACTCTCTTTCTCTTGTAAACTATAGAGGCAAAATAATTCAGCATGTAAACGCGACTCCAGACTCGGCCATTATATACGCAAAAAAATACATTCATCTTTCTACCGAGCTTCAATACGGTAAAGGAATTGTTGATGGACAATACCTAGCTGGACAGTGCTACAAGAGAATGCAGTTCAACGATAGCGCCATTAACTCTTTCACCACTGGACTAAACTTATCCAAGCAAATTACGTACCCAAGCGGTGAAGCAAAGGCCTATAACTCACTTGGTCGCACCTATTACCTCATGGGGAAAATGGAAGAATCTGTAGCAGCCTGTGAGAAAGCGATTGCACTCACCACTAAATTTGAAGATGAAGGTAATTTAGTCTTAGCCGATTCTCATATTGCGCTTTCAACTGCCTACGCCCGACAAAACCAAATGCAGGCAGCAGTTCAAAACTTATTAATCGTGGACTCCATCCACAATAGTGCCTCACTTCGTCCCGATGTGATTGCCGCGGCTTATCAAAATCTCGGGAATGTTTACCTTGAACTCAATGAATATAATTTCTCTGAAGAGTACTACATAAAGGCCAACGATCAATTTAAGAAGCTTCCCGGAAATGTAGATTACTATCTTAATACTACTCATATTAATTTGGGTAGGGTTTATTCCTTGAAAAACAATCTGGCAAAAGCGGATAGTTTATTGACCATTAGCCACGACTATTTTTCAAAACTGAAAGACGAAAGAACAGTTGCCGAGGTAAGTGCTTTCCTAGGAGAGGTGAAGCTGAAAAAAGACGAATTTGACCAAGCCGAAGAATATTTTACCGAAAGTTATGATATTCATAAAAAATACGACCGTAGTTATGAAGCTTCGATGAGCGCGGTAGAGCTAGCAAAGTTAGAATTGGCTCAAAAAAATCCCGGTAAGGCCATTTCCTATTTAAAACAAGCTCAAAACTTGAACGTAATAAGTAACAACAGTAAGGTAACGCAGGAGCTTATTCAGTTATTCTCGAAAAGTTACGCTCAAAAAGGTGATTACAAGCAAGCTTTCCTTTACACTAATATTTCAACGAAGCTAAAAGACTCATTACAAACCTTGCAAAGTGCCGACCGGATTAAGGAACTCGAAACTATTTACCAGACCGAAAAGAAAGACCAAGAAATCGAATTACTCACCTTCAAAAATGAATTAGCTGAAGAGCAAAAAAACAATCAGCGTAACCTCTTCTTGGGTGGTATCGGACTCACATCGGTAGCCGGACTTTTCTTCTTTTTCCTATTCCGAAATAGGCAGAAAACCAATAAAAAGTTAAAAGAACTAGACGCTGCAAAATCTGCTTTCTTTGCGAACATTTCGCATGAGTTTAGAACTCCACTTACCTTAATTAAAGGCCCTGTTGAAGATCAACTCGAATCGGAAAACATTACTCCTGGCCAGCGAAAAAACCTTTTTACTGCTTTTTCCAACACCAAAAGACTGGAATCCCTCGTAGACCAATTGTTAGCGCTTTCAAAATTAGAAAGTGGAAACATGCACCTCCAAATACAACCGGGCAATCTCCATCAATTTGTTAGAGTGCAAGCTGAAGGTTTTAAACTTAAAAGTCTTGACAAAAATGTACGCTATTCGATAGAAATTCCGAATGAGCAATTGGATGTGTGGTTTGACAGAGATGCTGTTCAAAAAATAGTGGCTAACCTGCTAGGAAACGCTTTCAAATACGCACCAGACAATGGCGAGATCACGATAAAAGGAGTTCAAGACGGTGATTACTTTGAAATAGAAGTATTTAATTCGGGGAGTTACATTTCCGAAGAAAACCAAAAAGACATCTTTGTTCGCTTTTATCAAACCAGCACTCACAATCCTGGAACTGGTATTGGCCTAGCACTTACAAAGGAACTGCTCGAACTACATCAAGGAAGTATTGAAGTAAGGAGCAGTCAAGGCCAAGGCACCACGTTTACAGCAAGGTTAGATGTTGTAAAAGACCATTTTGAACCTACCCAAATTCTTTCTGAAAATCTACGCATCAAAGAAACTGATGATGCGTCGATCGCTCTGGATAGCTCATTGACAACTGAAATAGAAACAGTGCAAGACGCACCAATTTTATTAGTCATAGATGACAACCAAGAAATTAGGGAGTACATCAATACTATTTTTGATGGAATCTATCGGGTTCACCAAGCGCGTGATGGAAAAAAAGGGCTTGAAAAAGCCATAGAATTGATCCCGGATATAATTATTAGCGATGTAATGATGCCTGAGATGGACGGGTTCAGTCTTACTGAAAGGCTAAAAACACATGAATTAACGTCTCATATCCCAATTATATTATTGACTGCCAAAGCTGGAGATAATAGCAAGCTACAGGGTATTGAAACTGGAGCGGATTCTTACCTCACCAAACCTTTTAGTTCTAAAATTCTCGTAGCCACTGCACAAAACCTCATCGATAACCGAAGAAAACTGCAAGAACGATTCGCTCAGGACATGATTCTCCAACCAAAAGAAATAGCGGTATCCTCGGCAGACGAAGAGTTTTTAAAGCGTCTTCAAGTAGTAATTGACGAGAACTTGACCAACCCCGATTTCTCTTCTCAAAAGTTTGTAGAAGAAATGGGGGTAAGCAGAATGCAATTACATCGCAAATTAAAAGCCCTTTCTGGACAATCGACTTCAGAATTTTTAAGGAGCCAGCGTTTAAAAGCAGCCGTACAATTAATTAAGAGTGAAAAAATCACTATTTCGGAAGTGGGATATTCGGTTGGATTTAATGATCCTTCCTATTTTACAAAGTGTTTTAGGCAAGAATTTGGTGTCTCTCCTTCAGAATTTATCAAAAAGTAGTCTAAACTACCCTTTATTTATAGTACTTCACAAGCCTTGTTACATATGCACAAGCCTTAGTTACATTACTCATAGCCCTCAGAGGTAGATGCGTATAGATTTGTATAAACAAACTACTATTCATCTCATTCAAACCTCATGAAAAAGTTACTATATACTGCGCTATTCCTATTATACAATCTAACATTCGCGCAGGTAGGAATAAATACAACCAATCCAGATCCCTCAAGTATCATAGACGTAACAGGAACCGATAAAGGAATGCTCGTGCCAAGAGTTGGCCTAAGTGACGTTACGACGGTATCCCTAGATGGTACTAATACTGCGGCTACAGGTCTTCTTATATGGAATACCAATGGAACAGTAACTGGGGGAGATGGAATCGGCTTTTACTATTTCAATGGAGCAATTTGGGAAAAAATAGCAACAGGCGCCGTGAATAGTGAAAACGGTTTAAGTTTAACCGGTACGACCCTGCGATTAGGTGGGAATTTAAATCAGAATACTACTATTAACCAGGGTAATTTCAATCTCGACTTTGACCTCAATGGCACGGGAGACTTTCTAATTACAGACGGCGCAACTCCCTTTTTCGAAATACTTAATGACGGTAACTCAACTTTCTGGGGAAATATTATCGCGCGAGATGAAGGTGGAACCGGGCAAATTACAGCTAGAATAGTAGATGCGGGCGATCAAGGAATAATGGACGTCTACAATGACGGGATCGTACAACACAGACTGGATGCCGGAGCAGAGTCTGTGATTAATAGTCGAGGGCTTAACTTCGATTTTAGAGTAGAATCCAACAACGAACCTAACTTACTTATCGTGGACGCCAGTGATGATGTATTAAGAGTTGGAGGTAATTCTACACTCGGACTCCTAAACAACGGCGCCACCGTGAACGGAGCAGTTACGGTAGAATATGTCGCTGCCTTTTATGAAGGAACCACCAACGGCACATCTGTCCAACTCGGATCGACAGAGTATGTGACCGATATAGGCAACTTATTGATGTCGGTTTACGGTGGCTGGGTACCTTATACAGATAATAATTTCGATCTGGGGAATTCGACTTTTAGATGGGACGATTTGTACGCCACCTCTGGGGTCGTAAATACTAGCGACATTACTCTTAAAACGAATGTCAAGAAATTAGATTATGGTTTAGCTGAAATTCTAAAACTCCAACCTATTTCCTATCAATGGAAAGAAGCGCGGGACCCAGATGAAATTAAGCTTGGATTTTCTGCCCAACAACTATTGGAAGTACTTCCCGAAGTAGTTAAAACCCACGACTACGTTTATGAAGACGAAAATGCCGCTCCCGTAAAAAAAGAGAATGATAAACTAGGTGTCTACTACAGCGATATTATTCCTGTGCTTACTAATGCCATTCAGGAGCAACAACAACTCATTAAGACCTTAGAAAAACGCATTCAAACATTGGAACAAAAAAACTAACACTATGAAAACACTAATTCAACTATTATTCTTTGCCATATTGGTAAGCTGCAATTCTAATGTAGAAAGCGATAAAGCGCTAACTGTAGAGAAAGCTAGCAACGATAATCCTACTGCTTCAGAAAAGATAGAGAAGGCTAAAAATACTGAACAGAACTCAAAAATAAATCTCAAACAGAACGGAGATTACACCTCACTCTTTTATGCTGGTGATTGTTCCAAAGTAGTGAACGCAGCTACGGTTGCAGAAATCGTTCGCACAGAAGTTAAGGTCTCTCCAAGTGCCCGAATCTGTAGGTTCGTATATGCGCAATACGGGGTTGAAATATACATGACCGTTTCTATCAATGATATGAGTAATTATAACATCGAAAAAGAGATCGAGAATTCTATGACCAACCCACCTTTCCTAGCACATGAAATCAGTAAAACAGGAGACAGCCATATCTGTAGACAAGATTCTCATAAAAGATTAATTATCTATAACACCAACTACGATCACTCAGTTGCAATAAGTTATGGTGTAAATGGCGAAGGCACAATCACCAAAGAACAAAAGACTGGATTAAAGGACCAAGCTGTTGATCTTGCCAATCTACTTTTAAAAAACAACCAAAAATAACACAGTTATGAAACCACACCATCTTATAATTACCTGCCTCCTATTTGCCTTTTTTTGCCCAAATATAAATGCTCAACCCTTTTCATTAGACGAAAAAATAAAACCTGTCAAATTGGTACTCTTAGACGATAAAGAGAACGAAGGTGGCAAAGGAATTGTTGCCAACGCCACCATTGAAGATGAATCCCAATACTGGTATGTAAATGGACACGACCTTTTTCAAATGATTGATGTGTATGTGTTCAGCAACTACGGAAATCCAAATTTTACTGTAGAACTGGCATCCACCAACTGGAATGCGCCAGACGATTCTCAAACAACCCATGAAGCGAAAGACGGAATCATTAATTTCAAGATTAGCACTCAGGGAGATTTTGGCATCCATGTACGCCCTGGAGAAGAGAAAATTAACTATACCATTGTGGTGAACGCTAGTCCGCCCGTACAAGAATACTTAGGTTCGGCATTTGTAAAAGCTAAACCCAGCGATTTCAACCCAAATGAAGGTGGCAACGCGGCAGTCACGGGAAATACAAATTCAAACGGCGACGGTGGATCTTCCCCAACTATCCTCTACATTATTATTGGAATTGCCCTATTAGTTATTGGGTTTCTTGCATCCAAAGTGATGAGCAAAAATAAAACCGCAACTGTTTTATTACTCTTTCTAATACCCATATGTGGTCTCGCTCAACAACACGGCGGAAACACTTGGGATCTAAGTGGTATTAGTGGCGGTCAGTATGAAGCATGGCTCAGACATCAGGGTGAACAAAATAGAAGTGGCGGCTGGCAAGCTGCCAGTGAAATTGGCGCTGGACTTAAAAGGTTAGGAAGTCTTGGAAGCAAAGTGGGAAAAGCCGTAGGAACTTATAATGCGGCCAACAATGCATACAAAGCTTATACAGATCTCAATGGCTGTATTAACCGAGTTCCTCCAAAGGGAATGCCAAGGGTTCCCAGTTTTTGCGAGACCGATGACTGCGAAAGCTGTTTTGTGGATGCTAGACGGCGTTTTAATCAGAACCGTTATACGTTCGAAAAACTAAAAGCCATTTACCAGTGTACCCGAAGTTTTACGGACGCGGCAATTGCATTTGGCGATAATGTTTCCGGATATCATGGTGTCTCTGGACTAGCATGGCAAAGCCAAAAAGGTGGAATTAACAAATCTATTCAAGAATTAGTTAAGGCCTACGATAAAAAGTATGCTGAATTACTCGAAACACAGCATGAAATCCTCATGGAATTAGATGGATGTGAGGCCGAACATGGTATATCAGACTGGTACGACCGCTTTGGATATTTATATTTTGAATTTACTAAAATGAATTACCAACGATAGATCTAATACATGAAAGCACCTTTATATATATTATTTATTGCGTTCGTTCTTTGTTCTTCCTGCGGAAATAACAACAAAAAAGAACCAGTTGAACAGGAACAACACACGAAAGCGACTTCCAACTCGACTCTTAACGAAAATGACAATGAGGAAGATAAAAACGATCTTGGTTCATTTCTGAATGATGCCTTAGAAGATGGATGGGAGATAGATGGTGAGAGCATGGAACTTCTAGATGCCCTAAACGATCTCTCCTCATCTGGAAACCTTCAGATAGATGAAGAAGCCTTGCGAGTTATGCTAGAAAAAAGTGGAAAGACCTTGGAAGATTTTCAGTCTCATCTGGAAAAAACAGGTAATACAGCCAATAGTTCGGATGGAGATTCATCTCTTTCCGATCTAGAAAACATGCTGGGAGACTTACAAAATGGCAATCTAGATCAGTTTAAAAAAGCGCTCGAAGCCACCGGTGTAGATATTTCCGAAGGAGCTATGAAAAACCTTCTTAAGCAAAACAGTGGGTCGGGAAAACGTCTTACCGCAAATAATAAGGAAGACAATGCAAGAGCTGTTTTAGACAAAATTTACCCGGAGGCAGATCAAAATTTGATCGAAGAAGAAATCATGAAACCCAGAACTGGAATGAGGTATGAGCGTCTCGAAATGTTAGAAAAATTGGGGAATAGCAACTCAAAAGAAGAAGCAAATGCAATCATGGCTTCCTTTTTAACCGTTTCTGAAGAAGAGCTCTTACTTCTGCAAACCCTACCGCCAGAAAAACAAGCCGTCTGGTCCGAAAAAGACGCCATAAAAATGGACAAGTACATTATGCCCCAAGCAGTGGAAGCTTATTTAAAAAGTGGTAAGGCAAGTCCTAAATTTATTGATCTTGTAGAACTAAGTACCACAAGACGCCAAAAGGCTATTTCTCGGTTTATTAGAGAGAGTAAAAAGGCAAGAGAGAAATTTTTTAAGCAAAACCCAAGTTGGTTCACGGAAGGATCGACACAAGGCAATACCTATAAAGATCAAAGAAACAAATACATCTTCTTACCACTGGGTGAATTATCTTTTGCAGACAAGGTGATATCGCATGAACTAGGAAGTCCAGAAGGAGATTATAGCGAGGGAGCTATTGGAGCCCCAAATATGGATATGCGTGATTACACGGACAAGGATCCTAGGGTGTGTAATCTAGGAATTAAAGGAGTCCTCACCTTAGAATTTACAGATAATGCAATCACCAACGTAGTAGGACCAGATTTGTATGTTTTTGAATTAGGAGCCGTTGAGCCAACAAACTTAGAAATCTCTAAGGATGGAAAAGAGTGGGTCAATGTTGGAAAAATTGAAGGAGGAACTGCGCTTGTAGATATCGAAGAATTTGTTGAACAGAACGAGACATTTCGGTATATCCGCCTAACAGATTTAGATTCGTCGAGTGCCGTGCCAGGCGCAGATGTAGATGCAGTTGCTGCTATTGGTGGAGCGGTTAGGTTGAATATTGATAGTTCGGTACTCTTTGATACAGGAAAACACAATTTGAAAGAATCTGCAGCTTCAGAGTTGGATAAACTTGTATCGAAAATAGAAAAATTTGAAAAGGGAATGATCGTTGTTGAAGGGCATACCGACAATGATGGTAACCCTAAGAGCAACCAAGCGCTTTCACTGAAGCGCGCCAAAGAAGTAAGTAGTTATTTGCAAGCCCACTTATCAAACGAATATAAATTTCAACAAAAAGGACTAGGAGAGAATCAACCTATTGCTCCAAATGACAGCGCCGAGAACAAGCAAAAAAACAGAAGAGTAGAAATTTTAGTATTACCTTTAAAATAAGAATAACCATTTTAACCTCAATTGATTATGAAAAAACTAGTTTTAAGTTTCGTATTTATGCTCGCTGTATTTTCTTCAGCATGGAGTCAAGACTGCAGTAGATTTTATCCTTTTTCTGAAGGAACTAAAGCCGAAATCACCAATTATGGAAAGAAAAATAAAGTAGTAGCCACTACAGAATATATAGTTACCGCTGTAACTTCTAATGGAGGAATCGAGACGGCGGCCATACACACCAAAGTACATGATGCTAAAGGAAAGCTTATTGTAGAATCTGATTACGACATTACCTGTCAATCCAATCGCATCTCCATTGATATGAACTCCATGATGAGTCCAGACCTATTTCAACAGTTTCAAGATGCCAAGGTTGAGGTAAGTGGAACCAATATCGATTTACCCAATGACCTCTCTGCTGGAATGACTTTACCAAATGCCGAAATGAACGCATCCATCGATCTCAGCGGAATTAAAATGAAACTAGATGTAATGATGACCGATCGCAAAGTAGAAGGTACTGAAAGTGTAACAACACCTGCCGGAACGTTCGATTGTTATGTAATCACTTATACTTCTTATGTAAAAATGGGGTTCAAAAGAACAGGAAGCGCCAAACAATGGCTGGCAGAAGGGGTAGGTTTAGTGAAACAAGAAGACTATAATAAAAAAGGAAAAGTAACCAGCAGTAGTTTGCTCACTTCTTTAACTAGATAGAGCTTTACAAAACAAATTCTTAGGGAGGATTTGTTCTATAAACCGAGGCTTAGGCTTCGGTTTTGCTTTTTAGTTCGGCTTCAAAAAGAACGGCAAAATGCTTTAAGAGTTTTTCTTTTACTTCGTCCATAGACACTTCTGCTTTTCCCAGTTCAACATTTAAAGAAGTAACGGCTTTCCCCTTAATCCCGCAGGGAATCATATGATCGAAATAACCCAAATCCGAATTTACATTTAAAGCAAACCCATGCATGGTTACCCAACGACTTGCTCTTACTCCCATAGCGCAGATTTTTCTGGCAAACGGAGTTCCTACGTCTAGCCAAACCCCGGTTTCGCCATTAGAACGTTCAGATTTAATACCGTATTCTGCCAGGGTAAGAATAACCATTTCCTCCAATAATCGCAGGTATTTGTGAATGTCCGTAAAGAAATTTTCAAGATCCAAAATAGGATAACCCACAATTTGCCCTGGCCCATGATAGGTAATATCCCCACCTCGATTGATCTTGTAGAAGGTCGCTCCAATTTCGGCCAGTTTTTCTTCTGAAACCAGCAGATTATTCAAATCTCCACTTTTCCCTAAGGTAAAGACATGCGGATGCTCGACATACAGAAAATAATTAGGCGTTTCTAAATTGAGTTCTTCTCTCCTATTTCTAATCTTAACATCTAGAATCTCCTTGAAAAGTTTTTCCTGATACTCCCAGGTTTCGTTATAATCTTTTCTACCTAAGTCTTGTATTTCTACTAATTTATTCAACGGTTTTTGTAATAAGTGAATTCGTTCACAAAAGTAGACATAATCTATCTTAAACCATTTTAATTGAAGTTAAAAACCTCATTAAAATCTCATTCTCTCTGTTTACCATAGGCTTTCTATTGTATCTTAGCAGTAGAAAAATAAATTACCGCACTATGAAAAACAGAATAAACACATTTGTGTTTGCCTTCGCATTGCTATGCGTTGGCAATAATGCTTTTGCCCAAAGCAATAACTTTTGGAAGAGCACTACCCAGTCGCGAACGGCTTCTATGGAATTAGAATACCGAAATGTGACACCAACCAACTATCAACTTTTTAAATTAAACTCTGAAAGTTTTATTTCAACAATTGAGAACGCTCCTACCCGAAAGAGTAATTCTAAGTCCAATACGATTATAACGTTACCTTCTATCAATGGAGAATTGCAAGAGTTTCGTGTAATGGAGGCTTCTGTCTTTAGTGATGGATTAAAAGCAAAATTTCCTTCTATCAACTCTTATGTAGCTCAAGGTATTGACGATCCTTCAGCGATCGCACGATTTAGTGTTTCAAAAGTAGGTGTTCATGTAATGATTACATCTGCAAACCACCCTACTCAATTTATTGACCCTTACACAAAAGATAAGAGTCATTATATTCAGTATTCGCGAGAGGATGTATTACACTACACCAACCAATTTGAGTGTCTTGTAGATGAAAACATAGATTCGAATGTTTCAGTAGAAAATGAGCTTCAAGAAAGAAATGCTGATGATGGTACTTTAAGAACTTTTAGACTAGCCTTGGCTTGTACAGGAGAATATGCTACTTATCACTTAAATCAGCAAGGAGTTCCTACTACAGCAACAGACGAAGTGAAAAAAGAAGCCGTACTCTCTGCTATGAATGTGTCTATGACTCGTGTAAATGGTGTATTTGAAAGAGATGTTGCTATTAGCATGGAAATTATTCCTAATAATACAGATATTATTTTCCTAAATGCCGCAACCGATGGTTATACCAATAACGACCCATTTGCTCTATTAGATGAGAACCAAAATAAGTGTGATGGAGTAATTGGTAATGCAAATTACGACATTGGACATGTGTTTAGTACTCAAGGAGGTGGGGTTGCACAACTTAACTCTCCCTGTGTAACAGGCTCAAAGGCTCGTGGTGTAACCGGAATTGGAAATCCAATTGGTGATTTTTACGATATCGACTACGTAGCGCACGAAATGGGTCACCAATACGGGGGTCAGCACACACAAAACAATAACTGTCAGCGTAGCGGATCTTCTGTAGAACCAGGTAGTGCATCTACTATTATGGGATATGCTGGAATTTGCCCACCAAATGTGCAAAATAACAGTGATGATTATTTCAATGGCGTAAATGTTATTCAGATGTGGAACAACATTACCTTTGGAAATAGTACTTGCGCTACACCAACAGATACTAATAATGACCCACCAGTTGCAGATGCGGGTAGCAACTATCAAATTCCTGCTTCAACACCATTTATTCTTGAAGGCGCCGCAACAGATCCAAATGGCGCAGATGTATTAACGTATTGCTGGGAGCAAATTGATCCACAAGCTGCGACCATGCCACCATCGCCAACTTCTACTTCTGGACCTAACTTTAGATCATTAGATCCAAGTCTTTCTACAGACCGATTTATGCCAGCCATCGAGACGGTACTGGCAGGAAATACACAAACCACTTGGGAAGTAGTTCCTGCAGTGACGCGTATTATGACATTTAGATTAACGGTGAGAGACAACGTTGCTAACGGAGCCTCTTCTTCAAGTGATGCTGTTGCAATATTTACAAATGATACTGCAGGTCCTTTTGTTGTGACTTCTCAAACCGCCCCTACTACCGAATGGGTAGTTGGAACAACAGAAACTGTTACTTGGGATGTAGCAAACACTACTGCCGAGCCTATAAACGCTGCTAATGTTGATATTTTAATGTCTACAGATGGCGGACAAACGTTCGATGTAGTTGTGCTTGCAGGAACACCCAACGATGGAAGTCAAGAAGTAAATGTTCCTAATTTGAATACTACTGAAGCGCGCTTGATGGTACGTGGATCTGAGAATATTTTCTACAATGTAAACGCCACCAATTTTGAAGTAAGCGGAGAGTTAGGAACTTCAGATTTCGACTTAGAAGACTTAAGCATCTGGCCTAATCCAAGTTCAGGGAATATCAATATTTCTTTTACTGCACAAGCCGAAAAAGTGGAATTAAGTCTATACGACCTAAGAGGAAGAAGAATCACATCTAGCAACTATAATGCTGGAGCTGGAAGTAATTTCAATCAGTCTATAGATTATAGCACTATGGCCAAAGGAATGTATTTCATACAGATTAATAACGGAGACTCATCTGTTACCAAGAGAATTATCTTAAAGTAAAATTTATTACTTGCAATAAAAAAAAGGTGAACATTTCTGTTCACCTTTTTTGTTTTCTTTTATTTGAAGTCGATTACTTTACACTGCTAATTTTATGCGAAGTCTCATCCACTGTAAAATCAAGTTCAAAACCTATGGACTTGTCTGGGTTTTTATGAAGTTTTAAAGTTCCTTTAGTCACCTCATAAAAACCAGCTTCTCCACGGCAAAAGCATTGCTTATTGAATAACAAATTAACTTTTGCAAGCTCAGTATCAGTAAACACAACAGTTTCTCTAAAATTAGGCACATTAAAATAAATCTGTTCTGTATAGTCTCCGTCTGCAGTGCCTTCTGGCCCTTTTTTAAGGTAGGTAAATTCGATTACGGACGCACTGCTGTCGGTAAATTTTGGGTATAGAGCTCCAGTACCGTCCTTTTCAACCGTAAAAGAAGTTCTAGTGCGTGTTTCAACAGAACAACTGCCGTTTTCAGGACAAGTTCCATTGCTTAAATCTACGGCAGATTGGGCATTCATATTGTTTTTCGAAGTTACATTATCGACACTTTTACAAGCACTTAATGATAAAAAGGCTACCATTATGAGTAGGTAATAATTTGACATAATTAAGGGTTTTATTTTTCTAGTTCAATTTCCAAATCTAAAACGTCTGGATTTTTAAAATATTCAAAAAAGCTTCTTTCTAAAGTAACTGTTTTTCCATCTAATGAGAACATGGCGTCTTCAGCAGAAGATTTTTTTATTTTCTTCGGAAAAGTATATTTCACTTTATATTTCATTTCGCTCATAAAAGCCGCGGCCTGCTTCATGCTGTCAATCTGTTTTTGGTGTTCGGTTTCATCAATAATGTAAGCATCCCGTTTAAAAACGCCATCGTTATAACTAAAACGAACTCCTAAAATATCTTCCTTTACTTCCATCGGGTCGTCATCAGATGCATCTGATGAGCTACTCCCAGGCATTACTCCTTCTACTTGATCCAAACCTTTAAATAGGTCGTTTGCCTCTTCCACATTTTTAAAGTCCACAAATACTTCCATGAGCATTTTTTTACTTTCTGGATCAATGTCCATATGTACTTTGTAGTTTTCCATTTTTTTAAGACGTTCCTGTTCTTTGGCTGGGAGCTTCGCAATACTGTCTTTCTTTTCTTCGAACATATCTTTAAAAGAAATAATCGTATCCTGTTTCACCATGGTCGAATCTGGGCTAAACTCACCACTAAAGGCCATCATTTCACCTAAATCCATCTGGATGGCCATGCGACCGCTTCCATCTTCATTAATAGTCATGGTTTCTGAAAACTGGCAACTCACCAACGTAGTTGCAAATAGCACTAATGCAATAATTTTTTTCATTTTATTAATTCTTAGGATTATTTATAATAATTAAGGCGGCAATAACACCAGGGATCCAGCCACAAACAGTCAATATTAAGACAATTAAAATAGACCCACAACCTTTATCGATTACGGCTAGCGGTGGAAAAAGAATAGAAAGTAGAACCCTCCAAATACTCATAGCAACAAATTTACAAATTAATACAGCTAATGAGTCGGGAGTTTTTGCTTTTGTTACAAGGACGTTTCTTGTATATTAGTGCTTTCTTATAAAATGAAAAACGCACATCACTTTCTTTATCTCCTACTACTGCTGCCAAGTATGCTCGCGGCACAGTACGAATTTTCAGGTTTTGTGGATTCCGAAAATCTGGATGGAAATATTTATTTATCGGTGGTGGAAGACTACAGAAAGATCTCTGGGGTGCATCCCGAACAGATTATTAATAAGACCAAGGCAGATTCTACTGGATATTTCAGCTTTGTTGGCAATAACCTTCCTTTAGAAAATAAAATATACCGCATACATGTAGATATGTGTAGTGACAACGAACAAGGCATCAATCACTTTACTGGACATTGCCCAAACACTAAAGAAATAGTTTTTGCTGCGAACAACAGCACCGTGCTTTCCTTACCTTTTTCGTTCGAAAATGAAATCTTTTGTAAAGTGATTTCAGAAAACGAAAAAGCAAAGACTTTTCTAAAGATAGATTCCCTAAAACACGATATGCGTTTCGCTTTTGGAACCTATAGAAGTGAGGCCAACCGAAAATTAAATTCAAAAAAATGGTTTAGTATTTTGCAGCAATACGGCGAACAACTGCAAGAGCCGTTGGCAGAATTATACAGCTATTCCTTTTTAAGCGAACGCTCTAGCGACTTGTATAATTACTATCTGGAAGATTTAAAAACCAATCCGTATTACGACCATTTGTTGCAGCGACTACAGGCTAAGTATCCAAACTCTCCGTACACCCTTCAATACGAAAAAGAGTTGAAAAGTGATCGGATTTTGATTTCTTCTCAAGAACAAGCAGGTCTTGACTGGTGGGTCTATCTGTTAGGAGGGATTGCTATTCTTTCTCTTGTAGGTAATTATTATTTCTTCGGAAAGGTGAAGAAAATGAAAAAACAGGAATCGAATGCAGCTTCGTTATCGGCCCAAGAACAGAAAGTGCTGGATCAAATCTTATCCGACAAAACCAACAAAGAGATCGCAACCGAATTATTTGTAAGCGTAAGCACTGTAAAAACGCACGTCAATAACCTATACAAAAAGCTCCAAGTTTCGTCTAGAGACGAAGTAAAATCATTGTATCAGAAATAGTTGATGGTTGGCGGAAAATAGAGGACGTAAGCTTAACATCCCATACTCCATGTCCACTTTTGAACCGCAAAAACCAACCCCAAATTGAATTACTTTTTTCAACCACAGAGAATAGAAAGGCCATAGAAGGTTGGATTATCACAAATAAGAACTACATACGTTGATTTGTTGATTTGAAAAATTATTGATCAACTAAAAATCATGCATCGTACCTCGTATATTTTTCAATTTCAATTTCAATTTAAGTACTCAAACTATATCTGAAGCGCGCAAGGGATTACTCCATACTGTCAACTAATGGCCAAAATCTAACTTCCCACTAATCCTTAACGCCTTTGCTCAAATTCCTACCAACCCATGCTTTCCTCTCCCCACTAAAATCTATATTCAACCCCGGTCTAGTCCCCTTTTCAAACTCCATTTTCTTTCGATTATCCCTCCATATGATGAGTTTTGAAGAACTAATAAAAACCAGAACCCTATGAAATCACAACTCCTTTTATTTTTGGCCATGTCGTTATGCGTAATGGCGCTATCTGCACAACCCATTAATACTGAAATTACCGCCAAAGGCAAAAAACCAGTTCTACTTGGTAAAATCAATAAAGAAGGTTTATCTACCAACACCTATGCCGAATGGTTTAACAAAAACTATGAAGAATACAACCCTAATCAAACCAGTATCGACAGTCTAAAAAACCAATTAGGCAAATACACCATTACCGCATTTATGGGAACTTGGTGCGGCGATAGCAAACGGGAAGTGCCTCGCTTTTACAAAGTACTAGAAGAAGCCAATTTTCCTTTGGAACGCCTAACCATGGTAGGTGTAAGCAGAGATCGAGACACCTACAAACAAAGCCCAGGTGGCGAAGAAGAAAACCTTTCAATTCATAGAGTACCCACGTTTATCATTTATAAAAACGGAAAAGAACTAAATCGAATTGTAGAATCCCCCGTTACCTCCATTGAAGAAGATTTAGAACAAATACTTCAGAAAAACTACAATCCCAAGTACCAAGGCGTGCCACTAGTTCATGATTTACTGACGGAAATTGATTCGAGAAAATTTCAGAAGAAACAAAAAAGATTAATCCCTGAATTAAAAAAAGTAATCAAAAAGACGAGCGAACTAAATACCTACTCCAGCGTACTATTCTACGCTCATAAAAAGGAAGAAGCACTGGCAGTAGCCAAGATCAATACTTTATTATTTCCAGAAGAGGCATCTACGTATCAGAGCCTAGGAAATAAGCTTTTTCAAATGGATGACAAAAAAGGCGCCATCGAAAATTATAAAAAAGCGGTAGAGTTAGATCCCACCAATGAGAAATTGAAAAATATGTTAGCCAAATTACAGTCCTAATTACAAGGCAAAAACCCTGCTTCATCTTCCACATAATGCGGAAAGAAATTTCCATGGCGGAGCGTACAAAATGAGGTTTGTGAGTATAAGCGACAAAAGTGTTAGAGGAATTGAAAAAACCGTTGATTGTATCTATCTTTGTTGCTTATTTTTACACATTTTATATGCAACTTTCGGAACAAGAACTCGTACGAAGAGACAAACTCTCGCAAATACAAGCGATGGGGATCAATCCTTACCCAGCTAATTTATACCCAGTAAACATCACTTCTGATAAGATTAAACAGGAGTTTACGGACGGTAAAAAGGTAATTGTAGCTGGACGTTTAATGTCTCGCCGTATCCAAGGAAAAGCATCTTTTGCTGAACTCCAGGACTCTGAAGGTCGTATCCAAGTATATTTCAATAGAGATGAAATTTGTACTGGAGAAGATAAAACCAAGTACAACGAATTATACAAAAAACTCCTTGACATAGGTGACTTTATTGGGATTGAAGGTGAATTATTCACTACTCAAACAGGGCAGCAAACTATTATGGTGAAGGATTTCACCTTATTATCTAAGTCCTTAAAGCCGCTTCCTCTGCCAAAAACAGATAGCGAAGGTAATACCTATGACGAATTCAATGATCCGGAGCTACGTTACCGTCAGCGATACGCAGATTTGGTGGTGAATCCACATGTAAAAGAAGTATTTGTAAAAAGAACGAAGCTTTTTAATGCCATGCGCTCGTTCTTTACAGAAGCTGGATATTACGAAGTAGAAACTCCCATCCTACAGTCAATTCCTGGTGGTGCTGCGGCACGACCTTTTATTACGCATCACAACTCATTGGATGTTCCAATGTACATGCGTATTGCGTGCGAATTGTACCTAAAGAAATTAATCGTTGGTGGTTTTGACGGCGTATATGAGTTTGCTAAAACCTTTAGAAATGAAGGAATGGACCGCACGCACAATCCAGAGTTCACCATGATGGAAATCTATGTAGCTTATAAAGACTACAACTGGATGATGGATTTTACTGAAAAGCTTCTAGAGCATTGCGCCATTGCCGTAAATGGAACCTCTAAAACTACTTTTGGTGAACACAAAATCGACTTTAAGGCGCCTTATGCCAGAGTAACGATGACCGATTCTATCAAGCATTTTACAGGCTTTGATATTTCAGGGAAAACCGAGGACGAGATTCGTGAAGCGGCGCTAGGAATGGGACTTGAAGTAGACGACAGCATGGGGAAAGGAAAACTAATCGATGAGATCTTTGGCGAAAAATGTGAAGGAAATTATATCCAACCTACCTTTATTACAGACTATCCAAAAGAAATGAGTCCGTTGTGTAAAGAGCATCGTTCTAACCCAGAACTAACCGAGCGTTTCGAACTAATGATCTGCGGAAAAGAGTTAGCGAATGCCTACAGTGAGTTGAACGATCCTATCGACCAGCGCAAGCGTTTTGAGGATCAAGTAGAATTAGCAGGCCGCGGTGATGATGAAGCAACCGAGTTTATTGACTACGACTTCCTACGCTCTTTAGAATACGGAATGCCACCAACGAGCGGATTGGGAATTGGAATGGATCGTTTTATGATGTTCCTCACCAACAACTCTTCTATCCAAGAAGTGCTGCTCTTCCCACAAATGAAGCCGGAGAAGAAAGCAGTAGCCATGACCAACGAGGAAAAGGCCGTTTTCATCATTCTGAAAGCCAACTCTCCAATAGAACTGAACGCCTTAAAAGAGCAAAGCGGACTGAGTAACAAAAAATGGGACAAGACCATCAAAGGTTTGACCAAGCACGGTGTTGCCAAAGTAGATAAAACAGATGATGGGTTGTTTGTGAAAATTTCAGAATAAACCAAAAACGACCTCTCCAAAGAGAAGCCGTTTTCATCATCAAAACAAAAAAAGTGGGAGCATCAAAAACTCCCACTTTTCTATTCTTTCTGTTCCTGCTCTACATATTTCTGGATAGAGATGTCGTCGATAAAAACATCGTCCAAAATTGCCACGCCTTCTTTAACAAAAACACGACCGTAGCAAACCGAAGGAACAGAATCTCGGTTTCTATTGATATCCCAAACTGCCCGCTCTGCATCGTACGCCTTGTCTTCGTTCATAAAGTGTTTATTAAAAGGCAGATCAAAATGTAGCGTTCCATTGTAATTACTGTTTACAGTTGCCATCACATAATCCTGATCTGTATCTAACAAGGTACTGCTCGCGTGCGTCGCCTTGGCATAGCCTAGAGAATCATTAGCGATGTAAACGTAAATAGGATCTCTCCAAGTGAGTAAACTATCTGCATGGGTTACTTGGTTCATCTCATAATTAAGCACTATAAACTTCCCTCGAAAAGGATCGTTTGGGTCAATAGGCTGCGTTCTAAATTTATAGGCAGTTCCCGTGCCTAAAACATCTTCTTGTTCGAAAATCATTTGCCCTGGCACAAACCATTGTGCGAGAAGCATCACAACAAATCCTATGGTGATCATTATTTTATTCATGGCTGGTGATTTTAAGTTGTTGGTCTTGTTGCTTTTGTTGCTTCTTAAACATCCAATAGTTCGTCGCAAAAAATCCAGCTCCTATGGCGACAAATAGGAGACCGCGTAACACAAATGAAATATCCGAATCGAAAAATCTGCATGCTACGAGTACGGTTATAATAAGGAGTCCGTAGTTGAGTATACTAAACCTATTTTTACGCGCTCCAATTGCGATTGCAAATACTCCAAGTGCGAGGAGTAAAAGATTGGTAAGTATCATCGGAATTTCGGATCCTGTAAACTTGAAAAAATAGATAGCGCCAAAGATTAAAAAGGCGTACTGAAATAAATTAAAAGGCATTAATCGTTTTTTCTGAAACAGGTATACCAATACCCCTATCGCTACTAAAGCAAGAACAACGGTAACTAACGCTTCCTGTATATCAACAGCTATTGGGCTATAGCCGTCCCAGATCCATGAAAAACTAGCCAGCATTAAGACGAAAATAGTTCCTACCGACCCAAGTAAAAGATAACCATTAACCCGCATTTTCTTATGAGTAAAAAATGGTAGTTTTCCTAAATTATAAAGAAGACCGAAGAAAACCACATACATTAGAAAACCAGTATTCTCGTTCCCAACAACAAACCCACCAAGGGAAATAATTACACTTACAGGAAGGAGCCAATGAAATAATCCAGTGAGGTTGTGATTGGGTTGGTTCTTCAACTGAACATAATAATGCGGAATTACCCAAGCGAATAATGGAATATACAACCATGGACTCGCATTATCAAAGTAACCTACGTTACAAGCATAGGCCGTTATAAAAATGAGATGTAATACGGTTGCTGCATGTGAACGGAGGAGATAGATAAGCGGTGCTGCTAAGATGATCCAAGACAATAAAAAAGACGGCATAGAGCCAGCGATATTGTAGATCTGACTTACCAATGCAATGCTTGAACCTATCGCAAAAAACAAAAAAGTAGCCGCACTTTCCTTCCACGCGGCACTTTTCTTCTTAAAAATGCAATAACCAACAGCAATTTGTCCAATTATCATTGGGATAAAAGCCCAGATAGTTTTGGTCGCACGAGAAAAATCGTCCCAATTATGAGCAAGGATCAAGATAAGGCCGAGTCCCACTAAAAGTGAGCCCAAGACGCCAAAAATAGCAAAAAGCTTATTGGGTCCTTTGGCTGCCACTAAGGTTTTGGCAGCGTAGTACTGTGATATATTTTGAGAGACTTCTTGGGAGATTACCTTCTCTTGAACCAGTTCAGATAGCTCTCTATTTATTTTTGAATTCATATTTAAAGGAGTTACGGTTTTACAAACAACCTAATTCATAAAAGGAGTCTGCCTTAAAAAGACAGACTCCTTTATTTTTACTTCTTGTTTTGTTCTAAAAACTTAGTATCTCTGGTATTCTTTTGAACGGCCACGGCCGCAAATAGTGCCAGTGTAAAAGACATTCCGTAGAATCCTTTTTCGCTCAGTAGCATATCGGCATTCCATAAACCAATAATTAATAATAGGATGGATACAATAGTGGTGAACCAACTAATCCCATAATAGAGGTCGGTTACTGGTATTCCTTCCAGACGGTCACGTACACTTTTTTGTACCGAAACAACCGAGAAAAGTCCGAATAAAAGGATGGTAAAATAATACCCTTTTTCGTTGAGAAGCATCCCTGCGTTCCATAATCCGATACAGTAGGAAACCATCCCTATAAACAGTCCAGCCCATGAAGCCGATATAAAGGCGGGTGTAGGCTTACAATTAAACTTTTCTTTCGATTTCTGAATCTTTTCAATAAGCGGTGCATTGACCGGCTTCTTTTCTGATAACATTTGATTTTCCATAATTTTTGTTTTGATGTTTTAACTTGATGATGGTACAAATATGCGGTGGCTTACTCTCTTCTGAAATATTCAATTCTATAAATACTTACGATTTAATAATCGTATTTATAAATTTATAATTAATATCTATTGACTATATTACACTCATAACTTACGATTAAATGAATAACATATCCACCATTATTAGCACTTTTTCCGAAGAAGACAAGCGAGAATTTCTTGTATTTCTACAGAAAAAGAACCGCAGAGGTGATACTAAGAACACCGCTCTTTTCAAATTAATAGATGGGGGAAAGACCAAAAATCTAGATATAGCGCTCTATGGAAAACCCTCCAAAAATGCCTACCACGCACTTAGCAAAAGGCTTCAAGACAGCTTGATCGATTTCGTAGCATCCAAAAGCTTTGCGAGAGAAACATCGGAGGAAATGGAGATTTTCAAGTTTTTACTAGCTAGTAGAATCTTCTTCGAACATAGACAGTACAAAACAGCATTCAAAATATTAAATAAGGCAGAACGAATTGCCTTAAGGCTCGACTTGTACTCCATTCTGAATGAAATCTATCACACTAAAATTCAATACGCCCATCTACATAAGGACATTCATCTTCCCGAAGTAATCAAGGCATCGGAAGAAAACAACAAGCGTTTTCAACAGGAACAACAACTCAATATGGCCTACGCAACCATAAAGTCTAAGTTAAGAACTAAGGTAAAAACGCCCATTAATGAGCTTATCACCAATGCCTTTTCAACTTTTGATATTGAGTTAGACAAAACACTTACCTATAAATCACTTTTTCAATTAATGAGTATCACTGCAACGGCTGCTCGCTTACAAAGTGATTATTATCAAGTGTCCCCTTTTATGCTCAGCATCTATCATCTTATTTCAGAAAAAAAAGAACTTGCAGACAAACACCTCTTCTATCATATTGAAATTCTCAATCTAATGGCCATGACACATTTTAGGAATAAGAACTTTGAGGCTTCCATGAAATTTTCAGAAAAAATGAAAGAGGAAATGCTCAAAAAGAACCGCTTGTACTACAATAGATTTAGGGAAAAGCTCACCACTATTGAGGCCTTGAATGCAAATTACACCAACAATGCAGCTCTTGCAATCGACAAACTGCAATCCTATCCTAGCGAATCTTTGGACATTGAACTTACGTTGGTGATGAGTTTGTTTCAACAAAGGGAATTTAGCGATGCCTACCAATTGATACGCAATATGTATCACAGCGATCAATGGTACGAACGAAAAGCGGGATGGATTTGGGTTTTGAAGAAGAACATCATTGAAATCCTTTTGCTCATCGAATTAGACAAGTTAGATTTGGTCCTTTCCCGACTTCAGAGTTTTAAAAACAAATTTTCAAAACGCCTAAAAGAATTAGGAGAAACACGAGTAATCAATTTTATGCAGCTGGTTTCTTATTATTACGAACACCCAGACGAGGTAACGTCTAACATATTTAAAGAAAAGGTTGAAAAGTCTTTTGAATGGGTTGGCCCTGAGCGAGAAGATGTTTTTGTAATGAGTTTTTATGCTTGGCTAAAAGCGAAGATGCAAGGACGAGATCTTTACGAAACTACTTTAGATTTGGTACGGCAAACAAAATAGAAACGGATAACCAACTCTCGGTTGAGAGAAGCATTCTATATCCTACTATTCAAAAGAAAATACCGCCCACACGCTCCTCCATTTGGCTTCGGGGATCGACATCTCTGCCGATGGCGTGGGCGGTATTTCACCAACCTAAACTATTTGTCTTTTAAAAGTAAGATCGATTTAAGTGTTTTCAAAACAATGAAGGTCTCACTTTATAAAGCACGACTTTTTTAGCATTTACTCTCCTACTTTACTCAAAAATTCCACATCATTTTCTACTGTTAACAACAATACACTCGTTGCTGTACAAAACACTGGACTGGTAATACAATGATGACCATTCCAGCTTCCATCTTCATTTTGAATTTTTAAAATACGGCCGCTCATATCGTCATACCATTTCTTCCAATCCTTATCTTGATTTACCACAAGCGACTCTCCCGTCTGTAAGAAACTCAAGAATTCTTCTCCTCCATTATTTCCAAATCCGTTTAACACATCGGCTTTTTGGGCCTGATTTTTAGCAGACTCATAAATACCGAAACTCGTGTTGTATTCTGCCGCCGCATCATCGCTATATCCAATTTTTTTCAAAGTAGAAGCCGAAACAGTCGCATCTGGAGCTAACGTACCATTGCGTTTTGCCTCACTAATATCTTCTTTTACCTTTCTGGCATCCTTTGCACTAGCACGAACACTATTACTAATAGCGTATAACATCACTCCTGCTCCATCTTCCGTTTTCACACTTCCACTTGCTGCATCGTAATTTCCTTTTTGGTAATTTTTACTACGCTCTATTACTTCTTCTTCCACATCTGCGCCTACTGCCTGTGCTGCTTCCAAAGCACTTGTCGCCAATCCGCTTTGTAAAACACCTGCCCAACCAGCTCCTTTTTGCCTTCCTTGTGCATCGGTACCAGTTTCAATTTTAGAAACGCAAATATCTAAACACCGTATTACTCGCTTCTTGTTAACACCTTTTAAATTTCGATCTACCAAATTGGACAGAACCTGCGCTGTAAGAACCGCATCAATGTTCTCCCCTAACTTTCGTTGTATTTGGGTCCCTCTTACATCTGTGATATAAGGAGCGTCCACAGGAGTATTTTCCACTGTTTCTAACAAATAATTAATGGCATTTTTGAGATTTTCGGAATGTGCTCCTTTTTTCAAAGTGGTACCACTTCTTAGCAAGGCCTGTATCACCATCGAAGTTGTTGCAGGATCTGCTTTTACTTGATGTGGATCTTTGATATGTTGTGCACTATGACTGCCAGCTCCATATCCCCCGTTGGGAAGTTGAGCTTGACTTAACCAAACGAGTCCGTCACGAACAGACATGTTAAGGTTTTCACCATTCTTAAACTCACTAAAATTGGTAGAAGCTTGTTCTCCCATAACCGTCATAAATACACAGCCATCAATAGGCTCTAATACACGTCTTGTTTCTGCATAATCTTTAGGCTCCTCCATTTGTACAGAAAACCAAAATCCGGCAAACAAAACAGGTAAGGTCAATAATAACATCTTATTTTTCATACTATTTGATTTTATAATTCGGTTCAAATGTACTGGCGAAGACTAATTCAAAAAACCACCAATGAGGGAATGACACCTTTTGTTGAGGGAAGCGCTTTTTTTTAACAAGACGAACTGCAAAATGAGGTTTACATCAATTCTACCTTAACAGAAGTTTAAGGGATCATCCATTAAACTATTCAATTAATTAGACGTCATAGTGTTATAAATCTTAAAAATACAAATATGAGAAATGTAGTAATAATTGCCCTTTTGCTCATTGGATTTGGATTCCAAGCGAACGCCCAAAGACATGACAAAAGAGGAGACCGTAAAGAAATGCGCGAAAAAATGCAAGACCTAACTGTTGAACAACGAGCAGAACTTAAAACAAAGCGAATGACTTTGCACTTAGATCTCACAGAGAAACAGCAGACTGAAATTCAAAAACTCCATTTGGAAATGGAAACAGCGAAAACCGCAAAAAGAGCTGAAAGAGCTGAAAATAAGGAGAGAAAAGAACTGTCAAGCGAAGAACGCTTTAATAGATTAAATGAACATCTCGACGCTAAAATTGCAACCAAAAAGAAATTGCAATCCATTCTAACAAAAGAGCAATTTGCAAAATTTCAAGAAAAAGTTGAGAAGAGAGGTGACCGTAAAAAAAGGAATGCAGAACGTAGAAGGAAGTAATTATAATTGTGGCTCAGTTTTTGGTTATTTATAGGTAAATTAGTTACATTAGTGACCTAAATAAATTGTAAAAACATGAAAAATATTTTTAAAGTTATCGCTATGTCTTTTGTCATGCTTGCAGGAATTGGCTCAATGAATGCCCAAGACCTTAAGCAAGATCAAGACAGACCTGAAGTAATTGCAAAGCAACAAGTTTCAGATTTGAACGACGCTTTACAACTTTCAGGAGATCAGCAGAGAACTATTTTTAGAGCCTTGGTAAGCAAAGCATCTAATTATAAGAAGCATGTAGATGGCAAAAGTGCATCAGACCCAACTGTGATCGCCAACAAAAAGAAGTTTGATGATGTTCACAATAAGATCATGAAAAAAACCTTAACTGCTGAGCAGTACAAGAAATGGCAAGCAATGTAATAATTGCATTTCATTAGATATCAAAAAGGCTCCCAATTGGGAGCCTTTTTAGTTATAATTGTTTTGACACTTTTCTACAGGCTTCTATGGTCTTGTCAAGGTCTTCAAAAGTGAGCGCATCACTCAAAAACCAAGTTTCGTAGGCGCTAGGTGCAATATAAATTCCTTCAGCCAACATCCCATGGAAGAACTTTTTAAATGGATCCCCAGCAGCTGCTTTCGCCGCGGTATCAAAATTGATTACTCGAGTGTCACCAAAATGAATAGAGATCATAGATCCAATTCTGTTAATGGTATGAGAAACACCGTTCTCATTTAATGCTTTTTCTAGACCTTCATGAAGATAGGCTGTTTTTTTAGCAAGGGATTCGAAAATCTCTGGCCTATTATTCAGTTCGGTAAGCATTGCTAATCCGGCAGCCATTGCTAACGGATTTCCACTTAAGGTTCCTGCCTGATAAACAGGTCCTAAAGGAGCAAGATGATTCATAATTTCTTCCCTAGCAGCAAACGCACCAACTGGTAAACCGCCACCAATCACCTTACCAAAAGTTATGATATCGGCATTTACACCCAATAATTCCTGCACTCCTCCTTTCGCTAATCTAAAGCCTGTCATCACCTCATCAAAAACAAGTAGAATTTGATTCGCATCGCACAGCTGCCTCAGTCCTTGAAGAAATCCTTCGGCTGGAGGGATACAACCCATATTGCCAGCAACTGGCTCTATGATAATACAGGCAATCTCATCCTTATTTTCGTCTATAAGTCTGGAAACATTCTCCAAATTGTTGTAATCTGCTAGCAAGGTATCTTTTGCGGTACCTGCAGTGACGCCCGGACTATTGGGAGTTCCAAAAGTTACCGCACCGCTTCCTGCTTGTATCAAAAACGAATCGCTATGACCGTGATAGCAGCCCGCAAATTTTATAATCTTATCTTTTCCTGTAAAACCTCTCGCCAGTCTCACCGCACTCATACATGCTTCGGTGCCACTATTTACAAATCGTATCTTATCTATATTTGGAACCATAGAAACTGCCAATGCCGCAATTTCGGTTTCAATTTGAGTGGGCATCCCAAAAGAAGTTCCTTTTTTGGATTTATCTATAATCGCATTCACCACGGGCTCATAAGCATGACCAAGAATCATTGGACCCCACGAATTAATGTAGTCTATAAGTTTATTTCCGTCTACATCGTAGAGGTAAGCTCCTTTTGCTTTTTCAACAAAAATTGGATCTCCACCAACTGCTTTAAAAGCCCGCACAGGAGAATTAACTCCCCCAGGAATTACTTTTTGCGCCTCACTAAATAAGGCACTACTTCTTTTGTAAATCATTTCTGAAAATTAACGTCTTTTTACCGAATGCAAATATAATACTTGACCAATTGAAATATCGTTCGATTGCAGGCCATTGTATTCTTTTAACGTTTCTACACTCATATTATGCCTACGCGCAATACTATATAAGGTATCTCCTCTGGCAACAGTATAGGTATTAATCTTAGAATCGTCTGAGCTAATAACGGCTGCAGCACCTCCCAATACTTCTTTGTCAAATCGGGTTAGATCATAACGCTCCACAATACTAATAAGTTTATTCGGATATTTAGGATCCGTAGCATAACCTGCTTTTTTGAGCCCCTTTGCCCAACCTTTGTAATCATCTTTTTTAAGTTGAAAAAGGCCTTGATACCGACTTCTTTGCGTTAAAAACAACGAGTGATCTCTAAAAGAATACTTTGGATCTTTATATTTTCTGAAACATTCTCCCTTTTCATCATCGTCATGATAAACCCGCTCGCCAGTCCAAGTAGTATGACATTTGATTCCGAAATGATTCATCGCCTTACGAGTAAGCTCTCCCTTTCCAGCTCCACTTTCAAGAATGCCTTGCGCGAGCGTTATACTCGCTGGAATCCCATATTGTAGCATTTCATCTTTTGCAATCGCACTATAATTATTAATATAGGTAGATACCGTTTCCGCATACGTGGCATTTTTTGGCGGATTAACAACCGTTTTCGTTTCTGTAGTTGTGGTTGTTGTATTTGCAGTAGAGTTTTTATTTGTTTCCTTCGGAATAACCACTCGCTCGGTTTTCGATGTTTTATTTGAAGAAACCAGTCTTTTTTTCGACTTACAACTTGTTAACAGCAAGCAGGAAATACAAAGCACGATACATATTCTTGACACCATATTACTTATTAATTTGAGGTAAATTTTTATTTTTCAATTTTTGGTTCATACCGTCGATTCCCTGAAGACCTCCCGTATGAATTGCTAAAATACGCGAATTTTCTTTCAATTTTTTGCTCTTCATCATATCGAATAGACCAAACATCATCTTTCCAGTATAAACGGGATCCAATGGAATTCCGCTTCTTGCATGAAATTCGTTTATAAAACGCACAAGATCCTCATCTATTTTAGCATATCCACCAAAACAATAGGCATCTGTTAATTGAAAGTTCGTTTTAGGAGTATATTTTTCTATTTCTGAAATTTGAAAAGCACCTTTCAGTGCTGAAAAACCTAGTACCGTTTGATGCATCTCCGACGCTTTGATTATCCCAGATATGGTTCCGCCAGTTCCAACACAGGTAGAAATATAATCGAAAGAGGCTGTATGTACCGAAAGCATCTCCTCACATCCCCTCACTGCAAGTTGATTGGTGCCTCCTTCAGGAATTAAATAGAAGCTTCCAAAGAGTTCTTTTAACCGTTTCTGAAACGAAGCTTCCATTTTGCTCCTGTAGATGGACCTGCTCACAAAATGTAACTTCATTCCGCAAGATACTGCAAAGGCCAAAGTGGGATTAGTAGTTATCTGCGACGCTAATTCTTCACCCCTTATCACGCCAATTGTTTTAAAACCTTGCTGTTTACCGGCTGCAGCTACCGCCGCAATATGGTTGGAATAGGCTCCACCAAAAGTTAGAATAGTGGACATCTCAAGCCTGGAGGCTTCTAAAAAATTGTATTTGAGCTTTCTGAATTTATTCCCAGAAACAAACGGATGAATCTCATCTTCTCGGAGCATAGAAACGGAATAAGAGCCTAATTCAAATTTTTTAGAGTCTAAGGGTTGAATTTTTGTTAAAGTTTCAGAAGAAAACAAAAGAGCACAGATTTAAGTAAGTAAAGATACCGCTCTTTCTGTTTTTATTGAATAGGTAGCGAAAAATGAATACAATTTTCTTTGAAACACCCCTCCAGCGGTTAGCCCTCTAGGAAATACACCACACAAAATGTAAACGTTCAACTAGACAACCAGAGAAGAAAAAGGAAAATATATTCATAGAAATTAAAATTTTGTAAGAAAATTCTACTTTTTTCTGATCCTGAACCCTTTGCAAATTCCTGCAAAAATCACAAAAAATCACAAAATGCTGATTATGAGTATTTTAAATAGCTTAGACGAAAAATTAGAATTTTTGAGAGTTAAAGTCAAGAAAAATTAACATCAACATTAGAAGCTTCGACTTATTTCGCATAAACCACTGTAAATCAATTATATAAATGAGTTTTTAAAAGAAAGAAAAACATTTGTTCAAAACTAAAATGTGCATTTCATCGAAAATATTTGTTTTTAAACGAACTTTATTACTAGTTTTGTAAGGAATTTACTATTGTATTTTCCCCCAAATTACAAGATTATGACTTTAAAATTACGACTCGCTACTTTAGCTGCCTTTACATTTATGGCAACTACCTACGCACAAGTAGGAATTAACACAACTACTCCAGCAAATGGAGCAATGTTAGACGTTACTAGTACGGACAAAGGAATGCTCGTACCAAGAGTAGACATTGCAGACCTCTCTACGATCGCACCAATTACTGGTGGAAGTACAGAAAGTTTATTAGTCTACAATACGAATACCACAACAGGAACGGGATTCTATTATTGGGATTCTAGTAATTGGGTATTAATAGGAGACGGAGAATTCTGGAGCCTTCAAGGAAATGCCGGAACCAATCCAGGTACAGGAGCAGGACAAAACTATGTAGGTACATCAGACTCGCAAGACTTAGTACTTGCTGCCAATGGAGCTTCTGTTGCAGTAATGAGCACTGCAGGACAAATTGAGGCATCTAATGATGGAACAGAAACGGCTCCTAGTCTTACTTTTAGCGGTGATTTAGATTCGGGAATCTATCGCAAAGGAACAAACTCAATCACACTTTCAACTGGAGGTAACGATAAATTTACCGTGCCTAACGTAAACCAAGTTTACGCCGAGGCCAATGGTATTAATTCTGCACCTTTTTACAGTTGGAGTGAAGATACCGATTTAGGTATCTGGCGAAGTGCTGACGATAGACTTAACTTTACGGCTGGTGGTCGCGAATTTATGGAAATGGCAGAGAATGGTGTAAGTTCTGTACTTACCATTAATGACGGAGCACAAAATACAGATTTCAAAGTAGAAGGAACTACAGATCCTAACTTGATCTTCGCAAATGCTGGAAACAATAATGTTGGTATTGGAATACCTTCCCCAGCAGCGATTAACAAATTAGAAGTGTATAGTGGAACTAGAGATGCTGTTTTTGGTTACAGTGATAATGTAGGAGGAGTTTTAGGTAGAGAATCGAATATCTCTTTTGGAGTTCCAACACAGACAATTTTAGGAGCTGGTGTATACGCCAACAATCCAAACGCTGGATATACTAGTGTCTTTTCTCAATCTACTGGTAGTGCCACTGTTGCTGCCTCTGTAAATTATTCAGATATTTGGATCGCTAGCTATAACTATGTAGATAACCCAAGTACAACGGTTAATCCACCTGCAACTTACAACCAGTTAAATATTACTGGTACTGCCCTTGGCGGTATTAAAACTGCAAATAGATCTATTACATTAAGAGGGGCACTTGCAGATAACGGAATACCAGGAAGTATTACCGCAGGTTTCCAAACAACTGCTGTTGCTAGAAATGAAGAAACACACGGTTTGTACGCGATGGCGGTTAGTCGTCATGGTAGATCTTCAGATGGAAATTTCACCAGTGGAACCCTTAATTTAAATGTTGATTATAATAGTGGAGCTCTTCGAAGTTTCGCCATGGCGGGAGCTTACTACAACTCTACCGATTATAAAATTTTAGGATCGGGTGCTGTATCTACTGTTGTAGAAGACGAGAATAACGAACAACGCATTATGTTTGCTCCAGAAGCACCAGAAGTATTACTTCAAGATTTTGGAACCGCCAAACTAGTAAATGGTAGAGCAACTATATTAATTGACCCTATCTTAACCAAAAACATTAAAGTAGACGCAGACCACCCATTGAAAGTTTTTGTTCAATTAGAAGGTGATTGTAATGGAGTATATGTTACTCGCAAATCTCAATCTGGATTTACGGTTGTTGAATTACAAAATGGAACATCTAACATCGACTTCTCTTGGCAATTAGTTGCTTCAAGAGCGGATAGAAAAGCTGGTGGAAGAAACAATGCAACCGAATCTAAGTTTCAAGATCTCAGATTCCCTGTCTTAAAGAAAGACTTTGCGAAAAGTATAGACACAAAGGACTTTACACAAAATGCGACTAGGAATAAGTAATCCTAACTATAAACACCCACAAGAAGAAAAACCCTTAGTCGTCTAGACTGAGGGTTTTTTTATGCTACAAACGAATCCCTCATTACATAAAATTAACATATTTATAATAAAACTTTTATATATGTAGGACTTTTCTACATAAATAGTTAAAACGATATCATTTTATCGATTTATCTATATTTTTATTACAAAGTTCTAAATTTTAAGTTAAATTCCTCTTCTCAACTCTACTAAACCATACCTGCTTCAAAAAAAATGAAAAATGAAGCACTGTACGTTTAAAAAAAATCGCTTAAAGAAAATAATACTCATTTTCTTATTATTTCCAGTCATTGCCCTAGCGCAGGTAGGTATTAATACCACTAGCCCGTCTGCTGGATCTATCCTAGATATTACGAGCTCGGATAAAGGTCTCTTAATTCCGCGAGTGGACATTGCAGATCTTTCAACCATAACACCTATTACGGGTGGAGCTCCTACTGGTTTAATGGTTTATAATACCAATACAACGACCGGACCTGGATTTGTTTATTGGGACAGCTCCGCTTGGGCGCCACTTGCCACAGGCACGGGAACTATAGATTGGACACTTGCAGGAAATGCAGGGACCAATCCTGGAGTTGGAATTGGACAAAACTACTTTGGAACATCGGACGCACAAGACTTGGTTTTTGGAACTGCCGCTGCAGAACGTATGCGTTTATTAGCAGGTGGACAAGTATCGATTAACAATCCAGCACCATTAGCAGGAGACCGTTTTACTGTATCGGGAGCCGCGGATGAGATTGTTATAAACGGCCTCTCCTCAGGATCACTTGGCGTGGGAGTTTACGGTGAAAACACAACCAATGGAGCTGGTGTTATTGGAAACGTAGGCAACGGATTTGGAGTTTTAGGATTGAGTGTTGGGAATGGACTTGGTATGTTAGGAAATAACAGTGGAAATGGATCGGGTGTTCAAGGCCAAAATTCAGCTAATGGAGCTGGTTTAGTAGGCCTAAACAACAGCAATGGTGTAGGTCTAGTCGCGCAAAATATATCTGCCACCCCTATAACAGGTTTAGTAGTTGCCGCGGATATGTCATACTTTGGAACAGACGTGGATGATCATACAGGTGCCTTTGGATTTTCTGAGCCCGGACCAGGTTCTGGCGTAGGAGTTGAAGGATGGGGCGGCTGGATAGGCGTATTAGGACTAGATCTTACTACGACTGGTTCTCCTACAACCTTTGGAGTATTCGCAGACGGTGATTCTGGAGCTTCTGGTGTAAAAGCTTTTACAATTGACCATCCAGAAGACCCTGCAAACAAAATGTTAAAGCACTTCTCAATGGAATCGAATGAAGTTCTAAATGTCTATAGAGGCACCGTTACTTTCAACTCTCAAGGAAAGGCTACGGTAGAATTACCAGAATACTATGAGAGCATTAATAGAAATGCGAGTTTTCAACTAACAGCAATTGGAGCGCCCATGCCTAACCTCTTCATTGAAAGAGAAATTTCTAATGGCTCTTTTAGCATCGCTGGAGGTGTAGCAGATAAAAAAGTTTCATGGACCGTAACTTCAGAACGTAACGACCCCTACTTACAACAGTATCCAGAGAAGCGTCAAAATGTTGTAGACAAAGGTTCCCGTCGTGGGAAATATTTTATGCCAAAGCTTTATAATCAACCAAAAGAAAAAGGGATCACCTATAAGCCAAGAAAAACAAAGCAGAAGATGATTTCCGAAGAAAAAATATCGACGCTGTCAAAAAACGATGATAGCAAAAGCGAAAAGTAATAAAATTATACCTCAATAGAATACTGGCTCAACAATAAAAGGTATTCTATAAATAATTTATAAAACTCCAAAAGGACCTTCGGCTCAAATACTGAAGGTCTTTTTCATTTGTATGGGCTTCTCTTTCAAAACTGATATTGCGATATGCCTGGTGTCTGTTTTTATACTGAAATAACCTAATTACAAATTCTATTACGTACCACACATAAAAAGGCAAGACCAGAAGCTCCGCCTGCTGCCGAAGGTGAATTTTTTCATGATTTAGAAACACCGCATCGCTTTTCAAACCCCTATTGCGCAGCACAACAAAAGGCCAAAGTGTAATTCCAGAGAACCTTTTCCGAAGTAAAAATCTACTTACTACAACTATCATATCACAAAGTTACGCTTTGCCTTTACATATTAATAGAACTATATTAGAAAACGTCACAGAAGCATTTTACAACTCACTCTTGCCTAAAAATTTAACTATTAATTACGGTAAAACCACCTATTTTTTGATTTAAGGTGTATTTTATCGAAATTATTTGCTTATTATCGATGTTAAGTATAGTTTGGCTCAACCAAATCAAGTTCAACATCTATGACAACAACTACTACAACTTCACGTAGCCTACTCTTTTTTATGCTAGCAACCATTTTCACCTTATCGATAAAGGCACAAGTGGGAATTAATACTACATCGCCTGGCGACGGATCTATGTTAGACATCGACACCGCAGACAAAGGCCTGTTAATTCCAAGGATTAACATTACCAACCTCAACTCCATTGCACCTATTACAGGAGGAAGCACAGAAAGTTTGTTAGTATACAATACAAATACTTCTATTGGAAAAGGCTTTTACTACTGGGACGGCTCTGTATGGGTTGGATTAAACAATAGTGACGACTGGAAAGAAGGCGGAAATAGTGGAACAAGTACTGGAACAAACTTTATAGGGACCACGGATAATGTAGGCCTTAGCTTTAGAACTAATAATGCAGAGCGTCTTGAAATAACCAATAGCGGTAGAATACGAATCAATGAAAGTGGAAGCAACTCCAATCCTGTTATTGCATGGGACGGTGACGCTAATACAGGAATCTGGCGAAGCAATACAGACCGTCTTAACTTAACCGCTGGAGGTCGCGAATTTATTGAGCTTACCGAAAATGGTAACAATTCCGTTCTATCTATCAACGATAGTGGTGCTCAAACAGATTTCAGAATTGAAACAGACAACCAAGCAAATATGCTATTTGTAGACGGGACAGATAATCGCGTAGGAATTAACACGAACAATCCGCAAACCGACTTTCATGTTGGAGGGAATTCTTCTGTGGTTAGAATAGAAAGCCTAAGCAGCGCAAATAGTGCCTACAATAATGGAACTGATAACTCTGTAGTATTGGTAGACTCTAATGGTAATTTAGTATTGCAAGCTAGGGTCGATGATTTCCCAACAGACGCAAGTGATACCAACACATTTTTTGCTACACCAATCACACTAACAGATCCAGAAGGAGATGACACCGTAGCCGCCATTGCTTACACTGAAACTTTTACACTTACCAGAGAAACCTTAGTCGAGGTATGTTTCTGGACCGCATGTAATATCTTGGATGGCTCAGGAAATTTAATTGACGATGGTCAACCTAGACTCTATGGAGGACTTGCATATCTAGATGACGGCTCGGGTGGAATTGCACAGGACATTATTTACAGTGCTGGTTCTTACACCAATGCCGACACAAGAGGTAGTTCTACTATTACTACTGGTTTTTTCACCATTGGAGGAAACGGATTCGTTAACCTACCAGCGGGCACACATACGATCAGCCTTATGATATTTGCCAGTGGAGGCGCAACTAGCTCAGGGGGCGATGGATATACCGTTGATTTTGGTGTGAACTTTGCCAATAGATTTCAAATAGTACACCATAACTAATGAAGCCAAGAACTATGAAGAATTTTTACTTTTATACTGCATTAGTATGTTTGTTTTCCTCTACTCAGGTATTTGGACAGATCTATACGGCAGACAGAACTCACACAAAGGCAGAAACACAATTTTTACAGAAGTTGAAAGCCAATCAGCACCCTACGAGCGCAAGAAAGAACACAAAGGTTCTCTCGAAAGGGGACGACGGTTGCAAAACATTAGAAGAGCTTCACCCTAGTTTTAGGAAATACCTAGACCCAGCCTATAGCCAAAAGCGCTTGTTAAAAAAAGTGGTTATAACTAGCGAAACCCAAGATCCATCGTTAAAAGCAAGAGAGCAGCTTTTAGCACGGTTTAAAAAAGGATAATTGATTGAATCTAACATTAATTTTATAGTCTTTTTAGCATAAACAACAACCACTAATGGTAGTATTTCTACCAGATTAATTTATCTGTAGCTTTTTAAAATCCTTCAGAATTATTTCTGAAGGATTTTTCGTTCACGCTAAAATATTGCACAATTATAATCGTTTGATATGCTGCGGCTTACTGAAATTGATTATTTATTTTTATGCATTTAATCGATTATATTTGCATTTCATCTATATTTAAATTAATATTACTCCATCAAATAAAAGTAACTTATGAAACGCCGCCCCTTATCTTTCCAAAAACTTTCCCTACTTGTGATGGTTTTTTTCACCTGTATAGCTGCTCAAGCCCAAATGGACTATGAGACCGCTAAAGAAGTAACCAATTTTTCAACTCCTCTGAATTCAACCGACGATATTATTTTCACCAATAATGGAAATGGTCAACTCCAAAATGGTACTGCAGAAATTTTTATTAATCCCGATATCATAGATACAATTGACGGAAATAGAATTGAAGAAGCAGTTTCTATTTCTATTCAACTTGAGGACGAATCGAATGGCGTCTATATAAGTAAAAAGACAAAAAATTCGTTTATAATTACCGAGCTAGAAAACGGATCTTCTAATGCTAAATTTAGTTATACATTTAGTGTAAAGAAGTAAACCCTCTAAAAATATAAAGTCTTCGGACTTCAGAAAGATCTTATTGAAAAATAAGGTCTTTTTTATTTCAATAACAAGCAGCGCTATCCAATTGTTATTTAGTTATTTTTGTATCATATGTTATTTCCGAAGAAAAAAATAGAACTAGAAGAAGGCGACTACTACTTAACTCCTGAAGGATATAAATGTTTTACAGAGCAATACCACCTAAAACGAGGTTATTGCTGCGAAAGTAATTGCAGGCATTGTCCATATGGTTTTAATAAAAAAAAGAATCAATAGCAATTGGATACTTATTTTAGAACATATAAAGTTTTAATAGCGACTCATTATCATCGCTCCAATATTCGATATCCTTAGTAATCAGTTAGGTTCCACTACCCTATTTCCTAATTATTAACTATTATATTAAAGTCTATGAATTTCAAAGAAGAAATAAAACAAGGGATCCCTGAACATCTACCCGAACCAAAAGCGTACGATCTAAACGTAAATCACGCTCCAAAAAGAAAAAAAATATTAAGTCCAGATGAAGAGAAACTGGCACTTCGCAATGCGTTGCGTTACTTCGATCCTAAACACCATCGTACATTAGTAACAGAATTCAAAAAAGAGCTGGAAGATTACGGACGGATATATATGTATCGTTTTAGACCAGATTATACCATATATGCCCGCCCAATTCATGAATACCCTGGACAGTGCGAGCAAGCCAAGGCAATTATGCTAATGATTCAAAACAATCTGGATCATGCGGTCGCCCAACACCCTCACGAACTTATTACCTACGGTGGAAACGGTGCTGTATTTCAAAATTGGGCGCAATATAGATTGATCATGCAGTATTTATCTGAAATGACCAACGAACAAACACTGGTCGTTTATTCTGGACATCCGCTAGGACTATTCCCTTCAAACAAAGATGCACCCCGAGTTGTGGTAACCAATGGAATGATGATCCCCAACTACTCTCAACCAGATGACTGGGAAAAGTTTAACGCCTTAGGAGTTACTCAATATGGACAAATGACAGCTGGAAGTTATATGTATATCGGTCCGCAAGGGATCGTGCACGGAACTACTATTACTGTGCTCAACGGTTTCAGAAAAATAAAAAAGTCACCTCATGGAGGTCTCTTTGTAACTTCTGGTTTAGGCGGTATGAGCGGAGCACAACCAAAAGCTGGAAATATTGCAGGTTGTGTAACGGTTTGTGGCGAAGTAAATAAAAAAGCTACTCACACCCGCCATTCTCAAGGCTGGGTGGACGAAGTGATCTCAGATCTGGATCAATTAGCAGAACGAGTGAAGAAAGCTATCGAGCAAAAAGAGATTGTATCCATAGCGTACGATGGAAATATTGTAGAAGTTTGGGAGCATTTTTATGAAAAAGATATTCATATCGATCTGGGGAGCGATCAAACATCTCTCCATAATCCCTGGGCTGGAGGATATTACCCTGTTGGCATGACCTATGAAGAATCGAATGAAATGATGGCCAATGATCCTGAAAAATTTAAAACAAAAGTACAAGCAAGTCTTCATCGCCATGCAGCGGCCATAAATAAACACACCGCTAAAGGCACGTACTTTTTCGATTATGGAAATGCTTTCCTATTAGAAGCATCTCGTGCAGGTGCAGATGTGATTGCCGAAAATAAAATCGACTTTAAGTACCCTAGCTATGTACAGGATATTATGGGCCCTATGTGTTTTGATTACGGCTTCGGTCCATTTCGATGGGTGTGCGCCTCAGGAGACCCAGATGATCTTTTAAAAACAGATCAGATCGCTTGCAGTGTGCTGGAAGAAATAATGAAAGACGCTCCAGAGGAGATTCAGCAGCAAATGGCAGATAATATTAAGTGGATCAAGGGAGCTCAAGAAAACAAATTAGTAGTAGGTTCTCAAGCTAGAATATTATACGCAGATGCCGAAGGACGAATGAAGATAGCATCGGCTTTCAATAAGGCAATTTCAGAAGGAAAAATAAAAACCGTCATTCTTGGAAGAGATCATCACGATGTTTCGGGAACGGATTCTCCCTATAGAGAAACGTCTAATATATACGACGGAAGTAGATTTACTGCAGATATGGCCATTCAAAATGTAATAGGTGACAGCTTCCGAGGAGCTACTTGGGTGAGCATACATAACGGTGGTGGTGTAGGCTGGGGAGAGGTTATGAACGGCGGTTTCGGTATGGTTCTTGATGGTAGTAATGATGCACAACGCCGACTAGAATCCATGTTATTTTGGGACGTAAATAATGGGATCGCTCGCAGGAGTTGGGCTAGAAATGAAGAAGCAGTTTTTGCTATTAAACGGGAAATGGAACGTAATCCAAGTTTAAAAGTCACGCTTCCTAATTTTGTTGAAGACGAATTATTAAATTAAAAATTACTGCTATGAAAATTTTTAAACTTATCCCTCTGCTACTTATCGCAGCGGTTTTCACTTCCTGCTCTTCTGTAAGGGTAGTTACAGATTATGATCTCCAAGCAAATTTTGGCGAATACAACAATTACGCATTTTATAAACCTGGTATTGATCAAGCCGAAATTTCCGACTTAGATAAAAGGCGTATTCTAAGAGCTATCGACAGCGAACTTTCTGCTAAAGGAATGATGAAAAACGAAAATGCCGATTTACTAGTGAGTATTTTTACTAAAGAACGCGACCGTGTGGATGTTTACAACAACAATTTTGGCTGGGGCTGGGGTTGGGGCTGGAATCCATGGTTTTATGGAGGTTTTAACGGGAGTAACGTTTCCACCACCACCGAAGGAACATTATATATTGATCTGGTAGATGCCAAAACAAAACAACTAGTTTGGCAAGGAATAGGCAGTATGCGTCTTCATCAATACGACAATATTGAAAAGAAAGAGGCGCGAATTCGAGAAATCGTGCAAGAAATTATCGCTCAGTATCCACCCGATATTGCAATCAAATAATGACGAAAGCCCTCTAAACAGAGGGCTTTTTTGATGATGTTACATGCGTACTATCATATGTTACATATGTCATATACTTCATGATTTTCTAATCTTAGTTTTACAGTATCAAAAAATATAATCCCCTAAAGAAACAGGTAAAACCCTGTGGCATATTGAGGTGTTATTTTTTGAGCTAGCACGAAATCCATATTACTTTTGTGCCGTAGCTTACATTAATTTAAACCTATAAAACTAAATTATTATGAAAACAATTTTTACTTTACTAATGACCTTTTTGTCGACGATGGCGATCGCACAAGCAGGTTTTGTACACACAGCAACAGCTGCAACAATTTCGGCAGATGCCAGTTATATAGATCATCCAGATCTAAACAACAATCCAGATGCTATGGTATTAGTCTCTCACAGCTGGAATCCACCAGGAAGCTCTGGAGTATACAACGATGCCGCAACAGGTGTCTTTTACAGCAACTCTCAAGGACGATGGGGCGTTTATATGGAAAGTGGACTAGGAATGGTTGAAAACTCTTCTTACAACGTTTATATAGGACAGGGCTCTGATGTTACCCTTCACGTAGCAGATGTAGCAAATCAAGGTTCGAATCCAGGGTATTCTGTGCTAAGTCACCCAAACTTGAATAACAATCCGAACGCTAACATTATCCTTACCACTTATTACAATCCGAATAGCGTTCGAAACGACTTTAACTATGGAGTTTGGTATGACGATGGTGATGGACGTTGGAATATTTACACAGAAGACTTCGGGACCATCCCAGAAGACGCAGCATTTTTTGTAGGGGTAGATGCGGAAATAGGAACAATGGACAAGCATGTTGCAAATGCTGGAAATATCTCTTCTAATTGGACAGCAATTGACCATCCATTATTAAATGGAAATCCAAATGCGGTATTTACTTTCACCCACAATTGGGGAACTACTGGCGATTCTGCAAATGTGGTGATCGATCAAGCTATGGGAGCATGGTATACTGGATCTTCATGGGCAATTTATATGGAGGATGGCAGTACTGCTTTTCCAGAGAATGCAGAATTTGACCTTTTAATTTACGACCCAGCATTAGGAGTAGAAGATGCTTCTATCGAAGGACTTACTTATTTCCCTAATCCAGTAAAGAATGTGTTGAATGTAAGTGCATCTACAGAAATTTCTAAAGTAACTGTTTTTGACATCTTAGGAAAGCAAGTAGCTCAACAGGAAGGATCTCAAACGACACTTAGAATGGATCTTTCATCTTTAGCAACAGGAAACTACATCGCACAAATAGAATCTGAGAATACAGTGCAAACTGTAAAGGTGATGAAGCAATAAATAAATCATTAAATAATTTTAAAAAGACCGGCTGAAAGTCGGTCTTTTTTTTTCGACTTAATTTATAGAACTTGCATAGGAGAATACGGGCATAATTTTTGATACCTGTATTTCTAAAAAAAAACACTATGAAATTCTATCTACTACTCAGCTTCAGCTTCATGCTAACAGGCACATCTCTTATTGCACAAAACTTTCAAAACGGCAGCATTGTCAAAAAAGATAAAACCACCTTAAACGGACGTATCTATATTGACAATGAAAATGAAAAAGTACTGATCAAAAAAGAGTTCCAAACCCAATCTATTGCATTCGATCAAGCAACTTCGGTAATTGTAAATGGGCGTTCGTTTAGTAAAACTGAAATTGACAATAAAACATGGTTTGCCAATAGTTTAGTGAGCGGCGAAACTTCGTTATTTAAAATTTCAGAAGACTCTTACATCATTTCCAAAAAAGAAGGCATCTCAAAACTCATCGACAAAAACGATACTAAACTCAATGGTATTTTAGCTGTTATTTTTAACGATTGCAATACCATTAGGGAACAGGTGCTTAACAAGGAGCGTTTCAACCAAAGTAACCTTATTGCTTTCACTACTAATTACAACAACTGCGTTAAGAATGGTTATGCACCAACAGAAGAAGAAATAAAAACTGCCAACCGAACCAACAGTGATCTATTCAACATATATGTGGGAGCCGGAATCGGTATTAACAATTTAAGCTTTTTCGATAGTAGTGCGCAAGAAGATGCGAGCTCCATTGGCCTAAATATTGGAATTATGGCAAGCCCTGCATTTTTAGGCAGTATGCAAGGAAACCTATTCTTCGAAATGGAAGGGTCCGCTAATTTGGCATCCGATAATGCTTACACGGGAGCGCCCTCCCCGATTAATTTTAGTAATAGCACCTACCGCCTACTTTTCGATTTACGCTACCAAGTGAATAAAAAAGGGAAGATTCAGCCGTTTGTTGGAGCTGGAATTGGTTTTACAGGCAACCGTTTTAAAGGAACTTATGAAGGTTTAGATTTCAATGTAAATGGCGGAACTTCAATTTTTAGACCGAAGGCAGGAGTCGTTTATAATCTCAAAAACAACAAATCGATTGGCCTTACCGTAAGTTATATTCCTCAATACGAAAATGACATAAGTTTTCAGGATGAAGACAGTACTGTGATACCGCTCCGAATTAGTAGCGAGTACATTAATGCAGGTCTGTTCTTTTATTTTTAACTGAAACATTCACCACAAATAAAACCCTGCATAGTAATTTGCGGGGTTTTTCATTTTAGAGTATTTCAGAAGAGCGCAATAGACTGCTCTTAATAACTTAATAGCGTACGTATTTTTTCTTTTACTTTTTCAACTGAAGGGATCATCGTTTTTTCCAAGACGGCATTCAACGGAATGGCCGGCATATTCTCACTTCCAATGACCATAACTGGTGCATCCAAATGCTGAAAACATTCTTCTTGAATTCTTCCTTGCAAGGCACGGCTAAAACTATTTTCGGAAGGCTCCTCTGTAACCACTAAACATTTTCCACATTTTTTCACGCTTTTAAAGACGGTGTCGTAATCCAACGGGTGAAGTGTCCGTAAGTCAATTACTTCAATTTTATCTGTCAACCCTAGTTCTTCTGAAGCATTTATAGCCCAATGAACTCCCATTCCATAAGTAATAATAGAAACCGTCTCTTCATCCTCTTGCTGCCATATTTCTTGCAACACCCAAGCTTTTCCGAAAGGTAGCATATAATCTTCGCTTGGCTCCACCGAGGTAGCTCCTTTTGTTCCGGGAACCTTACTCCAATACAACCCTTTATGCTCAAAAATGACTACCGGATTTGGATCGTAATACGCCGCCTTCATCAAGCCTTTTAAATCGGCTCCATTACTTGGGTAGGCAATCTTTAATCCCCTAATATTACTCACCACACTTTCCATAGATGAGGAGTGATAAGGACCTCCACTTCCATAGGCGCCAATAGGTACTCTAAGAATCATAGACACGGGCCATTTACCATTAGACAAGTAACAGCTCCTGCTCACTTCGGTAAATAATTGATTGAGTCCAGGCCAAATATAATCGGCAAACTGAACTTCCACTATGGGTTTTAATCCCACGGCACTCATCCCAACGGTAGAACCCACAATAAAGGCTTCCTGAATAGGTGTATTAAAAACTCGATTATCACCAAATTTTTGCGCTAAGGTCGCTGCTTCTCGAAAAACGCCTCCCAATCTGCCTCCAACATCTTGTCCATAAAGTAAACATTCCTTATGCTTGGCCATCAATTCTTCTATGGCAAATAACGCACAGTCTACCATGACTACTTTATCTGCACCATGAGGAGAGCGCTCTCCAATTTCTTCCGTCACAGGCGTAGGAGCAAAATCGTGCGTAAATAAATCTGCTGGAACTGGATCTTCCGCTCCCAAGGCTTTATCCAAATCGGCTCTAACTCCTGCTATGCAGGCATTTTCTATTTCTTGTAATTCTTGTTCACTAAAACCATTCTGAAGCAGTAATGTTTTCATCTTTGGATATGGGTCCCTACTTCTAGCCTCCTCCAAATCGTCTCTATACCATTCCATGCGTACTCCCGAAGTGTGATGGTTCAACAATGGAACTTTTGCATGCACCAAAAAAGGCCTTCTTTCGGTTCTTATTTTTTCAATAACTTCTTGAATGGTTTTATAGCTTTCTTCAAAGTCGGTACCATCAATAGTTACGGCCTCTAAACCGTTAAACCCACGAGCGTATTCGAACGCATCTTGCGCTCTCGTTTCGGCGGCATTGGCCGAAATATCCCAACCGTTATCCTGAACTAAATAAAGAATAGGCAGTTGCTTGAGCGCTGCCATTTGAAAAGCTTCCGAGATTTCTCCTTCTGTTACGGAAGCATCTCCCAAAGAGCAAACCACCAGCGGCGCATCTTTACTTTGATACGTCTTAAGCCCTTCAGCTTCCTCATACCAAAATCCCATAGCTACACCCGTTGCAGGAATAGCTTGCATTCCTGTCGCGCTACTTTGATGAGGAATTTTCGGCTTATCATCGTCCTTCAAACTAGGGTGAGAATAATAGGTTCTCCCACCCGAAAATGGATCGTCTTTTTTAGCCAATACTTGTAGCATGAGTTCATAGGGCTTCATCCCTATGGACAGCAACATACAATCGTCCCTATAATATGGAAATACATAATCTTGCGGCTCTAGCTGCATGGCAAGGGCAGTCTGAATTACCTCATGCCCGCGTGAAGTTGCATGAACATATTTCGAAACCACCTTGAAATTTTCCTCGTACAAAAAAGTCATCGCTTTCGCAGTTACCAGGTTTTCAAACCCTTTTTTTAAGATAGCCTTACTTATATTTTCTGTTTTGGTTTTTAACATATTGTTTGTTTGAGTCAAGAAACAAGTATTTTCAGATAACTCTAATTTTGAATCCTTTGCTTTTATAACACTTTAGTCATCCAACCAAAGGTATCTTTTACTTTCCCCGTTTTGATAGCATTTAGCGTGTTATTAACTTCTAATCCTACCGGGCTCTCATCGCTCACATGGATGATATCATCTCCCCATCCAATTTCCTGAATATATGCTATCCCTACTGCTGTTCCAGTTCCAAAAGCTTCTTCCAACTTACCGTTAGCAGCTGCATCTTTTACTTCCTCAATGGTTATAGGACGCTCGGTCACTTGATAGCCTTTGTGTTTCAACACATCCATCACACTCATTCGAGTAATACCATCCAAAATAGCCCCATCTCTTTTGGGTGTTACAAATTGACCATCAATCTTAAAGAAGATATTCATGGTTCCAACTTCCTGAATATATTTATGCTCATGAGCGTCTAGCCAAAGTACTTGATCATACCCTTTTGCCTTTGCAATTTCGGTTGGTCTAATGGCTGCCGCATAATTACCTGCTGCTTTGGCTTCACCAGTTCCGCCTTCTGCAGCTCTGATATAATGCTTTTCAGCATACAACTTAATCCGTTTGCTGAAAAATGGTCCCGCAGGAGAGGCAATAATTATAAATTTAAAACTAGTAGCGGCTCTCATACCAATAAAAGGTTCGTCCGCATACATAAACGGACGTAAATACAAGGCGCTACCCTCTTGTGGTGGGATCCAATTTTTCTCTACCGCTACCAAGGATTTAAGACCTTCTAAAAAAAGGTCCTCGGGAAATTCTGGCATCCCCATTCTTCTCGCGCTGAAATTAAGTCGGGCAGCATTCTTTTCTGCTCTAAAAAGCATGGGAGTTCCATCTTGTGAAACAGTTGCTTTCATGCCTTCAAAAATTGCCTGTCCGTAATGCAGGGCCATTGCGGCTGGATGCGTAGGAATAGAAGTCAAGCCCTCAACTCTAGGCGAATTCCATTTTCCATTGTTATAATCACAAATAAACATATGGTCTGTAAAAGTTCGACCTAACGGAATATTACTAAAATCCAATTGATCTACTTTAGAGCTTTCCGTTTTGTTAATCTTTATGGTTTCTGAAATTATCATTCTACACTTTTTTAATTCTTAAACAAAGAGAAAGGGGGTGAAGCAGGGCTCTATATCTTTCTATCTACATCAAACTGCTCCAAATTATCTGCAATTCGTTTTAAAAAGGAACCTGCTAGATATCCGTCCACAATCCTGTGATCAAAAGACAATGACAAGTACATCATGCTCCGTATTTCTATAGTATCACCTTCTGGCTTTTCAATTACCTCGGCGCGTTTCTTTATAATTCCTGTAGCGAGAATGGCGGCTTCTGGCTGATTTATAATTGGAGTTCCCATCAAGCTTCCGAAAGTTCCTACATTACTTATTGTAAAAGTGCTTCCGCTAGTATCATCTCCTTTCAATTTGCCATCTCTTGCTTTTACAACCAGCTCGTTGGTATTGGCTGCTAGTTCCTCGAGGGACTTTTTATCCGCATTTTTAACCACAGGGACAATTAAATTTCCAGATGGAAGTGCAGTTGCCATCCCAACATTAATTTCTTCTTTTACGATAATATTTTTACCGTCAAGGGAAGAATTAATCATGGGAAAATCCTGAATCGCCTTAGCTACCGCTTCTATAAACAGTGGCGTAAACGTTAATTTTTGATTGTATTTTTTCTGAAAAGGAACTTTGTTTGCATTTCTCCAATGGACCATGTCGGTGAGATCTGCTTCTACATATGCAGTAACATGCGGTGAAGTATGCTTGCTGTATACCATGTGGTCCGCAATCATTTCACGCATGCGATCCATCTCGACAATCTTACCGCTACCTTTATCAAATTTTAAATCTGGAACTTGAAATCCGTTCGATTCAGGTACAGCTTGAGCGAACTGAAATGGTCTACCATCCGAAATATAATTAAGAACATCACTTTTTCTAAGCCTCCCTTCTTTTCCATTACCAGGAATACGAGCCAATTCTTCATAACTAATATGATGTTTTCTAGCCACACTGTCTACCAGCGGAGATATAAAAACATTTTCATTGACTTTAAAAGCTGTCTGTTTAGATGATTTCGGTTTTGACTTTGATTTAGCAGGAGATTGCGCCTTAGCAACTTGTTTTTGATCTTCTTTGCTCGAATCAGTTCGCGCTACTTTCATCGAGCTTTCCTCAGAAAGCTCAAGGATCGCAATATCTGCTCCAACTGGCACCACTTCTTTGGCAGCTACTAAATGAGAGACCATAATACCAGACGAAGGTGCCGGAACTTCGTTATCTACTTTGTCTGTGGCCACTTCCACAAGAATAGCTCCTTCTTCAAACGATTCTCCTTCCTGCACTAACCAATTAATAATAGTTCCCTCGGTGATGGACTCACCCATTTTCGGCATTTTAAAGGCTACTTCTGACATCGATTTGTTTGGAATTGATACGTAATAAAACCCTCTAAACTAAAATAATGGAGGTTATAGACAAAAATACGGAATTTCATATTTCAAAAATCCTTATTACCTGCTTAATATATTAAAAGCAGTGTTTTATTCTAAATTAATTAGAATTTATTGTAATTTATTCTATATTTAAACTTTAAAAACCTCATTAACAGTGCATGAAACTTGACACCACAGATATTGAAATTCTGCGTTCACTGCAGAAGAACTCAAACCGGACTGTAAAAAGCTTGGCCGAAGAGCTCAATCGCTCCACAACTCCCGTATTTGAACGCATCAAAAAATTAGAAAGAGAAGGCTATATTGATGGGTACTCGGCTAGGTTAAATCCGAAAAGACTTGGCCTTAAACAAACTGTTTTTGTAGGCATTACTTTACAAGGTCACACACGAAGTTTTCTTGAGAAGTTCGTAAAACAAGTCAACGAATTTCCTGAGGTAGTAGAGTGCCATAGAATTAGTGGGAATTACGATTATTTATTGAAGCTACTAGTGGAGGACATTGAAAGCTATGAGAATTTCATCATCACCAAACTCACACTCATTCCGTATCTAGGAAATGTCCAAAGTTTAATTACCCTCTCTACGGGAAAGCAGATTAACGAGATTGATTTGAGTCATTTAGAAAAATAGACCTCAACTACATTCCGTCTGCGACGTTATTTTTTATTCTTTATTTCAGAAAGTGTTTTGTAGAAGTCTTCTTGCATAGGGCGATCTGCTGGAATTGCTCTTAACGGCGCTACCTCTTTTAATGTTTCATGACAATCTCTTGGGAGCTGTTGATATAACTTTGTTCCTGCAGTTTTCCAAGCAATCATTTCATCCGAAACATCCTTTATTGCTTTGGCGGGATTTCCAACGATTAACTTCCGTGATTCGAAGACGGTTTCAGCCTTCACAAACGCCATCGCCCCCACAATACATTCATCTCCAATTGATGCACCATCCATGATCACGCTATTCATCCCAATAAGGCAGTTTTCACCCAAATTAGCTCCATGAATTACCGCACCATGTCCTACATGAGCGCCCTTCTTTAAAACAATCGACTTCCCAGGAAACATATGTACCGTACAATTTTCTTGAACATTGACACCATCTTCCAAAATAATCTCACCCCAGTCCCCCCTAATCGCGGCTCCTGGACCTATGTAACAATCCTTACCCACAATAACATTTCCAGTTACAGCAGCAAGTGGATGGACGAAACTGGATTCATGGATAACTGGTATGTGTCCTTTAAAAGAATAGATCATTTGGATATACAATTTCTATTTAAACCTTTTCAGCGTTTCTTTAGTAAATTCTGAAAGCACCAATCTCCCTGAAATGGCAGCTCGTTCCGCCAAAAGCGAATCCCAATTTTCGGTTCCCGTCCACATAATCTTCTTCATTTCTTTCATTGCCTCTGGATTGTAGGTACATAAATTTTCGGCAAAAGCTTGAACTGCTTCATCCAATGCTTCAGTCGATTCGTGAACACTTGCATACAGTCCTTTCTGCCTGGCCCATTCTGCATCGTAAAAGGTATTAGCATCAATAGCTATTTGCGACATCCCTGTAAGGCCCAATTTTCGCTCTACTGCCGGACCAACCACAAATGGCCCTATTCCAACATTCAATTCGCTCAACTTGATAGACGCAAACTTTGAAGCCATACAATAATCGGTAGCCGAAGCAACTCCAACGCCTCCGCCAACAGTTTTACCCTGGATTCGTCCAATAATAAATTTTGGACATTTTCGCATCGCGTTAATCACATTGGCAAAACCACTAAAAAATACTCGCCCAGTTTCTGCATCATTAATATTAATGAGTTCCTTAAAGCTGGCCCCCGCACAAAAAGTACGGTCTCCACCACTCTTTAATATGATCACTTTCACTTGTTGGTTCTCTCCCGCTTTGGTGATAGTATCCCGCAACTTTTCCAAAATATCTCCCGGAAGGCTGTTATGAGCTGGATGAAAAAATTCTATTATTGAGATTCCGTTTTCTATACTTTCTTTTACGTAGGGTGCTGTCATTGTATTTCAAGTGTCAATCCACAACTGTTGCAGATTCGGTTTATGTTTTTATATTAAATTAAATTGTTCAAAATGATGATTCAAATGCTTTCTTTCTAACAAGTACCATTCAAATCTATTGAGCTCTCCAAAGACCACATTTTTAGTCCTAACGTCTCCTTTATCTTTGAAATAAGCAAGGTATTCCTCTCTTGCTTCCAACATTTTTATTTTTGCAGTTGCTAAGTCAGGATGTATTAAATTTTCAATCTCTGCTTTATCGGCCAAAGGGAAATCATATCCACGAGGCATTTTTTCGTAATTGTATAATGTCTCATGCGTTTTTTCTAAATACTTTTCAGGAGTCTTCACCTCAAAATCTTGAATTTCACCTGAAGCAATTCGGTAGGTGTATTCTAAATGTTCCACCATATGCTGAGCCGTCATACTTCCCCAGGCTGGTTTGCTTTCTTCTGAAAGTTTCGCCAAACATGCTTCGATCTTTTCCGGAGTCATTTCGGTCAAAACCGTTTGCTTCTTCTGAACCATTGTCAATACTGTAACTACCGCAACCAATTCATCTTCGGCATCAAAGATTTCTCCGTACCATTTTACAATTCCGCTAGGAAGTTCTGTTCCGCGCTGATCTCTATCTACTTTTTCTTTACAGGTGAGCCTTACATAAATGGTATCGTTATGATACAACGGACGTAAGAACCTGCATTCTTCCAACCCATAATTTGCCGCAACTGGTCCTTTGTTCGGATAAACAAATAATCCAGCCGCTGCAGCAATGATGAAATAGCCATGAGCCGTTCTTTTTTCAAAAATACTTCCGTCCAAAGATGTAATGTCTGTATGAGCATAAAAGTGATCCCATGTAAGATTAGCGAAATTAATGATGTCGCTATCTGTGATTGTTCGTTTATGCGTTTTCATAGACATCCCAGGCTGGATATCTTCCCAATGATACTTAAATGGATGTTGCTCCGCTTCTTTGTAAGCTGAATTTGGTTGATAAATACCCGTAATTTCAGTCAGCATTGTTGGAGAACCCTGAATTGCACAACGCTGCAGATAATGCTTCACTCCGCGCATTCCTCCCATTTCTTCACCTCCTCCAGCACGTCCTGGACCCCCGTGAATAAGATTAGGCAATGGAGAGCCATGACCCGTACTTTGTTTTGCACTCTCGCGATTGAGCACCAAAATACGCCCATGATGACTTGCAGCTGAAATAGTATAATCTCGAGCAATTTTTTCGTCATTGGTAACCATCGAGCTAACCAATGAACCTTTACCCATTTTTGAAAGGGTGATCGCTTCCTCTAAATTTTTATAAGGCATAATTGTACTTACAGGACCAAAAGCCTCTATAGTATGAGCCGCTTCATTCTTCAACGGATTGTCCTCTCTCAGCAAAATAGGTTTAATAAAAGCTCCTTTATGAGCATCCGCTCCAATAGTTTCTACTTCATCCATACTTCCATAAACAATAGAAGCTGTTTTGGCTATTTTCGCAACCTGTTCTTTTACAGATTCGCGTTGTGTATGATTGACCAACGCTCCCATTCTAACCTCTTTCAACCTCGGATCGCCAATGGTCACTTTGTCCAACGCCTTACCAAGTGAGATTTGAACATCTTCCACCAGTTTTTCTGGCACAATAATTCTACGAATGGCCGTACATTTTTGTCCGCATTTCACGGTCATTTCATTTCTAACCTCTTTAATAAAAAGATCAAACTCTGGGGTTCCTGGTACGGCATCTTCTCCCAAAATAGAGGCATTAAGAGAATCCGATTCCATCGTAAACGGTACTGACTCTTCTAATAATCTTGGATGATTTTTAATAAGCCTTCCCGTATGGGCAGAACCTGTGAAGGTGACCACATCCTGCGATTGAACGGTATCTAGAATGGTTCTCGCTGTCCCGCTAATTAATTGCAACGCTCCTTCCGGAAGAATACCGGAAGCTATAATTTCTTTCACAACAGCCTCTGTTAAGTATGCCGTTTGTGGTGCAGGCAATACTACCGCCGGCATTCCTGCCATCCAGTTCACTGCGCATTTCTCCAACATTCCCCAAACAGGAAAATTGAACGCATTGATATGTACTGCCACACCTTCACGAGGCACCATGATGTGATGCGCCATAAAACGACCACCACGAGATAGATCGATTGGATCTCCTTCTACGTGAAAAGGTTGATTAGGAAACAATTTACGAAGAGAAGCATTGGCAAATAAGTTTCCAAAGCCCCCTTCAATATCGATCCAGCTATCAATTCTAGTTGCTCCTGTTCTATAGCTTAAGTCGTAGAAAGCTTGTTTCTTTTTATTGAGATACATGGCCAATGACTTCAACATGTTTCCACGCTCTTGAAACGTCATTTTCCGAAGTGTATTTCCCTTATCTCTTCCGTACTGAAGAATGGAAGGAATATCCAATCCTTCGGTAGTGACACTAGTAAAAATCTCTCCCGTAACGGAGTCAAGAATAGGTGTTCCCTCGCCGGTTCCTTCGAGCCATTTTCCCTCCGCGTAGTGTTGTGTTTTTTGCATCTATTATCTATTTTTCTCATCATAAAAATGATCGAGGTGATATTTTAAGTAAGTTTTGTCAATTCGGTGTTTGGATAAAACATTGAGTTTTCCGTCTATTCCTATTAAGCTGAAATCATCCAAAACTGAAAAGCCACCATAATCAAACATAACATGGTGATTTGGACACAGACATAAGAGATTTCTCATGATATCAGGTCCATTATGAGGACTTCCCAAGGGCATAATATGTGCTGCTTCCGCATATAATCCTGAAGAAGTTTCAATTGCAGTACTACATATTTGGCATTTATAGTCGTATAATTCTTTGACCTTCCTACTTAAAGCAGTATCGCGAATTATCCTTTGAATTGTAGTTTTAGTCCTTTTTGATTTACCATATTCCTCACGATCATCGTTCATGATGTCCTCTTCCGAAGTAAGTCCTTTTTCAATTTTCCGAAGTCTAAACCTCCAAATATTATATCCACTTTTACCAACATCCTTCCAATACTCTTCTACTCGAAACAGACCATCATATCTATATCCTTCGTCTGGAGAAAATGTAGACCTTTTATCCCTTCCTCTAATAACTCGAACAGGAAGTCCACTTCGAACATTTAAAGCCAATGCAAGGTTACCTCTAACTAATTCTTGATCTACCACCTGCTTCATAGAGCCGTCTTTTCTTCCTCCATGACCGGTATAAACAATATAATCTCCATGGTCTTCATCATCTTCATAGCCTCCTGATATAACAATCGAATCAGCCCCTTCATTTTGACTACCACTTATCCCAGCTTGGGTTGGCCTATGGATACCAGAAATTGAAAGTTCTAGTCTATTTCTAAACTTTTGCCCTTCTAAAACACCATCAATATGTCCAAAAACTCTCTCTTGCACTATCCTCTTATTCTAATAATTTGTCCGTTAATTCGTCCCATAACGCTCTTTACATAACCATCTACCACTTTGCGCATAGAAACAGGCGTGTTTCCCGGAAAGAAATCTTTGTATTTTTCGAAGGCATCTTCTACCAAATCTGCAGAAACACAATTAACACGGATGCCATTTTTTAACTCCAATGCAACAGCCAAAGTAAAGCTCTGCACAGCTCCATTTACCATTGCCGCACTGGTCGTCATGTCTACAGGTTCGTCTGCTAAAATTCCCGTTGTAAGTGTAATAGAACCCCCTTCATTTAAGTAGTTTTTTCCCAATCGGACTAAGTTAACCTGTCCCATCATTTTACTTTTAATACCTATATAATAATCTTCTTCGGAAAGGTTCTCAAACTTGTCCCATTTGGCATCACCAGCAACGTTTATAATTGCATCGACCTTTCCAACCGATTCGAACATTTCAGCAATAGAACTGGAAGAAGCAATATCTACCGTAACGTCTCCAGAAGATCTACCCGCAACAATCACTTCATGATCTTCTGCAAAACGCTCGGTAACAGTTTTTCCAATGGTTCCATTTCCTCCAATTATAAGTACTTTCATAAATTTAAAATTATAGGTTTACATTTTCAATAATAGCAGCATATCCCTGCCCTACACCAATACACATGGTGATTAGCGCATATTTTTTATTTGTCTCTTGAAGTTCCAATGCTGCCGAATACGCAATTCTTGCTCCCGTCACTCCCAATGGATGTCCAATTGCTATTGAACCGCCATTTGGATTAATTCTAGGATCATTATCCGCAAGACCCCATTCTCTTATGCAAGCTATGGCCTGAGACGCAAATGCTTCGTTGAGTTCAATCACATCCATATCTGCCATCTTCAAACCAGCCTTTTGCAATGCCTTATTAGAGGCTTGCACCGGACCAATCCCCATAATTCTAGGTTCCACACCCACCACCGCAGAACTCACAATTTTTGCCATTGGTTTTAAGTTGTATTTTTTAACCGCAGCTTCTGAAGCGATAATGGTTGCAGCAGCTCCATCGTTTAGACCTGATGCATTTCCAGCGGTAACACTGCCGCCTTCTTTCTTAAAAGCAGGACGTAGTTTTCCTAAAATTTCTACTGAAGTACCCGGCTTAATGAACTCATCATCCTTAAAAACTATAGGATCCTTTTTTCGCTGCGGAATCTCAACAGGAGCAATTTCTTTTGCCAACCTACCACTCTTTTGGGCGGCGGTAGCTTTCATCTGACTGTGGTATGCAAATGTGTCTTGGTCTTCTCGAGAAATATTATATTTCTCCACTAAATTTTCGGCAGTATTTCCCATCCCATCGGTTCCGTACAATTCTTTCATCTTCGGGTTGATAAAACGCCAGCCAAAACTGGAATCGTACATTTTAGAATCATTTCCGAAAGCAGAAGAAGGTTTGGCGATCACGTAGGGTCCGCGGGTCATATTCTCTACTCCACCCGAAATAAACAAATCCCCATCTCCAGCTTTAATCGCTCGATTTGCGTGTATAATCGCACTCAGTCCGCTACTGCACAATCTATTTACCGTTTCCCCTGGAACTGTAAATGGTAATCCTGCCAAGAGCAGTGACATACGAGCTACGTTTCGATTGTCTTCACCGGCTTGATTAGCACAGCCCATAATCACATCATCGAATGCTTCTTTAGGAATAGTTGGATTTTTTTCAACCAACGCCTTAATTACATGCGCACCCAAATCATCCGTTCTTACTGCACTCAAAGTACCTTTGTAACTTCCTATTGGCGTTCGAACGCCATCAATGATATATGCTTCCATAAATTATATTAATCTTATTTATTCTTCCCAGTCTTTTGATGTTCTATACACCACTCCTTTAAAAAGTGCTACCAACTCATCGCCACGTTTTACTTCTACTATATTAAAGCCAACTTTTGTCTTTTGAAGATCTAAAGTCGCTTCTGCTGTAATATAGTCTCCTTCCTCCAGCGCCTCAATATGATTGATACTCGTTTCAATTGAAACGGCATATTTGCCGTGTGTATTTGCTGTAAATCCAAATGCCGTATCTGCTAGTGAATAACTAATTCCCCCATGTGCCTTGTCCATGCTATTAAGCATTTCTTTTCTTATGGTCATTCCCACTTTACAGCGTCCTACTTCGCATTCGATAATTTCAATCCCAAGCCAAGTGCTGTAACTGTCTTGGGAGAGCATTTTATATGGAATAAGCTCACCTTTCATCATCTAGAAAAACGTTTTATTCTCTTTACTCATTCTTCTCAATAGTGGAGAGCAACGGTATCGATCTTCATGGTATTCCTTGTACAGATCATCAAGCTTCTTAACGCACCAATCGATTCCTTTTTCATCTGCCCAAGCTAGTAATCCTTTCGGGTAATTTACTCCTTTAGTCATGGCGTTGTCAATGTCTTCAGCAGAAGCAATCTTCCAGAAGAGCGCATCTGCCGCTTCATTTATAAGCATAACGATCACTCTGTCGAAGATTTTTTGTCCTTTAGCCGTATTTTCATCTGGCGCCGGATTAACCGCTCCTTCTTTATAATTGTAGTATCCTTTACCTGTTTTTCTTCCTAAATAACCCGCCTCGCTCAACCGCTTTTGCGTGAAAGCTGGTTTATATCTAGGATCGTTGTAAAACTCCTTAAAAACTGTTTCTGTTACCGTGTAGTTTACATCGTTTCCTATAAAATCCATTAGCTCGAATGGTCCCATCCTAAATCCTCCAATAGATTTCATCGCCCAGTCAATTGTGGCAAAATCTGCAATTCCTTCTTCAAAAATACGAAGGGATTCTCCATAAAACGGACGGGCTACTCGATTGACGATAAAACCTGGTGTGTCTTTCACAACTGCCACGGTTTTTTTCCAAGTTGCAATCGTTCCAACAATCGTTTGCGCTACTTCTTCTGAAGTTTGGATAGCCGGAATTACCTCCACCAATTTCATGAGTGGCGCGGGATTAAAAAAGTGAATCCCGATACATCTACTTGGACTGTCCAAAGAAGAAGCAATGGATGCAATAGAAAGGGAGGATGTGTTAGAAGCAATTATTGCAGTTTTAGAAACATAGCTTTCTAGCTCCTGAAAAACCTTTTTCTTGATATCTAAATTTTCAACGATCGCTTCAATCGTAAGATGACTATCTGCCAGGTCCTTCAAAGAATTGACATATTGGATGTTTCCTTGAATTCTGTTTTTTTCTTCGGAATTGATTCTGCCTTTTTCAACAAGACGAGTCATAATTTTTTCTAGAGCGGCCTTTGCTTTGTCGAGGGCTTCGGTTTTGGTATCGTACAATTTAACTGTACAACCAGCGGTTGCTGCCACTTGTGCAATTCCGCTCCCCATGGTTCCGGAGCCTATAATACCAACATTCTTTATCATATGTATGGAGGTTATTCCTATTTACCTTTAAATTCTGGTTTTCTTTTTTCAACAAAAGCGGCAACACCTTCGGCATAATCGTCGCTTTGGGCGGCTTCTATTTGTAATTTGGATTCGAAATCCAATTGCTCAGTTAAGGTGTTGGTTAGAGATTGGTTTAACAAACGTTTGGTCATTCCTAAAGCCTTAGTAGGCATTTGAGCCAGTTTCTCTGCCATTACCTGCACCTCGGCTTCAAAATCTTCGGCAGAAAACATTTTATAAACCATTCCTAGTTTCTCTGCATCTTCTGCGGAAACTTTATCGCCCAACATCATGAGCGCCGATGCCTTTTGAAAACCGATTAGTCTAGGTAGAAAAAATGTTCCGGCGCTATCGGGAATAAGCCCAATCTTACTAAATGCCTGAATAAAGCTAGCTCTTTCTGAAGCAAGCACAATATCACAAGCCAAAGCAATATTAGCCCCTGCACCAGCAGCAACTCCATTTACGGCAGCAATAACGGGCTTTTCGATTTTTCTAATTCTGGTGATGATTGGATTGTAGTGCTCTTCAAGAATTTTCTTGAATCCAGGATTCAGTTCTGGTGTAGTTACTTCTTTTAAGTCTTGTCCAGCGCAAAACGCCTTTCCAGATCCAATAAGGACAATTGCTCTTATCGCCGCATTGGTTTCGCAGGCATCCAATTCAGATTGCAGCAACAATGCCATTTCGCGGTTAAAGCTGTTAAAAACGGCTGGTCTATTTAGGGTTAAGTAGCACACCCCGTTTTCTATTCTTTTTGCTATAAAGCTCATTCGGTTGGTTGTTTTTATGTGTTTGCGTTAGGGATTGAGGCTTTGTTGGAGCTCTCCTCCGTCGCCAAAGGCTATGGAGGAAGCGACTGCCGAAAGCCCGACCGCCTCAAGCGGTAACGCCCTCATTATTTTAAACATTTAAAATAGTCGAACGGTTCTTGACAATCATCGCACTTAAAAAGTGCTTTGCAAGCTGTAGAACCAAACTGACTCACCAAGCGGGTATTTTTACTGCCGCAATTGGTACATTTTACTAATTTTTTATTTCCCAAGAGCGCATCTTTATCGGCTGTTTCCTCTAAAGGTGCCGCAATGCCATACTCCTCCATTTTTCGTTTTCCAGCTTCGCTAATCCAATCGGTTGTCCATGCTGGTGCTAACACAAGTTCTACTTCTGTTTTCTTCCCGATTTCGGCGAATGCTTTTTCCAGATCTTCACCAATTACATCCATTGCTGGGCAGCCAGAATAAGTAGGTGTCAGTTTTATTTTAATCACGCCTTCTACCTCCTTCGCTTCTCTAATCACTCCCAAATCCAATACCGAAAGTACTGGAATTTCAGGATCCGAAACGGTTTCTAGAAGGTCTAGAAGATGGAGGTCTATATTTGGTGTGATGATTTTCAATATTAAATATTCAAAGTTAAATTCTTAATTCTCAACCGTTTTAGCCCTTCGACTTAACTGTTCTTATGCTTTTCGCGAAAATTGCTACTAGCTCATTACATTCTTTTAAAACTAACCCCATTTTGTGAATGAAGTCCTTTTGAGATTCAGCACCTTGAGCCACTCCATAATTTAAAGCTGCCCCTGTGGAAGATCGAATCAATTGCTTAGACAAATGATCTAAAGCGTACGATTTTTTAATATTGGCAAACAACTTTATACATTTCACTGCCATTTCAATTAGCCTGTCTTCAAGATCAAATTTCCCTGTCATATCTAAATATTTTATTGGGGAGTTGAGTATTGAATATTGTAAATTCTTAATTGATCATTGACCCCTCATTTTCTACCACTTCATATTCGGGTAGGTCCGTTGCATATATTGCAAATCTGATAACAAATACCCCATATGCTCGCTATGCACTCCTTTTTTTCCTCCGCTGGTAAAGTATTTGCTTTCAGGAATAGTCAAGTTTGCTTCTTTGAGTACTTCGGTAACTTCGGTATAATAGGCTTCCTTAAATTTTGAAACATCAACGCCCACGCCTAACTCTACCATTGCCTTATCTGCATCCGTCAACTGAAACAGCTCGTCTGTGTATCTCCATAAACCATCGATTGCTTCTTGCATTTTCTGGTTACTCTCTTCGGTTCCATCTCCCAAACGTTTCACCCAGTCTGTTGAAAAGCGCTTATGATAACTTACTTCCTTGATTCCCTTTTTGGCAATAGCTACTAGGGTTTCGTCTTTACTGTTTTGAAGTTCCTGCATTAGCATAAGATGATACACATCAAATAGAAACTGTCGTCCCATCACATAGCCAAAATGCTTGTTGGGCTGCTCTACGAGTAGTACATTTTTATATTCACGTTCCAAACGAAGGAATGCTATATCGTCTTCTGTTTTGTCTTCTTCGGAAATTTTTGCCGCGTATTGATAGTAACTGCGCGTTTGACCAATAAGATCGAGTGAAATATTAGTGCAAGCAATGTCTGTCTCCAAACTTGGCCCGTGACCGCAAAGCTCGCCTAAACGCTGACCGAGGATGAGACTGTTATCTGCGATGCCAAGGATATAGTGGAATAAATTTTTGTTTTGCATAGAAATCAAATTGAAATCGAGGTGAAATCGAAATTGAAACTAAATTCGAAATCGAAATATCTATTTAATGTTTTTAATTCAGTTTCAAGTTTAATCTACATGTGTTTTACCTCGTCTGGTAAATTATAGAATGTTGGGTGACGATACACTTTATCTTGAGCAGGCTCGAAGAGCTCTCCATTGTGTTCTGGATTGGAAGCCGTAATATTACTACTCTCCACTACCCAAATACTAACGCCTTCATTGCGACGTGTATAAACGTCCCTCGCATTTTCCAAGGCCATATCCGCATCGGCAGCATGGAGGCTACCAAAGTGACGATGTTCTAATCCGTTTTTACTTCTTACGAAGACTTCCCAAAGAGGCCAATTATTATTAGACATGATTGTTTTCTTTTAGTTCAGATAGCGATTATACCGCCTCCTTTAATTTTTTGTTCTCTTTTTTCTTAGCATGAGCCATCGCAGCATCTCTCACCCAGGCACCTTTTTCCCAGGCTCCAACTCTAGCATCCATGCGCTCTTTATTACAAGGACCGTGGCCTTTCACTACCTGCCAAAACTCATCCCAGTCAATTTCCCCAAAATCATAACTTCCTGTTTCGTCGTTCCATTTCAAATTTGGATCTGGAATAGTTAACCCTAAAAGATCTGCCTGTGGAACCGTTTGATCTATGAATTGCTGGCGCAGCTCATCGTTGGTTTTTCTTTTAAGCTTCCATTTCATGGACTGCTCGGTATGAACAGATTCGGCATCGGTTGGCCCTAACATCATCAAACTTGGCCACCACCATCTGTTTAACGCATCCTGTGCCATTTCTTTTTGTTCTGGACTCCCATTACAGAGTTTGAGCATGATTTCAAAACCTTGGCGCTGGTGGAAGCTCTCCTCCTTACAAACTCTTACCATTGCTCTTGCATAGGGTCCGTAAGAGGTATTACAAAGAGGTACTTGATTAATAATAGCAGCACCATCTACCAACCAACCAATGGCACCCATATCCGCCCAAGTAACCGTTGGATAGTTAAAAATCGATGAATACTTAGCTTTACCTGTATGTAGTTGTTCGTATAGTTCGTCTCTAGAAATACCTAAGGTTTCACAAGCCGAATAAAGATATAATCCATGCCCAGCTTCATCTTGTACTTTTGCCAACAAGGCTGCTTTACGCCTTAAAGAAGGTGCTCTTGAAATCCAGTTTCCTTCTGGCAACATCCCTACAATTTCGGAATGGGCGTGCTGGGAAATCTGACGAATATGCGTCTTGCGATACTTCTCCGGCATCCAATCTTTTGGTTCAATTTTTTCATCTCGTGCAATACGTGCTTCAAAAATTTCTTCTAGGCTTTTTACTTGTTCATCACTCATAATTAATAGTATTAGGCTTTCAGCTTTACGCTCCAAGCATTACACATCAAAATCTACTTTTACACTATCTGAAGTTGGAACAGCTTGACAACTCAATACAAAGTTTTGAGCCACTTCACTTTCAACAAGCGCATAATTTATTTTCATCTCTACACTACCATCTAACACTTGGCACTTACAAGTACTACAGACTCCACCTTTACATGCAAAAGGCAGATCTGCTCCCGCCCCAAGGGCAGCGTCGAGTATATTATCATAATCTTTGGTCATTGTAAAGTGGAATTCCTTCCCCCCATCTACAATGGTTACCTCTACACCTTCCACTTTTTGCTGCGAAAGACGTTCGGCACGCTTTATATCTTCTTCGGAAAGGCCAGTAACGAATAATTCGTAGTGCACATTTTCCACATCCATTCCAGCTTTAACGAGTTCATCCCTAACGAGAAAAATCATCTTTTCGGGCCCGCAAAGGAAGGCTTCGCTTAAACTTTTTACATCCACCAACTTACTGAAAATCTCTTGGAGCTTTTCAGAAGTAAATCGACCGTTCATTAATTCGATATCCCTGTGCTCTTTGGTGAGAAAATAAAAAATTTCTAATCTTCCAAAATACTGATTTCGAAGCTGTTCTATCTCTTCTTTAAAGATAATAGATTTTACCGTTCGATTCAAGTAGAAAAGCTTGAATTTAGAATTAGGCTCCTTCGCTAAATGGGTTTTCATCATAGAAATGACAGGAGTAATTCCGCTCCCAGCCGCAAAGGCGATGTATGTTTTTTCTTCTTCTGAAATCGGTGTTCCAAAGGCTCCGCTGGGTGCCATAATTTCTAAGGTATCACCCGCCTCGAGGTCTTGATTTACGAAAGTAGAGAATTTTCCACCTGGAATTTGCTTTACCGCCACCTTCCATTCGTTGTCCACCGGACTAGAACACAAGCTATAAGATCGACGCACATCTTCTCCGTTGATGTCTGCCTTAAGCGTGAGATGCTGTCCTGCTGTATATGTAAACTCTTCTGCAAGATGAGATGGGATATCGAAGGCAACTACAGAACAATCTGCAACCTCTTTGTAAATATCCTTAATCTTTATTTGATGGAATGTTGCCATTCTTTGATTTTTGTTTTTTACAAAACTAACGTTTGTTAGTTAATCGTGCAAATGAATAAAGTTAATCTATTGTTAGCGTCTGTTATACAATTCCTTTGAGCAATACTTGCACCATGTCTTTTTTCAAAATATTTACATCTAATTTTCCCCTTTTCTGGTACCACAGATGGAGCGTTCTTAGCGTGGATAGAATAGCAAAAAGAATTACTTCGGGATGGTGTGGTTTTATTTCTTCGGAAGTGATTCCGTCTTTTATGATGTTTCTGAAATTTTCTTCATAATCGTCTCGCATCTTTACAAAACTAGTGAGATCTTCTCCTTCTAAATGCATCCAATCATTGTTCAAAGCGGCAATGCCTTCCGAATAATTAACCGTAATGTCGATATGAAGTTCTATGAGTTGTTCTACTTTTTGTACTGGAGAAGACTTCTGGGCTACTACTCCATTCATTCCGTTAGTAAACTCCTTTGCTACTCTTAAAACTAAGGTGGAAAGAATTTCCTGCTTGCTACTAATGTGATTGTAAAGACTAGCAGCCTTGATCCCCATAGCCTCGGCTATATCTCTCACCGAAACAGCGCTGTAACCCCTTTCTTTAAATAGCTGGGAGGCAACAATAACAATTTCTTCTTTTCGAGTGATAGGCTTCATGAATTGTAAAGATAGGGATTCGAAAATTTTTAATAGAAAGATAGCCTATGCTAGAAAAAAGGCTAAAACAAACCGCCTTTTTATTTTTGCCCTACTGTTCGACTTCGGGACCCATAGGAATGGTTTTCATGAAACGAATACTGTTTGAGCGTAGCGAGTTGTATGAGTGCTTGAAAAATATTCCGTAATGGGTGAACAAGAACAGTCATGGCTAGATTTTTTTGTTTAGCTCACGCTTTTATATTTTATTGGAGTTCATGAATCTCCTAAAGTCGATTTCTTTTTTCATCAATGGAAAAAAGAAATGATCCATCTGCGTTAGGGATTAAACGGTATGTTTGAGCTCTTTTGCCTGTCGACATAAATTTCTTTCAAAACTAATTTTCGCAAAAAGCGAGTAGTGAAAGCCCGGCTCTTTTTTTTCTTAAAAAGAAAAATAAAGAGCAACGCCCAAAATATCTTCAACTAATTGTAAGTTTTAACGAATACTTACTACTTTTGATAGTCTATGGAGCAGAAGATTGAAACCAACGAATTACTGGATCGTTTGCCGCCTCATTTGAAGCAGTATATCAAGCCGCAGGATTACGAACAATACACGCCAATTAACCAAGCAGTGTGGCGTTTTGTAATGCGTAAAAATGTTGATTATTTGAGTAAAGTGGCGCATGAGAGTTATTTGGAAGGGCTTCAAAAAACAGGGATCTCCATAGATCACATTCCGTCGATGTACGGCATGAATCGAATCCTGAAGGAAATTGGCTGGGCAGCGGTGGCCGTAGATGGTTTTATACCACCCAACGCCTTTATGGAGTTTCAAGCCTATAAAGTATTGGTTATTGCAAGTGATATACGGCAATTAGAAAATATTGAATACACTCCCGCTCCAGATATTATTCATGAAGGTGCAGGTCATGCCCCTATTATTGCAAGTCCGGATTACGCCGAATATTTACGCCGATTTGGAGAGGTAGGTGCCAAAGCAATTTCTAGTGCACACGATACCGATATGTACGAGGCCATTAGAGAGTTATCAATCTTAAAAGAAGCTACCTCAACTTCTAATATCGATCAACAAGAAAAAATTGAAGCTGCAGAGCGACGGATAGATGAACTTCAGAATAAAGAGGTGAAACCTTCTGAAATCTCGTTAATCCGAAATCTCCATTGGTGGACCGTAGAATACGGCATGGTGGGCACAGTAGAAGACCCTAAGATTTATGGCGCAGGATTGCTTTCCTCTATTGGAGAGAGCGAATGGTGTATGAAGGAAGAGGTAAAAAAGATACCTTATAGCATCAAGGCAGCTTATCAAGATTTTGATATCACCAAACCTCAACCTCAACTCTACGTAACTCCAGATTTTGCTTATTTACAGGAAGTCTTGGAAGAATTTGCCAACACTATGGCTGTGCGTAAAGGCGGATGGCGGGGACTCAATAAATTGATAGAGTCCAAACAGTTGGGCACCATAGAAATTAGTACTGGACTACAAATAAGTGGTCGCTTCTCTAGAATGATTCAGAATGAGGACAACGAAGTAGTTTACTTTGAAACTTCGGGAGAGACTGCACTTTCGTATCGGGAAAAAGAAGTGATTGGACACGGAGTGAGTAGACACACAAATGGCTTTAGATCGCCTCTTGGAAAGCTTAAGGGAATTAATCTCGCTATCGAAAATATGGGGCCGCGAGATCTACAGGCCTACGATTTCTACGATGGAAAACCCATTGCCTTCGAATTTGAAAGCGGAATTACCGTAAAAGGAATGAACGTTACTGGGGTGAGAAACCTTCGTGGCGAACTGATGTTGATTCAGTTTACAGATTGCACGGTTACTTATGGTGACGAGCTCTTATTTACTCCTGAAATGGGCGATTTTGATATGGCGGTTGGAAAAGAGATTGTTTCAGCCTTCGCTGGGGCAGCAGATTACTTATCATTCGATTTGGTCAATCACAAAAGCACGACTGAAACCATTCGGGTAGAATTAAGTGAAAAAGAGCAGGAATTGAATACATTGTACAATGAGGTTAGGATCCTCCGAGAATCGTTGAATGTTGAGCCAGCTGTCCGACAAGATGGATCTCTCCCAGAAGGAAAAAGATTAGACTTTATTTATGAAAAGATTGCCAAAGATCACCATCGGGATTGGTTATTGGCATTAGAAATCTATGAATTAAATAGAAACAAGAAAGTGCTTGCCTATTTAGAAAATTTGAAAGAACAAAGACCTGGGATTGCGCATTTAATTGACGCAGGTTTAGGGCTTATTAAAAATGAAAGTGCCTTTGTTGGCTAATTGGAAAGAAAAATAAACGAATGTGCAATCGATGCACGTTGATTTTCAGGAAAAAAATACCGCTTAGCGGATAAAACATATGGGATTATTAGACTTATTTGGGAACAAGAAAAAGAAAATAGCCGACTTCCAGAGTCGTGGAGCTATTATATTAGATGTACGTACTAAAAGTGAATATAGCAACGGAGCTATTCCTGGATCAAAACATATTCCGCTACAACAGATTTCGGTAAAAATTTCAGAAATAAAAAAATGGGATAAACCAGTGATCACCTGTTGTGCAAGTGGAATGAGAAGTGGAAGTGCTGCGACTATTCTTAAAAGTAACGGAGTGGAATGTATGAATGGTGGTGGATGGTTTGCCTTGAGCAAAAAATTAGAATAAGTCATGCAAGCTGAATTAATGAAACAGCAGTACGAACTAATTAAAGGATCGCGCGCCGTTTTATTAGATTATTGCGGCACTATCTCACCAGAAAATTTGTCAAGAATTAAACCAAGTTTTGGACCTGGCAGCATTTCGTATCTTCTTGGTCATATTTCTAATTGCTATCTATTTTGGATTGCGGAGACCTGTCTTAAAAGAGAAGTCACTTATATAGATTACCAACAACTTCCTTCCTTCCCTGAGCAACGAAAACTATTTGTTTTCATCGATCAAATGATGTATGAGTTCTTTACCTGGATCGATAATGAACGGCCAATTAGTATTCAATTTAACGCGGGTGAATTTGAAGGAAAAGCCTCCGCTTTAGAACTTTTCACGCATGCCACTACCCACGAATTTCACCACAAAGGGCAGATCCTTACGCTTAGCAGGCAATTGGGATATACTCCAGCTGATACCGACATAATGCGATAGAATTAAGGGTTTAACCGATTGATTTTTAGGGTTTTCCCTGACTAATAGGGAGGATTTATTCTGCATTTACTTCTTGGTTTTTGATAATTTTACTTCAGTTAAAAAACTGAAATCATGAAAAATTACAAAGCCTACATTAAAGAAGTGCATAACCACGATACGGTTACTGCAGTGGTGGAACAAGGTTCTCCCAATTCTAAAGAAATCAAGCTACAACTCTATGGAATGAATTGCCAAGAGAAAGGAGGAAAACTTGGAATGAAAGACATTTTAAGTGATCTCATTTTGGGACGAGAAGTAGAAGTATTTTCACACAAATCGAAAAAGGGAAAAAAGCGAAATAAATTAGCCACCCTATTATTGGACGGTCTTGACGTAAATCAGTGGCTATCTCAGATGACGACTAGCGAATACGCTTTCTCATAATTTGATAGTCTCTAAGTCTAATTCGGTGTTGATATCCCGCTCTTTATATTGCAGTCTCCAACCCATGGAATTGGTAAGAATATAAATTTTCTGCAATTCTGAAATAAGCCTGTTTTGCGCATTCGTCTGTAGATCTGACGCTTCAATCTTACTTCTCAGAGATGCTTCTACACGCCTTTTGATCTTATTATAGTCACTTGCCTCGAACTGATTCAAGTAGTCCTGCGTCATATCGTAGTATTCAATATTGGGATTTATATTTAGTTCTGGTTCTGGAATACTCTTTATAGTAACTGTTTTGGTAAGTTTATCCAATTCGGTTTCTACTTTGCTTAAATCGTAAGCGATTGTTGCAGTCGCATTTACTACCACTAGCGCTTTTTTCTTAGCTGAAAGGATATCAAAATAAAACTCTTTAGAATCTTCATAACTAAAGACTTGAGCATAAGAACCTTCGGTGACGATTAGTTTCCCAACATTATTGAGTTGCTTTTGTATGAGTGCCGTGTTTTGTTGCAGCTCTTGCTGCTGGTCCATATCGTGTTCACAATAGCGCAAACCAAATACAACGACTACTGCAATTACAATTCCGACGAAAATTTTACGCACCTTTTTTATGGGTTAAGTTAATAATTTTTTACAGCTCTTCACAGGGTTTTACCTGTATTTAGAACTGAGTCCAATTAAACACGCCTCTTTTATTTATCTTTAGTACAAAAACGCAAAGAATTATGAATCAGCAAGAATTAGAAATCAAAAAGTTCGAATTAGAACAAAAGGTAAAACTAGAGGAATTAGAATTAAAAAAGAAAGAATTAGACCTTCGAATACAAGAACAACGATCCAAAAGGCTTGCTACCCCACTCACCTTGTCTATTGTAGGTGGACTGCTTACCTTATTAACTGGAATTACCCTTAATTTTTTTGATGACAAATCTCAAATTGCCCTTGAAGACCGCAAGTTTCAATCTTCTATCTTACTAAAAGCTGCCGAAGCTGAAAATTACGACGACTTTTCAGATATCCTTATTACCTTTCAAGAGAACGGTTTGTTGGATATGGATTCTTTAAAGCTAGCGAGTTTTAGAAAGAAGCGCTTTATTTCAGAAAATTCGAAAGTAATTATTGCATCAAATGAGAAGGATTCGATAGTATCCATAGGGTCCATCGATACGCCTACCACAGAAAAATCGGTTTGGACCATTGTAGTTGGTGGGAAAGCAAACTTAACAGGTGCAACCAATGAAAAACAAAAAGCCCTAGAGGGTGAATTCGAAAATGCTGGTATTTGGTATAGAAACAACTACTATAGAACCTGTGTTGGCAAATACCCCTCTGAGTCTAGCGCATTAACAGATCTCTTTAAAATTAAAGAGAGCATTAATAAAACTGCCTATATAGTAGACCTCAACAAATGGTGCCCAAATTATACTTGGGATGCAGAAAAACAGGTGTATTACTGTAACTAGCATCAAAATAATACATCCAGCCAGACCTAAAAATATCGAAAAACCCCTCTTGATTTCTCAAGAAGGGTTCTACTAAACTTCAATAATCTATTACAATTATTCCTTAATCAATTGTTTAGTGATTTGTCCTTCTGGACCAGAAATGAGTACCATATAAGTAGCACTAGTCAGTGATGAAACATTGATGGTTTCTTCACCAGTCATATCCCTTAGGTTTTTACTTATCACCAAGCGTCCTGTTATATCGTAAATCGCAACAGTTTCCAATTGGACACCTTGAGGGTTACTAATAGTCACAAAATCACTGGCTGGATTAGGATACATTACAACACTATCAACATCAATATTGTTGTCTCCTATTCCTAATAGACTTTCTACTGTTAGTTCGAAGGTACATTCTCCTAGGTTTCCGTAGGCATCTTCTGCACTAAGTGTTACTGTATAAACCCCATCCGAAATTAGTGCTCCAGGAGCAGGATCTTGTGAAGTAATAGTCACAGGATCTGTACAATTATCTACTAGGGTCGCTTCTCCAGTTACAAAATAATCTGGCACTTCGTAGAACAAGTTTCCTTCTCCTGGATCTACCGTTTGATCTGCTGGACATGTAATTACTGGCGCTAGGGCATCAATAACTGTTACCGTTGCAAAACAAGAAGAAAGATTTCCATTGCTATCTTCTGTAAATACCTGTACCTCTATTGGTGTTCCAATATCGCTGCAGTCAAACATCGTAATATCTACTGCTGAAGTTGAAATACCACAGTTATCTGAGTTAGATTCAATCACATCATCGGCAGTAATCTCCACCATACCGTTTTGATCCAGTTCAACGGTAATATCCATACAATCCAGCTCTGGAGCTATATTGTCTTCTACCGTTACAATGGAAGTACAGGATGAAGCGTTTCCGTTTGTATCGGTTACGGTTAACGTAACTGTGTTTTCTCCAACATTCGAACAATCGAACGTATCCATATCAAGGTCGTAGGATACAATTCCACAAGCATCTGTAGAACCACCGTCTACATCGCTGCCTAAGATTGTAATGGTTCCCGTTGCATCGAGTTCTACGGTAATATCCATACATACAACATCTGGCATGGTAACGTCTTCAACAGTTACAACAGCAATACATGTTGAAATGTTTCCATTTACATCGGTTACTTCTAGCGTTACATTGTTTGGGCCCAAATTTGAACAATCGAAGGTATCCATATCAATAGCAATTGAAGCTACCCCACAATTATCTGTTGAGCCACCATCTACATCTGCTGCAACTATCATTGCATCTCCATTAGCATCCAATTGAATAGTAATATCCTGACAAACGGCCATTGCTGGTTCATTGTCTGTTACTGTAATCGTGAAACTACATATGGTAGCATTTCCGCTACTATCGCTAGCTGTATAGGTTACAGTACTTAAACCTACAGGGAACATACTACCCGAAGGCAACCCTTCTGTTTGCATTACAGTCACATCACAATTGTCTATTGCAATCGCATCAGGGAAAACAACTTCTGCAAAGCAATCTCCTGGAGAAGTGTTCGCCATGACATCTGCCGGACAGGCAATTATTGGAGCTTCATTGTCTTCCACTGTAATTACAGTTGTGCAAGTCACAGTTTGACCGTTACCATCATCCACCGTCCAAATAACAGTAGTATCTCCTGTTAGAAGCACTTCACCGTCGATTGTAGCGGTTCCGTTTAAGTCGTTTGTAATGCTTCCATCCGTACAGTTATCTGTAAAGGTTGCATCAAATTCAGTTCCAACTACCATGTATTGACATACCCCTGGATCTGTATCACGTGTTCCATTAGGAGCACAAGTAACAACCGGATCTTCATTGTCTTCAATAGTAATTACAGTAGTACAAGTAGCAGTTTGACCGTTACCATCATCTACAGTCCAAACTACAGTTGTATCTCCTTTAGCAAGAACTTCACCAGCAATAGTTGCTAAGCCATTTAAATCGTTAGTGATTGCACCAGTTGTACAGTTGTCTGTAAAAGTTGCATCGAATTCAGTTCCAACTACAGTATATTCACATAGACCTGGATCTGTACTAAGTGTTGTGTTAGGAGCACAAGTGATAACAGGGTCTTCGTTGTCTTCTACAGTTACCACTTGCATACAAGTATCTGTATTTCCAGATCCATCCGTGATCGTCCATACAACATTAGTTGTTCCTAGAGGATAAACATCACTAGCGTCTACTGTATTGTTATAATCGTTTATTGCCTTAACACAAAGGCTTAAATCGTCCACATAGAATAATGGGATTGCTGCAGGATTAGGCTCAGTACCATTTGTTCCAAAAACATTCGTTGTTGGAAAGAAATTTATACCTCCCAATGAAACAGCTCCAGTATTGCTGTTAGTTCGATACCTATATGGGTGACTAATCACTGAAGTTCCATCTACAAAAAACTCTGTAGTATCATTATCAAGATCGATTAAGTGCTTTACCTCAAACCATTGTCCCTGCGGGTAGGTAAAAGTGTTGAAGGTGCTATTTACATTATATTCTGCAGAACCGTCTGAGTTCCATTGTATTTGATGACCCCACTCAGGTCCTCCTGCTGGTCTTACAAATTTTTGAATATTTGTATATGCGGTATTCCCAGCTGGAACAAATAAGCTATAGGTAACTTCCCAAACTCCTGATGTCTGATTTCCGAAGTTATAAATTTGATCCACAGGACCTGCTGTTATCTTTAAACTTTGTGTCCCACTTTGTGCTTGTTCAGTAGAAACTTCTCCATTTTCTGTAGCCATTCCAGTCCAACCAACCCAATTAGGGTCTTGACCAGATATAGAACCTAAGGCATAGCTATCTAGATCATCAGTTTGTACACAACCTCCAGTATCGAAGCAATTATCTGTAAATATAGGTGCAGGAACCGTAATTGTTGCTTCACACACCCCAGCATCATTGTCTTGGATTATTGGCCCGGAACAGATAATCTCAGGAGCTTCAGTATCATTTACTGTTACATCGAAGCTACATGTTGCTGTATTTCCGCTGGCATCTGTTACCACAAAGGTGTTTGTTGTTGTCCCTACTGGGAAAACTGAGCCAGAAACAAAACCAGCTGTTTGAGCTGTGGTTGCTCCAGTACAGTTATCCGTTCCCACCGGAGTCGTATATGTTATTACCGCTCCACAAATACCCGCATCGTTATCCTGAGTGATATTTCCTAGACAAACAATCATTGGACCTTCATTGTCTTCAACAGTAATAACAGTAGAACAAATAGCAGTTTGTCCGTTTCCGTCATCTACTGTCCAAATTACAGTTGTATCTCCTTTTACAAGAATTTCACCAGCAATAGTTGCTAAGCCATTTAAGTCGTTAGTGATTACACCGGCAGTACAGTTGTCTGTAAAGGTTGCATCAAATTCAGTTCCAATAACAGTATATTCGCATAGAGTTGGATCTGTAGTACGTGTTCCATTAGGAGCACAAGCAATCACAGGATCTTCATTATCTTCAACCGTTATTACAGCAGTACAGGTAGCTGTTCCTCCATTTACGGAAGTTACGGTCCATGTAACCGTAGTATTTCCAATTGGGAAGGTAGCCGGAGCATCATTTGTTATTGTTTCTCCCGGACACGCATCTGTAGCTGGGTTCCCTAAGGTAACACCAGAAGCGCTACAACTACCTGGGTCTGTAGCAACTGTAATAGCTAAAGGGCAAGTGTTTATAACCGCAGGACACATTTCATCTCCACCCTGCAATCGGATTTCATACCAAAGAGATTCATCCGGGTTAGGAGTTATATTGGGGATTTCTATATCGGTTGTTTTAATTCCAGTTGTAGTGGGAGTAAATCGCATCGTAAATGTTTCGGTAGTTCCCGGGGGCATGCTATAAAGCCCAGGAACACTAAAATCTATTAATTCAAACTCAGGATTGGTAGAAGAAATTGCTTCCAGATTAACTCTTAAATCGTTTGTTCCAGCATTTCGAACCGTATAGGTCTTATCTGCAAAACTTCCTAGCGGCACCTCTCCAAAATCTGTGTCGTCTTCTAAAGACGGAGTTATGTCTCCGCTAGCAATTGAAATACCATTTCCAAGAACATCAATATCTGGGATTCCATCATTTAATACTAGATTTTTAATCCAAACCCTATCCTCACCAGTGGATACAGACCCATCTTTCGTATATTGCCAAGTAACTGTATTTACTGAAGTTCCTGCTGGCATATCGATGGTTACTGCTTCCCAACCTGTTTGTCCTGACAAGGTTCTCATAGCATTATTGTTTACATAGACAGTAACTTTATCGAAGTTAAGCTGAGTATCGGCTTTCCAAAGAAAAGACACACTACTTTTATTTATAGGTGTTATTTTGAGCCTAGATAGTCCATTATGCTCAATAGTCCCAGAAGCAGCGGTATATGATCCCGAAACACCATTCGCCCAAGAACCTTGACTACCCCAAAAAGGACGACTTCCAGACCCTATTGGGTTCGCAAGATCCCCGTTACTTCCTTGGGGCTGTAATACCTGGGAAAGTGGAAATCTGGTATATCGATACTTTATAGTAGTTGTTAGAGACATCGCACTATTGCCTGCTACATGCGTATCTATTGTTTCAGAAAATTCATTGAGATTTGGGAATTCAACATATTGTCCAGAAATCGAAACTTTACAGTCTTCCAGTCTCGGTGTAGGAAAACAACGTGAACCATAATCATCTTCCCACATTTCTACCCACCAATTGACATAAGTAAAGTCGGTATTAGAACGCACTAGACCCTCCCTATCATAATTCTTAACATAGGGGCTATTATCGGCATCCACAGTTTGACAGTTGTACCCTATCCCATCTGTATTAAGATAACCCAAAGCACCATTCCAAGTGTACTCTTCATCGCCAACCTCCGGGCAATTCCCCCTAAAGGAACTAAAAGTAGCCTGCATGTCCATATTTTGGGCTATTAGCCCATTGGCAGAAACCAAAGCGAGTAGCACTACAGGTAGCACTTTTAATAGTATTGTATAGAGGGCTTGTCTTTGCCGTTGTGCATTGCCAATAGCGGCTTGCATATACGTTCGTTTTGATATAGTTATTGTTTTCATAATAATTGATTTAACCAGAGTTATAATATGGTTGCAAGGTATTTTGAATGAACAGATTGTGAAATACGAGACCCCACGGGAATACTACGTAGCGTTACGTAGATACATTTTAAGAATAGTTGAAATGTGAGCCTGAAGGGTACCTGAGAAGGAATTGAAAGATGGATAAATTGATGCTTACGCGAGGTAATTAAGGCGTGCCTGCATCATTTGGAATGTGTCATCCATATAAAGCACCCCAACAATACTTAGTGATATGGGGCTTATGCTATACTCACAATCTGCATTAGGAAAAATAACGACAAATTTTGTTGCACTATTTTTTTCATAACAAATCTTAATAATATCGAAGGCCGACAGGTATGGTAGATCGACGTCTAATATAGCCAGCATAGGTTGATGCTCTAAAATAAACTGGAGCACTTCCACTCCACTGGTTAGGCAGATAGTAGATTTAAATTTTTCAGTTTTCAACCCATGTACCAGTCCATGCGCATATACTTCTTGCCTATGAGCTATACATAATGTTGATTGTACCATGTTGACTTTTTTAGCAAGGTAGGATAACAAATTAGCAGAAAAGCTACGTAATAGCACGTGAAGAATACGTAAGGTTACGTAAACGGGATTATTGGGTTAAAACTACATTTTTGTGTAACAAGGCCCAATGCACCAATGCGTTAGGTTCTTGAGCAATATCCAATTTCGCAATAATATTGCTTCTGTGTTTTTCTATTGTTCTGGCTGAAACGCAGAGCGTTTCTGCAATTTTACTCGAAGACAAATGTTGTGCAATTAATTTGAGTATGGCCATTTCAGAAAAAGTTAAGAGCTTTAGTTTCTGTAATTCTTCAGAAGCATTTTCCAACGAAAAATTCTCAAAGGAACTGCTATAATACTCTTCACCTTTCAGCACGGAATGAATGCATTTTTCAATTTCCGTGAATGAATCCTCCTTTAATAAATACCCATCTACATTATGAGATTTAGCCTCAGCAACATATTCTGCTTCTGCATGAAGTGAAAGTATGATGAATTGGGTAGTAATGCCTTTTTTTCTTACCGACGCGATTACCTCAAAACCAGTTAACCAAGGCATATCAATATCCAAAATAGCGACCATTGGTTTCGTACTTAAGATGAGTTCCAGTGCTTGTGTTCCATTGGCAGCTTGCCCAAGAACAGTATAGTTGTGTTTTAGCAGTTTTTCATACAATCCAGACAAGAGGATGGGATGGTCATCTGCAATAACAAGAGATATTTCATTATTTGGGATCATACTAAATGGGGATTTCAAGGACCACAGTGGTACCTTTGTTTATCTCGCTGTCTACTTTTAATTGAGATTTAAGAATTTTGGCACGTTCAAAAAGGGTCTTCATACCTAGACTAGCACTTTTGTTTATCTTTTCATCTACCGAAAACCCATCCCCATTGTCTTTAATAACTGCCTTTATTATTTTTGGACCTTTCTCTACTGTTACAGAAGCTGCTTTCGCATTGGCATGTTTCATCATATTGGTCAATACCTCCTGAATGATGCGATATAAATGAAGGGAATCTTCTTTATTGAGTAATTGGTCTATGTCTTCAATGTCATTTGTGAAAATGGTACCCGACCCCGTATTTAGCTCATCCACCATGGTCTCTATAGCCTTGGTAGTCCCTAATCGATCCATTATAGAAGGATGCAGGCCTCGGGCAATACTGCGTAATTCTCCCAAAGTCCCGGTAGCCAACTCTTTCATATCCTGATTGTCTTGATCATCACTTTTCTTAACCATAATTGCGAGTCTTTGCCCCACACTATCATGGAGTTCTCTGGCAACGCGTGTGCGTTCTTCTTCTTGACCGATAATGAGATCTTGGGAAAATCCTTCCTGAAGCTTCTGTCTTTTTTGAGCCGCATTTCTGGATCGAAATAATAAAAGAAGCCCAAAGAATCCCAGAAGCCCTAGGCTTCCAAAAATTAACAACTGGTTTTTTAAAGAATTCTGCGCATCTAACAATGTGATATCCTTATCCTGAGATTCAATTTTACGGTCCCTTTTCTCCGTTTCATACAAGGTTTGGTAATAGGCCAGCGATTTTACATTTTGCACATTTGAAACCGAATCTTTAACTCTGTAGTAAGCGTTTAAATGATGATTCATTCGGTCTGTTTCGCCAAGTGCTTGATAAACTTCTCCAAGAAATTTTTCAGCACTATAGAGTTCAATAAGGCCGTCATAAGCTTTTGTTAACTCCAAATGTTCCATACCATATTTTAGGGCGTCTTGATAGTTGCCTTTTGCAAATGCCAGTTCTTTTAAAGCCATTAAATAGTAGTCCCTATTCACACCCATGGTATATGCTTCGGGGTTGCTTTCCACCTCAGCAAAGATTTTTTCGGCCAAGGCGATACTATCATTTTCTGCATAAGCGGCCACAAGATTGTTCAAAATATTGGGGTGCGAAAAAGCACGATATTCGGAAATCTCACTTTCGGCCAGCGCTAGTTTTAAATTAGATATCCACTTTTGATTATTTCCTTGCAAATTATGATCAAAGGCAGCGTTATAATATAATGAGACCAGAGAATGACCTCCTCCTATTTCTTTACTCAACTCAATAGCCTCCTTACGGACCTCTTCGGCTTCCTCGTAAAATCCATTCTGACTGTATAGTACAGAAAGTGAGTTTTTTGTATTGATAATATTTAGCGTATCCTTTACTTCAAGAAAGAGATTATTAGCATCTTGATATTCATTGGATGCTTCGGCCAACTTCCCTATTTGCATATAAACAGACCCTACTCTTAAGTAGGTTAAGCCCATTCTACTTCTTACGCCAGATTTAACAGCATTATTCTTTGCATTCTCATAAGAACTTAATGCCTCATCATAATTTTTTAAGGCATAATAACAATCTCCCGCATAGAGGTGTAAATTAGAAATCATACTGTAATCACTAATACTCTCCTCAGAAACCTTATAATTATTGAATATTTCCAGCCCTTCTTGTGGAAGACTAAGGATGGAACTTTTGTAGTAAATACGATCTGCTGTATGTCTTGTAGCTGTATTAAAAGAATCTATAGAAATTGCGAATCTAATATTTTCCTGAATTATCGAATCGTATTTAAATTCCTCATTGAACTCAATCATCAAAGTTAGACTATCCATCCACTTTAGCTTTTCCCCTTTTTCTGTGCTGGCAATCTTTTGTTTTAGCTCTTTAACAACATTCTCTAAAGAGTCTTCTTGAGCTGTTGCAACAATAGTAAATAGAAGAACTAAAATTAAGAAGAAATTTTTCATGAGGGGGAAGGTAGTCTCTCAAATGCACAATTATTGCATCTAAATAGAATGGTTATTTTGAAACTTAATAAGTTCTCAAGTTTAAATAAACAAACTTTTGGTCAATAAACAAGCTTTCCTTTAGGAAAACTTTAACCTCCAATGAAATGAATAAGCAGAATATTAATTCAACTACAAACAATGCCTGCTTGAAAAAAATTCACGTTTCGGCATAAAAAACCCCTCTTAATTTCTCAAGAAGGGTTCTACTAAACTTCAATAATCTAGTACAATTATTCTTTAATCAATTGTTTTATGATTTGTCCTTCTGGACCAGAAATGAGTACCATATAAGTAGCACTGCTTAGTTTTGAAACATTAATTGTTTCTTCACCAATCATATCACTTAAGTTTTTACTAATCACTAAACGTCCTGTTATATCGTACATCGCAACAGTTTCCAATTGGACACCTTGTGGATTACTAATAGTTACAAAATCACTGGCTGGATTAGGATACATAAGAACGGTAGAGATATTTGCATTGTTTTCTCCAACAGATAACACATCTTCTACAGTTAACTCGAACGTACACTCCGTTACATTTTCAAAGGCGTCCTCTACAGTTAAAGTAACAGTATAAACTCCTTCTGCGATTGACATTCCCGTGGCAGGATCTTGTGAAGTAAGGGTCACAGGATCTGTACAATTATCTGTTACAGTAACTTCACCCGTTGCGAAGTAATCTGGTACTGTATAAGATGAGCTTCCTGTGTCATACACAACAGTTTGATCTGCTGGACATGTAATAACTGGAGCTAATAGATCCAATACGGTTACTACCGCAGTACACGTACTAACGTTTCCGTTTACATCGGTTACAGTTAAAATTACATCATTTGTACCTACATTGCTACAATCAAAAGTTGCAACATCGATAGAAACAGTAGCTACTCCACAAGCATCTGCAGAACCTCCGTCTACATCTGTAGCTACAATTGTAGCAACTCCTGTAGCATCCAATTCAACAGTAATGTCCTGACATACGGCCACCGCTGGCTCGTTATCTTCAACTGTAATTGTGAAATCACAAACAACTATGTTTCCACCAGCATCTGTTACAGTATATTCTACCGTACTAACTCCCACTGGGAATTCACTTCCACTTGCAAGACCTGCAGTTTGGGCCACAGTTACCGAACAGTTATCTACAACCGTTGGTTCTACGAAGGTTACTATTGCTCCACAAAGACCTGCGTCTGAGTTTACGCTCACATCTGCGGCACATGTAATAACTGGTGTTTGATCATCTACTACAGTAACAACCGCAATACATGTACTCGTGTTCCCATTTACATCGGTTGCAGTTAACGTTACATCGTTTGCTCCAATATCTGAACAAGTGAAGTCCATTATATCAATACTTAGGGTATCAATTCCACAAGCATCTGTAGTTCCTCCATCCACATCGGCGGCAGTAATACTTGCCATTCCATTGGTGTCTAAAACAACATTTATAGACGTACATAAAACATCTGGACCTACATTATCTTCCACAGTGACTAACGTAGTACATGTACTTACAAGCCCGTTTACATCGGTAACCGTAAGGGTAACCGTATTATCTCCAATATTTGCACAAGTAAATGAGCTTGGTGTTACGCTTAGAGAAGCAATTCCACAGTTGTCATTACTTCCACCATCTACATTGTTAGCAGTTATGCTCGTCGTTCCATTGGCATCTAATTGCGTCGTAAAGGGAGTACAAAGTGCCTCAGGTGCTTGATCATCGGTCACCACAACATCATACATACAGGTTGATAAGTTTCCGCTGGTATCGGTAATTGTCCATTCAATTGTAGTTGTTCCAACAGGAAGATTTGCTCCTGCCAGTGTGCTACTACTATTAAAATCATTAGTTACAGAAGCAACTCCACAGTTGTCCGTTTGATTAGTAGGATCTAAAATGGTACCGTTAACTGTATATAAACAATCTCCAAGATTACCATCTGCTGATGTAGTGAATTCGAGATTGGTAGATGGCGCGGCACCTACATTAATTCCTGCCCCTGCAACAGAATTGATTACCATGCTGTTTATAGTAATATCTGTACCATCATATGAAATATTCATGTATCCATAGTTATCAGATAAGGTGTGTAAACCAAGATTATAGGTTCCAGGGGTTAGATTACTTACTATTCCCCATCCTGTAGTTCCTGTAGTACTATCAATAATATCTCCATTATTGAAGGTCATTGGAGTAGAGAAATTTCCGGCAGGATCCATATTAAATAATCCATCCACAGTTGGTGCTCCCGAATACTCCGCTACTGCATTCCCAAAGCAATTTAAGCCTCCATCATTAAACCAACCTAAAGTCCCATTAGTTCCAGGAGTCGCATTTAATGGACTTGTAGTTACATCTGAACCATTAAAGATTCCGTCTCCACTTGGATCAGTCAAAGTTATTGCTTCGAACGTTCCTCCAACTGTAGGACACGTAAATGTTGGCACTTCACTCTCGATTACAGTAACATCGAAACTACAAGTTGCTGTTAACCCAGCGCCATCTGTTACAACAAAAGTATTGGTAGTTGTTCCAACAGGAAAAGTAGATCCTGAGACCAAACCAGCTGTTTGAGAGGTGGATGCTCCAGTGCAATTATCTGTCCCTACAGGTGCAGTATAATTTACTACAGCTCCACAAAGACCTGTATCGTTATTTACTGAAATATTTGAAAGACAAGAAATTGCTGGTCCTTGAGTATCTGTTACCACTACATTAAAAGAACAGGTTGCTGTTAATCCAGCTGCATCTGTTACAACAAATGTATTGGTAGTTGTCCCAATTGGAAATGTTGAGCCTGAGGCTAAACCAGCTGTTTGAGAGGTGGATGCTCCAGTACAATTATCTGTCCCTACAGGTGCAGTATAATTTACTACAGCTCCACATAGACCTGTATCGTTATTTACTGAAATATTTGAAAGACAAGAAATTGCTGGTCCTTGAGTATCTGTTACCACTACATTAAAAGAACAGGTTGCTGTTAATCCAGCTGCATCTGTCACAACAAACGTGTTGGTAGTGGTCCCAATTGGAAAAGTTGAGCCTGAGGCTAAACCAGCTGTTTGAGACGTGGATGCACCACTACAATTATCGATACCTACTGGTGCAGTATACGTTACTGCGGCACCACATGTCCCAGCATCATTACCTACAGAAATAGTAGCCTGACATGAAATAGTTGGAGCCAGAGTATCCGCTACAGTTATAGTAGCTGTACAGGTATCAAAAAATCCATTAGGATCTGTAGCAGTTAAAGTCACTGTATTTGCTCCAATATCTGCACAAGTAAAAGAAGATGTACTAAGAGTATACGTTAATGTATCTCCATTTGGATCTGTTGAACCTCCATTAATAGCTGCACCTGTAACGGTAACATTTCCACCGGCATCAAGTTGGACAGTGATGTTCTGACAAACGGCTGTTGGAGTAAATAAATAGCTTCGTGTATTTGGGTCGTCGTTCCCCATATAGAATCTCATTCTAGCATCTGCCTCAGCAGAAAAATTAGAGACACAAGAAAAGGGCTGATTGTATGACATGATCTGTGTTGCATCTGCAACATATGCATCTCCATTTGAATCTGTACCTTGAGCGTATGCACAACTACCAGAATTTACATCTCCAAAAAAGGAAAGTCCATCGGCAGGGGTGTCACACAATAAATCTCCAGCAGATCCACAGTTAGAACCGTTCACTAGTTCTGCACCTAAAGCGGTTTCAAAAGTATGAAGCAAACCAAAGTAATGACCCATCTCATGTGCAACCGTAGCTCCATTGGCTTCTAGGTTACCATTTGCTACCGTAAAGTAATCTGGACCATTCCATGGAAAACGTGCATAACCACCAATTAGGCCTCCTGAAGAACCATATATTAATGGAATAAAATAAGCATTTACATGATTGGTAACATTAAGTCCTGGAAGATTGGCATCCCCTTCTGGTTTACCATCCACCCCAGGGCCTCCTAGTGTTTGTAGCGCGGTACTATTTGTATAAATAATAGGCTTCACATCTAGAATAATTCCATAAGCGGCATAATGTCCTGCAGCGGCGGCTATGTTAGCTATAACAGTAGCAGCATTTGCACCGCCCGAACCTGCATCATTTCTAATGATGTGTGGCTGAAAAGGAACTGTAATAGGTCCAACTGGTGTTATGGCTTGGCCATTCGTACCAAATCCCATGGATTGGATGTCTACTAATAGTTGAGCGGCGTCTTCTGGATTGAGATCTTCAATGTCGCAAGCTTCTTGCGCATTACTCTGCCAAGTAAAAAAGGCAAAACAAAAAACAAAGAGCCCGTAGGTAATTTTTTTCATAATAAAATAGATTTGTTTATCGCAACGAATCTAAGTTATAAGAGTGACAAAAGCCTACGTAACATTACGTAGTAGCCCTAAAATTGTATGCAAAAGACGACAAACGAAACGCACTAAACCACCTAAATAGCTTAAAATCAAATTTATATGTTAATAAAAAATTAACAGATTAAAGTTAATAAATATCGGATTAAATGAAAAAACATCGATTAAAAGTCAATATTCACCGATAAAAAGGTAGGAAATTTCTTGAAATTCTGTTTTTCGCTACATGAAAAAGCTAGTAGTGAACGATAGCTCCCTAAAATAAAACCGAAATCTGCCTTGATTACCTACATTTTTAGATGAAAATTTCAGAAGAAATTACAGATCATATTTAACAGCAAGCATCAAGATTCTAGGAAGAACAAAATACTGGTTGGTGGTATTAAACTGATCATTAAAACTATCATTATTGGTAAACTCAACATCGGCTAAATTGGTTCCTTGTATAGAGAATTCCCAAGGACTCTCCCCTTGTTGAAAGTACAAAGTAGCATTCACAAACGAATACTGGTTCTCAATTGTATTGGCCTTATTGGTATAGTTGTAAAGATCCCAATTTGCAATTAAATTAAAATGTTTCAAGAACCGCACATCTATATTGGCGTAAGGCCGCTGTGTGTAAAATGTTTGTTCGAACCCACCGTTATCATATTTATTTACAGTAAAATTATAACCCACTTCAAAATTAGGCCAGTCCCTGAAACTACTCCGAATGCTTCCTCTGTAATTCTGAGTTAAACTCTCACTGGCTTGAATTATTTCGTTTGCTCCAACAATTTCACCCATATCGTCAAAAACTCGCTCCTGAATAATATTATTTGATTTACTTAGGGCAACATTCGCATTTCCACTAAACTGAATCTTCTTTATCCGTTTGCTAAACCTTGCAAAGGCCGAGAAGGTTTCATCAGGAAAATTGCTGTCAATATTAACTGGACTCGTTACTTGATTAATAGCAATAATACTGGTGTTGCTCTTAATTCCCTCGACCGTTCGGTTGTAATTCAGTGACCCGCTGATGTTGGTATAATTGAATAAATTAAAACTGAAATAATTAAGACTATAGCTATGAGCAATTGAGTTCTCCAAGAAACGATTTCCGCGAAATAAATTATTGTAATTATTAAACACGAAGGCTTCAGCGAAGTTATTTACATCGGTATAAGCTGCTGTCATGGCATAATTAAAGCGCAATGATTCGCTTTTTTTAATTTCAAATATTGCATTCACATCTGGTAACACCAACCAATCGTTTTGCGTTTCTGTAGTACCAAATTGTTCGTTTCGTAAATTATAATTGTGTAAAGTAACTCCAGGAGTAAATGTAAATTTCCCAGTCTTTACTTTATAATGAGCACCTAAAAACACATCGGTAAATCCATAAGTTACGTCGTTTTCCAAAGAAATAAACTCACTATCTATGGAAGGAGATTCTTCCAGATCTTCTCTATCACCATTATCTAATAACTGAAAGATATTCGAGTTAAACTTTTGACTACTTACCGTCGTCCCCAATGTTAGATTAATATTACTCTTATTGTTTAAAACATGATAATAATCGACCTTCGCATCCAATTTATGCGTCCTAACGTTTTTTTGTTGATTGATATCATATCTGTTTTGAAGGGTGTCTACTGGTAAAATTCCCGGAAAAGGAACGAGATCGGTCACCGCATTATAAAAAGGATCTTCGTCTTGCCATAAATGTTGCGCCTGCGCTGCAAAAATATTCTTATCGTCTAATGTGTAATAGATATTTACGTTTTGGTTAATGGAAGCTGGTCTATTTTCGAGTCCTTCTGAAATATCATTCGTAAGTCCATTGAATTGAGACAAATTATTACCGTTCTCGGTTTGTTTGGAAGCTTTGATAAGCGCATCGTAATCCATTTGAAACCTTGAGTTCGGCTTAAAAACACTACTCAACTTGAGCATTCCTAGTTGGCTACGCTGATTGGTATTACTATTGGAATTCTCCACCGCCCCTGTAGAAATATATTGACGAATGGCATTGGTAACGATATTGGTTTTATTATCGCTTAGAATAGCAAATCCACTTAAATCCCACTTCTTATTGGCCTTCCAACTAAAATTACCTGCTAAAAATTTCGTCTCAATAGAATTTGCTCTATTGTTCTGCGCCACAGCAAATCCAAGATCACCTTCACTCACATTAAAACGAGTTCCACCACCCTGATTAAAATTTCTAAAACCTCCAGTAAAATTAAAATAATCTCTAAACGTAAAAGGCACTTCCCCTATATCGTTAAAATCGGTTATAAGATTAATACTGTATTTAGGGTTGTAATAAAAAAGCTTTGGATGTATTAAATAACGTTCATCCATTTCACTATCTACACCAGAACCAGCCGTAACTTCTCCAAACCAAAAGTTCTTTTTGCCTTCTTTCAGCTTAATATTAATCGCGACATTATCTTGGTCGTTACCTAAACCACGCATTTGATCTACTTCATTATAGTTACGAAGTACTTCCACCTTATCTACTGCGTCAGCAGGAATGTTCTTGGTGGCAAGTTTCGAATCTCCATCGAAAAAATCCTTTCCTTCTACCATCACCTTAGTTACCGCCTTGCCTTCCACTTCAATTTCTCCATCATCATTCACTTCTATCCCTGGAAGGTTTTTCATCACATCCCCTAGTTTGCGCTCGTCACCTCTATTGAACGAATCGGCATTGTAAACAATAGTATCTCCTCTTACCGTAACTGGCATTTCATAGACAATTTCTACTCCATCGAGCTGAGCGGCAGACTCCTTTAAAACAAACGCAATATTAATATCTTCTGAACCTTCCAAAACCTCCACCACTTTGATCGAATTTTCGTACCCTAAGAAACTGGCGTTCAAAATATAAATGTCTCCTTCCGAAAGATCTAACTTAAAACGTCCTTCACTATTTGTAATGGCATAAGATTCGATATCCCCGTTAGCTTGGACCGTTGCAATAACGTTTGCCAATTCCAGTGGATTTCCAATAGAATCTTTAATAGTACCACGTACGTTAATTGACTGTGCTGAAAGCGATGCGGTACATAAGATCACCGCGATCCAGATGAGGTTCTTCATAAGTTTTTTTGATTGATTAGCCGAAATTTTCTAGCAGATTAAAAATGGAGTACTACCCACCAAATCTTCTTCCACCGCCACGTCTTCCGCCTCCATTTCGGAAGTTTTGACGCATTTCTTCCGTTTTTTCTTTTACTATTTTATTGTATTCAGCTCTCGAAACTTCTTTTCCATTATCTGGGGCTTCAATTGCATCTGCCTCATTGGGATTCATCACAATTTTTGAACAGAGAATAGTTGTTCTGTCTATATTCATTTCCAAGATCAATCCTGGCAGTCCAGCGTATTCACCCGGTCCATTTTTAACTGGGATCTGAGGAGTGAACCATGCAGTAACCAGCACTTGCTTTGGAACCTCGATCTCGTCAAAAGGGTCTGAAACCTTGGTAGTATCCTTAGTTACTTCATCTTCCTTTTTTTCACTATCCCTACCGCGACCTCTTCGGCGCCGAGCCATACTAAAATCGTTTGGATCCACTTGCTTCATGGCAGTTGCCTTGATGGCTAGATATTGTCCAATTTGCTTAGACTCCTTACCTACTTCCCACTGTAGGTTCGTAATAGTGTCGTTTACCAAAAATTGTTTGCCAAAAAACTCACGCTCTTCTAAAATCTGATTGGTCTCCAAGTTTTTATACTGAACTCCCGCCGAAAAACTACTCATCATCATTCCGAACCCACGTCCGCCTCCTGGGCTTGCATCCAATTTCTCATCTTCCTTATAGATAGATTCGTTTCCATTAAAGGTGAGTATATACGTTTTTTCCAAGAAGTTCTTCATTCGATCCATGATCTGCTGCTTCATTTGCTCGCTCATCTCTCGATTTCCGAAATTATCCATATCCACAGTCGTTTTAGACTCATAGTATGCTTTTCCGCTAATGTTTTGTGCAAATCCGACCATCGAAAAAAGTAGGATCCAAATAGATAGTATTGTTTTCATGTGATGTGTTTTTAACCAAGGCTAAAGTTATTATAATAACTTAGACTATCTATTTCGTTAATAGTTTCATTTCTGAAGCGAAAAACACCTTTTAATACTCTTAAAAGAACCTATCCCCCAATTCTTATCTCAATTTGATTACCCCCGTCTCTTCTACCGTCATGAAATTGTTCTTCCATCTCTTTCATTTTCTTTTCCATAATGACATCAAACTCCGCTTGTGTAACTTTTTTACCGCCTTTGGGCTGTACAATATCAGTTCCGTCTTTAGGGTTGATCACAATTTTACTGCAAAGCACACTCAACTCCCCATCGGCTATCTCAAGAATAAGTCCGGGCAGTCCGTCGTACGAAGCTGGACCATTTCTTACCGGAATTTGAGGTGTATACCAGGCAGTAATCGTAACCATTTCCTTCTTTTCTTCCTTTTCACCAGTAGACGCATCGTTCGCAGAATTACTCATTACATTCATCACCGTTCGCTCGTAGGTGGATGTGGCCTTAAAGCAAGTATAATCTCCGATGTTCTTTGTCTCTTTTTCCAATTTCCATTCGCGGTCTTGAAGGCTGTCCTGAATCAAAAATTGCTTGCTAAACATTTCAACCTGATTGGTAAATTGTTGATCTTTTATATTCTTATACAAAAGATCACTATCACCACTGCCCACAATTTCAATTTGCATCGAGCCACTCATGGGGTTTGGAGCGTCTAATTTCTCTACCTCCTTATAAATAGATTCGGTTTCACTAAACTCCAACGTATATTCCTTTTGAAATTGTTTCATCAACATCGCTTTTAACTGTTGCTGCATTGCGTCATCAACATGAGTGCTATCCAAGTGAATATCCATTTGACGCTGTGTTTTATAGGTAGCAATACCTTCTATATTCTGAGCTTTTAGGCTCCCAACTAAAAGCAGTGTAATTAACAATGTGGTAAAGGTGATTAATTTCATGACCCGTGTTTTAGATTTTACCTTACAAATATGGGAAGTCTCTACAGTTTTTAAAGTTAAGTAGTGTTAACGAGTGTTAAGCGGTTTGGTAATGACAACCCTAAGGCTGTACATTTGATGGGAAGTTGATGAGCCTTTTAAAGCAAATTTATGAACGAATCGAAATACAAAGCCTTACTTTACTTTATTAGCCTAGTTATACTTGCTACGCTATCGATTCAACTTTATTGGAACTATAAAAACTATCAAACCAGCAAGCAACAGTTAATAAACGACGTACAAACTAGTCTAGACAATGCGGTGGACGAATACTACGCCAAATTAGCCAAGGAAAATTCGTTCGAAATTATGGAAGACCATTTTGGTATGGAACTTGAATTTTCGGAGGGCTTGCATATAAATAAGGATAGTATTCAAATTATCATTGCCGACACCTCTACCTCGTACGGATTTCTATCCAGCCGTGATCAACGATTTTCTAATACCCTAAGTATGATGAAATCGAAGCTAACCGACACCGTGAATGGCTTTTTTATGATAGATGATTCGATACGTGTAGAATTATCTACCGACTCGATTGCCGCCTACTACAAAAATTTAAAGAAACCAGTAGAGACACTTACTTCTAAAATTATTGTTTCCATTTCTGAAGACGCGCTATCACTCCCTAAGATCGATAGTCTTTTCAAAATAGAGCTCGATCGCAAAGAAATTGCGCTTGATTATGGTTTAACACATACCTCCTTAAATAAGGCTTCCACAGAATTGCGGGCCGATATGATTGAGAAAGCAACACTCCATACCGCCTCAAAATCTCCTTTTTTCCATTATGGAAATAAGTTGGACGCGCATTTTACAAATGTGACTTCAGCTGTATTACGCAAAAATTTAGTTGGCATGCTTTTATCATTTTTATTAGTGGGAAGCGTAATTGTTTGCCTCCTCTACCTTCTAAAAATTATTAGGCAACAAAAACAACTTGCAGAAGTAAAAAACGACCTTATCAGCAACATTACACATGAATTTAAAACACCCATAGCAACCATTGGAATTGCCATGGAAGCAATCCAAAGTTTTAATACTGAAAACGATATTGAAAAAAACCTGAGGTACGCAAAAATATCTAGTGAGCAGGTGAGCAAATTAAATGTGATGGTCGAAAAGTTATTAGAAACAGCCACCTTGGATAGCGAAGAACTCGACCTCAACCTTGAAAATACAGATGTCGTTGAATTACTTCGGAAAGCGACACGTCGAGAAGAAATTGCGCTGGAGAACAAACAAATTTCTTTTTCTAGTTCTTCGGAAGTGATTCTTCAGAAATTGGACGTCTTTCACTTCGAAAATTCCATTAACAATATCATCGATAATGCGATTAAATACGGAGGATCGAAAATTTCAGTAGAAATCAAGCAAACGAAAGAATTAGAAATTACCATTCGCGATAGTGGAAACTCCCTTACCGATGCGCATAAAAAGCAGGTATTCGAAAAATTCTACAGAGTACCCAAAGGAAACACGCATGATGTTAAGGGCTTTGGAATTGGCCTCTACTACACCAAGAAAATAATCGAAAAGCACAACGGACAAGTACAACTTGACCTAAACCCTAGCACTACCTTTAAAATTACGCTACCCAATGAGTGATCCCATCAAAATTTTACTCGCCGAGGACGAACCAGCCTTAGGACAAATTGTAAAAGAAAGTTTAGAAACTAAAGGATTTGAAGTACTACTTTGCGAAGATGGGAAAGAAGCCTTGGACATCTATCAAACAAAAGCTCCTCGGCTTCTGGTACTGGATGTAATGATGCCGAAAAAAGACGGTTTTACCCTAGCAAAAGAAATAAGAATGATCGATACCGACATTCCTATTTTATTTCTCACAGCAAAATCTCAAACCCAAGATGTAGTGGAAGGTTTTAACTTAGGTGGCAACGATTACTTAAAAAAACCATTCAGCATGGAAGAGCTCATTGTTCGAATTAAGAGCCTTCTCAAACTGCAGTCCGCTGGAGAGAATGAGGAACGATCTATTGGAGAATATATGTTTCAGTTTAAACAACAAACCTTGCAATACAAGAATGAAGAAATCCTGTCACTCACACATCGGGAAGCACATTTATTACACCACTTATTAAACAATAAGAACGAGGTTTTAGACCGTTCCGTCATCTTGAAAAAACTATGGAAAGACGACGATTTCTTTAGCGCTCGCAGCATGGATGTTTTTATATCAAAACTTCGAAAAAAATTACAAAAAGATAAACGCATCCAAATTATCAATGTACGAGGCTACGGTTACAAGCTGGTTTGTTGAACACTAACTCGAAGTTAAAAAAGAACACAAAAAGGAGGGCATTCGAATGTCAACGACACATTTTAAATCGTACATCTCATATCGCTTATCGTATTTCCAAGACCTCGGCACGATTTTCGTATCTTGCATTTATATGAGAATCTTGTTTATTCTATTATTTCTAACTAGTGCATTGGGAGCTCAAGAACTTACGCTTTCAAAAGAGCAAGAATTGAATGCCGATCGGTTTATTGGATACGACTCTTATAAGCATTTATACTATGTTCAAGACGGAGCACTTAGAAAAGAAGGTGATCTTGGGCAATTTGTTTTTCAAGACTTTCAGTTAGGTCCTATTGCTAGCGTAGATTTGATTAATCCGTTAAACGTCGTTGTTTTTTATTCAGAAGTAAATACCGTTGTTTTCTTAGACAATAGATTAAATGAAAAGGAACGCATCAATTTTAACAACCTTCCCTCCTTTATCAACGTAAGTGCGGCGACCAATGCTGGGAACAACAGGCTTTGGATTTTTAACATGGACACACAACAATTGGAGTTGTTTGATTACAGAACCAATAGAGAAACTGTTTTCTCGCAACCCTACCCTGGAAAACTAGTTGCGCAAACCAGTAATTTTAACGACTGTTTTTTGTTAACTGAAGAATATTTATGGCAAGTAAACATCTATGGAAGTTTACTTGCCGAAAAAGAACTCATCGGGTTTGAAACTGTGGTTAGAAATGGAAAGACCGCAATTGCTTTGAAAGAAAATAGGCTCTATTACATTTCAGAAGATGTTATTAAGCCAATAGAATTTGACTTCAACGAAAACAAAATAAAAGACTTGCAGCTAACGCAAGAATTCCTGTATATTTATGACGGAAAAAAAGTTTCCAATTTTACACTAACACCACCTAAGCAGTAGATTTATGCACGTTGCAATCGCAGGAAATATTGGCTCCGGCAAGACCACCCTCACCCGTTTATTGGCCAAACATTACAAATGGAAGGCTCATTATGAAGATGTGGAAGACAATCCGTATTTGGACGATTTCTACAACCAAATGGAACGTTGGTCTTTTAATCTTCAAATCTATTTCTTAAACAGTCGCTTTCGGCAAATTTTGGATATTCGGGAAAGTGGAAAAAAGGTTATTCAGGATAGAACTATTTATGAAGATGCGTATATTTTTGCGCCCAATCTTCATGCAATGGGGCTTATGACCAACCGCGACTATGAGAACTACAGGTCGTTATTCGATTTGATGGAAAGTGTTACCGAAGGACCCGACTTGCTTATTTATCTTCGAAGTTCGATTCCCAATCTTGTGAATCAGATTCACAAGAGAGGTCGCGATTACGAAAACACAATTAGCATTGATTACCTCAGCCGTTTAAACGAGCGCTATGAAGCTTGGGTTCACGGTTATGACAAAAGTAACCTGTTGGTCATCGATGTAGATAACATCAACTTTGTAGATAACCCAGAAGATTTAGGAGAGGTAATTAATAAAATAGATGCGGAGCTGCACGGTTTGTTCTAGACACCACAAAGCACATTCTTCTTTTTCAACTTGATCGCAAGATTATACCTTAAACTTCTAATGTAGGAGACCTAGGTTTCGAGCATGAACAATGGCATCATCGCTTTTATTTACCAGAAGAACAGGAGTATCCTTATAACTATCAAAAAGACCTTTTATGCGGAGCATTCTCTTTTGATCTGCTACACTTCTAAGATAGATCGCTTTTATTCTCTTCGGAAACGCTTTTGCTATTTCAATATAGATATCGGCGTCATGTTCTCCACCATCACCAATAAGTACAAACTCCATGGTGGGATAGGTCTTTAAAATATTGACAATCTCTTTTTGTTTCTGAGGTTTTTCATCCTGTGCTTTCTTTCCAAATACCGACTTCATATCTCTAAGCAGAATAGGGCCTTTCGGAAAATCATTGTGCTGCAGGAAAAACGCTAGATAACGATACAAATTCCAGGGGCTATGGCTCACATAAAAAATTGGGTTGGCCTCTTTCCCGTTTGCACCACGATGCAACTGGTGATAAAACTGTGCTGCTCCCTCTAAAGGACTTCTGCTTTCAGCATTTCTGAAAAGTGTATTAAAAATAAGCCGCCACTTTAAGGTCGAAGTTACACCTGTGTGTAGGATAGTATCGTCAATATCGCTGATAACACCAAAACTGCTATTGCTAGAAGGAATGAGAATCTCTCCCTGAAAGTTGTTATCATTATTAATTGGTTGACCTGCAAACGAATCCTGGAAACTCATATTGAACGCCAACCAGCCTTCAGTATTAACGAGCCTGTCCAAATCATTTAATTGCTCGTCCACTTTAAAATAGCCGTTACTATCGGTTTTTGAATAAACAAAACGATCGTCTGGCAATTTAATCTTTAAGTTTGCATGAGGGATTTCATCCGTTTCGAAACGTTTCCATGTATTTCTTAGAAGTTGTAAAAAGCTTCTTTTAGAGAGATCAATTCCTTCGTCTTCCAAGGCCCTTCCTCGCACATAAAAGTGGGAGGAAGTACCGTATCCCTGAAACGGAATAATCTGTAAAGGATCCTTTTTGAATAACGGCATGATTAAATGTAATTTATTTACATAAAAAACCCCGCCAAAAGGCAGGGTTATTTTTTAATAAAAGTAAACCAGTTATTCTTTTAGAATAATTTTGGCCTCTTTAATTGCAGCGATCTGAGCGTCTACTTCTGCTTCCGTCCCTTTGAATGTTTTAGTATCTGTAGAAATCGTTCCGTTATCGTTCGTTTCAATAGTTACGGTTGCAACCGTTTGACCATCTTGTTCGGTCTTCTCTACTTTCACTTCTTTCTGAACAGCACGAGTTTCTTTAATTCCATCTTCGGTAATTTCAAGCTTGTTGCCTTCTTCCGTTATGATAGACATTTCGTCTGTAGAATGACCCCCTAAGATAGGTGCAATTACCAATCCGATAAGACATGTAAGTTTGATTAAGATATTCATTGAAGGTCCAGAAGTATCTTTAAAAGGATCTCCAACGGTATCTCCAGTTACAGCAGCCTTGTGAGCTTCAGAACCTTTATAAGTCATTTCTCCATTGATCTCTACTCCCGCTTCAAAAGATTTTTTAGCATTATCCCATGCTCCTCCTGCATTATTCTGAAAGATAGCCCAAAGAACACCACTTACAGTAACTCCAGCCATATATCCTCCAAGCATTTCTGCGATCGCTAAATTATTCATACCAAATAGCATTGGTAAAAATGCAATCACTAATGGCAATCCAATTGTTAATAATCCAGGAAGCATCATTTCTTTAAGTGATGCCTTTGTAGAAATAGCAACACATTTATCGTATTCAGGTTTCCCTGTACCTTCCATAATACCAGGAATTTCTTTGAATTGTCGTCTTACTTCGTACACCATTTCCATGGCCGCTTTACCAACCGCATTCATTGCAAGTGCAGAGAATACTACCGGTACCATACCTCCAACAAATAACATTGCTAAAACAGGCGCTTTAAAGATGTTGATTCCGTCAATTTCAGTAAAAGTGACATAAGCGGCAAAAAGTGCCAAAGAAGTAAGGGCAGCAGATGCGATAGCAAATCCTTTTCCTGTTGCAGCGGTTGTATTACCAACCGAATCTAATATATCTGTACGCTCTCTAACAATTGGTTCTTGCTCGCTCATTTCAGCAATACCCCCAGCATTATCGCTAATAGGTCCAAATGCATCAATTGCTAATTGCATAGCAGTTGTGGCCATCATTGCAGAGGCTGCCAAAGCAACACCGTAGAAACCTGCGAATGCATAAGACGCCCAGATAGCCGCCGCAAATAAAATAACTGATGGAAAAGTAGATATCATCCCAGTAGCAAGACCAGCGATAATATTTGTACCCGCACCTGTACTTGATTTTTCAACAATTTTCAAGATTGGTTTTTTACCTAATCCTGTATAATATTCTGTGATGGAGGAAATAAATCCTCCTACAACCAATCCAACTAAAGTAGCATAAAACACTCTCATAGAAGAGATTTGTATATCACCTTCTCCAAAAAATTCCATAGTCATTGTTTCTGGAAGCATCCACTTACAAAGCACAAAGCACGAAATAGCCACTAATACAATAGAAGTCCAGTTCCCAACATTTAAAGCTCCCATTACTTGAGCTTCCTTGGCATCGTTATTTTTAATTTTAACAAGCATGGTTCCAATCATAGAAATAATGATTCCGGCTCCAGCAATTGCCATTGGTAATAAGATAGGTCCTATTCCTCCAAAGGCATCCGTAATATTTCCGCCCATGTCCTTAATCACATAGTTTCCAAGTACCATTGCAGCTAGAACAGTCGCAACATAAGAGCCAAACAAATCGGCTCCCATACCAGCTACATCACCTACATTATCTCCAACGTTATCTGCAATTGTAGCAGGGTTACGTGGATCATCTTCTGGAATACCAGCTTCTACCTTTCCAACAAGATCTGCTCCAACATCGGCAGCTTTGGTATAAATACCTCCTCCTACACGTGCGAAAAGAGCGATCGATTCAGCTCCAAGAGAGAACCCTGCAAGGGTCTCTAAAACCACGGTCATGTCTGCCGTAGATGTCCATGCACCTCCCATAAAGAAGTGGAAGAAAAAGATGAAGAACGCAGTTAAACCTAAAACAGCTAACCCAGCAACACCAAGGCCCATTACTGTTCCACCTCCAAAAGAGATTTTAAGGGCGTTAGGTAAACTAGTACGTGCAGCTTGTGTAGTTCTTACGTTCGTTTTTGTTGCAATCTTCATTCCTATGTTTCCTGCAAAAGCAGAGAAGAAAGCACCAAAAATAAATGCTATTACAATTAACCAGTGCGTTGTAGGGACTATAAAACTAACAATAGCGAGTAAAATACTTACTATAACTACAAATATAGCCAACAACTTATACTCTGCGTTCAAGAAAGCGAGTGCACCTTCATAAATGTGGTCTGAAATTTCTTTCATTTTACCATCTCCGGCATCCTGTTTCATTACCCAAGATTTCTTGACGAGCATATAAACGAGCCCCAGTAGTGCCATTGCAATTGGCATATAAATCATCATTGATTCCATAAAGTGTTTTTTGGTTTAGTATTCAACCCGCAAAAGTATGAAATTAAGTGCAATTAAAAAACCCCTTAGAACTTTGAGCTCAGAGGGGTGACTATACAGCTTTTTCGATGTTTAGTTTAAGAAACTAAACAAAGGATAGTTTACTCTTTTATAAATTTAATGGTTGTAATTTCCTGATTCGCTTTTATGTTTAAGAAATAGATTCCACTGCTTAGATCACCTACATCTATTTGACCATTGACCAAATGAGCATCTCTCCTAATCTCCTGTCCCAATTCGTTCGTTAGACTAACAACAGTGGATCCTTCCATGTTATTAATATACAATTTTTCACCAACCGGATTAGGGTGCAAGGAGATCTGATTTTTTTCGAATGAATTATTGCTCAAAAGAGTTTCTTGAATAATTGAAGCCCAAGGGAATTCAGACATCGGAGTATCTGGCTCGACTTGATCAACAACAAATGTCGTACCAGTAGAAACGTTAACTCTCCTTATTTCAGTATCCGCAATGTCTGCATTAAAGCACATCATATACAGACTATCACCGTCGTCTGTATTATGCCATTCTAAATCCTGCGCAAAATTAGCATCAAACCCAATGTTGCCAATAATCTCCACAGCGGCATTGTCTTTATCAATTTCAAGAAAGTTATCGTTCACAACTTCATAACCATACATGTTTCCAAACAAATCGATTGCAATACCTACAATTCCAGGTGTTGAATTTGACCCAACTACACTAAAGGTTAAGTTTTCTTTATCAATAATACAAAGGGTAGAAACTGTGCTAAAATCTGAAGCAATTGCGTACAAAATTCCGCTTGTAGGATCGAACTCTAATCCATTCCAAAATTGTCCAGTTGGAGGTGCAATAGTACCTAAAAGTTCGTACTGGAAATCTACGACACTCAACTTGTAAAACTCACCGTTTTCATAGGTAAGCACATAGGCATTATCTACATCAAACGGATCTACATCACCACAAGACTCTAAGTCACTAGTTCCAGAACTAGCAGCTAAGGGAAAGAAATAGCGTCCGTCATCAATATCTACATATCCAAACTCACTTGTATTTAAATAAGCACCATATAAACTAGGTTCTCCACCCGCCATAGTTGTCTCACTTGGTAAGGTTACACTTTTAAAGTGATCTTTTAGTAGCGTTAATTCGCTTTCATTAAAATAATAGGAAACGGTCTTACCGTTAGCTGGTATATTCTCATATCGCTCCAGTAATGTACCAATATTTTGCGAACTCGCGGTTGCAAACGAAAAAATGAAAATAAACAATAAAGTAGGCTTGCTATACATAACTAGACATTTAAAATTACGGGTCGCTTTAAAAATACAGTTTTTAGATTGTAAAGTTACCGTTCTTTTTATGGTCACTTTCTTCGTAGCGTTTAACACAAGCTTGCAAAATAGCATATGCTTCTTTAGCATCTCCCCAACCACCAACGTCTACTTTCTTCTTTTCTAAATCTTTGTATACCTGAAAAAAGTGCGTAATCTCTTTCTTCCTGTGCGGATTTAAGTCGGAAATATCTTCATAGGTATTCCAAATAGGGTCTGTTACAGGCACACAGATTAATTTTTCGTCTGGCCCTTTTTCGTCCGCCATATGAAAAACACCAATTGGCTTTACTTCCATCACACACATCGGAAATGTAGGTTCTGTACCCATTACCAAAACATCCAAAGGGTCTCCGTCTAATGCCAACGTTTCAGGAATAAAACCATAATCACCAGGATACATCATCGAAGAAAATAACATACGATCGAACCGTATTTTCTTTAATTCAAAATCGTATTCGTATTTGTTTCTGCTTCCTTTCGGGATTTCTATTAGCGCGTCGAATGTTGTTACCTTTTCTGCTGTCATATCTCAGTAATTTTTTCTAAGTAGTTTATAGTCCTTTTTTTAGGGGGTGCAAAGGTACGTAAAAGCTCAATTACTCTAAAGCAGATTCCACTTTAAGTTAATGTTAAGATTGTAATGGTCGCTTGAAGTTCTGCTTATTGAATTTGACAGCATTATGTATTAGCACTCTTCTATTAAAAAGAAAATCCAAACACCCCAGTTACACCAAAGTCTCTTGCACCGGGATTGTCAAGGTAATTTCCACGGAAGTTAAAGTCGATTCTTAATACCCTAAAAATATTCCCTACACCCACACTGTATTCCCAGTAGAGTTGATCTGAAGGAGCTAAATTACTCGGAATCAAAGGCCGATCTGTTAGTGATTCGAAAGCAGGCCTACTTAAATCGATGTTTTCCTGAGAGATACTTCCATACACTGTTCTAAAGCTTACAATTTCGCGTAAGTTCAATTTCCGAAGTAATGGAATTCTTCCAAATAGTCTACCCCCAAAATTATGTTGAAGATGAAAAGAAGCATAGGTATCACTCACAAATTCGTAAAAGTCTAACTGATTAAATGTGTTGTAAATACTGAAAAGCGTCTGGTTTCCAGGAATAGGACTCAAAAGAGACAATGGAACTTCTCCAAAGGTCTTTCCTACTTCGACCGTGGTATAGGTTCTACCAAATCCTCCAATATTCCAAGGTTGGGTATAAAGAGCTTGCAATCTAGTGTATTCGAAACCTCCACTAAGCACATCTTTAACACCATAGGTGTATCCAAAAAACATACTCGGAAAATCCCCAGAGTTAATTACGGTGCGCTCCACTCCGTACCCTGAAGTTTTTCGTTTTGGTGTATAGAAAAAAGCCATTTCAATTTCTGGTTGAGAAAGTTGGCTTTGTATAATACCATCGTCATCAAAATAGTCTAGACTAAAAGTAGAGGTAGCAGATTCTAATGTACGGTAAGAACCCGTTAATCGCACCTGAAAATTCTTAGCAGGCTCAATGGAGAAGCCAACCGTACTTAAATTCACACGCGTTAATCGATCGTTTGCACCCACCGAAATTAAGGCGGAGGAAGCCAAATTTCTTCCCAAGACATCGGTACTGGTAGTAAGACTTGCTCCCGTTTGTTCCGTATCTTTTCTATTTCCTCCAAAAACCGTCAGTCTGGATTTACGGTCGAGAAGCCATTTTCCGGAAACTCCGTATTTAAATCGCTGATCCCTAAATCCGTACGCTCCAAACACTTCCAAACGCCATGGATCGTTCTGACCAAAATAAGTCCTACCTCCAAGGCGTAGTCGCATTCCTTCAGCTTCATTAAAGCCAAAAATAGAAAAAACAGGTCCCACATCAATATTGCCTATCTGATAATATCCACTCGCCAAAGTTGCACCTATATTATAGAGGGACTTAAAACGAGGAACAGTCTTTAAGGTGTCCAACATATCGTACACCCCTTTTTCATCCTTACTCAATTGCTCCATGCGACGTTCTTCCCAAAACTCGTCGGATCTGTTATAGATTTCGTCTTTATAGGGATCTACCTGTTCTCCATAAAAACTCTTTTCCTTCTCAATATCGAACTGATACTTATCAAACAAAGTGGTTCGTTTTCCATAAATTCCTTGCGCCTTTTCCTTCTTCCGAAGTGAAAAATCACTTAAAAAATAATCTCTCGTAATTAGAAAGATGGAATCGTTTAAAACCTCGAACTCTTGCTCAATATAAACTTCTCGAACCCAATTGAGGTTAGCACTCTTGGAAGCTTGTAAATTAATTTCTTTGATGGCCCAAGTACTATCATTTACCCAAAAATCGCCCTTAAAAGTAAGTTCATTCTTTCGGCGAGGATAATACACAATATTATAGCACCATTTATTGTCGCGGTAAGCACTATCCAGTAAAACATAGTTATAAACGTCAATTCCTGTTCTGGAGAGCGGACTTGTAAATGCTTTGTCGAAAAACTTTAGATAATTATCGTATACATCGTACTCCTTGTAAAGGTCTTTTACAAATGCAATTAAAGTTTGATTGTTACTGAATCCTGAGTTTTTATTTCCTTCGAGAATTTCTTTCTCTTCCTTCAATAAATTATCACCGTACACTTTCGAATAGGCTTCATTTACGAAAATAGGCAAGTAAGAATTACCTGTAACGTTGGAAGTGTCGATCTGATCCCAGATAAACTCCATTCCTTTAAACACCTTACTTTTAATAAGTGTAGAATCGATGGTATTTAGATCAAATTCTAGTTTTTCGTACTTGTCGTATTGGTACTGCTTGAATTTTTTTACACCATTTTCGCGGCGGTTTTCCCAAATTTTTCGAAGAATTGTAATCGCCGGATTGTCCTTTTTGGAAGTTTTTCCACTAAAGATAACTACCTCATCCAAGGCCGCGGCTTCTTCTTTGAGAACAACTACCATATCGTAGGTAGTCCGTTTTTCTAAAGGAACAACTTGCAACTCATACCCCACAAAGGACACCCATAATCCGTCATGGGCATTATCACTTTCGAGATAAAATCTACCATTTTCGTTAGTGATAGTTCCCTCATTCGAATCTTTGAAAATCACATTTGCAAAGGCAACAGGTTCTCCAAATTCATCTTTCACTTCACCGCTTACCTTGGTTTGCGCGAACGCAACCGTAGAGAGAAATAGACAAAATAAGAGTAGGGTTTGCTTCATAGCAAATTAAAACATGATCAATTGGGGCTGAAATATCTTAAAAAATGTGGGAACTTTATCTGTAAAGAACTTTTTTAACAGCTTTTATAACATCTCCACTGTTTGGCAACCATTCTGCCAAGAGAACTGGAGAGTATGGCGCTGGCGTATCTGCGGTGTTAATTTTTTCAATAGGTGCGTCTAAATAATCAAATGCTTGGTTCTGTACTTGATATGTAATTTCAGTAGAAACGTTTCCAAAAGGCCATGCTTCTTCCAAAATAACAAGGCGATTGGTCTTCTTTACAGAATCAATAATCGCTTTACTATCCATTGGACGTACCGTTCTTAAGTCGATAATCTCGCATTCGATGCCTTCCTCTGCTAATTTCTCTGCAGCCGCGTAAGCTTCTTTGATAATTTTTCCGAAGGACACAATAGTAACATCACTTCCTTCCCGCTTGATATCTGCAACTCCAATTGGAATTAAATATTCGCCTTCTGGCACTTCACCTTTATCTCCATACATCTGTTCACTTTCCATAAAGATCACCGGATCATTATCTCGAATGGCACTTTTGAGCAATCCTTTTGCATCGGCAGGATTACTTGGCACCACGACTTTTAATCCAGGACAATTTGCAAACCAACTTTCAAAAGCCTGAGAGTGAGTAGCGGCTAACTGACCCGCAGAACCTGTTGGGCCTCGAAACACGATTGGGCAATTAAATTGACCTCCACTCATCTGACGGATTTTCGCGGCGTTATTAATAATTTGATCAATTCCTACCAAAGCGAAGTTAAAGGTCATGAATTCTACGATAGGCCTATTACCTCCCATAGCAGATCCAGTCGCAATTCCTGCAAAACCAAGTTCAGAAATTGGAGTATCAATTACTCTTTTCTCACCAAACTCATCTAGCATTCCTTTACTAGCCTTATAAGCCCCGTTGTATTCGGCAACTTCTTCGCCCATTAAGTAAATACTTTCGTCGTGACGCATTTCTTCGCTCATGGCTTCACAAACCGCTTCTCTAAATTGTAGTGTTTTCATATGCATTTTCCACGCTAGGCGGACACCTTATATATTGAACTCTTTTCTTTATACTGAAATTTTCTCTTCCCAAACGACGGAAGTTAATTTCATAGGAACACAAAAATAATATTATTTATTGGTTTGTGCAGAAGAAATTATGAATTGCGAGCCAGAATTAGTTCGCAAACGTTTTCAGAAAAAAAGAAAACGGCTCCAAAGAAAGAGATAATTGGCCCTTGTCGGGCAAAATCACGGGCTCTATCCAAAATTTATCCAAACAAAAATTTTATTATGCATGCATAGGAAATTTATTAAATTATACCTATCTTCGTAGCCCGAATTCTAAAGCTGTTTGGCGTCGGAATTCGACCAAAAAATTCTACAATTAAAACAACTATTTGTTATGAAAATATTAGTGTGCATAAGTCACGTACCGGACACTACTTCAAAAATCAACTTCACCGACGGTGACACAAAATTTGATACTAATGGAGTACAATTTGTGATCAACCCTAATGATGAATTTGGTTTGACCCGTGCTATGTGGTTCAAAGAAAAACAAGGAGCAAGCGTACATGTAATTAACGTTGGCGGACCAGAAACAGAACCTACTCTAAGAAAAGCATTGGCCATTGGAGCAGATGAAGCTATTCGAGTAAATACTCCTGCAACCGACGGATATTCTGTAGCTAAGCAATTGGCTAACGTTGTAAAAGAAGGTGGGTACGAGTTGGTAATTGGCGGGCGTGAGTCTATCGATTACAACGGAGGAATGGTTCCTGGAATGCTTGCCAAATTAATAGGTGCAAACTTTGTTAACACATGCATCAGCCTTGAAATTGACGGGAACGACGCTACCGCAATTAGAGAAATGGATGGAGGTAAAGAAACGCTTAAAACTTCTCTCCCTCTAGTTATTGGAGGTCAGAAAGGTTTAGTTGAAGAAAGTGATCTTAGAATCCCAAATATGCGGGGAATTATGCAGGCTAGAAGCAAGCCGCTACACGTAAAAGAACCAGTGGAAACCACTCCAGAAACACTTACTACTCAATTCGAGAAACCAGCACCAAAAGGCGCGGTTAAATTGGTAGATAATGTAGATGACCTAATTAACTTATTACACAACGAAGCGAAAGTTATCTAAAAAGAAATCATATGTCAGTTTTAGTATATACAGAGTCCGATAACGGATCATTTAAAAAGATTGCCCACGAAGCTGTTTCTTATGCCAAAGGAATAGCAGATATGATGGGAACAAGTGTTACTGCAGTTTCAATCAATGGTGGAGATGCAAGTGAACTAGGGACCTATGGAGCCGCCAAAGTACTGGAGGTTAAAAATACGGATCTAGAAAAATTTAATGCAACAGGGTACGCAGATGTTATTGCGGAAGCGGCAAAAGCCGAAGGAGCCCAAGTGGTAATTCTAACATCTAGTGCGAACAGTAAATTTATGGCTCCCTTGGTTGCTATTAATCTAGAAGCCGGTTATGTTCCTAATGTTACAGATCTTCCTGTAAGCGCATCACCATTTACTGTGAAACATACCGTTTACACGAACAAAGCATTCTCCATGACTAACATCAATACAGATGTAAAGGTGATTGGTTTGGCTAAGAACGCATACGGCGTAAAAGAAAACGCAACCTCAGCTGCGGCGGAGTCTTTTTCCCCTTCTATTAGTGCAAGCGGAGTTGAAGTCGTTTCTGTAGATCAAGCAACCGATAAGGTGACTATCGCAGATGCCGAAGTTGTTGTTTCTGCAGGACGTGGAATGAAAGGACCAGAAAACTGGGGATTAATCGAAGACCTTGCTGATACCTTGGGAGCGGCAACAGCTTGTTCTAAACCAGTAAGTGATATGGGATGGAGACCTCATGGAGAGCATGTAGGACAAACTGGAAAACCCGTTGCGTCCAACCTTTATATCGCAATTGGGATTAGCGGTGCTATTCAGCACTTGGCTGGAATTAATTCTTCCAAAGTAAAAGTAGTTATCAATAATGATCCAGAAGCTCCTTTCTTTAAGGCAGCAGAATACGGCATTGTAGGAGACGCTTTTGAAGTTGTACCTCAACTCACCGAAAAATTAAAGGCCTTTAAAGCTCAAAACGCATAAATTTTAGTATTTTGTGCCTTGTAAAAGGGCTGTTTAAATAAGAAAAACCCTTGTTTAAACAGCCTTTTTATTTTTGTCATTCCAATATAGATTTCAATGTGGCTCTAGCCTTGTGAGATTCACTAATGACGTTGATTTTACCTAACACAAACCTTGAACTTTGAATTTTTAACCAAGAAATGAGCCTTGTTCGTTTAAACATAAAAGGTATTTCCTACAGTCAGACCCAAAATGGTGCCTATGCTCTTATTTTGAGTGAAGAAGATGGGGACCGGAAATTACCTATCGTCATTGGTGCTTTTGAAGCACAATCCATAGCAATTGCCCTTGAAAAGGAAATTAAGCCTCCGCGTCCATTGACGCATGATCTCTTTAAAAATTTTTCAGACCGTTTTGGAATTATCATTAAGCAGGTGATAATTCATAAATTGGTGGATGGTGTTTTTTATTCGAGCATTATTTGTGAAAGAGATCAAATTGAAGAAATTATTGATGCAAGAACTAGCGATGCAATTGCATTGGCTCTTCGGTTCAAAGCTCCCATTTTTACCTACAAAAATATACTCGATAAAGCAGGTATTTATTTAAAAGCATCGGATAAGGAGGAGAGTGTTTCTCATAAAGAAGAAGCTGTAATTGAAGATTTAATGGCGGGAGATGAACGAGAAGTGGTGAAAGTGGTTTCTGAAGATTTTAGCAAACACTCCTTGAAAGAACTCAACACCATGCTAGATGAAGCAGTTTCCCAAGAAGATTATGAGAAAGCTGCAGCTATTCGCGATGAAATATCTAAAAGAGGTTGATTTTTAGCGAATCCACCATGCACTAACTAATCCAATAGATTTTATGCGTATTACTTTACTTCTTGTTCTTTTTTCAAGTCTTTTCTTCGGAAATACATACGCCCAGAATATAGAGAATGATTGGGAATTTCTGCAGATCGAAGATCAAGATGGACAATCGCTTTTCAGTATTAATCCCGAAAATGATCAATTTCAATTAAAAGGTGGTCGTTTCAACTATAGTCTCGAAGCAAAAGATAATCTACAAGCCACTGGAGATTACATCTACCAAAACAGCTTATTAGTTCTCTTTTACTCCAAGCCAACAGATACTATAAGACGATATCGCATCCGTGAATTAACAGATAGCACACTTGTTTTTACTGAAAACAACGTTGCTTATAAATTCAAGGCGAAAAAAGAAAAAATCATTACAGAAGGAACGGATGCCGTTTCTGAAACTACTCAGACAGGAGTTATCCCGTCTCAAGGATTTTCTCTTGAAAGTTTATGGAGAGGAGTTTTAGGTATGATTTCCCTCATATTCATTGCCTTTTTATTTAGTTCTAATAGGAAAGCTATTAATTGGAAAACGGTTGGATTAGGTCTTGCGCTACAGCTCATTATTGCCATAGGAGTTCTAAAGGTTCCCTTTGTGCAATCTATTTTCGAAGCAATTGGAAAAGTGTTTGTTAAAGTATTGGAATTCACGCAAGCCGGAAGCAAATTTTTGTTTGAAGGATTGGTAGTAGACATGGACACCTTTGGCTTTATTTTCGCCTTTCAAGTGCTACCTACCATTATCTTCTTTTCTGCACTTACCTCGGTGTTGTACTATTTAGGAGTTATACAGTATGTGGTAAAAGGTTTTGGATGGCTTCTCTCTAAAGTATTAAAGATTTCTGGGGCCGAAAGCTTAAGCGTTGCTGGTAATATTTTCTTGGGGCAAACAGAGGCTCCTTTGCTTATCAAGGCCTATTTAGAAAAAATGAATAAATCGGAAATCCTATTGGTCATGATTGGCGGGATGGCAACAGTAGCTGGAGCTGTATTAGCAGCCTACATTGGTTTTCTAGGAGGAGATGACCCAGTACTGCGATTGGTATTCGCTAAACACTTACTTGCCGCATCCGTAATGGCCGCTCCAGGAGCAATAGTTATTTCAAAAATACTGTATCCTCAAACCGAAGAGATTAATAAAGAGGTAAAAGTTTCTTCAGACAAAATAGGATCAAACATTTTAGACGCAATTGCCAATGGAACCACAGAAGGTTTGAAGCTTGCCGTAAATGTTGGAGCCATGCTTCTTGTTTTTGTTGCATTTATTGCAATGATTAATTGGGTCATTGGTGGTGTTGGAGAAATTACCCCCATTAATGATTGGATGGCAGCGAACACCTCTTACCCTAAACTTTCTTTAGAAGCCATACTAGGAACTGTTTTTGCACCACTTATGTGGTTAATTGGAGTAGAAAAAGCAGATATGATGATGATGGGACAACTACTAGGAATTAAGTTGGCAGCGAGTGAATTTGTTGGATACATTCAGCTAGCAGAACTAAAAAACACTTCCAATGCGGTTCATTTAACTTATGAAAAATCTATTATTATGGCCACGTACATGCTTTGTGGTTTTGCAAATTTTGCATCCATAGGTATTCAAATTGGAGGTATTGGATCATTAGCCCCGGGACAACGGAAGCAATTATCAAAATTTGGAATGAAGGCACTTATTGGAGGCTCTATTGCATCTCTAATCTCTGCTACCATCGCTGGAATGATCATTGGATAAACACTTAATTCAAATTCCGTTAATAACTTGTAATAAATCTGCCCAATCGCAGTTTTATACCTAGCACACATTCTTTACATTTAGCCATCCAATTTTTTATTTACAATGAAGCAATACCACGACCTTATTAAGCATGTGATGGAGCATGGAAACGAGAAGAGTGATCGAACTGGCACTGGGACAAAAAGTGTTTTTGGGCACCAGTTGCGTTTCGATTTAAGTGAAGGTTTCCCTATGGTTACCACCAAAAAATTACATTTAAAATCGATTATTTATGAACTACTTTGGTTTTTAAATGGTGACACGAATGTTAAATACCTGCAAGAAAACGGTGTTCGTATCTGGAATGAATGGGCCGATGAGAATGGCGATCTAGGACCAGTCTACGGCCATCAATGGCGCAGCTGGAATAGCGAAGAGATTGATCAAATCTCAGATATTATACACACATTAAAAACAAATCCAGATAGTAGAAGAATGTTGGTAAGCGCATGGAATCCAAGTGTCATGCCAGATACCTCCAAATCGTTTTCCGAGAATGTGGCAAACGGAAAAGCAGCATTACCGCCCTGCCATGCATTCTTTCAATTTTATGTAGCAAATGGCAAACTTTCTTGTCAATTGTATCAACGCAGCGCAGATATTTTTCTAGGAGTTCCTTTCAATATTGCCTCTTATGCACTTTTTACCATGATGATGGCTCAGGTATGCGGATACGAGGCGGGTGAGTTTATACACACCTTTGGAGATGCTCATATTTACAGTAACCACACCGAACAAATAGAGCTTCAGTTGTCTAGAGAAGTACGTCCTTTACCGAAAATGTTGCTAAATCCAGATGTAAAAGATATATTTGGCTTCAAATTTGATGACTTTACCCTTATAGATTACAATCCACATCCGCACATTAAAGGTGCTGTGGCAATTTAACCCTAAATTAAACCTATGAACAAATTTCTTATTATTGCCTGCCTATTAATGACAACCCTTGGATTTTCACAAAGCCGAGAATGGGGAAGTGTGAACAGAAACACAGTTACCATGAAAGAGATCGCACCTGTGTGGCCTGGATGTGAATCTAAGTCGGGTGCAGGAATTGATGGATGTTTCAAACAAAAGCTTGCGACCCATATTGGCAAAAACTTCAAATACCCACCTCAAGCTTACAAAAACAATGAGCAAGGTAGAGTTATTGTTGAATTCTTTGTCAACGAACAAGGAACTATAGATATTAAAAGTGTAACTGGTGGTGGTAAACTACTTCAAGAGGAAGCTAGACGAAACATTAGTTTGATCCCTAAAATGGCGAAGCCTGGAATGATGGCTGGAAAACCTCGAGCTATCAAATATGTAGTGCCTATTACATTTAAAACTGGAAAGTAAAATTACCTCCACAAGATTTGTGGATTGTATTTAAGACAAAGTGCCAACAAATATATTGGCACTTTTTTTTGTGCACTATTCTTAAATTGGGTTATGCAGTCAAAATTATTATCACTTCTATTTTTCATGGTAACTCAAATTGCCATATCCCAATTGCTAAAACATAAAGAATTCGATGAAGGGACGGTAAATGTACCTTTCGCTACTGTAGATGTGAGTCCGTTATACCCTGGTTGCGATGCAACGAATACGGTTGAAAGAAAAAATGCACTGTAGAAAAAATAACGGAATACCTATATATTCATTTCAATAGACCTATCTTAAAACGTACGGACAGGAGAGTTGCCATTCACTTTAGAATTGGTCCAACTGGAGAAGTAAATGAAATTCAATCTGGCACCCGACAAAAACATTTAGACGAAGAGATTATTCGCCTTGTCTCAAAAATGCCCAAATTTACACCTGGTGAACATCGAGAAAAAAAATGGGTGTACGCTATGAGGCCCTATTAAACTTTTCATCTTAAACGTCTGAAAAAGTCAAAAATTGATCGAAAAGGCCCAAGTCTTAACATTTGATAAAGATTTGAGTATTTGGTATTTCGTATCTTTCAAGTATCAACAGAAGTACTAATATTTGATATGATTACCACCCAAACCCTTGTAGCTCTTTTTCTTGAAACGCGTCAAAAAACAGAATCCTTATGTAAACCTTTGGAGATTGAAGATTACGTTGTACAACCTGCAATCGATATTTCTCCCCCAAAATGGCATTTGGGTCACACCACCTGGTTTTTTGAAGAGTTTATTCTGAAACATTACAAATCAAACTATCAACTGTTTCATGAAGATTTCGCATTCGTGTTTAATAGTTATTATGAAACCCTAGGAAAGAGAGTGGTTAGAAGTGATCGCGGAAACCTATCTCGCCCGGGTGTTGCAAAAGTTTACGACTACAGACACTATGTAACCAACGAAATGAAAGAGTTATTAAAATCGGATATTTCAAAAGAGCTTGAAGAGGTACTACTCATTGGTATTCATCATGAGAAACAGCATCAGGAACTTTTAATGACAGACATTAAGTACATTTTTGGGAACAATCCGTTATTGCCTAAATACAGTACCGATTTTTCTGAAAACTTCGTTAGTGATGAAGAAACTAAATGGATTTCTATTGCCGAAGGTGTTTATGAAATTGGCCATAATTCTAATAAATTTTGCTTTGACAATGAACTAGGACGCCATAAGGTTTTCTTGCACAACTATCATATTGCCAGCCGCGAGGTAACGAATAGTGACTACATCGATTTTATAGAAGCAGATGGTTATAAAGATTTTAATTTATGGCATGCAGACGGCTGGGAATGGCTTAAACAAACACAAATCACTCAACCTATGTACTGGCATCAAATTGATGGGGAATGGCATCATTACACACTAAAAGGTTTGCTGAAAATTGACAAAAACGCGCCCGTTTGCCACATTTCCTATTATGAAGCCTTTGCCTTTGCCCAATGGAAAAAGTGTCGTCTCCCAACAGAATTTGAATGGGAAGCAGCTCAATCTCAATTTAAGTGGGGAAACCGCTGGGAATGGACCGAAAGCTCCTACTTGCCTTACCCAGGATACACAAAAGCACCAGGCGCTATTGGAGAATATAATGGCAAATTCATGGTCAATCAAAAAGTATTACGCGGCGCTTCCATTGTAAGTGCAGCGGACCATATCCGACCAACCTACCGAAACTTTTTTCAACCCAATTTACGCTGGCAATATACCGGCTTGAGGTTAGCGAAATAATCGCAACCGTTTATTTATGAATATATCAACACCCCTCCTATTGGACACCTCCTTTAAAAAAGAAGTATTTGAAGGTCTTACGGCTTTCCCTAAATATTTATCCTCTAAATATATCTATGATGCCGTTGGAGACAAATTGTTTCAAGACATCATGGCATTGCCCGAGTACTATTTGACCAATGCGGAATTTGAAATTTTATCCACCCACACTCAAGCAATCGCCGAACTTTTTAAAGACAGTGCAGAGGGCTTCGATCTTATTGAACTTGGAGCCGGGGATGGTAAAAAAACAAAGGTTCTCTTAAAGCACCTTTCAGAAAACAACTATAACTTCGTTTACAAACCCATCGATATCAGTGAGAATGCCATTAACGATCTTAAAAGCAGTCTATCGAAAGAACTTCCAGACCTTCAAGTGGATGCTGAGAAAGGAATGTATTTCGAAGTGTTAGAGCGTCTTCAGCAGTACAATTCACGTAAGAAAGTGCTTATGGTGCTAGGATCTAATATTGGAAACCTATTACACCCTCGTGCGATCGAATTTCTTTCAAAATTAAGGGGTATAATGAACGAGGATGATTTGTTATTCATGGGTTTCGATCAAAAGAAAAATCCGCAAACAATTCTAGATGCCTATAACGATCCAACAGGAGTTACCGCCGCATTTAATAAAAACCTTCTCCATCGAATTAATCGAGAATTAGGAGGCAATTTTGAAGTAGACAAATTTAAGCATTGGGAGGTATACGATCCGGAGTCTGGAACAGCAAAAAGTTTTCTTGTAGCGACACAGGCTATGAAAGTTGAGATAAAATCGCTGAATTTGAACATTGAATTAGACCCATGGGAAACGATCCATACGGAGATTTCGCAAAAATATACAGACAAAGTGGTCAATTGGCTAGCTCGAGAATCTGGCCTAGAAATTGAAACTTCTTTTACAGACCAATCAAATTATTACAAAGATTACGTATTCAGAAAAAAGTAAAATATGAAAGCCATTTGGAACAATAAAGTAATAGCTCAAAGTGACGATACCGTAGTGATTGAAAATAATCATTATTTTCCAGCATCATCTCTTCAGAAAGAATTTTTCAAAGAAAGTGCAACGCAAACCAATTGTCCTTGGAAAGGCACGGCATCTTACTACTCCTTAGAAGTAGATGGCAAGTCGAATCCAGACGCTGCATGGTATTATCCAGAAACTAGCCATGCTGCCAAACCAATTGAAGGGTATGTAGCATTTTGGAAAGGCGTAGAAGTTACTGAATAGTCGTCCTTAACTTTTAAGTACAGAAATAAGTTTGTCCAGGTCGTTTTCAGTATTGTAAATATGAAAGCTTACCCTTATTCCTTTGCCTCTTAGAGAACCGATAATTTTATGTTCTTTTAGCTTCTGAAATGTTTGTTCATCGCCTTTCAAATTAAAAATAGTAGAATGATTTCCGCGGTTAACCACGGCTTCATCTAATAGATTTAATGCAGTAAGTTCAGATTTTGCGGCACTCACTAGACTACTTAGGTGTGCAGCAATTTTCTCTTTTCCTAACTCATTCATAAACTGGATGGATTTACCCAAACTCCCATAATTTAAGGTATCTTGATGACCTGGCTCAAACCGACCAACAAATTCAATATCATTCCTTTTATTAAAATTAGCATCGGCCGAATTAAAGCCGATGGTCTCTGGTTTGATTTTTTTCTGAAAAGTATCTTTAACCATTAATAGTCCATTACCATACCCAGCTAACATCCATTTATAAGTGCTTGCTCCTATCACATCGATTGCACTGTCTTCAAAATTAAATTGTGTTGTTCCTAAAAACTGAGTTCCATCGGCGATCAGCATTAAGTGAGGATATTTACGCTTAAGGTCTTTCAAAAAATCTAAATCGATTAGAATTCCACTAATATATTGGACAACGCTAAAAGCAAAAACATCCGGATGGTACTTATCAATTGCTTCCGAAATATTTTGCTCTAAATTTTCATTTATATCTGCATAACAAACTTCAAAATCCCTGTTCTCTACGGGCCAGTTCACTGAGGGATAATCACCTTTCAGCAGAAGAACTTTGAGCCCACTTGATAATCCGCTTAACAAGGTATTATACCCAAAAGAAAAGTTAGGCACTAAAGCAACGTTCGATTCTAAGGTAGAAAAAAACGTTCCCACATCTTTCCTTATTTCGCGAATGTGCGCTTTATGTAAATCTCTGTACAGACTTCCACCTTCCATTAAATTTATATCATGCTCATGACGCCAATCGACCAACGATTGCGATAATAATCCGCAGGAAGCAGTATTTAGGTAAGTGTAGTCTTTCGTCGCGGGGAATTGTGCAGTCAAGTCTTTCATATAATATAGGTGTAGCAGATGAAAATTTGGTATTTTTACATAGAAGCCATTAGTCAAATTGAGCTAAAACTTTGGCAACTAAAAGTACTTAACTATGTTTTCAAAAACCAATAAAAACGACAAAATTGATGCCGAACAGCGAGAACAGTACGAATACGCACGTGCTCGGATTAAAACAAAGAAGCGTCTCATGCGACACTTTATTCTATTTTTGGCAGGATCTATTCTTCTGATAATAATTAATCCGATACTAGGTATTGGAAAAGATTTCTTTATTAAAGATTGGTTTATTTGGGCCATACTTATTTGGGCATTATTATTCCTCGTACATCTTCTAAATGTCTTCGTTTTAAATAAATTCATGGGAAAAGAGTGGGAAGATCAACAAATGGTAAAATTAAAGGCAAAGCAAGCCGAACGAATTGCAGAACTTAAAAAAACGGCTATTAAAGAAGTTACAGTTGAAGAAGTAAAAGCAATGAAAGCTTCTTCTGAAGATGAAGTAAAAAAAAACGACAACCCCAACCTTTTACCTCCCGAAGAAGCATGATTACAATGATAGCGGCTGCTGGTCAAAATAATGAACTCGGCAAAGACAACGACCTCGTTTGGCATTTGCCCAACGACTTTAAGCGTTTTAAACAACTTACCACAGGGCATCACATAATTATGGGGCGAAAAACATTTGAATCTTTCCCCAAACCACTTCCCAATAGGACTCATTTAGTAATTACCCGAAATATCAACTATGCAAAAGAAGGTGCAGTAATTGTTCATTCTATGAAAGAGGCTCTAGAGTTAGCGAAAGAAGACCCTCAACCCTTTATCATTGGCGGTGGTGAAATTTATCGGATCGGACTTGAAATAGCAGATAAAATAGAGCTCACTCGTGTTCATGGCACCTTTGAAGCAGACACTTTTTTTCCTGATATTCCAAAAGATGAATGGGAACTTGTTGCGGCGGAAGCTCACGAAAAAGATGAAAAACATAATTTTTCGTTTACCTATGAGACTTGGATTCGATCTACTTCCCAAGCAAACGAATAACTAAACCCCACTTATGGGGATACAAAGTAAAATAACGCAATTTACTAGATATTATATTTATTTTTGCAACTCTAAACTAACATTCATGAAAGCATATCTTTTTCCCGGACAGGGAGCACAGTTCACTGGAATGGGGCTGGATTTATACGAATCTTCACCAAAAGCAAAAGACTTATTTAATCAAGCAAACGAGCTTCTTGGTTTTGACATTACAAAAATAATGTTCGAGGGTACCGCAGATGAGTTAAAGGAAACCAAAGTTACACAGCCTGCCATCTTTTTACATTCCACCATACTTGCGGAAGTAATGGGCAACCAATTTCAACCCGATATGGTTGCTGGACATTCTTTAGGAGAATTATCGGCACTTGTTGCAAATAAAACATTGGCCTTTAAAGATGGATTAACATTGGTATCTAAACGCGCCCTTGCCATGCAAAAGGCCTGCGAAATAGCTCCATCAACTATGGCGGCAGTTTTAGGTCTCGAAGACCACATTGTAGAAGAAATATGTGCAGCTACCTCGGGAGTAGTAGTTGCCGCAAATTACAATTGTCCAGGGCAGTTAGTAATTTCAGGTGAAATTGATGCAGTGAACGCAGCTTGCGAGGCACTCAAAGAAGCTGGAGCTAGACGTGCCTTGCTTTTGCCAGTAGGAGGAGCATTTCATAGTCCAATGATGGAACCTGCCAGAGAAGAATTAGCAGCAGCCATAGAAAACACCCCTTTCGCTGTTCCTGCTTGCCCAATTTATCAAAATGTGAGCACTACGGCGGTTGTAAATGCAGCAGAAATAAAGAAAAATTTAATGGTACAATTAACGGCTCCTGTAAAATGGACGCAAAGCATAAAACAGATGATTGCCGACGGAGCCGACAAGTTTATTGAGGTGGGTCCGGGTAATGTTTTACAGGGCTTGGTTAAAAAAGTAGATCGAAGTTTGGAAACAGAAAAAGCGAGTATTTAACAAGACGCCCTCTAATGAGGGCTCTCTTTTTTCACCAATTTACGGTTTAACCACAGGTAAACCTTTATCGGATTTGCCTATAAAACAGCGATTAGCGTATAAGTTAGTATCAAATTTAACGCTATGACCAAATTCACTTTAAATTCAACAAACGAGTCGGCGTTGTCAATAATTGATAACCGTGAACTCGAATTAAACAACAAAACGACTCTTGTTAATAAGGGTTACTTCTTTCAGTTCTTTTCTGAAATGTCTCAATACTTCTATAACTTTCAAAGAAGTAAAATATTTCAACCATCTATAGAGACAAATGAAATAGAAGGACCCATAAAGAAGCAAAACGATGGCAGCCAAACCCACCACTTGCGTACGGCAGAGCTAGCTTTGAAACTGGGTATTTCAGAAACAATTCTGACGAGAGTTCTTCAAAAATTGGAAAGTTTCGAACTCGCGCACGGTTATTTAGACAAAGAGCTAACACTAAATTCATTAGCTAAATCTTTTGGCACTAATCACAGTTATCTCTCGAAGATTATTCATCTCACTAAAGACAAATCTTTTAAGAGTTATTTGAATGATTTACGTATCGAATTTGCGTACGAGGACCTCCAGCAAAATACACACAGAAGAAAATATACTATTGAGGCAATTGCCTATGAAAATGGCTTTAGAAGTGCCGAGAGTTTTTCTAAAAAGTTTAAAGCAAGATACCAAATATATCCATCCAAGTTTTTAAAAACACTGGAGGCGTAAGTGTCGTAGAATCTAAAGTTCTTCAAGTAATTCTTTTGCCTTATTGTAATTGAAATTTGAAGAGCTTTTAACGATTTCAGTTAAAACATTTTTAGCTTTTTCTGTTTCCTTGACCTTGAGATAGGCCAAAGCCTTAAACCAGCGTCCTTTGGAGCTATCGATTGAATTAGATAAAGTGACCCTGTCGAAATCAGCAATAGCATTCTCTAATTCGTTCATTTCTAAATGAGCAATTCCTGAATATAGAAAAACCGAGTAATCTATAGGGTTTTCTGTTTCTATGTAATTTTCAAAACTACTAAGCGCAGAAGCGTACTCGTTTTTATTAAAAGCTAGGACCCCTACTTCAAACATGGAAGCGTCTTCATCGCGATTAATTACCGAAGGCAGATCTGAAGTGGTATAATATTGAGTGTAGAGCTTTTCTGGGTTTTGCTTTCCGAAGAAATTATAACCAACCGTACTTATAAGTAATAGTGCAATAGTGGCGGCCACAAGCAAATAGTTTTTATTTTTAGTTGGCTTCTTAAGGTTGTTATAATCTTGCTCCGCTTTCTGTAAGCTTGCTTTCACCTTTTCCGCCTCTTCACTGCGCAAATAGGCTCTCAACTTCTGAGTATATTCGTTTTCAGGGAGTTTTCCCATCTCCATATCTCCTTTGAGATAATGATTAATTTGTCTCGAGAGTTCCACCTCTTCCAAAAGCACTGGATTCGTTTTCATTTCTTGCTCAAATAAAAGGGCCTCTTCTGCTGGTAATGTGCCTCCTAGATAGGCCTCAATTCTTTGTCGTATCTCGTCAGTCATTACTGTAGTAAATTTTTATACCGATGGTCCTTTTGTATTAACTCCGTGAGTCTTTTTTTGCATTTAAACACGCGTTGAAAAGCCGCATTTTCTGAAGCATACGAGAATTTTTGGACAATCACATCATAGGGTACCTTATTAAAATAATCTTTTAGGAGACTCTTGCATTTATCTGACAAGTGAGATAGTTTTTCTTCAAACAAATCCCATCGATCTTGTGATAAAATAGAACTAATATCGTCGTCTTCCTTTTCCTTGAGTTCGAAAACACCATCGTTTCTTACCTCCTTTTTTCGATTATTTAACTCTTTATACCAAAGATTTTTGCAAACAGTAAATAAATACGCTTCAAAAGAAGAGGTAATTTCCAATCCCTTTACTTTGGCTCTTGCGATTATCTGATAAATGGCATCTTGAAAAATCTCTTGCGCATTGTCCTTGGTTCCGCGGTTTTTAAGAACAAAGGAAGTAACTTTTGGTAAAACACTTCGATATAAAGACCCAATAGCCTCTTTATCACCAAGTAAAATTTGGTCTAGAATATGCTCCGAACTTGTACTTCTCATTAATTTCTTTTCTATTGGCTAAAGTAACGAAAACCCGCTATAAGTAGTGTATTGGATGATCGTATTTCATAAACGCAGAGTGGTGAAATTTAAAAATATACCCTTTAGGGGTAAGAATTGAATACTTTTGACACATACCCTTGACTAGTTTATTTATTATTTTAACCTTTTAATTTTTAAGTATGAAAACTACATTTTTTTCACTTTTACTTGCATCATTTCTTTTTATAGGGTGCGCGACCGAGGAAACAACAGAGTTGAACGAATCGGCCAATTTAGAAATTTCAACAGAAAACAATCGAACTGGCGAACGTGGAGAGCTTTGCTCAGACATACCCTGTGTTGCAACCTATGTCTATCCAACCCAGATGGGTGGTCAATTTCATTATCAAGTATTTTTTGATCAAACATTAACCATTCAGGAGGTGGATTGTAAACGTCAAGGATTCTTTAATTGCTTTGCAAACTTGAGAATGACTGTACTTCAACCATCAGATCCATATCACGACTCTTGGGTAGCTACAGATGGTAAACCCCACACCTCCATCACCAATGCTATTTGCTCAGACCCAGAAACTGGTTTGACCATACAGTGTAACTAAATTATTTTTGAACACTACTTAAATCAAAGAGCAGAAAACCATTAATTTAAGTAGTATTCTTATTTTAAGATGAATCAACCTATATGCTCATGAACGTTGATGAGAAGTTATAGTTTTGGCATCATCCCCTTTACCGTATTTAATCTCTATATTTAACCTTATAATTTTTTTCTATATGAAACTTAAATTTTTAACAACACTTGCGACTATTTTTACTTTGTTTCTGTTGGGCTGCAGTACAGAAGAAACTCAACAGGCCAATGAAAACTCCAATCTTACTGCAGAAGTAGAAAACACAAGAGGCCCTGGAATTGGAACCTCTTGTCCTCAACTTCCATGTAAGGCCTCATATGATTATCCCATCGGAAATGTTAATTCGTATATAATTACCTATAGTTCTAACTTAACTTTGGGCGAAATCGAATGCCTGAGGCAATCCTATTTCAACTGCTACCGAAATATCTCTGGACTTCATATGTATATGCTTCAACCTTCAGATCCATACGTGGATGTATGGGGAATCGGAGACGGGAAACCGCACACAAGTCTTGATGTATCCATTTGCAGCGATCCAGAAATGGGTGGTTCACATTGTGACTAAAAAAATTAAATATTAAATTCTTAGATAACATATTAATGGGTGATTTAAAGAAGTACAACATCGTACTTCTTTGTATCACCTTTTTTGTTTTTTTCAATGCTCAAAGTCAGACGCGCGACACTTTAAAATCAATCTTAAATAGCGAACTAATCGAAACCCTAAAATTAGACTCGGTTGAAACCTTCCTGAATAGTAAAAACGACATTGAAAAAGACTCTTTACATTATCTTTATTACGACTACGCTCGATGGCTTCGGAAAATCAACAAAGAACTTGCTGTTCGTTATGGTAAAAAAGCAATTGACCAAGTCACTCAATTTCATCCAAGCGACACAAGCTTTAGAGAACGAAGTAATTTAGGCCTAGCATACACCTTAGAACGAAACGGCGATTACAAAAATGCAATGGTTTATTACCAGAATGTAATCGATGTTGGTTATTCGCCAAATTTTGAAATTAACTCTTATGAAAAATTAGGATTTCTAGCACTTGGCCTTCAAGATTACCAAAAAGCAATACAGTATTATCAAGCAACCATAGAACTCATTCAAAAATATCAAAAGCGCGCATCTTTGCTGAGCGGATGTTACAACAACATACAGTTTTCATACGCTCAACTAAATGGCAAAGAAAATCTTCTCTTGGCAGAAAAATATGCATTAAAAGCAGATTCTGTTATTCAAACTAATGCGGCCCACCCACTAACCGTATTTAATGTCAAATTAGGATTGGCCGAAATTTACAACCAATTCGAAAATTTAGATATTGACAAATCGCTCCATTATTACAATCAAGCTCTAGAAATAGCCAGCGAGTATCAAGATTCGGCCCGTATTGGTTTAATCTATTATGGAAAAGGAGCCTTGCTAAATTCTACAGACACCGAAGCTTCGCTTGATTATTATCATAAAGGGCTTCAATACGCCACCAAGCAAGATACGCTCAATAAACACCTTATTTACAGTGGTATAGGAGCAACTTACACCTATAAAAAGGAATACCTTAAGAGCATAGAAGCTTCGCATGAAGCACTTAGAATTTTAGTGGGTGACGATTTCAGAAAACATAAAACAAAGCGTTATCAAATTCTTGACGACACTCCATTTAAAAAAGATTTACTAAACGCAATTCCATTTTTAGCAGATGCCTATCTCAGAAATTTTGAGGAGACAACAGAGCCAGTCAATTTAAAAGAAGCCATTTCCTATTTTGAATACGCAGATTACTTAATCGATTTACTTAAAACGAACAGTAGTGAATTTAAATCTCGGCTATTTTGGAGACAGTTGAGCACAAAAATTTATAATAAAGCGATTCGTGCCTGTTATCTGGATAAAAATAATGAAAAGGCTTTTTATTTTATGGAGAAGAACAAGGCTCTTTTATTAATTGAAGACTTGGCTCAGGAGCAATTCAAACAAAGTCTAAACCTTTCACCTCAACTTTTAGAAAAAGAAACTGAATTAAAGAAAGAAATTCTGAAAATAGAACGGTTGTTAAAAGAAGGGTTGAACAACGTCGGTTCACTAAAAAAACAACTGGTTGATGAAAAAAACAAGTTAAGTTCATTCCACGATAGTCTTATGTATAAGGCGAATATGATCAAAATCGAAAACAACATTTTGTCTCTTGAGGAAGTACAACAGAAAATTTCTGAAAATGAATTGGTTGTAGAATATTCGATCCCTGAAGACAATGGCTTCGGCATTTATTCGAACACCAACAATGGATATGTTTTATTTATAACAAAAAATGATGTTGAATTTGCTGAAATACCTAATCTTCCAGTTTTAAGGGACGAGGTAAGTGAGCTAATTTCAAAGTTAAAAACACCATTCAAGACGTCTCAAGATATAACCGCTTACACTGCGCTATCCAATACTATTTATTTTAAATTATTCCCTTCAGAAAAAATAAGAAACCGTCTAAAAAACAGAAAAATCACCATTATTCCAGATGCCTATTTATCCTTATTACCTTTTGGAGCCTTATCTACCAAATTAGACGAAACACATTACTTTATCAAAGACTGCGAAATAAGCTACCTCTATTCGAACTCATTTTTAAACAACTTAGCGAGACCTGAGAACAGTAATTCGGAATACCTAGGGATCGCTCCAGTCGAATTTCAGAACGACCAGTTAATTAAACTGGCCAACAGCAGTCTTGAATTAGATTATATTGAACAATATTATTCTGGCAATCGATACTTAAACGAAGCAGCTACAAAGCAGACGTTTGTAGAGAAGGCTCCTAATTATAATATTATTCACCTTGCTACCCATGCCGACGCTCAGGATGCTACTTCTCCTTGGATCGCTTTTCACGATGAAAAAATAACACTCGAAGAACTGTATCTGACTAAAAATACAGCCTCACTTGTATTATTAAGTGGTTGTAATACAACACTTGGAAAGCAAGAGTCTGGCGAAGGAGTAATGAGTTTGGCAAGAGGGTTTTTCTACTCGGGAGCGCAAAGCGTCATTTCGTCTTTGTGGAAAATAGACGATCGAGCTACTTCTACTATAGTAAACCAATTTTATGCAAACTTGAGTGAAGGAGCAACCAAATCTCAATCTCTTCATAGAGCAAAGCTTGATTACCTCAACTCGCATTCCCTTTCAGAAAGTTCGCCCTACTATTGGTCTTCATTTATATTATTAGGTGAAAATGACACGCTGCCTGCGCCCATGAAAGCATGGAAATTTTACGTTCCGTTTTTATTTCTTGTTATAGGCGGTTTTTTTGGGTATAAAATTTTCAAAAAAAAGAAAAAAGAAAATTAAGGGGGTAAGAAAGAGAGCTAATTTGAACATGGGTATAAAAGACATTAACCATGGAGAAATTAATCACTGCCTTATTGTATCGTTCGGGAGTTTTTCAAGTTTCAGAAAACGACCTTCATCTTCAACTTCAATCTCATAAAGAATACCCCAGCTTAAAATCGGTTACAGATTCACTTGATTATTTCGGAATTGAAAATATTGCCGCAAAAGTACCGACCGAAGGTTTGGATCGAATGCCAGATCATTTTTTAGCCCTTATAAATTCGGATGCCACCCATGGAATAGATGAAATGGTATTTGTTCAAAAAAAGAAAGGAAAGTTATATTACTCTACAACAGCCAATAAGAAAATAAAAACCTCTCCATCTCATTTCACTTCTATTTGGACAGGTACGGTGGTCGCTGTTGAGGAACAACAACAAAAAGGAACTTCTGCATGGGCAAAACAACTAAACTTCAATACGCTTGCTGCTGTTCTAATTTTCACGATTGCCTTTACTCTTTGGACAATCTCTGGAGTGAACTTATTAGAAATTTCATATGGGATTATTTCCTTGGTAGGTATTGTAGCCAGTTACTACGTAAGTAAAGAAGACTTGGGCATCAAAGACCAGCTTACCGCAAAAGTATGTGGAGTTATTTCCAAAAACACCGATGGCTGCAGCACGGTCATTAATTCAAAAGAAGGAAAGGTATTCGATCAATTTGGTTTAGGAGACTTATCTATGGTTTACTTTATCGGCCTATTTCTATTAATAACACTTACTGGTTTTAACAATAGCTTTTTATATACTCTTTCACTGTGCACCTTGCCAGTTATATTATTTTCTTACTACTTACAAGCCTTTAAATTAAAGCAATGGTGTTTACTCTGTTTAGTTATTTCGTTTGTCCTACTTTCCCAGTTCGCGGTGTTACAATTAACATTTACGGTCTGGGATTTTTCTTTACATTACACTATTACGGCAATTCTAATAGCTGTAGTAACTGGGTTTTCTTGGTTTTATATCAAAAAACTCTGGAAAGATAGATTGCTCTTACAGGCGACAAGAACAGAATATTATAAATTTAAAAGAACTAAGGAATTTTTCTTTCAGGCTTTAAAAAAGAAAGACCCTTATTCGGTTTCCACTTTAGATCCTCAAATAAATATTTCATTTGGAAGAAAGGAAGCCCCTATCAAGATATTCGCAGTTACCAATCCACTCTGTGGTTTCTGTCAAGAGCCATTTATGGCTTACGATAGTTTGTTATCCAAGTACCCACAGGACGTACAGTTAAATGTCATATTTAACGTGCCAACAGATACAGAAAATAAAGCCAATCAGATTTCTTCAACCATTATTGGTTTATATCAAAAAAACGAAGCCGAAGCCTACGACGCCTTAAAAGCTTGGTTTAAAGACAAAAATGTAGAAACTTGGCAATCTACATACGGCATAAGTCCTGTTCTGTTTATGTTTCCAAAAAAAGTGATCCAAGCACATCTAGAATGGTGTGTGGAAAATTCAATTAACTACACCCCAGAGACAATTATTAACGGCTATTCGTTCCCTCGAGAGGAATACAAAATCGACGATCTCCAGTACTTTATTGAAGATATTAAAGAACTCATCAATACAACAGAAATACACATTTCTGCATAAAAAAGGAGTCCGCGGTAACGGACTCCATAAACATCTTGCAAGGACAGACACAAACTGTGAGTGTCTCTAAATGTTCACAGCAAATTTAATTTTTAAATTTCTAATTATGTTAAAAAACATTTTAAATCTAGACGGAGCTCAGGAATTGAGCAAAAATGAACAAAAAATGACCCTAGGTGGTGGTGGTGACAGATGTCAAGTACCAGCAAGCCTCTGTCAATCATGCGGTGGATGGCCAACTCCAAATGGATGTTGTTTAGGAACTAGCGACACTTGGTGCTGTATTACTGGGAATTGTAAATAATTGCCAAAACATTGATTGAAAGCAATTGTTTTCAACCAATTTGTAACGGGGAATCCATTGCTATATGCGATGGATCCCTTTCTTAAACTAGTCATTAAAGGGTTATCAAAGAAGTTGACTACAATTTGTTACAATTAAAAAAATTCTTAAATAATAAGTTTTTAAAAAAAGCAATTATGATACAGATTTTAAACATTTCAAATGCGCAGCTCCTTACAAAAGAGGAGCAAAAAGCTATTCACGGTGGTAATCGCGGTGGAGTTGTTAGATGCAATAGCGATGCAGATTGCAGCTTTGCCTGTGGCAAGTGTAATCGCAGAAACTTATGTATGTTTCCAGCAAATGGATGCGCATAATTAAACGGCTCCCAGTCAATTGACTGGGAGCTCTTATTTGTCTTTCAAAAACACCTACTTGAAGACATCCTAAAACCCATAAAAGTAATTCACTCGTTGAAATTCTGGTCTCAATAAAAATGAAAAAATTCCCACATTATCTGCAGCCTGACTCAAAAGACTGTGGTCCTACTTGTCTGAAAATTCTTTCGAAGTTTTACGGCAAAAGGGTTTCCATCCAAGAGCTTCGTATGCTCAGTGAGACCACCCGGGAAGGAAGTTCATTATTATCGATAAGTGACACAGCCGAGAAAATTGGATATAGAACTCTAGGAGTGAAATTATCCAGTGAGACACTTAAAAATGCTAGCTTACCATGCATCTTGCATTGGAACAACGATCACTTCGTTGTTCTGTATAAAGTAAAAAAAGGTACATTCTATATATCAGATCCTGCCTACGGCCTTATAGACTATCCAGAAGCAGAATTTATTGAAATGTGGATAGGGAAAAATGCCACAGAAAATAGTCTTGAGGGAATTGCTCTTCTCATCGAACCCACGCCAAAATTTAAACAATACAAAGCCGAAATAGAAGACACCTCCTTTGGCTTCAGATATCTATTTCAATATGTAGCCAAATATAAAAGATTTATAACGCAGCTCATTATTGGGTTACTCGCCGGCAGTCTATTACAATTAGTGGTTCCGTTTTTAACACAAAGCGTAGTCGATGTGGGAATCAAAAACCAGGACATTAACTTCGTATATCTTATTCTTTTTGCTCAGATAGCTCTATTTATTGGAAGAAGCGCAATAGAAATTATTAGAAGTTGGATCTTACTTCATCTCAGCACCCGAATTAATATTTCTCTCATTTCAGACTTCTTCATTAAGCTAATGAATCTCCCCATTTCATTCTTTGACACAAAAATGACTGGAGATATCATGCAGCGCATCAGTGATCATAAAAGAATTGAAAGCATCCTTACCACATCTTCGCTCAACGTTCTGTTTTCTTTGGTAACATTTATCGTATTCAGTATGGTCTTGGCATACTACAGCGGCACAATATTTATGATATTTATTATAGGCAGTTTATTATACTTTCTCTGGGTAGCGCTTTTTTTAAAGAAAAGAAAAGAATTAGATTACAAAAGATTTTCTCAGGTGAGTGATGAACAAAGCAAAGTTATTGAGCTCATTAATGGTATGCAGGAGATAAAACTGCACAATGCCGAAAAGTATAAAAGATGGCAATGGGAACATGTTCAAGCGCGCCTATTCTCTATTTCCATTAAAAATCTTGCACTTGAACAATACCAAAGCGTTGGTTCTTCTCTACTCAATGAGTTAAAAAATATTATTATCACTGTTTTCTCTGCCAAACTTGTGATAGATGGAGATATTACTCTGGGTATGATGCTCGCAATTTCTTATATAGTAGGACAACTTAACTCTCCTATTCAACAATTCATAAGTTTTATAAGACAACTACAGGATGCTAAAATTTCCTTAGAACGGTTGGGAGAAATTCACAATAAAGAAGACGAAGATAGTGACCAGCTCAACCTAAGAAAAAACATAGATACCACTCTTCCTTTCGAAATAAACAATATAGACTTTAGATATACTGGTAGTCACGACTTAGTATTGAAAAACCTATCTCTTCATATTCCTGCTCATAAAACTACCGCTATTGTTGGAACCAGTGGCAGTGGAAAAACAACACTTCTTAAAATGCTTCTGAAATTTTACGAACCTACCAAAGGGTCTATCTACATTGGCAATCACGATTTAAAGAACATGTCGTCCAGAGCTTGGAGGAAACATTGTGGAGTTGTGATGCAGGAAGGATATGTTTTTAATGACACCATAGCGAACAATATCGCTATTGGCGAAGAGACGATAGACCATGAAAAGCTAGAAAATGCCGTCGCAATGGCTAATATCAAATCGTATATCGAAGCACTACCATTAGGCTATAATACCAAAATCGGTTCAGAAGGAATTGGTCTAAGTACGGGGCAGAAACAACGTCTTTTTATTGCGAGAGCAATCTACAAAAATCCAGAATTTCTGTTTTTTGATGAAGCTACTTCCGCTCTAGACGCAAAGAATGAGAAAATTATCATGGAAAATCTCGATCATTTTTTTAAAGGAAAAACGGCCATTGTTATTGCACACCGATTAAGTACCGTAAAAAATGCAGATCAAATTGTAGTACTAGAACAAGGAAGCATTATTGAAATTGGGACACACAAAGAATTAGTAGAACTTAGGGGAAGTTATTTTGAGCTGGTTAAGAATCAATTAGAACTAGGAAATTAATATGCCACAAGAAGGACCACAAATAAGAAGTGAAGCAGTACAGGATATACTCACCAGAGTCCCGCATTGGATGATTCTTTGGGGAAACACCATTGTATTAATTTTACTAATATTATTTTTCCTATTGAGCTGGTTTATTAAGTATCCAGATATTATTACAGCAGAAACCCTAGTTACTTCAGACTCTCCTCCACAAAAGGAATACGCCCCTAGCTCAGGGAAAATAGACACTATATTAGTTAAAGACAACGACCATGTTAGTACAAATGAAATTTTAGTAGTGACTAAAAATACCGCAAAACTCGAGCATGTACTCTTGTTAAAATTAGCTATGGATACGGTACAAATCCAAAGTGGACATTTATCCTTTCCAATCGACAAAATTCCACTTCTTTCATTGGGTGAAATAGCTCCAGCTTATGCCCTGTTCGAAAAAGATTATATAGACTATTCGCTCAATAACAGTTTAGATCCTTTTTCCAACCAGATAGCTGCCAACAATTTTTCCGAAAACGAATTACAGCTCCGACTCGAAAATCTTAAGACCCAGCAAACAATTGACAAAAAGAAATTTGAATTAGCCCAAAACGAATATAACAGAAACAAAACGCTTCACGAGAAAGGAGTTATATCACTCAATGAATTTGAAGCCAAAGAACTTCAATTTTTAGAAAATGAAAAACGACTAAAAAACGGAGATATCGCTTTTTCTCAGCTAAAGCAATCCATTAATAACGCCTATAGAAATTCGAAAGAAACCAAGATCAACTATCAAATGGAATCGACACGTTTATTCAAAAACGTGGTTCAATCGTTCACGCAACTTCGAGAGGCAATTAAAGCTTGGGAATTAAAACATGTGTTGAAATCTCAGACAAATGGAACCGTATCGTTTGTTAATATTTGGAATCAGGGTCAGACCGTTCAAGCTGGGGATCTACTTTTAACCGTTATCCCAAACGATGCTTCTTATTACAATGCTAAAGTGAAGGCGCCTGTTCAGAATTCGGGTAAGATTAAACAGGGTCAAAAAGTAAATATTAAATTGTTCAATTATCCGGAAACCGAGTACGGCATGTTATCCGGTTTTATAAAGTCCATGTCTGCGATCCCTAATGAAGAGGGATTTTATTTAGTGAACGTTGAACTTCCAGAGGGCTTAACTACTTCTTTTGGCATAGAAATACCTTTCAAAAACGAAATGTCTGGTTCTGCCGAAATCATTACTGAAGATTTGAGGCTCTTGGAACGGTTTTTCTATCAGCTGAGAGGAATATTCAACTAGACCGGTCATTTCAATAAAAAAAGACTTCATATAGGGTTATTGAAACTGAACAGAGTGCTGCAGAAAGAGCATTCAATAGTATTAAATCGATATGGAAGGTGTTGGCGGCTTCTCGGGTATTTATTTCTTATAAATTTCACCTTCCTTCATTACAAAAACGACGTTTTCCATAGTGGAAATATTTACGGTTGGATCTTCATCTACAGCTATAATATCTGCCAAAAAACCCTCCCTAAGTTGCCCTAACTCATTTTCCATATCCAGTACTTTCGCATTTGTAAGAGTAGCAGATTGCAATGAAAAAATTGGGGTCCATCCAGCATCGACCATATATTTAAATTCCTTGGCATTCTCACCATGAGGAAAAACTCCCGCATCTGTTCCAAAAGCAATTTTCACGTCCGATTTGCTCACCATGGTAAAAGTCTCTTTTAGCTTAGCATCGATCATCCGTATTTTTGGAATAATAATTTCTGGATAATAACCTGGTATGTCTGCCTTACTTGCAACATACTTTCCAGCTGAAAGCGTTGGCACTAAATAAGTTCCGTACTGCTGCATCAGTTTTGCTGTTTCTCGGTCCATTAAAGAACCGTGTTCAATAGTTTGGACTCCCGCTTTAATAGCTCGCTGCATACCTTCAATTCCATGAGCATGAGCTGCCACATGCATTCCGTATTCCTTTGCTGTTCGTACAATTTCGTTCGCTTCTTCCTGAGTAAATTGAGGATTTACACCATTTTTACTCACGCTCAAAACTCCTCCCGTCGCGGTGATTTTTATACAATCGGCGCCATTTTTATAGCGTTGTCTTACCGCTTTGCGTGCATCTTCAGGGCTATTAATCACCCCGTCTGCTGGTCCAGGATCGCCCATTAATTCTTTTCGCATTCCGTTGGTAGGATCTGCATGTCCACCAGTAGTTCCAATTGCCTTCTCTGCTGTGAAAATTCTTGGACCAGGCACCAATCCTTTATTAATGGCATTTCTCAATGAAACATTTACCCCACTTCCTCCAAGATCTCGAACAGTAGTAAAGCCAGACATCAATGTTCTATTGGCAATTTCTGCCGACTTAAATGCTACGTCTGATGGATTTTGTGTAAATCGCTCTAAGTATCTACCGGGATTGGTTTCTCCTTCAATATGAACGTGCATATCAATTAAACCAGGCATAACCGTTTTATCCTTCAGGTCGATTACAATATCTTCAGATGTTTTTGCTTCTGAAAATCCATTCTCAATGCCTTTAATAGTTTTGCCAGAAACAACAATTGTTTTATCGGAAAGAACTTTTCCATTTTTTGTATCGACTATTTTGCCACAATGCAGATAAATATCTTGGGCATTACTTCCGAAGAAAATAAAAAGAAAAAATAGCGTGAAATAATTTTTCATAGTTGTAAGGTTAGATACCATGCAATTTACAGCTTTTATCGATCGCTTAAAAGGTTGGAAAATGAAAAAAATAACAACCACTATTTTGTTTGAAACCACCGAAGTTCTAAGAGGTATCTCATTAGATGCAGATGATAGGAAGCACTAATTATTAATTAGGCAATGCCTCTCAATTTCTTTTCCCATTGCCAGGCAGAGGCAAGGGCGTCTTCCATAGACATTTCGGTCTTCCAACCCAATACTTCATTGGCTTTTGAAGTATCAGCATATACAGAAATCACATCTCCAGGCCTTCGCCCTACAATCTTGTAGTTTAGTTTAACGCCAGAAACTTTTTCAAATGCATGTACCACTTCCAAAACGCTACTTCCTCTTCCAGTTCCCAAATTGAACATTTCATAACTCGTTTCGTTATTACCTTGCAGCAGTCTTTTCATAGCAACGACATGAGCCCTTGCAAGATCCACTACATGAATATAATCTCGAATACAACTGCCGTCCTTAGTAGGATAATCATCTCCAAAAACAGAGAGTTCTTCACGCAGTCCTGCCGCAGTTTGAGTTATAAAAGGAACTAAATTCTGGGGGGTTCCAATGGGCAGTTCACCAATTTCAGTAGAAGAATGAGCTCCAATGGGATTAAAATAACGAAGTGCTATGGATTGAACCTTAGTAGCATTACAAGTATCGAAAATAATCTCCTCGCTAATTTGTTTTGTGTTTCCATAAGGAGAAACAGCCTGTTTAACTGGTGCATCCTCATTGATAGGCAATACATCTGGCTGTCCATAAACTGTACAGGAGGAACTAAAAATAAAATGGTCTATATGGTGTTTGTTACATTCTTGAAGTAAATACACCAGCGTATTTATGTTGTTTTCATAATACAGCAACGGATTTTCGACACTCTCACCAACTGCCTTACTAGCCGCAAAATGAATAATCCCATCCACCTTGGTTCTATTGAAATAATCCTGAACCGCCAACTTATCGCGGAGTTCTAATTTTTCAAACTGTGGACGAATTCCCGAAATTTTTTCGATTCCATCCAACACTTTTACATCAGAGTTAGAAAGGTTGTCTATAACAACTACCTCCATACCAGCGGCTTGAAGCTCTACCACTGTATGGCTTCCTATAAATCCTAAACCTCCTGTTACAAGTATTCTTTTCATACAAACCCCTAGACCTCGTTTTATTATTTCGTTACAAAAGCTATCACTGTATTTGTAATAAATTCTATTTGCTCGTCGTCCAGTTCTGTATGCATTGGCAGGGAAATAACTTCCTGTACCAGCTGGTTAGTTACTTTGAAGTCGTTTTCGTTGTAACGCTCGTCTGTGTAGGCTTTTTGCAAATGCAATGGTATCGGGTAATAAACTCCACACGGAATTCCATTTTCGTTCAAGTGTTCTACCAAAGCATCTCGTTTCCCATTCAAAATACGAAGGGTATATTGATGAAAGACGTGACAATCACAAGTGTCACAAATAGAATTTCCTGCATCACAAAAACCAGTAGGTGTAACTATTTGATCAATTCCCGCAAATGCCCGTGTATATTTTCTAGCCGCAGCCCTACGTGCCGTATTATAAGCATCTAAGTTAGGCAGTTTTGCGCGCAATACAGTCGCCTGAATGGAGTCTAATCTTGAATTAACCCCAACTACCTCGTGATGATATCGCTTATACATCCCATGGTTTACAATTCCTCGAATGGTGTGCGCAAGATCGTCGTCATTGGTAAATATCGCCCCTCCATCGCCGTAACAGCCTAAATTTTTGGAAGGGAAAAAGGAGGTCGAAGCCACATGACCAATAGATCCTGTTTTCTTTTTGGAACCATCTTTAGATTTGTAGTCTGAACCAATACCTTGAGCATTGTCTTCAATTACAAACAAATTATGTTCGTTCGCCAACTCCATGATCTCATCCATCTGAGCTGCAAGCCCAAATAAATGAACAGGCACAATGGCTTTTGTTTTTGGCGTAATCGCTTTTCTTATTGCTGAAATATCTATATTAAAGTTTACGGGATCCACATCCACCAAAACTGGAGTCAATCCAAGGAGTGCAATAACTTCAACGGTGGCAGCAAAGGTAAAGTCGGCTGTAATAACCTCATCACCTGGCTTTAAACCAAGTCCCATCATTGCTATTTGTAAGGCATCTGTTCCATTTGCACATGGAATCACATGTTTCACACCCAAGTAGTCTTCTAATTCTTTTTGAAACTGATGCACCTCAGGCCCATTGATAAATGCTGTGGATTCAATAACGTCCAACACAGATTGGTTTACGCGGTCTTTAATGTGCTCATATTGACCTTTTAGGTCTACCATTTGTATTTTTCTCATAGTACTTACCCGTAAAGTCGGGTGCTTATTTATATGAAGCGTCTCCGATTGTAACGATTCATCTTGCTTCAAATTAGAACGTTTGTAAAATTACAAAAATTGTTTCCCAAATTATCCAAAGCCCACATGAATTTAGGAAATACAGTAATCCCATTTTTTCAACAACCCAATAATGAGAAGAATTAGCAAATAACCGCTATTTTAGCTCTATGAGAATTCTCTACACGCTTTTAACTCATATCGCATATGCACATATTCAGGTGGCTCAACTGTTTAGTAAGAAGCTACGGTTGTTTGTGAAAGGTAGAAAATCTTCATTTTCAATATTGACCGAAAAAATTAACCCAGCCAATTCTAACATTTGGTTTCATTGTGCTTCGTTGGGCGAATATGAGCAGGGAGTGCCTATCATGGAAGCTGTGAGGAAGGCGTACCCAGATTATAATATCGTGGTTACTTTCTTTTCGCCTTCGGGGTATGAAATCAAAAAAAATACTCCTCTGGCCAGTGCGGTAGTTTATCTTCCATTTGATACGAGAACGAACGCAAAAAAATTCATTTCAATTGTAAACCCAAAAATTGCATTATTTGTTAAATATGAATTTTGGCCAAACTATCTATTCGAGTTACAGGCAAACAAAATTCCTGCCTTACTCATCTCTGGGTTGTTTAGAAAGAAGCAAGTCTTTTTTAAACCCTATGGCGGATTTATGCGAAAAGCCTTGCGAACTATTGATCATTTCTTTGTACAAGATACTACGTCTGAGGGACTTTTAAAGAAACTCAAATTCACCAATGTTACGGTTAGTGGTGACACGAGATTTGATCGAGTATCTCATCAAATAGAACAGGACAACTCCTTGGACTTTATTGAAGATTTCAAAGGTGATTCGCTTTGCTTGGTATGTGGAAGTAATTGGCCAGAAGATGACGCCGTTTTATGGCCCTATATGAACGCATCCCCGGATAAAGTGAAGTTTATTATGGCTCCTCATAAGCTAGATGCTTCAAAGATTGAAAATTTCAGAAAAAAATTAAAACACCCTTCCATCCTTTATTCTGAAAAAGAAGGTGCCAATTTACCCAACTTCAAAGTTCTTATTATCGACACCATAGGGTTACTCACTAAGATTTATAGCTATGCAGACATAGCCTATGTTGGGGGGGCGATGGGTACCACTGGATTACATAACATCTTGGAGCCGGCCACTTTCGGAGTTCCTATTGTAATTGGGAATAACTTCGATCAATTCCCAGAGGCAAAACGCCTTCAACAGTTGGCAGGTTTGTTTTCTGTTTCGAATGCCGAAGAGTGTAGCGAAGTCTTGGAAAAATTAGTTTCAGATAAAAAATTTCGTCAGCAAACGGGGATGATCTCCGGCCATTTTGTGAATAGTAATACCGGTGCTACGCGAGTGGTGATGGAGTATGTTGAGAAACTAATAGACCATGGGCAAAAATGATATCCTTGGCTTTTGGTTCTATTTTTTCGTTTAAAGTTCCACACTTATGTTCATTCAATCCTTTTCCATCGCAAGTCTGACATCTTAAACCGAAATAGCTTCATTTAAATAACGTCTAAACGGCAATAGTTCCTTATAGACTTCGATCACTTTTTTATTAAAGTTGGGTGATAATACCTCATTTCTGGTGAGTTGATAACCCGCAGCAAAGGATTTCATTTTAAGAAGGTCGATATGTGGGTGGTCGTTAGCAAAGCCGCGTGGAGCGTTGGTGAGACTTTCAGCAGTGATTAACCCCCCAAAAGTTCTTCGGAAACTTTTCTTGTGGAGGATCTTCACTAACTCCTCCCCATTGTAATCAATTGCGTCTCTAATGCTTTTCAATAATTTAGACGAAGGATGCCAATAACCACCACCCAAAAAACATTCATTAAGACCCAGTTCTATATAAAAGTCACCTTGCTTACTTACTTGATCGAGTCCAGCGCCAAAATGATCTTTATAGACTGGCTTATTAGGGTGAAACATCAAATTATTATTGATGCGATTAATGGCTTTCTTGCCTGGAGTATCAAAATAATTAGGATCAATTTTAGCCAGTTCAAGATTCATTTCATCTAACCAACCAATGAAGAAATCCCGAATCTCATGATATTCCTTTCTATGAGCATCCATCCAATCCTTATGGTTGTTCTTTTGAAGACGTTCAAGGAAATCGAATAATCTGGTAAAACTCATACAATACTTAGTTGCTGGATATTTAAGAAAAAACAAAATAGTTAAAGCGCTAAACTTAGCTTTAGAAATAGGAATTAATCACCCCAGAGAAGTCTTCTGCGCTCCTACTAGAATAAACTACTACTCACTTGCATGATGGCGCGTACCCTAGGACTGCAAATTATTAATCTGTCCTTTTAATTCGTCCATGGACTGCTGCAACTGTCTTAAAAGGGTACTCTCAGACGGTTCGTCTAAACCAAAAGTAAGTTTACTATTTACCATCCAAAGCTCTTGAATATTTCTGATATCCACATCAATTGGCAAATATTCTGGATTAAGCGAAATCAATTTCACTTTATCTGGTGCATTCTGAACCTTCTGTAATTTTTTGACCAACACAGAATCATTCAATACAACTATATAAATTTTACTGTCACTGGCTTCAGTAATACTTGGAACAGCTTTTCCTAAAACCCATTCATTCGGTCTTATATTTGGCAACATACTATCTCCCTCTACTTGAAAACCTCGATAGGTAGCATTCCTGTATTCGGGCAATGGAATATTAAAGGCCGGAAGCGTTTCATACCATTCGACATCCTGAATATTATGCGGATACCCAGCAGCAGCTTTCTGATTTACAAGGACAATAGAATCATTTTCTTCCCTGTCTAAGGTAATTACCTTCGGACTCACATCTCCACCGTCGATATTGACCACTTTTGAATAGCTCTGTCCAAAAAGCCACAACGGGTTGATTTTAAATTGTCGCAAAAGCTCCATGACCACCTTTCCAGAAATTTTCGTCTTTCCTCGTTCAATATCTGCGGTAGTAGCACCAATTTCCAAAAGCTCAGCAAAGGATTGCTGAGTATGGTTTTGTTCTTCCCTCACCTTCTTAAAACGGCGGGCTTCGATTGAAAGTTTATCATCCATGCAGGAAAGATAGTTAAAATTTGGAAATAATCCATTATTTACCTCGGATTATTTCCTATTTGGTGGAAATATTCCATATTTTTGTAATAATTCCAAATTTTGTATATGAATTTCGAACGAATAAATGAAAAACTCACCATTCTAGCCGATGCCGCTAAATACGACGTATCCTGTTCCTCTAGTGGAAGCAAGCGTACCAATAAAAATAAAGGCCTAGGAGATAGCAGCGGCATGGGTATTTGCCACACCTATACCGAAGATGGACGGTGTGTTTCCCTTCTCAAAATTTTACTTACCAATCATTGCATATTCGATTGTGCCTATTGTGTCACTAGAAAAAGTAATGACATTAAAAGGGCCGCATTTAAAGTTCAAGAGGTGGTAGACCTTACTATTAATTTTTACAGAAGAAATTATATCGAAGGTCTTTTTTTAAGCAGTGGTATTTTTAAAAATGCTGATTACACCATGGAACGGCTCATTGCAGTTGCAAAAAAACTACGAGAAGAGGAAAATTTCAATGGTTACATTCATTTAAAGTCCATTCCAGGTGCAAGCGATGAACTAATGCGTGAGGCTGGCCTTTACGCGGATCGCCTTTCAGTTAATATTGAAATTCCTACTGAAAAGGGACTCAAATTGCTTGCGCCAGATAAAAATCGAGCGGATTTTATTAAACCTATGAAAAAGGTGAAAGATGAAATTATTCAATATAAAGCCGAGAAAAAGCTAATAAAGAGCACTCCCATCTATGCTCCTGCCGGCCAGAGTACCCAAATGATTATTGGAGCAAGCGGTGAGACAGACGCTCAAATTATGTATACCTCTGCCTATTTTTATAAAAAATTTCAGATGAAAAGAGTCTACTATTCAGGTTACGTTCCTATTAGTTACGATCATCGTTTACCTTCTATTGGAACAGAGGTGCCTATGCTTCGAGAAAACCGACTTTATCAAACCGATTGGCTTCTGCGCTTTTACGGATTTGAAGTACAGGAATTACTTACCAAAACCCATCCAAATCTGGATACCGATATAGATCCAAAGTTGAGTTGGGCTCTTCGAAATTTAGAACACTTTCCTGTAGATGTAAATTCTGCAGACAAACGAATGCTAGCTCGAATTCCTGGGATTGGAATGCGGTCGGTTGGTAAAATTATTCAGGCAAGAAGGTATCGCAGACTTAATTGGGAAAATTTAAAAGCAATTGGCATTGCAATGAATAGAGCGAAATACTTTTTGACTTGCGACTCCCGCTATTTTGAGCATAAAGACAGAACTGGCCCACAACTTAAAGGTTTAATTCTTCAGGAATCAAAAACAAAATACCAACGCACCTTAAGTAACCAATTGAATTTATTTGATACGCAGAAAAACTTAACTGTTTCATGACCACAGTTGCTGTATACGATGGATCCTTTGAAGGGTTTCTCACCTTGGTTTATGAAGTCTATGAGCAGAAGTTGAGAGAAGTTCAAGTACAAAGACAAAATGAGATGAGTGGTATGTTTTTTTCTGAAATATTAAAAATAACCACCAATGCTGAGAAAGCAGAAAGAGTCTGGACGGGAATTAAACGGAAGGGCTCTTCAACCGATGCAGCGAGAATATACCGAAGCTTTTTAAGTGAATTACCTCAGATAGAAAATCATATCTTAAATTACATCAGATTACTCTTTTCAACTAGTCGATCTATATCAGGAGATTATACCGAAGCTTCGGTTTTAAAGCTTTCGAAAGTGACAAAGATGGTAGGAAGGGAAAAGCACAGAATGGATGCTTTTATACGTTTCAGATTAACGAAAGATCAAATATATTTCGCCACAATTGAACCCGATTTCAATGTGCTTCCACTAAATATGAAACACTTTAAAAATCGCTATGCCGATCAAAAGTGGCTCATTTATGATCTCAGAAGAAACTACGGCATCTATTATAATCTACATAAAGTTGAAATGGTTGAACTAGATGTCTCCAAAGAAATCAATTCCTCTTCCAAAGCAATTATGTATTTCACTGAAGAAGAAATGGAATTTCAATCATTATGGAAAAACTACTTTAATAGTACCAATATAAAATCTAGAGTAAATATGCAGTTACATCTGCGTCATGTCCCAAGGCGTTATTGGAAATATTTGAGTGAAAAAGAGCCAATTTTAAAAAAATGAGTACTTTTACCGATTATTAACACTAAAACCCAAAATCATGAAAAAAGTATTTGTAACATTTGCATCTTTATGCTTAGTCCTATCTGTGGTCTCTTGTAGAGAAGTAAAAGAAAACGCTGACGAAGCTGGAAATGCAGTAGAAGGAGCAATGGAAGATGCTGGAGACGCTATGGAAGACGCAGGCGATGCAGTTAAAGATGCAGCAGGTGATGCTGTAGACGCTACTGAAGACGCTGTAGATGCAACTGGTGATGCATTAGAAGAAACTGGTGACGCAATTAAAGATGCGGCTGGTGATGCTATCGACAAGACTGGAGATGCCATCAAAGATGCGGCAGACGACGCTGGAGACAAATTGAAAGATGCAGCGAATGACGCTGGAGATAAATTAAAAGAAGGTGTAAACAAAGTGAACAACTAGTCTTTACAACCTCTTAAAGTGAAAAAGGCGCCTTCCATTTGGAAGGCGCCTTTATTTTTTATCTATTTTCTGAAAGTACTACTGAACAATAATGAACTCTGAACGTCTGTTTCGTTGGTGCGCTGCTTCACTACAAGGCGCGCCATTAATACATCCATTGGTAAGCTGTGTTTCTCCATATCCTTGACCAGTTAATCTCGATGCGTCAATACCTCCAATATTCACTAAATAATCGATGGTAGACTTAGCTCTTCTGTCTGACAGGTCGATGTTATACGCATCTGGGGATCTACTATCGGTATGCGATCGAACATCAATTTTCATTTGTGGGTAAAGTTTCATTACCGCAATTACTTTTCTCAGTTCCATTTCTGCATCCGGACGAATGAAATCTTTATCCAGATCGAAGTAAATCATATTAAGTCCTAGAATATTGACCAAATCGGATCCAATTCCCGCAGGAGCATTTGGAGTAAGATCGGTTCCTGGGTCCATGAACAAGGTTTTATTGATCGCGTCGGTCATTTTACTTCCAGTTGCAAAGCACTTTTCGGCCGTGCTATAACCCTCTTTTATACCTCTTACACAATACTGTCGTGCACAATCTAGCTCAAATGAAAAGCTACCATCCGCACCTGCAGTCATTTCGTTCATGATGTCATTAGTGTCATTCAATAAATAAACCGTCGCATTGGGAATGATTTCATTTGTCTTTTGATCTCTTACCACCCCAGTAACCGTCTGCGCACATTTGGTCATTAAAGGCTTAATCGATTTAAAGCTATAAATGTCATCATCTCCAACTCCATTTTCCCTATTCGAAGCAAAATATCCTAACCCGGTAGTTTCATTAATTATAAACGTAAAATCGTCCATTGGGCTATTTACTGGCTTTCCGACATTGTAAACATCACCAAATCCATCAGCTGTCATATCTGCAACAAAAACGTCTAGCCCACCTAGACCAGGATGCCCGTCTGAAGCGAAGTAAATCTTATTATCCCCACTAATAAATGGGAACGTTTCTCTTCCTTCCGTATTAATTTCATCACCAAGCGAAACTGGCGTACCGTAACTATCGCTACCTAGATCCACTTTATACAAATCGCTCAAACCTCTACCTCCAGGCATATCACTTGCAAAATACAAGGTCTTTTCATCCTTACTTAAAGCAGGGTGGGCAACAGAATATTCGTTACTATTAAAAGGAAGCTCTTCCACCTCCCAAGAACCTTCAACACGATTGGCCCTGTAGAGTTTTAGTCTGTTGGTTCCGTTTGAATCTTCTTGGTAATCCTTATTTGTAAAGTTATTTCTAGTAAAATACATGGTCTGACCGTCTTTGGTGTAGACCGCAGTAGACTCGTGGTATTTAGTATTAATTTTCTTATCCAATTTTGACGCTTCTTCACTATTATTCCCCTCAACCGTGTTTAGCTGGTAAATGTCTAAAAAAGGTTGATTATTCCAATCGTGAACCCGCTTTGAAGATCCTCTACCACTTCTATTAGAGGCAAAAGTTAAACTTCCTTGGTTAAACGCAGGTGCAAAGTCTGACAACTTCGAGTTAAATCCAACCTTTCCTAGTTCGAATCTGCCAGATTGCTGTTCAATTTCATTTAAATAATTACGCTCATTTACAAATAATTTTGCTCGGTAATCACTTCCTTTCGCTGCATAAAACTTTTCCATTATTCTATCTGAAGCATCATATTGTTGACTACTCTTTAACGATTGAGCATAACGGTATAGGTAATCTGCGTCCACATTATTGTCGTATTCATAGAGTGCACCGTACCATTTAGAAGCATTTGCATAGTCTGCCGTAAAGTAATACGAATCTCCTAGCTTTTTTAACATGTCCTCTGAACGATATCCGTCTTCGACTACTTTTAAATAGGCTTCCCTAGCATCGATAAAGGCCAAATTCTCGAACTCTTCATTTCCTTTCTCAATCTTTCCATCCTGAGCAGTAACTGCAGTAGCACCCATGAAGAAAACCAAAAGTATGATGTATATTTTTTTCATATCTGAATTTTATGTAATTAGTCTAAAAGAATCTTGGTGACAGTAGACGTTTGCTTCGGTTGAACATTTCGAATCTCAAGAACACTTCGTATGAACCGTCATTGTATCGCTGTAGATCGGTGGTTTCACGATCATATGCAAAACCTAACATGATCTGATCTGAAACTTGAAATCCGATCATCCCACTAAAGGCAGCACTCCATCGATACGCCACACCTAAAGTCAATTTTTCTTTTATTAAAAAGTTAGCTGAAAGGTCTACTTGTAAAGGAGCTCCTTCTACTAACTTCATCAATCCTGCCGGTTTAAATTTAAGGTCTTCATTCATATCGAAAGTATACCCCGTCATTAAGTAAAAGTTCACCTTCTCTCTTGCCGTAGCACTAGAATTATTACTGTTAGTTGACTCGTCAAAATGTTCCGTTTCAATAAAATTAGGAACACTTAACCCAAGATAATATTTGTTAGTATAGTAGTAAACACCTGCCCCTACTTGAGGTGAAAATTTATTATCTATATTATTTTGAGCATCTGCCAGCGGATCACCCGAGTTAAACTCATTTGCCTTGGTCCAATCGATATTTAGTAGGTGTAATCCCCCTTTTAAACCAAAAGCAAGTTTTCCCTCCTCCGAAACATCAACGGTATAACTAAAGTCAACGTCGATATATGTTTCATCAGAAATAAATATTTCATCTCTAGTTACATTAACTCCCAGTCCAACACGTTCTCCAATTGGAGAGTGTCCTGAAACTGTAAATGAAGTTGGAGCACCATCTAGACCTACCCATTGACTTCGGTACAAGCCGACAATACTTAGAACGTCTCTGGATCCAGCATATGCCGGGTTGACACTTAATGTATTATACATGTATTGTGTGTATTGGGCGTCTTGTTGCGCAATAGACTCATGCGAATACAATCCAAGAGTAATTAAGGCTACAACTGTTACGAAAATTTTTTTCATAAGTAATAATATTAGGCCTACCGCGCATGTTCAACCCGGTAGGCGTTTGTATGCTTTTTATCTTCTGTTAATGTATAGAGGTCCTGCAAGTTGCTTATTCTCACCATTATCATTTACATAATTCAGTACATAATAATAGGTTCCTACTGGTAATTTTTCATCTTGAGCTATGGTAACTCTACCTTCAGAGATACCTCTAAAGAACTTGTCTGGCTGACCATATCCTTCTACTCCGTACACTTTCACTCCCCATCTGTTAAATATCTCAAGAGTGTTATTTGGGTATTGGTGGATACCACGTATTACGAATACGTCGTTAAGACCATCTCCGTTTGGAGTTACAATGTCAAATACTTCTAGTCCATCTTCGGCATCAGGATCTCCATTGTTGTCTTCGTCATAGTCGATTTGTCCATCATCGTCGTTGTCTCCAGTCTCGTCTCCATTCGGAATTCCATCACCGTCACAGTCTAAGTCTAACCATTCTTCAGTAACGATTGAAATATCTTGACTTCCTGGCTCAAAATCACATGGATCTGTTGGATCCGTTCCGTCTTCAACTTCAGTTTCGTTATCAACACCATCACCATCACAGTCTAACTCATTCCATTCATCGGAAGGAATCTCACTTTGACTATCTACATTTAAATCGCATGGATCTAATGGATCAGTTCCTTCATCCACTTCGTCTCCATCATTTACACCATCACCATCCGTATCTGGATCTTGAGGGTCTGTACCAATGATTACTTCATCTCCGTTCGGCAATCCATCTCCATCACAATCTAAGTCTAACCATTCTTGGGTTACAATCGTGATATCTTGATTGGCTGCATTGTAATCACATGGATCTAATGGATCAGTACCGTCAAGCACTTCATCTCCGTTAAGAACTCCATCACCATCACAATCTAAGGCATCCCATTCAGCAGTAGTGATACTAATATCTTGACTCGATGGATCGTAATCACATGGATCAACTGGATCTGTCCCGTCTAATACTTCTTGACCATTAGTTACTCCATCACCATCACAATCTGCATCGTTCCACTCTTGACTTGGAGGTAGCGTTTGGTCTGCAACTACTAGATCACAAGGATCTAATGGATTGGTTCCATTGTTATCGTCTACTCCGTTTCCGTCTGGATCAACTTCATCTCCATTGGTTACGCCGTCACCATCACAGTCTAGGTCTTGCCATTCTTGTGTAGTTGTTGTGTAATCTTGACTCGCTGGATCGTAATCACATGGATCTACTGGATCGGTTCCGTCGATTACTTCTTGTCCGTTGGTTACTCCATCACCATCACAGTCTAAAGCTTCCCAAGTTGCTGTTGGTGGAAGCGTCTGGCTTGCTACATTAAGATCACAAGGATCTAATGGGTTTGTTCCATCGTCTATCTCATCACCATTGGTCACTCCATCGCCATCACAATCTAAGGCATCCCATTCAGCAGTTATGATACTAATATCTTGACTAGCTGGATCGTAATCACATGGATCAACTGGATCTGTCCCGTCTAATACTTCTTGACCATTAGTTACTCCATCACCATCACAATCTGCATCGTTCCACTCTTGACTTGGAGGTAGCGTTTGGTCTGCAACTACTAGATCACAAGGATCTAATGGGTTGGTTCCATTGTTATCGTCTACTCCGTTTCCGTCTGGATCAATTTCATCTCCATTGGTTACTCCGTCACCATCACAGTCTAGGTCTTGCCATTCTTGTGTAGTTGTTGTGTAATCTTGACTCGCTGGATCGTAATCACATGGATCAACTGGATCTGTCCCGTCGATTACTTCTTGTCCGTTGGTTACTCCATCACCATCACAGTCTAAAGCTTCCCAAGTTGCTGTTGGTGGAAGCGTCTGGCTTGCTACATTAAGATCACAAGGATCTAATGGGTTGGTTCCATCGTCTATCTCATCACCATTGGTCACTCCATCGCCATCACAATCTAAGGCATCCCATTCAGCAGTTATGATACTAATATCTTGACTAGCTGTATCGTAATCACATGGATCAACTGGGTCTGTCCCGTCTAATACTTCTTGACCATTAGTTACTCCATCACCATCACAATCTGCATCGTTCCACTCTTGACTTGGAGGTAGCGTTTGGTCTGCAACTACTAGATCACAAGGATCTAATGGGTTGGTTCCATTGTTATCGTCTACTCCGTTTCCGTCTGGATCAACTTCATCTCCATTGGTTACGCCGTCACCATCACAGTCTAGGTCTTGCCATTCTTGTGTAGTTGTCGTGTAATCTTGACTCGCTGGATCGTAAGAACAAGGATCCACTGGATCGGTTCCGTCGATTACTTCCTGCCCGTTGGTTACTCCATCACCATCACAGTCTAAAGCTTCCCAAGTTGCTGTTGGTGGAAGCGTCTGGCTTGCCACATTAAGATCACAAGGATCTAATGGGTTCGTCCCATCGTCTATCTCATCACCATTGGTCACTCCGTCGCCATCACAATCTAAATCTTCCCACTCTGCACTAGTAGTGCTCGTGTCTTGACTTGATGGATCATAGCTACATGGGTCAACTGGATCTGTACCATCTAACACTTCTTGTTCGTTGGTTACTCCGTCTCCATCACAATCTGCATCGTTCCACTCTTGACTTGGAGGTAGTGTCTGGTCTGCAACTACTAGATCACAAGGATCTAATGGGTTGGTTCCATTGTTATCATCTACTCCGTTTCCGTCTGGATCAACTTCATCTCCATTGGTTACTCCGTCACCATCACAGTCTAGGTCTTGCCATTCTTGTGTAGTTGTTGTGTAATCTTGACTCGCTGGATCGTAAGAACAAGGATCTACTGGATCGGTTCCGTCGATTACTTCCTGTCCGTTGGTTACTCCATCACCATCACAGTCTAAAGCTTCCCAAGTTGCTGTTGGAGGAAGCGTCTGGCTTGCCACATTAAGATCACATGGATCTAATGGGTTCGTTCCATCGTCTATCTCATCACCATTGGTCACTCCGTCGCCATCACAATCTAAATCTTCCCACTCTGCACTAGTAGTGCTCGTGTCTTGACTTGATGGATCATAGCTACATGGGTCAACTGGATCTGTACCATCTAACACTTCTTGTTCGTTGGTTACTCCGTCTCCATCACAATCTGCATCGTTCCAATCTTGACTTGGAGGTAGTGTCTGGTCTGCAACTACTAGATCACAAGGATCTAATGGGTTGGTTCCATTGTTATCGTCTACTCCGTTTCCGTCTGGATCAACTTCATCTCCATTGGTTACTCCGTCACCATCACAGTCCAGGTCTTGCCATGCTGTAGTCGTGATGGTGTAATCTTGATTTGCTGGATCGTAAGAACAAGGATCTACTGGATCGGTTCCGTCGATTACTTCCTGTCCGTTGGTTACTCCGTCACCGTCACAGTCTAGGGCATCCCAAGTTGTTGTTGGTGTAGTATCTTGATTGGCAACTATTAAATCACATGGATCTAATGGATTAGTGCCGTCTATTACTTCTTGACCATTACTTACGCCATCGCCATCGCAGTCTAATGCCTCCCATGCAGGAGTAGTTGGTACGCTTTGGCTCGATAACATAAAGTCACATGGATTGGTAGGATCGGTACCATCGGTAACTTCGTCGCCGTTGGTTACTCCGTCTCCATCACAATCTGCAGCTAACCATGCTCCACTTGGAGGTAGTGTTTGGTCTGCAACTACTAGATCACAAGGATCTAATGGGTTGGTTCCATTGTTATCGTCTACCCCGTTTCCGTCAGGATCAACTTCATCTCCATTGGTTACTCCGTCACCATCACAGTCTAGGTCTTGCCATTCTTGTGTAGTTGTTGTGTAATCTTGACTCGCTGGATCGTAATCACATGGATCAACTGGATCTGTCCCGTCGATTACTTCTTGTCCGTTGGTTACTCCATCACCATCACAGTCTAAAGCTTCCCAAGTCGTTGTTGGTGTAGTATCTTGATTGGCAACGATTAAATCACATGGATCTAATGGATTAGTGCCGTCTATTACTTCTTGACCATTACTTACGCCATCGCCATCACAGTCTAATGCCTCCCATGCAGGAGTAGTTGGCACTGTTTGGCTCGATAACATAAAGTCACATGGATTGGTAGGATCGGTACCATCGGTAACTTCGTCGCCGTTGGTTACTCCGTCTCCATCACAATCTGCAGCTAACCATGCTCCACTTGGAGGTAGTGTTTGGTCTGCAACTACTAGATCACAAGGATCTAATGGGTTGGTTCCATTGTTATCGTCTACCCCGTTTCCGTCAGGATCAACTTCATCTCCATTGGTTACGCCGTCACCATCACAGTCTAGGTCTTGCCATGCTGTAGTAGTGATTGTGTAATCTTGACTCGCTGGATCGTAAGAACAAGGATCTACTGGATCGGTTCCGTCGATTACTTCCTGTCCGTTGGTTACTCCGTCACCGTCACAGTCTAGGGCATCCCAAGTTGTTGTTGGTGTAGTATCTTGATTGGCAACGATTAAATCACATGGATCTAATGGGTTAGTACCGTCTATTACTTCTTGACCATTGCTTACTCCATCACCGTCACAATCCAATGCCTCCCATGCAGGAGTAGTTGGTACTGTTTGGCTCGATAACATAAAGTCACATGGATTGGTAGGATCGGTACCATCGGTAACTTCGTCGCCGTTGGTTACTCCGTCTCCATCACAATCTGCAGCTAGCCATGCTCCACTTGGAGGTAGCGTTTGGTCTGCAACTACTAGATCACATGGATCTAATGGACTTGTACCATTATTATCGTCTACTCCGTTTCCGTCTGGATCAACTTCGTCGCCATTGGTGACTCCGTCTCCATCACAGTCCAGGTCTTGCCATGCTGTAGTAGTGATGGTGTAATCTTGATTTGCTGGATCGTAAGAACAAGGATCTACTGGATCGGTTCCGTCGATTACTTCCTGTCCGTTGGTTACTCCGTCACCGTCACAGTCTAGGGCATCCCAAGTTGTTGTTGGTGTAGTATCTTGATTGGCAACTATTAAATCACATGGATCTAATGGATTAGTGCCGTCTATTACTTCTTGACCATTACTTACGCCATCGCCATCGCAGTCTAATGCCTCCCATGCAGGAGTAGTTGGTACTGTTTGGCTCGATAGCATAAAGTCACATGGATTGGTAGGATCGGTACCATCGGTCACTTCATCGCCGTTGGTAACTCCGTCACCGTCACAATCTGCAGCCAGCCATGCTCCACTTGGAGGTAGTGTTTGGTCTGCAACTACTAGATCACAAGGATCCAATGGGTTGGTTCCATTGTTATCGTCTACTCCGTTTCCGTCTGGATCAACTTCATCTCCATTGGTTACTCCGTCACCATCACAGTCCAGGTCTTGCCATGCTGTAGTAGTGATGGTGTAATCTTGATTTGCTGGATCGTAAGAACAAGGATCTACTGGATCGGTTCCGTCGATTACTTCCTGTCCGTTGGTTACTCCGTCACCGTCACAGTCTAGGGCATCCCAAGTTGTTGTTGGTGTAGTATCTTGATTGGCAACGATTAAATCACATGGATCTAATGGATTAGTGCCGTCTATTACTTCTTGACCATTACTTACGCCATCGCCATCGCAGTCTAATGCCTCCCATGCAGGAGTAGTTGGTACTGTTTGGCTAGATAGCATAAAGTCACATGGATTGGTAGGATCGGTACCATCGGTAACTTCGTCGCCGTTGGTAACTCCGTCGCCATCGCAATCTGCAGCTAACCATGCTCCACTTGGTGGAAGGGTTTGGTCTGCAACTACTAGATCACATGGATCTAATGGACTTGTACCATTATTATCGTCTACTCCGTTTCCGTCTGGATCAACTTCATCTCCATTGGTTACTCCGTCACCATCACAGTCTAGGTCTTGCCATGCTGTAGTAGTGGTTGTGTAATCCTGATTTGCTGGATTGTAGGCACATGGATCTGTTGGATCTGTACCATCGATCACCTCTTGACCATTGGTTACTCCATCACCGTCACAATCCAATGCCTCCCATGCAGGAGTAACATTTGTAATAACCTGACTCCCCGAATCGTAAGAACAAGGGTCTTGAGGATCTGTTCCATCTGCAAGTTCTTGACCGTTTGTTACTCCGTCACCATCACAATCCGCAATTAACCAGGCGGCGGTTTGAGTTTCGGTTACTAATATTGGGTTATAATCACACGGATTTTGAGCGTCTGTGCCATTTCCATCGTCTGTTCCGTTTCCGTCTGGATCAATTTCATCTCCGTTGGTAACGCCATCACCATCACAGTCTAAATCTTGCCACTCGGTGGTGGTCATTGAATAATCTTGACTTGCAACGAGATATTCGCATCCATCGTATGGATTTGTATTATCTGTTTCCCCTTCAACACCATTAGTTACACCATCACCATCACAATCTGCGGCAGCCCAAATATCGTAAGCTGTCTGTTCAGCAGAACCAGGATTATTAGGATCTGCTGGTATCACAGTCATTTGGTTTGCACATGGATCTGTTGGATCTGTACCATTTGTTGTTTCTTCACCGTTGGTTTCACCATCTCCATCACAATCTGCAGCTTGCCAGATCGGATTTGAGGTGTCAGGAATACTTCCAGCGGTAAAATTACAAGGATCATTAATATCTGGATCTGTAGAATCACAGTCACCATCACCATCTGTATCTAAACAACCTGTAACTACAACGCTTTCGGTTAAATCGTCTCCTACTGTAGAAGGGTCATTCTCATCACCTGTTGCAGTTGTTGTTGTATTTGTTATCGTATTTCCATCTTGACCAATAGCTACGGTACCTTCTATAGTTAAGGTAACGCTTTCCGCAGAATTTAATACTGGAATAGTCCATGTTGGAGCTACGTATGTTGAAGCTTGCGCACCACCTGTCATTCCGTTATTTGCTGTTGCATTTAAGCCCGCAGGAATGGTGTCGTCTAAGCTAATGTTATTAGCAGTATCCGGCCCATTATTAGTTATGGTAATCGTAAAGGTTACGATCTCACCTTCGGCTGGTGTGCTTGTTCCACTTGCAAGTGTCTTTACTGTTTGTAAATCGGCAGCAGGAGGCGGACTTACTGTCAGCACACCTGATCTCGTTTCAGAAATACAAACATTATCGTCATGTGTTATTTCTAGCACGTAGGTTGTTCCATCTAAAGCTAAAGATGTAACTACACTTAATGTATTTGTTGCCGTTCCAGAATATACAGCATCATCTGCTAGTGCATTTGCCGGAGCTACACTCCCAATATACCATTGGTAATTGAGACCTGCATCTGCGTTTCCAGGGGTACCATAATTTGGCGTCCCTGCGGTGTAACTGGTTGCTTCGTCTGCAGTTGCCGTTACCGCAAAGGTAGCTATATCGCCCTCTGTCTCCGTCTGATCTCCCGGTTCTGCGGCAGCCACATTTACTTGCGTAGCCACTATCTCATTTCCTGTTACACCATTATAACCACCAGTAACACCTGTTCCTGTAACTCTACCTGTAACCGGATCTACAATGGTTGGTAAATCACCAATAATTCCATCTCCGTTTGGATCATTTCCGCCAGATTCTAAAACATCATCACAGTTATCGCCATCACTATCTAAATCCTCACGATTCGGAATACCATCCATGTCTGTGTCTAAATCGGCACAAAAGTATGCTTCAAAGAACTGCATGGTTACAGAATTGCTGTCACCATCTTCTTTTCCAGCAATAGCAATTAATTGATCTATAGGTCCGCTTGCAGAAACCGCAATAGCATTGTTGGGTGCATTGTCACCACCAGCAATACTAACGGCACTCTGTCCCGTTATAGTAACATCTGTACCAAGATTAATATCAGTTAAGGTAAGGGGCACATCTACACCATTATAACTTGCAATGAAATCTACACGATCATCATTGTCAAGACCTCCCCATTTAAAATCTAGGTTATATATTGGACCTCCAACTATGTCAAAAGTATATACAGCTACATCGATGGTAGCAATATCAGTTGGATAAAACGTTCCAGGTGGAAAATCTGTATTTGTTGGCTGAAAATTAATATACTCTCCTGTGACTGTTCCTACATTATTACTACCTACACCAGAACCCCATGTGGCATTATTAAGCAGTTCATAAGTTAAATTTACAGTGGCAGTACCTAACGGATATAAGCCCGTTCGACTTCCTGGATTGCTCGTGTTATTTCCGAAGGTGGTCCCTAAATCAACAAATCCGCCTGGAGTAGGACAAATAATTTCTTGGGCATCTAAAATACCATCGTTATCATCGTCTGTATCACATATATTATTGATACCATCGGCATCTGGATCGTTTGCTGTTGGCGTTCCTGCCGTTGCTCCATCGGTACATGGATCTGTACATCCAGCATCCGCTAAATTGACTGCCGCAACAGAATCATTACAAGCTGGAGTCCCCTGTAGTTGCACATATGGAGTGTAATTACCTGGAGCAAGACCTGTAAAAACATTACTTAATTGAAATGGCCCAGCCGATCCATTCACCGAATATTCAATAATCTCGGATGCATTACCCGAGGCTATAATTTCTATTTCACCTTGATTCGAAGGACATGTTGGTTGAGTAACCGTTACATCTCTTAATCCTGGTGAGCTAAGTGTAAATGGGTCTAAGAGAATGAAGACTTTTCCATCACCACCATCTGCGGTACCTGCATTAGGCTGTGATCTATATCGAAGTCCTACTATATCTGTCCCAGAAGGCAACAGTGCAGTTAGCGGAAATACTCCCGCTTCTATTTCTTGGGTATTATTGGCTAAAACATCCAGGTTATCGAGGTAATCTGTGGTATTTCCTTGAATAAAAACTTCATTACCAATTGGAGTTCCACCTGAAGTGATGGCCTGAATACTAATGGTGTTATTACCTCCTCTTTCTGTTGCAATAACATATCTATCTTCTGCCGACACTATTGCCGTATTGTAAAAGAAATCAATGTGCTCAGTATTGTCGGTAGGGTTATCAACAATGATGAAATGATTCAGGTTGGTATCTGCTACAGCTGGTAACAAACCATCATTGAATTCGGTTGGTCCATTAGGCACATCGTTAATATCTGCTATGATAGATCCATTTTCTACAATTTGACGATTCACTGATGTAGAAAACGTATTGGTTGCGTTATCTGGAACAACAATCTGCGTAAACGGAAAGTTTCTTCCTAATACTTCAATGTTAATTAAATCTGCCGGAGCACTTTGCGCCCCCGTACCATTTATATCCCAAGTAACATCGGCATTTGTCAACAACGCTGAGGAATTCCCAGGTGGTATAATTGGTGGGCATTGCGCGAAAGATAGCTGGGATAAAGACAAAAACACCAATACCAGCAAAGTTTGTATTTTATAGTATTTTGTTTTTTTCAAGAGAAGAGTAAAAATTTTCATAAGCATTTTACTATGAATTAAAAAAATATACTTCGATCTACTCACCTAATTTTGGGCGAGAAGACCGACTGTTTGTATTATTAAAAAATGGACCAAAAAAAAACATCATTGTATACTTATTTGGGGATAAGAATAAAATAATGTGTTTAGCATTGATGAAGCGAACTTAGACAGAATAAAAAATTCACACAATTGCAGGAAGCCAAAAAGTAAATATTTTCGATGAAGTGTTTAATTTATACGATAAAATACATAAAATAAGTATTTTTTGTTAAGACTCATACGTGCGCTTCGTCGAATATATCTATCTTTTCAACCGAAAAATGTGCGAAAAATCCGATAAAATACATTATTGCTCGCTAAATCGCCATTTGTGTTTTGACATTTTATTAGCTTTTGTTTAACAAATTAAAAAATGAAGTTTCTAAGGCGTTTTTTGCCTATATAATGAAGTAAAATTTCCACCAATTTTAAATAAAAAAGGCTTTTGGTCTCACAAGAAATCCCCATATCCTGTATAACAAGACCAAAAAGCCTTTTTAGCTTACAACTAACTATAGTGATTTAAAATCTTTAAGGATAACTATTTTGGCATTGTAGATTAGCCAAAGACTACTATCCGATTCTAACTTAACACTAGTTCAAAGTTATTTATTAAAGCTTAAACGCTGGGGATGAATAGTCACAAAAAAAGTACGGTTAAACCATACTTTATATTAGAGCGTGAACTACTGTTTATGAGGGCAATAACATAAAATTTATGGCGATCCAAGCATCGATTTTGCAGCTATCGCACTAGTAACTTAGTGATCAAAAACTATACAGAAAGCCTATTTCAGAAAAACCAAAGAAAATAGTTTACATTTCAATTATCTCCATACTATACGAACCCTCTTCTTCTAGCTTCTTCGATTAAAGCTTCATCATTCCCAGATTTGAGATCGAATAACTCTTTAATATGGTTTTTGCGCTTTTCAATAGCGCTTAAGGAAAGGTTGATATAATTTCCAAGGTTTTTAGTTTGAACACCTCTCGAGAGATGATATAAAATCTGAATATTTTTTGTGTCCAGAGAAAAATCGTTAGACATTCGTCTTCTGAAATGATCGTTCACCGTTGAACTGTAGTACGTTCTACCTTCCATAATATCCTCAAATGCCCTGAGCAATTCCCGAGATGACAAGTCACTCTTAATCAAAAACCCTTGTGGATTTACATTGTGTAAAATACTGTGAATTCTACTATCTTGGTTGTGCATGGTTAGAATAACAACTCTCACACTAGGATGGAATCTCTTTAAAAGAAGTGCCACGTCCTCTCCCGAGGTCAATTCCCCGTCCTGAGAAGGAGGCAATTTAATATCTATTAGCGCAAGATCGTATGAATTGGAAGCGTCTTCTTTCTCAATAAATGCTTTGGCCTCGTCGCAATTGAAGGCTACATCGATGGTAAAATCATAAAATTGCTCGAAACTATCAACCAATGTGTTTTTATACCCCTCAATAATCATAGGGTGATCATCCACCATGAGTACCGTTAACTTTTTTTTCATTATAAATAATTTTCAACTATTCAGTTACTAAATACATTAATCTCAGTTGTAGTTAGTTGTAAAAATTATTGAGATCCTAAATTGCGGAGATTATTAATGACACTAATATACAATTATATATTAATCTTTACTGAAATTTTCGTTCCATTACCAAGCTCGCTTTCTAAGTCAATCGCTCCGTTCAACTGTTGAACCCTCGACGCCATATTCTTTAAACCGATTCCTTTTTTCACCTCATCCACGTCCATACCGTCTCCATTGTCACTCACATCTAATAGCACTTGTTTTCCTTCTTTCCTAAATCCAACGCTCACTTTAGTGGCATTTGCATGTTTTCTTATATTCTGAAATGTTTCTTGTACAATTCTAAACAAATGCACTTTGGAGTCGTTGGGAACTTCATCCCAATCGATGCTGCTATCGTTACTAAACTCATACTCCAGACCGATAAGGCGACATTGATCATCCACTAATTTTTCTATTCCTCCAATATAACTGAGTTTAGAAGGTAACGCACTTGCATTCAAATTATGCGAAATTTGTCTAATTTCTTCCTCAATACTTTTCAACTCGGCAATGTATTTAGTTCTTGAAGCGATAGAAACCTCGTCTGGGCGTTCGTTTAAGCTATCCAAACTTAATCTAGCTCCAAACAAACGCCCCAGCACTCCGTCGTGTAGATCTTCCGAAATACGTTGTTTTTCTAACTGCTTACCTTCTTCCAGTTTCTGTTGCTGCGCTAGCATCAAATTATAGATTTCTTCATTGGCCACTTGCTGCGATCGCTGGTATTGCAATTCTTTTCGCGCTACTTTTCTTTGAATAAAAATATAGATCATTAAAAAAAGCATCCCTAAACTTAGAGCCAGTATAATTAATTGCCTGTTGAGCTTGGTTGCTTTCTCTTTTTCAATTTCTATATTATCAGTTTCAAAACGGATTCTTGCAAAACGTTCCTGAAATTGCCGTTCTTTAATCTGAAGACTATCACTCAATATAATTCGCTCCTTGGAATAAGCCAACGCTTCATCATTTTTTGAATTTTTTGCCAACAAGTCCAAAGATTCTAGAATTCCTCTATGATATTTGAGCGGTTTCGACTTCTCAAGTGCGCTCAGTGCGTACTCGTAGGCTCTTTCTGTGGAATCGACAGACATATAATATTCAGACAAATGCAAATTGCTTGTTACAAGTCCATAATTATCTTCAATACTGTCTCTAATCTCCAATGGGCGCAAAAACAAGTATGGAAATTCATCGCGGTCTCCGGATAGAAATTTGGCATATGCCAAATTATCCAAGAGCCTAGCATATGTACTGGGCCTATTAGACTTTACAACATCATAAGACAGACCTCCCTCATAAAACTGAATGGCCTTGTCGTATTCCTTCTTCTTTACGAAGGCAAGACCAATATTATTATACGAACTAGCTTCAAGGGACTCGTAGCCCCCTTTTTTCCTGTATTCCAACGCTTTTAAATGATATTCTATGGCGGCATCATACCTTCCTAATTCAGTCGAAATTAGTCCTAAATTGTTGTTCGCAGAAGCCAAATACCGAAGGTCATTATAAGGCGTCAAAAACTCTAAAGCCTTAATGGTACTAGCCTCTCCACCTACGTAATCCCGCTCGTTCTTCTGGTGAATTGCCATGGCCAACATAGCTTTACCAGCAGATTCACTCTCCCCCATCAACTTGAAAACGCGCTCTGCCCGAAAGTAACTTTGATAAGAGCTATCAATTTGATCATTGAAATAATAATAACGCCCTAGGTCGTAGTGCGACTGCGCTAGTGATAACGAGTCGTTTATTTCAATTGAAAGTTTACGGGTTTTATTATTCAGCGAAATAAAAGCACTATCCGCTCTTAAACTCCGATACTCTTTTCCTAATGCGATAAAGGCTTTAGTTTTAATTTGCTCTGAACTAATTTGATCTAAGCTATCCTCAATTGCCATTAACGCAGTAATTTTTTCTGAGTCTGTCTTTTCTGAGCCAATAACCTTCTTCAGCCTGAGCTTAAGACTGTCTAACATTGGAGCTTCTTCTGCTGAAACGGGTGTTGTATTTTGATTACAGCCTGTAAATCCAATTAAGATTGAACCAACCAAGACCATGAACAAACAGACCTTTCGTAAAATTCGCTTTGATATACCCATAATTAATAAACTTGTGTAAAGATATTATATATTTTTTGGTAGCCTTTGCCAACAAATGAACCCTCAAAGGCAAAACTTCCTATGAGGGTCCACGGTAGATTTATATACTATGTGCTCTACGGCTCAATACCGCATCAAATTCTTGGTCTTTCATTAATTCCCTGGATCATCGTCTGGCATATCATCATCTCCATCAGTTCTTCCTGGATCGTCATCTGGCATATCATCGTCTCCATCGGTTCTCCCTGGATCGTCGTCTGGCATATCATCGTCTCCATCGGTTCTCCCTGGATCGTCGTCTGGCATATCATCGTCTCCATCGGTTCTTCCTGGATCGTCGTCTGGCATATCATCGTCTCCATCGGTTCTTCCTGGATCGTCGTCTGGCATATCATCATCTCCATCGGTTCTTCCCGGATCGTCGTCTGGCATATCATCGTCTCCATCGGTTCTTCCTGGATCGTCGTCTGGCATATCATCGTCTCCATCGGT
>CANLXN010000003.1 GCA_947495135.1 uncultured Flavobacteriaceae bacterium
AACTCGGTCGTAGGAGCATCTGGAAGTGCAATCACCACCAACTCCAACTCTACAATAGTATAACAAGGTAAAATACCTGGAGGAACATCCTTGGTCACACGACCATAAATAATCTGGCTATTTGGAACCGTATTGGTATACAATCCTACAATCTCTGTACCAGCAACACCCGCCTCAGCAGCTGCTAAGTCTTCATAATATAAAATAGAAACATCCACTTCTCCGTTCACAATCTCAGCATCCTTGGTGGTAAGATCAAAACCTCCAACCAAACCGTCGTCGTCGTCGTCACACAACTCCAATGCTGTAGGAGTACTTGGGGTTGGATTGGGTAAAACGGTGAGACTTAAAGTTGTTATTGTGCTACAATCAAACTCTGTAGTAACACGCCCAATAACTGTTTGCGGAGTAACTGTGTTTTGGAAAGCTGTTGGATCTGCAATTGGAATATTTGCCATCTCATCAGCAACAGTTTCGAACCAAGTAACGGTAAAATCACTGTTTCCTCCAGTCGCAGCATCATTTTGTGAAGTTAGATCGAACGTAGACACCTCATCGGTAGAAGTACTTCCATTGATCTCATCGTCACATAAAAACAGTTCAAAAGGCCCTAAATTAGCCGGTAACGGGTCTACTATTATTGTTAACGGCACAATATCGTAACAACCACTGGCTCCATTTGGATTTGGAGGACTCGTACTGGTTGTATTACCTACCATTAAAAGATAAATAATCTGAGGGTTTGAAGCATTTAGGAAATTTGTTGGATCTGCAATTGCTTGCGAAAAATCTGGCGCGGTAAGCGCGTTATCTCCCGCTGTTATTGCTTCACTTTCACTTACATAATAAAACAAATCGAATTGAGATGTATCCAAACTGCCATACACCTCTGGCTCCACCAATGTAAGATCGAAAAAAGTAAATCCATCGGCAACCTCATCATCACAGATACGAAGTGGTTCAGCTGGTTCTGTCATCACAGGAATATCTCTAACTTCTAACGAGAGCTCAACGATTTCAACACAACTACTTACTATACTTCCAACGCGGGCCCAAACTAGATCATTATAAACATCGTCATTTGGATAAATAGCAGGCAACGGCAAAATACCATCTACAGCGTTCTGAAGAGTTCCATGATAGGTGACCACTAAGTCTGGATTGGCCAGTGTGATATCGTCGTCTGCTGTTGCCAGCTCGAATTCAGCAAAACCATCATTATCATTATCACAGACTATCAATGTCTCTGGTGTCGCATTTACTGGAAACTGAGCATCAAATTCTATGAATACTTGTCCAGAAGGGTTACATCCAGCTCCTCCTCCAAAGTCTACAGTAAGCTGATATGTTCCTGTTGTACTCACAGTTAACGTAGGGCCTGTCTCTTGTGGAACAAAATCTACAAATGTTCCAGAACCTACAGGATCTTCGAATGTCCAAAGAAAGGTGGTTCCTCCTGGCACGTCGATATCTGGTACTATAGTATAATCAACTCCTTCACAACGTGCGTTACCATTACCAGTGGTTAGGTCAACACCAAGATCCACACTACCAATATTAAAAGATCCCTCTTCCAAAAATACAGCAATATCAAATGCGGTATCGCCTTGATCTGCCACTACCAGTTTAATCGTGTAAGGATTTCCAACAATCACATTACTCATAGCGGTTAAGGACACGGTCTGTCCGTTAAAATCTATCGCCGCATCTGCTGCCGGATTGAAAGGTTCGAAATTATATTTATCGAAATATTGTTCGTTTATGGCAGGACACTGTCCCGGAACTTCTGGATGTATATTAGTAACTTCAATAGGTGTTGTTGTTCCGGGAAGCACTGCTAAATTGCTAGCTGCTCCAGTAACCTGATCGGTTAAAATAAAAGCGAACGCATCAGAAAAAGAACACTCAAAATTTTGATCGTATTCTTCAGAAACCATTATGAAATTAAAACTCAATTCGTTGATCGTAGGAACGAAATCAAATTGAATCCAAGAAGCGTTATTTGTATTTGTCGCTGTAGTAAAAGCTTCTAAATCTGCATCTCCTGGCCAGCCACCGCCACCATCAGAATTTAAATCAAGATTAGGACCAGGGACACTTTGTAAATTACCTGAGCTTAAGACGATACCACTTTCATATGGGAAATCCGAAAAATTAAAATCGAAAGCCCCAATTCCGTTGTCGTCTCCAAAATCGGTTCCAGTGCTTTGAAGAAAGTTGGAGACATCGGCACAGGCTCCGCTAATTAATATGTCTTCTACCAGTTGCTGAGTTGTTAAGGTTCCATCGACAGTCACCTGTGATTGTCCAATAAAAGAAACCATTACAAGAATGAGGAGTAGTATTTTCTTCATAAAAAGGTATTAAGCGGTAAATATATTGAATACATTGGTTTTCTTTAGTAATTTCGCAGAAATATGAGATAAATGTCAGATTTTCACACAACGATTCAACCTACCAACAACGCCAATATTGTTAAATTTATTGTAAATTCTTTTCTTACTCAAGCTAGGAGTTTTGAATTTAAAAATATAGAGGAGGCCCAGCCAAGTCCGATAGCACAGCAGTTATTTCACCTTCCGTTTGTAAAAACGGTCTATATTTCTCAGAACTTTATTGCCATCGAAAAGTATAATATCGTCGATTGGAGTGATGTCCAAGATGCAGTTGCGGCTTCGATAGAGGAATACCTCGATTCTGGCAAACCTGTGATCACAGAAACCGATCAACCGCATAAAATTCCGGTAACCATATATGCCGAAAGCACACCCAATCCTGGAGTCTTAAAGTTTGTAGCCAACAAACCGCTAGTGGATGGAATTTTTGAATTCAAAACTATTGACGACACACTTCATTCGCCTTTAGCCAAAGAGTTATTTGGATTTCCATTTGTGAAAGAAGTATTTATAAGCTCCAACTATGTTTCTGTAGCAAAATACAATTTAGTTGAATGGCAAGAAATTACTTCAGAGTTAAGAGAATTCATTCGGAGTTACATTGAATCTGGAAAGCAGATACTGAATGATGAAATTTTAAATGAACGCAAGGAATCGGATTCGAAAATTTCCGAGGAAAAAGCAGCGCCAAAAAGAAAAGCCTTATCAAGTATCGAAGAAGAGATCGTTTCTATCTTGAATGAGTATGTAAAACCGGCGGTTGCCAGTGATGGAGGTAATATTGCTTTTGAGTCTTTTAATGAAGACACCAAAACCGTTCGAGTAATCCTACAGGGAGCATGCAGCGGATGTCCATCGTCTACCATTACTCTTAAAAACGGAATTGAAACAATGCTGAAAGAAATGCTAAATGGAAGAGTAGATTTTGTGGAAGCAGTGAATGGATAGCTCTAATTTTTCTGAAATTTTCTACCCTTAATTAAACGATTAAAAATCTAAATTCTTCGTATCTTAGTTTCTTAATCATAAAATTAAACAAATGGCAGTATTAAAAGTAATTGAAGTATTAGCAAATTCGGACACTAGCTGGGAAGATGCTACGAGAAAGGCAGTAAAACATGCCGCAAAAAGTGTAAAACAAATCCGTTCTGTTTATGTGAATGAGCAAAGTGCTATTGTGAATGGAGATGACGTTACCGAATTTCGTGTAAACGTTAAAATTACTTTTGAAGTAAAATAAACATCACATTATACTTTTTTTGAAAATACGCTTTTGAGATTTCAAAAGCGTATTTTTGTTTATATACTAAGTACCAATGTACAGACCTGCCGTATTTACATTCCTTCTATTTTTTCTATTATCCTGCACGACCAAAAAAAAAGACACCTTGAAAGAACATCCATATACCAACGATCTTATTCACGAAACAAGTCCTTATTTATTACAACACGCCCATAACCCAGTAAACTGGAAGCCCTGGAATGATGAAACCCTCGACGCGGCAGTTTCCAGCAACAAATTAATGATTGTGAGCATTGGTTACGCTGCATGCCACTGGTGCCATGTGATGGAACGCGAAAGTTTTGAAGATTCTACAGTTGCAGTCGCCATGAATTCTAATTTCATTTCGGTAAAGGTTGATCGAGAAGAAAGACCGGATGTGGATCAGGTTTATATCAATGCGGTTCAATTGATGACAGGACATGCAGGTTGGCCCTTAAACGTAATCACACTGCCAGATGGAAGACCTATTTGGGGAGGCACCTATGTTCCAAAAGAGAATTGGATTAATACCATTGAACAGGTACAGAAAATATACGAAACAGAACCACAAAAATTAATTGAGTATGCGACCAAACTGGAGCAAGGCATAAAGAGCATGGACTTGGTTTCTCTCAACACCAATGAAATTGATTTTTCTAATTACAGCACCCAACCAATTATTGAAACATGGAAGCAAAGCTTTGATGCGCGTTTTGGCGGACATCGACGAGCACCAAAATTCATGATGCCAAATAACATCGCCTATTGGCTGAGGGCTGCGGTTGAAAACAACGATACCAACTTGCTAAATCATGTAAATCTCACCTTGGAACAAATGGCCTATGGAGGGGTGTACGATCAAATTGGAGGGGGCTTTGCCCGATACAGTGTAGACGAAAAATGGCATATCCCGCACTTCGAAAAAATGCTATACGACAACGCCCAACTCGTTAGCCTCTATAGTGACGCGTATTTAGTTACCAAAAACCCTCTTTATAGAGAAGTGGTTGAAGAAACCTTGAACTTCGTTGCTTCTCAAATGACTAGTCCGGAAGGGGCCTTTTACTCCTCTCTGGATGCAGATAGTGAAACAGCAGCAGGAGAACTTGAGGAGGGTGCATATTATGTATATGATGAAAGCGAATTACGGTCGGTATTAGCAGAAGATTTTGGAATTTTCAAAGAATATTACAATATTAATTCCTTCGGAAAATGGGAAGAAGAAAATAAATACGTCCTCATAAGAGATAAGAGCGACGCGGAAATTTGCAAGGCATTTTCCTTGAGTTCTGACGATCTTCAGCAAATGAAAACCAAGTGGAAAAGGAACTTACTTAACTTTCGAAATAAACGTCCTAAACCTAGATTGGACGATAAAACTTTAACCTCTTGGAACGCATGGATGATCAAGGGGTATGTGGATGCTTATAAAGCCTTTCAAAATGAAAAGTATCTGCAAGCAGCATTAAAAAACGCTCAATTTCTAGTCGCTAAACAACTTCAGAAAAATGGAGTCTTGTATCATAATTACAAGGAAGGTAAAAGCACTATAAACGGCTACCTAGAAGATTACGCTGCAGTGATCCAAGCTTTTATCGGTTTATATGAGGTTACTCTTGACCAACAATGGATCGACACCTCCAAGGCACTCACCGATTACAGTTTCCAGCATTTCTTTGATAACGAAGTGAACATGTTCTACCTCACTTCAGACCAAGACAAAAAACTTATATCTAGAAATTTCGAATACAGAGACAACGTTATCCCAGCTTCTAATTCGGTGATGGCGAAAAACCTTTTTGTTTTATCCCATCACTTTAATGATGCACACTACGCTCAGACAGCAACCCAAATGTTATTGAATGTTCAACCTGAAATGGAGCAATATCCAAGCGGATTTTCTAACTGGCTCGACCTCTTGTCGAACTACCAATCCAAATTCTACGAAATAGTGGTAGTGGGCCCCGAAGCAGAAGAAAAAGTAAGCGCTTTAAATAATCGATATCTTCCAGGTAAATTAATTGCAGGAGCAAATTCTTCGGTTGACGTTCCACTAGTAAAAGGAAGGTTTGTAGAAGGAAAGACACTTATTTATGTCTGTGTTGACAATACCTGCAAACTTCCTGTGACCAATTTGGCGGCAGCTATAAAGTTAGTTTCAAATTGAACATTTTACTACATATAATAAGCTGCTTGCCCCATATTGAAAGCTTCCTGTGATCGTAAATTTTTGCAAATTGTATGCACTAATTATCTGTGGCATTGAATTTGATTTAATAGCGAATAAGGACCCATATGAGTTTTTTGTGATATTGGAATGAGGCTTTTCCCGAATTTTAACAAAAACAAGTTCTTATATTTTATATATTCGCAGCTGCTTGTTTTAAAGGGATAGTGACATTGCACTCATAAAAATGGCTCAATTTATAAAAGACGACTTAATTAGTTTTCCTTTTCCCCACTTTACACCTAGTTTTAAACAAGTTCATTTATTAATTACAACTTACTATGAAGAAAATTTTTGCAATTGCCTCACTTACTATTTTTACACTATCATCGTTTACTAGTTTTGCCCAAAAAGACACGGGTGATCAGTCTACTAAATACATAACAAATAGACCAATAAAAGCATATCCAAAAGCGGAAAGATATATGGGTAGTCCATACGAAAACGCCGATTTTGCCAACGGAAGCATTCTTACCGATGGTAAGGTACTTGCCAACAACGTTGCGCTTCGTTATAATGTAGTGAGAAATGAAATTGAAGTAAAACAAAATATCGAAGACCATAACCGTACCGCGAAAGCGATGGTTAAATCACCAGATATTTATGCGAAAATCTTAAATAAGACATTTGTGTTCATTACGAACGATGAAGACAGGTCTAAAGCAGGCTATTTCATCATCCTTCATGAAGGAGAAAAATACAGCGTTTATAAAAAACTCTCGAAAGAATATATCGAAGGGGCTGAATCTATGTCTAGTTTAACGAGAGATATTCCTGCTATGTATAAAGAAAAGCAAGAATTATTCCTTGTGAACAAGGCAGATGGAAGTCTTGAGTTATTTCCAAGATCACGATCTGGCAGATTTGCGTTATTTGGAGATCACAAAAAGACACTAAAGAAATACGCAAGTGAGAACAAATTAAATATCAATAAAGATTTCGCTTTAGTAAGACTAGTAAAGCATCTAGACACCCTCTAGTAGGTCTTGTTGTCCCAATATTTTTGTCCCAAATTGTTTACTAGGAATAGTTGGCGGTTATTTAAAGAATCTAAAAAATACCTTATGAAAATTTTATTCGCCTTAGCCCTCACGGCAATGGTCGTATCCAATACTAATGCCCAACAACAGTCTGTAACCATTAAGAATGGTGATTTATCCCAGTCCAACTATTCAAACATGGATTCTTTCTATGCTGCCTTTAACGGCGAAACCATAGTTCTCACAGCAGACACAAAAGGGTCTCCGTATGTAAATCCTAAGTTTCAACTTGGATCCATCATAAAAAATGGAGAACCAGTTATGAAGAATATTGCTCTTAGATACAATGCATATAACGATATCATTCTAGGGAAACAGAATTTGCAAATTCCGGATACAAAAAGCCTGAACGTAATCAAATCTCCAGACTACCAAATTAAAATAGGTAATGATATTTTTGTTGCTATCCCAAGTAAAACCAATGTTGGTCAATCTCAGTATTACCAATTAATACTCGAAGGAGAAAAAGCAACACTCTACTTGAAACATACTGTAAGCTACAAAGAACGCATTCAAGCGACTTCTTCAATGACAAGGGATTCTCCTGCTTTATTTAAGATGCACTCCGACTATTTCTTCGGAGATGCAGATGGAAATGTGATGGAAATTCCGTCTTCCAAAAAGAAAGCAGCAAAACTATTTGGAGCTTCAGAAGCAAAAATTAAAACGTTTATTAAAGAACATAAACTAAACATGAGTGATGAAGGTGATCTTAAACGTCTTTTTCAATATTACAATACACTGTAACAGACAGATACAGTACTTAATAAATTAAAAAAAGCGACTTAAGAAAGTCGCTTTTTTTTGGTGCCTACTTATCGCATACAAGATTTGCTCTTTGTTTTATAAAAGAAGACAGCAATTACCATTATAAGACATGGCACGTTCGTATTCTAAAGAACTTTAAACTAGCTTTAAGAATACTTAAATATTCAACTTATGAAAAATGTATTACTATTTATAGTCACTATATGTATTTGCTTTTCTAGTGTTGCTCAATTTAAAGGGAACCCAAACAGTGGTCTATATGCAGAATATATTCGTACTACTAAAACGAGACCCGCTTTAAACAATATTAGAGATTACGTAGGTGCAAAAGAATATGACGAATTTTCGATAAAAGAGTATCAAGGATCACCGTTTTTAGCCGAAGACTTCATACTAGGAGATATTTATTTAGAAGGAAAATTACAACATTCAGATATTCCACTTAGGTACAATGCATATAAAGATCAATTTGAAATAGACGAAGCTACGCAACAAGAAGGGGTCGTAACGTATATGGATAAAGGCAAAGGGGTATCTGTTCGAGTTTCGCAACGTAGCTTTATAGTTCTGCCGTATGCAGAAAAAGGAACCAACAAAGAATTAAAGTATTTCGAAGCGCTCTATTTAGGAAGCAAGGTTCAATTATACAAGCGAAATATTCAGATTTTCACTCCCCGTAAGGAGGCGCTTACCTCCATGACACCGGCCATTCCAGCCAAATTCACACCAAGTGAGGTATTCTATGCCATGTGGGAAGATAAACCAATGACAAGGCTTCCTAATGCGATTAACAAGATCTATAAATTCTTTGGAGCAGATAGAGATGCCATCAAAGATTTTTCAAAAAAATACCGTCTCGACCTTAGAAGCGAAAAAGACTTAAAACGGCTATTTACATTTTATAATTCAATATAAATCAGACAAATAAGCTGTATACATTTATCAACATTATGGCTCAAATTCAAATAAGTTCACTAATTTCGGACCGAAATCAAATCAACAATATTACTTGTATGAAAAATATCCTTTTTTCCGCTTTGCTAATAGTTCCTCTTTTTATTTCTCACGCTCAAGTGAACCCGTCCAACTCTGGAGTTGAAACAGGTAACACCGCTTCAAGCAATGGGGCTGAGATTGGATTTGGAATTTCTACGATGACAGTCACTTCTAACTATAGTAGGGTGCAGTCTTATGGTGGAAGTGCCTTGTCTGAAAACACTATTGGAAGTCCTTTCTTACACGATAACTTCTTAACCGGTGCTATTTTAAAGGGAGATGAGATCATAAAGGATAATATTGGTGTTCGCTACAATGTGATCGACGATATTTTTGAAGGCAAGCTAGATATTCTCGCTGCGGACGAGAAAGCCAAACTCATTATTAAATCACCCGATTATCAAATTAAAATTCAGAATCAATTATTTATGGTCGCTGAACTAGAAGGCGTTCCAAAATACTTCGAGGTTATACAGGTAGGGTCTAAAGAGTCGTTATTAAAAATGCATGTCAAGAAATTTAATCCAGAAATTCAAGCAACTACTTCCTTGACGCGATCGGTTCCGGCTACCTTCAAGTACAGAACAGAATTCTATATGTTAAATGAAGCCGGAGAAACTATAGAATTGCCGTCTTCTAAAAAGAAAATGATCAAACTTTTCGGAGAAAGGGGTGATGAAATTAAAGCACTAATCAAGGAAAAGAAATTGAACTTATCAAAGGAAAAAGATCTTGTCCAACTATTTAAATCGATCTAGCCAGCGCTGATCAATTAAGACGCTACCTTTTTGCCAGCAATAAAATCCTTGAGGTAATAAGGCTCAAAATAAGCAACATCTTCTATATCTTTCTTCTGAAACTTTACTTCGGAAAGCATTGCTAGTTCTTTGGCGGAAGGCAAAGCATCCACAAACCTAGCATTCGGATGATGACAAATCTCTTGAAATTTAGCAGCTCCACTTCCGATAAACGTAACTTCGCCTTGTTCCAGATATTTCAGAAAAGAGTTTTCATCTAAAATTTCGGCCATAGTAGATCGTATTTCGGTCATTTCCGAAGAAAAAACAGAAGCATAAACTTCCATTCTTCTTGCATCCAACATACTTACAATTAAACCTGTATTTTCTGCTTCTACCCGATGCGCTAACGACTCCAATGTAGGAATAGCCAACAAGGGGATATCTAGTGAAAAACAAAGGCCTTTTGCAGCCGAAATCCCAATTCGAAGTCCGGTGTAAGAACCTGGTCCCATACTTACAGAAACAGCATCTAATTGGTCCTTCGTTAGGTTTCCTGCGTCCAAAACATCTTCAATGTACGAGTGTAGTCGCTCTGCGTGCGAATAATTGGTATTGTTATCTTCTTTAAAAGCAGTAACGCTTCCGTTTACCGAAAGCGCTACAGAGCAATTTGTGCTTGCTGTTTCTATACAAAGTATATGAGCCATTAGTTGTCTTTATCTTCGTCTTTGTTTTCTTCTTCATCAGAAAGTACAGAAACCTCATCTCCATTATCCAATCGCTTGGTCACCATATTATAGGGCCCTGTAATTACCATATCGCCTTCTGAGAGTCCTGAAACAATTTCAATATTACTATCGTCTTGGATTCCTGTTGTTACCTTACGAAGTTCAGCTTTGTTTCCATTCTTAACGAATACCGCTTCAAATTTTTCATCGTCACTCGATTTCGTTGTACCTCCTTTTGCCTTAGGTCTGCCGCCAGAAATAGTATCGGAAGGTGATTTTACCACAATAGAGCTAATAGGAACACCTACGATTTTATCTCTTTTGTTTGTAATCACGTCAACGGTTGCAGTCATCCCTGGACGGAAGGGCGAAAAATACTCGGGTTTTCCTTCGGTAAGATCTTTATAAGAATCTGCCAAAATCCGAACCTTAACTTTGAAGTTCGTAACCTGATCTGCAGACAAGGTTTGTTGAGCAGAGTTAGCAATTTCTGTTACCACTCCTTTAAATTCTCTTTTAAGATAAGCGTCTACCTCCACAATTGTGGAATCTCCAATGGCTACCTTTACAATGTCATTTTCATTTACATCCACTTCGACTTCCATGTCACTTAGGTTTGCAACTCTCACAATTTCTGTTCCCGCCATTTGAGCAGTTCCAACCACACGCTCTCCTAATTCAATGGATAGTTTTGAAATAGTTCCATCCATAGGAGCGTAAATACTTGTACGCGATAAGTTATCTCTTGTTTGTTTCACATTGGCTGCAGCACTTTGAACGCTGTAATAAGCTGCCTGTTTAGAAGCCTCCGCCATTTCGTAATCGGCTACAGATCGATCCCAATCGCTTTTGGAAATCACTCCTTTTTCAAATAAAGCTTTACTTCGATCGTAATTGAGCTGCGCATTTTTGAGTGAAGCCTCGGCTTGCGACAACTGCGATCTTACATTTTGAAGTCCAGCTTGCGACTGATTTAAAGCAGATTGAATAAGGTCGGGATTAATTTTAACCAATAACTCTCCTTTTTTAACTTGCTGCCCTTCTTTCACGGGAAGTTCAATAACTTCTCCAGACACTTCTGAGGAAAGCATTACTTCTACCTCTGGCTGTATTTTACCTGTAGCAGCCACTGTTTCAATAATGGTTACCGGTTCAATCTTGGAGACTTCAACTTCCTTGCCTGTTTTGGTATCCCCAATCATACCTGATTTCTTAGCTACAATGAGCGCAATAATTGCGAGTACAACTATTACAATAATCCAAATGAGTGTTTTTCTTTTCATGTTCTTAGAACTTTAGGTCGGTTGCATTAATACCAAAATACAACTCTAATACTTTTAATCTAAAAATATAGTCGTATTTCGCTCTGTTTACTTCAATTTTGGCGTTGTCGTATCTAAGCTTCGATTGGCTAAAATCGAATGCATTAGTTAATCCAACATCGTATCTATCTTTTGCGTATTCGTAAGCTAATTCCTGAGACTCTAAAGCCGACTGCGCCGCTTCATAAGCTTTTAAAGAACCTTTGGTTCCCACATAGGCTTCATATATAGTAGACTCTAGGTCTAGTTTTGCTTGCTCTAATTGATACTTAGTTCGTTCGAGATTAACTTTGCTTCTTTTAACATTACTTCTAACATTAAATCCGTTTAAGATGGGCACACTAAGTTGTAAGCCATAACCAGTTCCATCATTCTGCCATAGCTGATCAGTAAAGCTCCTATCAAAAAAATCATTATCCGAAAATCTCGTACTATAGCTAAAAAATGCTGAAAGAGTAGGTAGGTAAGAACCTCTTGCTAATTGTAAATCTTTTTGCGCTAAAGAAACATCTTGCTCGGCTATTTTAATTTCACTTCTATTTTCTTTTGCAGCCGCATAAATTTCATTGATTCCTTTCGCACTAATACCTTCATCAATAATCTCGTAACCTTCTTCCTCAATATTGAAATTTTCATAATCCTCCACAAGCAATAACTGAGCTAAATTGATCAACGATAGCGTTACGGCATTCTCAGCCTGAGCAATACTTTGCTTTTCTCCCGCATTAGCTGCTTTTATTTCGAGTAAATCTCCTCTAGGAAGGACTCCAGCATCTACTAACTCTTGTGTTCGGGTAATCTGCTCCTGAGTTACGGCATTCTGTGTTTCCAAAACTGCAAGATTCGCCTTATTGGTGAGCGCCTGCAAATAAGCATTTGCAACAAATAATGAAATATCATCTTTCATTTTTGAGAGTCTAAGCTCTGCTGAAAGTTTCGAAAGTTGGGCTCGTTGCAACTGCCGAATATTACGCAACCCGTCAAAAAGAGTTAATCCAGCGTTTGCTCCTGTAGTAAAAGAAGAGAACGTCTCATTCGAAAATTCGTTTGTAACAGGGTTAATATTCGCTCCCGTGTTAGTTGAGTATGTAGCTTGTCCATTAATACTAGGAACAAAGTTTCCTATGGCAGCTAGTTTATCTGCATCTGTCGCCAATAGGTCTAGCTCAGATTGCTTAATGGAAATATTGTTTTTCAACGCATGTTCTACGCACTCAGTGAGCGTCCACTTTTTATTTTGTGCTTGGGAGCCAAATGCGGTTCCTAAGAGTAGGACTATGATGATTAAATGCTTCATAAAATATATAGTTGTTGAATAAGTCTTTTGATTACCTAAAGTGTTACACAAAAAAGTTAAATTATCTACCTCCCCAATCCTGAGCTGGTTTTAATTGGTTCCACACTTTCAATTTATCTTCCATTGTGATTCCTGTTTTTACCTCTACGTTAATTCCATCGCTGATACCTAATTCAATATCCTTTCGTTCAAATTCTTGTTCGCCGGTTTCAATTTCGACATAAGGCAATTGAGTCTTCTTATCGTATTGAACCAATGCCTCCTTTATAGTTAATACACTATCTGCTCTTGCTAAGATGATGGAAGCGTTCGCACTAAGGCCAGCTCTAATAAACGTGGTATCCGTTTTACTAAGTGTTCCTTTGATTTCAAATTGAATGGCTCCATTCTCACTAATTCCCTTCGGAGCTATATAATCAAGTACCGCATCAAACTTTTTGTTTTCTATGGCTCCTACTGTTATCTCTAGTGGCAGATTTTCACTAATCTTACCTACTTCGCTCTCATCTACCTTACCCTCAAAAATCATCTTGTCAACATCGGCCAAGGTAGCAATTGTAGTCCCGTCATTAAAATTATTAGCTTCTATTACCTGATTTCCCGTTTTGACGGGTACATCCAATACCATTCCCGACACAGTCGCGCGTATTTCAGTATTAGCGACGGCTCCCAATCCGCGTGTAGTACCAGTTTTCACAATATCATAGGTTTGCACGGCTCCAGACAGATTCACTTTTTCTTGATTGTATCTTTGCTTAGACTGATCGAAGCTAAGCTGTGCTTGATCAAATTCATTTGCAGAGATCACTCCTTTCTCGAAGAGTTCTTTTTGTCTATTGTAAATATTTTTCTGACTCTCAAAGGCTAACCGTGCTGTTTCCACCTGTGTTTTCGCAGAATTGATACTATTATTGGCACTGGTTAGTGTATTAATATTAGGAACCACTTTCACCTTAGCAATGAGATCTCCTTGCTTAATTACATCACCTGCCTCCACAAAAATCTCATCAATAATTCCCGAAATATTTGGTTTGATAAGAACTTCTTCTTTAGGCACAATACTTCCTGTGGCTACTGTTTTTTTAATAATAGTCTGTGTGCTTGCCTGCTCTACTTCGTAAACAACAGGATCTTTTTTATCCTTTGAATAGATATAATAAATTCCTGCTACGCATGAAATTACTATAAGCAAGAGAACGATAATGGTACCGGTTCTTTTCATTTTGTTTGGTTAATTTATAGATTCAATTTTATTTATTCAATTCGTAATGCATCTACTGGTCTCATCTGAGTTGCTCGTGTTGCTGGAATTAATCCAGCCAATATTCCCGAGATGATCAAAATAGTAATAGCAACAGCAATAACTCTAATGTCCACAGAAGGGTTGGCAAAATTTTCAACAGGCCCAACACTGTCCAAGATAGAATTCATAAGCCATATTCCTCCAGCGGCAACTGCTATTCCAACCATTCCGCTTAAAATAGTTAACACTAGTGATTCCTGTAAAATTTGCGATCTCACTTCCCAGGGACTAGCCCCCAAAGCACGTCTAATTCCAATCTCTTTGGTTCTTTCCTTTACAACAATTAACATAATATTACTGATCCCAATTACACCAGAAAGTAAAACCAACGCTCCCACAAAGTATCCTACAAAGCCTAAAATATCGAATAGACCTGTAATTCTTCCAAAAGCTTCAGAACGATCAAAATTCCCCAGAGCCCGAACGTCCTCAGGATGTATTTTTCGTTGCTCTCTCAAAACGGATAATATTTCAGGTTTAAGATCAGTGATACTTACATTATCTTCTGCCGTAAGTGCCATCCAGTTTACATTATCGGCTCTATTAAAAACTTGATTAAACGTAGTGAAAGGCACATAAATACTATTCACTTGTTCTTCACTATCGCCGTTGCTATTGGGAAGATTAAAAACTCCCACTACCATGAAGTTAACGCCATTGATCTTTATATAAGAACCAATTGTCTCTTCTCCTCTATCGTACAGTGCCTTTTCCACTCCAGAACCAATTACTACTGCTTTTCTTTTCTCATTAATATCTGAGTAGCTTATAAAGCGGCCTTCCATAATATCCATTGGCTGCTGGTAAATATATTCAGGATAATCACCATTTACTGTAAAGGCACCCGTCTTTTCGTTTCGAGTCACATTGTTGGCACCCTGATACCCTCCTAATTGACTTCTTGGAGAAACATATTTTAGATCTGGAAAACGATCTTTAAGAACAGTAACATCTTCCATTTTTAAATTAAAAAACCTACCCTTTGGCAATCCTTTATAAGGCTTGGAAGTTATTTGAGTCCAAACGAACATTGAATTGGTAGCAAAATCTCCAAAATCTTTACTTACTCCATTACGCAATCCGTTAGTTAAAGCCAACAATAGAACCAAAATCATGATCCCCCAAAACACACCAAAAGCAGTTAGGAAAGTCCTAAACTTATTCGCATTTAATGCTTCTAGTATTTCGTTCCAACGTTCTTTATTAAACATGATTTCTCGTTTATTCGTCTCTTAAGGCTTCTACCGGCTTTATATTAGCTGCTCTTCGCGCGGGAATATATCCAGCCAGAGCTCCAGCAATAATCAATATCAATACAGTACTAATTGCAGTATAAAAATCTACCTGTGGTGCTTTGATAAAATCGTTATCTACATAGGGACTAACTATTTGTAATAAGCCAACACCTGCAAAGAGACCGATAAACCCCGCTATCGCAGTAATAAATATAGACTCCTGCAAGATCATTCCAATAATTGAACTCGGCAGTGCTCCAATTGCTTTACGAACACCAATTTCCTTAGTACGTTCCTTTACAATAATGAGCATAATATTACTTACACCCACAACTCCTGCAATGATAGTTCCTATTCCAATAAACCAAAATACATTTCTAATGGTGGCAATGAGGCCATAAATTTGTTTCGCCTCTTCTAGGGTATTCCAAACCTGCACCGCACTTCTGTCGTCTGGTGCCACAGTATGTCTTGCTTTCACTTCAGATTCGATGCTTTCAGCCAACGATGCTGAAAGCGCTACCGCTTCATCAAAATTATCGCTCATCTTAACGGTATAAGCAAGAGATCTAACTTTATCGCCTCCATTGAACGCTATTTGTGCAGTTGTAAGCGGAACAAATACTCTTGTCTCTTCCCGTTCACCGCCTGGATCACTGTAGACTCCAACCACCTTAAAGTTTATTCCAAAAATAGAGATCATCTCCCCTATAGCTTCTTCTCCTTTAAACAAATCCTTTTGAACTTGATACCCTATCACCGCTACTTTTCGGGACTCGTCCATATCATCCTTGCTAATAAATCTACCGGCAGTCATACTCGCATTTTCAATAAACTGCTGGTCGGGATAAATACCTTCAAGACGATAATTTCCTGTTTCGCCCTTGTACACTACGGTACTTCCCCAGATATTATAAATAGACGTTTTATACTCTAAATTATCTTCAAATTTAGTGTTGATCTCTTCGAAATCAGCATTTCTCATCTGGATATATCTCCCGGGGTTAAGTCCTTTATATTCTTTAGTTGTGACTCTAGTGCGCACGGAGATTCGATTGGTCGCGTCTTGTTCAAATTGAGTTTTCACTCCCTTTTGAATTCCGCTACTAAAGCCCAAAAGTATGACTAGAATAAAAATCCCCGAAGCCACAGAAAGACCGGTCAGGAAGGTGCGGAGTTTGTTTTGCCCTATGGTCTCAAATATTTCTTGCCAGCGTTCTACATCAAACATTGGACGCTGTTTTAGCTGAAACTTGATTAACTAGTGCATCGTCAATAATTTTACCATCCTTAAGGTTGACAATACGCTTACACATGTGAGCAATATCTTCTTCGTGAGTAACACAAAGAATAGTTTTACCATCGTCGTTAATACCCTGTATTAATTCCATTACCTCATAAGAAGTTTTAGTATCCAAGGCCCCTGTTGGCTCATCTGCGAGTAATACTTTTGGATCACTGGCCAATGCCCTGGCAATTGCGACACGTTGCTTTTGACCCCCCGAAAGTTCACTCGGCAAGTGGGTTGCCCATTCTGCTAGGCCCACTTTTTCTAGATAATGCATGGCCTTGTCCGTTCGTTCAGCGCGTTTTACGCCTTGATAATACAAAGGCATTGCTACGTTATCTAGTGCAGATTTGTAATTTATAAGATTAAATGACTGAAAAATAAAACCAAGAAATTTGTTTCGGTAGCGCGCTGCAATTTTTTCATTCAGATTTTTTATAGCGGTACCATCTAGAAGATAAGACCCTTCATCGGCTTCATCCAACATCCCTAAAATATTAAGAAACGTTGACTTTCCAGATCCTGAAGACCCCATGATCGCGACCATTTCTCCTTCTTTCGCGGAAAAATCGATTCCCTTTAAAACGTGGAGGGAATTGCTTCCCATTTGATACGATTTGTGTAAGTCTTTAATTTCTATCATAAGTGAGAAATAATTACACACAAAAATAGAGACCTTTAGGCCTGTATTCTGTGAAATTCTTGTTAAGACTTACAAGGTCGGTTGTTGGTTAGCCAAAGTCTTTTATATTAGACACAAAAGGGGAATCAATGTTACAGTTAGATCTGCCAAGAAATTGTTAATTCTCTTGAGGTCGTTGTTTTTTCCACATTCGATAGATAACATACCCTACACCTCCTACCAGTAAATAGGGAAATGCCATGAGATAAACAATACCGTTATTCACACCCTCCGCTGCGGCGCCATCTTCTTCACTTTCCAACACAGCCCGACACATAGCACACTGCGCATCGGCGGGCAATGCAACAAATAGCATGAAGACAGCAAGAAATATGTAGTAGTTTGATTTCATTTTAATAGTAAGGAGAGATCATTAAATAAACAATTACACCTGTAATTGCAACATAGAGCCATATAGGAAATGTAATTCTAGCTATCTTCTTGTGCGCTGGGAAATTTCCCATTAATGCTCTTACGTAAGTAACTAAAACGAATGGGATGACCCCAATTGATAATAGAATATGGGAAACGAGAATTACAAAATAAACAGACCGCCATATTCCTTCACCACCATAAGAGGTAGAGTCGGACGTCATGTGATATGCCACATACATTATTAAAAATAGTACAGAACAGGCAATAGCGGTTTTCATTAACCGCTCATGGGTCTTTCTATTTCCATTTTTGATCTGGACTACTGCAAGAATAAGAAGAACAGCCGTTATTCCATTAATGGTAGCATAAATGGGAGGTAAAAAGCCTAGACGATCTACCCCAGGAATACGTACAGAAAATAATGCCGCAACTGCCAGCGGTATGACAATGGACAAAATCCAAATCCAGACCGTATATTTTTTCGAATTTAACTCTTTACTCATCAAACTATTCTTTTAATAAAACCGAAATATCCTCAATCAGCATCTTTATTGCTTTGTCTTCAAGACCGTCGTAATAGATCAACGGATTTCCATTTTCGTCTATTCTTGATCTTATATTTCCTTCCTTGTCGATAAGTGCAAACATACCTGAGTGCTCAAAAGACTCCTCTTCTTCTAGCACTGTTCCGGCAAAAATGTGAAATCCTTCATTGGCGAGTGTGTAAATGGCGTCCTTATCTCCCGTAAGCATATGCCAATTTGGATTGGTCACCTTATAATTAAGAGCGTACTGTTTAAGAACTTCTGGAGTGTCATACTTCGGATTAATTGTAAAAGATGCAATTCCTACGTCTGGGTTTCCGTAAAACTCATTTTGCACTTTCACCATATTTCTATTCATAATAGGACAAATATCTGGACAGGTAGTAAAGAAAAACTCCACCACATATACCTTCCCGTCATAAGTTTCATTAGTTATAGCTTGCCCGTTTTGATTGGTAAAGCTGAAATCGGGTACTACACCAATAGTTGGCATTTTAGTTTCACCATAATTCGCAACAATTTTAGGAATCGCCCATATTCCGAAGATGAGAATAATGAACGAAACTCCAACATAGGTATAATTCGCTTTTTTTGCCATTTTTTTCGATTAGATGATCGTTTCTTATTCCTATTGAATTTATGTCAGATCAATTTCTGTTTAAGACTGTTAAACCATTAAATCTCTCTGTCTGCTTTGTACTTTTTCAATGCCAATCTATATTCAGCAAGGACCACTTTAATATCGTCGCTCATTTTGTTATTGATCTCTGCATAATTGCTTGCGTCGAAACCATAGAGTATTCCAAAATCTTCGTCGTCATCCCTACCGCGTAAATTTTTATCCTTGTCAATAATGAAGACATAGTCGCTAGAATAATTATTTTCCAGCACATAATTCGTCTTCATAGATTTAAAAACGCTTTCTATTTCTTCGGAAGTACCCACTGCAAAATTCCAGTTTTCGGCATCTTCGATCTCATTTAGCTTTTCTTTCAACTCAATAGCCAGAGGGATCTGATCTTCGGTAATTAGAGAAACGAACTGAAATTCGTTAAACCGATGGTTCTTCTTGTAAATTTTATGAGCGAGGTTAAATGCATTCGCTTTCTTTGTTTCTAGGTCATTTCCGAAGAAGGTAAGCACTGTAATTCTATCCTGTAAAACGACCGAATCATTCTCGATGGTCTTAAAATTATCTAGCTCACTAACACCATAACTCAAGGTGGGTAGTTTTACGAAATTATCCTTTCCAGAGGCAAAGAACAAATAGGTTGTAATTGGCAGTAAAAACAACACCGCTAAAACTATGAATTTCTTTGCTTGCACAACTTTTTATTTAATTAATAAACTTCTTTGACCAGTTATAAAGACCTACAACAAGCTCTATAAAAGAGCTTAAGATGGACAATACAAAAATACGACCGGAACGTTTATTTGACAACCTTTAGGGGTAATTTTAACTTCCATTTAGGGTATAAAAAAACCCCATCATTCGATAGGGTTTTAATTTGCGATTTCAACGTTAAAAATCGAATTTAACGTAATTATTTTTATAGACCTCGTAGATGTAATCTCCTTCGATCAACAGTATCAATATCAAATAACATATTAAAAAGATCGCCGTCCATACAACAGCTCTTCGCAATCCTTTGGTCTCATCACGCATGTGCATGAAATCCCAAGTAATGTAATATGCCTTCACTAAAGTAAGTATAATGAAAAACCAATTAATCAACTTCATAGCCAAGAAACGGCTTTCAGTCATAAATTCCGGTTTTGTAATACCTACATAAACCTCGATGATTGTGATAATAGAGAGTAAAACAAATACTCCCCAGATTTTGGTGATATTATTTTTGAATTTTATTAATCCTCTAAATATTTCTAATTTATGCTCGTGTCCCATTTCTTAATATTTCCGAATTAAACAAGATAAAAGAAGGTAAATACGAATACCCATACTAAATCTACAAAGTGCCAGTAAAGACCTACTTTTTCCACCATTTCATAACTCTTTCTCTTCTCGTACGTTCCAATGATCACATTAAAGAAAATAATACAGTTAATCACTACTCCAGAGAATACGTGGAAACCGTGGAAACCTGTTATAAAGAAAAAGAAGTCGGCAAATAACGGATGTCCGTATTCATTGTGCTTAAGATTTGCCCCTTCCACAACCAATTTTCCATCATTTTCAAGCTTCGCTATGGAGGCTGCTCTTGATAAAACCGTAGGATGACCATTGTCGTCCAAGTATTGCGTGCGAATTAAAAGGTTGTCATTGGCTTTAAAACCTGCGGTTACTTCTGCTAAAGAGAAAGAACTGAGGGCCGCACCGTCCGCATCGTACCAAACTCCATTTCTTCTTTCATGCGTAGTTCTCTCAGATGGAATATTTGATGCGAAGTCTGCTATTGCAACGCGTTCGCCTTCCGTGTTCAAAAACTGAATGATCTTTCCTCCTTTGGTTTCAACTGCACCATAATCACCCTTGATAAATGTTGCCCATTCCCAAGCTTGTGATCCTACAAATATAGCTCCTCCAATAATCGTGAAGAACATATACCAAATCACTTTGTTTTTCTGCATTTTGTGTCCCGCGTCTACCGCAAGCACCATCGTTACAGAAGAAAAGATAAGTACAAACGTCATAAAAGCCACATAATACATAGGAGCCGGAACACCATGTAAAAATGGAACGTGCGTAAATACTTCATCCGCAATTGGCCATGCGTCGATAAACTTAAATCTGGAAAAACCGTAAGCGGCTATAAATCCTGAAAAGGTCAAGGCATCTGATACAATGAAAAACCACATCATCATTTTGCCATAACTGGCATTTAGAGGTTGGCTTCCACCCCCCCAGGTCTTTCCTTCAGTACCCGTCCTAGAAACATTAGCTTCCATACAAAGAAATTGGTTTATTTAGAGTGCAAAAATAGGTATAATTTTTATCTCACAAAATAGAAAAAGAAAAAGAGGTAAATCCAAAGAACATCCACGAAGTGCCAAAAGGTCGCAGCGAGTTCTATTCCAAGGGTTTTACCATTATTATACTTTTGTTTATAATGATTATAAATTACAACAATTAACGCGATTAAGGCAGCAACGATGTGGGCTATGTGCACAAAGGCTATTAAAAATATATATGTATACGTAATATTCGCAGTGGGACCAGTTGGATTATAACCAAAAATTCCAATGATTTGATCAAAGCCTCTTACCTGAAAAAATATAAAACTAATACCTAGTACTAGGGTTGCCAATAATAAAATCATTCCCAACTTACTTTCTCCTGCCTTTACTTTGGTTTTAGCGAAATGAAAGGTGATACTGCTTAAAACTATGAGTATTAAACTAACTGTAAAAGCTGGAGGTAACTGTAAGTCGTCTACCCAATCTGCCCGCGGCTTGCTCACAATATAAGCACTGGTCAATCCCGCAAAACTCATCCCCAAACTAATAATACCAAACCACAGCATCATTTTCTTGGCTCTGGCAATTTTCATCTCTTCTGTACCCTCGGTATAATCCTTCATTATCTAATAAATTTATCGGCTACATAAATTATTTGTAGTAGCGTGATATAACTAACACTCACCAACATGAGTTGTCTCGCAGATTTAGCTGTTTTCAATTTATACAAACGAACAGCATAGTATATCAACCAAACACCTAGTCCAAAAATGAGAACTGCTGAAATAGGTGTAATATATAATCTCCCAGTAACTCCCATCGCTGGAATAAGCGAAGCCAATACTGTCCAAACTGAATATAGGATCACTTGCATTGCCGTCCCTTTATTTCTTTTACCGTTAGGCAACATAAAGAAGCCTCCTTTCTTATAATCCTCAAACAAAAACCATCCAATTGCCCAAAAATGAGGAAACTGCCAGAAAAACTGTATCATGAACAACGTCCCTGGTTCGATACCAAAATCGTTTGTTGCAGCAACCCATCCTAACATGAAGGGAATAGCTCCGGGAAAAGCACCTACAAATACCGACAGCGGAGTTTTAGTTTTTAAAGGGGTGTACAAACTCACATACATAAATATGGAGATTGCGCCAAACATGGCTGTCTGCGGATTAATTACATATAAAACCGCAATTCCTATTATTGTAAGTACAGAAGCAAGTATAAATGCAGGAGTTACATTCATCCTACCTGCAGGTATGGGTCTATTCTTAGTTCGATCCATTAAGGCATCTAAGTCCTTTTCGATAATCTGATTGTAGACATTGGACGCTCCCACCATACAATAACCTCCCACACATAATAAGAGAAGGGTTGTGAAATCAATAGCTCCTTCAACGCCCAAGAGGTATCCTGCCACAGAGGAAAAAACCACACTAACAGATAGACGCATCTTGGTGATTTCAGTGAAATTTCTGATCATCGAAACTGGAAATGACTGTGATTGAGCTACGGGCAAATTTTTCTTGTTATTTTAAGCAGTGCAAAGATACACTACCCCCTTATTTTTCACAATTTATATCTCATAATGTTAGTGTATGATTTCAGTAAATTCTGTAAATTCACACCCAAATCTAAAACCTACGCTATGAAATTCACATTTTTTATCCCCTTTTTGTTTCTTTTTAGCAGCTTAATCTCGGTGGCACAAACCGATGGAGACAAAAATGGAACCGCAAATACTCAACCAGGAACGACCATTTCAGTCCAAAAAATCACCGAAACTATTTATATGCTTAAGGGTAAAGGTGGAAATATTGGCCTTAACATTGGAAATGATGGTGTACTAATGATCGATAGTCAGTTTGGCGACGTTACTCCTGAAATTCTAAACATCGTTAAAGATCGTACAAATAAGCCTATTCAGTTTCTTGTGAACACACATCACCACGGAGATCATACTGGGGGCAACAAAAACCTCATTAACACAGGAACCCTTATTTACGCCCATGACAACGCCTATAAGAATATCTTCAAAAAGGTAACGGAGGCTGCAGAAAAAAAATACCAAGAAGACTTAGACCGAAACACTACAAAATCCAAAGAGGATGGCAGAGGTGATGGGGCAGCTCAAGAAGCTAAGAAAAATACCAAGGAATTAGAGCAGTATCTCGATAAGGACGCTTTCTATAATATGATTACTTTTTCAGAAGACATGACGTTTCATTACAACGGTGAGACCATTATGGTGTTTCATGTTCACAATGCTCATACAGATGGTGATGTTATGGTATATTTTGCCGATAGCAATGTACTTCATACAGGCGATGTTTTCTTTAATGGAAAATACCCATTTATCGACACAAACAATGGAGGAAGTTTAGATGGATGTATAAATGCGCTACAAAAGGCACTCATGGTAATTGATGAAGACACCAAAATTATTCCAGGACATGGCGACATAGGGACTATGGCAGATCTCAGATACAGCCACAGCATGCTTAAAACTTTATCGCAACGCGTTGCATATGAATTTATAGCAAAGAAAACCGAAGGACAAATCCTAGCAAATAAGCAGCTTACTGCCGATTTTGACAGACAGGGATATGGAGATGGTTTTATTAGTTCTGAAAGAATTTTAAAGGTCATGTACGATGCTGCAAAAGAGAAATACAATAAGGATGCTATAAAGAAGTAAAATTGGGTCCGACATGAAAATCTTCCCTGCGGTAGATGCTACCTTTGTATCAAATTATACCGTTGACGAACTCTCATCGCAAATTAAAGAGCATTTGACGGCTAGTACTTCGAAACCTAGCTTCGGCTTAAAAACCAATTTTCAAGGGACGGTTCGGGAACATATGTTTCAACTCACCGCATACCCGAGAACTCCAAAAGGAATTAATCCAATTGCTAAGGGATTAATGAAAGTTCACGAAGGTGAAACCAGAATTACAGTAGCGTTTGAGCTTCCAGATATCATAAAAGTCTTTTTCGTAATATGGTTTCTAGGCACCACGGTAGCTGCAGTAACGAGCACTTATTTTATAATTTCCGAAAGCAGATACACCGATTTCTTTCTATACCTGCCTATTTGCATGGTCCTTTTGGGTTATTTTTTCGTGAAAATTATGAGGGAAATGGAAATATCTAAATTGAAACAGCTCCTTTCCAAAACATTCCCTATACAAGAACTGGTCACTAAATAAGGCTTGGTTAAGAAGTACTGTTAAAAGTCCCTATACCAGTTAAAGAGATCTGTTCTAATTCCAAAGTTTACCCATGTAGTTTGATTATCGAAAGTAGTTTCAGTATCCACTTCGGGTCCAAAATCTCTGTAGATTAAACTTCCGTATACTTTTAAATTGGTAGCAGGGTTAATTAAATACCCAGCCTGTATTTCAGCATGAAAGAAATCTACTGTATTTCCCTGTGCAAGGTCGTTCCCGTTGTCCGATAGTCGATCGTCTTCTGTACCGTAGATGTTTCCGCCGTAAAAAGCATTATCATCTTCTGTATTAAAATCAAAACCTCTTTTCGCAAATATAAATTTGGCATCTCCAAAGATCCTCCCCTTTTGGTAGCGTCCAATGGCAATAAACTCTGAAAAGTTTGCGCCCAATGTGTGCGCTAAAGACTGATTATTATGTCCGTAATTAAGAATAACGGAGTTATGCGAATACGTATAAGGGCGCACCCTGTTGTATTCTGCCTGCACCATCAAACCTTCCAGCCCAAAAGCGTCGTAATACTTCGCACCTAATTGATAACCAATCTTGTTCTTATAACTGCCTTCTCCGCCAAAAATATCGCCAGTGGAAAATTCATCTATGATTAATTGTCCATATGCATTTACTCTATTCGTAAATTTATACTTGGAGGTTAACCCAATTAAGGCGTTTCCACCACGTGAACCCGTCGAGAATTCAATCGCACGATAAAAGATCACCGGATTAATATAGTTAAAATCGAATCCGCGGTCGTTATCATTCTCCCAGATCACCGATTCGAACAAGCCTATATTTAAACGCTTGGTTACATTATAACTCAGGTAATGATTTGCCATAAACTTGGTCCTAAACGAGCCATTCTCGGTCACTTCAGGTCTCACATCGCGAAGAGACATCCAAGTATTTGTATATTTCAACTTCCAAAAAGTAGTATTAACCTTAAAAAAAGGATAAGGACTTGCATTGTCGCTTAAGAGCAAAGAACGGTATCCGTCTCCAATAAAGTTTGGCCCGTGCCCCAGTTGAATATTAAAATGTTCAGAAGGTGTATAAGAAACTTGTCCAGTGGCAATGGGATAATCGTAAGAATCGCTTCTAAATCGCTTTGCTATACCCAGACCAGGAATAATTGCAGGATTACCACCAGCAGGCCTAATGGACTCTGCATAGCGATTGTAGTAATCAGCAAAACGCCCCTGACTTTCGTAAATAACTGCAAAAAAGTTAATCTTTTTTCCAATCCCACCCTGTGTATAAACCAGTCGAGTATTATTATAGGTATTGATATCTGCGTCTGTATCCTTTCCAACTTGTAAGTCGACACCTGGATCTAGGGTAAGCCAATAATCTTTTCCTTTGAGCGTAACCATATGCTCATTCCACCACTTTCTACCTAACCAGCTGTTAGATTTTTTTGCGATTTTTTCATTTTCAGCTTCAAAATTATAGTACTTATTTACTTGGCTGTATACGTATGGCTTCTGGGCGGTATGACTGTTAGTACCTATCTGATTTAACGCAGCATCGAACAGGAAATAATTGTGGTGAGACAATGGGATATTAATACCGCTTGTATATTCATCATTCGCATAAGGCACCTTTTCAATAGCATCGTACTCTGGGTGGATTTGTTCAGTTATTTTCTCTTCTGAAATTTTCGTGTCCACAGCTCCATCTTCTTTCACAAATTTCTCCTCTAAAGGAATTGAAAAGCTCGTGGTATATTGAGCATATGTGGGCTGTCCATTATAGGTAGCAGGTATAATAACAGGGAAACCTTCAAAAACGCGCTTTGCCTCTTCTTTGAGCTCTTGATAGATCGCGTCAACAAATAAGACTTTAAACGAACCTTCTTTATCTACTTCGAAAAAAACACTTACCTCTCCTTTATAGTTCTCTTGAGATACTACATTGGGAGTTTGGAAATTTGCATAGATCAATGCGCGCACCGTATTCTTAAAACACAGTTCCAATTCATCGATTTCAACCGACTCACACTTGGGAAAGACAGGGTATTTTTCGAACGAACTCAAATAGTCTTGAGCGTTCACTGCATTGCTAGCAAAAAGCAATACAATGAGAAGTAATGCAACTTTCTTCATCGACAGAGGGCGTTAATTTTGCCGAAAGATACGTTTTTTTAAAGTTTAGGGGTAAAATAAAACCCGTTTCACTAACTGAAACGGGTTTTATACTTCTAGTCTTGTGTTTGAACAACAATGGGTATTTGATAGATCATACCTACATTTTTATTTGCCTTTCTAGCTGGTTTCATCTTTGGCAATTTAGATATTACTCTAGTGGCCTCACGCTCCAATTCTTTTCCTGGCGCTCTGGCTTTTATATCGGCGATATTCCCGTTCGCATCGACCGTAAATTGGACGTTAATTCGTTGGCGCTCGCCAATTAAGCCATCTGGCATCACGTTGGTATTAAACTTTCTACCTATAAATGCGCGTATTTTAGATGAAAAACAAGCCAAACGTTCTTCCTTCATTGTAAATCCTTCACAACCTGGAAAGGCAGGAATTTCATCTACCTCAAAAATGGTTCCTGGAAGATCTGGCATTACTGGCGCCTCTGTTTTTTGCTTCGTCTCTCCATCTGGTTCTTTATTAACAGAGGTGGGGGTGGTCTTGGTCTCTACTACATTTTCATCATTTTCTTTCACTTCAATAACAGTAGTGATCTTTTTCTGAATAGTTCTTTTTTTCACTTTAGGCTTCTCTTCCACCACCTTGTCCCTGTAGATTACATAATTGGTCATAAGTGGGTCCTCCGCAAAGGCCACTTCATCTCTTGGAGTATCATACCCTGAACCCAAAGAAATATTGCTTTCCATAATTAGGAATGTCAACAACAAACAACCTATTAAACTTATTTGAAAGATTAATCTGGAATTCCAACGAATGTTAATTCCTTTTTTTTGTTCTCTTTTTGACTGTACCTTTGCGTTGGTACCGCTCGCATTTTTAGATGATGGTAACATAATGTTTATATTTAAGAGTTATAACACTAGTTATTACAAGGGTTGTGCCAAAAAAAGAATCGTCCCGCATTGCGGGACGATTTATTTATAAAGTAAGACTAATTGAAAATATTAGTTCTCTACCTGGAATAAAATTGGAAGTGCATACAGTACACCTACTGCCTTACCACGTTGTCTTCCTGGGGTCATCTTAGGTAGTGACTTCACTACTTTGATTGCTTCTTGTTCAAGACGTGGGTGTGGAGCACGAGCTCTCACATTTACAACATTTCCTTGATTGTCGATTTTAAATTGAACGGAGATTCTCTGTCTACCTTCCAAACCTAGATCATTTGCCAGTTCCGTATCGAATTTCTTTTGAACGAACTTCTGTACTTTTTCCGACATACATTTTTTCTTTGCATTGTTGTTCCCCGCATTTTCACATCCAGGATACACTGGTACGTTTTCAATAACTGCGAAAGGTACATCTGCAATTTCTTCTTCTTCCACTTCCTCAATTTCTTCGATCTCAACAATCTCTTCTTCTTGATTCGTTTCCGTAGATTCTATAATGGTCTCCTCAACCTCTTCTTCATCCTCTACTACTTCAATTACCTCTGGTGCTGGTGGCGGTGGAGGTGGTGGAGGTGGTGGCGTAATGGTTTGTGTAATTGGGATATCTTCTTCCAATTCATCACCTGCATCAAATGCATCGGACGCAAGATTACTCTTATCGTACGTTTTATATTCAATTGCTTGCCATGAGATTAAAAGCATTAAAGCCAGTCCGGCCAATAGAAAGATGTTGCTCCATCTACTAATATCTGCTTTTGGGTTTTTCTTCGGTTCCATAATAGAGTATTTATATTATTGCTAAAGTATGTAAAATCCGTTATTATTTAAAATGAAAATCAACATTTCATTTAAATAGCTTTTCAATTTTATAAAATAAGAGAAGTCCTCCTACAATTCCAATTGTATTGGCTACCATATCCCATACATCTGCCTGTCGCGACGCTAGGAACGTTCCTTGAAGTATCTCAACTATTATGCCATAACTAAAAACTGATAGCAGTAATAACAACAGGCCTTGTTTATTGAGTCTCTTATGCGTTAAAAGTACCAGCAACCAAATTAAAGCGAGCAGCAGAAATATAGAAAAGTGCACCACCTTATCAAAATAAGGTATATTAATTTTAGGAACACCGCTTGAGGGCATTAACAATAGGATTGAAACAAAGATGCTGTAAGCAACTCCTATTTTGAGTAAAAATTTAGGCTCCGATAACTTCTTTATATCCGGCATCGTCTAATAATCCATCCACTTCGTCCATATTAGACAGCTTAATCTTGATCATCCAACCTTCTCCGTAAGGATCGCTGTTCACTTTTTCAGGCTCAGATTCTAGGTCTTCATTAAATGCGATAATCTCTCCCGAAAGAGGCATAAAAAGATCGGATACGGTTTTAACAGCCTCTACAGTCCCAAAGACTTCTTCTTGATCAAAAGATTCGTCCAACGTTTCTACTTCAACATAAACGATGTCACCAAGTTCTCCCTGTGCAAAATCGGTTATTCCTACAGTGGCAATGTCGCCATCTATTTTTACCCACTCGTGGTCTTTAGTAAATTTCAAATCTGAGGGTATATTCATAATAATAATTAAATTAATGGTTGTATTATTTAGTTTCCAAAGTTGTATCGCAAGGTTAATCCACTTCTTATAGTGGTTTGCGGAAATGCCGTTGAGATGGCATATTCAGAGAATGTATGATCGTAATAGAACAAGGCCGTAAGATTCTTACTCAATGCGTAATCTGCAGAGAATTGGAGTCCATAAATAGTTTGTCCAGCTGTTGTTTGATTATTTACAATATCCAAATAACGAATAATGGTTTTATTATCTCGCCTAGAAACGTCTAACTTAAAGTTAAGATCACTAGTTATAATTCTCTTTTTACCTCCAAAATTGGTAGCCATCTTCAAGTCTTTCACTCTGTATCCAAAGCCAAGTATAATCTCATCTCCTTGAATTTCCGTTAGAAGGTTGTTCGCAAAACTAAGAGACAAAGCTCTATCTTTCTTGTATTCGGCCAATATTTTTAGACTATTCTGCATCTCGAAATCCAAACGCACCAATGGGGAAAACTGCTCCGTTAAGTTTACACTATTTAGGAAGATTTCGCTTTTGAAATTCCCTGCTTGATCTAAAGCACTTGGGTCTCCCGGGTCGAAATCGAGGTTAGTTTGAAACTGGTTAATCGTGTAAGACGAACGATAGCCATGTTGCACAGAAAAACGCTTAAAGGTCTTTTTAAACCATTTAATGTTCATCAAACCAGTGTACTTTACGTCCCAGTTTGGCAAAGGAATATCTCTAAACAATCCGGTATTCTCAGAACTCGCATCATTTCCTTTATAGGCAGATAGAAATGAAGTAAGTAATACTCCTTGACTCGTTCTTCCAAAACCTACCGGGAAATTAGTGTCTGGATCTCTCGGGAAATTTGAGGTTCCATAAAAATCTTCCGCCAAACGATTAGCCACTGTTAATCGGTTATTTCTGAAATCGTCAAAAGTAGCACTTCCGTTTTCATCACTTTGCCCAAATGCTGTTTTTATAAGTACCGTCGAAATATTAAAGTTTCCAAATGTATTGGGTGTGAGCGAGCGGTATAAATTATCTTCGACGATATAGTTTTCTGCGTAATTTTCAGAATAAATTCTACTCCCGTTTAAATCAATTTTTAAGTCTGGAAGCAATTCAATATTTACCTGAGCGTCTAACTGTCTACTTTCTACTTCTGTGTATTGTTCATTAAATTCGGGATAAATAGTCAACCAACCTTTTCTCGCCGCTAGATCACGAATTTCTGCCTGACTACCGAACACGAATCCGGTGGATGGCTTGAGAGAACCGGCAAAACCAATAGATGGGGTATAACCAGGCAAGAAAATACCATTGTTCTCTTGGTAATTTATCTGTACTTTTTTCACCGCTGTAGCCAATCCTATGAGCGTATTCAGTGCCTTATCACCTCCACTTAAACTACTCGAGCCAGTACCACCTCTTCGAGAGTTACTTTCTCGTGCAATACGATCTCTTTTACTTTCTTTCTGATCATCACCTTTAGCGCCATCTCGGCCGTTATCGTCTCCAGATCCTGGGCCATCCCCTCCTTTATCATTTCCTCCTCTAAGCTTACTCTTCTTTATTTTGGTCAATCCAATATAGCGATAGAAGCTATTCATATCAAAGGTGGAGTTAATTCTATGTGTGCTTGAATTCTGAACAGAGTTTCCTAAGTTGAAATTTTCAATGGTACCATCAGATTGTGTAATTGGCACGCTATTAAATAAATCACTTCCATCCTGCCATTGATAATCACCTTGATAAGAATAGGTTGCCCTCACCCATTTTAAGAATGGAAATTTGGCAGTTGGTAAATCGTAATTAACTTGTAACGATTGGAAATGCTGGTTGGGATCTCCTATATCGAAGAAACCGTCCCAAATACCAATTTCGTTATTAATAAGGCCTCCTTCATCTATATAATTATTGATAATTCGGTTATTGGCCGCATTAAAATTAAAACGCAACGATTTGGTTAAATTATAATTCACCGCATATTGCCAATCGAATAAGAAATTACGCTGAAACAACGTTGGAATGGTTATACTTTCTTCAGATAAATTAAAATCTCTAAATTTCTGTTCGTTGTATTGTCTTACGATATTTGAACTTACCGAAATATTAGTAGGAAGTGCATTGAAGTTAAGGTCCTTCAAGAACTGCCAGTATTTGCCATTAAATAAAGAATCACTCTTCTTAAATGGCTCTATTGGTTTCTGATTAAAACTATAATTATAAGTACCTCCAAGACGCACATTTTGATCGAGGGATTCTTCTATTTCAAAATCGTTGTGATCTACCTGATTATAAGAATAAGAGAATGTAAAGTTTTCAATATCGTACGGCATAGGCTTCTTATCTCCCGTTCTCTCTTTTCGCACTCCAATAAAATTAATGCTCTGTCGCTTTGTGTAATCTACAGATTGGTCTTTACGTGCCTCCCGAGTAGCCGCATCGGGCTCAGTATCTAAAAATTCTTGCAACTCAATATCTTGTAGTAAGGGATCAAATTTAGGGGTAATTAACTCTTCTCCAATTCCGTAATTAAACGGCAGCTGAATACCCCACTTTGAAGGTAGTAACTGACCTAAATTCAAATTAGTAACTACATCGTATAATTGAGAGTCTTCTAGACTACGCTGGTTTGGCCCTTGCTCAATAGAACCGAAACCAATAGTACTTCTTCTTCCAGTGGCGCTTACATTAGCAAAATCTGCCATGTTAGCATCTACACTTGCAATAGCAGCCCATCCTCCTTTGTTATCTAATTCTGAAAGGCGCATTTCGTTAAACCATGCTTCCCCACAAATAGGTGCTCCACTTTTATTGCGTAGACCAATCATTACCACTCGAACATTTCCAAAACTAGGATTCCCTTTAATTCCAAAGGTGTATTTTTCGTCCGCATCGATAGTACCTTCCATCGCGTACCGAACTCCTGTAGCGGGGTCTGCAGGTAATAATCCGGTCTGAGCCGAACTGGCAGAAATACTCTTCAACTGCTGTAATGCAGCCAATGGCAAGTCCAATCTATTCTGTTCTGGCCAAACGACGTCCGCATCAGAATCTGACGGGTTAGGGAGATTAGGAGAAACAGATAATGGAAATTCAATCTCGTAGAAACTCGTGTTTAAATCGGTTCCCAACCTAATAAAAGCCGACATTTCATCATTTTGAAGTAACGTCTCTCCTTGAATCGCTTCCGCGTGAACAAACAATTCAAGGTTTTTATATTGACGCATATCAATATTAAAATTCTTGTAAACTGCTCGCGCATCGTCAGGCTCTAAACCACATACTCTTAATGCTAGCGATTGTTCGTCTTGACGAATAATATTATTGTTGTTATTTAGCTCTTCTCTAAATACTCCGGGAGGAATTACGTAGTTACTATTTTGGATTACACCTACAGCTTCATTCTCGAAGGTAGTGTTATCCATGTCGTTATCTCCACCATCTAAAGCCTGTGCATATCTCCTGTAATCTCCTCTAAAAAGTTCCATTGTACCAAAACGAAGTGTTGTTGGTTGTTGAAATCCTGACATGAACATTCTCATAAATCGAATAGATCTAAAATCTGAGATTCCACCAATAGCATCGGTTGGTTCGTTTAACGGAATTCTGAACTGAACCCAACGAACAGGGATATCTTGATTGTCCTGAGTAGTTACAGTAATTTCTTTTACATCGGTGACAAATTCGCTATCATCGGTTCTTAAACCTCTAGTAACACCTGGTAATTCTGAAATAATAGCCCCGGCTTCCAACGGTACATCGTATTGCCAGTAGCTATCTACTGTGTTCATGGTATTATCACGGTTGATATCCTCCACATCGGGCTGTGCATTGGATCCACGATTGGTATTGGTAACTTGTTCTGGAGAGTTCCCTTCGGTCCCGTTAAAATTTCGATATCGATTTTGAATGGTTCCTTCAGCTTGAAGAAAATATTCATAATTATCACGAGCAGGGTCATCTAAGCCAGCAAATCTTGATACCACAGTATTTACTGAAGCATTTGGATCTTGCCCTTCTAACGAATCATCTTCTCCATCCAATCCAACATCTTGATTGGTCCGTTCCTGTCCTTGCGTATTAAATGTGTATACCAAGGATTGATTAATTGGAACTTTTCCCCATTGTGTTTCAAAAACATTAAGATCTCCTCCATCTTCTGGAAGACCATTTTCATATTGTTTACGACCATCCTTTAGAATATCTTCGGAAATGTTCCCTAAGTTAAAACTTAGCAATCCACCAGGATTGGTTGCATTTTCATCATAAATATATGGGTCCATTACCCAGAACTGAATATACTCCACATTTGACCGTTCAAAATCGGTTGTCGTCAATTGGCGCATGATTCCTCCAAAATTCTGTTCAGGATTTAGCAGGCCATTTGGATTATTTGAAATATCTGCTGGGTCATCCGTACTTCTGAAGTTATAAGGCCCTCTTTCATTTGGATAAAAAGACAGATCAAGCGAAAATAAAGCTTGCGTTTGCCCCTGAATAATATCCTGATCAGGGAAAATTTCATCTCTAAAAATACGTCTAGTAAATGGAGAAGAAAGATCAGACTCGTTAATTCCGTCCGGTCGTTGGGAGCTATAAAAAACAGGATCAATAGTGTACCAGTTCAATAGGGCTCTCCTGTCGTTGTATGCCAGATCAGTATTCGATAAGTTACCTCCAAATGCTGTTGGAGTACTCGAAAGTGACCATGTTAACGGTGCACTAATATCCAAAGCAGTCTGCGCAGCCTCAAAATCGTCAATATAAGAAGTAACTCGACCGTTAAAATCGGATACCTTAGGAGCACCTGGCATTAAGTATGCAAATTCACCACGTACCGATACATTGGACACTACGTCTGTATCAATATTTGGGAGTTTATTAGCCAATCTCGTAAGAAACGGTACTTCTGTGGAATAATTAGCATTAAAACCGAACATGGTATTATTAACCGGCTCCGTAGAAAAAGTGGACTTCTGAGTTAATGGTCGTTCGTTAAGGTTTAAATAGGTTCCTCCAATTTGAAGATTTTCACTGAATCTATGTTGTACATCAATTCCAGTAAATCGCTTAGTCTGTTGACCAAATAATGTATTGTTTTCCGTAGAAATAGTAATTGGCGTATTAGAATTTTGAAGCGAAGGATCCAATATTTGAACTCTACCCAATTGGTAATTCACGGTATAATCTACCCCTTCTACCAAGGTTCTACCTCCAGCTGTAACCGTCACCGATCCTTGCGGAATATTGAATGATCCAATAGCAATTCCATCAGATCCAGTAGACTTATAAGTTCCTTTTAACTGAAATTTATTTTTATCACTATCTTCTTGTTCGGCCTGTATTTTCGTGGATCGATACATCGATCTAAAAACGTATTGACTCTGGTTAGCGTTGTAAGTACTTGGAACATCGTAATTCTCATTCTGATCTGGCAAATTCAACCTCTCAAATAAATATTCTCCAAACGGCTCCACACTGGTAAAAATAATTCGTCCATTTTGTTGGTCCACGGTAATTCCAGGATAGAAATCAAAGAAACCATCTCCGCCTTGTTGTGGATCGTTGTTAAAGCTAAGCCTATCTAAATTAAAGACCCTCAATAAGGGTGATTCATCAATATTTACCGGATCCATCCCTGAGGGCTCTGGGAATGGAGTTCCTTCGACTGGCTGAATGTAGTTTACCGGAGAAGGATCTGTATAAAGTATGTTTAATCTGAAATCTTCACGCTCCAATTGAAAAGCTCCAATTGGATAAATGTTCTTCATCATAATATCCCAAACAGGTGCATTTACGTTGGTAATATTACTCTTCAATAATTTTACAATTAAGTTTTGCGGTATTCCTTGCTGAGGCGGCTCATTACCAACTGGAATTTCAGATCCAGTGGCCTCTACTCCGTCTGTTGAAAACTCTCCTACTTGGTAAACGTTTCCATTCACTGTAAACTGAAAAGCCACCCCTAAAACCTCATCATTGTTAAGGCGTTGATTAAGTGAGATATAACCTAGCTGAGAGTTTAACTGGTATTCGTTGGGTTGAAGTTTCCTTGCATTTTCCAAAATTACATAGTCTGTCCCATCATTTACCTGTACCCCACTAAAACCGTTTTGTATAGTTGCAACATCTCGGATAGCCTCATTTAGGATGCTTTGTTCCCCTGGATTATCAATTCCAAAAGGATTAAAATCGTTGTTTCCGTTGTCGGGAAAAGAATTTCTTGGACGATTTATGAAACCTCCAGGTATAACATTTAATCCAACATTACTTCCGTCGGCCTCTCCAATATCCTGAAGCGCTACAATATTTCTTACGTCGTTGGTGGTATTATTTCTATTGGTAATCCAAATTTCAGAACGTGTAATCTGTACATTCGAATTAATGAATGGATAGTTCGCTAAAACTCGATCGTAGTTATCTCTAAAGTAATGTGCTAAAAAGAAGTGTCGGTTTTCATCATAATCCAAAGCAAACAGTTCGTAATCGGTAACCGTTGCACCTCCTTCGGCTACTACCGATCTAGTCTCCGAATTTTGTTCAGAAAACACTCCCGTAATGGTAGTTTTTCCAAATTGCAACTGTGTTTTTACACCAAATAGACTTTGCGCTCCTTGAATAAGCGTACTGTTAAGGGGCATACTAACGTTACCAACTTCAATTTTCTGTACAATATCATCTTCGGTAGGAGTATATTCTAATTTAATCACATTCTGAAAGTCGAACGTAGACTGAGTGTCGTAGTTGGCTGTCACCTGTAAACGTTCTCCTACTTTCCCAAGCAAGCTTAAACTAATCCGTTGATCGAAATCGAACGACAAATTACTTCGGTTTCTAGGAGAGAAGGCGGGGTTATCTTGTTTTGTAAATAGAATTCCAAGATCCATTTCAACGGTACCTTGAGGAATTACTTCAATGGTATTACCTCCAAAAACCGATTCAAAGAAATCGGAATTCACATAAAAGGTTGGCAAAAGGTTCTTCTGGGCTTCTTCGGAGCCTTCTTTTCTTCCATCGGCCGCGTCGATCTTCTCCTTAAAATAAGCCTTCATTTGTTCCTTTAAGACCAGTTCTCGATACTCTTCCGGAGTTAAGATAACCGGATAAGAAAGCTTAAAATCCCCTAGACTTCTCGTTAAAATATATCTGTCGGTAAGCGCATCGTACGTGTATAAGTTTTCAATACCCGATGGATTCGGTAAGTCCATTCGCCCCATTGACGAACCAGTGGCCGTCGAATCGTCTTGAGAGAACACATTTGTAGTTCCCAAAAGGAGCATTCCTAAAAATAATAAGTTAGCTAAGCTGTATTTGTAATTGTAATTTTTTGCGCCCAATTGTTACAAATTTTTTAATGCCTGTTTTATAATCGTTTCAACCGTTGCAGTAGGGTCATTTGCTAAAATTTTATCGCAGACCTTTTCGGCTTGCTTTCTAACGTACCCCAAGGTCTCCAAAGCAGATAACGCTTCATTCTTATTCGTATTGCTCGAAACAGAAGAAACCTCATCCAATCCAAACACTTTTAATATTTTATCTTGTAAATCTAGAACCACACGCTGTGCAGTTTTAGAACCTATCCCTTTAACCGATTGAATAGTAGCTATATCATTAGATGCAATAGCATCTCTAACTTGCTCAGGGTTTAATGAGGAAAGCATCGTTCTTGCGGTACTAGCACCTACACCTGATACGGATAATAACAACCTAAATATCTCACGCTCAGAACCTGTTGAAAAGCCATACAACGTATGTGCATCTTCTCTAATCTGTAGGTGGGTATAAAGCTTTACATTTTCGGTTGCGGGGAGCTGCGAAAATGTGTGTAATGATATATTCACAAAATATCCTACGCCATTACATTCTATTATTACATCAGTTGGATTTTTTTCAACTAATCTTCCCTGCAAATGGTTTATCATAGGTTTCGGCTAGGTTTAATGTCCAAATATAGTATAATTATTTGTAGCTCGACGACTTCGAAATATGAATTTAAAATTGATCTATTTTTAGGCCTTTTTCTTAGACGCACGCTCTTTTTCGCGTTTCTCTTTTTGTTGAGCATCTACGACGGCAACGGCAGCCATATTCACAATCTCCTCAACGCTGGCACCTAATTGCAAAATATGTACTGGCTTGCGCATTCCTAGCATAATTGGACCAACAGATTCGACACTATTTAATTCTTTCAGCAATTTGTAATTACTATTAGCAGAATCTAAATTTGGAAAAATGAGCGCATTCACTTTTTTACCAGCTAATTTAGAAAACGGAAAGTTCTTTTTGAGCATTTCTGAGTTCAATGCAAAGTCGGTTTGTATTTCACCATCTAAAACAATATCAGGAGAAACACGATGTAAATATTGAACCGCTTCTCGAACCTTCACTGCATGCGGATCCTTGGAAGATCCAAAATTTGCATACGAAATCATGGCTATTACTGGATCCATTCCAAACATTTTCATGGTATAATTAGTCATTTGAGCAATTTTGGCCAATTCCTTTGCTGTTGGATCGATATTAATCGAAGTATCTGATATGAATAATGGGCCGCGTTTGGTTAACATCATATTGGTAGTTGCAACTTTGCTCACCCCATCAAACCTACCAATAGTTTCTAAAACGGGTCGCACCACGGATGGATAAGACCTAGAATAGCCAGAAATCATTCCATCTGCATCTCCTTCATTTACCATCATTGCGGCGAAGTAATTACGCAGTCTCATGTTTTTTTGGGCATCGTACAATGTCTCGCCCCGACGCTTTCTATTTTCCCAATGTTTAAGAGCGTATTCATTCAACCTTTCAGATTGTTCATCGCTTTTTGGGTCAATAATCTCAACATCTGCATCAAAATCGATCTGTTCCATCAATTCTTCAATCACTTCTTTTCGGCCCAATAAGACTGGAATCCCTATCCCTTCTTCATGTATAATTTGCGCAGCTTTAAGCACGTCTAAGTGGTCTGCTTCGGCAAACACAATACGTTTTGGGTTAAGTTTTGCTCTGTTTAAAAGCAAACGGATAATTTTATTATCGCTACCCATTCGTTCATTTAACTCGTCTCGATACTTTTCCCAATTAGCAATTGGCTCTAAGGCAACACCACTCTCCATAGCAGCTTTAGCCACAGCTGGTGGAACAGTTGCAATTAGTCTAGGATCGAACGGCTTTGGTATAATATAATCCCTCCCAAAAGTCAGTTTTACTTCTCCATAGGCTAAGTTTACTTGTTCTGGAACAGGTTCTTTGGCAAGCTCGGCAAGCGCCATTACAGCAGCCATCTTCATAGGCTCATTAATCTTAGTGGACCTTACATCTAATGCACCTCGAAAAATAAAAGGAAAACCAAGCACATTATTTACTTGGTTAGGATGATCACTTCGCCCAGTTGCCATAATAATATCTTCTCTAGACGAAATAGCAAGGTCATAAGGTATTTCGGGATTCGGATTAGCCATCGCGAAAACGATGGGATCTTTTGCCATGGATTGCACCATTTCTTGAGAAACAATATTACCCACAGAAAGCCCTAAAAACACATCGGCATTCTTCATAGCATCTGCCAATGAACTTTTTAAATCCTTGTTTTTAAACATCTCCTGCTCTGCTGCAAGATCATCTCGGTCCGCTCCCAAGAAACCGTTACTGTCGAACATATAAATATTCTCCAGCTTAGCACCTAAAGCAATGTAAAGCGTAACACAAGAAATAGCGGCAGAACCTGCTCCAGAAATAACAAATTTTACTTGGTCTATTTTCTTTTCTGCAAGTTCCAATGCATTGATTAACGCCGCCGCAGAAATGATGGCCGTACCATGCTGATCGTCATGCATTACAGGAATGTCAAGCTCTTCCTTTAAACGACGTTCTATTTCAAAAGCTTCTGGCGCTTTTATATCTTCGAGATTAATCCCTCCAAAGGTGGGTGCAATATTTTTAACCGTCTCTACAAACGAATCTATGTCTTCGGTATTTACCTCTATATCGAACACATCTATATCTGCAAAAATCTTAAAAAGCAACCCCTTTCCTTCCATCACAGGTTTGGAAGCTTCTGGACCAATATTACCTAGCCCAAGAACCGCCGTTCCGTTAGAGATAACGGCAACCAAATTCCCTTTGTTGGTATACTTATAAACATTATTTACGTCTTTTTCAATTTCCAAACAAGGCTCCGCCACTCCAGGGCTGTATGCCAGTGCTAAATCTCGTTGTGTAGCATATTTTTTGGTAGGAACTACTTGGACCTTTCCAGGCCTAGGTTTTGCGTGATATAGTAATGCCTCGCGACGTTTACTTTGCTTGCTCATAATGCTTATGTATTGGTAGGCTGACAAATATAATGATCCACAACGATAGCTAATGCCGAATCATTCAAAAAATTGATAATTCTTTGAGTTACTTATGGTACTCTTAAATATTCCGGGAATTCATCCTTTACCAAAACCCACAATTCGGGTAAGACAAAAAACACAAACAGTGTCAATACTATAATTGAAATAATGTTCATTAAAAAACCCTTGCTAACCATATCTGGAATACGCAGATAGCCCGATCCAAATACAACTGCATTGGGTGGAGTTGCAACTGGTAGCATAAAAGCACAAGATGCTGCAACTGCCGCTCCCGTCATTAGAACAAATGGATGTACATCCATCGAAAGAGCCATAGGCGCTAAAACAGGTAATAACATTGCCGTGGTCGCCAAGTTTGATGTTATTTCAGTCAAGAAATTGACAACCGCAATTAGAATTAAAATTAGTAGAAAAAATGGCAGCCCATCCAAAGCTGTCATCTGGCTGCCCAACCAAACTGCCAAACCGCTTTCTTCGAAGCCTTTAGCCAAGGCCATACCTCCGCCAAAAAGCAAGATAATTCCCCAAGGCATTTTGACCGCTTCTTCCCAGTTTATGATTTTCTCTTTTCTGCTTTTCGCTGGAATAAGGAATAAAAGAATGGCGAAAAAAACTGCAATAATCGTATCATCAAGTTGCGGAAATAGACGTTGTAATAAAAACGATCGGGTGATCCAACAAAATGCTGTGAGCGCAAACAAAACAGCTATCACTTTCTCTTCAAAAGAAATTTTACCAAGTCGGTTGAGTAAACGCTTAATTTCCTTTTTTCCACCAGCGAACTCCTTTTGCTTAAAAGTAAAGGCGTACCGAGTTAAATATTTCCAACAAATGAACAGCAAGACAACCGAGATTGGCAATCCAAAAATAAGCCATTTCATGAAGGTTATTTCATAGCCATAAATATCAGATATTACTCCCGCCAGCACCAGGTTTGGCGGAGTACCGATAAGGGTTGCAATGCCACCAATGGATGCGCTATATGCAATTCCTAGCATCAATGCCTTCCCAAAGATTTTATTTTCGTTCTCTACCGTATTTGGGTTGTCTTTTAACTGTTTAATAATGGCTATCCCTATAGGTAACATCATTACAGAAGTGGCAGTATTGGAAATCCACATAGAAAGAAATGCCGTTGCAACCATAAACCCTAGTATAATATTTCGAACGTCTGTACCAATAAGATTGATAATATTGAGGGCTATACGCTTGTGCAAATTCCATTTCTCAATAGCAATAGCAATAATAAATCCACCCATATAGAGAAAGATGTATTTATGACCAAAAGAGGCAGATGTTGTTGGTAAATCTAAACCACCAGACAATGGAAACAAGATCAACGGAAGCAAGGCTGTAACAGCTATTGGTATTGCCTCTGTAATCCACCAAATCGCTATCCATGCAGTGGAAGCCAAAATGGCATTCGCCTCTGCCGATAACCCCTCTGGGTGCATAAAGTTTTGAATAATAAAGAAAAATAAAGGGCCAGACACCAAGCCTATTAACTTTATGTTTTTCATTGGTTTGTATTATTAAATGATAAATCTAGAGTGCTTATTTTTTCAAAAACTTAATATTCCGTGCTAACCCAGAAAACTTAGTTCTTTTTACAGGGCTTTTTCTGAAAATCTCTTGAAAAACTTCTTCTGTAATTTCTTCCCATTCCTCTTTAGAGTAGGAAAGTAATTCTTGCTTTGGCTGAAATAATGGTTCTCTATGTGCTTTACTGAAACGATTCCAAGGACAAACATCTTGACAAACATCACACCCAAACATCCAATCGTCCATCTTACCAGAAAAATGAGATGGCATTTCGTTCTTCAATTCTATGGTGAGGTAGGAGATACATTTGCTGCCATCCACCACATAGGGTTCCACAATTGCTTGAGTAGGGCAAGCGTCTATACAGGCGGTACAACTCCCACAGTGGTCTGTAACAGGAGTGTCGTATTCAAGGTCTAGATCCACGATCAACTCGGCAATAAAATAAAAGGAACCTACTTGTTTAGTCAACAAATTAGAATGCTTCCCCATCCACCCCAAGCCACTCTTTGCCGCCCAAGCTTTATCTAGAACTGGCGCAGAATCAACAAATGCCCTCCCATGCACATCTCCAATTTCAGTTTGTATAAAATGCAAAAGCGCTTTGAGCTTATCTTTTATTACGAAATGGTAATCGGTTCCGTAGGCATATTTTGAAATTTTATAAGAATCTTCATTCTGACTTTCGGACGGGAAGTAATTAAGAAGCAAGGAAATAACGCTTTTAGAATCTGGAACGAGTTTGGTAGGATCCAATCGTTTGTCGAAATGATTTTCCATATAACTCATCTCGCCGTGCATATTACTGTTAAGCCACTTCTCCAAACGAGGAGCCTCCTGCTCCAAAAATTGGGCCCTGCTTATTCCACAAGACATAAATCCAAGACGTTTTGCTTCAGATTTAATAGCGAATGTGTGACTTTCTTTTGTGCTCAACTTAGGCGTACTTGTTTATGAGGACAAGATAAGAAATCCGCTTTCAAACCATCCTCGAATCACTCCCTATTTCTGGAGAAGAGGACAATCTTAAATTGTGAAAATTTCAGAATAAAAAAGGCCACCCATTACAGGCAGCCTTAGTTTTTGATTTATTGAAAAAGAATTAATTGTTCTTGATAATTCGACCTGTAAAGGTTTTATCGTCTTTTGAACTTGTTAATCTCACAATGTAAATGCCTTCGGGAAATTCTGAAATATCTACTTGAAAAGAATTCAAATTCTCTTTTTCGAACTGGTTCGCGAACATCAAACCTCTACTCATGCTATAAATTTCTACGTTGAAATCGTCCAAAGTATGACCCTCCAATTCAATTGTAAAAATAGAAGAGGTTGGGTTTGGATAGACAGCCATCGAAATATCTGCAGCATCTTCCTTGAAATATTTGGTGGTACGAGCTTTGTCTGCCTTAACGTAGTCACCTTTTTGCTCCATTGCTCTAACAAAACTTCCAGAACATCCTTCTATATAAGCTCTAAATACGGATCCATTTATTGCGTCAAAGTCTGAAGTTAATAACACTTCATCTCCTGCATGGTAAACACCTTCGGCACCAGATGCAATTGTATTTGATGCGGTAATGGTGCTAGAAGCCTCTTGATGATCTACACCTCCTGGGGCTACATTTAGCGTTATATTCAAATTAGCTAGACAACTAGCAAGAACATAAGGAGAAGTATAAGCAAGTACCGCTCCACTTCTATTGTCCGACCAAACGGGATATACTTGTCCGTCTCTAGCAGAAATTCCTAAATAATCTCCCATGTATCCACCTGCTAAACCAGGAATAGGTGCTGGTGTAAATGAAACATCACTCACTCGATTATCGCTCCATGAGGTTCCTCCGTCGGTAGAATTTGCTACCCATGCTTCTGCATCTGTTGCTGCTACATTTCTATCGTCATAGAAAATAACGCTCAGGTTTCCATTCACAGGATCTGAAGCAATCCATGGAAAGTATTGCACATTTCCAATAGGATCTTGGTTTACTTTACTTGGAGTAGACCAAGTAACCCCATTATCTGTAGAACTCATCATATAGATACTTACATCTGTTCCGGTATTGACTCCGGGCACACCAACATTGGACCAAACCACATAGATGGTTCCACTGTTTGCTCCAGTACTAATATCTGTCGCCATTCCAGGGAAAGAATTGGAACGCATGTTTTTCCCGTGCGGATTTGCGATAGGAAAACCAGGTTGCCAACGCACTCCTTGGATGTTATTATGAATTCTAACAGCTGCTCCAAAAGTTGCACCTCCATCAGTAGAACGTGCAAAACCTATTGCATTCTCACGTGATGGCCAGCTGTCGTAAATAGCCCATACCGCATATACATCTCCATTAGGTCCTGTTTGGATATTAACACCTTGGTTATGACTTCCTGCTCCAATGGCAGCACTCACGGTAACCGGTGCAGACCAGGTAACGCCATTGTCAGTGGATCTAGACACTTCGATTTCCCCATAATTAGCTCCACCAAAATTGGTCCAGGCACTGTAAAGGTTTCCTTGAAACGGGCTGGAAGTTCCGTTGTCTACCCAGAGATGGTTCTTATCCAAGAACCCAGTAGCTCCGGAAGCAATAACACTAGTGCTCCATGTAGCTCCGTTATTATTGGAAATGGCAACTCCTTGACCACCTCCATTGGCTATATGCCCAATGTAAGAGGTCCCGTTTAAATCTATGGCGACCGCCGGATCTCCAGAATTGGATCCCCCTGCACTCGCGCTTCCACCAGTCCAAGTTAAACCTCCATCGAACGTAAAAAGCGCGCTGGTTCCACTAAAGCTGGCTCCTGTTTGCGAATTGTTCGAGTTTAAAGAAATCTGATTGTCTATGGGGTTTACGAATACCGAGTTCTCACTCTGCGTAGTACTGCCTCCTAATATAAGAACGTCTGGAGTATCCATCATTCTGTTTTCGTCTTCTGCGGGTTTCGCAGGTTTAGGCGCTTCGTCCGAATTAAAAGGAATGTAGCCTTGCTCTGCTTTTTCCTTCCAATATCTCCAGTTATCAATTCTTGTATCGATCTCTTCTTGAGCATACACTCCAGAACAAGCAAAACAAAAAACGATAACGACTGCTAATTTTATAAAATTTTTCATGTTTTCAATTTTAAAAATTAACGGCCTATTTCTGTTCAATTAAATCATTCACTAACAATTTTAGTTCGTCGATTTGTTTTTGTTGTTGGATAGCATAAAGCGTAAGCTCTTCTATTTTCTCTTGCTGTAAACGAGCCATGTCTCCCACTTCAATTCCTTCTTCCTCCACTTGAGTAGCCGATGGAATATTTGGTAAATGTCCATTTTCAGAAATAAAAGCTTCCACTTGTGCTAGTGGTTGTAGCTCATATGCTTCATCAAAAACATAATCTGCCCATCCAGTGCGCACTCTAAGCTCTTCAGTTAAAATACCTCCTTTAACATATAGACCATAGGCACTAATGTTTGCACCGCCAATAGTATTGATTAACTGGTCTGTGTTAATACCCACTTTGTCGGTCGCAAAATCACCATAGATTAATGGGGTGGCAGTAATTGAATTATCGATATGCAGTTTGTTACTCGCCGTTTCTAAGAAACCTGCATAATATCCTAAAAATACGTTTCCACTTCCTGTTGCACTCGATCTTCCTGCAAGAAAACCAATGGCCACGTTATTAGTACCTGTAGTATTTGCATATCCTGCTCCTGTACCTAAGAAGGTGTTATATCCACCAGTAGTAGTAGCATACCCAGAAAAAGACCCCATAAATGTATTATAGTAAGGTGTAGCCGCTACATTGAAGCCGGCATTTGCACCAAAATAAGAACCGTAGTTACCAGTAGATCCAGCATTAAGACCATCATAAGTGTTTGTTCCGTTAATAGGCATTCTACTGGAATCGCTAGCCGGTAACGGATTGTCGATTTCTGTTTGCCCAAATGCTACAGTAGCTGAAATCATAAGACCAACGGCCAGTACATTCCTTAAATTAAAAATTGCTTTCATAATTGATTGTTTAGAAAATTAATATTTGTTTTTCGGAAATGATCAACTTGAAATACTCCCTATAAAGCGCTTTAAACTAGTATATAGTATTGATCTCCCCTGTTTCAAAATTAAAACTTAAAACATTGAATTACAGTAGTTTAATAACCTATAAAAAACAGGAAAAATACTAATATTTTATACGGTTTTACCATAGCAAATATCTAGACTAATAAGGTATAGCCTTTTACTATCTCCTAGAAAAATAAAGACGAGCGTCCTTAGGTTTTAAAGTAATGAGCGGAGTGATTTCGATGGGAGTTTCTTTCTTTTTTATACTGAAATTTTCTACCAAATGGGCAATTGCGAAGACCATCTCATACATCGCAAAGTTATTCCCTATGCACATGCGCGGCCCAGCACCAAAAGGAAAATAATTATTGGATACTTTTACACCTATTTCAGGATCAAATCGATCTGGATTAAAAATTTCTGGCTCCTCCCAGAAAGTTGGATCTCTATGAATTTCATGCACCGAAAATAAGATGGTAGAATTTTTCTTTAGTTTCATACCATTATATTCATCCTCCTCGTAATTAACCCTATCAATAAAATAGGCAGGGGGATATAGACGCATCGCTTCATTAATAACTTGTTTTGTGTAAGCACATTCCTTTAAAAAACTCATTAGATCGTTAGACCGTTCTCTAGCTTCTTTAACTTCCTGAAACACTCGCTCCTGAATTTCGGGATGTTGTGCCAATAGTTGAGCAGTAAAGCTGAGTGCATTGGAGGTGGTTTCATGCCCTGCAGTAAACAAAATAAGGATTTCATCCACAAGTTGTTTTTCTGGCATTGCAGTACCATCCTCATACCGCGCGTCTAGCAACATATCCAACAAATCGCCTTCCTTACGACCACTTTCTCGTCTCACTTCGGCATACTTGAGAAGAACAGCTCTGGCTTCTCCTACTAAATCAATATGCCTTTTAATGGTTCCACTTAATTTAAACCACCATATTTTAAAAGGTTGCCTTAATTCTTTTACCAACATCTTTTGGGCAGTCTCGGTAGTATTCTGAAGTCGCTCAATTTCTTGCCTATCAATTTCTCCACTAAACAATGTTTTGGCCACTACTTGAAAGGCCAAATCATTAAAAACAGGAAAAACGTCAAAATCCTTCTCTGTTTCTATTCTAGAAATTTCAACCTCAATGGCATCTTGCATTGTTTGCATAAGTTGCTCGAGCTGTTTCTTATGAAATGCTGGCTGGATTAACTTTCGCTGTTTTTGCCAATGCTCACCTTCAGCAGTAAGCAATCCCTTGCCTACATACTTTGCAAGGTCCCTTGTTTGGATAGGCGACTTTGTATAGTTACGCTGATTTTTCTGAAGCACGTATTTTAAAAAATCGGGATCTCGACTAAAAATAACTGAATTCCTTAATCCAATCCGCAGTTCGAACGTATTTCCTAGTCGCTCAAAGTTTAAGTGGTGAAATGGTAAGGGATTCTTTAAAATTTTCCCCGCATGTTGAAGAAATCGAGTAAAAGGTACTTTTGGGATGGAATGTAGGTTATTAGACAATGATAGTTATTTAGGTATTCTTAATTTAAACGCTCGGCACAAAAAATTTTGCCACTTGGAGCGCAAGTCTCTTTAAAATAGCCCTCCCTGCGTAGGGCCTTTGTGTTTCCCCAAATGCTTGTAGGCAGCTTCCGTAACTTCTCGCCCTCTTGGAGTGCGCATGATGAAGCCTTGCTGAATTAAAAACGGCTCGTACACTTCTTCAATAGTTTCTGCGCTTTCAGAAACTGCTGTCGCCAAGGTCGTGATCCCAACTGGTCCTCCCTTAAATTTTTCTATGATAGTTGTTAAGATTTTATTATCCATCTCATCCAATCCATGCGCATCAACACTTAACTGTTCCAAAGCGTATTTAGAAATGGCAATATCTATGTTTCCATCTCCCTTTATCTGAGCAAAATCTCGAACTCTACGTAAGAGTGCATTCGCAATACGAGGAGTCCCTCTGCTTCTGCCAGCAATTTCTATCGCAGCTTCCATGGTAATAGGCATGCTTAATATTCCAGCACTGCGCTGAACAATGCTAGTAAGTAATTCGGTTGTGTAGTATTGAAGACGGGAGGCAATTCCGAAACGCGCACGCATGGGAGCCGTAAGTAATCCTGAACGCGTTGTTGCTCCAACCAACGTAAACGGTGCTAAATTAATTTGCACACTCCTAGCATTTGGTCCAGACTCGATCATAATATCGATCTTGTAATCTTCCATTGCCGAATACAAATATTCTTCAACAATAGGGCTTAGTCTATGTATCTCATCAATAAAAAGAACATCTCTTTCGTCCAAATTGGTGAGTAAACCCGCCAAATCTCCTGGTTTGTCCAAAACAGGACCAGAAGTCACTCGTATATTTACATCCAGTTCGTTTGCTAGAATATAAGCCAAGGTTGTTTTTCCAAGTCCAGGAGGGCCGTGAAAAAGAGTGTGATCTAAGGCCTCTTCTCTTAAGTTTGCCGCCTTTACAAAGACTTGCAAGTTTTCTAAAGCTTGATCCTGTCCAGTAAAATCGTCAAAGCTGAGAGGTCTTAGCTTTTTTTCGAGATCAATTTCTTGAGGAGACAAATCATCTCCACTTGGATCAAGGTGTTCGTTCATAACACAAATATACGAATCCAAATTGGTTAAAATCGCTATAAAAAAGCAATGCTTATCCCCTATTTTATCTAACTTAGCTTGGCCATCCATATTTTTAATGATTCGAAAACTAACCACCTTTGCGTTCTTAATCACTTGCACCATATGCTTCACCCAAAGCAAAAGCATTTCGGTAAAGCATATTTCAGAAAAAATAAATATTGATGGAGCCTTAACGGAAGATGCATGGAATTTAGTAAAGCCCGCTACCAACTTCTGGCAATACTTTCCAACAGATACCTTACAAGCCGAAAGCCAAACCGAAATTAAATTCCTTTATGACGACAAAACCCTTTTCGTGGGAATAAAAGTATTCGCACCGGGTAATGACTATGTGGTTCCTTCTTTAAGACGTGACTTCCGAGCAGGCGGGAGTGATAATATTACCCTTATGTTCGATACGTTTAACGATGGGACAAATGCATTTTTGTTTGGAACTAACCCAGAAGGTGTTCGCAGAGAGGCACTAGTCTCGGGCGGAGGAACAGAATTACGCGGATTTACAACCAGCTGGGACACCAAATGGATAGGGGAGACTGTACAATACGAAGGTTATTACATTTGCGAATGGGCTATCCCAATGGCCGCTTTCAAATTTAATGAAGGCGAAAGTCGTTGGCGGTTTAATTCTTATATGTTCGACACTCAAGGAAACGAACGCAGTACGTGGATACAGATTCCACAAAACCAATTCATTTTCAATCTCGCTTATATGGGTGATATGGTATTCGAAAAACCCTTGAAAAACTCTAAAAGCCCAATTTCCATCATTCCCTATGTAAATGGTATCCTAGGGCAAGAGTTTGAATTGGAAGACGACTTTTCAGAGTTAAAAGTGGGAGGAGATGCAAGAATGACTATTGGTAATAGCCTTAATCTTGACTTGACAATTAATTCGGATTTTTCTCAAGTAGAAGTAGATCAACAGGTCACCAACCTCAGTAGATTTGAAGTCAATTTGCCCGAACAAAGACAATTCTTTATTGAAAATAGTGATCTTTTTGCCGACTTTGGAAATAACCGCGATGCCAACCCTTTCTTTTCGCGAAGAATTGGAATAGCTAAAGACACTAGCGATACTAACATTTTAAACGATATTATTGCAGGCGTAAGGCTCAGTGGAAAGCTGAACAACGACTTTAGAATAGGCCTATTGAATATGCAAACGGCCAATGACGAAAACAATGAAATAGGTGGGAACAACAACAGTGTGCTGGCGCTTCAGCATAAACTCTTTAGTCGATCTAACATCAGTTTACTATTCGTTAACAGACAGAATACCTCTAATAAAGAATACGTTACTCCAGAGGAAGAGTACAATCGAGTAGTTGGAATAGACTACAATCTAGCCAATGCAGACAATAGTTGGAATGGCAAATTCTTCGTACACAAATCCTTTACTCCCTTTTTAGAAAATGACGATTATTCGGCTGGGGCTCGCTTACAATACAACAGCAATAGTTGGAGAATTAGAGGAAGTGGTGTTTATGTAGGAGAGAACTTTCAGAGCGATCTCGGGTTTATTCGCAGAACCGACATCTTCAAATTAGACCCTCAGGCAGAGTACCTGCTCTTCCCAAAGAAAGGGATCGTTAACCAACATACCTTTGGCCTTACCACCATTATGCAGTGGCAGCCACTACTAGATTTTCAACTAGCCGATTATAACATTTTAATGGAATGGGAAGGTGCGTTAAAAGATAATGGCCGTTTAGGAGCAAGAATATTTAATCGGTATACCTATCTCTTCGATGAGTTCGATGCGTCCATTTCAGACGGAACACCTTTGCCAGCTAATACAGAGTATCGTTATAGTAATATGGAATTGGAATACCGAAGTGATAATAGAAAAACGTTTTTCTACACCATTCGGCCTACCTTTGGGCAATATTTCAATGGTGATATAGTAACCATTCGAGGAGACGTCAATTGGCGCTTTCAACCACACCTCAATCTTTCCATTAGAGCTCGGTACGACAAAATTAACCTGCCAGACCCATTCCCCGACAACCAAATTTGGTTACTCGGTCCGCGTCTGGACGTAACTTTTAACAAATCGCTTTTTTGGAACACCTTAGTTCAATATAGCTCCTTAGACGAAAACGTTGGAATAAACTCTAGGCTACAATGGCGTTTTGCCCCTTTATCCGATCTATTTCTGGTCTACAACGACAACTATTTCGCCGGCGATGTTTTTGCTCCTAGATTTAGAAGCATCAATTTAAAGGTAACTTACTGGTTATATCTATAAGCTAAACCCAAACAAATAGGGTCAATTTTATAAGGGCGTGCCCCTTTTACTTCGCCTCCTGCTAAGTAAAAGAGCCGGGCTATTCGTTGCAACTCCTCGCCGCCTAAGGCGGGTGCGGGGTTTCCACTGCTATCCCTCACGCGAAAAACGAAACGACCCGCATAAAATAGAAAAAGCCACAATCGAAATTGTGGCTTTCTAATCAAACGCTCCCCAGCGCCTAATTATGTCTAGTATTATAACTCAAAGATATACGAAGGATCGTATCACTCCAATACGTATAAATACGTAATCGCGTATAAAAAAACCCTCTTACGAAATGTAAGAGGGTTTTATAGTTATATAAGAAAGAAATCTTCAAGCTTTTGAAATCAAAGCCCATTCCCACAAAAATTAGGATTTAGTGATTCATTTCTTCTTCGTTATCCTGAAGGGGAATATGCTGTGCAGCAAAATCCTGTCCTGGAATAACATAGTCTGTTTCATCTTTGTTAAGCTTACTGTAATCATAAGCCCAACGATATACGTGAGGAATTGGTCCATCCCAGTTTCCATGTATGTGTTTCACTTCAGCTGTCCATTCCAACGTAGTTGATTTCCATGGATTTTTCGGTCCAACTTTTCCGAAGAACATCGACGAAATAAAATTATAAAGGAATACTAGTTGAGCCGCCGCAGCGATAAATGCGAATATGGTAATTACCACGTTTACGTCCGTAAGGTCGTCAAAGTAAGGGAAGGCTGTATTGGTATAGTAACGTCTTGGAAGACCTGCCATACCGATGAAGTGCATCGGGAAGAACACCCCATACGCACCAACCACAGTTACCCAAAAGTGGACATATCCTAAATTTTTATTTAATAATTTCCCTTCAAACATTTTAGGGAACCAGTGATATACACCAGCAAACAAACCGTACAATGCTGAAATACCCATTACCAAGTGGAAGTGAGCTACTACGAAGTAGGTATCGTGAACGTTAATATCTAATGCACTATCTCCTAAGATAATCCCTGTAAGTCCTCCAGTAATGAAGGTAGAAACAAAGCCAATCGAAAACAGCATCGCTGGATTCATTTGTAGATTACCTTTCCACAAGGTGGTAATCCAGTTAAAGGATTTCACCGCAGAAGGAATTGCAATAAGAAGTGTTGTAAACGTAAATACAGATCCAAGGAACGGATTCATTCCCGAAATAAACATGTGGTGACCCCATACAATTGTGGATAAAAATGCAATTGCCAGAATCGATGCTACCATCGCACGATAACCAAAAATTGGTTTTCGCGAATTAGTAGCCATAATTTCAGAAACCATTCCCATTGCCGGAAGTATTACAATGTAAACTTCTGGGTGTCCAAGGAACCAAAATAGGTGTTCAAATAATACAGGAGATCCTCCTTGATTATGGAGTACTTCTCCCGCAATGTATATGTCGGATAAGAAGAAGGATGTACCAAAACTTCTATCCATAATTAACATTAACGCCGCAGATAACAATACTGGGAACGAAACCACACCAATAACTGCTGTAATAAAGAAAGCCCAAATCGTCAATGGTAGACGAGTCATAGACATTCCCTTCGTACGCAGGTTTAATACGGTAACGATATAGTTAAGTGATCCTAATAAAGAGGAAGCAATAAAGATTGCCATCGATGTTAACCATAACGTCATTCCAGCCCCAGATCCTGGGATGGCTTGCGGCAATGCACTCAATGGAGGATAAATAGTCCATCCAGCTGAAGCTGGTCCAGCCTCTACAAATAGAGACAACACCATAATTACGCTCGATATGAAAAACAGCCAATAGGAAACCATATTCAGAAAACCTGAAGCCATATCTCGCGCACCAATTTGCAGCGGAATGAGAAGGTTACTAAAAGTACCACTAAGTCCTGCAGTGAGAACGAAAAAAACCATTATCGTTCCGTGTATTGTAACTAATGCTAGATAGACACTAGGATCCATTACTCCGCCTTCTCCCCATTTACCAAGTAACACTTCGTAAATAGTAAACTCGTGGTCTGGCCATGCCAACTGCATTCTAAATAGCAGCGACATCGCTATTCCAATGATTCCCATAAACAAACCAGTAATAAGGTATTGTTTAGAAATCATTTTGTGGTCTTGACTAAATATGTATTTAGTCACAAATGTTTCTTTGTGATGATGCCCATGATCATCGTGGTGATCTACTGCGTGATCTACTGCGTGTGCTGACATATCTTTTTTCTTAGCTAATTTTTTATTATTGTTTAAGAGTTGCAGCGATGGTTGCTTGTTCAGCAATCCACGCATCATACTCCTCTTGAGTTTCAACTACAATCTTCATTTGCATATTATAGTGGCTATTTCCACATATTTTGTTACAAAGAAGTAAATAGTCGAATGTATAAGGTTCTAAAGGTTCATCATCTGGTCCCAGATTTTGATTCTTTGCTCGTCTTAGTCCGTTAATTTTATCCACTTTGGCCACCACATCCTCGTCCAAACGCATCTCTGCTGTTGTAACGGTTGGTGTGAAAGCGAATTGAGTGATCATCCCTGGAACACAGTTCATTTGTGCTCTAAAGTGAGGCATGTAAGCAGAGTGTAATACGTCTTGTGAACGCATTTTAAATAATACTTTTCTTCCTAAAGGCAAGTGTAATTCGTTTACGACAATATCGTCCTGCGCATTTGGATCAGACCCATCTACACCTAGGGTATTCACGCCTTCGATTAATCGAACATTGGCTTCACCTAATGTATTGTCTTCACCTCCATAACGCGCTCTCCAATCGAATTGATAAGCATATAGTTCTACGATCATTGGATCGTCTTCGGTATCGACATTCATGATATCGGTCCAAGTAAAGAGTCCATAAATAATAAGACCCGCTAAAACAATCACTGGAATAATAGTCCAGATAAATTCGAGTTTATCATTATCGGCAAAGAAAACAGCTCTTGTTCCTTCCTTTCCTCTGTATTTAAACGAAAAGTATCCTAATAACCAGAGCGTAAAGAAACCTACAACAAAAATAAGTGCCATAGACACGTACATTAGGCTGTCAATTCCAGGGCCGTGTTCTGAAGCAGCTCTTGGCAATACTACATCGCCCCACTTCCAAAAACAAATTGCCAGTAATAGATAAGTAAAAAGAGTAAAACCTAACATCAACCATCCGTTGATATTGTTGTCTTTATCGTTAGCTACTTGAGCAGTATCGTCTTGTTTAGATTTAGATAATTGAAATATCTTACCCATTTGCCAAATGGCAACTCCAAAAAGTATGATTACTAATACAACTAAAAATGCGGTCATCGTTATCTGTCTTCTTTAATTTAATTAATAGTGAAAATGCTTACTCTCTTTCATAAATGGATGACGCTTAGGAACCAATGGTGCCTTGGTCAATGCAGTAAATACTACAAACACAAACAATCCAAAGAAGAATAAAAGTGAACCAATTTCTGGTAAACCAATAAACCATGATGTTCCAACTGTAGCTGGCATCACCATATTAAATACATCTATGTAATGTCCTAGAAGGATTACAATACCTGCCATCACAACAAACCAGTTTACACGTTTATAGTCACTGTTCATCAATAGCAGTAATGGGAACACAAAGTTCATTGCCACCATACCGAAAAACGGCAAGTTATAATCTTCAATTCTGGTAACAAAATAAGTTACTTCTTCAGGAATATTCGCATACCAGATTAACATAAACTGAGAGAACCAAAGGTACGTCCAGAATATACTGAAGGCAAACATAAACTTAGCTAAATCGTGAATATGACTGTCGTTTACGTCTTTTAGGTAACCTTGACTCTTCAGTACAATCGTTACTAAAGCGATTACTGTGATCCCACAAACCATCATTCCAGCGAATACATACCATCCAAATAAGGTAGAGAACCAGTGTGGATCAAAACTCATTATCCAATCCCAAGACATCATGGATTCAGTATAAATAAAGAATACCAAGAACCCAGCGGTAAGCTTAAAGTTCTTTTTGAACCAACGGTTGTCTGTAGCATCATCATGATTAAGCATCCATTTTCTAGAGAAGTGACGATATAAGTTCCATCCTAGTAAATATATAACTGCTCTAATCATAAAGCCAGTACTATTTAACCATCCGCTTTTACCTGCAATTAATTTATCGTAATGATCACTCTCTGGATTCACTAAGTCTGGATCCATCCAATGAAAGATGTGATTCACATGCATGGTAGAAAGTAATAAAAGAATAAGAATTATACCAGAAGCCCATGGTAGGTAGGCGGTAATTCCTTCCATTACCCTAAATAAGATAGGAGACCATCCTGCTTGCGCAACATGCTGAATCCCATAAAATGCTAACACCCCAAGAGAAATCATAAAAAAGAAGAATGACGCGATATACAAAGCAGACCAAGGTCTATTTTGCATTTGGTGTAATACATGCTCTAAATGAGCCTCTTCACCTCCATGAGCGTCTTCTGCGCCATGTGCATTAGCTTCTCCATGGTTTTCACCATGCCCAGAAGCCTCTTCAGCGTGTCCATCACCGTGACCATCTCCATGAGCGGCCATCATTTCTTTTACTTCAGCAGTACTGCTAGGAGCTGTTAAAAATCCAGCAATCATACCTAGGGCACCAACCACCATAAAAATGATTGCAAACAGTTTTAATTTATTAGGTAGCGTATACATATCTTTAGCTATTCTCTTAATTCTTTGGTTAGTGTTCTGTTGAACCATGCCCTTCTTCAGGCATGCTTTCAAGTTCTTGCTCGGTTGTCTCTTCGGTCGCTACTTTTGGAGCGATTAAAGGTTCACCCTTCAGGGCTGCTTTCAAATTCATTACGTGCTGTGTAATTTGCCAGCGTTCTAACTCATTAGTTTGTGATGCATAAGAGCCCATTGAATTCAAACCATACATTTGTACGTGATATACACCACCTTCGGTGATATTACGTCCTGGGTCTGCATAACTTGGTATACCAAGAATTTTTTCTCGCTGCATCAATATTCCTTGACCATCCCCTTTTGTTCCATGACAAACTGCACAATATATGTCGTATAGTGCCTTTCCTTCAGCAAGACTTTCAAGACTTACTTCTAAAGGATTGGTTAACTCAGCCTTCGCTAGATTAAGCCCTTCCGTGGTATCTTCATAGTCGTACGGCATCCATCCTCTTGGAATAGTACCTTCTGCAGGTAACATAGCTTCCATTTGTCCAGCAAATACCTCGTATTCTCCATAAGTTTCATAACCAACTGGCTCATACATATTCGGCATGTACTGAAAGTTCGGTTTCCCTTGTTCAGAACAGGAAACCAAAGCAACCGTGGCAACTAATACTACTGCTATATTTATTAAACTCTTCATATTAGTGATCATCTTCTTTATCGATTAAACTAATTTCAATAGCGCCTGTATCACTTAAAAACTGTGAAACTTTCGCTATATCGTGCTTTCCTGCGTCGATAGCCATTAAAAAATGGTCGTCGGTTGTACGCACATCTGGATTCTCTGCTTTCTTAAAGGGCCATAATTTACTGCGCATATAAAATGTAATTACCATAAGGTGGGCAGCAAAAAAGACTGTTAATTCGAACATAATTGGCACAAAAGCCGGCATGTTTTCTATGTAGCTAAAACTAGGCTTTCCTCCAATATCTTGCGGCCAATCCTCAATCATAATGAAATTCATCATGGTGATCGCCACACAGAGTCCAACACATCCATACATAAAAGCAGTGATAGCGATACGAGTATCTGCTAATCCCATGGCTTTTTCTAGTCCGTGCACCGGGAAAGGTGTATATACTTCTTCGATATGATAGTGCTCGCCACGAACCGCTTTAACAGCGTTCATCAAGATATCATCGTCGTTATAGATAGCGTGAATTACTTTCGATGCCATACATTAACTATTTTTAAGGTTTGCAGCTTGACCAGCCCAGTCGTCACGTTTCGCGCGTCCAGGAAATTCTCCAGTAATGCTGTCTAATAAATCATATTCTACGTCGGTCATTTTACTTACTTGATCGAAAGTAAAGATCCCCAACTGATGAAGTTTTTGTTCCAATACTGGCCCAACTCCACTTATTTTCTTCAGATCGTCTTGTGTCTGGGTATCTGGATCAAATGTTCCGATATTACTTAACAAGGCATTGATCTTCATTTTATCGTCTCCACTATCAACTAACGCATCCGCATTTACAGTATCATCTGTTTTTACTTCTGAAATAGGTAAAACAGAACCATCGGGCATCACATAATGTTTAGCGTCGTCTCCTTTTTCTGCTCTCAACGTTTTGTAATAGCTTCCTGAAGATTTCAGGATAGACTTCACTTCCGCCTGTGCAATTACAGGGAAGGTTCTTGAATATAGTAAGAAGAGTACAAAGAAGAATCCAATAGTTCCAATGAAAATTCCAATATCTACAAAGGTTGGAGAGAACATCGTCCATGAAGATGGAAGGTAATCTCTGTGTAATGAGGTTACGATAATTACGAAACGCTCAAACCACATTCCAATGTTTACCACAATCGAAATTATAAAAGAGAACATTATACTTCGTCTCAATTTAGGGAACCACATAAACTGTGGTGAGAACACGTTACATGTCATCATTGACCAGTAAGCCCACCAATAGGGACCTGTCGCACGATTCAAGAATGCATATTGTTCGTATTCAACCCCAGAGTACCATGCAATAAATAACTCCGTAATATAAGCCACCCCAACAATAGAACCTGTAATCATAATTACAATGTTCATTAACTCAATATGCTGTATGGTGATATAGTTTTCTAAATTAGATACCTTTCTCATAATAATAAGAAGGGTATTTACCATTGCAAACCCTGAAAATACCGCTCCCGCAACAAAATAAGGAGGGAAAATAGTGGTGTGCCAACCTGGTATTACCGAGGTTGCGAAATCAAAAGATACAATGGTGTGTACCGAAAGTACTAATGGTGTAGCCAAACCAGCCAGAACCAATGATACTTCCTCAAAACGCTGCCAATCTTTAGCACGCCCACTCCATCCAAAAGAAAGTACGCTATATACGTGCTTCGTAAATGGCTTCACGGCTCTATCACGGATCATTGCGAAATCTGGCAACAAACCTGTCCACCAAAACACAAGAGATACCGAAAGGTACGTCGAGATCGCAAATACATCCCAAAGTAAAGGAGAGTTAAAGTTTACCCATAGGGAACCAAATTGGTTTGGAATTGGAAGTACCCAATATGCCAACCATGGTCGTCCCATGTGAATAATTGGGAATAATCCCGCCTGAATTACCGAGAAGATGGTCATCGCCTCTGCGGATCGGTTAATTGCCATCCTCCATTTTTGACGGAATAGTAATAGTACCGCGGAAATAAGTGTTCCTGCGTGACCAATTCCTACCCACCAAACGAAGTTGGTAATATCCCATGCCCAGTTAACTGTTCGGTTCAATCCCCAAACTCCAATTCCGGTGGTAATGGTGTAAATAATACATCCAATCCCCCATAAAAAGGCTGCTAAAGCAATGGAGAATACTATCCACCAGTGTTTGTTGGCTTTTCCTTCTACGGGAGCTGCCACATCCACAGTAACATCGTGGTATGATTTATCTCCTGTAACTAAGGGTCTTCTAATAGGTGCTTCGTAATGCGACGCCATATCTATATATTCAATTTCTTAGTTAGATTATTATGCTTCAGTTGTATTTCTCACTTTCGTATGGTAGATCACGTTGGGTTTTGTTCCAACGGCTTCCAATAAATGATACATACGTTTATCCTGTGTTAAGTCAAATATTTCACTATCGTGATCATTAACATCTCCAAACTTGATCGCTCCTGTTTCACAGGCAGCCGAACAAGCCGTTTTAAATTCTCCGTCTTTTATTACTCTTCCATCGCGTTTGGCGTCGAGAATAGTTTTTTGTGTCATTTGAATACACATAGAACATTTTTCCATCACCCCTCTTGAACGAACCGTTACATCTGGATTCAACACCATACGACCCAAGTCATTGTTCATGTGGTAATCGAACTCTTCATTTTCGGCGTATAAGAACCAGTTGAAACGACGTACTTTATATGGACAGTTGTTGGCACAGTAACGTGTTCCTACACAACGGTTATACGCCATGTGGTTTTGACCTTGACGACTATGTGCTGTTGCAGCAACCGGACAAACCGTCTCACACGGAGCATGATTACAATGCTGACACATCACTGGCTGGAACGCCACCTGCGGATTAGCCGAAGCAACTTCCATTTCTCCAAATTCAGAAAGCGAACTTCCTAATCCAGAGATATTTTCTTTCTTCTGAAGATCACCATCAAAAGTCTCTTCACTAGAATAGTATCTATCAATACGCAACCAGTGCATATCACGGCTACGACGCATTTCAGACTTACCTACAACTGGCACATTGTTTTCTGCGTGACATGCAATTACACATGCTCCACAACCTGTACAAGCGTTTAAGTCAATAGATAAATTGAAGTGATGTCCAATAGAACGATCAAACTCATTCCAAAGATCGGCATCAGGTGATGTTACCGGAATCTCTTGATGATCTTTCGACACTTCAGGAACTGGGTTCCAATCGTGAACGTTCTTTGTATTAAATATTTCTAAGGTAGTCTCACGAATGATATCCCTACCCATCATTGTATTGTGTAACTGAACGCATGCAAATTCGTGCGTTCCAGCTGCCTTTGATATAGTTACGTTGTTCTGAACAGATGAAAAATTGTTATACAATTGGTACCCATTCACTCCAGTTTGCATTTCTTCTTGAATTGCCGCTTTTCGACCATAACCCAAAGCAAGACCTACAGAACCATTTGCCTGACCTGGCTGAATAAGCACAGGAACATTTTTAACGGTCACATCTCCTACTTTCACATCCGCATAACTACCATTTAATGCTCCATTTGCAACATTCTCATTGGTAAGTCCCAATTTAGCGGCATCTGCCGCAGAAATAGTTAAATAGTTATCCCAAGAAGTACGTGTTATTGGATCTGGCAATTCTTGCAACCACGGGTTGTTTGCCTGCGATCCATCTCCCAGTCCTGTCTTCGTATAAAGTGTGAGCTCCATTCCTCCTTGCAATGGCGCACTCAATGCTCCATTAGAAGTAGAAGTCTCAATTGTTTCACTGGTCGTATCTGCATCCGTATCAACAGAGGCAGTACTCATAAATACTCCATCATGCAAAGCCTGCTTCCAAGATCCCCCATTGGCAAAAACCGAAGAAGACCAAGCATCTTTAATGTAGTCTACATAAGTTGCAGTATTTCCTGTCCATTTCAATAAACAATCCTGAAATTGCCTTGTATTGAATAACGGACGGATAGTTGGCTGCATCAAGCTAAACGTTCCTTTCTTAAATTGAGCATCTCCCCAAGACTCCAAATAATGCGGAGTAGCCGCTACCATTTGCGCCTGTGAAGCCGTCTCATCACCAGTCATAGCAAACGCTAATGACATCTCTAAGTTTTTATATCCTTCGGCGAATGCTTTATTCGGGAACGAGTACAATGGATTCACACCTACTGTGATCAATCCTTTTACACTTCCACTAACTACACCGTTCATTACATTTCTCACCTCAGATGCACTACCCATGGCAGTCATCTTTGGCTTAGCCGCATCCATTACTATGCTACCAACACTCTCATTGTAGCTCAATACCGCAGCTTGCGATGCCACATCGGGCAGACCAGTAAGGATAACACCTTTACTCCCTGCTTTTCTTAATTGTGCTTTTGCCTTTGTTACTGCAGCCGCCATTTTCTCTGGCAAACCGGAAGTAGTTCCTCCAGTTAACGCCTTTAGAATCTGCATTTGTTGAGAAGGAGTTGCAGGAACTCTCACATCCGCATTTGCTCCAGCCAAGGTCATGTTAGCTTCGAACTGATAATGCTTAGACATTTTTCCGTTTTTCGGAATACGTCCTTGCGCATAACCTGCTTCGTAACCTCCACCTTGCCAGTCACCAATAAAATCGGCACCAACAGAGACAATTACTTCAGCCTTAGATAGATCGTAATCTGCTAGAGCTCTTGTCCCGTATTTATTCTGAAAAGCGTCCAAAGCCTCTGAATGAGAAATTGCATCATAAATTACATGACGAACATTTGGATACTTTAATTTAAATTCTGAAATTAATTTAGAAGTAGACGGGCTTGCGAAGGTTTGTGTTAAAAGAACAATGTCTTTCCCGGTCATCGCATTCATCTTATCGGCAACCGCCTTGTCAAATTCTGACCAACTTACATCATTACCACCTACTTTAGGACCTTGCAAACGTTGTGTATCGTACATAGATAACACAGAAGCATGCACTCGGGCATTCACAGACCCACCGTGCTTTGCTAAATCGTTACGCTCAATTTTAATAGGTCTTCCTTCACGTGTCTTCACCAAAACATTGGCAAAGTCGAAACCATCTGCGATCGCAGTCGCGTAATAGTTTGCCACTCCAGGAACGATCTCGTCTGGCGCAACCACGTAAGGAATAGATTTTATAACCGGACCCTCACAGGCTGCCAACGAAGCGGCTGCGGTTGTAAATCCTACATATTTTAAGAAATCGCGTCGTGTGGTTGAGGATGCTTCCAACGTTTCTTTGTCTCCCAAAAACTCTTCAGTTGGTATGGGTTCTACAAATTCGTTTTGCTGTAGCGTTTCAACAATAGAGCTATTTTCGTTTAGCTCTTCAACACTTTTCCAGTATTTCTTGTTTGATGCCATATTTGTTATTTACGATTTTGGATGTACTACTCTAGATTTTAAGACGGTGCTTTATAAATCGTATTTCGCGCTTCTAAAATTTACTATTCAATATTCTAATTAATCAACTCTTAGTAGTGACATTTACCACATTCTAATCCACCCATTTCGGCCGCTGTCAACTTATCCTTTCCATATTTCTTGGCAAGCTCGTCATGGATTTTAGTGTAGTAATCGTTTCCTTCTACTTTAATATTTGTTTCTCTGTGACAGTTAATACACCATCCCATTGTAAGAGGCGAATGCTGAGACATGATCTCCATTTCCTCCACAGGACCGTGACATTTCTGACACTCGATACCACCAACAGTTACGTGTTGAGAGTGGTTGAAATAAGCAAAGTCTGGCAGGTTGTGAATACGAACCCACTTCACAGGCTCTGTTACACCTGTATAAGCTTGATTCTCCTCATCCCATCCAACTGCTTTGTATAATTTTTGAATCTCCGCGTTGTAATCAACACCAAATTCTTGCTCTCCTTGCAACTGAGTTTCGGCAGCAACTTCTCCAATGTTCTTATGACAATTCATACAAACATTAAGTGAAGGAATCCCAGAGTGCTTACTCTTGCGAGCCGAACTGTGACAGTAGTTACAATCTATTTGGTTTTCACCAGCGTGAATACGGTGAGAGTAATGTATAGGTTGCACTGGAGCATATCCTTGATCAACACCTACCTGCATAAGGTAACCGTAACCAAAATAACCTGCAGTTAATAGTAATAGAATCGACGTTACTAGAACTAGGAATTGATTTTGAATAAACAATTTCCAGATAGGCGTACGTGCTTCTTTCTCTTCAACTTCAATACCCTGACTCTTTGCAAAGTTGCGAAGGGTGTTATTCACCAAGTAAAGTATCACTACCAACATCAAGAAAACCAAAGAAAGAATTCCCAAAATGATGTTGTTGGAAACTCCTCCTCCCGAGCTTTCAGTACCTGGAGGGGTTGGTGGTAGCACAACTGTTTTTGGCTGCGTATAGGTATAAGCAATAATATTATCAATATCCGCATTGGTCAATGCTGGAAAAGAAGTCATTACAGACTTGTTGTATTCTTCATAGATTGCAACCGCCTGAGCATCCCCAGACTTTACCATTGCAGTACTGTTCTTAATCCACGAATACAACCACTCACGGTCGTATTTATCGCCCACACCTCTTAGTGCAGGACCAGTAGCTTTTTTACCAAGTTTGTGACATGCGGCGCAATTTGCTTTAAATAAAGCTTCTCCAGCTGTTGTATCTGCTGCTTGAGTAGGTAATACAGTTGTGGATGCAAACGCACTATTTGAAATTGAAAAAGTTAGCACGAGTGCTAACAATGCAAGTGACAACTTAGAGGGTAGATTTCGGTAACTTACCTTTTCCATACGATCGGTTATATTATTGTCCATGAGTTTGGCACGCAATTGGTTATAAATGTATTCGATTTACGCACCTCAAATAACTGTGCAAAAGTACGTCATAAAGTCGATTTTCGAAATCCAAATAAACTGTTAACAACTAATTTATACTAATTCTAAATAATAAATTCACACCTAAAAAAGTTATTATGCTTTACATTTGCATCAAACAATTACACTCATGAAATTGAAAACATCCCTTACTACATTGGTTTTACTGTTAGTTCTATTATTTTCTTCGGAAATTCTCATAGCACAGTCGGGCACTCTGAATGTGAATCAGGATGCGAAGATCACTAAACTACTCGATCTTAAAAAGTCGCTCGAAAAGGACAATAAACTACATGAAGGTTTTACCATACAATTGTATTACGGAAATCTAAGCAGAGCCAATAGTGTTATCAAAGACTACCGAAACAAATACAGTAGCTGGAGAGCCTCTATTGAATATGAAACTCCAAACTATAAGGTGTGGGTAGGCGACTACAGCACACGCATAGAAGCGGACCGCGCCCTATTAGAAATACGTAAAAATTTTCCTACCGCTTTTCCACTCAAAGTGAGTAAGTAGGTTTTGGTTAATGGCGTGAAAATAAACAGTCTGTTTCTCTAAACTGAAATAGCGAGAAAAATTTCCGGTTATTCTTGAAACTACGAATGGAGGTTGGCGCCCACTATTTAATTACTTCGTTAAATTTTTCAACACCAGATCCAATTGCCAATACCTCACACCCGTCACTCTTTTTTCGTAACTTACTGTCCCCTAATCTTTTCTTAGAAACGTCCTACCTGTATAACCAATAAAAACAAATCATGAAAAAATTATTATTCACTATTTCCATCTTCGCCTTTAGCTGTTTCGCAGTTACAGCACAGGAACTCACCCAAGAAGAGCGAGCGGCTGGTATCAACGAGTTATCTGCCACCCACCAATATTTAATGGCGACCCTAAAGCACCTCACTCCAGACCAATTAAACTACAAGAGCACTCCCGAGTCTTGGTCTATAGCTGAATGCTTAGAGCACATCGCTATTTCGGAAGAAACACTGCCACAAATGCTACAAGAGATGCTTAAATCGCCCCCAAATCCAGCTAGCAGAAAGGAAATAAACTTAAGCGACGAGAAAATCCTTGAAATGATGGTGGATCGTTCCCAGAAACTGAAAACCCAGGAAGCATTTACACCAAGTGGTAAATACGGCTCTTTTGAAGCTACATTAAAAGCCTTTACCACCAAGCGTTCTGAAAACATGGTATTTTTGAAAAACACTAAAGAAGATCTAAGAAATAGGGTGCGAGAACTTCCATTTGGTAAAATGGATGGATATCAAGTATTGCTTTTTATGTCGGGTCACACCGAACGCCACATCAAGCAAATGGAAGAAATTAAAGCAAGCCCTGGTTTTCCGGGGAATTAATCTTATTTAGCATTTACTAAACTAATAAAAGCGGCTCGATGAAAGGGTCGCTTTTTTATTTGAATATAGCTCTGCTACATCGGTCAACTTCCAATGTAATGGATAACTAGAATTCAATTTCTCGGAACAGGGATAGCAGCGGAAATCCCGCCTTTAACAATAGTTATTTTAAGACTAAGCCCACATGCCAGGTAACCATTGGAATAATGCATCTCTTGGCGGAATTGAAGCGTATAGCCCGGTTGTGAGGCGACATAGCACTCTTTTAGAATAGTCGCCCTGCCTACTACTTTTTAAACGAAGTTCAATTAGAAACACAACTCCCGAACAAGTTCCCCAAATAGTAGAAAATGGTTGATAGTTGATAGTTGATAGTTGATAGTTGATAGTTGATAGTTGATAGTGCAAAAATAAAAAGCCTGTTTCCTGAAGCCTAAACAGCGTGAAAATTTCGATCATTCTTCAAACAAACGAATCAACCAATCCCAAGTAACCTAAAAAGCGCTCATAAAAAAAGCGACTCCAAATTGGAATCGCTTTCATATTAGTTATAAGTAGATTTTTTCTACTTCGATTTCAACTTTTTCTTTACGGCTACCTCTTGGAATCCTTCCACGATATCACCTTCTTTGATGTCGTTGTAGTTTTTCACTTGTAATCCACAGTCGTATCCTTTGGCTACTTCTTTTACGTCATCTTTAAAACGTTTAAGAGACGATAGCTCTCCTGTAAATACTACCACTCCTTCGCGTATTAAACGAATTCCTGAGTTACGTAAGATTTTACCACTAGTGACCATACAACCTGCAATGGTTCCCACTTTAGAAATCTTAAAGGTCTCACGGATCTCGGCAGTACCAGTGATCTCCTCTTTCATCTCTGGAGATAACATTCCTTCCATGGCGTCTTTCAAGTCGTTGATGGCGTCATAGATAATAGAATACATACGGATATCGATTTCTTCTTTATCTGCTAACTGGCGTGCATTCCCCATTGGGCGAACGTTAAATCCAATTACTACCGCATCTGAAGCCGAAGCTAACAACACATCACTTTCGGTGATTGCACCTACCGCTTTGTGAATAATATTTACTTGTATTTCTTCTGTTGAAAGTTTCAAGAAAGAATCTGTTAATGCTTCTACAGATCCATCCACATCTCCTTTAAGGATAATGTTCAATTCTTTAAAGTCTCCAAGTGCGATACGTCTACCAATTTCGTCTAGCGTGATATGACGTTGTGTTCTCACAGATTGCTCACGTTGTAATTGCGTACGCTTGGTAGCAATATCTTTCGCTTCACGCTCATCTTCGAAGACACTAAACTTATCACCCGCTTGTGGCGCTCCATCGAGTCCTAATATAGACACTGGAGTTGACGGCCCTGCAAACTTAATTTTCTTACCGCGCTCATCGTGCATAGCTTTCACTTTACCGCTGTGCTGACCTGCAAGTACGTAATCTCCAATATTTAAAGTACCACCTTGAACTAAGATCGTTGACACATATCCTCGACCTTTGTCTAAGAACGCTTCTACAACTGTTCCGCTAGCAGTTTTGTTTGGATTGGCTTTTAATTCTAATATTTCGGCCTCCAGCAGCACTTTTTCAAGTAATTCTGGTACACCTAGCCCTGTTTTTGCTGAAATATCGTGCGATTGGATTTTTCCTCCCCAATCTTCTACCAATAAATTCATCGCTGCTAATCCTTCCTTAATCTTTTCAGGATTTGCATGTGGCTTATCTATTTTGTTGATCGCAAATACAATTGGCACTCCCGCGGCTTGTGCGTGCGAGATCGCCTCTTTTGTTTGCGGCATAATGTCGTCGTCTGCTGCTACTACAATAATAGCAAGATCGGTTACTTGCGCACCACGTGCACGCATCGCTGTAAACGCCTCGTGACCTGGAGTATCCAAGAAAGCGATCTTCTGACCGTTCTTAAGCTGCACTCCATAGGCACCAATATGCTGTGTAATTCCACCAGATTCTCCAGCAATTACATTTTCTTCACGAATGTAATCCAGTAGGGAAGTTTTACCGTGATCGACATGTCCCATTACAGTAACAATTGGAGCACGTGCTTCTAAATCTTCTGGGTTATCTTCTACTTCCTGAACGGCTTCCTCAATATCTGCGGTAATAAATTCTACAGTAAATCCAAATTCTTCAGCAACAATTGTTAGTGTTTCGGCATCTAGACGTTGGTTCATTGTTACCATCATCCCAAGCGACATACATGCTGAGATTACCTTGGTCACAGGAACATCCATCATGGTTGCTACCTCACTCACTGTTACAAATTCTGTAACCTTTAGAATTTTACTCTGTAAGTCTTGTTCTGCCAGTTCATCCTCCGTTTTCTGACGGTGAATATCACGTTTCTCTCGACGGTATTTAGCTCCTTTTCCTTTGGAAGATTTACCCTGTAATTTCTCCAGAGTTTCACGTACTTGTTTTTGCACTTCTTCTTCGCTAGGCTCCTCTTTAGGAACATTTGAGCGTCCCTTAGACTGACCACCTCTTCCGCGATTATCTCTAAAGTTTCCTCCTCCTTGAGCAGGCCCTTTACTAATACGTCTTCTTTTACCTTTTTTATCGGCAGCAGAACCACCTTTTTTATCGTCTTTTTTAACGGCCGACTTTTTCTCTGGCTTCTTAAACTTTGAAAGGTCTATTTTCTTTCCAGTGAAATTTGGTCCGTCTAACTTTTTATATTGAGTTTTAACGGTGTCTGGATTACCAGGAACACCTTCTGGTCCAGTTGTCTTCTTCTCCTCTTTTGGAGCTTCGTCCTCACTAGTCTCTTTGGCTACCTCTGTTGGCTCGGCTTCCTTCGCTTTCGCCTCGGTTTTCTCTTCTACCTTTGGGGTCTCCTTCTTTACTTCTTTAACTGGTTCTGGCTCCGTTTCAGTTTTTGCTGTTTCTTTTACCGGAGTTTCTTCAACAACAGGAGTTTCTTCCACTACCGGGGTTTTTTCAACAACAGGAGTTTCCTCCACTACTTTAGCTGGCTCATCTTCTTTAGCCGTAGCAGGTTTACCCGTTTTCAAGTCGATTTTACCCACTTGCTTGGTTCCCTCTAATTTAGCTTCGGCTTTAATCACACGAGAAACAGGTTGCTTTTCTTCCAGTTCCTTTTCGCGGGCAACACGCAATTCTTCTTTCTCCTTGCGCTTCTCCTCGCCTACCTCTTTAGAAGACACCTTTTTCTCCTTGTCGGTTTGAAACTCCTCAAAAAGCACTTGGTATTCTTTATCACTTATCTTGGTGGTAGGACGTGCCTCCACCTCGTATCCGTGAGAACCTAAAAATTCCACGGCACGATCCAAAGAGATATTGAATTCCCTTAGTACTTTACTAAGCCTCATTTTTTTTACTTCAGCCATAAACTGCTATCCTGTTGTTATCGTATACTAATTTGTAAATGTAATCAAGTTTAGACTACTCTTCAAATTCTTCTTTTAATATATTGATCACCTCTTGGATTGTTTCTTCCTCCAGGTCGATTCGACTTACTAAAAAGTTCATATCCTGCTCCAAAATACTTTTGGCAGTATCTAAACCTATTTTCTTGAATTCATCGATGATCCATTCTTCTATTTCATCAGAGAATTCGGTTAATTCCACATCTTCTTCAGCTCCTTCTCTAAGCACATCAATTTCGTAGCCCGTCAATTGACCAGCCAACCTAATGTTGTGTCCTCCACGTCCAATTGCTTTTGAAACTTCTTCTGGCTTCAAGATTACTTCAGCACGCTTCGTTTCTTCATTAATTTTAATAGAAGTAACTCTCGCGGGGCTTAATGCACGTGTTATAAAAAGGTTAAGATTGTTGGTGTAGTTAATTACATCAATGTTTTCATTACCCAATTCGCGAACAATTCCGTGAATTCGAGATCCTTTCATCCCAACACACGCTCCAACTGGATCGATACGATCATCGTAAGAGTCTACGGCTACCTTCGCTTTTTCACCAGGAATACGCACTACTTTTTTCACGGTAATTAAACCGTCAAATACTTCTGGTATCTCTTGCTCAAATAACTTTTCTAAAAAGATAGGGCTTGCGCGCGACATAACAATGGACGGCTTGTTCCCTTTCAACTCTACACTTTCAATAATTCCACGAACATTGTCGCCTTTTCTAAAGAAATCTGAAGGAATTTGCTTGTCTTTTGGAAGTATAATTTCGTTTCCATCGTCGTCTAACAAAATAACTGCTCTATGACGAATATGGTGTACTTCTGCTGTATATATATCTCCTTCAAGCTCCTTGAAATGCTTGTAAATATTGGTGTTGTCGTGTTCGTGAATTTTCGAAATAAGGTTTTGACGCAATGCCAAAATAGAACGTCTTCCAAGGTCAATTAACTTTACCTCTTCAGAAACATCTTCACCTACTTCAAAATCATCCTCAATCTTACGTGCATCTGAAAGAGAAATTTCTTCATTCTCATCTTCTACTTCGCCATCTGCTACAACAATTCGGTTTCTCCAAATCTCTAAATCCCCTTTATCTGGATTAATAATGATATCAAAATTATCATCACTTCCGTATTTTTTCTTCAATGCGTTTCTAAAAACGTCTTCCAGTATCGCCATAAGCGTTACTCTGTCAATCAGCTTATCATCCTTAAATTCTGAAAAAGAATCGATCAATGCTAAATTTTCCATGTCCTGCTAATTAAAATGTTATCATCACTTTTGCTTCCACAATATCTTGGTATGGCACGGTGGCCTTCTTCTCTACGGTTACTTTACCCTTTCCTATTGGCTTGGGCTCCCGCGCTTTCCACTCGAGCGTTGCTCCAGTATCATCCATCTGGGTTAAAATCCCTTCAATGGTCTCTTCTGCAGTACGTATTTTAAGTGTACGGCCAAGGTTTTTCTTGTATTGCCTTACCATTCTTAGAGGTTCTGACACCCCAGCAGATAAGACTTCCAAAGAAAAATCCTCTTCTTCTCTGTCCAAGTTATTCTCAATTGCACGACTCATCGCAATACAATCTTCTACTCGAACTCCTTCATCTCCATCGATTACTACTTTGATCTGATTTCCTTCTGAAATGTTCAAATCAATTAAAAATAACGACGGATTTTCATCCAAGGCCATCTGTAGTAATTCTCTAACTTTTTTCTCCATCAATTTTGGCTATAAAAAGAGGGGACTTATCGTCCCCTCACCTTGTTGCTCATAAATTCGATGCAAATGTACTATAAATTTTGGTATTTTAAAAATTCAAAGGTGTCAGAATAATTCCTTAAATTGATACTAACTAAAACCACCCACCAATGAAACGCATCCTCGTCCCCACAGACTTTTCTGTTCAGGCTGAAAACGCCCTAAAAGTAGCCGTTCAAATCGCCAAAAAAAACAACAGCGAGATCTACTTGGAACACTCCTTAAGCCTGCCTTCACATATCAACGAGGCCGGTCCATCTGGAACCTTACCAGAGTCACTTTACTTCATAAGACTAGCAGAAAAGAAATTTGAAACACTCCTAAAAAAGAGTTTTTTAAACGATGTAGCAGTTTATCAGGCCATAGGGCATGGAGAAATTTACGACGACATCCAGCAAACCGTAGAAGAGAAAAAAATAGACCTCATTGTAATGGGATCTCACGGCCTTAGTGGTTTTAAAGAAATGTTTATTGGAAGTAATACCGAAAAAGTAGTGCGCACCTCCAAAACCCCTGTACTGGTTATTAAAAATGATCACCCCAATTTTCAGGTAAGCGACTTCGTGTTTGCAACAGATTTTTCCGAAGAATGTAGAAGACCTTTCGACAAAGCCCAGAAATTTGCCAAGGACATGGGCGCAAAAATGCACTTGCTTTACATCAATACTCCCAGCGGCTTTAAAACATCTACCGAAGCCAATGACCTCATGAAGAACTTCGTAAAAGGCATGGGCGCAGAAAATTATACGCTTAACATTTACAACGATATTTCAGTAGAAAAAGGAATTCTAGGATTTGCCAGAGATAACAACGCCCAATTAGTGGGAGTGAGCACACACGGTCGCAAAGGAATTGCACACTTCTTTAATGGAAGTATAAGCGAAGACCTCGTTAACCACGCCAATATGCCCGTGATTACCTTTCGGATCGAATGAAACTCATCAGTCTTTTAGTTCTGAGCCTCGCCATGAGCTGTGGTTCTACCTCCAATAAAGAGGAGCCCATTATTTCCAACGACCCCATTGTTACAAGCGAGGAGGAAAAAATAGTTGTGGAATCTTCAGAAATAGAACCCGCCCTTCCACTGGGTGCCGTTTCTGGAAATTTTGATGGTTTAGGCAACCCTTTTTACGCACACACCCTTCCTTCCGAAGGAAATAAAACAATTGTCTCTTTTGAAAATAACTCGGTTCCATCCATCACGCTCCTAGAGAGCAATGGCGGTAAATTATACAATCTCCATTTTGAGGAATTCGATCGGGACCTACTCCTTGTCGCCGCCAACACAAAAGACCCTATTTTTATTAAATACCACCTCTACATCAATAAAAACCAAGCATGGAAGCCAGTGGTGGAGCCATTTACTCTGCACATTAGCCACACTTTAAACGATTTTATTCCAATTGAAGTGGATCCAGCTAATCCCAAATTAATGTTTCGGCATTACTCAGTATTCGATCTGGACCAAGAAAGTGAGCTGGGTTATACGTGGCGACTACTTACCGAAAGTGTTCCTATTCTCAACAATTAACATTAGGGCGTTTGCAAGCAACGGGCTATCCGCTGTATCTCTCCGTATCCGCCTGTGGCGAAAAAGGAGAGGATGCCGCTGCTATCCCTAACGCAAGACTTATTTTGGAATAAACCCATTTTTTAGGAAATATTCCAAATTTAACCAATTTATTTATAAATTAGCATTTCAGAAAACACTAAATGACTGAAGCGCTTTTTTCAATTATAGATGTAGAGACTACGGGAGGAGGGATGAACGGCAATCGAATTACTGAAATCTGCATAGTTCGTTTACAGGGCGATACCATTCTCGATAAATACACCACCCTTGTAAATCCAGACAAGCACATTCCGGCGCAAATAACCGCGCTCACCGGAATCGATAACGACTTGGTAAGCGACGCCCCCAGATTCCATGAGGTGGCCGAAAAAATTGATGAGCTTACCCGCGACACCATCTTTGTAGCACATAATGTGAGCTTCGATTACAATGTAATTCGCAACGAATTCAAAAATATTGGGATCAATTTTACCCGTAAAAAACTATGTACGGTTCGCCTCTCGCGAAAACTAATTCCTGGATTAAATTCGTATAGCCTAGGAAGACTTTGTAATTCCATCAACATTCCGTTAAACGATCGCCACCGCGCAGAAGGAGACACAGATGCTACGGTGATTCTTTTTCAACGCTTACTCGATCTAGACACCAATTTCGAAATCATGTCCTCTTTTCTACATGTAAAATCGAAAGAATCCACCTTGCCACCTCACCTTTCTAGTGAAGAGATTTTTGCATTGCCAGAATCTGCCGGGGTCTATCTCTTCAAAGACAAAGACCAGAAGGTTATTTATGTAGGCAAGGCCAAAGACATAAAAAAACGTGTACTCTCTCATATTTATAGTAAGAGCACCAAAGAATATAAACTGTGCCAAGAAACCTATCACATCGATTTCGAAGAAACGGGTAATGAGCTCACCGCCTTGTTATTGGAAGCAGATTATATTCAGAAATACTATCCCAAACATAACCGTGCGCAAAAGCGACCTGCTTATGCATATCAGATCATTTCGTATGTAAACAGAAAAGGCATTATCCAACTAGGAATTGGAAAAAGCAAAACAGTCACCGACTCCCTTTTTACCTTCTACAGCCTCCCAGACGCCACAGAAAAACTAACGTTGCTCTGCGAAAAATACAAGCTGTGCCCACGATTCTGCGGACTTCAAAGCGCCGTCGAAAAATGTTCTCACTACCGAATTAAAAACTGCGAAGGGATTTGCGAAGACAAAGAGACTGTGGAGGACTACAATCTAAAAGTTCAAAGTGCGATTACCTCTTTAGAAGAAGAAAAACCTACGTACCTCATCAAAGAACGCGGCAGAGAATGGGACGAGACCGCCTTTGTTTTTGTGGAAGAAGGTACCTATTCTGGTTTCGGATTTATAGACAACGAAACCGCTATCTCCTCTACCGAAGATTGCAACAACTATCTCACCAAAAGAGTTGCTACCTACCACACCCACAAAATTATTAGAAGCTATTTGAAAAAACAAGGGGAGCGAAATGTGGTTTATTTTTAGGGGGGGTTCTTGATGGAACCTTTTGAGGTGATGTTGATTCATGAATCGCTCTCTAAAATTTAGATACTAGTGCAGACCATATTAACATCAATTCTTAACGATCTTCTTAATCACCGTTTCTCCATTCAGTTGAACGTTCACCAAGTAAATACCATCGTTTAAATGAGACATATCAAGTGTTGAAACATTCTCAACTGTTTCAAACATTTCTCGACCTAAAACATCAAAAACTCTAATCGAATCAACAAAAATATTGTTCTGGGTGCTAATAGTTAGCGTATTCCCCACAGGGTTTGGAAAGAACAAAATGGCATCACTCTTAGTATTTTCAACAATACCTAAGGAACAATCTTTGCTAAACCCAGTCTGACTATCAACATTCCAATTAGGGTAAGGAGCTTCACTTGGATTATCTACATCGATACAAAATAGATTTGGGTTAACATTTGTAAATAAGGTAGTGATGCCAGTGTTATTCCCGTTTCTTAAATCGACAGAAGTTAAATCATTAAATAGAAGTACAACAGTTTCTAATTGCGTATTTGAACTTAAATCAATTGACGTCATATCGTTCTGATCCAGTTCAAGTCGCACCAAGTTCGATAAATTAGAAACATTAATGGTCTGTAAGGCTCCTCCGCTAAATTCCACCTCCTGCAAAGAAGGATTACTACCCAAATCAGCATGAATAATTTGCGTGCCAGAAGATTTCAGTTTAACAAGGTTCAAATTTTGACTTATATCAATACTCTGTAAATTGCTTCCAGAATAATGCAGTTCAATCAAATCTGTGTTCTGAGTTAAATCGACAGCGGTAAGATTATTCGCATTGAATAAAAGCAGCTTTAAATTAATATTGTTGGTGACATCTAAATCCAAGAGCTCTTCGCAACCAAAGCATTCCAGTCGCTCCAAGGCTAGGTTATTAGATAAATCTAAGTCGACCACTTCAATTTGATCGCAGCGCAAAGTTTCTAAGTTGAAATTATTAGAAACGTTTAAATTAGTTATGGGGTTTTGAGAACAATTTAATTCAATAAGATTAGGGTTTGCACTTAAATCTAACTGAGTAATCGAATTACCATTTACGCGTAAAACTTTCAGGTTTGAAAAATTCTCAATACCGGTCATATCCGAAACTTCGCCATCTAAGATAAAAATCTGACCATTTAAAAATAGATAAGCCACATTTTCAATTCTATGTGTGAAAACCAAATCGTTATTAGTAATGTCATCTCCAAAATTGATACTTTCTAATAAGTCCTCAAAGGTGAAATCGGGAATACTTGTTGTTGCAATTGGATTATAGGGGTAACTAAAGTTAATACTTCCCATGTCAATCAAATCAGTATTAGAGCAAGGAACGCCATCGCCATCGCCGTAAACCTCAATATTCAGGATATATGAACCAGACCCAGAAGGCAAAGCAATATCGATTTCCTGTTGATCGAAGGTGGTTACTAAGCTCGAGGTATTATTGTAACAAAGTGAAACTGTAATTTCATTTCCTACATTGTTAATGGCATAATTATCAAAAAATGAAAAACTTGATCTATATACGGCCGTATGTAGCCTCACCGAATTAGTCACACCATTGGGTTCAAGATGAAAGTTTGCCAATTCTTGACCAGAAGTACTCCATCCGAGACACATTGCTAATAAAAGAATATAACGTTTCATTGTAATTACTACATATTACTGTTTGATCACTTTTTTGGCTATTTCTCCTAGATCAGTAGAAATATGGATAAAATACATTCCGCTCTGAAATTGAGAAAAACTTACTCCATCGGTATCTCGGGATGGCGTCAAAACCAGTTTCCCGAGAGTGTCATAAACTTTGATACTTTTTATGGAAACATCATGATCTTTATCTACATATAGTACGTCGTTAACAGGATTGGGACAAAGCGTTATATTATTTCCTAAGGCAATCTCATGAAAACCAAGATTACAATCTTCACTATAATCAGCCTCTGCATCTTTACACCAGCCTTCAATGTTACCTAAATCACAAACTTGACTTAGAGCATAACTTAAATCATCAACCTGAATGCATAAAGATTTAGAATTATTGGTGGCATTGATGAAAAAGAAGTCACCGTTATTCCCATTCTGAATATTCAATGACGTAAGTTGATTGTCTTGGCATCGAATAATCCTTACTAAGGAATTCTGCGATAAATCAAGTTCCGATAGTTGATTCTGCGCACAATTAATAAAATCCAAATCTGGCGCAAGTGATACATCTAATTCTGTAAGACTATTCTGAGCACATCCTAGGCGTTTCAAACTTGTATTCTGAGTCACATCTAATTGAATAATACTGTTATTATTTAATTTTAAATCTTCCAGATTTCCATTATTAGACACATCAATTGTAGTCAAATTAGTGCCCGTTACAGATAACAATATCAACTGAGTGTTTTGTGATATATCCAAAGCTGATAAATTATTTGACCCACAGTTAAGCTCAGTTAATGCACTATTATTGCTTACATCAAGAACCCCTAACATATTAGAAATACAACTTAGAACCTCAAGGCTAATGTTTTGAGAAACATTCAGCTCACTAATTTCGTTTTGATCACACTTAACCTCTCTAAGAAGTAAATTTTGAGATAGGTCAAGTTCTGTCAATTCATTAGAAACACAATTTAAATATTCCATACCCGTAAAGCTTTCAATGCCTATTAGGGAAGCAATATCAAAACCACCAACCGTTAGCTCTATCACTGCCTCAGCTTCGCTAACCTGAATCTCACCATCATTATTCGTATCAACATCCTCATTAGTACCATTACCTATATCGGCAACATCGAAATTGACCAAAGCATTTTTGAAATTGGCATCAGGAATATCAACAATTTGGGCTCCTGCAACAGTTGTTACAAGCGATATAAATAACAAAAAAAGACTTATGTTCTTCACTTAAACTGCTTGAAATTATAAATTAAAGTTACAAAATATATCACCTGCTAGCGCCAACTTGCAGCAAGGGTCTTCAATACCAAACAAATCTAAACCACTCCGCTTAATTTTACCAATGGATGTAGTCTCAATTCAAGAATTGACGGGTGCTTTTGGGTGTTGAAAGAGTAATGCATAATTATTTAATGTACACATCTTTAGAAAAATCGTGTTCATATGTTATTACTCTAGTCTTGCCTTCTTCATTATAGGAATTTAACTCGTAAGTGTCTATTATAAAGCCTACAATTGTACCCTTACCTTTAAAGTTTGGTATGATATTAAAAGGAATTTCTAAGGTGCTTTTATTTTTTAAAAGTGAAAATTCAATTTCATTTGTAAACTTATCATTTGGTGTAAAGTTTGTTTTGTTGTCTTTATGTGGCATTAGTCCTAATGCAATATAGATATGCCTCACATCATTTTCATGAACCTTTATGGTGTCATTCATTTTAAAGAAAAAATTAACTAAACCTCCTTCTTGCTTAGTTTCTAACGTGTCACTTTCCATAACGATGTCCAAAGACGAGTTTTTTTCGACTAAGTTAATGCTGTATTCCTCAGCTCTACCTTCATTTTTTTTTGGATTAGCACAACTTAAAAAACACATTGTGCTAATGCCAAATAAAATTGTCGCGAAATTTTTATAATTTAACATACTACTAATCTTTTGTTCTACTGTTTATCATTGAATCTAATTTTACCATTCGCCGTTTTTGCGATAATTGCCTAGTCTTTTTCTCATCCTTCGAATTAACAGTAGTATCACTTCTTTCATAAGCCCATGATACAGCTCCGCTGGATGCATTTATCTTCTTATACATTTTAGAGTCTTTTTTAATAATATTTATGGTTTTCATATCCTCTTCTGGCGCTTTCACAGTCTCCTCTTCTTTATTCTCCATTGTACTTTCATTAGGGCTCAGTTCTTCCATCTTATCTCCAATTCTCTTCCAGTCCGCCCATTTTTTGAAAAAAGATTTGACAATATCGAAAATTGTATTGTAAGATTTCTGTAATCCACCCATTGGTAAATCACCATAATTTAATTCACCTTCTGCTGGACCATGTCTCCCTCTATCTTGATAGCCTACTCCTGGCGCTCCCCACGTATGGATTCCAGCCGCCTTATCCTTACTCTTTGCGTTTGTAAGATATACCGGGGCAAGTTGGATTGGATTCCCTTTATTGACAGCATCATCACAATCACCACTCGGGCATTTATCAGTATCACCAAACCCAAAATCCCCATCTCCTAGACTACTAGAGGCTCCTATACTCAACCCTGACGATACAGGAGATGGCATATTCCCATCAGGATCAATATAATAAATTGGATTGTTAAAAGCGTAAGCATATGGAGAATGTCTCCACATATATTCTGCAAGCGGATCAATATTCATCCAACGTCCCAAAGCAGGATCATAGTTCCTTGCTGAAACATCGTACCAATCTAGTCCAAGTTCATTTTGATATTCTTTCCCTCCAAATTTATATTGATAGCTATCACCTAAAAATGGATTAATGGGTGTTAATTCAATCGTTCCTCCCGGTTCTCTGGAAAATCCGCTTTGTGTGGTATTATAACCTTTCTGTTTGAGTCCAAACGGGTAATAATGGTCTTCTTCCAAAATAGTCAACTCACTGGTTTGCGGGTCCAACGTATACCGCAAACGGATGTTCCCCAAATGATCTGTATAATTAAACACATAATGATAAGACGGCTGCCCTCCCAATCCAGAAGGTGGTACTACTTTTACATATCCTTCTGCATGTGGAAAGAAATCCAAATCGCCCGCAGTGTATTGAAACCCATCCATATAATTGGTCACCTTGGTAATGCTGCCTTCTACTACTGTTTTCTTCAGTTTAATTCCAGCTGCATCATAAAGATACTCCACCGTTCCAGAAGCACCAAAAGTAACTAGCTTGGGCAGGTTTAAATGGTTGTAGGTAATGGTAAAAATGGCACTAATGAGAGATTCAGGTTCGCTTTACACTCAAGTGAAAACGTTGACAATTAAAGCTCACCCAACCCACTTCTCTCACATTATTAGTTAAATTTGTTAGTAGCAACCACCAAAACTCAAGGATATGTTAGACTTTCTTCTAAGCAGTGAAGCCATTATGGCATTGCTTACCTTAACTTTTTTGGAAATCATTCTAGGGATCGACAACATTGTATTTATATCGATCGCCGCCAACAAACTTCCGGCAGAACAACGAACCAAAGCTACTAACATTGGTCTTATTTTGGCCTTGGTGCAGCGTGTGATACTGCTATTTTTTGTTTCATTTTTGGTCGCCCTTAAAAAACCCTTCTATACCTTCGAGAGTGATTGGCTGGAAGTGGCCGTTAGCTGGCAGGCAATTATTTTGTTGGGTGGAGGTCTTTTTTTAATTTGGAAAAGCACTTCTGAAATTCGCGAAAAGGTGGAAACTCCAAAGCATGATGAAGATCAAGTAAAAGGAAAGACCATTAAGTCTCTACAACAAGCCATTGTTCAAATTCTCATTATCGATTTCATATTTTCCATCGATTCTATTCTCACGGCAGTAGGAATGACCAACGGACTCTCGCAAAACGCTAATTACAATTTAGTTTTAATGATCATCGCCGTAGTCATCTCCATTGCCATCATGATTATTTTCGCTAATAAAATTCGCAAGTTTATTGATGACCATCCAAGTATTCAAATTTTGGGACTGTCATTTTTAATATTGATCGGTTTTATGCTCATTACCGAATCTGCTCACTTATCACATCTAGTGGTTTTCGATCAATCTGTTGGAGCGATTCCCAAAGGCTATTTATACTTCGCTATTGCATTTTCCATGATGGTGGAGTTTATTAATCAGAAAGTGGCGAAGGCGAGGTCTTAGGTTATTAAAATTCGGGAAGAATCTTAGGTTGCGATTGGTTGATTAAAAAAAACGTTGCAGTACATCAACCGCATTCGCGCTACCCCATAAAAAAAGTCTCAAATCAAACGATTGAGACTTTTTCATTTTAGTTGGCCCACTAGGTTTCGAACCTAGACTCTTCTGTACCAAAAACAGACGTGTTGCCAGTTACACCATGGGCCATTACCTTAATAACGGATGCAAATTTAATACAATCTTCGACACGCACAAACAATTTTTTATAAAAAATGTAGGAAATTAGAATCTGATCACTCAATTACTGATTATTGCACCCTTTTACCACCCTGAAAATTTCAGAATAACCCAAAAAAGAGTTCTAGTCCCCAAAATCCACCCCCTTTTAGTTTGAAATATTTTTAAAGGCTGCTACGTTAGCAATAAATTATAATACCCCTATTCATATTATTAGTAAATTCGCCCAATCAATAATTATCTTTTTTATGACCGATTTCAACTTTAGCAAATGGAATAAAATCTTGGGATGGCTCGTATTTGCCATTGCATTACTTACCTATTGGCTCACTGTAGAACCTACTGTTAGTTTTTGGGACGCCGGAGAATATATCACCACCTCCAGTAACCTAGAAGTTGGTCACCCTCCTGGAGCACCGCTTTATCAATTATTAGGGGCCTTCTTTTCCATTTTTGCAATGGACGCCACCAGCATTGCACTTACCATTAACCTAATGTCGGTTTTTGCTAGTGCATTTACTATTCTTTTTATGTTCTGGTCGCTTACCATTTTATTGGCCAATTTAGTATCTAAAAATTCTGAACTCAACAAAAATAATATGGTCGCCATTCTTGGAAGCGCGGCCGTTGGAGCACTTGCATTTACCTTTACCGATAGCTTTTGGTACAGTGCCGTAGAAGCAGAAGTTTACGCTGCCGCTGCTTGTATCATGTCCATACTATTCTATTGTGGACTGCGCTGGGAACGTGAAATGTTTACACCACGCGGAGATCGTTGGCTCATCCTCATCGCTTTTGTGGTAGGGCTTTCGTTTGGAGTTCACTTTATGGGACTACTTACAATCCCAGCCATTGGTTTCCTGTACTACTTTAAAAAATATAAAAAAATCACGGTAAAGAACTTCATTATTGCCAATGTAGTCACGGTTGCCATATTGTTGTTCATCTTTAAATTATTACTACCTGTTACCCTAAAACTTTTTAGTGCTTCAGAATTATTCTTCGTAAACAACGTAGGCCTTCCTTTTAACTCCGGAACCATCATTGCCGCTCTGGTTTTTATTGCGCTGTTCTTTTTCGGACTAAAATATACTCGTACCAAAAGCTTCACTACGTTCAATACGTTATTGCTGTGCGTACTCTTCATATTTATTGGTTTTTCGAGTTGGTTAATGCTCCCAATTAGAGCAAACGCAGGTACCGTAATTAACGAGAATAACCCAAACAACGCCAGAGAGTTACTCGCTTACTACAATCGAGAACAATACCCAGAAACGCATTTGTTTTATGGACCACAATTTACCGAAAGCTACGTGGGACTGGACGCAAAAGATCCTTACAAAGACGACAAACCTAAATATGAGAAAAACCTCGAGCTAGGGAAATACGTGATTGTAAACGAATGGAAAAATGCGGGTCAGAATACAGATAACAACCAAAAGGCTTTCCTACCCCGTATGTGGAGTTTAGAGCACAGTGCCAACTACCTCAGCTTCACCGACGGACTCGAATTTGGAATAAAACGAGAGTACAGAGGCGAACAACGTTTGGTAGAAGAGGTCTCCAAATTTAAACAGGCACACGCCAACGGACTGGTCGACGGCAAGGATTATGACCAATTTTTAAGTCAGTTTGGCCCTTTTCTAGACATTAAGAAGCCTTCGTTTATAGATAATATGAAATTCATGTTTCAGCACCAATTTAGTTATATGTACTGGCGCTATTTTATGTGGAATTTCGCTGGACGCCAAAACGATGTTCAAGGCGAAGGTGGTTTACTTAACGGAAACTGGCTTAGCGGAATACCTTTCGTAGACGAATGGCGATTGGGATCTCAAGACAATTTACCAAGCGATGTGGCCGAAAGCAAAGCCCGAAACACCTATTATTTCCTTCCACTTATTCTGGGGGTTCTCGGACTCATATTTCACGCCAAAAACGATAAAAAAAGCTTTTGGGTATTACTCGTGTTCTTTCTATTTACTGGATTGGCATTAAAAGTATATCTAAATGAAAGACCCTACGAACCACGAGAACGAGATTATGCATTAGTGGGATCGTTCTATGTATTTGCTATATGGATTGGTTTTGGAGTCTATGCATTATACGAAATCGCAAAAGAATACCTCAAACCGAAAATGGCCATTCCGATAGTTTTGGCTGCAACCACATTAGCAGTTCCTGTACTATTAGCTACTCAAAACTGGGATGATCATGATCGTTCCAACAGACGCACCGCCAATTCTATGGGGAAAATGTACCTAGATTCGGTTGCCGAAGACGCCATTCTCTTTACCATAGGAGATAACGATACATTCGCCCTTTGGTACCAACAAAACATTGAAAAGTACCGTCAAGATGTACGTATTGTAAATACCAGCCTCTTTCAAACAGATTGGTATATAGATGATATGAAAAAGAAAGCCTTCGAGAGCGATCCTATTCCGTCGCAATTAAGACATGACCAATATACCTACGGTACAAGGGATGTCATTGCTTTTAACGGTACGGACCTCAACCAAGTGATGACCGATTTTGAAAGAGTTCAGAACGATGAAATCTCTCAAGAAGCTTTTAGAAGTAAACACCCAGCAGCACAGCGCGAGCTTAAGTTCCTAATCGAAAACGGCACTTCTATTCAAGAATTGTTGCGCTACAAGGACACTGTTGATATTAAAACTTGGATGAATTGGGCAGCAAGTGATGAAGAAGTGACGAAAGTAGAACTTAATAGCGGTCAGAGAATAAGCTCATTCCCGTCCAAACTTATCCGAATCCCTGTAGATAAGGATAAAGTATTGGCCAGTGGAATAGTTGCTCCAAAAGATGCAGACAAAATTGTACCTTATATCGATATCGAACTGAAAGGTGACTTTGTATATAAAAATAGACTCTTGATGCTCGATATAATTGCAAACAACAACTGGGAACGTCCTATTTATTTTAGTGGCGGTGCTTTTGGTGATGACGATTATTTATGGATGAAGAATTACCTTCAGTTGGAAGGAACCGTTTATAAGCTAGTACCAATTAAAACACCTGTAGATCCGCGAAATCCATTCGATATGGGTAGAATTGACGGCGACAAAATGTACGATATTATTATGAGCTGGGATTGGGGCAATAGCGGTAATCCAAACGTCTATCACGATACAGAAACTCGTAGAAATGGTATTACCTACAGAAGTAATATTGCTCGTGCAGCAGAAGTTTTAATCAAAGAAGGTAAAACCGAAAAGGCGGAAAAACTACTTGATTTGGCCATGGAGAAAATGCCGGTTCAGTACTTCGCATACTATTCGTTGCTAGAGCCATTTGTCTCTAATTACTACGTACTTGAAAAACCAGAAAAGGCTAGAAAAGTGTTTGAAGAAGTAAGTGAAAAGCACCGAGAATTCTTGCGCTATTATGCAGATTTAAGTCTGACGGAGCAAGGTAATCTAGTCGAGGAGATATATACAAAGACGAGCCAGTATGAAGGTTTAGTTGAAATAGTCTACGCTTACGACGCAAACGAGTATTACGCAGCCGAAAAAGCGAAATTCCTAAACACCATTGCGCCATTTAGAGGCTTTTTTGCCAAATTAGGAATAGACATTGATGAAGAATTTCTTCGGAAAGAACGACTTACTGAAAAATTCCTGGACTCTCTCTTAAGAGATACCGCCGTATTAGACCCTGAAAATTAAAAACAGTGAAAGGTTACGTGGTGAAGACGCCCAAATTTGTTCAACGGATTTTTCCGGAACGAATTTGGGCGTTTCCTATTTCTGAAAAAAAAGAAGTTTTCTTAACCTTTGACGACGGTCCTATACCAGAGGTCACCCCCTGGGTTCTAGATACTTTAAAAAAGTACCACGCCAAAGCCACCTTTTTCTGCATTGGCGATAACGTTCGCAAACATCCAGATGTATTTCGGCGTGTTTTGGAGGAAGGACACTCCATTGGCAACCATACGTTCAATCATTTAAGTGGGTGGAAAACCAAAGCAGGCACCTATATCGAAAATGTAGCGCTGGCCGACAAGGAGATCAATACCATTTTAAACAAAACCTCCCAAACGGAAAAACAGGGCCCCTTATTCCGTCCGCCTTATGGTAGATTAACTTCGAAACAATCGAAATTATTACGCGACAGTGGGTACAAAATTATTATGTGGGATGTCTTAAGCGGAGACTTTGATGTGAAAATTTCCGAAGAAAAATGCTACAAAAATGTTTATGAAAATTTAGAATTGGGAAGCATCGTTGTATTTCACGACAGTTTAAAAGCAGAAAAGCACCTCCGCTATTGCCTACCTAAACTACTAGAATTTATTACCGAAAGAGGTTGGAATGCAGCGGCAATTCCTAATTAGAATAGCCAACAGAACATTGGTCTAAACGTACTCTTGCACTAAACCGATAAGCGTATTTGCATCTTGTTCGCCGCTTTGGCGCCATTTCATCTCTCCATTCTTATAAATCATAAGCGTTGGGAGTCCCTTTACTCTTAGGGCTTCGGCAAGTTCAGAATTCTTTTCTACGTCAATTTTGATCACGCGAGCTTTATCGCCTAACGCAGCTGCAACATCTCTTAGAACAGGATGCATTTCTGTACAAGCATTGTCCCATTCTGCATAGAAGTCAAGCAGAACAGGTACGTGTGTTTCAATTAATTCTCCAAATTTCGACATTGCGCTCTTAGGTTTGGTTACTACAAATATAGCATTTATGCTGAAAATACAATTATTAGGCCGTTGTAGGCTTCTTTTTTAATTTTATCACGGTTACCTCGGGCCAAATTCCTACGCGGCCTGGATAGCCTATAAATCCAAATCCGCGATTCACATTTATGTAACGTCCAAATTCCTCATATATTCCTGCCCAGTTTTCGTATCGATATTTTACAGGGCTCCATTTAATCCATCCTGGTATTTCTATTCCAAATTGCATCCCATGTGTATGCCCACTCAAAGTAAGGTGAAAGTTTCTGATATCGTCCTTTACCTGTTCCTTCCAATGCGAAGGATCATGACTCAATAAAACCTTGAAATCCTCTTTCTCAACTCCAACGCAGGCTTTTTCAAGATCACCTGCTTTTTTAAATCCTCCTGCTCCCCAATTCTCCACACCAATTAGTTTTATGGATTGACCGTTGCGTTCCAGCACTGTGTTTTCATTTAGCAACAGCTTCCAACCCATTTCACCTTGTAAATTTTTTAATTGTTGTAAATTTTCTGCTTGCGCTTCTTCACTCTCCCATGGCACGTAATCTCCGTAATCATGATTACCTAGAACAGAATATACACCATCTGCAGCACTTAGTGTTGAAAAGAGCGGTTTCCATCGCGTCATTTCATCTGCAACATTATTCACTAAATCTCCTGTAAATACAATGAGATCACTTTTTTGTTTATTGATAAGATCGATACCATAGCTCACCTTCTCTTCGTTGTCGAAACTCCCACTATGCACATCGCTAATTTGGGTAATAGTATACCCATCGAAGGCTTCTGGCAAATCGTCAAACTCTAAAGAATAACTTAAGACTCTATAATTGTATTTTCCTTTATACATCCCGTACAACAGAGACGATAATGGAATAGCAGCAATTCCCAAAGCAATAGTGCTCACAAATTTCCGCCTAGAAGGAATGTAGAAAGACTCGTTACTTCCTCCAAATTTAGCAAACAAGCCCACAAAAAGCCGAACAATATCTTCTCCAAACATAAATATAATTAGGATCAGTTTTGGGACAAAAAAGGCCAAGAAAAATCCAAAAACGTATAAACGAGAGGGATCAATTTGACGGGGGCTACTCTGTCCAGCAAGCTGATAAATAACAGCTGCCAAAACCGAAACGGAGACGGCAACATATAGCCCTTGAATCCAACCATTTTTCGTGACCGTTCGGATGGCCTGAAAAGCATAAATTTCGATTGCAAAAAGTATTAGTACTGGAATAATCCAACGTGCCATATTTGTTTATTTTGGTTAAAGATAGTTGTGTTTCAAAAATGGAATTGCTCCATTCACTTTTTTTTAACGTGTTTTTGCATCTTTTCCTTTTCAAAACAGCAAATAACACAACAACAAAAGGAATTACCACACTCCATAACTCGCTTTAAAAGAATCTTCTTCTATTAAAAGACCAATTAATAGTACATTAAAAAACACAGAAAATTTAGGCGTAGATAAGGCAAAGGGTGCTCCCAAAGAAAACCAAACCGTTACTCCGTGGACTCTGAAAAATCGAAGGTTAGATTCTTGCCAATAAATTTTAGTCTTTAGACTATATAACCCAAAATTAAAGACCCTAAAATAAACCTTGTATTCTACTAAGAGGAGTATAAAGTGAAGCATGTACTTACGATCCGTTTATTTTAACCAGTCTACCTATTGTTAACCTCTTTATCGCCTTTTAGTAAAAGATCTATTCTTTGTCTACCCATTGTATACTCGGCTTTTATCGCAGATAGAAGAAACTACTCTAGTTTTGTACTATCAGTTTTTGTTCACCCTATACTTTGCGAATTGTAAAGTAAAAGTCTAACTAAAATATCTTATTTTGAAGAAGCCAGAAACCAAATACGCTAAAAGTGATTCTATTAATGTTGCCTACCAAGTTTTTGGGTCGGGCACCATTGATTTGGTCTATATTCCAGGATGGATTTCTAATATTGATTTAATGTGGGCCTGTCCAGAATTGGTCAACTTCTTAACTGAACTAGGTAAAATATTTAGAGTTATCCTATTTGATAAAAGAGGAACTGGCCTTTCCGATCGTATTATGGAGTTTCCTACTCTCGAAGAGCGGATGGATGATATTAGAGCAGTGATGGATGCCGTTGATTCTGAAAAAGCAGTTTTATTTGGACATTCTGAAGGCGGATCTGTATCGGCGCTATTTGCGGCTACCTATCCAAACCGAACAATTTCCTTGATTACTTTCGGAATATTCGCCAAACGCATATATGCACCAAATTATCCTTGGGCACCAACCAATGAGGAGCGCAAGAAAGTGTACGACATGATTGAAAATAATTGGGGAAGTGGAGAAATGAATTTAGAATCACTGGCACCGTCCAAAGCCAACGATCCTGTATTCATGGAATGGCTAGCAAATTACTTTCGTTCTGGCGCAAGCCCGCGTGCCGCTTTGATGCTAACTAAAATGAATACACAGGTGGATATTATTCATATTTTAGATGCTATAAAAGTGCCAACTTTAATATTACAGCGTACCCATGATATTGATGTAAAAATTGAAGAAGGACGTTTTATAGCAGACCGTATCAAAAACGCAAAATTCGTGGAGCTTGATGGAAACGATCATTTATTTTGGATCGGCAATACTCAAGAAGTTCTGGAAGAGATGAAGAATTTCACAGTAAATGTTAAGCCAATAAAAGCGTATGAAAAACAACTCTTTACAATCATAGTTGGACGTCTTGTTTCTCTAGGCACAAATACTTCTACGTATTATCAAGAGCTTATTAACGCGCATGTAAAAAAATACAATGGGACTTTAGTTCAATACAATTCGGAAATGTTTACAATTACTTTTAGTGGACCTAGTAAGGCTGTTCATTGCGGCATAGATTTGGTCGAAACCATGCGAAGTTTAAATGCGCAATTAAATATTGGTATTCTCATTAAAGAATGCTTTACAAACCAATGTGTAAGTAAAGAGATTGAAAACTTAGCAACTTCTATATTTAATCAATCCCAACCTAACCAAGTCGTTTTAACTCAAACTGCAAAAAATTTGATGATAGGGGTAAACATGAATTTTACGTCTCACACCACTATTTTCGATACAGCATCTGGTAAATCTATATTACTATTTACAGTTACTGAAAAACGAAAGCAAAACGTGTGGATTAATAGTGTCGATAATAACACATTTCATAAAAACGATACTTTTCTAGAGAATGTACTTCAAACTATAGATAAACATTTAAGTAATGAGTATTTTGGTGTAGAAATGCTCTACAAAGAAGTTGGTGTGAGTGAGCGACAATTACAACGAAAACTCAAAGCAATTACACAAAAGTCTCCTAATCAACTGATTTCATCGCTACGTCTCAATCTAGCGAAAGAGCTGATATTAAGTCAGGATGATACTATTTCTGAAATTGCTTTTAAAACTGGATTTTCGAACCCTTCTTATTTTTCTAAATGCTTTAAAAAAGAATTTGATATAAGTCCGTCCGATTTGAAGAATTAATCCATCCAACTAGTCTGGCACTCTCCTTACAGATCGCTATCTCAATTCCTGAATTGGGGTTCATGCCAATTGCGAATTGTTACCAGACCCAACGATTTTATAAATGGGCTATTTAGACACAATCAACCCCCTGCACGCTCTAAAAAATAACCGACTCAATCTATTGAAATTACAAACGTCGGGAATGTTGTAGTCCGTCGGTTTTTCGCTAGTGTTTTGTCGGAAATATGCACGTTTTTGGCGCGCTTTTATTAACACTATTAAGCCATGCTACCGACCTTTGCCCATGGCAATTTAGTTGGAAGTAAACAGATTTAAATTTCCTTAAAATGAAAAATTTTAAAAATGAAAAAATGAAAAAAAACAACTTATTTATTTTGTCTCTATTGACGCTTTGCATCTGCATCTGCAGCTGTAGTTATGATAGTGAAAGCGACTTAGTGGACGTTTCTAATGAGCCAGACGATCCAGATACGCTAGTTAATTATACCGATGATGTTGCACCTATTATACAGAGCGCTTGTATTAGTTGTCATGCAAACCCACCTGTAAACGGAGCGCCATTCGCTTTGATAAATTTTAGTCAGGTCAACCAAAGAGCCAATAGTATTTTAAGCAGAATGAGTTTCCAGAACGGAGCAGCAGGTGCTATGCCACCCTCGGGACGACTACCGCAAGCAACTATTGACAAAATACAACAATGGATAGATGACGGAAAACTAGAGAATTAATCGAAAGCAATAAAATAGATAGAAATGAAAAAAATAAAAAGTATTAGTACACTGTTTTTGTTCGCAGTAGCATTTATGTCAATAGGCGCTGTTACAGCACAAAACAAATATATTGACAAAAAAGGGAAGTTAACATTTGAGGCTTCTGAAGCGCTTTTTGAGCCTGTAAAAGCTACAAATGAATCTGTAACAGTAATCTTAAATACAGAAACCAATGAAATAGCATCTTTGGCTCTCATGAAGAGTTTCCGATTTAAGAATTCTTTGATGGAAGAGCATTTCAATGAAAACTACATTGAATCAGAAACGTATCCAAAGGCAACTTTTAAAGGAAAATTATTAAATTTTAATTCTTCAGATTTATCAGAAAATGAAACCGCAGTTGCTGTTGATGGAAAAATAGAACTGCGCGGAAAAGAGAAGCAAATTAACACTTCTCTCATGATAAGCAGGGTAGATGGTCTCATAATTATTAAAGGATCGTTTACAGTTAGTCCTGCCGATTTTGATATCGAAATTCCAAGTATCGTAAAAGACAAAATAGCTAAAGAAATAATGGTTTCTCTAGATTTTAATCTTAGTGAGAAATGAAAAAGAAGAAAGTCATTATTCTAACCGTGATTCTTCTTGCTATAGTAGGAAGTGGCCTTGTCTATAATTATACATTCAATAGTAAACATAGAGACATTGCCAATGAAGAAGCGACCATAGCGTTATCTGCAGAAGAGTTATTTAGTCATTTTCAAAAGGACGAATTGTTGGCCACAACCAACTATCTAGATAAGGTAATCGAGATAAAAGGAGAGGTAACCTCTATGGAGGAAGGTGAGGTGATCTTAAATGGTCAAATACAAGTGAATTTTAATGGTCAAGTAATGGCAAATGTAGCCAATGGAACCTCTTTAACACTTAAAGGACGATGTGTTGGCTACGATGAACTTCTCGAAATGGTTAAAATTGACCAAGCCACTATAACTAATAAAGAACACTAACATGAAGTATCTATACATCCTAATTTTCTTAATACCCGCACTAACTCTGGCACAAGACGATTTGTTCTCAGAAATAGATGTTGACGCCCAAGAAGATTATAAAAGTGCCGCGTTTAAAGGGCTAAAGATTGTCAATTTTGAATCCACCAAAATGATCTCAACTAAAGAACTTTATTTTGTGGTATCGCATAGATTTGGTTCTATAGAAACCGGATTTGAAGATTTTTTTGGTCTTGATCAGGCCGTAACAAGACTAAGTCTTCGGTACGGAATTACCGATGGCATCAATATTGGGGTCTCACGAAGTTCGTTTCGAAAAATTTATGAATCTTCTATAAAGATAAGATTACTACGCGAAAAAAAAGGAGGTTCTCCCGTTACAATTGTGAGCTCGAGTAACCTTCTAATTAATACATCTTTGGACAAAGACATATTGCCTGGGTTAGAGTTTAAAAATAGACTAGGATACACCACACAATTATTAATTTCAAAGAAGTTTAATTCCAAATTATCACTTCAGTTAATGCCTACGTTTTTTCACGATAATTATGTAGATGTTGACGAACAACACAACTCTCAATATGTAATTGGTTTTGGAGGACGACATAAACTGACCAAACGATTGTCCCTCAATTTTGATTATGGACTACACTTAAATAGAGCCGAAAGCTCCCCTTTTGTTAATCCATTTTCCATTGGTTTAGATATAGAAACAGGAGGACATGTATTTCAACTACACTTTACCAATGCACAACCCATGAATACCAACGGATTTTTGGGACAAGCAACGGGTGACTGGGGAGATGCAGATGTCTTCTTCGGGTTTAATTTGTCAAGAGTTTTTTAATGTCAGTAAAAAGAAACATAACCTCTTTGGCAAGAATAGAAGTTCAGCAAAGTTTTTGTTATGATTGCTCTGTTCGTATTAAAAAAGAATTGCAAGAAATTGAAGCTATTACCGATGTTCAGTTATATCCATTAGAGTCGCTTGTAACCTTTAACTTTAAGAGAGCAAATACACTCTCTAATGCGTTAAACGTTTTATCTGAAATAGGATACCCAGAAAAAGGCGAAAGATTATTTAAGAAACAATTCTCCAATTCAGTTTGTAATTGTTAAAAGAGAATTGATATTCATTTAGATTGCTATGAATAATTGAAATGGAGAGAAGGGTTCCTATTCTAAGGAGCCCTTTTTTTATAATCTCTATTTTCAAATTAAAAAAACAGACAGCCTGTTATAAAACTAATGAGGTTAAAGATGGTTGGGGTTCAAAAATGGAATTGCTCCATTCATTTTGTTTTGAGGTGTTTTTGTATCTTTTCCCTTTAAAAGCCTTCAATGAAAAACCTATTACAGCTCTTCTTAGGATTAATGCTTCTATTTAGTTGTTCTGAAAAGGAACAAATCCCAACTCCTGCTGCAAAAGACCAACCTCTCACCACCTATGTAAATACATTTATTGGAACTGGGGGACATGGACATACCTATCCAGGAGCTACTATGCCCTTTGGAATGATGCAATTAAGTCCAGACACTCGGTTAGACGGCTGGGATGGTTGCAGCGGTTACCATTACAGTGACCAATACATTTACGGTTTTTCTCACACCCACCTCAGCGGAACCGGTGTAAGCGACTATGGAGATATTTTATTAATGCCAACCAATGAAATCAACTTCAATAATGGCGCCGATGGTAAAAAAGGATATCGTGCGCACTTCTCTCATGAAAATGAACACGCGTCTCCAGGGTTTTATAAAGTTCACTTAGATAGCACTAATATTGATGTAGAACTTACGGTTACCGAACGTGCAGGGATGCATAAATACACCTTTCCATCGGCTAAAAACCAAGTGGTTATCATAGATTTAGAACATAGAGACAAGGTATTGGACGCAAAAATTAACCCTATTTCAAATACCGAAATTGAAGGTTATAGACACAGTAAGGCATGGGCCTCAGACCAACGATTGTTCTTCCGTTTAAAAACATCACATACATTTACTGATATGCTCCAGTCGCCGTTGGCTCAAGGAGCACCTGGTGGTCAAAAAATAGCACTTCAATTCGATAATCCTAACAACGAACCCGTTTACATTTCAATTGGAATTTCTGCGGTCGATGAGGAAGGCGCCTCGAAAAATCTAGCTGCCGAAATTGGCACTAAAACCTTCGATCGGCTCAAAGCAGAAGCCAATAACGTATGGGAAAAACAACTGGAAAAAATTATCGTAAACGGAAACGAGAAGGATGCAAAAGTTAATTTTTACTCGGCCCTTTACCACAGCATGATTGCTCCTAATCTCTACCAAGATGTAGACGGCCGTTATCGAGGCATGGATTTAGAAATTCATCAAACTACAGATTTTGATTATTACACTGTCTTCTCCCTTTGGGATACCTATCGGGCTGCACATCCACTGTACACCATTATTGAGCAAGAACGCACCAGTGACTTTGTTAATACCCTAATCGCAAAATACAACGAGGGAGGAATTATGCCTATTTGGGATCTCTCGGCCAATTATACCGGTTGTATGATTGGCTACCACGGAGTTCCAGTAATAGCAGATGCCTATTTAAAAGGAATTGATGGATTTGATGCAGAAAAGGCCTTTGAAGCCATGAAACATAGCGCAATGCAAGATAAACTTGGATTGAAATACTACAAAGAATCTGGATTTGTTCCCATGGAGGAAGAAAGCGAATCTGTTTCAAAAACGCTCGAATATGCTTATGACGATTGGACCATTGCCACGATGGCCAAACAAATGGGGAAAGAGCAGGATTACGAAGCTTTTTCAAAAAGAGGGCAGTACTATAAAAACCTCTACAACCCAGAAACAGGTTTTATGCAAGGGCGATTCAATAATACTTGGTTTGGCCCTTTCGACCCTTACGAAGTCAACTTCAATTATACCGAAGCAAATGCTTGGCAATACAGTTTGTATGCGCCCCAAGATATAAGCGGCTTAATTAATTTGATGGGCGGAAAAGATAAGATGGAAGAACACCTCAATCATCTTTTTAATGCCAAGGAGGAAACAACGGGGCGCAATCAAGCAGACATCACGGGGCTTATCGGGCAATATGTACATGGAAATGAACCCAGCCACCATATGGCCTATCTCTACAATTTTGTGAACAATCCGTCCCGAACTCAAGAACTAGTTCGACAAATCCTCACCACCCTGTACACTAACACTCCAGATGGTATTAGCGGAAATGAGGACTGCGGACAAATGAGCGCATGGTATATTTTTAGTTCACTGGGGTTTTATCCGGTCACTCCGGGTAGCAATCAATATGTAATTGGAAGCCCTTTGTTTGAAAAAGCCACCATTAATCTAGAAAACGGGAAAACTTTTACCGTTGTTGCTGAAGGTATTTCACAAGAGCATATCTACATTTCCTCTGCCAGCCTCAATGGTGAGAAGTTAAATAGAACTTATTTGAATCATTCTGAAATAGCCAATGGGGGAAGTTTAGTGTTCACCATGTCTAATACTCCAAGCGATTGGGGAACTAAAGATGCTGAAATCCCTTTTACTGAAATTTCAGACCATCAGATTATACTCACACCATTTATTTCAGAAGGAAACACTGTATTTAAAGATGAAACGATCGTTGCACTGGATGTAGGAATACAAGGCGCAGACGTTTATTATAGTTTAAATGAAAATGAATTTCAGAAATATACGGGTCCGTTCAAAATTTCGGAACCAGCAGAACTTCATACTTACGCCAAAAAAGGCGATCAAAAAAGTAACCAATTAACTACCCGTTTTTATAAAGTTGACAAAAATACAAGTATTAAGTTGGAATCTAAATATGCCAATGAGTACAACGCAGGTGGGAACGACGCCCTAATCGATGGTATTAGAGGCTCAAAAGATTTTAGAACGGGAGCTTGGCAAGGCTATCAAGATGCAGACGTGATTGCCACCGTCGACTTTAGCAAAGAAAAAATAATTGAGAACGTAGGTGTCAATTTTTTACAAGATCAAGGAAGTTGGATTTTTTATCCTAAAGAGGTAAAGTGTTATGTGGCTGGAAGTGACAAAAAGTTTAGGCTTATTTCTTCGGAAATTTTCGATGCTGACAAACAAAGTGATGAAATTGATATTCGTTCAGCATTATTTGAAATAAAAACAGAACCCGTGCGCTATGTGAAGATCATCGCTGAAAATTTCGGAACAGTGCCCCAATGGCATTTGGGCGCACCCGATGGAAAGGCATGGACCTTTGTAGATGAAATTGAAATCAACTAAAATTCGCAATTGCGATTAACCAACACATATGAAACGTAGAAAATTTATTCAGAATGCATCCTTAAGTGGTTTAGGCGTTGCCGCAGTAGGTTCCATACTTAGCTGTAAGGACGATGTGAAAATTTCAGAAGAAGAAAAAGCACTTATTCCAGTGGAAGGAAAGAATACGATTCCGGTCGTTATAGCCACCTGGAATGTTGCGAATGCTACTGGTAAAGCATGGGAAGTACTAGCTAGTGGAGGCTCCTCTCTGGATGCCATTGAACAAGGCTGTATGATAGAGGAAGCAAATGCTGAGGGACAAAGCGTAGGTCTTGGCGGCCTACCAGACAGAGATGGAAATGTAACTCTAGATGCCTGCATTATGGATAAAAATGGGAATTACGGCGCTGTTGTGTACCTTCAAAACATTAAGCATCCCATTTCGGTGGCGCGCAAAGTAATGGAGGATACTCCACACGTAATTCTAGCCGGAAAAGGGGCAGAACAATTTGCAAGATCGGCAGGGTTTAAGCCAGAAAACCTACTCACCGAAGCCTCCAAAAAAGCATGGGAAGAGTGGAAAAAAACCTCGCAGTACAAGCCAATTATAAATATCGAAAATCATGACACTATTGGAATGCTAGCCATCGATAAAAATGGAGACATCGCTGGAGGCTGCACTACTAGTGGCTTAGCATACAAACTGGCTGGACGAGTTGGGGATTCTCCTATCATTGGGAGTGGTCTTTTTATCGACAATGAAGTTGGCGGTGCCACGGCAACTGGTCTAGGCGAAGAAGTACTAAAAACAGTGGGGAGCTTCCTTATTGTTGAACTAATGAGACAAGGAAAGTCACCGCAGGAAGCATGCAAAGAGGCTATTGGACGTATCATTTCCAAAAAAACGAACTTCGAAGACTTTCAGGTTGGATACATTGCGGTAAACAAAAAAGGAGAAACAGGAGCCTATTCTATACACGAAGGTTTTTACACTACCACTAACAACGACGGAGAGAATAAAAGTAGTGCACCAGACTTTTATAATAAAAATTGATACGCTTTTTTAATTAAATATGATTTCTTTTAAGGAGAATCTTTGTAAGGATATTCCGCACAAAAATTGTTAATTACCTAGAAATCAATTAATTAATAGCTACGTATAAGTACGTATGTGCTCAAAAACCGTCGTTTTTTAATTATAGAACGACTTTTTTTTATAGCTTTGGGAGACATAAGTAGGTTGACCAACTTATTGGGGGTCAATCAAATTTGGGGCGAAAAGTCATCACATCTGTGGTGGCTTTTCTATTTTGCTTAGCCTCCCTAACCTCAGCGAAAAAGGGATTCTCTCAATGAACCGAATCATTCTTCTCATCTCATTTATAAATTCACAGAATTCATACATTTTATAAACTCCATGATTTCATAGAGGTTTAGTAGTAGTCTATTTTGGAGATTTGTAGTCTCCGAATTTCTCAATGAACTATCCTACTTTCTGCTTTGGTTTACACAAAACAGAATTGAAATGAAAAAATTACTCTTTAATACTATTGTATTATTTGTTGGCTACGCCTCTTTCGCCCAAGTTGGCATCAATAATACTTCACCCCAAGCAACCTTGGACATTTCGGCCTCCAATGTGGTTGCTCCGGCCAACACAGACGGAATTTTAATACCGAGAATGGATGACTTTCCAGTTTCCAACCCAGGAGCCGCTCAGGATGGGATGATGGTTTTTATAACAGGAGCTGGCACACCTGCAAAGGGCTTTTATTATTGGGATAATGCATCCAGTTCTTGGTCCAACTTTGAGGGAATTAAGAATACACTCGATCAAGCATATGACCAGGGAGGTGCTGGTAATGGTCGAACTATCACAGCAGATAATGGAGTACTAAGCGTTCAAGGTGTTGATGGTTTTGAAAACACTGGGACCTTTGGCACAGGTGCAAGCATTGGAACACCTGGCGCGGGGTCTCGATTATTTTACAATCCAAATAAATCTGCATTCCGGGCAGGAACTGTAAGTGGTACACAATGGGATGATATTAACGTTGGCGAGTATTCTGCTGCCCTCGGTTTAGATAATATTTCAAGCGGTAATTTATCATTCTCCATGGGGCTAGGAAATAGTGCAACAGCAGAATCTGCCGTAGCATTTGGATCTCTTAATACATCATCTGGACAAGAGTCTGTAACTTTTGGAAATCAAAATACAGCCAGCGGACTTCGAAGTGCGGCCTTTGGATCTCAGTCGTTAGCAACTAGCGACTATGCATTTGCAGTAGGTGAATCTGCTGAGGCAACGGCTATTAATAGCATTGCCTTAGGTAATGGAAGCATTGCCAACGCAGATGATGCTGTAGCCATTGGAAAGACATCTGAAGCCAGTTTTAGTGAAGCTGTTGCAATTGCTGGTGGGAATGCATCTGGAGCCAACTCAATTAGTATAGGTAGAGAAACATACGCACTTTCTTATGGTGAAATTGCCCTTGGAATTTATAACAGAGGCTATGTACCCAATTCAACAACTGCTATTGACAGCGACGATAGGCTATTGTCTGTTGGAAATGGGATAAGTAATGGAAATCGAAACAATGCACTAACACTATTGAAAAATGGATACCTCGGTTTAAACACAGATACTCCAAGAAACCCCTTAGAAATAGATTTTTCTACTCCGTTTGATTTAAGCTATCTCAACACGGGTCAAGACGGTATATTCATCGTAGGGGAAGGAGACAACTCTGGAGTAAATGCGATAGGTGGCTCGATTAGCTTTGGACCTCCTAGCAGCACGAGAGGAAATCAGCGAAAAAGCGCCATTGCCAGTGTCCAAACCTCGGGTGATGTGGATCATACTGGCCTCGCCTTTTATGTTCACGGCAATCCTGTAAATATGAGTCCTATGGTAGAAGGAATGCGTTTAACACATAACCGAAGACTTGGAATAAATAATACTTCGCCTAGTGCAACATTAGATATTTCGGCAAATTCAACACCATCCAATACGAATGGGATTTTAATTCCGCGAATAAATAACTTTCCTTCGCCTACTCCTACAGCCGCTCAAGATGGAATGATGGTTTTTGTAACTGGTGCTGGCACACCAGCGAAAGGATTCTATTATTGGGACGATAACACTACATCATGGACTCCTGTAGCGGGCAGCGGTAGTAGCGATATAGATTGGTACGAAGAAGGTACTACTTCCGCTCCCAACGCGATCACAGACGACATCTTTACACAAGGAAATGTTGCAATAGGAAAAACTACCGCCAACTACCCTTTAGATATAGAAAAGACAGGAACAGATAGTGATCCCATACTAGGATCATTTACCGACTCTAGTACAGGGACAGGAACTCACACCGGAGTTTTAGCAAGCATGACTGGAACACATAATGAAAGTATTTACGGTATAAATGCCAGCGTTAATAATTCTGGATCTGGCTTACATTATGGGGTATTCTCAAACGTAGGCACCAATGCTAGCACTGGAAACAAAGCAGCCTATAGAGGAAGTGTAAGAGGTTTAGGGGCCAACACTGGTATCTCAGTAGATGTACAAGATACAGGAAGCGCCAGTGCCGCTACACAGGCAGGCGCGAGTGTTGGTGTAAGTCAACCAAGTAGCCAGATATCTTATGGTTTATTCTCCAATCTAAATGCCTCAGGTACAAACGCTACGGGGACAAAATACGGTTTTTATAACCTCGTAACTGGAGGTACTGGAACCCACTATGGTATTTACAATGATATTCGAGGTACAGACAGTAATACGAAATACGGAACCTACAACCTATTTGGTATTGGAAGTACTAATACCGGAGGAATATTATATGGCTCTTATAACAGTTTTGGAACATCTATTACCTCAACTTCGGCAAAATATGGCTCCTACACCGAAATCCCTTCAAGTCTAGCTGGAACTCATTATGGTGTTTACAGCGATGTGCAAAATAGCAGTGGATATGCTGGTTACTTCCTTGGTAGAGTCTCTCTTGGGGAAACCTCAGGGAGCAGATATTTAATGCCAGACGGCGACGGAACCGCTGGACAGGTTATGACAACAGACGGTAGTGGTAATGTCACCTGGCAAGCAGCTGGTTCGAGCGGGACTACATTTTCCTTGACAAAGGTACATTTAACTTCCAACCAAACATACTCTGGTAGTGGACAGGACATCATGGATTTTGACAATGTCCTCATTGATCTAAATTCCGACTTCGACACGAGCACCAATAGGTTTGTAGCCAGTCAAGCAGGATATTACCGCATTACTGCGAGTTATAGTACAACAGCTACTAATGCAACGAATGATCGATTTGGACTTAACATCTGGATCAATAACACATTTGCCAAATACAATATTTATACCCACCACGGTTCTGGAATCATTGTAAGGCAAGTGAGTCATATCGCGCAACTAGCAATAGGAGATTATATAGATATTAGAATGTTTGGTGAATCTGGCTTTGCAGCGAGCCAGAGTAATCTATATACTACTTTTGAAATAGAGCGTATCCGCTAAACTGAATTCGGAGTTTTAAAATTTCAGAAGAAAAAACAATTAGTTCCATGAACTAATTACAATTGGAAAAATAGGCTGCCTTTGGGGAGGCAGCCTATTTCCAAATTAATTTTATAAACTACCAAAATTTAATTCAAATTTTGGTTAAGGGAAAGTCACTTTGAGGAGGGTGACTTTTTCCTTTTTCATCTAGTTCTAAAGCGTGATTTAATGTAAAGGGTGTTTTATTTATTGGGAAAACACTACCTCACCGCTGGCTTCTTGGGCTTTAAATTTCTGAACCAAGTCCAAAGCATCTGGAATCACATCGCTACAAAGAATAATGAGTGCCCCTTTCTGAGCATTATTTACAGCAAATGTAATGGCTTCTTTTTCCGAAGGAATGACCGTTGTTTTCTTGTTAGGATCTTTCGCTTTAATTCCGTCGTTTAGCATATTGATTAGCTCCTCTTCTGTCTTGCCTCTTAATCTTTTATCTTGACGGATAATTATCTCATCAAACATTTCCGCAGCTATGCTTCCCATTTCATTATTATCTTCTACCCTTCTGTCACCTATTCCCGCAATGATTCCAACTTTGATGGTACATTCTAAATTTTCAGTGAATTTTTGTAGTGCTCGCATGCCGGCTGGGTTGTGAGCATAATCTAGTAAAATAGTAAAGTTTTCGAATTCGAATAAATTGAGTCTACCTGGTGTTTGAGAAGCAGAAGGAATGAAAGTTTCCAAGGCCGCTTTCATATCTTCAATACTAATTCCTCGAATATTTGCGGTAAGAATTGCTGGTAATACGTTTTGAATCATAAAAGTAGCCTTTCCGCCATAAGTCAAAGGAATATCTTCAACCTTCATTATCCGCATTTTCCAAGTCCCTCTACAAATGGTCACATATCCATTTTCGAATACAGCGGTAATTCCACCCTTGCGCTGAAGCGCTTGTATCCTAGGATTTTCTTCATCCATAGAGAACAAAGCCAAATTACAATTAATACCACGACGCATATCGTATACCAAATCGTCATCTGCATTCAATATCGCATATCCATCGGGTAGAACTGTTTCTGGAATTACGGCTTTTACTTTTGCAAGTTGCTCAATAGTATTGATTCCTTTAAGCCCTAAATGATCTGCTGCAACATTAGTAACAATTCCAATATCACAATTTGTAAATCCAAGTCCTGCTCTTAATAGTCCTCCTCTAGCCGATTCTAAAACAGCAAAGTTAACCGTTGGATCTTTTAATACGAATTCGGCACTGGCTGGTCCTGTACAATCACCCTTCATCAAAAGTCTATTCTGAATATAAACCCCATCACTGGTAGTGTAACCTACTCGATAACCGCTCATTTTAGCAATATGCGCAATTAATCTAGTAGTGGTCGTTTTTCCATTTGTTCCACTTATGGCAACAATTGGAATCCTTCCAGTATCTCCTTGTTGAGGAAATAATTTGTCGATTACAGGTGCAGCGACATTTCTTGGAAGTCCAGTTGTAGGCGCTAGGTGCATTCTAAATCCAGGTCCGGCATTTACTTCAAGTACTGCTCCTCCTGTTTCGGAAAGCGGTTTGGTAATATCACTGGTCATGATGTCAATTCCACAGATGTCCAGATCAATAATTTTTGAAATACGCTCTGCCATAGAAACGTTCGCTGGATGAACGATATCTGTAATATCTTCTGCTGTACCTCCTGTGCTTAGATTAGCTGTATCTTTAAGTATTAAACGCTCTCCTTCTTTTAGTACAGAATCTTCTGTATAGCCGGCATCTTTTATAATTGTTTGTGTTAAATTATTCATGGTAATCATGGTGAGGACATTTTCATGACCAAATCCGCGACGTGGATCTTCATTCACCTTATCTACTAATTCTTTGATGGTGGATTTTCCATCACCAATTACGTGTGCTGGCGTGCGAATAGCAGCTGCCACTAACACATTATTGATCACCAACAATCGATAATCATCTCCTGTAATAAATTTCTCTATTATTACCCTTCTTGAAACTTCTTTGGCCGCATGGAAAGCAACTAAGGCATCCTCATAATTTTGAATGTCTACCGTAATTCCTCTTCCATGATTACCGTCAATTGGTTTAATTACCAACGGATATCCTACATATCGACAAGCTTCTTCTAGGCTTCTTTCTTTGCTGATAATATCTCCCTTAGGCACTTCAACTTCAGCTTGCTCTAACAAATACTTTGTATCCTCCTTATCACATGCCAATTCAACTCCAATACTACTGGTCTCTGAGGTAACCGTCGCTTGAATTCTCTTTTGATTAGCTCCATATCCTAACTGACAAAGTGAATACTTATTTAATCGAATCCATGGAATTCCTCTACTTGCTGCTTCCTCTACAATGGAACCTGTACTAGGGCCTAAACGCTGAGCCTCTCTCAACTCGCGCATTTCCTGAATATCTTCCTCTAAATCATAATCCTCTCCTGCAATTAAGGCTTCACAAATACGTACAGCAGCTTTAGCCGCATATCGACCTGCATCTTCCTCTACATAAGAGAATACTACATTATAAACGCCCTTCTCTCCATATCCACGAGTTCTTCCAAATCCCGTATCCATACCAGCCAAAGTTTGTATTTCTAAGGCTATATGTTCGATGATGTGACCCATCCATGTACCTTCATCTACCCTCTCAAAAAAACCTCCAGGTGTTCCTACTGAACAACGATGAGAGTACATTGTGGGAAATAAAGCCTGCAACCGTTCGCTGAAACCTGGTATTTTATTGGAAGGGTAATCTTCCATCTTTTCCAAGTCTAACACCATCACAATAAGCTTGTGACGTCTTACAGACCAGTAGTTTGGCCCTCGCATGGCATTTATTTCTCTTATTCTCATTGGATGTTAGTTTTGATTAGTAATAGGGTAAGATCATAAATATATGATTTTTTCAAAACAAAAAATGTATTTTTGCCAACAATAAATACACCCCCAATGACAGCAAGAGGCACATTAATTCCTATAGGAGGAAATGAAGACAAAGGAATTGAAGAAAATGAAATTTATCATCTCGAATATATTGAAGAAGGAATCTTATCGAGAGTTGTAAAAGAAAGTGGTGGCGTAAATGCCATGATCGTAATTGTACCTACTGCTTCCAGTATTCCTGAAGAGGTGGGTGAAAATTACCTAGAAGCTTTTGGAAAGTTAGGATGTAAGAATCTGCACATAATGGACATTCGAGAGCGTGCACAATCTGAAGAGCCCGCTAACATTGCCCTCATAAAGAAAGCGGATTGTATAATGTTCTCAGGGGGAAATCAATCCAATATTACTAGAAAAATAGGTGAAACATCCATTCATACTATTCTCAAAGATCGCTACCAGAATGAAAAAATAGTGATCGCTGGTACTAGTGCTGGAGCCATGTGTATGTCGAAAGAAATGATTACCGGCGGAAGTAGTACCGAATCTTTTATCAAAGGTGCAGTAGGTATGGGCAAGGGTATGAATTTTAAATCTCAACTTATTATTGACTCTCACTTTATTCGTCGTGGGAGATTTGGTCGTTTAGCAGAAGCGGTAGCTCAGTTTCCAGAACTTATTGGAATAGGACTCGCGGAAGATACTGGTCTAGTGATGAAGAAAAATTCGTTTGAGGTAATTGGATCGGGAATGGTTATTGTTTTTGACGCCAGAAACACCAAGCACAATAATTATGATATTTTAGATGAAGGGACGCCTATGTCGCTTACCAATTTAAAAACAAGCATTCTAGCCAATGGCGATCGCTTCAATATTAAAAAGAAAAAAGTAAAAGTCTCTACGCTAGGTTATTCAGTAACAGACCCAGCTTCCTTGTAGATAGAAACTTCAGTTTTGCCTTCTGAGGTTCTTGAAGCTCTATACATTCCTTCAGTGTTAAACGGCATGGTAATATTGCCTTTAGCATCTACCGCAATTAAACCTCCATCTCCTCCCAGAGCAAGGACTCGTTTATGAATTACTTCGGAAGCAGCCTCGGCCAGAGACCACCCTTTGTATTCCATTAAACAAGAGACATCGTAGGCCACAACTCCGCGAATAAAAAATTCGCCACTCCCTGTGCAGCTAACTGCGCAAGTCGCATTGTTCGCATAATTTCCTGCACCAATCATTGGACTATCTCCTACACGACCCCATTTCTTGTTAGTCATACCACCTGTAGAAGTAGCAGCAGCTACGTTACCATGTAGGTCCTTTGCAACCGCACCCACAGTTCCAAATTTTGAATCTTTCTTTACCGAATGGTCCAGCTGAAAGCTATCACTGCCCTTGATATCTTGCCATTGTTGATATCTAAGTTCGTCATAGAAATATTGCGATGTTACGATATCGTAGTTATTCTTTTTTGCAAATTCCATCGCACCTGCCCCAGCAAGAAACACATGCTCGCTTTTTTCCATTACATCCTTCGCTAACGACACCGGATTTTTTATTCCCGTAATTAAAGACACCGCACCTGCATTAAGTGTTTCACCGTCCATGATCGCAGCATCCATTTCGTGAGTGCCCTCTGCTGTAAACACTGAACCCTTCCCTGCATTAAACAGCGGAGAATCTTCCAACAATTTAACAGCCAACTCCACTGCATCCACTGCGCTTCCATCATTTTTTAGTACCTCGTAGCCCGCATCTATAGCTGTTTGCAATGCAGCTTTGTATGCGATTTCTTTTTCATCGGTCATTTGCCCTTTTAATAGGGTGCCTGCTCCTCCGTGGATAGCAATCGAAAACTTATTCATATTCTTATTTTTTGGTTTCGCAAATTACGACTATTTCGTGTGTTGACTAAAGAATTTAAACCTCTAAAGTATTAACTTGAATCTAGCCGTATCCATAATTTTTATTTTTTCTGAAATATGCTAACTAGAAACCATTTTGATGCCCAAAAAGCACTGTTTTTTCAAGTCTTCTTTTTACATTTGAAAATAGCAATACATTTATATGGTATTGTAATTATAGAGCCTGTAGAAGCACACTATTATTAACGGTATTTCGACCCGCTCAAACAAACATCCTATTTAACCTATTTTCATGTCCGACCAAAAAAGACTTTTTCTCGTTGATGCTTATGCGCTTATTTTTAGAGGCTACTATGCATTCATAAAAAACCCAAGAATTAATAGCAAAGGAACAGACACCTCTGCTATATTGGGGTTTATGAATTCCCTACTAGACGTAATTAAAAGAGAACGTCCAGATCATTTCGCAGTTTGTTTTGATAAGGGTGGAAGCCATTCCAGAAATGAAATGTTCCCAGAATACAAGGCCAACAGAGATGAAACACCAGAAGGAATTAGAATTGCAATTCCTTATATCGAAAAAATACTTCGCGCAATGCAAATTCCAATTATGGTGAAAGAAGGTTTTGAAGCCGATGACGTAATTGGTACACTTGCTAAAAAAGCAGAAAAACAAGGTTACAAAACCTATATGGTGACACCAGACAAGGATTTTGCACAGTTAGTTTCGGAAAACATTTTTATGTATCGTCCCGTTTTTGGTGGTGGATATGAAACTTGGGGAATCCCAGAAGTGCAAGCCAAATTTGAAGTGAAAGATCCGCTCCAAGTAATCGACTTTCTAGGAATGATGGGAGATAGTTCGGATAACATTCCAGGGCTTCCGGGAGTAGGCGAAAAAACGGCCAAGAAATTTATAGCGCAGTTTGGTTCCATGGAAGGATTGCTTGCCAATACCGATCAGCTCAAAGGAAAAATGAAAGAAAAGGTGGAAGCCGCAAAAGAATTGGGTATGTTGTCCAAGGAACTCGCTACTATCATTCTAGACGTACCTGTAGATTTCAATGAAAAAGATTTCGAAATGTCTGAACCTGATGTGCCAGCGGTTTTAGAAATATTTCAAGAGCTAGAATTTCGAAGACTTACCGATAACTTTGCTAAAATATTTACTCCCGAGGCGATGGCCTCCAACGGAACCTCGAATGTGGATACTTCTGCTGCTGCAACCGATCCAGTAAAGGCGCCTTCAAAGAAAGAGGTTGCGGCGGCTGGAGCTGGACAATTTTCTTTGTTCGGCGGTGATGTAGATGTTTCTTCCAACAGTCCTATAACAACTTCCTCAAGGAGCACCATAAAAGACACAGAACACTTCTACCAAATGGTACAGCCCGGTATGGGAACCAAGCTTTTTATTACTAACTTAATGAATCAAACAAGCGTTTGTTTCGATACAGAAACTACGGGTCTAAATCCGTTGACAGCCGGGTTGGTAGGGATTGCATTTTCTTGGGAAACAGGCAAAGGATTCTACGTGCCCTTCCCAGAAGATCAAATCCAAGCACAGGAACTAATTGAGCAATTACGACCATTCTTTGAGTCGGATACCATCGAAAAAATTGGTCAGAATCTAAAATACGACATCAAAGTACTGGCGAAATATGGCGTTTCGGTAAAAGGCAAACTCTTTGACACGATGTTGGCGCACTATCTTATCAATCCTGATATGCGCCATAATATGGACGTTCTTGCCGAAACTTACCTCAATTACACTCCTGTTTCCATCACAGAATTAATTGGTAAAAAAGGAAAAAATCAATTGTCCATGCGCGCTGTTCCTTTAGAGCAACAAACAGAGTACGCTGTTGAAGACGCCGACATTACGCTTCAACTAAAAGAGCATTTTGAAAAAGAATTAGTCGCAGCAAATACTCAAGAACTGTTTGATGATATTGAAATTCCGTTGTTGAGGGTTTTAGCCGATATGGAATTGGAAGGAATTAATTTAGACGAAGATTTTCTAAAGGGTCTCTCTGGACAACTAGATGCGGATATCAAGGAGCTTGAGGTGAGCATATACAAAGAAGCTGGTGAGGAATTTAATATTGCTTCTCCCAAGCAGTTGGGTGAGATTCTCTTCGGAAAGATGAAGCTCGTAGACAAGCCTAAAAAAACTAAAACTGGTCAATTTTCGACTGCAGAAGACGTTCTTTCGTATCTCGCTAAAGACCATAAGATCATTAAAGATGTTCTCGAATACCGAGGTCTTGCAAAATTAAAAAGCACCTATGTGGATGCCCTACCCGAACAAGTAGAACCGGCAACCAACAGAGTGCATACCGATTATATGCAAACGGTGGCCGCAACTGGTCGTTTGAGTAGTAACAATCCGAACCTACAAAATATACCGATAAGAACAGAACGAGGCCGTGAGGTGAGAAAAGCCTTTATTCCAAGAGATGAAGATCACGTGCTTCTGGCGGCAGATTACTCGCAAATTGAATTGCGAATTATTGCGGCTTTAAGTGAAGAAGAAACCATGATCCAGGCGTTCCGTGACGGGGAAGATATTCACGCCTCCACCGCTGCCAAAGTCTTCAATGTACCATTGGAAGAAGTAACTCGCGAACAACGTAGCAATGCGAAAACAGTTAACTTCGGAATTATTTACGGTGTTTCTGCATTCGGATTAAGTAACCAAACCGATTTATCGAGAGGCGAAGCCAAAGAACTTATTGACACCTATTACAAAACCTATCCCAAACTTCGTAATTACATGAGTGAGCTGGTAGATTTTGCGCGCGACAATGGATATGTCCAAACAGTTTTGGGAAGGCGTCGATATTTAAAAGATATTAATTCGAGAAATGCTGTTGTTCGTGGAGCGGCAGAACGAAACGCGGTGAACGCTCCTATTCAAGGAAGTGCTGCAGATATTATCAAATTGGCGATGATTAATATCCACCAGAAACTTTCAGAAGAAAAACTGAAGAGCAAAATGCTTTTACAGGTTCATGATGAATTGGTTTTCGACGTTTATAAGCCAGAATTAGAACAATTAAAAGTGCTTATTAAAACGGAAATGGAAAATGCTTATAAGATTTCGGTGCCTTTGGATGTAGAAATTGGCTTGGGTGAAAATTGGTTGGAGGCGCACTAATAGTTAAAAATCCCTCGGGAGAAAATTTCCTTTAAAAACATCATACTGAAAGCATAATAATAAAACAAACTCCCTTAGGATTAGCTGTTGGGTTAGTGCTAGCATAATATGTTATGCTAATCTTATCAAATTTGTTGGGCAAAAAAGACGCTCAAATAATAAATAGGTGAGACAAACTTAGACCTTCTTATTGGTCTTAAAAAGTTTGAAGCATAGGTCGTCGTTGTGTTTTCGCTTAAAGACAACACATACTCGTTGAAACTATGAAACTGTTAACGCACGAATGGAATTGAACGGAAAACCATTTAATCTTCCAATAATTCTTTCAATTTTAGTACTTTTAGATTGAAAAAGAAAAAAGATTGAAGCTCCTAAAACCACTATTGTATTTCTCCCTATTCCAGTATCCGCTAACGGAGGAGGAGATCTATGCCTTTTCAGAGGTGACCTCCCGAAAACATCTCAGAGATGAGCTAGAAATTCTTCTAGCCAACAAGGTGATTTTCAAAATTGACCAATTCTATCTCTGCGAGAATAATGAAGCACTTGTAAAGCGAAGGATTTTAGGAAATCGAAACGCCGAAGAGATCGCTGGTAAAGCATTACGTGTCTCCAAATTTATCTCCAAATTTCCCTTTGTGGAAGGAGTGGGTATCTCAGGATCACTCTCTAAAGGATATTTTGATGAAGACGGTGATATTGACTTTTTTATCATCACCAAACACAGACGTCTTTGGATTGCTAGAACCTTTCTTATTTTGTACAAAAAAATATTCTTGTTTAACAACAAAAAATACTTTTGTGTCAATTATTTTATTAGCGAAAACTCTCTTGAAATTGTCGAAAAAAATAGATTTACGGCTACCGAATTAGTGACGATGATGCCTATGTATGGCAATGGCAGTTTTAAACGATTTTATGAGGAAAATCAATGGGCCCTTTCCTTTTTGCCAAACCAACTATTAGACAAACAGTTAGAAAAACTTCGCCCGGCTAAAAAACCGTTCTTTTCGATATGGACGGAAAAAATTCTCAATACCAAGATAGGAGATTCTTTGGACAGCCTCTTTTTAAAAATTACATATAAAAAGTGGAAGGTGAAATTCACACATTTGGATGATAGAAATTTCGATATCGCTTTAAAGTCTACCAAAGATGTGTCCAAACATCATCCTTTAAACTTTCAAAACAAAGTGATTCAAAGACTCAACATTAAATATGCAGAGTATCAAGAAAACCACGACATAAATCTCACACAGGAACATGCTTGATATTCTATTTTCTCATTCCTATTATTATCCTTTGGACAAGAAACAATGGGCAAACAAAACGCCATTCCCACCTTTGGGAACACTGTATGCGGCATCTTTGCTTAGGGCAGAGGGTTACAAGGTTGGGCTTTTTGACACTAACTTAAGAAGTGATCCGTATGATATCGAAAGCGACCTAAAAATGCACCAGCCTAAATTCTTAGTTATTTATGACGACGGATTTAATTACCTCACTAAAATGTGTTTAACAACGATGCGTGAGGCAGCTTTTGAAATGATCAAACTGGGCAAAAAACAAGATTGCACCGTCATTGTTTGTAGCAGTGACAGTACAGATCATTACAACAAATACCTCGATGCTGGGGCAGATTTCATTATTCAGGGCGAAGGAGAATTAACCTTGAAAGAATTGATTCATTCTATTGAAAATAACCAAAACCCAAAAGATATCAAAGGATTGGTTTATTTAAGCAATAGCGAAGTAATCAAAAATGGAAAACGACTCGTACTTCGCGACCTAGATGATTTACCCATGCCCGCTTGGGATTTAGTGGAAATGGAAGCTTATCGCAAGGTTTGGGCGTCTGGCGGAAAAAAATTAAACCTAAACATTGCTACTACACGAGGCTGTCCTTATAAATGTAATTGGTGTGCAAAACCTATCTACGGAAATCGCTACAACTCACATTCGCCTGCTTATATTACTAGGCACATTAAATATTTAAAAGAAACTTATGGAGTTAGCAATTTTTGGATGTGCGATGATATTTTTGGTCTGAAACCAAATTGGGTTCAAGAATTTAATCGCGAGCTTAAGAAAGAACAGCTCAAAATTGGGTATTACATACAGAGTAGAGTTGATTTACTTTTAAAAGAGGATACTATTGATGCGCTTGCCGAAAGTGGTTTGGAAGAAGTATGGGTTGGTGCCGAGAGCGGATCTCAAAAAATACTGGATGCAATGGATAAAGGCACCCAAGTAGAACAAATCTATGAAGCCACACGTATTTTAAAACAGAAAAACATTCGAGTTGCCTTTTTTATTCAATTTGGATACTTGGGCGAATCGAAAAATGATATTGAAAAAACAGTGCAAATGATTAAGCAGCTACTGCCAGATAATCTTGGCATTTCTGTTTCTTACCCATTGCCAGGCACTCCTTTTTATGAAAAGGTAAAAGACGATCTTAAACTGAAAGCTAACTGGACAGATAGCGACGATCTTGCCATGATGTTCCAAGGCACCTACAACTCTAAGTACTACAAAAAACTACATCGTTATGTTCATAAGGAATATCGAAAAAGCCAAGCGATCGATAATTTTAAAACAATTTTGAAAAATCCGTTGAAATTATCTACCACCCGCCTGCGATCCATGATTTTGTATTTCTATTATTTCCCTGCATCCCTTTTTGACAGGTTACTCTTAAAAAACATGCAACAAACCAATGCGTAGTGATTTTGACAATGCAGCGACCCACTATGATAATGAGTTCACTTTTTCTGAAATTGGAAAAGCACAACGAAAAAAAGTATATATCTATTTAGAAACTCATTTAAACAATGGCAGCAAGGATATTTTAGAGGTTAATTGCGGAACAGGCGAAGATGCCCATTACCTATCGGCCAAAGGACATAATGTAATAGCAACAGATATTTCAGAAGAAATGATTAAAAAAGCACTTGAGAAAAAATACGACTCACAAGCGCGTTTTATGACCTTAGACATTAATAGTATATCGGACGATACTTTTTCCGAACCCTTCGATTTAATATTCTCTAATTTTGGCGGACTTAATTGTTTATCTCCAAAAGACTTAGGTTCATTTTTAAAGCTTTCAGAAAAAAATTTAAAGCCAAATGGCAAGATGTCACTTGTGATTATGCCGAAGCATTGTTTATGGGAAAAAGTATATTTTTTTCTCAAAGGAAACTGGAAACATATCAACAGAAGAAGTTCGAACCAACCTATCGAAAGTCATGTGAGTGGAACATCGGTAACAACATGGTATTACAATCCCAAAGAAATCGTAAATTTAACCAAACAAAGCTTTAAGGTAGCTGCATTAAAACCAATCGGTTTTAGTATTCCACCATCTTATATGGAAAACTTCTTCTCAAAGAGATTGCGGCTATTAAAATGGTTCACTAGGCTAGAATCATGGTTTTCGTATAAAATTTGGGCAAAATATGCCGATCATTATTTAATAGTTTTAGAAAAAAAATGAGCATAGTTCTCACACACGGATATTACCTTTCACAGGACCCAAAGGAGCTTAAAATAATGAAGCCTTATCCTCCACTGGGCTTGTTGTATATTTCTTCCTATTTGTCGAATCAAGGAATTGAAAACTCTGTATTTGATACTACTTTCTTTAGCAAAGAAGAGCAACTCGATTATCTGCAAAATGAAAAACCAGATGTGGTTGCCATTTACAGTAACCTAATGACCAAAGTTGAAGTCATAAAATTGATCAAGATATTACTAAGTGACGCCAAATATGGATTTCCAAAAATTATCTTAGGAGGTCCAGACATTACCTTCAATTTAGAGAATTACCTCAATGCAGGCGCTCAATATCTTATTATCGGTGAAGGAGAAGAGACCATGACCGAGTTATACGTAGCAATTACGAAGAAACAACCCATCACCGATGTTGCCGGAATTGCCTATCTCGAAAGTGGCGCCGTTAAAAAAACGGCTCCACGCATAAAAATAAAGGATCTTTCCAATTTGCCCCTTCCCAATCGAGAAGGAATCCCCATGGAACGCTATTTGCAAACATGGAAGCAAAATCATGGACAAAGCTCCATGACTGTAAGTACCCAAAGAGGCTGTCCATATACCTGTAAATGGTGTAGCACGGCTGTTTATGGACAAAGTTATAGGAGAAGACCCGCAGATTTGGTTGCTGCAGAATTGAAAATGCTAAAAGCATCTTACAACCCAGACACAGTGTGGTTTGTAGATGATGTTTTTACGGTGAGTCATAAGTGGCTAACTGCTTTTCACGAAGAAGTAATTAAACAAGACGCAATTATTCCCTTCGAGTGTATTACTCGAGCAGAGCGTCTCAATGATGAAATATTGAGGCTCTTAAAAGAGGCAGGATGCTATAGAATTTGGATTGGAGCCGAAAGTGGATCTCAAAAAATTATCGATGCTATGGATCGTCGGGTGAAGGTAGAAGTGGTTCAAGATGCAATAAATAAAGCCAACGACCTAGATATAGAAACAGGAACGTTTATAATGTTGGGATATCCAGGTGAAGACGAAAACGACATCGACCAAACCATCGATCATCTCATAAAATCTAATCCCACTCATTTTACTATTACGGTAGCATATCCAATTAAAGGAACTTCCTTGTACAATGAAATTGAACAGAAAATAACGAGCAAAAAAGATTGGGAAACCTCAACCGACAGAGAAATAGAATTTAAACGAAAGTATCCAAGAAAATTTTACGATTACGCGGTTCGAAAAGTGGTGAATGAAGTAAACTATCACAGAGAGTTATTAAAAGGCAATGAGAAGAGTATAAAACAAATAATGGTATTAAAATCGAAATCCATTCTGGCTGGAGGGCTCATGAAAGTTAGTAAACACTTTGGATAACATGGAGATCGCAAAGACCAATAAATTTCTTGTTGTAGCGGTAACCCTGCTGTTCTTCACTTTAAGTTTTTTGGGAATTAGTCATCACGAATTATGGCTAGACGAAGCCCATCATTGGTTACTTGCTAGGGATAGTAATAGCCTAGTCGAGCTGTACAGAAATACGCGTTATGAAGGACATCCTATTCTATGGAACGTCCTTACGTATCTTCTAAGTCGATTTAGCACAAATCCATGGTGGATGCAACTTACTCATATTGTGATAAGTAGCACAGCGGTATTTATATTTTTAAAGTACACCCCATTTAAAATTTGGTTCAAACTACTATTCATTTTCGGTTATTTCACTCTTTATGAATACAATATTATTAGTAGAAATTACGCCCTAGGCCTGCTATTCTTTTTTTGGGCCGTTAGCTACTTTCCATCTCGCAGTTCCAAAACTATTGGCATCTCAATTCTGCTTGCATTTTTATGTAATACTCATGCTATTTTTTGCATCCCTGCCATATCTTATATGTTTATTCTTATTTGGGAACAACTAAAAACACCTCATAAGAAAAAGCTGATAATTTCCTCCATCGTATTTGCAGCTGGCGCTTTCTTGGCCTTTTACCAAATTATACCACCTCAAGACACTAATTTTTTTGAAAAAAATGAGGCAGTTCCCATCGCAAACCGAGTTGCCAAAAGCATATACCCATTTTTTAAATCTGTCTTTGTAATTCCCAATGTAAATTCCTCTCATTTTTGGAATTCTCATATATTATTCGATTATAATAAAATGATGGCCTTTGGTCTCGCTTGTCTGAGTTTAATAACTCCGCTTTTCCTTTTTTGGAGAAATAGAATCCTACTTAGCTTTATGTATCTTGGGATTAAAGGATCATTTATCTTCTTCTTCTTTACGCAATTATCTGCCATGAGATATTTTGGAGTCCTTTATATTATGCTCATAGGGACTTTATGGATGCAACACTATTTTAAAGAGGCTAAAACACCTTCTTTTCCATTTATTGGAGAAAATTCGTTCCTGAAGTTAAAATCAATTCTCATTACTACCATACTCCTGTTGCAATTTGGGGCTGGGGTATTTGCGTATGGCATGGATCTAAACAAACCCTTCACCAATGCACAACAAGTTTTTAGCTTTCTAGAAGATGAAAAATTATTACAAAATAAAATAGTGACAAACGCCTGCGATGGAACGCCCATGAGTGCTTATTTGGAAGAAAAACTTTTTTTCATTCGTTTTGATAGTATGCAAAGCTATTGTAATTGGAATCGCCTTTATCAAATATATGGAAAAGAACAATCGCTGAGCTCAATTACCGCTTCATTAAAAAAACAGCGTGAAGCACAATCAAAAAGCATTATATTTATCTCGTACAGACCTCTTTTTGAACTAACGAAAGAAGGCGTATTGCAAAATCTTGGAAAGAATCTCAATGTTCAACTTTTGAAAAAATTTGAAGAAAGTATTGTTCCAAAAGGAACCTATTATATTTATGAAATTGACCATTAATTACAAGTTAAAAATTGGATTCGTAAAGTTTCTTCTTAGTTTAGGTTTAATAACCTTTTTCTGGTCTTGTGAACCTAAAAAAATGGACACCACAACCATTCAGCTAAAATGGAACAAAGGTTACGCTCAAGATTCAATAGAACGAAAAACAGTAGCTTTAAAATGGTGCCTTACCTTCTTAGGCTCTCATTTGGCAGCAGACACCTCCTTGGTGGGTCTTAATTATAACGACTCAATTATTAAATTGGACGTATCACAAATTGGGTTCTCCAAAGCCGCTCGAACTAGCCTTCAGAAACTAAACGGTGTTCTTAAAAGTTCTGAAGAATACAAGACCAATGGATCGCTTGATGTAGGAAGGTATATTGCGCTCACTATAGGAAGTCCGTTACATTATTATAAGATTGTTGAAGTTCCCAAACATATAGACGAGTTTAAATCGAAATACGCCTTCGACTCTCTTCCCGTTTATATTAACAATTCTAGCATTGCGCATGGTGATCGCATTATTTTTAGCGCTTCAGAAATTACCGGAACAAAACAAGCATATCTGTCTCTCGAAGTAGATTCGATCCATAGAGAAGTACTCGAGTTTGAAACTGTCGAACTCATGCCGAATGGACTTAGCAAATTCGCATTATACGATCACGACGGAAATTTGAAAGCTTCAGCAAGTCCAGAAATTACCCGAGCAGGAAAACCAGCAAAATGTATGTGGTGTCATGAAATAGGAATTCAACCTCTATTTAGAGACCAAGTAAATGTAAAAGGCTTCCTTACACATGAAGCGTTTCAAGACTCCATAGACGCCTATAACGAACGACTAAGGGCGCATCAAAAAAAGTATTGGAAAGATCCAGCCTTACTACACAAAAAGCTGCACACCGAAATGGAAATTGCTTATATATCGTTTATGGAGCCCTCTCTCGAATATGTAGCGAATGAATGGAATTTACCGATCGAAACTGTGAAAACTAAACTCGCTAGTCTAAAAACACATCGACATGAGGAATTTGATTTCTTGGGAGATCTTTATCATAGAAGAGAAATTGACGCACTCGCTCCTTTTAAAGTTATCGACGTTCCAGAAAGCATCCGAGAGGAATCTGAAAATGAACCAAACTATCTAGGAAATCTTGATTTTCAATAAAAGAGTCGTTTGACTTTTATTTTTTCCACTTCTCGCGTAGTTGATCTATATCCTTTTGAGAGAAAAAGTGCCGTACATACTTAGAGTTTAATTGATGGTCCAAATAGGCATCCGAAAAACGAATGTGTTTCTTGAACTTATCGTATAAAGACGCATGTTTTAAACTGGATGTTACGTTCACATTCGTTAATTTAAATCCGCTTTTCTTCGTAAAATTGTCAATCAATTCTTCTTTAATTTGATCGTCTAATTCACTACTTAAAATCAGTACCGAAATAGTGCCTTTCTCAATAGTTTTATACTTTTTTTCTGAATCAAAAGTCTCTGCAAATACGTCTATATCTAAGCCTTTTTTAAACTGCTCTTCATACCAACTAATCGCATAATTATGATTTAACTTTTTATGAAAAGCATCTTCCAAGGTTTCCATTCCTCCTTCATAATTCTCAGCCCTCATTCCCATGTGCAATTCGAAAGAATCAAAAAATGCAGATATATTTCTCTCAATAGGGTTTCGAAAAAGAGAGATCACCTTAAATGGTTTATTTAATTTAATTAACTCTCTATTAAGCATAAAAACAGGAGTCCGACTTCCTGGATAGATGCCATGTCGTCGACACATTTTAATATGTTTCCTTTCTTCTCGCTCATCCAAACTATGAATATGAAATAAAGGATTATTGCGCTGCGATTTTAAAGATGAATAAACACTCAAAGACCCCACTTTCGCCATCGTAAATATCAAAATAGGAGCTCCTCTTGTTCCTTCCTGTAAACTTTTCTGTTGCTGCATTAAAACCCAGCGATCCTTGATATGGTACTTCAAAAAACTTTTCATAGCGCATTTGGTTTGTCTTTGTTTTTTTCTGAAATACTACAAACCTCTACCTTCTTAAGCGTAAAAACAGCCCGTCTAGATCGATGGTCACTTAAATAATAGATATAACAATCGTTTATCAGAACAGGCTTTTTCTTTAAGGATTTGCTAAAGGTAATTTGTTGCCCCTTATAAAACACCTGATTGTCCACAATCTCTACAACATTCTCATCAAACGAATTCAAGGTTGTCTCAGTTCTAATATTTTCATCTCCATTCTTGCCCAAAACCCTATACGAAAGTGTTCCATTATCGTTGTAGAAATCATATACCATAAAGTACTGTTTTTCTAACAAAACATAGGTCGAGTTATCTAACTCTTTGGCAGTTAAAACACCAATGTGGAAAGGAAGAAGTAAAAGCAAGGATAGGATGAGGTATCTTAAGCTATAGCTTCGAATAGTGAAATAATAAATGGATAATGCGAAAATAATTACCAACCACAACCGCAAAAACTGCATTCCTAACGGGTAATTGCTTAGAAGGTGAAATGGAAGATTACAGATTAAACCTATGAGCACCACCAACATTACTTTTTTAAGGTTGCTCATCTTTAGGTTCTCCAAAGCGAACAGTGGAATAATCCACAAAATTTGAGCATAGGTTGCGGTTCTACTTTGCAACAGAAATAACGCCACCACCCAGATTACCAATAGCGTAAAAAGCTCACTTTTCTTTCTGTAACTAGCAAAAATTGCCGCCCCTAAAACCACTCCTTTAAAAAGCCAATTCAGCAAATAATACCCAGTAATGCTGTCTAGTGTGGCCAAGGGATTATAGTAAGAATCTCTAATCAAAAGTCGTTTTAAAAAGACATCAAAAGACTGGTAGTTTATTCGAAAATCTGTAGCAGTTCCACTCTCCATAGTATGTGGTAACACATCAAAAAAGTACTTCTCCCACAAGGAATAGCCGGTAATAGAAATAGCACCTATTACAACCAACAAACTAATTACTGAAGTAGCAACGACCGACTTCCAGTTCTGTTTAAATAAAAGACTAATTCCATAAAAAGCTGGAAAAAACTTCAATAAAACAGCCAAAGAGAACAATCCGGCACCTACGGAATTCCTTTTTTCATTTATTAAATGAAAACCAAAAACAACCAGAAACAGTATGATAAAATAAGACTGTCCAAATAAAATCTGATTACGAATAGGAATAAAGAAGACTACGGGAACAAAAAGCAGCAACCAATCTCGCATTAAGTGGTTCTTGGCCAAAAGGAAAAGAGTCAATAAAAAGGAAATGATGCTTAAAACATTAAATGCAAGCTTAGCGCTATGGGCACTTTCAATAAAGCTCAAAGGATAAAACAACGCCAATGTAAAAGGACTGTTAACGTAGTAATCTACTAATTCTTCTTTGTGCCCTTGTTCCCAAACATAGTTGTTAAACTCATAAATATCGAAAATGACGGTTTCAGGATTGATCCCTTCTTGCAACATTTTCGCTGGGAAATAACTATTGGAAAAATCATGAAGGGGCGCAAGATGAGAAACTTTCAGAAAATAAAGACATAGGAGAAGCGTAGGAACTAAATATATTAATAGTCTAAGATTATTCTGAACAAATGGTTTCATCTCAAACAAATGTAAGAGTAATTAGATTATTGGCAAACCCTGAAAAAAAGTGCGCAAAATTGCGCTTTCATGTTTCGGCAGAAACCTTAACTTTGTTTATGTCTCAAACGCTTGAAACCAACAACCCTCCATGATTGAAAACAAGAAAATTATTGTAGTGCTTCCTGCCTACAACGCAGCAAAAACTTTGGAGGCTACCTATAATGAAATTCCTTTTGACATAGTAGATACGGTCATTTTAACAGACGATTTTAGCAATGACGAAACCCTCGAGGTGGCTAAAAATTTAGGAATAAATGAGATCATTGAACACCCTAAAAACAGAGGTTATGGAGGAAATCAAAAATCTTGCTATCAAAGAGCCTTAGAGCTAGATGCTGATATAGTAGTGATGCTACATCCAGATTATCAATACACACCTCAACTAATACCATCTATGGTAACCCTTATTTCAAAAGGTATTTATGACGTAGTTCTCGGTTCTCGGATTTTAAACAAAGGTGCTCTTGAAGGAGGAATGCCTTTGTACAAATATGTCGCAAACAGATGTCTCACACTCTTTCAAAATCTATTGATGAGTCAGAAACTTTCAGAATACCATACAGGGTATCGTTGTTTTAGTAGAGCGGCACTGCTAGCTGTACCTTTTAAAGAAAATTCGGAAGACTTTATTTTTGACAATCAGATATTGGCACAACTATGCTACGGAAAGTTTCGCATCGGTGAAATTTCTTGTCCTACTAAATACTTCCCAGAAGCTAGCTCTATCAACTTATCAAGAAGTATTAAATACGGACTTGGTGTTGTTGGTGTCTCCATCCAGTACTTTTTGCATCGAAGTAGACTAAAAAAGTATCGACTACTAAAAAATATCAGGCGGTCTTAATTTAGTATCTTCATCCAAGATGAGTCTTCAGTTAAATAAATTCTTAGCACGTTTGAAAATCATATCGCTGTATGGTTTTAGCAATCTAAGTACCCTTATTGCTCAACTCGTTCTTTCCTTTATTATTATTAGAATGCACTCCGTGGACCTTTGGGGAGAATATGTTGAAATATGGTTGTGGCTTCAATTAATTGTGCTCTTCTCCTACTTCGGAAATAAAAACTACCTATTAAAAGTGTTTAGCGAAAGCCCTTCCCAGGTTTTTAAATATTGGACGAGCAACTTCCTAAGCAGAGGTGTCTTATTTCTTATTTCTCTTGTCTTTATTTGTACTATCCCACTGTTTACCGATTTTCTCTGGCCTATAATTGCGTGGGCCTTTTTGTTATTTTTCAATCAGAGTTTTGAAGTGTTGATACTGTATCGAAGGGACTTTAAGTTCAGCCTTTTTAGTGAGCTTTCTAAAAATATTTTTACCATCATTGCAGTATTGGCAATAATAGAACAGCTCAGTGTTCACTCGCTCCTGCTTTGTATAATCCTAGGATTAGTAATTAAAGCACTTGCCAATTTCATATTCTATTTCAGAAACATAAAAACAGCTCCATTGGAACTAGATTTTCCTAGTTTGAAACGTTCTGTACCATTTTTTATCCCGATGGTTTTAGGCACCATAAGAACCAAAATAGACGCGTACTATGGCACCGTATTCTTCAACAAAACAGATTTGAGTAAGTATCAAATTTTCATCACCATGATAGGTTTAGTTCAGGTAGGCGCTACATACGTGATTAATCCATTTATAAAAACCTTTTTTAGAATAGGCGACAACACAAGACGACGAATAGAAAAGCAATTTGTTCTGCTTGGACTTTTAGCGGGGGTGCTAACATTACCGCTACTATATTTTGTTTCTAGTGGTCTATACAACTTCACTTTTTCGAACACTAGTTATCTCTTAGCATTCTTATTTATTTGTACGCTCTTTATTCATTTACTGTTGATCAATGAATTTTACAAGAAAAATAAACAAACAACCGTAGCAGTGATTATTGCCATCACCGCCATTATTCAAATTAGTTTAGGATATGTAGTGATAGATGCGCAACAAATTGAAGGAGCCCTTTTCATAAAAACTCTTGGACAGTGGCTGATGATAATTGCGCTTTACATCTATAAACAAAGAACTCTTTCGTGAAGAAAATTCTTGGAATATCTGCATTTTACCATGACGCCGCTGCGTGTATCACAGTAGACGGAAAACTAATTGCCGCCGCACAAGAGGAACGGTTTACCAGAATAAAACATGATCCTAGTTTTCCAACAAATGCCATAAAGTTTTGCCTAAGCGAAGCAAATCTTACCATCGACCAACTCGATGCTGTAATATTTTACGACAAGCCGCTTCTAACATTCGAACGATTACTTCAAACCTATTATGCTTTTGCGCCCAAAGGACTTATTTCGTTCTTAAAATCAATACCAATATGGCTGGGCGAAAAGCTATTTCTCAAAAAAAGAATTTACGATGGCTTAAAGGAAATAAATGTCTATAACAAAAGAGAATTGAAGTTGCTTTTTTCCGAACACCATCTTTCTCATGCCGCGAGCGCTTTCTTTGCTTCTAGATTTGAAAAAGCTGCTATCCTAACCGTTGATGGTGTTGGTGAATGGAGCACTGCAACCATTTCAGTAGGCGAAGGCAACGCAATACGGCCTCTAAAAGAAATGCACTTTCCTCATTCGGTTGGTTTACTTTACAGCTCCTTTACCTATTTTCTGGGATTTAAAGTAAACTCTGGCGAATATAAATTAATGGGCTTGGCACCCTTTGGAAATCAAAAATCGAAGCAGACTAAGGAATTTATAAAAACCATTGAGACCGAACTCATCGATATCAAAGACGATGGTTCTATCTGGATGAATCAAAAATACTTTAAATATGCTACGGGACTTCGGATGGTGAAGGATTCAAAATGGCAAAAACTTTTCGGCTTTCCAAGAAGACAAGCGGAAGATGAAATTCTAGAGCAACATTACAATCTTGCTTCAGCCATTCAGACAGTTACTGAAAAGATTATGCTCAAATTAGTTGCGGAAACTAAGCGTATTACCAAAACAGATAATTTATGTCTGGCCGGAGGTGTTGCTCTTAATTGTGTAGCTAATGGAAAAATAGTAAAAGAAGCTTCATTCAAAAACATCTACATACAACCAGCCGCAGGAGATGCTGGAGGTGCAGTTGGAGCGGCTTGGGCTGCGCATTTCATGTACTTCAATGAAAACAGAGAACAACTTGAGACGAATGATTTGATGCAAGGAACCTATCTAGGACCAGAATTTACAAAAGGTGAAATCCAGGAAATGAATAAGGAAGTGAAGGCTAAATATCAATACTTCGATTCGTTTCAAGATCTCAGTAATTCTATTGCTTTAAAAATAGAGGAAGGTTCGGTTATTGGATGGTTTCAAGGTAAAATGGAGTTTGGCCCTAGAGCATTAGGGAATAGAAGCATCATTGGTAATCCTGCAGACACTACTATTCAGAAGAAAATAAACCTTCAAATAAAATATCGAGAAAGTTTTAGACCTTTTGCTCCCTCGGTATTGGAAAAAGATGTTTCTAAGTATTTCGATTTGGAAGCACCATCACCTTATATGCTTCTAGTAGCAAAGGTAAAAGAGCAACATTTGATAAAAAACCATCAACCTGAGAACAAATCATCGATGTGGGATCAACTCTACCACATAAGAAGTCACTTTCAGGCCATAACTCATGTCGATGACTCGGCTCGCATCCAAACAGTAAATAAGAAGACCAACCCACGCTATTGGGAGCTACTCAGTAGTGTCAAAAAAGTTACAGGACACGGAATGCTAGTTAATACGAGCTTCAACGTGCGAGGTGAGCCCATAGTTTGTACTCCATTTGATGCATACAGGTGTTTTATGAGTACGGAAATGGACTATCTTGTAATCGAAAATTTTGTATATTCTAAAACCGAACAGCCCCATCATTTGGACAAAGAACAATGGCGTATTGGGTTTAAAAAAGACTAGTATTTATGGAAGTCATCAAAGATTTATGGGGGTTCATGAAGGAGCGAAAAAAATACTGGCTAGCTCCTATCATCATCATTCTCCTGGTAATGGCTATACTCATCGTATTTGGCGGATCTACTGCATTGGGACCTTTTATTTACTCGCTATTTTAACACATCATGTTTAAAAAAGAAAGCCATCCCATTGTCACAATTCTAGTTATAAGTCTAGGCTTTTTGGGTATCTACTTTCTAAAAAACTGGCAATGGTCCCTTTGGGTTTCCTTATCTGTTGCAATATTTGGTACTATTTCTCCATATCTAGCTCGAAAAATTGATTGGGTTTGGAGTCAATTATCCTGGGTCTTAAGTAAGATTGTACCCAATATATTACTAACGCTTATCTATTTCCTATTACTGTTACCCATTGCCTTGCTCTCTAGGCTTTTTGGTAAGAGCGATCCATTGTCCATCAAAAACAGCACAACCAGTCAACTTATCGATAGGAAGGGCACCTATGGAAAGGAATCTTTTGAGAAACCTTGGTAGTCTTATTTAATCAATTGTTTTTGTTTTAAAAACTGAACAAGTTCTTCAGCGACTATTTGATTTCCATAAGCCGTCCAATGCTGCTGTAACGGGTCGTAAATAGGTGCTTCTTTTTTATTTGCCTGATAGAGCGGCTTAAATAAATCCAACATAGTTAATTGGTTCTCTGCTGCAAAATCTAGAAGTAATTTGTTTGGATATTGCCTAACATATGCTCCGTCTTCTAGTGGATAATTTGTCGAAAGTTCGTTCCATAGCGGGTCCTCGATCTGAACTATTGTAGGAGCCAAGGCAAACACAACTGGAACATTGGATGCTTGAGACCGCTCTTCTATCTTAAGAAGTAATTGTTCCAACACTACGAACATCTCTTCTGAAGAACTAGGCAATGGTTTTTTACACAAATAAGCCTCGGGTGAAGCATAGGAGAGGTAACCCGAAGCGCCGTCTTCACTCATCTTATTTTTAATATTTCGATATCGATTTTTTATAAAATGTATTAAATGAAATTGATCGTACCATTTTCCTCTCCCTATTTCTGAAATGTTTGGTTCCTGTGAGATTGGGCTCATAATTATTTCGTTGTCAATAAAGCTTGCAGTAGGCCTGGGATACGAAATCCAAGATTCTAGACCGAAATTATCCTGAAAATCATTTCTCAGATAAATCATCACCACTACTAAGTTAGGTTTTATCCTATCAATCCATTGGTCCATCACCAAATATTCTTGAACCTGCCCATACCCATTAACTCCGAAGTTTAATACAGAAATACTATCCAAGCTAGACTCCATTCGCTCTGTAAAAACTGCTTCTGTTTCTACTGAAATATTACTAACAAAAGAATCCCCCAAAACCATTATTGTAAAGGTCTCATCATCTGCTGAAGGTAGTGGGCCATCTCTAAATCCAGCGGAGTTTGTGGTTACCAAATGGCTACTTCCTTCTGAATTAACGATCGTGCCTTCGTGATTAGGAATCCATTGCCAACCCAAATCAACGCTTGGTTCAAACATAGCGTCATGATCACTGATCTGTGGCATAAATAGTCTAATCAGCAACTCACATAACAAAAGAGTAATAGAAGTGGAAACGAGTATAAGCACAAGTTTTTTAAGCATAAAACAAAGATATTACAATTCAAACTTAAAAAGTTTTATCGTTTCCTCTTGTGAAGGCTCCAGAAGCAAAAATTAGTTGCTATATTTCCAATTGAATTCACCTTAAAATGAATGCGAATCGAAACATCGTTGTAATTGGTTATCCCAAAAGCGGAACCACATGGCTAAGCAGGTTAGTTGCAGATATCCTCAATTGCCCACTTGTTGGTGATTGGGGCTTTGAGGGCATCGATTCACTCTATACGGAAGGTAAAGAACGAGCGTCTAACTACAGGGTCTACAAATCTCATCACACCTCCTCTCAACTTTTTGACTCATCCAAGACATCCATATACAAAACCATTTATATCGTTAGAGATCCTAGGGATATTGTGGTTTCTGGAATGCATTACTTCGATTTTAACGCTTTAAAAAAAGCTCGTTTGAAAAGAATTGGGTTAAAAAAGTTTCAGGCTTCTTTAATTAAGGACATTTCAGCAAAGGAAAAAAAGGAGCAAATGATGAAGGCGATATTCCATGGCCATAAAAAACTAAATCAATGGCTTGAAATGCCCTGGGCACTTCACTTCAAAGACTACCTACAAGCAGAAACCCATTTTATAAAATACGAAGAACTGCTAGAGGAACCAGAAAGAACATGTAGAGAAATGGCGGATTTTCTGGAGATCGAAATTTCGTTAAATGACCTAAAAAAAAGTATCGCCAACCAAGAATTCACAAAGAAGAAGCAAGAAGCCATTGCGCTTGATCATCCTACTCGAACCTTACTACGATCGGGAAAATCTGGAGATTGGAAAAAGGTTTTAAGTGCTGAAGACAAAAAAAAATTCAAGCTCCACCTGTCCCAAGTCCAGAACTTCTATAATATTTAGTAGTTGATTAAGAAATGAATGTGTAATTTTCAAGAAAAATAGCCGCCCAGTAAAAAGTGCTTTTCATTTCGTTTTACAGGTCGAAATTGTTTTAAATGAAGAATAAATTAATACTATTTAACCCCCGAAGTGCTCAAGCAAAGCATCGTATTCCAAACTCTATTTTACAAGTAGGTGCAAGTATTTATGGCACTCATGATTTCGCATTTGTAGATGGTAATTTGGAAGAAGACCCTTGGTCTAAAATTTTAGCGCTTTTCCAAACAGGAGAGTATACGTATTTTTGTAGCACCGTAATGCCGGGGCCTCAACTAAAACAAGCCATCCCATTTACTAAGAACATAAAAGAAGAATTTCCAGATTGCATTACCATTTGGGGAGGTTATTTTGCATCCAATCAATACCAGGTTTGTATAGAAGCTCCCTTTGTGGATTATATTGTAAATGGTCCAGGAGACCATGCTTTCCCAGCCTTGCTTTCGGCCTTAGAAGATGGAAGATTGAGCGATATAAAAACTATAAAAAATCTCATTTATCAAGACAACACTGGAAGTATTGTGCAAACTCCCAAAGAAGCCTTGTTGGATCAAAACTCGCTTCCGCAATTACCCTATACGTACTTAAATCAATTTTACAAACTAGATAACTATCTAAGTAAAACATTCTTAGGTGCCAAAACCTTTTCCTATCACTCCAGTTTAGGTTGCCCTTTTACCTGTTCATTCTGTGCAGTTGTGCCCATTTTTGAAGGAAGATGGAAGGCAAAATCGGCCGAAACTGTTTATAACGATGTTCGGTATTTTAAAGATAACTATCAAATTGATGCTATTGAATTTCATGACAACAATTTCTTTACTTCTAGAAAAAGAGTGGTTGAATTCTCCAAACTCATAGAAAATGATAACATAACATGGTGGGGAGAAGGCCGCATTGATACCATCAATAAGTACAGTGATGAGGATCTACATCTTATGAAAAAAGCGGGTTGCAAGATGATTTTCTTAGGAGCAGAAACTGGTAATGACGACATCTTGAAACAAATGAATAAAGGAGGAACTCAAACGGGGCAAGGAATCAAAGATTTCGCAAAACGTCTCTATCCCATTGGGATCATTCCTGAATTCTCTTTTGTTTTAGGGATGCCAGCCGAAACTCCAGAAAAAGTGATGGCTCAAATTAAATGGGATATCAATTTCATTAAAGAAATTAAGGAAATCAATCCTGATGCTGAAATCATCATTTATCTATACAGTCCTGTTGCCACGGAAGGCTCCGAACTATATGAACAGATTCAAAATGCAGGTTTTAGTTTTCCGAAGAAATTAGAAGATTGGTTAGATCCTGCTTGGGAGAACTTCGATCTCAGAAAAAACCCACTCACTCCATGGCTCACACCAGCAATGGTCGACAAAATCAAAAATTTCGAAACTGTACTCAATGGATATTATCCTACTGCTTCTGATTTCAGAATTAAAGGGTTTAAGAAAAATTTACTCAGGACTATTTCCAAAGCGCGGTACAAAACAGGTTTTTATAAGTATCCATACGAAATTAAAGTACTTCATAAAATATGGAAATACCGTCAACCTGAAGTTCAAGGCTTTTATTCTGAGTGATGTCGAACATACGATCTATCATAAAAAGAATAACACAGCCTTTTCTAAAAAAAGGACTTCAATATTATTACAGAAAGCCTAGAAAATTTAAGTACCAAGAGATAGAGGTATTAGTGCATCCCGATGTATTTCCTCCACACCTTACTTTGAGCACTAAACTTTTGCTAGACTTTATTGATCCATTAAATCTTGAAAGAAAATCGTTTTTAGAATTGGGATGTGGATCTGGAGTGATTTCCTTGTTCGCAGCTAAAAAAAAAGCCGTGGTTACCGCCAGCGATATAAATCCAATTGCCATTGAATACCTGTTAAAAGCTTCTCAACAGCATCTACTAAAGGTGAATTGTATTCTCTCCAATCTTTTTGAACTTATCCCGCAAAAAAACTTTGATTTTATAATTATCAATCCACCCTATTATCCCAAAAAACCAGCTAGCATTAAAGAACAAGCTTGGTTTTGTGGAGAAAATTTCGAATACTTCTTTGATTTGTTTAAGCAACTGCCTCTCTATTTAACTGAAACGAACAAAACCTTTATGATTTTATCTGAGGACTGCGACGTAACGCGAATTCAAGAAATAGCCTCCACAAATGGTATTAAATTCGAAAAAGTTTTAACCAAGCGAAAAATGGGAGAACTCAATTACATCTTTAAACTTTCTAAAGTACAAAGCGGTAGGTAGCTTTGATGAGAAATGTATTTTCTGGTTTTTTTCTGATAATTTGGTTATCTATTAAATTTCCAAAATTGTTGTTTACATCTCCCAGTCCGGTAACTCCTTGCGACCAAACCAAGAAAACTTCTGATCCTGGAATATATTCCCAACGCAATACGAGGTTACTTCTAAACTGCACAAAGGCAAAATCGGGATTACTAAAGTCATAATCTGTAATATTATCTCCGTCCTCATCGACCGAGTATACATCGTCTTGAAAAGATATCTGATCCTGATTAAACAATGTTACTCTATCATTCAGATCTGCAGCGACTGCATCATTCACTCGATTAAAGTTTGAGTATTTAGCCTTAAAAATAAAAGGTTGTCCGTAGTACTGAATAGTTAGGTTGGGATTGATGCTATAATTCACTCTCAATGTTGAACTCAACGATTCGTTGTCGATTTCTCCTAGGATATAACGAGGTGTACCATTAAAACTAGTTTCGGTCACATACTGGGTTTTGTTTGGATTCTTTTCGTACTCATTAACCAAACTCAAACTTAAAGTATTAAGGGGTTGGTAAAAGAATCTAAGCACGTAGCGCTCGAGTGAAAAGTTATCCTGTGTTGCTTGTGAATTTACATATCCCACATGCATGCTAAATTTCTTACGGCCGTCGGTCCCTGAAAACACATAAAAGAAATTCTCTTCATTCCAACGCCACCTTGGTCCACCTCGAAGTACCGAATTAGAATAGATACGCGGTTTATGTGCAGCCCCCACTTCGGTCCACCAGTTATTCTTCCAATTTATATAACCATTCATCTCATATTGAATACGGTTATAATTACCGTCAAAATCGAATTGTGTAAATTGATTTAAACCTACGTTTGCTTGTCGAAACCAAGTTGTTGGCTTATTCCAAAGGCGCCTCACATTGGTGTATTGTTGAATTCGATCCGCTCTTCTTAAAAATCCGATATCGTTCAACTCCAATTCTGGAGAGCGCCAATTACCTCCAACATTATATCGCCAATTACCTCCACCACCTTTACCAACTTCAAAGCTTCCTCCAGTACCTGTGAGGGATGTTTTTGTTTCGTCCACTGCTACATGCCCTGCGTCTACTCTTTGAAACAGGTGGGTTAAAGAGTTTTGTGTAAGCGCTATGGCTTCCTCACTTCCCTTAACGTTACTAAAGGTAAACTTTCCATTCGCGTAGTATTTTCTTTCTTTCCAATTATGTTGGGCATCGAGTCCACCGGAGAAAGCAGACTCTCTTAGAAAATCTAAATCACCTTCAAGATTGCGTTTAGTGTATGTCGCAATTCCTCCTATAAAACTATTGTTATTATTAAAGTCTTGCTGAAGACGCACTACTGAATAGCTCGTAAGCGGCTCTACCAACTCTTCCCTGTTTTCACCTACTTCTTCTAAATTCTCTAGAACATCGTCTCTATTATCAAGTTCGATTTTTGCAAACTCCTTTGCCGTAACACTTTGAAGGGCCCCTACAGATAGTCCGTTTTTGGTTTTTCCACTAAATTTAGCCGCTCCCAAAATGGTCGTATTATTTGGAAAATCTTCGAATTCCCCTTTACCTCCATCTGATGTAGTAAATCCTTGAGGTGTGCGCCCTATTCGTCTTGAAAAGAAAAGATTGTCTGCGCCTCCACCTACTCTAAAATCAAATACGTTTTTATTTTCGACAAAAAACGGGCGACGTTCTTCAAAAAATATTTCGAATCCATCCAGTGCAATCGCTCCTGGATCTGCATCTACCTGTCCAAAGTCAGGATTTATAGTTAGGTCGAGTGTGAGATCATTCGTAATTCCAATTTTTGCATCTAAACCAGCGGCCAGACCCGTATCACTGCCATCCCTAAAAGGATTTCCAACTTCCTCTTCAAAGGTGTCTAATTGTCCCACTAAATAAGGCTGAATTTCCAATTGCTTTTGTGGCTTTATGCCTTTAATCCCTCTTAATTCTCCAAATTCGCTTACCCAACCAGGTGGGTTTGCAGGAATGGGCTGCCAAGTAGATCGTTCTTCATTTCTGAAATAACGCCGAGTAGATTGAATTCCCCATAGCTGCTCGTCGTCATTCCCAAAACGCAATTGACTAAGTGGAATTCTGAATTCTGCCGTCCATCCGTCGTCATTGATCGCCGTGCTAAGGTACCAGATTGGATTCCAACTACTATCAAAATTTCCATTATTGGAAATAAACTCATCTCCTTTCACTCCAGAAACAGATGCTGTAAATGAAAACCCTGTTCTATCATCATTATAACTATCGATATTCAACTCAACCCAATCCCCTGGAAAATCGTCACGACGTCCCATTCGTCTTTCAATGGTAGATGGGTCGGCTTGATAGCATTTAAAAGCGACATATAAGTTTTTATCGTCATAGGCAATCTTCATTTTCGTTTGCTCCGTTGGTGCACTACCGACATCAGGTTCAAACTCTACATAATCTGTGGTCCATTCTACTTTATTCCATGCTGGCTCATCTAAAATTCCATCTATTACTATTCCTTCGGTTCCAGCGATTGAAGCCGTGGTGTAAGTACGTCTTTCATAGGAAACAGTAGTGTCTTTCTTTTGCTCATTTGTAGCGGTATTTTGGGCGGTGGAGGCAGCAATTCCGAAGAAAAAAGAAAGAATTACTAGGTGTTTTCTAAAATTCATGGTTGTAAGTTGATAGATCGTTGTATAATAGACCAGAATTCAAGATTAGCGTGACAGTTTTAGTTGTTAATTAAGATAATTTTAACTTTTATAAAAAATCCTGTTTCCTCCGCATTAAAATTTCAAGAACAGCACATTGCTATTCAAATAAATAACATTACATTTGCAGCCCTTTTTGAAGGGAAAAAACTATTTATTAATTATTGACAAAAAACTAAATGGATACATTAAGTTACAAAACAGTATCTGCTAATAAGGCTACCGTTAACAAAGAATGGTTGCTAGTAGATGCGGACGGACAAACATTGGGTCGTCTTGCAAGCGAGGTTGCTAAAGTACTTCGAGGCAAACACAAACCAAATTTTACTCCACACGTAGATTGCGGTGACAACGTTATCATTATTAACGCTGCTAAGATCAATCTAACTGGAAACAAATGGACAGATAAGGAATATATCCGTCACACAGGCTACCCTGGTGGACAGCGCTCATTAACTGCAAGAGAGTTATATGGCAAAGATCCAGCTAGACTTGTAGAAAAATCTGTAAAAGGAATGCTACCTAAAAATAAATTAGGTGCTGCTATTTTCAGAAATCTAAAAGTATATGCAGGCGCAGAGCACGATCAAGAGGCTCAAAAACCAAGAGTAATCACCTTTAACGACAAGAAGTAATGGATACAATTCACAAAATTGGTAGAAGAAAAACCGCTGTTGCTCGTATTTACCTTTCAGAAGGAAAAGGGAACATCACGATTAACAACCGCGAACTAGATAATTACTTTACTACTGCTACTTTAAGATATAAAGTACAACAACCATTGGCTTTGACCGATAACGAAAAAGCGTTTGACATCAAAGTGAATGTTTTTGGTGGTGGTATTACTGGACAAGCAGAAGCAATTCGCTTGGCTATTTCTCGTGCAATGTGCGAGTTAAACGAAGAAAACAGAGGACTTCTTAAGCCTGAAGGATTACTTACAAGAGACCCAAGAATGGTTGAACGTAAGAAATTTGGTCAGAAGAAAGCACGTAAGAAATTCCAATTCTCGAAACGTTAATATTTATTCAATTCAATTGGGTGTCTCATTGGAGATGCCCAGTTGCTTTGGCTCAAGTTCATATTTTTATTTAATCAAGCTGTTCGTTTCTACCCTTGCCGGTAGAGGCATTAGTTTAGCATCTAAATCAAGTCCGCTCGACGGAACGATTGAAATCTAAATTTACAGAACGTAAACTAAAACAAAATGGCAAACAACAAAGAAGTTAAGGAACTCCTTGACGCTGGTGTACACTTTGGTCACCTAACTAGAAAATGGAATCCAAACATGGCTCCTTACATTTATATGGAGCGTAACGGGATTCACATTATTAATCTCTACAAAACTGCTGCTAAAATCGAAGAAGCTAATGAAGCTCTTAAGAAAATTGCAGCCAGCGGAAGAAAAATTCTTTTCGTAGCTACTAAAAAACAAGCTAAAGACATCGTTGCTGAAAAAGCAAAGAACGCTAACATGCCTTACATCACAGAAAGATGGCCTGGTGGAATGTTAACTAACTTTGTTACTATCCGTAAAGCTGTTAAAAAAATGACTTCTATCGACAGAATGAAGGCAGATGGAACTTTCTTGACTCTTTCTAAAAAAGAGCGTTTGGCTGTTGATCGTACAAGAGCTAAATTGGAAAAGAACTTAGGTTCTATTACAGACATGAGTCGTCTTCCTGGAGCTTTGTTTATCGTTGATACTACTCGTGAGCATATTGCAGTGGCGGAAGCTTTAAAACTGAACATTCCAATTTTTGCGATGGTAGATACTAATAGCGACCCACGTCCTATTGACTATGTAATCCCGTCGAATGATGATGCTTCAAAATCTATTGAAAAAGTAATCTCTAGTGTAACGAACGCAGTAATTGAAGGTTTAGCTGAGAGAAAAGCTGGAAAAGATGGAAAAGAAGGTGCTGAAACTTCTAATGAGACAGCGCCAAAAGCAGAAAAAACAGTAAGAAAAAGAGCGACTAAAAAAGCTCCTGTAGCTGCTAAAGAAGAAGAATAAATTACAATTTCAGAAAGTAAATAAGTCGTTTAGTTTTTTATTCTGTCTCAACTTCTGCAGCATGCCAGGAGTGATAGAGATAAATTTAAACGACTTTTTTTAAATAATATAAATACTAAAACTTAATACGATGGTAAAAGTAACCGCCGCAGAAGTAAACGAATTAAGAAAGAAAACCGGAGCTGGAATGATGGACTGTAAAAAGGCATTAGTTGAAGCAGAAGGAAATATGGATAAAGCAATCGAAGTTCTTCGTAAAAAAGGACAAAAAATTGCTGAAAAAAGAGCAGACAGAGACTCTAGTGAAGGTGCTGTAATCGCACTAGTAAACGATGCCGCAAACAAAGGAGTAATTGTTTCTTTGAATTGTGAAACAGATTTTGTTGCCAAAAACGATTCTTATGTGGCTATGGCCCGTAAAATGGCTGAAGTAGCATTAAACACATCTTCAAAAGAAGAGTTCTTAGCTGCAGATTTCGAAGGAATGACTGTTACTGAGAAGCTAATAGAGCAAACAGGTGTTATTGGTGAAAAACTGGAAATTGGTGGTTTCGAAATTTTAGAGGCTCCGTTTGTAGGTTCTTACATTCACGGAAATAAGATTGGTGCTTTAACCGGTCTTTCTGCAGCAATTGATGGTGCCGCTGAAATCGCAAAAAGCGTTTCTATGCAAGTAGCGTCTATGGGAGCAACCACACTTTCATACAAAGATTTCGATCCTGCATTTATCGCTTCTGAAACGGAAGCAAGAATTGCCGTAATTGAAAAAGAGAATATCGAGCTCGGACGTTTAGGAAAAACGCTTAAAAACGTTCCCGAATACATCTCTATGGCTCAATTAACTCCAGAGGTTCTAGCCAAAGCGGAAGAAGCTGCCAAAGCAGAACTAAAAGCAGAAGGAAAACCAGAACAAATCTGGGATAGAATTCTTCCTGGTAAAATGGATCGTTATATCAGTGATAACACTACTCTTGATCAAGAACAATGTTTATTAGATCAAAACTTTATTATGGACGACAAGCAGAATGTTGCCGAGTTCGTTGCTAGTAAAGGTGATGTTAGTGTTGTTGGTTTTAAGAGAGTATCTTTAGCTTAACACACAAACTATTTTATATAAACCGTTTCATACCAAGGTATGAGACGGTTTTTTTATGCCCACTTATTTCAACAAAAGAAAACGCCCAGACTTTTAAGAATAATAACCAATGATTCATTATTTTTGTGACGTAAAATTCCACCATGCAATACAAAAGAATACTTCTGAAGTTATCTGGCGAAGCCCTAATGGGTAACCGACAGTACGGTATAGATCCTGAAAGACTTCAAGAATACGCACAAGATATCAAACAAATTACCGAGATGGGCGTGCAAGTCGCCATCGTTATTGGTGGAGGAAATATCTTTCGAGGTGTTTCTGGTGCCAGCAGAGGAATGGATCGGGTACAAGGAGATCACATGGGAATGTTAGCCACCGTAATCAACGGATTGGCATTACAAAGCGCATTGGAAGATGAAGATGTTCCAACAAGATTGCAAAGTGCCATTAAGATCAACGAAGTGGCCGAGCCTTTTATTCGCAGAAAAGCAGTGCGACATCTTGAAAAAGGACGCGTTGTAATCTTTGGTGGAGGTACAGGGAACCCTTATTTCACTACAGATAGCGCCGCGGTACTTCGTGCAATTGAAATAGAGGCAGATGTAATCCTTAAAGGAACCCGTGTTGACGGTATTTACACGAGCGACCCTGAAAAAGACGATAGTGCAACCAAATTCGATTTTATCAGTTTCGATGATGTATTAAAAAAAGGACTGAAAGTAATGGATACAACCGCTTTTACTTTAAGTCAGGAAAACGAATTACCAATTATTGTATTTGACATGAATACCCGCGGCAACTTATTGAAGGTTGTTTCTGGTGAAAATATTGGAACAAAAGTAAATTTATAGGCTTCTCCAGAAGCGCCCCATTTAGAATTATAGACACATATTGTTTGGTTTGACAAGGATCGAAGACTCGATCGAAGTCAAATTTTTGGAATAATTATTGTATTTCCTAAGAAAAATTTAACTTTGAATATGGAAGAAGAAATTCAATTTATAATCGACGGCACAAAAGAAGCCATGGCAAAGGCCTTAACGCATCTTGACAAAAAGCTATCTAATATTAGAGCTGGAAAAGCATCTCCAGCCATGCTAAATGGTGTAATGGTTGACTATTATGGAAGCCCAACTCCACTCAGCCAAGTCGCTAATGTGAATACTCCAGATGGTATGACTATTACAGTGCAGCCATGGGAAAAGGGAATGATTCCTGAAATCGAAAAAGGAATACACCTTGCCAACCTTGGGTTTAACCCAATGAACAATGGCGAAAGTGTAATCATTAATGTCCCACCACTTACGGAAGAACGCAGAATAGATTTAGCCAAGCAAGCTAAGGCAGAGGCTGAAGAAGCGAAAATTGGAGTTAGGAATGACCGTAAAAATGCTAACAACGATATTAAAGAGCTAGACATATCTGAGGATATGAAAAAAAACCTTGAAATTGATGTTCAGAATATGACCGATCTTCACATCAAAAAAATTGACGAAACCTTCGCTAAGAAAGAAGCGGAAATTATGAAGGTCTAACTGGATGTTTCGTTAAACAAAACACAATAAAGCGGCTTCATTGCCGCTTTATTTTTACTTTGTCTTCTAAAGCTAATTTTATTGTTGAATCATGCGTAATGCGTTTTTTGCTATTCTTCTTTTCATTGCGCTACCTGCGATTGGACAAAAGCCCGCAATTGTTCAACAAGATTCGACCCAAACTACTAAAACAGTAAAAAAAGAAAGTCCTTTTTCTACAGGATTCTATCCCCTAGGGTTTTTCGATGTTGATCTTCGATACTTTATAAAATACAATAATTACGAAGCTTTTCGTTTCGGGTTTGGCGGAATTACAAACGACAAACTATTTGAAAATTTCAAAATAGGCGGTCATATTGCCTATGGAATTAAAGATAAAGATTTCAAATACAGTCTTGGTGGAAACTATCGAATTAACAAAGAACACAACACTTGGATAGACCTCTATTATATCAATGACATTAATGAGATTGCAAGCCATAATTATCTTACAGACGCCAGAGTCTATTCGGTTTTTGAGCCACGTCTGGTTAATATTACACAATTTTACAAACACCGTACCTGGAAAACTTCTATCCAACATGAATTTAATTCGAAGATTTTAGGTGAAATGCGTCTTTCCCGAATTAAGATCGATCAAATTGAAAATTATCGATTTTTACTGGATAATACCACTTTTAAAAATTACCATCTTGCTGAAGCAACCGCATCTATTCGGATAAGTCCGAAAAGTAAATTCTTTACCACAGATGACGGTCGGGTTGAATATTATGACGGGCTCCCAAAGATAAGTGCGCAAATCACACAGGGAGTTGCAGGGATTGCAAAGAGTGATTTTACCTATACCAAATTTGGACTAAAACTAGACTACTATATTAAACGTACAAATCTCTCTTCTACCAATTTCATTTTGGAAGGTAATCTTGCACTAGGCGAGGTGCCACTTACCCACCTCTATCACGCCTATCCAAATAGCCCTACAAAAGATGAAATTTTGCAGCGTTTTTCGGTGGCCGGAGTGCGTAGTTTTGAGACCATGTATTTTGGAGAGTTCTTTTCAGATCGACTTACCACCCTTCAGGTAAAGCATAGTCTGAGGTATTTTAATTTTTCAGAGAAAATAAAACCAGAACTTGTTTTTATAAGCAGGCATGCCCTTGGAGATCTTAGCAACAAAGACAGACATCTCGGGTTTGAATTTGACACCCTCAATCAACTCTATAACGAAACAGGATTCGAATTCAACAAACTCTTCTTTGGCTTTGGCCTCAGCTTTGCATATCGCTATGGATTTTACAATCTTCCAGATTTTGAAGATAATATTTCTTTCAAGTTTACCTTTAATCTAAAGGTTTAAAACGAAAATCACCGAATAAAACCGAGTCACGAGCATTAGAATCCTTACCTTTGCCCGACTTTTAGGTAGCAGATTTGAATAAACTTTTTAGCATAGGTTTTTGGAGTGCAGTGGCACGTTTTATTCTTCGGAACAGAACGATGATCATTATTGTAATTCTGGCGATGACTGTTTTCATGGGAATGCAATGGAAACATATGCGTTTCACCTATAGTGAAGCTAACCTATTACCTGACGACCATGAATTTAACCAAGAATATCAGGAATTTTTAAACACCTTTGGCGAAGAGGGGAATTTGATCATTTTAGGAGTAAAGGACTCGACTATTTTTTCTTCTGAAATTTTCAATGCATGGGCGAAGTTATCGAAAGATTTAAAAGGCTACGACGAAGTAGACCTTACCCTTTCTGTTACCGACCTACAAAAACTAGAAAAAAGAAAGGATACCGCGGCTTTTGTTGTAGTACCCTTTATTAAGGATTCTTTACCAACTCAAGAACAACTAGATCGCTACAAATACGAACTTTTTAACAAGCTTCCTTTTTACGAAGGCTTAGTATACAGCCCAAACAAAAAATCTGTTAGAACCGCCATTTATCTAAAGAAAGATATTGTAAATACCGCCGCACGTCGCAACTTTATTGTAGACGATCTCATACCTCTTGTTGAAAAATTTGAAACCGAAACTGGTGTTAACGTATATATAAGTGGAATGCCCTATATAAGAACGCTTAACTCTCAAAATATCATTAACGAGATAAGACTATTTATTGGAGCAGCCTTATTAGTGACGTCCCTCATTTTTTTCTTTTTCTTTCGATCGTTTAGAGCCACTTTCATTTCGATGATTACTGTTATTATTGGTGTTATGTGGGCATTTGGAATATTAGGTCTTCTGCATTATGAAATAACCGTGCTTACCGCGCTCATTCCTCCACTGATTATTGTTATTGGAATTCCCAATTGCATATTTTTAATCAATAAATATCAACAGGAAATCAAACTTCATGGAAATCAGGCAAAATCGTTACAACGTGTAATTGCTAAAGTTGGAAATGCCACCCTTATGACCAACGTAACAACGGCTTCTGGTTTTGCAACTTTCATATTAACCAATAGCAAGCTTTTAAAAGAGTTCGGTATAGTGGCTTCCATAAATATCATTGCCATATTTCTACTAAGCCTCTTCATCATACCAATTATTTATAGCTACATGGCGGTTCCTAAAAACAAACACCTAAAACACTTAAATAAAAGGTGGATTGGGAGTTTTGTAGACTGGACAGAACGCATGGTTCGCGGACATAGGATTGGCATCTATTTAGCCACTGTTATTTTACTTTGCACCAGTATCATTGGTATTTTCAACATTAAACTTTCTGGTAGTTTAATAGAAGATATGCCAAAAAAGGCAGGCTTTTATAGCGACATTAAATTCTTTGAAAAAGAATACGAAGGGATTATGCCATTAGAAATCCTAATCGATACCAAACGCAAGAAAGGCGTCATGAAACTTGCCACTCTTAAGCGGATGGACGAATTGCAGGATTATATAGAAGAAATTCCAGAATTCTCTAAGACCATGTCCATTGTTGAATTGGTAAAATATTCCAAACAAGCCTACTATAATGACAACCCTGAATATTATCAATTACCTAACAGCCAAGAGCGCACATTTATCTTATCTTATGCTAAGAGTAGTGCAAACGGAACCAATTTACTTTCGAGTTATGTAGATACCACGGGGCAGTACGCACGCATAACCACTTTTATGAAAGACGTTAAAACAGAGCGTTTTGACCGTGTAGAAGAAGATTTGAGAGCAAAAATTTCGAAAATCTTCCCAGAAGATCGCTACGCCGTATCTATTACAGGAAAGGCATTTGTCTTTGAGAAGGGAACGAAATACCTTGTAAACAACCTTATTTTATCACTTTCCCTAGCCATTTTTCTAATTGCCATCTTTATGGCTTGGATGTTTAGAAACATGAAGATGATTTTGGTTTCTCTTATTCCCAACCTCCTGCCACTTCTTATCACAGCAGGACTTATGGGCTATCTTGGTGTACCTATAAAACCCTCTACCATATTGGTCTTTAGCATTGCCTTTGGTATCTCGGTAGATGATACTATTCACTTCCTCGCCAAATACAGGCAAGAATTAATTGCAAATGGTTGGAAAATTAAGAAGTCGGTTTACGCAGCACTTCGGGAGACTGGAGTGAGTATGTTCTACACTTCCATTGTTTTATTCTTTGGTTTTGCCGTATTTACGATTTCAAGTTTCGGAGGTACTGTCGCACTAGGAGCCTTAGTTTCGGCGACTTTGTTATTCGCAATGTTGTCCAATTTACTGTTATTACCCTCCCTTCTCTTATCACTGGAACGCAGTATTGCAAATAAGCAAACTTTCAAAAAGCCTGCCTTAGCGATTATCGAGGCATCAGATAAGGATGTGGACGCAGAATCACTGGATGAATAACTAAAAAAAAGTATATTTACCTCCTTCATAGCTCATTACTAATAGGAAGAGTTATTAAGGAGAAACCAATAATAAGTAAAAAACATTTCAGCATAAAAATCTACACAATGCAACCAAAAGAAATCATTGAATTATTAAGAAGCGAACCATCTCTCCACCCTGTTTCCATTTCTGGATGGGTTAGATCTTTTAGAAGTAATCGTTTTATTGCATTAAACGACGGATCCACAATCAAAAACCTTCAATGTGTTGTTGATTTTGAGAATTTTGAAGAAGATATTCTTGCAAAAGTAACCGTAGGTGCTGCAATTCAAGTTGAAGGACATTTAGTAGAAAGTCAAGGGCAAGGACAAACTGTAGAAATACAAGTGTCAAAAATTACCATTTTAGGAGAAGCCGACCCTGAAGAAGTTAAACTTACCATACTGTCACCAAAACGACATACTTTAGAAAAGCTAAGAGAGCAAGCACATTTGCGGGTAAGAACAAATACGTTTGGTGCGGTAATGCGATTGAGATCTAAACTGGCTTTTGCAGTGCATGAATACTTTCAAAAAAACGGTTTCAATTATATGCACACTCCTATTATTACTGGAAGTGATGCAGAGGGAGCAGGTGAAATGTTTCGTGTTTCGGGCCTTGACCCTAAAAACCCTCCTTTGGATGAGAATGGTGCAATTAATTACAAAGAAGATTTCTTCGGAAAGGAAACCAACCTTACGGTAAGCGGGCAATTAGAGGCAGAAACGTATGCAATGGGACTTGGAAAAGTATACACTTTTGGCCCTACTTTTAGAGCCGAAAATTCCAACACCTCTCGTCATTTAGCCGAATTCTGGATGATAGAACCAGAAGTTGCTTTTAACGATCTTAATGATAACATGGATCTTGCAGAAGATTTTATAAAATATGTACTTCAATACGCACTTGACAATTGCCAAGACGACCTAGAGTTTTTAGAGAATCGCTTGTTGCAAGAGGAGAAAAGTAAGCCACAAAGTGAACGCAGTGAAATGAACTTGCGAGATAAGCTGAGCTTTGTTCTAGACAATAATTTTAAGCGTGTTAGTTACACAGAAGCAATCGATATTTTAAAGAATTCTAAACCAAACAAGAAAAAAAAATTCAAATATCTTATTGAAGAATGGGGTGCAGATTTACAAAGCGAACATGAACGTTTCTTAGTAGAAAAACATTTTAAATGCCCAGTGATCCTTTTTGACTATCCTGCAAAAATCAAGGCGTTCTATATGCGCCTGAATGAAGATGAAAAGACCGTAAGAGCTATGGATGTACTTTTTCCTGGCATTGGTGAAATTGTTGGAGGTTCTCAAAGAGAAGAGCGTTATGACGTCTTAAAATCGAAAATGAAAGCGATGGACATTTCGGAAGAAGAATTGTCGTGGTATCTAGACTTGCGCAAATTCGGTACTTGCGTTCACAGTGGATTTGGACTTGGCTTCGAACGTCTAGTTTTGTTCGTGACAGGAATGGGGAATATTAGAGATGTAATTCCTTATCCAAGAACACCTGGCAATGCCGACTTTTAGTCGAATACTAAACGCAAAAGGCCTATGAGAGAAGTAAAAAAACATTTTCTGCTTCACACCTAGATCTTTTGAAGAAAAATACTCACAACTTTATATTAAATCCAGCTACTTATAGTCTTATGTAGTTGGATTTTTTTAATTTTAGCAATAAGAAAATCATTCATGCTAAAGCAACAGTTAAATTTTAAATTATCTCAGAAGCTTTCTCCTCAACAAATTCAGTTGATGAAGCTTATTCAATTGCCTACTCAGGCGTTTGAACAGCGCATTTCGCAAGAAATTGAGGAAAATCCTGCGCTCGATAATGGCAAAGATGAAGGAGATAAGCTGGATGATGACTATAACAATGAAGAGTACGAAGACTACGACGATGGTGGAGAGGTAATTGAAACAGATATCAATGTTGACGATTATTTAAGCGATGACGAAACTCCAAGTTACCGTCTGTCTGCAAATAATTACAGTGCTGATGATGAAGAGAAACAAACTCCCTATGCCTCTGGCACATCTTTTAATCAATTTCTACTACAACAACTTAGAACGCATCGCTTTACAGAACAACAGGAGGAAATTGCTCAGTTTCTAGTAGGGAGCGTAGATGAAAGTGGCTACATCAGAAGAGAACTTCAGGATATAGTAGACGATCTTGCGTTTACCCAAAACATATATACTTCCGAAGAAGAAATAGAAAAAGTCTTAAAAGTTGTGCAAGGGCTCGACCCTGCCGGTGTTGCAGCACGAGACCTCCGCGAGTGTTTATTGATTCAACTAGGTCGAAAAGGAGATACCCCATCTGTATCTTTAGCCACACGAATTTTAAGTGAAACCTTCGACCATTTCACTAAGAAACACTACAAGAAGCTAATCTCAAAATTTGATGTAACCGAAGATCAATTAAGAGATGCTATTCATGAAATAGAAGGATTAAATCCGAGACCAGGAGGTACTTATTCTGGAAATAGCCGAATGGTGGAGCATGTGGTTCCAGACTTTGCTATAAAAATTGTCGAAGGACAGCTAGAATTGACCTTGAATGGAAGAAATGCACCTGAACTTCACGTTTCTCGAGAGTACACAAATATGCTGAAGGGCTATAAAGACACTAAGGAAAAGTCCAAATCCCAAAAGGATGCCGTCATGTTTATAAAGCAAAAATTAGACGCGGCCAAATGGTTTATTGACGCCATTAAACAACGCCAACAAACGCTTTTTGTTACAATGAATGCCATTATGCATCATCAAGAAGAATTTTTTCTGTCTGGCGACGAGCGTAAGTTAAAGCCAATGATTCTAAAAGACATTGCTGATAAAATAAACATGGATGTCTCTACCGTTTCGAGAGTTGCAAATAGTAAATACGTTGATACGCCCTACGGCACCAAATTAATTAAAGAATTTTTCAGTGAGTCGATGAAAAATGATCAAGGGGAAGACGTATCCACCAAGGAAATTAAAAAAATACTAGAGATTACGATTTCAGAAGAAAACAAAAAGAAACCTTTAACCGATGATAAGTTGGCAAAGATTCTTTTAGAAAAAGGATATCCAATTGCCAGGCGTACCGTTGCAAAGTACCGAGAGCAACTAGACTTGCCGGTGGCCCGACTTCGAAAAGAGATCTAATGAATAACTTCCTCCGTTTCGGCGCCTATTTACTCCATCCGCTTTTTATGCCCTTAGCGGGTTGCTTCATCTATTATATTATTACCCCTCGTTTTATAGATTCGGATATTATCCGGACAAAACTATTTGCTATAACAATTATCACTCTATTTATTCCTATTGTTATTTTTCTTTTGCTGAAAAACATTGGTTGGATTAAGTCTTTGGAGTTGGAGGAAGTAAATGAACGCAAAATACCTTTAATGATTCAATGCGTTTTATTATTGCTTATCATTAAAATGGTATTTGATCCCTACGATAGTCCCGAAATGTACTATTTCTTTGTTGGTATTCTATTCTCTACAATTTCTGCCCTATTACTGGTCCTGTTTAAAATTAAGACAAGTCTTCATCAGATGGGAATAGCTGGTGTAACCATGTTTATAATTGCACTTAGTATTCATTTTAAGGTGAACATGCTCACATGGATTGGATTATTGTTAATTGGAAATGGGTGGGTGGCGTCCTCCAGACTGCACACCAAATCGCACACCATCCCGGAACTGGTTCTGGGACTTGCAGTAGGCTTTATTCCACAATTGATGATGCTCAATTTCTGGTTATAGACTATAAAATATAAAAGATCACTCCCAGTTTCAAAGCTCGAAAACTAATTTCTTCTTGTGTCTCTGTTACCCGTGCATTCTTGAAAAGTGGATTGAGGTTATAGTACGCATAAAAATTGAACGTGCTATATCCAAAGGAAAGCGTTGCTGCAAACTGAAGTGGCTCGAACTCTTCAATACTTGTTTGTGAAACCTCATTATTGGGTTGCTTAAAACTACTTCTATACCAGTAGGTGTAATTTGCTCTAACACCGCCGTAGATACGCCAAAACTTATAATTAGACGCAGAAGAAGTACGCCATCGAAACTCCAAAGGAATTTCTAATGCCGCCGTACTTAACCGGTTGAAACTATAATCGATTTCAGAATCTAATACGCTAAATAGTGTTTGTTCGTTTTCTTCCTCGCCAATAAACAATGTGCTTCCGTACCTATCGAAAGCCATTCCTAACCCTACAGCAAGAGCCATAGTCCTTTCCTCATTAATGGGCATATCTCGAAGAAAACCAAAATTCACTCCCCCAGACACTCCCTTAAGATTTACTCCATCTGGAACATTGGTAATTAAGTTATACGTTACACCTACATAGAACTGATCTTCCCTATATCGCTCATCGAGGTCTATACTAGGAATAGAATCCTGGGCAAGTAACAAAGTACTCCAAAAGAGTGAAGTAACTAATAAGAAGTAATGCGGGTACTTAGGCATAAGTTAAAGATAATGCTATTATGTAAAATAAAAAACGCCTTGAAAAGTTCAAGGCGTTTATATATTTAAGGACGGTAAGCTAGTTTTATTCTAACTCGTTACCACCCGCAGTGATATAAATAAGTTTCAACATATTTATTTCACGTAGTTCTTGTTTAATATCACTTACCAAACCAGTGTTTGTTTCACCATCCACTTTAAGGGCAACCATTACTTTATCTTGAAGTGCTGGCAAAAGTTTTCCACGTAAAGCTTCTAAGGCGAACCTAATGTTCTTGATCTCGGTAAACTTATCTCCTATCTGTATCTTACCTTCCTCACCATATTGCTTATAACCAGGACCTGGCTTTCCAGCATAGATAAAGATGGATCGATCTTTCTTGAGCTTTTCAACTTGATCGGCCTTCGGAAGTTTATTCTGAACGAATATACTATCATCCCTAAGCACAGTTACCACCATAAAGAAGAATAACAGCATAAATACAATATCAGGAAGTGATGCAGTATTTACCGCAGGGATTTCACCCCCCTTTTTCTTTTTAAATTTTGACATCTTTATAAGTTTTTAAGATCCTGCTTTCTTTGGTTCTGCCTCTGACAATTTCAACGGTATAAGTTTCTGAACAGTCTCTAGCTTCTCCTTAATATCGTCTTCCTTGCTGCTTGGTATATCTCCTGCATCCAAACTTTTCTTCATTTCAGTAAAATCCCATCCGTACAATCGCTGCGACTCTCTATTTCTCAGAAAGTTGTATGCAGCCACTAGCTCATTCTGAACAGTGATATACATTTTGTAAGAAGTAAGTCTGTCATTTTGAACAGAGATCACCGCCTTATCAGGATTGTCTGACGAGTCTGGCGAATGCGCACCTTTACAATAGTTACAATGTTCAGGACTCGAAGATGGTGCTCCACCATTATCTATAAAGTCAATAGCTGCTTGGCGCAAGTTCTTTACGTCCATCAATTCCTCTTCCACCAATAACTGATCATTTCGATTCACGTTAACGACGAATAAGTTCTTTTGTTTGATAATTGGTGGATCTTCAACATCCTCAATAGGAGGTAGCTGTCTTGCAATACCCTTGTCTTTTTCGATGGTAGTAGTTACCAAGAAAAAGATGAGCAGCAAGAATGCTATATCTGCCATAGATCCCGCGTTTACCTCGGGTGATGATCTTCTAGCCATTATTTACCTGTTAGTTTTTTAACTCCGCTTAATACCATAGCACCAATTGCCGCTATTGCAAGTAGATAGAACGTATATAATCCCGCTCCAACCCATTTAGACGTACTTCCAGTAATAGGCTCGTCATCAACAAGTGGTAAACCTTCAATACTGTCTGTAGCCATCACATAAGAAATGATAACTACCAATAGGAATACCCCAACAGATAGCAATGTTTTCTTAATGTTTCCTTCAAAGATTCCCTTAAGTACAAATACTAGTACAAAAAGAAGTACAATAGCTAGTACTATATACCCTACGTACATAAGAGGATCAACGCCTTCGCCACCAGCGGCTTTAATAGCCTCATCACCTTTGTATACGATCATGAACCATAGGACCATACCCAATACACCGAGGATTGCAGCTACTATTTTTAATATTTTATATAAACCCATTATATATGTGTTTTAAAATTACTTTTTGTTTTTGTAGTCTACCAACATATCAATTAATGTGATAGATGCATCTTCCATACTGTTTACAATACTATCGATCTTAGCGATAATGTAATTGTAAAAGATTTGAAGAATAATAGCCACAATAAGTCCAAATACAGTTGTTAAAAGTGCTACTTTAATACCTCCTGCTACTAATGAAGGATTCATATCACCTGCAGACTGAATCTTATCAAATGCCTGAATCATACCTATTACCGTACCCATGAAACCAAGCATTGGCGCCAAAGCGATAAACAATGATATCCAAGAAACGTTTTTCTCTAGCTGCCCCATTTGAACACCTCCGTAAGAAACTACCGCTTTTTCCGCAGCTTCTACACTTTCAGTCGCTCGATCAAGACCTTGATAGTAAATAGATGCAACAGGTCCCTTTGTATTTCTACAAACTTCCTTCGCAGCTTCAATTCCACCGCTGTTCAATGCATCCTCTACATTGTTAGCCAATTTCTGAGTATTGGTGGTAGACAGGTTTAAATAAATAATTCTCTCGATCGCAATTGCTAAACCAAGAATTAAACATAACAATACAATTCCCATAAATCCTGGACCTCCTTCAACGAAGCGCTCCTTTAGATCCTGATGGAATCCTTTAGATTCAGCTTCTGAAGAACCAGCTTCATCTTGAATAATTGTTACGGTTGATGCTGTTACTAATAACTGTGCATTAGTTGGCATTGTTTGTACAGCGCTTGCAGTTGCGTTACTTGTTCCTGCAAAAACCATTGCTGCAATTGCTAGAATAGAAAATAATTTTTTCATTGCTATCGACTTAAAGTTTGTTTTAGTTAAAGGTTTAAAGATATAAAAATAATTAGTTAATGTGCAATAATTATGCGATTGTGCCGAGCTTTCTCACAATTCTTTTCAAAATTTCTCTTGTTTTATCAAAAAAGCTAAAATTTGACATCTGACTTCTAACGAGTTACTTAAAAAGAGCTGTCTTTCGACTTTAATCCGGATTATAATAAATTTTGTAGGTAAATTTATTATGAGAAAAGAATTGAAACTAGTTTCCATCTAACCTATATATTGAGACATCTGAAATACTAGTAAAATACAAGTCCTTAACTATTATTGTTTGGATTGGGAAGTCCAAAATAACAATTAAGTAAGCATTTTAAAAGACTTACTTAATTGCTGTTGCAGAGAGGAAGGGATTCGAACCCTCGATACGCTTTTGGCGTATACACACTTTCCAGGCGTGCGCCTTCGACCACTCGGCCACCTCTCTAGATCCCAATCGGTTTTTTTGACCAAAAAGGGTTGCTAAATAACAAAAAAAAATACTGCGACACTATAAATAAATCGCATTTATTTATTCCATTTCTCCGCGAATGGAAGTTTCGAAAATTGTTTTGAAGCTCGGGCCAGAAATTTCCTGTCCTAACAAATACATCATTTTAGAAAGTGCTGCTTCGGTGGTAATATCCTTTCCAGAAACAATTCCAGCCTTTTTTAATTCAACACTGGTCTCATATAAACCCAAAGAAACTGAACCTCCAGCACATTGGGTTACATTAACAACAGGAATGCCTCTTTTAATAACTGCCTTCAAGCTATCAACGAACCAAGACTCGGTAGTAACGTTACCACTTCCATAAGTTTCTAATACCAGTCCTTTTAAATTGGGGAATGAAAACAAATGCTCAACAACCGCTGCACTCATGCCGGGGAACATTTTGACCAACATAATTTCAGATTCCAGATTTTTATGAACTTTCAATTTTTTTCTTCTATTTGGCACTAACAGATCGTCTACATTCACGGTTAAATGAACTCCACTTTCTACCAATTCGGGATAATTTAAAGACGCGAAAGCTTCGAAATGCTCAGCATTTATCTTGGTAGTTCTGTTGGCTCGATATAGTTTGTACTCAAAATAAAGACCCACTTCTGCAATTTGCGGTCTTCCTTTATCCTGTAATGCTGCAATTTGAATAGACGTAATGAGGTTTTCCTTAGCATCTGTCCTCAAATCACCAATAGGCAATTGTGATCCAGTAAAAATAACTGGCTTGGCAAGGTTCTCGAGCATAAAACTAATGGCTGAAGCTGTATAAGACATGGTATCGCTTCCATGTAGTACCACAAAGCCATCAAAAGTTTCATAATTTTCTTCAATAATAGTGGCCAGATTCACCCAATAAGTAGGGTTCATATTAGAACTATCAATAGGCTCCTCAAAACTTTGCGTTTCAATACTGCAATCCAATAAATTTAGTTCAGGAATGTGCTTTAAAAGATCGTTAAAATTGAAATTACGCAAAGCGCCAGTCTCAAAATCTTTAATCATACCAATAGTACCACCAGTATATATGAGGAGTATGTTCGACTTGGTTTTCATAATCGCTTTTACTTTATGTTATTAAATGCCGAATACCTGTTTAGAATTTTCAGTGGTAATTCTAGCAACTTCATTTTCCGAAATTCCATAAACCTCAGCCACTTTCTTGCAAACCAAGGACAAATAACCACTTTCATTTCGTTTTCCTCTATAAGGCACGGGCGAGAGATAAGGGGAATCGGTCTCGAGCACGATATCTGAAAGATCGATTTCATTTAAAAATTGATCAATCTTGCCATTCTTAAAGGTAACCACTCCTCCTATTCCCAGCTTCATCTTAAAGCCAATTGCACGTTGCGCTTGCTCTAAAGTTCCCGTGAAGCAATGAAAAATTCCAAATAAATCATTTCCTTTTTCCTCTTCCAAAACCTCAAAAATCTCATCAAAAGCATCCCTACAGTGTATTACTATTGGCAAGGATAGTTTTTTAGCTAATTGAATTTGTCTTCTGAAGGCAATTTTTTGAATCTCCAAAGTAGACGTATCCCAATACAGGTCGATTCCTATCTCACCCACTGCAAAAAAGCTGCGATTCTCAAACTGCTCTTCCACGTGCTTCAATTGGGCATCATAATCCTCTTTTACAGAAGTTGGATGTAGGCCCATCATTAAAAACACCTCATTCGGAAATGTCTTTTCCAATTGGTACATGGCTTGAGTATAGCTGCTGTCTATTGCCGGAATAAAAAATCGAGACACACCGTTATCTCTGGCCCTCTGCACCATTTCGATCCGATCTTCATCGAACGCTTCGCTATATAAATGAGTATGAGTATCTGTAAGCATAAGCGCAAAGCTAGCATTTTGTTCTTTATCTTTACGAAAAAAACTGTGTCATTACGAAACTATCTCACCGGAGAAAATTTCAGAAGAATCCCTCTGAAAAAACTTAAAACCGGGCATTACAAACTTTCAGTAAAAATCAATAACACACGTGGAAATTTCATCCTTGACACAGGCGCGTCTACAAGTTGTATTGGATTTGATAGTATTCAGCATTTCTCATTGCATACAGAAGAAAGTGACATTAAGGCTGCCGGGGCGGGAGCTATAGATATGCTTACCAAAATCACCACTGGAAACTCTATCGGTATCGGTTCAGTTACTGTTGAAAATCTAGATTTCATTCTATTCGACTTAGGACATGTTAATGCCGCCTTAGAACAAGCAGACGAAGAACCAATTCACGGGATATTAGGGGCCGATCTTCTCAAAAGGTTACGCGCGGTGATTGATTACGGAAGAAATTGCTTCTATATCAAGTAAATGTAACTGCTTTAAGATATTTTATTTATCTTTATCTACTCCTCGACGAATCTATGCTTAAAACAAACTTAACACTATCCTCAGTAGTTTCCCTGCTACTTTTAACCCTTTCTGCCTCTGCACAGAAAGAGATCTCTTACTCCGAAATTTTAGCAAATTCTACCGTTCCATTAGAGCGATTCGAAGCACTGGACTCCCTTATAAGCACAAATAGAAGAAAGAATTTAGACAATTTTATTGACTACAGCCTCCAGTACATTGCACTGGCGAAGGAATTAGACAGTATCGAAGCTGCGGCCAGAAAAGTGATTAACATTAGCTATAGCCTAACCGCTATCAAGAACGAACCCAAAGAAGTGGTACGGCTTATCGATGGAATATTAGCTAGAAAATATAAAATGAAGGATAGTTTTCTTATAGGTAGCCTGTACCTTAAAAGAGGCGCTGCCAACGCTCGCCTAGACCTTCCTCAAGCGATAATAGATTATGAAAATGCCATCGATAACTACACTTCTAAAGATTCGGTTTACGTAGCGGATGCCTACCTCTTTAGCGGACAAACGTATTCGAACATGGGCAAGTTTGTGCCCGCAGGAGAAAACTATAAAAAGGCATATGAGTATTTTGAAGCACTGGAGGATTATGAGTATATGAATTATGCTCGTCAAGGAATCACAGCCATGTTTAGTATGAACGGCTTTTACGACAAGGCCAAAGAGGAGCGCGATTTTAATATCAAAAAAATTAAGCAACTTGGACTAGAACATCATCTACCTACAACATACTACAACCAGGCATTGGATTACAAGAAGATGGGGAAGCCTGATTTATATCTGGAAAACCTAAAAAAAGCAGACAGTGTTATTAACGAATTACCTCCAGAAAGGATTAATCCTCGAAGTAAGATTTATGTCTATTCAAAATTGTCTGCCTATTTTTCTGAAAACAACAATTTAAAAGAGTCCAACAAGTACCTCTCCTTGTTGAAGGATAATTTTAAACTCGGATCCGATGATCTTGTAAATAAAGTACACCACAACGATGCAATGGCCCACTACTATTTAGCAAACAAAGATTATAGAAACTCGCTCGAATATGCTGAAAGAAAATTGGCCAATGCCAGAGTACTGGGATACGAAGAAGATATACTAGACTCTTACGAATTACTTGCCAAAGTGTATTCAGCCAGCGGCAACTATAAAAAGGGACTTGAAAACATGGATCGGTTTTCTGCGTTAAAAGATTCCATTTACAACAAGACAACTGCCAATACACTCGCCTACTATCAAACCCTCTACGAAACAGAGAAGAAAGAAAATGAACTTATTGAAAAGAGTACAAGTATTCAACTCTTGGAAAAGGACAACGAATCTGCTAAAAAACGACTTATTAATATGAGTATTATTCTCATTAGCGTTTTTGGCATGATTATTCTATTTCGAAACAGGATGCGCATCAAAGGCAAAAAGGTACTTCAGGAAAAATTTAGTCAGGAATTACTCGTTTCTCAAGAAGAGGAACGGAAGCGAATTTCGAAAGACCTTCATGATGGCTTAGGTCAGCGTTTGTTGCTTATAAAGAATAAGGTGCATAGATCGCAAGATGATGAAACAAAAAAATTAGTGGAAACGGCCATCGACGAAGTTCGAGCAATTTCTAGAAACCTGCATCCTTTTCAGTTACAAGAACTTGGAATCACAAAAGCGATCGAATACACGCTTAATCAAATAGATGAAAATACGACGCTCTTTATTTCTTCTGAAATAGATAATATCGATAACCTTTTCAGTAAAAAACAAGAAGTCAATATTTATAGAATTGTACAAGAATGTCTCAACAACATTATAAAGCATGCCAAAGCTGAAGCAGGGAAGGTAGTTGTGAAGAGAGAACACAATGTGGTAACTGTATCCATTAGAGACAATGGTGTAGGCTTTAACTTTACCGAAAAATATGATAACATACGATCCCTTGGATTAAAAACTTTACTCGAGAGAACAAAATTCTTAAACGGGCAAATGAAGATCCAATCGAAAAAAAATAATGGAACCTTACTCGAATTTCAATTTCCCGTAGCGTGATAAATAAATCAATAATAATAGCAGACGATCACCCCCTTTTACTAAAGGGGCTTAGCGATTTTATCATCGAAAAAGGCTACAACCTTATTGGTGGCGGCAATGATGGTAGAGAAGCTTTTAACCTCATTAATAAATTGAAGCCAGATATTGCTATCCTCGATATCCAAATGCCGTTTATGTCTGGTATTGAAATCGCAAAAAAATGTAACAGCAATGGCATCAAAACCAAAATTGTACTAATTACTTTCCACAAGGAAAAAGAGCTGTATGCTCAAGCAAAGGATTTGAACATTTTCGGTTATATCTTAAAGGAATTTGCCTTAGAAGAAATTGAAAACTGTATTCAAACAGTTTCGCAAGGAAATCCCTATTTCAGTCCAAAAATCAAAGAACTTTTGGCCGAGAACATGATCGACGACGGCACCTTGAACGTACTTACTCCATCAGAAAAAAAGATCTTAAAGCTTATTGCAAAAGATAAGACCAATAAAGAGATCGCGTCACAGTTATTTATCTCTTATCGAACTGTTGAGAAACATCGAAGTAATATTATTGTAAAATTAAAGTTGGAACCTAAAACCAATAGCCTTCTTATTTGGGCAAAAGAGCACCACGATAAATTACAATAAGTCTCTACTCAAATTTACGTGTTTGCACGTATTTACTTTCTGCTTTTAATTACACATCTTTACACCATGAGAAAAGCGTAAAAACTGTATTCGGAAAATATCACAAGACGAATTACACCAGCTGTACTTTCGGATTTTCCAAGCTAAAAAAGCAGTATACTTTGATTCATATTTTTAAGTTAATTTATTTGCAGCAACTAACTAGATTAAATTTAAAACCCGACAGCAATGTCGGGTTTTTGACTTTATATATGTATGTTCTATAAACTATAGTTCTAAAGCTCTTTTTACGTCATTATTCATTAGTAAGTCGGTCGGACTTTCAAGTGCTTCCTTTACAGCCACTAAGAATCCTACAGACTCTCGGCCATCGATAATACGGTGATCATAACTCAAAGCAACAAACATAATAGGCGCAACTACTATTCCTCCGTCCTTAACTATTGGACGTTCCACAATATTATGCATCCCAAGAATACCAGATTGCGGTGGATTAATAATTGGTGTAGACAACATACTTCCAAAAACTCCTCCATTAGAAATGGTAAAAGTACCGCCCGTCATTTCATCAACCGTAATCTTTCCATCTCTTGCTCTTATTGCCAAACGCTTTACTTCACTTTCAACACCTCTAAAGGTTAAATTCTCAGCATTGCGAATTACTGGAACCATTAAACCTTTTGGTCCTGAAACTGCGATTGAAATATCCTTAAAATCATGTTTTATTTGATAATCTCCATCGATCATAGAGTTTACATCTGGATACAGTTCCAATGCTCTAACAACCGCAAGAGTAAAGAATGACATAAAGCCAAGACTAACACCGTGCTTCGCCTTAAATTCCTCCTTGTATTGAGCTCTAAGCTCAAATATTGGTCCCATGTCTACTTCATTAAAAGTAGTTAACATTGCCGTTTCGTTCTTAGCGGCCACTAAACGTTCTGCTACTTTACGGCGCAGCATTGAAAGCTTCTTGCGCTCTGTTCCGCGCGAACCGTTCCCTGGAGTACCCATGGAAGGTGTAGCTTTTTGAGCATCATCTTTTGTAATTCTACCGTCTCGACCTGTTCCAGAAACGCTCTTTGGGTCAATCCCTTTTTCATCCAACAACTTCTTAGCGGCTGGAGACGGAGTTCCTGTGGCATACGAATCCTTTGCTGGCGACTTCTCTTCTTTAGCAGGTTTTTTCTCTTCTGCTGGAGTAGATTTCTCAGCTGGAGCATCACTTGCAGCACCTTCTGGCTTGGCAGCGTCTGTATCTATCAAGCACACTACCGCACCTACTTCAACAGCATCACCTTCTTCGGCTTTCAAGGTGATAATACCACTTGCTTCGGCCGGAAGTTCAAGAGTTGCTTTATCGCTATCAACTTCAGCAATAGCCTGATCTTTTTCAACATAGTCGCCATCTTCAACTAGCCACTGTGCTATTTCTACTTCTGTAATGGATTCTCCCGGAGAGGGAACTTTCATTTCTAACATAATATTTCTATTATTTTCCGCATAACGGAAACCTTACTATTTTTTATTATTGAGGTGTATCAAACACACTATCAATTACTTCTTTGTGTCGCGCCTTAGAACGAGTACTACTTCCCGCCGCAGGCGAACTATAAACTCTTCTAGAAGCCACTCTTAGTTTCACTTGGTCAAAATTCATAAGCATAAATCCCCATGCGCCCATATTTCTTGGCTCTTCTTGCGCCCAGACATAGTCTTTTACATTAGGATACAGTGCTATCAAGTCTTCCAATTGTTTCTGAGGAAGTGGAAATAACTGTTCTATCCTAACAAGCGCAACATCGTTTCTTTTTTCTGCCTCTCTTCGTTCTAACAAATCATAATAGAACTTCCCAGTACAAAAAACCAACGAAGTGACTTTTTTCTTATCTACCTGCGCATCGTCTATTACTTCTTGGAACTTTCCAGTTGCCAACTCCTCTTTCGTAGAGACTACCAATGGATGACGCAATAAACTCTTGGGTGTAAAAACTACCAAAGGTTTTCTGAAATTCCATTTCATCTGTCTTCTTAGCAAATGATAGAAATTGGCAGGTGTAGTTACATCTGCCATAATCATATTGTCTCTTGAACAAAGCTGTAGGTAACGTTCCATACGTGCACTTGAATGTTCTGAACCCTGTCCCTCGTAACCGTGAGGCAGCAGCATTACTAAACCATTTTGAGTTTTCCACTTAGACTCGGCCGCAGAAATATACTGATCTAGCATAATTTGAGCTCCGTTAGAGAAATCCCCGAATTGAGCTTCCCAAATAGTCAACGTTTTTGGCGCAGCCATAGCGTAACCATAATCAAAACCTACAACTCCATACTCACTTAAAAGCGAATTATAGATGTACATTTTACCTTCAACTCCAAGGTTATTATGCAGGTTTACCTCCTCCGCATCATCTTCGGTTTTTATAACTGCATGGCGGTGAGAAAAAGTTCCTCGTTCCACATCTTGCCCAGACATTCGAACATTAAACCCTTCTTCCATAAGCGTAGCATATGCAAGCAACTCACCCATAGCCCAATCCAGTTGATTGGTTTCTGTGTAACGTTTATTCCTATCGTCTATGATACGTTGTATTTTCCTAATAAATTTTTTATCTGCTGGAAGTTTTGTAATCCCTTCGGCCAAAACCCCTAATTTCTTCAAAGGAAAAGTGGTATCGACTTCAGCAAGGATATCCTCTAGATTTCCTAATTCATAGTCTTTCCAATCATCTGCCAAAATCTCGGTAATGACGGTTTTATCTTTCTTTCTGGAGGCTTCTAAATTTTCCTCCAAACCTGCTTTGTAATCAGATTCTAATTGCTTTACGTATCCATCATCTATTACACCTTCAGATTTAAGGCGACTAACGTAAATATCGCGCGGATTCTGATGCTTGGAAATAGCCTTATATAATTTCGGTTGGGTAAATCTAGGTTCATCACCTTCATTATGCCCGTACTTTCTGTATCCTAAAATATCAATAAAGACATCTCGACCAAACTTCATTCTGAATTCTAGAGCAAAACTAAATGCATGACAAACTGCTTCAACATCGTCCGCATTTACATGTAATACAGGCGATAAGGTTACCTTTCCAACATCGGTACAATAGGTAGAAGACCTAGCGTCCAAATAATTAGTAGTGAAACCAACCTGATTATTAGCGACGATATGAATGGTTCCTCCAGTTCGGTATCCTTCAAGTTGAGCCATTTGCACTACCTCATATACTACACCTTGTCCAGCAACCGCAGCATCACCATGAATAAGAATTGGAAGAATTGCCTTTTCATTTCCACCCAATTTATTATCTAATTTAGCCCTTGCAATCCCCTCTACTACTGCGTTTACAGTTTCAAGATGCGAAGGGTTTGGAGCCAAATCCATGCGTACTTTCTTTCCACCATCGGTTTCAAGGAAGCTCGTCCAACCCATATGGTATTTAACATCACCATCGAATAATTCGGCTTCATCGTATTCTTTACTGTCAAATTCACTAAAAATAGCCTCCGGAGATTTTCCAAAGATATTTGCCAGTACATTTAAACGGCCTCTATGTGCCATTCCCACTACAAATTGTTCGATACCTATCTCCGAACCTTTTTCCATTAAAGTGTCGAGTCCAGGAATTAAAGCATCAAGTCCTTCAATAGAAAAACGCTTTTGTCCTACGTACTTTGAGTGCAGAAACGTCTCGAACGACAGTGCCTGGTTTAACTTTTTTAATATATGTTTTTTCTCTTCTGAAGAGTATTTCGGGTGATTATCGTTATTGTTTAACCAATTCTGAATCCATTTAATTTCGTCAGGATTTCGGATATACATGTACTCGATACCAATGGCATCACAGTAAATGGCTTCCAAATGATTCACAATTCCTCTTAAGGTAGTTTTTCCAAGGCCTAAAACTGATCCAGCCTCAAATTGAGAATCCATGTCAGATTGATTCAATCCGAAATTTTCTAAAGCAAGTGTAGGGGTATATTGTCGACGATCGCGAACTGGGTTGGTCTTGGTAAATAAATGACCACGAGTTCGATATCCATCAATTAAATTAATGACCTGAAATTCCTTTAGTACATTATCTGGAACACCATTTACACCAGGCTCTATACCAAGCGCTTCTAATGAACCACTGTCCATACCAAAATCAAAACCTTGAAAAAAGGAACGCCAACTGGGTTCTATACTATCAGGAAATTGGAGGTACTTATCGTAAAGTTCAGCGATATAAGAAGGGTGAACCGCATTGAGAAATGAAAATCTATCCATAATTGGAATAAATAGGGCTACTTTAGTAAAACAACACAAAAATACAACAAATAGAATAACTACCATTTTTTAATAGCTATATTTATATCACAAAATCTTAAAACAACGATCATGAATAGAAGACAAATTCACTTTAGAAAGTTTATTCTACTTCTATGCCTAGGAATTTTTTCAACATTAAGTGCTCAAGATCAAGACGAACCTCGATTCTTGGACAATGTGCGTTTTGGGGGAGGTTTAGGTTTTAGTTTCGGAAGTGACTTTTTCAGCGGAACCTTGGCTCCTAGTGCTATCTATCAATTTAACAATCAATTTTCACTAGGAGTGGGTCTAAACGGAACCTACAGCAGTTTAAAAAACGAGTATACCTCCACCGTCTTAGGTGGAAGTATTTTATCGTTATACAATGTTATTCCTGAAATACAAATTTCAGCCGAATTTGAGCAGCTCAACGTTAGCAGAAATTATGATGACCGATTAGGGTTTGAAAATGACAACTATTGGTATCCAGCTCTTTTTATGGGAGCAGGCTATACAAGTAACAACGTCACTCTTGGTATTCGATACGACGTTCTTTACGACGATCAACGTAGCATCTATGCAAATGCCTGGGCGCCTTTTGTTCGGGTCTTTTTTTAAAGGCAATGAAGAATTTCTCTGTAAGAAATGACCCGTAAATAGCGCTTCATTTCTTAAGCGAATAAACTCCTAAACAGTTCGTTTCATAAGCCATGAGCCAAACTCTTGAAATTTATCCTTGTTCACTACTGAAATTTTAATGTCTTCTAAAATAGTAAAGGCATTTTGAGTGTAGTTTTCAATCTCCTTAATGGCCGCATCGGCAGCGCCTGAAGAAATAAATATTTCTTTTACTGTTTTAATTTTTTCTGAAGGATCCTTCGGATTGATGCTAAATAAATGTTGTAATGTCTTAGCTTCATCTTTCGAGCTATTTTGCAAGGCAGTTAGATAAAGAAAGGTCTTCTTATTGGCAATAATATCACCCCCAACCTGCTTTCCGAAGGTATCAGGATTCCCAAAAGCATCCAGATAATCGTCTTGCAACTGAAAAGCAATCCCTAGATCCCGTCCAAAATTATAAATTCCTTCCTTACAAGCAACAGAGGCACCAGCAACAATAGCTCCCATCTGCATGGACGCACCTACAAGTACCGCAGTTTTATACTCAATCATCTTTATATATTCTGAAAGCGTCACATCATCACGAGTTTCAAAATCAACATCATACTGCTGCCCTTCACATACTTCAATAGCTGTTTTACTGAAAAGCTTTGCAAGTTCCCTAAACAATTCAGGTTCATAACCTTCAAAAAGTTGATACGCCAAAATAAGCATAGCATCGCCACTTAGGATCCCGGTGTTAATATCCCACTTTTCGTGCACGGTTTCTTCCCCGCGACGCAGCGGAGCATTGTCCATGATATCGTCATGAATTAAAGAAAAGTTATGAAACAACTCTACCGCAAGAGCTGCGTTCATTGCTTCTTGATAATCAGCACCAAAGAAATCGGCAGTCATTAAGGTGAGTACAGGACGCAGTCGTTTTCCACCCAAAGTAAGAATATATTTTACTGGTTCGTAAAGCTGGCTCGGCTCTTTCACAGTTACCGCATCTTCTAAATGATTGCTGAGCGCATCATTGTATTTAATTAAAAAATCCATTCGCAAAATTTGGTGCAAAAGTACGGATTAGATATGAGATGAAGTTGATGAGATCTTAGACATTTTTATCAAAAGTAGTAATCTACAATGGCGGTATGAATGTAGATGATAAAAAAGCCTTCAAACCTTTTAAATAGATAATAATCAAATCATTAACGAAAGTTCAGTTCAACAACATTGGCTCGAAAACCACCTTGAGCACTAGACGAACAGCACCTAAAACCATGCGTCCTGCATTCCCCATATTAACAGAATGTTAAATAATTGCAAAACTTAGGAAACTTTTAATGTTTTTAAAGTTTCCTTACTTACTTTTGTCGCTGTTTATGAAAGAGAAGATTATACAAAAAGCGACCGAATTATTTCTAAATCTTGGATTTAAGAGTGTCACAATGGATGATATCGCCAACGAAATGGGGATTTCAAAAAAAACCATTTATAGTCATTTTGGAAATAAAGAAAGCATTGTAGCAGTAGTTATTGATCAAATTTTCGAACATGTTTGTTCAGATATAGATCACATCTGTTCCCACGAACAAAACCCGATAGAAGAACTATACGAAATTAAGAAAAGGGTGATGGAACATATGCGCAATGAGAAATCTTCTCCATGGTTTCAACTTCAAAAGTATTATCCTAAAATTTATGCATCCATAAAACAGCGTCAATTTACCTACATGCAGGATTGCGTCGTGGAGAACTTAACTAGAGGATTGAAGCAAGGACTTTTTAGAGACAATATCGACGTTCAATTTGTATCAAGAATATATTTTAACGGAGTAACAGGAATTAAAGACGCTAACCTTTTTCCCCCGTCAATGTTTGAAGGGATTGCATTGCATGAGATGTTCCTTGAATATCACCTTAGAGGTATTGTAACACCAGAGGGAAGAAAAATTTTAAATCAAACTATACAATCAAACCTAGAATAATGAACAGATTTATCATTATAATACTAATCGCTCTGCTACCCGCTGGTAGTTACGCTCAGACGAAGGACTATAGTTTTTCATTGGAAGAAGCCATCTCTTTTGCGATAGATAGCAACTACACGGCCATTAATGCTCGTCGAGACATCGCGAAAGCTATTAAGCAGAAGTGGGAAACTACCGCAACTGGATTACCCCAAATTAACGGGAATATCTCATATCAAAACAATTTAAAGCTACCAGTAACACTGATTCCTGGAGAAATTGCAGGAGGTGATCCTGGCACATTTGTACCGGTAACTTTTGGAACTGCACAAAATGCTTCAGCAACAGCAACGCTAGATCAACTAATTTTCGATGGAAGTTACTTGGTTGGCTTGCAAGCCGCTAGAGCTTTTCTTGACTTTTCTGAAAATGCTTCTGAAAAAACAAATTTAGAAGTGAGAAAAGGAATTATCAATGCCTATGGGAGCGTTCTCCTTTCTGAAGAGCTTGTCGCTATTTTCGAAAAAAACAAAGTTAACCTAGAGAAAAATCTTTATGAAACGCGTAAAATATATGAAAACGGCCTTGAGGAAGAGGAAAGTGTAGAGCAATTAGAAATAACACTACTAGATATAGAAACTCAACTAAGCAATGCGAAACGCTCTACAACTATTGCACGAGATATGTTTAAAGTTGGTCTCGGTCTCGATTTGGACGCCAAGGTTGTATTGAAAGACGGTTTGGACCAATTAGCTCAGGAAAACATACAACTAGAGTTCATGGAAAAAACACTTAATGTTGGAGAAAACATAGACTATAAAATTGCTTTTAATCTTACCGAGCAACGAAATTTGGAACTAAAACTTGAGAAAAGTCGAGCACTTCCTTCACTCTCTGCCTTCATTAATTACGGAACAAGCGCTTTTAGAGACGACTTTTCATTTTTTGACAGTAGTCAACCATGGTTTCAATCTTCACTTATTGGAGTAAACATGAACATTCCCATTTTTAGTAGCGGAATGCGATCTGCCAAAACACAAAGAGCGAAAATAGCACTAGATCAGGCAGAAACAGAATTAGACGAAGCCGCAAAGAACATACAGCTAGAGGCGAATACAGCGCAGAGCAACTATAAATTCGCCATAGAAAATTACGACAACTCTAAGAAAAATTTAAATCTAGCAGAGCGAATTGAAAAAAAGAACCAAATCAAATTTACCGAAGGACTGTCGACCAGTTTTGAATTAAGACAGGCCCAACAGCAATTATATTCTGCCCAACAACAGTATTTTCAGGCGATGTTGGAAGTCATAAACTCTAAAGCAAACTTAGAGACTATTTTAAACACGCCTCAATTAAAAAATTAATCAAATGAAGCATAGCACGAACCAATCAAGAACGCGACTTCTCAACCTATCCAACAAGAAACTACTAAATAAAAAACGACCACTCATGAGAACAACACTTTACCTATTATTCATCTCTTTTCTCTTAACTTCTTGCGGAGGTGATAAGGCCGAACAATCTGTTGACAAAATCATCGCAGAGGGCAACGTGGAAAACCTTAAAAGCAAAAAAGCAGAGTTAAAAGCTGAGATTACAGCCCTCAATGCTCAGGTTGCACAACTGGATGAGGTACTTAAAAATAATGACAAGTCTAAAAAAGAAGTTCTCGTCACTGCTCAAACCGTAAAGGATACTATTTTCAGACATTTTGTAGAGGTTCAAGGAAATGTGGAAACAAAACAAAATGTGCTCATCTATCCAGAATACCAAGGGACATTGACTCGGGTTTATGTGAAAGAAGGGCAGCGAGTAAGTAAAGGACAAACTCTTGGAAGCATTGACGACGGAGGCCTTGGAAGTCAGGTAGCGCAGTTGGAGGCACAATCTGCTTTAGCCAAAACCACCTACGAACGTCAAAAGAGATTATGGGAGCAAAAAATTGGTTCGGAGATTCAATTCCTGCAAGCGCAAACTCAGTACGAGAGTGCGAACAGCGCTGTAAAACAGTTAAAAAGTCAATTAGGTAAAACCGTCATTCGCGCGCCGTTCTCGGGAGTAATTGATGATGTAATTACCGATCAAGGAACAGTAGTGGCACCCGGACAAGCAGTTTTCAGAATTGTTAATTTGAGAGATATGTTCGTTAGCGCAGAAGTTCCAGAGAGTTATTTAGCGAGCGTAGTTAAAGGTAAAAGTGTCGCCGTCAATATTCCAGTTTTGGGTAAAACAATCGAATCTAAAGTGAGGCAAACAGGTAATTATATCAATCCAGCCAATCGAAGTTTCAAAGTAGAGGTGGGTATTCCTAGTAAAGATGGCTCCATTAAGCCCAACTTAACGGCACGTCTTTCGATCAATGACTACACTGCAGAAAAAGCAATATTGATTCCTCTAAACGTAATTAATGAAGATTCTGAAGGGGCACAATATGTATATACCGCAGAAAAAAATGGCGAGGATGCAAAACAAGCCATTGCTAAACGTAGAATTATTAAAACGGGTAAAACTCAGGGCGGACAAATAGAAGTCTTGGAGGGATTAAGTTCAGGAGAACACATCATTGTTAAAGGTGCCCGTAGTGTAAAGGATAATCAGGAAGTACGAATTCTAAATTACTAATAGATGAACGCCAAAAAGAAAAAACAAGTCGATAAGGAATTCATCCTCTCTAGCTGGGCGATTGACAATCCTACTATTATATATGTATTGGTGACGCTCTTTTTAATCTTAGGGTTAACTGCTTACTTCTCCATGCCGAGAGAAAATTTCCCTGAGATTAATGAGACTAAAATCTATATTTCTGCGCCCTATCCAGGAAACACGGCTGAAGATATTGAACGTCTTATTGTAGATCCATTAGAAGATAAATTACAAAACATTTCTAACGTTGTTGAAATTATTTCCACGGCTCAGGAAGATTATGCGATTATCACGGTAGAATTTGATGAAACGCTCGACGTGCAAACCGCAAAACAAAAGGTAAAAGACGAAGTAGATAGTGAAACATCCACCGAAGACTGGCCAACTTTCAACGGTGCCAAGGTAGAACCCAATGTTTTCGATTTGAGTATTTCAGAAGAGACCCCAATTCTCAATGTAAATATTTCAGGGGATTATCCTGTTGAAAAATTAAAGGAATATGCAGAATATCTGCAAGATGAAATAGAAGCACTTGGAGAAATAAAAGAAGCAACCATACGTGGCGCGCAAGATTTGGAAGTAGAGGTTTCAGTAGATATTTATAAAATGATGGCTGCTCAAATTAGTTTTGACGATATCATTAATACCATTAGAAACGAAAACAATACGATCTCTGCCGGAAATATCATTTCGTCTGGACAAAGAAGAACTCTTCGTGTATTAGGTGAAATAGTTTCACCAGATGAATTGAAAAACTTTGTGATAAAGTCGGAAAAAGGTTCGTCTGTTTATTTAAAAGACGTTGCGACTATAAAATTTGGAGAGCAGGATAAAACAACGTTTGCCCGTGATCTCACCCTTGAAAAAGGGGAAAGTGTTACCGCTGAAAAAGTGAGCGAAAGTGTAGTAATGCTAGATGTAAAAAAGCGAACTGGAAAGAACATGATCGAAGCAGTGGAAAAAATCAATACGATTTTAGAAACCGCTGCAACCGATGTATTTCCGCCAGATGTGAAGGTAACTACGGCAAACGATCAAAGTGCTAAGACAGAAAATCAGGTAAACGATTTGGTGAATAATATCATTTTTGGAATTATACTGGTAGTTGGCGTCTTAATGTTCTTTTTAGGATTTAGAAACGCATTGTTTGTTGGGTTTGCAATTCCAATGTCTATGTTCATGAGTTTTATGATTCTCAGTTTGCTAGGATACACCATGAACACCATGATACTTTTTGCCCTAATTATGGGGCTTGGAATGCTGGTTGACAATGGTATTGTGGTAGTTGAAAATGTATATCGATTGATGGACGAGGAAGGTATGTCCAGAATTCAAGCTGCGAAAAAAGGGATTGGTGAAATCGCATTTCCAATTATTATTTCAACCTTAACTACAGTAGCCGCTTTTGTACCCTTAGGGATGTGGCCTGGAGTAATGGGACAGTTTATGATCTACTTCCCTATTACCTTATCGGTTGTACTCGGATCCTCACTCTTTGTCGCCATTTTCATAAATTCCATGCTGGTATCTCAGTTTATGAAAACGGAAGAAACACCTTTAACCAGAAAATTTTTAATTCGAACTTCGTTAATAATGTTACCTGTTGGGCTTCTCATCTTGTTTGTGGGAGGCAGTATAAAAGGATTGGGAACATTGGTTCTTGCCACCATTGCATTTATGTGGTTATATAGATACGTACTCATGGGTGCTGCTGAAAATTTTCAGAAAAATTTCCTTCGTTGGTTGGAAAAAAAGTACCAGAATTTCTTGAGCTGGGCTATAAAGGGTTGGAAGCCTGTATTTTTTGTGGGCGGAATTTTTATTCTACTTTTCGCTACGTTTGGTGCCTTTGGCGGTTCCGTTGCATCCCAACGTACGAAAATTGAGTTTTTCCCCGACAATAAACCGAATCAAATAATTGTATACGTTGAATATCCTGAAGGAACAGCTATCACAAAGACCAATGAAATTACAAAAGAAATAGAACGCCGGGTTTATCGTGTCTTTAATGAGGAAACGTATTTGAAAGGTGGTGATTATAACTTTTTAGTTGAAACTGCCGTATCTCAGGTGGGTGAAGGAGCAGGAAATCCACAAACCGATGGCGGTAGTAGCGCAGAAATGCCACACCGAGCGAAGGTAACTGCAACCATGAGAGAATATAAGTTTAGAGAAGGAGAAGATAGTGAAGTGCTTCGATCTAAAGTTCAGGAAGCTGTAAAAGGAATTTATCCGGGAGTAGCTATCTCTGTTGAAAAAGACGCCGTTGGCCCGCCTGCAGGCTATCCTGTAAACATTGAATTAGAAGGTACAGATTACAATGAGCTTATCGCTGCAGCCGAATCAATGCGAAACTATATAAATAGTAAGAACATTCCTGGAATCGATGAATTGAAAATAGATGTAAATAAAGGAAAACCAGGTACTCAAGTAATTGTAGACCGTGAAAAGTCTGGAGAATTAGGAGTCGCTGCTGGTATGGTAGGAAATCAATTAAGACGCTCCATCTTTGGAGACAAAGCTGGCGTGTTTAAGAAAGATGGTGAAGACTACGATATATATGTCCGTTTCAAAGAAGATCAGCGCTACGATAACTCTGCCCTTTTTAACCAGAACATTACATTTAGGGATCAAGCAACAGGGCAGATCAAAGAAATACCCGTTACTGCGGTTACTCGAACGAGAAACACTTCTTCTTTTAGCGCAATTAAACATAGAGATACGCGTAGAGTTGTTACTGTTTACTCTGCGTTAGAACCAGGTTATACCGATGCTGGCGCAATTGTTAGTCAGGTACAGTCCGAAATGAGCAGTTCAGCAGCTCAAGACTTAATTCCTGGTGATATAAAAGTAAACTATACTGGACAAATAGAGGAACAAGGAGAACAAATGGCTTTTTTAATGGGAGCGTTTTTTGCAGGACTTGGATTAATCTTTTTCCTATTGATTTTTCAATTCAGTTCTATCTCAAAACCACTCATCATTATGATCGCGATATTCCTAAGTTTTATTGGGGTATTTGGAGGAATTTTGATAACAGGAGCTCCTTTCGTTATAATGATGACGATGATGGGAATTATTTCATTAGCGGGGATTGTTGTTAATAATGGAGTAGTATTATTGGACTATACGCAACTCCTTATTGATCGTCGCATTGTAGCGCTAGATTTAGAAGATAATGCATTGCTTCCAGTCGCTGATGTAAAAGAAGTGATCGTAAATGCTGGTCGCGCTCGTTTGCGTCCTGTAATACTAACAGCTATTACCACTGTTTTAGGACTAATTCCATTAGCAATTGGTGTAAATATCGATTTCTTTGGATTGTTTCAAAGTGGAGATGCCGGTTTCTATCTAGGAGGAGATAATGTAATTTTTTGGGGGCCATTGGCTTGGGCCGTAATCTATGGATTGATTATTGCCACCTTCCTTACGTTAATCATTGTTCCGTTACTTTTCTATATCATATACAGAATAAAGATCAAAGTTCGCAGCTGGAGAAGTAAGCCAGAAAAAATCGCGGAAGAGATAAAAACAGCCGCTTAGTTTATATAGAATATTTCAGAAATAAAAAACCCTTTCAGCTATTAAACTGAAAGGGTTTCCTTTATTAATTTGCATTGTAAATTTAGTTCTCCTCTGCTAACGGAACTGGTAGTCTATCAAATATTTGATCTCCAGGTCTCGGCTCATTTGCCGGCAACGTATTGGTAAGACCATAGCGACGTAAATCGTACATTCTATGGTTTTCTCCCCAAAGTGAGTAACGTCTCTGATTCAACAATTCAGTGGTTAGCTCAGCCGTAGAATTACCACCAGTGTAGTTTGAAAGACCTGCACTATTTCTAATTCTATTAATTCCTGCAACGGCATTACCTGTATTACCAGCTAAAATATTTGCTTCGGCATAAATTAGAACTAACTCCTCATTTCTCAGGATGTCCACAGGCGATAAAGGGCTGTCGTACAAACGAGTTTCAAACTCAGCAAATAATCCATCTAAGGAAGCAGTTGGGTCTGGTGTTGGAGCAGACTTTGCTGCAACTCTTGCATCACCAGCTTCGGCATCATTTACCCAGTCTGGATGTACAATAATGTTATCTCCAATATTAGTGTCTCCACCTGCAGGAGAAGGAACTTTAAATACACCATTTTGAGCGTCATTACCTCCAGCTCCAAATGCGTGCTTTGGCCCAACAGTTAGGTCTCCATTAAGACTAAAGTAGGAATTATTAAGAGCAGAAAGTGCTCCGCTTCCATCTCCAGCATACACAGCTGCCATCGCGGCTACTGCTCTGTTAAACTCTCTCATAGAACCAGCGTCGTCAAAACCTTCAAAGCCTTCACTCAAATTGAAAACGATGGAAGCATTTCCTAATTCTGAATTGGCTTCATCTAATAATGTACGAATTGCAGCAAGAGCCGCTGTTTCGTCCAATATAGGGCCGAGGTTCTCCTCATCTGCAACATCTACTCTAGCCTGCCCATAAGACTTCACCATTTGTATCAATTCGTAAGCAATAACAGTTTTAGCAAAACCAGTATATCCATTTTGCTCTGAAGCAGTAACAGCACTAGTGTTGCTAGCGGCTTCTATCAACAAATTCGCGTTTTTCACACAACGATAGCTTCCGTTCCATTGACCTGTACTATAAAAAGAGTTATTGTCTAATCCAATACCATTCTTTCCTAACAAATCTCCCGTGTTACGCGGATCTGCGTCAAAAAGGTATAATTCTCTTCCCAAGGTTCCACTTGCAGTTGTTTCAATTGCCAAGCCATTTCTGAAAGATGCCTCAACACCAACAACGAGTTCATTTAATTGACCAATAGATGCCTCGGAAGCAACTCCGTCAACACTTGGTCCATTTGGGTCTACCTGTTCTTCAAAACTACAAGAGACGGCAAGCATTGTAGCTGCTGCCATGCCAAATAAGGTTATTTTTCTATATAAGTTTTTCATAATCAATTTAATTAAAAGTTAACATTTAAGTGAAAATACACTTGTGTAGCACTTGGGAATGGAGTTACCTCAATTCCACTAGATAATCCTGCACCACCGTTAACAGAAGTTTCCGGATCGTAGCTACTGTAATCTGTCTCAGTAAATAAGTTTCTTCCAGAAGCTCCAAGTTTTACACCTTCTACAGTTCCTCCAAAGATATTCTCCACTAATTTACTAGGAACTCTATAGTAAAGTGCCGCTTCTCTTAATCTCAAGTATCCTGCAGGCTCCACAAATCGCAATGCATTTGTTGGAGAGGCGAGACGATCTTGTCCTGCTTGCGTTTCAAGATCTGGCGAAACCTGACCTAAATCTGTTAAGAAACGAGATAGGTTTAAATTCTCTCCACCTTCTTTTAACTGCCATAAGAAAGAAATATCCCATTGCTTAAAGATCGTTATATTATTGCTCCAAGCCATTTGAAAGTCTGGTTCAACATCACCTACTTGCGTTAATACTCCATCAATGTTTCCAACAAGCTGTGTTACTGGCTTACCTTCTTCTATAAAGAATGTACCTAAACCTGTTCCAAAACCAGCACCTGGCTGGGCGAATGCAGGAACATCTAAACGAGTAACCTCAGATTGGTTTTTATACCATTGAACACGCGTATTCCAAGTAAAGTTTTCACTTTTCACCACATCTGCTGAAATAGCTAATTCTATACCCTTATTCTCAAGATCTGCTAAATTAGTACGTTCCTGTGTAAATCCTGAGGAACCTGGAAGTGCTCTTGTTAAAATAAGATCATCTACCTGCTTATTGTAGTAAGTAGCTTCTAAATTAATTCTGCTATCCAAAAATCCTAAATCTACACCAAATTCAAGTTCACTTGCTGTTTCTGGTTGAATATCTGGATCTCCTTTTAGACCTGCTAAAGTTTGTCCAACAGGACCGTCTCCAGCCGTTGTACTTGTATAACTTGTAAAGGTAGAACCAAACTGCGCTGGGTTACCTGTTTCACCATAAGCACCACGAACCTTAAATTGATTAATAGCTTCTAAATTCCAAAAATTCATATTGGCTAAGTTTACTGCCAATGACGCTTTTGGAAAACCATAGAACTCGTTTGGATCACCATTTCTCGTAGATTTATCTAAACGATATCCAATGGTAGCAATGAATTGATCCTTATAGTTACCTTCAACTTGTCCGAACATACCAAAATCTTTCTCTCTTGAAAGGAACTGGTTGAAACTCTGAGCAGCAGAATTATCTATACTTGTCTGATTTGCCAAAAGTCCTTGTCCAATACTCAAAAGGTTATTTACATCTTGGTACAGGTACGTCATACCAGCCTGAGTAGTCAATCCAAGATCACCGCCCATAGCATCATGATCCCAAACACCAATCACCTGTGTATTCAGTTGAGTAAAGTTGTTATTACCCTCAGCAATAAATCCAGGGTTCAAAGTCCCTTGCTGAGACTGATGGGTCTCTGGAACATATACGTATGTTTGGTTAGACAGAATATCTGCACCCCCACTAACAATTAACTTAACTCTGTTCGTATCTGTAGTTAAGATTTTTGTGTTTAAAGTTAAACCTTGAATAAATCGATTGTTTGTATCCTCATTCTTAGCTCTGTCTCTAACAAAAAGTGAGTTTCCAGCAAAAGTTGGGTTATTTGGATAGTTCCCTTGTGCATCTGGAAATAGATTATTCCAAGGTCGTGTAAACGCTAAGGTATATCCATAACTTAAACCACCTTCATTCTCATTTCCAGTAAACGATCTACTTGCATTACTTCTCACGTAGTTACTTGTAGAAGTAAGGTCGAAAGTATTAGAGATTTTATGATCAATATTTGCTCTCATAGAGAATCGATCAAAGCCAGTGTTTTTAATAATACCTTCTTCGTCTCTAAAACCACCACCTACATAGAATTTAGTTTTTTCACCACCACCGGTAGCACTTATACGGGTTTCATTAATAAAACCTGTTTCCCCATAAATGATATCTTCATAGTCGTATAATTGACCATTAGTAGCCAAAACTGCTTCAAATTTTTCTCTTTCGGCAGCTCCAAAAACATCTTCCACAGATTGTGCGGTCCAAGGACGCATTCCAAGTCGGTTTGCAATTTTATTTACCCCAACGTCTTGGCTAAAGTTAATTTTGGTTTTCCCTCTCTTACCACGCTTAGTAGTAATAATTATTACCCCCGCGTTACCACGCTGTCCGTAGATAGCAGCAGCAGAAGAACCTTTTAAAATTTCAATATCTTCAATGTCATTTGGATCTAAATCGGCTAAACGGTTTGCTCCGTTCTCTTCGTTTGCTCGGTTCGCTCCAGAAGCGAATCTCAAACCAGAAGGAATTTCTACATTATTAATATAAACTCCATCCACAATAATTAAAGGTTGGTTGTTACCATTAATAGAAGAAATACCACGAAGACGCAATGCAAAACCACCTCCTGGCGCACCAGAAGAAGCTGTAATATTAACCCCAGTAACTTTACCATATAAAGCTCCATCCACTGTAGTTTGTCCTGTAGTTCCAACAAGCTCTTCCGCAGTTACAGATGAAACTGCGTTTGCAGCATTTGACCTTTTAATAGAAGTACCCAAACCAGTAACAATAACTTCATCCAATGCCTGAGCAGATTCTTGCATAGTAACATCTACGGTTCCTTCAGCAGAAACCGATTGTTCGACTGTGGTATAACCCAAAGAAGAAAATTCTAATGTTACTGGCAGAGTCGCCACATCAATGGAATAAGTACCATCAAAATCTGTTGTAGTACCATTAGAGGTTCCCTTTTGAATCACGTTTGCAAATGCAACAGGATCCCCATTGTCCGTGCTCACTTTCCCCGAAATTGTATTTTGCGCAAAGGCAATACAAGGGAACAGTAATAAAAACAGGAGCATCCTGTAATTAAAGTTCTTTTGTTTCATAATTATTAAGTTTTAGTTATTTCATCGAATTTACTTTTAATTCTTTAGTTAAACCAACGATTTTCTGATTTTTTTTCAATGATTTGCGGACTGTCCTAGTTAATTCATAACACCTTCCAAGTGAGGAAGATAAAATTCTGTGAAAAATTTGGAATAACTAAATGAAAAAAAGCATGTTAAGTCAATGAGCTACACATCCTAGTTTAAGTATCAACTAACAGTCTTAACGCTATTCATTTCTACACCTCCCATACTCATTATACTTATCTTAATTAAAATTGACATCATTTTTGCAAAGTCAAATACTATTTATCCCAAAATAAACAGTAAACAACAGTTCGTCTGCATTCAACACTTGAAAACGAATCTATAGGCATAGAAGAAAAATAAGCAGTTTTCGAACAAGATGTTTTATCGCCTAAGCGATGCTTGCTTGATTGGGTCAACTGAATTCGTTACGACTACATCTGTTAGATACAGAGATTATTCATCAATTGTCTTAGTAAATAGTAGAATCTTGTTAAATTTGCAACCTCCTTCAGAAAAAGGAATTCAAAAACGACAAAATGTATAGAACTCATACCAACGGTCAGCTTCGAGCTGAACATATAAATGAAACAGTGACCCTTTCAGGATGGGTTCAAAAATCAAGAAATAAAGGTTTCATGATCTGGGTAGATTTAAGGGATCGCTATGGGATTACTCAACTCATTTTTGATGAAGAACGCACTCCTAAAGAAATGATGGAAGTCGCAGCTAACCTGGGTAGAGAGTTTGTGATTCAAGTTACGGGAACTGTTATAGAACGAGAGTCTAAAAACCCCAATTTACCAACTGGAGATGTTGAAATTCTTGTTTCTGAAATTTTAATACTCAATAAATCACTTACTCCACCATTCACAATTGAAGACGAAACCGATGGCGGTGAAGATCTTAGAATGAAATATCGCTACCTAGATATACGTAGAAATCCAGTACGGGAAAGTTTGATGTTTCGTCATAAAGTAACGATGGCCGTTCGCAACTTTTTATCTGAAAAGAGCTTTATAGAAGTGGAAACACCATACCTTATTAAATCGACTCCCGAAGGAGCAAGAGATTTCGTAGTGCCGAGCCGAATGAACGAAGGACAGTTTTACGCGCTTCCCCAATCGCCTCAAACGTTTAAACAACTATTGATGGTTGGAGGAATGGATAAATACTTCCAAATCGTAAAGTGTTTCCGCGATGAAGATCTAAGAGCAGATAGACAACCGGAGTTTACTCAAATCGATTGTGAAATGGCATTCATTGAACAAGAAGATATCTTAAATACTTTTGAAGACCTTACTAGACATCTTTTGAAAGAAATTAACGGTGTTGAAATAGGTGACTTTCCTAGAATGACTTATGATGATGCTATGAAAAAATATGGTAACGATAAACCCGATATCCGTTTCGGAATGGAGTTTGGTGAATTGAATGCCGTAGCTCAACATAAAGACTTCAAAGTATTCAACGATGCTGAATTGGTTGTAGGTATTGCTGTCCCTGGCGGAAATACTCATACGAGAAAAGAAATAGATAAACTTATTGATTGGGTAAAGCGCCCGCAAGTTGGGGCACTGGGAATGGTTTATTCTAGATGTAATGAAGATGGAACTTATAAATCTTCGGTGGACAAGTTTTACGATCAAGAAGATTTGTCCAAATGGGCTGAAGCTACAGGAGCTAAACCTGGTGACTTGATTTGTATACTTTCAGGAGAAACAAACAAAGTACGTGCACAGTTAAGTGCATTACGCATGGAATTAGCCGAACGACTTGGACTCAGAAAGGCAACCGAATTTGCACCTCTTTGGGTTATCGACTTCCCTCTATTAGAATGGGATGAAGAAACTAGTCGCTATCACGCGATGCACCATCCCTTTACTTCTCCAAAACCAGGACAGATGGAATTGCTTAAAACGAATCCAGGCGACGTAAAGGCGAATGCATACGACCTTGTGTTAAATGGAAATGAAATTGGAGGAGGTTCTATTCGAATACATGATAAGGACATTCAAGCAACCATGTTCGATTACTTAGGGTTTACTCCAGAAGAAGCAAAAGAACAATTCGGATTTTTAATGGATGCTTTCCAATATGGAGCTCCACCACATGGCGGATTAGCATTTGGGTTGGATCGATTGGTTGCAATATTGGGAGGACAGGAAACCATTCGCGACTTTATTGCTTTCCCAAAGAACAATAGTGGACGAGATGTAATGATCGACGCGCCTGCCTTTATTGATGAAGAACAATTGAAGGAACTAAATCTACAACTTACCTTGTCTAAATAATTAACCTTAATCAAAAGCATCGCTACCTTTACTTAAAAAAGGGCAATACCTTCTCAAAATGCGCTATCTTTTAATAGTCATATTTTTTCTGCTAGTAGCCACCTTCTCTTATGGATATTATGTGCGCGACGAAAATTTAAGTACCAGTGAATTTTGCATTGGAATTTCTGTAGCTGGATTGTTCTTTTTATGGATGCCCCTTTTTATTTATCACAGGTGGAGAAATAAGGATGTAAAAAATTACATGCTCACTAAAGAAAACATTGAAAAAATGCGAGGAGAGTCTAAAGATAAAAAGGTGTAAATCAGTGACTCTTTGCAAAAATTTTAGTATTTCTTCACAATCGCAGAAGATTTCTATTACCTTTGCTTCTTATTATTAATTATTATTTTTATTACAATGGAAGGAACAGTAAAGTTTTTTAACGAGTCTAAAGGTTTCGGTTTTATCACTAATGATGACACTGGAAAGGATATTTTCGTTCACGTAACCGGTCTTAACGGGGAAGCCCTTAACGAAGGTGACAAAGTAGAATATGTTGAAGAAGAAGGAAGAAAAGGAATGGTTGCGGCACAAGTGCGCGTGATCCACGACTAAGATATATCTTACACCAACCAAACAAAACCCTCAACCTAGTTGGGGGTTTTTTCTTTACTCTCTATAGCCTTGGCGAAGGAGAGACTCTACTATTCCAAGTCTTCGCGAAGGAAACTTTACTCCCTCATTTACAGGAAAGGAGACTCATTAATTCAAATTACGCTTCTCAATAAAGAATTTTTTCAAAAGCGATGATGCTTCTTGCTCCAGTACTCCTCCAGTCATCTTCGTTTTTGGGTGTAGTTTGGTTCCCATAGCAATACAACCTCTTTGTTCATCCCTAGCACCATATACAATAGTTGGAATCTGGCTCCAAAATAAAGCTCCTGCACACATTTGGCAAGGCTCAATGGTTACATATAGAGTGCAATCTTTTAAATACTTACCTCCCAAATAATTAGCCGCGGCAGTTATAGCCTGCATTTCAGCATGCGCTGTAACATCATTGAGCAACTCTGTAAGATTATGCGCTCTCGCAATTATCTGATTGTTAATTACGACTACAGCGCCAATGGGTATCTCACCTTTTTCATAAGCAACTTCTGCCTCTTGGAGCGCACGCTTCATAAAGTAAGTATCGTCGTAGGGTTTTATCATTTCCAATGTTTTACTTATCAAAATTAAAGGAAAAGAATAAAGAAAAAAGACAAAACGAGAAGTAATTTAGTAATACCACATTTAAGTTTATAAGTTTTAAACCCTTGTCCAATCGTATTTCAATATAGTAACTCACAATTAAACCGCTTATCTTTGCTAAGTGCAAAACAATCTTCTAAATACTATTCAATTCCCTTCTGACCTGCGTAAGATTGCTCAGGAAAATCTACCTCAGCTCGCTACCGAATTAAGAGAATTCATAATCAATATGGTCGCTACAAAAGAAGGGCATTTAGGCGCTAGTCTAGGGGTGACCGAATTGACAATTGCTTTACACTACGTCTTCGATACCCCCAACGACCTATTGGTTTGGGATGTGGGTCATCAAGCTTATGGACATAAAATTTTAACGGGTAGAAAGGACCTATTTCATACAAACAGGCGTTTAAACGGAATTAGTGGATTTCCGAAAATTTCAGAAAGTGAATACGACGCTTTTGGAACTGGACACAGCAGCACTTCCATTTCGGCAGTTCTGGGGATGGCCATTGCTTCGAAAATTTCGGGGTTCATAAATAAACAACATATTGCCGTAGTTGGAGATGCGTCCATTGCTAGCGGAATGGCATTTGAAGCGCTTAATCATGCTGGTGTGACAAACACCAATATTTTAATCATATTAAATGACAATGCAATTGGTATCGACCCAAGTGTTGGAGCTCTTAAAAGTTATTTTACCAAAGTAAATCTGGACGGAGCGCCAGAGACCGATAATATTTTCGAGGCATTGAATTTTAAATACTCCGGCCCCGTAGATGGCCACGACCTACCAAAATTAATTGCAGAATTAGAACGCCTCAAGCTAGAAGACGGACCTAAACTTTTGCATGTCATCACTAAAAAAGGTAAAGGACTTAGACAAGCGGAGGAGGATCAGGTAAAATACCATGCCCCTGGAAAATTTAATGCCCTTACTGGAGATTTACTTCCAAAGAGTACGGATAATCTCCCTCCAAAATTTCAAGATGTATTTGGAAAGACACTCGTAGAATTAGCATCGAAAAACAAAAATATCATAGGAATTACCCCAGCCATGCCAACTGGAAGTTCATTAAAATATATGATGGACGTCTTTCCAGAGAGGGCCTTCGACGTAGGAATAGCAGAACAACATGCCGTGACCTTTGCGGCTGGTTTAGCAACACAGAGAATGACTGTTTTCTGCAATGTTTATTCTACTTTTCTACAGCGAGCGTACGACCAGGTAATCCACGATGTTTGCCTGCAAAATCTTCCTGTTATTTTTTGCTTAGATCGTTCAGGATTGGTGGGTGAAGACGGAGCTACGCATCATGGCATCTTCGACATCGCCTATTTAAGGTGTATTCCGAACCTCATCATTTTTGCTCCTAGGAATGCGATTGAACTACGAAATATTTTATACACAGCCCAATTAGGTTTAGATCATCCAATAGCCATTCGGTATCCACGTGGAAGAGGCCGTATTCTAGATTGGAAAAAGGACTTTTCTAACATTGAAATTGGCAAAGGTGTATGTTTGAAGAAAGGTAAGAACATTGCAGTACTCAGCTTTGGTACTTCGGCCACAGACGTGAGTAGAGCATTAGAAAGTTTTTCAGAGAACGAACAAATTGGACATTTCGATATGCGGTTTGTAAAACCCTTGGATCAATCTCTTTTAATCGAAATTTTCAGTAGTTATAAAAACATTGTTACCATTGAAGATGGGATTGTTAGCGGTGGTTTTGGAAGTGCAATTGCTGAATTCGCCTTAAAAAACAATTATAAGAACCCCATTAAATTACTCGGCATTCCAGATGCGTTTCCAGAACAAGGAACTGTAGAGCAACTAAAAGAACTAAGTGGTATTTCTTCGGAAAAGATCGTGATCGAACTACAAAAGCTGATGTAGGAAAGCTTCACCAAAAAAAGAATCGAGCAAAATACAGTATATAAAAAAAGCCTCCTGAATTTCAGGAGGCTTCATTTTACAAGTCATTCAATGCTTATCTGATGATAAGTTTTGAAGTATGAGAATAGCTACCTCCATCGATCTTGATTACATACACACCTGTAGTAAGGCCAGTAGCATCAATAGATGTTTGGTTTCCAATTTCAATAGTTGTAGTATAAACTCTTCTACCATTCATGTCGAAGATAGATACTTCTGTTTCACCTAAGCTTACTGCAGAGTTGATGTTAATTACACCAGCAGATGGATTAGGATAAATCTTAAAGTTCTTGTCGAAGTTGTTATCTTCTGAACCAAGATCACAGAAACTTGGAAGATCGTAAGCTTCTACTTGATCAGCTCTACTAAATGCACTTCCTTGATCTGCACTAAATCCAATACCTCTACCAGCAAAAGCTTCCCAGATAAGACATCTGTTTACTCCACCGTTCGCCAATTCATCAGCTTCGATAATTGCATCACGACCGTCGATAAATCCTGGGCTACAAGGTTGTAACTTCATACCGTCCATTACTAATTGCATTGCAATATTGTTTCCACCAGTTCCAGTATAAAGATCTGAGTCGAATCCGTATTGATCAATCAACATCCACGTCATGTCCCAAAGAGCAGTTGCCCAAACAAAACCAATACCGTGTGGCTGACTTACATTGTTATTAGTATCTGCATACGTATAATCGTTTACTGCGAAGTCTATACTATAAGGAGCCTCTCTAATTCCGTTTGGATTTCCTGAAGCGTAAGCCGCAAGACCTCTAACGTCCTCACCAGTATCACCAGCTTGCATAGTCATTATAAGACCTAAGTAATCACTCCATCCTTCACCCATTTGCTCAGCATTACCTAAACAGCTAGTGTTAACAGGACCTCCCGTAAGACGGTTAGATACACCGTGACCATATTCGTGAGCTACAATTTCGTTATCAAGATCTCCATCGATATCTGGAGTAACATTCTCACCAGAAATTGTTCCATTAACTGTTGCAACTAATAGTTCAGCGATAAGCGCCTCACCATCTACATCAGAAATCATGAAAAGTGGAATAGTAACACCTGCACCATCAGCTCCAGGAGCCATCCCGATAGGGTCACCAGCTACATTATTTACCATAATTACTGCTACAGCACCTTCGTTTTGAGCAGCTAAGGACTTAAATCCAAATTCACATTCTCCACGACGAATTACGGCAATTTTACCAGCAAGGTCACCTCCATTAGTAATAGGGTCACATGCATCGTTAGGATCTGTAGAAGTTCCAGAATCATCATCTTCAATTAACACAAGGTCTTCAGTAAGTGGTGGCACTGGAAGTGCTCCTCCAAATATAGCAGGTACACCAGAATATACTCCAGCTAAAGGACCGTTGTTAACCGTTAAGATATCTATAGGACCACTAGCAGAAGTCCAGTTAAACATTTGCATTCTTGGATTTGCTCCATCTGGAGGAGTCGCAAAGTTTGCATTGTTAGTTCCAGAACCGTCTTGACCATCTGCGTTCACAGAGTCACTACCGTTTCCAGGGTTTCCGTAGTTGTTTTCTTGGAAGTTTCCACTTTCTTCATCAAAACCATATTGGTAAGTGAAATCGTGTATAATATTGTTCCAGTAGAATAAGTTAGTAAGCGAAGCTTCTAAGTATGTTACTGGCTGCATTGTAAGATCGTAAGGGAAATCAAAGTTTAGACCACTTCCTCCATCTGGAGAAGTACCTGTACCATTGTTTCCATCAAGATCGTCTTGAGCGTACACATTGTTACCTCTAGTGATAGTGAATTCTGCTCCTGCAGCACCATCCGTATCATGCCATCCAAATGGAGATGCAATTGCATCTGCTGGATCTCCAACAAGCACATCTGCACCGTCTAATGGGCTGCTAAACGGAATAGGAAATACTCTATACTGAGTCCCACCTGCTTCATCAACAATCATAGAAGGACCAGCACTGTTAAATAACTCGTTAGTTCCTCCAACAGCATGAGAGTGATCACCCTCACCGAAATCACAGCTTACTACGTAGTCATTCTTAGCCAATAACTGTCCGTTTTGAGCATCGATTCTTGCGTTGTAATAGTGACTTGCATCTAATAAGTAGATACTAACTTCCCAAGAAAGACGAATAGAATTGTCGTCCATTGGTTGGTATACTAAACGTACTGGGATATTGTTTAACGAAATGTTTCCGTTAGAAAACAAATAGTTGTTTCCTTCACTTTCCAAAAGCTCTAAAGCAGACGGAGAAGATAAACCTAATGCGTTTGCTGCCTTAGTAACGGCAGTTGTTGCATTAAGAGAAGGTGTAGTAGTGTTCACACGAGACTGAACGTCTGCCTCGAAAGAAGAACCCATATTTACTACAGCACCATTTTTGATAGCGAAACTTGATGTAGTATTAAAAATGTCGATACCGTTATGCTGTTGAGTAGCATACACCATATCTACCTTCATACTTTTAGAAGTAGATTGAGAACCAATAGCAATGGTTTCAACATCTCCCTCTAACAAACCTAGTTGAGCGCGATTGTTAGATAAATGTGATTGGATTACTTGGGAGTAATCTTGGGCACCCGCAACACTTACCAAAAGGAAAGCAAACAGGTAGAGTAATTTTTTCATAGTCATAAAGTTTAAGAAAAATTAGTAATTAATTAATGGTCAATTTTTGATTTAATGTTATTAATTCGGTCAGGCCGATAAATATAATATCTTATTGACAAAAAAAGCGGCTAAATACTGTTAATTTTAAGGTTATGGTTAGATTTATATGAGATATTTATCAATAATCACATTGTTTTAATAGAAGTGCTTCAATTAAAGCAAGAGAACAGGGTGAAGTCTCGCAACCCGCTTTTAGTCATGGCTACATAAGCACCACCTAAATACTATAGATTTCCTTTTATCTTTTGAAATAGTTGTAACGCATTTCCATCGGTTAATCGGGATACATAATTACAACATTCCATTAAATAGGAATAAACCGAAGTAGAATCTGCTAGGTTGCCATCAAAGCTTTTCAATAATAATTTATCATAATGACGGGCCTTTCCATTAAACATATTTTCAAAAGCAGTGGTGTATCCATCGAGTAATGTTGATAATATCTGATATCCAGCAATCTCTTTCTCCACAACTTCTGTACTCTGATAAACCTTCTCTACTGAAATTTTAATGATATCATTTATTTGCGCTTCATATTTACTTTTGTCGAGTAATGCTTCTGAAAATTTCCCACTCAAAATAGCGTCTTCATTTTTCAAAAATACTGACACAGCCTCATTAATAAGCGTACTTATTGCGAGCGATCTCAAATAAGCGAGACGATCCGAAGATTTTGTTAAGCCATTGTATTTCTCTTTATTGATCGTATCCTTTACTAATTTTATGAGGTACTCTAATGCAAATTCCTCGTCAATAAGCCCGAGGTTAATTCCATCTTCAAAATCGATAATTGTATAGCAAATGTCATCTGCCGCTTCCACTAAGAAGGTCAGTGGATGGCGCGCATATCGTTGGTTCTCATATTTCAGAAGACCAAGTTCTGCTGCAACCTCTTCGAAAGAAGCAACATCACATTGAAAAATCCCATACTTCTTATCGGCTATATGCGCAGTGGGCTTCTTTGGGAGAGACTGTTTAGGATATTTCATAAATGCCCCTAACGTAGCATAACTTAGTCTCAAACCACCAGTTACACCATTCTTGGATTCAGAAAGAATTTTAAATCCGTTAGCATTTCCTTCAAAGTCGATTAAATCCTGATACTCTTTATCACTCAAAGTTGCTTTAAATCGTTTCCCTTTTCCGTTGGAAAAATAATCCCCGATCGCCTTTTCTCCACTGTGTCCAAAAGGAGGATTTCCAATATCGTGTGCCAACGCTGCTGCAGCTACTATGGCGCCAAAATCGTTGAATTGATACCCGTGCGTTTCCTTAAGTTGTGGATGCCTTTCAAGAAGTGCCTTCCCTACAGCTCGTCCTAACGATCTTCCAACGACGGAAACTTCTAAACTATGAGTTAGCCGCGTATGAACAAATGATGTTTGCGACAGTGGAATTACCTGAGTTTTGTCTTGCAAACTCCGAAAAGCTGAAGAAAAAATAATTCGATCATAATCCACCTCAAACCCCAATCTGGTCTCATCTTGTTCAATCCGAAGTCGTTTATTAATATCTCCCTGTCTTCTTAAGGAAAGAAGTTGCTCCCATTGCATCATAGTAAATAGAAAATTTGAACTGCAAGATACAAGTTTACACCTATCTAAACGTAGATAATTTAAATGTAAACTCCTTAACATTTTCGTAACCTATCAATCACGAATTGGTAACATCCCATTAACATGATCTTTACAAAGGTATTTCATCTTTGCCCCGAGAAACTTAAATATTAAAATGAAAAATTTATTATTACTATTATTACTCGTTACCAGCACCGCAGTCTTCGCACAAGGCACTGGATCTATCGTTGGAGCCCTTACCGACAAAGATTTTAACAACGAACCACTTGCTTTTGCCAATGTTATTATCAAAGGCACCAACACAGGAACTACTTCAGATTTTGACGGTTTATACTCCTTAGAAAACTTGGAGGTTGGAATGTATACTATTCAATACAGCTTCGTAGGATATGAGACTGTTGAAATCCCTAACATTAAAGTAGAAGCCAACAAAATTACTACCGTAAATGTTCCCATGGGAGCCAGTGCCGCTCAACTGGAACAAGTAGTAATAAAGACAACCACTAAAAGAGAAAGCGAAGTCGCTTTACTATTAGAACAAAAGAAGGCCACTACCATTAAACAGAGTATTGGTGCTGCAGAGCTTGCTCGAAAAGGCGTAGGCGATGCTGCAGGAGCAGTTACCAAGATCTCAGGAATTTCACGTCAAGAAGGTGGTAATAATGTATATGTCCGTGGATTGGGCGATCGTTATTTAAACACCACTTATAATGGTCTTTCCCTCCCATCCAATGACATCGAAAAGAAGAATATGGACCTCAATCTATTTTCTTCCGATGTAATTCAAAATGTTGCGGTAAGCAAGGCGTATGCGACCGATTTCTACGGAGATTTCGCAGCGGGTAATGTAAACATCACGGCAAAAGACTACGCCGGTAAAGGATTTATAGATATTGATCTGGGAAGCGGATTTAACTCCCGTTCTATTGGAGAAGAGTTTGTAAAAAGTGAAGGAACAGGCAAATTTGGATTTTATAATAGGTACGACAACAATCCTTTTGCAGTGGTACTTTCTCATGGAGTTGACCCAGTAGATGCTGGATCACCAGTACGCTTTAACGGTAGCTTTGCAGGGGGAACTTCCATTCGATTTAACGACGATTCTAAATTAAGCTTCTTCGGAACTGCTTCTTTCGATAACAATTTCGAATACAGAGAAGGGCCGCAGGTAGACTTCACTACTATTGAGAAAAAACGGTTCGACGCCTCCGAAATCTACGAATACTCTACCACTACCACGGCAATGGCAAATATTATCTACAAAATAGATAGCGACCATAAGTTAAGTTACAATTCGCTCTTCATCAACAGTGGAAGCGATGAAGTTGGTTTCTTTGGAACAGATGGTCAAGGAACCAATAGAGATGCTATTTTAAATACAGACAAAGGATTCTACCAAATGAATGTTCAGTTTGATCAAGACATGATCTTTGTGAACCAACTACTAGGTAGCCACCAATTAGATGAGACCCTAGATTTCGATTGGGGCTTCGGTTATAATGTAGTAGACTCTCGCCAGCCAGATAGAAAGCGTATTAGCTTAGAGCGATTTGATTTAGCCTTGGACAACGATCCAACTACCAACCCATCCTTCTTTAATAATATCCCATTCGACAACCAACGCTACTTTCAGGATATTAAAGACAAGGAGATTAATGGAAGAATGAACATGGGAATTACTGCTTCTGAAAATCTCAAATTTAATGTTGGGTACAACGGAAGAACCAAAGAAAGAAACTTTGAAAATATTAGATACGGTTACGATTTCATCGAACCAAATACTCCCGCTTTAGATGTCACCAATTTTAACGATGTATTCGACTTTAGAAACACTGGGACAGTTTATAACACATTCGTGTTTAACCCGCTAGACCCAGCCAACGGTTTAGGAAGTACCAACCTCCCCGGAAATGCCGAAAATACATATGAAGGGAACTTAGGAGTACACGCCGGTTACTTAAACGCTGAAGTAAAATTGGATTCTACTTGGACTATTGTTCCAGGTGTTAGATTGGAGTCGCTACAGCAAGATATTGTCTATGATGTAATTAACCTATTACCTACCGATCCTGGATTTAGAAGTGCAAGCGAAACATATGTATTACCAAGTTTAAATGTAAAATATGGATTAAATGAAGACCAAAATTTACGCTTTTCTTTCAGTAAAACCGTTTCCTTTCCAGAATTTAAAGAAGTTACTCCTTTTGTCTATGAAGACGTTACCCAACGTGTTGGTGGTAATCCAGACCTTTTAAACGATCCTTCGTTCTCTGAAATCTACAATGTGGACTTAAAATATGAATGGTTCTTCGGAAAAAGTGAAATATTCTCTGCCGCTGCATTCGCCAAGCAAATCAACGATCCAATTAACAAGGTTATCGCAAATGACGCCACAGGTACCCAGCGTTTCTTTAGAACAGGAGAAAAAGCCGAAGTACTTGGAGCGGAATTGGAGGTTAGAAAGAACCTACTAGTAGATGAGGATGATCAAACAGAATTAAGCATTGGTTTCAATGCCACTTACATGTACACCAAACAAGACTTACGTAGCTCACAAGGCTTATTCTCTACCACTTTTGAAGAAGGTAGAAGTGAAGAAATTCAAGGAGCATCTCCTTTTTTGATCAATGCAGACATTAGCTACAGCCCCACTTTTGGAAGTTACAAACCAGTTGCCAACATGGTATTTTCCTACTTCAGTGATCGCATCGACGCTATTGGTGCAGGACAACTAGGAAACATCATTGAAAAAGGTGTCCCTACATTGGATTTGGTATGGAAGAATCAAATTGGTGAGCACTTTGAGATAAATGCAAGCGCAAAAAATCTATTGGATCCAAGCATTGAACGAATTAGAGAAACTCCAGAATTGGGTGATATCATTATTTCAAGCTATCAACGAGGAATGAACCTTGCTTTGCAACTAAAATATAAATTCTAATAAATAGAAAATATAAGCGGTAACCGCGATTCGGAAATTTCAGAATAACCAAAAAACTAATATCAATCAAATGAGCTTAGCCAGGATTTAAAACAAAACGTACTTAATAGCTAGGCACATTTATTTTATCAATTTAACAAACACTAAAAAAAAGAAAAATGAACACAAAAGTTTTATTACTGAGCTTAGCTCTTACGGCAAGCATCTTTACTTCTTGTGAAAGTGACGATACGGCACCTATCATAATCGAAAATGAACAAGGCGGAGGCGGAGGTGGAGACACTCCAACAGACACCAATATTGGCGGACTCCAAAACACCGACTTAACACTAGCAGCGGCAACAGAATACACGCTTACCGAAGCTTTAATCATGACTGAAGGAACCACTCTAACTATTCCAGCAGGGGTAGTAATTAGAGCAAATCAAGGGGCTGGTGTTTATATCGCCATTGCCCAAGGAGCCACTATTTTGGCAGAAGGAACTTCTACAAGCCCAATCGTTTTAACATCGAATGTCCCTACTCCTAGCGCTGGTGACTGGGGTGGACTTATTGTACTAGGGAAAGCGCCTATTAACTCGGTAGCAGGTGGTGATGCCACTTCCACTAGTGAGATTGGAGGATTACCTTATGGAGGAAGCGAAGTTTCAGATAATTCTGGAATCATTAAATACGTCCGTGTTGAGTATTCAGGTGGAGCGGCAGACGCTTCTTCCGAAAACAATGGCTTCTCTTTTTATGGCGTAGGAAATGGTACTACGGTTGAATTTATCCAAGCATTTGAAGGTAAAGACGACGGAATTGAATTCTTTGGTGGAACCGTAAACGCGAGTAACATTTCAGTGGTAGGAGCGCAAGACGATTCGGTTGACTGGACTGAAGGTTTTACAGGTACCTTGACCGATGTTTACATCGAACACAGAGTACAACATGACAAGGGTATTGAAGCAGATGGTTTCAACTCGGACATTGGAAATAACTCTAATCCAGTATTCTGGTCTAAGCCAACAGTAAACAACCTCACTATTATTGGAAGAGGTTCTGCTACAGAAAATGAAGCGGTTCGCCTTCGAGAAGGAACACAAGGTATTTTCACCAATGTTTCGATCCAAGGGTTTGAAGAAGCATTCGATCTTGATGGGAATACAGGCGAAAGTCCAACAGGGCAAGGCGTTATAGATGGTAATCTAACCGTAACAGATTACAATTTCTCAGACGTTCTTGTAAACATGAAGAACGATACAGAATTCACTTTCACAGAAGGTGATTTCCTTACTGGAAGCAACACCGCAACTGGTACGGATTACAGCAGTTGGAATACGGGTTGGACTCGTAACTAACTTTTAGTTTCTCACGAAAGGGCTCTCGTTTTGAGAGCCCTTTCATTTTTTATAGCCACTAAAAAACCCGTTTCTAATATTAGAAACGGGTTTTCTTTTCTTCGGAAATTTTCACGCTTTAGTAGAAGATAACTTCTCCGGTGCTTATGTTATACATTCCACCAACTATAGCAATTTCTCCTGCTTGTTCCATTTCATCTAAAACAGGACTCTCCTTACGAATACGATCCATAGTCATTTCCACATTCTTTTTCGCTACTGCATTTACAAAATCTATGTTACCAGAATTTCTAAGTGATTCATCCACGGGTTCGGTTACAGCCTCTACCGCAGGCTCAATTTTATTAATTAAAGCCGTTAGATTACCTAATCTAGCATGATCGCAAGCTCCTTTAACCGCTCCACAAGCTGTATGTCCTAAAACCATGACTAGTTTAGTTCCTGCCAACTTGCAGGCAAACTCCATACTTCCTAAAATATCTTGATTCACAAAATTACCAGCAATACGGACGCTAAAAATATCTCCAATACCCTGATCAAATATCAATTCAGACGAAACTCGTGAATCTATACAACTCAATATAGTGGCAAAAGGAAATTGCCCCTTACTAGTATCCTGCATTTGTTCGATCAAGTTCCTATCGGCCATATGGCGTTCCTGAAATCTGCGGTTTCCCTCCTTCAATTGCTCTATTGCAGATTGAGGTGTGATTGAAGCCTGGGTTTCTTTAGTATGTGCTTTCATAGTATCTATTTTATGATTCTTCTAATTTTGGTCTAAGTTTAAAAAATTGAATAAAGCTTTCGGGGTTCTCAACAGTACCTCGTTCCGAAACTAAATTGATGGTGATGTTTCTGTTTTTCGCTTTCCCAGAAAAATCCTCCAAAATCTCAATAATATCATTATCAAGATAACGTGTTTTTCTTACATCCAGCTCTAGATAAGAGTTTTCTGGCAACCTATCCAGCTCTTTCAAGATCGCTCCCTTATTAAAAAAGGTTACTTCTTCTGCAAGGGTCATCTTCATTTTCGATTTACCATTACTCACATCTTCTTTATGAAGAAAGTGAGAATTTTGATAGCTCTTAATCAAAATTACAACAATTCCTACACCAAGACCAAGCACAATTCCCGTGAGCAGGTCGGTAAAAATAATTCCAAGTACGGTAACCACAAAAGGAACAAATTGCTTCCAACCCAATTTGTACATAGTTTTAAATAATGCTGGTTTTGCCAACTTATATCCAACTATAAATAAAATTGCCGCTAAAACAGACAATGGGATCATGTTAAGTAGCCTCGGAATTAAAATTACGGAAATAAGTAAAAAGAATCCATGGATGATTGCTGAAGCTTTAGACTTACCACCAGACTGGATATTGGCAGAACTTCTTACAATTACTTGGGTAATTGGCAAACCACCCACCAAACCAGAAATAACATTCCCAGTTCCTTGAGCAAATAATTCACGATTGGTAGGAGTTACTCTCCTATCTGGATCTAACTTATCTGTGGCTTCTACGCATAGCAATGTTTCAAGACTCGCTACCAACGCAATAGTAAAACCTACAACCCACACATCTACTCTGCCAATAGCCGCAAAATTTGGCAAACTAAACTGCGCAATAAATGAAGAGGCGTCTTCTGGAATAGGAACACTCACAAGGTGTTCTGCAGAGATCTCCCAAGTAGGATTATCTTTCGTAAGTACATAGTATACAATTCCAACAACCACTGCTACCAACGGACCTTGAATTAATTTAAAAATTTTACTTTTTTTGGTTAGTACTCGATCCCATAAAATAAGGATTAGCAAACCAATAACAGCTACTACTGTTGCTCCTGGGCTTATCAGATTGATCGCGTTAAAGATTTCTGAAAAGGTATTTTCCCCATCAATTTGAAAGAAAGCGAAATCCCCTTCCGGGTCTTGATCATAGCCAAAAAAGTGTGGTATTTGTTTTAGAATAATGATGATCCCAATACCTGTGAGCATTCCTTTAATTACAGATGAAGGGAAATAATATCCAATAATACCAGCTTTCAATGCTCCGAATACAATTTGAATTATTCCTCCTAGCACTACGGCAACTAAAAAGTTTTCATATCCACCCAACGTGCTAATCGCTGTAAGCACAATTGCGGCTAATCCTGCGGCAGGACCACTTACCCCTATTTGAGAACCACTTAAGGATCCTACAACAATTCCTCCAATAATACCGGCGATTAAACCTGAAAACAAAGGAGCTCCACTAGCCAAGGCTATCCCTAAACATAATGGTAACGCGACAAAAAATACAACGATACTTGCTGGAAGATCGTTTTTAATAGTTTTAAACATAAAATACACATATTATCTCCGCACAAACACGAAGGATTTAACTTATTAGCAAACGAATATTAAATGCTATGTTTTGGCGGAGGAAGAAGGATTTTCTGTAAATAGTTACCATCTTTGTCTAAGTAAAAGGTACTCGACAATTTCCTAGGCTTAGCATCGGCTTGGGCAACAAAAAATAGATCAAATTGAAGGATTTTTTCTTCTGCATCCTTTTCTATTTTTTCACTGCTCTCTTCTTCAGAAGTGTCCATAATGGAAATAGCACCCTCATTTGCCTCTATTAAAGTAAAAATAGGCGGTGCCAGCATTGAAAGAATCAACGTAGTTGAAAAAAGAAGATGGTAAGAAGACCTCAACATCTAACAAAAATAGATTTGATTTCGAATAATGATGACAACAATATGTTAAAAATTCTTTAAAATTACTTCTCCCTCACCAACTGTACGGGCACCACTCGCTCGTTAAAAGAACCAAATATTTACGCTATTGGCCATTAATTGGGTGCAATATCAAATTGCACTCAATAAAAATGTAATATCTCTGTGCATTACTCCCCTTAGGAATGCCAATAAAAAAGCTCCCTGCGGGAGCTTTATATTTTAAAAGAGAAATTATTTTAGGTTACACTAATTACTAACCACTCTAGTATCTTTCATTTCCCAAGTTCTTACCTCAGCGATTCTAGAATCTTTATAACTAACTTGTTTCATTTCATTACCTTGAAAAAAAGACCAAGTTCCAACTTTCTTACCTCCTTCATAATTAGCTACTGCCGTTTTATTTCCAGCAGTGTCGTAACTAATCCATTCTCCTTGAAGTTTATTGTCTTTATCGTAGAATCCTGTTTGAGCAATTATACCATTGTCATGATAAAGAGTAGCTTCAATAAGGTCTCCATTCATCACATAAGAATCTTTCTTGTCACACACTTTTTTACATTCTTGAGCGAATGCTGTGTTTACCATAAATACCGCTGCTAAAATCAATATTGTCTTTTTCATCTCTTGTAGGTTTTAAATTCTTTTCTCAAAGTTAAAGAATTAGTAACAATTCTGAAAACATTACGTAACATTAAATTTACATTAGATGTGTAACTTATTTATTATCAATTAATTAAATATAATAATTTAACATTGAAAACTATACGTTTCGAATTCAATCTTAATAATTTGGTAATAATAAGGTTACAAACAAAGAACATTCCTTTGGTTAACTTTGTTCTTGCCTTAGGGCGAAAACACGATAAATCGTTTAGTTTTTGTCGACTAGATTAATTGTGTAAGGGCTGCCTATCTAGGTAGCCCTTTTTACATTTTACCAAGTTAATATATTTTAATGTTTAAAGTTAAACTTCCCATAACATTAATTTAACATTCGTTTAAGTTATTTGCAGCGACAAAAACTAAAAACGATTTTTCATGTATGTACGTTACCTGTGTATCGCAGTATTTTTATGCTTCTCTTACACTTCAAAAGCTCAAGAGATTAGTGATACTAAATTTGGCAAGGGACTTATTAACTTTGTTGCCAAGGACAGCTCCTTTAGTGTAAAATTTGCTCCTCGAATTCAAGGGCGCTATAATGTTAATTGGGATCATAATGGTGACACCTATGGCACTGGAGAATCTAATTTCCTTATTCGTCGCTCTCGTCTAAAATTTAGCGGTTTCGCTTATTCTACCAAATTAAAATATAAAATAGAGTTAGGACTTTCGAATCGAGATCTTTCGGGAGCTAATCAATTCAATAGAAACACGCCTCGTTATATCCTTGACGCGGTCGTTATGTGGAATTTCTATGAAAATTTCGTATTGTGGGCTGGACAAACAAAACTTCCAGGAAACGTTGAACGAGTAGTTTCTTCAGCAAACATGCAGCTTATTGATCGTTCTCTTTTGAACAGTCGCTTTAATATTGACCGGGATGTGGGAATCCAATTACGTCACCATGCCAATCTAGGTGGAGATTTCATGATTCGTGAAAAACTCGCTATTTCACAAGGAGAAGGAAGAAATGTCACCGAAGGTAACGAAGGAGGTCATCAATATACAGCAAGACTAGAATTTCTACCTTTTGGAAAATTTGCCTCCAAAGGAGATTATTCTCAGGGAGATCTAAAGCGTGAACAAAACGCAAAACTAATGGTGGGTCTTACATACGATTTAAATCAAGATGCGGTAAAAACACGAAGTAATTTGGGTTCTTACATGTTCTTATCAGACGGTTCACTTTACGAAACAGATATTACCACCTTTTTCGCAGATGCAATGTTTAAATACAAAGGATTTGCCTTTATGGGGGAATATGCCTTGAGAGATGCCGCCGATGCAGTTGCAGTTGAGGTAGACGGAACACCAACAGGAGACATCGTATTAACTGGAAGCGCACTAAATACACAAGCCAGTTATTTATTTAAAAACAATTATGAAGTAACAGGACGTTACACAACGACTAATTTCGAAGATATAACAGGAAGAGCTCCGGAAGATCAATACACTTTAGGGGTATCGAAGTACGTAGTTGGACATAAACTGAAAATACAAGCCGATGTAAGTTACAGTACGGCAGATGGCAACGAAGATGGGATTATGTTAAGAACCGGATTCGATTTACACTTTTAATAAACAAAGAGATAACAATTTGGTAACAAATGGCCTCATGGAAAATGAGACATTTGCACCATGGAAGCACTTTTTTCAATGGACAATATTTATTTATTAATGCTCGTAGCGTTAACCATCCTAGCGATAGCAGATATCGTGGTTGGAGTGAGTAATGACGCAATTAACTTCTTAAACTCGGCAATTGGCTCGAAAGCCATTTCAATACGAACTATCATGATAGTCGCAAGTTTAGGAATTTTTATAGGAGCCGTTTATTCAAGCGGTATGATGGAGGTCGCACGTAAAGGAATTTTTGTGCCCGCCATGTTTACCTTCGATGAGATTATGATGATCTTTATGGCGGTGATGATTACGGACATCCTACTTCTGGATTTCTTTAATACTTTAGGCTTACCTACGTCAACAACGGTTTCTATCGTTTTTAACCTCCTAGGAGCAGCAATCGTAATTTCGCTCATTAAAATTAGCGGAACAGACGGCGCCACATTTGCAGATTTAGGGAGCTACATAAACAAGGAAAAAGCAATCGAAATTATTACAGGTACTTTAATGTCTGTTGTAATTGCCTTCACAGTTGGAGCACTCGTACAATGGGTTTCTCGTAGAATTTTTAGTTTTCAGTTTGAGAAAAAAATGAAAAGCTTTGGAGCTATCTTCGGAGGCGTAGCATTGGCTGCCATTACCTATTTCATTTTTATGAAAGGTCTCAAAGGATCTCCTTTTTACAGTAGTTTAAAAGGAATTTTAGAAGGAAACGAATTTTTAGTCATTCTTGGAAGTTTCGTGTTCTTTACATTATTCTCCTTCGCTTTTCAAAAAATCACAAAAAAGAGTATTTTACTCGTTGTAATTGCGGTAGGTACTTTTGGACTAGCGCTTGCCTTCTCTGGTAACGACTTAGTGAACTTTATTGGAGTACCAATGGCTGCATATCACTCTTATGAGGCGTGGGTAGCAAGTGGGCTTCCGGCGACAGAAATGACCATGGAAGTTCTAGAAAAGAAAATGCCCGCAGAACCATTTCTTTTATTTATTGCAGGTGGAATAATGGTTGTGACATTGTGGTTTTCTAAAAAGGCAAAAACCGTAGCAGAAACTGAAATTAGCTTGTCGCGACAAAACGAGACACATGAGAAATTTGAGCCAAACATGTTATCCCGAGGTATTGTAAAGGGAATGAGCTGGCTATCCAATAGCTTGAGTGGTGTTATACCTAAATCGGCTCAAGCTAGAATCGAAGCAAGTTTTACCAGACCAGATACAGCAGCACTAACTAAAGATCAAAGTATCGATGCTCCTGCATTCGATATGATTAGAGCTTCCGTTAATTTAATGGTGGCTGGGGTATTAATCTCCATCGCTACTGCCATGAAATTACCGCTATCTACCACCTACGTTACCTTCATGGTGGCAATGGGAACTTCCTTGGCCGATAGAGCCTGGGGTAGAGAAAGTGCAGTTTACAGAGTAGCAGGAGTTTTAAATGTAATTGGAGGTTGGTTCTTTACTGCTTTTGGCGCATTAATCGCAGCAGGAACTGTTGTGTTCTTAATTAATTGGAACAAGCAGGTAATGATTCCAATCCTGTTGCTGCTCACGGCAGTTCTATTAGTGAGAAACTACCTTTCTCATAAAAGAAAAAGCACCACCAAAGTAGATCCTAAAAGTTTAAAGAAATCAGAGAGTAGCACCGTACAGGGTATTATCACCGAAAGTGCAGATAATATCTCGAATGTAATTTCTAGAACGAATAAAATTTATACCGACGTTTTAAAAGGGCTAGCGAAGGAAGATAGTAGCAAACTAAAAAAGAGTCGAAAAGGTGTAGAGAAATTAGACGAAGAAATTGAGTCGCTAAGAGATAATATCTTTTACCTTATCAAGAACTTGGATGAAACCTCTGTTCGTGGAAGTAGTTTCTATATAACAATTCTGGCGTATCTAACAGACATTGCTCAATCGCTGGAATTTATCTCCAAAAAGAGTTACAAACACGTTAACAATAACCACAAGAAGTTACGCTTTAACCAGATTAAAGATCTTCAAGAGATCGACGATTCGTTATCTGGGCTTCTAGGTGAAATCGTAGAAGTATTTGACAGTCGCAAGTTCGAAAGAATTAGCTACGCAATTACCAGGCGAGAAGAGATTGATAGTATGATCGCAGACAAGATCAACAAACAAATTGAACGTACAAGAACCGAAGAATCAAGTCCAAAAAATACTTCCCTATATTTCAATATTTTGTTGGAAACCAAGGATTTAGTTACTGGAATTATGGACTTAATGGAAGAGTACTACAATAGTTATAAAAAGGAGTAGTATTTCTGAAATGTGAATTTAAAAAACCTCGACGTTTCCATGGAAATTTCGAGGTTTCTTTTTTACTGAAATTTGTACCTTTCCTATTAAACTCTAAAACATGAAATACCTTCTATTTTCCGTCTTGACCTTTTTCACGCTTCTAAATAGTTCGGCACAACAAATTACAGGAACAGAGCTACTAGACAAAGCCATCCAATATCACGATCCCAACGGAAAGTGGGAAAGCTTCAACGGCACATTGAATGTTGTGATGGAAACTCCAAATAACCCCAGCAGAGATAGTGAAATACGCATTAATCTTCCGCAAGAATATTTCAGTGTAACAGCAAAAAGGGATACTGTTACAACAACTTACACCCTTGACAAGGAAAAGTGTACTACATCCATCAAAGAAGTTCAACCCGACGCAAAACGCACACCTTGTGAAACGGCCGAACTCTATAAAAACTACTACACCTACCTCTACGGTCTTCCGATGAAACTTAAAGACCCTGGAACAAATATTTCAGAAAAAGTACTGAAGAAAACCTTCAAAGAAAAGGAATACCTCGTCTTAAAGGTAAGCTATGAAGAAGCCGTAGGGAGCGATGTTTGGTTTTTCTACTTCGATCCTTCCACTTATGCTATGGAGATTTATCAGTTTTATAAGGGAGCACCCGATGCTCAAGGAAAGAACACTGGCGAATATATCTTACTAACGGAGGAAACGACCATCAATGAAATCAAATTTCCAAAAAATCGAGCTTGGTACTACAATAAAGACGATAAATATTTAGGTACAGATAAGCTGCAAACCAACGAGTAATTGATGTCTAAGTCGAATAATTTAAAAGAAGTAGCGTCGGTATTTTTCAAACTCGGCCTATTCGCCTTTGGAGGCCCAGCCGCTCATATTGCCATGATGGAAGATGAAGTGGTCACTAAACGCAAATGGATGACAAGGGAACACTTTCTTGATCTTATTGGCGCGACCAATCTCATTCCTGGGCCTAACTCCACAGAAATGACGATGCATTGCGGTCATGAAAGAGCAGGAAGTAAGGGGCTCTTTGTTGCAGGTATTAGTTTCATTTTCCCAGCCGTCCTCATCACTGGTTTTTTGGCATACCTATATGTAACTTACGGAAAATTACCTCAGGTTGCTCCTTTTGTTGCGGGAATTCAACCTGCAGTTTTAGCAATTATAGCCTCCGCCGTCATAAAGCTGGGCAAGAAAGCAATTAAGAGCTGGGAACTGGCCATCATTGGACTCTGCGTTTTGGCTGCGAGTTTATACGGAGTAAATGAAGTATTTGCATTACTGCTGGGTGGAATTCTTGGAGGTATCTATTTTTTTCTGAAAAGTAGAATTAATAAAACCACAGCGAATAGTATTTCACCGCTGTTCATTTTTATGACCTCCGAAGTAGTCACTAAGCTCAGCACCTTAAAAATATTCCTCAGCTTTCTAAAGGTAGGAAGCATTTTATACGGAAGTGGCTATGTACTATTTGCCTACCTCGATGCAGAACTAGTTACTACAGGATTATTAACTCGTCCAGCACTTATTGAAGCAATTGGGATTGGCCAATTTACTCCAGGTCCAGTGCTATCGACTGCTACATTTATTGGTTATCAATTAGGTGGCTTATGGGGATCTATTGCAGCCTCTGCTGGAATCTTTCTGCCATCGTTTCTATTTGTTTGGATACTTAATCCTTTAATTCCTAAAATGCGCAAATCAAAAATCCTACGCTACTTTTTGGACAGCGTAAATATTGCAGCGGTGGCTGTCATGCTTTCTGTCCTCTTTTTGATGAGTAAGGAAACACTATTGGATTGGAGGGCCATCGTTATTGCATTAGTAAGTGCGATCCTTGTTTTTAAATTTAAAAAGGTGAGTGTGATTTGGGTAATTATTATTGGAGCCGTATTGGGATATTTACTTCAATTTATCTCATAAAAAAAGGAAGGCAAACGCCTTCCTTCTTTCTTTAACACTTAATTGTAATTCTCCCAATAGGAAAATTAAGAACCGCACATTAGGCAATCATCATCTGGCCCTCCGTTTTGTGATTTATTCATCATTTCACGGAACTCCGCAGGAGTCATTGGCTCGGTTGAAACGCCGTCCGGTTTTACGGTGGTTGCTGCAACTTTTTCTGCAGTTGCGGGTGTTGCAATAGCTGCCACAGGTTCTTTTTCCACCTCTTTTTTCAAGGTGAACTTAATAGCATCTACTGCACTCTTAGTACGTAAATAATACATTCCTGTCTTTAGTCCACTCTTCCAAGCATAGAAGTGCATAGAAGTAAGTTTTGCCATATTTGCGTTTTCCATGAACAGGTTTAACGATTGAGACTGATCAATGAAATACCCTCTATGGCGAGACATATCTATAATATCCTTCATACTCAATTCCCAAACTGTTTTATAAAGTTCTTTGAGATCCTGTGGAATGTTCTCTACTCCTTGAATAGATCCATTGGCGCGCATGATTTCTTCTTTAAGATCGTCGTTCCAAAGACCTAATTCTACCAAGTCTTCAAGTAAATGCTTATTTACAACAATGAACTCTCCTGAAAGTACACGTCTTGTGTAAATATTTGAAGTATACGGCTCAAACGCTTCGTTGTTTCCAAGAATCTGTGAGGTAGACGCAGTTGGCATAGGAGCTACTAATAAAGAGTTACGAACTCCGTGCTTCTTAACCTCCTTACGAAGTTTAGCCCAATCCCAACGACCACTTAGTTCTTCATCTTTAATATTCCAAAGATTGTGTTGAAAAAGCCCTTCCGAAATTGGTGAACCTTCGTATGTTTGGTAAGGACCATCCACTTTAGCTTCTTCCATAGACGCGGTTACTGCTGCAAAATAAAGTGTCTCAAAAATCTCTTGATTTAACTTCTTTGCTTCGTCGCTTGTAAACGGCATACGCAACAGAATAAACGCATCTGCTAACCCCTGAATCCCTAATCCTACTGGACGGTGACGGAAGTTAGAGTTTTCAGCCTCTTTTACTGGATAGTAATTACGGTCAATTACACGGTTCAAGTTTTTAGTTACACGCTTGGTTACTTTGAACAATTCTTTGTGGTCAAACGCTCCATTCTTAATAAACATTGGCAATGCAATCGATGCTAGGTTACATACAGCCACCTCATCTGGTGAAGTATATTCCATGATCTCTGTACATAAATTAGAAGAACGGATAGTTCCTAGGTTTTTCTGGTTACTCTTGCGGTTAGCTGCATCTTTATACAACATATAAGGTGTTCCCGTTTCTATTTGAGATTCTAAAATCTTTTCCCAAAGTTCACGAGCCTTAATAGTCTTTCTTCCTTTTCCTTCCGCTTCGTATTTAATATACATGGCATCGAACTCCTCACTATGCACATCACATAATCCAGGACATTCGTTTGGACACATTAAAGTCCATTCTGCATCTTCCTGAACTCGTTTCATAAACAAATCTGAAATCCACATGGCATAGAAAAGATCACGTGCACGCATTTCTTCTTTCCCATGGTTTTTCTTTAAGTCGAGAAAATCCATGATATCTGCGTGCCATGTTTCCATATAAATAGCGAAACTACCTTTACGCTTTCCACCACCCTGGTCTACATAACGAGCAGTATCATTAAAAACACGTAACATAGGAACAATCCCATTAGAAGTTCCATTAGTTCCTGCAATATAAGATCCTGTAGCACGAATGTTATGGATAGATAATCCAATCCCTCCAGCCGATTGTGAGATTTTGGCTGTTTGTTTCAACGTATCATAAATACCGTCGATACTGTCATCTTTTACTGTTAGTAGGAAACAGGAAGACATTTGAGGTTTTGGAGTACCACTATTAAAAAGTGTAGGTGTTGCATGAGTAAAGTACTTCTTAGACATTAACTCGTACGTTTCCTTTGCCGCTTCTAGATCGTTTAAATGAATCCCTATAGAAACACGCATCAACATATGCTGAGGCCGCTCAACAATTTGTCCGTTTAATTTTAATAGGTAAGAACGCTCTAAAGTCTTAAAACCGAAATAATCATATCCAAAGTCTCGGTTATATATAATAGTAGAGTCTAGTTCTTCTTTATTTTCTTGAATAATTTTATGCACCTCATCACTTAATAGGGGTGCCTTTTTTCCTGTACGCGGATTCACATACTCATACAGGTCTGTCATTACTTCTGAAAACGTCTTTTTCGTATTCTTGTGAAGGTTTGACACTGAAATTCTTGCAGCAAGACGTGCATAATCTGGGTGAGAAACTGTCATCGTTGCCGCAATCTCTGCCGCCAACGTATCCAGTTCACTTGTTGTTACCCCATCGTACAATCCTTCGATGACACGCATCGCTACTTTCACCGGATCCACCAATTCGTTCAGTCCATAACATAACTTACGAACTCTTGCTGTGATCTTATCGAACATCATTGGTTCTTTGCGGCCGTCTCTTTTTACTACATTCATTGTGCTTACTTCTTATTAATGTTAGTTGTGTTTTTGAAAAAAATGTCCTGTTGCGCGATTATAAACCGCACATTCTTAATGATTTATGAAAAACTCGCCTTTTGGGGTGTTAGCGAAAGATAATTCTAGAAATCGGCGTCGAAACTAATTTGATTCGACTCTTTGTCTTTATTAGTTACTCCAGCTTTTTGATATTCTGAAACTCTCTTTTCAAAGAAATTTGTTTTTCCTTGTAGAGAAATCATATCCATAAAGTCGAATGGATTGCTGGTATTATATTCTTTATCACAGCCCAGTTCAACTAGTAGGCGGTCTGTAACAAATTCTAAATACTGTGTCATTAATTTTGAGTTCATTCCAATCAAACTTGCCGGAAGGGACTCAGTTATAAATTCGCGCTCAATATTAAGAGCATCTACAATAATAGAACGAATACGTTCTTTTGGCACTTTATTAATTAGGTGGTGGTTGTGTAAGTGTACTGCAAAATCACAGTGAACACCTTCATCTCTTGAAATTAATTCGTTAGAAAATGTCAAGCCTGGCATCAATCCACGTTTTTTCAACCAGAAAATAGAACAGAACGCTCCTGAAAAGAAAATTCCTTCTACCGCTGCAAAGGCGATTAGACGCTCTGCAAAACTTGGACTATCGATCCATTTCAATGCCCAATCTGCTTTCTTTTTGATGGCAGGAAAGTTTTCAATGGCATTAAAAAGTTTATCCTTTTCTTTTTCGTCCTTAACGTACGTATCAATCAATAATGAATACGTTTCGCTATGAATGTTTTCCATCATGATTTGGAACCCATAGAAAAATTTAGCTTCGCTATACTGCACCTCATTTACGAAATTTTCGGCTAAATTTTCATTTACAATTCCATCACTTGCAGCAAAGAATGCCAAAATATGTTTAATAAAATAGCGCTCATCATCATTCAATTTAGTTGCCCAATCTGTTAGATCTTGGTGCAAATCTATTTCTTCTGCCGTCCAAAAACTAGCTTCAGATTTCTTGTACCAATCCCAAATATCATGATGTTGTATTGGGAATATTACAAATCTGTCTTTATTTTCCGCTAAAATGGGTTCTACTGCGCTCATTGTCCTTCGTTTTAGTTGTGAGAATTATTTCCTGTTACTAGGGACTAACAAATATGAAAAAAATAGCCGCCGATTCATGATAAAACGAGGCAAGGTTTTCAACAAAGTTTTCAACACTTAGTGATAAGCATTGTTATTATCTAATTATTAAAAATATCATTTAAATATCTGTTAATCAGTTATTTAGAATATTTTCATTGAGGTTATAAACAATCCAATTATCCTTCGTTGAAAACCCCATTGACTGCGTATTCTACGGTCGCTAACGAGTGTTTTCACGGTGTTTTGTGAACATCATTTTTCAACATCATTTAAGCTGTTTTTATTTATTTATTTTTTCTGAAAAAGCATATTTCAGAAAAAAAACTTTAGAAAAAACAAAAAAGAGATCATTTCAAAATGAAACAATCCCTTTTTCTCTCTCCAATTGAATCTAACTTCAATTACCGTTTTACTATTTTTATAAGAACTTGTAGTATCAGTTTTAATTTTTATAATTCAAATCTGTGAATGTTAATTGAAAGCTGGCTGTAAGATAAAATTTAGAGTGCTAATTAATTTACGGTCACTTGTTCTAAAAGCAACAACTTCGTTTACATGGTCAAAAACTATTGATCCTGCTATGGTCATTTATATTTTTACAAATTTATTTTTAAGTACACATAAAAAGTGTCAATTTTGTAACAATACATGCCATAAATGTAACTTTATAAGAAACCTACTTGCTTTTTGCTTAGATCTCATCAAAAAGGCTCGTTGAGAAGTTTTAGCACTTCAGGATAATCCTTGAACTTTTCTTCAAAATTATAACTCACTTGTTTAAAAGGATTATAGCCTAACCGAAGAAACTCGCGCTGTAAAAAGGGCTCTGCCAAACGATAAACAGCATACGGGTTCTTAGACATTTTTGGATTTTGTTCTATATACTGTTGCAATAAAACTCCAATCTCTTTTCGTTTATTTAATGCTTCCGTTAGGTGCACCGCTGTTATCTCATCCAACCCAGGAGAACGCTCAATTCTATCAATTTTAGCTTGGGAATAGAGCACTCTGCTATTCACCAACTCGGTTGCTTTTGGTATTTCGTAACTCATAAAATTGTCCAGAATACTCGCTATAGAATCACTAGTCTCCAATATAGCCGTATACATCTGGTCACCATCTTCTTTGAATGAATTCCTAACAAGGGCAAATTTGTTGTTGGCTCTCTTTAAAATAGCCATTTGATGCGGCAACTTTTTAACAATGAACACGGTATCGGTCATGGCTTCCATATTTTCATATGTTGCTACTTCTTCACTAATCCATAACGAATCTGTTATCGAAACTTTCCATTTTCCAGAACTCTCGAGCGCATACCATTGATCTGACGTCAATTTTGCCTCTGAAACTTTTTCCTGACCAAAGCTGGTGGTGATTCCGCATAGAAATACTAAAATGCAAACAGTAATTTTCATTCCTTTATTTTTTTTCATTAAAAAGTCGAAAATTTGGGCTCCTTCGACCTTTATTCTATTTATTATTTTATGAAATGTTAGCCCAAATCATCTGGATCCAAGTCATCTATAGCATCCCAAGTTTCTTCAATGCTCATATTAGTACCCGTTGCTTTTATATAAAATCGATCATTATGCATCAACTGAATATCGCTTTTGTTGTTCTTTTTTCGAAATTCCTCAATAGCTTTTAAGCCATTCTTGGTTACCGTACGACGGGTCATTGTTTCACTTTCCTCTTCAAAATCTTGTGAAAAAAGAATTCGCATTCCCGCTGTAGCTGCAGCACCTACAGGACCGGCCCCATCGATGACTTCAACTTTAAACTTTTTCGACTTGTCTTCACTGGTGTAGGTTGCCTCTACCATTGCAATCTGCATGTACGCGCCTTGCCCAGCTTTGTACGCCGTACGCTTCATGCCATTAATCTCATCTGGCAACCATTCCTTAAATTCTTCATTGGTAAGTGGTTCTACGTTCTGCAAAGCTTCTATGTCTTCTTGCATATTAGACATTTCTTCAATAGCCTCTTTGGTATTTGACACCTGTTCTTTTGTTTCTTTTATCTTTTTGGAAATAGGGTTGTCGCAAGCTACAAGCACGGACATTGCGAATAATACTAAAATTACTTTTTTCATAAGGTGGTATTTAAGTTATAAATCTAAGCGCTAAGTTAATTATTGTAAACTGTCTGAAAACCAATTATTTGTACTGTTTTTCTTACTGTCATATCTGTTAAGGGGCTATCTAAGATTTGGTAAATTACTTACATGCAAAAGGGTTGTCATCGTTTGGAACCATCATTCCTATCAAATTATCTAGTCCAGCCATCACTCCTCCCGGATTCCCTCCAAAACCAAAACCAATTTCCTTGGCTACATTGCAGGCCAAGATTTGTAGTTCTTTGGCAACTTTCTCATCCATACCTGAGGTATCCATTATCATAATTGACTCGGATACGATGGCGTATAACTTAACTAATGTAACCCCATATTTAGCAACCACAGATATAGCAACGGCTCCAATTGGGTTTATAATACCTATTCCGTACATGGCGGCCAGGTGGAGCATAATATCCTTAATAGCCATCATTAAATTGATCAGATTTGTGATTCCTTCTACAGGATCACCTGAGCTACTTCCTCCTCCGCTTCCATCGGGTAGCATTCCATAAAGTTCGCCTGTTTTTTTATTAATCTGCCAGTAAGACTTAACCACCGCTTTCTCGTCGGTTATTTTGTAATAAAAGCCACCTCGTAGGATTTTTTCTCGCCAAAAAGGATAGTTTTCATCCTTATAACCAACTCCTACAGATTCTAACCATTTGCTCTTTGGTGGGCTGTGTGAAATTACCTTTAACTCTTTTAAGTGCGACCAAGTACTTTCGGCATACAACATCGATTCTCTAGCTGCGAGCTGCGCTGTTTTCTCTATGGTAGTTTTTACAGCTTTAACACCATTGGAGGTCATCGTAGAATAATCTGATGTTGGAAGGTAATCGAAGGAAATAGAGGTTTGTCCTTTATCTATTCCTATTACTGTTTTGACCATTCCAATTCTATAACCTGAAGGGAACGTTAGGGAATCTGCTGTTACCTGGTCTTGTAAAGGCGCCATTAGACAAAGTAGCTCCGATGGAAACACGTTAGTCCCTTCCGCAGTAAGCTCCTTAGCTTCCATCACTTTGTTATCAATAAAAGCCTCTCCCCACGTCCTATTTGATAATTTAGCCGATAGTAAATCTCGTAGGGCCATTGCTTTCGTAGGGCCTTCCCCTTCAATTGAAAGGACCGCTCCACCAATAAATAATTGTTTGGATTCATTATTAAACTGCTCGTTTTTTGAACTAACAAACTTATAGACTGGATCCCAACCGGCCAATACCCTCCTGACGGCTCGTGCTTTTCCAACTTTCACATCCATATAGACGCCAATAATTCCGTTGGTCTCGGTATTTTGGGTTTGAGGAAACTGGTAATTGGCTTCTCCTAGAACGCGCCCCTTATCTATTCTTACTTCCACTTTATGTTTTTTATCCTTTTCAGCAGAACCAAAAGAAAACACATAGGGAGCGGGATCAATAGCATCAAGATAATTTGCAATTTCTACAAGAACTTCTTCTTGATTCTTTGCTGGTAAAACTTTTCCACCAGTAACCTCAGCCATCTTCAAAAATGTGTTCTGGCGATACTTACTCTCCGAGCCTTTTACATTCAAAATAAGTGCTGGAGGTCCCGACTGATAAATCGATAAGTTATCCTCATTGTAAGAATCGTTGTTATCACCATCGGTAGCGTAGACAATTAAATCAAATTCTGTTCTCGATGCTTTTAGCAACCACGTAAATAAAGAGGAAGGGGTTTTCCAAAATTCCAATTTGGCCGCTGGAAAATTAGCAAGCACATTGGCCTTTAACTGATCGTTAAATACTTCCATACCTTTACCGTAATACTCGGTAGGCATACTCATTGAAGAGTCACTTAAAACAAGAATTTTTGGCGTCCTTTGGTTGTTTTCCATGATCGCTCTAATGGGACGTCCATCTTCTGTAATTGTAAAATCTGCGGCAGATAAACCTTCTATCATTTGCCCGTTTACATCTCTAGCATCTACACTCAATTGAACCTTTGGAAAGTTAGCCGCCACTGCTTCCACGCTAATGGTTTCAACAGATTTTTGCAAATCGGGATTCGATTTAGCCAAAAATTGAGATGAATGGGACGGTTTGGTTTCCTCGGCATCTAAAAATATTTTCTTTCCTTCAAGAGTAAATGGATTTCCTAGAAAAGAACGATCCTCTAAAAACGTTCGATCAATTCCTGCACCCTGTAAAGCCAAAGCCGGAATAAATGTACGTAACTGATTAATATTGGTAACCATTTGCTCTTCTGTACTCAAGCCGTGCAAAAATTGCAACAATATTTGTTTACCAACCAAATCCTGAGCACTCCAGGTACCAGAAATCAATTCGATGTCCTCCTTGGGGTTAACGCTCTCACGACACTTTATTGAAATTGAAATTTCTTCCTCATTGAGTGAAACTGGGTCGGCATCCTTAAACTTATTTTCAGGATTTCTCAACTGTCCAAATGGAGTGTTTGGATCGAATAGGTGTGCATATTTTTCTACTCCAGCTTCTGTGAACACTACAGAAGGAGTTCTGTAATTGTCCCATCTGTAATCAAAAGAAGTGGCCTGAGATTCGTCAATAGTTAATGCTCTAAAGATCTGATCACTTATTTGTTTTGCCTCTTCCCGAAAATCGACTACCGAACTAATTTTTAAATTCTTTTCTACTGAAAGACCCATTTCTTTCTTCCAATTTTTGAGTTGTTTCTTAGAAATGGTTGGTGAGAACTCGGTTTTAGTTGGCCTGAAAAAGATAGCTGGAACCTCCTCCTTTTTAATACTCGTTCGCTCAAAAACCACTTTAGAAGTGATTCCTGCCTCCGCATACATATAATTGAGCAATTCTGCTTTCTCTCTAGGAGTCGCCATTCCGCATCGCAATACGCCCGCTAGCCCCCATTTAAATTTGGTCCCCATTCCAGACAAGCCTTTTCTAGTAGTAGGAATAAGCGTAATTTCATCTTTTACAAAATGATACATTGCACTTAAGTCTTTAGAAGCAATAAGGCGCTCCATCCGACCTGGCAAATAGTCTGGACTTGTCATTACCACTTCCAACATTTCTTCCCATACTTTAAATGGAGCCTTTCCTGTTCCAGTAAAAATTGCCCCATCATCTTTGCAGCTTATCAACGAAGTTGGAAGATAACAGGCGACACTTGCCAAAGCTATTTTTGTAAAAAAGTCTCTTCTCCCGGGGCTTTTTAGGTCTTCTAAATTTTCGGGTATATCGAATTTGGTTGATTTCATAGCGCGATCTATTTGTTGGTTTTAGGCATTCCTGAACCCATAATTTGATAATCAGAAAGCTTCATAGAACGAACATCTTTTTCGATAGCAACACACCTCATTTTGGCGCTGTGCTTATCTTTTTTCTTATTTTTAAAATCCATCTCCATCATGCATCCATTCTCCATTTTATCGAGCCATTTTGGATCGAATCCTTTGGGAAGTGTATTTGCATCCTGACCAAATACCTGCGTAAAACTAACAGGCGCATCATTAGTTACATACATAATCATCTCTACTTCATCATTCTCCATTTTAAACCCTTGACATGTATAACCGAGAATGGTTTTTGTTCCTAATTCGGTAAAAGTATAATCTGAAACATCGTTAGAATCATCTTCCATTATGTCTTCTAAATTGATATCCATGACTTGCGCCATTTTGCTTCCTTCTAGGTCCATGAAAATGATATGAGCTCCTAATTCGGCATCCATCACCATAAACATATCGCTAGCAGTTGGCGTGCCAGGAACATCGGGTATAGCACCATAGTATTTGGCCTCTGGCTTGAGAAAGTAATTAAATTGAAATGACTTTCCTTTGGTACTCATTTCCAAAGCGTATCGCCATTCAAAATCGTAATTACTGGGAAGCTTAGAGAGGTCCACATCCGACTTTCCAATTTTTGTATTGAAAATATCTTCCATTTTTTCTCCCGTTTCAGAAGCCGCCTTATCACTGGTTTTCCTAATCACCTCGTTTTCGACAGCATTGGTCACTTTTTTCTTCAATTTTTTCAGGAATTGCGCCTCACATGGTGTTGAGAAAGTGATCATTGAAGTAATTAATAGAACAAATTTGATGGTAATGTTGAATTTAAAATTAGGTTTCATAATGTTAGATACTAGAGAGGTTAATATTATAGTATGGTTGTTCCTTTTACAAGGACAGCTACCTCTTTGTGTTCAATTTTATAAAAGGTCAACATCTAAAATTTATTTATTTTTAAAAAAGAATGTTTACCTTCATTTCAACAACACACTAATATGATGAAAGGATCTATTATTGAAGCTTTAAAAAATGGGGACTCCCAGACGTTAAAGAAGATTTATTTAGAAAATAAAGAGCCCTTCATGAATTTCGCTAAAAAATACAATCTTTCTAATGAGACTTTGGTCGACATCTACCAAGATGCAATTGTTGCACTTCGGGAAAATGCAATGCAAGGGAATTTAGATACGCTAAAAAGTGAGATATCAACCTATTTGTTTGGCATTGGAAAATATATGATTTATAATTATTATAAAAAGTCCAATAAAGAACGTTTAACTGCAGATATTTCCTCGCACTTCAATACGAACGACTTAACAGAAAAAGAATTTATATTTGAGCCCATACAATTGTCGATAGAACAGCGTTTATTAAAGGAAAGGTTTTCAGATTTAGGTGACAAATGCAAGGAAATACTTACTCTTTTTTATTACAGAGGATTCTCATTGGACGAAATTTTAGAGCATTTGGATTATTCGAGTAAAAATGTATTAAAAAGCCAGAAGTCACGGTGTCTAAAAACCTTAAAAGACCTTATAAATAACGCTTAATTATGTCGAAGGAAGAATTGATAGAAAAATACTTTAAAGAAACCCTCTCAGAAACAGAAAGAGCGCAGTTCAATACGTATTTAAATGAAGATGAATCCTTTAAAAAGGAATTCGAATTTATAAGTAATCTACAAGAGACTATTGTTCAAAAAGAACGAGAAGAAACGAAAGCACTTTTACAATCTTTTGAACAGTCCGTTAAACAGCGAAACTGGAAAAAATGGTTAGTGGCCGCGTCTATTGTTCTATTACTTGGTTTGGGATATTCTTTGTTTTTTCTGAAACCGTCTCCTGACCAGCTTTTTGCTTCTAATTTTGAGCCATATGCAAATGTAATTCAGCCAGTGGTTAGAGGGCTAAACGAATCTGATTTAAAAACGAAAGCATTTGTTGCATATGAAAATAAAGAGTATGAGCTAGCAGAAACTTATTTTTCTCAGATCTACACTAAAGACAAAGAGCCCTACTCTTTATTTTATCTTGCAAATACGGAATTAGCGATGGGTAATATTTCAGAAGGAAAAAGACTACTCAATAATTACTTAGAACTTCCTATCGATAGTCTAACAGAAAAGGCCAACTGGTATTTAGCCCTCGCACATTTAAAAGGAGGAGAAATCGAAGACGCCCAAAGAAGATTGCGAAAAATAATACAAGAAGACGGATACCAGTCTAAACAAGCCAAACTAATCTTAAAGAAATTGAACTAACCTCCTTATTCTAAGTTCTCCTATGTCTTAAAAGTATAAAATAAATGATGAGCAATATTGACAATCCGATAATTATGATATAGCTATATTGCAATATAAAGTTTTTATTTTCCAGCACTGACACCTTACCAGAAACCACAAATCCCGCCCAATAATAAGGATGTTGTAACTGTGTTCCCCTAGTCGCTTCCAAGTAATCAAGTTTAGCCAACTGCAATGCCTCATCCTTTGCCTTTCCATTTTCAAGGTGTTCATAGAATCCTATCATTAGCTTAGATGTCTGTTGATCTGGAACCGGCCAAAGGCTCATAACAGTGCTTTTTGCTCCAGCATAGGTAAAAGCTCGAGATAAACTCATTACACCTTCTCCCTGCAGCAACGATCCGTATCCAGTTTCGCAGGCGCTTAGCACAACTAGTTCAGATTTGACGTTTGCATTATAAATTTGTGAAGCCGTTATGGATTCATCATACAATTTCAATTCACTATATAAGGGATTTTCAAAGTTGACATTTCCGTGTGCTGCTAAGTGAAGCACTCTACTTTCTGCTGCCTGCTTAAAAAAACGCTCCTTTGTCGCCTCATTATTTAGAAACTGTTTACCACCTGTAAGCTTGGCTATGGTTTCAATTTCTTCTATACCTTTCGAGAGTTTTTCTTGTCCTTCATAAAGAAGGCCTAAACCAGACCAATTCACCGAAAATTTAGAAGGAAGACCTCGCTCCCAGCTCAATAAACTGACTGCAGATTGATAACTAATACTGTAATCGTTTATGAGTAATTCACCCTTTGCATTCGTTAAAATTTCAAAAGGAACATACGCTAGTTTTCCATCTGGCAGAAAAACTAATTTATCCTTGGTGCCATCTAGAACAGGAAATAATAAACTATTGAACAAGTTGTGCCCGCTGTCATCCAAGTTCGTTCTATTTAGAATTCCTTCCCGCAACATTCCAATTTGCACTTCCGTTTCTTTTCGAGAACCAAGCTTAACAAATTTCACATTCTCTGTTGTTATTAAAAAAGCAAAAAAGGCGTCCGCTCCACTAAAATATTGAATTACTTGGGTGTCTTCCTCAACAATAGCCTGTACTTCTTTTAGAGAACTCACTCTTAATTCTTTGGAAGTTCCTCCCACAATTTTCTGAAAATCTTTAATCGCTATATCGAGCTCATTCGAAAGTATTGCGCGTTGGATAATGAGACTATCTTTAACTTTTTCGTTTGGTTCGCTAGCAGTTTCTTCATAATAAAGCTGCTCACCTGTATTTCCCCATTTTTGCCTAAGAAGCTGTACTTTTTTAAACCCTTCCTGCGCCAAATTTGAGTCTTGAAAATTGTTTACCACCTGTCGTTCCTGAGCCAAAATGCTATTATTATTAAGTTGAACTAACTCAAAAGCCTTCTCCGCAAACAAATTATTTTCATTTTGGATGTATTCCTCATAACAAAAGGAGACACCTTCTCTAATGATGGCAGTGGTGGTTGTATTGAAAAAGAGTTTAGCCTCTGGAGTGTGATAAAAGTTCTTGATATGATTAATGAGCGCCATTTGCTCCTCCAAAAGGTTTTTCTTTTTTTCTGATGTTGGAGCCAAACTGAAGTCCAACTTTAACGCCTCTAGCACTAAAAAAGGAGCATTTAATAAGGAAAGATTCTTCTGTTGATAATTTGCCGACACATACAAATCTGAAAGACGTTTCTCCACTTCCAACGGTTTTTCCAGTGCTTCAAAAACTTTTGCTTCCTGCAAAAAAGTCTCCGCAATATATTTGTGTTGAGGCCCAAAGACTTTTTGATATAACAGTCTACTTTCGGCAATTAAAGGAATACACTCGCTCCATTGTTTACGCTCTATAAGTACATCTACTTTCTCTACGTAGTTATTCGCCAAATCTAATTGGTATCCTTCTGCCTTACTAATCGAAATTGCTTTATTAATAAAAATTAGTGCACTGTCCAGTTGATGTAGTCTTTGATAGGTTTCACTTAAACTTCTATAACTCTCGACAGTCCATCTGTGGCTGGGCCCGTAAAATTTAATACGCATTTCTAATGCCTTTTGGAGAAAGGGTTTTGCCTTAGTATGGTCCCCCAAAGCCTTGTACAGTCCTGCGTTACACTGATAAACGAAACTCACGCTCGGGTTATCTGGACCATAAGTATCGAGCGCCTTAGTTAATGCTAGTTGCGCATACTCCTTCGATTTAACTAAATTATTCTTCCCTCTGTAGCTATTGGAAAGTGCCACGTACAAATCTGATGCAAACTTAGCATCGTCTCTATTGGCAATGAGCGCCTCGGCCTCTAAATAAGACTCAATTGCGTCGTCGTAAGCGCCCTGTCCTTCGTAAACAATTCCAATATTGAAAACGGATATCGCCAATTGAACAGGATCTTGCTCAATTTTCTTTTTGATATTATAAGACTTGTTATAATAGACCAATGTACTGTCCATCTGGGATTTAAAATAAAAGCCCACACCTATGATATTGTTCATAGCAGCAACTTGATGTTGCTTATTTAATTGACTATATAAGGCCAAAGCGTTCTTGGCATTGGAAATCGCAGCGTTATAATCTCCTAAATCTATTTCAATCCTGCTCTTTACATGAAGTGTTTGCGCATAAAAAAGAGGGTTCTTTGCTAAATTTAGGTTTTCTAATAAATCGTCACAAAGCTTCAGGCCTTCGGGATAATACCCGTCTTGTCGAAGTTGGAGTGCTTTTTCGGTAATAAAATTAACGGTTAGGCTATCTATTTCAGATTCCTGAGCAAGAAAAACAAAAGGGGAAAAAAGTATGAGTAGGAGTAATCTCCTCATTGACAGCTGGTTTACTACTATCAAATATAAGACTTACTTCTGGTAATCTGAAGCTACTTTTTCCAATTCGGCATACCAGTGTTCACCAAACCTTCTTATCAGGGCATCCTTCACAAATTTGTACACAGGAACTTGAAGTTCATTTCCCAAAGTACAGGCATCATCACATATAGGCCATTTATGGTAATTGACCGCAGCAAACTCACTATAATCCTGAACGCGGACTGGGTATAAATGACAAGAAATCGGTTTTCTAAAATCGACTTCTCCAGCATTGTAAGCATCTTCAATTCCGCAGCCTGCAATTCCGCTTTCAGAAAAAGTGACATAAACACACTCTTTCCCATTCACCAAAGGGGTCTCCAATTCGTCCAAATCGCTTACCACATGCGTTCCTTGTTCTTCAATTGCTTTGATTCCCTCTGGACGAAGAAAAGGTTTTACTTTTGGATAAATTTCGGCTAAAATATCAACTTCATTCTTAGTCACAGGAGCTCCTGCTTCTCCAGCTATACAACATTCGCCTTTGCAAGCGCCTAGATTACAGACAAAGTCCTTTTCTATCAGATCTTCGGAAACGATGGTTTTACCTAATTGAAACATGCGACAAAGATACTAATGAACTAATTACTAAGAACACGCTAGTCTCGAAATTTTGAAGTTTGAAACGATAGATGAAGACAAGCGATCCCATTATCTTTTATTCGTATAGGTAATGGGATCGAATCTCAGGTGTTTTCTACCCTTAATTACCAATGCATTTTTGTTTAGGCTTACTTCCAACTCTTTCCCATAGAATCTTTCAGAATAAAAACGCCCCATCGCCTTCATTAATTACCTAATTTTGCAACTTAAACTTGAAGAGAAATGAATTTCAATTTTAAAGAAATAGCTACAGCAACCATGGTGTTGTTTGCCGTAATTGATATAATAGGTAGTATCCCTATTATTATATCTCTGCGCGAAAAATCGGGTCATATTAGTAGTGGAAAAGCCACGATTATTGCTGCGATTGTCATGACGGTTTTCCTGTTTGTAGGAGAGGAAATACTTAATTTAATTGGCATTAACGTAAATGAATTCGCCGTAGCTGGTGCGTTTATACTTTTCTTTATTGCTATTGAAATGATTTTAAACATTACGCTCTTTAAGCAAAACGATGAGGCTATGGACATGGCAACTGTCTTTCCTATTGCCTTTCCCATTGTTGCAGGACCTGGAAGTTTGACAACACTTTTATCGTTGCGAGCGGAGTATAGCATAGAGAATATCATCGTGGCCATTGTTATTAATGTAGTTATTGTCTACACGGTTTTGAAAACCTCTGGAAAACTATCCCGTCTACTTGGAAAAAGTGGAATTGCAATTATTGAAAAGATTTTTGGAGTGATTTTGCTCGCTATTGCCGTGAAGCTTTTCACCTCCAATATTCAAGAACTTTTTACCTAAAATAGCATGAAAATATTTACCTACATTTTAATGGCTCTTGCCTTAGGCCTTATAGTCTTTAACAGTACGAAAGTAGACTTATCTGCACCTTTTGAAGGACAGAGTTCCATTGCGGCTATAGGAATTGTTGCCGCAGCCTGTGTTATACTGCTCATGATTATTCTTCAAATCTCGTGGAAGATTAAGAAGAAACAGTAATCAGAATTCAGTTTTGAGTTGGTAGTAGGAATAGGTCGTTTTATCTGCTCTATTCTTGATCAACTGTTTCTTGCTCCAACTCTAAGATTTTTTCGATCATGGCGTCTCCTTGATTTAGGAGTGCTTCGTAGGCATTTGTTCCAAAGAGTTGCTGGGCAACATTCGCTTTTAAGGCAAGTTGCAACTCACTCTCGTATTCGGTAATGTCAATCTTGGCTTCTTCTAACCTGGAGTAAGAAATAAAGTCGTCCATAAGACCCTGATCTGGCTCCCAATTATCGGTAAACTCCCGCAAGGTCATCCCATTGAAATCGCTCCTATTGGCCTCCAAATATTCAAATATAAAATAGCTCATAAAACCGTTTCGGGAAACATATTCCAGCGTTTCGTTTTCTATACTGGTGTCTTTAGGAACAAATACGTCTGGTATAATACCACCGCCTCCATAGACTACTTTTCCTTTTGGCGTCACAAATTTTAAGGAATCTGCCACCTTAATACTATCGGCACTTATCATTTCTCCATTCCGATACCTATCCTCATAATCGCTATAGTAATCTCCATTTCCGTTTCCATAGGGCCTTTGAATGGACCGACCAGTAGGGGTATAATATCTTGCAATGGTTAAACGCACTGCACTTCCATCCCCTAAGGACATTTCCCGTTGTACCAATCCTTTTCCAAAGGACCGTCGGCCAATAATAATTCCTTTGTCATTATCTTGCAATGCTCCAGCTACAATTTCACTGGCGGAAGCAGAATTTTCATCAATTAACACATAAAGCTTGCCTTCCTCAAAGTCTCCTCGACTGGTTGCAAAAGTTTTATTTTCTTCCCCAGATTTGTTACGAGTAATCAATACGAGTTTATCATCTTCCAAGAATTCGTCCACAATACGTTCTGCCGTAGAAATGTATCCTCCGGGATTGTTTCTAAGGTCTAAAACAAGTGTATTTATGTCTCTGTCTTGTAACTCTTCTAAGGCTATCTTAAATTCCTTATAAGTCGTTTCCGAAAATCGGTTTACCTTAATGTATCCTATATCTTTAGTGAGTTTATAGGAAGCATCTACACTTACAAGCGGAACTCTTTTTCGTTTCAAATTAAAATTTAATAGCTCTTTCTCGCCTTCCCTGTACACGGTAAGCTTCACCTTACTATTAATTTCTCCTTTTAGGTATTTTGAAATACTATCTCTATTAATTCCCTCACCGAAAAGTTTTTTGTCATCCGCGTATAAAATTCGGTCTCCTCCCTTGATTCCAGCCTTGGCTGCAGGGCCTCCTTTAATTGCACGGATTACAGCGATAGAATCGTTGTAAGGATAAAAACTAACTCCAATCCCCACAAAATTCCCTCTCATATCATCTGCGTTATCCTCGTATTGGTCTACTGGGATGTATACCGAATGAGGATCCAGATTCTCTAGAATTCCATTAACCGTGACATCAACAATACTGTCTGTATTTACATTGTCGACATACTCGTAGTCTATGTAATCAATAAGTCTGTTTAGCTTATCCTTTTTAGAATTGGTTGCGAAAATCTTTTCATTTCCATCATTAAAATTGAGTTTTGAACCCAAGAAAACACCTGCAGCCACAGCAACACCCATTAACAAAGGCACGTATTTTTTAGTATTTCCCATTAATCAAGATTTTCAATATGCTCGACAATAATTCCAGCCTTTCTTAAAAAGGTGACCCCGCTATCGTCCTTATAAGCCTGATTATAAACTACTCGAGAAATACCCGTTTGATGAATCAACTTACTGCATTGTTGACAAGGCGACATGGTTATATATAACGTAGCTCCTCTGCAAGATTGTGTAGAAGCAGCCACTTTTGAGATTGCATTGGCTTCTGCATGAAGAACGTACCATTTGGTGTAGCCCTCGTCATCCTCACAAATATTCTCAAAACCTGTGGGTGTGCCATTATAGCCATCACTAATAATCATTTTATCTCTTACAATAAGTGCTCCAACTTGTCTGCGTTCGCAGTAAGAGAGTTTGCTCCATTCATGAGCCATGCGTAAGTAAGCCACATCGTATTGTAATTGTTTGTCTCTCTTCATATAAACAAATAAGTAGGCGAATTTAAGTGTAAGTTACAGCCATTCAAAAAATGAGGGTGTTAAATGTTTCTGAAATATCAATTTCCTTCACTTTGAGCAGGGTTAAGCACCTAGGTTACAATTTCGCATTCTTCGAAATACAGCGAAGATTTTTAGGTCTAATTGCTAAATGGCCAGTTTTCTATGAGCATTGGAATGGTCATCCCTATTACAACCGAAGACACCACCAAAATCCAATCCCTTTTATTAAATCGTCCAAAAGTCTGAAAAACATACCCTACGATCAAAACCATTAAAACCACCACAATTTGAGCGAATTCTATCCCTAAAGCAAATTCTAAAAGTGGCAAAAATGCCTGTTCATCGTTAATCTGATTAAAATATCTTCCAAAACCAAAACCGTGCACTAGACCAAAAAACGGGGTGACTAAATAAAGGAGCAAGCGCTTTTCTTGAAATCTAGCCGACTTAAATTTAACAATATTATAAATGGCGGTTGCTAGGATAGTGACCGGAATTAGAAATTCGATCCAAACAGCAGAAACACTTACGATCTCATAATTACTAAGAAACAAAGAAACACTATGCCCTAAGGTAAATAACGTCACAAGCCACAACAACTTTCGCCAAGAGCTAAATGTGTATGCAGCACATAACACCACGATGAAAAGAACATGGTCGTAGGCAGCAAAATCTAGTACGTGTTTTAGGCCTAATTGTACATATAGCCAAAAGTCACTCATGCTTCAAAATTTGAGACCCCTAAAAGTAAGGAAGACCTGCTAGAAATCATAACTTTTAACAGTGCATGTTGTGGGCGCCAACTTTAAAAATATAAACCACTAATAGCACATTAATTACGCCCTCCTACTATAAGTATTTAATTATCAATATATTTATAGAGCTATGATGCGATACATGGTCGGGAATTACTATTTTTCTTATTATTTTTAAGACCAACAACTAATACTAAAATGTTAGCGAACTAGTTTTACAGAACTAAGAAAACATAAAACCAATATAAACTCTAAATAAAAACCGAATGAAAAATTATATAATTACGGCTGTTTTAGCGATTTTGTTAATTAATGTATCTCACGGACAAGAGGATGCAATGGATAATTCGCCCCAGTACGAAGTAAAGGTTATCACCAGTGTAGAATCCATAGTGCCGCTAGGCCTGGGTCGTTCTCGCCTAATTTCCTCCAATGCAGAGCGCGACTACAAGGAATTTACCTCAGCGCAAACAGAAGAAGATGGTTCAAGAAACAAATCTAGACGAAAAGACATTCGCGTAAAGGACTTTGAAGAAACCAAACTGCTCAATTTCTATAACGTTGGTGGAATTCGGTTTCAGAATATTGCTGCAAATGACGCCTTGATTTCGTCAAAACTAACAGAAATGTTGTCTCAAGGATGGGACCTCGCATTTGTTACTAGCGCCGTGGAAAGTGACGCAGGTGACGGCGACGGACAAGGGATTTTTATTACCAGATACATCTTTAAAAGGCGATTATAACACGAGTGAAAATTTCCGAAGAAATAGAGAACACTCTTATTTTGCACTTTTGTAAGCACCTTTTATGAAACGACTGTTTGTACCACTAATTTTTCTCTTATTCTGTAATGCCGCTCTAGCAGACGGGTCGGATATGTACGTATTAAAAGTCGAAATATGTACAGTGGACAATACTGCAATTATTGGCTTTATTAAAATAAATGATTACGCAATCGACAGTTATTTGGATAAAACAAAACCAGAAACCATCAAAGACCTTTTGATTGAACATGTTCAATACACCAAGGAAGCAGGGATGTTTTCATATTTTAACAATTCGATTCATTATGTCTACAAGCTAACCCCAGAGGCTAGTAGCGGATTTGATGTCTATCAATTACAAAATGAACGGAGTATTTGGAATAAAGAAATTAAATCGATCGCTATCATTGACAAAAAGTTTGAAGAACGAAGCTTATCGGTAATCACAAAATTAGAATCGGACAACCCGTTTTGGCTCACCAAAAAACCTTTAAAAGTTATTGACATGGGAGGCGATGATGAATATTGCTTTTATAACGCGGTGATTTATTCAACAAACGATGCAATGGATAAGAAGTTAAATGAAAAGCTTGTGGATTCTAGTGAAGATTTACATGTTTTTTTTGCTGAACAAATTAAGGCCGGGGAGCAAATTGTTGTGGTTCAAACTTGTAGTGAATAGGGGCTTGCTAATAGAATATTTAACACCAATAATTTCGGTGATCATCTTATTAATAGTTTATCCTTTTATAGATTTTGAATGTTAATAGATGAATACCGCTGTTAAATAAATTGGTATATTTCAGTTTAAATCAGCATCAACAGGACCATAGATTAAATCCCCTCAAAAATAAGTATTACAAGAAAGAACTAAGGTCAAAAACCAAACAACACGCATTCGTAAAATGACTCATAAAGTAATCATATCAATATTGATCTTTCTTGTCGCTCAAACATTATTCGCACAACAGGAAGAGAAGGAGATAATCAAAAACGATTTCATGGAGTTCATGCAATCTATGGAAGAAAAGGACTTTGATAAGACACTCACCTATTTGACTGATGAATTGTTCGAAATAATTTCAAAAGAGCGTTTTAAAGAAGCACTTGAAAAAACATTTAACAACCCCGCTTTCAAATTTCATTATAGCAACTCAGAGGTACAAAATATACAAGACTCCAAAATAATTGATGGTCAAAAGTACAGGTTGATATCATATTCATTCGATATGGTTTTCGAATTAGACAGTAATGCAAAAGAAAACGAAACCCCACTAGAAAGAATGAACCGTCTGATGTCTATGAAAAATTATATGCAGAAAGATATTCCGGAGGCCATTATAACATTGAACACAAAATCAGGTTTCCTAACCTTGTATACCGAATATTTAGCGTACGCCATAAAAACATCAAAAGATGAACCTTGGAAGTTCATAACTTTATCTGAAGGACAAGAAAACTTTTATTCTAAGGTTTTACCGCAAGAGTTAATCCCGGAATAAACGTACTCATCAAAAAAATTTTAGAACAGAGAACTTTTAGTGGCAACCGGGTCACGAAGCACAGTTTGGTTGCTTTTCAGAAAACTCCCATCGTTTTGTTGTAATTAATTATTCATAAAGCATAGACCTTAGAAATCTATCACAATGAGGATTATGTTCAACTAAACAAATGTCAATGCAAACGTCTATTAGTATAAATTTAAAGAAACAAAACTTTTTCAAACTGGTAGTTCCTATTACTTTTACTGTAGTGATTGACTTTATAAAGCCTAATTGTTTTGCCTATGTTTTATCTATAAAACTAAAAAAGCTCCAACATCTCTGTTAAAGCCTTTTTTATCGCGTGCACCAAAGCACTGCGCAGATGTACTCAAGACGGGTCCCGATAGCTATCGGGACGAACCCATAGACCAAAAATATTAAAAAATAAAAGGCCTCAGCGTATAACTGAGGCCTCTTGTACTCAAGGCGGGAATCGAACCCGCACGTCTTGCGACATTGGATTTTGAATCCAACGTGTCTACCAATTCCACCACTTGAGCATTTAAGTCTACCATCCCGATAACTATCGGGACCACCACTTGAGCAAATGGACGGCAAAAATACGCAATTTCTTGAAAAGACAATATTATTTTTTTGCAATTATTATTTCACAATTGTTAGTAATTCCTTTCACTTTTTTTACAAAAACACCCACTTAAAATTTTACATTTGTCACGCACTAAACAACACATCAAATGTCTGTCAACACCACCCCAGCGAAAATCTTCGCTTGTAAACAAAGTTTAGAACTTGCCCAAAGTATTGCCGATGACTTCGGAGTAACCATGGGGAACGTTATTACTTCCACCTATAGTGATGGAGAATTCCAACCTTCTTTTGAAGAATCTGTTCGTGGGAGCAGGGTTTTTATTATTGGGTCCACCCATCCAAATAGTGATCACCTTATGGAAATGTTATTGATGCTAGATGCTGCAAAAAGAGCATCTGCCAGACACATAACAGCTGTACTTCCTTATTTTGGATGGGCCAGACAGGATCGTAAAGACAAACCACGTGTGCCAATTGCGGCAAAACTGGTGGCAAAAATGCTGGAAACAGCAGGAGCCACTAGAATTATTACGATGGATTTACACGCAGATCAAATTCAAGGGTTTTTCGAGAAGCCCGTAGATCATTTATTTGCATCTACCATTTTTCTTCCTTACCTCAAAGAATTAAACTTGAGTAACCTAACCATTGCCTCTCCAGATATGGGAGGGTCAAAAAGAGCATATGCCTATTCCAAGGCATTGATTAGCGATGTGGTTATTTGTTATAAGCAAAGAGCCAAAGCCAACGTTATTTCCCACATGGAACTTATTGGTGATGTGCAAGGCAAAAATGTGGTGCTGGTAGACGATATGGTCGATACCGCAGGAACCCTCACAAAAGCCGCAGACCTAATGATGGAACGAGGAGCCCTGAGTGTCCGGGCCATTTGTACCCATCCTATTCTTTCAGGAAATGCCTACGAGCGTATCGAACAATCGAAACTAGAAGAACTTATTGTAACAGATTCTATTCCGCTAAAACAAAAAAGTGCCAAAATAAAAGTACTTAGCTGTGCAAGTCTCTTTGCAGATGTAATGCTAAGCGTACACGGCAACAAAAGTATTAGCTCTAAGTTTTTGATGTAGCTATTAGAGGTGAGACGAAAATTAAAAAAATGAGGACTCATTTTTTATTTTGAAGCGAAAGTTTTACCCGTTTTGATCTTTATCAAACCGGATATCATGCATCTCTCTTCGTATATCGTTTATGATCTATTGTACATCACTGCTATTTGTGAGTAGAATAAATGTTGCATTTTTTCTCTATTCTCGGAAAAACCCATACATTTGCAGCCCCGAAAAGGGAAATAAACATTTATAAACAAAAGATTTACAATGAAATCAATTACAATCAAAGGATCAAAAAGAGAAAGCGTAGGCAAGAAAGCAACAAAAGCCTTACGTAATGCTGGAATGGTTCCCTGCGTAGTTTACGGAGGAGAAGCACCAATTCACTTTTCAGCAGCAGAGCTTGCATTTAAGAATTTGGTATACACTCCAAACGTGCACACAGTGATGATTGAATTAGAAGATGGAGCAAAAGTTGAATGTATCCTACAAGACATTCAATTTCACCCAGTTTCTGATCGCATTTTACACGTCGATTTTTATCAAATTTTCGATGATAAGCCAGTGATGATGGAAATCCCTGTACAGATTACAGGAAACTCTCGTGGAGTTAGAAACGGTGGGGTACTACGTATCGTAAACCGTAAACTTCGTGTAAAGGCACTTCCAGCAGATCTTCCAGATTTTATTGAAGCAGATATTACGGAGATGAAAATTGGACAGAAGATGTATGTAACTTCTATTCCGCAAGAGAAATTTACAATTTTACACTCAGACAATGCAGTAATATGTCAAGTTAGAACTTCTCGTACAGCGGTTGCTGATGACGTGGACGATGAAGAAGAAGGAGAAGGAGAAGCTGCAGATGCAGAAGCTACTGAAGGTGCTGCCGCGGCAGAATAAATTAAACTTTCTTAAGATAAAACTAAAGCATCTCATAATTTGGGATGCTTTTTTTATTTTTACTGAAATATCAAACACATGTATTCGTTTTTCAGAAACCTATTTCAGAAAAAAGAAGAAGAACCTAAACCTTACACCGAAGGTGACCCTATGAAAAAATTTCTCATTGTTGGACTAGGAAATATTGGAGTTAAATATCAATACACCCGCCATAATATAGGTTTCGCAATGGTAGACTATCTTGCGCACCAAAATGATCTAACTTGGGAAACAGTTAAATTAGGCGACATTACCACACACAAGAAAAAAGGGCGCACCTTCCTCCTGCTCAAGCCAAGCACCTACATGAACCTCAGCGGAAAAGCAATCAAATATTGGCTGGATAAAGAAAAGATTCCGTTAGAGAACTTATTGGTTGTTACAGACGACCTCAACCTTGCTTTCGGTACTATTCGAATAAAAACCAAAGGAAGCGACGGTGGACACAACGGTCTTAAAGACACCCAAAACGTATTACAAACCACTAAATACAATCGGTTCCGATTTGGAATTAGTGATCAATTTGCATCTGGAAGACAGGTAGATTATGTATTAGGTGAATGGACCGAAGAAGAAGCCGCAAAATTACCTGAACGACTAGAAATGGGAGCAAAAGCAATTGAGTCTTTCGGACTTGCAGGCATCCATATAACTATGAACACTTATAACGGAAAATAAATTGAAGGAACACCTTTCAGCTTCAGCATTTAAAAACGACCGCGGAAGTGTCGTTACTATTGGCACCTTCGATGGCGTTCATATTGGCCATAGCACCATCCTAAAAAGATTGGTCGAAACGGGCAAGAAAGACGAACTAGATTCGGTACTCCTCACCTTCTTTCCCCACCCTAGAATGGTACTTCAAAAAGATAGCGATCTAAAACTTATCAATACCATTTCAGAAAAAAAACAGTTACTAGAAGACATTGGGCTTGATCATTTGGTCATTCATCCCTTCACCATGGAATTCTCAAGACTTACTGCATTAGAATACGTACGCGACGTCCTAGTAAACAAGCTTCACGCTAAAAAAATCATTATCGGTTACGACCACCGTTTTGGACGAAACCGAACGGCAAATATTGTCGATCTCAGGGATTTTGGCACCACCTATGGCTTCACCGTAGAAGAAATTACTGCCCAAGAACTGAACGACGTTGCCATTAGCTCTACAAAAGTGAGAAAAGCATTGGAAGCAGGAGATATTACGGCCGCCAATTTGTATCTCGGTTATAATTTTATGATTACAGGAACCGTGACCCGCGGAAAAGGGATTGGGAAAAACCTAGGTTATCCAACAGCCAATCTAAAACCAAGCGAATCCTACAAGCTTATACCTAAAAAGGGAGTGTATCTGGTAAAGTGCAACATCAATGGAGAACACTATTTTGGGCTTACCAACATTGGAACTAACCCAACCGTTGGCGGAACTCGAAAAACCATTGAGACCTATTTTATGAACCTGTCGAAAGATCTTTACGACACGGAACTTCGCATAGAGTTCATCACTCACATTAGGGATGAAGAGAATTTCGAGTCGGTGCAAGACCTCATTACCGCTATCAAAAATGACGAACAATTCGCTATCAACTTTTTAAAAACACATGAATAAGCTTCTCTTCAAGGAAATAGATAACACCGGACTCGTGCTTTGGCGTGTAGTCTTTGGTTTTCTAATTGCAGTTGAAGGTTTTGGGGCTATTGCCACGGGTTGGGTTCGAAGAACAATGGTAGAACCGCAATTCACTTTCAATTTTATTGGCTTTGAATTTCTACAACCCTTACCTGGTAATGGCATGTACTATTATTTTGCGCTAATGGGTTGTTTTGGCGTGCTCGTAATGCTGGGCTACAAATATCGTTTTAGCATGTTTTGCTATGCGCTTATGTGGACTTGCGTATATCTTATGCAAAAGACTTCCTACAACAACCATTACTATTTAATGATGCTACTTTGCTGGCTCATGGTCTTGCTTCCTGCCCATCGCTGGTTTTCTCTAGATGCTAAATATAACGACCACCTAAAATCCATTTCAGTTCCCCGTTGGACCTATTTGGTAGTGATCTTGCAGGTTGGGATTGTTTACACCTATGCCTCGGTTGCCAAATGGTATCCAGATTGGGTAGACGGCACAGTGGCTGCTCTCTTTATGGCAGGCAAGGCAGATTACTGGCTTATTGGTGACTTTTTACAGCAAAAATGGGTGCATTTCAGTATCGCTTATGTAGGAGTGTTTTTTGACTTATTAATTGTTCCTCTTTTACTTTGGAAAAGAACGCGCTTCATCTTTTTCTGCATCTCTATTTTCTTTCATCTCTTTAATTCGATTGTGTTTCAGATCGGTATTTTTCCATATATGTCGATGGCATTTGCCTTCTTCTTTTTCTCTTCTGAAATTTTACAGAAACGATTTCTTCCGAAGAAAAAATTATACGACGGCGAAGAAGTAAAGGTACCTGCCTACCGAAATCTGCTCATTGGAGGGTTTACGGTTTTTTTCATTATTCAGATAGCACTTCCCTTGAGACATTGGACCATCACAGACGATGTGCTTTGGACCGAAGAAGGGCATAGACTAAGTTGGCGCATGATGCTCCGCAGTAAATCTGGAATACTTAGGATGTATGTGGTAGACAAGGCAACTGGAGAACGTAATTCGTATAACTACGGCGAGTTATTATCTAAAAAACAGAAACGCTCTGTAAAAACCAAACCCGATATTATATGGCAACTCGTGCAACGAGTAAAAGAAATAGAAGCGGCTAAGGGAAAAGATGTAGAGATTTATCTTACTTCTAGGGTACGTGTAAACGGCGGAGAGTTTCATCCATTTATAGATCCCGAAGTAGATATGGCACAGGCCGAATGGCATATTTTTGGACATGAAAATTGGATCTTACCATCTCCCGCGGACTATCACGCCAAGCCAGAAAAAGAATAATTCCAAATCATCTGTAAAACCCACATTTTTCCTAACTTTGCCCTCTTAAAATTCTAAGGAAAATGTTACAAGTAACCAACATTCGCGAACACAAAGACGCTTACATCAATGCACTTAGTAAAAGAGGCATTGATGCCAAAGCTATTTTGGAAGAAGTGTTAACCGCAGACGATCATCGTCGTGCTACTCAAACAAAATTGGACGAGATTTTATCCCAATCCAATACATTTTCCAAAGAAATAGGAATGCTTTTTAAGAATGGAGAAGCCCAGAAAGCAAATTTGTTGAAGGAAAAAACAGGACAGTTAAAAGAGCAATCCAAAGACTTACAAGAGGAATTGAACAAGACCGTAGAACAGCTTCAAGAGCTACTTTATACCGTTCCCAATATTCCCCATCACCTAGTGCCTGCAGGAACCGACGAAAATGATAACGAAGAAGTGTTTTCGGAAGGCGAGATCCCAAAATTAGGGGATGATGCGCTACCGCACTGGGAATTAGCAAAAAAATACGACCTTATCGATTTCGAATTAGGTGTGAAAATCACTGGAGCCGGTTTTCCAGTTTATAAAGGAAAAGGCGCCAGATTACAACGCGCACTCATTTCTTATTTCCTAGATAAAAACACTGCCGCGGGCTATACCGAATACCAAGTGCCCCATTTAGTGAATGAAGCATCTGCATACGGAACGGGGCAATTGCCAGACAAAGAAGGCCAAATGTACCATGTAACGGGTGATGATCTATACCTCATTCCCACTGCCGAAGTTCCAGTAACCAATATGTTTAGAGGCGATTTGGTAATGCACAACCAATTGCCAATTACCTGTACTGGCTACACTCCTTGTTTTAGAAGGGAGGCCGGAAGCTACGGAGCGCATGTGAGAGGTTTAAATAGGTTGCATCAGTTCGATAAAGTAGAAATTGTACGTGTGGAACATCCAGATAACAGCTACGCAGCATTAGACGGAATGGTAGATCACATCAAAGAAATTTTAAGAGACCTTAAACTACCTTACCGTATTTTAAGGCTTTGTGGAGGAGACCTTGGCTTTACAGCCGCCCTTACCTATGATTTCGAAGTATTTTCCACCGCACAAGACCGCTGGTTAGAAATCTCTTCCGCATCTAATTTTGAAACCTTTCAAGCAAACAGACTCAAACTACGTTTTAAAGACAAGGACGGTAAAAACCACCTAGCCCACACCCTTAATGGAAGCGCCCTTGCCTTGCCAAGAGTTCTCGCGGGAATCCTAGAAAATTACCAAACTCCAAACGGAATTAAAATTCCAGAGGTATTAGTGCCGTATTGTGGGTTTGATATGATTGATTAGGTATTAGGTAAAATTTAATCTCTCATTATATGCTTTGCATTTACGTTTGGATAGAAAGTGTTTTTTCCAAACTGTCAATTACTTAAGCTTAGTCGGTCGTACTAGAATTTCTTTTAAAACAAAGAGCCTTCTTGCTGGATTTGAGTATATTTTATTATATTTATTCTAACAAATTGCTCCCCAGCTTAATACACCTTGTCAAACAATAAGGCGTATTAGGTTTGGGGAGTTTTTTGTGGAAATTTCATGACCATTAAAAGGCTTTCCATAAATGTTAATCAACCATCTAATAACCAACAAATATGGAATCTAAAAGAACCTATAATTGGACAGTAATAGCCATTTCCTTAAGTATTATAATATTGGGACTCACCTTTATTTTAATTTCAATATGGATAGAAACGGATTCTATCAAAAATAATGAATTGGATCCAAGTGTTTCTATATTTTTACCTCGGGCGTTAAATACTATTGGAGTTAGTTTTCTGGTGATCGGCACTATCTCCGTATTTAGAGAATTTCTCCTGCGACAGGCTATAAACAGATATACAGAAGAGATTCTTCAGAATATCTACAATAAGGAGAAGGAAAGTGTTTTTAAATTTGCTCATGAGGAAAAGAAAAAACTCATAGAATCACTTGATGAAGCAAGGAATGAGACCATAACATCCATAAAAAAAACTATAGTGGACGCTATGCCTCCAAAATACACCCATATTCGAGAAGCAGGAATAGTTGATGTTTTTGAAAGTTTAGACATCAAAAAATTACAAAAAAAAATAAAAAAACTACGTAATGATGAATTTCGTATTCTCAAAATGTGGATCCCAAATCTAAATGTTATAGAACATAATATAATAGACGCAATTAACCACAGAGATTGTAAAATTAAGATTGCACTACAAAACCCCGCCAAATTAGAAGTAATCAAAAAGAGAGCTGCCACTTTGAGATATTTTGAAGAGAGGGATATTCTAAATGAACTTCGCAAAAATCAAGAACAGCTATATTCCATTTGGGAGCGGTTAAGTGATGACAAAAAAGATAATTTAATGGTAAAGTATTTCGATACGTTTGTCTCAGTTTCTTTATGGGGCTATGGAAATAATTATATCATGGGTCTATATCTCAACAAGAGGTTGTCTGGTCAAGGGGTTCAAATAAAAGCAAACGGAACGACCCATTATTTATACAATTCTTTAAAAGAGCATTTCGATGAAATTTGGGGCAACTCTTCACCGATGGATTTAAAATCCTTTAAATTAAATGAAGATAACCAACATCCTAAAACTTAAGCCTTATAACTAGATTTAGTGAAATATAACTCAAATTCTAATATCAACTTTTCTAGACAACAAGGCAAGACTCGTCCGCGTGATTGTTATCTGATCACTTAGAACACGAAAGCCCGCATCCCCTTCTAAATAAATTTTCCTAACTTTAAACTATTAAAGAACTCCCCAGTTTGATATGTCTTGTTTTAGCATAAGGCATGCCCTGAATTGTGGGTTTTTTTTGTGGGTTCACCCTAGTGAGCTCTATAACATGTTCAAAACATTAAAGGAAAATGGAAGATTACATTGAAATTGATTTAGAAGATGATAACCTAAAGTTATACATTGACGTTACATCGGAAAAAAGTAAAACTAGAGGAGAAATGTATGATGTTGGCAGTGATTCTGAACCAAAAATTGTAAAAACTACTAGAGAGAAATTTGAGAAATCTTTAGAATCTGTCAAGTATGTGGGGCATATGATTTCTGAGAAACTGAAGGACTTAAAACCGCAAAGGACCGAGGTAGAATTTGGAATAAAACTAAATGCCGATGCCAACGTGATCATCTCATCCTTATCTACTGAAGTTAACTTTAAAGTAAAACTTGTTTGGGAGAATGCAGCCGAGTAGCTTTTACGTTCGAATTGTCCATAAAAATGACACTGGTGATACAGTTACGTTAGGTTCAGGAATCTTATTAAACAATACAACCGTTATTTCTTGCTTTCATGTTATTAACACTGAAAAAGCAAAAAATAATCCAGTGTTTTACGCCGAAATTCCAGAATCTCATTTTTCCTTTCCAATACCGCTTAAAATTTTTCAGTCTCAACCGACTATTGATTTAGTCATCTTCAAAATAGAAACACCCCTCGACCACCTTGACTACCCAATAACGTTTTTGAAATCGGGGTATTCTAAATTAACGTCTGAGATCTGTTCTGTTTACATCAAAAAAAATAAAACTTCCTACGGTTGGACAGAGGCAAGAGTTGATTATAAATCCCACGATTATCTAATTCAGACTACCCGAATTACTGAAAAGCATGTCCCGGTCAACCGTGGTCATAGTGGAGCCGCCGTTTGGTATAACAACAAGGGGTCAAAAATGGTTATTGGAATGGTGAAAAATGCGGACGGTATGGATCGATTTGATTTTGTTTCAGGAGAAGATATCATACCCTATTTAGATGGAATCAACCTAAGCAGTTTAGACATTAAAAAACTTTACTTAACTCCTACTTATCTTCGTTTAGATCGCTACTATCAACCTTGCGCAAGCTTTATTAGAGAGCAGCCCAACTTAAACAAAATTCTTTGTTTATACGGTATTAGCGGTATTGGTAAAACCAGTCTGTCCACTGATTTAGTTAAAAACACTGAATCAAATTTTGAATGGATAGATTGCACGTTGGTGAATGATCAAGCAATTTTCTCTAGAGTTATAGATAAGCTTGATAAAAATGATTTTGTAATACTAGACAGCTTATTCAAAAACCACAAATTCTTTACCCAAAATTGGCTTGATCAACTATCAAAAGAAGTGAATTTTATCATAACCACCTCTTGTTCCGTATGTAAAAGAAGAATTGAAAGTTGGAATGGTAAATATGAAAAATATAGTCTTAAAACAGTTGAATTAAATGGGTTCAATACAGAAGAAGGCATTGCTTTCTTGAAGCCAATTGACAACAAATATATTGATCTACATTTAAAAGAAACGATCTTCAAAGTTTCGAAGGGTGTTCCGTTAATCTTAACATTAATTATGGACATGATCGACTTTGAAATCGAGAAAAAACAAGATGAATACGATTCATTCGAGGATAACCAATATGTTTTTCAAATTCTTGACAGGGAGTTTTCAGAAGAAAAAATTGCTGAAATAGTAATTACACGCTGGTTTCAACATGCGAATATTCATAAAATAAAAAAAGAGATTCTTTATCTAGTTTCCTGTATTTCGAATATAGGCATGACACTTAATTCTATTTCTCAAACCCTTAAACGACCCGTTTCTGAGATTTCAAAACCGCTTGAAAATTTGCGCCAAAAAGGATTTATCACCGTAAAACAAGATCCCGAGAATAGTGAGAAGTTAATTACCGCTCACGATTCGATTAAAAAAATTGCACATCAAATAAAAGGATTTGACAAACAGAAATTCGAAGAATCATTTTTCCAATACATACAAAACGATGGCCAAAAAATTGAATGTGGTCTAGTAACTCGGATAGATGCACTCATATTGAAAATGAAAGGTATTTGGGAAAAATCGAATACAAGATTAACTACAAGCAGCTCTGTTGATTTCATGACTCAACTAGAAAGGTATTCAAACGAATTAAATTCGCTCATACCCAGCAATGCAGGCTCCTCGGAAAAATCAAAATGGATTGCTGAACTTTTCGACCCATTAACTTCAGAAAACTGTACAGTACTTATCCCACTCGCCAGAACCATGTCTCCTTTGAACGCCAACATGATGATTGCCGAATTGGCTTGGAGCGCTTTGGACAAAAATATCATGAATGAAGAAGCAGATTCTTTTATGGCAAGAGCAAACCTTATTTGTGCGGCTTTCTCTCATTGGAGAAGATTACCCCATCTTGAGAAATCTCTTATTCTTGAAAAATCAAAAGAGCACTTGATCAATTTAGAAATCCATCAAAGAATGAATAGTATTAATGATCCAGACTTAGAAGCATCAATGATTATAGGTGGTTTATGCTCTATCGGCCTCACTGAAGATGCAATGGAAATTGTAATGAAGGGACGTTTTTCGCAATTCAATGATGAAATGGATTTAAGTTACTTGATGATTCTAGCTAGTTTACTCGATGGCCCTATCACAGAACTAAAGAAAAAGCATATCGAAGATTTCATGAACGCTAGATTAGCATACACGACGGAAAATGAAGCCAAAGACGATATGATTGCATATATTGAATACAAAGGATTTATAATAGATAAGGCGAGATTCAAGAACAAAAAAGAATTCTATTTTAACGGAAACAATGACAAACTCAGCGGACTATCAATGGCAATCGCTAAAATCACAAACTGCAATGAATTTAGGACGTTCGTAATAGAAGAAAGGAAAAACGGAGCTGAAGTGTGGATATAAAACTGGTTAATTCAAACAATTTTTAGCATCGATCTATTTCCCACATCGTACATCATTTATAGTAATCGGTGACCAGTGACCAGAAAACAAAGACTTTAAAACAGAAGTTGGCGTTATCGTAATCTCAAAAAAATGAAAAAGCTAATACTATTAATAGTAGCGTTATCTGCGAGCACCATACAGTCGCAAATAACACTAATCCCAGATGAGGATTTTGAGCAATATCTTATCGATGAAAACATTGATACGGACGGAATAATTAATGGCCACGTACTAACTACAGATATTGAAGATGAGCTTGCAATTAATGTTTTAGGGCTCCAGATAACGGACTTTACGGGTATTGAGGATTTTGCAAGTTTGGAACTGCTGTATATAAAACAAATAGATATTGAGGAAATAAATATTTCTAACAATTCAAATTTAAAGGATCTACGATTTGAAGATGTGAGTCTTACCAGTCTAAATATTAGCCAAAATACTGAACTCGAGCAATTTACCTTAAGCGTAAACTTAAGTGGTGGACTTTATACAAGTTCAATAAGTAGTGTGGACTTTAGCAACAACACGTTAATTGGTTCAATAATCATTAACAAAGCTGAACTTACATCGATAGATTTATCCACAAATTCTGGTACGTTGGATTTTCTAAGATTAGCTGGTTTGGAGACACTAACCTCCATAAATCTCAAGAATGGACAAAACGAGCAACTCTTGTTTGTTCGTATTCTTGGAAACGATCTTTTAGATTGTGTACAAGTGGACGATCCCGATGCTGTTATTGCAGGTGTCGAACCGCCTTATGACGACTGGATTATTGAGAATAATCCCACAATCACAGATGACTGCATGCTAGGCACTAACGATTTTAAGACTTATAATATTCAAGTTTATCCCAATCCAGTAAGCAACACATTATATTTAGATAACGTAGAAAATGTTAAATTAGACCGTATTGTTATTTACGATGTTTTAGGAAAAAAAGTGTTCGAGACAAACGAACACAGAGATAGATTGGACCTAACACATCTAGACACGGGAATTTTCTTTGTAAACATCTATGCTAAAGACGGAAAAATGCTCGTAGAACGTATTATGAAGGAATAGGTAACCTTTTTTAAATAATTCCTGAACTCCCCAAACAAACCCCACCCATCCTTTACCCCAACTTTTGACAAAAACTTAACATCAAGTTTTCCTATATTTACCACATGCGTAGCCTACTTCTTCTTTTTGCCTTTTTTATTACCGCACATTGCTTTTCTCAAAGTGATGCGCTGGCTAAAAACTATTTTGCGCAGGGAGAATACGAGAAGGCGGTGAACCTTTTTAGCAAATTGGTGAAGAAAAATCCCGGGAGAACAGAATACCTCAAGTACCTTATTGAAGGCTATCAACAACTCGAACAGTTTGAAGACGCGCAAAAAGTAATCAATGCCAACCTAACCGATCGAAGGTTTATTCCTAAATTCTATGTGGAATTGGGTTATAACTATGCCCTCCAAAACAAGGACAGCCTAGCGGAAGTGAGTTACGACAAGGCACTCGATGCAGTACGGGAGAATAGCAACGTCTCCTACACCGTTGGACGTGCGTTTTCAGATTACAGCCTGTTAGATCGCGCGGCAAGTGTCTACGAACTAGGCATGGAACTCAACCCAGAACGCGATTACAATCCGCAGTTGGCAAAAATCTATGGAGAGCAGGGCAAATTAGACCTTATGTTCGATAAGTATATCGAGATCATTTTGGCCAACCCCAGCTATCAACCCACCGCACAAAATAACTTTAGCTACTACATCAAAGAAGATCCTAAAAACGAGGCCAATATAATTTTGCGTAAAACCTTGTTGAAAAAGCTACAAAACAATCCGCAAATCCTCTTTAATCAGATGTTGAGCTGGCTTTTTATTCAGCAAAAAGATTTTAAGAAGTCCTTTATACAGGAAAAAGCAATTTTCAAAAGAACCCAAGAAGATCTTAGTGGCCTTATCGACTTACTGCGCATCACCATCGAGGAAGAAGCATATGAGGAAGGAAAGGAAATTGTAGAGTTTGTAATTGACAAAAGTGCCACACCACGTGCAAAGCTGCAGGGATATCAATATTTGATGAGCATTGAGCTGAAACTTTCCGAACCCAAAGACTACGAGGACATCAATCAAAAGTTTCTAGATTTATTTGAAACCTTTGGAAAGGGAGCCGACACCTATTTATTACAGCTCGATTACAATCATTTCTTAGCCTTTCAGTATGAAAAAAAGGAAGAAGCAATTGCCAATTTAAAAGCACTATCAAAGCAGCGTCTTTCGCTCTATCAAGGGGCAAGGGTAAAACTGAAACTGGCCGACATTTTGGTGTTTGACGAAAAATTTAATGAAGCACTTATTTACTATTCTCAGGTTCAGAAGAAGGTGAAAAACGATGTTTTGGCACAGGAAGCACGTTTCAAAGTAGCACAAACCAGTTATTTTAAAGGAGATTTTGAATGGGCGCAAATTCAATTAGATGTCCTTCGTAAATCGGCTTCCCAACTTATCGCAAACGACGCTATGGAATTGAGTTTGATGATTCGAGATAACTCGCTGGAAGACTCAACGCAAACCGCATTGACAAAATACGCTACGGCCGACTTGCGGACTCTTCAGAATAAAAAACTAGAAGCAGTTGTAATTCTAAACGATCTACTCACCAATCACAAAGGCGAAAAGATCGAGGACGAGGCACTTCTAAAATTAGGTGAGATTTATGCGAGTATGGGTGAAAGTGCGAAGGCAGAAGAAAACTTCCTCAAACTCATCGAACTCTACAACGAAGATATTCTGGCAGACGACGCACACTTCCAATTAGCCGAATTATATGAAAAACAAGGCAATCCAGAAAAAGCAAAGAAAATCTACGAGCAAATTGTTTTCGACTTCGCAGACAGCATCTATTTTGTAGAAGCAAGAAAGCGATATAGAATGTTGCGAGGGGATGCTATTAATTAAGTGTTCAGTGTCCAAAAGAAATTAAATTGGGCGTTCATTTCTACTAATTCTGTTTAAAAGTTATCGGTTTTTTATTCCATTCACTCATCACTAATTTCCATTCAGCCATCACGGATCGAGCATACAACTCATAATTTCTTATCTTAGTAAAACACTAACTATTAACCGTATGCGAGGCACTAAAAGAATAGATTGGCTCAACCATTTCTTAGAATTCATTGTGGTAGTAATTGGCATTCTCTTGGCTTTTCAGCTCAACACATGTAGAGACGATTCCAAAGAACAGGCCGTTGTAAATCAGCATATCAATAGCATCATTGAGGAAACCGAGTTGAACAAAGGTTCTCTGGAAGCAAGTTTGGCTCAAACCGAAGCCTTGCTAACTACTGCAGATACGCTAATCGTAGCTATTGAACGAAAAGACCCAATGCCCAAAATTGGAGGTCTTTCTATGCGCATGTTAGGCCTTAATTATACCTATTACAAAAAGAATGCATACAACTCGCTAGTAGCAACTGGCGACATTCGGTTTATCAACGACTTTAAGCTGAAAGAAGAAATTATTGGTCTCTATGAGTTTTACAATTGGGCGGAAGGATTGGAAACAATGACCCGAAACACCTTCACCGAATATTTCTTTCCGTTCGCCATGGAAAATCTAGATATGAACAACGGAAACTATCAAGATAGGACGATCTATGACAACAAAAAGTACTTAAATATTATTTCCACGTACCGGTATACGTTAAAAGCAAGAAAACAAAAGCAAGAAGAAACCCTAGATCTAATTAACCAGTTCCTAGAAAATCGATCATTAGATTAGTTAACAGTGCAAAAATCTAAAATCCCCCGTCTCACATCTCAGATCTAATTCGATATCTTTGCGAAAAAAAAGAACACTCAAAAGATGATCATATACAACGTAACTATCAATATAGAAGAAACGATACACGATTCTTGGTTGGATTGGATGAAAAATGAACACATTCCTGAAATGTTGGCTCTTGGCAAATTTAGCAAAGCACTTATGACGAAGGTCTTAATAGAAGAAGACATGGGCGGTGTTACTTACTCGGTTCAATACACCACCGATAGCATGGAAACACTTCAAAAATACTACGACACCGATGCGGAGTTGATGCGTGGAAAGAGCAAACAGTTTGAAGGAAAGTTTGTGGCTTTTAGAACCGAATTACAGGTCGTTAGCGAACATTAAAAAAGTCCAGAAATAGCATCTGGACTTCTTCAATTAATATAAAAAACCGGTTAGTTAGTTTTAGTCTTTTATAATATTAAATTCAATTCTTCTGTTGGTTTCGTGTTGTTCCTCGGTGCAAGGACTACAGTTAACCAATGGCTTAGATTCTCCGTAACCTTTAGATAAAAGTCGGTCTCTAGAAATTCCTTTCCCAATAAGATATTCCATCGCTGCCGCTGCTCTTTGTTCGCTTAACTCAAGGTTGTAGTTATCGTTTCCTCTAAAATCTGAGTGTGCGTCCAAGGTTACTTTGATCTCTGGGTTAGCATTCATTGTTTGCACCACTTTATTTAAGTTGATGGTAGAAACAGATTTGATTGCTGCACTGTTATAATCGAAGAAGATGTTGTCTATCTGAATGTAGCTCTTCTCTGCAGTTTCGATAATTGGAGCAGGCTTTGTCTTTAAGGTAACATCGGTTTCGTAAAGCTTAGTTTTATTATCTGTATTGAAAATTGTTGAGCCTTTTAAGTAACCTTCCTTAGAAGAAACTACGGTGTAGTATTCAAAAGATGAGATAGGAAAGCTGTAGACTCCTTTTTCATCAGAAACGGCCTTTCCAACTTCAGTTCCATCCGTATCTATTAAAGAAACTTCCACTCCTTCTAGCGGTGTTCCCGTTTCAAAATCACGAGCAGTTCCTTTTACTTCTTGGCTAATTACATATTCGGTAATTCTATAGATGTCAAAATTACCATCTCCACCTTCTCGGTTAGAAGTGATATACCCAATAAGCTCTGTAGCAGGCACAAAAGCAATCTCGTCCTGTTCTGTGTTAATAGTATTCCCTAAGTTAATGATTGTTACATAACCTTGTTGTGTTCTTCTACTTTTAAATACGTCAAATCCTCCTGCATTTTCATGCCCTTTTGATGAAAAGAATAAGAATTTTTGATCTACCGAAAGATGAGGAAATTTCTCATCCATTTCTGTGTTAACTGCTCCCGCAACTGGAGTAACCTCACCATATGTACCATCCTCTTTCACATCTACTTGATAGATATCAAAACCTCCTTTGGACGAAGGCATGTTTGAAGAGAAGAATAATTTTGTACCATCCTTACTTAAGTGCGGATTTTCTATCGAATAACCTTCCATATTAAAAGGTACCGGAGTAATGTCCATCCATCTACCAGCAGTATTAGGATCCATTACTGTTTTATAAAGCTGAAACGTTTGAGTACTCCCTTCAGCATTCTTGGTAAAGAAAAGGGTGTTTCCATCTTGTGAAAACGAAACTGAACCTAAATTTTCGTTCTTATTTAAAAGACTCGAAAATAACAATGGGCGCGCAAGATCGTAGTTTTCTAAGATGTCGCTACAGTATAATTTTGTGAAAGGCTCGTTGGTAGCAGGATCCTTCTTTGCCAACGCTCCAATTTTACGTGCAGAAAAGGAAATAAACTTATCCATGAACAAGCCTGCTCCATAATCTGCGTACTTAGAATTGATTCCCGTAGTAAGGGCTTCAAACTTAAAGCCATTATCTCCAAGATCTGCAACGATCGCGTTTGAGTCGTTAAAAAGGTCCTCTGTAATTTCGTAAGGAGCCTGTGCTAATACACTAGAAACTGTAAAAAAAGCGGTAGCCAGTGTAAGTGAGGTTAATTTAGTCATTGTTAGCTGCGTATTATGTAATAGATTCTACACAAAGCTAGCGTATAGATTGAATTTTCCTACAAGTTTTAGCCCAAGCGTCAGAATTTTCGATAAACAGCACCCTTAAAAATATTAGTCGGTTTTTTCCTACAGTTAATCGTGAAAAGAGCTTACCCAATGTGCATCATCACACGCCCTTCTCATAAATTAACTACCTTTGAACGCATTATGAACAAGCAAGTACGGGCAAAAAAACATTTAGGGCAGCATTTCCTTCACGACGAAGGAGTGGCCGAAAAAATTGGGAATACCCTCACCTTAAACAATTATAAGAATGTACTAGAAATTGGCCCAGGAATGGGAGTGCTCACCAAATACTTGATAAAAAACCCCATCCAATTGATTGCGATGGATTTAGACAGAGATTCTATTGCTTATCTAAATGAAAATTACCCAGAGGACAACCTCAAAATAGTGGAAGCCGATTTTCTAAAGTATGATCTCACAGCTCTCTTCGGAAAGGAGCAATTTGCCATCACCGGGAACTTTCCTTATAATATTTCTACTCAAATTGTTTTCAAAACTCTCGAATGGCGCGATCAAATTCCAGAATTTACTGGGATGTTTCAAAAAGAAGTAGCGCAACGAATTTGTGAAAAAGAAGGTTCCAAGGCCTATGGAATCATTTCAGTACTTACTCAGGCATTTTACGATGCAGAGTATTTATTTACCGTGAAACCAGGAGTTTTTAATCCGCCTCCTAAAGTAGATAGCGGAGTACTCCGACTCACTAGAAAAAAAGATTATTCGCTTGCTTGCGAAGAAAAAATGCTTTTTAAAGTAGTGAAAACAGCTTTTCAGCAGCGACGCAAAACCTTGCGCAACAGTTTAAAGTCTTTTCAACTTTCAGATAAATTAAAAGAAGACACTATCTTTGGCCAACGTCCAGAACAACTATCTGTTCAAGATTTTATTACGCTAACCCAAAAACTGGCAGACGATGCAATTTCAACTCACGACTGACTTCCTTCTAAAAATTGAGCAACTCATTGCTCAAAAGGACGGTCATGCCTTAAAAGAGAGTTTAAAAGAATATCACTTTGCAGACATCGCCGAAGTCCTTGAAGAGCTTAAGAGTGATGACGCCACCTATTTGGTAAAGCTCTTAGAGAGTGACCTCACCTCCGAGGCTTTAATGGAAGTAGACGAAGATGTGCGTGAAAAGATTCTCGCCCGTTTGTCTCCTGAAGAAATTGCAGAGGAGTTAATCGAGATGGACTCGGATGATGCGGCAGATATTATGGCCGAACTGGATGAAGAAATCCAGAAGGAAGTAATAGACAGCATTGACGATGAAGAAATCGCCGCAGACATTGTTGAACTTATTTCTTATGACGAAAAAAGTGCAGGTGGGCTCATGGCGAAGGAATTGGTACAAGTAAAAGAGACTTGGACCGTCGCTGGCTGTGTTCGTGAAATGAGACGACAAGCAGAAAATGTAACGCGCGTTCATTCTATCTATGTCACTAACAAAGAAGGGAAATTAACAGGCCGTCTTTCACTTAAAGACTTGCTAACTGCTTCAGAAAAAACAAAAATAAGTGATGTGTTTATTCCAAAGGTAGATTACGTAACTGTTCACACTGAAGGAGAAGATGTAGCTCGTATTATGCAGAAGTACGATCTGGAAGCCATCCCTGTAGTGGATGGAGAAGGAATCTTAGTAGGTAGAATTACCATCGACGATATCGTAGATTTCATTAAAGACGAAGCCGAAAAAGATTACCAAATGGCGGCGGGTCTTTCTCAGGATGTGGAGGCAGATGATAATATATGGCACTTAACCAGAGCGCGTTTACCATGGCTTGTATTAGGTTTGTTTGGTGGATTAGGAAGTGTATATATCATGCAAGGTTTTGAAGGTGCATTAGAAAAATACGCGATTCTGTTTTTTTACACTCCGCTTATTGCAGCGATGGCAGGAAACGTGGGAGTTCAGTCGAGTGCGATAATTGTACAAGGTTTGGCCAATGACGTAGTAAAAGGCAGCCTTTTGAGTCGTTTTTTGAAAGAACTTGGCCTCAGCATGATCAATGGAACCGCCCTAGGAATGTTGGTTATTTTATTTAACGCCATTATTGGCAACCCTTTAAATATTAGTTTGGCTATTGCTATTTCACTTCTTGTAGTAATTATTATTGCTGCAATAATTGGCACATTTGTCCCTATCATTCTAAATAAACGAGGAATTGATCCAGCCATTGCTACAGGACCGTTTATCACCACAAGCAATGACATTTTCGGAATTTTAATATTCTTTTACATTTCCAAATTAATACTTGGCTTTTAATGTCTTCTGAAATTTTCAAACATCAAATTACCGTTCAAGCATCGGCCATTGATGTTCGAAATCATGTAAATAATCTATCCTATCTACAATGGTGTCTCGATGCTGCTGAAGGGCACTGGGAAAAAAATGCCTCTATCAAAATAAAAAGCGATTACGTTTGGTACGTTCTACGCCATTCCATCGACTACAAAGCTTCTGCATTTGAAGGAGAAGAACTGGAGGTTAGAACATGGGTTCACGTTTCAGAAGGTGTGCGAAGTGAACGTAGGTATGAGATTTTCAGAATAAAAGACCAAAAGCAACTCGTTTCGGCAAAAACCATTTGGTGCCTACTCGATTCAAAAACACTACGTCCTACCAAAATACCAGAGGAAATTCGTAATTTGTTTAGCTAAAAGACACCACTCGTCACTAAATTTAAATAACGCACCGCCCTATGAACTCTATTAACGTCAAAGAAAAGTTTGAGAAATTCAGCAAACAATGGCATCCGCACCAAATTGCTACCGTGGATGATATGCAAGTAATTCTTGCAAAAATCCAAGGAGAATTTGTTTGGCATCAACATCAAGACGAAGATGAGCTATTCTTTGTACAGAAAGGAATCTTGGAAATGCACTTTAGAGACAAAGTAGAGATTGTGAAGGAAGGAGAACTTATTGTGGTTCCTAAAGGAGTTGAACATTGCCCTAAAAGCATGGGAGATGAAGAAGTGCATGTCCTTCTATTTGAAAAGTTGGCCACCAAACATACGGGTGAAATACAACACGAAAAAACGCAAACCGAATACCCTAAAATATAAATTGTGAACATCCTTCATCTAGACAATAACCATCCCTTACTTATTGAACAACTCACCAAGGCGGGTTTTAAAAATGATGAGAACTACACGTCTTCTAAGGAAGAAATAGAACAAATTGTGGGTGCCTACGAAGGGATCGTTATTAGAAGTAGGTTTAAAATAGACGCTCAATTCTTGGACGCGGCAACACATCTCAAATTTATAGCCAGAGTAGGTGCAGGACTCGAAAGCATCGATATTCCCTATGCCGAAAAAAAGGGAGTAAAATTATTCTCCGCTCCAGAAGGCAATAAAAATGCGGTAGGAGAACACGCCCTCGGGATGTTACTTTCACTCTTTAATAAATTAAACGTTGCAGACCGCGAAGTAAAAGAAGGTCATTGGAACCGAGAGGCAAATCGCGGACATGAAATTGAAGGCAAAACAATTGGCCTTATTGGTTATGGTAACATGGGTAAAGCTTTCGCGAAAAAATTGAAAGGTTTTGATTGCACCGTCTTTTGTTATGACATTGTGGATGGAGTTGGCAACAAAAATGGGACGCAGGTTTCCCTAGAAACCATCCAAGAAATGGCAGATGTGGTGAGTTTACACACCCCTTGGACTCCGCTTACTAACAAAATGATCAATTCCGAATTTATTTCTAAATTCAAGAAACCGTTTTGGCTTATCAACACCGCTAGAGGGAAAAGTGTAGTTACCAAAGATCTAGTCCATGCATTAAAAGAAGGAAAAATTCTAGGCGCGGGATTGGATGTTTTGGAATATGAAAAATTATCTTTCGAGTCGCTCTTTTCGTCCGAAATGCCGACAGAACTACAAGAACTGCTCACAATGAGTAATGTGATACTTAGTCCGCATGTTGCGGGATGGACCGTAGAGAGTAAAATAAAGCTAGCCCAAACCATCGTGGAAAAAATTTTAGAACATTTTTCTTAATTTTTGAATCTCAGAACTAAATTCGAATGAAAATAGTGTTGAAATATGTTGGAATGATCGTAGCCTTAAGTATTATTGGTTTTTTAATGCACCGATACTTCATGAGTTTATCGCTTTCCCAATTAGATAAAACAAATCATTCAATTACCAGTGCACCTATCAGCAGAGCGTTTATGTCCCGTATTACGTTTGCACTTTCCATGGGCGCTCTTCCTATGTTTTACTTTGTCGCAGACAGACTTGTTAAGTTGAAATTTGTTTACAAAGGCCTTATTACTTGTTTAATTATAGTTGTAATGGGAATTTTAGGCTGGCAGTTAAGAGTATTTCAAATAAATAGTCACTTGCGAAAAATGGCAACATTCGATATTGGGGATGGAATTTACTTGGACTTCAATTTTCAAGATTTAAAATTAGCCCCTTATTTATTCATGGGGTTCGCAATTGGAACTGCATTAAGTGTTCTAATTTTTCGGAATAAAAACAAGATCATCGCGGTTTGAAAAAAACGATTTTAACTTTCGGAATACTCATCATTTGCTTGTTGGCTTTGTTTCAGCTTAGCAAGTACTCGATTACTTCTGGAAATATGAAAATTGAGTACGCCGTTGTACTAATTGCGATCGTTTTTTTCATTATTGGTATAGTGCTCAATAAAAAAAGTCTTCAGAAAAAACATTCGGTTAATCATGAAAACGAAATAGACCAAACGAAGGTTAATCGCTTAGGAATTAGTAAACGCGAATATGAAATCTTAGTGAAAATTTCCGAAGGACTCTCCAATAAAGAAATTGCAGATGTACTATTTGTTTCAGAAAACACCGTGAAAACACATGTTTCTAATCTATATTCGAAACTGGATGTAAAAAGACGGACTCAGGCACTTCAGAAAGCAAAAGAGATGAAAATTCTTTATTAGCACTTTCATAAATGTGCTTTTGGTACTTTAGTATGAGCCTATTTTTCTTGGATTAGGTTAGTTTTGAATTCAATCTTAAAACGAACAATCATGAAGACGAGCATTATAAAATTTGGATTATTTTCCTTCGTTACCGCCTCCCTACTTTTCTTAGCATCCCTCATGCTAGGAAAGGAAATGAGTTTGGGAAATCAGGAACTTATTGGTTACGCCAGCATGTTTATTTCGCTGCTTTTTGTTTTCTTCGGAATTAGACATTTCAGAGATCATGAGAACGCGGGAAAAGTAAGTTTCGGCAAGGCCTTGCTTATTGGGATATCTATAAGCCTGTTCGCAGCTATTGGATTTGCTATCATTGACTATATTTATACTTCCATTATTAATCCAGATTGGGCGGCTAATTATGAAACCGAAATGCTAACCAATCTCAAAGACAGCTTATCGGCTGAAGAATTTGAAATACAGCGTACAGCACTCCAAGAGCAAATGCAAACCTACGGTGGTTCTGGATTTATGGCGCTAATGATGTTTTCAATGGTTTTAATATTAGGGATTATTATCTCACTTGTTTCATCACTTATTTTACAACGCAAATAATCAACCTATGCAATACGAAGCAACCACACCAAAAGACTACATTTCTCAATTACCGGAAGACCGTCAAGTCCCAGTTGAAAAGTTGAGAAAAACGGTGGCAGAAAATCTGCCAAAAGGATTTGAAGAAGGCATGAATTACAAAATGATTGGTTTTTATATTCCCCATTCTAGTTATCCAGATGGTTACCACTGTGACCCTAAATTACCCGTCCCATTTATTAACATAGCTTCTCAAAAAAACTTTGTGGCCCTATACCACAGTGGCATCTATGCTAAAAAAGAGCTCTTAGATTGGTTTGTTCAAGAATATCCCAAGCACTGCAAGTATAAATTGGATATGGGCAAAAGCTGCGTCCGATTCAAGAAAATGGAAGACATCCCATACGATCTGATTGCAGAACTGTGTAAAAAAATGACCCCTAAAGAATATCTAGAGATGTATGAAAAAGCAATCAAAAAGTAGTCGAATCTGCTTTAAGAATTACGTATAACTTACTAAACAATTAATAAACGACATTATGAAACAGAGAGTAACGGGTCTTGGCGGATTCTTTTTTAAAACAAAAGATCCAGACGCCATCAAAAACTGGTATAAAAATCATCTTGGATTAAATACAGATCAATATGGATGTACATTTTGGTGGAAAGATGAAGAAGGAAACAAATGCTCCACGCAATGGAGTCCGTTTAAAGAAGACACCACTTATTTTAAACCCAGTGAAAAGCAGTTTATGATGAATTTTAGGGTTGAAAACCTCCTCGAATTACTGGAAGTCCTAAAAAAAGAAGGTGTGACCGTGGTTGGTGAAGTGGAAGAATACGAATACGGTAAGTTTGGCTGGATTATCGATCCTGAAGGGAATAAGCTCGAACTTTGGGAGCCAATTGACAGTGCTTTTCTTTAAATAGACCTTAATTCTTAGCGAGACTTGAGTTGGTTCGGAAAAAATTGTTATTTTTATCGCAAAACCAAATCAACCAAATATTATGAGCGAAGAAAACAAAGACTTAGGTGACGAAATTAAGGACACCGCTAATAATGTAGCTAACGAGGCTAAAGAAGCAGCAAGCGATTTCAAAGAAAGTTGGAACGAAGCGACCAACAATCAGGAAAACAAAAAGATGATTGCTGGTATTTTGGCCATCGTTATTGGATCATTAGGAATCCATAAATTCTACCTAGGATACAATAAAGAAGGGATCATTCAAATTGTAATTACATTTGTAACATGCGGAATGGCCGGATTAATTGGACTTATTGAAGGGATTATTTACTTGACCAAAAGTGACGAAGAATTTTACAATACCTATCAGGTAGGTAAAAAAGGCTGGTTCTAATTGCTAACTAACTAAAACCAAAATATATGTCTGAAGAAAATAAAGACGGCTTAGGGGATGAGTTAAAAGACTCTGCCAATGAAATGGCCAATGATGCTAAAAAAGCTGCGAAGGAAATAAAGGAGGAGGTTCAGGAAGCTGCTGAAGAAGTAAAAGAAGAAGTACAAGAAGCAGCTGAAGAAATCAAAGAAGAAGCTAAAAGTACAACCGATGAAATGAAAGAAGGTTGGAATTCTGTAACTAATAGTACAGAAAATAAAAAAATGCTAGCAGGCTTATTGGGTATCTTCCTAGGAGGTTTTGGAGCGCATAAATTTATTTTGGGATACAATAAAGAAGGGTTTATTCTTCTTGGAATATTGATTGTTTCGTTCCCTCTGATGTGCATTATTATTGGAGCTTTTACAATGTATATTCCTATTCTTATTGGATTAATTGAAGGAATCATCTACTTAACTAAAAGTGATGAAGAATTTTATGAAACCTACCAGGCGAACAAAAAACCTTGGTTCTAATATAACAAGCCTTTTGTCATTTTATGATCGAAGGCTTTTTTTATTGAATATAACATCGTAATATTGCAATAGACTTATTATTAAATCACATATCTAAAATAGAAGATTAACATGGGAGTTTCAAAACGATTTTTACATTCGGTTCACGTTAACCAGTTAGCAGATCTTGCCAAAGTGCTTTCGCATCCAGCTCGTATCTCCATTCTTAACTACATTGGAGATTGTGACGGCTGTTTGTGTAAGGATATTTCAGAAAAAATTCGCTTATCACAACCTACTACTTCTCAACATTTGCAGGTAATAAAAAAAGCCGGACTACTAAAAAGTAAGTTTGAAGGGAAAAGTCAATACTACCGAATTAATGTTGATAAACTATCCATGCTAAAAGACCTATTTCAAGAGTTTTTCGAAACCACCGAGCAGAAATGTTGCTAATAATTCAGGTCATCCTTTGCCAGGGAATTGAAATTACAAAAACACAGGTTCACTTAACCTAAATAACACTATTATGAAGACACAAGAATTTTTTGACATCCTAAAATCACACTCCAACAAGTCCCTTTTATTCGAATACACTCCTGGACAACTCGTAGGTGCCAACTATCATATTACAGAAGTTAAACACCTCAAAGTTGACTCCGTGGATTGCGGCGCTGGTGTTGATGCCTGGAATGAAACTATTATTCAGTTGTGGGAAAGCCCTTCGGAAATAGGCAAGACTGAATACATGTCTGTTTTTAAAGCCGCCGCTATCCTGAACAAAGTAGGTACTATGAAACCATACGACTTGGAAGCCGAAGTCAAATTTGAATATAGTAACAGTTTATTTCATACAGCACAACTATTTGTTAATGATTTCGAAATACATGGAAACAATCTACTTATTAAATTAGCCATCGAAAAAACAGATTGTAAAGCAAAAGAAACTTGTGGTATCCCCGAAACTGCAGATACTATAGAAGAAACGGGAAGCTGTGCGCCAGGGAGTGGTTGTTGTTAGGTAATGGAGATTCGCAGAATCAACAAAGAAGATTATACATCGATCGCTCAAATCTATAAAGAAGGGCTTGCAACCGGAATTGCCTCCTTTGAAACTGAGATTCCTACTTGGGAAAAGTGGAACAATAAGTTTCTACCAGATTGTAGATTTGTAGTGCTAGTTGATGAAGAAATAGCAGCGTGGTGCGCTTTGAGTGCAGTTTCAAAACGCTATGTTTATAGAGGCGTTGCAGAAAACACAATTTATGTAGCTAGCAAATTTCAGCATAAAGGAATTGGAAAAATACTATTGCTACATCTCATCGATGAAAGTGAGAAACACGGATTCTGGACCTTACAAGCGGGAATTTTTCCGCAAAATAAACCAAGCATTCACTTGCATGAGTCCTGTGGTTTTAGAATTATTGGAATTAGAGAAAGAATTGGAGTTCGAGACGGAATCTGGTATGACAATGTTATCCTGGAAAGACGTGCTTAAGTACTCGACTAAAAAGAATTCACTTTTCATTCTAGGATGATCAGGGAAACGATAAAACACAAAACGAATGAAAAATATACTCGTACTTTGTACAGGAAATAGTTGTAGAAGTCAGATGGCACATGGTTACCTTAATCAACTTGCCAGCGAAAAGGCTCACATTTATAGTGCTGGCATTGAAACACATGGTCTCAATCCTGGAGCTTTAGCAACGATGGCAAAAGATGGTCTAGACATTAGTCACCACACCTCCAACAACGTCGCTGAGTACGACCAAATTGATTGGGACTTTATTATCACTGTTTGTGATCACGCCAATGAAAACTGTCCGTACATAGCTGCTCCAAATGCAATTAGACTGCATCACAATTTTTACGATCCTTCAAAATTTGTGGGTACAGCAGACGAAACGGAAGCAGCCTTCGCAAAAGCACGAAATGAAATCAAAGCTTACTGCACTGCGTTTGTAAAAGAGCATCTATAGTTGAGGTTCATAGTCTAAAGGCAACGTATTACCTAAGCGTTCCTTAGACATCGCTCCATCAAAACGAATGCTGTTAATTGGGCTGTAATTTCCATCTGGAAAAACTTGGATAGGCAACGCTAAGTTTTCTTTGGAGATGGTGGTAATCTCATTATTACGTCTATACTTAATTTTGAAGTTTCTTTTAAATTTCAGCATATAATTCTCCCCATTTGTATAAAGTTTCATCACCTCATTTGGAGGCACGGATCCATTGTTGAGGTACAAAACAAAACCATTTCTATCTAAACTTTGCGCCAGAATGGAGCGGAAGAAATGCATAGTAGAACCTTTATATTCCTCCATTCTTCTTTCATTAAACCTACTTAAAAGACCCCCACTTAGCGCCATATCTTTATATCTACTAGATCCAGCGTAATAGGTGAAATAACATTCTGGATTATTCCGTTTTGGCGATTTGTACAAGGCATTAAAAGTGCTTAAATCGTAATCAATTTCATAGCCTAAAAAATTATTTCTAATTTTTATAGGAACATCGGATCGCACGCTCAATTTTTTGTTTTCCTGGTCGAAAGACAAGTCTAAATCCTCTTCGTTCAAAATAATACAAAACTCTGCTGCTCTGTTAGCTCCTAAAAATTGTTTCTTAAATTCGCGAAGCATCTTCCTTCTCGACCAAGAAGTGCGCGTTTTTTTGATAACTACTTCACCCAAAGCCGCGGTTTGAGGCTCTAAAATAACTTCCAAGCCTTCTTCCCTATACGGATCTTCTAATTGTATCTTTTTATAGCCTAAAAAGTTTACAATTAGCGGAGCATTGACCTTTGTATCTGTGGAAATTTTGAACGTTCCGTCGAGACCACTAATGGTTCCAATGGTGGTTCCGTCTAAATAAATATCTGCACCTGGCAACGGATGTTCTTTCGTAGTATCGAATACCTTTCCAAAGATCACCTGACCAGAAGCCTGTAAACTAAAAATTAAAAAACAAGCTATTAAAAAAAAGAAGGACTTCATTTACGGACAATTTATTAGATCTTAAATCTACAAAAAAGACCCATGAGGAGCCTAAATCCTGATAAGATTTCATGGTGAGTTACCGCTGTTAATAAATAAAAGATAGTAAGTCTACCTTCCCAACTAGCAATAAAGTAGTAGCTTTATACAAAACAATCAATATATCATGGAGTTAGTAACAAACATTTTAATAGGTTTTATAGCGGCTATTCATATTTATATTTTGTGGTTCGAAATGTTTGCCTGGACTACAAAAGGTAGGCAAGTATTCAGAAATTTTCCAAAAGATTTATTCGAGCCTACCAAAGCAATGGCAGCAAATCAAGGACTCTACAACGGTTTTCTTGCGGCGGGGCTCATTTGGAGTTTCTTTATTCAGGATCCCATCTGGAAGTCAAACGTGGCTCTCTTTTTTCTTATCTGCATTGCTGTTGCAGGCATTTTTGGTGCCGTCACCGCATCGAAGAAAATTCTATTTGTTCAAACTATTCCAGCCATTATTGCCATTGCCCTATTGTTTTTAAATTAGTTGTGAGCAAAAAAATTTGTCCAAAACAGCTGCTAACTTAATGATCAAACCATCCTTTTTTCGTAACTTTTAGCTGGTCAAAACAAATGCTATGAAAACTTCAAAACGTCTAGAAAACGCTATACAAAAGCTTTATAACGCTTTTCATAACGATCTTCTACATCCGGAATATTGTGATAAGTGCGCGGTTGGAAATATTTTTGAAAACAGAGATACTTGGCAACATTTCACAGATAGCCATGGGTCACTTAAGCTAAACTATGTAGGTTTAGTTAACCAAAATTTTGGTAAGAAGTTTTATGGCTATACGCCTTTAGAACTACTGCAAATTGAGGTTTCATTTTTGAAAGGATGTGGATACCAGTTACCTTTCCGCCCAGGGTCAAAACGTCCAAACAATCCAACAGACAAAGACCTACAATTTAATGGTCTGTGTGAGGTTATTAATTACCTATGCGAGCTAGATGGAGTCTCTAATGTAATGGATTATACCCAGTTGTTCGAAGTTAAAACCACTAGCATTAAGGAGGAAGCGAACATCTTAACTGCTTAATATTCAAATTTTAGCTTGACCAAGCCATCTCGGTCCTAGAAAAAACGACTTCTACAATGAAATCATTTTTTGCTAGGGTGCCATTTAATTGGGCACATGAAAATAAAGGTGGAGATGATTGGAGTCCTTCCAACGTAATTGGACATCTTATTCACGAAGAAAAAATAGACTCGATTCCTCGCTTCATAATAATATTGAAAAACGACCCTTCAAAAAATAAGACCATAGTCCTAACTATTTAATACATTTATACGATGTATTCAATTTATGGAGCTTTGTTTTATGTGGGACTTCTTCTTTTTGTGTTTGCCTTGTGGAATTTACAACAGATCAAAAGATTAATGAACAACGGAATAAAAACGGAAGCCATTGTCATCAATCTAATCCAATCACGAAACTCTGATGGTGATGTATTATTCAAACCTGTGTTTGAATATTCGGACGTTTTCAACAAAACACATGTTTTCAAAAGTTATGTGAGTTCTAGTCCTGCGACCTATTCGGTTGGAGAACAAGTAGCTGTTATTTACGATCCAATGGACTTTCGAAATGTTAGGGTTATATCGTTCTGGGACCTTTATCGCTTGTTTGTATTGATGCTCTGCGTTTCGACTCCACTCCTTATCATTGGAGGGAGTTATATATTATACGAAAAGGGCATATTTCTCTAAACAAATAGCCTAAATTATAAATAGACCTTTATGAAGTACTTCCTCATCCTTTTCTTCCTTGTCCTAATTGGCTGTGTAGATCAAAAAGCTACTTCCATTCCTCATCCAGAACCGACAAAGAGAATTACTGAAATCAAAGAAACTTCTCTGGTAATCTTAGGTACTGTTCAAGATGCTGGGTCCCCACATATTGCCTGCAAGAAAGAATGTTGTTCGGTTCTTTTTGAATCCCCAGACGCCTCTAGAAAAGTTGTTTCTCTTGGGCTTATCGATCCTGAAAACAACAAGAGCTACCTATTTGAAGCGACTCCAGACATCACCACTCAGGTTAAGATGTTGAATACGTTATCCTCCAATAAAAAAGAGCTTCCCGATGGAATTTTCCTAACACATGCCCATATAGGACACTACACTGGCCTTATGTATTTAGGAAAAGAAGCTACCAACGCAGATAAGGTGCCCGTATTTGCCATGCCGGGTATGAAGAATTTTCTTGAAAACAATGGCCCCTGGAGCCAGTTGGTGACTAATGAGAACATTTCTATTTCTGAAATTTTCGAAGCTCAAGAAATTGCTCTTTCTACTCATTTAAAAGTGATTCCTTTTAAGGTTCCACATCGCGATGAATATTCCGAAACGGTGGGTTATAAGATAGTGGGGCCAAATAAGTCTGCCTTGTTCATCCCAGATATAGACAAATGGGAAAAATGGGACACCTCCATTGTAACCGCCATTTCAGAAGTGGATTACGCCTTTTTAGATGCTACTTTCTATGACGGGGACGAAATTGCCCGTGATATTTCGGAAATACCACATCCTTTTATCATTGAGAGTATGGATACGTTTGAAAATCTACCTTCCGAAGAAAAGGACAAAATTCACTTTATTCATTTTAATCATACCAATCCAGTGTTAAACGAAGAGAGTGACGCCTACAAAAAAATCATGGATAAGGGGTTCCATGTAGCAACAATAAATGATGTTGTAGGGTTATAGAATAATTGACCTCTATAAAAAAACTATCGTATGCTTTCAGTTAGAGAAATTTCAGATCAAGACATTCCATTACTTGTTTCTTATTGGTTAGAATCTAACCCAGATCATTTGGTATCCATGGGGGTAGATTTGGCAAAATTACCTTCCGAAGAAAACATCTCAAACTACCTAAAAAAACAAAATCAACTTCCCATAAACGAAAAACAATCTTACGCACTCATATGGCTATTAAATAATGTTCCTGTTGGACACTGCAATGTGAATCAAATTAAATTTGGCGAGCAAAGCTATATGCATCTGCATCTCTGGCAAGGAAAACACAGGTTAAAAGGTATGGGGAGCCAATTCGTAAAATTATCTATTCCTCTTTTCTTTGAAAAGCTTCAACTAAAAACACTCTTCTGCGAACCGTATGCCCTCAATCCAGCTCCAAGTAAAACATTAAAACAAATTGGTTTCGAATTTGTAAAGGAACACATTACAATTCCAGGAAGTCTAAATTTCGAACAGCCTGTACTACTATGGAAATTGACCAAAGCGCGGTTTTCACAATTAATTATGTAACAAACCATCGTTTTAAGTGTCTATTTAATAAGCACACAACCATGAAAATTCTTACCAAAGGCACTTACTACGGACAAAAAAAATTAGAACTCGATAGTAAGGGCATCATTCTCTCGGAATACGATTACGATCTGCCTTCGACCGATTGGCATTACCATGAGAATCCTTATTTCATGTATGTCCTTCAGGGAAATGTATACGACATCAACAAAAAGCGCAAAACTGCCTGTGTCCCGGGGAGTTTTTTACTACATAATTGGAATGAAACACATTTTAACACGAAAGAATCAACACATGCCAGAGGATTTCACATCGAGTTTGAACGCAAGTGGTTCGAGCAAAAGAAGCTCGATTTAGATCTTTGGGAAGGAAGTGGGCTCATCCAAGATCCTAGAATGCACAACTTGCTAGGCAAGTTGTACTTCGAGTTTAAATGCCAAGACCACTATTCGGAAGTCTCTATCGATTTATTGTTACTACAGTTATGCGAGCAAACGCAGTATACACAGGACGTCAGCAATAAACCGATGCCTTCATGGATTCCGAGACTTCTAGATCTTCTCAATAATGATGATGAGGACATTACACTTCAGTCCCTCTCCCAAAAGTTGGGCGTACATCCTGGTCACATTTCGAGGGCCGTTCCAAAATATTTAAAAACCACCTTGGGTGATTACGTAAGGCAACAAAAGGTTAAAAAAGCATTGAGTTATATGGTAGACCCTTATTTTTCACTCACTGAAATTAGTTATTTATGCGGGTTTTCAGACCAAAGCCACTTCACCCGTACCTTTAAGATCTATTTCCATAAAACTCCTAAAGATTTTAGAAGGCAGTTATTGTCATGTTAATTTCATTCTATTTTAGAAACAACTTAACGGCTAGTTTCGTAGTTCATCAATTCACCAAACATGAGAATAATCACATTATTTATCGCATCACTTTTCATTAGCTCAAGTGTTTTTGCCCAACTAGACTTTTCAGGAAAAGACAAAATGAATCATTCGCTTCTAACCGAAATGAATTCCAAAATAGAAAACGGCGACTACGAAGAGATTACGAGTATCCTAATTGCAAAGAAGGGGAAATTGGTCTATGAGAAATATTACAACGGTGCCTCGAAAGAATCTAAGCACAACACCCGCTCCGTGACTAAAACTATTGCTACCCTTCTAACAGGTATCGCAATTGATAAAGGTTTTATTTCTTCTGAAAAGGATCCAATATTTCCCTATTTGCTAGACAAAATGCCCGTAGAGAACCCAGATCCACGCAAAGCCGAAATTACCCTAGAAGATCTTTTAACTATGAGTTCTATAGTAGAATGTGATGATAATGACGATTATTCTCGAGGAAATGAAAACAGAATGTATATTGTTGAGGACTGGTCGAAGTTCTATTTGGACTTACCAGTTAAAGGATATCCTTACCGCCCCAAGCCAGAAGACTCACCTTATGGAAGAACTATGAGTTACTGCTCTGCAGGAGCGGCTATAGTGTCAGAAGTGGTGCAATCTGCCGTAAAAATGCCAGCAGATCTATTTGCAAAAGAGCATCTATTAAAACCCTTAAATATAACAGACTATACACTTCATTACAGTCCAACAGGGACACTTAATACCGCTGGAGGTAGTGAATACAAAAGCAGAGATTTACTAAAGATTATTCAGATGTGTGCAAATGGCGGACTTTGGAACGGAGAGCAAATCGTTTCTGAAAGCTGGATTAAGAAGGCTACATCCCCAAAAGCCAACGCATGGGAAGGAATGGACTATGGTTATCTCTTTTGGTTAAGGACCTATGGCGGTGATAACGGTGTAGCCTGTTATGCAATGGCCGGAAATGGTGGAAACAAAGTAATGTCGTTCCCTGCACTTGATCTAACAGTAGTTCTCACTTCTACCAACTATAACAACAGAAAAGCACACGGTTACACCGACGAGATTTTGGATAAATTCATCATTCCGGTAATTAGAGGAAACTAGTTATTCGCTATCTTGGGACGGAATTATATGAAAAAGCTAATCCGTCCAGCCATTCTAACATACCTCCTAACCTGGTTAGGAGTTTTTCTTTTGATTGTAAGCGTAATTGCGGCTAACAGCGGTAATTTAAGCGAAGCACTAGACACTTTCGTTGATCTGGTACCTCGCCCATCATTTCTTAAAGGATTTCATCTACTTTTTTTAGTTGTCTTTTTACTATTTCTACTCACCAGATATTTCGTTCGCACATTTCAGAAAAAAGGAATAAAAGTCTTTCTGAAACGGCTAACATTGTTCGTAATGCTTCCCAGTTTATTTCTGGCAGTAAGTTTTAAAGGTTTAATTCATTTAAATTCTCAAGAAGACTTCGATTTCGAATGGAATTCATTTGCCGAAAACCAAAGTGATGTTTCCAGAAACTTATTTGAAGAAGACGAAAAACATCGTGGCATGAGCGTCTTTGGATGGAGTAAAAATAATACCCAAGCCATTAACGCGCTCGTAAAAAACAATGTTGAATGGGTAGCTGTTATTCCATTTCTTTATCAAGAAACTGAAACAACTGCGACTATTGATGTTCGAGAAGACTACAATAATTGGTCTCGCAGGGATTCGATATTCATCAGGAGCATACTGGAATTACATGAAAAAGGAATTCATGTACAGTTAAAGCCTCATTTGTGGATGAGCGATGGATGGCGGTCTAACATTACCCTACCTTCCAAAACGGCCTGGGACGAATGGTTCCGCTCTTACCGTATCAACATGCTGCACTACGCTAAAATGGCGCAGGAAATGGATGTCGCATTGTTTTGTGTAGGTACAGAATTAAAAACATCGATTAGAGAGCAACCCGAAAAATGGAATCAACTCATTTCAGAAATTAAAACCATTTATAAAGGTGAACTTACTTATGCCGCTAACTGGGACGAGGATTTCGAAACGATAAAATTTTGGAACGAGCTAGACTATATTGGCATCCAAGCCTATTTTCCGTTAACCGAGGCTAAAAATCCCGACTTGCAGACGATTAAAAAAGGCTGGAAAAGACATATTAAATTCTTAGAAAACCTCGCGAAAAAATATCACAAGCCAATTCTATTCACCGAGGTTGGTTACAAAAGTGAGGCGAGTGCTACCATTAAACCATGGGAATGGGGATCTGCGCTGAGTATACTTTATAAGAAAAAATCGGACAAAACCCAGGCACTTGCCTATCAAGCTCTCTTTGAAGAGCTCTGGTACAAAGAGTGGTTTGCAGGATTATATGTTTGGGAATGGGACACTAGAACCACTAAAAAGTCTGCCGAAAAAAGCCTTAATTTCTCCCCTAGATATAAACCCGCCGAGCATATAATTGCGAAATGGTTCGGAATGAAGTAACGAACCTATTTACCCTGTTTAGCCTTCAAAAACACAGCACTCTTATTTTAAATGAATACAGATTCGTGTATATTTGAGAAACCATGATCTGCCAGACATGGACTTCAAACTAAAAGTCATGAAAAAATTAACTACCATCCTCGTATTGTTGCTGGTCTTCGGCACTTCTCTCAGAGCTCAAAATCGTAAAATACCTGTTGACACTACCATTGTAACTACTCATAGCACCACCATTAACGGGACTAAAATAAATTATAACGCCACTGCTGGAATGCAACCCGTTTGGGACAAGATGGGCAAGCCAATTGCTACATTGCAATATACCTATTATAAAAGAACAAACACGGCAACCGACGCTAACAGACCATTACTTATCTCCTTTAATGGTGGTCCAGGCTCTGCATCCGTTTGGATGCATGTTGCCTACACAGGTCCCAAAGTGCTAAACATAGACGATGAAGGGTATCCAGTGCAACCATACGGGGTGAGTGAAAACCCTTATTCTGTCTTAGATGTAGCAGATATTGTTTTTATAAATCCAGTCAACACGGGCTATTCCAGAACTATTCCCGAAAATGGAAAGGAAGTAGATAGAGATCAATTCTTCGGCATTAATGCAGATATTAAATATTTGGCCGAGTGGCTCAATACATTTGTGAGCCGAAATAATCGCTGGCGTTCGCCCAAATACATCATAGGCGAAAGCTACGGTGGTACTCGCGTTGCTGGATTGGCGTTGGAATTACAAGAAAGCCAGTGGATGTACCTAAACGGAGTAATCATGGTTTCGCCTGCAGACTATTTAGTCTTTAATAGCGATGCCGCGATTTCTTCCGCTTTAAATCTTCCCTACTTTACCGCTGCGGCTTGGCATCATAAAATGCTGCCGTCTGCACTACAGCAAAAAGATTTGTTAGAAATTTTACCTGAGGCAGAAGACTTTGCCATCAATGAACTCATGCCCGCTTTAGCAAAAGGAGGGTTTATTTCAGATGCAGACCGAAAGAAAATTGCTTCAAAAATGTCTTATTATTCTGGTATTTCAGAAGAATCCATCATGCAAAATAACCTAGACGTCCCTACGCGTTTCTTTTGGAAAGAACTACTTCGTGATAGATCTGGACACACGATAGGGCGTCTAGATTCAAGATATTTGGGATTGGATAAACGGGAAGCTGGGGTAGGACCCGATTACAGCGCAGAGCTTACTTCTTGGTTACATTCGTTTACACCTGCTATCAATTTTTATATGCGGGACCACCTTAATTTCAAAACAGACATTAAATACAATATGTTTGGATCTGTTCGTCCTTGGAACAATGAAAACAACAATGTGCGAGATAATCTACGCAAGGCCATGGCCGAGAATCCGTATTTAAACGTACTCTTCCAAAGCGGGTATTACGATGGCGCAACTACTTATTTCAATGCAAAGTATACTATGTGGCAATTGGATCCAAGTGGAAAAATGAAAGATCGCTTAAGTTTTCAAGGCTATAGAAGTGGACATATGATGTACTTGCGTCGTGAAGATCTCAAGGCAGCTAACGACCACTTAAGGGCATTCATACAGAATACCTCCAGCACTGGTAAATCTGCAAAATACTAATCATTTCTTGCTCGTAGGCGTTCTATTAGAATTCGCGCAATTTTAGATGCCCATCGAATTAATAGGTACTAAATGCATGGAAAGTGTATGTGAGAAAGGAAGTATTTGAGTTCTTCTGCGGTTTCACATTTCTAATTGGATCGATTTTTTTTGTAGAAAATTACATCCAATTTACTCATCCAATGCCCTCACTATTTTCAGAACATTTTTAGTTTCCATAAAACGAATGAGCCTAATCGTTTGCCGGAGTAACCAGCTTTTAGAAGTCGTGAGTTTATTGGCGAGAACTGCAATAACAGCATCTCTTTGATTAATTGTGTCTGTTTTATTAAAAGAAATCCAATATTCGTTTGCAAACAACCAAGCTCCGTCTCGGGCGAGATTAATACTGAAGTTCACCAGCTTATCTTCCCTGCCTTTACCGACCTTTTCAAGCAAATAGAACAGTGGAGATATAGTTCCAATGCGGCCTTGTACATCGTCCACCATACTGGCTAGAATTTCATTGATCTTATTAAAATCGTTTAAAAGATCGACCAAATCACCATCTTCAGGAACGGTTTGAACCACTGCTATTCCCAGATCCAAATTAATATGAGCGTTCATTCCCAGCAATAAATGCTGTATAACAATGAGTTTGGAATTAGAACCTGCTTGAAAGGTTTTTAACCAACTTTCCGAAGGTTGGGCACCGTTTTTCCATTGATAGTAAGCTTCCAAATATCGGTTAGCAAAAATCACGTCTAATTGCTCCATTCGCTCGTTATTTTCGAACTCGTTTGTGGCAATTCCAAGTTTAATACGTTCGGTAACTTTTTTATAGAGTACTGGAAAGAAGGCTAGCGTACTTTTATCGTTTACTTCAGAAGAAATAATGGTCTCAAGTATCTCAATAACCTCGTCAATGGTGGTTGCTAGTTGCATGCAAATTGGCTAGTTTACAACTAAAATAGAAAAATAATAGGATAAGCTACTCTTCCTCAGTGTTTTTAACTCCGCTCGCGTATTTCTTTTCAAGCTCTTCTTGAAACTCTTCCATTACTGGTTTCACTGTGCTTTCAGGTAAATCGGCAATCCTGATATACATCAATCCGTCCACCGCGTTATTGAACAAGGGGTCTACATTGAAAGCGACTACTTTCGCATTTTGTTTGATATACTTCTTTATCAGTACTGGTAATCGAAGAGAACCGGGTTCTACCTCATCGATAAGCTTGTCAAATTTATTTAAATCGGCTTCACTCTCGTCGAATATAAAATCTTTATCGGCGTCTTTAAGCTTCACCTTATATTCTTTCTTAGGCGTAATGTATTGAGCGATATAGGGGTCGTAATAATTAGATTTCATAAACTCAATCATCAAACTCTTACTAAATTCAGAAAACTGATTACTAATACTAACTCCGCCAATTAAGAATTTATGTTCTGGATATCTAAGTGTAGTATGAACAATCCCTTTCCAAAGTAAAAACAAGGGCATAGGGCGTTGTTGGTATTCTTTTATGATGAAGGCGCGTCCCATTTCAATGGACTTACTCATCATATCGTAAAGTTCTGGTTCAAAACGAAATAGGCTTTGAAGGTAGAAACCGTCGATTCCAAATTTCTCATAAATTTTACTCCCAAGGCCCATTCGGTAGGCTCCAGCCATCTTTTTCGCCTCTTTGTCCCAGAGAAACATGTGATGATAATAAGAATCAAACTCGTCTAAATCGGTAGCGTTATTAGTCCCTTCACCAACTGCTCTAAAAGTAATCTCTCTAAGACGTCCTATTTCCTGCAACACATTAGGAATAGTCGTTGCCGAGGCAAGATATACCTCGTAATTCTTGCTCACTAGGAGTCGTTTTCCGGCTTCGTTTAGCGCACTAATTTCCTTCTCCATTGCCTCCAAGGAAATGGGTCCGGCAATTTTCTTAGGTTGCTTCGGAATTTTAATCGCCTTTGGAATGTTCTCTAATAATTTTTTCTTCTGAAAAGGGTTAGAAAGGAAATACGTCTTTTTCCGAAGAAATTCAGTAAAATCATCGAGGCTTTCATGTTCCACTTGATCTTTTACTTGAATAGGGTTCCCAATACGCACCTTTATAAGACGTTCCTTTTGAGTAAGTAATTCTGACGGTAATTTGGCTGTACGCAGCGTATCGTTCATTTTCGCAAGCCTATAGAACAACTTACTGTTCTTGGCGTGAAAATAAATGGGAACAATAGGAACTTCTGCCTTCTTAATAAGCTTCATCGCTGCTGTTTCCCATGGCTTATCCACCACTAACTTACCGTCTTTATAAGTAGATACTTCTCCAGCAGGGAAAATTCCCAACGGATGACCATCTTGCAAATGAGATAAGGCCGCTTTAAAACCTGCGATACTGCTTTTAGCATCCTTTCGACCTTCGAAGGGATTGACCGGCATCACATAAGGCTTTAACGGTTCAATTCTATGTAAAAGAAAGTTGGCAACAATCTTAAAATCTGGCCGATGTTCCAATAGTAATTTTAGCAATAAAATACCATCAATTCCTCCAAGTGGATGATTTGAAATGGTAATAAAGGCTCCAGATTTAGGAATTCGTTTTAAATCTTCTTCTGGAATTTCAAAATTAATCTCAAATTCGTCCAACAGGGCATTAACAAATTCTAAATCGCTTAAATGTTTATGGCGATTGTAGATTTTGTTCATCGTTGAAATTTTCAAAACCTTCATTAGCATCCACCCCATGGAAGTACCTATAAACCCGAATTTATCGACATTTATAGCTTTGGCAACTTCTTTTGCGGTAACAAGACCCATTTAACGAATAACCATTGATTAGACCACAAATATAGCGAAAGGAAATTAGTTTATTCGGCTACTACCAACTGCACTGTGTCACTATTTTCTTGTCTCAAAAAAACCGTTTTATTCTGCGAAAGCGCCTTAATTTCATTGGGTTGTGAGTGTCTTACGGTATAAAGCGTAACCCCTTCCCTACAAGTAACTTTAAAAGTAGACCGTAATTTGGTTAACAAGGGCTCCAAATTGTTGTATTTATTATCAACACAAACAGAAAAACTAATGGCAGAATTTTGGATGAGTTCCACTTTCATTTGGTATTGATGAAGTAGGTTAAAAACATCTCTAAAATTATCTCCCATCATAAAACTAAAGTCGAGTGAAGAAAGTGATATTAATACTTGATCTTTTTTAAGAATAAAACAAGAAACCATTGGGTCTAAAGTAACCCCTTTCCCCACGCAGGTTCCTGCGCCTTCCGGATTTAAAAAAGATTTCACATAAAGTGGAATCTCCTTTCGTTGCAGCGGTTGCAATGTTTTAGGGTGAATCACGGAGGCTCCATAAAAAGCAAGCTCTATGGCCTCCCTATACGAAATATGGTTGAGTAATTGGGTATTCGAAAAATGACGCGGATCTGCATTTAATACACCAGGTACATCCTTCCAAATCGTTACATTTTCGGCATTCAAGCAATATGCAAAAATTGCAGCGGTGTAATCACTTCCCTCTCGCCCCAATGTAGTGGTAAAATTATTGTCTTGCTCTGCTCCCAAAAAACCTTGGGTAACTGTTATCCCTTTGCGGTTGACCGTTCGAGAAATACGCTCTTGAGTTACTTCCCAATCGACCTTTGCATCTCGATAATAATCGTTAGTAGCTATACACTGACGCACGTCAAGCCAAGTGTTTTTTATGTTTTCTTCTGAAAGATATGCTGAAACTATAGTAGTCGAAATAAGTTCTCCAAAACCTACTACTTGATCGTAAACAAAAGCGTGTTTAGTAGACTTATTGGTCTTTAAAAATGAGCTCAATTGATCCAACAATAAACCAACTTCCGAGTAAACAGGATGAGAGGTGTTCTGAAATAATTGAGAAAGAATATTTTGATGATAATCGTGAATATAGGTTAACGAAGCTCCCATTTCATTTTTGTTCGAAAAGTAAAAATTAATCACCTCTTCAAATGCGTTGGTCATCTTTCCCATAGCTGAAACAACGAGAACAAGGTTTTCTTCGTCTGTTGTTCTCAAAACCTTTACCAAATTTCTAACTCCTTCTGCATCTTTAACAGATGCACCTCCAAATTTAAATACATTCATAGCCTTTTTGCTTTTTAAAGCAATCAAATCCTTAAAAGTTATTTTTCATTTAAATAGTTATTCAATCCATCTTTGTCCATCTCAACTTGCCACCATTCTTTCATCACCTCTGCTCCACTTCTTTCGTAAAATCGAATCGCCCCTTCGTTCCAGCCTATTACCATCCAATTGACCCTGTTCACTCCTTCATCTTTTGCATACTGCATCACTCTTCTATAAAGAGCATCCCCAACGCCTTTTCCTCTCATACTTTCTTTTACTACGAGATCCTCCAAATGCACCGTTCTACCAACCCATGTTGAAAATCTAAAATAGACCAAAGCCATTCCAACTATTTCAGAATCGACTTCAGCTACAAAGCATCTAAATTGGGGTTGTTCGCCAAAACCTTGACTCCATAGATCGTCCACAGTGATTTTAACCGCATCCGGTTCTTTCTCAAAAACTGCTAGTTCAACAATCAGTTCTAAGACCGCTGGCATATCGGCCTTATTCGCATTTCTTATTTGAATGTCCATAACACTTGCTTTCAATCACAAATATCGGGTCAAATTTCCTAAAAATGACGATATTTGGTCCAAATTCACTTCAACCGAACCCAATGTCACAAAAAAACACCACCCTAGGAGAATTTATTATTGAAAACCAAAGCGAGTTTAAGTATTCGTCTGGGGAATTATCCAGATTGATTAACTCCATTCGTTTGGCAGCCAAAGTGGTAAATCACGAGGTGAATAAGGCCGGTCTAGTAGATATTTTGGGAGCCGCTGGAGATACTAATATCCAGGGGGAGGATCAACAAAAGCTGGATGTCTTTGCCAATGACGCCTTCATTAAAACCCTTACCAATCGTGAAATTGTTTGCGGAATTGCCAGTGAGGAAGAAGATGACTTCATTACTATCAAAGGAAGAAATGAAAAAAACGACAATAAGTACGTGGTTCTAATCGACCCTTTGGATGGTTCTTCCAATATAGATGTAAACGTATCTGTAGGAACTATTTTTTCTGTATACAGAAGGGTAACTCCAGAAGGCACTCCAGTAACATTAGAGGATTTCCTGCAACCAGGAAATAAACAAGTAGCTGCAGGTTATATCATTTATGGAACCTCTACCATGATCGTTTATACCACAGGGCATGGAGTAAATGGTTTTACACTTAATCCAGCCATTGGAACTTACTATCTTTCGCACCCCAATATGCAATTTCCTGAAACTGGGAATATTTATTCAGTAAACGAGGGAAATTATGTTCACTTTCCACAGGGCATAAAAGATTACCTCAAGTATTGTCAAAAAGAAGAGGGGGATCGTCCATATACCGCTAGATACATTGGTTCCTTGGTTAGTGATTTTCACAGAAATATGATCAAAGGAGGTATTTATATTTACCCTAATACAGCCAAGGATCCAAACGGAAAACTGCGATTGTTGTACGAGTGTAATCCGATGGCCTTTATCGCCGAGCAAGCAGGAGCAAAAGCCAGCGATGGTTTCAATCGTATTATGGATATTCAACCTACCGAACTTCATCAACGGGTTCCATTTATTTGCGGTAGCATACGCATGGTCGAGAAGGCTGAAACCTTTATGCAAGGTTCTTAATTGAGTTACAAGCCTAATCATTGGCCTTTTTTTCTTATTTTTAACATATTATCGAATAACCAAACTTAAATGGCAAAGAAAGACACGAAACCTGAAGAGGCAAATCCAATGGACTCTTCCTCAAAAATTGAGGCAATCAAAAACCTAATTTTTGGAGAGAACATTGTACAATACAATAGCGAATTCGATCAAATTCGAAAGGAAATTGACATTAAAAAATCTAAGCTCGAAGATTATATCGACGAAGTTAGAAACGAGTTAATGCAATCTATTGATTCCTTAAGTACAGATGTCAATATCCGCATTACGGATCTTGAAGATAATTTACAAGCGAAGACAGATGCTTTAACCGAAAATAAAGTAGACCGCAAGGAACTCGGAAAACTTCTTATCAATTTAGGGGAAAAAATAAGTTCATAATACTTCTGTAGGCAATCTGGCATGGGAAACAAAGAGGACAAACTTCAGCTTCTTAGAGACATTCTGTTGATTGATGACAGAATACTTGCCGATGCCGTAAACCAGCGCGTTGAGACTATTTCTGAAACCATAGAGACTAAGTCTAAACTATCAGAAAAAGTAGACCCCATTTTTCAGGAAAAACTAGATGAATTCGTTGCCAACATCCCAGCCACTTTAGGCCCAACTATTACAAAAACTTTAAGAGAACAAATATCCAATTCGAAAGAAGAAGTGGTGGAAGCCTTGTACCCTATAATGGGTAAAATGATCAAAAGATATATTTCAAATGAGATCAAAGTACTTTCAGAAACCATCAATGCCAAAGTAAATAACAGTTTTTCGGTCAATGGGATTAAACGGAAACTTCGCTCTATGTTTACTGGAGTAAAGCAGAGTGATCTAATTTTAGCTGAATCGAATCCTGCAGTAATCAATGAGGTTTTCGTAATTCAAAAAGGATCTGGAATTTTAATGGGAAATCACAGTAACACCGAAACATTGGATAAAGATATGGTGTCTGGTATGCTTACCGCTATTAAGAGCTTCGTAGAAGATGCGTTTAAGGGTGGTAATCAGAATTTAGAAAATATTGAATACGAATTGTATACACTTCACATTCAAAATTTCTACAGTTATTATATCGCTATCGTTGTTTCGGGCAACTATACACGCAGCTTTGAGAGTAAATTAGAAAACAGGCTTTTAAAGTTATCTGAAACATTATCCCCTAAACTTTCCACACTCAGTAGAGAAGAGATTGATTTATTTTTAAAATCCTATTTCACCAAATGGAAGTAACGAAAAAAGTAGCGTTACTAGGCCAATTTGGTGTAGGTAAATCTTCCATTACGAGAAGATATATGTTGGATTTATTTGAAGCCGACTATATGCCAACACTGGGTGTTCAAATAAAGAAAAAAGTGCTACGCATGCCGTCTGGAAAGGAACTTTCCATGATTATTTGGGATTTAGAAGGATTTTCTTCCATTTCTAAAACCAGAGTTTCTTACCTTTTAGGGTCCAGCGCTTATATCTATGTTTTTGACATTACACGTCCCTTTACGTTTGAGCATTTAAAAGAAGAAATTGATTTTATAAAGTCTGAATACCCAAAAGTCGAATTAAAAATTGTTGGAAATAAAAAAGATCTAGGAGATCATAAAACTATTGAACAGATTTTGCAAAAACAGAATGTGGAAGTTGATCATTTTGTAAGTGCAAAAACTGGCGATGGCGTGAAGGAACTCTTTGCAGATTTAGCTAAAAAATTGACGTCATGAACGGAAACAAAAGCACCTATTTTTCAAAAAAAATACAAGAAATTCACGCAAATGCTACGGGTGAAATCACTCACAGCAGCGATACCATCTTTGTAATAAAACCAAATGAAGATCTTTATTCCTTACATCCGTTTTTTGAGAGTCTCCAAAATGAGCTTAAAAATGGAATTGGCTTAGAGAGTAGTTTGGCTTTTCCATGTGTACAACTTGAAATTCACGGAAAAGAAGCCATTTGTGACATTACTATTAAAAAGGAAAGAGGATTCCTTGCTATTCTCTTGTTCGATTACTCCCAGCACTATGAGCATTTGCACGAAGCCGCTCAAGAAAAGAAATCGTCTTTATTAAAAGAACAAGAGCACCTACTCAAAGCCAAACACCTCAACGAAAAGAAAGCCTACCTCGATTTTATGCGTAACCGTATTGACGGTAAGCTTATTCATGAAATGGAAATTATGGTCAAAAATATCGAGGCCCTAAAACAGACCGGGCTAGACCCTGAGCAAAGAACTATTGTACAAGAAATTGGCGAAAGCGTTGGTAAATTTCACTTAAAGGCGATCCAAATTAGAGAAGAATTAGACTTCGATTTCAATTCTTAACACAAAATGTTTTCGATTAAAGGAACATAATTTCGGATTAATACGCCAAATTACTTAGTTAATTGAATATCTTTACCATTCCAAAAAAAATCTCATGACGAATACAAAAAAAGTGGTCTTCCTTGGTCACTTTGGAGTTGGAAAAACAAGTTTGGTTCGCCAATTTGTTGACAGCGCCTTTAGTGAAGATTACCTAGTGACTGTTGGAGTCCACGTTAAGAAGAAAGATATAGTAGTAAATGGAGAAACCTTTTCCCTTATTATTTGGGATATTGAAGGCAATACTTCTATAGATCAAGCGCGCAGATCCTATTTGTTAGGAACTCATGGCTTTGTATATGTGTTTGATATTACGCGACCAGAGACCTACGAGGATATTAATTCTGAAATGGAATACCTCGATGAACACTTCAAAGATATTCCAATCAATCTAGTTGGAAATAAAGCCGATTTGTTTGTAGATGGTTTTTCAAGAGATTTCTTCAAAGAAGATATTTTTAAAGATTGCTATTTTACCAGTGCTAAAACTGGAGAGCAAGTAGAGGAGATGTTCGAAAAATTAGCGGTAAAAATGATCTGATATGATATTTAGTGAATTAAAACATGAAATCGTTGATAGTCATGTCCAACAATTAGAGATCGATGATGCTGGGGTCATTCTTTCAAGTGACAATGCCTTTTTCGCCATTAACACTGGGGATACTATTGGCCAACTACACCCCTTCTTTGAAGGCATAGAACCCATACTTTCTACGATTTCCAAAACCATCTATTTTCCTTGTGTCAATCTGGAAATTGGCGAAGTCAAAAAAATAGTGGACATTACTATTTTATATAAAAATGACCAACTTTTTCTGCTCTTGTTCGATTTTACCGAGCACTACAAAGCTTCACATCCATTGGTTCAAGAAAAAAATGAAGCCTCTATTGCTAGAAATAAATTAACTTTTGAAAAGCAGTTAATGTTAGCGAAAGAAGAATTCAAAAATAATTTTCTTGCCAATCTTAATCATGAAATTCGAAACCCGCTTAATAACATGCTCGGGTTTATCGAGCTCTTAGGAGACACCAAGCTTAATTATGATCAACATGAAACCCTTAAAATAGTTCAACGTACTGGATCTCATATCAAAATGTTGATGGACGACATCCTTGACATCTCTAAAATTGAACGTGGCGTAATGGAGGCCAAGCATGTCAAATTTAATCTTACACAGGTGCTCTCCAGTATACAAAAGCACTTTCAACTTAAATATCAATTCTCTCCAGTTCAATTTGCCGTGAATGTTGAAGAAAACGTTCACAAAACACTCATAGGAGATCCTGTAAAACTGAAGCAAATATTACTCAACTTGGTAGAAAATGCTTTCAGAAATACTCAAAAGGGCGCTGTTACCTTAAATATATCAGAATCACCCAAAGAGGACAAAACCGATATCAACACCGACATCGTATTTACCTTAAGCGATAGTGGAAATGGGATTCCAAAGGAAAAAATTGACAAGGTATTCGATTCTTATTTCCAGCTTCAATTAGGGAAACTAAAGCCAGTTGGAGAAGGTCTTGGATTAAAGATTGTAAAAGATCTTGTTATGCTGCTAAATGGAACAATTACTGTTTTTAGTGAAGAAAATGAAGGGAGCACATTTACCTGTGCCATTCCATTTGAAATGCGGAAGGCAGGTCGTCCAAAAAGAACAGTAGAGAAAGGTTCGGGAATTGTTTTGAGTAAGCGTATTCTTATTGCTGAAGAGGATTCGACCAGTCAAATGTTGTTTATGAAAACTTTCTTGAACAACGACCATGGTTTTATGATCGAAATCGCCAATAGTGGTCAACAGACGCTCGATCTTCTTGAGAAAAAGGCTTACCAACTAGTCATACTCAAAACTTCGTTGCCAGACATCGATGCGATTTCGTTACTTTCGCTCATTAAGAATCACGAATCTGAAGCTATCCAAAATACACCTGTTTTAGTTGCTTCGGGAAGCACTCTATTAGAAGAACAAGAGAAAATAAAAAACGCCGGAGCAAGTCATTTCTTAGCGAAACCTTACTCCAAGCGCGAACTTTTTAATACCATCGAACAGGCCATTAAATAAAAGCCTCGATCTATTTTCTATTTAAAAGGTAACGGTAGTCTTCCAAATCTAGACCCCCTTGGTAGATAGCTATAGAACGCTTAATTAGTTTATTAGCTAATTCTTCTGTGTAACCAAGACCAATCGCATACTTTTCAATTAGAGAACGTTCCTCATCATCGATTTCATTATCTGCAAAAATCATTTCAAAAAGATCGTGCATGCGCTCTAATCTAGTATCGGCGTCGTTTGGAGGATTAATTGGATACTTACCTGGATTCTTTAAAACTTCCTCATACTCCTCGGCTGCGATATCTAGTTTTCTGGCAAAACGCTTCAACATCTTCTCCTCTTCTTCTCCAAGTGCGCCATCAACAGATGCCATATTTGCAATTGATGCAAAGTGTCCTAAGTTCCTCTTATGCGCTCCGCTCTGATATAAATCTTTAAAAGTCATAGTTCAATATTAGACTGCAAATATAGTTCTTGTAATTATTTTTTCTGAAATTTTCCTTCGGAAAAATAACTGCGTCTATTCTAACTTACTCATCAAAAACCATTAATTTTAATTATTCCGAAAAAACGATTATGAATAGACCTTTACATTCTGAAAAGTTTCTTACAAAACGGATCAAAACTTTAGGAATAAACCAATGGAACTCTCTTTTAGAGCACGTTCAGAAATTGCCCTATGGACGCAATAAAAATAGAACCGATTTTGGTCTAGTTCTTTCAGAAGGAAAAGGAAGTTGCAGCAGTAAACACGGTCTCCTCAAATTGGTTGCAATCGAAAACAAGTTTCACAATGTAGAATTAATCCTTGGACTTTATAAAATGAACCAGTCCAATACGCCTGGTATTAAAAATGAACTTCTCGATCACCAATTAGAATGGATTCCAGAAGCGCACTGCTATTTAAAGGTAGACGGCCAACGAACCGATCTTACCTCGATAAATGGAAATTTCAGTAAAATCGAAAAAAGTCTACTCAAAGAAATCGAAATTACACCCGACCAAATTTCAGAATATAAGATCACCTATCACCAGCAATACATAAAAGAATGGATCAAAGAAGAGCATATTCCATTCACTTTTCAAGAAATCTGGCGCATTAGAGAAAAATGCATCGCCAACCTGTCAAAATAAAAATCTTCGCCAATCATTAAACCGAGGTTTTTCATTGGTGAAATTGCCCTAAACTTTTCTTAAATGTAAGATCAATCGTTTAACGATTCGTAATTTTAAGTTCAACAAAAAATACAATGAAATCACCCCTTCTTGTCTTCAACGAAAACGGTATTTACTGTGAGCAGGCAGACGTCTACATTGACGCTTGGCGACCAGTTTCAAAGTGTATTATTACACATGGACATGCCGATCACAGTCGATGGGGACATCAACAATACATTACCCACACCAACAACGTTCCCATTATTAAACATCGACTCGGCGAAATTACAGTAACTGGGAAAGAATGGGGAGAGACCTTCACCATTAACGGGGTTACCTTTTCGCTACATCCAGCGGGACATATCGTGGCTTCTTCTCAGGTTCGAGTTTCGTATAAGGGAGAAGTTTGGGTTTTTACTGGCGATTTCAAAACAGAAAACGATGGTATTGCGGAGCCCTACGAACCTATTAAATGTCATACTTTTATAACTGAATGTACTTTTGGGTTACCTGCCTTTAAATGGACTCCACAACAACAGGTCTTTAATGATATTAACAACTGGTGGAATCAAAATAGAGTCGACGGTCGCACCTCCATCCTTTTTGGTTATAGCTTGGGCAAGGCACAGCGATTATTAAAACATTTGGATCCGGCTATAGGAAAGATCTACACCCACGGTGCTATAGAAAATATGACTCAGGTACTGCGATCACAATACGACTTCCCAGAAACAATACGGATTACAAAAGATACTAAAAAAGAAGAGCTCAAAGGTCAAATAGTCCTTGCACCTCCCAGTACTCATGGGGGAACATGGATTCGAAAAATGGTTCCGTATGTAACCGCCAGTGCGAGTGGATGGATGGCCTTTCGTGGTGCCCGCAGAAGAAGAGCTCTCGATCGTGGTTTTGTTTTAAGTGATCATGCAGATTGGGAAGGTTTACTAAAGGCAGTAGAAGAAACAGGGTGTTCAAAGGTGATTGCCACGCATGGTTATACGGATATTTTTGCCCGTTATTTGAGAGAAGAAATGAGCCTGGATGCGCGAACAGAAACAACTCAATATGAAGGCGAAACAGTTGAGGCAACCAATAGTTTATCATCTGAAGAAGTTTCAGAAACACCAATTAGCTTGTAACCCTAGTTGTCTATGAAGGAGTTTGCTCAACTTATAAGAACACTCGATTCCACGAATAAAACTACTGAAAAGGTTTTAGCACTTTCTACCTATCTGCAGGAAGCTAGTGACTCCGACAGGCTATGGACCATTGCAATTTTATCCCATCGTAGACCTAAGCGACCAGTAAATACTACCTTGCTTAGAGCATGGGCTACCGAAATAAGCGGGATTCCATCCTGGCTCTTTGAAGAAAGCTATCACATAGTTGGCGACTTAGCCGAAACCATCGCACTTATTTTACCCTCTTCAGAAAAAGATAGTAATAAATCGCTTTCCACCTTTATCTCAGAAATCATAGAACTTAGAACCCTTTCTGATGAAGAAAAGAAAGCCTACTTGCAAGAAACTTGGCTCACCCTCAATTATTACGAGCGTTTTGTGTTCAACAAAATAATAACCGGCGGATTCCGTATTGGAGTGAGCCAAAAATTAATGACCAAAGCGCTTGCAAAGGCAACCAAAATAGATGAAGATATTTTAGCGTATAAATTAATGGGAAATTGGACGCCACAAACTACAACGTTCAAACAACTCATTTTGGAACACAATGAGGCAGACTATCTTTCTAAGCCTTTTCCGTTCTACCTCGCATACGCTGTAGAAGATCAGTTTCAAAAAGAGCTAGGCGATATCGATCAATGGAGCTTTGAACATAAGTGGGACGGAATCCGATCGCAAGTGATTATTCGAGAAAATGAGGTTTTTGTTTGGTCAAGAGGAGAAGAACTGGTAACCGACAAATATCCTGAACTTCAAAAATTTCTAGAGGTAGTACCTAATGGAACCGTGATAGACGGAGAAATTCTACCCTTCATAAATGGTAGAATTGGAAATTTTAATGCGCTTCAAACACGCATTGGCCGAAAAAACATTACCAAGGCCATGCTCGAAAAAACACCAGTCATTGTAAAAGCATACGATCTGCTCGAATGGAAAGGAAAAGATATTAGATCGCTCCCTTTTTCCCAAAGACGGGCATATCTGGAGCAGCTTCTTTCAGAAATAAATTCAGATAAAATTGGACTGTACTTGAGTGAATCAATGAGCTTTCAAAAATGGGAAGACGCGGCTCACGAACGATCCTTATCTCGGGAAAAACAAAGTGAGGGACTTATGATCAAAAGAAAAGATTCTCCCTATTTAGTAGGTAGGAAAAAAGGAGATTGGTGGAAGTGGAAAACCGATCCTTTTACCATCGATGCCGTACTTACTTATGCAATGAGAGGCCATGGACGGAGGGCTAATTTGTATACAGATTATACCTTCGGACTCTGGAACAATGGACATCTAGTTACTTTTGCGAAAGCGTATTCGGGCCTCACCGACGCCGAATTTAGACAGATAGATAATTGGATAAAGAAAAATACACTCGAACGTTTTGGGCCGGTCCGATCTGTTACACCCTATCATGTGTTCGAAATTGCTTTTGAAGGGATCGCAGAGAGCAAAAGACATAAAAGCGGTGTTGCTACCCGTTTTCCCCGCATGCTTCGCTGGAGAAAAGATAAGCCCATAGAAGAAGCAAACACCTTAGATGATCTGAAGGCACTCATACCCAAATGAACAGAGAAGAACTCATTGCGATAGCAGAAAAATGGTTTGACGAACAAGGCTGGAAGATTTTCTCATTTCAGAAAAAAACTTGGACCGCTTTTTTACAAGGAAAAAATGGTCTGCTCAACGCGCCTACTGGAAGTGGAAAAACCTATGCACTTTGGACACCTATCGTGTTGCAATATATAAAAGACAATCCCAATTATAAATCAAAAAGAACGAAGGGAATAAAAGCAATCTGGATTACTCCCCTACGAGCGCTTTCAACAGAAATTCAACAAGCTACCCAACGCTTGGCAGACGAACTAGAAACGGGACTTACTGTTGGAGTAAGAACTGGAGACACCCCCCAAAGTGAGCGTGCAAAACAAAAGCGAAACATGCCCGATTTGTTGATCACAACACCTGAAAGTTTGATGCTACTGCTTGGTTCCAAAGGCTACGCCTCCCAGTTTAAAACATTGACAGCCGTAGTAATAGACGAATGGCATGAATTATTAGGAAGTAAGAGAGGAGTACAAATGGAATTGGCATTGTCTAGACTGAAAGTGGTGGCCTCCAAGCTACGCATCTGGGGAATTTCTGCCACTATCGGAAATATAAATCAGGCACAAGAAGTATTACTTGGAGCAGATCCCGTCTATCGCGAAAAATCAGTTTTAATTCAGGCAAGACAGAAGAAAAAAATAACGGTTCAATCTATTATTCCTAAAGAAATGGACACCTTTCCGTGGAGAGGACACCTAGGACTGCATTTATTAGATGAAGTCGTTCCTATTATAAGAGACAGCAAAACAACACTTCTTTTCACCAATACGCGCAGTCAATGCGAGATTTGGTTTCAAAAAATTCTAGAACGCTATCCCGAATTTGCCGGAGAGTTAGCCATGCACCATGGAAGTATCGCCAAAGATACTCGTCTTTGGGTAGAGCAAGCAATTCGCAACGAATCTCTCAAAGCGGTGGTAGCAACATCCAGTCTTGACCTAGGCGTAGATTTTGCTCCCGTAGAGACCATTATTCAAATAGGAGGGCCTAAGGGAATTGCTAAATTTTTACAGAGAGCCGGAAGAAGTAATCATCGCCCAGGGGAAACTTCAGTAATTCATTTTCTGCCCACGCACGCATTGGAATTGGTAGAGGCATCTGCTCTTAAAAGAGCAGTTACCGAGGAAGTAATGGAAGACAGAATCCCACATTTGCTAAGCTTCGATGTACTTATCCAGTATTTAGTGACTTTGGCAATTAGCGATGGATTTATTCCTTCGGAAATTTTCACGGAAATAAAAACGTGCTTTGCCTTTTCCTCTATTACGGAAGACCAATGGATGTGGTGCCTTAATTTTATTACCATTGGGAGCCAAAGTTTACAGGCATATGACGAATACAAACGCGTGATTGTTACCCCAGAAGGCTTATTTAAAGTAGAAAGCAAGCGCACAGCCATGATGCATAGACTCTCCATTGGCACCATTGTAAGTGATGCAATGCTACATGTGAAATATGTCTCGGGAGGCTTTATTGGCACCATAGAAGAATGGTTTATTGGCAAGATGAAACCAGGAGATACCTTTGTATTTGCAGGACGCACTTTAGAGCTTGTTCGTCTACGCGGAATGACGGCCCAAGTTCGTATGTCTAAAAAACGAACCGCCAACGTGGTTAGTTTTATGGGAGGAAGATTGCCATTATCATCTCAAATGAGTGAAATTCTGAGGGAAGAATTACAAAAAGAAGATGCCGATGGCAAGAAAAGCAAAGAATTGAAGGCACTTAGACCAGTCTTTAAACAGCAAAAAAAAGAATCCATCGTCCCTGGAGCAAACCAATTTTTAATTGAAACATTTAAAACACGAGAAGGCTATCACGCTATTTTTTATCCCTTTGAAGGCAGGTTCGTTCATGAAGCTATGTCTGGTTTATTGGCTTACAGAATGAGTTTACTGAAAGCCATTACTTTCTCACTTGCCTACAACGACTACGGATTTGAATTACTTAGTGATCAGCCAATAGATATTGAAAGTTTGATCGACAACAATTTATTTACTACCCAGTATTTGTTTTCGGATCTTCAGAAAAGTATCAACTCGACCGAATTAGCTCGCAGGAAATTTAGAGATATTGCAGTGATTAGCGGATTGGTGTTTCAAGGTTACCCAAACAAAATGATCAAAACAAAACACCTGCAAAGTAGCAGTCAGTTATTATTTGATGTATTTAAAGATTACGAACCCAACAACCTTCTCTATCTACAGGCGTTTAGAGAAACTTACGAGCATCAATTGGAAGAAGGACGATTGAGACAGTCGCTGGAGCGCATTGCTGATCAAGAAATTGTATGGAAAGAATGCCTGAAACCAACTCCCTTTAGTTTTCCAATTATAACAGACCGGTTAAGAGAGAAGCTTTCATCTGAAAAACTGAAAGACCGTATCAAAAAAATGACCTTAAAATATAATAAATAGAAACCGAGACCCAGAGACTAGATAAGACCTTGAGTTCTCATTTTGAAACTATCTTTAGACCATGAACCACCAACTCATTTTAAAAAACAATCAATTTCTTCTTCATCCAAGTGGTGCAATTTATTGGGAAGAACAGGCGATGCTATTGGTCGCAGATGTCCATTTTGGGAAGGTGAGCCACTTTAGAAAACACGGAGCTGCTATCCCGCCCGCAGTCTCAGAGGAAAATTTCAGTAATATAGATCAAGTGCTTCAGCAATTTAAGCCCAAGACATTATGCTTTTTAGGAGATCTCTTCCATAGCACTTTAAATGAAGAATGGACTAGGTTTAGTAATTGGATGGATGATTTAGATTGTAAAGTAAGTCTTGTTATAGGAAATCATGATATTATCCCGCTTTATTTATTTGAAGAACTTAATATTGAAGTAGTTCCAGAACTGCGAATAGAAGTTTTTTTATTAACCCATCACCCAACAAAAAGGGAAGGCTTTTTTAATTTTGCAGGTCATATACACCCAGGTGTGCGTTTAACTGGAATGGGGAAACAAGGCCTTAGAATTCCCTGCTTTTTTCAATCTGAAGGGCAACTTATTCTACCTGCCTTTGGAACATTCACTGGAAAACACATTTTAGAACCAACACAAAAAGACAAAGTATACGCTATTGCAGATGGAGAAGTAATTTGCCTCACTTGAACCATATAATTTGTGTATTTTTAAAAAGAAAGAAGCAAGGTATAATCGCTGAGGATTTCAAATCGACTAACCATCCATATAAATAGATTTATGAAGAAAATACTGCAGATTGCAAACATAATCGCTTTTATCGTTACTGTTTTTGTTAACTATTGGAGCAATACGGGTAACATGAATAATACCACCATTGGCGAAGTCTCTGGCGATCTCAATTCTCTTTTTACTCCAGCGGGATATGCCTTTGCCATTTGGGGGCTCATTTACTTACTGCTGTTAGGTTTTGTTATTTATCAAGCACGTAGTTTGTTTGTAAAGGTGAGAGACGATCAATTTGTACTTAAAACTGGCTGGTGGTTTGTGATATCTTGCTTTGCAAATAGTGCTTGGGTGTTTGCTTGGATTTACGAATTTACCGGACTTTCAATAGTATTTATGCTACTTATTCTCTTGTCTCTACTGCAAATTGTTATAAAGAACTCCATGGAACTTTGGGACGCTCCCATAAGTGTAATTGCCTTTTTATGGTGGCCATTTGTTATTTATAGTGGTTGGATTACAGTTGCTTCTGTCGCAAACATTTCGGCTTATTTGGTGAAAATAGAGTGGAATGGTTTCGGTATCTCGGAAGTAACTTGGACACTCTTTTTGATGGGAGTTGCCACCTCCATTAATTTGTTGGTTACTTGGAAAAGAAACATGCGAGAATTTGCGCTGGTAGGTGCTTGGGCACTTACTGCCATTGGAATTGCCAATGCAGAGACACATCCATTAATCGCCAACACCGCATACGTTTGTGCTGTAATTTTAGTCCTAAGTAGCTTGGCGCATGGAATGAAAAATTTTAGTACCAATCCAATGATTAAATTACTTCAACAATTTAAAAAATGACCCTTTCCAATCAAAAACACCTGTTCGACTTGCCCGAAAATCCTATTTACCTGAATGGTGCCTATATGTCTCCTCAACTCAAATCTGTGGAGCAAGTAGGTATTAATCACTTAAAAAAGAAATCTCAACCCTTTTCCATTACCGAAATCGATTTTTTTTCAGAAAAGGAAGTTCTTAGGGAACGTTTTGCACAGCTTATTCATGAAGAGGATGCACAACGAATTGCAATTATCCCATCGGTATCTTTCGGAATTGCTACGGCGGTGCGGAACATACCTTTCGAGGAAGGAGATGAGATCATAGTACTTCAAGAACAATTTCCCAGCAATTATTATATCTGGCAGGAATTGGTGAAGGACAAAAAAGTAGTGATCAAACAAATTGACGCACCAGAAATTTCGGAAATTAGAGGGCAACTATGGAATCAGCGGGTTCTAGAAGCGATTTCTCCACGTACTAAATGTGTAGCAATACCTCATGTACATTGGGCAGATGGGACTAAATTTGATTTAAAAACTATTCGTGAATACAGCAACGATGTCGGTGCTTATCTTATAATTGATGGAACCCAAAGTGTTGGAGCTTTGCCATTTTCTATTAAAGAATTTAAACCAGACGCACTTGTTTGTGGCGGGTATAAATGGCTGATGGGCGCATACGGACTGGGCGTCGCTTATTACGGTGAAAAATTTGATCATGGAACACCTCTAGACAATAATTGGATGAATCATGAAGGGGCAGAAAATTTCTCTAATTTGGTGAATTACAATCATAACTTCAAGGCAAAAGCAGTGAGATACGATGTAGGCGAATCCAGCAATTTTATTTTGGTTCCCATGCTTTCTGAGGGAATAAAACAACTCTTAAATTGGACGCCCGAAGGTATTCAATCTTATTGCCGCCAACTCAATCAAGACACGCTTGCTCCTCTCAAAAGTGAAGGGTATTTTATAGAAGACAGTGCATTTAGAGGAGATCATTTATTTGGAATTTATCTTCCTTCACATCAATCAATACACTCTTTAAAACTGAAAATTTCAGAAATGAAAATCTCCGTGAGTTACCGAGGAAACGCCATACGAGTATCTCCAAATGTCTACAACTCGAAAGAAGAGCTAGAAAAATTAGTTTCTTGTTTCATTTGAAAGTAAGCTCCCTTATCTTTGCCATCTTATGAGCAAAACCCTTGTTCGTTCACTTTTTGAAAAGTCTTCGGCCGTCCGAAAACTAGGGGAATCTATATCCCAGAACGAAAAACAAATCGCCGTTTCGGGCTTGGCAGGTTCCTCTGTTTCCATTGTAATTGCCGAAACTTTTAAGCAAACTAATCTCCCCTTCTTATTAATTTTAAACGATAAAGAAGAAGCAGCTTATCATCTAAATGACCTTGAAAATTTACTCGGAGATCAAAACGTCTTGTTTTATCCAGGTAGCTACAGAAGACCTTATCAAATAGATGAAACAGACAACGCAAATGTATTGCTTAGATCTGAAGTCTTGAACCGAATTAACTCCAGGAAAAAACCAGCACTATTAGTCACTTATCCAGAAGCACTTTTTGAAAAAGTAGTGACGCGGAAAGAACTTGAACGAAATACCTTAAAAATTGGTGTCAACGATAAAATATCCATCGATTTTGTAAATGAAGTTCTTTTCGAATACCGCTTTAAACGAACCGATTTTGTTACCGAACCCGGAGAGTTTTCGGTACGTGGAGGAATTTTGGATGTGTTCTCTTTCAGCAATGATGAGCCCTATCGAATTGAATTTTTTGGAGACGAAGTGGATAGCATCAGAACATTTGATGTGGAAACACAACTTTCTTTAGAGCAGTTGAAGAAAATCGCCATCATCCCAAATGTGGAAAATAAAGCGATGAGCGAGAAAAGAGAAAGTTTCTTGAAATACATCTCGTCCAAAACCGTGGTTTTGTTAAAAAATGAAGAATTACTTAGTGGAAGCATTGATAAACTCTTTAAAAAAGCAACTACGGTTTTTAAGGAACAGACGGGAGAAGTGAAAATGAGTGAACCCAAAGAGTTGTTTTGTAATTCGGCACTTTTAAAAGCACAGCTTTCCGAATTCACTACTGTTGTTTTAAGGCATAAAGAAGACTCATCGGTTTATAGCAATATTACGTTTAAAACTAAGCCGCAGCCGTCCTTTAATAAGCAATTCAACCTACTGATAGAAAATTTGAATACGAATACAGCAGATGGATACACCAATTATATCTTCTGTAGCAGTGAACAACAAGCCCAGCGCTTTCATGATATTTTCGATGATGCTCAACAAACTGTATCGCAATACGAAACCATTGTTTTTCCTTTATACCAAGGGTTTATAGATTATGAAAATAGAAATGTCTGCTATACCGATCATCAAATTTTTGAACGCTATCACAAGTTTCAACTAAAAAATGGCTACGCTAAAAAGCAAGCGATCACACTAAAAGAGCTCAACAATCTTGAAGTGGGCGACTACGTAACTCATATAGACCACGGAATTGGAAAATTTGGCGGACTTCAGAAAATTGAGGTAGAAGGAAAAACACAGGAGGCGATAAAACTAGTTTATGGAGAGAGAGATATTCTTTATCTCAGCATCCATTCACTCCATAAAATTTCAAAATTTAATGGAAAAGATGGTACTGCTCCCAAAATCTATAAGCTAGGAAGTGCCGCCTGGAAAAAGCTAAAACAAAAAACAAAGACAAGAGTAAAACAAATTGCCTTTAACCTCATTGAACTCTACGCTAAACGGCGATTGCAAAAAGGGTTTGCTTTCGACCCCGATAGTTACTTACAGTTGGAATTAGAATCTTCTTTTATGTATGAAGACACTCCAGACCAATCTACAGCTACAGCAGATGTGAAAAGAGATATGGAAAACGAACGTCCTATGGACAGACTCGTTTGCGGAGATGTTGGTTTTGGAAAAACAGAAGTGGCAATTCGTGCTGCCTTCAAGGCCGTTGATAATGGTAAACAAGTAGCTGTTCTGGTTCCAACTACAATTTTGGCTTTTCAACATTATAAAACGTTTACCGAGCGTTTGGCTGAAATGCCTGTAAATATCGATTATCTTAATCGTTTCCGCTCCACTAAAGAACGTAGAAACGCACTTGAAAACCTTAAGAGTGGAAGACTGGATATTATTATTGGCACCCATCAATTAGTAAACAAATCTGTTGAATTCAAAGATCTTGGCTTGCTTATTATTGATGAAGAACAAAAATTTGGTGTTGCCGTAAAAGACAAACTTAAAACCATTAAAGAAAACGTAGATACCCTGACCCTCACAGCAACTCCTATCCCTCGGACTTTACAATTCAGTTTAATGGCAGCCCGCGATTTAAGTGTAATTACCACCGCTCCACCAAATCGCTATCCAGTAGAAACCAATGTAATTCGATTTAGTGAAGAAACCATAAGAGATGCAGTGCGCTATGAGATTTCCCGTGGAGGACAAGTATTTTTTGTTCACAACCGGATTCAAAACATCAAGGAGGTCGCAGGCATGATTCAGCGTTTAGTGCCTGACGCCAAAATTGGAATTGGCCATGGACAAATGGATGGTAAAAAACTGGAAGCCTTGATGCTGGCCTTTATGAATAATGAATTCGACGTACTTATATCGACTACCATCATTGAAAGCGGTCTTGACGTTCCCAATGCGAATACTATTTTTATCAATAATGCAAATAACTTTGGGTTGAGTGATCTTCATCAAATGAGAGGACGTGTGGGTAGAAGTAATAAAAAGGCCTTCTGCTATTTTATTACTCCGCCTTTTTCTGCAATGACAGACGATGCTAGAAAACGAATTACAGCCTTGGAGCAATTTAGCGAATTAGGCAGCGGATTGAATATCGCTATGAAAGATCTTGAAATTCGAGGTGCAGGAGACCTTTTAGGAGGCGAACAAAGTGGTTTTATAAATGAAATTGGCTTCGAGACCTATCAAAAAATCCTCGCTGAAGCTATCGACGAGTTAAAAGAAAAAGAATTCAAAGATCTTTATGAAGGGACCGAGCATGAAAAGAAAACCTATGTTAAGGAGACTGTGATCGACACCGATTTCGAATTATTATTCCCAGACGATTATGTCAACAATATTACTGAAAGACTTAATCTATATACTAAACTGAACGAAATTAAAAACGAAGAGGCGCTTCAAATATTTGAAAAAGAACTCATAGATCGTTTTGGCGAATTGCCTGTGGCGGTTGTCGACCTGCTCGATAGTGTACGAATTAAATGGATTTCAATTTCAATGGGATTGGAGCGCGTTATTATGAAAAAAGGTCGTTTTATAGGTTATTTCATTGCAGACCAACAAAGCAGCTTTTATCAGAGTTTAGTCTTCGGAAAAGTTCTCCAATTTGTGCAAGCGCATGCACCTTCAGTAAAAATCAAGGAAAAGCAAACTCGAAACGGGCTCCGTTTATTGCTTACAATTGAACAAATTAAATCTGTTCGTAAGGCACTTTCAGTTTTAGAAAAATTCTAAAAAGACACTTACAAAGCAGCGAGCAATTTGTCGAAAACAAGTCTTTAAAGAGTTCTAATAGAATTCCTTGGCATAATTATTGGCTACGGATACTTATATTTGCACAACCATGAAAAACTTAATACTTCTACTATTTTTTATTCCCTTATTTGCTCTAGGACAACATAGCATCAATGGGACTTTTGCCCCTATCGAAAACTATAAATGGGCTATTTTATACCGAGTTGATCAAACTGGTACATTTTATACCGCAGATACACGAATGGACGACAAAGGCGCATTTAAAATGTCGCTGGATGAAAATGTGAGTCCTGGTGTTTACAGAATGGTCTTTGGCTTGCCTGCAGAAGAATATAGCTTTGACCTTTTGTACAGTGGTAAAGAGGATATCGAATTGAAATATGAAGAAGGAAAAGGCGTTTCTTATGTTTCTTCGGAAGAGAATAAGCTTTGGAATGACTACCTGGATACCATGGAAAAAATGACGACCCAGATAGTTAATGGCTATGTAGACGGTGATAAAAAAACTACCTCCAATACGTTTAAACTTCGAACAAAGGCACAAAAAGAATTTGAGAAAATTTCAGAAGGTACCATTGCAGCAAGTTTTATTAAAGCCTCCAAAGGGTATGTTCCAAATGACTACGAAGATGGCCCTACGTTTCTTAAAAATCAGAAAGCCACTTATTTTGACGCAATAGATGCTACAGATACCATTCTTCAGAAGTCTCAATTCATCTTTCAAAAGGCCTATAGTTATATTAAGGAAAAGGAAGATGTGAGTGCAGTAGCCCAGTTTTTAGATAAGGCCAATCAAGAATATCAAAAATCGATGCTACTCCAAATTTGGGAGCAATTGGTTGCCGAAGATCGCGTGGAAACAGCCAATTTCTTGCACAAAATGCACCTTTCTCCGTTGGCGAAAAGATTAAAAGACACTAAACTGGTTAATAAATTATTCAAGTTTGAAATGTTATCTATTGGTCACTTATCACCCAACTTCTCTTGGACAGATGAGGACGAAAAAAAGCATTGGTTTCATGAAATAGAAGGAGCAGAAAACTATATTCTAGTTTTCTGGAGTAGCACCTGTTCTCACTGTTTGAATGAACTTCCTAAGCTCCAGAAAAAAATTAAAACACTTCCCGAAGGGAAATTTCAGGTAGTTGCATTTGGATTAGAAGACGATATCTATGGTTGGAAAAATGAAACACTTCGCCTTCCTGCATTTATGCATATTCCCGGCCTAGGGAAATGGGACAATATGACCTGCAAATCGTATGACGTTAACAAGACTCCAACTTACTTTGTAATGGACAAAGACAAGGTGATCACTGCAAAGCCCGACGAGCTAGAAGACTTGTTTGAAGTGATCGATCCGCAAGAGAAAGCCGCAGAAAAGTAAATTTCTACGACTTCATTCACTTGTATATACCAACGGCTATTTCACAAATTTTTTAGAGATTGAATTACGACCATCTGAAAGTTCAACAACATAAACACCCTTGGCCCAATTAGCCGTAGACAGTTTCACATTATGTTGAGTTGAATTCACAGAAAATCTCTTTTCAACATGAAGTTTTCCTTGTATATCGAATACTTTGAGTAAATAAGTGGTCCCTGTCAAAAAATTACCCGTAACCTCTAACTGATCTTTTAACTGGTGGTTTAACAATTTCATTTCAAAGTTAGAAATCAGAATTTCTTGTGTGCTAAGATTGATACCATCTATAATTCGAAGGTTCCTTGTATTCGCATCGGACACGTAAATTCTATTGTTTCCTTCATCGGCCAAAACACCATTGGGCGCATTAAAAGTCGCTTCGTTTAGTGGTCCATCCATATTGCCTTGAGTGCTTCCAGCAACTAAAACTACTTCTCCAGTATTTGGGTCGATTTTATACAATTTGTTCTCGCCAATTTGGGTAGCAAGTAAATAACCGTCTTTAGCAGTTAAGAACCCAAGAAAATTATTTTGAGCTGCGCTGGCTGGTAATTGCGCAATAAAGGTTACGTCACCAGATTCGTATTTATAAATGCGCCGGTCGTTAAAATTACCGATATATGCAATTCCATCCACGAATGCTACTCCGGCCGGACCATTTATTGGAGCACCACTGTAGAGTGAGGTAATTGTACCATCGTTAGACAGCACATTAATGGTATTGGTATTGTAGGTAACGAACATCATATCGTTAGTGCCAGGAATATTTTTAATCCCAGCCGGAGTGACAATTCCCGAATAGCTATCTAATTCTATTCCAGACAGATCGTATTTATAAATGGTTCCGCCTGTGTGGTCGCAAATGTATATTTGGTCTTGCGGGTTTACTCCAATACCATTTGGATTGGAAAAGCCACTTTTAAAGGTGGTAACAATCCCAGAATTTAAATCGTACTTAAAAACGGAGTCTCCCGCATAATCCGATCCGTAAATATTTCCTTCTGAATCAATTCCCAGACCATCTGAAAATAGACCGCCAGTTACAGTACTCACTGTTTGTGCCTTTACGAGATAAAAAGTAAGAAGCAGTGCAAAGGTTGTAATTGTTGTTTTCATAATTTCGAATTTTTAATTTCTTCGAAAGTATGTCACTTACATGGCCTGATCGCCCCTTTGTGCACAGACGAACTTATTAGGCAACATTTTGCTGTTTAACAAAAGCGGATGGAGTAACCCCCATCTGTTGTTTAAAAACTTTATTAAAGGTTGTTTTAGAATTAAAGCCAACCTCATAAGCTAGCCCAAGAAGAGTAATTCGTTGGTGTTCTCCTTTTTCTATTCTTAAAATATATTCTTTTACTCTCCGCGAATTGATGAAGTCGTAAAAGCTTAATTCGTATACTTGATTTAGTAACCAAGAAAGATTATTAGGCGATGTGTTTATTTTTTCTGAAAGATTCTTAAGAGTAATATCTTGTTGTAAGAACACCTTTTCTTCTTCCATGAAAAAGTCCAATCTCTTCTGTAATTGTTGAATTTCAATTACGGTCAATCGAGACTTTTCTACGGGTTTTTTTGCAATTGGAGTGATTCTGAATATTTCTGGTTGACGCAGACTAAAATATCCAACAACATAGATAAAAACAGGTGTGCTAATCCAAATAAGTTCGTAATTAATAAATGGAGTAGGTAGTTTCAGAAAATAGCCATTTAGAAAGCTATACCACCAAAGTAAGTTCAGTACAGCAAGAGCTCCTAAAAAAACCCATAAAAAAGTTCCAATTCCCTGTATGTGAGAAAGCTGTTGCTTTTCTGCATTTCTATAAGCTTTATTTGATAAAAACGACCGAACCATATAATAGGTGAAGGATAATAAGCCCGCTGCTTCGACTATAAAAAAACTTATACGTATGGCTGGATTTTGTACAAGTGTTTCAAAACCCATTTGGTCATGGCTTACCACCCATAAACAAAAACTCACATGTACCATTGCCGGTATATAATGTACAATAGATAGTCTGTATTTAGGGCGTTCCATAAAAGTCAACCGCCTCACATAAAGATAGATTAAAGGCCCAAACAGAAGGATGGTAGTATCCGCAAAAATAGCAATCCGCCAGAGCCATTCTACATCCATTCTATGACCGGCAATTCGACCAAAGAGCATTAATACCGCCATCAATAAAACTAGAGATAGTGATCTATTGGCTTCTTTGTTTTTATTTTGAAGCAAATGAAGTGACGTAGCCAAAAAAATACCTTGGCTAATTCCAATAACGAGAATAAGATCTATAAACTGAAATGACATTTTTGAAAAAAATTCAGTCGTAAAACTACAACTTATCCTCTTCTTTTAAGTACGCATGTACAGATGCGAACTATTTTACATCCAGATTACAGATCCTATCGTTATTGACTTGGTTCTTTACTAGTCTTTACTTCAAAAACTTCTTAGCAGTTGCGTGAACACCAGTTCCGAGTTCAATAATATATGCTCCGGTACTCCAATTTGCAGTAGATAGCTCCAATCGATCCAAAGAAGAAGAGAAGATATATTCTCTTTCAAGATGCAGTTGTCCTTGCATATTATAAACCCTCAAATTATACAAGCTCCCTAGTTCAAAATCGCCCTTTAATTCCAACATATCCTGAACAGTGTTATGTACCAATTGTAACCCTATTTTTGACGCGAACAACTCCTCTAACCCCAGACTAACTCCCTCAATAATTCTCAAATTATCGGTTCCAGCTTCAGAAATGAACAATCTGTCTGTGGCATCATCAAATAAAATTCCGTTAGGAAAGCAAAAAGTAGCGTCTTCTATAAATCCATCATCGCTTCCATGTACACTTCCGGCCCAAGAAAAATAGTCTCCAGTTACCGGATCAATTTGATAGATTTTATGTCCTCCCAAACTAGTAGCGTAAATTGCTCCATTGTGCGCATCAATAAACCCCAGAAAATTACTGTTATTTGCCTCGGCCGGTAGCTGAGCGAAGGCTACCAAACTACCATTTTCAACTCGTAAAACCTTTCGGTCGTTGTAATTACTTATAAAAAGTTCGTTGTTGATATAAGCAATACCAGCTGGTCCATTTAAATCGCCTCCCGTGTATAAAATAGTAGTAGAGCCATCTGGAGAGAGTACACCTACCTTATTGGTGCCATACTCTACATAAATCATATCTTCCGTTCCAGGAATGTTTTTTACCCCAGAAGGAGTAATAATACCGGTAAAAGTTTCGAGTAAGGTACCGTCGGTATCGTACTTATAAATGGTATTTGCCGTGTGATCGCAGATAAATATTTCATTTTGAGGATTGAAACCTATTCCATTTGGATTGGATAAACCATCCTTAAATATGGAAACTACCCCATTGGTATCGTATTTATAGACCGTATTTCCAAAATAGTCTGATCCGTACAGGTTCCCTGCTTGATCCTGTGCCAAATCGTCGTAAAAATCCCCTTCAATAACCGTAGTCACTGTTTGAGCAGCACATAGATAAAGGGTGAGTAAAAAAATAATTGATAGAAATGTTGTTTTCATAATAATGAGTTTTAGTTTTTACTCAAAATTATAGTCCCAAGCAACGATCATCGACGCTTTGGGTACGCTCGCACCAGCTAGGCAACATTTTTTTGCTCGATATATTCAGACGGGGTCATTTTAGTGTGAGCTTTAAATACTTTGTTAAACGTAGACTTGGAATTAAACCCCACATCCATAGCCAATGCCAGCAGCGTATGGGTTTTGTGCTCTCCGTGATTTAATTTTTGAATAAATGCTTGGATTCGGGCTGCATTCATATAATCATAGAATTTTTGCTGATAGACTTGGTTAAGCAACCACGAAAGGTTATTAGAACTCGTATTCATTTTAACTGCCAGACCATTTAAAGTGAGATCTGGTTCAAGAAAGATTTTTTCTTCATTCATAAAGAAATGCAACCGCTTCTGGAGTTGTTTAATTTCTTCGGGGCGAAGCCTATTTTTCTCAGATGGATCTCCAGACAAACCAGAATTTCGCCCGCTACCTCTTCCTAAATTTGCAACAGACAAAGGCATTCTAAATATCTCTGGCTGCCTCAAACTAAAATATCCAATAAGGTACATCATTACCGGAATGCAAATCCACATGGAATTGTAGTTGATGTAAAATAAATAATTCTCAAAGCCGTAATAACTTATAATACTAACCATCCAAAATAAGATGAAGACCGATAAAGTTCCCAAAAAGAATAACAAATAAGTATCGATATTTTGAACCGTAGATAATTCAAATTTTTTTCTTCCTCTGTAATTATTCCATAACGCAAAAGAACGTGTTATATAATAAGTAAATGAGCAAATCCCAGCCAGCTCAACAGTCAACCAAATAAACTTTAAGATTCCCGCCTCATACAATTGTTGAAACACTTCCACTGAAAAGAAAAACGAACCAACCACATAACTAAAGTGCAATCCTGCAACTACATAATGTTTATAAGATAATCTAAACGCTTGTTCATTTTGAAAAAGTAGCCGTCGAACATAAATCAACAATAAGGGCCCAAATAAAAACACCAATGTGTCTGCAACCATGGCAACTCTCCATACTATTTCAGAATTAATTCTGTAAACTAAGATTCTACCTAATAACATGAAAGACGCCAAAAGTAAAATCAACGAAAGCGTATTATTACTATGCTTATTCTTATTGTGCAATAGAAACAAAGAAGCAGCTAAAAACAGACCCTGACTTACTCCTAAAAATAAAATAATGTCTGTAAAGCTAAATGATCCCATATCCACACATTGAATACGCGAAAATAATTAAACTTATGGTTGGCAACGTCTTTCTGGGTACAGTACTACTCTTAAAAATGATAAAACGCATTCTTGAAATGCTCTAGTTGTTGATCCGTTTTATTTTTTAAGATGGCAATAATGTCAAACCGCACTTCGCAATCTAAAGCATTGGACACCATATACTCGTTGGCTGCTTTTACCAGCTGTTTTATTTTTCCTGGAGTAACAAAAGTTTGAGGATCGCCAAAAAAAGCACTGTTTCTAGTTTTCACTTCTAGCACTACAATAAACCCTTCTTCTTTCTCGGCAATGATGTCTATTTCAGCTTTGGCGTATCTGTAATTCTGTTCCAAAATGGTATAACCTTCCTCACGTAAATACGCCGCAGCAATCTTTTCTCCTAAAATTCCAAGTTCATTGTGATCTGCCATTTAACCGTCAATTTGAAGCAACAAAAGACCATCGAATTCGATAATCATGTTCAATAAAATCCCTACGTCCTATTACTCGAGTCTAAAATTAAATAGGTGGAATGAATATCTAGTATGAAAAATGGAAGTTGTAGTCTCAATTCAAGAATTGAAGGTGATTTTTTGTAGTATTTCTGAAATTTTCTTGCGCAAAGTAATCGCATTCATTAAAAATCCAGACGCACCATTTCATTTTCTACTGATAACTGAACCGTTCGACCCATTATCAAAGCGCGATTGTCTTGAATATGCCCAGCTGGAAAATCAAAGCATACTGGGTAGCTATATTCAGAGACTGTTTCTGAAATAATTTGCTCGACCGTCTTACCAAAAGGAATGGTATTATCACGCATATCATTCAGACCGCCAACAACAAGCGCTTTCAAATTTGCAAGTAATCCGCTGCGTTTTAAACTTTGCATCATACGGTCTACGTGATAGCGCATTTCATCTAAATCTTCAATAAAAAGTATCTTTCCAGACGTATCAATGGCCGATGGGCTTCCTATTAATGAATACAGCAACGATAAATTTCCACCAACCAAGGAACCCTCCGCTACGCCCGTTCTATTCATTTTATTTCGCCCTTCATAGGAAATGGAGTATTTCTTACCGAAGAGTGCCGAAGCAACCGTAGTTCTGGTTTCTTCGGTTTTGGTGTCAATATCGATGGCCATATTCGCGTGTAGTGTCTCAATTCCTAATCTGTGAATATGGCTATGAAACACTGTTACATCGCTATATCCTATAATCCATTTTGGATTCTTCACAAACTCGATAAAATTCAACTTATCAATAATTCTCACGGTACCATAACCACCTCGGGCGCACCAAATAGCTTTTATTCTGGGGTTGTCCATCATGGATTGGAAGTCTTTCGTTCGGAGGTCATCATCCCCAGCGTATTGATGGTCTTCAGCATTAATTGTCATCCCCGTAACTGCCTTTAAACCCCAATTTTCTAATAATTTAATAAGCGCCTCTATTTCGGATGTGGTTATTTTTCTTGCCGTGGAAACAATTCCTACAAGGTCATTTCGTTCTAAATGCGGTGGTGTAATCATATGCCATCAAAATTGCTAAAAAAGTATCCTAAAATTAAACCTTTCTGTTAAAATGTGGTCTTAATTATACTAAAAGGTTAACATTCAGTATATTTCAATAAAATTAACCCCAAAAATTAGTCGCCTATGGAAGTTGCAATCAACCCCTCATGCAATACCGCTACCCTAGATCCATATGTTCCCAATACCGGAAATCCTTGGAACGCAGATAAGATAAAACACATTTATAAACGACTTGGATTTGGTATCACTATTGCAGATATAGATGGAGCGCTAGCGCAAGCTCCAAATGCACTTATCGACAATTTAGTAGATTCCGCATTTAATCTTCCTCCAACAGACGCGCCACCATACGCTAATTGGTCGTACAGCGATTTTACCGACTTCGAAACCGAAAATAACGAATATGTTTTTGCTTGGCGCATTCAGTCTGGAAACGATCTCATTTCTGAAGGACTTCGAGGCAGACTGGTGAGTTTCTGGATGAATCATTTTGTGACAGAGTTAGAAACTTATTACTATTCGCCATACATGTATCAGTATTACAACTTAATGCAAGTACACGCGCTTGGTAATTTTAAAAATTTTACCAGTGATATTGGAGAAAGTAATGCCATGCTTATCTATCTAAATGGTTTTGAAAACACAAATTTCAGTCCTAATGAGAACTACGCTAGAGAACTTTTTGAACTCTTTACCCTAGGAGAAGGAAACAACTACACGCAAACAGATATAACTGAAGCCGCCAAGGCGCTAACTGGATATAACCATTGGGTAGAACCTGGGGGAGATATTTACTTCGACAGCACTACTTTTGACGACTCAATCAAAACGGTTTTCGAACAAACAGGTCCGCTAAATTATGAAGGCCTCATTGATCTTTTATTTACGGCACGAAGCAATGAAATAGCTGTTAATATTTGCAGAAAACTATACACCTATTTTGTAAGTCCCGCTGTTGATCAAGTAATCGAAGACAACATAATTACTCCGCTAGCCCAAACATTTATCGATAACAACTGGGAATTAGCACCTGTTTTAAAACAATTATTTAAGAGTGAACACTTCTTTGATGAGAGAGCGGTAGGTGTTATTGTAAAGAGTCCGTTCGATCTTATTTTTGGATACATCAACCAAACCAACTTCCATTACGAAGACAGTTATATGGAGGCTTTCCTCTATTTTGCTGGTATTGTGGGTCAAGAAATTTATGATCCTCCCGATGTATCTGGCTGGCAGCGAGATGAAACTTGGATCAACTCTTCTACCCTTACCGGCCGTTGGCAGTTAATGGAGTATTATTTATGGACACTTTATGGTAATGGCTTCGAATTTTCACTGGTAGACCTCGCTAGAGATCTTTCAAACGACAGCAACGACCCGGCATACATTACACAAGTAGTTATTGATCACTTTGTAAGCAAGCCATTGTATACAGTAACAGATTACGATGTTGCAACCGATGTTTTTAAATGGGATGTTCCTCAAAACTATTACGACGATGGTACATGGAATCTAAGCTGGGAGAGTGCTCCCTACCAATGTGTCTTATTGCTAATTCATCTAGCACGAATCCCCGAATTTCAACTTAAATAATTGAGCTATGTGCAACAATCATCACATCCCTAAGAATAAAACACCACACCAAGATAACCACATACACGACGAAGAACACAGTAAATGGAACCGTCGCTCTTTTATTCAAGCCCTTGGTTTGGCAGGAGCAGGAAGCATGATGCTGGGAGCAACTGAGGTATCAGCCTCTAAGCCGTCGCCTTTAGCAGTTGCACTTTCTGAAGCAGAAAACGATCGAATTTTGGTAATTATCCGCCTCAAAGGTGGTAATGATGGACTCAATACCATTGTTCCTGTATACGACTACGCGTCTTATGCAAACCTCCGTCCAACCATTAGACACCAGCAAAATGACCTGTTAATGCTCAATGGAGATTTTGGAATTCCTAACTATATGAATGCTCTTGAATCGGTTTGGGGCGATGGAAAAATGAAAGTGATTCATGGTGTTGGATACGACAACCAAAATCTATCCCACTTTCGATCATCAGACATTTGGGCAAGCACCGAACCCAACGACTTTGAACCAACTGGATGGTGGGGACGTTATTTTGAAGACCTCTATCCAGACTACATAGTAAATCCGCCAGATATTCCACCAGCAGTACAAATTGGAAGCATTGGAAACTTAGTTTTTGAAGGCAACGATAATAACTATGCCTTTACAGTTGCCAATCCAGAACAATTGGCAAACGTTGCGGAGAACGGAACAGTACACGATGTTTTAGATATTCCAGACTGCGTTTATGGTGACAAGCTATTATTCATGCGCTCCACTACCAATACCACCTTTCTGTATGCTGGAGTAATTAACGAGGCATACATGGGAGGATCCAATAGTGTGGATTATGAAGATGCGCCTCTATCCAATCAGTTAGCGCTTGTATCGAGACTCATCAAAGGAGGATTAGGAACTCGCGTATACATGGTAACTTTAGACGGATTCGATACACATGCGAATCAGGAAGTACTACACCAAGAATTATTAACAGACGTTTCTAATTCAATGAAGAACTTTTTCGATGACCTTGCCAGTAATGGTATGGACGACGAAGTTTTGTGCATGACTATTTCAGAATTTGGTCGCCGTCCTTATGAAAACGGAAGTCAAGGAACCGATCACGGCGCCGCTTCTCCCGTTATGCTTTTTGGACCTGCCTTAGACGGTAACGGATTCATAAACAATCATCCAGATATCAACGAATGGGATGAAAACGAAAACCTCATTCCAACTACCGATTTTCGAGATGTTTACAGCACCGTTCTTACCGACTGGTTCTGTTTAGACCCTTCTATCATAGACACTATTTTATTGGGAGAAACGTATAACAACTTGGCTCTTGGCTTCAATTGCAATGTGCTAGGTGGTCCAGATTTTAACAACGTTACTCGTTTGGTACACCGTCCAATCTACGTTAATAATCGCACCTATATCGAATTTACGATGCCCGTAACTGCCCATGTAGACATCAAACTGTACGACATTATGGGACGGGAAATTGCGACGTTAAAAAATGAAGTTCTTTTTCCAGGACAACATAAAGTGGATGTAAGAGCAGCTGTAAGCCAACGTCTTCATTATGGACAATATATTTATCGCATGTCGATGGGTGGGCAGAATTACAGTAAATCCCTCCTTATTAAATAAGATTAGATGCCTTTTTGCTTCTGAAAAGAGCCTTCTCAATTGGGAAGGCTTTTCTTTTTGAAAATTCTGCGGTCAATAGTGGTTGGAGCGCATTTCCGAAGATAAAATTCCTATTTTTGTGCCTGTTTATAATGAACCAAGTATTTCAGAAAAAATCATGAGTCAAGATCCTAAACGATATACCATCACAGCCGCACTTCCTTATACCAATGGACCCGTTCATATTGGGCATTTGGCAGGTGTTTATGTTCCAGCAGATATTTATGCGCGATTCCAACGACTTCAAGGAAAGGATGTCGCTTTTGTATGCGGAAGTGACGAACACGGTGTGCCAATTACCATTAAAGCAAAAAAAGAAGGTATCACACCTCAACAGGTGGTAGATAAATATCATGGGATCATCAAGCAATCTTTTGAGGATTTCGGAATTACCTTCGATAACTACTCGCGTACCTCTGCGAAAATACATCACGACACAGCGTCTGCGTTTTTTAAAGAACTGTACGAAAACGGGAAATTTATTGAAGAGGTTACAGAGCAGTTATACGATGCAGACGCCAATCAGTTTTTAGCAGATCGTTTTGTGATTGGAACCTGTCCAAAATGTGGAAACGAAGAAAGCTATGGAGATCAATGCGAAAACTGCGGTACTTCTCATAATGCAACCGACTTAATTAATCCAAAAAGTGCTATCACTGGCGCAGTTCCAACCTTAAAAGAAACAAAACACTGGTTTTTACCACTAGATCAATACCAATCTTGGTTAAAAGAATGGATTGTTGACGGACATAAGAAAGACTGGAAAACCAACGTATACGGACAATGCAAGTCGTGGATAGATGACGGTTTACGTCCTCGCGCAGTAACCCGCGATCTCGATTGGGGAATTCCTGTACCCGCAGAAGGAGCAGAAGGAAAAGTTCTTTACGTTTGGTTCGATGCACCTATTGGATACATTTCAGCAACCAAAGAATGGGCTGCAAAAGAAGGTAAAGATTGGGAACCGTATTGGAAAGATGAAGACACCAAGCTCCTGCATTTTATTGGAAAGGACAACATCGTTTTTCACTGTATCATTTTTCCGAGTATGCTCAAAGCAGAAGGAAGTTATATCCTCCCTAACAATGTGCCTGCCAACGAGTTTTTGAACCTCGAAGGAAATAAAATCTCGACCAGTAAAAATTGGGCAGTTTGGTTGCACGAATATTTAGTAGATTTTCCTGGTCAGCAAGATGTGCTGCGTTATGCCTTAACTGCCAATGCCCCAGAGACCAAAGACAACGATTTTACCTGGGCAGACTTTCAGCTTAGAAACAATAGTGAGTTGGTGGCTATCTTCGGAAATTTTATCAACCGAGTAGTAGTTCTAACCCATAAGTACTACGCAGGCGAAGTGCCTCAACCTGGGATTCTTTCCGAAGTAGATGAACAAACCCTAACCGAGTTAAAAGCATACCCAGATGTGATTACCAGCTCCATTGAACGCTATCGATTTAGAGAAGCACAGCAGGAATTGATGAATGTTGCACGTCTAGGAAACAAATATCTCGCAGACGAGGAGCCTTGGAAAACCATTAAAACAGACGAAGAGCGAACCAAAACCGTAATGTACGTCGCGTTGCAAATTGCAAGCGCTTTGGCTGTTCTTAGCGAACCGTTTCTTCCATTTACCGCGAAGAAATTAAGCGGAATCCTAAATGTCGATGCGACACCAGCAACTAACCTTAATTGGAATGCAGTTTCGACCAAGAGCCAGCTACTTTCACCTGGTCACAAAATAGCAGAAGTACAGCTCCTGTTTAGTAAAATAGAAGACGCTCAAGTCCAGCAACAATTGGATAAACTAGCAGCCAGTAAAAAAGCAAACGAAATTATGAATGCAACCGTAGAACCTCAAAAAGAAACCATTCAATTTGACGATTTCACCAAATTGGACATGCGAGTAGGAACCATCATTGAGGCTGAAAAAATGCCAAAAACCAAAAAGTTATTGGTTCTAAAGGTAGACACCGGTATTGATGTAAGAACGATTGTATCTGGTATAGCCGAAAGTTTCACACCCGAGGAAGTTGTTGGAAAAAGAGTAACCGTTTTGGTGAACTTAGCACCCAGAGCCCTACGAGGTGTTGAAAGTCAAGGAATGATCTTGATGACCGAGACTCCTGAAGGTAAGTTGGTGTTTGTGAATCCCGACGCTTCGACTCCAACTAGTGACAGTGTTCTGAATGGAGCAACAATAAATTAAAAAAAAGAACGTACTTTTAAAGAAAAAACATGGCTGAAACACTTACAGTAAAACGATTTGGTCCTATTAAAGAAGCGAAAATTGACGTGAAGGATATGATCGTATTCATCGGAGCTCAATCAAGTGGAAAAAGCACCTTGGCCAAATTAATTACCATTTTAAATGATTTCAATTTTCGGCAAAATAACGATGTATCCATATTTACCGAACTTGAAAAGTATAATCTTAAATCATTTGTTAAGAAAAATACTTTTATTCAATATGAATCATCGTTTTTTAGATTCACATTAGATAAAGGTAAAGAAGATAAATTTGATTACAAATCAGCATTAAGCCACTTTTTGAACAAGAAAGAGCACACAGATGATGATTTACATACGATTAGATTAGTTCTTGGTATTATGATCCGAGTGATTTATTCTGACGGAAAGTCACACGTATTAATTCGCGAATTACAAAAGGATGATCATTTTGGTTTAATTAATAACTCCGAATCTTTATTCCCCGAGAGCATCAAATATTCTCCTGATTTTGAGAAAATTCCAGACAATATTCTTAGTGTTTATGGTAAAAATATATCTTTATCTGAATTAAACGAATTAGCGAGGCAAGTTACTCAAGTATTTTCATTCATACGGCCACTAGATTCATTGTATGTACCTGCAGAGCGTACATTAATTCCGTTGATAGTAAACAATATCGCAGGTCTAGTAAATAATAAAATTGCCTTTCCCCATTACGTCCTTCAAGCGGTGCAAGAGTTCGAGAAAAGTCTTCAGACTGTCGAAAAATTTGACTTAAGTATTATTGGTAATCTCAGATACAGTCGATCTGAAGGAAAGTCATATATTTATCATAGTCAAAAAAATAAAATTCTTTTGAAAGAGGCATCCTCAGGAGTTCAAAGTATATTGCCAATATTACTTTTAATTGAATCTTCTGTGCAAGCCGAAAATTACATAAACCTGAACTATGTAGTTGAAGAGCCTGAATTAAATTTATATCCTGAAGCTCAATACGGGTTGATTAAACATCTCGTGAAATTTTGTCTTGAAACGGACCATAAGGTCCAATCAAAAAATCTAATTATCACGACTCATAGCCCGTACATTTTAGCATCCATAAACAACTTACTCTTAGCCAGTAAAAAAGGAAAAGTTAACGAACAAAAGGCAAGTAAAATTATCAATAAAGTATGTTGGATAAACCCAGAAAACTTCAACGCTTATGAAGTGATTGATGGTAAAGTTAAACAGATCTATAATAAAAAAGAAAACTTAATTTCCGATAATATAATAAATGATGTTTCGGAAATTATAATGGAAGATTTTAAATCTTTAGCTATCATAAATGATTGATCAAATTAAAAGTGCATACAACCATTGTGATCAAGACAACTGTCATGAAAGACATGCCTCCTCATTTTATTTAAATGACGCAAATGATAGTAAATGTCAAGCTTCTACAAATAAGATAGGCGCAACTTGTTTCATTGAGAACTCGAATTCAAAGGAAATTGATTTTCTTGCAATTGACGCCTGTTTAATTCCTGAAACAAGAGACATAAAAAAATGTGACGCAGTTGTTTATGACGAATTGATAATATGGTTTATTGAACTAAAAGAAGTTCAATGGTCTAAAAGTTCTTCATTAAATCGTCGCAAAAGAAAAAACGCAAGAATCAAAGGAGTCAAACAGTTAGCATCGACAATATTAGATTTCAAGAATAAGGGTGTAAACCTAGATCAAATAAAAGTTGCAGGATTAATTTCATTCCCGCCTTTTATCGATGTAGATAATCCAATATCAATCCCTACTACTTCATCCCAAGAAAGAGTTTTAGAGTTCGCCAGCCTCTGCGGTTATAGTGATTTGTTCGAGGGGAATCATATAGTATTTCATTAAACCAAACTCATTTATAATTGATTCATAATGATAGCCAACATTATTCGATATTACAACTCTCTAAAAAATAGCTTAATCCACTCTTCCACGCCAAATTGTAATGAAGATTTAAATGATAGAGTTGTAAATGGATAAACTGGACAAACGCAGCATTAGGCTTATATCAATGTTTTTGGATCATCTTTCCATGACGTTTATTCTTCTGCCTCTTCTGGTCATTTTGTTCGGAATAGTTTATTTAATTGATATGGCGACTAGCTCATTTACTGCCAATCTAGATATCCCATTTTCCATATCGATGACGCTTGCGTTTATGTCTTTTATGATCTATTTTTTAAAAGACAACTATCGTGGTAAAAGCATAGGAAAAAGGTTTATGGGCCTGCAGGTTATTGATCGAAAAACCAATACTCCCGCAAGTAGTTTTCAATGCTATATTCGAAATCTATTGATTCCGCTTTGGCCTCTGGAAGTAATTGTAACGCTTTTCAGTCCATCCAGAAGGCTGGGAGATTATCTCACCAATACTGAAGTGGTTATTGCCGAAAAAGAATCGCCTACTAAGATGTGGGCAGAGATAAAGAAAACAAGGTTTACGTTTAAATCTTGGATTATTCTAGGCATTATGGCCGTCTATTCTTATGCGTTGGTACAGCTAATTTATGGACCTATATTCTAATTTTTCTTATGAATCAACTCCTCAAATATATACTATCCACCTCCCAGCTTCCGGAGCATGGTGTGAAAAATACTTTACAACTCTTGGAAGAGGATTGTACTATTCCATTTATCGCTCGGTATCGTAAGGAGCGTACTGGTGATCTAGATGAAGTACAGATAGGTGAAATTGTGGCGTTTAAGGAACAATTTGAAACACTAGAAAAACGTCGAACAGCGATACTAAAGGCCTTAAAGGAACAAGATGTTTTAAGCAAAGACCTCGATCTGAAAATTTCAGAAGCAAAAACAATTACCCAATTAGAGGATCTCTATCTACCCTACAAGAAAAAGCGAAAAACCAAGGCTGAAACCGCTCGCAAAAATGGTTTAGAACCATTGGCAAAGATCATTATGAGTCAGAATGCTCGAGATCTAGACGCTATTGCAGGTAAGTATATTTCCAAAGACGTCCCTAGTTCAAATGACGCTCTGGAAGGTGCTAAACATATTATTGCCGAATGGATTAATGAACGTACCGATATCCGTAACAACCTGCGACGACAATTAGAACGTTATGCGGTGATTAGCACCAAAGTGGTGAAGAAGAAAGAAAGCGATGAGAAAGCGCAAAAGTTTCGTGATTATTTTAACTGGGAGGAAGCATTAAACAAATGTCCGTCTCATAGACTCTTAGCGATTTTACGTGCTGAAAATGAAGGGTTTATTAGAGTGAAAATCGAGATTGACGATCATCGTGCTTTGAGTAATATAGAGGATCGTATTATTCGTTCTAACAATGAATGTGCAGACCAAATAGAGGAAGCGATTGCAGATTCTTACAAACGTCTTCTATATCCAGCTTTGTCTAACGAAGCATTGAGTGAAGCAAAAAAGAAAGCAGATGAAACCGCGATCAATGTATTCGCTAAAAATTTAAAACAACTACTCCTGGGGTCTCCTCTTGGGGAAAAACGGATTCTGGCAATCGACCCCGGCTTTAGAACTGGTTGTAAAGTAGTTTGTCTAGATGCTCAGGGTGGCTTGCTTCACAATGAAACTATTTATCCACATGCGCCAAAAAACGACACCAAGGGAGCCATTAAAAAAATAAGTTCGCTGGCCGATGCCTACAAAATTGAAGCAATTGCCATTGGAAACGGAACTGCTTCTAGAGAAACGGAACAATTTGTAAGACGCATCCAATTCAAGAATATACCTCAGGTTTTTGTGGTGAGTGAAGCGGGAGCCTCCATTTATTCGGCCTCCAAGATTGCTAGAGATGAATTCCCCAATTATGATATCACTGTAAGGGGTGCTGTTTCTATAGGACGACGTTTAGCAGATCCTTTGGCCGAACTGGTTAAAATAGATGCTAAATCGATTGGTGTTGGTCAATATCAACACGATGTAGATCAGACAGCACTTAAAAACTCACTTGATAAAGTAGTTGAAAACTGTGTAAATGCCGTGGGTGTTAATATCAACACTGCCAGCGTATCTTTACTGAGTTATGTTTCGGGTATTGGACCTAAACTTGCCGAAAATATTGTTTCTCATAGAGACGAAAATGGTCCTTTTCAATCGAGATCCGATGTAAAGAAAGTAGCTCGTTTAGGTGGAAAGGCATTCGAACAAAGTGGTGGATTCCTTCGGATCAAAGATGGTGACAATCCTTTGGACGATTCGTCCGTTCATCCCGAGCGTTATTTGTTGGTTACCAAAATGGCAAAAGATCAAGGCGTGTCTATTTCAGAATTAATTGGTAAAAAGGAAATGCTTCAGAAAATTCCATTGGAAAAATATTGTACCGACACGGTGGGTCTTCCAACTCTGAAAGATATTATCGAAGAGCTTGAAAAACCAGGTTTGGATATTCGTGAGCAGGCGAAGGTGTTCACTTTCAATCAGAACATCAAAACTATAACCGATTTACAGCCTGGTCAACTCTTGCCTGGTATTGTAAACAACGTAACCAATTTTGGATGCTTCGTAGATGTGGGTATTAAGGAGAGCGGACTCATACATATTTCGAATTTGAGCGATGGATATGTAAGTGATGTTTCTGCGCATGTCGGTTTACATCAACAAATTATTGTAAAAGTGCTAGAAGTAGATGTAGACCGCAAGCGAATTCAATTAAAACTCCATAAAAAGGATGCTTAAAATAGCGTATCATCCTATTTATAAACATCCGTTGCCCGATGGACATAGATTCCCAATGGAAAAGTATGACCTCCTACCGCGGCAATTGTTGTATGAAGGGAGTTGCACCGAAGCAAACTTCTTTGCTCCAAATATGGCCCATGAAAACAATATTCTTGCAGTTCACACCAAGGAGTACGTTCACCAGTTAAACGAGCTAAGCATAGAACGAAGAGCAGCCCGAAAAATAGGTTTTCCACTTTCTAAGGAATTAGTAGAACGCGAATATCGCATTGCGCAAGGAACCATAGAAGGGTGCAATTTTGCTTTAAAAAATGGTGTTGCTATGAATATTGCAGGAGGAACGCACCATGCCTATTCTAACCATGGTGAAGCCTTTTGCATGTTAAACGATCAAGCTATTGGAGCGAGATATTTGCAGTCTGAAAAGTTAGCTGGCAAAATTTTAATTGTTGATCTAGATGTACATCAAGGAAATGGAACTGCAGAAATTTTTAGCAACGACCCATCTGTTTTTACTTTTTCAATGCACGGAGCTGGTAATTATCCTTTCAGAAAGGAAAAAAGTGATTTAGACATTGCCCTAGAAGATGGCACCGGCGATGAAATATACCTGGATACGTTGAAAAAAACCTTACCACAGCTTATTTCCACCGAAAAACCCGATTTTATCTTCTATTTAAGTGGAGTGGATATTGTTTCTACGGACAAACTAGGACGTTTGGGATGCACTGTAAAAGGTTGTAAAGAGCGGGATCGATATGTTTTGCAGATGTGTAAGGACCAACAAATTCCCGTTCAAGTAAGTATGGGTGGTGGGTATTCTCCGGATATTAAGATTATTGTCGATTCGCACGCTAACACCTTTAGATTAGCACAAGAAATCTACTTTTAGTTTCTCACAACTATCTCATAAAGTTTCAAAAACACCGTCTTTCACAATATATTTACACTGTTGTTGAAAAAGAAAAATTGCAAACGAAAAAAGCTTAACCTTACTTTTTTAAATGTTCTGTATGAACATCTTCAGAGATTCACCTTTGGGGATGTTCATCTTTTTTCTAAGCGTATATCGATAATTATCTACACTCGCTGCGCTAATATTTAACTGCAAGGCGATTTGCTTAGAAGTCTGTCCCAATCGTAACATAGTAGCCACCTTTTTTTCTTTATCTGAAAGCGTCGTATACATTTGATCGATCTTTGCTCGAAAAGAATCGTTGGTTTCATTTACTTGCTGATATAACTGAATCTTTTCTTTATTCTGTTCTATATCATTATTAATAAAGTGCAATGTATCGTTGACCATATCCTTATAGGTATCGTTGATCACCTTTATTCCCTTGAGCTTAGATTTAATCTTCTCTAGAAGTTCGTTTTTTTCTGAAATGTGAATAGCGAAGTCTGTTATCTGCTTGTTTTTAAACTGTACCTTGTTATCCAAAGCCTCTTGTTTTACCTTCAGTATTTCCTGCTTAGATTCCAGTACCGATCGACGCACCCTATTCAATTTTCTCTGACGGAAGAACCCAAAAATCGCGAACAAAATTATTAATCCAGCAATACCTATAGTAAAGTAATTTCTGAGTTTAATGCGTTTCTGAGCTTCACTCGCTATCTGCAATTGTGCTTCGGTAGTCTCCAAGTCTGCAACCAATTCGTTATAGTTATGCTCTACCCGAAGTACATTTATTCTACTATTTTGCAACTCTTCTCGGAGCGTATCATTTAACTGAGTGAATTTCTCAAAATACAAGAAACTATTTTCCATGTCTCCTTTCTCTTTGTAGAGTTCATAGAGTTCTTCATAGGCCACCTTTTCAGACTCTCGTAGGTTCTCGGCTTTTACGTGAGCAATATTGTCTTTTATAATTTCTATTGCTTCGTTGTAATTTTTGTTGTCTCTTAAAATTTTAGACTTAGCCAGCGCAATTTCATTGCTAAACATGGAACCTGGAGTCTTCATTGAAGTTACTTCAGCAGAATCAATATACTTTTTCGAAAGGCCCAGTTGATTATTTTCAAAAGCCAATTTTCCCAAATCTAGGAGGATGGCGGTTTGGATGTAATTGTCATTACTCTCCTTCCCCATTTTCAAGGTCTTTTGAAATTGGCTATTCGCTTTACTATATTCCTTTTTCGCGAGATATAATCGTCCTTTATCACTTTGAACACTGAGTAAGCCGGGAGTGAAATCAATTTTTGTAAATGCCGCTTCTGCACTATCTAGGTATTTTTCGGCCATACCGTATTCTTCCATTGCAGTGTAACTAGCGGCCAAAATATCATATCCGTCTGCTACACTTCTCTCGTCGTTAATCAACTTAGCTCTACGCAGCCCTTCAGTAGAACTTTTGATGGCGTCTTCATAATTATCTAAATTGAAATAGATCAATGCAAGGTCGCTATAACTCTCTGCCAAATAACTTCGTGTTTCTTCATTATCTGGAGCCTTGCTTAAGAACCGATTTGCTTCGAGGATCCTCTCAAAAGCTAAATCCATATTTTCTTGATTATTGTGAACTATACCAGCAATAGAACTGGCTAGACCGACGTTTTGAAAATGCTTTCGGTTTTTTTTGTTTACATATAAAAATGCACTATCGGTATATTTTAAAGTTTCATCGTATTCGCCATGAAACAATCCTACAATACTTAAATTAATGTATGAATCTGCAATTGCTACGCTATCGTTGCGTATGACATTGAGATTGAGTGCTCTCTTTAAAAAATAACGGGCGCTATCTGCATTTTCACCATAATAAAGTTCTCCTAATTCATTTAAGGTGGAAATAAGATCGTTTTGAGGTAAATCACGGTTACCAATTTCCTGTCTTAGAACAGAAATTGACTTCTCACCGTTCAAACTTTGGGTGTCTTGTGCAAGGCACAAAAGTGAGCAGAATAAAAAAACTACGGGGAATAAAAAAGTAAACTTCATAGGTTGGCGGTTATGCGTTTTCTCTTTGGTCGCATGGCTTTTTAAAGCCTAACGAATTTATCACTATTTTCTCATATTCATATAAAAATATCGAGATTTCATCTAATGTTTATCTCTTATAATATTCAGTTATTCCTACTACAACGTTCGAAGGCACGAAAAAATTATAAAGCACCCATCTCATTATCTATTAGTTTTTCTTTTGAGCGAAATCTGCTTACTTCAAAGACATCTGTGAATTAAATTCTTCTAGTTCTTTTTCTCTAAACCATTTTGACCCGTTTATTCGGTACTATTTTTACAGACTAAAAGCTTTCGTCTCAAAAATAGTAGGCGAAAGCTTCCATTTACTACGAATACTATTTACATCTCTACGAATTCTAAAACACCTCCATTTACCCTTTAGTTAGCTGGTACATTTGATCCAACATCAATAATAACCACAATTAAAGCTACTATGAAAAATCTACTTCTTGCCATCGTATTATTTGTTTCAATTACCAGCATCGCCCAACAAAAAATTGATGGGCCTTATTTGGAAGTGCTCTCTGGAGACACCCTTATTCCTTTAAAAGAAAGTAAGGCCAATGTGCAAATCTCTGGAACTATCGCCCATGTACAACTCACGCAAGTCTACCACAATAACGGGGACGCACCAATTGAGGCCAAATACGTATTCCCTATGTCGACAAAAGCTGCGGTGCATCATATGCAAATGACCATAGGAGAACGGGTCGTAAATGCAAAGATCTTCGAAAAAGAGCAGGCTAAAAGAGTATATGCCGAAGCAGTAAACGAAGGTAAACGTGCAGCAAAACTGGATCAAGCAAGACCCAATATATTTCAAATGAAAGTAGGCAACATCATGCCCGGTGACAAACTTTCCATTGACATTTACTATACCGAAATGTTAGTACCCGTACAAGGAGAATATCAATTTGTTGCTCCAGGTGTCGTTGGCCCTCGATTTACTGGGGAAAGTACTACAAACGAAGAAGCCTTTAATTCGCCATACACGTCTAAAGGCATTGCGGACAGTTTTATATTCGATATCCAGGTTACAATTAATGCCGGAATGATGATTCAAAGCGTTGGTAGCAAGTCGCATAAGATCAATGTGGAGTATCCAAATGCAAAAACGGCTTCTGTCTTTCTATCTAAAAGCAACATCAATGCTTCCAACCGAGATTTCATTCTCAATTATAGTTTGAGAGGAAATGACATTCAGACTGGGCTCCTTCTTTATGAACACAATGACGAAAAGTTCTTCGCTTATTTAATGGAGCCTGTTAAAGAAGTAAAAGCAAAAAACATCACCTCTAGAGAATACCTATTTATTGTAGACGTTTCGGGATCTATGAATGGTTATCCCCTAGAAGTGTCGAAAGACCTTATGCGTAACCTTCTTTGTAACCTCAATGCAACCGATACTTTTAATGTACAGCTCTTTGCCTCCAGTTCTACCATTTTTAGTGAGCTTCCTGTAGAAGCAACCACAGACAATATCGAAAATGCAATTAATTTCCTGTCTAACGGACAAGGAGGTGGCGGAACTGAACTTTTGAGCGCTCTTAAAACCGCTTATTCCTTGCCTAGAAAAGACTTAGGTAGCGCGCGCTCCATGGTAATTATCACAGATGGTTACGTAAACGTTGAGAAAGAAGCATTTCAACTAATAGGGCAAAAGCTGGATGAGGCAAACGTCTTTACTTTCGGAATTGGTTCCAGTGTAAACAGGTATTTAATGGAAGGAATGGCCAAGGTTTCTAATAGTGAGTCCTTTATTGCCACTACCAAAGAAGAAGCAAGTAAAGTAGCCCTCGACTTCAAAGAATATATTGCTTCTCCGTTACTAACTCAGGTAAAATTAGAAGCGAAAGGGTTTGAAATCTACGATGTTGAACCGAATAGTATTCCAGATGTGTTTTCAGCCAGGCCAGTAGTGGTATTCGGGAAATATCGTGGAAAAGCAGAAGGAAAACTCGTGTTAACTGGTTACCAAGGGAAAAAGAAGATCAAGCAAACCATGAAAGTTTCAGAAAAAAATATTAGCACTCATAATAAAGCACTTCGTTACCTATGGGCGCGTAAAAAAATTGAACAGTTGGACGATTATAACACCCTGTTCTATGAAGATGTAAAAACCGAGGTAATTGGCCTAGGGCTAAAGTACAATTTGGCCACTAAGTATACTTCTTTTGTTGCAGTAGATGAGCAAGTGGTAAATAAGGATGGTACGCTTAAAACAGTTAAACAACCACTTCCAATGCCTCAAAACGTAGAAAACTCTGCCGTAGGAGCGGCCGGCGACTTAACCGCCAAAAGTAAATTTACCAAGTCGTTCGCAATTACTTTTTCTGAAAAAAATAATCTGCCAAAGGCCGAAGAAAGAAAGATTAAAATGTGGTTCAAAGCTCATTTTTCTACACTATCTGAAAAGTACCTAAAGGAACATAGTGAACTCCGAATCAACTTCGGTGTGGATGGAAAGATTGTAAGTATTGAAGTCCTTGAGAACGGTAAATGGATTATTGAAAAGGAGATTACCAAAGATTTTCAAAACACCAAACTTAAGAAGATCGCAACCCATTATCAGTTTACAATTACAGCAGCATTTTGAGGAGAGAGTTGTCTATGTAATTGTTAAAAAAACCCCGAATCTAATTCGGGGTTTACGCTTTCTAGTTTATTCCCTACGAATTCTAAACGGGCTCATATTTAAGCGATAGGTGACCTTACATTTGAACTATAAATCAACAAAAATCAAAATCTACTATTATGAAAAATATCATGTATCTCGCTATTTTACTTTTGGGTTGTCAATTTGTAAACGCTCAAGAATTTAAAGAAACCAACGCATATATAGTATCCATGAACGGAGAAACCAACAAACAGGAAACACTGGCAACCAAAGCGGTCTTACAAAGGCAAAGTGAAACCACCATTGCACTTACTTCCTTCCCACTAGAAGCAGCTCAAACCATGAATAGTGTAAAGGTGACAGAATTAGATAACCCCGGACTAAATGGAGTTAAAAAAGTTCTAAAAATAGACGCTAAATACACCGAGTACTGCGCATACATTGTTTCTCAATACATCCTTGTAACCAACGATGGAGATTATATAAGTCTTCCAAGAATTGGCAATACAATGTGTAACGACAGCACAAGTGAAATAAAATATATTTTTCCGAATCAAAAATTTGGAAAGGCGAACCAGATTGTACGTTCGGAAGTAGGAATATCTAATACAACGACCATTTCTGAAGCAACCACGCAAGAAACTTTCTCGTGGAACGACGATGATTTTGGAACCTCTGGTGCTATTTCTGAAAATTTATAAACTTGAACCATCGGCCATTATGAAAAATTACACCATCCTTCTGCTGCTTTATTCTGCTTTGATGTTTAGTTGTGAGAAAACAAATTTTGACGCAGAGATTATTTCCGAAGAAATTGAACAAGATTTGGAGTTAGAAACAAAAAAAGTAGTCTTCATTGCGGGTTTTGATGAAGGCAACAACAGTTACTATACCAATGCTCGTAAACATTTTCTAGATAGGAAGATGAAGGTGGTGGAAGGATTATTTTCCATGGAAGAGATTAATCATTGGTTCAATACAAATGCACTCCACACTACATATAATGAAGTTCATATTGTTAGTCATAGTAACTCTTGGCGGGGAATGTCTCTGCAAACTACTAAGAATGGTAATCGGATTACGGCAGAATCGCTTTCTGAAGCAATAGAAAGCAAACAATTACCAACGATCATAAATGGAATAACCGAAAAAACGCAGATTATTTTTCATTCGTGTGGCTTGGGAGAAAACACTGCGCTGTTAGGGCAACTACAAAAAGTCTTTAGCGGTAACAATGCTCCTAAAGTTTCTGCAGCCAAGCACTTTAATGTCTTCGGAGGTAAGTATGCCTCTCATTATTTGGCACAACCTTATTACGTTTTTTATCCAACTGCCCAATCTCCGGGACCACGCGCATTATCTGATGAAATAAAAACGACGTATCCAAATCAAAATATTGATTGGTTTACGGCGCTAAAAACAAGATCAGAAACAGGTTTAGGAACACCTTATTCATACCGGTTTAATATTCCCGTAAATTGGGAGGTGCGTTTTGAAGAAACACAAGATATTCCTGAATTCAAAAACACGGATGAAATTATGGATTGGATTTCTGAAAATGAACAAATGGCCCTTGCTATCTATGAACTTGGGATTCCCCTGGAAAAATTTCGGTGGAAAACCGGCATCTCTGGAAATGTTTTAAAAATTAGTGGAAAGACAACCGTCCTTTGCGTACTAAAACCCATAATGTCTCCAATAGATTCGTCCGAATACGGAAGCCTCGATTTAGAAAACAAAAGTTTATACACTTCTATATAGGCATCACTATTTCTAAAAAAGGAGTTTCCCTATATTTGTTTGATACAGTCTACACATGAGAATTGCCCATTTCAAAAGAAAAATACTCCTACTCCTTACCCTCAGTTTAGCGGTGACGGTTTGTTCGCAAAACAATGAACTCCGTCCCTACACTATGGAAGATGGTTTGCCGCAATCTCAGGTTTACGACCTAGTACAAGATACCATAGGATATTTATGGCTAGGGACGCAAGGTGGTGGACTAGCGCGTTTCGACGGTGAGTCTTTTACCACCTACAACGATCGCGACGGACTCGCCTCTAATTATATTTATTCCCTTAAATATGCAAAAGACTCCCTATTTATAGGTACCAAACGCGGACTTTCGATTAAGGTTGAAGAGCGATTTGTGAATTACAGCACTCCTCAAATCAATAATATCGTTCAACATAACGGAGTTACATTTTTAGCAACCAATCGCGGGCTATACCGTTTCAGAAAAAATGAAAAGCCAACAAAAGTAAAGCTCAATTCGACCTTGGATTCAGGACAGTTGAATGCTATAGTTTTTGATGGAAAGTGGTGGTGGATTGCATCGAGTAAAGGGCTCTGGAAAGTAAATGCGTTGCAGGATCAACCCAAGACTAAGCCATACTCCAATTCTAATTTTACGGCACTCGCTTTTCATCATCAACAACTATATGCAGCTACTTTTACAGAGGGCATTACAGTAATTGATCCAACTGGAATTAAAGAAGACCAACTCATAACTGGTGAAACTCGCATCAATCATCTTCGGGTAATAAATGAACAGCTTTGGGTGTCTACCGACGCTAGGGGAATCACGGTTTACAACCTTAGTTCTCTTCAAGTAACTAAAAAGTTAACCAAGCGCAACGGACTTTCAGTGTCGCATGTTCGCAGAGCAATGATGGACCGACAAGGAAATATCTGGATCGCGACCAGTGGTGGTGGATTGTACAAATATTTTCAGAATGAATTTACCCATTACGACCGAGACACTGGTTTAAAGGGAAATAGGATCTATGCCGTTCATGCCAATGCTGAAGAATTATGGATTTCGAATTCGGAAGCGGGTCTAGCGCAGATCGATTCTTTGGGAATACACCCAATTGCGCCTATAGAGAACTTTTCCGAAGTGAAAATTAAAACAATTACAACTGATGCAAATGGAAATATTTGGGCAGGATCGGACGGAAAAGGAATTTTGTTTAGGGAAACGGTGCGCAGAGATACCATAATTGCATATGGAGATGACTTGGCCGATCTGCGAATGGAGCAAATTTCAGAAACAACCAATTACATTATAAATGAAGACATTGGCCTTCCTAATAACTGGATACGTAAGCTTTACATCGATAAAGATATTATCTGGGCGGCTACTTACAGCAGTGGTATTGTGAAATTGCAATATAACAAAAATTCAAATCGCATCACTATCTTAAAAACATTTGCCTTTGAAGACGGTTTAGACGATGTACTCATAAGAGATATGAAACCAGACAAAGATGGTAAGATCTGGTATTCCACGCAAACAGGACATTTGGGTTATATCGATGAGGGTCAAGTTATCCATTTAGGTGAAATTCTCGATCAAAAAACACCGATCAATACAATTCTATTTCACAACAGTACTATTTTCTTAGGAACTGCAGGAAATGGTATATGGCATGCTCCTATGAACGATTTTAAAGAATTTAAAAAGCTAATTGGAGCCAAACGCCTTACCTCCAACAATAGCTATCAGCTTATTTTCGATACCGAAGAGAATCTATGGATGGGAACAGAAAGAGGTGTAGATAAAATTGTTTTAAATCAGGATCAAGAAATTGTGGACGTTTTTCATTTTGGTAGAAATGATGGTTTTCTCGGAATTGAAACCTGCTTGAACGCTGTTGATCGTGATAGTGAAGGTAATTTGTGGTTTGGAGCCATCTACGGACTCACCAAATACGACGTAAAACGAACAACCGAAGCGTCCGTTATAAAGCCGCATCTACATTTCGAAAAAATAGAAGTTGGTTACAAATCAATCGATGAGATTCCGTCTAACAATTCTTATGCACAAAATAGAGGCTTGCGTTTAACATCCGACCAAACACAAATCTCCTTTGTATATAGGACCATCGATCTGGACCATCCCAAAGAGGTAGAATACAGATACAAACTAAATGAAACAGACTGGAGCCCTTGGAGCAACAGCAACCAACAAAATCTGGTGGGTCTTGCCTATGGACCACATCTTTTTACTGCTCAATCCCGAGATTATCGCTGGATAGAGAGCGAACCCATTAGTTTTCAATTTTTTATTGAAAGTCCGTTGCATGAAAAAGCTTGGTTTCAATGGCTCATAATAGGGCTTGGACTTGGAATAATTCTTTTAATTACATGGTATTATATTAAAAAATATAAAAGGAAAAACCGAGAAGAACGCGCGCGCTTAGAAGTGCAAAATCACTTACTATCACTTGAACAAAAGGCATTGAGGCTACAAATGAATCCGCATTTTATTTTCAATGTCCTCAATGGTATCAAAGCGATGGGAAGCAGTAATCCTGAGAAGATGAACCATACTATAAATAGTTTTGCAACTATGTTAAGAGAAATTCTATATAATTCTCGAAAGGAGCATATTAGTTTGGCGCAAGAGATGAAAACATTAAAAAATTATATTGAAGTAGAGCAACTAATGGCTCCTACCAGCTTTGAGTATCTTTTAGATGTAAAGTCTGATATTGATGCTGAAGAAATTTTGATTCCGCCTATGCTCATACAGCCTTTCGTAGAGAATGCAATAAGGCATGGAATTTTAAAAGGCCCAAGGGAAGGAAAACTGAACATTCAGTTTAGTACAGACGAAGATTTTTTATATTGCAGCATCACCGATAATGGCCCAGGGATTTTTGAATCTCAAAAAGCTAAAACAGCTACAGATCATCAATCCATGGCTTTAACAGTTACAAGAGAGCGAATTGAATCTATTTCTGGCAAAGATGCATTGCGCATAAAAGAGATTATTACAAACAAAGTTGTTGAAGGAACCGAAATTACGTTCAAAATTCCATTAGAAACCGATTATTAAACCGAATATATGCTTACAGCAATCATTATAGAAGACATGGCAGATGCCTTACAATTATTGAAGGGGGATCTTCAAAACAACCATTCTGAAATTGAAGTTATTGGAACTGCTCAAAGTGTGGTGGAGGCAGCAAAAGTTCTGCGTAAAACAGAACCAGATATTCTATTTTTAGATATTATGTTGGGCGATGGTACTGGTTTCGATATTTTAGAAATTTTCCCCGACCTGTCTAGCAAAATTATTTTTGTAACGGCCAGTGATGAGTATGCCATTCGAGCTTTCAAATTTGCCGCTATAGATTATGTGTTAAAACCTTATTCGAGTGAAGACCTTGCAAAGGCAATTGAGAGAGCAAAAGCGCAAATCCAGCCCAATAAAGAGCGTCTGCATATTTTAAAAAACACCCTTGCGGCTCCTGAAGCCAAACCAGATAAAATATCGCTACACACCTTAGACAAGATTATCATTGTAAGCCTTGATGATATTGTTCGTTGTGAAGCGGATAATAACAACACGGCGTTTTATCTTCAGGATGGTAGAAAAATCTTTGTAACCAAAACGCTTAAATATTTTGCTGATATGCTCAATTCGTATTCATTCTTACGTGTACATCAGAGTCATTTAGTGAATTTACAGTGTATTAGCGCCTTCATTAAAACCGATGGCGGTTACTTACAACTTAAAAACAAGGAAACAGTTCCTGTTTCAGTAAGAAAGAAATCCGAAGTAATTGAGATATTGGACCGGCTTCACGGTTAAATTAACTTCTTCATACATTTCATATTTAGCACCCAATACTCTTTTTGGGTCAAACTGAATAATGCCGGTGAAGATTTAGGGCAATTTAGCTCACATTATTCCCTGTTATTAGCCCAAAACATGGTTTTTGGGAAAAATCGATAAGTGTTCGGGAAAAACCTTCCTGTTACGGCCTTCCAATAGGTCGCATCTTTGTATGGTAATTAAAAAACATACGAATATGAAAACTAGAGACAAATCCATTTTCAACCTAATTGAAATATTTAGACAAGGCAAAAAGGTACTACAAACTATTAGTCCAAAAACACATTGCGCAACCAAAAGTCTTCATGATTACTACTGCGATGCCGAAAAGCCATACGCACCTAATTAGTTCATTCGAAAGAAATCATTCAAAATTATAAATTCAAAATCACTTTATTAATATCGCCGAATAGCTTCGGTTTAAAACACAAAACCATGAAAAAATTAATTGCATTAACTGTATTAGCTATCACACTTACATTCTCTGTTCAAGCACAGGATACCATGATGAAAGACTCTAAAGCAACAACAGTTGCTCTAGAGCAAGTAAAAGGAGAGTTCATTCAAAAAGAATTGACCTTAGAGGAAGGTGCCTATGTCTTTAACATTACCAATAAAAATGCTGGCACCGACGTAGGGTTTGTACTTATTAAGCAAGGAGCAGACGCTTCCAATCCTGAAAACCATATTAAGGAAGCCTATGTAAGCAAGGTAGTTGCAGAAGGTAAAACCGAAAGTTCACAGACAGTCAACTTGGACAAAGGAGTTTACAGCTATTTCTGTCCTTTAAATAAAACACCGCAATATACCTTAACAGTGAAATAGATTACAGTTTATTAGTTTTCTTACAGAAAAGCTTTCCTAAGGGGAAGCTTTTTGTTTTTATGCGTGTTGGCTTCAGCAAGTAGATTCAATAACTCTTAAGAAGTCTTTCAAAGGTTTCTATAATTGGTCTCAAAGTGGATAAGATTTATTCTCCCAAGTACAATCCGTATCGAATTTTCCAATAAGGTATTTGTCCTTCAAAATGTTCGAAATAGGCCTTCAATCCCTCGGGAGTGTCCAATTCATTTTTTGCATTTTGAATTTTGTCTATTTCTTCCGAAGTAATGAACTGATGAAAATCGATATCAACTCCTTCCTCTTGTATTTTTAAGAAGTGGCTATAAACTGTGTTTTCTGTTATTCCTCTCTTCTCTGCGATTTCAGTAATTGATAAGCCTTCTTCTGAAAACAACTGATAGCTGCGTTGGTGTGTTAGTACTTTCGACGATTTAGCATCGGTATGTTTAGCAATTATTTTTAAGAAAGGGGTGGCGTATTTTTCTAACTTCGCTTGCCCTACTCCGCTGATGGATGAAAATTCTTCCTCATTTTTAGGGAGAACTCTTTCCATTTCCTTTAAGCTTACATCACTAAATACTACATATGCCGGAACACCTAAATCCTCTGCTATCTTTGAACGTAGACTTCTCAATTTCTCGAAAAGATCGCTGCCTTTGCGAGTTTTTCTTGCGGCCTTCACCTCTTTTAATTGTTCCTGAACTAGATTTGCTAACTGTAGTTTTTCTCCTTTAAAGAGAATTTTTTTAGCTAACGGAGTTAACAATAACCGTCCATATTCATGAAATCGGATTTCTAAAACCCCCTGATTTAGCAGCTGAATAATATACTGCTGCAGATCTCTCCATGAAATGTCTTTGGCAGCACCATAGGTCTTAATTTTCTGATAGCCCTTGTCTAGAACTTGTGCATTCTGAGCACCTCTCAAGACATCGATTACCATTCCTATTGCCTCTTTTTCTCTCAATCTACTTACGGCAGAACATATCTTTTGCGCCAATAGAGTTCCGTCAAAATATTGTGGTGGAGATTTACAAATATCACAGTTACCGCAGTCTTCCGTCTTATGCTCTCCAAAGTAATTAAGCAATGCTTTTCTTCTACAACTGAGCGCTTCTGCAAATTGCTGCATTCGCTCTAATTTAGCTTGTTGAAATTCGGCTGTAGGAGTTCCTTCCATGAATTTTCGCAACTGAACTACATCTGCAAAACTGTAAAACAAAAGTGCATGAGCAGATAAGCCATCTCGTCCGCTACGTCCAATTTCTTGATAGTAGCCTTCAATATTTTTGGGCATATTATAGTGAATTACCCATCGAACATTGCTCTTATCGATCCCCATACCAAAAGCAATAGTAGCAGCAATGATAGGAGTGCGATCGTTAATAAAATCTTCTTGAATCTTACTTCGCTCTTCAGCAGACATTCCAGCATGGTAAGCAGCTGCATTATAGCCTTCTGTTTTTAGCTTAGCGGCTAGTTTTTCGGTTCCTTTTCGGCTCAAACAATAGATAATTCCGCTCTCATCACTTCTAGTCTTAAGAAAATCTAGAATTTGCTTGTTGCGATTTTGCCCTGGACGAACATCTAAGTAGAGGTTTGCCCTATCGAAAGAGGTAATAAATTTTTGTGCGGATGAAATCTTTAACTGATTAAGAATATCCTCTTGAGTTGCCCTATCTGCAGTAGCCGTAAGTGCAATAATTGGTGTTGACGGAAATTCGGTAACGAGCCTGCTAAGTTGGGTGTAGGCTGGTCTAAAATCGTGCCCCCATGAAGAAATACAATGCGCTTCATCTACGGCGATGAGATTGATATCTATTTTAGATAAATAGCCACTCAAATTCCATAAACTCTCTGGTGCTACGTATAGTAACTTGAGTCGGTTTTCAAGCAGGTCTAAAAGGATCTGACTTTGTTCTTCTTGCGGCTGACTGCTATTAAAAAAAGCAGCCGCAATTCCATTAGATTCAAGAGCATCCACTTGGTCTTTCATTAAAGCAATTAATGGAGAAATAACAACAGTCGTTCCTTCCATCGCCAGTGCCGGCAATTGAAAACACAAAGACTTACCCCCACCTGTTGGCATAATAGTTAGTGTGTGATTCCCTTTCATCACATTCTCGATAATTTCTTGCTGGTTTGGTCTAAAGCTATCATACCCAAAGTATTTTTTGAGCAGCCCAAATATATCGCGGGAAGTATCTGTTGTGTTTGTTGTATTCATTGCGGTAAAGTTAGTTATTCTGATCTTGACGAATTGGCGGTTTGGATACAATTTTCTGACTACCTCGCTTGTCGAAAATCACCTACAACCTTAGACCCTCTTAATACATAAAAGAGCTTAAGGTTGCTAGGTGATGCGGTCTTACTGCATCGTATCGAAACGGGCGAATACTATGCCTTTCCGCCAAGAAGAAGTAATTCGTTACAAAACACCTCCGTTATGTATCGTTTGGTTCCGTCTTTATCGTCGTATGAGCGATTGGTGAGTTTTCCTTCAACTGCAATTTCTTGTCCTTTTACTACATAGTTCTCCACTACATTTACAAGCCCCCCTTTTACCACGACGTTGTGCCAGTAAGCTCGCTCTACTTTATTACCATCTTTATCTTTATAGCTGTCATCTGTAGCCATGGAGAATTTTGCCATTTTGTTTCCATCTTCGAAAGTGATGATTTCTGGTTCTTGTCCTAATCTTCCAATCAACTGTACTTTGTTTCTAAGTGCGTTCATAATTTCTTGTTTTAATGTTAAACAGTTAAGAATTTTATTAAATCGAACCACCATGATTCGACAGTGCAAAGATGAAACAGCTTCCAAATTTTAGTTGGTAGTTACGCACTTACTGTCGTTTATAATTGCTTGGAAACGTTTGTACACGGTTAAATTGCCCTTACATAGGCACTTACAATTACACATAAAATCCAAAGAATATTCGTAGTTTCAGCACGTTTTAAACCTAAGCCTTTCAAATCAATAACCTTTATATGGGATATACCGAATTAATGTACCTTCATTTAGCAACTGTGGTTCCCAGTTTTTTTATTGGAACCGTCCTTCTCATTATTAAAAAAGGAACAAAAATTCACAAAGGTTTTGGAAGGATTTATATGGTTCTAATGTTGTTTACGGCATTGGTGACTCTCTTTATGCCTGCTGAAGTTGGGCCTACGCTCTTAAATCATTTTGGATGGATTCACGCATTTAGCTTTCTAACTATTTGGACCGTTCCAACTGCATATCTAGCAATCAAAAAAGGAAACATTATTGCACATAAACGGAAAATGATTCTCTTGTACTTTGGAGCTATCATTATCGCTGGCGGATTCACATTTATGCCGGGCAGATATTTGCATGAGGTGTTTTTCGGATAACCCGCGTTAGGGATGGCAGCGGCATCCTTTTTACGTTCACTGAGCGGAGTCGAAGTGGGCGTAAAAAGATAGAGCGAACAGCCCGACCTTCCGCCTCAAGCGGCAGGAAACGCCCAAATAAGATGGAGCACTATCTACTCCAACATGATCTCGGGGTACAAGAAATTGTTATAAGGAAAACGGGTTACATGGATGTTCCTCACTTTCTCATAAACTACTTTTCGAAACTCTTCCAAATTTTCTTTGTTTAAAGCTGAAATGAATATGGCATCTGTATTTTCGGTACTCATCCAAGTTTGTTTCCATTCTTCTAAAGTATAATGAGCTTTGGTCTTTTCTGTTACGAGATCGTCTTCTTCAATCACCTCTGGTTGGTAGGCATCAATTTTATTAAAAACCATAAACATAGGCTTCTCTCTTCCATCAATTTCATCCAAAATAGTATTTACGGAAGCGATGTGATCTTCAAAAGACGGATGCGAAATATCGACTACATGCAAAAGTAGATCTGCCTCCCGCACCTCGTCCAAGGTGCTTTTGAAACTTTCCACCAATTGAGTAGGAAGTTTTCTAATGAATCCTACCGTGTCGCTTAACAGAAATGGTAAATTACCAATCACCACTTTTCGCACCGTAGTATCGAGCGTGGCGAAGAGTTTGTTTTCCGCAAAGACTTCACTTTTACTAATCACGTTCATTAGAGTGGACTTCCCAACGTTTGTATACCCCACCAACGCAACTCTTACCAGCGCTCCACGGTTACCGCGTTGGACCGCCATCTGTTTGTCAATGGTGATCATTTTCTTTTTTAGTAACGATATTCGATCCCGAACTATACGTCTATCTGTTTCTATTTCGGTTTCCCCAGGTCCCCGCATTCCAATTCCTCCACGTTGTCGTTCGAGGTGAGTCCACATACCTGTTAGTCTTGGAAGCAAATATTGGTACTGCGCCAATTCTACCTGCGTCCGAGCATAGCTAGTTTGAGCGCGCTGTGCAAAAATGTCTAAAATTAAATAGGTCCTGTCTATAATCTTACACTCGAGAATTTTCTCTATGTTACGCTGTTGTCCCGGAGTCAACTCGTCATCAAAAATTACTGTACCTACGTCATTGGCCTGCACATAGGCACGCACTTCCTCCATTTTTCCTGTTCCAATAAAAGTTTTCGGATTGGGCATGTCCATTTTTTGGGTAAAGCGCTTTAAAACTTCCCCTCCCGCAGTGTAAGCCAAAAACTCAAGCTCGTCTAAGTATTCGGTCGATTTTTCTTCATTCTGTACCTTGGTAATCAAACCAATGAGTACTGCCTTTTCGTATTCGTTATCTGTTTTCTCTAACATACTTTCTATTGAGTTACAAAGGTACGAAAGAGTTTCGAGCCTATTTTTGTACTTTTAGATCAAATTAGGACTCATATGTCAAACGCCTCAGTGCTTAATAATTCAGAAAAAAATAAAAAGAGTCAATACTCCATAGCCTTCTATAATATGGAAAACCTATTTGACACCGTAGATGATCCAGATAAATTGGATAACGACTTCCTGCCAAATGCAGACAGAAGATGGAACGAAAAGCGTTTTAAAAATAAGGTCAAAAAATTAGGGAAGGTTGTAAATAACATTGGCTATCAGGATATTCATCATTCTCCAGTGATTATTGGTCTCGCGGAAGTGGAAAATCTAGAGGTACTCAAGGCGCTCACCGCGACAAAATTCCTAAAAGACAAAGGATACGATATTGTACATTACGAATCTCCAGATGAAAGAGGAATCGACAACGCCTTGTTGTACCGAAAAGATTATTTTACGGTTATCAGTTCTAAGGCTCATACACTCTACTTAACCGATGACAAAGGAGAGAGAGATTACACTCGAGACATTTTGTATGTTCATGGAACATTAGAAAAGGAAGAAATCCATATACTAGTTAACCATTGGCCCTCGAGACGACGTGGAGCCGAAGAAACTGCTTTTAGGCGCATGGCCGCGGCTAAAAGGAACCAAGAAATTGTGGACGAGATTTTGGAGAAAGACCCAGAAGCAAGAGTGATTATAATGGGAGATTTCAATGACGATCCCCACAGCGAAAGCATCAAAGAGCTCACTTCTAAAGGCTTGTATAATCCTATGGAATTACTGCTTACTAAATATGCAGGCACCCTCAACTTTAGAGGAGAATGGAATTTGTTTGATCAAATTTTGATTTCCTATAATTTCCTACAACAACACGGTAATTCTTTCCGTTTTCTAGAAGCAAAAATTCATAATCCCTTAGAAGTACAGGAATACAAGGGCAGATCCAAAGGACACCCCTTCCGCACCTATAAAGGTAGAAAGTACTTAGGCGGTTTTAGTGATCACTTTCCAGTCTACAGTATTTTCACAATCGAATAGGAAACTGTTAAACTATGAAATTGTTAAATCCATTAATCGGTTTTTTCTCACTTTTTGACTAAAAATTCTCACATTTAATTTTCTATCTGCAAAATTCCATACTTTAGTAAAAACTAAACCAACCTCCATCAAAATGAATACTCCTCCTTCTTTTAACGCAGGACGTGCGAACCATCATATTCCTTTTATATTTTTCTTTTTTCTCTTTTTTTTCAGTTTTACTTCTTTTGCACAAACTCAAATAGATTGTGCAGATGGGCCGGTAAATGACACTTACTGTTACGGTGATAATGATACTACTGAAATTGGCTTTCAAAGTAGTACTGGTTTTCCAATGAGGCTAACATTTAACTCTGGTTTAGTAGAGGCAAACCTAGACGAACTTGTTGTACTTGACTCAGATGGGGTTACCAATCTAAATACTGACAATCCGTATGGAAATAATGGAGATCTTTCTGGACTCACTTTTATTTCCTCTGGAGATACCATCTCGTTTATCATTACATCAGATGGTTCTATTAGTTGTCAAGGTACGGGCCTTGAAATTATTGATTACACGGTAGAATGTCTAGACTGTCAGTTCCCGTCGGCTACTTTTGAACCGTTATCAGATTGTACTTTGAGTACAGATTTCACGGTAGACGTGGACGTGACAGACCTCGCCGGAGCCAGTTCTTTAACTATTAGCGACGACCAAGGAAGCCCTGCCCAAACAGTAACACAAACAGGGATTGTTAATTTTGGCCCCTACCTCAACGGGCAAACAGTACTATTTACTGTGGTAAACGACGATAACACAACCTGTGCCATTTCGAGTGAAGCTATCACCGCATTTTGTCCAGGAGGATGCACACTGCTAAATGCAGGGGAAGACATTGTTCTGGATTGTAATGAACCTTGCGCTACCCTTTCTGCGGAAATTATTGCCGTTCCCCAAGTTACAACTTCCTCTTATAGAATTCAGGGTCCGTTATGCGATATCCCTCCAGTTACCGGAGGAACACCTACTAATTTAGAAATAGACGATGAATGGACTGGTGTGATCGATCTTGAATTTACCTTTAATTATTTTGAAACCGACTACACACAAATAGTAGTTGGAGCCAATGGTCAAATTTCCTTTAATACCTCTTTGGCCGGTGGTCAAAACTTTTGGTCAATGGATCCAGATGATCAAATTCCATCCAACGACGAAAGTTTTCCATTTAATACTATTTATGGAGCATTCCATGATATGAATCCTGCCATTAACTCAGATCCAGAGCGAGTTAATTATTTTGTAACTGGAGACGCTCCGTATAGAATTTTTGTACTCAATTTTAATGATGTTCCTCATTTTGGAACTCAATGCGATGGTACGTTCTTTACCACGCAACAAATTCTTTTATATGAGTCGCTCAATGTAATTGACGTAAATATTATCGACAAGCCAAGCTGTCCAGATTGGAACGATGGATTGGCAGTAATCGGTCTTCAAGGAAATAATATTACTGAATTTAGCGTACCTCCTACCAGAAATACAAGCGTTTGGGAAGCAACTAATGAGAATTGGAGATTTGTTCCAGACGGAGAAGTGGTTGGAACCAATAGCTTCGAATGGCAAGATGAAACAGGCGCTGTAATAGGAACTGATCCAATTTTAGAGGTATGTCCTTCTGAAGATACTACATACACAGCGGTTCTTATACTAGAGAACCCAGATGGAACAACCGAAGTATTAACAGATGATGTATTTGTCGATTTCAATGTGAGCTATTCTATAGAAGTGGGAGAAGATCAAATTTTCTGTGATCAAAGTTCTGCTTCCATCACGGTAGAAGTAACTGGAATCAATCCCAACGATGCTACCTATTTATGGAGTACTGGGGAAACAACCCAAAGTATCGATGTGGACACCTCAGACAATTATACCGTAGAAGTAACATTTAATGATTGTACCCTAACAGATAGCGTAAACGTTATTTTAGAAGAAAGTCCGAGTTTCGAATTAGGCCCAGATATCAATACATGCTTTGAAGAAAATGATGTATTACTGGATGCTACGCCAAGCAATTACAGTACTACAGACGTTACCTTTGAATGGAGTAGAAACAGCGTTGTAATAGCTGGGGAAACCAATCCAACTCTTTTAGTTTCTGAAGTTGGAACTTATACGGTACTTGTGAGCTCTGCCAATTGCGACAATCAAGACGTAATCACCATTGCTCCTACCAACGACATTGCAATCGAATTGGGAGAAGATTTCGAAACTTGTTTTGACGAAGAAGTAACTTTAAATGCAGCACCGTCCAATTACGATCCTGCTTTGGGAACATATCAATGGAGCCTAAACGGCACTGTCATAGATGGAGAAACCACACCAGATCTCTTGATTACAGAAGCAGGAACTTACAGTGTTTTAGTAACCATAGGGATTTGTTCTGCTGAAGATACCATCATAATATCACCAAGAGATGATTTACAGATTAACCTTGGGTCCGACTTTAGAGCTTGTCCAAATGACACCGCAACGCTTACTTCTGAAACTTCTGAAACTGGAGTAACCTATGCATGGTTCTTAAATGGAGATCCTATCGCAGATGCAAACGAAAGCACTCTAAGTATTACTATACCCGAAACTATAGGTTCCTTAAATTATACGGTTGAAATAACTGCTGGAGATTGTTCAGGAACGGCAGAAGTTTCTATTCTGCCGTATGCCATTGGAAACTGTACTGTTTCCGAAGGACTTTCGCCTAACGGAGATGGAAGTAACGACTGTTTAGACTTAGAATTCTTAGCCGATAGAGCAGGAAACTTCTCCTTAGAAGTATTTAATCGCTATGGTATGAGTATGTTCTCTCAAAACGGATATATAAATACCTTCTGCGGAATTTCTTCGGAAGGAAACGAACTACCAACTGGAACTTATTACTACGTTATTAAATTTGATACTCCCGATCAAGAATATGGCGAATTAAAAACGGGATGGGTCTACATTAACAGAGCCGAAAACTAAAAAAATTTATGAAACTAAAACTACTGGCCTTATTAGTATTTTCATCTTTTTGGGGATACGCCCAAATTACTATTGATGAAAGTCTTACAGTTCAACAATTAGTTGAAGATGTATTAATTAATTCAGATTGTGCGGAAGTATCTAACTTTCTGTCTTCTACCGGAACCGACTTTGGCGACGATAACGGAATTGCAGCCTTTGATGCTAACGGATCCGATTTCTCTTTCGAAGCGGGAGTTATTCTTTCCTCTGGAAATGTGGCTAATGCTCCAGGACCAAATTTCGATATAAATAGCGATGGAGGTGGCGGCTGGCCTGGAGATACCGATCTCGAGACCTACACTACAGCAACTCAAACTAATAATGCTTCTTGGATTCAATTCGACTTTATGGCTTCCATTAGTCAAATTAGCTTTGACTTTTTAATGGTTTCTGAAGAATACGACCAAAATTTTGAATGTGATTTTTCTGATGCATTCGCATTCATTTTAACAGATCAAACCACTGGAGATGTTATCAACTTAGCAGTACTTCCAGGAACTAATATTCCAATTGAAGTAACTAACATTCGTCCAGAAGTACCGGGACAATGCCCTGCTGTTAATGAAGAATATTTCGGAAGGTATAATTTCGAACCTTCTCCTAATACACTGCCTTTTATTAGTGCAGCAGAAGCTCCCATCGATTTTAACGGACAAACACAAGTGTTAACTGCTATGGCAGATGTTGTAATTGGAAACCCTTACACCATCAAACTAGTAGTAGCAGACCAACAGGACACCGCTTTTGATATCGCTGTTTTTCTCGGAGCAAATAGTTTCAATATCGGAAACGTAGATCTAGGAGACGATATTTCTATTGGAAACGGAACTGCTGCCTGCGTTGGAGATATTATCAACTTGGAAATTGAGCTGATCGAAAATGCTAATTATCAATGGTTCAAAGACGGCGTTGCTATTGAAGGTGAAACTACCAATCTCTTGGACGTCACAGAAGATGGACTCTACGGAATTGAAGTAACTTTTGCCATTGGCGACTGCGTGGCCAGCGACGAAGTTTTGATTGAATTTAGACAGGTAGCTGAATTCGATTTAGGCGAAGCACAATTTCTTTGTGAGGGAGATCAAATCATTTTAGATGCGACCCCATCGAACCTAGACGATCTGGTAGTAGTCTTTTACAAATGGTTCAAAGACGGGGTTGAAATTGCAGGAGAAACTACAGAATTCTTAACGGTGAGCGAATTTGGATTATATTCCTGCCAAGTAATTGGAAATGGATGTCCTATAACCGACGAAGTTGAAATTGCTCCGGTAGTATTCGCTGTAGATTTAGGCGGAGATCAAGAAGTATGTGATCAGGAATCTGTTACCATCATTGCCGAATTAGATGGAAACATCGATCCAACCATAGCCACCTATTTATGGAGTACTGGAGAAGTAACTCCAGGAATTACAGTGGAAGAAAACGGAGATTATAGCGTAACAGTTACATACAATAGTTGTGTAGAGACGGGTACCGCAAACATTACTTTTTCTGAAAACCCGATTATAAATTTAGGTGGAGATTTCGAAAGTTGTTTTAATACAGAAGACGTTTTAGATGCGTCTCCTTCTAATTATGATCCCGCAGAAGCTTCATATGTATGGAGTTTAGATGGTGTTGAAATTGCAGGAGAAACAACCAACACACTATTCGTAAATCAATTAGGAACCTACACTGTGGTTGTAACCGTTGGGATTTGCTCTTCAACAGATACAGTTACCATTACTCCTAGGACCGATTTATCAGTAGAGTTGGGAGCCGATTTTAAGGCCTGCCCAAATGTGCCTACCACGCTTACCGCTATCACCAACGAGGAAGATGCTTCTTTTGTGTGGTTTAAAAATGATACGCAACTTTCAGAAGAAACAAATAATACACTTGTATTCTCTATTCCTGAAACGGACAGTGGAATACAAATCTTTACGGTGCAAATGACTGTGGGAGATTGCGTTACAAGCACAGATATTTCTGTGATCCCTTACGAAGTGGATGTTTGTACTATTTCACAGGGAATCTCTCCAAATGGAGACGGTATGAACGATGAAATCGATTTGGAATTCTTAGCAGATAGAAGTGGCCCATTTACCATGGAGGTATTTAATCGTCACGGAATGAGCGTATTTACTAAAAGCAATTATATCAACGATTTCAAAGGAATTTCAAGCGATGGTGTCGAATTGCCAACAGGAACTTACTACTATGTAATTACCTTCGAGACACCCGACGCAGAATTTGGCCCTGTAAAAACTGGCTGGGTTTATATCAATAAAGACGCAAACTAAAACATACAATTAATATTAAATAACCAATCATAATGAAAAAACTGTCACTATTAGTACTCTTAGTTAGTCTACTGTGTATCGACATCGCCAGCGCGCAACAAGACCCGCAGTACACACAATACATGTACAATATGAACGTGGTAAATCCGGCATATGCAGGTTCTAAAGAAACACTATCCCTCACCGCTCTCTATAGAAAGCAATGGTCTGGACTTGACGGAGCTCCAGAAACCATCACATTTTCAGGGCATAGCCCAGTGACGGATGCAGTTGGTCTAGGACTCTCTGCTATAAAAGATGAACTGGGGCCAGTAAAAGAGACCAATGTGTTTGTCGATTTTTCCTATACGCTTCAGGTATCAGATAACCTAAAACTAGCACTTGGGTTAAAGGCTGGGGCTACTTTTCACGATGTGGGTCTAGTTGATCTAGAGCTTCAGGATCCTAACGATCCTTTCTTTTCTCAGGATATCAATAATACCTATCCTAATGTTGGTGCAGGAGCCTTCTTTTACGGTGACAACTTTTATGTAGGTCTATCGGTTCCAAACCTTTTAAACTCCGTTCATCTCGATGAGAACGGTTTAAAGTACGGAAGTGAGACCAACCACTACTTTGGAACAGCTGGTTATGTGTTCCAGGTTTCGGAAAACATTAAATTAAAGCCATCGGTTATGGTGAAATCGGCTTTCGATGCACCTACCTCTATAGATGGAAATTTAAACGCATTATTTAACGAGAAATTTGAAGTAGGAGCATCGTATAGATTGGACGATTCTTTTAGCGGCTTGGTTGGTTTCCAAGCCACGCCATACCTGCGTATTGGTTATGCGTATGATCATGTAGTTAGCGATCTAGATGCAGTAGCAAACGCATCTCACGAGGTGATTCTAACGTTCGACCTATTATTTAAGAAAAAGACCTTACGTTCACCTAGATACTTCTAATAGCTAAAATTTAATTTCATTACAATGAAAAAAATATATACACTTCTTCTCATTTTCGCAGTAACATTAGGTACTGCTCAAAATAAAGACACTAAGAAAGCAGACGATCTATACGATCAGTTAGCATATACAGACGCGGCCGCAGCATATCAAAAGCTTTTGAAAAAGGGTAAAGCCGGACGATACGTTTTTGAGCGTCTCGCCAATAGCTATTACTTCATTAACGACACCAAAAAAGCGGAAACCTATTATAAGCGTGTTGCTAAAGGAAGAAAAGCTTCTCCTGAAGTAATTTATAACTATGCACAAACTTTAAAGGCAAACGGTAAGTTTAGTGACTACAATACTTGGATGAAGAAATTTGCTGAAATGAGTCCAGACGACTCCCGTGCAGCGCAATTCATGAAAAACCCGAATTACGTTCCTCAAATTATGGACGATTTCGCTCGTTATGAAGCTAAAAATCTAGAAGATATTAATACCGAATACTCGGAATTTGGTGGGTTTCTTCGAGGAAAAGACTTTTACTTCTCTTCCGCTAGAAATACAAACCGCAAAAAATACCATTGGGATGAACAACCCTTCTTAGATGTCTATAAAGCTGAAGTAGTAGGAGGTACCATTAAAAATGCAGCACTTCTTGAAGGTGACGTAAATACTAAATACCACGAAGGAAATATTGCAATAACAGCAGACGGTAAGCGTATGTATTTTGATCGCAATGACTATTTAGACGGAAAGTTCGAAAAAAGTGAAGAAGGAATTAACCAGATCAATTTATACTGGACCGAACTTGTAGACGGAAATTGGAAAGGTGTTTTTTCCGCCCCATTTAACAGCAGCGAATACTCCACAGGGCATCCAGCATTGAGCCCAGATGGGAGTACGCTATACTTTGTTAGCGATATGCCTGGAGGAAAAGGTGGATCCGATATTTATATGGTTTCTATAGATAAGTCTGGAAACTTTGGTACGCCAAAAGCCGTTCCTGGAACTATCAATACCGAAGGAAAGGAAGTGTTTCCGTTTATTGATACAGATGGAAATTTATACTTCTCAAGTGATGGACATATGGGACTAGGTGGTTTGGATGGTTTTTATGCTGAAGCAATTGCTACTGGTTTTAAAAGCCCAGTAAACCTTGGAAAAGGAGCTAACTCAGAACAAGATGATTTCGCATTTAGTTACGATCCAACTACAAAAACTGGATTTATGGCTTCTAACCGAAAAGGTGGAAAAGGAAGTGATGACATATATAGCGTTACGGGCGTGGAACCGCCTTGCGAAGTAAGCATGGATGTAAATGTAATTAATGAATACACTAAAGAACCTATTTTTGGGGCACGTTTAGATCTTTATGACAATCAAGAAAATAGGTTAAGTACTAAAACTTCAGGCGAAGATGGACACGGAACGCTCTTGGCCGAATGTGAAAAGGAACATATTATTCAAGCCGTATTTACTGGTTTTGAAAGTAATGCACTTACTGTAGAGGCAAGCCCAAATGGATCTATCACTAGAACGATTGAATTGCGTCCTATCGAAGCAATTATTGTGGACGATAAAATTGAATTAGATCCTATTTTATTCGATTACAACAAGCACAATATTAAGCCGCAGGCAGCATTCGAATTGGATAAGTTAGTTGGTATCATGAAAAAGTATCCAAATATGGTAGTGAAAGTAGAATCGCATACAGACACTCGTGGTAAAGCGAAGTACAACCGAGATCTTTCGGAAAAACGTGCGCAATCTACCGTACAATACGTGATTTCTCAAGGAATAGAAGCGGAGCGAATTAGCGGACAAGGTTTTGGATTAGACAAACCCGCTGTTAACTGCGGTAGTGGATGTACAGATGATGATCACCAAAAGAACAGACGCTCTGAGTTTATTATTGTGAGCAGATAAGGAGTTTTTAATCCCCGCAAACGGCTAACCAAAAAGAGCCAAAAAAGAGCCCTCACTTAATTGTGAGGGTTTTTTGTTTTTGATTGTGACCGATTTATACTAATTATGCACCATGAAACTATTAAATTTTTATTTTATTCTTTTCTGTTTTGTCCAATTACACGCCCAACCAAAAACTATTAAAACTCCAGATAGCGTTATTCCATGGAATGCATCCCTTCAATTGAAATGGATAGACTTTGAGGGTACAGCCAATAAAAATTTGTTTGGAAGAGCATTGACAAGCTATAAGATTGACGTTATTCCAGAAAACGTATTAGTTGATGAGGATGACAATATCCAAGGATATGAGCGGCTCACTGTGCAAGCTCGCTTTTATAAAAAACAGTCCTGGACTACAACCAAAGTAAATTCCATTCTTGCCCATGAGCAACTTCATTTCGACATCGCCGAATTATTCGCACGCAAGATTCGACAACGATTTATGGATCTTAAGAAAGGTAATCAGAGAAAATTCTCCGCCTATTGGGAAGCCTATAGTTTGTTCTGGAAACAGTGTAGAATATATCAAAAACGGTTCGATGCAGAGACCAATCATGGTCGGAACACCAATGCCAGTATAATCTGGGCGGAAAGAATCTCTGGAGAATTAAACCTATTGCAAGCGTTTGAATAGAGAAAAATCTCAACTTAATTCTTTTTCGACCCAACCACTTTGAACGGGTTTTACAACTTATACTGCACAAAAAGAACCTCCTCGGCATCCGAGTTAAGGTCTAAATCCATACTAAAGCCGTTGTTTTCAATATCACGGATAAGTGCCCCTGAAATGTGCAGGATTTGCTGTCCCGTTTCTGTTTCTGAAATAGTGTATCCATAAGGAAGAAATTCAGAAATATTCCCTAATTGTGGTTCTGTTAGGCGTATTTCATTCATCAACTCCTCTTTATCGTAACCAAAGAGTTCATTATTTAAAAGACCTTTGACACCGTCGAGGTTTTTATTTTTTAGATGACTCACTAGCTTTTGTGCTACCTTCATTCGTTGATCTACTCGTTCTAACTGCTCGGTAGAATAACGGTAACGCTCCTGTGTACCACCCCAAGGATGCAAAACAGTATGTACTTCATCGTATTTCACCCTTTCTTTTTCATTGAGGTGCTTGTAATATAGGTAAGCTACATTGGACGCTGGCATTTCGGGTGTTTTCCTGAAATCGTCTACGGCATCACTATCGATCAATTCCAACTGGAAATAATCTCCAGTTTCTTCGCCGGCTGCTCCCAACTTCCCTACTCCATACGTCAATTTCCCAGCGTAGATATCGAGAATCTCTTTGATTCCCTCATCCTCATTACTAGAAGTTACTAACGGAACATCTTTTTCATTGACAGTGGTTTCCATTTTCTTTTTGTCTCCGCAGGCAATCAAAAGCATCGTACTCAATAATAAAATTCCAAGTTTTTTCATATTAAACATTTACGAGGTAATAAAAATAATGATTCTAAAACAATCTTAGCGCTGTGAAAATTTCCGCAGAAAAAAGGACGCCTACTAAGACGTCCTTCTTCTATTTATGATAAAACTACTAATTAGTTTCCAGTAAGTCTAACGTTGTCTACGTGGTAACGAGTTGTAGCGTTAGGATCACTTCCAAGATACCTGAAAGCAAAGTTTACATTTCCATCTACACACGATACATTGATAGGCCCTATAGTTTCGAAATCTCCAAATCCACCTTCTGGTCCTGTTGGAATAGAAGCATCTAACAAGTTCCAAGTTGCCGTAGTTGGGTCTCCCGTAAAGTCGTCTGAAACAAGCACCGATAAGATAGTTCCGTTGTCAAAATTTACTTGTAGGTCGAATAAGAATTCTTCTCCCGTAGTGTTATCCATGTTGATCGCTGGTGTAACTAACCAAGTTTGGATATCATCTTCGTTTGAGCTAAATCCGGAGATTTGAGCATAATTGTTGTTGCTGAAATTTCCGATTTCCCAAACCTCACCGTTGCTCGTTACAACGTTAGCATTGGTCCAACCCGCATCTACGTAATCTTCGATCGCGTTAAAGGCTTCGAAATTTTCAGAATAAAACTCGGCTCCACCACCGCTTGCTCCCGTACATCCAAATACATCTGGATCACAACGTTCTTCGTTATTGAAATCAAAATCTCCTGGCTCATTAACCACTAAATTAAAGATATCTCCAAAAAAGTTATATGTAAGTATTCCATTAAAAGTTCCTCTTCCTTTTGGAAGTAACACCGCCTTGAAATCTGCAAAAGTACTGGTGCTAAAAATAGCACTTGCACCACTCTCACAACTCTCTAAAAAGCGCTCACCGTCAAACTGATCACCACTTTCAGCAGCAAAGGTTTTCGCATTTTCGCCTAGCACCTCGTTACGGTTAAATTGCATATCCGCGAGAGAAATGTACAGATTAGTTTTGTCTGCTGCGAAATCGGCAATTGTAATTGGCAATGGTTCTAAGGTTGCAACTTCCGCACTTCGTAACAGCGTTTCAGTTAAAAGAGATTCTGCTATTTTATCAAGATTATTTGTGTTCTTAACCCCAACTGTAAACACTCCATTACTCAATCCAATGCTCAACCCGTCTAATCGAACATACACTTTTCTACCCAATTCGTACGTAGTAGACAATGGGCTTACATCAATAAGTACTTTAATACCTGTAGTTGGATTGGAAGGGGCGTCTTGTAAAATCAATTCTTCGAAGAAATTTCCACCTTCGTCGCTTGAGATAACATATCCCTCTACATAGGTAGTTCCTTCTTCAAAAGTTACTTGAAGATCTGCTTTAATTTCGTTTAAAACGTCTTCGTCGTTAGGGTCAACACCCAGGTCGTTAGCCTCATCGCGCGCTGCTTGATCGAATAAGCTATAAAGAGCTCCAAGGGTGATTGGATCCGACTCCAATACCGGCTGTACAACTTGAAGGTCTGGTGTTTCAAAATCGTCGTCTTGCACACAAGAAGTGACAAATGTTACTGCAAAAACCAGTAAAGTGAGTTTGTAAATAAGTGAATTTTTCATGATATATATTTTATTTTTTCTTGCTGAATAATTGATTAAAATCGAACGTAAACGTTCACGTAATAGGTAGTTCCATTCCCAAAGAAATAGCGGTTTCCAAAAATAGGCCCGTTTTCTCTAGAAGCATCTTCTCTCTTACTTCTGAAGTTGGTTGTTCTTCCTTGTTCAAAACCACCTGTTACAAAATCTTGTCCTAAAACATTATTGATAGTTGCAAAAAATCCAACAAAGTATTGCTTGACTTTCCATGATTTTCCTCCTACTACATTTACCAAGGCATAACCATCAAATTCTTCTTGTGTTAATAATTCACGCGCAACATTTGCGTCGTAATCGTTAAAAGTTTGTCCGTCGAAGTCACTGCTAAAGTTAGCAGTTCTAGCCAAATTATTTACATCAATATAAGCGTTTGAGAAATAATTTCCTGTCACTCCAACCCACCAAAAGTTAGGATCTCTATATTCCATTCCAATTTGGTAAGCACGTTCTGGACCACCAGCTACGTGGTAATCTTTTAGTTTAGCCGTTCCATCACCGAAGCTCAAGTTTCCTTGAAAATCGTCACTCGATAAATAGAGGTTAGGATTGTTTGTGAATGTATATTGTCCTACTGAGGCAGCTCCTTTCAATTTAATGGTTGGTGTTACCTGTGCTTCAATTCCTAGTTCTGCACCAACTCTTCTAGTGTCGATCCCTGTCATCACCTCTTGTACAAAAGCGCTCTCCTCGATTCCAAGACCTGAAATGTCTTCTGTAAAGTAGAATCCAATATCTGTTTGATCCTGAATGGTATTATAGAAACCTGTCAATCTAGCTTTTACAATTGGAGATCGATAGATATAGCTCAAATCCAAGTTTTGGATTTTTTCTTCCACTAATCCAACCGTTACATCATTGGTTTGTCTCGCATTAGGGAAAGAATTTCTAATGGTTGGAGCCTTTGTGATATATCCAGCATTTAGGTCGATCAAGTGACGTCCTGTTACCTTATATACAGCCCCTCCTTTTGCTCCAAATGTTGTGAAGTTCAGTTTCTCGCTATCTCCAAAAGAGCGTTCTCCTGGGAAGTTACCGTTTTCGTATAGACCTGTTCTTTGGTAGCTAGTTTGTCCTGCTTCTGCAGCAACAAAGAAATCTACCTGATTGTATTTAAACTGAGCCTGAGCAAAACCTGAAACAACATCTGCATTGATATCGTAGTTGTATTTGTAACGATCTCCTTCCACTACAACACGGTTTCTGTTACGCAAGTCACTCTGCGCAAGATCACCTACAATTGTGTTTACATCATCTTCAGCAAAGAAATCGACATCTAAGTATCCAGTACCACCTAAGAGGTCTTTTAGTTCTGCGAAATTTTCACTCCTTAAACTTCTATAGCTCAGGTTCCCGTTGAACGTAATATTTTCAGTTAAAGTAGTACCAAAGATAGTGTTCACCATGATTTGTTTATCATCAACTCTATCTTCCTGAATAGCATAAATACTATTTCCTCCGTTGGCAACATTTACCGAATTGGTGTTAGCATTATACAGACCGTCCCAATCCAATTGCCCATCGTTCACAAATTCTTGCTCGGCCAAATACGCCAATTGGTAATCGTATGGAGACGGATTTTCGTTTCTCAAAGCGTAGCTAGGTAAACGTTGGTAATAATCTCCAAACGGGTTACGTGCTCCTCCTAAATACGTATCTTGACCATCTATAGTTACCAAACGTGTTCCACCATTATCGATTCTGGTATTACCAATTTTACCGAATTGATATCCAAAGTTGGTATTCAAAGTAGTATTTTCTGAAATATTCCAGTAGTGATTCAACGTAATAATTGGTTCTTCAATCTCACGAGTTCTACTATTTCTGATCTCTCCATTCTGCATTCCCCAGTTAGGATTGTATCTAATTCCTTTTAGATCCCGTGCCTCTTGCGTTATGGCTGTAGAACGACCTCTTCGATTAGGTGTATAAAATGCGGTAAGGTTAACGCTGTGTTCGTCGTTCAATTTCTTCTCTACCGAAGCAAAAAATGAGTTGGCATCGTACAAAGTTCCATCGATATATCCTTCATCTCCAAAACGTCTTGAAGCAAGTATCGAATACGCCCAACCGTTTTGATCCATACCACTATTATAACTACCCATAATTCGTCCAGTATAGCTTCTATTAGCACTGGCATAAGAAACTCGCCCTCCCTTACGGTATTGCGAAGCTCTCATTATTATGTTCGTTGTTCCAGCAACATCACCAAATGCATAATCGTTGGCCTTAAGACCCATCGAAAATTCACGGTTACGCTGTGCATCATTTAAGCCTCCCCAGTTTCCCCATTGCGGTCGGCCCGAGAATATTTTATTCATTTCAAGACCATTTACAAGTACTTTACCATTGGCATTGTCTAAACCTCTTGGTCTAAAAAATGTAGCGCTAAAGTCGAAAGCGGCAGCATTCAAAAACACATCTCTAGAAGCCTGAAGCAGTCCCGATATGTTAAACGATGTTCCTTCATCTTGGTTCAATTCGTTGTCTGAAAGGCTAATAATACCTATCTGAGCTTCTACCTCAGATAAATCCAGTTGAAAAAGAATAGGATCCAAATCGATAGTAGTACCATTTGCAATGGTTATTGGCATGCGCTGATTGATATAATCATTTTTACGTACCAATAAAACTTGTTCCCCTTGCGGTAGGTTAGTCCCTGAAATAGAGAATAAACCTTCAGCATTGGTAGTAGTGCTAATGTCACTACCTTCAATCTGAATGTCCACTTGCGGAACGGGCTCGTTGGAGTTGGTATCCAACACTCTCCCCTTTACAATGGCTTCTTGGGCAATTACCGAAAATGTACCCAACAGAACCATGCAAAAGGTGATGAATAATTGTTTCATTCTTAGAAGTTGTTTGTTTTGATTAAATTATTATTATTAAAGGCGTGCAAAGCTACATATTTTCAGCGAAATAATTACTTTTGGCCTACCTTTTGTAAAGGACGTAACGGAAACATAATATAATCCCAAAAATGAAATTTAAAATTGCGCTTATCGCTTGGTCTTTTTTCGTAACCTTCACCTGTTTTTCTCAGGAAGAAAAAAGTTATAAAGTCAATACAGTAGCATTCTACAATGTAGAAAACCTATTCGACTTTGAAGACGACCCAATCACTTTTGATGATGATAGAACTCCAGAAGGAAAAGACCATTGGACCGAGGAAATCTACAACGCCAAGCTTAAAAACACGGCAAAGGTAATTGCTGAAATAGGTAAAGACGTCACTGGAACTGCGCCTGCAGTCATTGGGCTGTGCGAAATTGAAAATAGACGAACACTGGAAGACCTTGTGAACCAGGAAGAATTATTGAAGTATGATTACGGAATCATTCAATTCGATTCTCCAGACCGTCGTGGAATCGATGTCGCTTTATTATATCAAAAAAAGCTCTTTACCCCAACACATTACGACAAACACGAATTATTGATCTATAATAATGGCGACACAAGTAAGAGGGTTTTTACCCGTGATCAACTTCTAGTGAGTGGTATGCTTGATGGAGAAGAAATTCATTTAATAGTCAATCACTGGCCTTCGAGAAGTGGAGGAGAAGCCCGTAGTCGATCAAAGCGAATAAAGGCCACTGAGCTCAACAAAAGTATCATCGATTCTTTATTTAGTAAAGATCCTTACGCAAAGATCATTACCATGGGTGACCTTAACGATGACCCAACGAGTCCTAGTGTAAAAAAGGTACTTAAGACCAAAAAAAATAGGGAAAACATGGAATTAAAGGAACTGTACAACCCTATGGAAAACATGCACAAAAATGGTCTAGGTACACTTGCATATAGGGATGGCTGGAACTTATTTGATCAAATGATTGTTTCTACAGAACTCGCCAAAAAGGACTATTCTTCTTACAGACTCTATAAAACCGGTATTTTTAATAAAAGCTACTTGGCAAATCCGAGAGGCCGATATAAAGGTTATCCATACAGAAGTTTTGCTGGAGGAGGATTCACCGGAGGATACAGCGATCACTTTCCGGTATATGTTTATTTGATTAAAGAAACTTCTTCCAAGTAGAGGTGAGGAAAATTGAATTTTCGAACGCTATGATCTATGTTCTTTTTTCTGAAAACTGGCTCATAAAACAACGAATAAGCAAATAATCATCGTGGCAACGTTCAATGTGTGATTAGTGAAAATGTAAACTATTGTCCTTGCCTTAACTCTACATTTTAAGCTTTGTATCGTTTCAGTAACTCAACACTAGCCTGCATGTTATTTCCATTTCGACTTCAAATTCGATTTCTGGTTTGTCACTTCGAGTGATTTTTAGGAGGCACGAATAAAAATTGTATCAAGAGGAGCTGCTGATCATTGCCTCTAGATCGACTTAAAAAGAATAGCACACTTTATGGAACAAAAAAGCCGTTGAATAAATTTTTCAGCGGCTTTTTTATGTTTTATTCTGAAATTTTCACACCTCCGAAAGGCGTCTAATAAATCAACTTTGCCAAAGTTACAAGTCATTAAGAAAGCCACTGCCCCCAAGGAATTCTACTTAGCATCAACAATAGGGTGACTGTATAAAAGATGGCTAACATCTTAAACTTAGGTGTAGACACCAATTTCTTTTTGTGCTTAGAATATCCTATCGTAATAAAGACTACAGCCAAAATCATGATCGTTGGATGCTCTACAGCATACAATCGCATCGTCGAATCTTTCATTACTGCTCCCATACCGTTATTCGAAATTGCTTGTATTCCATTTGGAGAAACAAATAACAAAACCAAACCAATTAAGAGCTGAATGTGTGTAACGATAAGTGCAAACAAAGCCAATCTAAAATCTTTAGGCGAGTATTCCTTCTTTCCGAAGAAACCAGCCAAGGCATTAATAGTAGCAATAGTGACAATAAAAAGAACTAGATAAGCCCAATATGAGTGAATAAATTGAAAGGTTGGATACATAGTCGATTGGATATTTAAATTTGTTATTCAAAGGTATGCAATATTGCATAAAAAAACCGCCCTTGTTTCCAAGAGCGGTTCTTAAATAAATTATGATGGCTTAGAAGTTGTAACGAATACTCCCGTTATAAGTAGTTCCTGTACCTAAGCTTTGACCAAAGTTGTTTTGACGGCTAATATACTCTTCGTCAAATACGTTGTTCACATTTGCTCTGAAAGTAAGTTTACTTTCTCCGAAAACAAATTTATAAGTAAGACCTGCATCTCCTAGTGTAAACGCTGGCAAACGCTCTGCTTCGAAACGTTCTCCGCTCTGGGCAGAAGCAATTACTTCGTCTGCATCCACTTGTGCGTATAGATCTGTATAAACATTAAAGTCCATATCAATACTCAATCCTTTAGTGATCTTTACATCCAGACCGGCTCCAAAAGAAGTTTGTGGTGCCCGTCCTACATTTACTCCAGATAAATCTAGATTGTCATCATCTAAGTTGATAAACTCTAATGTTTCTTGATCCTGACGTGTAAATGGTGTTTCACCGTCAAACTTCCAGTTTCCTAATGAACCATATCCTCTTAATCTGTAGGCTCTTGAATCTGGACGGAATTCGAAATCGAATTCTAATCCTTGGTGAATTTGAGTTACATCTGTAAAACGATCTGTAAAGAACACCTCTACATCATCTTCACCAACGAAACTACCTCCTGAAGAAATAAACCTGTTACCCCATTCTGTTCTGTAAACATCCACATTTACACGTAGATTTCTGTTTTCAAATCGGTAACCTGCTTCAAATCCTAAAATCTCTTCGTTCTCCACTTCTGGGTTTACGATCGCGTTTGAGTTTCTGATATCAGCAAAGATATTATCTAAGAAAGGCTGGCGAGAATAGTATCCTGCATTACCAAAGAAAGTGTGGTTATCGTTAATAGAATATGATAAACCTCCCTTTACATTGTATCCTGTTCTGCTAATTTTCTCCGACTTTCCTAAACCGTCAACTCCATCAATCTCACTTCCTGTAAAACGACCTGTTCTTTGGAATGATTGGGTAGAAAGTGCTGCTTGAACGAATGCTGAGAAAGAATCAACAGCATATTCTGCTTGACCAAATCCACCAACGTAGTTAATGTTCTCAGAATAGTCAAATTGAGTTCTATTCTCTTCGTCAGCAAAGTTAAAAAGCGCTGCCCATGGATCTGCTTCGAATTCCTCTGTAAATACATAATCGTCTGGACGATCTGTTCTAAAGTTATCGTTGAATGCAGTTAATCCTAATAGATCATTTACTTGTCTAAAGTGATCTCCTTTATATAATCTTCCATCAACTCCAACGCTTAAGTCCCAGTTGTCGTTCATATCAAAACTCAAGTTTGAAAGAACTCCGTACCAGTTGTGGTTATTAACAGATGATCTTCTAATGTAAGAATCGCTAAAGTTTCCAACTCCGTTGTCTGCTGTTGCGATATTGTTCTCTCTAATAGTTTCGAAGTCGATTTCTTCTGTTACGTTGTCCAATGGTCCATCGTAGTCTGATAAACGAACTCTACCTCGACCTAAACCACCAGTTCCACCACCACGTCCCCAAGAGGCGTAAGCAACAGTTGATAATTCAGTTTTCTCATTAATTTCGAAATCCCAGTTTAAGTTGGCAACTGGTTTATGGTAGTAGTTTCTTCTTTCTGTGAAACGCTCACCGTCCAAAAATCCTGAATTCGGATTGTATTTACGTCCAAGTGCTTCATAAGTCTCAGGACTTTGTCCAAAGTTTTGATCGTGAAATTGAGGTGCTCCAGTAACTAAGAAGTTAAAGGTATGCTTTTCGTTTGGCTTGTATCCAACAGAGAACATGTAGGTTTGTCCAGCTCCAGCTGTACCAATTGCCCAGTCTCTATGACCTTGCCAGTAATCTAACAATGCAGAAAACGCCCAACCACTTTCGCTAATTCCAGTGTTGTAGTTTAATGTTCCTTTTACGTAGCTATCATTACCTCCTAAAAGTCTTACAAAACCACCTTCTTTCTTATCGGTTGTTTTAGAGATGATGTTTACAGTACCTCCTACAGACGAAATAGCCAATCTAGAAGCTCCAAGTCCTCTTTGAACTTGTACAGCATTTGCTACATCACTCATTCCAGACCAGTTAGACCAGAACATACGTCCATCTTCTTGACTGTTAATTGGCTGACCATTTAATAAGAAAGCTGTGTTAGTGTCATCAAATCCTCTTAAGAAAACTTGGCTATCACCAAATCCTCCTACTTGGTTTGCAACGTAAACAGATGGAGTGTTTTTAAACGACTCTGTGAATTCTGCGTTACCAGCTACTTTCAGTGTAATTTCTTCAGCAGTAACAGTAGATACCGCTACAGGAGTTCTTCTACCTTCGGCAACTTGAATAATTCCGCTTCCAACGATAATTACTTCGTCTAAAGCGTTCGCATCTGCCTTAAGTGCAATTGTTCCAACATTTGCCGTACCTCCAGATAGAGTGTATGCTATGTTTTGTGTTTCGTACCCTACGTAAGAAATCTCAAGCGTACCTGAGTTTGAACTTACTTCAAGGCTAAAGTTTCCGTCGAAATCGGCTGCAGTACCATTGCTGGTTCCCGATTCAACAATACTCGCTCCAAGCATTCCACCACCTAAATCGGTGTCGGTAATGTTACCTGAAACGGTTCCTTGTGAAAAAGCAGTAAGACCGCTTAATAACATTGCAAATAGTAATAGTTGTTTCATAGTTTGTGTTTGTTGTTAAAAAAGTAAGTTAGAATAGACGACTCAAAATTCTGTATGCCAAATAACAAAATCAGATTTATCTACTCCAACTAGGTTGTTTCATTTAATTGCGTGCAAAAGTATGGATAGTTAAAAGATATTTACTCATGAAGGTGTTAAGAAATTGCAATCAATTAGATTTTCTCAAAAATACAAGAATTCGCGGCAAGTATTTGATAATAGGAGAGTTAGATAAGAACAACTTTATTAACAATTAAAATGTAGGAAAATTAATACGTGATGCAGTCTAATTGATCTTTCAATGGCAGCATAAATACGTCAAATTCTTCATGATAAGACTCATCAAGAGGTTTGGAAGCCGGCAAATCTTGTTTAAAAGGATCTACCTGTTTTCCATTTTTCCAAAAACGGTAGCAAACGTGAGGTCCGCCAGTATTGCCCGTCATACCCACATAACCAATTACTTCTCCTTGACGCACAAATTCGCCCACTTTCGATTTGCGAGATTTCATGTGTAAGTATTGAGTTTCGTAGGTACCATTGTGTTTGATCTTCACATAGTTCCCGTTGCCGCCTCTACGCTCAGATTTGGTAACGATTCCATCGGCCGTTGCCAAAATAGGCGTCCCAACACGAGCAGCGAAATCTGTTCCCTTGTGCGGACGAAGCTTATAGCCGTAATAAGCAATCCGTCTTTTCAAATTATAGCGAGAAGAGATCCTACTAAACTTAACTGGTGACTTCAGAAATGCCCTTCTCAAATTTTGTGCTTTTTCATCGTAAAAGTCGGCAACTGTATTTGTGGAATCATTTTCTGGAGCAAAGTTAAACGCATATAAAGCGCGACCGCGGTGTTCAAAATAGGCAGCCTTAATTTCATCTACACCAGCCGGTATAGTATCATTGATAAACTTTTCAGTATAAATCACCTTAAAATTATCTCCAGCTTGTAAGTGGAAAAAGTTAACCGTCCACGCATAGATATTTGCCAACCGATCTGCCATATAGGGGCTCAAATTATTGTCTGCCATGGTTTCAGACAGGGAGCTTGTGATTATTCCAGAGGCTTCTTTTTCAACAAAAGTCACTGGTTTTCTCTTATTAAATACCGCTACACTGTCTCTTAAATCCACTACTGCATAGTCGACCTTATTTTTTTCATAGATAAATACTTGGGTGGTGTTGAGGCTATCTTTCGAATTTAGAAGTACATAGGGCTTACCTACATTCATTCGTCTTACGTCAAAACTATCTTTAAAAGTAGTCGCAACTTCAAATATTTTTGCTTGAGAAACCCCGTTCTCGTTTAGGATTCCACCAAAGGTAGAACCTGAGCGTACTGTGTCTCTAATTACATTAAATTCATTAAAGGTAAATCCATACTCTTCGACAATTACAGGTGCAACATCTTCAACCAGGTCTATTAGTTCTTCAGAATCCTCGTTCACTTCTTCGCAAGATGCGAAAAAGATGATAGCTAGGGATAGTAATAATACGTTTTTCAATATTCTAATTATTTATTAGACGTCTTGGCCCCAATCTTCAATTTCTTGTGGAGTCCATACATCGGGAAAGAAAATACGCTTTTGATATTTTGGGAGCATGTATTTTGCCCAATCACTTCCTCCTGTTGCTGCCTCGGGTTCTTTACCGTGATTGAGATATCTTACTGCGGTATTGTAATGTGCCATTACCCACTTCACATTCACCGTGTAATCGTAATGCCGCATCGCGTTTCTCAAATCTGAATTTTCCCGTACGTCTTTTGGTAAACTTTTAAACTTCGCGTACAAATTTATGGTATTATATTCTTCTGTGAAGATTATAAACTCATTTTTATACTGTTCTTCAAAAGCACTTAGCAAATAACTCTTTTTGTTGGTTTTAAAATTTTTCCCTGCCGCCTGCCAATACAGGTGCTCTAAGGCGTGTTCATAAGAAGTATTTCTATCAATAGTTTTTCTGAAACGGGCATCTATCAAATTAATTAGATCTGTAGAAGCAAATTCAATTTTTCGGTATTGCGCGCTTTGAAATCCACTAGCGGGTGTAAGTGTGTTTCTGAATTTAAGGTATTGTTCAATCTCCATTCCTTCAGACATGATGTTGAAAGATGAGGTTAACATATCGAAGTAACGACTAATACGCATTAACCTTTCAGAAAAAAACTGAACAGTTAGTTCTTCATGGTACGAAACCTGCTTAATTTCCCAAAGTATCATCTTAAACAACAACTCGTTAATTTGATGATAGATGATAAAAACCATCTCATCTGGCAAATTAGTGCGTTGTATTTGTAAACTAAGCAAGGCATCTGTTTGAATATAATCCCAATACGTAATGGGCTCACTGTGGAGTAAGCCCTCTAAATGGGTGTTGAGGTCTTGATCTATGCCATCAAATTTTTGCTGTAGTTGTTCGAGTAATTTTTTGGTTTCTGGTTGTATTTCCATAGTCTAATCAACTTGTATCTTAAATGGATTCTTCAATCCTTTAAATTCGGCCAAAGAAGCTTTTAGCGATCCTATAGCCAAATCTGCTTTAATAAGCAGTGGCATTCTGTTGTCGTCATCGGTGACCCAGACGGTTAAGCTTTCTTTTTCTTTAAAAACTCTCCCCGATTGCACATATGGCCGAAATTTTAAGGTAGCAATCTTTCCGAAATCGGTTTCCAGTGTTTCTCTACCTAAAAATTTTAATCGAAACTTATAGTTCTCTTTGTCGAAGAACATATTCATATCGATGGTCTGTCCTTCTTTAATATTGGAGACGTCCAAACGATTGCGAAGATAGTAAAAGGCAGAAACCATATCCTGTACTTGGTCAGGAAAATCTACTTCCTCTGTTCTATTGTGTTTCTTATTTTGAACAATGGCTCGATGAGTGGCGTGATTAAAATCAATTTGAATATCTTTGGTATGGCCACCCTCATCGATTTTTCGAATAAAACGATATGGAATATCTTTTTTCTTATCTACGTAACTCTGGTAATCATCTTCTACCTTAAAAAACGCTCGCGAAAGTCCTGTAGTCTTTCCATATCCTTTAATATGGTATACTTCTGTTCCATTGAGCACTTCGTCGTTGACCTCAAGTGTAGCATATCCAGCCGTTACGAAGCCGTAGTGAACTCTAAACTTAAAATATTCTCCTCCTTCATATGCCTGCGTCTGCGCAAAAGTCACGGCAGAACTGCATAAAATAAGTACTATTATTAATCGTTTCATTTTACCTTTTTTGGGGTTACAAGGTGTAGTTTGCAAGGACTGTTCCAAAAAGACAAAACTCCACCTTTTTTAGACGATGGAGTTATTATTTCGTTACATGTTAAAGGGTTCCTCGTCTGGCTTGCTGTCTTTCAATTGCCTCAAACAAGGCTTTGAAATTTCCTACTCCAAAAGATTGTGCTCCCTTACGTTGTATAATCTCAATAAACATAGTAGGTCTGTCTAAAACATTATTTGTAAATAATTGCAACAGGTAACCTTCTTCATCTCTATCAATAAGAATCCCATGTTTTTTAAGCACTTCTACATCTTCATCAATCTCACCAACACGTTCGGCAATATCATCGTAGTAGGTATCTGGGACGTATAAAAATTCTACACCACGATCTCTCATGGCAGAAACCGTCGCCACAATATCGTCTGTTGCCAGTGCCAAGTGTTGCACTCCTGCACCGTTATAAAAATCTAAATACTCTTCAATCTGGGATTTCTTTTCCGCCTCTGCTGGCTCGTTGATTGGAAACTTAATTCTACCATTCCCATTGCTCATTACTTTACTCATCAAAGCGGTAAATTCTGTGGCAATATCGTCATCGGCAAAAGAAATAATTTGAGCAAATCCCATTACTTCTGCATAGAATTTACACCATTTATTCATTTCATTCCAACCAACATTTCCTACAATGTGATCGATAAATTTAAGCCCAACGGGCTCTGGGTTATAATGTGACTCCCATTTTTCAAATCCAGGAAGGAAAATTCCGTTATAATTTTTTCTTTCGATAAACATATGGACTGTTTCGCCATACGTATAGATTCCAGATTTTATGATGTAACCATGTTCATCTTCTTCTCGGGTAGGTTCCAAATAAGGCTTGGCACCTCGCTTTGTGGTTTCTTCAAATGATTTGGTCGCGTCGTCCACCCAGAGAGCGATTACTTTAGCCGCATCGCCGTGCTCATCAATATGCCTGTTGATCTCACCGCCTTTGTTAAGCGGAGTGGTAAGCACCAAGCGTATTTTATCTTGTTTGAGAACGTACGAAACCCGATCTTTTAATCCAGTCTCCAACCCAGCATATGCTTCAGATTGAAATCCGAAGGCTGTTTTGTAATAAAAAGCTGCTTGTTTGGCGTTACCCACATAGAGTTCGACATAGTCTGTTCCCAATAGCGGAAGGAAATCCTCAGCATCACTAAAGAGTTTCTTTAAACCATACTCTGTATTCTGTAAATCTTTTAAATTCTTTATTTCTTTTGCCATCGTTTTGTTTTTTAAATGCTATTCTTATTTTCTTCTGAAATAGGAATAACCAATTACCACATGGCTCGAAGATGAGGGGTAATATCTATTCTGGGTTTGTGTGCTGTCATTTTTAATAAAATCACTTAACTAGTTATCTTCTAACCAACTTTGATGATAGGTTTCATCTGCAATTTTCATTGCGTCTTCTGTAACCATCAAGGGTTTGAATGTATCTACCATTACGGCTAACTCGTCTGTTTTTTTCTTGCCAATACTTCGCTCCGTAGCTCCTGGATGTGGTCCATGCGGAATTCCCGCAGGATGCAATGATATATGACCAGCGTCCACATCATTTCTACTCATAAAATCTCCGTCTACATAATATAACACCTCATCGCTATCAATATTGCTGTGATTATATGGTGCTGGTATACTATCTGGGTGATAATCGTATAAGCGCGGGCAAAACGAACAAACTACAAACGTATTTGTTTCAAATGTTTGATGAACGGGTGGTGGCTGATGAATTCGTCCAGTAATAGGCTCAAAATCGTGAATTGAAAAAGCATACGGAAAATTATAGCCATCATATCCTACTACATCAAAGGGATGCGTAGCGTACACCATATCAAAAATTTCGTCGTTCTTTTTAATTTTAATTAGAAACTCCCCCTTTTCGTCATAGGTTTCTAATTCCTGTGGCTTCCTAATATCTCGTTCGCAAAAAGGAGAATGTTCCAATAACTGTCCAAACCAATTTCGATAACGTTTAGGTGTGTAAATAGGACTTCTCGACTCTACAATAAAGAGACGATTATCTTCATCGTCAAATTGCAATTTATAAATCATCCCTCTGGGGATTAACAAATAATCACCGTATTTAAAGTCTAGGTTCCCCATATGGGTGCGTAATTTCCCCGTTCCTTTATGGATGAATAAGAGTTCATCGGCATCGGTATTCTTATAAAAATAATCTTCTTGCGAATGTTTTGGAGCAGATAAAATGATGTTGCAATCACTATTGGTAAGAACCACCTTTCTACTTTCTAAATAATCGTCTTCCGGAGGAACTTGAAATCCACGAAAGCGATAGGAGTGCATATTATTGGTCTTCGCAATCTTTGGAGCCACACTGTACTGTCTTTTAATTTCTTTAACCTGTGTGGGTCTATGTTCATGATATAAATTGCTATACATTCCATCGAAACCGATAGTCCCAAATAATTGTTCAGCATATAACGAGCCATCTGGCTTGCGAAATTGTGTATGTCTTTTAGGAGGTATTTTTCCTAGAGAATGATAAAATGGCATGGTAATAAATTTAGGTTAGTACTCGTTTTTCAGTAAAACAGAAGTGTACTATTCAGGGTTCCTTTTTACTAGGAACTTGAGAAGAAGTAATAAATATTTCCAAGTTTTAACTGCCATATTACAAATATCGTAAAAATTTGGCATGAAACCCTTAAGGAACCCCTAAAAACGGAAACCAACATTTACATACCACTCGTCTGTACTACGCTCGGGAGAAAAGGAGTATTTTAACTCTATTGGACCTAGTAAGGTTTCTAGTCCATATCCAACTGCGAAGCCACTGTAGTCTATTCCATCAATCCACTCGCCCCGCTCCAGTAATCCATTGCCTATATTCGCAATATTACCAGAAACATTGACGTGATGATGCCTGAAAATCTCGTAGTCGAATGTGAGCTCAGATTTTAGATAGGTATCGCCTCTTATGCTCAATGCTTCATACCCATAAAATGGTATGATGTTATTTAACGGTTTAAAACCATACCCTCCAGCAAAAAAATCGAAAGAAGTGGTTTCTCTACCCCCAATTTTAACACCTCCCTCGGAAGTGAAAATAAGCGATAATTTATCCGTAAACGCCGCGGCATAAGACAACTCAGCTTTTGCAACTGAAAAAGGACTAAAGTCTTCATTGATCCCTTGAGAAAACAAGTACCAATGGAAATCGCCTTCAAAATACAAGCCACTCTTTGGAAAATACTTATTGTCGAAAGTATCATACTTTAAAATTCCGTAAGCACTAAAATAGTTGTTGTTCTCAAAAATAGTTCTAGGTAAGTTATTTTCATCTTGCCCTATGGTCTCAGACAGATAACGCAACCATTTATGTTCTCCGCCAAAGCGTAATAAGAAACTCCTTTTAAACACTGTTTGCATAAAAAGAGTATTCGTAAAATCCTCATAAGCCAGACTAATCTTATTAAGTCCAGCGGGCGGCTCGGTTAGTTCTAAATCGCGCAGTATAAAATTTACTGATACATCGCTCTTAAATGTGTTGAACGATGAAGAACCACCATAACTCCAATAATACCCCTTGTCTATGTAATAGTCTAGGTTATAGCGCAGGTTGTCACCTACTATAAAATCAACAGACGCAACATCGTTACTTGTTAGCAGTCTTTTGGTCGTAATATTAATGAGCCCCGCAGTTCTAAAAAGTCCATCATGATGTACTCCAAGTCTTAAGACCGTTTTTGAATCACTCTCCTTTACTAAAAATCGGATAATATATTCTCCTGTATTATCCGGATCTTCTACTAGGTTATAATCTATTCCGTCAAAATTTCCCGTTGCCGAGAGATTATTCACTCCTTGATTAAACTCCTCGTAGGTAATTTCTGCTGGAACTTTGAGCTTTAATTTACCAAGGATGTAAGCCTTTGTATAATTCTCATTTCCTTCAATATTTACGTGCCTAACATACAATGGTTTTTGGGAGTCGAACTCAACGTTTCGACGCTCTTTTGGGAGTTGGCGTGATGCCAAGTCTTCTAAGTCGGTTTTCTTCATAGAAGCCGCATCTATTCCAGCCTCAATAATTTTCCTTCCTTCGTCGAAAGAAACTACCGTAAAATCGTCTATTAATGGATTGATGTAAATATCGGTTTTCTTCTTCTTTTCAATCATATCCTCAATGGTTCGATAATTATTTATCTGCACCATAAGGTCCAAAGCCGACTTCAATTCTTTTCGGCCTCTTAGTGTGTCCTGTACATCTATCCCAATCACAATATCTGCGCCTAAGGCCTTCACTCTATCTACTGGATAGTTATTCACAATACCTCCATCCACATACATAATATCTCCTATGGTTACAGGGGATAATAAAGAAGGGAGCGCGGCGCTCGCGGTAACAGCTCTAGGCAAATAGCCCTTATCCAAAACAACTTCCTGTCCAGTCTCTACATTAGTCGCAATGCAGAAAAAAGGAATTGGAAGCTCGTTAAAATCATCTTCGTCCTTTACATGGATAAGCAGCCTAGAAAGTAAATTGTAAATATTCTGTCCTTTAGAAATGCCACTTGGAAAACTAACGTGAAACTTGTCGAACGGCAGTGTGAGCGCATATTTTTCGGCATCCTCTTTTTCGTAAAACGTTTTAGCCTGCCTAGGAACTTCATCACGGATTAGGGTTTCAAAATCTACCGCTCCAAAAATCGAATCCAATTGGCGTGTACTATATCCCGCCGCATAAAGGGACCCAATAACAGCTCCCATACTGGTTCCTCCAATATAATCAATTCTTACTCCAGATTCTTCAATTACACGCAAGGCTCCAATATGAGCTAACCCTTTTGCACCACCTCCACTTAGAACAAGCCCTACTTTGAGGTCTTCCTGCTGCTCCTGTCCAAAGGAAACAATGGAAAATAAAAAGAACCATATGGTGACTATTTGTTTCAATTTTGTCTTCTGAAAGTTGATGATTTATTTATTAGGCTCGTTATAACTCTTCTTGTTACAACTCATTATTTTCGTTGCTGAAAATGTGTTACTATCTTCTTTGCTCTGCTAGCTCCTACTACTTTTTCTAACGCATCAAAACCTGCATCTTCTATTCTTTTTGTGCTTTTAAAATGTTTTAAAAGCTCCATTACCGTCTTCTCTCCAATTCCCGGAATACTCTCCAATGCAGAGTCTAATGCTTCTTTACTTCGTTTATCCCTATGAAAAGTAATTCCAAAACGATGCGCTTCGTTCCTTAATTGTTGGATAATCTTTAAGGTCTCCGATTTTTTATCGAGGTACAACGGAATAGGATCATCTGGATAAAACAATTCTTCCAATCGCTTCGCTATACCAATAATAGCGATTTTCCCTCTTAAATTGAGTTTATCAAGACTTTTTAAGGATGACGATAACTGACCCTTCCCCCCATCTATGATGATTAGCTGAGGCAATGGTTGCTTCTCATCCAGCAGTCTTTTATAACGTCTGTAGACCACTTCTTCCATAGAAGCAAAATCGTCTGGTCCTACAACTGTTTTAATATTGAACTTTCGGTAATCTTTTTTGCTAGGCTTTCCATTCTTAAAAACTACGCAAGCCGCCACCGGATTAGTTCCTTGAATATTACTATTGTCAAAACATTCAATATGTCTTGGTTCTTCGCTTAAGCGCAAATCCTTTTTCATTTGAGCCATAATACGCTTTTCATGCCTATCTGGATCGACAATCCTCGCTTGTTTAAAGCGCTCCATTCTAAAATACTTGGCGTTTCTAAGTGAGAGATCAAGAATTTTCTTTTTGTCTCCAAGTTTAGGAATATGCACTTTTAATCCCTCTTCTGTTTTAATCGAAAAAGGAACATAGATTTCTTTACAAATGGAATTAAAACGCTGGCGCAGTTCAACCACTGCCAATTCCAGAAGTTCTCGATCTGTTTCCTCTAATTTCTTCCTAATTTCGAGTGTATGAGAACGAATAATACTTCCGTAAGACACCTGTAAATAATTTACATAGGCATAAGTTTCGTCACTGGTAATAGAGAAAACATCTACATTGTTAATCTTAGGGTTCACTACCGTAGATTTGGCCTGATAGTTTTCTAAAATATCAATCTTTTCTTTGATTCGTTGTGCATCTTCAAACTGTAAATTAGCCGAAAATTGATGCATTTGCTCTTTAAAACGAACCAACGACTCTTTGAAGTTTCCCTTAAAGATATTTCGGATTGCCTCTACATTCTCATTATATAAAGTTTCTGTTTGTAAACCTTCGCAAGGTCCCACGCAATTGCCTAAATGATATTCTAAACACACTTTGTATTTATCTGCTCTTATCTTTTCTTCAGATAGATCGTATTTACAAGTCCGCAAGGGATATAACCCTTTCACCAAATCCATTAAGGTGTAGACCGTTTTCATACTTGTATACGGACCAAAGTACTCACTTCCATCTTTAACGAGTCTTCTTGTAGGAAATACCCGTGGAAAACGTTCCTTCTTAATACATAACCAAGGATATGTCTTATCATCCTTGAGCATCACATTGTATTTTGGTTGGTATTTTTTTATCAGATTATTTTCGAGTAAAAGAGCATCAGTTTCGGTGGCAACTACAATATGTTTTATATGTGCAATCCTTTTTACCAATAAGCGAGTCCGGGCGTTATCGTGTTGCTTATTAAAGTAAGATGAGACCCGCTTTTTTAAATTAATAGCCTTTCCTATATATAGTAATTTATCCTCCTTGTCGTAGTATTGATAGACACCTGGATTACTAGGTAAGGTAGAAATTTGAAGTTTTACGGAGGCCTCGGTCATATCTCAAAGATAATTGATGTTTTTAATTCTAACGAAGCTATTGAAGATGAAATTGCTGTTAAAATATTCAATTTATTCTGAAATTTTGTTCCTCACAACTGTTGCCAAACAAATGAACGCATAGGCATAAACTTTTTTAACTAAATTGCACTTACTAAAAAGCCATCATGAACATTGCCGTTATATCACGCGGAGAAAACTTATACTCTACCCAAAGTCTTCTTAAGGCTGGACTCGCTAGAGACCATGAAATGGAAGTTTTGGAACCCTCGAATTGCACCTTAGCCATAGAGGGTGGCAAGCCAACGCTGTATTATTGTGATGAAATTGTAGACGACTTACACGCTGTAATTCCAAGAATAGGCGCCTCCAACACCGAATTTGGATCTTCCTTAGTAAGACACTTTCAATCAATGGGCGTTTTTTGCGTAGCGGAAGCAGACCCCATACTTCGATCTCGTAATAAATGGACTAGTTTTCAGATTCTGGCGCAGGCAGCAATTCCGTTACCAAAGACTTTTCTAGGCAATGCTTTTAGCGAAGAACACATGCTAGATCAGATGGGAAAAGCACCTGTAATCATTAAATTACTAGAAGGAACACATGGTCAAGGGGTAATCCTGGCCGAAACTTACAAATCTGCTTTGTCTATCATAGAAACCTTAAATGCCTCGAGAGTGAAGTTTGTGGTCCAGGAATTTATTGCCGAATCTAATGGTACAGATCTACGTGCTATTGTTGTAGATGGTAAAGTGGTTGCTGCCATGAAAAGAGCCAGTAAAAATGGAGATTTTAGATCTAATCTTCACCGAGGTGGCTCTTCAGAAATAATTACCCTGAGTCAACAAGAAGAGCTCATCGCTATTAAAGCTGCCAAAGCCTTGCAACTGGGAGTCTGCGGCGTAGATATTCTTCAAAGCTCCCGAGGGCCATTAGTTTTAGAAATTAATTCGACACCTGGTCTTGAGGGAATAGAAACCACTACCAAAGTGAATATTTCAGAAAAAATCATCCAATATATCGAAAGAAATAAGCCCACTTCTTTTAAATAATAATTAGCCGTTCACATTTTTTTAGATGAGTGGTTTTGTATCTTTCTCACCAAAAATTAACACAACTCTTGAAACGAAATATAGGTAGAATAGACAAGGCGGATTTTCCTCTATTAAAACTATTTAATATTGATGTGAAAATTGATACAGGAGCATACACTTCAACTATTCATTGTAAAAATGTAGTGGTGGAAGAAAACTATCTCAAATGTATTTTTCTTGATGAAGAACATCCAGCATACCATCGCAAGCAGTTTAAATTTGACACGTACGACGTGCGTGTGGTAAAGAGTAGCAATGGCGAAACACAAGCCAGGTACAGGATTTTAACTGAAATCGAACTCTTTGGAAAGCGTTATCCCATATTTTTGACTCTTAGCGACCGAGAAGAGATGAAATATCCCGTACTTTTAGGTCGTAAATTTCTGACGAAAAGGTTTAATGTTGACATAAATAAAACAAACCTATCCTACAAACTAAAACAAAAGAATGAACATTAAGATCCTTTCGGCAAATCCAAATTTGTATTCTACCAACAGGCTTATTGAAGCGGCCACAAATCGCGGTCACACAATAGAGGTGATCAATCACACCAAGTGCGATATTGTTATAGAAAAGAAAAACCCCTGTATCTATTACAAAGGAAGGAAAATTGAAAACGTAGATGCCGTTATTCCTAGAATTGGAGCTTCCGTAACCTATTACGGTACAGCGGTAGTACGACAGTTCGAGATGATGCATTGCTTCACCACCACAGAGTCTGTTGCCTTGGTGAGGTCTAGAGATAAATTACGAAGTCTTCAAATATTGTCTCGAGCCGGATTGGGATTGCCTAAAACAGTTTTTACAAATTACTCGAAAAATGTAGAAAATATTGTTTCTCAAGCTGGTGGAGCGCCAGTAATCATTAAATTGTTAGAGGGCACACAGGGTATTGGAGTAATCCTTGCCGAAACAACAAAAGCCGCAGAGTCTGTTATCGAAGCATTTAATAATTTGCAGGCTCGAGTAATTGTACAAGAATTTATTAAAGAAGCTGGTGGTGCAGATATTAGAGCCTTTATAATCGACGGTCAGGTAGTGGGAGCCATGAAGAGACAAGGGAAAGAAGGAGAATTTAGAAGTAACCTGCACCGAGGAGGCTCCGCAGAAGTAATTACTTTAACCGATGAAGAAGAAACCGCAGCACTCAAGGCTGCCAAAGCAATGGGGCTTGGAATTGCCGGGGTAGATATGTTACAATCGTCTCGAGGTCCGCTTATCTTGGAAGTAAATTCGTCGCCAGGATTAGAAGGAATTGAAAAAGCGACTGGTAAGGATATTGCAAATGCGATCATAAAATATATAGAGCGAAACGTCTAAAACATGGGATTAGAAGTCAACGACATGATTATTTTAGGAGAAAAAATTTCTCTTGGGGAAAGTAAAACCATCAATTTTAGCTTCGCAAAATTGTACACCGCCACTAGAGTAGAAATCCCAGTGATTGTGGAACGCGCCAACGAACCAGGGCCTACGGTGTTAATAACTGGTGGTATCCACGGAGATGAAATAAATGGTGTTGAAATTGTGCGCCAGTTAATTGCAAGAAAAATAAACAAACCGGCTAAGGGAACTACTATTTGCATTCCCATCCTGAACATTTTTGGCTTTCTAAATGCCGAGCGCGCATTTCCAGATGGCCGAGACTTGAATCGGGTTTTTCCTGGAACAAAAACAGGCTCCTTAGCAAGTAGGGTAGCTTATCATTTTTCAAAAAAGATATTGCCTCATGCAGATTACTGCTTAGACTTTCATACTGGTGGAGCGCAACGATTCAATGCAGCGCAAATTAGAATTGCACCAGACAACGAAGAACTGCTAGAGTTGGCAACCGTATTTAATAGTCCTTTTACGGTATTTTCAAAGAATTTGAGTAAGTCTTATCGAAATACTTGTGAAGAAATGGGTATTCCAATTCTATTATTTGAAGGAGGAAAATCGCTTGAGAGTAATAAGCATATTGTGAAAGAAGGAGTAGATGGTGTTATTCGCGTGTTAAATCATTTAAATGTACTGTCCAGCAAACATGAGGTTCCGCAGGTAAAAACAACTCCAGTAATTATCAAAAATAGTAGATGGATTCGCGCCCAAAAGAGTGGATTACTTCATATCAAAATAGAGTGTAACAAGCATGTTGTAAAAGGTGAGTTTCTTGCCACCATTACCGATCCTTATGGTACCATGCGATTTAAAGTACTGGCGCCAAACGAAGGGTACATAATTAATGTGAATCAAGCTCCCATTGTGAACCAAGGCGATGCAATCTTTCATATTTCGTATGAAAATCCTTCAAATAAAAACAAACAGAGTCTTGCAGGTTAATGGACAAAGCTACCCTTAGAAAAAAATACAAGTCATTACGAGAAGAACTCTCAGATTCGACGGTGGACGACTGGAGCCTATTGATCGCTAATCAAGCGCTACAACTCCCTATCTGGGATAAAACCTATTACCATATTTTTTTACCTATTTCAGAAAAAAAAGAAGTGAATACAGAATACCTTCTTCACATTCTTCAGGGTAGAGATAAAAGTGTAATTGTTTCTAAAACTAATTTTGAAAGTTTAGAATTGAAACATTATTTGTTACAAGAAAATACAGAGATTAGAATTTCTAACTATGGCATCCCAGAACCCGTAAATGGCATCGAAGTATCCCCTTCTCAATTAGAAGTTGTATTTGTTCCATTATTAGCTTTTGACACAAAAGGTAACCGAATTGGATACGGTAAAGGCTTCTATGATAGATTTTTAGCACAGTGTCCCGAAAAGTGTCTCAAAATAGGGTTATCCTTCTTTGAGGCCGAAGAAAAAATTATCCATGAATTCATGGATTTTCCCCTCGATTATTGCATTACTACTAAAAATGTCTACTCATTTTAAAAAAAACGTTTTATATTGGGCCTTTATTAACCAATATCAACCATAAAAGTATGGAAAATCAAAATACTCCAGCAGGAAGTCCTCCAGACAATAATTTAGTTTGGGCGATCATATGCACTGTTGCTTGTTGTCTACCACTAGGTATCATAGCAATTATTAAATCTACTAAAGTAAAAGAACTTTGGCTTCAAGGTGACCATGCAGGTGCCCAAAAGGCTGCTGATGATGCTAAGAAATTCTCTCTATGGGGAATTGGTGTTGGTGTTGTCTTCTTAGTTATCTACTTCATCCTTGTAGGAATAGGAGTAGCTTCTAATGGATTCTAAAAAAAAATGTCAAAACCCTTAGAAAATCGAATTTTTTAAGGGTTTTTTATGCCCTAAAATTAACTATGGATACAAATCAAAGGCCACCAGACAACAATCTAGTTTGGGCGATATTAGCCACCGTTATGTGTTGTTTGCCTCTTGGCGTTGTAGCAATCATTAAATCTTCTAAAGTGGACCAACTCTGGTATCAGGGAAGGCATGAAGAAGCAATTAAAGCAGCAGAAGATGCAAAAAAGTGGTCTATTTACAGTGCTGTTAGTATTGGAATCATTGTGGTGTTATACATCCTCTTTGCCGTCATTATAATCGCTTTTGAAGGTGCCTCAAACATATAAAAGAGCCGGAATAGTTGTTGCCATATTCGCAGTAATTGGAGTCGCCCTTGGCTTTTATTACAATTACAATCCTTCTCAACACTCCTTTTTCCTTCCTTGCCCGTTTAAATTTACTACAGGCTATCACTGTCCAGGTTGCGGATCGCAAAGAGCCATTCACCAACTTTTGCATCTAGATTTTGTTGCTGCTTTCAGACTTAATCCACTCTTTATACTTTCTATTCCTTTAATTATCTACGGAGTAGGTGTAAAAATTGCTAATTATATCTTTAAAACATCTTACAGGGTAGAATTCTTCTACAGTAGGTTCTTTATTTACGGGTATTTTTCTATAGCACTGATTTACTGGGTAGTACGAAATATTCCTTATATGCCTTTTTCTTGGTTGGCCCCAACAGAATAGCCTGAATTACAGAATTTTCGCACGTTTCGGATTATTTTTTTTATCTTGGACATCCCAAAACTAACTATAAATGAACTTTTTAACGCAAAAGAGCAAGAATCATCTTTTGAAGAAAGAGACATCCAAACCACCTGAAGAAACACCCTTCGATAATTTTTATTACAAGGATGTTGCTCAGCTCACAGGAGCTGGGGGATGGGCTGTAAATTTCAAGAAGAAAAAAAGCTTTTTTGATCCACAGGCAAGAGCTATCCTAAAAACCCCTGAAGATTATCGCCCTTCTATTAGAACAGGTTTAGATTTCTATACAGAAGAATATGCTCCCAAAGCCGCAGAAATTTTCATGGCTTGCAGTATGGGAGAACCTTTTTCTACCATCCTTAAAATGAAAACCTATGAAGGAAAGGAGTTTTGGGCCAAAGCAGTAGGACGCCCTATTTATGAGGGGAATGAAATAATTGGTATTCAAGGAACTTTTCAGGATATCAATCAGGAAAAATTGAAAGAAATTGGGCTAGAATCGTCTATCAAGGTAATAGAGTCTCAAAATTCACGCCTTTTTAATTTTGCTCATATTGTATCTCACAACCTAAGATCGCATGCAAGTAATTTGCATCTTACCCTAGAATTACTCCAATCGATCAATTCGCCTGCAGAAGAAGAAGAATTAAAGACAAGTCTCTACGATATTTCATTAAGCTTGAACGAAACTATCAATCATCTCAATGAAATTGTAACTACCCAATCCAAGTCATTAAGTGAACGCAAAATCATTAAATTTGAAGAGGTACTAAAAAATGTGCTAAATTCTATTAATCGCTTAGTGATTGATACTGAGACAGAAATATACAGCGACTTCTCGGAAGTTCCAGAAATTAATTATATCCCATCGTATTTAGATAGTATTTTCTTAAATTTAGTAACAAATGCGATCAAATATCGTCATGAGGAAAGAACTCCAGTGATCGATATTTGCTCCTACGCTGAGAATGGAAAAACGTGTTTAATGATAAAGGATAATGGATTAGGTATTGACCTTGAAAAGCACAAAGACAAAATTTTTAACATGTATCAAACCTTCCATCCAGGCAAAGAATCGGTTGGAATAGGATTATTTATAACTAAAAATCAAATTGAAACCCTTCAGGGCTCTATATTAGTCGAGAGTGCTGTAGGTATAGGAACCACTTTTAAAATTACGTTTTAACCCACCATAAAATACCAAAAACTCCCTTGAAGACTCCCCTCTCTAAAATAAAACTCTCTTGTATTATTGACGACGACGACGTATATATCAACCTCATCAAAAAAATAATTGATATTAAGAAGTTATCCGAAAATCTACTCGTGTTCAAAAACGGGCAAGAAGCACTCGACTACTTCAAACCAATAATGGAGAATATATCGGAAGAAAATTTCCCTGAGATCATACTTTTGGATCTCAATATGCCTGTAATGGATGGTTGGAAATTCTTGAACGAGTTCACGCAAATAAAGACGAAGAAAAAAATAATGCCTACTATATATATTGTGAGTAGTTCAATTAACCCTTACGATGTGGAAAAGGCTAAATCTTATTCGTTAGTTACAGATTATCTTATTAAACCAATCGATATTGCCCAGTTTGAAGCATTGTTCTTGAAAGCATCTGCCTAAATAGTCTTTTCACCGCCAAGCTCATCGTCTATAACCTCTGTAGCCTCATCTTCTTTGGCTTTCTTCGGAAATGCTTTTTTATTGAATACAATTAAAATTCCAACACCAACACTAATGGCAAAGTCGGCCACGTTGAACACTGGATCGAAAAACGAAAAGGCAAACATATCTACTACTTTTCCGTAGAAAATACCTTCGTAACCACCTTCTGGAGGAAACGCTCTCGCTACTTGCCCATAACTATCCTCAAAAATAAGTCCGTAAAATACAGAGTCGATAATATTTCCAAAGGCTCCAGCAAAAATAAGGGCAATAGAGACCATTAGGACCTTAGGAGCATGTTTACGTGCAGAATCCCATAACCAATAACCAATTCCAATAATAGCCCCCAATCTAAACAAGGTTAAAATGAGCTTGCCGTATTCACCCGGAATTTTAGCTCCCCAGGCCATTCCTTCATTTTCGACAAATAGCAACTTGAAAAAGGGAAGCACTTCGATACTCTCTCCCAACACAAAGTTTGTTTTGATATAAACTTTCAGAATTTGATCTATTAATAAGACCACAATAATTAGGAAGACTGCTTTTTTTAAAGACATCTATTAGGTAGGTTTTAACTTTAATGTTGATGACCAAACCGTCGTACAGAGTCGTAAATAATACAATTTTTAGAATTTCTGTACTTCGATTAAGTGTGCGAAGGTAAAAAATTATTATTGGCTTTTTAATAAAGTTATGTCGCCATTAACACTTTCGACTATCATCTTGAATTTTCCAGCCGTTCCAAGTTGGTTGACCACCAATCCATTCTTGGAAGTAGCTTTCGCACCTATGCTTAGTGCTAACGCTTCTACTTTTATATCCCCTTCCTTAGTGCTAAGATGTGCATTTCCGCTAAAATCAATTAATGCTATCATCCCTTTATCCAGACCTATACGCAACTCTTTGAAGCTTCCACTACCTTCCACCGAGGCCAAATTAGACAAAATAGAAACATTCAAATCTAAAGGAATCACTAATTCCATTTCTATTGCCAACACCTTATGCGCCGCTAACTTATCGTTTGGGGGTTCAAAAAATGGTGTGTAATTATGCCCTAAAACCAACGTGCCGTTCTTGTCTTTTAGTTGCAGGAGAATGTTCTCAAATCCTTCCCCATTTACTTGTGATTTCACCATAATGGTTGGCGTATCTCGAGCACTCACTTTTATATTGAAAACTCCAGATCCTTCTATCAAAATTTGACCAATTCCCTCCCCTGGATACGACTTTTGGATGGTCTTCTGCCCGAGCATATTCCATGCCAGCAGCAATAATAAAAAGGGAGAAAATTTCAGCATAAAAAAACCCTAAAACAGGGCCAACTTCTTAATGGAATGTACATTTCGTGTGGAGCGTTCTACACATCCTATAAAACCATACAATTTTATAAGACTTTCATGTCTATATCAACCTTCACGGAGGAATCTAACAATCACAAGTTCCCTCTACGTATGGAGGGAACCTAGGATTGAGTCTTTTTATTTTTGCATATTCTTAGCCTCTATACTTAAAGTGGCATGCGGCACAAGTTTTAATCGCTCCGGATTAATTAACTTATTAGTTACACGACAAATACCATACGTTTTATTCTCAATTCGAATAATCGCGTTTTTGAGGTCACGTATAAACTTTTCTTGACGTATCGCAAGTTGAGATGAAGTCTCCTTGCTCATCACTTCGCTTCCTTCATCGAAGGCCTTAAATGTAGGGGAAGTATCATCTGTACCGTTATTACTGTCGTTTTTGTATGCACTTTGAATTAGTTGCAACTGTTCCTGCGCTTTCTCAATTTTTTCGAGAATAAGCACTCTAAATTCCTCTAGTTGTGCGTCGCTGTATCGATTGTTTACTTCGTTGGACATAGTTTTAGTGTTTTTTAATACTCAATTTGGTTTCGATATCATCAAAAGCAATTTCCGTTCCATTTGACAAATCATCATCAAATTGTAGTACCTCGGTTAAGGTTTCTTGTTTTATGTAAGCTAAATTCTGCTCAATGGCAGCTTTCAGGTTTTCGTTACTTTGTAGGGTTACTTCCACACGATCAGTAACTTCAAAACCAGAATCTTTTCTCAAATTCTGAATTCGATTTACCAATTCGCGAGCAATTCCCTCATTCTTTAATGTTTCATCTATAGTAACATCCAGTGCTACTGTCATTCCATCTGCATTGGCAACTAACCATCCTTCAATATCTTGGGAGCTAATCACCACATCATCCAGTGTCAATGTAATATTTTTTTCACTAACCAGTATAGAAATGGCGCGCTCTTTTTCAAGAATTCCAATTTCTTCCTGTCCAAATTGCTGAATTGCAGCTGCTACCGATTTCATATCTTTTCCAAAGCGAGGACCCAACTTTTTGAAATCGGGTTTGATTTGCTTCACTAAAATACCCGAACCTTCATCTATAAGTTCGATTTCCTTCACATTTACTTCAGATTTAATCAATTCTGAAACAGCTTCAATCTCTTTTCTCGCAGCTTCATCCAACACAGGAATCATTATTTTCTGCAGTGGTTGACGCACTTTGATCTTCTCTCGTTGACGTAACGACAATACCAAAGAAGATATTGTTTGGGCCTTCTGCATTTTGCGCTCCAACCCCTTGTCAATGTATGACGTATCTGCTTTAGGAAAGTTACTCAAATGAACAGATAATTCGCTTTTTAGAACTGTTCCTTCACTTAAGTCCTTGTACAAACGATCCATAAAAAACGGAGCAATAGGAGCTCCCAGCTTGGCAACCGTTAGCAAACAAGTGTGTAATGTTTGGTAGGCAGAAATCTTATCCTCTGCATAACTACCCTTCCAGTAACGTCTTCGGCTTAATCGAACAAACCAATTACTTAGATTCTCTCCAACAAAATTCTGAATAGCTCTCGCCGCTTTTGTAGGTTCATAATCTGTATATGCATCCTCTACTGTCTGAATTAGCGTGTTCAATTCTGAAAGAATCCAGCGGTCAATCTCTGGCCTTTTCTCCAACTCAATGTCTGCTTCAGAGTAATCGAAACCATCAAGGTTGGCATATAGACTGAAGAAGCTATAGGTATTATATAAGGTTCCAAAGAACTTATTACGAACCTCCCCAATTCCGTCCAAATCAAATTTAAGGTTGTCCCAGGGGTTGGCATTGCTAATCATGTACCAGCGCGTTGCATCTGGTCCATACGTATCTAAAGTCTCGAATGGATCTGCGGCATTTCCAAGACGTTTAGACATTTTTTGTCCGTTTTTGTCCAGAACAAGTCCGTTAGAAACGACATTCTTATAAGCCACATCATCAAAGATCATGGTGCCAATAGCGTGCAAGGTGTAAAACCAACCTCGCGTTTGATCCACCCCTTCGGCAATAAAATCGGCTTTACGCCATGTTTTTTCAACTTTCTCTTTGTTTTCGAAAGGATAGTGCCATTGTGCATAGGGCATAGATCCGCTATCGAACCAAACGTCGATTAGGTCAGCCTCACGGTGCATTGGTCGTCCACTTTCAGAAACAAGAACAATTCCGTCAACAATGTTTTTATGAAGGTCAATTTTGCCGTAGTTTTCTTCTGAAAAGTTGCCCACCACAAATTCTTCGAAAATATCATTGGACATTAGTCCTGCTGCTACAGATTTTTTCATTTCCGCTTTCAGTTCCTCAACCGAACCAATACAAATTTCTTCTTTCCCGTCTTCACTGCGCCATAAAGGAAGTGGAATTCCCCAATAACGCGAACGAGAAAGATTCCAATCGTTCGCATTTGCAAGCCAGTTCCCAAAACGACCTTCTCCAGTTGCCTTCGGCTTCCAGTTAATACTTTGGTTAAGCTCGTGCATACGGTCTTTGAATTCGGTTACTTTAATAAACCAAGAATCCAACGGATAATATAAAATAGGTTTATCGGTACGCCAGCAGTTTGGATAACTGTGTACATACTTCTCTACCTTAAATGCTTTGTTTTCTGTCTTTAATTTGATGGCAAGCTCCACATCAATACTCTTCTCTGGTGCTTCACCACTGTTATAGTATTCGTTCTTGACGTACTTACCAGCAAACTCTCCCATTTCTGAGCGGAAACGTCCCTGTAAGTCTACTAAGGGTACTAAATTTCCATTTTCGTCTTTTACCAATAGCGGTGGAACTTCAGGTGTAGCTTCTTTGGCAACTTTCGCATCATCTGCACCAAAAGTGGGCGCTGTATGTACGATTCCCGTACCATCTTCAGTAGTCACAAAATCGCCCGAAATTACCCTAAACGCGTTTTCAGGATGATCGTTTGGCAATGCATAATCTAATAATTGCTCGTACCGAATTCCTACTAGGTCGGCTCCCTTGAACTCAGCAACTACTTCATAAGGAATCTTTTTATTTTCCTTAGAATAGTTCACAAATACATCTGCATTTTCAGCAACTTCGTATTTCCCTGCAAATTGTTTTCCAACTAAACTTTTAGCCACTACAACATGAATTGGCTCAAAAGTATATTGGTTAAAGGTCTTCACTAAAACATAGTCGATCTTTGGCCCAACGGTTAACGCTGTATTACTTGGCAACGTCCAAGGAGTGGTAGTCCAAGCAATGAAGTGAACATCGTCAAAACCTTTTAAAAAGTTGGGTAGTGTATCCTCAATTGCTTTAAATTGTGCTACCACTGTTGTATCGGTAACATCCTGATAGGTTCCTGGTTGATTCAGTTCGTGCGAACTCAATCCAGTTCCAGCTTTTGGCGAATACGGTTGTATAGTGTATCCTTTGTATAATAAATTCTTGTTGTAAATCTCTTTTAGCAACCACCAAACCGTTTCCATATACTTGGGCTCGTAGGTTACATATGGGTCTTCCATATCTACCCAATATCCAGCGCGCTCTGTAAGTTTATTCCAAACATCGGTATAACGCATTACGGCTTTTCTACAGGCTGCGTTGTATTCTTCTACTGAAATTTTCTTACCGATATCTTCTTTAGTAATTCCTAATTCCTTCTCCACGCCCAATTCGATCGGCAAGCCATGGGTATCCCATCCAGCTTTGCGATCAACTTTGAATCCTTTTTGTGTCTTAAAACGGCAAAAAATATCTTTAATGGCCCGCGCCATTACATGATGAATTCCTGGTAATCCATTAGCCGAAGGTGGGCCTTCAAAAAAGACAAAAGGCTCATTACCTTCACGAATGGCAATACTCTTTTCGAAAATTTGTTCATCCTTCCAAAAATCGAGTACTTCGTTCGCCAGTTGAGGGAGGTTAAGGCCCTTGTATTCCTTAAATTTTGTGCTCATGAGCTGTTGCCTTTGAATTAGGTGCTAAGTCTTTTGTTAGCAGGGTGCGAAAGTAATAAATTTTGATGAAAAAGACCATAAAAGCTATCCTGGCCAAAGTCGAATTAACATAGATTTGGTGAAAACAAAAAAACCCACGGAAAACCGTGGGTTTATATCAATATATATATACCAAGAATTTAGTTCTTAGTCATACGTAATTCTTCTTCGTAAACTGTAGTAACGCCATTAGAAACTTCTGTTTCTTCTAATTTCAATCTTACCTCGTTACTATTAAACAAAGTAACTTCGTAAGTGTCTCCTCCAACAGTAAGCAATTGTGGAGTTGCAGTAGTGGAATATGTTGAAACTTCATCATCAGCGTCAACGATTTCTGTATCCTCTTCCTGAGTTTCTCCGTTTACAACAAGCTTATAGTTAAGAACATACTGTCCATCTACGGTTACATTTCCACTTTCAGCAAAAGTAAATTGCATTTGAAATGTTTCTCCGTCTAAAGTAGTAGTTGAAACTACATCCAATCCGTTTACATTTACAGTTTCCACTTCAGTCGCTTGGTAAAAAGTTAGATTATAGACTCCTGCAAGGTTCGCGTTGTTGAATTCTAAGGTGGTATCTCCATCATCATCACTTTTACAGCTTACAACAGACAAGGCAACCATTGCCAAAATAAGTAGGGTGTTTAATTTTTTCATTTTTCGGGTTTTTTAAAATTTGGGCAAATATAGTATCTTTTTTCTAGGAAATTCAAGACTCTTGACACTTTTTAGTTATCAAAACAATCATTTCATCGAAACAATAGCTTAAAATATCTTAAAAGGTAACCAACTAATTGTCTTATGGTTAACATTTAAATTCCAAAAGAACAATTTACCGATCTTTAAACCAAGCAATCCACCAGAAAACAAAATCTTTTTTCAAAATTTGTGAACCAAGCAGCAAGTGAAGACAACTAAAAAAAATCTAGTACTTTTGTTATTAGACTTCAACTACCTAATTTCTAACTCCCCAATACAATGAAGGTTTGTTCCATGAGAGCAAAATCATTTAACACTGTTTATCTATGAATAAAACCTGTCCAGAATGTGGTGATAAGATTGTTGGGCGCGCAGACAAGAAGTTTTGCAGCGACGCCTGTCGCAATGCACACAACAATGCATTAAACAGCGATCGAAAAAACATCATTAGAAACACCAATAACCGATTGCGTAAAAATCATCGCATTCTAGAAGCCCTCAATACTAATGAAAAAACCAAAGTGACTAAGAAAACACTCATAAAACACGGTTTTCTATTCGACTATTGCACTGGAACCTACACCACCAAAACCGGAAGCATGTATTACTATGTGTACGATCAAGGGTATTTAGCCTTGGACAATGATTTTTATTTGTTGGTGAAACGGGATTTGTAAGCTTACGCATACTTCAAAAACAAGTCTTCAACCCAAAGACTATTTAAGCCAATTTCAAATAGAATTACTGCTGCTTACTACGCCTGTCAACAGCCTACTAGCTACACTACTTCCAACTACTGCCTTTTAATTCCAAGGCCGCTTTTAAAACATCTTTTTGACTAATCTGACCTACTAATTTTCCGTTTTCAACGATGGGAAACCTACGTCTTTTCGAGGCCAGAAACTTGTCCGCAGCATCAAAAACGTTCATGTCGCCATCAATAGTTTCAACTTCCGTGGCCATATGTTGCTCCACGATGATATCTGCCATTGGTTGATTGTAATATCTACTGTTGCTTATTTGTTTCATACAATCTCCTTCGCTAATAATTCCCACCAATTCATTTTTTTCGTTTATAACTGGGCCTCCAGAAATCTTCTTTTTAATGAGTGTATTCATTACTTCTAAGACAGATTGATTAGGAGTGAAAGTGATCAACTTGGTACACATATAATCCGATACCTTGATATTCTCTGAAGAGCCTTTAGCCGGTTTTGCCCGCCGCCCCATATAATTCTTAATTGCCATATTTTCAAGTTTTTGCATCTTAAAGATAAGTAAAAAAAAGGAAGGATCCCGAAGCCTCAAAAACCAGTCCATTGGCTATTCAACAGTCCCAAATTAGAAATACCGAAGTTGAGTACGCATAAAACCAATGCTATTTTCAGAATAATACGTACATTTAAAAACCAACCAATCCATTTATGAAAAGAATCCAAGTTTTTCTGTCACTTGTCCTTATTTTAGGGCTCATTTACTACAGTTTTTATAGTTTAATGCCACGAGAAGGAACTCCTGCTTCTATTCCCAAAACAGAGTTCTCTACAGAAAGAGCACTCGTACCTCTTAAAGAAATTACCAAAGCACCCCACTTTACTGGTAATGATGAACACCAACGAGTACGAGAGTATATAATGGATCAACTCGCCGCACTTGGCTTAAAACCACAGGTACAAGAAGGGTTTATTTATAACAACTGGGGAGGCCTCATTAAACCGGCTAATATTGTAGCGAAAATTCCTGGATCAGAATCTGGAAATGCCTTGCTCATCTTCTCTCATTACGACAGCGCTCTGGTTCCATCTTTTGGGGCGAGTGATGCAGGTAGCGGGGTAGTAACCATATTGGAAAGTCTTAGAGCCTACAAAGCAAGTGGAAAAACACCCAAAAATGACATTGTTATTCTCTTTACGGATGGAGAAGAAATTGGCTTGGATGGAGCTGAACTTTTCGTAAACGAACACCCATGGGCTAAAGACATAAAATTAGCCCTCAACTTTGAAGCGAGAGGAAGTGGTGGCCCCAGCAATATGATCCTCGAATCCAACCAAGGAAATCACAATATTGTTCAGGGTTTTATTGATGCAGATGTAGACTATCCAGTTGCCTCTTCTTTGATGTATAGCATCTATAAAATGCTTCCCAACGATACCGATTCTACTGTTTTACGCGAGGATGCAGATATTGATGGACTATTCTTCGCTTTTATCGACGATCATTTCGATTATCATACCGCCAATGACAATTTTGAAAATTTAGATAGAAATACGCTCCAGCACCAGGGAAGTTATCTACTTCCATTATTGCATCACTTTGCAGATGCCGATCTCGCCAACATAAAAAGCGATCAAGACGATGTGTATTTCAACATCCCATTCGTAAAAATGCTGAGCTATCCGTTCGCATGGATTCTACCCATGCTCATTTTAGCAATTGTGCTTTTTATCGCACTCATTATTTTCGGAATGAGAAAAAGAACACTTCACCCTAAAGAAATAGGAAAAGGGTTTGGAGCATTATTGCTATCTCTTGCAGTTTCTGGACTCATCGGCTTTTTTGGATGGACGCTTTTATTAAAAATTTATCCACAATACACCGAAATCCAGCATGGTTTCACTTACAATGGCCATACCTACATCGCGTTCTTTGTAGTCTTGTCTTTGGCCATCACTTTTATGGTTTACAGACGCTTTAAATTTACAAGCGTTGCTAGTTCTTATGTGGCTCCATTGCTTTTATGGATTATTATCAACGCCATCGTTTTTACCATTCTCAAAGGAGCAGCTTACTTTATTATTCCTGTGTTCTTTGGCCTCCTTGCTTTCTTTTTAATGCTCCGTCAAGAAAAGCCAAATTTAATTCTCATGGCACTGCTAGGTGCGCCAGCCATTTTCATATTTGCACCCCTTATTCAATTTTTTCCGGTAGGACTCGGACTTAAAATGCTGGTTGCTAGCGCTGCCTTTACTGTTTTGTTATTCGGTCTTCTGCTCCCAGTATTCGGATTCTATAAACACAAAAGATTCTTTTCCATCACCTTTTTTATATTGGCTTTCGGGTTTTTCATCAGTGCCCATTTCAGTAGTGATTATTCTGAAACACAACAACGACCCAATAGTCTTCTATACTATCAAAATGCAGACGATGCGACCTCCTTTTGGGTGACTTATGATCAAAAATTAGATGAATGGACCAAAGGGTATCTTGGTGAAGATCCAGAAGAAGCATCCAAATTTGTAGTCAGTTCTTCCGGTAGTAAATACAATAGCGGATACAGCTACGCCGCTCCAGCACCTTCTATTTCATTACCGCAATTTGAAGTGCGTCTGGACAGAGATACCATTGTTGGTGATAATCAAGAAGTGACTTTTACCATTATCCCAAAGCGGGACGTTCATATTATTAGATTGTACGCAGATACTACTGCTATTTTCAACGAATTAGCCTATAATGGAATGGGTGTTGAAAAAGACAGTCTCGGGAAGGTACTGAGCGACAGGGACAACAAATTCTTAATGCATTACAATGTTTCTGGAACCGATTCCCTTGAAGTGAAATATTCACTAAATGCCTCTTTAGACCCAAAATTTAGTGTCTTAGAATACTCACTCGATCTTATAGAAAACCCCTTGTTCACGGTTAATAAAAGACCTAAAACGACCATGCCGAAACCATTTATTACCACAGATGCAGTGATCGTGAAAAGAAACATCGATCTTAAAAAAATGTTGGCATCAAAAAATGATTCGTTAATCCCTGTTATGAATGAGTAAAACTATCGCAATTGCAGGAATGGGCTGGCTGGGCTTACCGCTAGCGCAACGATTAAAAACTCTAGGATACCACGTAAAAGGAAGTGTGACCCAATTAGAGAAAGCAACCATGCTTCAACAGAATGGGTTAGAGGTATTTCAAGTAACTATTACAGAGGATGGTGTGCAGGGAAGTGCGCGTGGTTTTCTTAAAAATGCAGACGTCATTATTGTGATGATTCCGCCCGGTTTAAGACGAAACACGGGCTCCGATTATGTTTTAAAAATGTCTCACTTTTTAGCTGAAATAGAGCAAGCTAAAATCGCCAACTGTATTTTTGTAAGTAGTATTTCGGTATATGGAGATGACCAAGGTCTTGTGACCGAAAAAGACATTCCGAAACCAGAAAATGAGGCAGGAAGGCAAATTTTCCAGACCGAACAACTTTTCTTTACATCCACTTGCAAAACCAGTATCCTTAGGTTTGGCGGCCTGTTTGGAGGAAGCAGACAACCTGCCCGTTACCTAGCCGGTCGTGAAAATTTAAACGGGGCAGATGCTCCAGTTAATTTGATTCATAGAAACGACTGTATTGGTATTATTGCGGAAATCATTAAACAAGATGCATACGGCCATATTTTTAACGCAGTACATCCAGACCATCCTGTGAAAGCCGATTATTACACTCAAAAAACGAAAGATTTAAGATTAGAAGCACCCAATTTTTCTAAACCCGATGGAACAGAGTTATACAAGCAAATTAATTCAGTCAATCTAACCGACATCTTGGCCTACTCTTTTAAAAACTCTTTATAACACGTTGGATAATTCTTATCTTTAAGCATCCATACAAAACTATACCAATGAAAAAGTTACCTCACTCCTTATTATTCATCGTTTGTATTCTATTCTTTGGAATTTCTTCGGAAATTTTAACCGCCCAGACCTATGATGAACAATTATACGACGCGCTCGAATATCGGCTCATCGGTCCCTTTCGAGGTGGTCGTAGTGCAGCAGTAACAGGCGTACCGAATAAACCGAACCTTTTCTACTTCGGTGCAACTGGTGGAGGTGTTTGGAAAACCAAAGACGGAGGTAGAAAATGGGAAAATATAAGCGATGGCTTTTTTGGAGGCTCTATTGGAGCCATTGAAGTTGCCGAGAGCGACCCCAATGTGATCTATGTAGGTGGTGGAGAAACCACGGTAAGAGGAAACGTTTCCTCTGGTTATGGAGTTTGGAAAACTGAAGACGCTGGAAAAACCTGGACACAAAGCGGACTGGAGAAAGGAAGGCATATTCCACGCATCGCAGTACATCCCAAAAACCATGATATAGTCTATGCTGCGGTGCTAGGAAATATCTACAAACCCACCCAAGAACGAGGTGTGTATAAAAGTACCGATGGCGGTAAAACTTGGAGAAGAACTCTTTTTGCCAATGAAGATGCGGGGGCTGTAGACCTTACACTCGACCCTAACAATCCAAGAATTCTATACGCAGCTACCTGGAACGTGAGACGAACTCCCTACAGCTTAAGCAGCGGTGGTGACGGGTCTGCGCTTTGGAAAAGTACAGACAGCGGAGAAACTTGGAAAGAGATTTCAAAGAACAAAGGATTCCCAAGCGATACTTTAGGAATTATAGGAGTTACCGTTTCGCCTGCCAATAGCGAACGCGTTTGGGCCATTGTAGAAAATAAAGAAAAAGGAGGAGTATATCGCAGTGACGATGGAGGAGAAACTTGGGATCAAATAAACAGCGAACGAAAATTACGTCAACGCGCTTGGTACTATACCCGTATTTACGCCGATTCCAAAGATGAAGATGTAGTCTATGTCTTAAACGTGCGTTACCACAAAAGTAGTGATGGAGGAAAAACATACGAAACCTATAACGCACCTCACGGAGATCATCACGATTTATGGATTGCACCAGAAAATCCAGATAGAATGATTATTGGAGATGATGGTGGCGCGCAAGTAACCTACGATGGAGGGGAAACCTGGAGCACCTATCACAATCAACCTACTGCCCAATTTTATAGAGTGACCACAGATAATTCTTTTCCATACAGAATCTATGTCGCACAACAGGACAATTCGACCATTCGAATACCGCATCGTACGGAAGGATGGAGCATTGGTGAAGACGACTGGGAATCAACCGCAGGAGGGGAAAGTGCTCATATCGCTATTGATCCAGAAAATAATGACATCGTTTATGGTGGAAGTTATGACGGATTCCTAACTCGCTACAATCATAAAAACAACACCGTACGTAGTATTAGCGTTTGGCCAGACAATCCTATGGGACATGGAGCCGAAGATATGAAGTACCGCTTCCAATGGAACTTCCCTATTTTCTTTTCGCCCCACAATCCAAAGAAACTGTATACAGCATCCAATCACTTACATTCTACCACTAATGAAGGTGAAAGCTGGGACGTAATTAGTCCAGATCTTACCAGAAACGATCCTACTAAATTGGGGTCTTCTGGAGGGCCTATTACACAAGACAATACGTCTGTAGAATATTACTGCACTATTTTTGCTGCGGCAGAATCACCAGTGACTGAAGGCCTGCTCTGGACTGGAAGTGACGACGGACTCGTAAACGTCTCTAGAGATGGCGGGAAGAACTGGACCAATGTAACGCCAAAGGGAATGCCAGAGTGGATGATGATCAACAGCATAGAACCATCTCGCTTTGATGCAGGAACCTGCTACATCGCTGGGACCAAATACAAAACTGGCGACTTTGCACCATACTTATACAAAACCAACGACTACGGAAAGTCATGGAAAAAGATCACCAATGGTATTGCTGCAGAACACTTTACAAGAGTTTTGAGAGAAGATCCCGCGAAAAAAGGTATGCTATATGCAGGAACCGAGACGGGAATGTATGTTTCTTATAATGATGGAAGTAACTGGCAACCGCTTCAACTTAATTTGCCCATTGTTCCTATAACAGACCTTGCAGTAAAAGACAATAACCTAATTGTTGCTACCCAGGGAAGAAGCCTTTGGATTATTGATGATCTAACAGTGCTTCATCAATTAGCGGTGGCAAAAGGAAAGCAGAACTATCTTTTTAAGCCCAAAGAAACCTATCGCATGGGAGGAAATGGCCGGAAAGGATCGCTAACAGATGGAACCAACCATCCAGCGGGAGTGATTACCTATTTCAATTTGGCAGATCCCACAGATAAGGAAGTAAAGCTAAGTTACCTCAATAGTAAGAACGATACCATTAAAAGTTTTAGCACCAAGGCAAAGGAAAAAAAGGACAAGCTTACGGTAGAAAAAGGATCCAATATGTTTGCTTGGGACACTCGAGGACAAGGTGCAGAACGTCTCAAAGGAATGATCTTGTGGTGGGCAAGCACCAATGCTCCAAAAGCAGTTCCAGGAACATATAAAGTAGTACTAGAAGTGGACGACGAAGTGCAAACACAGAATTTCACTATTTCTCCCAATAAGAACGCCGAGGCAGATTTAGCAGGAATGCAACGACAATTTGACTTTATTACAGACGTTAATACAACCGTAGACAAAGCGCATAAATCGATTAAAAAGATTCGGAAAATTAATGAGCAATTAGGTGCTTTTCAGAAACAATACAAAGAAAATGAGCAAGTAAAGGACTTGGTCGAAAAAGCAAAAACTCTAAGTGAGCAATTTTCAGAAATAGAAAAGGCACTCTATCAAACTAAGAACAAAAGTGGACAGGATCCGCTCAATTTTCCTATCAAATTAACCAATAAACTAGCACACCTCAATAGCTTAGTAGGGATGGGCGACTTCCCACCTACGCAGCAGGATATCGCCGTAAAAAATGAGCTAAGTGAGAAAATAAATGCTGAATTGGTGAAGTTTGATCAACTGATTTCGGATGAGATTTCTGCTTTTAATAATTCGTTTAATACTCTAAAGCTCAATTATCTTTTTATTGAGGATGATTCTAAGTAAGAGGGGTTAGAATTTGTTTGTTTTTAGAAGACCCAACCATTGAACGAGTGACTTTGGGGAATCACCGTGAAGAACTATCTTTGCGGCTGCATGGAATACTATTACATCAAATCTCTTCACCTCATCTTTGTGATTACTTGGTTCGCCGGGTTGTTTTACATTGTGCGCCTTTTTGTATACCAGATCGAGGCCACGCAAAAGCCATCACCTGAAAAGGAAATTTTGGGGGAACAGTTTAAGATTATGGCAAAACGCCTTTGGTATATCATTACTTGGCCCTCGATGGTTTTGGCCGTTGGATTTGCCATATGGCTACTGGCAATTCGTCCATTTTATTTGGCCGATGCTTGGATGCAGGTTAAATTATGCTTTGTATTCTTGCTTTTGATCTACCATTTAAAATGTCACCTTATTTTTAAGCAGCTCCAAAACGGAGAGGTAAAACACTCTTCTAATTTTATGCGATTATTCAACGAAGGGGCGACTATTATTCTTTTTTCCGTGGTTTTTTTGGTGACTTTGAAAAATGCTGTAAACTGGATCTATGGAACCCTTGGAATTATTGTTTTTGCTATATTGCTGATGCTAGGATTTAAGTTTTACAAGCGCCTACGGAATCGTTAGAAACCAAAAATTCTTTCTTCTTTTTATTCCTCTGTGTTTTTTTATATCACAAATCGTTTTTCAAAATAGAAACCTTTCAATTACGGTTAGATAGTCATCGCTAACAACGACCCAAATCTCTAAACTATCTCTTGATAATTAAAATGGCGTAATTATTGCTATCTTCCCATAACAAATTCAATTCATGAGAATATACCGGTCGTTACGTTTTCGTATTTTTTTATCCATGTTACTCTTAGTAGTGATCGCTTCCATTCTTATTGCTATAGTAACGATCTATCAATACCGTGAAGAGGCCAAAGACTACCACCGCGATCGTTTGCTTAGAAAGGAAACCTCAATTACCAAAAACATTGAGTACGTTTTAAAGAACACCACTTTTCCAGTGGAGACAGAATACATTCCGCTTATTTTTAAGAACAAAATCTATGAGATCAAGGATGTCAATAACTTGGAAATTATATTTTTTGACTTGGATGGAAAACTACTCAAATCTTCCAAAGCTTCGTTTTTAAAAGATACTTCTCAAGTTAAATTGCCTAAACATGTTCTTGGATCGCTACAAAATTCGGCCGACAAACGATACTTAGAAGAATTTAACGAAGACGGTCAGAAATACCAGTCGTCGTATTCCTACATCACAGATTCCTCTTTTAAACCGTTGGCCATCCTCAATCTTCCGTATATTGAAGACGACGATTTCATCAATAAGGAGCTCAAAGAAAATTTAATGCGCCTTGGAATTGCATATTTCTTTATGCTGCTGATAGCAGTCGCATTGGCGTATTTCTTATCCAAGTTTATTACTAGAACCCTTAATGATGTAAGTAAAAAAATTACCGAAACACGTCTCGACAAGCGCAACAACAGAATTGAGTTGGATTCGAACACCACGCAAGAAATTTCAAATCTAGTGGTGGCCTATAACGGAATGGTGGACGAACTAGAAAGCAGTGCTGCTCAATTGGCGGCAAGCGAGCGAGAGGCGGCTTGGCGAGAAATGGCGAAACAGGTGGCGCACGAGATTAAGAATCCGTTGACTCCCATGCGACTCACCGTTCAAAGTTTTCAACGCAAGTTTGATCCAACAGACGAACACATACATGAAAAACTAAGCGAATACAGTAATACACTTATCCAACAAATTGATACCATGAGTTCAATCGCCTCCGCTTTTTCTGCCTATGCAGATATGCCGGCGCAGCAAGATGAAAACCTGAATGTGGTTAGAATCACCAAACTAGCATTGGATATTTTTAACGAAGATTATATCTATTTTACTTCTGAAGAGGAAGAAATCATTTCTTCTTTTGATCGCACCCAACTCATTCGAGTGGTTACCAACCTTATCAAGAATAGTATCCAAGCAATTAATCAGAAAAAGCCTGATAATCCTAGAATTAACGTAACAGTTTTGTCTGAAAACGGCAATGCTATTATCAAGGTGAACGACAATGGAATTGGAGTGAGTGAGGCTAATTCGTCTAAGATTTTTGAGCCTAAATTTACGACCAAATCGAGTGGAATGGGCTTGGGGTTAGCCATGGTCAAAAACATTGTGGATAATCACCAAGGTACTATTTCGTTTACTTCTTCGGAGGACGCTGGAACTACTTTTACGGTTCTATTTCCGAAGAAATAAATAGCAACTCTATAAAAAAAGACCCGCATACATCGTACACGAGTCCTGATTTTTTTCTAAAGATAATTACCTTTTTACGATCTGAACTATTTTTTGACCGTTTTCCGTTTCCAGTTTCAAGAAATACGCAGCAGGACTTAAGTCGCTTACTGGAATTATTTGTTCCATCGAATTCCCTGCCGCTAAATTCTTCACAATTCTTCCGGCCACATCATAAATAACAACGCCTTTTAATTCTAGACCATTAGGATTATTAATAAATAAGGCATCACCAAATGGGTTTGGAGCGATATTTAAGCTACTTAGCTCGTTCAGAAATTCGGTTGTACCTAACAATTCTTCCACTTCTAGTTCAAAAGTGCATGTACTTTCAACCCCGCTTGCGTCTGTAGCAGCTAGTTCGATAGTGAACGTTCCTACGTCTAAAGTCGTTCCTGGAGGGGGATTCTGGTTGAAAATAGTAACAGGATCTGTACAATTATCGGTTGCAGTGGCTGCTCCTGTCGCAAAATAATCTGGTAAAACATACGGCAGCGTTACCGTAATAGTTTGGTTGGCAGGGCAACTAATTTCAGGTGCTATCTCGTCGATAACCGTAACCGTTGCGGTACAGGTATCTGTATTGTTGTCATCATCGGTTACAGTAAGCGTAACGGTATTAGTTCCAAGATCATCACAATTGAAATTGGCCGTACTGAGCGATAAAGTGATAGATCCTTCAAGATCACCGGACCCATTATCGATGTCTTCTGGAGTAATGGTCGCATTACCTGACGCGTCCAATGAAACTGTAATGTCTTGACAAATCGCGATTGGATCCTGAGATGGAGGAATCGGTCTTCTAAAAGCACGTGTACTTCCTTGCGGGATGCTAGTTCCGGATTGATTGTAGTAATCTCCCGCTGCAATGGTGGATCGATCACCACTCACTGAGGTTGAAAACCCGAAATATTGGGTTTCTGTTTGCCCATTATCTTCGGCTTCAATATTATCACCGTCTTGTACCCAGCTAACTCCATTATAATCCAAGACTTGCACATATCCGTCATTACCTGGGGCACCAACAATGATCGTATTTCCCGAATTATCTAAATGAAGAGACTCTCCGTAATCTTGGCTACTAGCTGTCCCATTTAGATCTTGTCCTCTTTGCACCCAGTCTGTACCATCGAACTCGAATATTTTAACCTGTCCACCAGAAACTCCGTTTCCATTGAACATTGGAGCTCCTACTGCCACGATATCCCCACTGTTATTTAATGCTACACTTTGTCCAAACCTTCCAGAATTATCGGTTCCTTCCAAGATGCTTCCTTTTAAAATCCAATCGTTACTAGTCGCATCGTACGTAAATATGCTTGCCACACCAAGGGTAGTACCTCCAATTTTCGCTCCAGAAGATCCTATAGCAATGGTAAGTCCGTCTGCACTCATGGCCAAAGACGAGCTAAAAAATTCGTCCTCAACACTAGGAATTAAAGGATTGCCAAAAGTCTCCCAGGTATTACCGTTGAGCTGATATACCTTGATATAACCATTTACAACACCATTCGATGATCCAACCATAATTCTATTTCCTGCATCGTTGATCGCCACATCATTTCCAAACCGATCTTGGTTAGTCTCACCCGTCAATGTCTGCCCAACTTGCTCCCAGTTACCCCCATTGAGTTCAAAAACTTGCCCATAACCTGGACCATCAGCGTTAGTTCCACCCTGAGGCGCTCCTACAATGTATCTACTGCCATCGGCGTTTAACTCGAGTGAAGCTCCTAACTTATCGCTAGAAAGAAAACCTTGCACTGCACTTCCATAGGGTTGCCAATTACTCCCATCCCATTGAAAGCATCTAACTTGTCCAAAATTACTTCCACTACCGCTTCCAGATTGTCCCATATTATCGAAACGTTCTCCAATACAGAGCACATTTCCATCTTCACTAAGACTACAAGAATAGCCAGAAAAATCTCCGGGAGATTCTCCATCAATATCTGCTCCTAATTGCGTGAGCTGTGCATGACCTATGATGGTAAAAAACAAAATTAAAATTGAGATACTATTTTTCATTTGGGGTTATTTTTTTGCGAAATTAAGGAATTGAAGCTTATTTTTTCTCCCTTTGACAGAAAATGAATTTTGCGGGACTAGGCTACTTTTAGTAAATTGCGTTAAATAAAACCCCCAATCAAATCTCAAGACCATGAAGTTCGAAAATGTACTTAGCAGCACTCAAGGTGCAATTACTATTATTACTGTTAATAGACCAAATAAGCTCAACGCGCTTAATGTAGAAACCATCAAGGAATTGCACGATGCCATTTTAGAAGCGGATCAAAATCCAGAAACTAAAGTTATTATTTTAACTGGAAGTGGAGAAAAAGCCTTTGTTGCTGGAGCCGACATTAGTGAATTCGCAGATTTCTCCGTAAAACAAGGAGAAGGTCTCGCAGCTCAAGGGCAAGCATTATTGTTCGATTTTGTTGCGCATTTGGGAACACCTGTAATTGCAGCTATTAACGGCTTTGCTTTAGGTGGTGGTCTAGAATTAGCTATGGCTGCACATTTTAGACTTGCCAGTGACAACGCAAAAATGGGACTTCCGGAAGTATCTTTAGGTGTAATTCCAGGGTATGGTGGAACTCAGCGTTTACCTCAACTTATAGGAAAAGGCCGCGCCATGGAGTTGATCATGACCGCAGGTATGATAGATGCACAACAAGCGTTGCAATACGGTTTGGTAAATCATGTCACCACACAGGAAGAATTACTGCCAATGGCTGAAAAGATTGCTTCCAAGATAGCACGAAATTCATCGGTTGCCATAGGAGCGGCGATTGAAGCAATTAATGCTGGTTATGAAGATGGCGAAAATGGTTTTGATGCAGAAATTAATGCATTCGGTAAATGTTTTGGAACCGCAGATTTCCAAGAAGGGACACAGGCATTTTTAGAAAAAAGAAAACCAGCTTTTCCTGGAAACTAAACACTAACACAACCACTTTATTTGAAACAATTCAACTTTCCTACAGATCGCGTTTTTACTTTTACCGACGCTGTCTTCTCTATTGCTATTACCATTTTAGTGTTAGAAATTGGCGTTCCATCTCGGGCGCTTATTAAAAAAATTGGTTTCATGGGTGCGCTAGAAAACCTGATCCCCAGTTTTATAGGCTTCTTTGTAAGCTTTATGGTAATTGCTCTTTATTGGAAATTTTATTTATCCTATTCGCGTTATATCACACAGTTTGATGGAAAGCTATTTTGGTACAATATCTTTTTATTACTTTTTGTAGCGTTGCTTCCCTTTTCAACTGGCTTCTTTGTGGATAGTGTGTTTTATTTGGAACCTTATCTTTTCTACTGCGGAAATTTGATACTTCTGAGTTTTGTTCAATACCTGATGTTACGGTTAGTACTGAAACGAGCGAAACTCAAAATAGATCACCTTAGTTCAAAATGGCTTCGATACAGGGCGTTTACTACTTTTTTGGTTTGGGTAATGGCCTTTGTTTTGGCATTCTTTTTTCCTTTCATGGCACGAGTTTGTATTGTTTTTATTTTTGTCTTTCAATTCTTCGGAAAGATTTATTTTCGAAGAAAAGCGCGCAAACAACTCGCATAAAAGGCCAATGGCTATTAATCACTCAGCAAACTAAAAGTCCGTACAGCGTAGTTTAATTTCAAATACTAGGAATTATTCCAAATAAATATGGAATTATTCCTAATTATAAATTAACTTTGATAAAGTTCTCCTTTTTCAATGTTTTATGCCTCAACAAATCAAGGGCCGTGGAGCCCAAAAGAAAGTACACAACCGGTTTTTTAAACTGGAACATGAGGTTCTAGACGAATTTCTCAATTTTTGTGAAACGGAAGGAGAATTGGTAGATCTTAATAAAACCAAATACATAGATGTATTCCCTAAGAGTTTTGTGAATGAAGTAAAAAGCCCTGATGTGGGGATGGAATTCTCCGCCAATCCTTATCAGGGTTGCGAACATGGCTGTGTTTACTGTTATGCCCGCAACAGCCATGAATACTGGGGTTACGGAGCAGGGATTGATTTCGAAAGAAATATTCTGGTTAAAAAAAATGCTGCAAACTTGCTAGAGAAAAAAATAACGAGCAAGAACTGGCAAGGCAAGACCATTGTGTTTTCCGGAAATACCGATTGCTACCAACCTATAGAACGCACATTAAAAATTACGCGGCAGTGCCTTGAAGTAATGCTTAAATGGAAACATCCTACAGGCATTATCACTAAAAATTCGCTCATCCTCAGAGACCTTGATATTTTAAAAGAGCTAGCAGCCTTGAACGCTATTATTGTAAATATTTCAATCACTTCACTGTCAGAAGATACGCGACGCTTGTTGGAACCGAGAACCGCTACCATTAAAAACAGGTTAAAAGCGGTCGAGATCCTCTCAGCAAACAACATTCCTGTGAATGTAATGATGGCGCCCATTATACCTTCTCTCAACAGTCATGAAGTTCTACCCTTAGTTAAAAAAGTGTCCGAACTTGGTGCCAGAAGTGTGATCCATACTATTGTGAGACTAAACGGACAAGTAGCGAGCCTTTTCGAAGATTGGGCGAAGAAAACCATGCCAGATCGAGCAGATCGAATGTTGCATCAAATTGCACAATGTCATGGTGGTAGCCTCAACGATAGCAGATGGAGTTTGCGAATGAAAGGAGATGGTGTTATCTCAAAACAAATTGCAGATACCATGAAGCTTGCTAGAGCAAAGTATCTAAAAGACCGTAAAATGCCAACGCTGGATCGATCTCATTATTTACAATTAAAAAATCCTCAAACCAAGTTGTTTTAGTTACCGTTTCCCATCCCACTCAGCAAAAAATTGATGAAGAAATCCTTCGAGATAAGCATGGCGTTCTTCCGCTAGTTTTTTACCTGTTTTAGTATTCATTCTATCCTTTAAAAGAAGTAGTTTTTCGTAAAAATGGTTAATGGTTGGCGCCGTAGACTTTTTGTACTCTTCAGGTGTCATATTTAACTGAAATGGAATACTCGGATCGTGAATCGCTCTGTTTTTAAATCCTCCATAATGAAAAGTACGCGCTATTCCTATTGCTCCCAATGCATCTAGTCTATCTGCATCTTGTACTACATCTAATTCTGGAGAAGTAAAAACCACCTTTTTATTACCTCCTTTGAATGAAATATTTTCAATAATATTTATAATATGTTCCTTGTTTTCTTCGGAAATATCCTCGTCGTGTAGAAATTCGCGTGCTTTTAAGGGGCCTATGGTCTCATCCCCATTATGAAACTTGGAGTCTGCAATATCGTGTAGGAGTGCACCAAGAGCAACTACTTCTTCATTGACCTCTTCATATGCAGAAATTAGGAGCGCATTTTTATACACCCGTTCTATATGAAACCAGTCATGGCCTCCTTCGGCATCTTTAAGTTCTTCTTTTACAAAAGCGATGGTATTTAAAATTAAAGATGAAGGAGTGGATGTCTTACTCATATTACAATGGCCTCGGTAATTTGTTGTTCTACTATTTTGATGAGCTCGAGAGGTTCGTACTCGCTTACTTTAAGTGGAGCATGTGCTTCAAATTTAACGTGTGATCCCAATCCCATTGGGAATTTCCCGTAGCGAATAGTCTTCCATGAGTTATTCACAGTAATTGGAATAACAATTGCGGACGGTATTTCAGCAAACAACGTTAGCAAACCCTTCGTCTGAAAAGGTTTGGGCACTCCATTTCTACTGCGGGTACCTTCTGGAAAAATAACAGCTGCCCGTTTATTAGTTTCAATATAATGCGCAAACTTTTTAATTGCCTTTATTGCTTCTACCGGTTTTTTACGATCAATCAAAACAGAACCCCCATGTCTCAGATTATAAGAAACACTCGGAATTCCTTTACCCAACTCCTTTTTGCTTATGAATTTAGGGTGAAATTTGCGCATAAACCATATAATTGGAGGAATATCGAACATGCTTTGATGGTTCGAAACTATAATCACTGGTTGACCGGTTGGGATGGGGTAATTATATTTAAAAGAGAATCTAGTTCCAAGAATATTTTGACATCTCATCAAGAAGAATTGCAAAATATCAACGGTAGTCTTATGTGTTTGATAACCGAAAATATGAAGCGCCAACCATTGAATAGGGTGAAAAATAACAAGCGTCATCCCGAAAAAAACGAAATAAATAATCGTAAGTGGATATGACAACAGTTTTAACATCTTTCAAAAATAAAAAACCGTTCCTTATAATTGTAAAGAACGGTTTAAATTTTATGTATTGTGTATTTATCTACGAGCAAAACTCGTCGTAAGCACTCTTTAGGTTTTCTGAAATCATATCTGCAGAACGTCCTTCAATATGATGACGCTCTAACATATGCACCAATTCACCATCTTTAAACAACGCCATAGAAGGCGAGCTTGGCGGAAAAGGAACCATAGCAGAGCGAGCAGCGTCTACTGCTTCGCGATCAACACCTGCAAAAACGGTTACGAGGTTATTAGGAGTGTTTGCGTTTTGCAACGACATGCGAGCACCTGGACGTGCATTTGCAGCCGCACATCCACAAACCGAATTTACAACTACTAAAGTCGTTCCTTCTTTTGCCAACGCATCAGCTACGTCTTGAGCTGTATATAATTCGGCGAAACCAATCTTTGTAAGATCTTCTCGCATTGGTTTTACTAATTCTGCTGGGTACATATTCTTCGATTTTTAGGGTAATACAATTTTGAGACAAAGATACGCCATTTTTCATTGTAAAATAAATGCATCGCCTTAAAATCAAGGAGTCCGCGCTACCTTTGAAGACAACAAATTGGAAGGATTAGAAAAAATCCCCCAAGTGAAGCGTAACAATATTGATCTGCAGTTTACTTATCTTTGCACGTTTACGCATTAAAACTTTTACCACCATATGATTCGTTGGATTTTAGCACTTGTTGGACTCACATTATACAGATTCCCTGGTGCCGCCATAGGTTTTATCTTAGGCAGTATTATTGACAATATGATGGCGGGCAAAACCAAATCTACAAGAAGAACCATCTTTAGTGAACCAAGGCAGAGAGTAACTCCAGCCGATTTCGAACTGAACCTCCTCTCCTTAGCGTCTTTAGTAATTAAAGCCGACGGTAATGTGAGCCAAACCGAGCTCGACTATGTTCGCAGATATTTCGTACAAGCCTATGGAAAAGAGAGAGCCAATGCTACGTTTAGAATGTTCAATGAGGTTATTAAGAAACGAGAGGTATCTTCTCAACGCATCGGAGGTCTGCTTAGGCAAAGGATGCGATACGAATCCCGTCTTCAAGTAATTCACTTTTTATTTAGTATCGCCAATGCAGACGGACATGTATCTCCTCCTGAAGTACAGGAGATCCATAAGATTGCCTCCTATCTTGGCATTCAATCCCGAGACCTGGAAAGTATCAAAGCAATGTTCTTCAAGAACCCAGATAGTGCCTATAAAATTTTGGAAATTGAACGTACAGCGACTCCAACCGAAATTAAAAAAGCGTACCGCCAAATGGTTAAAAAATATCACCCCGATAAGCTTACCCATATGGATGAAGCCTATAGAAAAGGAGCCGAAGAAAAATTCAAAAAGGTACAGGAAGCCTATGAGCAGTTGCAAAAAGAACGTAATTTCTAATGGGTCGATTTCTTCGTCATGTGCCTAAACTTTTTCAAATTCTTTTAACTTTCTAGTTATCTTCCTTCACTTCTTGTAAGGAAATTTAAATTTCAACAACTAACATTCTTATGAAATCAATCCTATTATTATTCGTATTTGTGATCAGTTCTATTTCGGTAAACGCCCAAGAACATGTCAATCTTAAAAAAGGTTATGCTGCAGAAGGCTACGATGTAGTTTCCTATTTTCAGAATAAAGCCCAGGAGGGGGATAAAAAATATGTTGGTGAGCACGATGGTATTAAATACAAGTTCAGCAGTGCAGAAAACCTCGCGACCTTTTCCAATAATCCAGAAAAATTTATTCCTCAGTACGGAGGTTTCTGTGCCTACGCAGTTGCTAAAAATGGCAAGAAAGTAGGTGTAGATCCAAAGACATTTGTAATCACAGATGGTAAATTATACTTATTTTATAATAGTTGGGGTGTTAATACCCTTGAAAAGTGGAATGAGGAAGACCCGTCGTCTCTTCAGCAAAAAGCCGACAAGAAATGGGATGTGATTCTCGATAATTAAGTTTTTGTTTTCAGGAATTTTAACTATTCACAGAATGTGTGTTTCAGTTTTTAGGCAAGGCTAAAAATAAAAACAGTACATATCAAAAAATAGTTTTACCTTTGCCGTCTATGTTTTCATTGGCAGAAGAGAATTATTTAAAGACCATTTATCATTTGGAGCAGGATTCTGTGGGAGGTGTAAGCACAAACGCTATTGCCGAACGCATGGAGACCAAGCCTTCATCTGTTACAGACATGGTGCAGAAGCTAGCCGAAAAGGAATTGCTTCTTTACAAAAAATACAAAGGAACTGCACTTACCCCAAGCGGTAGAAAAATTGCTGCTAGTGTAATTCGCAAACACCGTCTTTGGGAAGTTTTTCTTGTAGATAAACTAGACTTCCATTGGGATGAGGTTCATGAAATAGCAGAACAGCTAGAGCATATTCATTCCGAAAAACTCATTACCAGATTAGATAACTTTCTGGGTAACCCAGACTTCGATCCACACGGTGATCCTATTCCAGATAAGAACGGAAATTTCAAAGCCACCGAAAAAAAGCTCCTCTCCGAATTGAGAAAAAAACAACGCGGAGTATGCGTTGGAGTGAGAGAGACCGGTAGCGAGTTTCTTCAGTACCTCGACAAGCGGAATATTACCATTGGCACAAAAATCTTAGTGCTAGGGAAGGAGTTTTTCGATGGTTCTATGATTATTCAAGTGGGACAAGATCAATACTTCATTTCAAATAAAATAGCCGAAAATTTATACGTACAAACTACATAACATGAAACAAACACACCTTTATTTTGCTCTTTTCTTCTTCGGAAGTATGTTCAGCTCCTTCGCTCAAGACGGAGAAACAACACCTGCTCTTATCACAGATCGACCAGGGAATACCGAAGCGGCTGCAACTGTTCCAATTGGAAGCCTGCAAATTGAAACCGGAGCGTATTATACAAGTTTTGAGAAAGACGAACTAAAGCTCGAATCACTTGGATATAACGGTACCGTTTTACGTTATGGAATTTTAAAAAATCTTGAAATGCGGCTTGCATGGAGTTTTGAAGAGGGTCGAGCTTCCTTCATGGGAGATAGATTCGATAATGTAACTAGTGGTTTTTCTCCTTTATTAGCTGGAGTTAAAGTTGGTATTACCGAAGAAAACGGACTCCTCCCAACTATTGGGTTTGTTGGATATTTAGTGTTGCCATTTACCGCCTCAACAGATTATCGCCCAGAGAACACTGGTGTTGATTTTACTTTTGCTTTCAATCATACACTTAGCGAGAACTCAAGTTTGGCCTATAACTTAGGTGCCGAATGGGGAAATGATTCTCCCGAGGCCGCCTACACCTATACCCTACTTTATGGATACAGCATCTCCGATCGATTTGGCGCCTTTGCAGAAATCTACGGAGATTTCCCAGAAGACAACAAAGCAAATCATCTATGGGATGCCGGAATTACCTATTTAGTAAAGGACAATTTACAACTAGATGCCGCGGTTGGTACTAGTATTACTGAAGGTCAAGACCTTCTCGTAAGCGTTGGACTATCCTATCGCATACCAAAATAACAGAGAGCCTATTTGGGCATACTCTATAAGAAATAGCGAACAAACTATACAAACTACTTCATATGAGACTTACTTACTTAAAATTTGCAATGGTGCTTTTTGGAGGTATTTGGTGTTCTTTTGCCCAAGAAACAGACGTTTCACCAGAATTAATTACTGATAGACCAGATGCTACCGAAGCACCCTCCACTGTTCCTTTAGGGACTTTGCAAATTGAAACTGGGGCGTTTTACACCAGCTTCGAAAAAGAATCAATTAAACAAGAAGTACTTGCTTACAACACCACTTTATTGCGTTATGGAATCCTTAAAAACCTCGAATTACGTTTAGGTTGGAATTTTGAGGAAGGTCGCACCTCTTTTAACGGAGCGCAATTAGACAATATAAGTAGCGGCTTGTCACCACTTTTAGCAGGTGTTAAAATTAACATCACCGAAGAAAACGGCGCCATGCCTACGATTGGATTAATAGGTCATATTTTTCTTCCATTTTCAGCAGCAACAGACTATCGCCCAGAAACTACTGGAGTGGATTTTAGATTCGCTTTCGATCACACCTTGAGTGAGAAATCCACTATTGCTTATAATATTGGAGCACAATGGGGGAACGACTCGCCAGAAGCTGCTTACATCTATACGGTTGCTTATGGATACAGTATGACCGATAAACTCGGTTTTTATGCAGAATTGTACGGGGATTTTCCTGAAGACAACAAAGCAAATCATCTCTGGGATGCGGGGGTTACCTATTTAGTGAAAAATAATTTACAGTTGGACGCCACCATAGGAACCAGCATTACGGAAGGTCAAGACCTTTTAATAAGTGCAGGTTTGAGCTATCGAATACCTAAATAATAAGAATATATACCAAGAACTGAAGTGTATGAAAAAGGCAGGAATATTAATTATTACCCTACTCACATTAGTAGGCTGTAAGAATGATCAAAAGAAGCTGGACAAACTCAATGTAGTGACTACCACTTCCATGATCACCGACATGGTTAAAAACATTGGAGGGGATCTTATAGAAATAAATGGCCTCATGGGAGCTGGTGTGGATCCTCACCTATACAAAGCAAGTGAGGGAGATGTGTCGAAATTATTCAATGCAGATATTATTTTCTATAATGGTTTGCACTTGGAAGGGAAATTGGTAGAAGTATTCGAAAAAATGGAAGGTACTTCTAAAAAGCAAGTTGCTTTGGGAGAGGTCTTGGACAAAAGTGGCCTTATTGGGTCTGAATATTTTGCATCTAATTACGATCCACATGTTTGGTTCAATATTCAATATTTTAAGGAGTTTGCGAAAACAGTGACTTCGACGCTTTCAGAAGAAGATCCTAAGAATGCAATTAATTATATTGAAAATGAAAAGTTATTTATAGCAAAACTAGACACCTTGGAAGCGGAAATAAAAGAGACCATTAATACGTTGGCCAAAGAGAAAAGAATCTTAGTAACCGCGCATGATGCTTTTAATTACTTCGGAAAAGCCTACAACTTTGAGGTAGTCGGGCTTCAGGGACTCTCGACGGCTACTGAAGCAGGAGTTAAAGACGTTCAAAGGCTTTCAGAATTTATTATTGAAAATGAGGTAAAAGCTATTTTCGTTGAAAGTTCAGTTCCCAGAAGAACAATTGAAGCCCTTCAGCAGGCCGTAAAGTCTAAAGGCCACGAGGTAATTATTGGAGGTTCTCTTTACAGCGACGCATTAGGAGACACCGGAACCGAAGAAGGGACCTATATTGGGATGTTTAGATATAATGTAAACACCATTGTCAACGCCCTAAAATAATGGAAAAAATAGCTGTTCAAATAGACGATCTGACGGTAGCTTATAATTATAAGCCCGTGTTGTGGGATATAGACTTAACTATCCCTGAAGGGGTTTTAATGGCAATTGTAGGTCCAAACGGCGCTGGCAAATCTACCTTAATTAAAGCTATTTTAGGAATTATCAAACCCATAGCGGGCAGTGTAACCATTTACGGTAAAGCCTATACAGATCAACGAAAGCTAGTAGCTTACGTTCCTCAAAAAGGTAGTGTAGATTGGGACTTTCCAACAACCGCATTAGACGTTGTAATGATGGGAACTTACGGCCAACTGGGTTGGATAAGACGCCCAGGGCAAAAAGAAAAGAAGGCTTCATTAGAGGCCTTAGAAAAAGTAGGAATGCTCTCTTTTAAGAATAGACAAATTAGCCAGCTAAGTGGAGGGCAGCAGCAGCGGGTGTTTTTAGCAAGAGCATTGGTTCAAAACGCTTCCATTTATTTTATGGATGAACCCTTTCAAGGCGTTGATGCTACTACAGAAATTGCAATTATTAATATCCTTAAGGAACTTCGAAAAGCAGGAAAAACAGTTATTGTAGTACATCACGACCTACAAACTGTTCCGGAATATTTCGATTGGGTAACTTTTTTAAATGTAAAAAAGATCGCTACCGGTCCAGTAAAACAGATTTTTAATGACGATAACCTTACCAAAACCTATGGGATCAATTACAAGGTGGCGGTAAATAAATAATCAAAAATTGAATCACAACAAGTGGTTTTAGCAATTTTAAAATGACAATAACAGAATACTTCGAACTTGTCTTCACAGATTACACCCTAAGGACCATTACTTTGGGCACAGCTGTCTTGGGAGCTATTTCGGGTATGCTAGGTAGTTTTGCAGTCTTGAGAAAGCAAAGTTTATTAGGGGATGCTATTTCCCATGCCGCCCTTCCCGGAATTGCCATTGCTTTTTTGATAACAGGAACAAAAGACACTAATATCCTTATGCTGGGAGCCTTGGTTAGCGGACTTATTGGCACCTTTTGGATTCGTGGAATTATCACGAAAACACATCTTAAAACAGACACAGCCCTAGGGCTTATACTTTCGCTCTTTTTCGGATTCGGGATGCTTTTACTCACCTTCATTCAGAAACAACCCAATGCGAATCAGGCAGGGCTGGATAAGTATTTATTTGGCCAGGCTGCTACTTTGGTTGAAAAAGATGTCATTCTCATGGTAATTGTTACGGCTATTTGTTTGTTTATTTTGCTTCTTTTTTGGAAAGAGTTTAAAATCTTGTTATTTGATGAAGACTATACTAGAACACTTGGCTTTAACACCCGTTTTATAGATATTCTCATTACCTTCTTTATTGTCTTAGCAATTGTTCTAGGACTACAAACCGTAGGGGTAGTTTTGATGAGTGCATTGTTATTAGCTCCTGCCGCTGCGGCAAGGCAATGGACTAATAAATTGAGCGTAATGGTGACGCTTGCGGCTATATTTGGAGCATTTTCTGGAGTCTTTGGAACTGCCATTAGCGCAAGTCAGAACAACCTATCTACCGGGCCTGTTGTAGTACTTGTTGCGGCAGTATTCGTTTTGTTCTCATTTATTTTCTCTCCTGAAAGGGGAATTTTATTTAGAGAACTTCGCTTTAGAAAGAACAGAAGAGACCTTCAGTTACAGAAAACCTTACAGTTTATGTACGGTATCGCTAAAACGCATGAAAATATCTCCCATCCGCACGCCATTAAGATTCTGAATAATTTTCAAGGTTTTACTAAAAAAACACTACAAGAATTGGAAGAAAAGGACTGGATTGAACTTAACGGCCAACAATGGGCTATGACCAACGAAGGTTTTACTGCTGCAGAAAATTTGTACAACCAACAAGTTCCCAATGTCTAGCCCGCAAATAGAAATACAACTAATAGCTGCGGTTGTTGCAGTAGCCTGTGCTATTCCAGGTGTGTTTTTGGTGCTTCGCAAAATGGCACTTATAAGCGATGCTATTAGTCATTCCATCCTTCCTGGTATTGTTTTAGGGTTCTTCATTACTCAGGACCTTAATTCTCCATTATTAATTTTACTAGCTGCCTTTTCAGGTGTAATTACAGTGGTGTTGGTAGAGTGGATTCAAAAAACAGGGCTGGTAAAAGAAGATACTGCCATTGGCTTGGTCTTTCCCGCTTTGTTCAGTATTGGTGTGATTATGATTGCAAAAAATGCCAACGACGTACATCTAGATGTAGATGCGGTTTTGCTAGGAGAACTTGCCTTTGCTCCTTTTGACCGCCTCTTACTATGGGAAATGGATTTAGGTCCAAAATCTCTTTGGATTATGGGTATTATTCTATTCACAACTCTTATCCTCTTTTTTACTTTTTTTAAAGAACTAAAAGTGAGCACATTTGATGCAGGCCTCTCCTCCGCATTAGGAATTTCACCTATAATTATGCATTATGGCCTCATGTCTGTTTCTTCCGTGACGGTAGTAGGTGCTTTCGACGCTGTTGGGGCTATTTTAGTAGTTGCCCTTATGATTGCACCTGCAGCAACGGCTTATTTACTAACCAGTGATCTTAAAAAATTAACTTTATTAGCTGTAGCCATTGGAGTCTTTTCAGCCATTGGCGGATATTGGATGGCACATTGGCTGGACGCATCCATTTCTGGCTCCATGACCACCGTTCTGGGAATTGTATTTCTACTGGTCTACCTATTTGCTCCGCGTAGAGGACTTATTTCAGTACTTTACAGGCAAAAACAGCAACGTACGGAGGTTTCATTACTCACCTTTCTCCTTCATTTAAACAATCATTCTGAAGAAGAAAACGAACGGCACATTAACCATCACAACGAACATATTAATTGGCAAAAAGTGAGGTCCAAAACTGTTTTAGACTTGGCCCTTAAAAACAATATGGTCTCTGTAGAAAATTCGATTGTATCTCTCACCATAAAGGGAAAAGAATTTACAGATTTGGCTTTAGAATACATCATCACCAATAAGAACGAGAATATAGAACACATGAAAGACGACTTCTTCCTTTTTCGAGGTTGATTAATTTGGCACAGTTTTTCCAGTATCTTTAACAAATTAAATCTATCATCATGAAAAAATTATTCTTCACTCTACTGTTTTTATGCTCGGCACTGCTGGTTGCTCAAGAAAAAAGTGCAGTTGCTCCCCAAATTGGTATAAAAGTTCCATTAGGAGATACGGTGATTCTAGACGGTCTCCATATTCAGTTTATGGAGGTGCTTGAAGACTCTCGTTGTCCATCAGATGTTCAATGCGTTTGGGCGGGACAAGCTAAAGTGAAAGTCTTGGTAACTCGTGGGGATAAGACCTCAGACATTTCAGAAATTATTTTCGGAGGAAAATCAGATCGTAGATTAGGTACGATAGATGGTTTTCATATTGAAGCCATTGCCCTTAGTCCCTATCCAGAATCTTCTACAGTAGGAAAATTAGATTACGCTTTAATTATCAAGAAGAGTGCTATTGTGGAAGACTAGTGACATCCACAATCTTTGTTTCCACATTTTGTTTTACCACCATCTAACGTCCCTGTGGATTTTCCGCGAGTTTCGAAAATAGGGTTCCACACAAATTTTTTCAGTAAAAAACCTGCGGCAATACAAAAGGTGCTAATAACAAGGATAGTTTGCATAGACTAAATTTACAAATTATTTTAGTATCTGGTAAGCCGCCAAGGCCACTGCATACGCAATAGCACTCATTACAAATAACTGCCAAAGCGGCCACTTCCAACTATTGGTTTCTCTTCTTACAACAGCGAGTGTACTTGCACATTGCATGGCAAATGCATAAAAAAGCAGCAGAGATATTCCACTCGCAAAGTTAAACCGCGGAGTTCCTAAAATAGGATTCACTTCTGCAGCCATTCTATTCTTAATGGTTTCTTCCTCCTCACTACCCACACTATAAATGGTAGCTAGGGTTCCAACAAATACTTCTCTTGCCGCAAAAGAACTCACAATAGCAATACCAATTTTCCAATCGTATCCCAGTGGTTCAACAGCAGGCTCAATGGCTTTACCTACAATACCTATATAAGATTTTTCCAACTTGAAAGCTGCAATTTTTGTGTGCATCTCTTCTTCGGAAATGTTCACATCTATGTTTTCGCTGCGCACAATCTCTTCCGCCTTATTAAAATCTCCAGGGCCATAAGACGCCAATACCCACAGTACAATAGAGATAGCCAAAATGATCTTTCCCGCACCAAGTACAAAAGATTTTGTTTTCTCGACTACGGTAATTAGTACATTTTTAGGCATAGGTAATTTATAGTTGGGCATTTCAATTACGAAAAACGTCCTACTCTTTATTTTTAAAATCCTATCCAAGAGATAAGCAGAAAAAATAGCTGCTCCAAAGCCCAGTAGGTATAAAAACATGAGTGTGAGTCCCTGATAACTAAAAATTCCAAGAACCCGTCTTTCTGGAATAACTAAAGAAATAATAATAAGATAAACAGGTAACCTAGCCGAACAAGTAGTAAATGGGGTTACTAAAATAGTAATGAGACGTTCCTTCCAGTTCTCAATATTACGCGTGGCCATAATCGCAGGAATTGCACATGCCGTTCCAGAAACCAAGGGCACAACACTTTTTCCGCTTAATCCAAATCTACGCATCACTCGGTCCATTAGGAAAACTACCCGACTCATATAACCCGATTCCTCAAGGACAGCAATGAACAGAAACAAAAAGGCGATTTGAGGAATAAAAATAATAATTCCGCCTAAACCAGGAACAATTCCTTCGGCTATGAGATTACTAAAATCTCCTGGAGGCAATGTGGTTTTACACCATTCGCTGAGTGAGGCGAAAGAAGAATCGATAAAGTCCATGGGGTAGTTACTCCAGTCAAAAATAGCTTGAAACATGAGTAATAAAATTCCGAAGAAAATAAAATAGCCCCACACTTTGTGCGTGAGAACACGATCTAATCTCGACCGTAAATCTTTTGCATTGGCCGTATCTACTATTAACGTCTCTTTAAGCGTTTCATTAATAAATTGATACCTCTTAATTGTTTCTTGTTGCTGCAGACGCTTGAGACGACTGGTTGATTCGGTTTTAAAAGATGCCACTCCTTTAAATTGGTTTCGATCTAGTTTTCCAAAGTTAACATCCTGAGTAATTACCAACCAAAGTTTGTACAAATCTTGATTTGGGAATGTTTTTGTAAGACGTTCAAAATATTCTGGAGCAATGATAGAGGCGTCTAAACAAGGTTTGGTCGAGATCTGTTTATAATTAGATATGAGGGTACGTAATTCTTCAAACCCAAGATTTTTTCTAGAGCTAATAAGTGCTACTCTCGTTTCTAATTTCTTTTCTAGCGCCTCTACATCCACCGAAATCGCTTTGCGTTTCATTCGATCGGACATATTGAGCGCTAAAATAGTTGGGATTCCTAAATCCTTTATTTGGGTAAAGAGCAATAAGTTTCTCTTCAAATTTTCAATATCACAAACCACCACCGCTACATCGGGGTAGTCTTTGTCATTTTTATTTAAAAGCACTTCAATCACTACGTTTTCATCCAAAGAGGAAGCGTTTAAACTGTAGGTGCCTGGCAAGTCTAAAACATGTGCTTTTACACCGCGATCAAGTTTACAGATTCCTTCTTTTTTTTCGACCGTGATTCCTGGGTAATTACCTACTTTCTGGTTGAGACCAGTTAGTCTATTAAATACTGAGGTCTTTCCAGTATTCGGATTTCCGAGAAGTGCAACATTAAGCTGTTTTGCCATAAGTTAAGGGGTCAATTCAATTTCGATGAGGGCGGCGGTCTCTTTCCGTATGGCTAGGTGGCTTCCGTTGATATTTAAATACAGTGGATCTTCAAATGGTGCAAGTTGTACCAATGTTACTTCGTTGCCCGGAAGACAGCCCATTTCAAGAAGTTTTAATGGCACCAAATCCACTGAGAACTCTTTGATAATAGCTCGTTCTCCTTTCTTCAACTGGGCAATTGTTGGCATTATCTTTATTTAGATTGATTTTAAACAATACAAATGTAGGGCAAAATGAAATGAACTGCAAGAATAAAATTACTGGGCGATTCACGAAGATGGTAATTCTTCTTTTGACACCATATGGCCGATATCAAGTTACGTGCATTTGATGATTCTCTATTATCTTTTGAATTATTCCAAACTAAAACTTCAGACCTCTTCAATTTCGGTTTTGGCATAAATCTTTAATTCTCCTCTTTCAAAACTTCAATGTCGACCAGCAAGCGCTCTATTTCCTCCGTTTGGGTACCATCGTACATGCCTCGAATGCGTCTTTTTTTGTCCACCAACACAAAATTCTCTGTATGAATCATACCGTACTCCTCTCCATCGGGAAGATCCTTTACCGCAAGGTAAGACTTGCGTGCTAGTGCGTAAATTTCTTTTTTATTACCCGTAACCAGATTCCATTTTTTGGAATCTACTCCCTTTTCTAACGCATATTTTTTGAGTTGGGCAACCGAATCAATTTCAGGAGTAACCGAGTGCGAAAGTAAGAGTACCTCGCGATCTTCTTTAAGCGCTTCTTGGATTTGCTTCATATGATCGGTCATTATCGGGCAAATAGTTTGGCAGGTAGTGAAAAAGAAATCGGCCACATAGATCTTATCCTGATAATTCTCTTGAGTGATCTGCTCTCCATTCTGATTTATTAAACTGAAATCTGCGATGGTGTGGTATTTTTTAACATGTTGCAAGGTAGAGTCGACCAACTCTTCATTAATATCTACAGGGGCGTAGACCTTAAGTTTAGGAGTTGGTTTTAAGACCGAGTAGATAGCTGTTATAATAATCACAGAGAGTACCAGAAGTACTATTGCGAAGAATTTATATTTTGCGAAAAATTTCAGCATAAATAGAAAGATTTTCAGCAAAATTAATACCTAAAAAAAGATTGTAAGCCTTGTAACAGTTAAAAGTTTTCTAATACTAACGCCTAGAAAGTTATTAATTTTTTTACCCGCTTCGAATCAGTTACTTTTGTCGCACAAATTTTGAGAACTATTTATGGATATTGTTGTACAAGTTGCTCAGTTTTTACTGAGTTTATCATTACTCATCGTTTTACATGAGTTTGGACATTTTCTTCCAGCGCGGCTATTTGGTACACGTGTTGAAAAATTCTTCCTCTTTTTCGATGTAAAGTTCGCGCTATTCAAGAAGAAGATTGGTGAAACCGTTTATGGAATAGGATGGCTCCCACTTGGAGGGTACGTAAAAATTTCAGGAATGATCGATGAGAGTATGGACAAGGAGCAAATGGCTCTTCCACCTCAACCGTATGAATTTAGAAGCAAGCCAGCCTGGCAAAGGCTTATTATTATGCTTGGAGGAGTTATTGTTAATTTCTTAATTGCACTTTTTATATACATTTTAGGTTCCGCCTATTATGGAGACACCACTATTGCTATTGACAGTTTAAAGGATGGATTCTTAGTAGAAAATCCCATTTTAACCGATGTTGGTTTTCGCACAGGAGACAAGATAAAATCTGTTGATGGAGAAGTATTCGACAATTATACGGACCTCAGAAATGGGTTAATCGTGGCAGATCAAGTAACGGTAGATCGTGACGGAGTTGAAATGTCTTTTGATCTTCCAGAAGACTTCCTCGGAAAGTTGAGTACAAGTGACAATCGTGATTTGTTTGAATTGCGTGAGCCATTTTTTGTAGGGCAGGTAACCGATTCGTCTGCGAATAAAGGAGCAGGATTACAAGAAAAAGACTATTTGGTAGCTATTAATGGTGAGGAACTGCGCTACTTTGATGAATTTGTAGAAAAACTAAATACGCTGAAAGGACAAACTGTATCAACTTCTATACTTAGAGATGGAAATAGGATTGAAGTTCCATTGGTAGTAAGCAATGAAGGAAAACTCGACATCTACAGGCTAAATGATCTTAAGTTAATGGAAGAGTTTGGCTATTTAAAAATTGTTCGAAAGGAATATACTCTTGGAGAAAGTTTTGGAGTAGGATTTGATAAGTTTCGATCCAAGTTTGGCTGGTATGGAAGCCAGTTAAAGAAAATTGGTAACCCAAGCACAGGCGCATATAAAGGTGTAGGTGGATTCTGGGCTATTTTTCAAATATTTCCTAGTGTTTGGTCATGGGAAGCGTTTTGGAGTATTACCGCCTTTCTATCGATTATGCTAGGGGTTTTAAACTTACTTCCTATCCCTGCATTGGATGGAGGTCATGTTATGTTTTTACTTTATGAAATGATTAGTGGCCGAAAGCCAAACGACAAGTTTATGGAGTATGCACAGTTGGTTGGATTCTTCCTACTTATTGCTTTATTATTGTTTGCGAATGGGAACGATATTTACCGTGCGATCACAAAATAAAAAAAAGAAGCAAAAAAAGTTTAAATTCTTTTTTGCTCAGTTAAAAAATAAATTATATTTGCACCCGCCTTCACAACTACTGGTTGTATAGGTAACCAGAGTACCACCCGCAAAAGGTGATCTCAAATTCCTCCTTAGCTCAGTTGGTTAGAGCATCTGACTGTTAATCAGAGGGTCCAAAGTTCGAGTCTTTGAGGAGGAGCAGACGTAAAAACCCAGTCTAGAAATAGGCTGGGTTTTCTGTTTTATAATCAGGAAATCAAATAATCATGAAAAAAATATTACTCTATTTATTAATGCTATTGTTTTTTGCTTGCGGAGGAAATGACGAGACCATTTCAGATACTACTGATCCAATAATTACGATAGCGGGAGCAAATCCTCAAAACATTTTTATAAATGAACCTTATTTGGAGCTTGGAGCAACTGCCGTGGACAATCTAGATGGCAATATTACCAGTGACATAGAAATCTCATCAAACGTGAATGCACAGATGAGCGGAACGTATGAAGTTATATATAGTGTGAGTGATGCGGCAGGAAATATTGCAACCGAAATCAGGATTGTACAAGTAAACGGAGAAAACCCTGTGTATTTAGATGGTAATGGTATTACTATTAAAGCTCGAGACTGGGCAGAAGTTGGAGCAACAGGAATTATAAATGGTATTACCTATATAGTAGTGGATGAACCATTATTACGAGATATGCTGACAAATAATGAGGATGTCACAGCAGTGGCGACTACCAAATTAACCGACATGTCAATTATGATTAGAGATAGAGCCACCTTCAATCAAAACATCGGAAATTGGGATACAAGTAACGTGACAAGTATGTATCGCATGTTTGAAGGTGCTGAATCATTTAACCAAGATATTGGGAATTGGAATGTAAGCAATGTGTTAAGTATGGGATGGATGTTTCGAAGTGCTCCATCATTCAATCAGGATATTGGAAATTGGGATGTAGGAAATGTAACTGAAATGCACCTGATGTTTCAAGGCGCATTCGCATTCAACCAAAATATTAGCGACTGGAATGTAGGAAATGTGACACTAATGTATGGTATGTTTTATAATGCCACTGCGTTTGACCAAGATATCGGAAATTGGGATACAGGTAATGTGACAAATATGGGTGGTATGTTTTTCGATCGATCCATCTTCAACCAAGATATTAGTGGATGGAATACGAGTAACGTAACCAGCATGGAGCAAATGTTTAATGGAAATGATTTCTTTAATCAAGATTTAAGTGCATGGAATGTAAGTAATGTAATTAATTGTCTCGCGTTTAGTTACGGTGCGTCTAATTGGACAAGTCCTAAACCTAATTTTACTAGTTGTTCTCCTTAATAAAGAATACTTTCGATTTAAAACGGTTTTTCGACTCCTCTTTTATTTTTTAAGCTATTTGATACTGAACTAATAGAGTGGTCCAAGCTGAAGCAAATGCTGCACTCTTAAAACGGAGTTTAAATACTTTCGTGCATGCGAATCAAAGAATTGTTGTTCGATATTGAACTAAGAGGGGGAGCAGAAGTAAAAACCCAGTCTAAAAATAGGCTGGGTTTTCTGTTTTTAATAGCTTAAAAACGTCTATGTTTAGTAATGATGAGCGCGACTAACTCATCCTGGTTCATATATCGAATGAAATTTGAAAATTGCATACAAATGAAGAACCATAGTGATAAGTGAAGAATAACAAACACAGGGGTTCATGAAAACAACCCTTTCTATACCAACATATTCGAAAATTCAAATGGCATCTAAAGTTTTCTTTGGTTCTTTCTTTTTAAAAAGAAACGATATTTAGTTTTTCTATAAAAACACCTCAACTTAAAACTTACCAATAGGAGTAACCAGACTTCACAGATTCTAACGTACGAGCGACCCCATTTGTAATTCATTATATACAGATTTGTAATCTGAAAAAATTGGAATAGCTTTGCTGAAATATCACTCACCTGTTCTAAAAGCGAGAAAAATGAAAAAAATTAGTATAATAGCATTCTTCTTAATTGGACATATCAACTTCTATGCTCAAGTCGCTTTCCAGGAACATCTAGTTTCGGATGACGTTCAAGGATCAGAATCTGTACACGCAGCGGATATAGACGGTGACGGTGATCTGGATTTGCTAGCCACATCAAGAATTCAGGGAAATAAAGTTGTTTGGTACGAAAATTTGGATGGACAAGGAAATTTTGGTTCTGAACAAATTATAACTACAAATATTGACGGTGCGAATACTGTTTATGCAACTGATGTTGATGGAGATGGAGATTTTGATGTTCTCTCAACCTCATATTTTGATGATAAAATTGCTTGGTATGAAAATATGGATGGAGCTGGAAACTTTGGATTACAACAAATAATTACTACAAGCGCGGATAATCCATCTTCTGTATATGCGGATGATTTGGATGGAGATGGTGATATGGATATACTTTCTTCTTCAATCTTAGATGATAAAATAGCTTGGTATGAAAATATGGACGGACTTGGTAATTTTGGTCCTCAAAATACCATATCCACGGATGTTAATGGAGCAAACTCAGTTCACGCAGCAGATTTAGATGGTGACGGCGACAAAGATGTACTTTCAGCTGCTTGGGCGGGAGATAAAGTGGAATGGTATGAGAATTTAGATGGCCTTGGCAATTTTGGCTCACCAGTGTTAATAACGAATTCGATAGACGGAGCCAGTTCAGTTTATAGTGCTGATATGGACGCAGATGGCGATATGGACGTACTCTCATCTTCTTGGGTAGATGATATGATTGCCTGGTATGAAAACACAAACGGCCAAGGAAATTTTGGAATACAACATGTAGTTGACACTAATTTAGACAAAGCTATTTCGGTGTTTGCGGCGGACATTGATGGAGACAGTGACTTGGATATCCTTGCTGCTTCAGCTGAAGGTAGCACTGGAGAAGGAATTCACTTATTTTGGTATGAGAATGTAGATGGTGCGGGTAATTTTCCCTCAAGAAAATTAGTGTCTGAAAATACATTTGGTGTGAGATCTGCTATGGCAGCGGATTTAGATGGTGACAATGATATGGATGTTTTTTCGGCAAGTGGTAGTCTTAGTGGACAAAATATTGTTTGGTATGAAAATTTAACCGTGCTTGGCGTTGGTCAAGACAGCAAATTTGAGTTTTCGATATCACCAGTTCCTACGGTATCTGTTCTAAAGGTAAAATCAAGTTCGGACATTTCTGAAATTGCTGTTTTCAACAATCTAGGTCAACGGGTTAAAATAAATTTCAATTCAAATCAAATTGATATTTCTGATTTAAATCTTGGTATCTATTTTGTAAGGATTATAGACAAACAAAATAACACTGGAATTCAGAAAACAGTTAAAGTAGAGGAATAGCAAATCGAACAAAACAAGAAGAAACCTACAAATATAGGAGTAGTTCGATAGCTATAAGGGGACTAGGATTTATCTAACTTTCTAAATAACAAATAGTTACTGTTTGATATTGAACTAAGAGAAGGAGCAGAAGTAAAAACCCAGTCTAGAAATAGGCTGGGTTTTCTGTTTTTTACAGGCTGTTGTCTCCTTAAACCAGAAGCGCAGTGCTGAGTGTAGTCGAGGTGTTTATTTAAGCAGGAGCCATATCAGACATCCCGTCATTTTTATGAGGTGTTTTTTCCTCCTTTGCCTTTACACCTTTTAGGGTTCCTTGGGTAGAAAGTGACATAAGGTTTAGATGGAATCGTTCCTAAATTAATTTTTAATATCCTATAAGTGGCCAACCTCATCAAGACATACCAATGAAACTGTTTCCCGCTGACTTTGGCCTTCACTAACGGTCTATAAAGGAGTTACTAATATTCTCTGGACAATTATTATATTGTAAATTCAATTTCGCATTAAATTTTTATACTAATGATTCTAAGACCTCTAATTTTCGCAGCCTTACTCTTAAGCTTTTCATCCTTCGCACAGATAAGCTTTGAAGAAAATATAGTCTCTGATGATAGTTATGTTATTAGGCCTATGGATGCATTTTTTGGCGATATTGATAACGACGGTGATCTGGATATTATGACAGCGGGCGGCAGAAACGTAGTTTGGTTTGAAAATATCGATGGATTGGGCACCTATGGCACAAGAAAACTAATTTTAAATTATGAAATAGGTAGCAATATCTCATCGCCATTTCTAAAAGATATAGATGGAGATGGGGATTTAGATGCCCTCGCAAGTGCTACTTCAGTTGACAAAATTATTTGGTTTGAAAATTTAGATGGATTAGGAACTTTTGGACCAGAACAGGTGGTCGAATATTTTAGTGGTTCTATTTATGTATCTGATATGGATTCAGATGGTGATATGGATATACTTTCTTCTTACACATTTCAACAAAAAATTGTCTGGATGGAAAACCTTAATGGACTAGGACAATTTGGTAGTGAACAGCTTATTGATATCGATGTCTTTGAGGCAAAATCATTAAAAACAGCAGATCTTGATGGAGATGGTGATAATGATATTCTTTTGACTTCATATGAGAATGACACGATAATTTGGTATGAAAATTTGGATGGAAACGGAAGTTTTGGAACCCAAAAAATCATAAGTACAGATCAAAACGACCCCACTTCTGTTTATGCCGCTGATATCGATAACGATGGAGATCTTGACGTAGTCTCAAGCACAGATTTGCTTGATATAGTTGGCTGGCATGAAAACATTGACGGCAACGGTAATTTTGCGCCCTTACAAATAATAGCCACAGACGTAGAAGGGGCTCGCGCCTTAAATGTAGTAGATATTGACAGTGATGGAGATCAGGATATTTTTGTAGCTGCTAGAGAGGATAATTATATTGCCTTTTATGAAAATCTTGATGGCCAAGGAACGTTTTCAGTGGCTCAGATAATTTCGGATAGTGTTAATTTGCCTAGCTCAATAAGCATAGGTGATGCAGATAATGATGGTTCTTTAGACGTTATGTGTATATCATCAAAAGATGCTAAAATAACTTGGTATAAAAATTTAGATGGACAAGGAGCGTTTGGAAACCAAAATATTATATATGAAGACATTGATAATGTGGAAAATATTTATCTAGCGGACATAGATGGTGATGGTGACAAGGATTTATTATCTGCTTCCCATAATCTTAGCAACTTCTCAAACAGCATATTTGCATGGTTTGAAAATATAGATGGACAGGGAAGTTTCGGAAAACAAAAAGGAATCGACTATCATCCAAGGGCTCGATATATAAGGGCTTCAGATGTGGACGGAGATGGGGATATGGATGTGATTGGAGGGGCAGTTTCATCTATACTTTGGTATGAAAATATGGATGGTCTTGGTAATTTTGGAGAAGCCCAGAATGTTCCAAATGGTATAAACACGTTAACTTCTTTGGAAATTGCAGATTTTGACGGAGATAATGACATCGACATACTTTTTACCACTATAAGCAATTTCGGCTGGATTGAAAACGTTGATGGGCTTGGCGACTATAGTGTCCTTCATGAGATTGTGCTCTCAAGCGGAGGCGGAGCTTTCAACTCAAAAGCATACCCAGCCGATTTAGATAATGACGGGGATATCGATATTATAAGTTGGCAATTCGACGGAGGCCCAAAAGTAATTTGGTTTGAAAACCTTGATGGCATGGGAAATTTTAGTCCATCCAACTTGATTTATGATACAAATGGTGGTAGTAGTATAGAAATTTTAAGTGCCGCAGACATGGACTTGGATGGCGATATAGACGTGATAATTAGCTCTAATAATTCAAATGAATACTTCATATGGCTCGAAAACATTGACGGACTAGGGAATTTCGGAAACCCTACTACCATAGTAACAGGAGTATCACGTCCTTATGATATCTCTTTAGGAGATCTGGATAATGACGGCGATCTTGACATTGGCTTTACGACCACTAATGAAGGTAGGTTTGGCTGGTTTGAAAATATTGATGGACAGGGAAATTTCGGACCTGAAATAATTCTTTATAATGACCTTTATGAAGGGAGTAGCATTTTGGTCTCAGATCTAAACGATGATGGAGATAATGATATAATTGGAGCCTCTCGTCTTGACAGCAAGATTATTTGGTACGGAAATTCCCTGATTTTGTCTTTGTACGAAAACAATCCACTCAAATTTTTAGCATATCCAAACCCTACTAATGATTTGATAACCATCCAATCAGAAACCACAATAAGCTCTATAAAAATTTACAATAATTTAGGACAATTGGTACTTTCGAACGGACATAAAAACTCTATCAACATTTCACCATTGAAATCTGGAATATTTTTTTTGAACATCACCGATCTTAACGGAACCGAAGGAACTACACAAGTCATTAAAAATTAATTGTAACTACCTACTCCATATTATTATCGTTTTTATTTTTGATTATCTATTTTAACCCACGGCTTCCTATATCAGATGAAAAGAAGGAATTTTATATAAATAAAGGAGTCGTTCGAGCCCAAGAAGGGGTCTAAAATCTAATTAAATTACTAAATAACAAATAGTTACAGTTCGATATTGACCTAAGAGGGGGAGCAACCAACAAACAGTAATTATTTACACTTACGGATAAAAGTAAAAGCGAGAATCCCGCTTTAAGTAAAACGGGATTCTCATGAAACAAAAAAAAGAGCGATTTGATATTGGTAATTACAAGGGTACTAACTTATAACTAATCTAAGAATCAAATTTAGGCTCCTTTGCCTATAAGTTTTTCGAATTTTTGGAAACAATATTTACTCAAATTTTCTTGAATAAGAGCCTCTCTTATTTCAATCGTTAATATGGGAATTTTGTAATTTCTCGTATAAAAATTGTTAATCACATTTGAAAATACAATGGCGCCGTCAATACTACCATCGCATAAACTATGTAAACATTCGGTCTCTTTTAATTCACTTTTAAAGGACTGAAAAACAATAATTCGATAACCACGACAGTCTGCTATTTGATGAAAATAAAACAGAAGGTTGCTATAAACTTTTATATTGATCTGAGGCACAATAATGGCGACCGTATAACTCTTTTTATTTCTTAGACGGACACCAAGACTATTTGGGACATAATTGTGTTCCTCGGCAACGTCCATGATAAGCCTTTTCGTCTTCGTACTAACATCTAACTTACCATTTAATGCCTTAGACACTGTAGAAACAGAAAAGCCAGTTAAAACAGACAATTCCTTTAAATTAATTGATGTGCTATGAGTGTTCATTTTTAAATTCCGAAATAATCTCTAAAGATGTTTTAGTAAGTTCACTTATTTTGGGGTAATCGAAGTTTCCATTGGCGTCTTTAACCATCAATTTTGATCCAATTCCCACACAGGTTACTCCAGCTCTGAACCAACTCGTTAAATTTTCTCTATTGGGAGAAACACCACCCGTTGGCATGATACTGGTCCATGGGCAAGGCCCGTTAATGGCTTTTACAAAATCAGGTCCGTAGATCCCTCCAGGAAAGAGTTTTACGATTTCGGCACCTAGCTCTTCGGCTCTGGCAATTTCAGTTAAAGAACCGCACCCAGGTGACCACAGAACTTTCCTTCGGTTACAAACGACCGCAATATCCTCTCTTAGAACAGGCGTTACTATAAAATTTGCTCCCAATTGCATAAACAAGGATGCAGAGGCGGCATCTGTAACCGAGCCAACACCCATTGCCATTTTAGAAAACTCTTTTTGAACATACTTGTTCAGTTCTCCAAATACTTCATGAGCATAATCTCCACGGGCCGTAAATTCTAAAAGTCTGGCACCCCCATGGTAACATGCTTGAATTACTTTCTTGCATATTTCAATATCCGAATTATAGAACAAAGGCACTAATCCTGTAGATTCCATTAAAGTAGCTACTTGTATTCTCGAAAATGTTGCCATTAAATTAATTTAAATATTATCTTGAAACTTTACCTGAGGTATTTCCTGAAATAAATTCTTCTATTTCTTCTATAGTGATTAAGTTATAATCTCCAGAAATAGTATGCTTTAAACAACAGGCTGCTACTGCTACATCAAGCGCTTTTTGAAGGTTGTGCTTTTCCTTTATTAAACCATAAATTAGACCGCCCATAAAGGCATCTCCGCTCCCCACTCTATCTACAACAGGTGTTACTTCTTTTAAATCTGCTGAATATAATTTCTTATCGTGATATAATATTCCACCTATCTTTTGATGAGATGCATTTACTGAATATCGCAGCGTAGTCGCTGCCGTTTGAAGGTTTGGACATAGATCAAAAAGAAGCTCGTATAATTTTGGAAGACTCTGTGGGTTGGTATAGTTTGGATTTGTTTTTTCTTTACCCAACATAAAGAATGCCGTATCTAGGTCTCCAAGTATTACATGACTGTATTTTAAAAGCTCCGGCATTATATCCTTAGGCTCTTTGCCATACTTCCATAGTTTTGATCGATAATTGAGATCGCATGAGATGGTTATGCCTAGTTCCGAAGCTACTTTTATGGCCTCTAAACAGGAATCTGCAGCATTTTGGGAGATCGCTGGGGTAATACCACTCCAATGAAACCAATTAACACCTTTAAATACATCACTCCAATTTATTTCGCCAGATTTAATGGTTGCCATAGAACTGTGCGCTCTATCGTATACTACTTTGCTACCTCTAGTGCCGGCTCCTGTCTCCAAAAAATATAAGCCTAATCGCTCCCCACCGTAAACAACATGATTAGCACCTACATTCCTTTTATTTAGTTCCATTACCACGCACTTTCCTAAATCGTTATCGGGAAGTTTGGTGACAAATTCAGATTGAATTCCATAATTGGATAGAGAAACGGCCACATTGAATTCACCCCCTCCATACATCGCATGAAAAGACTTGGCTTGAGAAAACCTCAAATGTCTTTCTGTTGCCAATCGCATCATTACCTCTCCAAAAGTTATTACTTTATCCACCACGCGTTTAAATAATATTCAAGTTATTATTATTTTAACTGAAAGCCAAGCCTCCGTTAATATCTAAGTTAGTTCCATTCATGAAAGAGGAATCATTAGAGGCCAGATAAGTAACAAGGTCTGCAACTTCTTCTGCTTTTCCTTCTCTTTTCAAAGGTGTGCCGGCGGCCACTTTAACCCGAATTTCATCCTTGGTAAAATCGTCATGGAATTTAGTTGCAATCATTCCCGGACAGACAGCATTTACGCGAACACCTTTAGGCCCAAGTTCTTTTGCCATTGCTCTAGTAAATGTACTTACGGCCCCTTTAGAAGAGGCATATAATGAAGATCCTCCTCCACCTCCATCTCTTGCTGCCTGAGATGAAAGGTTGATGATCGACGCGCCATTACCCATTAGAGGTTCGAATACCTGCATTACGAAAACTGTAGATTTAAAATTGACATCCATAACAAGGTTATAAAACGACTCATCTAGCTCTTGTAAAGTTTTGCGTGCGAAAAGGCCTCCTGCATTGTTTACTAGAATATCGATTTTATCTCCAAATGCTTCAACAGTCTTCTTCTTTAAATTTTTAATCTCATCCAATTTTGATACATCAGCTTTAACCGCGATTGCATCTCCTCCAATAGCTTTTATTTTATTTACGGTTTCTTTAGCTTCAGATTCAGAGCTATTATAATTTACAACTACTTGAGCTCCTTCTTCTGCAAGTTTAATGCAGATCGCTCTACCTATATCTCTAGAACCGCCAGTAACTACCGCTATCTTCCCTTTCAATTTACTCATCTATCTTAATATTATATTCCTAGAGCTTGACCTCCACCAATTTGTATAGTTTCTGCTGTAATGAAAGATGCATCCTTACTTGCTAAGAATGAAATAACACCAGCCACATCTTCTGGTTGACCTAATCTTCCTAACATTATATTGTTTGCCCAAGAAGCAAAAACTTCTGGTTTTGTTGCTTTAATTTGTGCATGGAAAGGCGTATCAATAGTACCTGGGGAGACTGCATTTACTCTAATTCCATATTCGGCTAGATCTTTTGCCAATGCTCTGGTAATTGCATGAACACCTGCCTTAGATGTTCCATAGATTCCCGCTCCAGGTCCTCCCGCCGTCCATCCTGCGTTTGATGTATAGTTGATTATAGATGGATGCTCCCCTTCTTTAAGGAAGGGTATGGATGCTCGTGAAGCGAAAAACACAGAATCTAGATTTAATGCCATTACGTGTCTATAAAATTCAGTTGTCATACCCTCGAATCGAGATCGCCCACCTAATCCACCTGCATTATTTACAAGAACATCAATTCGGCCGTACTTTTCTCCTATTTTGGTTATGTTTGAAGTTACTGCATCTTCACTTGTTACATCGAACCCGCAATACTCAGCAGTAATTCCTGCTGCAGTAAGATCGGCTACTTTTTTAATTCCTTCATCATCTTGGATACCATTTAAAACAACCGTATATCCGTCTTCACCTAATCTTTTTGCTACTTCGAAGCCTATGCCACCCGTAGCTCCAGTTACTATGGCTACTTTTCTATTTGATTTACTCATATTCTAATTTTTTTATTTAATTATTTCTTTTTCATTTTCTGTGTTTACTGCTAATTTTACTTTTCTAATTAATAAGAAAACAGCTAATACTGCTAAAACCACGGATACTGTAATAGCTACGAATGCCGGTGTATATGATCCTCCGGTTGTTATTCTACCAATAAACCAATTCATTATCATGGGCGAAAAAGCGGCTACAGTACCAGCCAGACCGGCCAAGGTTCCCACTGATGGCCCTCGAAATAAATCACTCGATAGCGTTTGAATATTACCAATAGCAAATTGGAATCCGAAAAGGGCTAATCCAGCTAAATAAATAAAGGTCATATAATTAGAGTCGTTTACAAATAGTATAATAGAAACAAACCCTACTATTATTAAAAGACTTCCTAAAACTATACTTGCTTTTCGACCAATATCTACATTGGTGCGTTTTATTATTTCTTCAGTAAAGAAACCTCCCAATATTCCGCCAGCAGCAGCCATTAAATAAGAGATCCACATGGTCTTTCCTATTTCTTCTATACTAAGACCAAATTTCGAATTTAGGTATATTGGCATCCAACCGGCAAAAAACCACCAAATAGGCTCAATGAAGAATCTGCACAGTAAAACCCCCCAAGGTTCTTTATAACTTAAAATTTTTACTACACTTAAACTTTTAGCTCCTTCAACTACAATATTGTTATTCTCAATTCGATCGTTCAGTAACATATTCCGTTCAGCTTCAGTAATCCAAGGATGATCTTTGGGTTTTGACTTGTTTATGATCAACCATGGAATAACCCATAACAATCCTAACGCTCCTAATATTATGTAAGTCGACTTCCAACCAAATTGCGCATACAGATAGACTATAATAACAGGAGCTATCACATTACCAATAGAGGCGCCAGCGTTAAAAATACCTTGTGCTAAAGCTCTTTGTTTTACTGGGAACCATTCTCCATTACTTTTCACAGCTCCAGGCCAGAGCCCTGCTTCTCCTAAACCAAGCAGCCCACGAACTATTGATAAAGAAATAACGCCTCTTGCTAACGCATGGAAAGCTGCAGCAGTAGACCAAACAACAATGGACAAAACAAACCCTATTCTAGTACCTATTTGATCGTATAGTCTACCAGATAAAAATTTACTTCCAGCATAGGCAAACAAAAAGAAATTAAGCATTAGTGCATAATCAGAATTGTCCATGCCTAAATCTTTACCCATTTCGGGCCATAGTAAAGCAAAAGCTGTTCTATCTATGTAATTAATTACAGTAGCAATAAAGATTAAACTAATAATCCACCACCTTAAACCTTTTATTTTCATATTCTCTAGCTACATTATATAGTTATATCGCAACCAAAGGCCACGAATCAATCTCTGAAACGATGTTTCATGGATTAACGTCAATTTAAGAAAGGGGGTAAAATCACTTATAAAGAAATAGAATAGGTGATCTACTGTAATATTAGTTCCCTCCAAAATATTTTATTCGGTCTGAGATTAATCGTACATTTAATCTCTAATCGTTGTGCTTAGTCTAGCTAAACATTGTAACAGTATTGATAAAGTACCTTAAAATGGTCCTTCATCATTTGTTTTGCCAGTTGTGGATTTTGATCTTTGATTGCATTATAAATTCGCTGATGTTCTTCAATTCCCGAATGAGCAAGTTTATCATCACACACATGATATTTTTGGAAATTTGTAATGATTTCGGGCGTGATAATCAGCATAAAAGTATTCATGGTACTATTACCACTGGCCTTTGCAATGGCTAAATGAAATAGCAAGTCCTCTTGCACTGCATCTTCATTATTTAAGACCTTTTTGGTATAGGCGTCCAGTGCTTCCTTCATTATAATTAAGTCCTCATCTGTTCTTCTCAATGCGGCCAATCTAGCCGTTTTCAATTCTAATAGTATTCTAGTTTCAACGAGAGATTTAAAGTCAGGGTCTTCGAGTCTTAAAATATCTTCAATCATACCATTCATCGCAATTACCCCGATTTCTGCAACGAACGTCCCACTTTGAGGAATAGAGGACAACAATCCATAGAACTCCAATTTCTGAATTGCTTCACGAATGGTACTTCTCGTAACCTTAAATTTTTCCGAAAGCATTCGTTCAGAAGGTAGCTTATCACCAGGCTCTAGATTTTTCTGATTAATCAAATCTCTGAGCTTTACAATAACCTCTTTCTGGAGCGACTGCTTTTCCTTTGAGTTAAGGATTTCTACTTTCATAAATTTCTACTATAAATAATTGGTTAACCAAATTGAATTGTCTAAAGTTAAATAAAACTAGTGTAACAATATTATTTACTGAAACTTTATTATTCATTTAAATATTAACGCCATTATAGAATTCTTACTGGCCCAAATTCAAGCCAGTAAGAATTAAAACAATATCCGAACAGGCTAATTATCAAATATGTATTTTATCAAGAACCTCATACAATTTGGTTTTACCGAAACCATTACTTTTAATATCCTGGATTCTGAGTAATCACTCCAAAGCTCGAAGATATTTCCGAAATTGGAATTGGTGCTAATAAATAGTTCGCATCTGAAAACCCAAGTACCGACTGAGCAGTGCCCGTTCTAACCAAATCAAACCATCGATGTCCTTCAAAGGCCAATTCTAGTCTTCTTTCATTTGCTATTGCGACTCTAACAGCGGTTTGGGTGGTTGAAGTTGAATTAGGTAAACCCGCTCTAGTTCTAATCCTATTTAATTGTGTTAGGGCAGCAGGTGTACTTCCGTTTTCATTCAATGCTTCCGCATACAGTAATATAACATCGGCTAACCTTAATTCAATCCAGTCATGGTCTGAACCATCCGTTTGTTGAAATTTTGGTGATGCCATCGTTTCCTCATCAATGGTAACCGCTCTTCTTAAATCTCCTGGGCTAGCATCAAAGGCTGCAATTAAAGAAGCGTCCAATGGATCCAGAGACTTTGTGTCAAGTCCAAAAGACCATTCCCAAAACTCTGAAAATCCGTATTCATCTACCACAGAACTAGATATTTGAGTGGCAAATATAATTTCTGAATTCAAGTCATTTTCAAATCCAAAAATATCAGCAAAGTTTTCCTGTAAACTAATCCCTGCAGCAGACGCTCCATTTACAACCGCCGCTAGTTGTGATTCTGCGTCGCCAAAATTACCCATATGTATATGTACTTTACCCAGCAATCCTCGAGCGGCTAATTGAGATGCTCTACCATTTACTGATGTAGTATTTAAAGCACTTATTGCACTCTGCAAATCTGGAATAATTACATTATTGTACACATCAGCAACAGGTTGTCTCTCTAGAATGGAGGTATCTGTTGTACTTGGTTCTGCAGACAAGTTAACTGTTGCATCACCAAACATTTGTACGAGTTTAAAATAAGACAACGCCCTTAAAAACTTAGCTTCTCCTATTTGAGTATCGTCCGTAGAATTCTCAATTACGTTATTTGCGCTTAAAATTGACTTGTATAAAGCTGCATAGAAAGGTCTGAAAAATTGATCATTCATATCCAATAAATCACTGTTAAATCTATCAAATGCAGGATAAGGTTCTTCATCCATCAAGGCATTGTCTGCCCTAAAATCTCCCATCACAGCCATGGGTGTGGTAGACGCATGCTGATAAAAATATGCTGCATTTAATACTCCACTATAATCCGATAAAGAGCCTGCACTAGCAATATTTGGCGGGAATTGCTCCAAATCAGTGCTGCATGCTGCTGTTAGCAACAATGATCCCAATAATAATATATATGCTTTTTTCATTATTTCCTTATTTTAAAAATTAACATTTAAGCCAAACGTAAAGCTTCTAACAATTGGACTTGCCCCCACCTGTACACCATACGTAGTAGGTCCTAAATAACCACTATTTGTAGTCTCAACACCCTCTGGATTGAAAGAGGTATAATTATCAGCCCATAGATATAATAAATTAGTACCTGCTAAATAGATCCTTGCAGAATCTATCCCTACTTTCCCGACCAAGGTTGGATCGAGCGTGTACCCTATGGTCAGGTTTCTCAATGCTACATAAGATGCATCTTGTATGGTGGCATCTGTTTGATCTCTTGCCCGGGTATAAAACTCTCCATTCCCATCGGCAATGCCGTCGTCATTAGCATCAAAACTATCTCTTAACCTTCCACCAAATTGCGATTGCCAGTAAAGTGGGTCAACATTGAAAACCTCCGCCCCTTGAGATCCCTGCAATTGAAACGACATGTCAAAAGCCTTGTAATTCATTGAACTATTCAAACCCCAATAAAAATCTGGAGTGTTTTGTCCTATTTTTACGTAGTCGTCTGTGTCAATTACACCATCACCATTTTGGTCTTTTACATAATATTCTCCACTAGTTGCACCAAGAGTTCTTGTGGGATCCGCTACATGAATCATTTCCACTTCACCAATGGTTTCCAATCCCCACATTTCACCAATCTCTCCACCTATATAATTTCTAAATTCTGGACCTCGACCGCTCTGACCGTAAATGGTAGGAGGTAATTCATCCAGACCACCTAAATCAGTAATTTCTGTTTGAACTGTAGATAAGTTAGCACTCACATCCCAAGAGAAATTTTGGTTTCTTATGATAGCCGCACTTAGTTCAAACTCCAGACCAGAACTTGTGACATCACCAGAATTAAGTACTATAGAAGTTGTTCCCAATACTTCCGAAACACTCTGTCTAATTAAGATGTCTTCAATATCAGACGTGTAATAGTCTACACCTAGCCTGAAACGATTATTAAGAAAACCTAAATCAACACCATAGTTGGTCTCTGTGTTAGTTTGCCAAGTTAAATTGGGATTGGCAATATTATCTGGAATGACAAATCCATTCCCTAATGCGGTTGCTTGAGAATTTAAAAGACTCAATGCATCGTATGGCCCTAAAAAGGCTGTTGTACCCAAAGATCCAAAACTAAATCTTGGTTTAAATTGAGTTAAAAGGTTAGAGTTGAAAAAAGATTCGTTATGGATATTCCATCCAAATGAAAATGCTGGAAAAGTTGCGAACTTTTCATTTTCACCAAACCGAGAATCACCATCTCTTCTTACTGAAGCCGAAACCAAATAACGATTATCGTAGGCATAGTTAATTCGTCCAAAAACACTCTGTCTATTAATGGTTTCATCCCTTTCCGTTGTGGTGATATCGGCAGGATCTAACAGGTTATAATTTACAATATCACCAAATGGCACATTTGTACCTCGTAAAGCAATTCCTGTGGTGTAAAAATTTTGAAACTCTACTCCAACCAGTGCTGAGATATCATGCGCACCTATGGTTTTCGTATAATCCAAAGTGGTCACACTTAGCACTGAAGATCTTTTAACATCTGTTTGGTCCAAATCGGTTTGAGTTGTACGCGCACGAGAGTCTGCCTCCAGTCCCTGAAAATAGAAATCATTAGTATCTCTAAGGTCTCCCCCGAGAACAGTTTTTACATTTAATCCATCTAAGATGTTGTATTGTAAATAAGAACTCGCATTTACAAAGTATGTTTTTTGTGTTTGTTCTGCATTGTCGAGTTTGGTCGCTGGACCTGCATCACCAGACCCTCCAATACCATTACCAGATCGTCCGTAATGCCAATCTTGAGCTGTATCACCTGGCTCTAATGTATAGATACTATTGTTAAAACCTACAGCAGTACCTAGGTCACCACCTCTGTAACCATCATCAAATGGATCGAGCCCTAAGCTCTGTGCTTGCTGGTCCAATTGCTGAACAAATGCAATAGACTCTTCTGTATGGTAGATAGGATGAACACCATAGGCTCTTAAGAGATCACGTTGATCATGCGCTAGTATTGCTCTATCGGATGCAAACCCGTTGATACTTATTCCTGTTTTGAATTTGTCTCCAAGTTTAGCATCAATGTTAGCACGTACATTGAGTCTTTCAAAATTTTGAGTAATTGCAATACCCGCTGTGTTTAGATAACCAACAGAAGCAAAGTAACGCACGTCTTCGGTACCTCCGCTCATATTGAAATCATGACTCGTGGTGTAACCCGTTCCGAAAAGCCATTCTTCTGGACTTATAGCACCTGGTGAGTTTCTATAAGCGTTTATTCGGTAATTCAATAGATCGGGGTCTACCTCAGAAACGTCCCAAGAGCCGTTGGCAATATTAGCTTCTATAGTGTTTGCCCATTCTCCAGAATTTAAAAGAAGATTATCTTTCTGATACTTATTTGAAATACTTGTAAAGTTGTTATAACTAAAACTTGCCGCACCTTTTTTCCCTTTTTTAGTTGTTATTAAAATAACTCCATTTGCTCCTCTTGAACCGTATATAGCAGCCGAAGCAGCATCTTTTAGCACCTCAAGACTTTCAATATCATTTGGATTAACAGTTGCTAAATTTCCCGAAATTGGATAACCATCTACAACAATTAGCGGACTTGAATCGCCGGTAATTGATGAAGCAGCCCTTATTTGGATTTTTGGATCTGCACCAGGTTCTCCGCTTTGATTCTGAATCAATACACCCGCCAATTTACCTGCAAGTGCGTCATCTACCCGATTTGCTTGAATAGAAGCAACTTCTTCACCAACTACTCTGGCAACGGCTCCTGTTACATGACTCTTTTTACGCGTACCGTATCCTACAACTATCACTTGATCCAAACTATTTGAGTCTTCGTCTAAGGCTACCACCAGTGATGCTTGACCGGTTATTGATACAGTTTGGGTAACATATCCAATATAAGATACTTCAAGTACATCGCCATTCTTTACGTCCAGTTGAAAATTCCCTTCAAAGTCTGAGGAAGCCCCCGTAGAGGTTCCTTGAATAATGATGTTAGCGCCAGGAATACCAACTTGGTCGGTTGCTGAAACTACTTGACCCTCTAACGTGTAGTTGTCTTGCGCTACAATAATAGTACTGGCAAAGAGCAGTATAATTAAGGTTAGCTTCATTTTTAAGTTCATAATTTAGTTTTTATTAGGTTAGCAAATAATAGGAACTTAACAAGACAGTTTAGTATTACTTAATAAATAGATTTATTATCTTTGTAATACATGTCTTAGTTAGCTACTACATGTAATGTTACTTCCCTCCAAAGAAGTAATTGTTTGAAAGGATAGGCGTACACCTGTCCTTTTTTTATAAGCCAATTTTTTGGTAAACCAATTTGGTTAACCAAATTGGTTTACCAAATATATTAACTTTTTGTTAACTCACAAGGAATTTGTCAATTATTCCATAAAATCTTCACGAATTGGGCTAAAAACATCGATCAAAATTCCCGCTTTCGTACACACAGCACCGTGGATAACATGAGGCGGAATGTAAACAGAGTCTCCTCCTACTACAGTTTTAGTTTCATCGCCGATAGTAAAATCGAAGGATCCGCTTTCTACATATGTAACTTGAGAATGATGATGCTCATGCTTATATCCAATTCCTCCTTCATCGAAGGCCACTTTGACGAGCATGATTGTATCATCATAACCCATAATTTTTCTCTTTACACCTTCTCCAACCACTTCCCAATCTTGGTTTTTGTCTAATAAAAATTCTTTACTTGCTCCAAATGTTTTCATATAATATTACTTTTTAATAAATTGTACAATACGGCCCTTGATTCTCTTTAATTCAATGGATCTGGCGGCGTACCCAAGCCTACAGTCGCCTCTCTATACCATACTTCTGTATAACAGCCATTTTCATATTGTTTAGCGATATCACCACCATATGTTTCAGCACCGGCGCACCAAACCATATTTGTTTCTGGGTCTTTTCCATTGGTTTGATTGTAAGCACCTTGTTTGAAATAATTTAGTTCTCCACTATAGGCATTAGGCCGCTCTGTTCCATCCTGTCCTATAGGAACAAATAATTTCTCGACCTGAGCTGGTATGTCTGACCGATTGACGTATTGAGATGAGATAAGATTTTTAGTAAATGTCTTCGTTTCATGACCATCACTTTTAAATGTGAGATACATGACACCTTTATATACATTAACCTCATAACTAAACTCTTCCCCTAACTTTATACCGTCCTTAGGTTCAATAGGATCATCATTTTTGTTCGTTCCTGTAACAGACATGTCGTCTCCCCAGACTGCAGTAGAATAATCCCATCTTCCAGAATTATCATCACCAGCAGTATTGATTTCATAATTCCAAAAAACAGAGCCTTTACTGTGACTTGGGAATTTTTTATAGAATATTTTCAGTGGTTCATTTTCATGCCCTTCACCACTGTGGATTTGACCAACTACCGTTGAGTAGGAGGCGGCAACCCGAGCATCTCCCGAAGTGGATACTTGCATTACCTTGCAGACTCCTGTTAGCTTACCACCTTGTTCAGGCGTCCACTCCCTTTTTTCGTGTAACTCCGTTCTTGTGTTACTAGAGTTTTTTGAAGTTACCCCAGAATTCGGGGTTTTGTAAACTACCCAGCGTCTTGTACCATCGATTACTGTATAGAAAAAATCTTTGTGTTCAAATTTAGAAAGGTCTTCGACATTCGTTCCATCCCCCAATAGTATTTTAAACTTATCCATAAAAGGAATTACCTCACTAGGATAAACCGTTTTTTTACTTAAGTGATCATTCGCCTGAAAATAGCCTTCATTAGATATGGCGTCATCGCTAATACCAATACTAGCAGACTTAAACCAGACTTCAGCATAGTTTCCATCCGCGTATTGTTTTTGAATATCTCCTCCATGCGTTTCAGCACCAGAACACCATACGTTATTTACTTTAGGATCTTTTCCATTGGTTTGGTTGTATGTCCCTAGTTTAAAAAAAAGACCCTCATCGGCGTAGGCAGTTTCTCGTTCTACACCATCTTGACCTATAGGCACAAATAAATTTTTAACCTGTATTGGCATGTCTGAAGGTTTCGTATATTCTGATGAAATCAGGTTTTTTGTAAATGTTTTGGTTTCATGCCCATCACTTGTGAATTTGAGGTGCATCATACCATCTTTAACTTCTACTTCGTAGCTTATTTCTTCACCGAGCTCAATCCCATCTTCTGGTTCTGGTGGATAGTCGTTTTCTCCTGACCCAACAACAGAAAAATCATAACCCCAAATTGGATAGGAGTAATCCCACCTCCCTGAATTATCATCGCCTGCAGTATTGATTTCATAATTCCAAAAAACAGAGCCTTTTGCATGACCTGGAAATTTTTTGTAAAACAATTTAAAAGGTTCGTTTTCATGACCATCTGCACTATGAATCTGTCCAATTACTACAGAATAGGTAGATGCCACCCTCGCATCGCCTGTGCTTGATACATTCATTACTTTCAATGTAGCGTTCAATTTAGCATCCGTCATTGGTGACCATTTCTTGAGTTGTGCAAGTTCGGTTCTAGTGTTGTTCGAAGTACCATGAGTGTTTCCAGCATTGGGTGTTTTAAATACTACCCACTGGGCTGTGTCATCTTCTTCCGTGTAAAAGAAATCCTTGTCTTCATAGTTTGTGGCCTGACCCACATTAGAGCCATCACCTAAGATTAAATTCCAATGTTCGAAAAATGGTATTATGTCGTTTGCATTAGGGCCTATTCCTATATTCTCAGTTTCACTTTTGGTACTTGAATCTAAAGATGATTTAGAGCCATTATTACAGCCAACTAGCGCCAAAAGTGTCGCTATTGTAAATACTATATTTCTCATTTTTTTCTGTTTTTGATATGCACTAGTACATTAATTTAAGCTTCAAATTCTCTTCTACATTTATTTCACCTGAATTAGAAATCTCATTATCGGCATGTGAGTTGTTTTTTGCTCCCCAAAGGAGGGCAATCAATTTTACAGGGTTGTTTGTAAAGGTGTTTTCTGAAATATCTACGTTTATAATCCCTCGCGTATTAATAAGAATTCTGTTTTCTTCTTTCGCTCCGCAATTTGTGAAAGTAGAATTTGTTACAAGAAGATTTCCTCCAATAGTAGATTCGTCATAACCACCTCGATAATAGTCAATCACATTGGATTCAACATTTGTGAATTCACAGTTGTTTATAGTGAGATATTCAGCATTATAATCGCCTCTATCGTTTGTTTCTTCAGACAATTCTAATCCGTTTCCACAATTTGAAATGCTAGTATTTTCAAAAGTGATCCTTTCAGCAAAAGATTGTTTATACACTTTAAGCACAAAGTCAAAATCACTGATGTCACAATCTAAAACCGTTAATCCAAAATGCGTAAACATGTTCTCTTTTAAACTGGCAAATGCATATTGTGAATTACTACCTCTTAAAACAACATTGCTTAGGGTGAGAAACCCTTTTGGCCGCAATTCAAACAATGGAGTACTTTCACTTCCATTATACACCAATTTAGCTTTGCCTTTTAGAGATTGAATGGTGATTGACCTATTAATTACCAGCGATTTATTTACATTATAAATCCCTGAACTTAATATTAGAACATCTCCATTGTTCGCTTCATCAATTTTTAATTGAAGGTTATCTGAAGAAGTTACCGCTATCTGTTTTGAATCTTTAGTCGTTGCTTTATTAGAATACCAGCTTGCGCCATATTTCGATTTATCTAAAATCATTGGGGCTTTAGTTTCTGTATTAACAACAGCTCCGATGGCGTTGTTGTTTGCCCTTGAGTTTCCGAATAGATCCTTTGAAATTTTGTCAAAATCAAACCCTTGATGCACTGCAACATCTAACCCGGTTGCAGGCATAAAAATATCTTTAGCCACTTCATTTAATTCAAAATTCATATTCTCTAGTCCGTCGTATTCTTTAAAGACAACTCCTTGATTGTTTATCACATTACTTTTGAAGCTAACACCATCTGCTTTATCGTGTTCAATAATTGGAGAAACATCTCCTTTTTCATTATAAATCACATTGTTCGCAACCAAGGTTCTTAACGGTCGAGCAGAGCGAATTTCAGAAGGGGGTAATACGTCTTTCTGACTTAAATTTTGCCCAACTCCAAATTGCCATGGGGAATCACAATTCACATAGGTATTATACGCTACGGTCAAATCTGTAACTTGATTGTACCGATTTAAAGGTGACTTCGGAATACCATTCATTACCGCTAACGGACTTCTAAAGTTCTTTCCCTTTATATTGTAGAAATAATTATTGGTAACCGTATGTCCTGTATTTATAATCCGAATTCCGCCGTAATTTTCATTTTCACCATCTCCAATAAAGTAATTGCCATCGATGGTGACGTAATTTCCATGACGAGTAACTAAGGAACCTTCACTTTTATAAAACACATTATTCCTGAACTCGTTAAAATTTGTTTTACTCGAAATAATTTCAACCTCACCATTGCACGCTTCAAATAGGTTATTTGCCACTTGAGTATAACTTGGTGACATAGAAGAATAGCTGTCCCCTAGTTGAATAGTTTCTCCACTAGGACCTCCCTTTGGTGGTCGGGGTCCAAAATGATTATTCACTATTTGGTGATAATTATAAATATTCTGGTTGCCTTTAATATCAACTCTCACCGTTGGCCCACGATTTGTCTTACCTGCTAAATATGAATTACTCAAAGTATTATGACGCCCCCAAAATAATACCCACAAATCAGAATCGTCGCGTTTCATTTTATTGAAGTCTTCAATAACGCAATTGGTGATTGTACAATAATTAGAGATAGTGTCTTCATTGATTCTAAATTCAACCACTGCATTAGAAGGTGAATAGCCATTTCTAAAATGTAGACCTTCTGCTACCAAATAGGTTCCACCAAATTTTAAATTAGAAACACCTTCAATAAAAACTTCACCAGGTGTTTCGGCGCTAAGTGTTATTGGATTATCCTCTGTTCCTTGTCCAAAAAATAGTATTTCCACATCTTTCCAGACACCATTTGCTAAAATAATATTATCTCCTGCTTTACTATTTTCTATAGCCGAATTGAGTTCGTCAATATTGGATACATTAATTGAATTAGTGGTTTCATCACCGCAAGCTGAAAGCAATAATAAACATACTATGGCAATTGTATTTTTCATAAATGCTTTCATTTAAAAGTATTCGATTAGTGCAATTACTCCGTTATAAGATATAACGCAAGAAAAAAATAGAGCCGCGAACAGTCCTATGTTAACTGCTATTCCTGTCTTATAACCCTTCATGACTTTCTTGTTATTAACAATCAGTATAATACCAAGCACTACTATAGGTAAGACAAAGACATTAAAAACCTGAGACAAAATTTGCATTTGAATAGGGTTGGAACCAAATACCGGAACAATTAAAGCAACTAAACATGCAATGAATGTTACAATTCTAAATTGTCTTGAATTGGTGTCTAGTTCTCCCGATTGGTAATCGGCCAGTAACAATGGAGTAATTAAAAGACAAGGAAATATGGACGACAATCCGGCACTGAGGGTTCCGAAAAAGAAGATAGTTACAGCTAAGTTTCCCGCAACTGGCTCAAGTGTATTGGCCATATCTAGCACCTTCGTTACCGGATTTCCTTGATGATATAAGGCGCCGCAGGCCACAGCCATAATAGCCGCGCTAATTACAAACACCAAAACCGCGGCAAGTATTGAATCGTGTTTTTGTTGCTTTAAATTGGCTATAGTCCAACCTTTTCCCTTCACAAAGAGCGGCCGTGATAAAAACGTTGCAGCTGCCATAGTAGTGCCAACAAAGGCGGCAACCATCATTTTTCCACCAGGCACATCTGGAACAGACGGAATTAACCCTTTAACCACATCGCCAGGAAGGGGATACACAAAAAATAATGAGACGATAAAAGAAAGTCCCATAATGGACACGAATATGATTAGAATCTTTTCGAAGAAAGTGTATCTACCAACAAGCATTAAAGAGTAGAAAATACTAATGATTACAATTGCTATGATGAGAACAGATTCGTATTTGTAGTTTCCGAATTGCGGAAATTTAATAGCTATCAATTCGTAAATAATATTAGATGAAATTCCAAGAATACCCATTAAAGAATTCCATTGTCCAAAAGTGATCCCCACAATTATAAGGATGGCTATATACTTACCATATTTGAGATGTTTTCTGAAACCGTGGAGTGCAGTTTCTCCTGAAATTAATGCATAGTTTCCAAAAGCAAACATCAGGATGCCAGAGAACATACAGCTCAATAACAACACCCATAATAATTGCATCCCATAAGTACTCCCAGCCACAATCATAGAAGTAACACTACCAGTGCCAATAGTATAACCGATAGCAAAAATTCCAGGGCCAAAACCCACTACTAGAGCAATGAGTTTTTTTATTAAAGATGTTTGTTGCTTGGCTGCTCCCATAACTTCGTAATAAGCATTTCACTTTGCTTATTAGGTTCTGCGTCTAATTAGTTTTCCTATTATTATTGAAGAAATTGAATTTAAGAAGAGTATAACCTTGACAATCCTTAAGTCTCATCTTTCAAAAATAATTGGTTTACCAGTTTGGTTTACCAAATATATAGAACTCAACCGAAGGCGCAAGTTTTTTCATTAAAATCTTTTTCATATACCCTGCTCCTGAGGCAAAATTGGCCTATAATAAATATAACAACAACAGACGGCGCCTCTCCCTATGAGGAATATCAAATTCTATTTCTACCTATCCACAAGTAATAGTGCGCTCTTCACCCAATAGGAGTAATACAAATAAAAAACCCAATCTATTTCTAGACTGGGTTTTCTAAAGTTTTTGTGTCTCACTGAACAAAAAACGGCATACCAAGCTTGTCTTAATGAATCTTCGTAGAAGAGTCACCTCAAAACCACTTTATATTAACGCTGTATTCATATAACAGTAAAAGATTTAGATTTTTATTAATTTTTTACTCCAAGATCCTTCTGCATTAGAGACTTTTACTATGTAAATTCCATTTGGAATGTTCGATAAATCTACATTAAACGCACCATCTTTCATTATAGCATTAGATCGTATTTCCATCCCCATAGTATCGTATATCTTAAAATGATAATCTGAGTCGCTCGCTATGATTTCTATTTTCACGATCCCATTAGCAGGGTTTGGATATATTTTAAAAATATCCTCCGCTGTCTGATTTCCAGAACCATTGCTCATCCTCACAAAATCTCCACAAACAATAGAAGTATCTATTTCTGCATGAAATCTAGATCCGCTTTTTCCAAAAAATCCATCAAGAAATAATATTTCGTCACCGGCTTTACAATGTAATCTAGAGCCGCTGTTAATGTCAACAAATCTATCATTATCTTCTATAGACCACTCCATTTCATCTCCAACTTCAAATCCTACAGGAATTTCTCCATTATCTTCATGTTCTTGGTTCCATTGCCCCTTAAATACCTGCTGGGACATAATTATTCGATCGGCAACTTCAATTATTAAATCGTCATAATCATAAAAAACACTTCGACTAAAAGTTTTACTACATGCCGCGTCATGCCAATTCGTAAAGTCATCGCCTCTAATATCTCGTACTTGTATATCAATATCGTGTGGTGGACATTCTTGACCTCCAAAATATGCTCTTCTCCTAAAAGCAGTTCTGATTAAGTTTTCTGGAAAAATATCCTCTCTTTTAATGAATGATCCTTTACCATCGGCTATAATACCTGTCCCATTTGAGCCTAAAATTAATTCGTAATCGTTAAATGCTTCCAAATCCACATCGGTAACATGTAAAAACTCTCTCCCAAGTTGATTAGATGTGTGGTTTATATGACCATACAAACCCACTTCCATTTTTTGTTTACCTACACTCCATCTCCAGCCTAGTCGAATGCTATGTCTATCGGTATATACATTTCTATTAATAGTCATTAATTTGTTCCAATCTAGTTGATTGTCATTTCCAAGATCATATTCAGCATTTTCTAGAAAATTAGCTCGAAATCTAAGTGTCCTGGCCCAACTATCCCCGAAACTATTGTTATTCCCTTTTATTCTTAATGCAGTTACCGGTCCATCTCCATGTCCAATACTACTATTACATACCGTTGGGTCGTTAAGAAGAAAGTCAATGTTACTTAAATTTTCTAATTCTGGCTCAACATCAATGTTTTGTCCTGATACTATGTTTGTAATTAAAAACAGACACAGAAAATATAATTTTATGTTAGATAATTTCATCTTAAGATTATTAAAATTATTTCCCGCTGTCGTCAAGTATCTTACTTACAATGGATTCCAGTTTTTTAATCCGTTTGTTTTGCGCTATGATGTACAACGCTAATTCCTCAATTTTCTCTTGTTGAATACGACTAATATCACCTAACTCAATACCTTGTTCTTCTACTTCTTTCGCAGAAGGTACATTTGGGAGATGTCCATTAGCCTTGATATATTCTTCCAATTCTTTTATTGAAATTAAATGATAGTTTTCATCAAAAACATAATCTGCCCAACCAGTTCTCACTCTTATTTCACTCGCTAAAATTCCATGCTCTACAAATAGATCATAATGACTTATATCTGAACCACCTATTGTTAAAGGGATATTGGTTGGACCTCCTTTTCCGATCACTAATTTGCCATGAATTTCAACTTCGGCTTTAGCATTTCCTTGGTAGCCAGGCCATATCAAAAGCCTGTTTTTTGATGGATCTGTGGTTGCTCCAAATGCCACATTATCGGTTATTAGATGTCTTCTACTACCGTCTGGATTATTAAAAGTTATTTGACTTTTCCATCCATCCCCACTATTTCTATCAAAATACAGGTCTAGGCCCTTTCCACCCATCTTTCCATTTACGTCAAAATTCAACCAAGAAAATTTGGCAACATTTCGATTAACGATTGCGGTATCCCATGTATATATTTTGTCTTGTCCATTAAGCAGCCACTGGCCAAAAGTGATACTTGGGCATAGAAGAAAAGGAAATACCAGTAACTTAATAAGATTGTTAACATTAATCATCGGTGAGTTATTTTTTTATTTTCCCTACTCTTTTAATGGCATTTCGGGGTCCTCCTTGAAAAATTAATTTCTCTAACAATACTATGGTTTCATTTTTTTTAAATTCTAACTAATTCATGAATTGAAGCTTTCAATTCATAAATGGAATGGGCATTTTAACTTTGAATTCCGCCATTGATTTTATCTCAAACAATTAATCGTCCCGAACCAAACCTTCACTTTCAGTTAGAAAAAATATAACAAAGATGTTCAGTTGAAGGTTTTCGACTTCTCAGATCACTCTTTTACAGATATGAAGGAGTTTCCCGAAATGCTTGAAGATTTGAATCAATTTTTTAAACAATACTTAAATAAAGGACTTAAGTAAAGCCTAAGGTGTGGTCACAACCTCATCTGCGAATACCAATTACCGAAGCTAAAGAAGGAGCTTGATTTTCGATGAGATCATAATTGATATTTGCAGACGAGATAAAACCAAGACTTAAATAGTTACATAATACACTTCATTCTCCTCCAATAAGTAGTCCAAGCAAAATTACATTTCAGCACAAAATGAACGCCTCATTATTTGCCTAATAGGTTGATTCAAAAAAACATACATTGATGTGCTTCACTCTTCATCTAAATAAAATTTATTACATTGCGCCTACCTATTTATGATTTTTAATAAAATATTAACCCTTAATTTACCCCAAAGACATGAAAAATTTTCTAATTTTTTCACTTACCCTTTTTGCATTTATTACAGTATCATGCAGCACAGATGACGGTGCATCTACTACAAATTCACAAGCACAGGAAGCCGAATTTCAAGCTACAATTGATGGAGACACCTACTCCAGTTATTCTTTTGAGATGAGAGTTTACGAAGCTAAAAAAGGCACAAATGGCAATACCTTAAGCATAGATGTTGCCGATATCAATGGCGAAATGATTACCCTATTTTTAAACGGAACAGGCGGTTTTAGTAACAGCACTGTTAAGGAAATGGGAGATATCGATTCGGAAAATTTCACTAACTACGTTTTAATAAGACAATCTGGAACTCAGATTTCCTATTTTTCTTCGACTGGTCGCGTTACCATTCTTAAAAATAGAGAGCATCCTACAGAAGCTGGACATCGATTAATCTCAGGTCATTTTGATATTACGGCGTCTTCTATTGATGGTACTAATACTACATCCATGACTGGCTCTTTTACAGAGTTAGATTACGTAGAGTAGTCTTTTCAGAAATACCCCCTATCCATTTTAGGTGAAAATTGTATAAAACCTAAAATGGAACTAATAAACAATTACAACACTATATTGACTTAGTAATAGGTACAGAAGTAAACACCCGATCTAGTTTAAGATCGGGTGTTCTGTTTTAAAAAACTTCTCGCCTTTTGCCTAGAGTATAATCCTTAATCCTTCCCTAAATTTTTCAGTTGATCTATTGCCTTTGTTACGAGAAGCCAGCGGCATGTTGCCAGTACTCTTTTTGAAGTTTTTTTGAGATACGGTAAAATGATAGGGTAACAAAACCAAGCGCATGTCTCTTACCTATATATCTTTTTAGGTGGCGGAATCCGAAAAGCCAATACAAATAGAGTAGGAAAAATTAATCGATACGATATGAAAAAATGCTTTTACTTCATTGTTTTTATGTTCATTAGTTTTAGTGGCTTTAGTCAAAATAACCTCGGAAACTACTGGCTAGACGTACAAAAACCCTCAACCATAAAACAGAACAACCCAGCGCCAATAAATGCGAGGAGTCTGAAACTTGACCACTCAGCATTAGAAAAACAGCTTAAGACCCTTAGGGATGCTCCAAGCGGTAAAAAAATTAACCTTGAAATTCCTCTTCCAAATTCAGGTTCAGAACGATTCGAAGTCGAATTCTTTCCTATTATGTCTCCAGCTTTATCAAAAAAATTTCCAGACATCCATTCTTACAGAGGTATGAGTATGGACAATCCTGACAGAACAATTGCTTTCGGATTTACACCAAAGGGGTTCCACGCTCAAATTTTAGGGGAACGCACTATTATAATAGACCCAATTTCCAAAACCGAACAATCGGATTACTACCAAGCTTACTTCAAGGATGAAACGCCTTTTAATCAAAACCTCTTATGTGAATTTGAAAACAAAGCACCGTTTAAAGACATGATAGATCCTAATGGAAATACATCAAGAGCACCACTTGGCGATTGTCAAATTCGTACTTTCAGATTAGCTGTTGCTTGCACTGGAGAGTATGCTCAGTATCATGGAGGAACTGTAAATAGCGCCATGGCCGCTATTAATGTAACTATGACAAGAGTAAACGGTATCTACAATCGTGAATTGGCAGTTCACATGATTTTGGTGGACGACAATGACAACATTATTTTCCTAAACGGAAATTCAGACCCATATACCAATAATAATGGTTTCACTATGCTCACTGAAAATCAAACCACTATCGATAACGAAATAGGGAACGGTAATTACGATATAGGCCATGTTTTTAGCACTGGAGGTGGCGGGATTGCAACCCTCAACTCTCCATGCGTAAACGGGAGCAAGGCCAGGGGAGTAACGGGTCTAGCCGACCCAATTGGCGACGTTTTTGACGTTGATTATGTAAGTCATGAAATGGGGCATCAATTTGGTGCAAACCACACTCAAAATAATAACTGTCAAAGAAATAACCCAACTGCCATAGAACCAGGTAGCGCATCAACTATTATGGGATACGCCGGAATATGCGCGCCTAATGTCCAATTGAATAGTGACGATTACTTCCATACAATTAGCATCGAGGAAATGTATAATAATATAATAAGTGGAAGTAGCACTTGCGGAGACGTCATTAATTCATCTAATTCTAACCCAACCGCAAACGCGGGCATAAACAGAACAATCCCTAGACAAACTCCATTTTTTTTAACTGGAGAGGCATCTGATGCGAGTCTTTTTAGTTGGGAACAAATAGATAATGAAGTAGGCGCCGCGATGCCGCCGCTGGCTAACAATCCAGTTGGCCCAATGTTTAGATCTATTCAGCCGCTAACCACTCCAACTCGTTTCCTTCCCAATTTACCGTCAGTTTTAAATAATACTACGGAAACATGGGAGGTATTACCAAGCACTGGTAGGACAATGGATTTCGCGTTTACAGTTAGAGATAATAGATTTGGATGGGGTTGTAGCGCGGTAGATAATATGAGAGTGACCACCGCGGCTCAGTCGGGGCCATTTACTGTAACGTCGCAAACTAGTAATGAAATGTGGGCCACAGGAACAACTCAAACAATTACATGGAACGTAGCCAATAGCAATGCTGCACCAGTGAACTGTTCTAATGTAGATATACTTCTATCAACAGATGGCGGTTTTACATGGGATATCGTCTTGATAAATGGAACGGCAAATGATGGAACTCAAGACATAGTGGTTCCAAACCAACTCACATCGAATGGCCGAATTATTGTAAGATGCTCGGACAACATTTTTTACAACGTTTCATTAGAAACTATTTCAATAACTCCTCCTCCTTGTGATACCACAGATTCTTCAAACTTCGAAATGAATGTAATTTGTGAAAACGGAACCTGGAAAGTATCTACTCAAGCTTTGGACTTAGATCCTCAAAACCATTGGTGGGGGCTGTATCAAACCGATACACAAGGGGAAGTAAGTGATACTAATACAATTGCCGGTCCTATTGGTGGAATTCAAAACGGTGAAACGGCTAATTTTAACTGGTTAGATCAATCCAAAAGATACTATATAAAACACGGTATTTGGACTGAAGATTGCTACACATGGAGAGAAACTAGAATACCTATTGAGCCTTTTTATGTAGAGCCTGCCGACTTTCATTTTGAAAATGAAAATAATGAAGCGCAAGATATTTTCTGTGTTGGTGAAGACATTTGGGCAGATGGTAATGCCACTATTGGAGAAGATCGATACAATATCCATGCTTGGAGACTTGTAAATGGTCAAAAACAGTGGTTCGGTTCCATAGGTTGGTTTTTTGGAAATATGACAGAAGTAAATATTTCTGATGAGTTTGCAGACCTCGCCAACCCGCTATACTTCAATCCAGGAAAATATGTACTTACTATTGCCTTTTCTAATCCTAGCGAATGTGAAGTATGGACCCCTATCGAAAAGGCATTCGAAGTAGTGTGCTGTGAAGATGAGGCTTTCGATCCATCGTTTGTAGTAGATGTTTCAGAAGGAAATATTTATACAGTCAATGGTTTCGATCCTTATTCTAATCATGATGTTGAACATCAATGGTTCGTATTCTCAAGCACCGATAATACTCTAAGCCAAGATGACACTTTTGTCGCCAGTGGTTCGGGCACCTCTTTCTCGCACACCGCTGCAGACTCAGATTTGTTCTATATTTTTGTTCATAAAATAATTACCGAGTGTGGTGAAGTATGTTTTGTGGTTGCACAATATCAAAACCTTGTAACTACTATAGAAGAGAACAGGTCGAGAGCCCTATTCGATTGTAGTATCCTTGACGAATTCTGTATAGTAACCACCCCAACAGATTTAACATATATTGAGAACACGTTGTCTTGGGATCCTGTACCAGGAGCAGTGGGTTATTCTGTAGAGAATGCCAACTTCTGGCCAGCTGAAGGTTGTAAATGTGAGAACCCAGTTTCAATTCTCCCTTTTTCCACTATGGAAACTAGTGCCGAAATCGACTTAAATAAGGGCTCTTGTGCTGTAGTTCAGGTGCGAGCTAGATGTGCAGATGGCACTATGTCTGAACCTTCAAGGTGGATATGCATTGGTGGAAAAGGTCGTCCTAAAACTTTCGAAAAGGCCACCATTTCGCCGAACCCTACAAGAGGACTAATGACGTTTGATGTAGTTACTTCTTATGATACTAAAGTGACTGTAGAAGTTTACTCCTTTCATGGAAATTTAATCAAATCGTTTGTGTCTGAAGTTACTTCAGAGCAAGGATATACTGTCTCTTGGGACGGAAGAGGTCTTGTAAGTGGAGTTTATTTTGTGAAATTCATAACAGATGAAGAAATAGTTAGTAAAAAAGTGATTATTTATTAATCCAATTAATTAATAAGCTCGGCATAGAAATATGCCGAGCTTCTATTTTAATAACCACAGATTATGAAAAAATTTATCTTTTTAATGTTCCTCCTAGGAGGTTTTACACATGCCCAAGAATTCGACAATGTTGGGTTCGAAAATATTTCATGTGTTAGCGATTGTAATCCTGCGAATGGACAGATGTCCTGTGTAGACGGATGGCGGTCTTTTTCAATGCAGGGTCTAAGCCAATTGAAACACGAAAATTGTGATTCAGACTTAGTTTGTAATGGCAATAATTCCATTTTGCTATCAAGAGCTGGGGGCGTAGTTGGAACAAGAAATCCGTTTTTTGGCATGGACCTCAAGAATAATCCCGTAATTATTGACTTAGATGCCAAGAGAATTCCAGGACATGATTCACAAGGGCGTGTACTTGTAGAAGGATTGGATGCAGATCAAAATTATCAATTATTAGGGTCTCAACGACCGCGGTTTACTTTTTGCTCAGACATGAGTATTCTGCTAGACAGTGAAGTCTCTGAATTTGAGGAGTTACTATTTAGCACTAATTACAACGACCTTTCGCCAAACGATATCGTTGTTGACGACATTAGATTTGGCGGGTACCTAATAAACATAAGTGACGAATGTAGTTTGGTAACCATTGATCTAGCGTCTAAATTAAATTTAGAGGTAGAGGCTTTTTATGCGATTGTCACAGATAATAATGGGAATACAATTGCCGAAATAGAAAACACCAATGGAAATTCGTTATCATTTAATGTTTCGCAAACTGGAACTTATTTTTTTGAGATAGTAGTTTTTCATACCGTTAATGGAGAATTGGAATATTTACAGCTCTTTTTAGAACATACAATAGACTCATTAGAGAACCCTACTCCAGTAATTGTTACCGCAGATGGAACCGATATTTCAGAGAACCTTACATACACAATTCCTTGCGGTGAAAGTTGCGTAAATATAAACGCAACAAGTCTTCAAAATGTAGAATACTCCTCACTAGATGCAGGAATTATACAAACATCCAATGGACAATTCTGCGTGCCTGAAAATAGCAATACTACAAATTTCATAGTCAATATTACTGGAACAGATTCTTGCGGGAATGAATTTGATGAAGACATTAATGTAGAGGTAAAACAAGATTGTTGTGAGACCAGTGTACCTGTAAACCTTCAAGTCGAGGATAACTTATTATCTTGGGATCCTGTTCCTGGAGCCATTGGATATCAAGTAGAGGCAACACCATCTTGGCCTAGTAACTGCGGATGCCAATCCCCAGTTTCTATTATTCCAATACAAACAACAGATACAAGTGTATCTATACCTATAAACTACGGTAGCTGTACGTCTGTTCAAGTAAGAGCAATTTGCGCAGATGGATCTCTATCATTGCCTTCAGACGGAGTTTGCGTTAGAGTTGGAAAATACAGTAGTCCCACAACAATATCCATTTCGCCAAACCCTAACGATGGAGAAATGATGTTTAATGTAAAAACAGTATACAACGGCGATCTAACCATTATAGTTAGTGATTTTTATGGTAATACCTTAAAAACTATTAACTCAAGAACTAATTCGAAAAAAATGAGTTCAGTTTCTTGGGATGGATCTCACCTTACTTCAGGAATCTACTTTGTTACTTTTAAAACCGAAAAAGAAGTATTGACCCGAAGTGTTATTATTAATTAGGTGCGATATAAGATACTTCTCTTGTCTATATTGGGCTAACAAAAAAAGAGTATAAGTAAAAACCCAGTCTAGAAATAGGCTGGGTTTTCCGCTTTTATGAACTACGCTCTAAAGCTAAAAGCTTTCTTAAAATATGAATCTATAAAATTGAGCTATTCAATCAGAAAGTACCTTTTAACACCATAAAATAGGCCTTCATACGATCTCATAAAATTCTAACATTCAAGATCTTTAATTTTTACAACACTGAAAATGTTATACATTCGAGGAAAGTGAAAAGATGAAAGAAATTGACTTTCAAGTTTAAATGTCAGATTATCTTCATTAAAACCACCCCTTTTATTTATTAACCGATTTATGAAACTATGAAAAAAATGAAATTAGGGCTTCTACTGATAGCTGTACTAGCCTTATTACCAAAAAATGTGATTGCACAAGATCTTTCACAACCTATTAACGAACAGCTTGCCATTGTCGCTGCAAAGAAAGGGCTTCTACCTCAAGATATGCAATGGGAAATTACAAGCGAACATACCAGTAAAATTAGTGGTGTACAGCATATTTATTACAGACAGCTAGTAAATGGAATCTCGGTTTACGGGACAGAATCTAGTGTTCATTTAACATCAAATGGCACTGTGCTTACCTCGAATAACAGCTTTATTAGTAAAGCTTCTGATAAGGCTAATGGGGCACAACCAGGTTTAACTGCCATACAAGCTGTTGAAGCGGCTGCAAGTCAATTTAATTATTCAATCACCGAAGCTCTTTCTGAAATAAGTTCACTTGGTGGGGATAGCAGAGAAGTTGTATTAAGTGGTGGTGGAATGTCTCGAAGTCCCATTCCTGTAGAATTGATGTATCAACTAAACGACAACAATGAACTTGTTTTAGTTTGGAATTTATCGATCGAAGAAATTAACCAACAAGATTGGTGGAGTGCACGTGTTGATGCATCCACTGGAAAAATCGTAGATAAAAACAACTATATCGTGAGCTGCACAATTGATCACGATCATAGCTCGGACCACAACAAGTTTGATTATAATAAAAACCTCTACGATATACCTAATTACACAGAGATTACAGCAGAAGCAACAGCAGGCTGCTCCGAGTGTTATGAAGTTTTTGCTTTGCCAATTGAAAGCCCATACCACGGTGCAAGAACGATTGAAAATTCTTCAGCAAATCTTACAGCATCTCCATTTGGATGGCATGATACAGACGGAGTAGCTGGAGCTGAATTTACAGTTACCCAAGGAAATAATGTGAATGCCTTTGATGACGGAATGGGTGGATACCAGCCAGACGGAGGATCTACTCTTGACTTTACTGGATATTCTTTCGACCAAGTATGGAGCACCGCTAATCAATCGGACGACGCTTCTATCACCCAATTATTCTGGGCAAATAATATCATTCATGATGTGTTTTACCAATATGGGTTTGATGAAGAAGCAGGAAACTTCCAAGAAAACAACTACGGAAATCCTGGTTTAGGAAACGATTCGGTTAATGCTGAAGGACAAAAAGGATTAGTCTGTAATGCCTTTATGGGTACACCTCCAGATGGTCAAAGCCCAACAATGGAAATGTATGTTTGTAATGATAAAGATGGGAATTTTGATAGCCTAGTTGTTTTCCATGAGTGGGGACACGGTATTTCAAATAGACTTACAGGTGGAGCTACCAACACTGGATGTTTGAGTAACACTGAACAAATGGGAGAAGGCTGGAGCGACTGGTTCGGAATTCAAATGACCATTGAACCGGGTGATACTGGAGCAGATGCGAGAGGAGTAGGAAGTTACCTTTTAGGACAAGGTATTGGAGGCGTTGGAGTACGTCAATATCACTACAGTACAGATTTAGCTATTAACCCTCACACCTATGGAGATGTTGGAAGTGTTTCTATTCCTCACGGAGTAGGTTCTATTTGGAGCGCTATTCTTTGGGAAGTAACCTGGGCATTGATTGACGAACATGGATTCGATGAAGATATTTATACGTTTACCGGAGACATTAACCAAGATGCTGGAAACATACAGGCCTTTGCTTTAATTACAGAAGCAATGAAACTACAACCTTGTAGCCCAGGATTTATAGATGGTAGAGATGCTATATTTGCGGCAGACCAAGCTCTTTACGGAGGTGCCAACGAATGTCTTCTATGGGAAGCTTTTGCTAAAAGAGGATTAGGATTTAGTGCAGATCAAGGTTCTTCCAGCAGTGTTACCGATGGTACGGAAGCATTTGATTCGCCAGTTCCTGCTATTAATACCTTAGAAGAAGTTTGCGTTGGACAAGGAGTGCAAATACTTGGAGGTGGAACACCTACGGGAGGAGTATACTCTGGCCCTGGTGTTACAGATGATGGAAATGGTACAAGCTATACTTTTGATCCAGCAGTTGCTGGAATTGGTTCACACGTAATAGAATATGATGTTACTAGTGCCTGTGCTTCAGGCGCAGCAACAGATACCATTGAGGTAACTAGTGATGACCCAGAGTTATTATGTCAAGATTACACTTTAGAGTTAGATGCAAACGGAGAGGCCACTTTAAACGTTGGAGATGTTGTGACGAACTTAGAGCCAGGTGCTTTTCAAGTTGACCAAACGGGTACATTCGCGCCAATAGATATTACTGCTTCAGGGACTGAAGTTACATTGGGCGATGACGAAGGTACGGCAGCAATACCACTAGGGTTTGATTTCACTTATTATGGTACAACCTATTCAGAATTTTATATTGCTTCCAATGGCTATGTTTCATTTAGTGGAAATGGAATGAATGTTTATACTCCAACGGCAATACCAGAGTCGAGCGAACCAAATGACATGATCGCCATAGCTTGGGACGATTTAAGTCCAAATCAAGGAGGCGCCGTTAGATATGAAACAGTTGGAACTGCTCCAAATCGTAAATTAGTTGTCGAATTCGACGAAGTGCCGTACTACAACAGCACTATCGTAGTAACCACTCAACTGCATTTGTTTGAAGAGTCGAATCGAATTGAGATACATAGTGCCTCGATTCCTTCGAACACACTTACCCAAGGTGTAGAGAACGCTAGTGGTACAGACGCTCTAGCCACTCCGGGAAGAAACAATTCAACATGGAGTGCAACAAACGATTACGTAGCTTTCTATTACGCCGAAGGAAATCCTTCTACTAATTGTGGGTTAGAAACTTCCATTACGCTAAGTCAAGAACTATTTGATTGTGACGATTTAGGTACGAACACTATAACGATAACACTAATGGATACAGACGGAAACATGTCTACATGTACGCCAACGGTTACTGTAACAGATCCATTGTCTGTTTGTTTATTAGGAGCACAGGATAACGAATTTGATCAAAGTCTGACCATATTCCCTAATCCTTCAAGTGGACAAATTACAATGACCAATAGTAGTAATTTTGAAATACGTTCTGCAAATATTATCGATATCAATGGTAGGATTGTTCAAAAATTGGATACTAAAAACATGGGAAGTCAGCATACATTCTCAATTGAGAAACTGGCAGACGGAATGTACTTTGTTAAAATCGAAGCAGAAAATGCGAGCATTGTTCGAAGAATTATTAAGAACTAAATTGTGTTCACACTCGATAGGAAATAAAGGAAAGTAACAATAAAAACCCGGTCTATTTATAGGCCGGGTTTTATTTTAGTTAGTCCAAAAAAAAATATAGGTTTTTAATTTTGAGCTCTCATCCAGTAATTAAAATCGTGTCTGGAAGTAGCCATATTGGTTAGTAAGTACTGTTTTTCTATTTCTGAAAATTGCTGTGAACCTATAATTAGCAATTCTATTTCTTTAGAATACGCCGTAAACTCAGTCACAGAATTTGAACTCTCCAAAGCTGTAAAATAGTCTTTTAAAATTTCTTCTGCTTCGCTGTTCGGAGTAACTGCGTTGGACAACTTATTATTAATCTCATTAAAATTTGCCGATGTTTGGATCATTAAATTGTTTAAGTCAAGTGCGCTGCTCGTGCAAACAGGTAAATTTCTGGCAAGTAAAAACTGATTGTTAAATTGAAGAACCGCCTCATAGTTAAGATCATTTCCCTGCATAAAACGCCCGGTCTTATCTTGTAAAATATGATCCAAAATTTGTACATGGTACAGTCCTACATAGTCAAATACATTCTCTGGCAACACTACGCTATAATCAATACTTCCTGTTGGAATATCGTTCGTGTCATCATTATTAACCCCAGCCTTCCAGGCAGAATAGTCTGCTGCAAAAGCCACACTTTCAGAAAAACCATGTGTGCCTCCCGGCTTGTACGACCCGTAATACTTAGTAAATGCGTAAATATCATTTTCAAGATACTCTGTAAAAGCTAATCTAGAAGGTCCGTTTTCTTCCAGATAACCATTAGTAATTTCCTTCACTTTTTCAATAGTAGTCTGTGAGTTGGTGGTCTCTTCATTTTGAGAACAACTGACCAAAGAAACACTTAGAAGTGATAAAACCGCTAAGGCGACGAGATAATTTATTTTTTTCATGTTTTTAATTTAAACCCCTACTCTATTAATTTGGTTTTTCAGGTGACACCAATTTTGGAAATATCCACTAACAAGTAGCGGAAGTTTAAATTCATTACCCAAAACAACGAGCGTTTTGATTGAAGTAAAGTGAAATTATTAGCTACTCAAATACAGTCAAAATTTTCTTTAGGATTCCAAGGGAAGAAAAAATGTATCCTAAAATCGATTTCCTACAAACCAGAGAGTATGCATTTAATTGCCTGCAAACCAATTATTTAAATTCCATTTATAGTGCCTCATTTTTATAAAAATGGGATACTATTGTTTGAAATCGAGGGCTATTTTATAGTACTTCGTATAACGTTTAATCCCTTAATTAAAGAACTGCTATGATATCAAAGCTTACACTCTTTCTTCTACTAATGTTTCACGGAATCGTTTTATCACAATCAAGTTCAGATATAGAAAAACTATTATTGCGTCTTGATGCATTACCAGATTCTATCCTCCCGTTTCATATGGCCATCCAAGAACATTTCACACCAGACGAGCAGGCCATGCTTTACACGCATTTTAATCAACGCAACTTTTCAACTAAAGAATCGGAAAGTTTTAACAATAGCTCGGTCGATAATTTCTATGTTATGAATGTCTTTGCCCTCAGCGGATCCTTTGGGAACTTGTCATCTACGGCACCGTACAATTATACCGAAATTGCGAGTTACCCGACTAAACTATATTTTTCGGCCGATTTCGACGATACGGGAACGTTGTATGCATTAAATTGGGACAATGTTGGTGGCAATAACACCTTAGATATCTTAGATCCCCAAACAGGCTCTCCTACTGAAGTTGGCCCATTAACTGGTATCATCAATGGTCATGTACCTTCTGGTCTAGCATGGGACTATACTAGCGGCACCATGTATGTCTTGAGTAGTCCCGTTTCATCTCTTTCTACGCAATTGTATACCATAGATTTAAGCACTGGACATTTAACCACCATAGGCGGAATGTTCCCTGCTGGTGGACTTTGGTTAGAAATTTCGAACGACGGAGTGGCGTATACCACAGATGTAGTTAATGATATTTTATATGAAATAGACCTAACAACTGGCTTGCTAACGGGTATTGGACCCTTGGGAATTAATATCCTATTCGCTCAAGATGCTTCCTTTGACCATAGTACAAATACACTATATATGGCCGGCTACCTTGGTTCTACCCAAGGTGGAGGTGGAATTTACGAGGTAGATCGCACTACTGGTAATACAACCAATTTAGGATCTACGCCTGTGAACCTTCAATTTTCTGGATTTGCCATTCCAGAACCTCCTTTGGCAAGTATTGAAGATAATTACAAGGAGCATATTTCAGTTTATCCAGTACCCGCAAGAGATTATGTAAACGTAAGTAGTTCTAACAGTAATGAAATTAAATCAATATTGGTATACGATACAATGGGTAGAGATGTGAAACTTAAATTTATGAACGAACAAATCGATGTATCCAACCTTGCCCAGGGAGTATACTTTATACACCTAGAAACAACGCGAGGAAAAGTGATCAAACGAATCTTAAAAAACTGATTCTTTGTCTCGAGTAAACTCTTAACTCTTCTTGAAATTATTATAATCCTCGAGTGTTTTAAATTGGATTATCAGGATAAGTTGTTTTTCTTTGGAGTTATTACTTTTTGTATTGTACATATATGAACCTTAAGTTTCTAAAAGTTTTCTTAGTTGTCCTGCTAACACCCTTTTTATTAGTTGGGCAAGCTACTAATGAGATACGAAAATTTCAAGATTCTATTAAGCCGTTTTCCTACGAGCAAATTAGACAAACGTTTTTCAAAGGTTATAACTCCTACAGCCCAGACCCTTTGCGCATGGACGCGATTGTTGATGAGTTATTATTCGACATCCAAAATTCCAATTTTAACGACTTTGAAGTAGCTGCGGCATATGCCTGCATTTATATGTGGAAATTTAAATCGAACGACATTCATTCCTGTTTGGAATATGCAGATTTAACTGAAAAAGCAGCTCAAAAAGTGGGTAGAACCCGAAGACAAGCCCTAGCCATAAACATCAAAGGCCTGTGTTACGCACAACTCGGAGATCATGGTCTTGCAGCAAAATATTACAAACAGGCATTGGACCTCGCAGAACAAAACAACGACAATTATGTAAAAATGGTCGCTTCAGCAAACTTTGGGGTACTAAAAATCGCTGCTAAAGATTTTAAATCTGGAATCGCACTTATGGAGTCTATACTTCAGGAAATTGAAGAAAAAGACCTCATGCAACATAAAAAGATGCGGGACCATATATATGCAGCACTTTCTGGAGCTTATTTAGAAAATGGTGACATCTCAATGGCTCGACGCTATTACCAGTTGGCCAGAGAAAATGAATTAAAGAATCCAAATTCTAGGTACATGAGCTTTCTATACATCGCTCATATAGAAATTTATGAAGGCAACTACGAAAAGGCATTGGACATTTTAAATGAGTTTGAACAGAAAGAAGATAGAGTCCAATTTATCGAAGCGAAGCCACTCATCCATTTATACAGAGCTAAAGCCTTCTACTATAAGAAAGAATACCTTAACGCCATTCAAGAAATAGTAGCGCTTGAGGAGCTTATGGACAAGGACATATTCAACCTGCTACAGTTTCAAGAATCTTATTCGATCGTGGCCAAGTCTTATAGAGCATTAAAAAAGGACGAAGCAGCTTTAAAGTACTGGGAAAAAGCAATCGCAATATATTCTGAAAACGAGATGACCAGAATAAAGATGATCGCCGACATTGAGGAAAGATTTGACCACCGAGAGTTTTTAAAAGAACTTAAAAATAACGATCTCGACCTATCTTTGGGAAATTATGAACAATACACCTCCATAAAGGCCGAAATAAAAAAACTAGAAGAGGAAAAACAAAATAGCAAATGGCTAATTATTTACTTAATCCTTACATTGATAGTCATTTTAGTTGCCACAGCAGCTTACTTCTATAAAAGTAAAAAATCCAATTCCAAAAAGTTTGAGGAACTCATGATTGAACTTCAGAAGGCTAAAGAACTATCTCAAAGTGAGACGATGGCAATTCAGCATAGAAAAAAGAGCAGCCCAATAGCCGCAACACCATTGGATGAAACTATCTTAAACGGCTTGGCAAAATTACAAGAAGAACATTACTTTCTTTCTAAAAATTGTAATGCCGCTAGTACTGCTAAAAAACTGAAAACCAACACATCTTATCTTTCTAAAACAATAAATGCACACTTACAAACTAACTTCAAAAACTATATCAACAACCTTCGAGTAGAATACGCCCTGAAAAAGCTACAGGAAGATTCCACATTTAGGAGTTACAGTATTAAAGCTATTTCTGAAGAATTGGGGTACAAAAGCGTGAATACTTTTACAAAATCCTTTAGAGAACGCACCAAAATTCTTCCGTCCTATTATATCAAAAAGTTAAGTTCTGTAAACTAAATTCAAGGTCCCGTAATAGGTAAGACTTCTAAAAACTTACTAAGAGATGAGGAATAAACGCTTTTTTACAACAAAAGAGTTTCGATGGTAAGTGAATAGGCTTACAAATTAAACCCCTATCTATAATTAGAACAACACGCTATTTCTTAGATTTTTATCGACCACTCAATTATCTGAAAACCAGTTATGAATTGAAAAAGACGGTTTATGAGTTAGTTTTGAAATTTTATAAAAAATGTTTATAAATTTCTCCAAATCAATTGAGCACTAAATACACCCTGTAACAGACATGAAAACCAATAGTATTCCAAAAGGACCAATTATTAAGACGATTTGATTGTGCAATACTTTTACTCGTATTAAAATTTCATAGAATAAAAATCTGACATTAAAACAGTGATGAATCTTCAGTTAAATATTTGTAGATTAGAACTTTGAAGCTAAACAAATACTCGATATGCCGAGTTTAATTATGCAACGTATCGGTTGTTATATATCGCTCTATAAATTTCTTTAAGGTTTTGTGATACATTTTTATATGAAAAATACATTCTTATTTTTTGTGGCAATTCTCCTTGCCCTATGTCATCTTCGCGCACAGGAAGTCTCTAAAATAGATAGTTTAAAAAGTGCATTAATGGATGCTGATGTTTCTGAAAAATCCACGATTAATATTGAATTAGCTCGATCTTATTTCAAAGAGAATTCAGATCTACATTTGTTTTACGCTAGGGAATCTTATGATTATGCCATGCAAGAAAACGACCATACTTCTGCAGGTAAGGCTTTAAGCGAAGTAGGACGGTATTATTACCGACAAGGAAATTACGATTCGGCTTACTTCTATATTAAGAAGTCACTCCCTTTATATAGCTCTAGAAATAACAAGGCAGCAGCGTATTCACAAATCTCAAGTATTGAACGAAATAGAGGAAATTATGCCCAGAGCATTAAGCTTCTTTTTAAAAGTGACTCCCTATATCGACTAGAAAATGACACCTTGGGTCTAATTGTATCCAACGTTAATTTAGGGACTATCTTAGGAAAAAAAGGGGATTACAAAGAATCCATCACCTATTTTAAAAAAGCGGGGAAATTAGCTGAAAAAGATAAACCTACTCTGGGTAAGATTTTTAATAATCTATCGGTGAGTTACATGAAACTAGAGGATATTGAAAATGCTAAGAAGTATGGACTGAAGTCTATAGCCATTAGAGAACAGCTACGTGATAGTTTCGATATGGCTCACTCTTATGTAAACTACGCTAGCTTACTAGTGCGGGAGGAGAAAAACCAAGAAGGCATTCTATATTTTAAAAAAGCACTATCCATTTTTCAAAAATTTCGTGGAGAAAAAGATATGATGAATTGCTACAATGGTCTGGGAGATATTTATAGAAAGCTAGGTGATTTCTCCAAATCGAAGCAATATCTATTAGAGGCTCGAAAATTGGGAGAGAAGGTTAAAAACCATACTACTAATCTTAGCAACTTTGAAAAACTTCATCTCTTGTCCCGTGATACTCAAGAATGGGAAGAGGCTTATAACTATTTAGTTTCTCACACAAAATTAAACGATTCTATTATTAATTTGGAAAAAATAAAAATCGCCAAAGAGCTTCAAACTAAATATGAAACAGACAAGATCATTAAAGAAAAAGAATTAGCAGAAATCAACATGGTTCTTGCCCAAACGCGAGCAGAAAGCAATCTAAATTTCGGTATTGCCATGTCTTTTTTGGGTGGGCTTTTTTTGTTGGGTGGTTTATTTGCTTACAACAGACTTAAAACAAAGAAGCAACAAGAAATTCTATCACTAAAATTGGAAGAATCTGAAAACAAACTTCATTTAGAGCAGCAAGCGCGAAAGTCTGAATTAAAAGCCCTTCAATCTCAGATGAATCCACATTTTGTATACAATGCTTTAAATAGCATTCAGGATTTAATTTTACTAAAAGATGTTCGTAATTCGAACAAATACCTTGGGAAGTTCAGTAATTTTATTCGAAATGTGCTTAACTTTAGTACCAAAGGCTTTGTAAGTATTTCTGAAGAAATAGGTGTTCTTAAGCTATACACAGAATTAGAACAACTCCGTTTTGGAGATCAATTGAAAGTGTCTATTGACAATCAATTAAACGAATGCGATAGTGACCACTTTAGGATTCCCTCCATGTTCATTCAGCCCTATTTGGAAAACTCTTTAAAACATGGATTGCTTCATAAAGAAGGCGAAAAAGAACTGTCGGTGCAATTCAAAAAAAAGGATTCTTATATAATTTGTAGTATTGAAGACAATGGAGTTGGTAGAAAAAAAGCAATTGAGATCAGGGAACGAAGAAAATCTAAGCATAACGGCTTTTCAACTGGAGCTAATCAAGAACGAATAGCCCTTTTGAACAAAGGTAAATCGCAAAAAATAAAAATTGAGGTAATTGATAAGGAGCGTAATAATAATCCACAGGGAACTAAAACCACCTTATTTTTCCCTGTTTTGAATTAATTAATCTGTACGATGAAGTTATACACTTATAATTGTATTGGTATAAATCATCCTCTTCTATGGTAAGAGCTATTATTATAGATGACGAGGAAAGGGCGCAAAGAGTCTTTAAAAATTTATTAAACCAATTCTGTTCCAATGTTACCATACTGGAGGTTTGTAGCAATGTGCCAGACGCCGTAATTGCTATTAACAAATACGAACCAGACGTGGTGTTTACAGATATCGAAATGCCCAATTACTCTGGCTTTGAGCTTTTGTCATTTTTTAAGGAAGTTAATTTCGAAATCGTCTTTACTACAGGATATAACGAATACGCACTCAAAGCTTTTGAAGTCTCTGCTGTAGATTATTTGTTGAAGCCTATTCAAATTGATCAGCTAGAGAAAACAGTAAATAAACTTGAAAAGTTGAAGCATTCTAACATGCAGATTAGGGTAGACATACTCAAAGAAAATTTGAAAAATTCTGAAATTCATAAGATTGCCTTACCCACCTTTAACGGACTCATCTTTGTTAGCGTCCAAAACATAGTCTATTTAGAAGCAGATGGAGCTTACACTAAGGTAATCTTGAAAAATAAAAAGAGTCTTCTAGTGAGTAAAAAGCTGAAGTATTTTGAAATATTATTGGAAAACAGAAGTCAGTTTTACAGGATTCATCGCTCCACCATTATAAATATCAACTACATTCTTAAATATTCCAAATCTAATAATTGTATTTCTTTAGAAAATGATACATCTGTGACGATCTCTCGAGACAGAAAAATGGCATTTGAGTCTCATATTAAAAATATTCGTCTGTAAGGCTTCGCCTTCTTTCCATTTCATACCACTTATGAATCAAAAAAGTCGATCCATGAACTTGGTTTATAGGTATTTAGGGTGTACTCGTAAATTTAGATTAGAAATTAATATTTCTGAGGAGGAACCGAAATGCCTGTAATCGAGTAGGACCCATTTAATCAACATTATTATGAAATATTTTAAAGCCATCAGTTTAATTGCCTGTTTTGCGTTTATCATCTCGTCTTGCCAGAAAGAAGGCGAAAACACAGAATTGGAGCAATCGTCTTCCACGGAAGAACTCTTAATAAACTATCCAGAAGAAATAACCATCGACAATTGGGAAGAGTTTGTATATGCTCCAAACGAGGTGCTAGAACATTTTCAAAACAAAGAAATGGAGCTTCAGCAGATAGGACAGCGGCCTAATTCGCCATCAACTATTAATAAAAGACTTATCAAATGGGGTTATTTACTTGGAGAGATTCAAGTTCAAGGTGTAAATGTAAATACCTCAAACGCGTTTCTAGCAAATACAAGGGTTGAAATTATAGGTAACAGCATTACGAATAACATTTCATTTATTGATCCGTATATGGGTCAAAATTTTGCTGTGGGAAATATAACTGGAGAGATGTGTTTCTATCATGACGATATTAGAGATGGTAATTACGGTAACGACTGGAATAATGGAGTAACCTCGTTAGATCTTATTATGCTTCAAAGACATATCTTAGGTATTGAGGTATTTACTCACAAATCCCAATACTTAGCAGGAGATGTCAACGGAAGTGGTTCTCTTTCTGCAGTAGATCTATTAATAATGCAAAAATTAATATTAGGTGTAAGAACTGAGTTTCCACCAATGGGAAGTAACTCCTACAACCAACCTGTAATATATATTGAACAAGACCTTTACGACAACACACAGTTGTCAAACCCTATTGGAGCGTTTCCTTTCCAGTTATCCGATTATGCTGATTTTTCTTGCAGATCGAATAGCGACTTACTTACCGATAGATATGCTATTAAAAGAGGGGATGTTAATGGTACATGGAACTGGAGTTCCTACTAAAAGAAGTACTCTGCTATTTAACCCAACCTGTTATTTAAAATATGAGGAGGATTTTATAGTGAATAACTACTAAAACCGGTGTTGGGTTGAAATGGTATGGAGAGGTAAAAACTCAGTCTATTTATAGACTGGGTTTTTTGTTATATAATAGCCTCTTAAAATGAATTACGAAAACTTAGTTTTCTTCAGATCGGATAAAAGGAAAATATTATAGATGAACGAGAAGTGAAAATCTAGGTTGACGAATAGGAAATATTCGTATCCATGATTTCAAGCACTTGTATATCAATAATTTATAAAATTTTAAGCTTCATTCACCGTAAATAACCAGTGTGAAAAATAATAGTATTGATTGGAAAAATGTAATTTTAAATACAAACTAATCTTTGTTATCTACCTCACTTTGCCAAAAAATATATTCCTATTCTTCTTCCTTCTAACGATCAGCTTGGAGTGTAATGCCCAAGAGTATATTTATAAGAATTTTGGAGTAGATGAGGGTTTACCTAGCTCTGAAGTTTATGACGTATTTCAGGATAAAGAAGGATACATATGGTTTGCAACAGATAAAGGGTTGTCCAGATTTAATGGTTATGAATTTGAAAATTTTAATACTAGTGATGGACTAACGGGCAATGTCGTATTACGTTTTTATCCCCAACAAAACGGGCAAATATGGTGTTATTCTTACCACAACAAATCACTATTTTATTTTGATCAAGAATTTAAGGGTTTCAAACCATATAAGCACAATGCTATCCTCGGGGAAATTTTAGAGAAAAGCGGTATTGTAAAAAGCATCTACTTAGATCCGGCAAACAATTTACACATTGGCGGGTTTCAAATAAATGGGGAATTGATAATAAGTAGTGAAGGTCTAGCTACCAGTAATTTTTCATCTGAAGATTATTTTCCTGCTGTTAGATCTCATCAAAGAGCTGTTGTGTTGAAAAATACGCTTGAATCTGGTAAAAATCCATTTTTCTTCACAGCACAAAATACCGATGAGATAGGCGAGTATATTTCAGGTACTGGCGATAACTATGGCCGCCTAATTGCCGACTGGCTTGAGAGCAATAAAATCGCAGTATTTATGAATCACGCTTTTGTTGAAATTATAAGTAGAAATAAAGAAAAAATCATTCTTAAAACCGAGAATTCTCCTATAGGAATGAGGGTAATTGATAGTACACAATTCTTTGTTGGATACGAATTTGGCGGAGCGAAAATAGTCGATAACAACGGTACTGTTCTAAAAGAATTTTTAAAAGGGAAATCTGTTACTAATTTATTACTAGATCATGAAGGGGGATATTGGTTTTCTACACTAGATTCTGGTGTGTTTTACATTAAGGAACCTTCCCTAGTTGTTCATAATTTGATTAGCCCAGAATCTCCACACGTTCGCAGTTTGGCAAAAACTAACAACAACGAATTACTCATTGGTTATAACAATGGTACAATTGCCAAATTATTGAAGAATAGAACTGCGATATTAATCAATGATCCAATAAAAAGCAGTCAGACCTTTGTGCAGCACGACACCTTATTAAACAGAACCTATTTTTATCATGATAGTAAATTAACAATAAGAGAATCAAATAAGAACATACTTCAATCCTATCTCTTAAAACTATCTGAACCTATTAATGGAACTCTTTTTGGTTCCAGCAATGGTGCTTTTCATATAATTAAAGCAAATGAGCCGGTAACAATGTTCAAATCCTCATATCGAATCCACGATGTTGTCATACATCATAAAGACACTTTATTAAGTACGCCACTAGGAGTTTTTAAATTTGGGCAAGACACTATTGTTTCATTGTCAAATAAATCAAACTTATTTGATTATCGAACCGAAGACATGGATGTTAGCGACACAAATATTTTGTTTGTTGCCACTCAAGGCGCAGGAGTAATTGTAGATGATGGTCTGTCTGTTTATAACCTTACCCAGAAGGACGGATTAAATAGTGATATTGTTAAGGAAATCTACATTGAAAATGACACTACTGTCTGGGTCTGCACCAATGGTGGGATTAATAGAATTAATCTTCAAGAGAAGGGTACTACCATTACGGGATTTAATAAAAAAAAGGGACTGCTCAGCAATGAAATAGAAGACATTGAAATTATACATGACACTGTATGGGTAGCGACAAAACAAGGGCTCTGTTATTTCCCTAAAGGTCTACTCATACCAAAAAGTTTGGATAGTTCATACTTACAGATTAAAGAGGTTTTTATAAGCAATAAACAAAAAGGAATTACTGAACCTCTTGTTTTAACATACAAAGAGAACGAAATAGAGCTTGTATTGGAAGGAATCTCTTTTGCCAATATGGATAATTTGGAGTATCAATATAGGTTGAACAATGATTCAAATTGGTCGTCTACAAAAAACAGGACTATTCAGTTTTCATCTCTATCACCAGGACATTATGTCTTTGAGGCGAAAATGTGCAATGGAGATCAAAATTGCTCAGAGAAAACGGTTACTTATGAATTTACCATCCAAGCTCCTTTTTGGAAGAAAGGATGGTTTGCCCTACTCTGCTTCATTGTTTTTTGTTTGCTTGTTTATTTGTTTTTTAGAATAAGAGTGTTGACATACAATAAAGATATTACTCGAGAGCTAATAAGATTATTGGTAAAACGCCTAAAACGAAAGGAGAAGTATTTTTCTTTTAGAGAAAACGGCAATGAAATTAGAATTAAGACCTACGATATTTTATATATAAAATCGGCGGGAAACTATATCGATATTCATACAGAAAACAAAACCTACATTGTAAGAATGAATATTGGTAAATTTTTGGACCACGTTCCAGACAAACTAGAATACATTCGGGTCCATCGTTCTTATATTGTTAGAATCGATAAAATCACCTCCAAATCTAAAAATGACATTGTACTAATTGACACTATAAAGATTCCAGTAAGTCAGAGTCATCAAAAACAGCTAAAAGACATTCACTTTTAGCAAATCGTTCGTACCTATTTCTACGGGTATTCGTACCAGTCCCTTTTTCATTCATACCTAATCCCAGCGGTAATCGTCACTTCGGGAGTAAGTTTACTCGCAGTCTCTTTTTTAAAAAATAGTTTTGGGTATGTCTAATTTCAAATACATTTTTATGAAAACAAATTTTATACTTTTAATTCTTAGCTTATTATGCGTTACCTACTCACATTCACAAACGAATATTTTTCCTAATGATGGGAATACGGGTATTGGAACATTTGACCCATTAGGTAAGTTAGACATTGATTTAGGTGAAAATTTTCACACTAAAGAAGCTGGAGTAAGAATCACAATTCCATACCCTGTACTGCAAGGTGGTTCAGCAGACAACTCTAATGAGAGTATTTTCGAGATTAGAAAAGATATGATGGGAATTACTCCAACGGTTTATAGTTCACAATTTATTTTGAATCATTTAGGAAGAGTTGGAATTGGCGAGCAAACACCTAATAGTAAACTTCATGTTCACAATGGTAGAATTCAAGTAACTGGAAACAATACCTATGGCGGTCCAATGATGATTTTTGGAGGAGATGCAAACGCTCCAAACGGACAATGGGGTATCGAATATACTTCGGGAGGTGTTTCTGGACTTAATTTTTGGAAACCATTTCAGAGTTCCAATGGCACAAACAACGATGGATTTGGAAATCATTTCATGTTTTTGGCCGATAACGGAAAAGTAAGTATTGGTCTCGACCCTAATTTCATAAACTCTTTTAATAAAGTGACTTACAGTGGAGATTACCAATTGTACGTTGGCACCGGAATTTTAACCGAAAAAGTAAGAGTTGCAGTTAGGTCGGGTAATGATTGGGCCGACTATGTTTTTAAGGATGATTACAATTTGCTAGCTCTTTCAGAAGTGGAAAAACACATTAAAGAGAAAGGACACTTACCGAATGTTCCAAGTGCAGAAGACATTGTACAATCTGGAATTAACGTTGCGGAAATGGATGCCAAATTATTGGAGAAAATAGAGGAACTAACACTGTATGTAATTGACCTGAAAAAAGAGAATGAAAAGATAAAAGCTTTGCTAAATGACAATGGAATCAACTAATAGTGGATCGATATGAAAACAATAAATAAAATACTGATCGTAATTTTTCTACTCCTATTTCAAGTTTCTTTTTGTCAAAACTCTTCAGATCGTGATACAGGTAATCCAAATGAAGCCTATCCTTATATTCTGGGAGAAAGAAACTTTGAAACTATAAAAAAAGAAGGTTTAGAATTTTACAAGAACAAGATTGAAATTTTTGGAATCGATAAAGTGGCAACAGAAGGAAGTCCCTATATAAATTTCACAAGATTTATTTCAGACTGGGAAATAAAACTAGCAAATCATGACTACAATTTAAAGCAATACTTTGCTTCCTTAGATAGCAAGTCCGATTACAAGGATATGCCGATAGAAGGTTGTGAATGGGAGGAGTTTGGTCCTTTAGTGAAATCTTCTGGAAGTCAATCCAATCCAAATTCAGGGAGTGAAACACGTATAAATGGAATTGGTCATACCGAGTTCATTCGAATAGACAAGAATGACCCTTCAAAGATGTTAGTAGGATCCGCATTTGGAGGTCTTTTTTACAGTCGTAATGCAGGCGATTTATGGACGTGCGTTAGTGATAACTGGGATACATCTGCAGTTGCTTGGGCTGAATTCTCTGAAACTAATCCAGGTACTATCGTGGCTGTTGCTACAAGAGGAGGTGATCTCAATGGGAAATCTCATTTTTTAGGCGTTGACGGAGGAATTTTAATTTCCAGAGATTATGGGCAAAGCTGGGATAAACTCATTACTACCTCGATATTGTCTGATTGGGATAAAGTAAATAAAGTAATATTCAATCCAGATAAACCGGAAGAGATCTTTATTGCGAAGTCTAATGGACTGTATAAGTACACTAACATCAATGATCTCGACAACCCAAATAATCTAGAAGAGGTCTTTGTTCCCTCCTCTACAAATGGCTTTAGTTCAATAGAATGCCTTGATGTAGAAATTATAACATCAGATGAACTATTTCTTGACGGAAACTTTTTTGCAACCAGTTTTCTAGTAACAGAAAATTTTGCCGGCGGTAACGTGACGAGTGTTAAGACATATGTAACCCAAAATGGCTGGCAAGCAAGTCAAGAAGTATTTAATTCCATCAATAAAGAGGCAGCCACATTCGAATATTCTCCATCCAATTTATTTCCAGGAGCAGATCCATACAAAGCAAAGATCCATTGCAATATAAAGACGGGTAGCTCAAAACAAGTCTGGTCTTTAAGGTTGTTCAATCTTTCAGAAGAAATGTTAAAAACTGAAAATGAGGGATCGCAAAATTTTGGAAGTTCTTTTGGATTTGCTGTAAATCCCTTTGACGAGAAAAAAATTATTTATTCTTATAAACTAGGATTATCTGGAACAAATAATGGTTTTGCAAATAATTCGGGAAACCCTACAAACGGTGAACTGCACGATGATAAAGAACATTTTCTATGGCATCCAACAAATCCAGATGAAGTATGGGTGGCTCACCATGGTGGTGTTTCTAAATCCATTAATAATGGTCTAGATTGGGAAAGTAAAGATCTAGGATTGGGTGTCGCCATGGTTCAAAAATTTGACCATAGCGAATATGATTTGAACAAGATATTGCTCTCCTTAGATCATGACGGAACTACGCGATTAAATAGTTCATATAATCAATCTAATCTAACACATGACTGGAATATGTTTTCCGGAATATCAGATGGAGTTGGTGCCACTATGATTGATAAGGATGAATATCAATTTTATTTTGCCAGTGGTCAATTTGGATCTACAAATTATGTTGCAATAGACTATAATGCCGCGTCCCAAGGTTTGTCTTTTCCGTCTGCCTACGGCAATGCTGCGTACAATGGGTGGTATGAACCAGCTCAAAATGGAACAGTAGTATATACCCATGGAATAGAGAACAGTGTAAACTTCGGAAATGTTTATAAAACAGAACTAACTCCAGGTGTCATTCCAACGACCAGAACCAGAATATCTGATTTCACACAATTCATACCCAATGGAAACGATTTAATATTAACGCAAATAGGCGCATCACAAAAAGATGATAATATTTTATTTGCCAATGGTTTAGAGATCGTTCCCATTGGAAATTCAATTAGTCTTAATCAAGTGCTCTTCTATTGTAATAAAGCAAATAACGTGGACGCGCAAGTTGCCATAAACAGTTGGACCGAGGTGCAAATGCCCTACGATAATGGGCAATCTGTTAATTACACGGCGTTCGGAAGCGTTAAAGAAAGTCACTACATAGATGGTAGGTATTATTTAACAACAAGCGGCAACGCCAATCTGTATAGAGCTGTTATGCTAGATATAGATAACCAAAATAATATGACGTTTACCGACATTACAGGAGATTTACCCAATTGTGGTGCTAAATACGCTCAGGACTACAATATCACTATAGAAAAAGGCACAAATGAAGGAATTTATGTCGCTCAGGATTGTGGCGTTTATTATTTACATGGGAGTGATTTAAATTCTGGTAATTTCAACTGGACACTTATAGGAAGTGGTCTCCCTAATATTGAGAAAAGAGGTATAAAACCGTATTACGCATTAAATAAATTGCGCGTAGGAACTTTTGGTAGAGGGCTTTGGGAAGGGTGCTTTGTTTGTCCTGAAGATGAAATATTCTACGAATCTGGTGTGTACAGCGACCCATATGTGTTCAAAGAAGCACGTCAAGAAATTCATTCAATAGCAACCGTTCAAGTAGAACAGAATGTGAAATATAGAGCTGGAGACTTTATTGATCTAAACCCTAGATTTCAAGCTAAACATGGAAGTATATTTGATGCCTTTATACATCCTTGCGAACCGAATAGATCGAATAGTTTCAAGTCTGAACGAGCGAATCCCTGGGAGCCTTTAAGCCAAACTTTGGAAGGTGAAAATAACATAATATTAAAACAAAGTTCTGAAGGTATTGCTCTGTACCCAAACCCAACATCCAGTATAATCAACTTAGAAACAAGCTTTGATGCGGGTGCCTTTGAGCTATATGATATACATGGAAAAATAATGACACAAGACCTTTTGCAATCGACCACCACAATTATTGATCTATCCAAATTTAGCACAGGTGTGTACTTTTTAACGATTCGAAGTGATAGTGGTGAAGTTCATTTTAGAAAGGTCATTAAAGAGTAATGTTGATATAAGTTACTCATACATTAATCCATACCAGATAAATACATTCTTGAGAATCCCGAGAGTCTAAAATCAATTCACACTCAAATTTATCCGCAAAAAAGGTGTGGATTTACCATCGCCCAAGAAAGCGTAATATGCTTACCTTCAACATACTATTAACCATTTAATCATATAATTATGAAAAAAATTATCATTTTATCAGTTTGCATTCTATTCAGTTTTTCAATGGATGCACAAGGCGTTTTTCGAATCAACGGATCCAATAACGCAGTTCAACTTGGTTTTGATGACTATCGCTTCTTAACATTTGGAGATGGGTTCACATCACCAAATAATGGAGCCTGGTCTATCGAAAGGTGGAACGGAGGATTAAATTTCTGGAAACCATGGCCTTCATCTAACTTCGGGAATTACAAGATGTTCATTAAGGACAATGGAAATGTGGGTATTAATATGAATCCCTATTCGTGGTCCATCTTGAAATTGCAGGTTCGGGGGTATGTAGTATCCAATGGCTACTTTACTTGGAGTGACGAAAATTTAAAAGAGAACGTTTCAGAAATTGAACAAGGCATTGAACATTTAATGATGCTAAAACCGGTCTCCTATAATTACAACAAGAACAAAATAGGAGATGGTTCACCAACCGATGAAGAGGATGAAATTAAATTAGCCACCATGGAAGGAGACGACCAGGGAGGTGGAGAAGACACCCAAAGACATTTTGGTTTCCTTGCAGGAGAAGTTGCGGAGATTTTTCCAAACATTGTCTCTCCAGGCGATTCAAATGAAAGCCAATACAACGCAGTTAATTATGTCGAATTAATTCCTGTTCTAGTGCGAGGTATGCAAGAGCAGCAGCGAGTGTTAAAGAAACAAGAGCAGGAAATAGCGGCTCAAAAACTTATGATTCAAGAACTTTCTTCCATAGTGAAAAAGAATTAGTGGTTAGATGAACTCTAAACAGAATATTAACTACTAATTTTTTTACTATGAAAAGAATCATAAAATACTCAATAATTATATGTTGCTTTTTTCTTGTGAATAATTCATTTTCTCAAACAACAAAGCAACTGGTTAAAGCCTATCTTCATCAAAGTGCAGATAAGCTTAACCTAACCGAAGATGACCTAAAAGAATGGAAAATATACCAATCTTATGAAGGTGATAAAAGCAAAATTACTCATGTTTATGGAGTACAATTGTTTAAAGGATTAGAAATCTGTAATACCGATTTCAATCTTCATATTGTTAAAGGTAATGAGGTTCTAAAGTTTCAGAATAACTTCATTTCTAATTTAATTTCTAAGACCAGTAATACTCCTGAAACACCAAAACTATCGAGTGTTGAAGCAGTTAATACCCTTGCAAAACTTCTCAACCTTAATATTACTGAGGAAATATCTGTAATAGATACACCTCTTGGGGTAGAACAAAAACAGTTGTTAAGTACCGGAGGAATATCGCAAGAGGGAATTCCTGCTAAACTCATGTATTTTTTAGATAGAGATGATCAGCTAAAATTAGCGTGGGATATTTCAATCCATGAGCTGGATGGCCAGAACTGGTGGAGCGTAAAATTAGATGCTACCTCTGGTTCCATTCTTGAAAAAAAGAACTGGGTTGCAGAATGTAAATTTCACGACCATGGAGCTGTTGCAAATTTACCCATGCCAGAAGAAAATTACCCCTCATTTGAAGAAGAGGCACTAGAATCACCTTCCAGTGCCATGATGGGAACATACAATGTGTACGCAATGCCAACTGAAAGTCCTAATCATGGTGGTCGAACGTTGCAAGTAAATCCAGACAATTTCTTGGCCTCCCCTTATGGGTGGCATGACTTTACGTATACCCAAGGAAATAATGTAGATGCATTCGAAGCGGGAGACAACTCTGGGTTTAGACCAAATGGCGGCGGAAGTTATAATTTCAACTTTCCAGTCTCATTTCCATGGTCTACAGGAAATCAATCTGAACCTGCCGCAATCACCAACTTGTTTTATTGGAACAATGTAATTCACGATGTGCTTTACCAATATGGTTTTACTGAAGCTAGCGGAAATTTTCAAGAAGACAACTACGGCCGTGGAGGCGGGAGTGCGCTAGCTGGAGATTATGTGAATGCCAGAGGGCAAGTAGGATTGTTATGCAACGCATTCTTCGGTACACCTCCAGATGGAAGTAATCCTACCATGTACATGTATGTAGGTAATTGCGGTGGCGTAAACAGAGATGGATGTTACGACAACCCTGTGATTGCCCATGAATACGGACACGGGATCTCCAATCGTTTGGTTGGTGGACCTAGTAATGTAGGTTGCCTGTCGAATAACGAGCAAATGGGCGAAGGTTGGAGCGACTGGTATGGGCTCATGCTAACCATGGAATCTACTCACAGTGGGACCGATGCAAGGGGAATTGGATCTTGGTTATTTGGACAACCAGCAAACGGACCAGGAATTAGAGCTTTTCCATATAGCACAGATATGACCGTTGACCCAAGAACCTATAATAGTATAATGGGTACGGGAGGTCCACACCCCTTAGGCTCCGTATGGGCGGCAATGCTCTGGGAAGTGTCTTGGGAACTAATAAGTATTCATGGGTACGACTCCGATTTCTATAACGGTACAGGAGGGAATAATATCGCCTTGCATTTAGTGACTGAGGGACTAAAACTTACTGCCTGCAGTCCTGGTTTTGTAGATGGTAGAGATGCCATTTTATTAGCCGATCAAATGATTTACGGTGGCGCCAATCAATGCGCCATTTGGAGAGCATTTGCCAAAAGAGGTCTTGGAGTTAGTGCCAGTCAAGGTTCTTCCGCCAATAGAAATGATGGAGTGGAATCGTATGATGTACCTATGTCTTGTTGCCCTACCAACCTCAACATCACAACAGATGTACCTTCGTTTACCGTAGATCATCAAGAGGCTGGAAACACCATTACAGCTTCCAATACAGTTCTTTCCAATGCGCAAGCAATTTATCACGCAGGAGGAACTGTTATCTTGGAAGAAGATTTTGCTGTAAATGACAACAGTGATTTCGCTGCCTATATTGAAGGCTGTACCGGAAGTTTTGTACTTGCCGCTGTTAATCAGGAAAGAGAGAAAATTGATCTGAGTTACTTGGGAGAAGAAGAGATCATTAAAAATGCTCCTCAATTAGCAGATGGCGTGATTCTGTCTCCTAATCCGGCCGATCAATATTTCGATATTAGTATTTCAGAAGGAAAACTGAAAAGAATTGAAATTTTCGATTTAAATGCTCGAAAGCTTCAATCTTATGAGCCTGAAAACACTGAAAGCGTCTTTAGGGTAAATACGAGTATATTTAAATCTGGTGTTTATTTTGTGAATATTCTTGATAGTAACAATAACGTCTATGTCAAGCGTATCATAATTAATTAGGAATATACTTTCTAGCTCAATAGGTTAGATGAAAAGGAACCATAACATATGGATCAAACATATCTAAAGCGAGCGCAGAAAAACTTAAAACCCAATCTTGAAACAGGTTGGGTTTTTTGTTTTAAAAGACTAATTAATTATACAGTTAACACAAGTAGATAGACTTGTTGTGATCTATACTGGCGATTCTCTACTGTTGGAGGTTCCCTCTAAAGGCACTTGGGGACATACCGTAGGTCTTCTTAAAAATTTTTGAAAAGTATGAGATGTCTTGATATCCAATTTCGTAGGCAATTTCACTAATAGTAAGTGATGTATTTTCTAATAATTCTTTGGCCTTTTCAACTCGAATATGATTAAAATACTCAGTGATCGACATTCCCGTGAGTGCTTTAATTTTTCTATGTAATTGGGTGCGACTTGTAAACAATTCTTTGGACAGATCATCGGCACTTAACTTCAAGTTTTTATTCAAAGCAATTTGCTGGATTTTATTAATAAAATCTATATCCAGTTGGTTGTAGTTAGTAGTATTATCTGGGAGCTTTAACAGCTTTCTATAATAGTCTTTTTGCTGTTCTTTTTTGGTGATTAGATTTTCAATTATGGCAAGTAATTCACGATTATTAAAGGGCTTATTTAAATAGGCATCTACTCCTAACTTATACCCTTTTAATTTGTCGTTTACTTCTACTTTCGCAGTAATCATTATAAAAGGAAGATGTGAGGTCTCGACCTGATTTTTGATTTGTCTGCAAAATTCGAAACCATCCATTACGGGCATCATTACATCACTTATAATAAAGTCTATTTTTTTTGAATTTGCAATCTCTAATCCTTTCTTACCGTTATGAGCCAAATGAAGGTGGTATTGATCACTGAGTAGCTCTCTTAAATAATCCCTAACCCTTTTGTTATCTTCAACTAATAAAATAGAATACATTTCCTTGTCAATGAACGAAGCATCCAGATCTTGATATTCGTTTATGTCATCTGTAAAAGGAATGTTGTACTCCAATGTTTGTGATGTTTTTGCCTTATTGGTTATTGGCAAGATTACTGTAAAATTACTTCCAAATCCTACTTCGCTTTCTACATGTATAGTTCCGTTTAGTAGTTCCGTCAACTCCTTCGTCAAGGCCATTCCAATTCCATTCCCAATATTATTTTCAATATCAAAGGTCATAAAATACCTGTCAAAAATATGAGGTAGGTGTTCTGGTGAAATCCCTTTTCCTGTATCGCCAATGTCAAGGCTTACCCTCTTTTTGTCTGAAGAGATTTTTATTGAGATTCTTATTTCACCATTTTGGGGAGTAAATTTAATGGCGTTCGAAACGATGTTATTTATTACTTTCTGCAGTTTATCGTCATCAATATCCATTATTAAATGATCGACCTCAGAACTAAAAATAATCTTTTGCCCTTTTGAATCTGCGTACGATTGATAAAAGGAAACACACTCTTGAACAAAATGTACAAAATCTCCACTTTTATAATTGGCATCTAATTTTTGAGAATCTAAGGAAACAAGATCTAACATCTGATTTACAAGGTGAAGCAATTGATTGCTACTTTGTTTAATTCCAGTTAGCTTGTTTACACTTTTAGGAGTATTCGTTTTCAAATCGAATAATGAATCTGTTAATCCATTAATAATGGTAAGTGGAGTTCTAAATTCGTGCGAGATGTTTGCATACATCTTCGATTTAATAGTGTCAAATTCCTTCGTTCTTTTTATCTCTGTACTCGCTAGTCGTTGTTTCAATAGCAAATAGTAGATAGTAAAAAGAACCACACAAATTAAAAATCCGTACAACCAATATGCCCACCATGATAGATACCACGGTGGTATAATTTTTAAATTGATTGTTGAGATATCTTCTTTTTCAGACGATTCCCCAAAAGAATACACTGCTTTCACTTTCAGCGAATGGTCGCCGTATGGAATATTCGAAAAGTAGGCTGTTTGTAAATCGGTTGTGCGCCATTTATTGTCATCTAATGAATATGCATATTGTATTTTCTTACTATACTTGAGATCTAGATTTGAAAAACGAATGGAAAAATCGTTTTCGAAATGTAATAGTGCAAATTCATTATTATAAGGCGATGCAAAAGAAAATAACGGATTTGGAGTTTTTCTATTTTGAATAATAAAATCTGAAATTTGAGGTGCGAACTTTTCAGTTAAAACAATGTCTTCAATTAAACTAATTTGCTGAATTCCGTTCTCACTCCCGAAGTACATTTCATCCGCAGCTTTGTCGTAAAACCCCGAAGAAAATAAGAAATCGTTCGAGACCAAGCCGTCTTCCATGGTGAAATTTGACAACTTCTTTTCGAGCTGGTTGTATTTGTAAACTCCATTGCTTATAGTCGTAATCCAAAGGTTATTTTCTCCATCACTTCGAATAGTCATTATTTTTTTATCGAACAAACTTGTACCATCTCTCAACCTAGTAAAATTACCTGCTTTTTCATTAAACATAAAAACACCCACATCTGAGCCAAACCAAATATTACCCTCATCATCTTCATCTAAATCTAATAACACATCTGAAGAAATACTGGTTAGGCTATTGATATCGTGCGTAAAATTAATGAAAGGTAATTCCTCTAATTCATCAATATTCAAAGAAGAAACACCTTCCAATAAATACAAACCATAGGCAGCGGTTATGAGCCATAAGCGATCTTTAGAATCGATAAACATCCCTATAATCTTCGCTTCACCATTGTTTGATTTATTCTTTAAGTTAAAGAATTTCTTTTCGGAACCATTTTTACTTAACACATAAATTCCATTCCAAGCTCCAACCCAAACCCTATTTTTATCGTCCTGTTCCAATCCAAAAGTTGGCAAAAAAGGTCGCTTGTTCTCCGTTAGATTTATAGGTTTTTGAACAACATCATCTTCTATTTTATACACTTCTCCTTTTGCATTACTCGTCCATAAGACCCCATTAGACTCAATCAATGAGTGTACCACCACATCTAATAGTTTATGTTGTCCAACGCTATCCACCATGTATAATCCACTTTCTCCACCAGCATAGAGTTTTTTTCCATATTTGACAATTTGCCTGGCACGAATAGGGATTGGACTATTTTGAAATGCCGTTTGCAAAGATTTTTCCTTGTACAATCCATCGCTTTTACCAATCCATAATTGGTCTTGCTTATCTATAAAAATACTTGTTATATCTCCCCCTTTTTCAGAAAGTAATCCTTGCCATTTATGAAGTGTAAACGTTTTTAAATCTAACTGATAAATGTTTTTATTGGATGCCAAATAGCTTAACTCTCCCTTTTTCGCGAAGTGGACTAAAGGTTCCGGGGTCTGAGTCCTTTTTACAATCGTTTGGTCTGCAAAATAAATAAGGCTGTTGTTAGTTCCAATGAGTAATCCGTGTTGCAATGAGTTTAGCATCAACACATTTTCGTCCAAGGAATGTTGTGATACTACCTTCCGTTTTAATACATCATATTCGTAGAGTTGGTCTTTTTTCGAAAACCATAAAGAGTTCCCTAGGATCGCAATTTTACTTTTTGACCCTCCTACCTCAACTTTAGCAAATGTATCTGTTTCATTACTGTAGATAAAAACGCCTTCACCACAAACAATGGCAAGGTCACGATTGGGAAAAACCTTTATGGAGTTAACAAAATAGAAATTAGAATTATAGTCCTTCGCGTAGTTTTTAAAGCGCATCTCTTTTGGAGAAAAAAGACTTAAGCCACCTCCTCTGGTTGCCAACCAAATAGTATTATTAGAAAGTGTCGCAATATCCATCACCCAGTTGGCTGGTATCGAATTTGGATTTTCGGGAGAACTTCTAAGAATGTCAAAAGAATATCCATCATATCGATTAAGGCCATCCTCCGTGCCTATCCACATAAATCCAAGATCATCTTGAGCAATAGAATAAATCCATTTATTCGAAATCCCCTTGTCGATTTTCTCGAATGCCAAATTATTCCAATCCTGAGCAAGTGAAGTACTACTCCAAAACAGGCTTAGAAATAAAAGCCAAAAAAACCAATTTATGTTAGCTAGTCTCAACATTTTCTATGAAGATAAAACATATTTGTACAATTAACCGATTGAACAACAGCACCAATATCCTACATAAAAAATACTTTCTTGGAAGAAATCACCAAATTTTTCTTTGAATTCATGCTTTTGAAACAATAGTCATAAAGATTGAAACAATAGTAATAAGAGGCTTGTTGATACTGCAATAGCTTTGTTGCAACACTTAAAAATAAATGCAATGAAAACAATAATTCAACTATTATTTATTTGTCTCGTGTTCAATTCTATGATGGGGCAAGTGAATTCAAACGATCAAATTAACACAGACAAAAAACATATCCCGGAACGATCTGAAGTCTTAAATGTATTATATGAGCAAGCAAAGTATTTGGAGAACAATGGGACAGCTCTTCAAATAGAACAAAACAGATTAGATATTAAAAACGAATGGCAAACTATTGACCCAGAAATTGCTGCTTTGTATAAACCAGTGGATAATGGAGGCGTCCTTCCAGATACGGAAGAAAATGTAGGTGTTAATGGCGTTACGTATCCTTCAGAAATTAAAAAAAGAGGAGAGCCAATTCAGGCTAGAGATTGGGATACAGACCGATTAATTCGCGACCTATGGGTAGATGGAGTAGATATGGATGTAACAGCATCTGGGGATATTTATATCTCCACCTATGTTAATTACATAAGTACAGGAGCAGCAAGAGATTCTATTTCCATCTATAGGTCTTTAAATGGTGGAGCATCGTTTGAACAATGGCAACGAGTACCTGTAACAGCATCTGTTGAAAAACTACAATTGATTTCTTTTGATGGTACTGGTAATAATTATGTGGCTGCTTATCTTCTTACAGATTCAGAAACATTCCAAGCCTGGCGCTGGAATGTTGCAACAGGGGATTTTGAAGCACAAGCTATTGCGACAGATGTAAGTGATTTTGGAGTGGATAGAAACTATCCTGGAATCACTTCTACTCAAAGGGTGTTTGCGACCTATCAGAGGGGTGGGGGTTGTGTCGAAGTTTATTCGGCCAGAAGTACAACGGGAAGCTATGGTTTTGACTGGGTAGATGAAGTCTCAGAAAGTGGTACTTGCGGACGGCAAGTCGAGTTTTCCTATGGCAGAAACGGGTCTTGTTATACAACTTACACCGGTGCCGCCTCAGGAAATTTATATGCAAATGTAAACGATAATTTCAACGACCCTGCTTCTTGGGATGATCTGGAAACAGTTACAACAGGTGCGGTTAGAGAAATAGTGAACCCAAGAATTGCCGCGTCGCGAAAGTTCCTTGCGAATGACGAAGTTGTAATATTTGCTTCTGCACGAGACGCTGGTACAACCGAGGGATACGATTACTTTACTCAAATCCGCGAAAACGAAGGTGGATATTCCCTTCTTTGGATAGGATTTGCAATACCTGGCCGCAGTTTTGAAAATATGGATACTTGGGTGAGAAGAGGGAACGATGTGGAGGAAATTAGATCTACCTATAACTTCCGAAACCTCAATAGTCCTCCAGAGAATAGTGCCAATTATCGCTTCTATGATGGAGATGATATTTCAAATGCTACATTCGTAAGTGATCCAGATTTTGAAGTTTGGGATGAGTTTCCACCGGCTATTGCAGAAACGAATGACGACTTACCATGTATCGCGTTTGCTGGAAGAAATGGTGCGTTTGGTTACGGGCTTTATTTCGATTCGCAATCGGTGATCCTAAATACACAAGACAATGCAATTGAGGGTTTGTCTTACTATCCTAACCCTACTTCAGAAATATTGACCCTAAAGGCAACCCAAAATATTGAAAAAGTTGAGTTGTTTACCATTTCTGGTAAAAAAGTCAAAGAATTCACTCCTAATCTGATTGAAGTTGATCTCAGCATTCATGACCTTTCTTCTGGCATGTACATAATGACCATTTATTCAAATAACCAAGCGGCAAATTATAAGGTTATAAAGAATTAAAACGAACCGCTTTCAGCATAAAATAAACGAAATGAAAAATATAATTCAACTACTCATACTCTGTCTTTTTTGTCAATCAACAATTGCGCAAGTGAAGTCCATGGAAGAGATTAACACAGACATAAAACAAATCCCAGAACAATCTGAAGTCTTAAAACTATTGTATGACCAAGGAGCATATTTAGAGAATAATGGTACTCCTTGGGAAATAGAACAAAACAGATTATCCATAAAAAATGAATGGGCAAAGATTTCACCTGAAACGGCAGATAGGTATAAACCCATCGCAGCTGCATTGACAGACGAAGAACAAAAACTATTTACCCCTCAAAGAAATATCCCTCATGCAAATACATCACCTTCTAACAGAAGTTGGGGAGATGACCTTTTGGTGCACCAAGGTCTTATAAGTGGAGTCGATATGGAAGTAAGTGCAAGTGGTGACATATACCTTTTAGGTTATTACAATGATCTAAACATCGCTGTTGGTTGTTCTATTTATATTTATAGATCTACAGATAATGGAGCCTCCTTTTCGTTGTGGGATCAAGTAACAGTTCCTGGCGTAGACTACGATAAAATGCAACTAGTTTTGCTAGAACCAGACCAGTATTTAAACGTCTATGTAGTAACAACCACTCAAGTTTTTGGAGTATACCGTTGGGATTTAAATACGCAAGATTTGGATTTTCAAATTATATCTGCTGGAGTATCAGATTTCGCTGTAGACAGAAATTTTCCCAATAATACAAACAATGTACGTGTTTTTGCTACTTTTTTAAAACCCAATGGAGGTGGTTGCGAAACTCGTGTGCATTCGGCCAGAAGTACGGCGGGTAGCTTTGGTTTCGACTGGGTGGATGAAACACTAATCACAACAGTGTGCAGTAAAGACATCGATTTCGCATATGGTCTTTCGGGGGCTACCTATACATCATTTATATCTATGGACACCGGAAATATGTATGTACAAAATAATAGTAATTACAACGACCCTGCCACTTGGAGTGATATAGAAACTATTACAGATGGTGATGATATTGAAGCAAGAGAACCTAAGATAAAGGCTACTAGGAAGCCGTTTAGTTCAGATGAGGTACTTCTTTTTGCTTCCACGCGAGAAGAAGGTTCAACAGACGATTTCAATCTTGCTGTATACAAACGTGAAAATGCAAATCCTTTTGCTGAGTTTGAAACTATTGGAATTTCCAATAATGGCACCTCCATTCGATACACAGATGCCTGGATACGTAAAGAAAGTGGTGCAGAAGTTATCCGCCTGAGCCATATTACTACGGCAGATGGAGGAGTGTCTAGAACATTAAAAGTGAGAACATACGATGGAACGAGCGTCAGTTCTGCCGAAACAATTTCAGATGATGATAATGTGTATAGTGTTGGAGCTATTGCTGAAATTGCTATAGATCAATCCCCATGTTTGGCATTTTCAAACCCCGAATTCATAGATGCTGAAAATATCTATTTCGATTCTGATGCTATTTTGAAAGTTGAGGATGCCAATTTCACCAATTTTCAATATTATCCCAATCCTACTACTGAAATCCTAACCATCGAAGCTGCTCAGGTTATTGAAAAGGTTGAATTATATACCACGTCTGGTAAAAAAGTGAAAGAATTTACTCCTAATACTGTGAAGGTTGATCTCCGGGTTCAAGATCTCTCTTCTGGAATATATATAGTTAAAATTCATTCAGATAAACAGACCTCAAATTTTAAGCTTATAAAGAATTAAAATACGTTGTTTTAACAACCTCTTAGAATATAAAAAATGAAAAAAATAACCTTTATAATATTGTTGGCACCTGTTTTTACTTTTGGACAGTGGGTTCAACTAGCAAACGATATAAATGGTCAGGTCTTGAATGATCAAGCTGGTTATGCTGTTGATATAAATGCTCAAGGCAACATCGTTGTTGTTGGATCCCCTTTTAATGATAACAGCGGAAATGTAGCTGGAAATGTCCGTGTTTTTGAAAATCAAGCAGGAAACTGGGCACAAATAGGAGCCGATATTAATGGAAGCGCGGCGCTTGATCGTTCGGGATCTTCTGTAAGCATTAGTGATGACGGAACCATCATTGCCATTGGTGCTCCAGACAAGACTGCTAATGGGTTTGAATCTGGACAAGCACGCGTGTTTGAAAATCAAGCCGGCAACTGGACCCAGCTAGGAGATGAAATTATTGGTGAAGCAATAAGTGATCATTCTGGGTTTTCTATAAGTATAAGCGGTGATGGTACTACCGTAGCAGTTGGAGCACCAGATAATGAGGGTACTTTAGGAGGTAACTTTGGGCATGTACGTGTGTTTAGAAATCAATCTGGGAACTGGGAACAAATAGGAGACGATATTGATGGAGAAGCTGCCGAAGATAATTCTGGGTTTTCAGTTAACCTCAACCAAGATGGCACTATCGTGGCAATTGGCGCGCCATTTAACGATGGCACCGATCAAGATGCAGGACAGGTAAGAGTCTATCGAAATCAATCTGGAAATTGGGAACAAATAGGCGATGATATTGATGGTGAAGCAATGAACGATCGTTTTGGCACTTCGGTAAAACTAAGTGCTGACGGAACTATTGTGGCCATTGGAGCTAGAGACAATAATAGTATTGGACATGTACGTGTCTTACAAAATCAAGCGGGATCATGGGTGCAAATAGGAGATGATATCGATGGCGAAACAATCGGTGATCATTTTGGCTTTTCAATAGACTTAAGTGCTGATGGAAGCATTGTAGCCATAGGAGCTCCTTTAAGTGATGGAGACGGTCCAGAAAAAGGGCGTGTACAAGTATATCAAAACCAATCCGAAAATTGGGTTCAGATAGATAATAACATCGAAGGAGAAGCGCCTAACGATCGTTCTGGTTATTCTGTAGGCTTAAGTGCAGATGGTAGTGTTGTTGTAGTTGGAGCCCACTTAAATGATGGCAACGGACAAAACTCTGGTCACGCGCGTACACATACCAATGCCAACATTCTGGGTTCAGAAGAGCCTGATGTAGACAATAATTTTCTTATATATCCCAATCCTGCCTCTACATTCTTTACGCTCAACTTGAGAAAGTTTTACACCACAATTAACTTAGAAATATATGATGTAATGGGTAAACAAATAATGTCTCAGACCTATACCAATATAGATAGCATAGATGTCATAACTCAAGATTTTGCAAACGGAATTTATTATATCAAACTATATTATTCAGAAAACAAATACGCAGTTTATAACATCTTAAAAGAATAATTTTTACCTCTTGAGACAAAAAGTGAAGCTGAGTTTTTTTAAGGTATTATCCTCAGTTTGTCGAAAGAAGCCCCGGAGAGAGGGCAGAAGTAAAAACTCAATTTAGCAATAGATTGGGTTTTTATGCTTTTATGAATAATTGATCAAACAGTAATCCAAATAATGAGGACGATTTGCATGTTGGAGCCAGCTTGTTTTTATAGTTATGCCTGGCCTTGACAAAACACCCTGGCATGAGCTGCCAAGAATTATCCTATGAATCTTTATCGGAGGGATTCCATATTCGGAACTATTAGTCAACTTGTTTCTGCTAATCGACTCATTATGAATATATTAATCCTATCGAGTAAATTGTATTTATTTTTTTAGTCTTAAAAAAACCTTTCCCGTATTAAAAGTATTCTCTTCCCACAACAGCACTACGTCATTCACATAATTCTAGCTGTTAACGTAAATTTAATGTAGCCTCCGTAAGCACCAATATCACTGTAACAAACAGTTAAACAGTGTTTTACACTTCGAAAATACGAGGGAATCCCGTTAATAATTGTTAGATATTAAGATAAACTTAGTATAGAAAATTTTCAACTAAGCGGATGCCGAAAAGCTTATTTCAATGAGTAGGCACAAATCTAAATTATCAATAACATGAAGAAATTACATTTAGTTATTTTGACATTTGTGTTATCCATGTTAGGTTTTATACCTCACATAACAGCGCAAGAGAACTACTATTATTATCAGGGGGAGAAACAGTTCCTTGAAATAAATAAAGAGTATGTTTATGTTGTTTTAGAAGAGTCTGTAAAGAGTTCCACAGACCTCAAAAATTTAATCAACACCAATAGTGAAATCTTAAAGTTTGAAACCGACAATACCGCACAAGCTTTAAAAGCAATTAGTACGAGTTCCAAAGAAAGCTCATCAAATAATTGGGCAGAAATCCAACTCACCAATCAGGACCTTTCAGATAACGAGTATTTAGATCTCCTAACATCTATGCAACAGCAAAACGGAATCGAAATTGCTGCTCCATATTTTTTCGACATTCTAGGAAATAAAATGGCGTTGTCTAAATATTTCTATGTTAAACTGAAAGGTGAAGGCGACTTTGGAAAGTTAGAAGCCTACAGCAAGACTACTAAAACCGAGATTATTGGTCAAAACGAATTTATGCCATTATGGTATACCGTAGCCATAACTCCACAAAGTAATATGGATGCTATGAAGATGGCTAATAACTTCTATAATTCGAATGTGTTTGCACATGCAGAGCCAGCATTTATAATAGAGCTTATGCACGATTCTGCAGCGCCAACTCCAATGGAAGAGGTTGAGGATATACTTTCGGCAGATACATTCTATTCTAATCAATGGGCCCTCAATAATACTGGGCAATACGGAGGAACACCAGGAATTGATGTAAAAGCAGAAAACGCCTGGATGAATACCAAAGGATCTTTGGACATTAGAGTAGCTGTTTTTGATGAAGGCTATGAATTAAATCACCCAGATTTACTTCAGAATAACTTTGGAACAGGATACGATACAGATACCGCTACGGTTCCATCTGTAGTATGGGGGAATCATGGTACCGCATGTGCAGGTATTGTAGGTGCAGTACAAAACAACAACTTAGGTGTATCGGGCGTTGCTCCGCGAACAGGAATGATGTCTATTAGTATTCGCTTTAGTTCTACTACCTATAACAAGCTAGCCAATGGTATTAATTGGGCTTGGATGAATGGAGCAGACGTAATTAGCAACTCTTGGGGTGGAGGAGGTCCATCTACTATGTTTGACAATGCTGTAACTAGTGCATTTACAAATGGTCGAAATGGCCTAGGTACGATCATTGTATTTTCGACAGGAAATAGTAACAGCGGAGTTGCTTATCCTGCCAACAGTAATCCAAATATTATTGCAGTTGGAGCAATGAGTATGTGCGGAGAAAGAAAAAATCCGGCTTCATGCGATGGAGAAACTTGGTGGGGTGGTAATTTCGGAACTCAGTTGGACGTTAGTGCACCTGGAGTTACGGTTCCTACAACAGATAGACAAGGAGCTGCAGGTTATACTGGAACAGATTATACGCAAACCTTTAATGGAACCTCTGCTGCCTGCCCACACGTAGCAGGTGTTGCTGCATTGATCTTGGCCGAAAATCCATGTCTTACACACACCCAGGTAGAAGATATTATTGATCAAACTGCTCAAAAAGTAAGAACAGATCTCTATACCTATGCTACTACAGCTGGAAAGCCAAATGGAACTTGGAACAACGACACTGGATACGGATTAGTAGACGCTGGTGCCGCGGTTCTTTTAGCCCAGAGTACAATTCCTCCTGGAACCACTCCATTCGATCTATACTCTCAAGATAGACCAGACGACGTAGGTAACGAACCAAATAACATTTCTACTTCTTTCTGGCAAAGTGAAGATATGTGGGTTAGAAAAACGCTCAACGGAACTGGCGCTGGTGGACACGAAGACCCAGAATTCAAGGAATTTTCTCCTAATGGTATTTATGTGAAGGTGAGAAATAGAGGAACTACTACCTCAGATTGCGCAGTGGTCAAAGTATACTTTGCCAGAGCAGCAACTGGCTTAACTTGGCCTCAGCATTTTATAGATAACTACAGCGGAACTCTATTAAACGGAGATTTTATTGGAAGTACCACCGTACCCTCTATTGCGCCTGGAGGATTTGCAATTGTAGAGATTCCATGGTATCCGCCAGATCCAGCACTTTATGGTAGCGGTCCTTCACACCACTTTTGCCTAACATCTCGTATTATCTCGGCGAACGATCCTATGGCTAATGAGCAGAATAATGTGAACATTGGTGTGAACGCAAAAAACAACAACAACATTATTTGGAAAAATGTTAATGTGTATAATACAATTACAACAGACGATCCAAGTCTTAATTTATACGTAAGAGGGATTGATCCAGAATCGAAATTTGTAAACATTCACTTTTTAGATAGAGGAATGGATAAATTTGATCAAGTAGAAAAGCCATTCCTAGATTTCGGATTTATTGAAGTAGGAATGGAAGAAGAGCTTTTCCAAAGAATGTTAGAAACTGGAGCGTTAGAAGGAGAAGGCATCGAAATAGTTGATGAAAACCTGGTTCATATAAGATCAGCAGAAGCCGTATTCAAAAATGTTCCTTTGGGGTATAAAGAACGCTACACGCTTACTTTCAATTTCAGGCCATTTGAAGAGATGGAAGAAGGACAGCGATTTTTAATCGATGTAGTACAAGAAAACGTTGAGCGAGGTACTTTCGATGGAGGAGAACGGTACTATATTGTTGCCGAAAATAAAAAAGGCAAAGTTGTTCTTAAAGATCATACCGCCACATCTTTCGATATTATTCCTAATCCAAGTACTGGAATCTTCGATATTAAGCTAAATGATATTAGTAGTGGAAATTATATCATCAGCGATTTTTATGGAAATATTATTTCTGAAGGAGATATTAACGGCCAAAAAGAAGTGACCGTTAATCTAACAGGTAAAAACACCGGACTCTACTTCATTAAAGTAATATCCGAAAAACAAAGTTGGACCAAGACCTTGATTAAAAATTAAGTTTAATATTTAAAATTAAAAGTCGCCTAGAATAACAGTAGGCGGCTTTTTTTATTCTTTAGATTTCACGGGAACCTTAGCAAACAAAAAACGGTTTGAATTTTAGTTCAAACCGTTTCTGTAAATTTTATAGTAGTTGATTATATAGGTAGCGTCTTAAGCTTACTCAACGTTCTTTTCGCCAAGCTTACTTTTTCAGGAAAGAGATCTTTTCCTTTCAAGTCCTTCTTAACCAAGGCCAATCGTTCTTTTGTCCCTTTAGACATAGAGAGAACTTTAGTTGCTTTTAATATTTGTTTTTTCCTTTTCATACGATGTATTTAGTATCGCTTTGCAAAATTATACTATTTTTTCTTAAAAATCAATATTCCAATATACTCATTTCTAGGAATATATTGCACAAAATCCTGATTTTCGCCATTACTAAGGCCGAAAAACAGATATTCCTTACTTAATTCAACGAAATTTTTATCGACGAAGTATTGATACGCCCGAATACGTCTGTTAAAGTTCTTACAACCATTTTTGCATCTTTTTTTGCAGTTGGGTAGGCAAATAGTTTCAAATTCAAGCGTACTATCACTCCCTTGTACCCAAATAGCAGCTTCCTCATTTTCTTTAAAGAACCTAGGCACCGTATTTAATACCGTACTAAAGACCCTGTACATATCTCCATTATTACTATTTACTTGATCAAGAACTACGCCGTTTTCCCTGTCAAAATCTCCAAAACCCAAATTGTATACCGTTCTTCCAGCAATTTTTCGAATATAGGTATACTCTATGGCTTTAATTATAGGCTTTTCGCCAGTACTTTCAAACAGGTACCTTAGTTTCCTTGTATTCGATTTGAGCAACTCCGTACTGTAGGCAGAGACTTCTTTCACTTTTAAACTTTTATACTAATATAAGAAACATTAAAACACCACTTTTTTATAATTCGTTTGCAACGCTTACATTTACGGCTACAGAAACATTCAAAAAAATAAAATGAAAATTTTCAAATTACTTTCAATAGCATTCCTACTAACCACTTTAATTGCTTGTAGTGGCGATGATGACGGTAATACAACTACTCCTGAAGACGATACAATCGTTGGAACATGGAATTTAATTGCTATCAATTCAGATACTGCTTTGGATTTAAATGAAGACGGCACTGCGTCTACAGAGCTAGAAACAGAAAAACCATGTGTATTAGATACTCAAGTGAGCTTCTCAGCCGATGGAACTTTAATGAATAATCCAAGCTTCGCGATTTTAGCCTTTGGAAATATTAGTATAACATGTGTAGATTCTTCATTCGACGGAACCTGGTCTCTAGATGAAAACGAGTTAACACTTACCCAAGAACAAGTGACCTCAACCGGAACCATTATTTTAGATGGGGACACCCTTACCTTTTTAGACGTTACTCAAGGGCTAGGTGGAGCCACATTAGACGGTGTATATCAACGCCAATAAGTCCGTTGCTAATAAAAAGTCGTCTGCCTTAAGCGGATGGCTTTTATCATTAAAAATTTTGGGAGAGGTTTTCAATCATAATTTTAGTCATTTCCGCTAATGTAAATTGATGGTGCCATCCCCAATCTTCTCTTGCCTCACTATCGTCAATGCTTTGCGGCCATGAATCTGCAATTGCCTGTCTAAAATCGGGCTCATAATCAATTTCAAAATCGGGTAGATATTTTTGAATGCTCGCCGTAATTCCTTCTGGATTAAAACTCATCGCAGCCAAATTGTAAGAACTTCTAATCTTTACCTTTTCTGAAGGAGCTTCCATTATTCCAATAGTTGCGTTTATAGCATCATCCATAAACATCATGGGCAAGGTTGTTTCTGCATTCAGGAAAGAGATATATTTTCCATGCTTTAAAGCCTTGTGATAAATGTCCACCGCGTAATCTGTTGTTCCTCCACCTGGCAACGTTTTATAACTTATTAGTCCAGGATAACGAATACTTCGAACGTCCACCCCGTATTGTTTGAAGTAATATTCGCACCAACGTTCTCCGGTTTGCTTACTTATTCCATACACCGTAGAGGGTTCCATAATAGTTCTTTGTGGTGTATTATTCTTTGGTGTTGACGGCCCAAACACAGCAATGCTAGAGGGCCAAAATATCTTATCTATTTTTTTTTCTTTAGCCAAATTTAGTACGTTAAAGAGCGAATTCATATTCAATTCCCAACCTTTCATCGGAAACCTCTCAGCAGTAGCAGACAACATTGCGGCCATTAAATATACTTCCGTGATTTCGTGACGTATCACAATATCTTCAATAGCATCGTAATCTGTAGCGTCAAGAATCTCAAAAGGACCACTTTCCATCATAGCTTCATCACCTTCGCGTATATCACTAGCAATTACTTTATGAGGTTCATATAGCTCTCTCAATCGAGTCACTAGTTCAGTACCTATCTGCCCACAGGCACCAATTATTAGAATTCTTTTTTTCATAAAACGACTCACTTTTCTGAAAGTTTAAAAGCATTTTTAATGTCGTAAATATAGAGATATTCTTTGCATAATATTAACTATTCATTGCAGAGAGAACTATTATATTTGCTCAACTCAGTGCGCAATGAAATTATTTCTCCATATCCTCTTTATATCTCTACTATTCGTCTCCTGTGGTGAGTCTTCGGTAGAAAACCAACTGGTAGAAACCCCTGGAGTCGATACTACGCGATATGGTCAAAGAAATTATACCTTTCCGAAGTTGTCCCAAAACGCTCAAGAAATTATACTCAATTGGTCTGTTTACAACGACTTTCAAGGGGAAGCCACTTCCTTAAATCACCTCACTTTGGAAGAGTTACAAGATAAGACAGACAAACTATTAGCACATACCGATTCATTACAGAAAAAAATTCCGGATACACTTTTCACAAATGCTATTGAATCTAGGTTAATGATCGTAAATACGCGAGTTAACTTACTTAATCAACAGGTGAAGCGAAAGAAAGTAGATAGCTCGAAAATTGAAGAGAACATCCTAGAAGCTAATAACGCTGTTCGCAACTTTATAATCAAGATCAACGAAAAGTTTGAAAAAGACGGTATCGATCTAGAACGCATAGATAATGAGAAAAAAGAACTGGAAAAACAGAAAAAATTTCTGGATTCCGTTTTTCAAGCCGAATTAGCAGATAAAAAACAAAAATAATGTAACATGCGGGCATTTTAAACAACTAATTCTGCATGTCAAAATCAAAGAAAATCTAAAAACCGAAAATCAAAACTAAAAATGAAAACAATCTTTTTTAAACCACTTGTTGTCTTAGGAGCTATTGCCATGTTGGCAAGTTCTTGTGAGGACAAGAATAAAGACGTAGCTGTAGTTGATGACGGACCACATGGGATTATATTGGCAAATATGGATACCCTAGTAAGTCCTAAAGAAGACTTCTATAATTATGTAAATGGAACATGGATGAAGAATACAGAAATCCCAGACGATCAAGTTCGTTGGGGTGGGTTTGGAGTTCTTCGTAAAAAAACAGACAAAGACGTTTTGGCCATCTTAGACAAAGCGATGAAAAGTGATAAATATGCAGCCGATACGGATCAGGCAAAAGCCATTGCCATTTTTAAAACCAAACTAGACACTTTAGCCAGAGATGCAGCAGGAATAGATCCTATTAAACCTGTTCTTGCAAAAATTGAAGCAATTAAAACTACCGCCGATTTTCAAAAAGTAATGACCGAAAACGTGGTTGAGGTCTCTCAACCTTTCTTTGGAATCGCTGCCTTTTCAAATCCAAGTAATAGCTCCATTAACTCTTGTTACATCACACCAGGTGGTCTAGGGTTACCAGATAGAGATTATTACATCAAAACCGATTCTAAGTCGGTTGAAATCCGTGGGCAATACGTAGATCACATCACTAGAATGTTACAATTTTTAGGTGATACTGAAGAGGAAGCTCGAAAGCAGGCTGAGACCATTCTCGCTTTTGAAACAAGCTTAGCAATTCCTCGATTTGACAAAGTTCAGAGCCGTGATTTCAGAAATTTCAACAACCCTAGAACCATTGCCGAAGTACAAAAAATGGTGCCTGCTATTAAATGGGAGAAGGCTTTTACAGACATTGGAGTTCCTAAAAAATTAGACAGTGTTCTGGTAATGCAACCAGCGTATATGGACGTTGTTTCTAAAACACTTTCTAAAGGCGACATTGATACCTGGAAAACGGTAATGCGATGGGCAACTTTTAACGATGCTGCAGGTAGACTTACTACGGAAATCGAAAAAGCAAACTGGGATTTTTACAGCAAAACGTTAAGTGGTGCTAAGAAACAAAAACCAGCAGACGAGCGCGCACTATCAACCGTAAATGGAACTGTTGGTGAAGCGTTAGGACAATTATATGTAGATGAAATGTTCCCTCCAGAAGCAAAGGCAAAAGCAGAAGCTATGATAGCCAATGTAATTTCGGCTTACAAAGATCGAATCATGAAACTGGATTGGATGAGCCAAGAAACAAAAGTGAAAGCCGTTGAAAAATTGGATAAATTCACGGTAAAGATTGGTTACCCAAACAAATGGGAAGATTTCTCTTCTATGGCGGTTGCAGCAGATAAAGGCTACTACCAAAATATGCTTGCTGTTAGCGAATGGCAGTTAAAAGATAACTTAGCAGATATTGATCAACCTGTTGATCGTGAGGAGTGGGGTATGTCTCCGCAAACTGTAAACGCTTATTTCAATCCATTTAATAATGAGATCGTTTTTCCAGCGGCCATCCTCCAACCCCCTTTTTACGATTACAAGGCAGATGAAGCTGTGAATTACGGTGGAATTGGAGCAGTAATTGGACATGAAATTTCTCATGCCTTTGACGATAGCGGATCTCGATTCGACTCGGATGGGAACCTGGTAAACTGGTGGAGTGAAAGTGATTTAGAGCAATTTACTCAACGAGGAAACGCTTTGGCAGAACAATATAGCAGCATTGAGGTTTTAGACAGCGTATTTATCAATGGTAAATTTACCTTAGGTGAAAATATTGGCGATCTAGGAGGTGTTTTAGGCGCGTATGACGGACTGCAAAAATTCTATAAAGAAAACGGAAGACCAGAGAATATTGACGGACTTACACCAGAGCAGCGTTTCTTTATGAGTTGGGCGACCGTTTGGAGAACCAAGCAGCGTGACGAATCATTACGCACACAAATCCAAACAGACCCGCACTCTCCAGGTAGATATAGAGCTACACAGCCACTAGTTAACATAGACGAGTTCTATGAAGCCTTCGACATCAAAGAAGGAGATCCAATGTATGTGAAACCAGAAGATCGTGTTAGAATTTGGTAAGAATTATTTCTTAGTCAAACAAATTAAGGGAGCTCCAAATGGGCTCCCTTTTTTATTGCTTTTCTATTTCTACAGACGAGGAGGAATCTGCTAATAAATCCTTTTTTACTGCCTTGTTCAAATAATACCCAGTTACTATGGTAGACAGTACATCAGCTATAGGAAAGGCAACCCAAACGCCTAAAACACCCATCATTGGAGGAAGGATTAACAATAGCGGAATTAAAAAGAAGCCTTGTTTAGTAAGGCTTAGCAACAAGGCTGGAATTGCCCTGCCAATGGCTTGAAAATAAGATGCACCAATAAGCTGAATCACAATTACAGGTGTAGCGGCAAAAACCCAGCGCAACGCAGAAGGTGTGCGCTTTAAGATTTCTTCGTTGTTAGCAAGGGTTGCGGCATCTAAACTTTCGGAATTACTTAAGAAAATTGAAACAATCTGAGAGGGAAATAGCATGATAAGTGCAAAAATAATCAACGCCAACGCACCCGAATATTTAATAGAAGTATTGATAGATTCCCTTACACGGTCAAACTTCTTCGCACCATAGTTGAATCCTGCTATTGGAAGAAAGCCTTGATTCACCCCAATTACCGGAAACAATGCAAACATGAGCATTCTACTAATAATTCCATAGGAAGCAACATCCAATGAGTCTCCATAAGTGATTAAAACATTGTTGAGCAAAATAGTAAGTACTGCAATAGTTCCTTGTCTTGCCAACGTTACCAAACTAAGAGAATTAATTTCCCGTACTATTGTGCTGTCTAAAATGAAAGACTTCCATCTTAATCGCAACTCACTTTTAGCTACAAAAAACCAAAAGATAAAAGCGAAACATATAAAATAGCTAATGAAAGTAGCCCAAGCAGCACCAGCCATCCCAAAGTCCAATACCTTAATGAGCAGATAATCCATAAAAATATTCCCAATGGCGGGAAGCATCATGGCATACATGGCGAATTTTGGCTTACCCTCTGCCCTTATTACGTTATTTCCCATCATGCACATAGCAAGCATGACAATTCCGTATAATACAATTCGGTAGTAAGTGAGTGCTAAGTCTTTAAAAGATTCATCCGCTCCAAAAAATTCAATTAAATAATTTTGGAAAATCAACCCCAAAGCAGCAAGAATAGCCGAGGTAAAAAAGGTGAGTGTTGTTTGGTTTCCAAAAACCCGCAGTGCTTTTTCATGATTTCCAGCCCCCAAAGCCCTTGAGAGAACAGAACTACCACCAATACCAACCGCCAAGCCAATGGCCGCAATAAAAAAGGTAATTGGAACTACCACGGTTATAGCAGATATTGCCAAGGGACCAATCCATCTTCCCACGAAAATGGTATCAACAATCATGTTGAGTGACATCACCAAAATACCAATGGATGCAGGCACTGCTTGTTTGACTAGCAAGCTGCTAATCGAATCTGTACCTAAGGAAGCCGATTTATTTTTCATTTCTTCTCCTGAGCACACAGGAAACTGTTAGTTTAAGCGATCGCAGTATCTACATTTACAATTCGCCATTCTTCAATCCAATTGGCCAGCAATTGGGCAAAATCTTCACGATCATTTAAACAAGGAATTGTAGTGAATTCCTTTCCACCAACTTCATGAAAAATCTCTTCCCCCTCCATCGCGATTTCCTCAAGAGTTTCTAGACAATCGCTCACAAAAGCTGGAGTAACAATAGCCATTTTTTTAACTCCTGCTTTACCCATTCTTTCGATCGTACGATCTGTATAAGGCTGCAACCAAGGATCAAAGCCTAAACGCGATTGGAAGGTGGTTGAATAAGTTCCACGCTCCAGTTTTAAATACTTGGCAACATTTACCGTAGTAATTTCACATTGATGTCGATAGCAAAACTCATGTTGTTTAGAGCCCTTTTTAAAGCAGCACTTTCCATCCATCTTACAATTTCCCTTGGTGATATCGCTTTTTCTGATGTGACGCTCTGGAACTCCATGATAACTAAACAAAATGTGTTCATAATCAAGTCCTTTTAAATGCTCTCCAATACTTTCTGAAAGGACCTTAATGTAATCTTCTTTATGGTAAAATGCGGCAGTTCGCGTAATAGTAACTTGTGGAAAATGCTCTGCTACAAGCTCATCTACTTTCACATCGATAGTCTCGGTCGTTGCCATTGCAAATTGCGGATACAATGGAATGGTTTTAATCTCCGTACATCCTTGATCCACCAACTCTTGTAATCCTTTTTGAAGCGTCATGCTTCCATAACGCATGGCAAGGGCCACAGGTACATTAACTTTTTCCTGAACCTTTTTCTGAAGTCGCTCTGAAAGAACTATAAGTGGAGATCCTTCGTCCCACCAAATTTTTGCGTAGGCTTCGGCCGATTTCTTTGGTCGGGTGTTTAAAATAATTCCTTTTACCAGCAAAATACGCGCAAGCTTAGGAACATCAATCACCCTCGGGTCCATTAAGAATTCACCCAAGTATTTTTTTACATCTTTCGGTTTAGTGCTATCTGGGGAACCCAGATTGACAAGGAGTACTCCTTTTTTATTCATAGCTGCTTTTTCAGAAATACAAAAATACGGCCTGAATGTTGAACGTTTCTTAAAAAAGATTAAAACTTTCTAATTTACCAGCCCCATCACAAACTTCTTTGGTGTAGTTCCAAACTTCTTTTTAAAAGCCGCAATAAAATGACTGGAAGTACTGTAACCTACTTTTAAACCTACTTCATTTACATTGTGAGATCCACTTACTAATAATTGCCTGGCAACTTCCATTTTATAATCGAATAAAAAACTAAAAACAGAATCACCATAAATTTGCTTAAACCCTTCTTTCAATTTATTGAGCGGGAGGTTTATTTCTTCTGAAAGTTGCTGCAACGTAGGCGGTTCGGCCATTCGGGAAATAATAATTTCTTTCGCTTTCTTTATTTTCGCCACATTTTGTTCATCGACCAAAAAAGGACATTGCTCAACATCTGCGTCGGTTGGGCGATTAAAATAAAGGCTTATTAATTCGTAGGCTTTTCCCTTAAAGTACAACGACTTCACCGAAGGATGCAGATTGTAATTCATCAGTTGGTTGAGTACAATCGCCATGGATGGTGAAATATGGGCATCCTTATAATACTTCCGATCCTTGTTCTCATCACTCAGGAAGCTAATGTAATTAGCCTCTCTCGAAAAAAGTGTATGAAACTTTTTGATGGGCAGCAAAACCGAAAGCACCCAGGAATGAGGGTTTACGGAAACTTCAATGGGAAGATCTCTTTCAGGATTGTACAGTAAAAGGGAAGAATCTTCGTTAATTGGCAACCGGTAGTTTCCGTTATTGAAACTGAAAGATCCAGTGCCCTTAACGCAGAAGTGAAACTGGATGAAATTAGAACTCACTTCTCTCTTAAATAACTGATTTTCATCTGTTTCGTTATGAAACTTTAGAATAAAAAATCCTTCTTCAATAACTGTTTCCTCGTAAATTCCTTCAGCGATACTTTTATCAGAATTCATGTTGATTTAATTGTGTTTCCTTGTTTAGAATGATGCTAAATTAGCTGTTTTAGCCCTTAAAACGTCCATTTTAATGTAGAATTAACATCTACCGTTATAAATCATACCGCTGGCGTTACTTTTTCAAAATCAATGCAGGTACTTTTGTATCTATTATTTCCGCCTACACGAGAAATCTATATGAAAAGTAACGGTCACCGACTTTTTTCTGATAATTCCAACGCCCCAAGCACTCTTTCGGAAGGTAACTTTTATGCTATTGGCTTAAATTATAAAAAAGCAGATGCCGAAGTAAGGGGACATTTCAGTATTTCGGAAGAAGCTCAAAAAACCATTCTTGTTCAGGCCAAAGAAGAAGGCATTAGCTCTCTTACGGTTATTTCCACATGTAACCGAACCGAATTATACGGCTTTGCCCAACATCCTTTTCAACTTATCGAATTACTTTGCGAGCATACGCAGGGTACGGTCGAAGAATTTGAAAAGGTGGCATATGTGTACAAAGACAACAAAGCAACAGCGCATCTTTTTAAAGTGGGAACTGGATTGGATAGTCAAATTTTAGGAGATTTTGAGATTATCAGTCAGTTAAGGACCGGCATGAAGCGTTCGAAAAAAATAGGGATGCTCAATGTCTTTATGGAACGCTTAGGGAATGCGGTAATTCAGGCCAGTAAGCGTATCAAAAATGAAACGGAAATCTCTACAGGGGCTACCTCGGTAAGTTTCGCAGCCGTTCAGTATATCATGGCCAGAGTGCCCTACGTTTCAGAAAAAAATATTTTACTATTTGGTATTGGTAAAATTGGTAGAAACACTTGCGAAAACCTAATTAAACATACCAAAAATGAGCAGATTACACTTATCAACCGTACTAAAGTAAAAGCAGAGGAAATCGCTGGTAAATTTAATCTAGTGGTAAAAGACTATGCAGATATCCAGAGTGAAATCGCACAAACAGATGTTCTTATCGTAGCCACTGGTGCGCAGCAACCTACAATTAGTAAAGAATTACTATTTCTGAAAAAACCACTCCTCATTTTAGATCTTTCCATACCCAAAAATGTTGCATCCAATGTAAGCGAGAACGACAATGTAACTCTTATTCATTTGGATGAATTATCGCGAGTAACAGACAAGACACTAGAACACCGGCAGTCTCAAATACCCCTTGCAGAAAAAATTATAAACGAGGTCAAATCCGAATTCGATACTTGGTCTGAAAACAGGAAGTTTGCACCTACGATCAAGGCCTTGAAAACGAAACTTTCAGAAATTAAGGAAAGTGAAATAGACAACCAGAGACGAAAATTGAATGATTTTAATGAAGAACAGGCCGAAATTATAAGCAACCGTATCATTCAAAAAATTACCACTCGTTTTGCCAATCACTTAAAAGATGAGAATGTCTCCACCACGGAAAGTGTTGAACTTATTCGTCAGGTTTTTCAATTATCAAATCAAGATAAGTGAGTAAAATTATTCGCATAGGGACCCGTGATAGTGAGTTGGCGCTTTGGCAAGCTCATAAAGTGAAAGGGCAACTTGAAACCCTTGGATACCAAACCGAGCTGATAGCAGTTAAATCTACTGGAGATTTGGTCCTTGATCAACCTCTTTACGAACTAGGAATTACTGGGATTTTCACTAAAACCCTTGACATCGCAATGCTCAATGGTTCGGTTGACATAGCAGTACATAGCATGAAAGATGTTCCCACTGCACTCCCTAAAGGAATTGTGCAGACCGCAGTGCTAGAAAGAGCATCTTCCAAAGATATTCTCGTAACCAAAGGAACTGTTTCGTTTAAAAATTCCAACACCATCGCTACTGGAAGCCTCAGAAGAAAAGCACAATGGCTTCACAAATATCCAAATCATAAGGTGGTTGGGTTGAGAGGAAACGTCAACACTCGTTTACAAAAACTAGACGATAGTTCGTGGCAAGGAGCCATCTTTGCCAAAGCAGGATTGCATCGAATTGATGTTCTTCCCAAAGATCATATCGACCTAGATTGGATGGTTCCTGCACCCGCTCAAGGCGCAATGGTTGTAGTCGCTTTAGAGAATGATTCTTACTGTTTGGAAGCAACATCAAAATTAAATGTTCCGAATGCAGAGATTTGCACACGTATAGAACGAGCCTTTCTCCGTGTCTTAGAAGGTGGATGTACTGCTCCTATCGGGGCAATTGCAGAAATCGTAGGGGAGCAAGTTAATTTTCGCGGGGTGCTTTTCTCATTGGATGGAAAGAAAAAGTTAGAAGTAAGCCGCACGGTCTCAACAAAGGACTGTTTAAAGTTAGGCGAAGAATGCGCTCAAGAACTTTTAGAGCATGGAGGAAAGGAATTAATGGAGATAATTAAGAGTAGTACGTTGTGAGCAAGCACATTCTTTCAACAAAAAGGCTTACTCATTCCCAAAGAGAACTACTCCTTAATTCGGGTTTAAGCTTTGCAGAATATGATGCCATTAGCATCGAATTCTTAAAAGTAGAAATTCCTGAAAAAATAGAAAATGCCATTTTTACCAGTCAGAATGGAGTTCGATCCATTCTAGGAAATGAAATGATCGTTGAAAGATGCTTTTGTGTTGGAGAAAAAACAACTTCTCTTTTAACTAAAAATGGCCAAAATATTGTAAAAACGGCTTATAATGGAGCAGAGTTAGCAACATACATAGTAAAAAACCATAAAAATGATGTGTTTTACTATTTCTGTGGAACCAAAAGAAGGCATGAATTACCACAAATTCTTAAAGAAGCAGGAATTCAGCTTTTTGAACTAAAAACGTATAAAACGGAGTTAAAAAAGAAGAAAATTGATCGAGAATGGGATGGAATCCTGTTTTTTAGTCCGAGTGGAGTTCAAAGTTATATAAATGGTCAAAGTGAATCAGCTCCAACTACTTATTCGTTTCCAGAGCGAACAAAGTTATTTTGTATAGGCGAAACTACGGCCCACGAAGCTAGAAAATATTCTACAAATGTCGTGGTTGCCAACGCAACACGTACAGAAAGTGTTATTGCGAAAGCAGTAAAGACCTTGAAAACTAATTATTAATTGTCGGATATAGAACCGACAAAATATTTGAAATGATTAAAAACGATTTATTCTTACGTGCCTTAAAAGGCGAAACTGTGGATAGACCACCTGTTTGGATGATGCGCCAAGCAGGCCGCTATTTGCCGGAGTTCATGGAAATAAAAGCTAAATACGATTTTTTTACTCGTTGTCAAACTCCAGAATTGGCAAGTGAAATAACCGTGCAGCCTATCCGTAGATATGGTATGGACGCCGCTATCTTATTTAGTGACATCTTGGTTATTCCGCAAGCGATGAATATTCATGTGGAGATGAAACCCAATGTAGGTCCTTGGTTGCCAAACCCTATTCGCTCTCAGAAAGACCTTGAAAATGTGATCGTCCCAGACATTCATGAAACCTTGGGATATGTGATGGAAGCCATTAAAATGACGAAAGAAAAACTCAATGACGAAATTCCACTTATTGGTTTTGCGGGAAGTCCATGGACTATTCTTTGTTATTGTGTGCAAGGCCAGGGAAGTAAAAACTTTGACAAAGCCAAAGAGTTTTGTTTTACCCAACCCATTGCGGCTCATGAATTGCTTCAAAAAATTACCGATACCACCATCGCTTATCTAAAGGAAAAAGTAAAGGCCGGAGTCAATGCTGTGCAAATTTTCGATAGCTGGGGCGGTATGTTATCGCCTACAGACTACCAAGAATTTTCATGGAAGTATATTCAGCAAATAATAGACGCGCTCAAAGAGGATGCACCTGTAATTGCTTTTGGAAAAGGGTGCTGGTTTGCACTGGACGAAATGGCTAAAAGCGGTGCTTCGGCATTGGGGATCGACTGGACCTGTTCTGCTCGAAATGCTCGTTATCTCACAGGAGGTAAAATTACGCTTCAAGGAAACTTTGACCCTACTCGATTGTTTAGCCCTCCTTCAGAAATAAAAAGAATGGTTACTCAAATGATCAACGAATTTGGGAAAGATCGCTACATTGTCAATCTGGGACATGGTATTTTACCCAATATCCCATTAGAAAATGCTGGAGCCTTTATTGAAGCAGTTAAGGAATATAAATTTGAAGGGTGAATCTCTGGAAGCGCATTAAAAAATTAAGTTTAACTCAACTGGCAAAAATGGGCTGGATCTTCTTAAAAAGACCACTGCTTATTTTACCAACTTTGCGCGCCACCAAGAACACTTTTGAAATTTGCAATCGTCTTTACGGAAGTACACACCATAAAAACAATAAAGCCAACGCTTTCCGACATGCTTTATGGAATGTTCTTATATGCATGGAATCAATAAAAAGGCTCAAAACTGCTCAAAAAAGTATAATTTGGGCCCAAAAGGTGACCAATTTGTATGAAAAGGTAACTAAAAACACCAATTTAGAGCTACAAATGGATTTACACAATAATGAAGTTGGAAGAAGGGCATTTTTAACGAATTTTGATAAAAGTGAACGTGAAATCATAGATTTTATACAAAACAAGGTTACAAATGCTCAAAACTTAACACAAATAGAGGACTTAGAGAAATATCAAGATCAATTGATTTACATTTCAGAATAACTATTTACTATGTTCAAAAATATACTCAGAGGAATACGAGCCTACGGTGGTACTTTGAAACTAATTAATAAATTAGGTTTATGGAAGTATTTTGGTATTCCAATGCTTATTAGTCTACTAACCGCTGCCCTTATTGGTTTTGCGGCTTGGGGATTTAGTGATAATATTGGTAGTTTCATCGCAAAGGCGTGGGTCTGGGAATGGGGTTCTGAAACTTTCAGGTCCATAAGTGACTTTGTGGGTGCCGCCATTGTGGTAGCCATTGGACTTATTCTCTACAAGCATATTATAATGGCGCTTAGCGCTCCGTTTATGAGTCCTGTTTCCGAGAAGATTGAGGCCCATTTATTAGGGAATGAACACCAGCATCGAGACACCAAGTTTAGTGCACAGCTATGGCGAGGAATTCGCATTAACGTTCGGAATTTACTCATGGAACTCCTGTTTACCATTCCACTTTTAATTCTGAGCCTCATCCCTGGCGTCAATATCATTACCACCGTTCTCTTATTTTTAATGCAGTCTTATTACGCTGGCTTCGGAAATATGGACTATACCTTAGAACGTCATTTCACCTATGACGATAGTCTCAAATTTGTAAGAGGCCATAGCGGAATCGCCATCGGAAATGGAGTGGTCTTCATGGCAATGCTATTTATTCCGATTGTCGGAATTATTTTGGTTTTGCCACTTTCAGTTACGGCCTCCACTACTGAGACTATTCGCTTAATACAAGCTTCTGAGCAACCAAAAATTTCAGAAAAGAAAACAAAAGAAATCACCTCTTGATTATCCTACGTAAATGAAAGATCAGTTTGTACAATATATCCGAGACCTACAAGATCGTATTACCTCAACCTTAGAAGAGGTAGACGGAAAAGCCAAATTCAAAGAGGATCTTTGGAAACGCCCAGAAGGTGGGGGTGGTAGGACCCGTGTAATAGAGCATGGGAACGTGTTCGAAAAAGGAGGAGTAAACATAAGTGAAGTCCACGGTAAATTACCCGAAAGTATGCAGCAGTATTTCGGGGTTAAAGATGCAGACTTCTTTGCTTGTGGCCTAAGCCTCGTTCTTCATCCAACTAATCCGATGGTGCCAACCGTTCATGCCAATTGGCGCTATTTCGAAATGTACAACCAAGACGGTTCTATTGCGGATCAATGGTTTGGAGGAGGACAAGATCTTACTCCGTATTATTTATTCGATGAAGATGCCAGACATTTTCACACTATTTGTAAAACCGCCTGTGACGATCATCATCCTAACTTTTATTCTAAATACAAGGCTAGGTGTGACGAGTATTTCTATAATGCCCATCGAAATGAAGGTCGGGGAATTGGCGGCCTATTCTTCGATTATTGTAAAATTTCAGAAGAAATGAACATGCAAGACTGGTATAATTTTGTAACACAAGTTGGAGACAGTTTTTTAGAAGCATATGTTCCTATAGTCGAGAAAAGAAAAGAAATTTTATTTACCCAAGAACAAAAAGACTGGCAAGAAATAAGAAGAGGGCGTTATGTAGAGTTCAATTTAGTACACGACAAGGGTACTTTATTCGGCCTTAAAACCAATGGCCGTATCGAAAGTATTTTGATGAGCCTTCCACCAGTTGTACAGTGGAAATACAACCATGTACCCGCAGAAGGAAGTGAAGAAGAACGATTGATTGAACTATTAAAAAATCCGAAAGACTGGGTGTAATTCTTGGTGTAAGAATTGTACCCAACCTCCAAACCCTCAGAATTGCCAATTTATTTGACTAAAATATTGAATATGTACCCATTAAGAAGAAATAGAAGACTGCGTAACAATGAGGCAATTAGAAGCCTTGTTCGAGAAACAATTGTAACTCCAAACGATTTCCTTGTTCCTTTATTTATTGTAGAGGGGAGTGGGATTAAGGATGAAATCGCTTCTATGCCTAATTATTATCGCTACAGCCTTGATCTACTCACTAAAGAAGTAAAAGAACTTTGGTCGCTAGGGCTAAAAGGTGTGCTTCTTTTTGTGAAAGTTCCAGATCAATTAAAAGACAATAAAGGTACTGAAGCGCTCAATCCCGATGGGTTGATGCAAAGAGCCATTAAGGTGGTAAAAAATGCAGTTCCTGAGATGTTAGTAATGACAGACGTAGCTTTAGATCCTTATTCAAATTTTGGGCATGATGGGATTGTTTCAGAAGGAAAAATCCTAAACGACGAAACTGCAAAGATTTTAGCAGAAATGTCGGTGTCACATGCAAGTGCTGGGGCCAATTTCGTGGCGCCTAGTGATATGATGGACGGACGCATACTTTCGATCAGAACGGCACTAGAAAATGAAGGTTTTACCGATACTGGAATAATGAGTTACAGCGCTAAATATGCCTCTGCCTTTTATGGACCATTTCGAGATGCACTCGATTCGGCTCCAGTAGATTTGATGGATGTTCCTAAAGATAAAAAAACCTATCAGATGGATCCAGCCAATAGAGATGAAGCCATAAAGGAGACACTCATGGATATTGAGGAGGGTGCAGATATAGTGATGGTTAAACCTGGCCTGGCTTATTTAGATATTGTTAGAGATATCCGAAATACCGTAGACGTACCTGTAGCAGTTTATCAGGTAAGTGGTGAGTATGCTATGTTAAAAGCAGCCGCACAAAAAGGTTGGCTCGATCACGATGCTGTGGTCATGGAACAAGTAACCTCAATTAAAAGAGCTGGCGCACATATGATTGCTAGTTATTTTGCAAAGGATGTGGTGCGGCTAATTAGTTAGCCTTTTTGAATCCATCCTCGCCAGAATTGAGCCCCCAGTTAATTCCAATAATGCTAATTAGGTTGTCATCTAATGGAAAATCTTTTCCGAAGCCTCCGGTAAGACTCATATTTTTATTTAATTGATAGGTAATGTTTCCTACAGATCGAAATTGATCATCGAACCCACTTCGGCGTAGGTGTTCATACGAAAGCTTAAACCGCTCTAGTTCTAGTTCTATCTTCGCTCCATAATCCCAGAAAATCTCCTTAGAAAACACTCCTTGGTCATCTAAAATAAAACCGTCTTCGACGTATTTTCCAATAGCCAACACATGTAAGTATTTTTGATCGTTAAACTGAATGGCTGCATCTGCCGTTAGCCAACTGGCAAATCGATTGGCAGTAGCGGCGTTGATATCATTTTCTTTGAATAAATAACTATAAGCAACCGCTCCATCCACGCGTAGAATTGGCTTTATGTTCTTGGTATTATAAATAAAGGCATTGGCTGTATTTGCGCATTCAGTAAAATAACCAACCACTAATTCGTCTGCACTGGCATACCTAGATTTCGCTCTTTCATCTTGATCGTAAAATTGCTTTGCCGCTTCCTTGTATTCTTCGGAAATAGTTCCGTCCTCCACAAAAGGGCCATACTCGTCTGGTCCTGGGGTTAACAAACCTCGAACAGGAGCCCTTACAAATAAATCAAATTTTTCCAAAGTAGTATTTGAAAAAGGGCCTTCTACATTGGCAACTACATCTAAAACTTGCTGAGTTCTCTCCCTGCCATATAATTGAAGAATGGTTGTTCTCGCACCTAATGCAAACACCTTCCTATTATCATCAAAACTTTCAAATTGCTTATCGATGTACCCAAGAGAAAACGACCATCCAGTTTCCAAACCTTTAATTGGGCTTATCCGCTCCTGTCCTTTTTCTCCTTCTATCCCTCGATACTTTTTATAAGAATTATCGGTATCCCAACCTAACACCCAATACGGATTGAGCTCAACCGCAATGTTACTGTTCGAAAATCCATTGGAGAGATAAAGGGCTAAAGCCTTCAGGTTGTTTGGTGTAGAAATAGCGGTTGGCGTCTCCTCCAATAACATAAAAGCGGGATTAGTGACGCTTTCAAAATTAAAATCGTTTATCGAAGCTAGCTTTTGTTCGTCTACTTGACCGTTAAGTGAACCTACGCCCAAAGTCAAAATAACCGCTAGCGTTAAGAAATTTTTCATAGTAGTTTGATTGAATAGAATTAATAGTTGGTTAGGTGAGTACAATTTCTACTTTTTTGGTAATGGTGAACAGGTGTTTTGTTCGATTGTTGTATTCTAATGGATCGACGTTAAAGTTGGATACGAAAGTATCATCAGATCCATTTCGGTCGGACAGGTTAAAATCGACTATAGTCTCCTCCATAATTTGAGGCTTGTTTGGCAATTGATCGATGTCCACAATAAATTGGATTCTTATATGCAGAATAGAGCGTACATTGGCAGCCGATTTGCTGAAATGAGTCGTTTGCCTATCGTCGTTATCTAAAATCTCAAACGAGTTGATATCAAGAGGGTCTACTAAGTAAAAGCCAACAGATCGGTATCTTACCGCTTTTGTCTGATAATCAATGTTTACATGTATATCGTTGCTGTCTTTTGGAGTGATGAATTTTTTCATTCGAACGTAATTTGGTTAGTTTGACAAAACCAGATTATCTAGCTAGGTGATGCAAGACAGACCTGGATTATACTAAATTAGCACTTTAAGCACTTAATTGCCATAAAGTTAGCTAATAATTCGAATTAGTGTCTTAAAATTCGGATTCAAATTGGTAATATGACCTTAATCGCTTTATGTTTGTATTTATCCATTTTCTTATTCTAATTTTATTGTGAATTACCGTTCATTTATTTGTTAAAATTCTAACTTGTAAAAAAATTATTGAATGTCTTTATTAATTACGTACGCAGTCCTATCTATTTTCTTTTCTTTTTTGTGTTCTATTTTAGAAGCAGCATTGTTAAGTTTTACCCCTACTTTTCTCAAACTAAGAGCCAATGAAGGAAAAGGATACGCTAAAGTTTTAACCGGATTAAAAAAGGACATTGACAAACCGCTCATCGCCATTCTTACCATCAACACCATTGCGCATACTGTGGGTGCGATTTTAGTAGGCGTTCAGGCGGAAAAGCTTCCGTATAAAGTCGAGGTGTTCGGCGTAAATATGGTAGGAATCGTTTCGGCAATTATGACCGTTCTAATTTTAGTGGTTTCTGAAATCATCCCAAAAACGATTGGTGCTACGCATTGGAAAAAACTAGGTAGTTTCACAGCAATTGCCTTAAATGCTATCATATTTCCTCTAAAATACACAGGGATTCTATGGATCCTGACGCTTACTACAAAACTCATTGGAAAGTCTGCACATGTAAGCAGTATGAGTAGAGAGGAATTTATTGCAATTACAGACGCGGCGCATCGAGAAGGTGTTTTTGAGGACAATGAAAGTGCCGTTATCAAAAACTTACTGGTGTTCAAATCTGTAATGGCAAAAAACGTCATGACTCCTTTTCCAGTGGTAGTTACGGAAGATGAAACCACCACTCTACAAGATTTTCATGAGCATCATAGAAATTTACGCTTTTCTAGAATTCCGGTGTACAAAGATAAAACCCATAATATTACTGGTTTTGTTCTCAAAGATGACATCTTAGAAGAGCTGGTAGAAGAGCATGGAAATAAATTGCTTAGTGAAATCAAAAGAGAAATTTTTGTGGTTCACGCTGAAAAGCCGATACCAGAGTTGTTTGAGATTTTTATTAAACAGAGAGGTCATATTGCTCTTGTGGTAGATGAATTTGGAAATACCATTGGAGTTATTACCATGGAGGACATTATTGAAACTTTATTAGGTCTAGAAATAATGGATGAAAGTGATGACATTGAAGATATGCAAGTTGCTGCCAGAAAGAATTGGGAGCGCAGAGCCAAGCGAATGGGTATTCAATTAACTCCTAATGAAGAGGAAGACCAGAAGACTGAAGATTAAGTTTATTGTGCCTTCGCGTACAGAACCCCTTTTAAATTTCTTAAAATAGTATTCAGAAATTGAGACACGTCGTAGGGTTTCAGAATAATGTCATTCATACCGCAAGCGGCGGCAGCATTTCTAATTTCATCTACCTCTACAGCGGTAAGGGCCACAATTGGGATGGATTGGTTAAACTTTCTTATTTCTGTAGTAGCCTCGATCCCATCAACATTTGGCATATGAATATCCATTAAAATTAGATCGTAATTATGCTCTCTAACTAACTGGATTGCTTCGGCACCACCATTTGCTAAGCTGCATTGGAAATGTCTTGTCTTTAATATTTTCTGGGTAATTTTTTGGTTGATCTTATTATCGTCTACCACCAAAATATGAATATCTTCAAAAATTGGTCGGTCATTTAACGGAATAGACAATTTAACCTCGTCACTTTCAAGTGAAGAAGTTACATCCTCTTCCAGTGGAAGTATAAAGCTAAAAGTAGCTCCTTTACCCGAGTCACTTTTCAGTGTAATTTCACTCTTGTGTAATGCCAATAATTTTTTAACAATAGGCAAGCCTAAACCTGTTCCCTGGTAATCATAATTCTTATTTTCAACCTGAGAGAACTCCTCAAAGATGGCTTTCTGTTTATCTTCTGGAATACCAATTCCATCGTCCATAACCGAAAACTTGGTGTTGTACGTTCCGTCTTTGTTATTTGCTAACAGTTCGACCGATACCCAAATGTTTCCATTTTCATTGAATTTAACCGCGTTTCCTACCACATTCATCAAAATTTGAGAAAGTCGGACAGAATCTCCAATTAGTCTATTTGGAATAGCATCATCTATAAATAAATGAATAGAGTTGTTATTCTGTTCTAAGCTAAAAGCAAACGATTTAATAATATTATTCATTAACACACTTAATTTAAATGGTGTGTGTTCTAGTTTAATTCCGTTGGCATCCATTTTGTTAATGGTCAGTACATCATTTATTAAGGCCAATAAATAATCTGCTGAGAATTTTAAAGACTTAAGGTCATCTCTGTGGGATGTGAGCTTATGGTCCTCTAAAAGTATAGATGAAAGGCCAATTACTCCATACAACGGCGTTCGAAGCTCATGACTTACGGTAGAAAAGAACTGAGACTTCAATTTAGACAAACGTTCTGCCTCTTCTTTCGCCTCTGTTAACTCACTATTTTTTATATGCATTCGAGCGATGTACTTTTTACGGGACTTAAACAAGGCAAACAATGCTATAAACGCAATTAGAAAAGTAATAGAGGATATGATCAATATCTTAGTTAAAAGTTTGGACTTTTTAACGAGTTCATCTGCGTACGCCTGTTCCTTTCTAGCCGATTCTAAATCTCTTTGGTACTGTTGCAGTTCGAACTTTGCACTAGCCTCTTCTAACTGACTTACCTTAGCACGATCCAATATGCGATCTTCATACGCGTTTTCCTTTTTCAAGCTTTCATTTGCCAAAGCATAATTTCCTTTTAGCTCATATGCTTGCGATAAGTACTTATTAGACTCTTTGGCCTGGAACACATAATCCTTGGCCTGAGATACATCTGCTACCTCTCTTAATTCTCGAATAGCAATATTCGTATTTCCTTTAGCCAAATAATAACGACCAAACAAAATTTGTAAATTTAAATGAAGCTGCTCCGTTTGTTTTTTTAATCCCGCTAGTTGTTTTGCTTTGAGCAAATATGAGTAGCCTATTTCGTATTCCTTTTGGTCTAGATAAGTCCAACCAATATTGATGTATTCGACTAGGTTTTTGACATCATCTTCTTTGTTCTTTTCATTGATGGCAATACTTTTTTCGTAATACTCAATTGCTTTTGAGGAATGTCCACCTTCCGCATACGAATTCCCTAAGGAGCGATAGGCCCAAGTTATTAGACTGTCTGTATTAGATGCAAGTGCTTGTTCCAAAGCATTCTCATAATTGCTTCTTCCTTTAATACTATCACCTAAAGCATAGCTATAAATCTGCCCCAGCTCATTATATCCTCTAAACATGTAGTATTTATCATCAGCTTTGGACGCCTCATCAATTAGTAATGCACTGGTAGTGATTGCATTTCGATAATCGTATTCGTGATAAAAATCTCTGGAAGTTTCTAACAACACAGCGAGACTATCTGTAGAAACAGTAGTCTTTTGAGCAACAGTTGCATGCAAGCAAAGGGAGATCCAAGCTCCAAAGAGTAGGGATAATAGTCGCATAGTAGTCGTTAGTTGGGTGGTAAATCTAGTTATAAACTTCTTTATAACAAAGCATTTAGGTAATTTCAACCGATTTTTTTGTCATTTAACCGTCAAAACTGCTAACTTAGTGCCTATGGATGAAGTTATTTTCACTACTCCTCTGGGTCCGTTGTTATTAAGAGGAAATGAGCAGGGTCTTGCCGTTGCAAAGTTTCAGGATACCTTACAGGACGATAGCTCCACCATTCCAGAAAGTTTGTTACCCGCAGTTACTCAACTCAAAGAATATTTCAGTAAAAAAAGAACTGAATTCCAACTTTCTCTCCATCCAGAGGGTACTTTGTTCCAAAAAAGAGTCTGGAAACAACTCGAAGAAATTCCATTTGGGAAAACAACGTCCTATCAATCTATGGCTAATAAGTTGGGAGATCCAAAAGTAATTCGAGCTGCTGCTTCAGCCAATGGAAAAAATCCAATAGCAATTATAATTCCATGTCATCGAGTAATTGGAAGCGATGGTTCTTTAACCGGCTATGCAGGTGGGTTGCACAGAAAAAAATGGCTGTTAGCACATGAAAGTCCTGTGAAACAGGGAGAATTGTTTTAAATTACAGTTCATTTTAATTGCTTCATGAAAAAATTCCTCAAATACTTAAAACGATTTTTTAAAGGTCTAGCTATTTTAATTGTACTTATTATAGCCCTCTTATACATAACAGATTACGATTATATACTCAAAGGAGTTCGAGTGGTATATCTAAAGGGACATACCACGGCATACATCTATGATCATCCTAGTTTTGAGAACATGGACATTGAAGTAGGAAGCAAACCTCAACCGTGGCCAATACACGGCAATTTCAATAGCATTGAGGAAACAACTAATTTAAAAGAGATTCATGCCGAACTTGGCACCATCGCATTTCTCGTGATTAAAAACGACAGTATTTGGCATGAGAAATATGCAGAGGATTATAACGAACAATCTAAAACCAATTCGTTTTCAATGGCAAAAAGCATTACTTCTGCTTTACTTGGTAAAGCCATTCAAGACGGATACATAAAAAGTTTAAATCAACCCATAGGTGACTTCTTTCCCAAATATAAAAGCGATAAAACAACTGTTGGAGACTTGTCTTCTATGGCCTCTGGATTGGATTGGGACGAATCTTATATTTCTCCTTTTAGTGTAACTGCAAGAGCCTATTACGACGACCACTTAGCAGAAACTATTTTAAATCAGAAAGTAGTTGAAGAACCTGGTCAATATTTTAAATACCTAAGCGGTAACACCCAGCTTCTTGGAATGGTCATAGAAAAAGCGACTGGCAAGAAATTGGCTAATTACTTATCTGAAAGCTTCTGGCAGCCAATGGGAGCAGAACAACCAGCACTCTGGCAAGTGGATGACGCAGAACATAAACTAGCAAAATCCTATTGTTGCATTGCCAGTAACGCCCGTGATTTTGCTCGTTTTGGAAAGCTCTATCGAGACTTTGGCAATTGGAATGGTACGCAACTAATAGATTCTACATTTGTGGCAACTTCTATCCAGCCGAGGTTCGAAGAAAGTACGGAATACGGCTACGGTTTCTGGTTAAGTGATCACCTAGGGAAAGACATATTTGTGATGCGCGGAATTCTAGGGCAATACGTAATCACCATTCCAGAAGACGATCTAATTATTGTTCGCCTTGGGCACAAACGAGGGGACCGAATGGGAATGCCATTTAGCCACGACTTCTATGTTTACATCGATGAAGTCTATAAAATGTTGGCAAAGGATTCCTAAAAAATTCGTAGTTTTAAACCACTGCTTCCCTCAAACACTTTTCATTTATTATGTTACAACGCATGAACCTGGAACATATCCTTTTTCTGGATATAGAAACTGTTCCTCAATTTCCCGCTTTTAAAGATTTAGACGAAACTTCCCAACTGCTTTGGGAGCTTAAAACCAAGTACCAGCGGAAAGATGATTTCACACCGGAAGAGTTTTATGACCGTGCAGGAATCTGGGCAGAATTTGGTAAGATTATCTGCATAAGTGTAGGTTATTTTAAACTGAATGGTGATGTGAGAAACTTTCGGGTAACCAGTTTTCATGGAGATGAAGTTAAGATTCTCCAAGACTTCAAGAACCTATTAGAAACCCACTTCAACAGACCTCATCATTTGCTATGCGCCCATAATGGAAAAGAATTCGACTTTCCTTATATCGCACGCAGAATGATCATTAAAGGAATCGATCTCCCCTTTAAACTCAACCTTTTCGGAAAAAAACCATGGGAAGTTCCACATCTTGATACATTGGAATTATGGAAATTTGGAGACTATAAAACCTTCACTTCTCTTAAACTAATGGCGCACGTATTAGGAATACCCTCTCCCAAAGATGATATCGATGGAAGTCAAGTATGCAAGGTCTATTATGAAGAAAATGATATGGATCGTATTATTATCTATTGCGAAAAAGACACCATCACGGTGGCGCAGATTTTTCTAAAGCTGAGAAATGATACGCTTTTAGAAGAAGATGAAGTTCTTTCGGTATAGCCATTTTCTTTTTTATCTGAAATTTTCAGAAACAAAAAAAAGTCCGTCCCAATATACATTGAGACGGATTTTTTTAAATGAATTAAAAAAGATTATTCTTTAATAAAACGTTCGGTGAATTTATTAGTTTCAGTCTCCACCTGAAGCATATATACACCTGCCTCTAGTTGTGAAACATCTAATTGATCGTTAAAAGCTCCTTTGCTCACTACCTGACCTATCAAATTGTAGACTATATAGTTAGTTGGTTCACTTCCAATGATCCCAATATTCAACATACCATCTTTAACAGGATTAGGGAAAATAGACATGCTACTTTCGGCACTGTTATCAAAAGATTCTCCTGTAACTCCATTAAAATTACTCGTAGTTGTTACTGAAATATTATCGATCGCAATATCTGCTTGCCAAGTGGACCCAGTGACACGGTTAAAACGCAATTGCACGCCACCACCAGCATAAGCCGATAGATCTACACTTGCCGCGAACCATGAATTTCCTTTGTTACCAGTCTGGCTCCAAACACTTGTCCAAGAAGCTCCATTATCGTCACTTACTTCCAACGCTATGCTTCCCATATCAGCAGCACCGTACATATGATAGTTGAAATTAAATGAAGTAGTACCTCCAGCACTCAAGTCCAAGCAAGGAGAGTTAAGGATAGCGCGTTTGTTAGGATAACCAGTTCCGTCTACCGATGCTTCCACAAACATATACCAAGATCCTGCAGATCCGCTAGAAGGTCCTGTACTTCCAGATGGTGTTCCTCCGCTGTCACGTGTCCAGTTAATATCGTCTGCTGTAGACTGTGTCCAGGCGCCAATAGAACTTTCGAAACTTTCAGCATAAGGAAGTGAAACTCCACCAGAACAACCTGTATTTCCACCACCGCCACCGCTGGTAAGTTGAATGTTATCCAAAGCGATATCTGCTTGCCAAGTGGATCCAGTTAAACGATTAAAGCGCAATTGAACACTCCCACCTGCATAGGCGGAAAGATCGATACTTGCAGATTGCCATGAGTTTCCTTGGTTTCCTGTCTCACTCCATACAGAAGTCCATGTAGAACCATTGTTACTACTTGCTTCAACGGCTATACTACCCATATCGGCAGCACCATACATATGATAATCAAATTGAAAATTTGCAGATGACAAAGCACTCAAATTGAAACAAGGTGAGTTTAAAATTGCACGCTTGTTAGGGTATCCTGTTCCATCTACTGAAGCCTCCACAAATACATACCAAGAACCTGCAGATCCGTTAGTAGGTCCTGTGCTACCAGAAGGTGTTCCTCCGCTATCGCGGGTCCAGTTAATGTCGTCTGCCGTAGATTGTGTCCAAGCGCCAAATCCACTTTCAAAACTCTCAGCATAAGGGAAAGAAGAAATACCTCCGGTACATCCTCCACCTCCTCCACCGCCAGTAGTGGTAACAGTTACGGTATTACTAAATCCTGAATTATTACCAGCAGCATCAAATGCTCGTACTTGAAACTGAGTAGTAGATCCAGCTACTAGGCCTGTAATATTAGCAGAAGTTCCTGTAACAGTCCCAATGCTTGAATTATTACTGAAAACTTCATATCCCGTAACACCTACGTTGTCTGAAGAAGCGTTCCAAGAAAGATCGGTAGTAGTATCTGTGGTTCCCGAAGCCGAAAGGTTCGTTGGGTTAGATGGTGCCTCCGTGTCTGGTGCAGTTCCTCCAATATCAATGGTGTAATCTTCAACTTCACCGTATGTAAAAGACTCACATTCGGTTGGAATAGCGTTGTATTGCATAGAAACCCTCATTCTTGTCGAGGTCGCAGTAGCACCTGTTGGCACTGTGAACGTACCGCTTACCGGAGTATTCTGTGTTGGCGCTTGCGTCCAAACTTGCTCTCCCGCATCCGCAAAATCATTATCCCCGTTGTAGTCAATCCAAACAGAATACGCTTCGTTATAAACGGTACCTGTCCAAGTTGGCGTAACGGTTATTGTATATGCAGTTCCTTTAGCAAGCGTAGTCGAGATATTAGTGAAATCTGAATATCCTTGTGCTCCTGAAGCATTGTTAATCGTGTTCAATTGAACACGGCCAATATATTCGTCGTTTACATTAGACCCAGCAGAATTACAATAGTTAGATCCGCCACCAGAAAATGGTTGTCCAACACCGACAGCATGCATAGCATTAGTTACAGCTTGCTCTTCGGCTCCACCAGCACCATATAAATCTATTGCAGATTGAATCATTCCAGCTCTTGCATCGGCAAAAGTTGAATTGGCAGATAAGTATACATTCAAACAACGATACGAGATTTTTGCCGCCTTCGTCATTCCAATTCCAGAAACACTGAATGCGTTTCCAATGTCGTTTGTTCCGTTTCCTCCTGCTACAGAAAGATAAAACCAATAGTTCAACACTCCAGAATTGGTGTGAACTCCACAGTAATCATTACTGTTTGTTGGTGTTCCACAATTAGGGTTCTGCCAGAAAGAACCTCCGTAGGTATCTGGTTGCCCCAATGATGTTGGATTACTCATCGATCTTAAGGCCGCAGACCCTGAACGTCTGTCAATTTCATCTCCAATTAACCAGACGGCAGCAGCTGGATTAGCATCGCTACCATTTCCTTTTGCAAAATGTTCAACAGCGGCTCCCCAAATATCGGAGAATCCTTCGTTTAGCCCACCAGATTCTCTCTGATACGCTAAGTCTGCAGTGAATGTAGTAACTGCATGTCCAATTTCATGTGCCGCTACATCGATAGAAGTTAGTGCATCAAAGCCGTTGCAGCCTTCACTCACACATGATCCATCTCCATAAGACATTACCGATCCATTCCAGAATGCGTTATTATAATTGTTATCTACGTGAACATAACTGCGAATTTGTGCTCCGCTTCCGTTATAACTATCTCGAGCATGAACCTGATCCCAGTAGTCGTAAGTCATCATTGCTCCCCAATGTGCATCTAAAGCTGAGTTGTCCTTGGCGGTATTATTATACTCTCCTGAGGTCCAGTTATTATCATTGTCGGTAAATTGAGCATAATTAGTAACATAAGGATATGAATTACCTACCGGAGCCTGATTAAGGGCGTCACGGGTGTAAATATCTCTGCCGAGGTCTTCTAATATATAATTACCGCCCGTCAATCTAGTTTCAATAGTCTGACTACCACTATATCTGGTAGCAGCAGTTCCAGCCGCAATAAAAGTATCTTCCAAGTTCTCCATTGAAGCACAAAACTCAGCTTCTGTTTTAACAGTTACAGGAACTGCTCCAACATATCCAAAGTTTGTAGCGTGCTTAATGATAGCATCATAAAGCAGTGCTTCTCCAGTATTTGCATCAATATATAGAATCCCACGGCTCATTGGATTAGTAGCGAACATATCAAACTTATAAGCCATCTTATAAGAGTTAATATCGTCCACATCTCTTCCACTATTGAAATCGGGAAGAATTACTAATTCGCCTGTTGGTTTTGTATAGTTATCCATTTCTTTGGCAGCCTCGGGATATTCCCACATGTAATTTTGGGCACCAATGTGGTTTACCGCCTTGGTAAACGCTTGTACGTTTGATAGGTTTGTTTGTGTATCAAATTCTTGAATTGGATAATATTCTGAACTAACAGATTTTATGGTTCCGTTTTCACTGTGAAGTATTACGGTTCCGAATTCTACTTTTATTCCGTTGTAGTATTGCTGCATTCTTTGGTGAGTGTAACCTAATGCATCTTGCTCAGATTTAGAAGTTGTAAAAGTAGTTTGTGGGGAAGGACCTAGAATGTCCTGAAATAATAGGGAAGGATTTTGATTTGAGTACGTTTTTTCTCCGTCGAGTACCAATAAGCTAGGTGGTCTTTTTACGTTAATTTTCTCATCTACAGTATCTTGTGCGTTCACCGAGCTAATGGCACCAGTTAACAAGAAAGCTGCAAATAAAGAAAATAAAGCATAACTGCTAAAGTTTGTCATAATTTGTTGATTTTAAATTAAAAATGTTTATTCGTTGCGTAATATCCATAATTAAACATAAATCGTTGCGAATATTCTATTATACTCGACTAAGTGTATTAATAAATCGTTAACAGTAATTTTCTTACAAATTTGGCAGAATTTTTAACATATTTACCTGATTTTGTTCATGTTTTTCTAATCAAAACAAAACAACCGCTGATTGTCAGGTCTTTAAAATAGAAAAACCGTTCACTATTGACTTAGTGAACGGTTTGGGCGTTACCGATGAAGAAAATTACTCCTTAATAAATCGTTCAACAAATTTATTGCCTTCCGAGTTTACTTCAAGCACGTAAATTCCATTTTGTAATTGAGAGACTTGTATTGATCTAGTATAAGGACCCGTTAAAACTACCTGACCCAACAGGTTGTAGATCGTATAATTTGTTGGGCTTGCTTCTAGGACAGTTACATTCAAGAACCCATCACTCACAGGGTTCGGATAAATCTCCATTTGAGTTGCAACTAAATTGGTAGTATTCAGATCGATGGTTTGTCCTTGTACTGAAGCAGGAATCACCACAATATAATCTTCTACTTCGCCATAAGTAAACGACTCGCAAGAAGTTGGAATACCGTTGTATTTCATAGAAACACGCATACGAGTTGGTCCCGCCGATGCTCCACTTGGAACACTAAACGTTCCTGTAACCGAAGTAGCCGTTGTAGCAGCGCTTGAGTAAGACAATTCTCCAGCGTCCCCAAAGTCCCCATCACGGTTCCAATCTACGAAGACCGCGTATCCTTCTGCATAAACGGTTCCTGTCCACGCTGGCGTAATGGTAATACTATTACTAGCACTTAGATTAGTTGAAAGGCTCGTAAAGTCTCCATATCCTCCCGCAGAAGCACCTGTTGCATTGTTGATACTTCCTATCTGAACACGTTGAATATACTCGTCATTAGTATTGTTACCATTTGAAGCACAGTAGCCCGTTGGTGGATTATTTCCGCCACCGCTGCCGCCTGAAGCTAAGCTAATGTTATCAATTGCAACATCTGCTTGCCAAGTTGAACCCGTTAAGCGGTTGAAACGCAATTGAACATCGCCTCCAACATAGGCTGCTAAATTCACACTTTGCGCATTCCATTGATTTCCTTGGTTTCCAGTCTGACTCCATAAACTAGTCCAGTTGGCTCCATCGGTACTTGCCTCTACGGCAATACTTCCCATATCTGCAGCTCCGAACATATGATAGTCGAAATTAAAGCTCGCAGCACTTTCTCCTGATAAATCGATGCATGGAGAATTTAAAATAGCTCGCTTGTTTGGATAACCTGTTCCATTTACAGAAGCCTCTACATACATATACCAAGAGCTATTAGATCCCGAAGCGGGTCCCGTATTATTAGAAGGAGTACCACCACTATCACGTGTCCAGTCAATATCGTCTCCAGCAGATTGTGACCAAGCGCCTATTGAACTCTCAAAACTCTCGCCATAACCTACACCAACACCTCCGCCAGTGCAGCCTCCGCCACCGCCACCGGTAGTGCTCAATTCAAATTTGTCTAAAGCAATATCTGCCTGCCAAGTTGAGCCTGTTACTCGATTAAATCGAAG
>CANLXN010000004.1 GCA_947495135.1 uncultured Flavobacteriaceae bacterium
TCCGTTGTCTTCTTCAGTAGTAGTATTTCCACTGGTTACTGTTACTGTAGTTGGATCAGTCCCTTCCGTTTGAGTAGCTCCAGTTGGAAGGGTAGTATCATCGATATCAACGGTAATTTCTCCCGCTGGTACATTGGCTGAGTAATCGCCGTTGCCATCGGTTGTTACCGTTTGGATATCTCCATTTTCATCGGTAATCACCACATCTACGCCTGCCAAGTCTGGCTCGCCTGCATCCTGAGTGCCGTTTCCATTTACATCGTCATAGATATGTCCTTCGACGATTCCAGGTACATTGTATCCGTTGTCTTCTTCAGTAGTAGTGTTTCCACTGGTTACTGTTACTGTAGTTGGATCGGTTCCTTGGGTTTGAATCACGCCAACTGGTAATGTTGTATCGTCGATATCAACTACAATCTCTCCTGCTGGTACATTGGCTGAGTAATCTCCGTTTCCATCGGTAGTAACCGTTTGGATATCTCCATTTTCATCGGTAATCACTACATCTACGCCTGCCAAGTCTGGCTCGCCTGCATCCTGAGTGCCGTTTCCGTTTACATCATCATAGATATGTCCTTCGACGATTCCTGGAACATTGTATCCGTTGTCTTCTTCAGTGGTAGTGTTTCCACTGGTTACTGTTACTGTAGTTGGATCGGTTCCTTCCGTTTGAGTAGCTCCAGTTGGTAAGGTAGTATCATCGATATCAACGGTAACTTCTCCCGCTGGTACGCTGGCCGAGTAATCTCCGTTGCCATCGGTTGTTACCGTTTGGCTGTCTCCGTTCTCATCGGTAATCACCACATCTACGCCCGCTAAGTCTGGCTCGCCTGCATCCTGAGTGCCGTTTCCATTTACATCGTCATAAATATGTCCTTCGACGATTCCAGGAACATTGTATCCGTTGTCTTCTTCAGTGGTAGTGTTTCCACTGGTTACTGTTACTGTAGTTGGATCGGTTCCTTCCGTTTGAGTAGCTCCAGTTGGTAAGGTAGTATCATCGATATCAACGGTAACTTCTCCCGCTGGTACGCTGGCCGAGTAATCTCCGTTGCCATCGGTTGTTACCGTTTGGCTATCTCCATTTTCATCGGTAATCACCACATCTACGCCCGCCAAGTCTGGCTCGCCTGCATCCTGAGTGCCGTTTCCATTTACATCGTCATAGATATGACCCGTTACGATTCCTGGAACATTGTATCCGTTGTCTTCTTCAGTAGTAGTGTTGCCACTGGTTACTGTTACTGTAGTTGGATCGGTCCCTTCCGTTTGAGTAGCTCCAGTTGGAAGGGTAGTATCATCGATATCAACGGTAATCTCTCCCGCTGGTACACTGGCCGAGTAATCGCCGTTGCCATCGGTTGTTACCGTTTGGCTGTCTCCGTTCTCATCGGTAATCACCACATCTACGCCCGCTAAGTCTGGCTCGCCTGCATCCTGAGTGCCGTTTCCATTTACATCGTCATAGATATGTCCCGTTACGATTCCTTGAGATGTAAACCCATCGTTATCACTAAACACGTTCTGTCCTTCAATGGCCGTTACAGTGGTAGGGTTAGTACCTTCGGTTTGGAGTGGATTGGTAGGTAAATCTGTATCTGATGTATCTATAGTTATAGTGGTCGATCCACCAGGAACAATAGCAACATAATCACCATTCGCATCTGTTGTAACTACTTGAGACACTCCATCTGAATTCACCACCGTTACCGATACGTTCGCCAAATCTGGTTCTCCAGCATCCTGAGTAGAATTATTATTGACGTCCTCGTAGACATGCCCACTAACTGTCCCGAGAGAAGTTACAATTGCACCTAATGCTCCGTGAATATCCGCTCCACCTCCATTTGCATTCGGAAAGGTAGCTGGATTAGTCAATACCTGACCTCCCGTACCATCTACATTACTATCGAAAAAAGAAACACCATAAACCGTATCTCCCACACTAATATTAAGGTCGGCAAGTGTAATAATTGAATACCATGCTTCTTCAGTAGTACTTCCTCCCTCACGTGTTGGTTCGTTATCATACAAACCAGTTCCTCCGTCAAGTTGATCTACCAACCAAGAAAACTCAATCGCATTGGTAATCTGTCCATAATCTGCACCTCCGTTTATTACAGAGATCGGACCATAAGTCAATGGTTCACCATTCACATCTATGGAAGTAATGGCCGCTACATTATAGGTACTGTTACCATCTTTTTCAGAAGCAAGGAAGCCAATATCACTCAAATCGGTACCAGGTGGAATTTGAAAAGGTTGGTATTGCACATCAATACGTTCTATGTTCTGAGCAGTACCCGTCGCATTTTTAAAAACATCATTGGCACCTCTGTTTACAATAGACTCTCGCAATAAAGCAACCATATCACAATTTGTACCTGGAGTTCCTGGAAAAGAAGCAGCATAGTTATTGTTATTGGTCTGTTCTGCCACAAACACACCACAGCGCTCTCCTGTAACCCCACCATTTCCATCTACTCTAATAATATCGTAATTAGTAAGTGTGAACGTATTTATGAAATACGTTTTACTATTAAATTGAATATCCTGTAAGAAGAGGTCACTTCCTAATCCCCAGTTGTACGTCTGTCCATCTGAGGCAGTGTAAGACTGAGCAGTTGCGCCGACAGGCGTAACAGTTGCTCCGGTTATTGGTTGCTGAGATAAAACTAGTTGTCCCGCTAGCAAGAATGAAAGCGGAATTACGAACGTTTTTAAGAATGTAGAGAATCGAGTAATGATTTTCATAAGCTTATAGTTATATGAATGGGCTTCGTAAATGGTTCAAAACAAAAAAGGCAGCAATACCAATGTATTGCTGCCTTATATAAAATATTATTGCCTTCAGCACAGTTAATTTGTGAGAAGCAATGAGTACTATTAGAATTTTCTATTGGGTGATAGAAATTCATATTTTCGAGGATTATAAGGTTCTAGACAAACCTTACTCAATCACATTGAGTTGATGGTTAATTTTTAAAATAGTAAGCTTCTACAAATTACGTACGTTTTACATTACAATAAAACAGTTAAACAATTTTCACTATTCCTTTTCGATCAACTCGACTTTTAATCGCTTAAATGCATTCAAAATGACATTCGAATCTCATTCACATCGCTTTTTTTATCGAAAAATTAACTTTCAAAGGGCAATATTGAAAAAATACAAGGCGGATTTCTACGAAGATTTCTTCAAATTGAATAAAAAAGAGCTAGTTACAGCAGATTACTATCTCTATTTTTCACTTTTGAACCATCCATCTTAGAAGAAAATCGCTTTAGCAATAAATTCAATTTGGGATCTATATAGTTTTTACAAAAGGGTTTCTCAGGATTCGAATAATAGTAATTTAAAATCTCATTTCTGGAAGGTTTAAATTCAGAAAAAGGAAGCACTTGGGTAATGAGTCTATTTTTAAACTGAAATTGGAAATTGGATAAACAAACAGTTACTGCTATTCGTTGTTCATCCGAAAAGAAGTACACAGCAGACCTATATTTATTTCTCATGGAATGTGCCGAAGTACTCTCGTGCGTATATAAATGAATTTCGATCAGCGCTTTTAAGTCTATTATTTCGGGATTAAAATAAACGACCACCCCTTCAGAAAATTCGTTATTCTCCTTATCCGATGCAACGTATCCCTGCTCCACCTTTGTTACCCCTAGCAAAGATTGAAACACAGCCTCCGTGCACCAATGACATCCTCCACCTAATGCTATTTTTGACGTATTCTTCATATTTCAAGTGGCTCAAATCCATTCAGAAAACTGATTACCTTATGTTTTGGCATTTCGCATGGTTTTAGAACCTCTTTTTGAGATGTGAGATAAAAATTAAGACTTACAAAGTCATTTCCCCCCAACTCTTCAGCATATATCTTTATACTCTTACCACTATTAAACTCCGTTTTAATCACACTGTATCGTCTTTCCATATAACGAACTTCGGTATATCCAACAGGGAGCATATTTATTTTTTGAATGAATGAAGTCATAACGAAAGGATCAACAACTACAAGCGCACTAACTCCGTTTTTATCATGTCGTTTATTCGAACTAACCGTTCCAAGGCTCTCTCATAAGAATTGAAGGCACTGTAGGAAGAGCTTTTATAATCCAAGCAGATATTGCGAAAAACACGATCGTTCAAGACTTTTGGAAGATCTGTTCTCACCACTGGAAAAGTAATCTCATCCTCGAAATATATATTTTGAATGAGGTAGGGTTTTAATATTTGAGTTCTCTCGGCGTCTGCCTCTTGCCCCATCATTTCAATAAATGCATAATCATAACGATATAACTGAAAAAGCTCCGACACTAATGAATCGTTCGGAAACACTTTAAAGTCCCCTGTACTACTCAAAACCTGAAATGTATTATCGTTTGGAAGGAATCGAACATAATTGGTTAACGCACTTTGCGCATTTCCTAACAAGGCAATACTATCTTGACTAAAACCTCCATGGTATTTAAAGATGTAATCCACCGCCCAAATTTTAGTTCGATACAAATTCAAATCGTTCGTCATTTGCGCAGAGTCTATCCGAATATCCTGCTGTAGTCTTTTGAGGTAGTTTTGGTAATCTGTTTGAGCCGATTTCTTTTCCTCCCAATCGTTGAGGGCAAAAGAAATAGAAATACCAATAATGATGATCAAAATTTCTATGAAATAAGATCCAAGTCTTGAGAAGATATTTTTTCGTCGTTTCATAGTTATCGAAGATAAATAAAATTGATTCAAACTTTCGAAACATGGATATGGTCATTTCAGATAAAACAAAAAAACAAGTCCAATGGTTCACTAAAAGGGCTTATTCGATTCAAATAATTAGTAATTAAATGAACTCAACCTTTTAATTATTTATTGAAATCCGTATCTTTCTATAATTGAAAATTTCAGTTAAAACCTCACTGCTATGAGAATTCCGAACCTACTCTATTTCTTATTTTTCCTCTGTTCAACTAGTATATTTAGTCAAACCTACGAACTTGTTTGGGCCGATGAATTTGAGGGTAATGGAGCCATTAACAGCAATAATTGGCATCACCAAACACAAATTCCAGATGGAGGAAGCTGGTATAATGGTGAAATTCAGCATTACACCAACCGTGAAGTGAATTCGAATGTTAGCAATGGAATTCTGAAAATAACCGCTAAGAAAGAACAATTTACAGACCAGGGCGTTACAAAAGAATACACCTCAGCTAGGCTCAATTCTAAATTTGCATTCACCTACGGAAAAGTAGAAGTAAGGGCAAAATTACCTTTTGGAATAGGCACTTGGCCAGCTATTTGGAGCTTAGGGCAGAATATTATCGAGCCGGGTGGTTACTGGTCCAATACGAACGGCACTGTTTCATGGCCTGCTTGTGGCGAATTGGATATTATGGAACATTGGGGGAATAATCAAAATTTCATACAAAGCGCCATTCATAGTCCGTCGAGCTTTGGAAATACAGTCAATAAGGGTGGTCAAGTAATTCCGTTTGCGTCCACTGGTTTTCATGTATATAGTATGGAGTGGACTGCCGACAAGATTATCTTTAGTGTGGACAATACAATTCATTATACCTACGAACCTGAAATACAGAATACAGACACATGGCCATTCGATGCGAATCAATACCTGCTTCTAAACGTTGCCATTCTGCCTGAAATTGACTCCAATTTTACGGAGAGTGCCATGGAAATTGATTATGTACGGGTGTACCAAGAGGAAATTTTAAATACTGAGGAAAACAATTTAATTAGTTACTCCATCTCTCCCAATCCAACGAGTGACCAATTAAAAGTAAATGTGGGGCAGGAACTTATAGGAACTCAACTTGAAATTTACTCGATGCTGGGTCAGAAATTAATAACTACTGAAGTTATTTCTGAAAGTTTCAGTGTAGATCTAACGGCTCTAAAAAGTGGGACTTATTTATTGCGCATTCAAAAGGAAAATGCATCTGTTAGTGAATTGATTGTTAGGTATTGATATTGGGAGCAGCAAATGTTCTCTAGACAGGAATTACTCCTAAACAAAAAAAGCCCATCAGCCACAGGCTGATAAAGCTTCTCATCGGTTCTTCCCGATAGCTATCGGGATTAAACCACATCCGCCTTAAGCGGACAACACAACATTTTTTCACCTTCACCAAAGTTTCGGTGAGTGATGATTGCGGTCTGGACGAGACTCGAACTCGCGACCCCCTGCGTGACAGGCAGGTATTCTAACCAACTGAACTACCAGACCGTGCTAATATTTTAAAGACTTTGAAAGCTTGTCTTCTCTTCTATTTCTAGAAGAATGCTTTTAAACTGAAATAAATTCGGCTTGCAAGCGGGTGCAAATATAAAACTACATTCTATATCCACAAACATTTTTTCAGAAAAAAAATAACTTTTATCCAAATTTCTGACGCTCTACCAAATAGGTCGTCAAAATTTTGTTGAAACCTTCGTTTATATCGGCCATTACATACTTTATTCTATACTGACCACACTTTAATCTTAAGGCCGAGAAGTATTGCTCTACCGCAGCTTCGTAAGATTCCTTTATATTATCTGCATACAAATTAACATGCTCCCCTGTTTCTACATCTACAAAACGTTTGGGTCTGTTGCTAAAATCAAACTCCATCTCCTTACTCTTGTCGAAAGTATGAAATAACACTACTTCATGTTTGTTATAATTTAAGTGCTGTAACGCTTCGAAAAGTTGTTCTTCGGCAGCATCACTTTGAAACATATCTGTAAACAAAAACACCAAAGATCTTCGCTTTAGCTTTTCGGCTATCAAATGTAGGTGCTTATACGTATCGGTAGTAATTTCCTTAGGTGATCGTGATATTGCATTATCCAAATGACCTAGTAACATCTGATGATGGCGTTCACTTCCTTTTTCAGAGGAATAGAATTCGTATTCATTACTATAAATACTCATCCCAACAGCATCTCGCTGCCGCTTTAACAGATTCATAATAGCTGCACTAGCTAAAGCAGCAAAACCGATCTTATTAAGTGAATTAATGTTAAGATTCTTCACCGTTGGATAATGCATGGAACTACTGTTGTCAATAATTAAATGACAACGTAAGTTAGTCTCTTCCTCATATCGCTTGGTATACAGCTTATCGGTCTTCGCAAAAAGCTTCCAATCTATGTGCTTTGTACTCTCTCCATTATTGTAGATCTTATGTTCGGCAAATTCAGCAGAAAAACCGTGAAACGGACTCTTATGCATCCCAGAAATAAACCCCTCTACTACCTGGGTAGCGAGCAGCTCTAGGTTCTTAAACCCAGTAATTTCATTTATTTCTTTCTCAATATTCATTCTTTACAGCGAGTGGTAAACGGTGATCAGTGAACCGTTCCATCATCACCTTACTTTTTTAATAAATAATTTTTAGTGCCCGTCAATAATCTAGCCACAGATTTGAGGAGTTGAAGTAACTCTTCAGATTCTTTAATAAACCCTAAACGCACAGATAATAAATATTGTGTTTCAACCTCAGATAAAGAACCCATCGCAATACTAATAAATTGTAAGAACTCTTTATCATTTATTCTAGCAGCTCCATCAGCAATATTTGAAGGCACAGAAACGGACGCTCGTCTCATTTGACTAGTTAGACCATAAACAGCTGCTTTAGGAAATTGAGCACTTGTCTTGTAGATAACTTCTACTAGATCCATACTCTTTTTTCAAACAATTATCTCTTGATGATCCATCACTCCAAAACTTTACTATTCACCGGTCACAGATCACTAGTCACCGCTAACTGTCTACAAAACCCCATCAACAATACCGTACTTCACGCTCTCTTCAGCTCCCATCCAGTGGTCTCTGTTAAAATCTTTCATCACTTGATCATACTCTTGCCCACAATTATCTGCCAAAATCTTCGCACTTAACTCCTTGGTTTTAATAATTTCTTGAGCAGTAATTTCAATGTCACTCGCTTGTCCTCTAGCACCTCCACTTGGCTGGTGAATCATCACACGCGCGTGAGGCTGAATAAAACGACGCCCTTTCTCTCCAGCCGAAAGTAAGATACTCCCCATAGAAGCAGCAAGACCCGTACAAATAGTAGAAACAGGACTCTTTATTTGCTTAATAGTATCGTACATAGAGAAACCTGAAGTTACGTAACCACCCGGACTGTTGATATACAGTTTAATCTCATCATTATTTATAGAGTCCAAATACATCAATCGATCCACTACATGGCGCGCGCTTTTGTCGTCTACCATTCCCCATAAAAAAATGGTACGATCTTCTAATTGCTGATTCTCGATTCTATCTTGTGCTTTTTGTTTTTTATCTGTGCTCATAGTTATCTCCCGTTTCGGGCATTCATTAATTAAACTAACAATCTTAAGTTCTACGTATTGGCAAACAAGCCCAATTTAAGTCTAACAGCCTGTAAATTAAAAAAGGCTCGACAATCTGCCAAGCCTTTTATACTTTAATTTGAGCATAGGTTTCCATACTCTTAAGAAAACCTCAACTAACTAGTTTAATAGTCCGTCGATTGCTTCCGCATATACATTTTTAGGTGCAACACCTACTTGACGTCCAACCAACTCACCGTTGTTAAACACCAATACCGTAGGGATATTACGAACTCCGTATTTGGCAGCAAATTCCTGATTTGCATCTACATCAACCTTTCCTACTACAGCTCTTCCTTCGTAATCTTTACTTAATTCATCGATTACTGGTCCAACCATACGACAAGGCCCACACCAAGCAGCCCAAAAGTCTACTACTACAGGTTTGTCACTTTTTAATACCGTTTCTTCAAAGTTCTTGTCTGTTATTTCTAATGCCATTTTAATAAATTTAATTTGTTATACAAAAGTAGTCAAATTTTATTCCATTCCTTACAACGCATGTATAAGGATGCCTAATTAGCCTATTGGTTTTACTTATACCCCACCATCTAACTAAAATTCCTGACGTCAAACTGTTTAGCTGAAATCATGCGGGATCTCCTACGCATTTCTCCAAAAGTCAAAAAGCTTCGGAAGACCGGGCTTTCCGCTATATCTTTTGATCGCTGCCCTCGACTCCGCTCAGTCAGCGATCAAAAGGATGCCACTGCAATCCCTTCCCGAAATAGCTGAACTTAAGTGCAATGAAGCACTATAGACGTAAATGACCTACAGCTAAGCAACTGTTCTTAGCGAAGCCTAATTTAACTTATAATTTACATCTCCTGCTTTCAACTCATCTAATAACTCTTTGCTTATTGCGACCTTTGTCTTTCTGCTAGGCATGCTCAGCTTCACTTTTTCCGCAACGTCAATCATGGTGAAATGCAATTGTTTTTCTCCTGCGTGGGTGCGAAATAAATCTTTTAGAAGCTCTAGTCGCTCCTCCACCAATTCATCCAATTGCATTTTTATGGTAAGCTTCCTAGCTTGTAAATCCATCACATCGTGCAACATGATAAAACTATTATACTGCAGTCTAGGATCTCCTTTCTTACCTGTTTCTCTATTAGTCCAACCTTCTTTGACGTATACTTTTGCATATATAAAGGAGTTAGGCACCAAAAAGTGTCTCCATTTCAAATACTCCTCTCCAAAAATCTTAAATTCATAACTATCGGTATAATCTTCAACTGTAAAAATCGCCCATCCTTTTCCCGCCTTGCTTTCCCTATGCTGTACGTCGCTCACAACCCCTCCAAAACTAACTTCTCTATTTACAAAACGCTCCATTTCATTGAAGTCTGCTACTTTTACGTTACAGAAATTCTCCATCTCGGCAGAAAAATCGTCTAACGGATGACCCGAAATGTAAACCCCAACAACTTCTCTTTCCTGTTTGAGTTTTTTCATGGTACCCCATTCTTCACAAGGAGGTACTTCTGGTTCTGGAATTTGCACTTCACTCGATTCCCCAAACATACTTACCTGAGAAGAGTTTTTTGTTTCCTGATACCTGGCTGCATACTTGAGTACCTTTTCAAAAAATAATACTCCATCTCCCTCGTCGTGCATGTATTGCGCTCGATGCGTTCCAAAACTATCGAAACCACCCGCCAACACAAGATTTTCAAACGCCTTCTTATTAGCTGCGCGTAAATCAATTCGTTTGGCCAAATCAAATACACTCTTATATTTTCCATCCTTTCGATGTTCAACTATAGTGGCAACGGCGTTTCCTCCAACTCCTTTTATTGCACCCATACCAAAACGAACCGCACCATTATCATTTACAGTGAACTTATGAAAAGATTCGTTAACATCTGGGCCTAAAACGTCCAAGCCCATTCGCTTGCACTCATCCATAAAAAAAGTAACCTGTTTAATGTCACTCATATTATTACTTAATACCGCAGCCATATACTCTGCAGGGTAATGTGCTTTTAAATAGGCAGTCTGATAAGCAATCCATGCATAGCAAGTAGAGTGAGATTTATTAAATGCATAACTTGCAAAGGCTTCCCAATCTTTCCAGATTTTCTCCAGCTTCTCCACCTCATGACCCTTTTCACTTGCTTGTTTTAAAAACTGCGGTTTCATTTTATCCAGTACCGCTTTTTGCTTTTTACCCATTGCCTTTCGAAGTACATCGGCCTCACCTTTGGTAAAATCTGCTAATTTCTGTGATAGGAGCATCACTTGCTCTTGATAAACTGTAATTCCGTAAGTCTCTTGGAGGTATTCTTCCATTGCAGGAAGGTCATATTCGATCTCCTCATCTCCGTGCTTTCTCCTAATGAAACTTGGTATATATTCCATTGGTCCAGGTCGGTATAAAGCATTCATTGCAATAAGATCGGCAAAGACAGTAGGCTTTAAATCCTTCATGTGCTTCTGCATTCCGGCAGATTCATACTGAAAGATTCCTACAGTTTCTCCTCGTTGGAACAGTTCATATGTTTTCTCATCATCCAAAGGGAAATTATCCGGATCGAGATCGATGTTATGCTTGTGCTTTACAATTTTTACAGTATCCTTGATGAGCGTTAAAGTCTTCAACCCCAAGAAATCCATTTTCAACAAACCGGCACTTTCCACTACCGAGTTATCGAACTGAGTGACATACAAATCGGAGTCCTTTGCAAGGGCCACGGGAACGAAATTTGTGATATCACTAGGTGTAATAATCACTCCGCACGCATGGATCCCAGTGTTTCGAACAGAGCCTTCTAGTATTCTGGCCTGATTAATAGTTTCAGCTTCTAAGTCGCTTCCTTCAGACAAGTTTAAAAGTTCATTGACCTTGGGCAATTCTTCAGCGCGAAATTTACTTCTACGCGTCTTTTCATCCATCGCAAAAACCTTACTCAGCTTGGTCATATTAGGGATAAGCTTCGAAATACGATCTGCATCGCCCAAGGGAAGATCCAGCACCCGTGCCGTATCACGTATAGACGACTTCGCCGCCATGGTTCCGTAGGTAATAATCTGGGCTACCTGATTGGATCCATACTTTTCGATTACATAATCCATCACCCTACTTCGGCCTTCGTCATCAAAATCAATATCAATATCAGGCATACTCACACGATCTGGATTCAAGAAACGCTCAAAAAGCAGGTCGTACTTAATTGGGTCAATATTTGTAATCCACAGACAATACGCAACTACCGATCCCGCAGCAGAACCACGTCCGGGCCCCACAGATACATCCATGTTTCTAGCTTCACGGATAAAATCTTCCGTAATTAAAAAGTATCCTGGATATCCTGTTTTTTCAATTACATCCAGCTCAAAATCGAGTCGTTCCGTAATTTCAGGAGTGAGTTCTCCGTATCTTTTTTTAGCACCTTCATAGGTGAGATGTCTCAGAAATTTATTCTCCCCTCTCTTTCCGCCATCGACTTCATCTTCCGCCACTTTAAATTCGTCTGGAATATCAAACTTCGGAAGAAGTACTTCTCGAGCTAAACTATACGGCTCAATTTTATCGACTATTTCAGAAATACTACTAATCGCTTCCGGTAAATCCTTGAAAAGAGTTTTCATCTCTTCCTGCGATTTGAAATAGTATTCTTGGTTTGGTAAGCCATAACGATAACCACGACCACGACCAATAGGCGTGGCCTGTTTCTCACCATCTTTTACGCATAACAAAATATCATGCGCATTGGCGTTTTCTTTCTCAATATAATAGGTGTTGTTGCAAGCTACCAGTTTTACATTATGCTTTTTAGAGAGTGCAACCAAAGGAGTATTCACACGCCTTTCGTCTTCTTGATCGTGACGCATAATCTCCAAATAGAGATCCTCTCCAAATTGTTGTTTCCACCAAACTAAGGCTTCCTCCGCTTGTTTTTCCCCTATATTTAAGATTTTAGAAGCGATTTCTCCATACAAACCTCCCGTGAGCACAATAATGTCTTCTTTATACTGCTCAATTACCTTTTTATCAATTCGAGGAACATAATAAAAACCATCTGTATAGGCGATGGACGCCATTTTTGCTAAGTTGTGATAGCCATTTTTATTTTTGGCCAGTAACACCATTTGGTAACCATTGTCCTTTTGCGATTTATTGGTGTGATCTTCACAAACAAAAAACTCGCACCCCACAATTGCTTTTAAAAACTTTGGTTTCTCTGGTTCGACTAACACAGGACCGTCGTAATCTGTGGCTCCGTCATCTACTTCTTCTAGTTCTTTTAGTTTTGCTTCATAGGCAGCTTGAGCACTTTTGTTATAATCGTTTACGGCTCTTGTAAAATGAAATGCTCCCATCATATTACCTGTGTCGGTCAATGCAACAGCGGGCATTTTATTCGCTATGGCGGCATCTACCAAATCCTTTGTCGAAGAAGTAGATTGAAGAATAGAGAATTGAGAGTGATTGTGAAGGTGCGCAAAAGCAGTTTCTTCTAGTGTCGCCAGATTTTCTTCAAGCTCTTCGGAAGAAATTTCTTCTGTATTTAACTGAGCTTCGAGTTCTAAACGAATCTTCTCAGAAGCCTTTTTAAGATTAATATGTTTGAGCCCGATAAGCTCAATAGGCTTCGGATTTGCTTTCGAAAAATTTTCAAAGTAGTCTGGCTGGACATCCAATTCCTCTTGGGTAAAGACAGAACGACGAATAAGTTCAAAGAAACAACGCGTAGTTGCCTCCACATCGGCAGTTGCATTGTGCGCTTCCGAAAAAGGGACATTAAAGAGAAACTCATGTAACTCGGTCAACGTTGGAAGTTTAAACTTTCCATAACGCCCTCCAGGAAGTTCACAAAGCTGCGCCGTAGTTTCTGTACAGGTATCTAGCACTTTCATAGACGGCATAGGATCTTCCATTCCCAGCCGATACAACTCACAACCCATGATGTTAACGTCAAAGCCAACGTTTTGACCTACCACAAACTTAGCTTTCGCTAACACTTCCACAAATTTTTGCGACGCCTCTCGCAGGGGAATTCCATTTTGCTGAGCTAACTCGGTTGAAATCCCATGAATACGTTCGCTATCATAGGGAATATCAAAACCCTCTGGCTGAATCAAAAAATCTGCGTGCTCCAAGACAGCTCCTTGCTCGTCGTGAAGTTGCCATGCAATTTGGATACATCTTGGCCAGTTATCGGTATCGCTAACAGGAGCATTGTATCTCTTTGGAAGACCGGTTGTTTCGGTATCGAAGATTAAATACATTCTTTAATTCAGAATTAGGAATTCAGAATTAGGAGCGGACTATAAATTCTGAATTTTTGTGGATTGAATAATATTTTGGAAGTAAACATTTCCGAAGTAAAAATAAAAAATAGGCACGACAATTAACAACTAAGTTGTACACAAAAACTACTTGTTATAAACAAAAAAAGACCGAAAAAATCGGTCTTTTGAATAATTTTATGGTCATCTATTAGGACAATACAACTTCAAAATTTTGGGCATTCCTAACAGCATTCTTAATATTAGCTAATTGATGACTTAAGATGCGTTCCGTTGTTGGAGGCAGAGCTGTCTCTTTCATAACTTCACGATACTCATCCAATGCAGTATTTTCGGCTTTCACTACTTCTTTTAAAATGACTTCTTCATTATTCGTTGAAAATACAGTTCTTACATCCATCCAAGTTCTATGTAAATCTCCGCTTAAGCTGGTGCTCTCTTCCGGAAATTCGCCAAACATCCTAATCTCATTTTTCAACTGTGTTCCAAACTCGCTTCTTTTTTCAGACTCGCTCTCAAAGAAGTTTTTCAACTCAGAATTCTTTACCATTTCGGCGGCTTTTTTATAGCCAGTCTCGGCATCGATGTTTTTGGCTAATAATTCATTTAATCTTTTCGACATGGTCTCTGTGTACTTCATCTTCATTTTTAAATTTTAATGTTGCGAAACAGTTTTTAAACACTGAAGGGGAGGTCTCGCTTTTCCCTTAATCAGTTACCTTATGATAATAGAAAAGATGGGCTTTTACAAGTTTTTAACCAAAACTTAAGATCAATTAACGGGGTTTAACATGAAGGCTCCAGATCTGGATGGAATGTTAATTCTTTTTAACAAAAAAAGCCCGAGTTTTTAGAACTCGGGCTTCAAATGTGTCTTTTTAATTTAGTAGGTAACGTTGAACTGACCAGACTCTACTACCTGTCCTTGAGTGGTAAATGAAAAACTACCTTTAATAGAACGCCCAACAGTATCGTGGGTAATTATTGAAATATTTCCTGAAGTAGCAATCTCTGTAAGCGCCCCTTCTGTGTAACTTCCTAAGTAACCACTAGCGGGCAAGGAATAATTCCCTACGGTTACATCTATTGGCACCCTAACAACGAGCCCTCTTGCAGGAGTAGATCCGGAAATAGAAATGGATGTATCTGATGCAGCAGTTGTAACTGCTGTTGGCACAAATGGCAAGCCTCCTATGTTAGCAGCGAAACCATCCACTGGCTCTTGACCCTCCTCCTCTTCTTGTTCTTCTTCGGCAAAACCAACTATTGGTGCCTGAAAAAAGATACCTCTATTAAAAGTAACCGACGTACCAAATGTACTGAATGCTCTAAACTCAAATTCTCCAGAATACCATCCTTCAGATAAATTACTATTGGTGAGCGCAACCATTCCATTTCCATCCAAAGTGGTAGAATATACGGTTCCATTTTCATCTTCATAGGTTGCATAATTCGAAGAATTCCCTCCAAGAGTATAGGTCGTTAGCTCTGCTCCGTTTAAATTTAATGTAACTGTTTGATTGGTTGTATAACCTTGGATTATTAACTGACCTTCTTGATTTATAAAACCGCGAACATCATTAGCGTTAAAAAATACACTGTCGATATTACTCTGGAATCCAGGGCTATTGGTCTCTGTAGACTCGCAACTAGCAAAAATAGTAATGGTTATTAATAGCAGGGGTAAAAATAGTTTTCTCATGTTGTAGGCATAAAATAGGTTTGACAAATATAAAAGAAAAGTTGAATCCATCTATTTATAAATCAAAAATATAGTATCTTTGCGCCTCATTAATCGAGACTAATTGATTTAAATGCGAGCTGAAGAGCTTTAATTTACTCAACTTACTGATTAAAAAGAAATTATGTAATTTCTTAATTAGGGTTTCATATAAATTAAAACAGGGGTCGTGAACCTCAAAAATTAATTACTATGCCAGTAAAAATTAGATTACAAAGACACGGTAAAAAAGGAAAGCCTTTTTATTGGATCGTAGCGGCGGATGCCCGTGCAAAAAGAGATGGTAAATACTTAGAGAAATTAGGTACTTACAATCCAAACGTTAACCCAGCTCATATCGATGTAGATGTTGATGGTTCTGTACAGTGGTTGCTCAATGGAGCTCAACCTACAGACACCGCTAGAGCAATCCTTTCTTATAAAGGTGTGATGATGAAGAAGCACTTGGTAGCTGGAGTGCGTAAAGGTGCATTAACTGAAGAGCAAGCAGACGCTAAGTTCAATGCTTGGATGGAAGAAAAGACACAAAAGGTTGAAGCAAAACGTGGAAAATTAGCAGACGCTGATTCTAAAGTTAAAGCAGAAGCTTTGGCTGCTGAAAAAGCAGTAAATGAAGCTCGTATTGCTAGTGCTGCTCCCGTAGTGGAAGTAGCTGAGGAAGCAACTGCAGCCATTGAAAACGCAGAAGCGGAAGTTGCTGAAGAAGTTTCAGCGATCGACCAAGCTGTGGAAGAAGCGAAGGCTGAAAATGCTCCTGCAACTGAGGCCCCAGCGGCTGAAGCTCCAGAAGCTAAGAAAGAAGAGGAGTAAACCTTTTACGAGATGCAAAAGAAGGATTGTTTCTTCGTTGGCAAAATCGTTAAAAAATATAGTTTTAAGGGAGAGTTGTTAATCAAACTTGATACGGACGAACCCGCAGAATTTTTAGAAATGGAATCGGTTTTTGTTGAAAAACACAAAAATTTGATTCCATTTTTTATTGAAAGCAGCTCTCTTCACAAATCGTCTTTACTTCGTGTTCGATTTGAAGAAGTACTCAACGAAGCAGATGCAGATGCTCTTTTGGGATGTGAACTGTTTCTCCCATTAGATTTTCTACCAAAACTAACAGGAAACAAATTCTACTATCACGAAATTGTTGGATACAAAGCAGAAGATATCCATTTTGGACCGCTCGGAACAGTTACTGGAGTAAATGACCACACTGCCCAACACTTATTCGTGATCGATCATAAAGGAAAGGAAGTTCTTATTCCCGTAAACGATGAAATCATAAAAACAGTAGATCGAGAAACGAAGACTTTAATTTTGGACGCCCCTGAAGGCTTGATCGAACTTTATATCTAATGTCCAAACCCTTTCAATTCAAAGAATTTACGATTCACCAAGATCGTTGTGCGATGAAAATTGGCACCGACGGAGTTCTACTCGGAGCTTGGATCTCATTAGAAAATCAACCAAACAGCATATTAGATATTGGAGCTGGGACCGGTGTGATAGCGCTTCAAATGGCGCAAAGAAGCCAAGCCGAAACGATAGATGCGGTAGAAATTGACGACCATGCCTATGAACAATGCACAGGAAATTTTGAAGCATCTCCATGGGCAGACCGCATGTTCTGTTATCACGCCTCGATTCAGGAATTCGCTTCAGAAATAGATGACCAATACGACCTAATTGTTTCCAATCCGCCTTTTTATTCCGAAACCTACAAGACAGACGATGCTGCACGTGATCAGGCACGATTTAATGACGCCTTACCATTTCAGCATTTACTAGTATGCGCGGCTCATCTTCTTTCTGAAAAAGGAATTTTCGCATTAATACTTCCTAAAAAAGAAGAGCTGGAATTTATAGAATTGGCCTCACAGTCTAATTTATACCCTTCCAGAATCTGCAGCGTAAAAGGCAGTCCTCAATCTGAAGAAAAAAGAGTGCTAATGGAGTTTACGTTCGAGAAAAAAGAAACTTCACTCACCACGCTAGTTATAGAAAATAGTCGCCACAATTATACCGAAGATTACATCGAACTTGTAAAAGATTTTTATCTGAAATTATAAGATTCGCTGGATGGGCCTCGTTAAACAGGTTGGACCTCCTCCTCCCTTCACACTTATTTCTTTACCCCTGTAGGTCAAAACCTCGCAACCCGCCTCGATTAAACGCATTTCTGTGATAGGATTTCCTTGCACCATCAAGCATTTCCTAGGAGAAAGAGCTAAGACATTACAACCCATAGATTCGAATTCCTCATCGGGAACTTCTACCAATTCAAATCCTCTATTTATTAAATCGTTTCTAAATTTAATCGGCATTAAGGGAGAATAGACCACCGCTAAATCTTTATCAACAGGACTCAACACCGACATCAAATGAAAGACATTGGAAGTTCCTTTGTAATGAGGCATTTCAGCGACTATCACTTCAATTCCTTGAGGTTCAAGCAACGCTTTGAGTTGTCTTATTCCCTCTTCATTAGAACGGTAGGTATGTCCAACAGCCAAGGTTTGTTTATCAAGCCAAGCCACATCACCCCCCTCTAAGGTGCCAGGAAACTCTATTTCACCCAAAATATCAATGCCTTGAGATAAAAAAGTTTTATGCTGCGCTTGAGGCTCCAATGCCCTGCCCGCTTTTCCCATATTACAAATAATCATCCCAAAGTCTGTAGCAATCGAAGCATCCCTGCAGTAAATAGAATCAATCGAAAGATCATCATCATTAGGAAAGTACTTTAGACTTACCTCGTCATTTTTAAAAAACTCCTCAAAAGTAGCATACTCTTTTAATGCGTCATTATAGTTAGGACATGCCAAGTAGTTCAACACACTCCACTGATCGTTCAATAACTCTTGAGAGCGAAAGGCGTTCTTTGCTGGCTTAATAAATATCGAACCTATTTTTAAATATTCTGAATGATGTGTAATTCGCATAAATTATTATTTATTATTCCATTTCATAAGAAGGTAAAAAGGGATCCCCAATAGAAGTAAAATAAATCCGTAAAAGACTGTTTCTTGTCCAGAACCATAGATGGTCCATATGGAATAGACAAACCCCAATCCAGCCAACACTACTATTTTTGAGCTATTTCGCGCAAATAAATCCTTATTAATCGCTACCAGCACATAAGATGCAGCTGTGAACAAGTAGGGCAGCAAGGCGCACAACGTAGACAACAAAATCATAAACTCGAATTGATCTACAAGGCCTTCAGTAAAGTTCATTAAGAGAAGTGCCGATGACAGGATACTCCCTAAAACCAGTCCTGTGATAGGAACTCCTTTGGTATTTTCTTTTTTGAAAACTCGAGGAAATAATTGATCATTCGCAGATGCCATAGAAATTTGTCCCATAACGAGAATCCATCCATTTAAGGCCCCTATTGCAGCAATAGCAGCCCCAGCAGCAACAAAATATCCTGCATATTCTCCACCAATAATTTTTGCAGCCTCAGCAAAAGGGGCCGGAGAAACACTTAATTGCTCCAATGGAAGTACCCCGAACAATATAACTGTTCCAAAAATATAAATTAAGGCAGTAATGCCAGTACCTATCATCGTGGCCTTCGGAATCGTCTTTTCTGGATTTTTCACATTAGCCGCTGGTACCGTAGCGCTTTCTAACCCTAAAAAAGCGAATAGTGTAAGTGTTGCAACGGCCGAAAACGCATCAAAATTCGAAACTTCTGAACTATTAAACTCAGGGAAATTTTCAAAACTAAAAAAAAAAGCTCCTACCAAAATAACAAAGACAATGGGTAGGATTTTAAGGACCGTTGTAATTAGTTGAAATTTACCTGAAACCGCAATACCTCTAGAATTGACCCACGTAAAAAACCAAATAAACAATAATCCAAGAACCACCGAAATCCTAGAATCGGTCTCTAATATCGGAAAGAAAATAGTTAAGGCCCCTATAATAGCTACTGCGATGGCCGCATTGACCACCCAACAAGAAATCCAATAACCCCAAGCCACTAAAAAACCAATAAAATCGCCAAACCCTTCCTTCGCATACAAATATGGACCACCACTTTTGTTGACTATTATCTTACTAAAATGACTAAATATTTTCGCTAAAATAAGTGCTCCTATTGCAGTGAAAATCCACCCCAGCAAACTAATACTTCCGTAAGACGCAAGTGCCGCTGGCAGAACAAATATGCCCGAACCTATCATATTCCCAACCACCAGTGATGTGGTCGTCAGAAGTCCGATTTTCTGAGTTTTTGAACGCTTCGTCATATTTTGCCCAAAGGGTTAATTATTAATTACCTAAATTTAGAGTGGACTAAATGTACAATTTAAAATTAATGAAGTTTACCATTCACTCTGATATCCGCAAGGCAGAAACACTCCCAGCTTCTTTTTATCGAGATCAAGATGTCTTTGATGCGATCAAAGAGCGGATTTTTTTAAAATCATGGCAGTGGATTGGGCATGAAAATTTAGTGTCTTTGTCCCAGACTGTTCATCCGTTTATATTACTTGAAAGTTATCTAACCGAGCCATTATTGCTCACCAAAGACGCCAACGATTCTATTTCTTGCCTTACCAATGTATGCACGCACCGAGGGAATTTGGTTGCGCTGAACGGAGGTAAATCTAAAAATTTAACATGCATGTATCACGGTCGAAGATTTTCTCTTGACGGCACATTTATGTCTATGCCTGAATTTGAGGAAGCCCAAGATTTTCCTAGACCCTGCGATAATTTACATAGTTTTCCCTTAGAGAAGTGGGGGCCATTTTTATTTGTGGGCCTAAATCCTGTCTTCGATTTTAAACAGGTAATAGAGCGTATGAACGAACGTATAGGGTTTCTACCTCTGGATGAGTTTTCCCTTAACAACGCGCTCTCCAAAGACTACTTAGTCCATGCGCATTGGGCACTTTATTGCGATAATTATTTAGAAGGATTTCATGTTCCCTTCGTTCACGCTGGATTAAATGAAGTTCTCGACTATGGTAGCTACACCACTGAAGTATACGATCATTGCACACTTCAAATTGGTTACACCAATGAAGCGACAGAAATATTCGACTTACCAGAAGGCCATCCCGATTACGGAAAAAATGTAGGAGCCTATTACTACTGGGTATTCCCTAACATGATGTTCAATTTTTACCCTTGGGGCTTATCTATCAACATTGTCAAGCCAATTAGCCTTAATAAAACAAAAATTTCCTTTATATCCTATGTCTACGACCAATCTAAACTAGACAAAGGCGCCGGAAGCTCTCTTGAAAAAGTAGAACGGGAAGACGAATTTGTAGTAGAAAATGTTCAGAACGGCGTCAACTCTTCCTTTTACAAGTCGGGACGCTTCTCTCCTACTCGTGAAAAAGGAGTTCATCACTTCCATCGATTACTAGCTCGTTTTCTGAATGAATAAGATTCTGTTTTCCCTGAAGATTTTCTGAGGAATTTAGATGGAAATATGGCTTGCAATGGCTAAATTTGGGGCGTACTAAAAACTATGCTATGAAGCCCGACTTATTTGAAGCTCCAGATTATTACAACATTGATGATCTTTTAACCGAAGAACACAAACTTATTCGTGATGCAGCCCGCGCTTGGGTTAAACGAGATGTTTCTCCAATCATAGAGGAAGCAGCTCAAAATGCTGAATTTCCCAAATCTATTATTCCAGGTCTCGCAGAGATCGGTGCCTTTGGCCCATATATCCCAGAGGAATATGGTGGAGCTGGATTGGACCAGATTTCTTACGGATTAATTATGCAAGAGATTGAAAGAGGTGATAGTGGCGTTCGTTCAACAGCCTCTGTACAGTCTTCATTAGTGATGTATCCTATATGGAAGTACGGAAATGAAGAACAACGCAAGAAATATCTTCCTAAACTTGCCTCGGGTGAATGGATGGGGTCTTTTGGTTTGACCGAACCAGATCATGGTAGTAATCCAGGTGGCATGGTTACCAATTTTAAGGATATGGGAGACCACTACCTTCTTAATGGAGCAAAATTATGGATAAGTAACTCTCCATTTTGTGATGTAGCAGTTGTTTGGGCTAAAAATGAAGAAGGACGTATCCATGGTCTCGTTGTGGAACGCGGGATGGAAGGCTTTAGCACTCCCGAAACACATAACAAATGGTCGTTACGCGCAAGCGCAACAGGAGAGCTCATATTTCAAGACGTAAAAGTCCCTAAAGAAAATTTATTACCGAACAAATCTGGTTTAGGAGCACCATTGGGATGCCTTGATTCTGCCCGTTTCGGAATTGCATGGGGAGCTATTGGAGCTGCAATGGATTGCTATGATACTGCACTTCGCTACTCTAAGGAACGTATCCAGTTTGGAAAACCTATCGGACAATTTCAACTTCAACAGAAAAAATTAGCCGAGATGATTACAGAAATCACCAAGGCGCAACTCATGGTACTTCGCTTAGGTCAACTTAAGAATGAAGACAAGGCTACTTCTGCACAAATTTCTATGGCTAAAAGAAACAATGTAGACATGGCTATCAAAATAGCTCGGGAAGCGAGACAAATGTTAGGTGGTATGGGAATTACTGGAGAATATCCTATTATGCGACATATGATGAATTTAGAAAGTGTAATCACTTACGAAGGAACTCATGACATTCACCTGCTTATTACAGGTCTCGATATAACAGGTCTTAACGCATTTAAATAATTAAGCTTAAAATACGTATTTAAAGGGTTTCCTTAATTGGAAGCCTTTTTTTTACAAAAAATATACTTGGAGTGTTAACCTTTTTGAATCTTTTTCATAAACAGGAAATAATCAAATTAATTTCCTATTATGAAAACAATTACATCCCTAGTCACGCTCCTTTTTAGTGTAATATGCCTAGGTCAAAACGACTTAATTTTTACGCACATCGCAAATCCAGGTTCTGGATCAAGCGATTATATAAGCGAAATAGATCATCCCGATTTAAATGATAATCCTGATGCGGTCTTTTTTGTAACTCACGTCTATAATCCTGGAGGCACAGGAGGCATTCTTAATGATAACCAAACTGGTACTTGGTATAATTCAAGTTCCAGTCGTTGGACGGTATTTAATGAAGATTTTACACCTATTGTAATCGATGCTGCTTATAACATTTACGTAGCCAATGAGGCCAGCACAATTGCAACAACAACAGATGGAAGTAGCTATACACTCGTTATAGATGATGCCCGAGTAAACAACAATCCAGACGCCAACCTAATTTCATCAAAACATTGGAATCCAAATGGAGTATACAATACACAAAATTATGGCTTTTGGTATGATGACGGAGACGGTAAATGGAATTTATATACTGAAGACATAGCCAATCAACCCAATGGAGCCGCCTACAATATTTTATTAGAACCTGGCCAAGAAGAAGCAACTATTGCCTTTAAACATACTGCAACGCAATCTAATATTCAAGGCAATTGGACCTATATTGATCACCCATTATTAAATGGAAATCCGAATGCCCATTTAATTGTTCAGCACAATTGGGGTACTTCAGGCGATGCTGCAAATATTCTTCATGATCATGTAATTGGAGTTTGGTACAGTGCAGGACAATGGGCTATTTACAATGAGGATCAAACACCATTTATTGAAGACTTAGAATTCAACGTTTATGTTTATGATGAATTGTTAAGCACTAACGACCTATCCGGAAAAGACTTTAGCCTTTACCCAGTGCCCGCAAAAGACCACTTATTCATAAACAGCGCAGTTCCTATTGAGCGAGTTGAAGTATTTAACGTACTCGGCAAGCAAATAAAGGATATAGACCCGCTTCCTTCTGCGCAAGGTCTGAACATTTCTAGCTTGAGTACAGGAATATACCTTTTGAAAATATCAACCAACAATAGTAGTACCGTGAAAAAGTTTATTAAAGAATAGAAAAGAATATCATACTTTTTTAGCCTCACATTATGTGGGGCTTTTTTTATATTCTAATTTTAAAACTCAAATTGTATCTTTAAACAAACAAAATGATGTCCTCACGCAAAAGAATATCTCGAGCCTATGAAACGGCGCTTCGAATTCCTTTCAACGATCACTCGAAATTTATAATTTTCAGTGATTGTCATCGTGGAGATAATAGTTTTGCGGATGACTTCGCCAATAATCGCAATATTTACTTTCATGCACTCAAACACTATTACAACGAAGGATTTACCTACTGCGAACTAGGAGATGGTGATGAATTATGGGAAAATCTGGAATTCAAATCTATTTTAGAGGCGCATAAAAACGTATTTGAACTTATGATGCAATTCTTTGCAGAAAATAGGTTGCATCGATTGGTTGGAAACCACGATATGGTATATACAAATCAGAAATTCGTTGAAAAGAACCTCTATAGCTATTTTGACAAAGTATCTGGTAAAGACAAACCTCTTTTTCCAGGTATTACTTTTTCGGAAGGCCTCATCCTAGAACATGAAAAGACCGGACAGGAGATTTTAATGATTCATGGACATCAGGCCGACTGGATGAATTATCACGGTTGGAAATTTAACCGATTTATGGTTCGTGCACTTTGGCGTCAACTACAAATTTTTGGAATAAGCGACCCTACCAGTCCAGCTAAGAATTTTCGAGAGCTCATAAAAGTAGAAAGGCGCTGTAAACGATGGATTATAGAGAATAATAATCTACTTACCATAACTGGTCACACACACCGCCCAAGGTTCCCAGAGCCCCATGAAATCCCATTATTCAATGATGGTAGTTGTGTACATCCAAGGAGTATCACTGGTTTAGAAATTGAAAATGGCACCATCTCCCTAATTAAATGGGGAATATCAACCACTGAAGATGGCACCTTAAGAGTTATTAGAAAGACATTAGAAGGACCGGAAGCATTATCTGGCTACCACAAGGCCTAAGTTTATATCAAGCTATTTATTTTTCATCCTGAAATAATTTTAGTGTAGCACCCTCATCTTCGCTATCTACAGTTGCTAAAAGTTTTCGATTCCCTCCCTTTTTTGTTTTAAAAATTTTTGTTCCAATCGTCCATCGTTCAGCGCGTTTAGTTCCAGGCATCATAGAAAAACCATAACTAAAGAAAGATCCATTTTTCTTCGGCCCTACCACTACGAAATGATTTCTATTCCAGGAATTATTTTTAATTTGAAAATCGATATACCTGATATAATCTGGCGGTTTAACAGCACTTTTAGCTTGGACATTTCTGCTGTCCTCGTTCATTATTTTCGGCTCGGTGATTAATTTTAACCTTGCACTTTCACTTAGTTTGGAATCTAATCTTTCTACAGTATTTAGTGTTGCCTTTCCTCTTCCCGAAATGGTTAAGTAGGTATTTTTAGCTTGTAAATGGGTCGCATCTAGCACACCGTTCTCTAGGTTTACGGTTGTATGAACAACAGTTCCTTCTGCTACAATTGTACCTACCGATGCAGACATACTCATCTCATCACTTTCAATATTATTTACAAATACCGTTTCATGGACCCCCAAACGGATTACCCTCAGTTTGGGTGCCCCAATACTAATCTCAATTTTGTTAGATGGCTGTATCCATTCCTTTTGAACCAAATCCAAACTACCATTTACTACTTCTGTATTAATTTGAGAAATGAGATTACTATCACCTGTAATGCGTAAGGTTTCTTCCTCCGCACCTGCGTCTATAGTAACCTTTGCATACAAATTCATGTCTACAGTGGTTAGGTTTTCAAGAGAAATCTCTCTTGTCTCAATAGAGCCATTTCCTTTTAGTTGCGCCCATCCCGTCATCCCAACGAGTAAGAACATTACTGTTAAATTTTTCATTTTTATAAAATTTATGATTGTTGTTTAAATATTGATTGACTAATGAGGTAGTCTATTCCAAATCGGCCAGAGCCTAAAAACAGGTGATACAAAGAGACCCATAAGAATCCCATGGCAGGTAGCATTGACCATACCCCTTGACCCCATTTTTGAAATAAGATAGCACCAAGCATGGTAGCTACAATTAAAAAGGAGGCCAAACGTGTTTTCAATCCGAGTGCCAATAACAGACCTCCAACGGCCTCACTAAATCCTGCCATCCAAGCAAAGAAAACCGGTGCTAATGCGAAAAGGCCACCAAAAGCAGCTACGTCTTCTGGAAACCATGCCGCTACCTCAAAAAGGGATAAATTTTTATCAGCTGGTGTCCATGGCATTCCAAATTTGGAAGCGCCAAAATCGATGGTCAATAACATTCCGCATACAAACCTTGTAATAGCGAATACGAAATCGGTAGTCCAATGTTTTTGACTAACGGGAGTAATGAGTTTTTGCAATATTTTTTTCATCGTGAGTTTGTTTTAGTTCGACAAGACAAAATTGCCAAACTAACCCGAGTTGCACGATTCAAAATGTACGGAAGACGTCTCATATACGATTTGAGACGTCCTAAATTATCTCTTTAAAGAACGAGACTTAACATAATCTGATGGAGAAGTAGCAGTAAATTTCTTAAAAACCCTATTAAACGTGGCTTTGCTATTAAAACCACTATCGAAGGCGATGCCCAACAAGGATAGTTGCTCATGTTTTCCTTCATCAATCATCTTCTTTACATTTTCAATACGAAATTGATTAACGAAGTCATTAAAATTTAGTTGATACCCTTTATTAATTACCTCACTAAGTTCTGAACGAGACATATTAAGGTCATTTGCCAACTGCACTAATGTAAGATCTGGATTGAGGTACGGGTGGTCCAATTTAAAGTAATTAGCGATCATTTCTTTTTGCTCTCTCATTTCAGTAGAAATAGAAATTTCCGTTGTATTTCTTGCAAGATGTTCCTCTTTAGACAAACCGTGCAAACCTTTTACCACCGAAACCTCCAAGAGCCTGAAAGTATCCGTAAAATAACCTTTCACTCCAACATAAATAATGACCAAAGCAGAAATTAAATGGTACCACCACGTTTGTCTCCAATTTAAGTCAACAATCGCAGAATCTACGATAATTTCAAAAACGCTATACACAAATAAAAACGCGTATAACAGCAGAAAATTCCGGAGCCAATTGAGTTCTAATTTATAGGTGTTTGAAAAAAAGTGTCTTATTTTAATCTTGTACACATAGAGTAATTGAAAAGAAAACGCTAGATAAAGAATCATTTGAACACTTGATAATACCAAATTAAATGGCTCCAAATACTTCCATTCAAAATTTTCTACCAAATAACCATTTTGAGTTTCACTAAACCCCGGTTGAGCCGCATCGTATATTAAAATGAATACCTTTATCCCTATATAAACTCCAACAGGAATAAAATGCCTCCAATCTTTTCTCTTAAAAGTAAATCCAACCTCGGTAACCGATTTTACATAAAAGTATATTAAGGGCGCCAATAATAAGATCAAACTAACAAGGTAATAGTTAATTTTTGTATTTTGGAAGGTATCGTACCAATCCATGAAGCCAATAGTGTATGTCGTTCTATGATAACAAGTAATCAATAAAATGAGCGAAAGGAGCAGATCTGCAATTCTTCGTTTGTCTATATATCTATAAAATAAAAGTCCAGAAAAGATCAATCCCTGTAAGACCAATACAAGTAGCGGGGTACTGTATAAATTAAAATCAGGAAAGATAAGTGGCAATTGAACTGACATTCTTTAAAATTAGAAAATATTTTCTAGAGGAAAGATTTAAAACGAAAGGAATATGTGTTACTGCTTGTCGGCTTCCTTTCCAGAATAAAAAGCTCTAAACATTTGGTCTTTCTTATTTATAATCTCCATTTCGCTGTTATACAATTGAGTTTGCTGATCATAAATTTGTTCTTTCATTTTACGAATTCGAAATTGTCTAGAAATAAGCAGCATGGTAAGAAGAATCCCCAATCCTCCAAGCAGATATATAATACTTTTGTAAGTTGCTCCTTCCGAAATATGGTCTAATTCGGCCTTCTTTTTAGACAAGGCAAGGTTGAGCTTTAGCTTTTCGATCTCATTGAGTTCTTTGGCGTCATTTAACAATGATTTTTGGGCATGGGCCTCCTTAATATAGTATAGTGCTTTGGCAGCATTATTTTGGGAATAAAATACTTCCGATAAAAACTGCGCCGATTCTGAAATTCCTTTATTGTTTTCCTCAGATTTAGAGCGCTCATACGATTTCGTTCCGTGAATCTTCGCTCCTTCAACATCTCCCAACACAAATAAAGTTCTTCCATAATTTAATTCGGCCGACGCGAACGATTCGCCTATGGAGTCTAACAAACCTAGACAATATTCCAGATCCTTCTTAGCTTGCTCATAATCTCCTGCCTTGTATCGTGTTTCACCCAAATTAATATAGTCGATAGCGATCCCAATGGTATCGTTTTCCTGTCTAGAAATAGCAATGGCTTTCTCATAATTTACAGTCGCCAAAGAAAAATCTTCCTTCTCCAAATAAAGACCTCCAAGACTGCTGTAAATAATACTTAGTAAAATTGCGGAGTCCTCTTTTAAAACATACTGTTTAGCCTCCAAGAGATAGGTAAGTGCGTTGTCAAAATTTTTGAATTCGGTCTCTACCAGTCCCAAATTGAACAAAGCACGACCCTTCTCATAATTATTGTCGGTTTCTTCAACTAAATCAAGGGCTTCTTGGGCATAGTAGTACGAACTGTCCAAATAGATTTGCCCGTCAAAGTAGTGCTCACTAATACTAGATAGCAGTTTTACCTTCTGTTCATTAGAAGGTGCTGAAAGTATTTCTCGCTTCAAACTATCAATCTTATTCTCTTGACCCCACATGATGGCGGTCAATAAGATAAACAAGGTCGATATGATAGTCTTATAGGCTCTCATATTTAACTTTCTAAATTAACTTTATCAGCAATCGCATCTTCTTCCATAGAGGTTCGCGTTCCTAATTTTTGACCAATTAGTTGGGTTTGTACATCCCGCGCCTGTTGGGTCATTTTAATAATTCTTCGTTGTTTTGCAACTAGAAAAACTAAAAGCAATAGACCAATTCCAATAAGACAATAGATAATATAGGTGTACTTACTTTTTTTACTTGCAAAAGCTAGGTCCTCATCGGCTCGATCTAGTTCAAAATTTAGTTTTAGCTTTTCAATTTCATTTCGTTCGCGAGCAGTATCAAGGCTGTCGCTGTATTTGATATAGGTTTTATAGTGATCGAAAGCGCTGGTATGTTTCTTCAGTTTATCTTCAATTTCTGAAAGGAGTTTGCTGTTTTCAGCGATCATGAAAAGGTCATTTTCTTTCTTAGAAATGGTCAACGATTTCTCTGAAGAAGCTTTTGCTTCCAAGGTCTGTCCTAATGCAAACAAGGTTTTTGCGTAAAACAGAAAAAACGTAGACGGCTCCCACTTAAGCGATTCTAAGTGTTTCTTGCTCAGTTCGAAATGCTCTTTGGAGGCGTCTAGTCTACCCAATTCATATTCTGCCTCGCCAATATTCATATAATCCACCGCAATTTGACGGGAATCTCCACTCTCAAGAGACATATAGAGTGCTTTGTTGTAGTTAAAAATAGCCTCTCTATAAGAACCCATCTGAAAATTTACAGCACCAATATTGTTATACGTAGAACTTAATTGAAATTGAGAACCAACTTCTTGAATTATTATGAGTGCCTTTTCGTAATAATCGATGGCGCTTTCGTATCGCTTTAATGCAGTATGTATCCCGGCCATACCAAACAGGGCACGCGCCTGATCGACTAGCAGACCTTTTTCGACCGCAATGTTGTATGCTTTTTCTGTATAGTAAAAAGCACTGTCCTGATAAATTTGAGTTCGGTAAAATGCTGATCCTAGTCTGTTGTAAGTCAACATTTGCTCCTCTTCAGAAAGAGGGCTCGATAGCACTTGCCTAAGGCTATCTATCGCTCGATTTTGAGCAATTGACACCATAGAACAACAACAAAATAATATAGTTAGTAAGTAAGCTTTTATCAATATTAAGTATATTCAGGGATATCAAATATACTATAAATAATAGATAATGAGAACTTTAATTATTCTTGAGGAGCTAACTTCACTATAAGTCCTTCCATAGAAGGTTGTATGTGGATCTGACATCCGAGACGGCTATTTTCTTGCACATGAAAAGCTTCAGCAAGCATTGCATCTTCATCATCACTCTTTTCAGGCAATTCATGCTCACTTAAAATGTAACACTGACAAGAAGCACACATGGCCATTCCTCCGCATATTCCAATGGTTCCTTCCTCTACCAACTCATAAGATCTTACCATTTCCATAAGATTCATATTCATATCTGTTGGAGCTAGTACTTCGTGGCTCACATTCGCTCTGTCTATAATGGTAATGGTTATATCTTGATCCATGTCTTTTTTTATGGCGTGCCCCAACCTTCACTCTCCAAAGGTCGAGCTACGGAGGGTCGGGCTTTCGCTACTCGCTTCCTCCGTATCCGCTCGAAGCGGAGAAGGAGGAGAGCTCAAACATCCCGATAATTATCGGGCCGCTCAATCCCTCACGCAAATTAGTCTATCGTTTTTATAACAGCTTTTGGAGCCTCTTTTTTACTTCCATCAAAGCCTTCCACACCACCAACAGTGGTATACTTCATTACATAACGCTTATCTGGAAAAATACGCTGATAAGCGCTTTGACACATTAAGGTTGCCTCATGAAAACCACATAGAATCAACTTTAACTTACCAGGGTAAGTATTTACATCTCCAATAGCATAAACTCCCGGAATATTGGTCTGGTAGTCTAAACTATTATTCACTTTGATTGCATTTTTTTCGATTTCCAATCCCCAATCTGCAATAGGCCCTAGTTTAGGTGCCAATCCAAATAACGGAATAAAATGATCACATTGAAGTTCCAATGTTTCACCTTCTTTCTTTACAACAACTCCTTCCACTCTATCCGTTCCTAAAATCTCCGAAACTTCTGCAGGAGTAATTAATTTAATAGCTCCTGCGTTTTTTAGCTCCTGTACTTTTTCCACACTATCCAGAGCTCCTCTAAATTCGTTGCGTCTATGGACAAGAGTTACACTAGAAGCAACGTTTGCTAGAAATATACTCCAATCTAACGCGCTATCTCCACCTCCTGCTATAACAACATCCTTATCTCTATAGATTTCTGGATCTCTAATAATGTATTCTACACCAGCATCTTCAAAATGGGCTATGTTTGGAATTGGAGGTTTTCTCGGCTCAAAACTTCCAAGGCCGCCTGCAATTGCTACTATTGGAGCCTTGTGTTGAGTCCCTTTATTGGTAGTAACAATAAAACTTCCGTCCTCTTGTTTCTCAATAGTCTCGGCCCGTTCGCCCAGTGTAAAACCAGGTTGAAAAGGCGCTATTTGTTTCATCAAATTATCCACTAGGTCTCCAGCCAATACCTCAGGGAAGGCGGGAATATCGTAAATAGGTTTCTTAGGATAAATTTCTGAGCATTGTCCTCCAGGCTGCGGAAGTGCGTCTATTAAGTGGCATTTCAATTTCAGTAAGCCTGCTTCGAATACAGCGAATAATCCCGTAGGACCCGCTCCAATGATTAGTATATCGGTAGTGATCATAAAGCTTTAACCCTCTACATTAATTACTTGTTCTATTTGTGGCGCATGTTTTTTAATAGTCATTTCTACACCACTCTTAAGTGTCATTTGGTTCACACTGCAACCAACACAAGCACCTTGTAACTGTACACGTACTATTTTTTGATCTTCAATAGAAAGAAGAGAAATATCGCCTCCGTCGCTCTGTAAAAAGGGACGAATCTCATCGAGCGCTTCTTCTACTTTTAATGTTAGTTCTTCTTGTGTCATACTACTTCTTTACAGCGCTGCAACCTGCCATTGTTGTTATTTTTATAGCTTCAGTTGGTGGAAGATTTTCATTTCTTCGAACTGTTTCTTCTACTACTTTTTTGGTTACTTCCTCAAAAGCAGCTTCTGTTTTAGTGGCTGTTTGTAAGGCAGCTGGGCGCCCAATATCCCCTGCCTCCCTAATACTCTGTTCAATAGGAATTTCTCCTAAAAATGGAATTTCCAGATCTTCTGCCAAATTTCTTGCACCTTCTTTCCCAAAAATATAGTATTTATTATCTGGCAACTCGGCGGGTGTGAAATAAGACATATTCTCCACCACTCCCAGCACAGGAACATCAATATTTTCTTGTTGGAACATTGCAACACCTTTTCGTGCATCGGCCAAAGCCACTGTTTGAGGGGTACTTACAACTACAGCTCCTGTAATTGGCAGGGACTGCATTAAACTCAAGTGAATATCTCCAGTTCCAGGAGGTAAATCCAGTAACATAAAATCCAATTCACCCCAAGCAGCATCAAAAATTAACTGGTTGAGTGCCTTTGCAGCCATTGGCCCTCGCCAAATCACAGCCTGATTAGGTTTTGTGAAAAAACCGATCGATAAAACCTTTACCCCATGGCTCTCTACTGGTTTCATCTTACTTTTTCCATCCACTGTAACAGATAATGGCCGTTCGTTAAAAACATCGAACATAATAGGTATCGAAGGTCCGTAAATATCTGCATCCAAAACGCCCACTTTAAATCCCATTTTTGCCAAGGTTACTGCAATATTAGCCGTAACAGTAGACTTACCAACCCCTCCTTTACCAGAAGCGACTGCGACAATATTTTTAATTCCAGGTATAGGCTTCCCTTTAATTAGGTTGGGGTTTTCAGCCTTAGGCGGCGCTTCCACCTGTATATTTATTTTAACCTGAGCATCTGCATATACTTGCTCCTTTATGGCCTTAATAACATCTGCTTCAGCACGTTTTTTTATATGCATCGCAGGAGTCGTCATCTTTAAATCTACTATTACCTCATCGGCAAAAGTGATCACATTTTGTACCGCTCCACTTTCCACCATATTCTTGCCTTCTCCGGCAAGCGTTATGGACTCCAAAGCCTTTAGAACATCTTGTTTCTTTATCTGCATATTTCTAATACTAACTATTTAAATTTTAATCTGTTCAACTCCAATATGGACGACGCTCTGTCTTTCGATATTGGGCCCAACTTATTTAGATTAATTCTAAAGTGCAAAGATAAGGTATAGACTCGTAAATTTAAAGCTTGTCAATTGAAAGTATTGATGGTAGGATAGAAGAAACATGTCTAACAAATACAACGACCTTTTGCTAAAAATTCCACTACCAAAAAATAAAACTAAAGCTCCTTTCCTGGGTCCCAAAAAACGGACTCTAGGTGTTGAATTTGATGGTCTACCACCTCAATCCCCTCACTTTCTAATAATTGTTGCATAAGGTTAGTTCCATCAAAATGATGTTTCCCAGTAAGAAGCCCTTTTCTATTTACCACCCTATGTGCCGGCACATCGGGATGTTTACCCGCTCCATTCATGGCCCAGCCCACCATACGAGCACTTCCTGCCGCCCCAAGATACTTGGCAATAGCTCCATAGCTAGTTACCTTTCCGAAGGGAATCAATCGAGCTACTTCATAAACTTTATCAAAAAAACCAGTATTAGCCGCCATTACATTTCATTTACAATTTTTATGAGCGTAATAATTGAAATAATCGCCGTTATTAGCCCCAGAAGATAGTTCATGTTAATATTAGGTTTTTTACGGTCGTTCTTTTGCTTGAAAAACTGAATATAAATTGCGAGCATTACAAACGTTCCAATCCCAGAGGCAATTACCGCTGCCCATATACCAGGTTGGTCAAAACTAAACCATCCGAAAGAGGAAAAGGTAACACTTATGTAAACCCAATAGGGCAATGGCAACAAATTAAGTGCTGCTAACAACATTCCGTAAAAAAAGCGATTGGTTTTAGATCTATTCATTTCTTTAGGAGCTTCTCTCCTAGTATCCTTCGCGATAAAAAAGAAATAAATAGTGATGCACAAAAAAATTCCTAGTGCTACTTTCTGCAAAAGATCTACAATTTCAGGGTTTTTGTCCAAGTAGCGCGCAAACAACAAGGCTAAGAATGTTTGAAAACAAACTGTGATGCACACTCCAACCGAGAAGAGCAACGCCGCTTTACGGCCTTGCTTCATGCTGATCTTAGCAGCAGACATGTTTAGTAGCCCTGGAGGTATAACACCTACCATCGAAGCTAAAAATCCAATGAAGAAATTAAGAAGTAAAGACATTCAGGTTAGTTTGCCTTGTGAATATACACAATTATTTGGTACGTAATTTAAAGCGAATGTATGTGATCTTCTTTCCAATTTCGAGATACTGACTTTCGTAGAAGGTTTGAATGGACGTAACTTCCTCCGGAGATCCTTCACTTCCATAAACATCATGATGAGCGTATTCAATATCCTCCTCCATTCCGTGAAGCAATCCAAGGGTGTAACCATGCATAAATTCACTATCTGTTTTAAGATGAACCACACCACTCTTTTTTAAAATAAGCCTATACTTATCCAGAAACTCACTATTGGTAAGCCTGTGTTTAGTGCGTTTAAACTTAATTTGAGGATCTGGAAAAGTAATCCAAATTTCGTCTACCTCGTCTGGCGCAAAAGCACGGTCGATCAACTCTATTTGTGTGCGTAAAAAACCAACGTTTTTTAAGTTTTCTTCTAAAGCTGTTTTAGCTCCTCTCCAAAATCGCGCCCCTTTAATGTCAACTCCAAGGAAGTTTTTTTGTGGGTATTTCTTAGCCAGATTAACAGTATACTCTCCTTTTCCACAACCCAGTTCCAAAACAATGGGGTGATCATTTTTAAAAAAGTCTTTATTCCAGTTCCCCTTTAGTCCCAAAGCATCGTTCTCCATTTCCTCTCTAGTAGGCTGGATTACATTTCCGAAAGTCTCGTTTTCTTTAAATCGTTTTAACTTGTTTTTGCTTCCCACGGTATATTTTTTCTTTTCATTTCCTTGAAACAATCCAAGAAAGGAAAAATTATGGTCATTTTATGTTCGTAATTATTCGGTAAAATTAAGGAAATATGTGAGCCTATTATTATTCCTACCTTTGTTTTTATGCGAAAGAAAAAAACCATCTTGGTAGCTCCTCTGAACTGGGGGCTTGGACATGCTACACGTTGCATTCCTATTATCAATCTTTTGCTAACGCACAATTTCAACGTGCTTATTGGAAGTGATGGAGCGCCACTTCGATTACTAAAAAAAGAGTTTCCAACACTGAAATGTATAGAGCTGCCTTCTTACAATATTACCTATCCAAAAAAAGGAGAACACTTTAAATTAAAGTTGTTTTTGAAACTTCCTACAATTCGGAAAGCGATCGCTTCAGAAAAAAACATAATTAAAAAACTTGTTCGATCTGGTCAAATAGATGGAGTTATCAGCGACAATAGACTAGGAGTGAGAAATAAGCAAATTCCTTCTGTTTTTATCACACATCAACTCAATGTATTAAGTGGCAGCACTTCTTATTTTAGCAGTAAAATGCATCAACAAATCATCAAAAAATACGATGCCTGTTGGGTTCCCGACACAGAAAAAGGCATTTCATTAAGCGGAAAGCTTGGTCATCCTAAAAAGATCAATTTCCCAGTGCATTACATTGGCCCCTTGAGCAGAATGACCAAAGAAATACTTCCAAAAAAATACGATATCCTCGCCCTGCTCTCTGGCCCAGAACCTCAACGTACACTATTAGAAGATAAATTAATAGATGTACTTGGCAACTCCCCTAAAAAAGTGCTGTTGGTGCGTGGAGTAATTGAAGAAGAAGAATTAACATCGGTAAAAAAAGGGATTGAGGTTGTCAATTTTTTACAATCCTCATCATTAGAAAAAGCAATCAACGAAAGCACTTTAGTAATTTCTCGTTCTGGATATACCACCATTATGGACTTAGCAGCAATGGAAAAGGATGCATTTTTTATCCCAACTCCAGGGCAATACGAGCAAGAATACCTTGCCAAACAACTAAAGAAACAACAATTGGTGCCTTCTTGTAAACAAGAAAATTTCAGTTTAAAAAAGCTGGAGAAAGTTAAAAATTATAAAGGACTTAAATCCATAGCTAACGAAACCAACTACAAGCAGCTTTTAAGCCTTTTCGAGAGTGAATGAGAATTCGGATCCAATTCCTAACTGACTTTCAACATAGATTTTTTCACCGTGCGCGTCTATTAAATGTTTTACGATCGCCAACCCTAAACCACTTCCACCTTCTTTTCGGGAACCACTTTTGTTTACCCTAAAAAATCGTTCGAATAAACGCGGAATATGTTCAGCAGCAATTCCCTCTCCATTATCTGTTACCCGCACTATCACTTTGTTTTTAATTAGGTCTTCTATGCTTACTTCGGTAGTGCCATCCTTGGAGCCATATTTAATAGAGTTTTCAAATAAATTGGTCAACACTTGCTGGATTCGTTCCTGATCGGCATTCACCATGATAGGCTCATTGTATTCTTTGTCGAATTCGAGGACTACATTCTTTTTCGCAGCTTTCATTTCTAGTAAATCAAAGACATTCTGAACCGTTTCAACTATATTGAATGGTTGGCTATCTAGCTCAAGATCTCCAACCTCCAGCTTGGTAATCATATCTAGATCCTTGACAATATAAATAAGACGTTCCACCCCTTTGCTTGCACGTTGAAGGTATTTCTTCCTTACGCTCTTATCCTTCATCGCCCCGTCTAGCAATGTTAGAATATAGCCCTGTACCGTAAAGAGCGGAGTTTTCAGCTCGTGGGAAACATTACCCATAAATTCTTTTCGATAATTCTCCCTTCCTTTAAGTGCCTCAATCTCTATTTTTTTGATCTCAGCAAAACGTTCCACTTCTTTGGTAAGGGTCTCCATATCTGTTGTAATCTTTTGCCTGTTAAAACTAGTAGCATCAAGCAAACGCACGTCGTCATAGATTTTCTTTACCCTTCTGTAAATAAACTTTTCTACACGATGTTGGATGATGAAAAAAGAAAACAGGTAACAAATTATAAAGAATGCAATAAGGTAGAGATAATTGATCTCTCCGTGTACATAAAAAAAGACACCCATAGTGAGTGTCATAAAAATAGTAATCAACGCGGAGGTATAGCCAGCGAACTTATATGTTTTTTTAAAACTATTTGACATTAAACTACAAACTTATAACCAACTCCCTTGACGGTTTTAAATTTATCATCGCCAATTTTCTCTCGCAATTTACGAATATGTACATCAATTGTACGTCCGCCAACCACAACTTCATTTCCCCACACCATATCGAGTATATCCTCACGTTTGAAAACCTTTCCTGGTTTTGAAGCCAATAACGATAATAATTCGAATTCTTTTCTAGGCAATATAAGCTCTTCTTTTCCTTTTAAAACTTTGTATTCTTCTCTATTAATAACAAGGTTTCCAATTTTAATGTTAGTGTCGCTTTCCTCTGTTTCTTTAAATCTTCTCAACAATGCTTTTACCTTACTTGTAAGAACTTTTGGCTTGATAGGCTTAGTGATATAATCGTCTGCGCCTGCATCAAATCCAGCGACTTGCGAATAGTCTTCACCTCTGGCCGTTAAAAATGTAATTACGGTTTCGGATAACTCGGGGGTTGCTCTTAACTTTTCACATGCCTCGATACCGTCCATTTCTGGCATCATAACATCTAAAACGATTAAATGCGGTAAATGCTTCTTAGCTTGCTTAATCGCTTCCAATCCATTTTCTGCGGTAAACACTTGATACCCTTCCGCAGATAAGTTATAACCAATTATTTCTAAAATATCTGGCTCATCATCTACCAACAGAATTTTCGTGTCCTTTTTCTTCATTAAAAATACTTTTATACTATAAGATAAAGATACTATTTAATCTGTATGTACTATGAACAGATACTTTTGTTAACAATTCGGTAACAAAGGCCACCTCCTCTTTCCCTCAAACTTAAGTGCAATTTTAAATAATCGTTATCTCTATAGGCTGTTAATAACATCTCTTTTGAATGGAAGAGATTTTTGTATCTTTGCCCCTCACTTAAATTTACGACAGTAATGAAAAAAATTACCTTGTTACTTGCCTTATTTTGTGCAAGTTTTACCTTTGCCCAAACCGTTTACATCAACGAAATTGACGCAGATCAGACGTCAACCGATACAGAAGAATTTATTGAAATAGCTACGCCTGCCGCTAATACTTCTCTTGACGGATATGTAGTAGTACTTTTTAATGGCGGTTCAACAGATGACGCTAGCTATGGTGCATTTGATCTTACCGGCTTTTCTACAGACGCAGACGGATACCTAATTATAGGTAGTGATGCTATTGCAGGTGCTGAACTTTCTTTAGGAGCAGATAACGGATTGCAAAATGGTGCAGATGCTGTTGCCATTTATCAAGATGATATTGCAAACTGGGAAAATGGAACACCAGCTACAACAACTAACTTAATCGATGCGATAGTTTACGGAACTAGTGATGATGATGACGTTGAACTACTTGCAGCTCTTGGAGAGACTGTACAGTATGACGAGAACCTGAATGGAAATAAAGATACAGAATCACTTCAGTTAAACGCTGCTGGAGACGCTTTTTGTACTGCGCTCCCTACGTTAAGAGACACCAACGTTTGTCCAGCTTGTACTTTTGTTATTACTGATGTAGCTATTGCATGTGATAGCGAGACAAGTGGTACAGATTCGGTAACCATCGACATTACTTACAGTGGTGGTGGTGACGAAACCTATACAGTTGAAATTACTTCAGGAGGTGGTGTTGTTACAGGAGACGATCCTACAACTACTGCAAATGGTGTAATTACCCTTACCGATGTTAGCGAGGATACTACAATCACGTTAGAGATAACAAGTACTTCTTGTAATGTTGTAACAGATATCGAAACGCCTGTATGTGAAGCGCCTAACGATATTGCAACTATTGCCGCCTTACGCGAAGCAACCGAAGGAGAAAGCTACAGATTAACTGGAGAAGCGCTAGTTACGTTTACACAAGATTTTAGAGGTCAGAAATTTATCGAAGATGCCACAGCAGCAATTTTGATCGACGATAACGATGGCATCATTACTACTGCTTACGAAATTGGTGATGGAATGACCAACCTACGTGGAACATTAGGGTCTTTCAACGGAATGATCCAATTTACTCCAGATATGGATCCAGGAGCACCAAGTTCAACTGGAAACACTATTAACCCGCAGCAAGTTTCTATCACAGACTTAAATAATTCTCCAGAAGATTATGAGTCTGAGTATGTTCAAATCGATCCGGCAGTAATGGTCGATACTTCAACCAATACTACTTGGATAACTGGTGAAATCTACCCATTGACTAACAACGATGGTAGTTTTAACTTCCGTACTTCATTCTTTGATGCAGATTATATTGGTAGCTCTGTTCCTACTTCTTCTGTTTTCATTGCTGGGATTATAACCGAACGTGAGGCGGAATCTATGTACTATATCACTGCAAGAGATGCTGACGATGCTTCAACAGTTTTAAGTACCAACGATTTTGATCAAAATGCGTTCGCAATGTTCCCTAACCCAGCAAATGAGCTATTAACAATCGTTTCTCCTAACAATGGAGTTAAGAATGTTGTTATTTACGATGTTACTGGAAAACAAGTAATCAATACAAGCACTACTGGTGAAGTGAACATCGCTTCTCTTAATAGCGGCCTTTACATTGTTACTATTTCTGAAGGAACTGCTTCTGCAACTAAAAAATTAGTGGTAAGATAATTTTAGACTCCACCTATCATTTAAAAAGCTTCTGTTTGCGCAGAAGCTTTTTTTTATGTCTATTTTTGAAGTGTAGCCAAGGAATAAGCCAACCCATGCTGAGAGAACAGATTTTTTCTATTTCTTCTGAAACTCAATTTAAGACACTTGCACTTGAAGTGTTCAATTACCAGTATGAACATGTCAAGATATACCGAAGGTTTTGTGATCTGCTAAAAGTAGATCCGAAAACCGTAAAGCGAATCGAAGACATCCCATTCTTACCCATACAATTCTTTAAACAAGAAGCCATAATTGTACAGGAGAAAATTTCAGAAATAACCTTTACAAGCAGTGGAACAACAGGAAGTATCACCAGTAAACATCATGTGGCAAATCTCTCGCTTTACGAAGATAGTTTTATGAATGGTTTTAAGAAGTTCTATGGAAGACCCACCGAGTGGACTATTTTAGCGCTATTACCTTCATATTTAGAGCGCTCTGGCTCATCGCTTATCTATATGTTCGATCGCCTTATAAAAGAAACAAAACAAAAAGAGAGTGGCTTCTACCTCGATAACATTGACCAACTTATCAAAAAAATGGAATGGCTCGAAATTCATGGCCGACAAACCCTATTGCTTGGCGTGTCTTATGCATTGTTGGATCTTATTGAAAAAAGAACATTTCAGCTTAAACATACCACCGTAATGGAAACTGGAGGAATGAAAGGTAGAAGAAAGGAACTTATTAAAGAAGAACTCCATTCCATTCTCATAAAAGGTTTTGGCGTGTCCAAGATACATAGTGAATATGGTATGACTGAATTACTCTCGCAGGCCTATTCCAAAGGCAAAGGGGTGTTTTCTTGTCCGCCTTGGATGAAAGTCCTTACTCGAGAACCTGAAGACCCGTTGAGTCTTGTACAAGGCAAAACTGGCGGCATAAATGTAATTGATCTTGCCAACCTTAATTCTTGTGCTTTTATTGCTACTCAAGATTTAGGCAAGACCTATTCCAATGATACTTTCGAAATTTTAGGTAGATTTGATGATAGCGATATTCGCGGTTGTAACCTTATGGTTTTATAATGAACGCACCAAAAAAACAAAATGACGGCTGTCTCTGGATGTTTTTATTCGGATTACTGAGCCTTTTTGGATACATTGGTGTTTCTACCGTTACAGGACTCGATACCACTATCTCGATTTTAATTGGGATGGTGATAGCAGGGATTTTTGCCACAAAATGGGTTGGAAAGCCATCGCTCAAAGGCCTTGTAGGGAATGCTCTTTTTATTTTTGGTGCAATTATGTTACTACGCTTCTTTGGCTCTGTCTTTACCCAAATTTTAGAAAACACAGCTCCACCTACCTTTAATAAAGAAGAAGGCATTGAAAAAACAGTCTATATTGAAAACAACGACACCATAGATGTTTATTCCTCGCATAGGATATGGAAAGACAATTTCGGAAATCCGTACGAAGGAACTCTAACTGTTAGAGATGACGACTATCGGCGTCTACGAAATCATATTATAAATTTTAAAGAAACCAGTAGCTCCAATAATTTCTGGGGTAACCTATATCGATATTTAGACAAAACAGATGCGCCAAGTCTAGATTTGGTAATGAAGAGCTTTGAAGATATCAACAGGCAAAAGAACCTAAATAGAATGGAATTTGCCGAAATGGTGGTGAGCTGCATCCAAGACATCCCATACTCGTTTATTTTTCAAGAACAATGTATGCCAGCTCAAAACTATGAACCCAGTATTCGAGAAATTTTAGAAGAATGTCCAGAGTGCTGTCTTGGAAATGTGACTTACGGAATCCAAAACTCTGTTTCATTTTTACAAAACTTAAAAGGCGATTGCGATACTCGAACGGTTTTAATCTATTCCATTTTGAAACATTTTAATTACGACGTTGCAATTCTTAACAGCGACTTTTATAGACATTCTATCATAGGGCTCAACCTGCCAACCAGCGGGATTTATAAACTCCATAGGGGTAAAAAATATGTAGTTTGGGAGACTACGGCTAAGTACTTTGAAGCAGGAAAATTACCCTCAAATTTTAACGATATCACTCACTGGGACATTGTATTGACCAGCAAATAATAAAATTATGAACAAACAATTATTTACACTAGCACTCTTTGAAATCCTTCTTTCGATTGGGATTTCTGTAGTTATCTTTTATATTTCATACAGCCTTCTTCATCGATTGTTCTTCAAAAATATTGACTTGAAGGGCGGCAATACGGCCTTTACTATTTTTACTGCTGGAATTATCTTATCCACTGGTCTTATCCTTAGTGAAATCCTGCCTTCTATTACTAATATTATACGCTTATCTACCACGCAAGCTGAACAAATTGACACTGGACTAATTGTAAAATATAGCGGACTCTATTTATTAATAGGGTTCGTGGCATCCATCGTAATAAATGCCTCCGTTTTCTTTCTGTTCTCTATGCTTACACGTGGAATCAACGAATTTAAAGCGATCAAGGAAAACAATATCGCAGTTGCCATCTTAGTGGTTTCGGCCTTAATAAGTATCACTATTATTGTAAAAGAAAGTATTGCGCTACTCATAAGTTCACTCATTCCATATCCAGACGTTTCAAATTTTTTATAGGAAATTGTAAGGGATTTGAAAAACATCCGACTTACCTAGTGTTATGAAAAAGGGGAGTTAAGAACCCACATAATTCATAATTGGTTGGTTAGTTAGTTTGAAGCCCCGAAACACTTGTTTCGGGGCTTCATTATTTTTTGTGAATACTTTTAAAAGCTTCTTAAATAGGAGGCCGTTTCTCTTATTTGAAAATTTCCGAAGAACTAGACAACTGCCTTAATAATAAAGTAATTCTTCTTACCTCTTTGCAACAATACAAATTGACCATTAATTAGATCTTTGGAGCCTACCTTGAAGGTATCGTTAACCTTTTCTTTATTTACTGAAATGGAATTTTCCTTTAAAGCACGTCTGGCTTCACCATTGGATTTTAGAAATCCAGTTTTTTCAGCCAAGGCGCCTATGATGTCCAGTTCATTTTCTATTTCTGAAATTTTCACCTCTGCTTGTGGAACTCCCTCAAAAACATCTAGGAAAGTTTCAGAATCCAATCCTTTTAAATCTTCCGAAGTTGATTTTCCGAATAAGATATTTGAAGCGGCAATTGCTTTTTCAAGATTTTCTGCTCCATGAACCGTCTTGGTTACTTCCTCTGCTAATTTTTTCTGAAGTGCTCTTGCATGTGGGGCTTCTGCATGCTCGGCCACCAAGGCATCAATAGTTTCCCTATTTAAGAAAGTAAATATTTTAATATACTTTTCGGCATCAACATCACTCGTATTTAACCAATATTGATAAAACTTATACGGAGAGGTACGCTTCGCATCCAACCAAACATTTCCTCCTTCGCTCTTTCCAAACTTACTTCCATCGCTTTTAGTAATCAGTGGACAGGTAAGTGCATATCCTTTTCCACCTCCAATACGGCGAATAAGTTCGGTTCCCGTGGTGATATTTCCCCATTGATCACTTCCTCCCATTTGAAGCGTGCAATTATGATTTTTAAATAGATGTAAAAAGTCGTAACCCTGCACTAGTTGATAAGTAAACTCGGTGAAAGACATTCCGTCAGTTCCATCACCAGTAATACGATTTTTCACGCTGTCTTTAGCCATCATATAATTGATGGTAATATGCTTCCCTACATCACGGATAAAATCTAAGAAGCTAAACTCTTTCATCCAGTCGTAATTATTAACCATTACGGCCTCATTATTTTCTCCAGAGGTGAAATCTAAAAAGTGAGATAATTGCTTTCGAACACATTCCTGATTATAACGAAGGGTTTTTTCATCCAATAAATTTCGCTCGCTTGATTTTCCAGAGGGATCTCCAATCATTCCCGTAGCACCTCCCACTAAAGCATAAGGTTTATGTCCTGCCCTTTGAAAATGAGCCAACAGCATAATAGGAACTAAGTTCCCAATATGTAAAGAATCTGCCGTAGGGTCGAAGCCAACATAAGCCGCTCTCATCGTTTCATTAAGGTGGGTATCGGTATCTGGCATCTTGTCGTGAATCATTCCACGCCACGAAAGCTCTTGAACAAAGTCTTTAACTGTCAAAATAGTTCCTTTAAAATTTGATTGCAAAGATAGACGGATGCTTGAAAAGACAAAAGCAGAACCGCAAAAAGACTATCCCTTAACTACTTTTTTTGTGAAGGTGCCATTTTCGGAAGAGAATTGAATAAAGAAAACGCCCTTAGGCAAGTTAGAAAGGTCAATCCTAGGGGAAACTTGCTGCTTACGTATAAGCAATCGCCCCCGCATATCATAAACATCCATTTGCTCAAAATTCACATTCTCTAGATTCGAAATATTTATAACTCCAGATGTTGGATTTGGGTAGATCTGCATGTTCGACACACTTATATCTTCAACTCCCAGAAGACAGTTTTCGCTATAGTTGGCTATTTCATCCTTCACCCAATTGGTTTGATTATTTGCAAAAACCACATCGTCTACCTGAATACAGGTTAGATTAGGATTACCTCCAACATTGAAAATAGCAAAATCAGTATTGTTACCGTTTTGAACATTTAAACTGGTAAGCCCTGAATTAAAACACCAAAACTTTGTAAGCATTGTATTTTGCGATAAGTCTAGTTCCTCCAACGGATTATTATTTACGTCTAAAAAATCCAGCAGCGTGTTTTGAGAAAGGTCCAAACTAGTAAGTTCATTCTTATCGAGAGAAACAGAGGTTAGACTCGTATTTAGACTTACGTCAATTTCTATAAGATTATTAGAATCTCCGTCCAAACGCTCCAACAATAAATTTTGCGAAAGATCAATCGTAGTGAGGTTATTATAAGCAAAACGAATCCGTTCTAACTCTACATTTTGAGATAAGTCCAAGGTGGTGAGATCATTGAAATCACACTCCACTCGTTTTAATTTCGGACTTGTGGTGAGATCTAATTCTGATAAATTATTAAAAAAACATGCAAGAGCCTCTAAATCCGGATTTTGCGATAAATCGAGTTCGGAAATGGCATTCTGACTGCAATTCAAAATTTTTAAATTGGTAAAGGCCTCTATACCATCCATCGAAAAAATTGCGGATCCTCTGGGATATAAACTTTCGGTAGCCAAGGCTTCACTCACCTGTATTTCGCCATCGTTATTTGTATCCACATCGCTATCTGGTACCCCGTCGTTATCGGTATCGACCACTTCATAATTCACTAAAGCAAATTTAAAGTTAGCATCTGGGATATTCACAATTTGCGCAGATAGAACCCATGGCAGCAACATAATGCAAAGTAAAAAGTACTTGTTTTTCATAATTTTTCATTTTCAATAGCTTTCGTAAGTTACGAAAATTAGGACTTCCTTTTCCAATAGGCCCGTCAATTTAGAAATTAGCCCTAATTTTGAATTATGATTCTAGTTACTGGTGGCACAGGCTTAGTTGGTTCTCATTTGCTGTACCTTTTATTAAAGGACAACAAAAAAGTACGTGCGCTGCATAGAGAAAAAAGTGACCTTAACGCGGTTCGAAACGTTATTTCATATTACTGTTCTTCTCCTGAAACTACCGAATCGCTCTTCTCTAAAATTGAATGGGTAGTGGCAGACATAACCGAAATCCCATCTTTAACAAAGGCTTTTGAAGGAATTACCCACGTATATCATTGTGCCGCATATATTAGTTTCGACCCAAAGAAGTACCGACTTCTAAAAAAAACCAATGCCGAAGGAACCGCAAACATCGTGAATTTATGCCTTCAAAATAAAATTCAAAAACTGTGTTATGTTAGCTCTATCGCAACCTTAGGGACGCCGGTAGACCATACGACGGCAGATGAAGAAAATCATTGGAATCCTGAGGAAAACAACAATGTATATGCCATCACTAAGTTTGGGGCAGAAATGGAAGTGTGGCGAGGCATCCAGGAAGGTTTGTCGGCTGTTATCGTAAATCCGGGAGTCATTCTTGGAGAAGGATATTGGGATAGTGGGAGTGGAAAAATTATTAAAAATGCCGCCAAAGGAATTAAATATTACACCCATGGTTCTAGTGGGTTCGTTGATGTGCAAGACGTAGTCCAAGTAATGGCTTTGCTTATGGAGCGTCCCATTAATAATGAACGTTACATATTGGTAGGCCAAAATGCAGCGTACCGAGAGGTTTTAGCTCAGTTATCGCAGTCTTTGGGAAAAAATCCACCCACTAAGTCTATAGGTAGACGAAGGTTGTTATTCTTAAGCAAATTAGATGGACTAGTAAGCTTTGTATTCAGAAGAAAAAGAAAACTCTTAAAACCATTAGTGGAATCTTTGTGCACCAAATCAACTTACAGTGCTGCTAAAATTGAAAAAACTTTGGACTTTACTTTTACACCCTTATCTAAAACCATCGAAAGGGTAGCAAATAATTATTCTTCCTGAACCGGATCTACCAAACTTGGCTTATTACTATTTTTAGGTGTGTTAATCTTGCTCAATGGTTTACCATCGATACTATCCTGTCTTCTAATAGAATCTTTGCGTCTTTTTAGCGCCCTAGCTTCTTGTGCTATTAAAGTGTCAACCACAACTTTCCTCTTTTTTAACTCCTTCTCAATATCTCCAAACATTTCGGCATAGCCATTGAGATCGGAAACATAATAAGCATTGCTAGCAGCAAATTGGGCACTATCTATTTTGTACTTTCTATAAAGCACAGAATCCAGTTGTATGTTCTCTGTTCGTAATAACCTATTATTAATACTCCTTGCTGCGTTTCCGACATAAGCATCAGATAAGATCTGAATCATAGTCTCCCGATCAATCAAATTTTCTGGAGCTACAGGTTTTTCAACGTTTTGACACCCTATTAATAGGATACAGGCAAATGCAATAGCGATAGATAACTTCATTATCTGTTAAATGTTATTCGTTCACCTTTGGTTCTATTAGGAAACTTCGAATTCTCGTAAGCCACTACTCCATTTATTAGAGTATACCTCACCCTAGATCTAAATGTGGTCCCTTCAAATGGTGACCAGCCACATTTATACGCAATATTCTCCTTAGAAACGGTCCATGGTGCATTTGGATCTATAATGACCAAATCTGCCTTGTATCCCTTCCTTATATAACCACGCTCTTTAATCTCAAACAAAATTGCCGGATTGTGCGCGGTTTTCTCCACTATTTTTTCAACCGAGATTTTGCCTTTATGATACATTTCGAACAACGCTTCTAGCGCATGTTGAACCAAAGGACCCCCTGAAGGGGCTTTGGTATATACGTTGTTTTTTTCTTCTATTGTATGTGGAGCGTGATCTGTTGCAATCACATCGATCCTATCGTCTAATAATGCTTCCCAAAGTCCGTCCTTATCCTTTTGCGTCTTAACAGCTGGATTCCATTTAATTTTAGTTCCTTTTTCGGCATAATCTGCATCGGTAAACCACAGATGATGAATACAAACTTCTGCAGTTATCTTTTTTTCTGAAAGCGGCTTTTTATTACTGAAAAGGTTCGTTTCCTTTTGAGTCGACAGATGAAAAACATGCAGTCGGGCTCCTGTTTTCTTTGCCAGTTCGATCGCTTTGGATGAGGAAATATAACAGGCCTCTTCACTCCTTATAATGGGGTGATATTCGATTGGTATATCGTCTCCGTATTCAGCGACATACTTTTCAAAATTGGCCTTGATCGTTCCTTCATCCTCACAGTGAGCTGAAATTAACAAATTGGTCTTACTAAATATCTCCTCTAATACTTTTGGGTCATCCACTAACATATTCCCCGTTGAGGAACCTAGAAACAACTTGAGACCTGCAACCTTAGTTTCATCTACTTTTAAAATCTCTTCGATGTTGTCGTTGGTTCCACCAAACATAAAAGAATAATTGGCCCAAGAGGTTTCGGATGCCCTAGAAAACTTTTCCTCTAGAAGCTCTACGGTGGTCGCCTGAGGCACTGTATTCGGCATTTCAATAAAGGTGGTAATTCCTCCTGCCACAGCGGCCTTAGATTCTGATTCAATAGTTGCTTTATGAGTAAGACCTGGCTCTCTAAAATGAACTTGGTCGTCGATCATTCCGGGGATGACGTAAAAGCCATCTGCATCAATAATTTTCGTTTCGGATGTTTTGGCACTTATAGAGGTCGCAATTTCTGCAATACGGCCGTTTTCAACCAGAATATCCCCTTTGGTTATAGTCCCTTCATTGACTATTTCAGCATTTTTTATTAAAACTGGTATCATCATATTTCTAACTTATTGAATAGTTGTTTAAATCGCATTGAAATCACTCCGAAAATGGCTTCGCTAATAATCCCGCTGCTCATTTTAGATTCTCCCCTTGTTCTATCAATAAACACAACAGGCACCTCAACTATATTGAACTTACTAAGATATGCTTTGTATTTCATTTCTATTTGAAAAGCATAACCAACAAAATGTATTTTATCTAAATTAATCTTCTCCAGTACGCTCCGTTTGTAACAAACAAAACCAGCGGTGGGATCCTTTATTCTCATTCCCGTAAGCAAGCGCACATATTTAGAAGCACCAAGAGAAAGTAACACTCTACCAATTGGCCAGTTTACTACATTCACACCTGTTTTATAACGGGAGCCAATAGCAAGGTCATATTTATCATCTTCACATGCCTTGTACAAACGCACTAAATCCTTCGGGTTATGCGAGAAATCTGCATCCATTTCAAAAATATATTCATATCCGTGCTCAAGTGCCCATTTAAATCCGTGAATGTAAGCAGTACCTAATCCCAGTTTACCTTTTCTTTCTTCGAGAAAAAGGCGTTCTGGGAATTCTTGCATAAGCGCTTTTACTTTTTGGCCAGTATGATCGGGGGAGTTGTCATCTACAACCAAAACGTTGAACTGTCGAGGCAACGAAAACACCGACCGTAGTAACTTTTCGATGTTTTCAATCTCATTAAATGTTGGTACTACAACCAATGCGCCCGCCATGTTCAGTTTTTACGCAAAAATACCTTTTTTTAATAAATAGCATAGGGTTGTTATTAAACTTAGGAAAAATTTATCAATTGAAATCACGGAAGATTTTAGGCAAGGTCATTTCGGTTCCTATTAATTTTGAAGTACTTTTATAGCTTAAGAAAAATTCCTCTTGAACGACCACCTTCGACATATTGAAAATCTGGACTGGATCACGCTACTGTTGTTGGGCGGGCTCATGATAACCGCAATCACTCGGCATCTATACCCTAAACGATTTCAAGAATTCGTTTTACTTCCCGTGACGAACAAGTATTTTTCTATTCAAGGAAAAGGCTATGAAATAAAGCATCCTTTTAACATTGCATTTTTTGTGGTTCAGGTAATTGCTTTCTCCCTTTTCATTTATCTAAGTGTAAAGGTGTTTCATCCTGACTTTATCGAAAAGAAGCCTTGGATATTCCTACAAATTGTCACTGCATACAGCGTTTTTGTTTTGGGAAAATATGTACTTGAGAAGATTGTCGCGCATATTTTTGATATTGAAGCATTGGTAAACGGATATTTATTTGAAAAATTGAGCTATTTAAATTTACTAGCAATTTTTATTTTAATCATAAATACCGTGTTTTCCTACATATTTACCCCTTCGAAAACGGTTTTAGTTGCGCTTATTGGCGGTATAACCATATTTTATGCCATCTCCTTCATTTCCAGTTTCAAACGGAATAGAAATGCTATTTTAAGGCATTTCTTTTATTTTATTTTGTATCTTTGCGCACTCGAAATCGCGCCTTACATTATTCTTTATAAAAGTCTAGCGTAATGTAGGATAAAACATGAGTGGTAAGCATATGAAAGTGAAAACTATTTTGGTGTCCCAGCCCGAGCCTAAAATTGAAAATTCTCCTTACTTCGATCTTATAGATCGACAAAAGGTGAAAATTGATTTTAGACCTTTTATTCACGTTGAAGGCGTATCCAGTAAAGAGGTTCGTACACAGAAAGTAGATTTAAGTCAGTGTACTGCAATCATACTTACAAGTAGAAACTCTGTGGATCATTTCTTCAGAATTGCGGAGGAACTTAGATTTAAAGTGCCAGATACAATGAAGTATTTCTGTCTAAGTGAAGCTGTAGCTTTTTACCTTCAGAAATACGTGGTCTATAGAAAGCGTAAAATTTATGTTGGTAAGAGAACTTTTGCTGAACTCTCTCCGCTTATCAAGAAATATAAAACGGAAAGCTTTTTGCTGCCGTCTTCAGATAAGTTAGGTGATACTGTTCCAGACATTTTGAATGGACTTGGAGTAAATTGGAAGCAGGCTACATTTTATAAGACTGTAGTGAGTGACTTGAGTGATCTGGAAAATGTATTTTACGACATTCTAGTATTCTTCAGTCCAAGCGGTATTCAGTCATTATTGGAGAATTTTCCAAATTTCAAACAAAACGAAACGCGAATAGCAGTTTTTGGAAACACAACTGTTCAGGCAGCTGCGCAAAACGGTTTGAGAGTAGATATTCAAGCTCCAACACCAGAAACTCCTTCCATGACTATGGCGCTCGAGAAATATATAAAAGAAGTAAACGGAAAGAAATAATAAGTCTCTTTTCAAATTAAAATATAAATATCGTCCTGAAAGAAATTTCAGGACGATTTTTTTTGAAATATGCTTCAAAATAAAAGGGATCAATAAATATATTGATCCCTTTACTTAAACTTTATTAGAAACTATCCTAACAATGGCGCTCCTGCCATAATTTCTTCATTGGCAAACTCCTCAAATTTCTTGAAGTTCTCTTTGAATGAACTAGCAAGCTTATGAGCCGTTTTATAATATCCTTCATCATTTTTCCAAGTCTGTCTTGGACTCAAAACTTCCGTAGGAACATTTGGACAAACTCTGGGTTGCTGCACTCCAAACACAGAATGAATATGGTAATTGTCTTTATTAGCTTCCTCCAACGATCCATCCATTGCTGCTGTAATCATGGCTCGGGTATACTTCAACTTCATTCTACTACCTACACCATAAGGACCACCTGTCCATCCAGTATTCACTAACCAGACATGAACTCCTGCTTCCTGCATTTTTTTACTAAGCATCTCTGCGTATTTGGTAGGATGTAATGGCATAAAGGGCGCTCCAAAACAAGCCGAAAAACTAGGTACTGGCTCTGTAATCCCTGCTTCTGTCCCTGCTACTTTAGCTGTGTATCCACTAATAAAGTGGTAAGCAGCTTGGCCAGGAGTTAGTTTAGAGATTGGAGGTAAAACACCAAATGCATCTGCCGTTAAGAAGAAAATATTCTTTGGGTTATGGCCTATCGAAGGTTCCTGAATATTATCGATGTGATAAATAGGATAACTTACGCGCGTATTTTGGGTAATAGAAATATCCTTAAAATCTACTTCACCGTTATCGTCCATAACAATGTTCTCAAGAATTGCTCCTTTTTTAATTGCCCTATAGATGTCTGGCTCATTTTCTTCGGAAAGATTTATAGCCTTGGCATAACAACCTCCTTCAAAATTGAAAACCGTATTTTCAGCGGTCCACCCGTGCTCATCATCACCAATTAATTTTCTACTCGGATCCGCAGATAAGGTAGTCTTACCTGTTCCAGAAAGTCCAAAGAAAATAGCCGTATCACCATCGTCTCCAACATTGGCTGAACAGTGCATTGGTAAGGTGTTTTGAAATACTGGTAACACAAAATTGAGTGCAGAGAAAATTCCTTTCTTAATCTCTCCCGTATAACCAGTTCCGCCAATTAATGCGATTTTTTTTGTGAAATTAAGGATCGCAAAATTGTGCTGTCTCGTGCCATCTCGTTCTGGATCGGCCATAAACCCAGGAGCATTTACGATAAGCCAATCTGGCTCGAAGCCTGCTAACTCATCTTCAGTTGGTCGCAAGAACATATTATAAGCGAACATATTACTCCATGGATACTCATTGACCACACGGATGTTTAGCTTATAATCTAAATCTGCACAAGCATAAGAATCTCTTGCATAAACTTCTTTATTATTTAAATATTCTGTCACTCTATCGTAGAGAGCGTCAAACTTATCAGATTCAAACGGGATATTGATATTTCCCCACCAAACCCTGTCTTCGGTAATTTCATCTTTAACAATAAAACGATCTTGAGGAGAACGACCTGTGAATTCCCCGGTGTTAACCGCAAGTGCTCCAGAATTGGCTTCTTTCCCTTGTCCTTTTGCTAAAGTTTCTTCGTGTAGTTGATCTGATGTAAGTTGGTATTTTACTTTTGAGGCATTGATTCCATACTGTTTCAACGAAATCGTTTTCGTAGTTTGGTTGTTGTCCACCATAACTTTGTTTTTGTTGTGTGCGCAAAAATAAAAAAACTAAAATATATAAACCTTCTTTTCGATATAATTATTCCGACTTTAACTTAAATAACCCGTATCCCAATCGAAGCCAACCTATTATAAATGAGAGACCTCCAAAAGGAGTCACTGGGCCGAGAAATTTAGTGCTAAAAGGTAAAACCCCATTTAGTGACAACCCATAAAGAGATCCAGAGAAGATAATTATTCCGAAGATAAAAAAGCGGAACACCCACTTCTTAGTACTTGCTGGAATTAATCCTGTAAAACCAATAACCAATAAAGAGATGGTGTGATACATTTGATATCGCACACCCGTTTCGAAAGTAGTTAAAGCAGATTCACTTACGAGCTGTTTTAATCCGTGTGCGCCAAAAGCACCAATCGCAATTGTTAACGCCCCCAAAAGTGCTGCTATTACTACAATATTTTTGTCTATTTTATTCATCGGTTTTAGTTCATTTTAGTACTTTCGTCCTAGTCATTCCCAATCATACAAATTTACGAAATTACTACAGATGCGAAATATATTAATTATAGGAGCTGGTCGTTCAGCAACCAGTCTTATCAAGTATTTACTAGAAAAATCTCATACTGAAGATTTACACATCACCATTGGTGATCTTTCTGAAGAAAATGCCAAAAAATTCACACAAGGACATCCTAATGCAAAAGGAATCTTCTTAGATATCTTTAACGAACCACAACGCAAAGAGGCCATTCAAAGTGCCGATTTGGTAATTTCTATGCTTCCTGCACGTTTTCATATGGAGGCGGCGAAAGACTGCATTACCTATGGTAAGCACCTAGTTACGGCGTCTTATGTAAGCAAAGAAATGCAAGAATTAGATGCCGAGGCAAAAGCAAAAGGGCTTGTTTTTATGAATGAGATTGGAGTGGACCCAGGAATTGACCACATGAGCGCCATGCAGGTGATTGACCGCATTAGAGACAATGGAGGTAAAATGTTATTGTTTGAATCGTTTACAGGAGGCCTCATCGCTCCCGAAAGTGATGATAACCTTTGGCACTATAAATTTACATGGAATCCTCGAAACGTTGTGGTTGCTGGACAAGGTGGCGCAGCCGAATTTATTCAAGAGGGCACCTATAAATACATTCCCTACCATAAACTATTTAGAAGAACCGAATTTTTAGACATAGAAGGATATGGAAGGTTTGAGGCATACGCCAACAGGAACTCTCTCAAGTACCGAAGCATTTACCAACTAGAAGACGTACTTACATTGTACAGAGGTACCATGCGCCACGTTGGATTTAGTAAGGCGTGGAATATGTTTGTGCAAATGGGAATGACAGACGACAGCTACAGCATCCCTAATTCGGAAAACTTATCTTACCGAAGTTTCACGAACTTATTTCTTCCTTATTCACCAACAGATTCGGTCGAATTAAAAATGAGATATGCTCTAAAAATTGACCAAGATGATTTGATGTGGTACAAGCTCCTAGAATTGGACATCTTCAATCCTGATAAGAAGATAAACATCAAGAACGCTACTCCTGCACAAGCACTTCAGAAAATATTAATGGACAAATGGACCTTAAAGGAAGACGACAAGGACATGTTAGTGATGTATCACAAATTTGGATACGAACTTAATGGTCAGAAAAAACAGATTGATAGCAATATGGTGCTCATTGGTGAAGATCAAACTTACACTGCGATGGCTGCCACTGTAGGCTTACCCGTAGCTATGGCCGCTTTGCGCATCCTAAACAAAGAGATCACTACTCCTGGCGTACAAATTCCTATCACTAAAGAGGTGTACGAACCTATTCTAAAAGAACTGGAAGAATACGGCATTACATTTAAAGAGCACTTTACAGATTATTTAGGCTATAACCCTGAGCAAGTTTCGGGATAAACAAGAAAAGGTGCCGACGGTTGTTCAGCACCTTTTTTTATTTTAGAAGATTACTTTATCTCTTCACAAACTTTGCAGTTTTCAAGATGTTATTTTCTGTATAGGATACTATGTAAAATCCTTGTTGCAAATTGCTCACATTAATTACATCGTTATACGCACTAGAACGATAGACTTCCTTACCGGCAAAGTCGAAAATCTGAACTTCCGAAATGGTATTAAAATCGTTGGTTTGAATAGCAAACTCGTTGTTTACTGGGTTTGGAACTATTTGCCCCAATTGTACTTTATCATAACTGGAGACACTCAATAATGGCTCCACATCTACAGCATCACCTTGTAAAACTTCTTTAGTGTCATAATCTTGCAAGAAAAAGATGATCTCGCAATTCTCTACTACCCAGGTCGAATCGAGATAAAAGGTAAACTCATGTTCTTGCATGTCACCGCTCGAAAAATCGATCATTTCACCTTGTCCGAAGTTATTCATTGTCCTTACCGCATTACTCACTTCCTCTTCACCATACCAAGCATCGGGGATATTAGACTCTGTCAAAGCCACGTGCAATCGTAAATTCTGCCCTTCGTATTCTGCAACCTTCTCCAAATTTATATATCCCGAAAGAATTGATTCGTCTGCCAAATTCATATCTAATGATACTGAGAAGGAAGTGGGAGTTGCTAACCGCTCCATATACATGCTTTCATGAACAGCATACGTGGCCCAATCGTCATAACCAACATGATCCGAATCGTAATACGTGGTTGGGTACCATGGAAAATTGTAATATTCTTTACGGGCAACGCTTTCAACATTTTCGTACACGTCGTTAATATGATATTTCACCACAGCTATTTGCGCCCCTTGTGCCTCCAAGTCGTGAATAATATCTACTACTGCCGGACATGAAGGACACCAGGTACCGGTTCCAACTTCAAGCACGACCATTTGTCGATCTACCTGCTGGGCATTCAAAGTGCCTAAAAGGCATACAGCAAATAGGGTAATTAAATATCTCATAAAAGTGATTTTAGTTAGTTAAGGCAAGGTAATCAATTTATAATCAATACTCTAAATGAAATTTTCACCTCAGTTATGTACGTACTATTCGAAAATTATGGGAGTGTAGGTTCGTAAAATCTTTACAATATTATATGGCTGAGTAACCACCATAGGAACGATGTCTCCTTCGGCTGGCTGTGTTTCCAAAATAACTACAGAGAGGTCACTGCTATTCTGAGTTGCTTCCAAAATCTGAATATCAAAACCTCCTGTTTCTTTTACCTCATCAAAAGACGCTAACACTAAAAAACTTTCAAAATCGACCTCTGTCTCTACAAAATTGTCGGTTTCGTTGTTAACTGAGTTCATTTGAGAAAGAAGCGCGTTCCAAGTGGCTCGGTCTCCAATTACAATATTTTGTTTAGGAATATTTTCTTCTCCAGCACCATCTAAAATGCCACTAGCTAGGTTTACTACTTCTACAGGTCCCTGCTGTAGTTCGGTTTGTTCGGTTTCACAACTTAGCATGGCAACTAAGCCGATTGCAATTAAAACTACCTTTTTCATGATGTCGATGTAATTTTGGTTAATAAGAAACCAATGTAAAGCACCATCACCTATCCATCGGTAACGATTTAACGGTATAAGTCGTGTTTGATAAAAGCGGAGAACCTAAGGCTTGTAAACTACCTTCTGTTTAAGAAAATAGTTACAAAATAAAGCAAGGTAGCTAAAGATCCCAATGCAGCTACTACGTATGTTCTCGCTGCCCATTTTAAAGCGTCTTTTGCCCCAGAGTGCTCTTGTTGTGTAAGCATATTTTCCTTTTCCAACCAAGCCAAAGCCCTGTTGCTAGCATCGAACTCTACTGGAAGTGTGATAAAGGCAAAAGCGGTAGTTACCGCGAATAATAAGATCCCAACTCCAAAAATAGTAGTTCCAATACCTCCCATAGCCTGCGTAGCAGTCATAACAAGCCCTATCATAATTACAATATTAGATAGCTTGCTGGAAATCCCAACGGCAGGAACAATCTTACTTCGCATTTGTAACCAACTATAGGCAGTTGCATGCTGAACAGCATGACCACATTCATGTGCAGCCACTGCCGCAGCGGCAGCATTGCGTTGGGCATATACTCCTTCACTAAGATTTACGGTTTTGTTTGTAGGATTGTAATGATCTGTCAACATTCCAGGAGTTGAGATCACTTGTACATCTCTAATCCCGTTGTCCGCAAGCATTTTCTCTGCTATTTCGGCACCGCTTAATCCATTTTGAAGATGAACCTTTGAATATTTTTTGAATTTACTTTTGAGGCGATTACTCACATAACTACTAACTAAAAAGATAGCTCCGGCAAGTATATAGTATCCAAAATCTGGTATCATATTTCTGAAATTTTAAGTTGTTTAAATATAATTAAAATTCAGCAAAAATGGTTCCGAATAAATCGAGATGACAATTAGTCAAGAAGGAAGTATGTCGTAACAGTGTTCCGTTGAATTAATGTGAATAATTCTGATATCCATGAATTATATAATTAGTTCATTTCATCTCCTGAATTGGAATACTTTCCTTTGAATTTGAAATAAGGATTGCATAATCCAGAAATTCGACGGTAGATTTTCCTTTCACCTGCGCGCCGTTGGATTTATTGTCTTGCATTACAATCTCCATCAAATCGGGCACCCCATCGTTGTAAGGTGTACTCTCTTTGTTTAAGCGGAATAATGTGATGTCTGAAATTTTCGTTTTTTTAAGATTTTCTATACCTAAGAAGTACTCCTTTTCATAGTCCCCAATTCCAAAACCTCCCTCTGTAGTGTAGGTCTTATAATCTCCGTTTTCATCATAAATGACATCCCAAAGCACCCTGCTTTTAGTGAGATAACCAATGACTGAAATAACATTTTCCCGTGCATAAACACCATTCTCGATTAGCATTGTAAAAAATGAAGCATTTTTTCCTTCTCTTTGTTTTTCTATATGAAAAAATCCAAATCGCAGAAACTGCTTATTTTCTTCAAAATTATATAGACTTCCTAACTGAAGGTAATTTTGGTACATTATTCTTTCGCGCTTAGACGAATCGTCAAAATTCTGAAATGTGTGCTCCAAATTTTCAATAATATGATCAAAAACAAATTGATCGGTAATGATATTTTCATAAACCTCTGGTTGTCCCTTATAGTCTTCTACAAACTCCCGCAAGATCTTTTTCGAATAGCTATTGTAGTTAGGTGAAAAGTCTGTTGTATCTAACTTCACCATATGCACTATACTTTGCAGAGACTTTTTCTTACTTCCTTCGTAGTCCATAATTTCTAACAAATGCTTTGCAGTGTACTTATAGGTCACTATAAGGTCAATTCCCACAACTCCGAGCCTGTTTTTCTGCTCAAGGCCATCATTCAACTTTTTTAATTCTTTCCATTTTTTATAGGTCTCGACACTCTGCTCCTGTGGCACTCTAGCTCCATAGTTATACACCAGATCCTTTAACAAAAGGCTATCGCCTGTTCTTAGGTATTCGTTAAAAAAATGTGCGATACTGAAATCTGTTTCTGGGAGATAATATTTTATAGTTCCATCCTTCGTTAAGGATTCTAGCAACGCCTGCTCGGTTGTTTCTGTTTTTGCGCTCCCATGATAAGCACCAAAACCAATTATATTGAAGTCTTTTTGCGGAAAATCAAAATTAGGCGAATTTAAATCGGATCTATTTTCTTCTAAATACGCAGTTTTAGATTGAGAATAACCTAGTGAAGCTATCAAGCTTAAAAAGGCAAGTAAAATTATTTTCATTATTCGGTTTAGTCTAGAGATTAACCTTCAACAAAAATGTTACAGCTCTCTAGGCTATTCAAAAGAACCATTTAAACACCAAAAACGGGCGAAATGTACATTCCCAGTAAGCCATAAACGGAATATTATTTCTGAAAAAAATTACTTCTGTCGATATTTCAGAATAAAGAAAATAATAAGCAAGGTCAAAGAACCCGTAAAAATATTGGCTGCGATAATCGCGAAGCTTTCTTTAAAAATGCCATAAATCAACCAAAGTATCATTCCTGTAAAAAGAGTGATATACATAGGCAAGGATAGGCTACTCACATCTTTAGTTCGCCATGTTTTTACAATTTGCGGCAAAAAACCCGAGGTGGTCAAAATTGCGGCAATAACACCTATTATTTCAACACCTAACCCACTCATTAGCCTACAATGTTTATAATTTTTCCAGGCACCACAATTACTTTCTTGGGAGTGCGTCCATCTAATTGCTGGATCGTCTTTTCGTGCGCCATCACAGCTGCTTCGATCTCCTCTTTAGTCATATCCAAGGACAATTCTAATTTAAATCGCATTTTTCCATTGAAGGAAATTGGATATTCTTTGCTACTTTCCACCAAATGCTTGGCTTCAAACTTTGGAAACGCTACCGCAGAGATACTCTGCTCATGCCCTAGCAAGCTCCATAATTCTTCTGCGATGTGAGGCGCGTAGGGCGAAATTAGCACCACCAATGATTCTAAAATTTCCCGACTATTACACTTCTGGGACGTAAGCTCATTAACGGCAATCATAAACGTAGAAACCGACGTATTAAAACTGAAATTTTCAATATCCTCTTCTACCTTCTTGATGGTTTTATGAAGGGTTTTCAAATTGTCTTTGGTAGCTGCATCGTCTGAAACGAAGAACGTGTCATCTGGGCCTCCATGGAACAAACGCCACATTTTTTTAAGGAAGCTGTGCACTCCAGAAATACCAGCGGTATTCCAAGGCTTTGCTTGCTCTAGCGGCCCCAAGAACATTTCGTACATGCGCAAGGTATCTGCCCCGTATTGGTCGCAGATATCGTCTGGGTTTACGACGTTGTATTTGGACTTGGACATTTTTTCAACTTCGCGAGAAACTTTAAAAGTCCCATCCTCTTCTGTTACAAACTCAGCATCTTTAAACTCTACTCTCCAATTTTTAAAGGCCTCAACATCCAACTCATTTGAAGTATTTACCATAGAAACATCTGCATGAATAGGCTGAATAGTGTATCCATCTTTCTTCCCTTTTGAAACAAATTTATTTTGTCCTTCCACACGATACACAAAAGCACTCTCTCCCAAAATCATTCCTTGGTTGATCATCTTCTGAAAAGGTTCCTTCACTGGCACATGTTGCAAATCGTACAAAAACTTCACCCAAAAACGGCTGTATAATAAATGTCCTGTTCCGTGCTCACTTCCTCCTATATACAAATCCACATTTTGCCAGTAGTCCATTGCTTCTTTAGAGGCAAAAACTTCGCTTCTATGCTCCTTTTCCATATATCTGAAAAAATACCAGCTACTCCCCGCCCAACCAGGCATGGTATTGAGCTCCAATGAAAAAACAGTTTTTCCATCCACCAACTCATTACTCACGACTGAACATTTTTCTGTATCCCACGCCCACACATCTGCACGACCTAATGGCGGCTCTCCGGTTTCGGTAGGTAAATACTTTTCAATTTTAGGAAGTTCCAACGGCAAATGAGCAACATCAATCATTTGTGGCATTCCATTTTTATAATAGACTGGGAAAGGCTCTCCCCAATAACGTTGTCTAGAAAAAACTGCATCTCGCAAACGGTAATTGGTCTTTCCTTCTCCAGCTCCTATTTTTTCTAACTCATAAATCGCCAGTTTTACAGCCTTTTTGTATTTAAGTCCGTTTAAGAAATCACTATTAGCGATCACTGTATTTTCTTTGTCTGTAAAGGCTTCTTCGGAAATATCTACACCTTCAAAAACGTTCGGAATGGGAAGACCGAAATGCTTGGCAAAATCGTAATCGCGCTGATCTCCACATGGAACGGCCATGACGGCTCCTGTTCCGTATCCCGCCAACACATAATCTCCTATCCAAATTTGAATAGGTTCTTTGGTAAACGGATGTTCTGCAAAGGCTCCAGTAAAAACACCACTAATGGTTTTTACATCTGCCATGCGCTCGCGTTCACTGCGTTTAGCGGTAGCGTGTACATAACTTTCTACTGCTTCTTTCTGAGCGGCAGTCGTTAACTTGGCTACCAATTCATGCTCTGGCGCCAAGGTCATAAAACTCACCCCAAAAATAGTATCTGGACGGGTAGTAAACACTGGAATCTTGGCATCGTGATCTTTCACTTGAAATTCCACGGTGGCTCCAACCGATTTACCAATCCAGTTTCGTTGTGTTTCTTTGATAGATTCGCTCCAATCTACCGTATCTAAATCCTGAAGTAAACGTTCTGCAAAGGCAGAAATACGCATACTCCACTGTTTCATTTTCTTTCTAATGACCGCATAACCTCCGCGTTCACTCACTCCATTTACAATCTCATCATTTGCTAGCACTGTTCCCAATTCCGGGCACCAGTTGACTTCGGTTTCGGCTAAATAGGTTAATCTGTAACCCAATAAAATCTCTTGCTGCTTTTCAGAAGAAAAACCAATCCAATCATTCGCTGTAAAAGTTTCCATCCCCTCGTCGCAAGCTGCATTGACCTTTGTATTTCCTTCCGAAGAAAAAAGTGTAATCAGGGTTTCTATTTTTTCTGAAGTATCTGTATCAAAATTATACCAAGCATTGAACAACTCGGTAAAAATCCATTGTGTCCATTTGTAGTATTCAGGATTGGAAGTGCGTACTTCTCTACTCCAATCGAACGAAAACCCAATTTTGTCTAGTTGGTTTCTATAACCCGCTATTCTGTTTCCTTGATTATCTACACCACCCTCAATATTTACCTGAGTAGTTTGTGCAGGATGTTGTCCTGTCTGAATTGCATATTGCTCTGCTGGTAACCCAAACGAATCGTATCCCTGAGGGTGCAAAACGTTAAATCCTTTATGGCGCTTGTATCGCGAATAAACATCGCTTGCAATATAACCTAAGGGATGTCCTACGTGCAATCCCGCTCCAGAAGGATAAGGAAACATGTCCAATACATAATATTTAGGTAGATCACTATTATTTGAGGCATGAAAAGTTCCTTTTTCTGCCCAGTGTTTTTGCCATTTGGCTTCAATATCGTTGAAATGATATTTGCTCATCGCTTGGTGTTTTGAAGTGTGACTTCGCCATTAAAACGAAGTAAGAAGCGCCAAATTTACATCTATTGTACGAAAGGTGAAAGTTTCAACGTTAGGAAAAAGGAATGTTTCGTTTTACGACCTCCGTTATACCAAGTTCGATGCGCAATGTTCGATTTGGAAGACGCAATTAAAATTACTTCTCAATTGTGTATTCTGAAATGATAAATGCGCATTGAATATTCAAAATTACTTGTATTTTTACAGCAAATCCGATCACCTCATGGCAACCTCTTTTGAAAAATACCAAAAACGCAGATTAATCTCCTCGTATTTTAGTGTGGTGATTAGTATTTCATTGGTATTATTTCTCTTGGGCTTATTGGGACTCTTTGTAATTAATTCGAATCAATTATCGCGTTATTTTAAAGAACAAATTCCATTATCGATCTATTTAAAAGACAATGCCAACGAAGTAGAAATTAACCAACTAAAGCAGAGCTTGGAAATGGCAGAATACACTAAATCTGCTACATATCTTTCTAAAGAAGAGGCGGCCGAGCAACATATTGAGACCATTGGAGAAAATTATCTGGAGTTTTTAGGATATAATCCACTACAGAATAGTATTGATGTGGAGTTGCTGGCAGAATTTGTTTCGGCTACGCAGCTTAAAACTATTGCAGACGAATTACGGGCGAAGGATTTTGTAGCCGAGGTAGAGTATGACGAGGTACTAGTAGAGCTCTTCGATAAAAACATAAAAGTAATTAGTTTTTGGATCCTTGTTTTTAGTGGTCTCATGTTGGTTATTGCGGTTCTTTTAATTAATAGTTCTATTCGGCTTTCGGTATATGCCAAACGCTTTACAATTAAAACCATGCAAATGGTTGGAGCCACTAAAAGTTTTATTAGACGGCCATTTATCTGGAAGGGTGCTAAGCTTGGACTATTAGGCTCTGTGGTAGCTGTTGCTGGAGTAGCGACGGTCCTATATTTTTTAGACAAAGCTTGGCCGCAACTAGATCTTTTGGGAAATAAAGTGATGTTAGGCGCTCTTTTCGGTTTTATTATTTTAATGGGCGTGGTCATAACACTCATCAGTACATTTTTCGCGACTCGACGTTTCCTAAACCTTCGAACCGACGAACTTTATTATTAAAAAATAAAAAAATGTTACCTTGCAGCATTGAAATGAACCTTGAATCTTAAATAAACATGGGAGAGCAAAAACGAAAAGAAGCAGCGAAAGAGCAAGCGTTTATCTTTGAACGTAAAAACTATTTATTCATGCTTATTGGAGTGGCTTTTATTGCCTTTGGTTTCATTATGATGGCCGGAGGTGGAAGCGACGACCCAAATGTGTTTAATCCAGAAATCTACAGCTGGAGACGAATTCGATTAGCTCCAGCCCTCATTCTTATTGGCTTTGGTTTTGAAGTCTACGCGATTTTATTGAACCCCAACAAAGAAAAATAATCCATGGAAGCCTGGGAATCTATTGTTCTTGGAGTGATCCAGGGTCTTACCGAATTTTTACCTGTTTCATCTAGTGGTCACCTTGAGATAGGCAAAGCCATTCTTGGCGACACCTCTGTACCTGAAGAAAGTCTCCTATTTACGGTGGTGCTTCACTTCGCTACTGCATTATCAACTATTGTTGTTTTTAGAAAAGACATCTGGGAGATTTTGAGCGGACTACTTCAATTTAAATGGAATGAGGAAACGCAATTTTCGCTTAAAATAATTATCTCTATGATACCCGCGGTATTGGTGGGACTGTTCTTTGAAGAGCAACTAGAATCAATGTTTGGCGGAAGTATTGCCCTCGTTGGAGCAATGCTTATTGTAACAGCTATTTTATTATGGTTTGCGGACAGGGCAAAACATACTGGAAAACCCGTGACGTTTAAAAATGCTTTTGTAATTGGTATAGCACAAGCCATCGCTATGCTCCCAGGGATTTCTAGAAGTGGCGCAACTATTTCGACCTCTGTTTTACTTGGAAATGATAAGAGCAAAGCGGCTCGTTTTTCATTTTTAATGGTCGTTCCGCTTATCTTTGGTAAAATTGCAAAAGATATCCTCGGTGGAGAATTAACCACTGAAGCAACCAACTTTGCATCGCTGGGACTAGGCTTTGCGGCTGCATTTATATCTGGACTGTTTGCATGCACATGGATGATTGCACTGGTTCGCAAGAGTAAATTGAGCTGGTTTGCTATCTACTGTCTAGTGGTTGGTGTTATTGCCATTATTGTTAGCTTTACCTAATGAATGTAGAAGACTATTTAAGCGGACAAGTTTTGCTTATCGACAAACCTCTTAACTGGACTTCTTTCCAAGTGGTGAATAAGGTACGTTGGCTCATTAGAAAGCAATTCAGTTTAAAAAAATTAAAAGTAGGTCATGCTGGGACTTTAGATCCATTGGCAACAGGCTTACTTATTCTTTGTACTGGAAAATTCACCAAAAAGATTGACACCTATCAAGCGCAGGAGAAGGAATATACTGGCACCATTACCTTAGGCGCAACTACTCCTAGTTACGATTTAGAAAGTGAGATTGATCAAACTTTTGATATTTCGGGGATTAGTTCAGAAATGATTCACGCGGCTACCCAACAATTTGTAGGTGACATCCAACAGCACCCTCCTATCTTTTCAGCACTAAAAAAAGATGGTAAACGATTGTACGAATTCGCAAGAGCTGGAGAAGAGGTAGAGATTCCTGCTAGAAACATTCACATTTCAGCATTTAAAATTACCAATATTGACTTACCAAACATAGACTTTAGAGTAGCGTGTGGTAAGGGAACTTATATTCGCTCGCTCGCTCATGACTTCGGAAAAGCCCTGGACAATGGTGCTCATCTTTCGGTTTTGAGACGTACTAAAATTGGTGAGTTTGATGTAGCCAATGCAGTTTCCATAGAAGAGTTTGAGCAGATGCTTACTTCTTCTTAATTATTCTTTAACAAACCTTTTGGTCCATGTATTTCCACCATAATTTACTGTGCCTTTATGAATTACCTGGTATTTTGGCAGACTCAATAGACAGGAAGGTTTTATGTGTGCAACAAGAACCAATTTTATGCAAAATGAGCGTTAATAATTCCTAAAATATTTCAGTAATCCCCTACAAATCTGCATATTTGCAACCTTGAACTTTAATTATTCCTATAGAGCCTTTCTAATTACCTGTCTTTTAACAGGGAACTTGGTGTTGCTTTTGGTTAGTGTGAAACTTTCTGAAAAGGAACCTGAGCCCGAACTTATGGCTGTTGAATATACGGTAGAAATACCTGAAGAAGAATTGGCCATCAACAACACTGAAAAAGTGAAAATTGAGACTAATACTGCCTACAACGAGGCTGAAGAGTTTATTAAAGAATTGGAAAACAGCCGTAACAACGAAGAAGAAGTTCCTCAAGAAACTTCTAACGAAACAGATGCTGGTGAAAAAGCAGCTTACAACAGCGATTATGCACTTAATGATGTAAAAGATCAACTTCAAAGTGTAAAGGAACGACTCGCTGAAAACGCAAAGAAAAATAAAAAGAAAACACCTAGCAGTGCTACCAATAAAAAGACAACCATTAGTTATCGCCTAGTGGATAGAAAAGCGTTAACAATTAGAAATCCCGTCTACACTTGCGATGCAGGAGGAAAAATCGTTATTAATATTGAGGTCGACCAGTTGGGTAGAGTGATAAAAACTAGTTTCAACAAAGCGTCTTCCACAACCACCAATGGTTGTTTAATTGATAGCGCGATGCTGTATGCAAGCAAAGCTAAGTTTACTACTAAGGCCGGTAAGACCAAGCAAATGGGAACTATATCTTATACATTCCCCGGACAGCGTTAATCAATTAATTCCGCTAGATCCGAAATTACACTCTGAGACTTATCTTTATTATACCAGACCTGCAAGTCTTGCTTAAATTCTGGAGTTAATCCACCGTGTTCGGCCTTGTAATCATTTACCAGTTGAGTTGCAATAGAAGGTCTTGGACCCCATTCTTTTAATTTATTGGTTTCATGATCTAACATAATAAGTTTTGGAATAGACATTGCGCCGTTGGTGAGAAAAGCATTCATGAGTTCGAGATTCTCGTCTCTAAGAACCACCTGAAGATCTACGTTAGGAGCTAATTGAGCCACTTTGTTGATGGCAGGCATAGTTTGCGCAGCATCTCCACACCAACTCTCTGTAATAACCACCCAAGTTTGTTTTCTTGTAAAACTTTTAAATTTCTTCTCTATTTCTTCGGAAATTTTCACTGTTTTATCTCCTCGCTTCATTCTAGAATGATTGAGTAGGGTATAATTAGCCAATGCCTCCGTTTGAACTGGTCCTGTAGAAGTGCCGTTGGCAACATGAGTTTCCACTTCATCTCTATACGATTGATAGGTCTGTCCGTTCTTCAGACTCTTGCCAATAAGCGCTATTTTATCTGTGTTTTCAATCATCAAATTTGTTTCCATGCAAATTAAGTCGCTAAATTAATAAAAACTTACGTCCTCAATAATTATGCATTTGGCACTAGAGAAGTATGTTCTAGGTTTTGTAACTTCACCACGACCGATTTCTAATTTCAATTTACACAACAACGACCATTACGATGAAAAGAAGATGTTCCTGGTGCGGCGATGACCCGCTTTATATAGCTTACCATGATGAGGAATGGGGAGTTCCTGTAAAAGACGATGCTGCTCTCTTCGAATTTTTAATTCTTGAAACTTTTCAGGCGGGGTTGAGTTGGATTACCGTTCTTAGAAAACGAGAAAATTTCAGAAAAGCATTTGATCAATTTGATTATAAAAAAATAGCTAAATACAATCAGCAGAAAATTGATTCGCTGCTTCAAGATGCGGGAATCATTAGAAATAAATTGAAAGTTCATGCTACCATTAGCAATGCCATCGCCTTTATGGAGGTTCAAAGGGAATTTGGCAGTTTCAGCAGCTACATCTGGAGCTTTGTAGACCATAAGCCAATCCAAAACAAAGCAAAAACCCTCAAAGATGTGCCTGCAAACACACCGCTAAGTGATAAACTAAGTAAGGATTTAAAGAAACGCGGGTTCAAATTTGTTGGTACTACTGTGGTTTATGCACACATGCAGGCCACCGGTATGGTAAACGATCACGTGACCGATTGTTTTCGATATGAGGAGGTTGTTGGAGGTAACAAATAACGCTTACTCTTCAAAAATCACCGTTTTATGAATTGAGATGAACGCTTACTAATCTAGGTCTTAGGAATAGGAAAACATGAGATAGATTTGAAAAATAATTTAAATCACATCAACTTATGTCAACCAATAAATTTTTAATAACACTACTGAAGTGGATACCTTCGCTAATAGTAACCCTATTTTTTGTTCCCAATGCTTTAAATAAAATAATGAACCCAAATGAGACAGGAAAGATTGTTGAAAATAGCACTGTTTTAACAATTACGGGCATATATCTATTAACTGCCACTGCCTTATTTCTATATAATAAAACAATCCTCGCTGGGACGACCCTTTTAGCCTTTTATATGACGTTTATAACGTTTATTCATTTATACAAAGGAAAACCCTACGAAGTAGCTATGCTCATCGTGATGGCGACGATATTCGCTGCGCACATAAGAAAACCTCTATTGTTTAAAAAGACGGATGCGATTAGTTAATTATCGCTACTGCTATATAAGGATTGCCTTCAAACTTCATATCCAACGCTTTTAAAGTTTGTTTGTAACGAAATAGGGTTTCCTTATCTGAAATCTTTTCATACTGAAACACCTTCTCGAACCATTTCTTCGCGCTGCGAAAATTATTTCTATAGTAGTGTTCGTTGGCCAACTTAAGGTAGATGGTTGGAGTACCATATCCTTCTTTGACAACTTCTTCATAAACTTTGGCTACATCGATGTCTCGATTAACATCTGTTTGGGCTTGCATGGAATGGGTCATGCCTAAGCACACGACCACCATTAGTGGAATTAATTTTTTCATAAGTGGGGTTTAAGAAAAATCTTACGCTAATCTGTTGATTTTAAGTGATAAAACCTAATTTATTCGATGAAATACTCAAAGTTTATCAATTATTTCACATTTCAAAATAAAAAACACCGCCATATGGCGGTGTTTTAAAGATATGCTGTTTTTCTTAACTATATTTTCACAACTCGTTTTACCACAGATCCAAAGTCTCCTTTGAAAGTGACAAACAGGGTTCCTTGCCATTCTTCATTTAAGTTCATAGAAAAGGTCCCACTAGCAGTTTCCAGACTCGATCTACTTAATTCCTGACCTAACATATTGTAAACAGTGACTTCAATAGGACCTGCAATATTGTTTAAATTAAAGTTTACCTCACCAGTTGTAGGATTTGGATAAGGGGCCGAAATATTCTTAGCCGCCCAGTCTTCAACCGATAATACGGCTACATCAATAGTCCAATTACCTTCTGGAGCTACCATTGGTCTTGTAATACTTTTTCCAGAGTTGGCAGTTGCTTCAATATAATATTCTACATAGCCGGTATTAGGAATAACAATATCTGTAGTCCAGTCGCTATCGCTTACAAAAGTCATCGGACTTTCATTAAAAGTACTAGCTCCTTCTTCTTTCCAAAACACCGATGCGGAGGCAACTCCAGAATTGTGCTTAATCATTGCATCCAAGGTAACCGTGCTTTCGGCATTTGCAAGTTCGACTGGCTGGTGAACGATCCAAAGCGGATTTTCCACTCCAATGGTATGTGTAATACAGTGTATAGCGCCTACTTGGGCAATTAGATTCTCTCCAGAGTTATCTACGTCAATCCCTACAATATTGTACCCTGGCATCATCTCTTCCCATTGTGCTAGAGCAGGAATATCAACTTCCGGGCGATAAATAGGAAGTAAAATGGTTTTATTTACAAAAATAGCGTTGGTGTAGTTTCGATAGTATCCACCATTATCTGGGTACGCACCGCTTGTACTAGGTGGAGAAGGGATTCGCTTTATCTTATATGGAGTTCCAAAAGCCGAAACAAAATTATCTTGTACGTATTGTATGTTTTCTTCAATTTGTGGTCCATCTGCTACTCCTGTAGGATATTCTGCTACTAATAATGTTTCCTCATCTAATAACTTCATGTGCATATCAATATGATTAATCACATCGTATGGAAGTGCTGTCATTTTAATATAATTATCAATCCCCATGTAGGCATTCATAATATCGTCGATTTGAGCTTCCGTTTTTGCACTTACACCGTATGGATTTCCAGCTTCATTTTCTTCCAAAATCAATTCGGAAGCGAATGCGTTTCCTAAGCCGTCACTCATATAATTTCCTCCAGTATTTACTAAGTCGTTTGTCCCAGAGTCTGTTATGTAAATTGGAATTCCAAAGTTAGTGGCATGGGCAGAAGGCATTATATCGTCCAACGGTCTTGGTCTGTTATAAATCCAATCTACCAACGCACGTTCACCAACGTCATCGCTATAAATAGTATTACCAGCATAATCTCTAATCCAAATACTATTCCATGGCTCGGCCATAAAAATAACATTGGTTAAATCCACGCCATTCGAGGTGAGATAGTTTGAAACTGAAGTCTCGTTTTGCGTAGTAATAATAACCTTACACTCTTGCACTGCGGCCTCTACAATCTGGCGCAGGATATTCGGAAAGCTAGGCTGCCAAGTAATCACTAGATATTCCACCTCTTCCCATTCTGCCATTGCTCTAACTGGCCCTTCGGGAGGATCGGTAACGCGCGAACTTTTAAAGCTAACATCTTTGATTAGACCCTTTTCGGCATCGGTTAAATAATGTGGTAGGACTTCTTGGGCCGAAACGTATGAAAAGTTAAAAACGAAGGCAAGAAGTAAAATGGAATTGTAGCAGATTTTTTTCATTGTAGTCTTAATTTGGAATACGAATATACTGAAAATCAACAAGTATATAAAACTACTGATAATCAGTTCTTTAAATATTTTAAAAACACTTCTCTAGAAATTTCTTGCGCTCCCAATGTCTCTAGATGCCGTGTGTAAACTTGACAATCTATAAGCAGATAATCGTTTTCTTCTAAATAGGCCACCCAATGAGCGAAACCTACTTTAGATGCGTCACTCACTTTGGTGAACATACTCTCCCCGCAGAATACTTTTTTTTCTGGCAGATCGATACCGTAAAGACCTCCTACAAGTTCCCCATCCATCCAGACTTCTACCGAAACAGCGTGCCCTAATTGATGGAGATTTTCATAAGCAGTGATCATTTCTTCCGTAATCCAAGTTCCCTGTTGCCCTTCTCTTTTCATTTGTGAGCAATTTCTGATTACTTCAGAAAAACATTGGTTATGTGTTACCTGGAAGAGTTTCTTGTTAATTGTTTTCTGCAAACTTTTGGAGATCTTTAAATCCTTCGGAAAGAGCACCATCCTTGGATTTGGACTCCACCACAAAATAGGGTCTTGCTCATCGTACCAGGGAAATATACCCGAACGGTATGCTAGCAATAGTCGTTCTGGCGACAAATCTCCCCCAATAGCCAATAGTCCTTCATCTGAAGCATCAGCGGGAGATGGAAACTTTATAGAACCGTCGAGATAAATCATTTATTAGTTGAAGTTAGCTGATAACACCAAAATTTTTCTTCTTCAGCATCCAACAAAGTACTGCTATTGCTAGGTGTCCAGAAACGATTTTATAAAAACGCCTAAGCATTTCGCCCGTTTAAAAGCGAAATCTCAGGCGTTTAAATTTTGTGAGCACATCAGCGCTATAAATAGAATTGATATGACCTATGCATACCTTATTTAAAGGTATACTACGCTGACCCTAGAAAGGTAAGTCGTCGTGATCTTCTTCATTAAAGTCTGTTGCTGGCTCAAAAGCATCTGCGGGCGGCATTGGAGGCATGTCTGGAGCTCCAGCCGCTGCAAGGTTCTCAATGCGCCATCCTTGAATAGAGTTAAAATACTTGGTTTCTCCTTGCGGATTCACCCACTCACGACCTCTTAGGTTGATACTCACTTTTACGTTTTGTCCAACCTGAAAGTTATTAAGTAAATCGGTTTTGTCTTGAACAAACTCGATCATGATGTGTTGTGGATATTGTTCTTCAGTGGTTACCACCAATTCTCTCTTTCTGAAACCATTATTTCCAAAGGTTGCGGTTTCTCCTACCATTTTAATTTTTCCTTGTACTTCCATTGTTAATGCTCGGTTCCTTTCTCCAAACTAGAGAAGGACACTCGTATTTTAAATTAAACTTACTTATTATTATCTGTAATATCCTTGGCCATTAATAAAGTGATTGCCTCGTGCGAATTTCCTTCATTTAAGAGTGACTGTGCTTTTCTATGAATATCTTGAACAGAAAAAGCCTTTAAAAGGGATTCGTACTTTTCCGAAGAATTAATAAAAGCCAAAATTTCTTCTGTAGCGGGTAATTGTTCCACATTTCCTAACATTCCCAAATCATTTCCTGTTAATATGGTACTCAACCTAATACTATCTGGTAAGCCGTCTACTCCAATTCCTAAGGTGCGCAGTGGTTTTTCAACTTCAAATAATCCATCTCTTGCTCTACTGTACCAATTTCCACCTAGACGGGATACTGTATCTATTTTCACTGGGTCAATTTTACCTTCTGCGTCAAGTATATCCTCACTCACATGTAATTTAACCACTTCTGCAATTACTAAGTTTCCTGCTCCACCTTCCGTACCCAGTGCAATGACGTCATTCACTTTGCACTCAAATTGCACGGGAGCCTCCGCCACTCTTGGAGGAGTAACGATATCAGACTTCATTTCTGTGAATCCCGCTTTTACAAATTCGTTTACACCCTGGGCGTATTCTGTCGAAGAGAGACTCATTTGCTGCACCATGGAATGACTTACAATGTTAATAACTACTTCCTTTGTTTCCAGCACATTTTCTAAGGTGTGCTTGGTGGTATTACCACGCACACGTCTGGCCGGAGAGAAAATCATTATAGGCGGATTCGCACTAAAGACATTAAAAAAGCTATAAGGTGATAGGTTTACATTCCCATTACTGTCAACCGTACTGGCAAAACAAATAGGCCTAGGCGCAACTGCACCTAATAAATAACCATGTAATTGTGGTGTGGAAATTTCTTTTGGATCTATACTCAACATCCTTGCAAATGTACCCAAACAACACGGCTTGTAAAAATTTGATCGCACAATAATATTAACAGATTTACATTATATTTAACGTACTTTCAAACGAACAACGAATGCCTTGAAAGAGCCGAACATCCAATAGCATCCTATGCCAAGTAAATCTACACTTACACGCTGGTTTTTTATCCTATTATCAATTGTTATCATTAGTTTGATTCTTTGGAATACGTACCAGTTTTTCAATCAACTAAAAGAAAATGAGCGTGATAAAATGCAAATTTGGGCTGCGGCGCAAGAGGAGTTTCAGCAAATAGACCTTACTCAAGACGAATGGAATAGTAAACTTATTTTAAGTGTCTTACAAAGTAACACCAGTACCCCAATGATTTTATACAGTCATAAAGAGGAGATTTATACTGGGAATAATATCGACCCCTCTATTCTTGAAAATGAAGATTCAAGAACCGAATTAATTGAAAAATTTAAGTCGGAATACACCGCAATAGACATTAGCTACAATGACGAAGTACTACAAACTATTTATTACGGTAATTCGCCCATCATAAATAAAATTAAGTATTATCCTGCTGCCTTAATTGTTATCATTGGCCTATTTTTTACAGCAATCTTTTTGTTCTACAGGACCTCCAAATCTTCCGAGCAAAACAAGCTATGGGCTGGAATGGCAAAGGAAACCGCACATCAAATTGGAACTCCGCTTTCCTCTTTAGTGGGTTGGACCGAAATTTTAAAGACCGAAAACGTAAACCAAGATTACATTGTTGAAATGGAAAAGGACGTTTCTCGTTTAGAAACTATCACCGAGCGTTTTTCCAAAATAGGATCTAAACCAAAATTAGATCGCCACGATATAGTTGAAGAAACCCGAAACGCTTTCGAATACCTTAAAAATAGATCGTCTAAACTAATCGAATTCGATTTAAAAACTCCTTCTAATCCTATCTATGTAAACCTCAACCAGCAACTCTTTAGCTGGACGATTGAAAATCTAGTTAAGAACGGGATTGATGCTATGCGCGGACAAGGAAAAATTAGTATTGAAATAGTTCCAGCAGGAAATAAAGTTCTAGTTCAGATAAGCGACACTGGTAAAGGTATTGCTAGACGTAACCACAAGAAAATATTTAAACCTGGAATTACTTCGAAAAAGCGCGGATGGGGATTGGGTCTGTCGCTCGCAAAACGAATTATTGAAGAATACCACAACGGTAAAATATACGTTTCTAAGAGTAGTAAGAACGTTGGCACCAGTTTTGAGATAGCACTTAATCTAATCAATTAATATGGAAAAGCACACACACCAACTTCATCAGGCTAGGGTAAAGAATAATTGCCCTTTGTGTTATTCTGGCGATGGGCTCGAATTTACATTTACTCAGCAGGAAGTAGAAAATAAATTTTACAGCAAGGTTCAAAAAGAAGTTTCAGAAAAACTTTATTGCCATAGCTGCGAACAGCAAATTTATCCAGTAAATTGGAATGAAGATATAGAACGCGTTCATGAATATCAGAAAAAGCTCGTGGAACCTAAAAGTACCATGCTCATGCTTAAACCACTGGCCTACTTTTTAATTCTAGCAGACGCCATACTTATTGGAGTTCTTATTTATTACTTCAGGTAGGGTGAGCAAAAAGACGTTGTGACTAGAGTGCAGACCCTATTTGGAGTGACAGGGCAGTCATTTCTTCTGGAGATAGTGAGACCTTATTTTGGAAAGTCATTTCAGACATGTCATTTAAAGGAATTAAATGAACGTGTACATGTGGAACTTCTAATCCGATAATAGACACCCCTACTCGCTTACAAGAAATCGATTTTTTAATAGCTTTGGCCACCTTTCTAGAAAACTTCATGAGTTCTAAATAGTGGTCTTCCTCCATATCAAAAATCCTATCTATTTCTAACTTCGGAACACAAAGTGTATGTCCCTTTGCATTGGGGTTCACATCCAGAAAAGCGATAAAGTGTTCGTCCTCTGCGATCTTATAACAGGGAATTTCTCCGTTAATAATTCTTGTAAATATGGAAGGCATTAGTCGCGTCTAATTTCAATTATATCAAATTTCATGGTTCCATTTGGAACTTGTATTTCAGCTGTATCACCTACTTCTTTTCCTAATAACCCTTTTCCAATTGGAGAATCGACAGAGATCTTTCCTGTCTTTAGATCTGCTTCACTTTGAGCTACCAATTTATAGGTCATTTCCATTCCATTGGTCTGGTTTTTAATTTTCACTGTTGAATGCACCAGTACTTTGGAAGTATCAAGAACCGACTCATCAATTAGCCGCGCACCTGAAAGTGTCTCCTCTAATTTTGAAATTCGCATTTCCAACATACCTTGTGCCTCCTTTGCGGCATCATATTCCGCATTTTCACTTAAATCTCCCTTGTCTCTCGCTTCCGCGATTGCCTGAGATGCCTTAGGACGCTCTATATCCTTTAACTGATTTAGTTCATCCCGCAACTTTTTTAATCCCTCGGCAGTATAATAAGATACTTTACTCATAGTTACTTCGTTTTATTCTAAGATTATCAAGTTTTGAAAAAGTAATCGAAACTTTATAATACGAATCCCGCCGCAGCTTAACAGTTTTGCTCAGTCGTGGAACGGGAATGAAAAAATCCCATGCACGACGGGATTTGTTAAACAAATATACAAAAAATACCGTTCAGAGATTTTATGTAATTTCGCAATTCAATGAAAACCGCTATGAAACAATTCCTTTTAAGTTTAATTATGGTCACGGTGCTTATTTCATGTGGCAACGACGATGATAATAACCCCAATAATAACAATCCTAATCTTGTTCCTCCAATAGTTAATCTTAGTCTTAATTTGAACTTACCGCAATACAGCGCGTTGAACTTTCCTGGAAGCACCGTTGTCTTACCCTCACAAGGAATTAGAGGAATTGTACTTTACAACAAGGATAACACGAGTTATTTCGCCTTCGACATGGCCGATCCTAACCATTTCCCAAAGGACTGTTCAAGAATGGAATTGAATGGAATTGTAGCCACCTGCCCTTGCAGTGACGATAACAATTCGTACGGACTGGCGTTATTCGGACTTCATGAAACGGACCAAGAAGCGTTTCCAATGTTGAGTTATCGAATCCAGCGCAGTGGTAATACCGTTGTGGTAACTAACTAGTGTTGAGTTAACATCTAAATTCTGACACTCGCTTTAAAAGTTTTGCTCTTAAGTGTTACGCTTTTTATTATACTCTCGATCACAGAAAAACACCAACTTCATCTGTTAAGCGCAGCGTTGTTTGTGGATCGGCAATAAGAATAGCTGATCTGTCAATTCGTGCGATTTTGAGGAGGCACGAGTTCAAATTATATCTAGAAATCACCTCCAATACTTACTAACTAATTGGTCAACCATACGCCTAAAAAAACCGCCAATCCAAATTAGATTTGCGGCCTTTTTATTTTCTGAAATTTTCAGTCTACAACTTTTAGCTACTTAAAATATTAAAAATTAACGGTAGCTCCTACTAAGAAATTGATAGTAGCTTGCGGATAAAAACCGGCACCTTCAACGGTAGTTATTTCTCCTGGAACACTAAAATCGTCGTCGAAAGTGAAGAAATAACCATTTGAGATATATTCTACGTTAAAAATATTATTCACCAAACCAGACAATACAACCGAATCTGCAAAAAGCACATTATTAATGGTATAGTTTACATTGAAATCGTTTATAAAGTAAGACTCTAACTTCGACACCTCACTATCGATATTACCCATGTATTGCTCGCCAACATATTTAGACAGAAATGCCAATTGAAGGTTTTCTAGAGGTCTAAATTCGATAGCGTTGGCAGCCACTATTGAAGGGGAAAATGAAATGTTTGTATCTCCAAGATTCACCAGCTCTCCATCTTGGGAGGTCACGAAATCTCTATTCTTATTTGAGCTTAGCGCTACATTTGGCCTTAGGCTTACCTTCTCTGTAAGTTGAATGTTGGCGTCCACTTCTAAACCAAGTCTATAACTTTTTCCACTGGTTGCTCGAATTGGAGCTCCCACATCGTCCAACGCGCCAGTAAGCACTAGTTGATCTGTATAGTCCATGTAATATAGATTAGAATTTACTTGTACTTTTTCGGTTGCGAAACGCCATCCTAATTCGTAATCGTCTAATTTTTCAGGTGTAAATACACCTTGCTCAAAATCACTACGTCTTGGTTCTCTGCTCGCTTTTCCGTAGGAAAAATAAAACTGATTTCCCTCGTTTAGCTTATAAGTAGCTCCAAACTTAGGATTAAAGAACTCGTAGGTTTCGTCGACGTCTAAAAAGACCCTGTCTGAAGTTTCCCCAGGTGTTTTGTACCTCACCATTCTTCCTTGCAAATCACCATAGACACTCCACTGATCATTTACTTTATAGGTAGCCTTTGAAAAAACGGTTAGTTCATTTTTATCTCCATTGCCAGAATAATAACGGTCTCCCAATTCACCATCTCCTGCGAATCGCGCCCAAATTACTTCTCCAAAATGATCGCCTCCATAATAACTATAGAAAGCTCCAGTAGTGGTATCCCATGAATCGTCTTTATAATTTACACTCGCATTTGCAGCGTAAAAGTTATTATTGAGCCATCTTCTTCTTATTAGGTCTGAAGTTTCGATCGTTTCTCCGCCAATGGTAATTGGATCGATTCTGTGAAAGGCTAGATCTGCATCCTCTCTGTATTGCTCAAAAAATCCTCTTCCGTAGGTGTAATTTAAGGAAACAGTACTACTCCAGTTGTTATCAAATCGCTGATTCCACAAAAGTTGATAATGGTCTTGAGAATAATCGTCTACTTCATTGTTGTAAAATTGCACATTTCCATCCTCGTCTGTGTACAATCCAGCAAAATTAGCAGTACGGTCTGTTTCCAATGTAGCCGCGTCAATTCCATACCAGGATTGATAGGTTCGTTCTTTTCCTCCAAATGCCAATGCTTTAATTAACGTTTGATCGGTTTTGTAGGCTCCTTGAAGAAAATAAGATTTTAAGTCGCTGGTTGCTCTATCAATATATCCATCGGACGTGATCTTCGACAATCTCCCAGAAAGTTCAAAATGATCGTTGAGTAAACCAGTACTAAACTTTGCGGTGTGCTTCAGCGTTTCAAACGAACCGAAGCTGGTAGAAAGTGCTGCATTGGCTTCTTCAGAAATACCATCGCTAGAGATGTTAAGGCTCGCACCAAATGCCCCAGAGCCGTTAGTAGAAGTTCCCACCCCGCGTTGTAACTGAATACTTTGCACGGACGAAGCAAAATCTGGTAAATTTACCCAGAAAGTCCCTTGGCTTTCTTGATCGTTATATGGAATCCCGTTAATAGTTACATTTACACGAGAAGCATCACTACCACGAACTCTTATATAGGTATATCCCACACCGGCACCAGCATCTGTTGTAGTTACCACGGCGGGTAGATAGTTAAGGAGAATTGGAAGATCTTGTCCTAGATTTCGTTTGGCAAGTTCCTCTTTATCAACGTTCGAATGTGTAATAGGCGAATCCGCATCCACTCTTACCGATTTCAGAAATACTTCATCCAAACTTTCCACCGGTTCCTCAAATTGAAAGTTAAACGTAAGGTCTTTGTCTATTGTAAGTGTGCGCTCCACAGGAGTCGACATGGTACTAAACAGAATAGTGTAAGTCCCTTTTTCCAATTGGAGGTCATAGGTTCCATCAAAGTCGGTTTGAGTCCCATTTTGAGTGCCTTTTACAATAACATTTACACCTGGATAAGGCTTCCCAATTTCATTGGTCACCACACCAGAAAGAGTGTATTCTTGTGCTGATGCGCTAAAAGTAAAAGCGACTAGAAGAATTAAAAAACTGAATTTGTTCATTCGTACAACGGTTTTTTGCGACGAATAAAAAGGGCATTATTCTTAATTAATTAAAATGAAATATGAAAGAAATAAAATATTTCAACGTTACACATATATGAGTTACGTTTATAAATAATATCTCTTTCACTAGTTTTCCTTGGCAGCATTACCCGCCCAGGTTCTATGGGTATAATCTCAGCCTTTGTACAATGTTTGATCCATCGTTTTAAAGAAATCTTTAATCTGTAATTGATCAACTCTAATATAAAAGCACCCCTTTGAGATGTGAGGCAAAAATACGAAAGAGATTCTTAGAGTTATACTTAAAATGGGAGTTTTTTCACTAACTTAGTTGAAAAGATAACTATTTGATTGTCTGAATAGTTGGAGCTGTGAACAAACCAAAAAATCAATTTCCATTAAAAATTATCCTGAGTTACCTATCTCTGGGTGCTCTTGCCGTGGTGGTCAGTTATTTTCTCTACCAGGAATACCAATCTTATCTATTAGAATCTTCGGAAGACAATGAGACCGCGCAGATGATTGAAACTGGATCGCTCATTAATGATGTTTATGAAACAGACAGTTTTTCCAGAATTGCGCTTCTCACCAAAAAACAAAGTGATTTTGACACCTATTTGAAAAAGTCGGATTCGCTTTATGATAATATTGACGCATTAAAGGAGCGAATTAGCAGCGTTAAGCAAGAACAGCAATTGGATCAAATAAAACTGTTACTCCAAGAAAAGAAGAGTAATATTGAACAACTGCGTATTTTAAAATTAACCAGTGAGAAAGATTCTTCACTAGATGATATTCTTAGAGAGTTTAGAAATATCGACAAGAAGATAGGTCGTATTTATGTAGAAGACATTATTACGTACCCAGATTTTCTAAGTGCTGAAGAGCGTCGGGTTTGGCAGAAATGGGCTGAATATTTTAGTGAAACCAATAGCCGAATAGACACTACCTCGGTTCGATCGATGACCATTGACTCTTTAGTCACCATTTCCAGATACATTATAATGGATGCTAAAAGGGAAAATTCTCGAACAAGACTAGCATTAGCAGACAAAGAAAATGAACTTCTTCAAACAGAACTCAATATTTCTGATAGATTGCGCGAAATTATCACCGATTTCGATGCGGAAGTCACCCGGAACAATCAAATAGAAATTCAGCAGCGAAATGCCTCCCAAGAAAGGGCCAAAAACATCCTAAAGATTTCTGGAATTATTGGTGTCTTGGTAATGCTTGCCTTCTCTTATATTATTATTACCGATTTCTTTAAGGCAGAAAAGTTTAAGCGTCATCTCCAGCAAGAAAAATTATATTCTGAGAATCTATTAAGAAGCAGGGAGCAATTAATGGCAACAGTGAGTCATGATTTAAAGACTCCCCTTAATACTATTGTAGGGTATTCAGAGCTTTTCACACATACTCAACTCACAGATAAACAAAAAAATTACACCCAACAAATAAGTTCCAGTGCTCATTTTATTAGTAAAATGGCAGACGACCTTCTAGATTTTTCCAAATTGGAAGCTGGAAAACTGCCCATAGAAAAGATTCCGTTCTCCTTAGAAAACCTCCTCCATCAAATTGCAAAGGCATCCAAAGATCTTCATATTCAAAAATCGATCGACTTACACCTCTATATTGATGATGAACTTAAGAACAAGGTTTTTGAAAGCGACCCCCTTCGCATTCAACAAATAATTAACAACCTAGTAAGTAACGCCTATAAGTTTACCGAAGAAGGCAGAATTCAAATTACCGCTAATTTGTTAGAAGCAAAAGCAAACATCAAAATGGTAGAATTGGCCGTTACTGATTCTGGAATTGGTATTTCAAAAGAGAAGCAACAACTCATCTTTCAAGAATTTACACAGGCTGAAGAAGATACTTTTCAAAAGTTTGGAGGTAGTGGTCTTGGGCTTGCCATTTCTAAAAAAATTGCCTATTTACTGGGAGGAACTTTGGAAGTTGAGAGCACGCCGGGAGAAGGAAGCACCTTTTTTCTCACCATACCCTTGCAAAATTCGGCTGTCACCAAATTGGCTTCAGTTCCAATTCAGCAGCATACCACCATCGAAGGGTCTATCACTGGTGTAATAATTGATGACGATCCATCTATGATTGCTTTGTTGAAAGAGCTATTTGAACAAATGGACATTACGGCTTATGGATATACAAAATTCAACGACTTTAAGAACAATGGCTCTGTAAAATTCGATTTTCTTCTTACCGACATTGAAATGCCTAATCACACGGGCTTTGATGTACTTAAAGCACTGCAAGCCGGGGAAGTTAGCCAATTTAAAAAACAACCTGTTATTGCAATGACGGGTGCTAAAAAATATCCAAAACGCGCTTATCTAGAAAAAGGCTTTGAGGACATGCTTCAAAAACCATTCAGTAAAAATCAATTAGTTGCCGCCTTAAGTCCGTTGTTCATCAACAAAATTGATGCAGATTTTCACAGGCAAGAGATATTTGAGAATCCGTCGACAGATATTTATGATCTTTCGCTCCTATATTCCTTTCTTCCGAATAAAGATAGTATCAACGATATTTTGGCGGTATTTTACGAACAAACCAAAGAGGACATGGAGCAAATATCAACAGGCATCGCCGAAATGAATTGCAAAGTAGTTGGAGATACTTCTCACCGGATGCTAACCATGTCAAGACAATTAAACGCCAAGCGAGTGAGTCCAATTCTTGAGACCATGGAGCATTGCGCAAATAACAATACCACACACGAAGAAATGGATGGATTATTTGCCAACCTAAAGGTAGAGATGAAAAAGCTTATTGAAGGGCTAAAAGAGCATGGAAAAGCTACATCTTAAGATTGTACTGTTCAATCTTATTGTAGAGGGTCTTCCTTGTAATATTTAAAAGCTTAGCAGCTCTTGACTTGTTGTAACTCGCCTCTTCCAAAGCACTTAAAATAAGATCTTTTTCATTTTTATCTTTTGAAAAGTCTCTCTTAGGTTGCGACGCAGTTTGAACCACTTCCCTAGGGATCACATCCATAGGAATGTAAGCCGATGGACTTAACAGAACGGCTCTTTTAATAACATTCTTTAGTTCTCGAAGATTCCCTGGCCACGCGTACCTCTTGAAAGCAGCCTCCACTTCTGGCGACAATCCTAATACGTTTTTATGTAAGACGGCATTGGCTTCCGTTAAGAAGAATTCTGTATATAGAAAAAGATCTTCTTTTCTTTCAGCAAGAGAAGGTATTTGGACTGAAAATTCGTTTAGTCTATGGTAGAGATCTTCTCTAAACGTTCCGTTAGCCACAGCGCTCATCAAGTCCTCGTTGGTAGCCGAAATAATTCGTACATCTACCTCTATTTCGGTGTTACTACCTACAGGTTTTATCTTTCGTTCCTGAAGCGCCCTTAAGAGTTGGATTTGATTTTCATAAGATAAATTTCCAACCTCATCTAAAAAAAGAGTTCCGTTATGAGCAGCTTCAAAATGTCCTTTTTTATCGTTTACCGCACCTGTAAAACTCCCCTTAATATGTCCGAAAAATTCACTGGCTGCGATTTCCTTCGGAATTGCACCACAGTCTACGGCAATAAAATTATGCTCACTTCTACTGCTGTATTTATGGATGGCCTTGGCGGCAACCTCTTTACCAGTACCACTGCTACCTTGAATTAGAACGCCCATATCTGTTGGTCCTACCAGTTGAAGATATTGATTAAATTTTCTTGAAGGTTCACTAATTCCGATAACAAAACCAGTGGGAGCCGAAACCTTTTTTTCAGGAGTTTGCCTTGTGGTCTTTTGAACTATAGCCGGTTGTTCTGCAATCGCTTGTTGCATTACCATAAGTAATTCTTCTGGGCGAAAAGGTTTAGAAATATAATCGAGTGCACCTTTTTTAATAGCTTCTACTGCGGTTGTTACTTCAGCATAGCCAGTCATTAAAATAACACGTGTCCCTGGAGCCACTACTTTTGAATACTCCAACAAAGCCAAACCCGTATCGTCGGGCAACTTTAAATCGGTAATAAGCATAGTGAATGTTTCCGACTCAAGTTTCTCCTTCGCCTTAGTAACAGTGGATACTCCAACCACTTGATAGTCGTTGCGTTCGAGAAAGGACGTTAACATTTTTAAAAAAGCGACGTCGTCCTCAACGATTAAGATAGGTTGTTTCATGTTTCAGTTTAACTACGTAAAAATAAGAGTTATAAACGTGGCTATTTCTAAAATTATCATAAAAATAAAATCGAGAAATCTAAAAAATATTTGAAAAGAGGATACTACAAGAATTCCGATCCTCCTCAAAATGAAATGCCTAAAACCTTGTAAAGGCGAAACCTTCGTCCAGAAACCTTAGGTTACCAGCAGGAATATAAGCACAAAAAAAGGGTGCCCCTAAGGACACCCATGCGAAGTATTGAATCTAAAAAATACCTGCAGCTTACTGCTTTTTAAGCCACTCGCCTTTACTGTTTGCAAACAACTCCTTGCTTGCTCCATCGGCGGCGGTCACAACTAGTTTATATTCACCTTTATTATTTGCAAAAGCTTGAGAGACTACTGTGCCTTCTAAATCTTTAGCTATTGCATCCTTCACAGGCTGGGGTAAATCAGAAACTTTCACTTCTTTAAAGTCGTCTTGAACATCTGCTACTACTTCTGTTGCATCATCTATAGAAGCATCTGCTGTAAGGGACTGTGCATTAGTAACGGTTAGTGTTCCGAATGCGATCGCTGTTGCGATAATTAACTTTTTCATAAGTATTAATTTTTTGTGGGGTATAAATTATTTTTTATTTGTTATGTCCTATTGAAAATTTAGTACCAAAAATAGATTTTGATCAAAATATATCGCAAACCCTTTGTTTACAGTTACTTAGACATTTTTTGCAATCGTTACTTTGCAATAGAACACTGTATATTACGTATACAACCTGTATAAAATTTACACAGTTCACTGTATACACCTCAATACGAAGGAGGTTTCCGATTGGTCTTTTTAAGCGCATTCTTCTTTTTTGAATCTAATCTTTTTTGAATTGCTCCTTTGGAGGGCTTGGTTTTTTTGCGAACCTTATCAATCTTCAGATTGTTTTGCAACAAGGAAATGAAACGGTTAATTACAGTATTCTTATTTCTATGTTGACTCCTACTCTCTCCGCATTGAAGCGCTAGTTTTCCCTTCAAATCAATTCTGTTCCTAAGCTTAGTGCTTAACAGTGCCTTTTCACGCGTGGTTAGCCCCAAAGATTTGTTTATATAAAAGATCAATTCTACTTTGGAGGATGTTTTATTAACGTGTTGTCCACCAGGACCACTGCTTCTAACGGCCTTAAATTCGAGTTCTTTTAAGATAATATCGAGTTGCATTAGGCGTCTGGACGATGTTCCTTTTTTAGTAAGTCATTAACCGTTTTAACAGGGTTAAAGGTGATTAATGGTACTTCCACAAAAACGGTATTCCAATTAGCCATTCCTCCATTCCATAACCCAGGTAGCTCCAAAGCCTTAATAGCACTTCCATTTTCAAATTTGGTAGAGATAAAACCGGCGTCGGGATTGGTGAATTCATTTAGATCGAACTTCTCACCTTTATAATCCCTTAGACCGCATACTAGATCCACTGGATTAAAATGAGTTGCCTCATTTATGATCGCATTCTGGTGTTTATTTGTTAAGTCTATTTGAGATTTCTCAATAATTTGCAAGGTAGTTGCGCCTTCCTCGTTCTGCACCCAGAATGGACCTCCCCCGGGAGCTCCTGTATTTTTCACTACTCCACAAACACGTAAAGGCCTATTTAAAAATTCTCTAGTTGCCGAAACTCCTTGCGGAAGGTCTTTGCTCTCCAGTTCATTCCATATAAAAGATTGTATTTCCTTCATCTCCACTAAACCAACATTGTTGTCTAATTTTCTTAGATAACCAAAAATTCTCGATTGCAAATCCAATAATTTCCCAGCTAGTATTCTCTTGTGAAAGCCAATATCCTCCACATATTCTTGTGTGGCCACGTTATCGATATTTTTAATAAAAACAATATCTGCGTTCACTTCGTTTAAATTTTCAAGTAGCGCGCCATGTCCAGCTGGTCTAAATACCAAATTTCCGTTCGAATCCCTAAAAGGTCTGTTCTCATTTGTAACCGCAATGGTATCCGTTTCCTTCTTTTGAAAGGAATAAGAGATATGAAAGGTCTTTTTCGTCTTTCGGCTCACCCTGCTTTTTATGCTATTAAATTCTTCTTTAAAATACGCCAAGTGATTTTCAGAAAATGTGAAGTGCAGATAAACATCATCTTTAACTGCCGCATAATAAGCCGCTTCAAACAACTGCTCTTCGAAAGCAGTGGTAGCATATTTTTTATATTTATGAAAAGGAATTAAACCCTTAGGCATTTCCCCAAAATCCAATCCCGTTTTATCTAATAGTGCTTTTGCAAAATAATAGTGTCGCTGCCCCTTATCAGACTTCTTATAATCTGGGTAATTCTCTCTTATCTTTTTTCTAACCAAATTAATAAACGCGAAATCTGAAGCAGAATCGAAGAAGGTAGAAAGATCCATCGATCTGTTTTTCTTTAAATATTCTCTATATAATTCTTTCTGGGGGTTATAGGATTCTAAAAATTGATGTAAAAATTGAAACATCCGAGTTGCAGCACCAGAGGCTGGAACAAATTTCACAATATCTAGAGCATCTTTTTTACCTTCATATAAGCGCTCTAGACGGAGCTTCTCATCTTCAGATAACTCTAAAATACCATTACCAATAGATGCCGTAGTCACCACATTAGCAAAACTAATTCCTCTTACAAAGGTTTCTAATTGTTTGTAGACCTGATTTAGGGTAAGCCCATAATCTTCAATCTGTTTAATATCTTTTTCAGTTAGCATTAAGGTTCGTTTTCAGGACTGCTAAAGATTCAATGGCAGTTTCTAATCGTTCTTGTTCGTTTCCTTTTAGTAAGCAGTAGGGTAAATTATTCTTTCGCAATTCTTCCTCAAAAATACAAAACATATTCTGCCTATCATTAGGTCGATCCCTTAAATCGTCTTTCTCCCAAGGTGTATCGATATAGGTTAAAAAGTAAAAATCGTAGTCCGTTTCCTCAATAGCAATTAAAATTTGATCGGGGCAAAACCCTTCGTAATAGTATTCGGAGTATACTTTAAGCTCTAGTAAATTGGTATCGCAAAATAGAAATTCAGTCGCCTTTTTAGACATTTCATTCTCTAATTCCAGCTGTCCTTGTGCAATTGGAACCAAATCTTCCCGCGTTACTCTTTCACCAGATTTATCCCACTTATTTTGAAGATACTCCCTCATGTATTCTGGCACCCATTGTGTTCCGAAATGGGTCGCTAACTGATTTGCCAAAGTAGTCTTCCCAGAAGATTCTGGTCCAAATAACACCACCTTTATGCAGTCACTGGGGTTTTGTCTAAGTGTTTTTTCCATGCTAAGTATCCGAAAATAGCAATTATAGATAATATGAGGTATAAAATACTGCTAAAAGTAAGACCCTTGTAAAAATACAATGGAACTGTTATAATATTTCCCACAATCCAAAACAGCCAATTTTCAATCTTTCGTTTGGCCATTAACCACATTCCTACAAAGAATATTCCGGTAGTAACTGTATCCACATAAGCGGTCCAGTTATTCCACTTGTCAAAAGCTTTGTAAACCACAAAAATAAAAATCATAGTAGCAAAAAATATGAGCACTGAATAGATTTTCTCTGCACGATTGGTCACGGTAATAGGAGTAACATGGGTGTCATCTACCTTCTTAGTCCAAACATACCAGCCGTAAACACTCATTATAAAATAATAGGCGTTTATAAGCATATCGCCCAAAAGCCCCCATTTTAAAAGAAGGTAAACAAAAATTGCGGTACAAATCATTCCAGTTGGAAAAACTAAAATGTTGTTTTTCTTAGAATAGATAACAGAAGCAATCGTAAAAACGGCTGCCACCAATTCTAATACAATATCCAAAGTAGCATACCCTTGATACTGTCCAAAGAGAAAATCAAAAATGTGGTTCATAATCGCTTCGGTCCGATTTAACAATTTTCATATAAAGAAGTCCGCGATCAACTGCTTCTAAGGCTACTTTCATTTCTTTCTGAAGCACCTTCATCACCACCTCGTACTCGCCATAAACCTGAGTACTTAAAGGATTCTCTAAGACAGTAAGGCCGGAGGTTCGTAAAGATTTGATAAAATCGATGATCGCAGGCTCAAAATTGTCCTGAAGAGGGGTTAAGGTTAATTCTACTGAAATTTTCATATGCTCGATCTTTTAGCTCAACTGCGTTGTATTATTATTTTCAAACACTGTCCCCATTACGACCATATCGGCTCCAGCATCATAGGCCAATTGCTTCTGTTCTTGAGAACGTATTCCCCCTCCCACTATAATAGGTATGTCGATTTTCTTTTTTACTTCTGAAATGATCTTCGGATCTACGGGGTACTTCGCCCCACTACCAGCTTCTAAATAAATGAGTTTTGCGCCCATCATTTCACCTGCCTTTGCGGTATCAACAATTGCCTGAACATCACTTTGAACCATAGGTTTTGTTTGAGTTACACGAGACACGGCAGACTCGCTGCCACCGTCTATGAGCAAATATGCGGTTGAAATCACCTCAAGATCGGTTTCTTGCAGCATTCCAATAGCCTTCACCTGCTGTCCCACCAAATATTCCGGATTTCTTCCCGACAGTAAGCTTAAGAACAGCAAGGCATCGGCGCTTTCAGTAATTTGTGTATAATCGCCTGGGAAAAGAATAATAGGTTTGGACGTTACCAACTTTAGTTCTTTTACCAACACATCAGTTTGACCTGGTTCAACGGTACTACCACCCACAAAAATATGAGTAGTCTCTGCAGGAATATTTCTTAAAAAAACAGCCGCTTGGGAGGAATCAAACTTATCGGGATCCACCAGTATAGCCAACAACTTGGTATTCTTATAAAACGTTTCTAAAAAAGTTTGATACTGGTTATAAACTCCCATCTAATTTAAGATTAGTGCATAGGTGCAAGTAAAGCCTTCAAACTCGAGAAACCAAACGTGGTATTTTTCAATCTTCCCTTCAAAACTTACATCGGCTGTGGTGCTCCCATCTTCAAAAAGAAAATCTTCCACATATATATTTTGTAAAAAACTCACCCCCTTTTCAGCAAAACTCTTATACAGACTTTCTTTGGCACCCCATACAATCGTGAGCTTGCGCATTATAGCGTCTTCATTGGCCAAGGTTCTGTATTCTTCTATGGGTGTAAACTTATGAGCAATTCTTAAAATTTTTGGACGTTGCTTTTCAATATCAATCCCTACTTCCGAAGAACTCAAAACAATGGCCGAAAATATAAAGGAATGGGTAATGGAAATTTTCATTCCATCCTTTAAATGTGGCTTTCCTTTTTCATCATAAAAAAGATCGTGATCTGTATAACCTTGTTCCTTCAGTAGATGGCGAACGCTCATAAAACCTCGGCGATGTATATCACTACTCATACCATCAACCCTATTTCGACAGTGCATTGTTAGGCTAATTCCATCCGAAAGTTCCTCGAAAGATTCTTCAATCTTCCAAATGAGGACCTTAGTAGCTGGGTTCACTGTTATAGTTTTGTAAAGAGGCATATAAATTGAAGGATAATGCTTAATTTTGCAGTCTGTAAAATTTACGAATTAAAAGTAAGTAATTATAACAACGTACCCGCCGTTGCGAGTACAACAAATATAATAATATGTCAACGAAAACAGTACCCTACGTAGCGTATAAAGTAAAAGATATTTCCCTTTCAGATTGGGGACGTAAAGAGATCGAATTGGCTGAAGCAGAGATGCCAGGTCTTATGTCTCTTCGCGAAGAATACAAAAACGAGCAGCCTTTGAAAGGAGCACGTATTGCAGGATGTCTGCACATGACCATTCAAACGGCCGTACTTATTGAAACGTTACAAGCTTTGGGTGCAGAAGTTACCTGGAGTTCTTGTAATATATTTTCTACACAAGATCAAGCTGCTGCTGCGATTGCTGCTGCTGGAACAGCGGTATATGCATGGAAAGGTATGAACGAAGAAGAATTTGACTGGTGTATTGAACAAACACTTTTCTTTGGTGAAGATCGCAAACCACTCAATATGATTCTAGACGATGGAGGTGACCTTACCAATATGGTATTAGATCGTTACCCAGAATTGGCGGAAGGAATTAACGGTCTTTCAGAGGAAACTACTACTGGAGTACACCGTTTATACGAGCGCATGAATAATGGAACACTTCCAATGCCCGCAATTAACGTAAACGACAGCGTTACTAAATCGAAGTTCGATAACAAATACGGTTGTAAGGAAAGTGCGGTAGATGCAATCCGTCGTGCTACCGATGTAATGTTGGCCGGAAAACGAGTGGTGGTATGTGGATATGGTGATGTTGGAAAAGGAACAGCGGCCTCATTTAAAGGAGCTGGTTCAATTGTAACCGTTACCGAAGTAGACCCTATTTGTGCACTGCAAGCCGCTATGGATGGTTTTGAAGTTAAAAGACTAGAAACCGTAGTTGGGAACGCAGACATCGTGATCACCACCACAGGAAATAAAGACATTGTACGTCCAGAGCACTTTAAAGCTATGAAGGACAAAACAATTGTATGTAATATTGGTCACTTCGACAACGAAATTGATGTGTCATGGTTGAACGATAATTTCGAAAAAATCGAGATCAAACCGCAAGTTGACAAATACAACGTAAACGGAAAAGACATCTTATTGTTAGCCGAAGGTCGTTTAGTAAACCTTGGTTGTGCAACAGGACACCCAAGTTTTGTAATGAGTAACTCATTTACCAACCAAACATTGGCTCAATTAGAACTTTGGAACAATAGAGACGCTTACGAAAACAAAGTGTACATGCTTCCAAAGCACCTAGATGAAAAAGTGGCAAAACTGCACCTAGCAAAAATTGGAGTGGAACTGACAGAGCTTCGTAAAGACCAAGCAGATTATATTGGAGTAAAAGTAGAGGGGCCATTTAAGCCAGAGTATTACAGATACTAAACTTCAGTCTACGGGCGATCAGATTTGCCTACGATATCAAATAAAAAACCCTTCTGTTTTACAGAGGGGTTTTTTTATTGTTAGCATTTCAGAATAAAAAATTACTCCTGACTGCTTTTTAAGTATATTTCAATGTATTCCTTGGTCGATAAATATTCGTTCTGCAGATGCTGCATATAGCGAAGAACATCCTCATGCTTGTCGTAAGAAGGATTTAGACAATCCTTTAAATTATCATCTGTTACCGTAAGCGCTATATACCAAGTACCCACTCTGGAAACCTCTGCATCTTCTAAAATAGGAGTATGTCCTTTTTCTTCTAAAGCCGAATTGATCATGATGGGAATTAAATTCACCGTTTGTGTACTTTTTTCTACTTCATAGAAGGTAAGGTAGCACGTTCTTCCAGCAATTACCACGGGAGTATTTCCAATGTCATCATCGTATTCGGTCTGATATTTTGCATTGATGTAGTGGTAAAATTCGTTTGCATCTTTAGGGTCTTCAAAGGCATACGTATACTGTTTGGGCAAGTTTTTAATAAACTTTTTCGCTTTTAAAACTTTCCCTTCTCTCAAGTCTGGCGCGATAGATAGCGGAATGCATGAGGTAAACAGGAGAGATGCGAATAGTAAATAGATAAATCTCATAGTAGTTAGTTTCTTCCTAAACATCAAAAAACATACCGTTTCAAAAATAAGGAATTTTATACGGGCAATAGCCGCGCTTTCCGCTGTATCTCTCCATATCCGTTCAAGACGGAGAAGGAGAGGATGCCGCTGCAATCACTATTGCAAAAACCGCTACACTCTGTCTTTTATTCTATAAACAAATTTAAGTCCGCTCCAATCTTTATCTACTGCCGCCACCTTCACATCTACCAAACCTAATTCCTCAAGAACATACGCCCTCACTAGCTCCCTATTAAGATCCGTATCGATTTTGGAAGTCCCTTTGGGCCAACTTATCCAAAACATTCCATTCAATTTTAGAAATTCTTTCAGTTTTGGGGCATGGTTCGATAATATTTCCTGGCTTTCGCAAAACAAATGAATAAAGTCAACAGATCGTGGTTCGGGATTCTCCTTTCTTAGAGTTTCTAAAGGGAAGTCTAAAAACAGGTCAAAGTAATGGTCGGGAACGTTTACAAAGAAAGTAGCATCACCTTCTTTAATTCCCAACTTCTTCGCCAAAGGGGTTCCTGAATATCCTTCCATGACTATAAGATATAAAGAAATTTAACTTGCAGCTAAACGAGAAGAATTTAATTTTTCACAAACACAAATTGGGCAGACTCACCTTCCTTTAAATTGGTAAGCGTATCTATATGATTATTGACATCGGTGATATCCATTTTTACCGTATTTCCACCAATAGCTCCATTATTGAGCGCTTTTATTTTCACCTTAGTCTCATCGGTTTTCAAGGGAATTGTAAGTGTTTTCTTTATTGCGGTGACCGTGAAATCCTTTAATATAACCGCATCGTTCACCCAAATACTGATTTGATCTCCGTCTTCTTGACCGGCATCATATACCTCCAATGTAACCGTCTCACTCTTGCTAAAAATACTCATTACTTCATTTTTATTTAATAGGTTGAGTGATAAACTATCCATGGTTTGTCTTATGTTTACCGCGTCTTTCTTTTCCTTGCTCACTAGAATATTGCGATCTATTTTTCTATCTAATTTAGAAGCCTTTTTTAAGACACGTCTAAAGTTAGTCATCATTATGTCTCCGCTAATACATTCGGCTCCATTATCGTACATCCCCTTAAACGCACCCTTTATTTGCTGACTCTCGTTTAGTTTTTTCAATCTTCCATCGAAATGAACAAAGCAAAAGTCGTTTTGAGTAATGGAGGATTTGGTGTACAGAATTCCGCTTTCATAAAACTCTAGAGAATTCTTTTTATCGTCAAAATAACCCGTAATAAATGACTTGGTTTCATGCGCACCTCCCATATCGGTAATAGAGTGTCCTTTTACCAAACCGTCTTTCTCAACAAAAGAAATTTTATAAGAAATAAGAGAGGTGTCTGGCAGTTTTATGATTCCAACATACTCATAGTCTTGCTGCGCAATACTAATAGTATACGATAAAGAAAGAAGAAATACTAATGCGATTCGGCTCAAAATCCTGCGTTTTTATATTTATATTGCAAGTATAACTATAAAATGAAACAATTATGAAATTAAAATTTATTCTTTCATTACTCGTAATGATTATGGCAGTAAGTTCTTCTTATGCCTCGTTTCCAGTACAAAGAACAGTTTCAACAGACGCTACAGTAAGCGCAGATGTTGATGCAGAAGTTCTTACTTCTCCAGCTGCTGCAGTTGCAAGTAAAGAATTTACTACGGCACTTTTGCTTTGGTTATTCTTAGGTGGTTTCGCCGCTCACAGATGGTATTTAGGAAGTCCTATTGGATGGAACATTCTATTTATCTTAACCTTTGGTGGTTTAGGTATCTGGTGGATCATCGATGGAATCGATATTATTACTGAAAAATATCCTGGCCTATAATCCAGCCAGATAGTTTCAACAAAGAACCCTCAACTCACCAATAGTTGGGGGTTTTTTAATTGTATCCAGTAACCAATAGATTGCGTGCTCCGCGAATTCCACACTTTTGATAATAATGGTACGCCTGAGCTGCCCGCTCTCTTATTTGGGCATCACTTTCGTTTAGAATCCAACCATCTATTGCCCATTTTAAAGTATATGCCTCGGGCGACATGAGTCCTGTAGACCAAACCAAGGGATTTGCTTCTGTTTGTTCTAAATAAGGCTTAAAATAGTCCTTGCTTATACATGCAAGGATGATTGCATCTCTCTTTTCGGCATTACAAGATTTCAAACTTACATCTAACGAAAATTCCATTAAACCGTCGTGCCCAATATAGGCCACCAAACCAGACCCACCGCCAAACCACAGAGACTTAGAATTATGAGAAACCATTTCAATAATATCACCAGAGGCGGCCTTCAAAAAATTGGTTGTAGTCCGCTTGATGTACTTACCATCGTAGGCATCTGCGAGTAGGTAAGTATCTGTTTGATTGTGCTTAAATAGAATTCTCTCCAAGATCTGAGTGCTCGGATTTTCAATTGTCTTCACCAATGTCCAGTCTTCGCTCCTTTTAAAATGTGTTTTAACCCCATACAAAGCTCCCCAATACAAATTACTCTTTGGGTTCTGACCATCACCCAGCGCTTTTGACACAGGTACGATTCCCTGGTTTACATTATCGCAGAGCGCCACATAAATGTGAATGGTTTTTGGGGTGTTTTCTTGGGCGTTGAAAACAGTAGGTAGCATTATGAATAGAAATAATAGGAAGCGCATAGATTGATAACGTAAGAGTAGATGGGTTTATTCTAAGATGAAACTTGACAGTCCTTCTAAAACAAAAAAGTCCTAATCAAGTTGAACTTGATTAGGACTTATATATAGGTTTAAGATATCTCTTAAGCTTCTGCGAATGGTACGATAGAAACGTAAGATTTGTTATCTCTTTTCTTAGTGAATTTCACTAACCCATCCACTTTGGCGTGAAGGGTGTGGTCTTTTCCACCGTATACGTTTTCACCTGGGTGATGCGTATTACCTCTTTGTCTAACGATGATATTTCCTGCGATAGCAGCCTGTCCACCAAAAATCTTTACACCTAAGCGTTTCGATTCCGATTCGCGACCGTTCTTAGAACTACCAACTCCTTTTTTGTGAGCCATTTTGTTTCGGTTTTATAATGTTAAACTTAGCGGTTAGCGATTAAGCCTTCCCACCATCTAATTCGTCTTGCCATTTCTTCAACTCATCCCACTTGCCATCTGCTGCTAGTTGAGCTTGAGCTGGCCATGTGTCTGTTACGTGATTTCCACGAACATCTGCGATGATTTCAGCGATCTTAGCTGCATCTGTCTTTGCTAATTTAGCGAAAGTAGCGATGCCTGCTTCAGTTAAAGTTGCAGCAATTTTTGGTCCAATTCCTTCAATCTTTTTAAGATCGTCTGCTTTTGCAGTTTTAGGAGCGGCCTTTTTTGCTGGAGCAGCTTTAGTTTCAGCTTTTGCCTTTGGAGCAGCCGCCTTAGTTTCTTTTTTAGGCTCGGCTTTCTTAGCTTCTGCCTTTGGTGCTGCAGCCTTCTTAGCAGGTGCGTCTGCCTTAGCTTTAGCGGCGGCAGGAGCTGCTTTCTTAGCTCCAGAAGCTACAATGCTTTCGATAATAATTTCAGAAAGAGATTGACGGTGACCGTTCTTAACACGGTATCCTTTTCTTCTTTTCTTTTTGAAAACAATAACTTTGTCACCTTTAAGGTGTTTAACGACTTTAGCTCCAACTTGAGCTCCGTCTATAGCCGGGGCGCCAACAGTAACTTTGTCTCCGTCACCGATTAGAAGTACATTGTCAAAAGAGACTTTGTTACCTTCTTCTACGGCCAAACGGTTTACAAAGACCTTTTGATCTTTTGCAACTTTAAATTGCTGCCCTGCTATCTCTACAATTGCGTACATAGCGTAAACGTTTAATTAAATTAATTTTATTTATCCTACAAAAGGCTGTGCCCTTCCAAGCAAACCATTTAGGTTTTGCGTAGGAGGGTGCAAATATAATTTTATTTGTGAAATTGACAAAGGCTTAACCCCTTTATTTTTAGTGCATTTTCAATGACTTTTCGAGGTGTTCCAAGACTCTTTTAGCAACTGCATAAATGCCAAGGTTAAAACAAAGGAGGTAGAAAACCCCATGATGAACAACATGATCACCAAAATAAGAGATCCTTTATTGAAATTAATATCCCATGAGTCCAGCACTGCCGTAGCAAATTGAGTATCTACCTGAAAAATATAAAGCGCCATAAAAGCACTAAAAATGATCGTAGCCAACCCACCAGTAAATAACCCTAACTGAAAACCTTCCTCATACTTAAAGTTGTACGCATTTGCCTTGTAAGATTTTATAGACAGTAGGATTCCAACTCCAAAAATAACACCATTAAAGGCACTTAAAATAGGATACTCGTGCAATCCAACTAACTTCGTTAATAAGAAATAAGCAATAAGAGCAATTGCGATTCCAACACCGTATTTGATATAGTATTTTTCCATAACCCTATTATTAATGTTTCCACTAAAGTTCGGAAAAAAAATTCAGAACACCTTGAATATTAGGATAATACTCACTTTTTAGCCGTTCGTTTATTGGACAAATACACTCCAAAAAGGATAATCGCTGCTGCGAAGATTTGCAACCAACCAAATTGCTCCCCGTCAAAAACACCCCACATCACCGCAACTATTGGCATGGTATAAGTAACTGAGGAAGCAAATACCGGACTCGCAATCTGAACCAACTTATTGAAAATAACCTTAGCTATGGCAGTCCCAAACAAAGACAAGATAGCGACATATACAAAAGAAATCTGCATTTCTCTATTCTGAAAAATCGTTTCAAAAAAGCCCGTGTAGTACAAGATAATAAGGGCTGGAGGAAATACAAAGAGAAAATTTCCAGTGGTTACCGCCAAAGCACTTATAGTATTTAAATGCTTTTTGATAATGTTTACATTGAACGCATATCCAAGGGTTGCAATTACAATTAGCAAGCTGTACCATAAATTCCCACTACCATCTATACTCTGCACTAAATCGCCGCTGTTTGAAAGACTAATTCCACCAAGAATAAGAAGAATTGTCCCTATAAAACCAATAACCACTCCTATTACTTGCCTTTTGGTAACTCCAATTCCGAATAATAGCGCTCCCACAAGTATCGTATTAAGGGGAACAATTGAATTAATTACTGAAGTGATCCCACTGTCAATATAATTCTGAGCTATTGCGAACAGAAAAGGCGGAAAGAAAGAACTTACAAACCCAGAGATGGCAACCCATTTCCAATGGGTCTTTTTAATTTCCTTAATACTTTTAAAACCTACCGAGAATAGGAAAATAGAAGTAAGTACTATACGCAAGGACCCCAACTGGTAGTCTGTTAAACCAATAAGTCCCTTTTTAATAAGTATAAAGGAGCTCCCCCAAATGAGGGATAAGATGAGAAGGTAAAACCACTTGATGGTATTCGCGTTCATTGTGTTTTCTGAAGTGCAAAATTGCAATTTTATTCTGAATGTAGAATTCGTTAATAGCAATTATTTTTCAGAAAAATGCGGCATTCTATTCTGGGAGCAATTTAAACGAAAGTGGCCGCTTCTAAGTGTTTACCCAAGAAGCAAGCCTAGGGATGTGAAAATTTCCGAAGAAGAAAATAGACGAAACCTTTTAGTTCGATTTTTTATCATCCAAAGAAGCAATTCTTAAGCGGCAATCATTAAAAAATTCGATTCAATAAGGACAGGCCCAAGAAAAAACCTTCATCTTAAAAACGCTCCAGGGGTAATCTCAATCGTACATCCATACAAATCGGAAATCCCTATTATTCTTCCCAGGTAATTGTTTCCATTACTCTTCTAATATCGTCGCGGAGATAGGCAACTGCAGGGTAAATGGAATCGAAATTTGGCTTGGTATCGAAATAAAGAGCGCCACTTACAAAATGTCTCAAACTATCGGTCACGTAAAACTGTGCCTGCGTAGCAGCATCCCCATTAATGATATAGAACATCCCGTAGACATCATTAAGGGTGTCTTGACGAGGTTGCTCGAAAATCTCATTGGCTTTTACCGTATGGTCGTAAGTGAGCTTCTGCGCATCTTGAAGCAGGGACTCCAAATTACCATCTTGCACTGGCTGATAAGACAGATAAAGAGTAGCCTTCATCTTTGGGTATTTTATATTTACTCCACAGTTTTTCTTAGAAACCACGCTAGAAGCAGTATTTACATCAAAGTTAAATGGACAATCCAATTTAGACTTGCGATAGTCTGTAAGGTCGTACTCCAAGCGTAATTTTGCAGCTGGCTTTACCACCACTTCTTCCCCGCAAGAACTTAATAAAATAATAAAACTTAAGACGAATAATACGCGCATTATAAATGAATATTGAGTGTTGAACGTTCTACAAATCTATTTAATTTAGCCCTTAAGAGGTGTAATAGACATCTTAATTCGTTTGATTCTTTTACTTTCAAACGCCTCAATGGTAAACGTGTAATTATAAAAGTTTATTACTTCTCCCTTTTTTGGAAACCCCTTCGATACCTCTAAGAGGAATCCAGCCAATGTTTCGGCCTCTCCTTTATGGTCTTCGAACGGCTTAATGTCGTCAATTTTAATAGCTCTATAAAAATCTTTTAGCGGTGTCTTACCTTCAAAAACAAAGGTATTATCGTCCAATTTAGAAAAAATAAGATCTTCATCGTCAAACTCATCACTTATTTCCCCTACTATCTCTTCTATGATATCCTCTAGTGAAATGAGACCACTAGTGCCGCCATACTCATCTACCACTATGGCCAAGTGCATTTTTCTATCTTTAAATTCATTCAACAAATCGTCTAATTTCTTATTTTCAGGCACGAAGTAGGCTTCTCTTTTTAGCGTAACCCAGTCGAAATTATTACTGTCGAAATAAGGCAGGAGATCCTTTGCATAAAGCACTCCTGTAATATTGTCTATACTTTCTGAATACACCGGAATTCTAGAGAACCCTTTTGAAATGATCTCGGGCATAATATCTGCATAGGAAGCTTCTTCGTTCAAAGCAAAAATATCCATTCGTGGACGCATCACATTTTTGGTGTCTGTATTTCCGAAAGTAACTATTCCCTTTAAAATTTTTTGTTCTTCCTGTGTGGTATCCTCGTCACTGGTTAGCTCTAGTGCTTGTGATAATTGATCTACGCTCAAATTAGACTTTTGCTTTCCAAAACGATTTTCGATCATAATGGTTACTGCCCGCATGGGATTACTAAGTGGAGTGAAAAGTGTAAACAAAACGCTCAACGGATGAGCCATGAGCATAGAGAAGGAAATTTTATTTCTACTCGCATATATTTTAGGTAGAATCTCTCCAAACAACAAAATTAGAAATGTAACCACCCCAACTTCCACAATAAACTTGTAGGGTTCTTGAAGATCTCCAAAAAACAATGGACTTAAAGAAGCAAAAAGCAATACGATTGCGATATTGATAAAGTTGTTTGCGACCAAAATAGTTGCCAACAGTTTTTTCGGCTTCCCAAGAAGTCGCTCTACAATAGCTAGTTTCTTAGACCGCTCGTTTTCCTGGTTTGCATCCAGATCTGCAGTAGTTATGGAAAAGAATGCAACCTCCGCACCAGATATCAATGCTGAACACAACAATAATAGAAACAACAAAACAATGCTTGAGACTTGAGGGACTGTAAGGAGTGAGATTAAAAGTAAACTAGGAGGCTCTATATCCAAAATGCATGGTTTTGTTTAACATTAGAAGGGTAGATCATCGTCTTCTTCTATAGGCGATGCCTGAGTTTGCTGCGGAGCTTGTTGCTGCGGAGCTTGTTGCTGAGAACTTGCTGCAGTCGCTGGTTGTCCCGCGTTTTGATTCTGCGGCATTCCACCTTCCGTTTTGGGCGTTAAAAAGGTGAAATCTGTACATTGTATTTCTGTACTGTAACGGTCATTGCCTTTATCATCTTGCCACTTACGAGTCTTGATACGACCTTCTATATATACTTTATCACCTTTCTTTAGGTATTTTTCGCATATTTCGGCTCCTTTGTTGCGAACAACTATATTATGCCACTCGGTGTTAGAAACACGCTCACCAGTGGTTCTATTAGTATATGTTTCATTGGTTGCCAATGGAAATCGCCCAATGGCACCACCACCTTCAAAATAATTCATCTTCACTTCATCACCTGTATGCCCAATTAGCATCACTTTATTTAAGGTACCGCTCATATTAGTTTAAATTTTTATAGCCTACAAAGGTAGGTTATGTGTTTTAAATATAGGAAATTTTTCAATTTTTGCCGCTTTCAATATTACTTATACTTATTAACATAGCTATTAGGGTATATTAATCTTGAAAGAATGAGAACTCCGACACGAAATTTTCAATGAGCACTGGTACGGCATAATCCTTTACTTCTGTCTTTAGGATGCCTTTACTGTTCAATTCTGAAATATTCGCAATCCAAAACTGCGTATGTATGTTTCGGTGGGATAACTTGTGTATTATGGGAGTATCGTTATACCTTACCACAGAATCAATGGAAAGATTTTTTGCTAAGTCTGTAAAATCTTCGGTGAGCATTAGCTCCTTTAGATCTACATTCGACTTAGTTTCCACCAACGGAAATTGAAAGAGATTTTGCCAGATGCCCTTTCCGGTTCTTTGCTCAAGTATTGTTTTTTCATCTCCTGAAATAGGCACTATATAATTAAAGTACACATCTTTCACTTTCGTCTTCTTTAGTTTAACTGGAAGAACAGATACGGTATTCTGTCTTAAGGCTTCACATTTATCTGAAAAGATACAAGTATTGCACCCGGGTTTCTGGGGAGTACAATGTCGTGCACCAAATTCCATCACTGCTTGGTTGAATGTTCCAGGCTGGGAAGAATCTATCAATTCCTGAGCGAGTTGCTTAAATTGCTTGATCCCATTTGTTGTATTGGTTGGAGTATCAATTCCAAAGACCCTAGACAGGACTCTGTAGACGTTTCCATCGACTACTGCAGCAGATTCGTCAAAACAAATAGAGGCGATAGCGCTAGCCGTATAATCTCCAACACCCTTCAATTTTAGCAAATCCTTGAAATTATCAGGAAATATTCCGTTCATTTCAAAAGCAATCAATTTGGCAGTAAAATGAAGGTTTCTAGCCCTCGAATAATAGCCCAATCCCTGCCATAATTTAAGCACCTTCTCCTCGGGAGCGGTAGCTAAATCTTCAATTGTAGGAAATGCCTTAATAAACTTCAAATAGTACGGCAGTCCCTGCTCCACGCGGGTTTGTTGTAACATTATTTCAGACAACCATATGTGGTAAGGGTCGGTTGTCTCACGCCATGGAAGGGAGCGCCCATTCTGTAAATACCACGTAATGAGTTTTTTAGAAAAAAAAGTTGGTTTTATTGGCATTTTGTAAAAGTAGTAGTTATGTATTTATATTTTAATGGATTACGATTTGATTTTTCGATATTAAAATCCTTATATTTGCCGTCTTATAAAAACAACCCAATTTTATTTACTTATTTATTAATTTATTAAAACCCCAGTTTAGATGACAAAAGCAGATATCGTAGCAAAGATTTCAGAAAAATTAGGAATGGAAAAAGGTGATGTACAAGCTACAGTTGAAACCTTCATGAACGAAGTAAAGAACTCGTTAGAAAGTGGTGACAACGTATATCTAAGAGGATTTGGAAGCTTTATTATTAAAAAGAGAGCAGAAAAGACCGGTAGAAATATTTCGAAAAACACAACGATTAAGATTCCAGCTCACAACATTCCGGCCTTCAAGCCTGCGAAAGTTTTTGTTGATGGAGTTAAGACAAACGTAGAAGTTAAGTAATAACAATATGTCCTATTCGCCTATGGCGGATGGGACTTCTTAAAAAACTTTAAATATGCCAAGCGGTAAAAAAAGAAAAAGACACAAGGTTGCAACGCACAAGCGCAAAAAAAGACGTCGCGCTAACCGCCACAAGAAGAAGTAGTTTTAAAACTACTTTTTTCTTTTTTGAAAAAGATTAAAACGTTCTTTGAAAACGAAAATATAGCGTGAAAACGTTCTATTTTCAACAGGTTTTATAAAATTCCTGTGAAACGAATTAGATGAAAGCGCTGGAATATATCCAACGTCTTCTAGTTTGTTCTATCTGCCTTGCCTATAACTTAGGTAGGACAGATAAAAAATATTGTTTAATCCATCCGCCTAAGGCGGACAAAAATCATTAAAACGTGAGCTACGAATTATTTATTAGATCCAGTTCACAAGAAGTTGATTTTGCCCTTTTAAAAGATGGAAGACTAGTCGAATTACATAAAGAAGACGACGACAACAAGTTCAGTGTTGGTGATGTGTTTATCGCCAAAGTTAGAAAAACTGTTCCCGGGCTTAATGCCTGCTTTGTAAACGTAGGTTATGAAAAAGATGCATTTTTGCATTACCATGATCTTGGCCCAAAGGTCCTTTCTTTATTGAAGTTCGTCAAAGGTGTAAGCACAGGTAAAATAAGAGATTTCTCTTTAAAAGAATTCCCATTAGAAAAGGAGATTGACAAGAATGGAGGCATCAATGATGCTTTGAAATCTAATCAATCTATCTTGGTTCAGATCGTTAAAGAACCCATTTCCACTAAAGGACCTAGAATTAGCAGCGAGCTTTCCATAGCTGGCCGTTATATTGTTTTGGTTCCGTTTTCCGACCGAGTATCTATTTCTCAAAAAATAGAATCTAAAGAAGAAAAAGATAGGCTCAAACGCTTAATACAAAGCATCAAGCCAAAAGGATTTGGAGTTATTATTCGAACAGTAGCCGAGGGCAAAAAAGTAGCAGAACTGGATAGAGATTTACAGAATCTCAAAGATCGCTGGGAAGCGATGTGTAAAAAGCTACGCGGGGCACACCACCCAAGTAAGGTGTTAGGAGAGTTAGATAGAGGTGCATCTATATTAAGAGACGTTTTTAACGATTCGTTCTCTGCCATTCATATTGATGACGAAACCCTTTATTTACAAATAAAAGATTATGTGCAAGAAATTGCACCGAAGAAAGAGAATATTGTCAAGATGTATGACTCTAAGGTTCCAATTTTTGAAAAATTTGGAATTGAACGACAGATCAAAACATCGTTTGGTAAAACCGTTTCTGGAGCAAAAGGTGCCTATTTGGTTATAGAACATACGGAAGCCCTCCACGTAATTGACGTGAATAGTGGTAACCGTAGTAACAAGTCTAAAACTCAAGAAGACACAGCGCTCGAAGTCAATATTATAGCCGCTACCGAGGTAGCAAGACAGCTTAGACTTCGCGATATGGGAGGTATTATTGTAGTAGATTTCATCGATATGGGCAAAGCCGAAAATCGAAGAAAACTTTATAACCACCTTCGCGATGAAATGAAAGATGACAAAGCCAAACACAAGATTCTACCGCCAAGTAAATTTGGCCTGATTCAAATCACACGCCAACGTGTGCGACCGGAAGTGAATATTAAAACCCGCGAAGAAAACCCTGATATTGCAGGTGACGGCGGTGAAATTGAAGCACCAATCCACGTGTTGCAAAAGATTAACGAAGATGTCACAAGACTCTTCAACAAAGACTATAAAAAGATAACTTTAAACACACATCCTTTTATAGCAGCCTTCTTAACAAAAGGCTTTCCATCTGTGCGAACCAAATGGTTCATGGAGCACAAAAAATGGGTAAAAATTCAACCTAGAGATGCTTACACGTATCTCGAGTATCACTTTCATGATAAAGATGGTAACGAGATAAAATAACTTTAAACCCTCCCTAACATTCTGTTGAGGAGGGTTTTTTTGTTCCAAGAGTAGTTTTACAGCTTCTTTATAAATGAGTGAACCCAAATACCTTTTGTTATAAAAAACACCCACCCCGAAAACAGGGCAGGCATTTTTCTTCCTCACATTAAACTAAACTTTATCTTTTTACAATTTTTCTGGTGGCTCTTTGATCGTTCACCTCTACTGTTAGGAAATAAATTCCGCTAGGAAGTTCTGAAATCCCCAACCTCTAAAGGTGAGATCCAACTTAGAAATAATTTGCTGAATACCTGTTTGGGTACTCATATTAACCCAGGCTTCTACCGTAAACTGATCGGTATTCTCAAAACCAAAATTTTGTCCAAGACTTATATGGTCATCAACACCATCGAAATTAAGAGCGTAATTCTGACTTATTCCCAACAATGGCATAAGAGCTACTACAATTGATAAAATAATTTTTTTCATAACATTATAATTAGGGATTCATATTCTCTTGATCGGTTAGACACTCAAGAATTGTGTCAATTCAACAATAGCTAGCAATTAGTTTGAATATTAAAACACCTTGAAATTAGTATCCTACATTTCGTTTTAAGTGAATGACGATAGTTGTTTACTCGTGTTTTATATTTTAAGTGTTAGAGAAAGCAACATATCTTACCCTCTTATTTTTCATAAGTGCAACTTCCCTTACCAAAACTCCTGGGCCGAGGAGAAAAGCTTTTGGTGAATTTTTATAGTATTTTAGCGTCTTGTTGGAGAAACACAAAACATATTCGGTTACAGAAGCCAAGGCAAAGCTGGAGCACTATTGTGCCTATCAAGAGCGCTGCCATAAAGAAGTACAACAGAAGTTAAGAGACATGAGAATGATTCCAGATGCGATCGATCTTATTATCTCTGGGCTTATTCAGGAAAACTACCTCAACGAAACTCGTTTTTCTCAGGCTTTTGCACGAGGGAAGTTTAGAACCAAGAAATGGGGAAAGAACAGGATTGTTCGAGAATTGAAGATGCGTAACATCTCTGCTTATAATATCAAATTAGCATTGAAAGAAATTTCAGATGAAGAATACCTAACTACCTTCCATGATTTAGCTGAAAAGCGTCTAAAACAGCTCATTTCAGAAAAAAACATTCAAAAGAAAAGGAAAAAATTAGCTGATTACCTATTATATCGCGGATGGGAATCGCACTTGGTTTGGGAGGTAGTGTCCAATCACTTTCGTTAATTTATATTGGGTTAAGGGTAAACCTAATGATGGATCAAGTCAAGAATCGATCATTTATGAAGGTATTGATATTGACGGCATAATTAATGGGTTAGTGCTTACTTGAGGAATTATACTGCGGCAATCCAGAAGTAGATAATGAAACGGCTGCGAACAACGGAAATGTGCCTTCAAAACAATTAAACTTATAAAAGAATAAATCAAAAACTAAGAACTCCCCAACTTCCGGTGTGTACGCTCAATAGCACGTTCATTCTTAGAGTCGATCCATTTCTGACCTTTCAATCTGCGCATTAAATTATCGAAATGCCGCATCACCATAATATTGTAAACCGCTCTTCCCAAATTTTTCGGGTTGCGCGCAATGGATCGCAGGCTCATTGAAAATCCAGGTGTCACATAGCGCATATAGTGCCAATAACCTTCGGGCATATACAACACATTTCCATGCTCCAGATTTCCAGAAAAACCAGTTGCCTTCTTTAAAGCCGGCCACCGGTCAAAATCGGGATTATTAAAATCTATATCCTCTCGAACAATCAATGAATGAGGAATTTTATACAGGTAATCGTTCTGTTTTTGATCGAATAAGATCACCTGCTTCTTTCCGTGAAAGTGAAAATGAAAAATATTCGCCAGATCAATATCGTAATGCATGAAGGTATAACTATCCTCTCCTCCAAAAAACATCATGGGAAGACCTTTCATCAATTTGAGTCCGAAATCTGGATACGAAAAGTCATTTTGTAACTCGGGCACTTCCTTTAGAATATTCCAGAGAAAGATCCGGTATTTGGTAGGTTCGCTTTTAAGCAACTCGATATAATCGCTCATTTTCATCTCAGCGTGTGCCTGGTTAAAACCCTCCTCGTGCTTGACCGGTCGGTCATCGTATAAAGGCACTACTTTTTCCCCAGCAACCTTCGCCATATAATCCAAGTCCCATTTTTCAATTGCCGGCCAATTATCGACAAATCGTTCAATGATGACGGGCTTTTGTGGCTTGAAATAGCTCTCCAAGAACTCTTCCTTGCTCAGGTTGGCGACTCTATCAATTGGTTGTAGCTGCATAAGTGTTTACGTACCTACGAAATTACAAAACTTTCATAGAATCTCCTGTTAAAGTAATGCCTTTAGACTATCTATATCTAGGATCCGTCTGTGGTAACCACTAATTGAGGAGAGTAACTACTATAACCATCGGTTCCACAGTTTGCCCGTACGTAAATTTCGTAGGTAGTAGAAGCGCCTAAGTTTTGAATATTAATATTAGGCTGGGTGCTTTGTAAAACCGTTCCAGTTCCTATTACGAAACCAGTTGGGCCGTACTCTACCTCCCAAGCAGTTTCGTTATTTTCGTCCCAAGTAATACCAATACTTGAAGCTGTAACCGTAACCAATGCTAAATTGGTAGGCGTATTACAAAGATCAACTGTTTCTAAGGTTTGGAACTGAGCCGATACGTAGCTGCTAAAGCCTTCGCTCCCGCAATTTGATCGGAGAAAAATTTCATAATTGGTGAGCGGATTTAATCCGTCCACTAGGTAATCTGTTTGAGAAGTTTGCACTACACTTCCAGAACCAAGCGCGAATCCACGCTCTCCATATTCAAATTCGAATGCAGATTCACCTCCCGTATCCCAACTAAAGAATACGGAGGTGCTGTTTACTTGATCGATTGAAATGTTTTCGGGTTTTGAACAATTGTTGTTCGTGGAGTTGTCGTCGTCTTTTGAGCAGCCAAACAAAAATGCACAGGCGATCGCTAACCAGAGCAGTTTTTTCATAGTAGAGGTATTTTAAGATTAAGTAGAGTTTGGCAGAATCCTAAAACGAAAATATTTCCTCAAAAATTGTGTTTAATACAATTTCGACCACAAGAAAAACTCAAATATGCTCCTAAGTATTGCAATTTAATTAGCTGTTATTAGCGTAAAGAACGCTTCATTAATTAGTAACCAGTGGTAACGGACCAAGAAATTCTCCTAAACCATTAGAACCACAATTGGACTGAATATAGAATTCGTATACCGTTTCTGTTTGCAGTCCTGTAATAGTTATAAAAGTTTGAGAGGTATTTACTTCGTCACCCGTACCTAGACTAAATCCAGAGAGGCCGTATTCGATTCTCCATGCTGTTTCTCCTTCTTCGTTCCAAAAAAGATCTACCGTTCCAGGAGCAGTGGGCGCACCGCTAAAGCTAGTAGGAGTAGCACAAACTGGAGAAGTAGTAAAAACTACCTTACTAGTGTCTTCACTGTTAGTTGCAGAACAATTTGTTCTTACGTAAATATCGTAAGTAGTGTTCCCCAAAAGTTCATTAATTGTAATTGAACTGGTATTAGTCGAAAGTTCTATTCCAGTTCCAACAGTGAAACCAGCAAGTCCGTATTCTACACTATATGCCGTTGCAGAATCTGCTGCAAACCAACTTACTGTTACCGAATCTTGTCCCACATCCACTTGACCTATGGTGACCGCTGGACAAACTAAGGTTGTAAAAGTTGCGGGGCCCGAAAAATCACTGCTAGTATCTCCACAATTAGCTCTTACGTAATAGTCGTAAGTAGTATTTTGATCCAAGCCACCCAAAACAGCCTGTCTGGAAGTAGCTGTTAGCTGCGTTCCAGAACCTAAATTAAAACCAGCGACTCCGTATTCCACCGTAAAGGCAGTGGCACCCTCTTGGGTCCATTGCAATGTTGCTTTATCAACATCAATATTGGATTGAGAAATAGCAGTAACCGCGTTACAAGAAGCATTAGCATCATTATCTGTGTCATCTTCTGAACAAGAAAATAGAACAAGACTTAGCAGGATTGCGTAGAGATAGGTTTTCATAAAATGATAAATTTGGAGGTATTTAAATAAAAATTAAGCTTTGGATTTGGCTTGTTCGTTTCGTTCAATTTTATGCCCTGGGCGCGTCCATTTTGGTTTTTCACCTTGGGATTCAAATTTAGAATTATCCGCTTCCACAGTTTCAGGTTGCGCCTTTTTAACGAAAGGTTTCATAGGCTTTAGACCCAGTAATTTGAACATTTCCATGTCCTCATTTACATCCGGGTTTGGCGTGGTGAGTAACTTATCACCAGCAAATATAGAGTTGGCTCCAGCAAAGAAACACATGGCCTGTCCTTCTCTACTCATTTCTGTTCTTCCTGCCGAAAGTCTTACCTGTGTGTTAGGCATTACTATTCGGGTAGTAGCGACCATTCTAATCATATCCCAGATAGAAATAGGCTCAATATCTTCCATGGGCGTCCCCTCAACTGCAACTAAAGCGTTGATGGGAACCGATTCTGGTTGCGGACTTAAAGACGCCAAAGCTACCAACATTCCTGCTCTATCCTCAATAGCTTCACCCATTCCTATAATTCCTCCGCTACATACTGTTACGTTGGTCTTTCTTACATTTCCAATGGTATCCAAACGATCCTGATACGCACGGGTAGAAATTACATCTTTATAATAATCTTCACTGGTATCTAAATTGTGGTTATAGGCATACAAACCAGCTTCGGCTAAACGTTGCGCCTGATTTTCAGTAATCATTCCCAGCGTACAACATACTTCCATATCCAGTTTGTTAATGGTACGCACCATTTCTAATACCTGATCAAATTCCTGTCCATCCTTCACATTTCGCCATGCAGCTCCCATACAAACACGCGAGCTCCCAGAAGCCTTTGCTCTAAGCGCTTGTGCCTTTACGTGAGAAACCGTCATAAGATCATTCCCTTCAATATCGGTATGATAACGAGCCGCCTGAGGGCAATAACCACAATCCTCTGGACAACCACCTGTTTTAATAGAAAGTAAGGTGGAAACCTGTACTTCGTTTGGATTATGAAATTCTCTATGCACCGTCGCCGCTTCATAAAGCAACTCCATCATAGGCTTGTTGTGTAATTCAAGAATTTCTTCCTTGGTCCAGTTATGTTTTATTGTACTCATAGAATGATTGTTGTTTGGGGCTTCTCTCCTTCTCCGCCTCAGGCGGATACGGGGAGTCGGGCTGTACGCTGTATCTTTTTTACTGTTGACTTCGACTCCGCTCAGCCAGCAGCAAAAAAGGATGTCGCTTCCATCCCTAAGCCGAGTCAAAAATAATTAAAATAATGCGTAGAAACAGAGAGTTGGTGAAAAAGTGTTCATGAATAATTAACAACAGCATATAAAACAGGAACCCGCAAAGAATAATACCTTGCGGGCCCCTAATTTTATGAAATCACTTTATTTTTCTGTCTCAATGATCTCCTCGGCATCTCCAATTTCCTTACCCTTTAAATAATCGGGCAACTGCATTCCTGCCATATTAAACATTTCCTGAAGTGGCGGAACAGATTTATACATCCCAGAGATAAAATTAGAAGTGGATGTTTGTCCATCTTTTCCTCCTCCGTTTTCCCAAACAGTGATTTTATCAATTTTGATGTTCTTAATGGCCTCGGCCTGGATTTTTACCAATTCTGGTAACTTATCAGCAACTAACAGTAAAACAGCATCTTTAGGGTTGTTACCAGCCGCTTTCACAATTTGATCCAAACCTTCTGCTTGCTTTGTCAATACTTCAAAAAGACCTTGAGCTTCTGCCTGTGCTTTAAACAAAATTGCATCTGCTTCCCCTTTCGCGAGCCTTCTAATTTGTTCGGCCTCGGCTTCAGCATCTATCTCTACTTTTCGTTTATCGATTTCAGCAGGTACAATAATATCTGCTAATTGGGTACTTCGCTCTCTTTCCGCACGCGAAATCTCCGCTTCCTTTTCAGCTAAGTAAGATTCTTCTAAAGCCTTTGCAGATTGCACCTTTTCCGAAGCAATTGCAATACGCTCAGCTTCTGCTTCTCTTTGACGGCGCAACGAATCTGAATTAGCAACTGCAATCTTTGCGGTATTCTCTCCATCTACTGCCTGCGCGTTGGCTGCAGCGACTTGGGTTCTTTCATCTTGAAGTGCATTCGCCTCACCAATAGAACCGTCTCTATTCTTCTCAGCAACACTCTTTCTAGCTGCGTTAATCGCATGAGCTGCAGCTTCTTTACCTAATGCTTCAATATATCCAGATTCATCGACGATATCTGTTATGTTTACGTTGATCAATTTAAGACCTACTTTCTTCAGTTCAGACTCTACACTGCTTGAAATATTGGCAAGGAACTTATCACGATCTGAGTTGATTTCTTCAATGTCCATGGACGCAACAACTAAACGCAACTGCCCAAAGATAATTTCCATCGCCAAATCCTGAATTTCTTGCTGTCCTAAGCCAAGTAATCGCTCTGCAGCATTTTGCATAACGCCTGGTTCTGTTGAAACACCAATAGTAAATCTAGACGGTACATTTACACGTATGTTCTGTTTACTTAATGCGTTCATCAGATTTACTTCTATTGAAATAGGTGTTAGGTCTAAAAACTCGTAATCCTGAACAACTGGCCAAATAAAAGCAGCTCCTCCGTGGATACATCGAGCAGAATTTCCACTTCCAACTCTTCCGTATACTACCAAAATTCGGTCCGATGGACATCTCTTATACCTTCTTATAAAAGTGAGAATGATGATGAAAAAAAATAAAATTGCAAATCCGATCGCCAGCAATCCTGCAAAAGCTTCGGCCTGTAGTGGTAATGTACTCATATTAGTTAGTGTTTTTATTTACGATTAATACTCCGTTATCTGTGACTTGGGTAACTGTTATAATATCTCCTTGTTTTAAGTCGGTATTCTCATCGGTAAGCGCTTCCAATTCTCTCAAACCCCCTTGCACTTTTATCATTACTTTTCCCATTTTTGATCTATTCGCGCCAATAGTTAGATATACCTCACCTACTCCGTTGAGCGCGTTCTTCAATTTAAGAGACCCACTACTGGTTAGTTTGCCTAAGTAATAAAAGAGTGCCGCCATTGCGAGCATCATCAAGAGTCCGCAAAAAACCGAGATTGCAACGGTAACGACATGCGAATAGCCTTCGTTCATGCAAGCGATTCCTGTCCATCCAAAAATGGTAAAGAACCCCATCAGGTTTTTAAAAGATAGAAATTGAAATCCGATACCCGTATCACCATCAATTTCCGCATCGACATCGCCCAAATCATCTACTTCACCCCCCACAAAGGTCATGATCATTAGAATGATAAATAGCAAGGAAGATATTAAGGCAGTAACCCAATACACCTTTTCAAAAGTGCCTAAAGCGGCGAACCATTGTTCCATAGTTTTATTATAATTAGTTGAGAAATATACTATCTTTTTAAAGTCATCGGAGAACAAACCCTACTTAGTTGTCACGAGGATACTAACAGTTCGTTTCAGCAAGAATTCTTGCTTATACGTTATTAGTCGTGCGCTTATTTTAATTGATAAGTGTTCACGGGATGCTTTAAAAAATATTGAAAATAGATTCTTGTGTTTAACTTAGAACGAGCCTCGATCGCTCGTTCTGTATGAAGCTTCAAAAGGAGTGACACACAATTGTAGTATTAGTCGTACGTTTCAAGAAAGTGTTACCGAAAAAGTCAGTTTTTTATTCCGAAGAACTCATTAAAAAGCGCATAAAACTTCTCTGGCTCCTCTAAATACGGGTTATGCCCACTGTTTTCAAACATTTCAAAACGTGCTTGCGGCATGAAGTCTTTGTATTGCACTGCAAACTCTGGTGTAGAAACTCCATCATAGCGACCTGCTATAATTAAGGTGGGTGCCTTTACGTCTTTCAATTTTCTTCTGTAGTCCTGATCAATCATACTTCCACTTACATCAAAATCGCCGTCTGGTCCAATTATCTGAGTATAGACATCATTCGCCCATCCTCTAAAGCGATCTTTAGGAACATTTTGTTTGAGGGCAGTGTTGTGATAGTATATGTATTTGGTGGGAAAGCTTCCATATAGTTCTTTTAAAGGATCCTCACTCGAAAGATAACCAAGCGCACGTAACGAATCCACTTTTACCCAGCGCTCAGGGAAATGGGTTTTGGCATAATGATTATAACTATCGCAATTTGCCTGCCACATCGCTCCACTATGGAAACCATTAATAAGCACTATTTTACTAACATTATCTGGGTATTTTAAGGCATATGCCTGAGCAGGAACAGTTCCATAGCTATGTCCTACCAACGCCATTTGATTCAACTTTAGATGTTTTCTAATCTTTTCCATCATTTCCACATCTGCTTCGACCGAATATTCTAAACTATTCTTAGCGTCATCACTTTTCCCTCTTCCTAACCAATCAAAGAAAATCACTTTGTTGGTTTTGTAATAGTGTCCAAAATTACCCTGCATATAATCATGAGAATTCCCTGGCCCCCCTGGTAAAAACATGATGGGCGCGCCATTTCCTTTTACTTCTAAATGAATATTATATCCATCAATTACAATAGTCTGCTCCGTAAATTTGGAATAAATATCGGGATCGGTTTGACTAAGGAGGGAAGAAGATAAAACAAATAGTAAGAAGAAATTAGAAAGCCTATTCATGGTATGCGGGTTAGTTTGAACCCTAAAGATACTTATTTTGAAAGCAATATTGATACGGCGTTTCCACCAAAACCAACTGCATTCACCAGCACTGTTTTTAGCTCTTGAGGCAAATGACGTGCGTTGCTAAAAAAAGGGTTCTCAATAAACTGGTTGTTTTGCAGCATGAGAGCAGCCATTTCTACACTCATCATCCCGGAGGCTCCAAATGTATGACCTATAAGCCATTTATTAGAAGTAAGTAAGGGTAGTTTAGCTTTAAAGACAGTATCGATGGCATTCTTCTCAGCCAGATCTCCTTTTACAGTTCCTGGTGCATGCATCACAATGGCATCTACGGTGTTCAATTTTGCCATTTTCAAGGCGTTGCTCATAGATTCTTGGAAACAAATAGCGTTTTCAGAAATAGCACTATTGTGTGCTATAATTTCGGAAGCAAAACCAAAACCGCTGATAACAGCGGATGTATTTGCTGAGCGTGTCTTTTCTAGTAAAGCAACAGCCGCTCCTTCCCCTAAAACCATGGTATTCTTTTTCTTCTGAAACCGCATAGATTCGCATGCAAATGCGTTCTCCGTATCACTGTAAAGTTTGAGGGCTTGCATTTGTGCAATGGTAAATTGAGTTAAGGCAGATTCGCTTCCCCCTGCTAAAAACCCATTGGCCATATCTGCGTTAAGCCATGCAATACCATTAAGAATAGCGTGTAGCGCTGTCGAACAGGTCACCGAATGGCCTATTTGAATGCCGTTCACACCCAATTCTTGTCCAACCCATGAAGATATATTTCCTAAAGTGGTGGTTGGTGAAGCGTAGGGAGATACTTTTTGATGCTGCTGAAATTGTCTGTAATAGTCTTCAAATAAGGTAGTTGCTCCTCTGGAAGAACCTATATTAATCCCTAAATTCTCCTTCGGAAAACGAGCCTTTTGAAAACTGTTCTTCGCTGCTAAAAGCGCAAGTAAAACGGTGCGATCTAAATTCCTATAAGCTGATTTTTCTGACCGTAACAAATTCAATTCGGTTTCCATTTCAGAAGAAATAATGGACACAAAAATCTCTTGATCCCCCATTTTCTTCTTTTTAAATAATGGTTTACCAAGCAAATAACTTTGCCAAACCTCCTTAGTAGAAGTTCCCAGAGCAGAAACAGTGGAGATCCCAGAAATGAAAATAGGTGTTTGCAACTTTTCTTTTATTTGATACAAAAATACACGTTATTGACGTCGTAAACATAAATAATCATGGAAGAAAATATAGAAAGAAAAGGTTGGTTTGGCAGAAACTGGAAATGGGCAGTTCCTACTGGTGGATGTCTTCTAATTATTGTACTTATAGTGGCCTTCGTTGGTACTATTGCAGTGGGAGTAACTTCTATGATGTCCGACTCTCAAGCCTATATTGACGCTATGGAAATGGTTAAAAACAACCCAGAGGTCATGGAGCGCATAGGAGAACCTATTGAAACTAATGGAATGAGTGGCGGAAGTATCAACTATTCAAACGGCTTTGGTGAAGCCGAACTTACCATACCCATCAAAGGACCAAAGGGCGAAGCTACTATTAGAGTTGAGGGTCAAGGGAAAGATACCAACTGGACCTACGATACCATGGATGTTTATATCGATGAGACCAACGAAATTATTAACTTATTAGAAAGTGAATTTCTAGACTAAATTAAAACTGGTTTCAACAGCTTGGTAGATTTGGTTGAGCTGTTCATTGGTAATCACGTACGGAGGTAATACATAAACGGTATTCCCCAACGGACGAAGACAGACTCCACTTTCCATAAAGTGATTAAAAAGTTGATTCCGTAAATCTCCATAACGCTCCATTTCGGTGGCAAGATCTATGGCTAGAATGACACCAATAGTTCGTGCATTAGCAACCTTAGGATGATTCTTTATCTTTTTCAAGAACGATTGGTGCGCACTTTGAATGCGGCTAATATCGTTTTGAATTTCATCTGAAAGCAGCAAATCGATTCCTGCTATCGCCGCTGCGCAACCAATAGGGTTTGCGCTGTACGTATGTGCATGGAAGAATCCTTTTGCAATGTCATTATCTAGAAAAGCGTCAAACACTTTTTGTGTACAACTGGTAATACTCATTGGAACCATTCCTGCAGTAAGCGCCTTACTTAAACAAACAATATCAGGTTGTGTTTCTAGGTAAAGCGAAGCAAAATGTTTTCCCGTTTTTCCAAAACCAGTCATTACTTCATCTGCAATACAAACGACATCGTTCTCCTTGCAAAGCTGAAGGACTTCTTCTAAACCATTGGCGTCGTGAAATTTCATTCCTGCGGCACCTTGGACCAAAGGCTCATAGACAAACCCAGCGCAATCATTTTCGTCAATAATTGTTTTTAGTTTAGTTAAAACAGCCTGAAGGTTATGTTTCTGGGGAGTTGGAATGCGGTCCACTTTCAGAAAAAAATCTTCAAAGGGGCCATTGTAAACAGAAAGCCCAGAAGCACTCATTGCGCCAAATGTATCTCCGTGAAATCCGTCCTCAAAAGCAATTAAAGTATTTCTCTTATCGCCCTTATTGAAATGATACTGCAATGCCATTTTAATACCCGCTTCCACCGCGGTAGATCCATTATCATTAAAAAAGATCTTCTGTTGTTGCGATGGTAAGATTGCCATCAGTTTTTCGGAGAGTTGCACTGCTGGCTCATGCGTAAATCCAGTAAAAACAACCAAATCCAGTTGTCGCATTTGTTCGCTAACGGCTGCAATAATATGATCATTACAGTGTCCGTACATGGCAGTATACCAAGACGCGATACCGTCTATATATTGCCTCCCGTCTTCATCCCAAAGCAAAGCCTCTTTCGCTTTCACAATTCCAATGGGTGGCGCTGCGGTTTGATGCTGAGTAAGAGGGTGCCAGATATGATTTTGATCGCGTTTAGAAATATTCATAAAGCAAATTTAATTTAAAAGAACCGAGAAATAGAACCATTTGATCTGCTCTTTATAAAAAACCTCAGGATGCATTTTAATGACACTATTTCTTCTGTCCTTTGATCTTAGCTTCAAGAATAGCGGCATACTCGCTTATGACATTTTCATCAATATACGGTTCCTCATCGATGCGTCCCAGAATGGGGACTCCAGACATTTTTTTTATAATCGCTTCGGTTGTGGGGTGTTCGTCGCCACTAAAAATAATCCCTAAAATGTCTAGGTTTCTAGATTTCAAACCTTCAATAGTTAACAAGGTGTGATTAATACTGCCTAAATAATGACGGGATACCACAATCACTTTATCTGTTGGCATAATTAAATCTGCAATGGTTTCTTGGCCGTTGATGGGAACTAGTAATCCACCAGCACCTTCTATAACTAGGTCGTTTTTAGTATTTGGTCTTTTCGTGCTTTTAGCTGAAAGTTTCACGCCATCAATAGCTGCTGCGGCATGGGGACTCATAGGGGTGTTCAAATTTGCAGTACTCTCATGAAACTTGGTGTTCGAATTGGTTACCCAATTTTTAACCTTATGTAAATCTGTACAATCCAATTCTCCAGCTTGGATAGGCTTCCAGTAATCTGCTTCTAGTGCTTCCGTTACAACGGCCGAAACAACTGTTTTACCAACCTCAGTTGAAATTCCAGTTATAAAATAGGTGTTATTCATCTAGTGTAAATTTGGTTTTACATTCTCTACATCTATAGTCGTATTTGATGTAAATTGGTAAGGCTTTGGAAAGGAATCCGCCCAAAAGAGCCAATTGGGATCCAAAACTATCCACATGGGAAAAGAAATCTATTTTTTCGCTGTTACAATTTTGACAACGAATGGCTTCTCCTTCATCGGTTAGAGAGAACTTATTGATATGTTTAAATATATTTTTTGCCTTTCCCTCATCTTCAACTCTAATTTTTAGCTTAACTCCGCCAATAGCATTGCTCAAAAAAGGATCTATGTCTATGGTATTGGCATCGCTCAAAAAAGTTGGGATTCCGTCACTTTCCAGCCGTCCTTGAATGATCTTGGCTTCAGAAGAATAGGTGAATTGCGCAATAGTGACAAAGGTTTCGCTCATAAAGTAAAGGTAGTGAACATACCTCTAAATTTTCGTTTTAGGATTATTAATACTAACCGATAAAAGTTCTTGCACTAGTTCTTTAATTTGGTCCTGACTGTTATAACTATGCAGGCAAATGCGAAGTCGCTCCTCTCCTGCGGGAACGGTAGGAGAAAGAATGGGTTTAACATCAAACCCCTTTTCTTTTAGTTTATCTGAAATTTTCTTAACCTTATCATTGCCCGAAATAAGGCAGCTATGGATAGCCGACCTGCTTGGAATGAATAAAGAATGTAGATCAGAACATCTTACGTCTAATTGCAATATTGCAATATTTGTATGTAATTTTTGTTTACCCTTAACCTCCTCTGAAAGCTGCTGGTACGCACTTAAAATTGTAGCCAACGTATGAGGTGGCAGTCCTGTAGTATAAATAAAGCTTCGGGCAAAATTTACCAGATAATTCTTGAGATCATGCCCCCCTAAAATAGCCGCCCCATGACAACCCATTGCTTTTCCGAAGGTCACAATACGAGCAAAAACTTCTTTCTCCAAACCTAACTCCTGCACCAGTCCCACTCCACTTTCACCAAACACTCCAACCGCATGAGCCTCATCTACCACCAAGTGATATCCTTGTTCTTTGCAGAGTTTTGCCAATTTATGAAGATCTGGACAGTCTCCGTCCATAGAAAAAACGGCTTCTGTTACTATGTAAATCTCGGTGCCATTTCCAATATCGGTCGCACACCGTTCCACCAAACTCGATAAATTATCCACACTGTTGTGCTCAAACTTATAAGATTTAGCGTTGCTCATCTTCATACCATCGCGGATGGATGCATGACACAACTCATCGTAGAAAATTAAATCCCCTCTTTGTGGAACGCTACTGAAAAATCCGATATTAGCATCGTAACCGCTATTAAAAATAAGGGTCGCATCGCACTGATGAAATTCGGTTAAAACATTTTCCACTTTCTCATACAAAGGATGGTTTCCAGATAACAAACGAGAACCTGTTGCTCCATTTACTTCTAGGTCATGAGCTTTTAAAATTTCTGCCGCCCGCTTAAAAATTTTTTCCGACTTACTAAATCCCAAATAGTCATTAGAAGAAAAATCAATTAGGTCGGTTTTACAACCTAAAGTGCGCAGCGAGTTATTTAACGCACGCTCCTCTAATTTCCTCTGAAGTTTTTTTGGGATCATTGCTCAAAGATAGTAAAGGAGAAACAATTTCGGATAATTAGGAGTATTAACGATAGCGCAAAATAGTTTTAATTAATTATTGTTTATCAATAATTTTTATATATTTGTTATCGATAAACAATAATTTTATGCAAGACAAGACAAAAATACTCACCTATTTCACATACGGCCTGCTATTGCTTTCTTTGTCTCTTTTAATTAATGATGTTAGGGATTTTAACACAGATCAATTCAAGGATTTTGTGTCTTGGTCCAGGGACGCCAACAAAAATGAAAGTTGGCTCCCTGGGAAGAATGCAATTCAGTGGAGTTACTACGCTGTGAGTGCGGCACTGTTTTTCTGGAGAGCCTACTTGATCTATGCCTTTAGTATTTTTCTTACCATCATCAAGGAGATTGAAGCTGGCAATTACTTTAGTGACACCGTTTCAAAATCGTTTAAAAAGATTGGCACTATTTTTATCTATTACACCATCAACGTTTTTGTTCTCAAATTAATAATGGCATTGATTGGGTCTTACAGTTTTCATCTGTTGACCGAGTTCAAAGAAGAACTATTATATCTTGTTCCTGCTGGATTTGCATTCTACCTACTTGCAGAGCTTTTTGAAAGAGTAAAAAAACTAAAGGATGAAAACGACCTAACTATTTAAACTATGCCCATCACCATTAATCTAGACACAGTTCTACAGCAAAGAGGCATGAAAAGTAAAGAATTGGCAGAACAGATAGGCATTACACAAGCCAACCTTTCTATTCTGCGATCTGGTAAAGCCAAGGCAGTTCGTTTTTCGACTTTAGAACTTATTTGTGAGGCATTGAATTGTCAGCCTGGTGAAATTTTAGAGTATATTTCAGAATAAATTATTAGTGATATGATTCAGTTTACTCAGACAACAACAGATGAGGAGCTCCAAGAAATTCTCTCCTTACAAAAGACTAATCTCCCTGTAAACATTTCAGAAGAAGAAAAAAGAAAAGAAGGGTTCTTAACTGTGCATCATGATTTTGACCTATTGAAACGCATGCATCTTAGCTGGCCACACACTATTGCCAAAGACCAAGACAAGGTAGTTGGATATGCCCTTAGTATGCATCCTGACTTTTGGGACGATATTCCTATTTTAAAACCGATGTTCGATGCAATTGACTCGCAACTTGGAACTACAAGCGAGCTTAATTCCAATTTTATGATTATGGGGCAGATATGCGTCGACAAGCTGTATCGAAAACAAGGAATTTTCAGAAAACTCTACGAGACTATGCTCGCTAATATCGCTCCAAATTTTTCGTACATCATTACTGAAGTTGACGTTTTGAATACTCGATCGCTCGCTGCACACTATGCAATTGGCTTCAAAAAACTAACCACCCATACCTCAAATGGTAGAAACTGGGAAACTATCTATCTAAAATAACTTTTCCGATTTTATGAGCCCCACTTTGCATGGTGAGGATCACTTGCATCCCACACCCTAATCTTTAATTTAGCAGCAAAATTCTTCGCGGAACCCATGGCAAGACTAAGGTCTTTATATTGAGCCACCTGAATCTTATAATTGCCATTGAACCATAAATTCACTGTAAACAACAACTTATCATCACTATAAACCGAAACATAATCTACGCTTTCAAATGGCTCCCAAGCTCCATAACGAAAGGGACCTACTCTATATATATGCTTGAATTGGTTATTCTCAAAATCAAATTGATAATCGGATACCACTGCAAATCCCAGTCCTCCTAGAAAGGTGAGAATTCCCGGACCAAACCAAATAAGTTCGATGTACTTCCGCCCATTATTTATTTCTATACTATCAATTAATATATAAAAGAAAAAAACCGCAACTATTAGAAGAATACCGGCAATTACCGACCGCCAAATGGGCCGCTTCCCATGGCAAATTTCAAGATCTACCCTTCGTTGCTCTTTTGAAATTTCTACTTCATCGTCAAGCTTCAAATCAATGACGCGATAGTCCAGTACATCTACACCGTTGTAAAATTCGATTTTTAAATTATTTGCTAACTCTTCACCTACTTCAAAAGCGTCTTCTCTATTTAAGAAGTCGTTGATAAAGAAATGATGGTGATTGTTATACCAGAGGTCTACTTGATAATACATAGATGTATTTTGCCATACAGAAACGTAATTTAAATGCTTAAAACGCCTCCATTTACCCACCCCAAAAAACCCAACTCGGGTTACTAGCTTATACCGTTTTTCTTTAAAATCTAGGTGAAAGTCTCGAACACTACCAAAAAAAATGCCTGTTAAAGTAAGTAACAACACTCCCGTCATCCAAATAGCGATAGGGCCAATTAGTTCGTCATCCTCCGCGGCTAAACTCACTCCCTTTATCATGCTATAGATGCAATAAAGTGCCAATCCTAAACAACTATATGGAAACAGCAGTTTCCAAAAGGGTTTTCTTCCTTTAGAGACATATCTGTTCATATCGTTAGCCATAGCACAAGTTTACAAAAAAATGTAGAGAGTCCAATTGAGAGTTGTCGCCATAAAAAAACCCCAAACTCTTTATAGAATTTGGGATTTAGTAACTTTTAATGTGAAAAGGTACGCGTCTTAATCTGCCAGTACGATCACTTTATTGTCGCCCATTTGAATAACACCACTCGCAATTTCAAGTATCCACTTTCCATCGACTTGTGAAAACTTATTTTCATATCCACTAGCGATCGTTGGGCTTCCTTCAAATTTAACTTTGCCTTGTCCTAATAAAGAAACAACTGGTGCGTGACCATTCAACATTTGAAACTCTCCATCTACACCCGGTACGGTAACCGAAGTTACTTCGCCACTTACTAAAGATGCTTCTGGAGTTACAATTTCTAAATACATATATTTTTGTTTTCAGTTAGCAGTCACAGAAGGCAGTACTGCTTACTACCACTGCATACTGTTTACTAATTTACGCTTCTGATAACATTTTCTCTCCGGCTTCCATTGCTTCTTCAATGGTTCCTTTAAGGTTAAAGGCAGCTTCGGGAAGGTGATCTAACTCTCCATCCATAATCATGTTGAAACCTTTGATAGTCTCTTTTATATCTACCAAACAACCAGGAATACCTGTAAATTGCTCTGCTACGTGGAAAGGCTGAGATAGGAAACGTTGTACACGACGTGCACGTCCTACTGCCAGTTTATCTTCTTCAGATAATTCTTCCATACCTAGAATAGCAATAATATCTTGTAATTCTTTATATCGTTGTAACAACTCTTTTACTCGCTGCGCACAATCGTAGTGCTCATCTCCTAAAATGTCTGCTGTAAGAATTCGAGAAGTAGAATCCAATGGATCCACTGCAGGATAAATACCTAACTCCGCAATTTTACGAGACAATACTGTAGTTGCATCCAAGTGAGCAAAGGTTGTCGCTGGTGCTGGATCGGTAAGGTCATCCGCAGGTACGTAAACCGCCTGTACAGATGTAATAGATCCTTTTTTAGTAGAAGTAATACGCTCTTGCATCGCTCCCATTTCAGTAGCCAATGTTGGTTGGTAACCTACCGCAGATGGCATACGTCCAAGAAGTGCTGACACCTCAGAACCCGCTTGTGTAAAACGGAAGATGTTATCAACGAAGAAAAGTACGTCTTTTCCTTGTCCGTCTCCTGCTCCATCACGGAAGTATTCTGCAATTGTTAAACCAGATAAGGCAACACGTGCACGTGCTCCAGGAGGCTCATTCATTTGTCCAAACACAAACGTTGCTTTCGACTCTTTCATCACTGTTTTATCAACCTTAGTAAGGTCCCATCCACCAGCTTCCATAGAGTGCATAAAGTCGTCACCATAACGGATAATTCCAGACTCTAACATCTCACGAAGTAAATCGTTACCCTCACGAGTACGCTCTCCTACTCCAGCAAACACAGATAAACCACCATGTCCTTTTGCAATGTTGTTAATTAACTCCTGAATCAATACTGTTTTACCTACTCCTGCACCACCAAATAATCCAATCTTACCACCCTTTGCATAAGGCTCAATAAGGTCAATTACTTTGATCCCAGTAAATAATACTTCAGTAGAAGTTGAAAGATCTTCAAATTTAGGTGCTTCACGGTGAATTGGCAATCCGTCTGCTCCTGCTTTTGGAAGGTTCCCAATACCGTCAATGGCATCACCAATCACGTTAAAAAGACGCCCGTAGATATCCCCGCCAATTGGCATTTGGATAGGCGCTCCCGTTGCAACAGCATCTACACCACGGCTTAAACCATCTGTAGAATCCATCGAAATGGTACGTACGGTACTTTCACCAATATGTGATTGTACTTCTAATACCAAAAGGTTTCCGTTATTATCCACCTCAAGTGAATCGTAAATCTTTGGAAGTTCAGCTCCGCTAGCAAACTCAACGTCTACTACCGGTCCGATAATCTGTGCAACTTTTCCTGTTACTTGTGACATTATGTAAGTGTTTATTTTTTAGTACTGTTAGGGCACTTAAATACTACCCCTTGAAAATCGCTGCAAAGATAGGATTTTCTCTTACAATATTACAATGGATTGGCTAAAAAATTACCATCTATTTTTGGGAGGTTTCTCCTTCGCTACTCCGAAGGTCGTCGCTACAGAGAACCGCGCTATTCGTTGCAATTCCTCCCATCCTTCGCTACTCGTGACTCGTAGCTTTGGATGATGCGGGATTTTCACTGCTATCGCTACCTCGGGCTAGCGGGTATTATCCATTGAGTCAAAATAAAAGTCTGTGATTCTCTTAAGCTTTCGATTTAAAAAAGAGGTCAATTATTGTTCGTCTATTGGATCAACAATAGTGAAGTAAGCCATGTACTTGTATTTTTTTAAGAGCGCTTCCTAAAATATTAGGATAAAACACTAATATTAAACTCTTTTCTTATCTCAGAAATAGAAGTATCCAAATAACGCTCGAACCCAGACCAAGGCCATGGTTTACTCATTTTCTTTGACCTTATAATTAGAACAGGTAAGAATACTAATAACTTGACAGTATCGCTCACAACATGGGCAACACTAAAATTTCTGGACAATTCGAAAGCATTGGCTTTTCGATAAGCCTTCATATGGTTCCAAAACCCCAAAGTGGTACCAAATATGGTCCATATTTTGACAGCTCCTTCTCCGAAAAGTGTAATATCACAACCAAATAGTACGTGCGCTATGTCGTGTGATTGAAAGAAGGCCTTAACCTCAACAGGAATTCCTTCTTTCTTATGACTAAGCTGGCTCTCCTGCTCTTTATAGAACTTTTCCAGGCCTTGTCTTAAAGTGGTGTTTCCTTTCGCTGTCATTTGGCTATTGCTCTTGAGAAGCCCACATAATTACATCCCGAAAATCAATCTTAGCGGCTTTGGTTAGCTCAACAACTTCGTTTAAATCTCCTTTCGATAATTTTAAAATGGCGTGTCTTGTATTATTTAAATTATACTCAGAGTTGGCCATAACGTGGCTTAGCTTGATGGACGATAGTTCAGCGACCACCAATGACTTTTGTTCTTCACTAAAGTCCAGCCCTATTATTTCGAGAATATTTTTATTCATTTATCATTTTATAATACCCGACTCCAAGTTATCAATAAAAGTCTTAATGTTTTTTTTATTCCTGCCAAAGGATGTAAGCGCTGGTAAAAAATTATTCGGATTCTGGACACTATTTATCAATATCGTATCATCGGTTCTTACAATTGTTATGAGCTCTCCCCAACTGGCAAAACTCCAATTGGCTTTCGCCTTTATAAAGTCATTCCGAGCCTCCAAAACAGTCCAGTCTAATTGCTTCGCAGTTTCGTCAACTGCATTTTGAAAAGATTTGTCACTGGAGACCAATATGTACTTCTTAAATTTCAGTCGATTCCATTGAATTACAGCAAATAGAATTGCCAATATCAAACCCGCAATTTCAATGAAAGTAATGGTAGGCTTTTTTGTGTGTGAAAACACCAAATCAATATAGCGCCATAAATATATGGCACATGGAAGAAGAAAGATTAAAATTCCAAAATAGTGAGATATCCGTTCTTCCAGATTCAATTTTATTCTTCGGTTTTTCAAATTTTCTATCTTTTGATGAAAGCTTGCACACTACTCCAGACAAATGTCTCTGAAACCCCATTTTACATTCCTGCCCTTTCTGTTTCAACTCCTAGTTTATTTAATTCCGTTTCAAATATATCAATATGTACCTTTTCCGATTCTATTCTGAAACTTCCATCCCTATCATTAGATATCACAATAAGATGAGGTCCGCCAAACCTTCCACTGATCTTATTGAACTTAATTTTTTCAATTTTATTGATAGCAAAATTCACTTCCGCAATCTTAAACGGAAAAAAAGGTCTCCTAATGATCAACTCCGATTCTGTTAAGTGAAATGTTTTCAACTTTCTTATTAGTTGAATAAGTCCAACTAAAATAAACCCTATACCAATATAGAATAGAATCAGGTTCTTAGAGTTTACGCAGAGCATTGCAATCCCAACTCCAACTTCAATAATGGCATCAAGAACGAAAGCAATGTTTCTTTTTAAATCTATTTTCAGCTTAAATATTTCTGTCATCCTCTATACTGTCTACTCCAAATAAAAGTGATTGACAATTGACATAAGTTAAGAAAATCTGACTTCTCACATCTAACATCTATTTCGTCCACTTTCGGATTTCAGCAAGCGCTTCTTTCTCGTCTCCCCAGCCTTCCACTGTTGCGGGATCTGTATCGTACGACAAGAACCAATTTTCAATCATTTGGACAAGCTGTGGATGTTTTGTTTGAAGTTCTTCAAAAGAAGCTACAGAAACTATTTGTTGGTCTGCTTCAGAGGGAATGGCAATTATTTTATAATCGAGTTCATTGTCATCTATCAATTTAAGCATCCCAATTGGGATTACTCGCATCACTGTGCCAGACCGGACGCTTTCAGAAATTACCATAATATCCAATGCGTCTCCATCACCGCCTTTTTCAGGATTTGAATAGGTAGAAGGTATAAAACCATAATTCCCAGGATAAGGCAAAAAGTTGATCACCCGGTCTTTTCCGTTTCTTTGATCAATTTCAAACTTTCTGGTAGTCTTATTGTACTCTATCTTTTTGTTGGTGCCTGCGGGAATTTCAATAACAGCGTTGGTATGACCTTCTTTACTTAACGACGGAATTGTATTTAAATCAATAGGCATACAAGCGCCAAAAGCGATCAGAATACTTAAAGAAAGTAGCTTTTTAAACATTTATGAAATAAAGAATTTACCTAATTAGAATATTGTCCAGTTATTCCACTGTAACAGACTTCGCTAAGTTTCTTGGCTGATCTACATTCTTATCGAGCATTACGGCAATATGATACGACAGTAACTGTAAAGGAATGGTCGTCACCAACGGACTTAAAGATTCTGGAGTTGCAGGAACTTCCATTACGTAATCTGCCAACTCCTTCACAACAGTATCCCCTTCAGTAACCACTGCGATGATCTTACCTTTACGTGCTTTAATTTCCTCTATATTACTCACTACTTTTTCATAGTGATTGCTATTTACAGCAATTACTACTACCGGCATTTGCTCATCAATCAATGCAATTGGTCCGTGTTTCATTTCGGCCGCAGGGTATCCTTCCGCATGAATATAAGAGATCTCCTTTAATTTAAGTGCGCCTTCTAAGGCAACTGGAAAATTGTATCCTCTTCCTAAATATAAGAAATTAGAGGCATCTTTAAATATTTTCGCGATCTCTTTGATCTTGTCTTCCGATTTTAACGCAGCTGCCACCAAATCTGGAATCATTTCCAATTCGCGTAGGTGCATCATGTAATCGCTCTTAGACATCGTTCCTTTTACGTCTGCCAAGCGCAATGCGATCATTGTAAGTACTGTGATCTGAGTTGTAAAAGCTTTTGTTGAAGCCACTCCAATTTCGGGTCCGGCGTGTGTATAACTTCCACTATGCGTTTCTCTTGATATGGTAGAACCTACCACGTTACAAACACCATAGACCAAAGCTCCTTTTTGCTTTGCTAATTTAATAGCCGCCAGCGTATCTGCAGTTTCACCACTTTGAGAAATGGCGATTACTACATCCTTATCTGTTATAATAGGGTTTCTATATCTAAACTCGGATGCATATTCTACCTCAACTGGTATGCGCGCCCATTCTTCAAAGATATATTCTGCAACCAATCCTGCGTGCCATGAAGTTCCACAGGCAATAATGATAATACGGTTTGCATTAACAAATTTTGACATGTTCTCTTCAAGACCAGCCATTTTAATAATTCCCTGCTTGGCCAATAAACGACCTCTATAGGTATCCTTTATTACTTCTGGCTGCTCATAAATCTCTTTAAGCATAAAGTGGTCGTAACCTCCTTTTTCAATCTGCTCAATATTAAGTTTAAGCTCTTGAATATAAGGATCTACTAGACTATCATCCTTTATTTTACGAACCTTCACTCCTTTTTTAAGTCGGATAATAGCCATCTCCTCGTCCTCGAGGTAAATCGCGTTATTCGTAAATTCTATAAACGGTGTGGCGTCACTTGCTACGAAAAATTCGTTTTCTCCGATCCCAATTGCTAAGGGACTTCCAAGTTTTGCAACTACGATCTCATCAGGTTTGTTTCGATCAAAAACAGCAATAGCATATGCACCAACAACATTGTTCAGCGCAATTTGAACTGCTTTACCTAACTTTACTTTTTCCTTCTTTTTAATCTCTTCGATTAGGTTTACCAAAACCTCGGTATCTGTATCACTCTTAAAGGTATATCCTCTATTGATTAATTCCTTTTTAATGGAACCATAATTTTCGATAATACCATTGTGGATAATCACTAAATCTCCACTATTTGAATAATGTGGATGTGAGTTTATATCATTTGGAACTCCGTGCGTTGCCCAGCGTGTATGACCAATTCCTAAACTTCCATTCGGAGTTATTTCAGCATTTACTTTTGCTTCTAAATCTGCGACCTTTCCTTTGGTCTTTGCCATCTGAATTCCAGTTCCATCGTACAATGCTACTCCAGCACTATCATAACCGCGATATTCTAAACGTTTTAATCCGTTTAAAATGATAGGATACGCATCTCTATGCCCTATATAACCTACAATTCCACACATAAATGTTTGCTTTATTCTGGTTTGGTAAAAAATATTTGAAGCTTCAAACGCTTTTCAACATTCGAACTTCTATTTCCGTGAAGTACGGTTCCTTCAGGAGATATGACAGTTGGCCCAGGAACCTCCAATTCATTATCATCACCTAAGAGTTGATCTTCTACTTCCTTAAAATCTAGTTGCGATACATTTTGAGACACTACCAATGCCAAAGGAGCATTTATTGAATCTCTATTGATAAGATTACTGAGGTGATTAGTGATTTTAATTTTATAAAATTCTCCATTATCGTCACTACCTCTTTCCAATCTTCCCAAATGTTCAGAAACTGCATTCACCGCTTCTTGATTTGAAGTTAGATCCAAAGAGTAATCTGCCAATACCTGATTGTTTGCAGTTTCGTATAGAAACAAGCGTTCTGGTTCTTTATCTCCTCCAGTTACTTTATCTTGATCTACATAGAAAACAAGATTGGCTTCATTGATAAGCCATTCCTCACTTCTTAATTCATCCAATTCGTCTGCTACACCGTCACCATCTGCATCTTCCCCGAACAATTCAATAAATGTTACAATACCTTCACCACCTCTTACGTATAGTGTTTCCTCACCCACAGTAGTATTTGCATTATTGGTAGCATCTACTATCTCTTGTGGAGTTTCATTATCAAATACATTTACAGAAATAGCATTGAAAAAGAGCCGTGTTTCTTCGGTAAGCACCTCAACATCATCGGTTTCACAAGTTTCTCCATCTTCTAAACTCTTATAACTGCTGTATAACTTTACACCAATTTCATCATCATCTGTATCTGCCAAATCAAACATAAAAAGACTTCCATCGTCTGTTGGAGAATTCACTCTAAAGTAGAGACCTCTAAAAAATTCCTTGAAGTTGTTATTATTCAACAACTCGGGCTCCCCTTCATTATCAATGATCTTTTCCTGAAAGAAATCGACTGGCAAAGACACCCGCAATCCTGGCGCTAAAGACACCGTGTCGTTCAAAACAACAGGATCTGAAGTTGGGACAAAATCGTCAACGGTTGCCAAAAGTTCTCCAAGAAAACCTTCAAATTCTGGTTGTTGGTTTGAGTAGTAGATTTGACGATCTTCAAATCCAGTATTTGGGTCTTGAGTTCTTAAAAGATAGTTCGACTCAAAAATTTCAATATTAATAGGGCTACTTCCATAAATAGAGTCTACTTCGTAAGTAGTCTCTTCGTCAGATACCACAGTTGCGGTACTAAAGAAAGGTAAATAAAGTATCACACTATCTAAAACCACACAGTCTCCAAAGGTAGGACTGGTCTGGCTGTTTGCAAACTGTAGTTGCGAAATTAAATTGACGGTGGATTTACCATAAACGGGATCATTATATACCCCAAGTTGGTAGTTAGATAAATCATTCGATTGAACTCCGTTAAAACTCTTACTGTAAGCTATTACACTTTTAGAGTCGTCCATTTCGGTTTCAAAAGTTTGCTCAATAATATCGGTATCAATATTGCTAAATTCTTCTTCGCAAGAAGCCAATCCAACGATCACTAATAGCGTTGCTCCAAGTTTGGGCAAAATATTCTTCATATGCATAAGTACGGTACTATTTTTAGTCTAAGACTTCGTTTTCGTAAAAGTCTAGATATGCCGGGCCAAATTCTTCTTTATTGTGATATTTTAACACGGGCTTTTCGATAGTTTTAAGATATGTTTCAAATTCTTCACTTGGCATTTCACTAGAGCCAATGATGACCGCATCACTATTGTCAACAGCAGTTTTCATTACGTTAAAATAGTTTGGGTTTCTGAGGTGTGCTATCTTATCATCTGCAACTCCATCGAATTTGATCTTATCGATCAACTTTTCATTCAACGTATGATCGAAGCCTTGATTGTATACAGAAGTAACTATCTTACTGTTTTCGAATAAAGGCTCATTACTATAGTAGGTCTTTAGGTACAATGGTAAGAAAGATGCTAACCATCCATGCACATGAATAATGTCTGGAGACCAGTTGAGTTTTTTTACGGTTTCAATCACTCCTTTAGCAAAGAAAATTGCACGCTCGTCATTGTCAGGAAAATAGTTCCCTTCCTCATCTGCATAGGTAGCCTTTCGCTTAAAATAGTCTTCATTATCAATAAAATAAACCTGCATTCGCTCTTTCGGAATAGAAGCTACCTTAATAATAAGAGGCATATCCAAATCATTGATCACCAGGTTCATCCCACTTAGACGAATTACCTCGTGAAGCTGATGACGGCGTTCGTTGATGTTTCCATAACGGGGCATGAAAATTCTAATTTGCCCACCTTTATTATTTACCATTCTAGGTGCCTCAAACGACATGGAGGAAATTTCGGTCTCAGGTAGATAGGGGATTACTTCAGAAGACACATACAAAATCCTTTTATCTTTCATCATATACTTTTATTAGTTGCCAACAATTTCTATATACCCGTGTACTAAGTCATTATTTTGACCAAACGCTAGTATTCTTTAAAAAGGCTTTTAAAATATCTTTACTGGCCTGTTGTTTATAAAACACGCAAAATTACGAAATTTTATGCAGATTGAGCTTAATATCTTAATTTTACTCCGATTTTTGCAACTTATGAGATTCCTAAAACAAGCGATTCTTCAAAAGAAGATCGACACAATTAAACAGAACCAACAAACAGTTGGATTTGTTCCTACCATGGGAGCATTACACAAAGGACACCTCTCTCTGGTTCAAAAAGCGTTGAACGAGAATGACGTAGTAGTGGTAAGCATATTTGTGAATCCGACTCAATTTGATAATGCAACCGATTTAAAAAAATATCCGCGAACGCTGGATGAGGATGAAAAATTGTTGCAAACCTTAAAGGGAACTATTTTGATCTATGCTCCCAATCCGTCCGATTTATACGGTGATAACGTGAGTTCTAAAAATTACAACTTCGGTGGCTTGGAGCACCAAATGGAAGGAAAATTTCGAGAAGGGCACTTCGACGGTGTTGGCACGGTAGTTAACCTACTTCTGAGAGCAGTTATGCCAAATCGAGCCTATTTTGGTGAAAAAGACTTTCAGCAATTACAAATTATTAAAAAGTTAGTTTCTATTGAAAAGCTTCCTATTGAAGTAATTGGATGTCCTATTTTAAGGGAGGATCACGGACTAGCCATGAGTTCGCGAAATAAGCGTCTTTCCGAAAAACAATTTGAAGAAGCTGTCATTATCTACGAAACGCTGATGGAGGTGAAGAAGGAGTTTAAGCGTAAGAGTATTTCAAAATTACATCAATTAGTAGTTCAGAGATTTGATAACCATCCTTCGGTAGAGCTAGAATATTTTGAGATCGCCAACACAAAAAACCTTCAAACCGCAAAACACAAGCGCAAACAAAATACCTACAGAGCGTTTATAGCTGCCTTTACAGGAGAAGTTAGGTTAATTGATAATATCGCGCTTAATTAGAGTGGAGTAAAAGTAAAATTTTGAATTGCTAGTTGCACACCTTTTATAACAACTTTGGGACAAGCCACTCTCCCGCATTTAATACCGTTGTGCGCAAAAATTCTTTTATTATTCAAATGAAATCCATCGACGAATACAAGACTCCATGAGCTCCGTAATCGATTTTCAGTAAAATCAATTCCAGAAAAAAGAAGAATGGCGGATCAAAATCTTAAATCTCCAATCTGACATCTTAAATCTAAATTGTATCTTTGCCCCATGCTTATACACGTAGTAAAATCGAAAATCCACAGAGTGAAAGTTACGGGTGCCGACCTTAATTATATAGGAAGCATTACTATCGATGAAGATTTGCTCGACGCAGCAAATATTGTGGAAGGAGAAAAAGTGCAAATTGTCAATAACAACAATGGAGAACGTCTAGAAACGTATGCCATTCCTGGCCCAAGAGGTAGTGGAGAGATCACACTTAATGGAGCAGCCGCAAGAAAAGTGGCTCCAGGAGACATTTTAATATTAATAACGTATGCCCTGATGGAATTAGAAGAGGCTAAAAAATTTAAACCTGCCTTGGTATTCCCAAACGAAGAGAACAACTTACTCCGGTAGTTTGAACAAGTCATTATCCAAATTTTTACAGATTACTATACCACTTGCACTAGGGGTCTTCCTTATGTGGTACGTTTATGCCCAATTCACGGAAGAACAGCGAGGAGAAGTCTTATTTCATTTTAAGAATGCCAATTATTTTTATGTAGTGCTTTCTGTATTTATGAGCATCATTAGTCATCTTGTTCGTGCATATCGCTGGAATTTTATGCTTCAACCTCTGGGTTTTAGACCCAAATTGCTCAATAATTTTATGGCGGTGAGTGTAGCCTACCTCATGAATATTTTTATTCCAAAAAGTGGAGAAGTATCACGGGCGGTAGTACTAAAAAAATATGAGGAAGTGCCATTCGATAAAGGTTTTGGAACCATCATTACCGAACGTGTGGTCGATCTTATTTTTTTACTGCTTTTTACGATGGTTGCACTCTTAATGGAATTTGATGTTTTATATGCCTATCTCAAGGAGGTGGTCCCAATAAAAACAATTGTATTAGGTGCTAGTGTAGTAGGAATTCTATTTTTAAGCTTTGTTTTATTTCTGAAATACTCAAAATCCAATATGAGCCTCAAAATTAATGGACTCGTTGCTGGACTCAAGGAAGGGGTTTTCAGTATTCTGAAAATGAAGAAAAAAGGAGGTTTTGTATTTTACAGTTTGCTCATTTGGCTCTTGTACATACTAGCGTTTTATTTAGGAACTCAAGCCCTCCCTGAGACTTCTCATATAGCTGCTGGAACTATCATCATCACTTTTGTGGTTGGGAGCTTTGCTTTTGCATTTACAAACAGCGGCTTTGGAAGTTATCCCGCAGCAATCGCTGGAATTTTACTAGTATTTGGAATAGAAGCAACAGTAGGTACCGCCTTAGGTTGGATTGTTTGGACTTCCAATATTGTTTATATTTTACTGTTTGGGGGACTTTCGTTTATCTTTCTTCCTATCTATAATAGAAAAAAGATTTCTTAAATAAAGTAGAACCAAGTTAGTAGACATCCAGAGAGCACTGCCGCGAGTAACGCGAACATGGCAATCATTATTTTGATAGTGCGATTTTCTTTCATGGTCCTATATTTACTTATATCGCGAGGGTAGACAAAACTATAGAATTTAAGACAAGAAGGCACTCCCACTAGTCGAATGAAATTAGTTATTCAGCGAAAACATACCTGTGAGACTTTCCTAAGAGACAAAAACACACTTCATACTGCAGCCAAATAGCGTTCTGGCATCTTCTTTGAAACAAAGCTTTTTAAAATTTACTATCTTTCGATCCTCAAAATCTTTGAATATGAAAAAAGGACTACTACTTGCGCTTAGCTTACTATTTTTTGTTTCAAGCTTTGCTCAATCCAAGGTGATTTATGAAGAATATCCTTCCACTTCCTTAGGTGAAACCAGAAAACTAAAAATTCAATTGCCAAGAGACTACGACCAGAACGTAGACAAAGTATATCCGGTTATTGTGGTACTCGATGCCAACTATCTTTTCGAGCCAGTGGCTGGAAATGTAGATTACTTCAGTTATTGGGAAGATATGCCGGAAAGTATTGTAATTGGCGTAATGCAAGGTGATAAGCGTTATGAAGATTGCTCCTATGATGACATCAATTTTATGCCTGATGAAAAGGGAGCAGATTTCTTTGAGTTTATAGGCCTAGAATTAATGCCCTATATAGACAGCACTTTCCGTACTGCAAAGTTCACCATTGCTGTAGGACACGATTTTACAGCCAACTTTATCAATTACTATTTATTTAAAGATCCCCCATTGTTTAATGGTTATATCTGTTTAAGTCCAGATCTCGCCCCTAAATTAGACGATCGTCTTCCGCAGCGCATACCCAACATTGAATCCAAGACTTTTTACTATTTAGCCACTGGAAGTGACGATATCAAAGATTTAATGGAAATTACCCAAGACTTAGATAACAAACTAAAAGGACTAAAAAGCGACAATTTTTCGTACTATTTCGACAATTTTCAAGGAGCAACTCACTATTCTCTTGTTGCGCGTGCATTGCCATCTGCAATGGAAAAAATCTTTTCTGTTTATCGTCCAATTTCAAAGCAGGAATACAGTAATGTTATTTTAAAAATGGAGACCCCCGTGAGCGAATATTTAAACGATAAATACGCCACCATTAAAGACTTATTCGGTCTTTCCAACCCCATTAGAGTGAACGATTTCATCGCAACTGCAAAAGCGTGTGAAAAAAAGAAAGAATGGGAATCTCTAGAGGTAATTGCAAACATGGCGAAAAAACAATATCCCAACACAACATTAGGGGACTATTATTTAGGTCGCTATTACGAGGAAATAGGGGAGCCAAAAAAAGCGATGAGAACTTTTCAAGGAGCTTTCGACAAGGAGGAAATAGACTTTATTACTACAGATCTTATGTTGGATAAAGCGGACAAAATTAAAGAAGATTTCGGTTACTAGAATTTCTTCATATGGAATTAATTAGAACTGCTCTTGTATTAATTTACAAGAGCATTTTTTATGAACTTCAGTACACCTATAACGCGGATAGAAGTGCAAATTACGTTTTCTGAAAGGGTCTCCGTTAAAACGCTGTATTACAAGTAGCCTATGGTTCGGGATAATGGTGTGCATCTCAAAATTTACCTCCTATCCAGAAAAATCGATCTTCAACAACCATTGCATCGATTCGATCCAGCTCCAACCTATCTTTCTTAGTAAAAGTGTTTTGAATAAATTTTCCCGATTAACTACATGCATTACTAGTCCCAATTAATAAAGATAAAAGCAACATGTACTTCAAAGGAAATAGACGTTTCGGGGGATGGATTAAGCTACTCTTCCAAATTTAAAATAAGGACATAATAGTATAAAATGATCGTCACTTTATTAGAAAGAAAAAAATGGAAGCAACCCGGCATTTTGTGGAGTCGCTTACTACTTCGTAATGCTTTAAGGAATATAGATTGCTTCCAAGATTTTCAAGTATACAATGGAAGATTGTATAACAGGGGCAATTTAATTAATAATTTTCTTTTTAATCTAAGTACTACTACGTAGAAAGGGTAAATTTTAACGTTTTTACAAGTCGTTCATTTTTATGTACCCAGTTTGTTAGACTATTTGTCTTTTTAACTAGATGAAGTTTAGTGATAATATTACTCCTGTGCTTTTCTATAGTTCGTTTGCTAATTCCTAACGCATTAGCTATCTGCACTGTGTTGAGTCGTTCTCCAATTAAACATAGTACTTGTTTTTCAGTTTCTGAAAGAGACTCTAAGCTTCTCAGTATATCGTGTATTAGATCTATTTCAATAGACGAATCCTCTTTGCTGAAACAGGTAGCTCCCTGCAGCACAGAATCAAGACACTCTTTTATAGAATTGAAACTATCGGCTGCATTTAATGTTCCCGAAACTCGAAGAGAATGAACAGCAACCAAATATTCGTGCTGCACGTCTGGAAAAATAATAATAAACTTGGTTTCTATTCCTCTTTCGGACACCATCCGCATGATATCGAATGCAGAAAGCACAGGTAAGTCCGCATCAAGCATTGCAACCTTCGGAGGGCTTTCAATTATGGAATGTAAGGCTTCCGCACCAGTCTGCGCCATTTTTACATTCTGGTACTCGTTCTTGAGTCCATTATATAAGCCGTACAGATAAACTTCCTGACGATGCGCTAGAAGAAGTCCTTCTTGGGTCATTTTTTGAATTTTAGCGCAATATAGATGGTCATCAAGGACCATAAAATACGTACAATTACGTATTATTTACGTAGTACTACGTAGTTTTCAATTTCTAGATGAATTTCTGAATAAACCTATAACTATAGCTCCTGGATGATATTCTTGTTAATTAACGCCCAATTAGTCAACGAGTTGGTGCCACCGGAAAGGCTCAATTTCTCTTTAATATTGCTCCGATGCTTCTCTACCGTCCTGCTGGAGACACATAAGGTATCTGCTATATCATTAGAGGTGATTTGTTGAGAAATTAATTTTAGAATAGTGGTTTCTGAAGGAGTAAGTAGTTGAAGCTTTTTTAATTCTTCGGAAGCATTCTTGAGCGAAAACGAATCAAACGACCTACTAAAGTATTCTTCTCCTTTCAATACGGCTTCAATACAACGTTCTATATCGTAGAAAGAATCTTCTTTTAACAAATAACCATTAATATGAAAGGCCTTCGCCTGTGCAACATATTCTGCCTCTTTATGAAATGAAAGAACTATGAACTTAGTTTTAGAACCTTTTTCCTTTGCTGTTTTTATAACTTCAAATCCAGTAAGAATAGGCATATCAATGTCCAATAACGCAACAGTAGGTTCATGTTTTAAAATGAGCTCCAACGCCTGCATTCCAGTAGCTCCTTGACCAAGAACATTGTATCCATTCTTCACAAGTTCCTCGTAAAGACCTTTCAGCAGCATGGGATGATCATCTGCAATAACTATGGTAAAATTGTCTTTTTCTATCATCTTATGTAGGAATTACTAATAAAACGGTGGTTCCATCGTCTGGCGCACTACTTATTTTTAATTTAGACTTTAATATTTTAGCTCGTTCCATCAATGTTTTCATTCCCAAGCTTGATCCACTCTTTACTTTTTCAGAAAACTCAAATCCTTTTCCATTATCCTTTATCCGAGCCTCTATTCCTGCTGCGCCATTGGTTATGGTAATGCTCGCAGCTTTTGCTTCAGAGTGTTTAACCATATTACTGAGCACTTCTTGCATAATCCTGTACAGATGTAAAGAAGCATCCTTAGAAAGAAGTGCATCTACATTTGTGATTTCATGCGTAAAAAATATGTTCGTATTAGCATCTACTTCATTAATTAACGATTCTAAAGCTGCTGTCAAACCTAGTCGTTCCATGGTTGCAGGATGTAAGCCTCTTGCAATATTTCTTAACTCTCCAAGAGTACCGTCCGCGAGTTCAGACATTTCTGTGTCGTTCTGCGCTCTAGTTCTTTTTGTGAGTAACATCAATTTCTGCCCAACGCTATCATGAAGTTCTCGTGCTACTCGTGTTCTTTCCTCTTCTTGCGCCTGTATTAAGCCTTGAGAAAAATCCTCCTGCATCTCTTGTCTTCTCCTTGCTGCATTTCGGGAACGCACTAAAATAATACTTCCAAATATAGCAAGCAACCCAAGGCCGCCAAAAAGCAGCCACTGATTCTTAATTTCATTCTTGGCATCTAACAACGCAATATCCTTCGTTTGTGTAGCAATTTTAGCATCTCTCTTTTCTGTTTCATACAAGGTCTGATAATAGGAAAGTGCTCTTACTTTTTGTACGTTAGTGATCGAATCTTTTAGGGAGGAATAGGATTTAAAGTATCTATATGCTAGTGCATCATTCCCAATTGCGCCATAAGTATCTGCTAAAAACTTTTCAGAGTTTAAAATATCCTCGTATCGATCCCCAGCCCTGCTCAAGTTTAGATATTCTTTACCATAAGACAGTGCTTTGTTGTAGTCTCCTTTGGCAAAATTATAATGCTTGAGAGATTTTATGTAGGTTGCCCTATTCGATCCTTCTGTATACTTTTCTGGATTCTGTTCTAATTTATCCAACCACTCTCTCGCTTTTTCTATACTGTCACTTTTTGAGTATGCAACAATCAAACTACCATAAAGACGCGGAATATGAACGTCTGGTTGTTCTACCATATTATTAAAAGCAATTGCCTTATTTAAACTTTCAATTTCCTCCAATGCCAATTTTTGCTTACCAGCGTCTGTCGCGGCGTTATGGTGGAAGGAAATGAGGTGTCCATAACTCTTCTTATCCATTGCCAAGGTAATCGCTTCATCGCGCTCTTTCTTGGCTTCCTCAAAAAAAGCATTTTGACTGTACAAAATTGATAAGGTATTCTTTGCACTAATAATATTAAACGTGTCCTTACGTAGCTCAAACATTCTAGACGCTTCCTGAAGTAATTTGGAAGCTTCTGGGAAATCTCCCTTAAAACTTAAGGTTCCACCCCTATACAGTTTAGCTATCGCCTCCAATTTTAAATTTCCTGCCTTTCGTGCTTGGTCTTCGGCAATAACGTAGTACGATATTGCTGGATCGTACTGACTAAGAAAATAAAAACTATCTGCACCTTCTATGTAATACCTTGCCAGTTCATCATGGTTACTCGTGCTTTTAGCTACTTCTAAATAATCTAGAAAAACCTTCTTTCCCTCCTCTGCATTTCCCGCTCTATTGTTATGATAAAAGATAAGGTTTGCCGTATGAGAAGTCGCAATTCTAGTAGAGTCTAGTTCTAAAGCAACACGGACCGTTTCTTTAACAATCGAATCACTGGTAAAATTAGTCTCTCGAACAATATAGTTAGACAAACTATCCATCCATTTGAGTTTTTCTCCTCTTTGAGAATTCTCAATTTTTTGGTTCAATTGATCGATCAATTTCTCCTCAGATTGGTTCTGAGAAAAGATCACACTGGGGAGTAAAATGATGAGAAGAAGCTTATAAAATCTCATTTACAATTAGTTAGTTAAGTAAAGATATGGATTAAAATAGTTCTAAATAGGTATTTTTAATTCAATAACAGTTCCTTTATGTGGCTCACTTTTAATTTCTAACTTCGATTTTAAAATATGAGCTCGTTCCATGAGGGTGTTCATTCCAAGGCTAGCGCCACTTTTTAGCTTTTCTGAAAATTGAAAGCCTACCCCGTTGTCTTTAATAATCGCCTCAATGCTTTGTTTATGATGCTCAATGGTAACTGAAGCCGATTTAGCCTCGGCGTGTTTCACCATATTATTTAATACCTCTTGGATAATTCTGTAAAGGTGCAAGGCCTCCTCATCATTTAGTACTCCATCAATGTTTTCAATTTCATTGGTAAAGAAGATGTTGGTATTGGCATCCACTTCATTGATCATTACTTCTATTGCCTTCGTAAGCCCTAATTTTTCCAAATTAGCAGGGTGCAAGCCTCGAGATATACTTCTTAATTCCTCTAACGTATTATCTGCAAGTGAACCTATCGACTCGTCCTTAAAAGTTTTGGTCTTTTTAGTAAGCAACATTAATTTTTGCCCAACGCTATCGTGCAATTCTCTCGCCACACGGGTTCGTTCTTCTTCTTGCGCCTTAATTAGACCCTGAGTAAATTTCTGTCGGCGTAATTGTAGTCTCTTATTTCTTAAATAAAGTATGAAAACTGTTCCTAGAGATATCAATGTGAGTGTTACAAACCAAAATAAAGGAGTACGCCAAAATGGAACTTTTATGGTAAAAGGATAAGACACCACCGAATCCTGCCAAATTCCATTTCCATTGTCTGCCGTAAATTCGAACGTATAATCTCCTGGCGGTAGATAAGAAAACACAACTTCTGTCTTTTGAGTGGGAGAAGACCATTCGTCCCCATCTCTCAATCCTTTCAGTCTATATTTATACAATACCGTCTCTGGAAATGTGAAAGTAATGGCTTCCATTGAAAAGGTGAGGTAGTTTTTTTTATATGGCAATACTATTTTGTCCTCTTCTCTATAAAGAGAATCTTCTAGTGGCTCTGCAAAAAGCATTACTCCTTTTAAATCAATCGCAGGTGGCGCTGTATGTGTTAAGTAGTCGTTTTCAGAAAAAACCACCATCCCGTAATCTGATGCGCCAAGCAAATTTCCATTCGCATCAATCTCTAAATTATCATTATTTATTTCATAAGAGACAAAACCCGAGTTGCTTTTATAACTCACCATATCCAAACTATCCTCTTCCATAAGCTTCTTAAGATGGACTTTACTAAACGTATTCTCAGAGGCTAGCCAGAGGTAATCTCCACTCGCTCTCATCGCTTTGATATTCTTTAGTGCTCCAAATCTTTTTAAGTCAATTATTTGGACCGTGTCCTTATCTTTTTTCCGCTTAACCCGATACAAGTTTTTATCATTCAATGCTAAAAATTCATTGTTTGAAATACTTTCAACACTAAAAAAAAGATCGTGTTTCTTGGGGTGTAGCCCAGCAATTGTATCTCTTTTGAAGTCTTTCAATTGTAAAATCGAACTAAGTCTGGCAACTGCATGGCCTTCTCCAAAAGGAACCACTCGAAAAGTTCGCCTAAATGGGATCTTAAAAACACTGTCTTTTGCATGTATATCTGCATGCTTTCCGCCTATTAAGAATGTATAATCCTCATCCTCGTATAAGTCTGAATAGTCCCCTTCTGCAAAGAGGGTCCTATTTCCTATATCATTATATAAATGAACTTCCGTTTCGGTCGCCAAGAGCAATTGATCTTTAGTAGTTACAATACATTCTATAATCTTAGTGCCTATAAAGTCGGTTGCAATTACCCGTCCATCTTTAATAAACGCAAGCCCATTATCTGTTGTGACCACCCAAAAATCTCTCCAAGGAAGAGCCGTGCTCACCGTACTATTAGGCAAACCCTGATCGGCATCATAAAACAAAAAGGCATCATCTCGGTATCTTATAAGGCCGCCACTATACGAGGCCATCCAATAATTATTCTCAGTATCTTTAATATGATGATAAATATAGTTTGAGGGTAATCCATTTTTCGCGTTTACGACCTCAAACGTTTTAGTCGTTTTGTTGAATTTTAGCAATCCATTTCCTTCTGTACCAAGCATTAAATAATTGGTTCCTTCGGCAGAAATACTCCAAATCCTATTATCGTTCACATTGTTTGGATCTGGCAAATATTCTGTGGTAGTATCTCCTTCAATTTTAAAAAGACCACCGTAACAGCCTACCCAAATAGTTCCGTTCTCTTCGCGATATACGCTATACGATACATTATTAATTCCATGAGATTTATTATCAATCACTTGCACATCAAATGGCTCAACGGTAATTCGAAACAATCCATTCCTGATGGAGGTCATTAAAATGGTGTTTTCATCCTCCCAAATAGCGTCGTTCGGTAAATAGCCATTAGTTCTTGAAGTATCTAACTCCTGATGCTTTCCATTTTCAAAAGTTAAAATTCCTTGATTCGCAAATATGTAAATCACGCCATTTTTGTCTTCCAAAAATCCGTTCACCGCTCCTAATTTGAAGTAGTCGTAATCCTGGGGCACGATCACCCTTCCGTTCTTTATATAACAAACTCCTTTATTCACCGTTGCGATCCACATCCTTCCCGAAGAGTCTTCAAAAAGCTCCATAATGAGGTTGGACGGCAAACCATCATCTTTTGTATAATTGACAAAGGAATTTCCGTTAAAAACACTTACCCCGCCTAAGGTAGCAATCCAAATTCTTCCGTCTTTAGCCTGCAAAACATCATATGCCTGATTATGTGCCAAACCATCATCAACGGTATACTGCTTGAAGTGATTGCGTTGAGCAAACAGCATAGCTGGAAGTAATAAAAGTATTAAAACTCTAAGATTCATTAAAATGATTGGTTCAATTCGCTGTAAATATACCGATTTACGAAAGTTTAAATTGGGATACTTAGGCTAACTGTCGTTCCGTTGGTAACGGCCCCGGTAATCTCCAGTTTCGATTTCAAGATTTTGGCTCGCTCCAACAATGTCTTCATTCCCAAGCTAGTAGTGTTTTTTATTTTTTCTGAAAAAACAAATCCCCTTCCATTGTCTTGGATAAGCGCTTCTATTTTACCATCTTTTTTCTCGATAGTTACAGAAGCCGATTTAGCGTCAGCATGCTTTACCAAATTATTCAAAACTTCTTGCACTATTCTGTATAAATGAAGTGAATCCTCTTTCTTTAGCAACCCATCAATATTTTCGATTTCGTTGGTGAAAAATATGTTAGTATTGGCGTCTACTTCATTGATCATTGCTTCTATGGCCTTTGTAAGACCCAATCGTTCCAAATTAGCTGGGTGTAGACCTCTGGAAATGTTGCGTAATTCTTCCAAGGTATTATCTGCCAAAGAACCGACCTCAGGATCCCCAAAACTTCTTGTTTTTCTTGTGAGCATCATCAATTTTTGACCAACACCGTCATGCAACTCTCTTGCCACCCTAGTTCGTTCCTCTTCCTGCGCCTGAATTAAATCCTGAGAAAATACTTCCTGCATTTTAACCCTTTGGCGTGCCGAATTCCGCGAACGTACTAAAAGCACTAATCCAAAAACTCCTAATAGACCCAAACCACCAAAAAGCAGTAACTGATTTTGCAACTTCGCTTTGGCATCGAGCAGGGCAATATCGTCTATCTGACTTTTAATAGTAGCATCTCTCTTTTCTGTCTCGTACAGGGTTTGATAATAGGTTAATGACTTTACATTTTGAACACTTGATATGGAATCTCGTATCCGGTAGTACTCAATAAGATGAGCGTTAGAATTATTGCGATCGCCCATAGACTTGTACACATCGGCCAGAAACTTTTCAGCATTATAGATTTCCACAAATCCGTCCTCACTTCTTTTTGCAGCTAAGTGCTCTTTTCCATATTTCAAGGCATTTGGAAAGTCTTTTTTCGCAAACGCTAGCTGTTTGAGGGCTTCTATGTAAAAGTCTCTGTTGTCTCCTTCTGTATAAGTCACTCCATTTCGTTCTATTTCTGAAAGATATTCTTCTGCCAATGCCAAACTATCGCTTTCGGCATATGCAATCACTAGATTGGTTAGAATGTTGGGACGCATCGCACGTCGATAATCCGATTTTTCATTTTCATCCAACGATAACTTCAGGTAACGAATTCGCTCTTCATAATTGCCTTCCATCCGTTTGTCGGCCGCAGCGTTGTAATAAATGGCAACCAAGGGTCCGCCGCCTAAATTTTTACACAAAGCAATGGCTTCGTTTCGTTCCATTTCAGCTTGCTTATAAAAGGCATTCTGACTGTAAAGAATGGAAAGCGCGTTTTTAGCATTCACCATATTTATGGTATCCCCAATTTCGGTAAAAATCCTACCCGCCTCTTGATTTGTTATAGAGGCCTTGGAAAAAAGTCCTTTTTCAGAAAAAGCATACGCTAATCGCAAGGTAATGGTGGCAATTCTATTTTTATCGCCCGAGGCAAGGGCATATTTCTTTGCCTTTTCAAAAGTGGCTATTGCCTCATCATTTTTTTTCAGACCAAGAAAACAATCCCCACCATACAAATATAAATTAGCGATGGTTTTGTTGTTTTCCAGGCCTTTTTCTTTTCCAGCGAAGGCTTCAAAAATCCTTAAACCTTCCTCAGACTTCCCGAGGATACTACTTTTATAATAGATTAAATCGCCAGTGTACCGGGTAGCTATATCTAAAGAGTCTAAAACTAATGCATGTTTTATGGTCTGTCTAACTAAAGAATCGTAATTGTAACGATCGTTAAATTCGACCAATAGAGAAAGGCTATCCATGAGCTGAAGTTTTTCGATCGAATGAGCACTTCTTATTTTTTCTTTAAGCTCGCCTACAACGGCATCAAGATTGGATTCCTGAGCTGATGAAAAATTGCTTAAAAAAAGTAGAAAAACGAGGGAAAGATGTTTCATAGTTCGTTGCCTTAATCCTATAAATATAGCTATTTTAGCTCCAACGATTATGGCCAAAATTAAAACTACTTTTTTCTGTCAGAACTGCGGGGCTCAATTCGCTAAATGGCAAGGACAATGCACCTCTTGTAAGGAATGGAACACCATTGCCGAGGAAGTGATACAGAAAGCTGAAAAAGTAAGCTGGGACACCTCAACTTCCGCTGGAGGGCAAGGGTCCGCTTCAAAACGAGCAGCGAAGCCTTTGAAGGTTAATGAAATTAGCCTTTCTGCAGAATCTAGGATGAATACCAAGAACAGCGAACTTAACCGGGTTCTTGGTGGTGGATTGGTTCCTGGATCACTCACACTTTTGGGAGGAGAACCCGGAATAGGAAAAAGCACCTTGATGCTTCAGGTGGCGCTGCAACTCCCGTACAAAACACTATATGTGTCTGGAGAAGAAAGTGCACAACAAATTAAAATGCGGGCAGAACGCATTCATCCAGATTCTGAAAACTGCTATATCCTTACAGAAACGAAAACACAGAATATATTCCGAAATATAACAGATCTACAGCCAGATATTGTGGTGATCGATTCTATTCAAACCTTACATACCGATCATATCGAGAGCAGCCCGGGGAGCATTTCCCAAATTAGAGAATGCACAACCGAACTCATTAAATACGCGAAAGAGACTTCGACTCCTGTTATTTTAATTGGTCACATTACCAAAGACGGTAACATAGCCGGGCCCAAAATACTCGAACATATGGTTGATACCGTACTTCAGTTTGAAGGCGATCGCAATCATATCTATAGAATACTACGTGCCAACAAAAACCGATTTGGCTCTACTAATGAACTCGGCATCTATGAAATGCAGGGTAACGGTCTCAGAGAAGTTGCTAATCCATCCGAGATATTGATCTCTAAGAATGAAGAGGAACTAAGCGGAACGGCCATATCTGCAACCTTGGAAGGCATGCGTCCTTTGATGATTGAAATTCAGGCATTGGTAAGCACCGCGGTTTACGGTACACCTCAACGAAGCGCCACTGGATACAATGCCAAAAGACTTAATATGATCTTAGCAGTTCTAGAAAAACGAGCTGGATTTAAACTTGGTGCTAAAGATGTATTTTTAAATGTAACTGGAGGAATTACCGTGGACGATCCCGCAATAGATCTGGCTGTAGTAGCAGCAGTGCTTTCCTCTAATATCGACATTGCCATTGATAAGCGCATGTGTTTTGCAGCTGAAATTGGCTTGGCCGGAGAAGTACGCCCAGTTACAAGAGTTGATCAACGAATTATCGAGGCCGCGAAACTTGGTTTTAGCAGTATTATCATCTCTAAGTATTGTAAACTTCCAAAGCAGAACTATAGGATTGATATTATCAAACTCGCCAAGGTTCATGATGTGGTAAAGCACTTGTTTGGATAATGACACAAAAAAGAGGGCCAATAGCCCTCCTTCTTCGTATTTATAGTTAGTTGTTATTGATTATTCTTTAATAAACCTCCTTACAAGTTCGCCACCACTGCTCTTTAATTTAAGCATATAGGGCGCACTGCTCAAAGCTGAAATATCTATAGATATGCTTTTGTTACTCTCTGAAACAGTTACCACTTGAACCAACCTTCCCGATAAGTCATAAATGGAAACCTCTTCTATATTAGCTCGTTGTACATTCCCTAAAAACAGTACATTGCTCGCCGGATTTGGATACAACACTAACCCTTCCAATGCAGAAGTATTGGCTCCCAAAATCTCCTCTTGGAATACAATAGTAAATCTATTCTCGACATCGGCTGGACCACTAATAAAAGAGTAATCCTCTTGGGTTAAATCTATAAGTTCATTGAGTAAAAGATCTATCAGGTAAATTTGAGTTTCGGTGATTTCTGGACCCTCTATATCATGAATAGAAATCGTGAACTGCAACTGCTCTTCTACCAAGCTAGAGAATCCTAAAGGAATCTTGATACTTGGATCGAACGTTTCTCGTGCTTGAATGGCCAATTGCTCGCCGTATTCAGTTTTGGTATAAAGCGAAACTATGTTTGCCAAGCGCTTACTGTCGTAACCTGCATCCAACTCTGGCGTTGCTGTATCTAGAAACCCTATTAAAGTAGTATTCTGAACATCGTACATATCGTTACTAACTCTCAACCAAAGTCTATTTGCGCTCGAAGCTGGACGCCTCCAGGTATTGTTATTGCCTAACCTACGCATAGAGTTGGTAAAAATAGCCGTCCCCGCGGCATTTGCTTTCACAGCAAAACCTTGGGCCGATGAAATAAATCCGTTGGGCTTGGTGGCTGTACCTGTTATATCTGAGGCCGCTGCAATTCCTCCTGTTAAATTGTACATAGAAAGATCTTCCATGCTAAAATTCATGCTTCCATAGCCAGGTAAGTCCGGGTTAGGAGAGGTAAGGTGTTCCCAAAAATAAAGCGCGTCTACCATAGGGTTGGCGTTGATAAAATCGTCTGCTAAAATCGCAGATGCATACGGATTTCCGAATACGTTCGGACTATCGTTTTGATCGTTATTAAATAGTACTGGAAAAGTAATATCTCCATTATTTAAAGTGCCTTGGTCGTAAACCAAGTCGTAGGTTTTATTACCATCTGTATAAGACGATTGTGGGCGTACTAAATAACCTTCACCTGCATCAATATCTCCTGTATATTCTTGCCAGTTGTTTCCATTATCATCTGCGAAATTTTCAGCGAATGGAAATTGGGCCTCTACGTCTGGATTAGGAACAAAGTTCGTGGTGTTATGCTTTAGCACTAAGAACGCATCGTTGTAGACCCCGTCTCTTGTTTCTTCGGTCATCGGACTTCCCATAATCATAAAGTCTCTTGGTTTTAAGAAAGGCGTTGTTTTGCGTACACGAATGGTTCCATTATTGGTTGCGGTGGCTAGTCCGTCTCTCTGTACTAGACTTCCCTCGTGTAAAATATCTAAGGTTCCGCTTACGTCCACATTAAATGAGACATCGACAAAATCTCCAGGACTCACAGTCAAGGTGGTTCCTGAATCAATAGAAAGTGAACAGCAGATAATACTGCCATGGGCACTGGTATTATAATTGGAACGAATAATAGCATTGGTCGTTGCATCGGGTTCAATTCCATTAAGCCACGCCCCACTAATCCATTCTGCGGTAGCTGCACAAGGTGAAAGTGGTGCTTCTAGCGCCTGTAAATTGAAACTAGCCGTTTCAGCAGAAAAAGAACGTCTACTTGTTCGAAACAGATATGTAATTCCTCCTGTTAGACCGAAGAAGGTGCCATTTCCAACTTGACATTCTAGTTCGGTTCCTCCACAACCATCGTACAGTGAATAAATATTCAACGAAGAACCACCTGTAATTTCTAAATTACCAGTGACCGGCATTGTGAGTTGATACCAAGCATCCAGATTATCATAATTGGTAGTATTGCAGCTCGCATCTAAACTCTCGGTGGCAGCTCGAAACTCTACTGTAGTTGTAGCCGGAGCAACTACTCCAACGGCTATGGAAATTGCATTATCACATTCATCATTTATTAATTCTTCAAATGCCTCCAAGGTGAAATTCACTATTTCAGCAGAAAAGGAACGTCTACTCAATCGTAGTATGTAAGTGACACCGCCTTCCAATGCATAAAAATAATCGTTACCAGTAATACATGCCAGTTCTACACCACCACAACTATCATAGATAGATGCCACATCAATACTCGATAAAGAAGTAGCCCGAACGTTTCCATCTACAGGCATCTCAAATTCGTACCAAACGTCCAAATTATCATAACTAACAGTATTACAACTTGCGTCTAAACTTTCGGTGGCAGCGTGCGGGTCGTATTCATAACTATTTGAAGTTCCTACCTCCACGGTAATTGGAATTCGATCCACGCATTCATCATTCGCAATTGTTTCAAAAGCTTCTACATTAAAATCTATAACTTCTGCCGAAAATGAACGTCTGCTTAAGCGCAATACGTAGGTTGTATTTGCATCGAGATTAAAGAGAAACCCATTGTTATTAAAACAGTCTAATTCGGTTCCTCCACAACCATCGTATAACGTCACAATATCGACACTCCCTAAACTTGTAACACGGACATTTCCATCTACAGGCATCGTAAACTCATACCAAACATCCTGATTGTCGTAAGAAACTGTGTTGCAACTTGCATCCAAACTTTCGGTAGCAGCACGTGAGTCGAACTCGTAGGTGTTGATCGTTCCAACCTCTACATCAATAAGAATTCTATCTTCACATTCGTCGTTTGCGATTTCTTCAAACGCTTCTACGGTAAAATCCACCACACCTCCAGAGAAAGAGCGCTTACTTAAACGCAATACATAGGTACTGGTCGCATCCAGATTGAAGAAATATCCATTATTACCGAAGCAATCCAACTCGACGCCACCGCAACTATCGTATAGAGTCACAATATCGACACTCCCTAAACTTGTAACACGGACATTTCCATCTACAGGCATCGTAAACTCATACCAAACATCCTGATTGTCGTAAGAAACTGTGTTGCAACTTGCATCCAAACTTTCGGTCGCTGCACGAGAATCGTACTCATAGGTGTTTTGCGTTCCTACTTCCACATTAATAGGAAGTCTGTCCACGCATTCATCATTCGAAATTGTTTCAAAAGCTTCTATATTAAAATCTATAACTCCTCCTGAAAACGAGCGTCTACTCAAACGCAACACATAAGTCGCAGTTGCATCGAGATTAAAGAAATATCCATTGCTCACGAAGCAATCTAATTCGGTTCCTCCACAGCTATCATACAAGGAAACTATATCGACGCTACCTAGATTTGTAATACGTACATTACCATCTACAGGCATGGTAAATTCATACCAAGCATCAAGATTGTCGTAAGAGACTGTATTGCAGCTTGCATCCAAACTTTCGGTTGCTCCTCGCGAGTCGAACCCATAGGTATTTTGCGACCCTACTTCTACATCGATAGAAATTCTGTCTACACACTCATCATTGGCAATTTCTTCAAACGCTTGTATGCTAAATGTATCATCCTGTGCGCTTGCTCTTGCAATTCTTAAAATGTAATCTTGGTTTGCATCTAAGCTGTAAATGAAGCCGGAACCAGTACGACAGGCCAGCTCTGGTCCTCCACAACTTGTGTACAAGGAAAATCTATAATTTGTATTCACTCCTGTTAAGTTTATATTACCATCTACCGGCATATTGAAACTAAACCAGACATCGAGGTTATCGTTAGACGTGACGTCACAAGAAGCATCTAAACTCTCGGTTGCCATAGAGATTTCAGCTAAAGCAGAAGTGCTACTGGCAGTAAGCACGGTAATAGGAGTTGCATCAATACATTCGTCGTTTGCGGCTTGTGAAAATGCAAAGAACGGCGTAACTAAGAGTAAGAAAAGAAAGGTAATTTTTGACATAAGTAATAGTTTTAAATTCGCGCTATGAGCATTTAAAACTATTCTAAGGATAGAGACACACCAAATATACTAGTTGAAGTACTTGTTTCTCAGACGTCCAACCCAAAAATCTATGAATTCATAGAGGAAAATTTTAAGCAAAAAATAGGATTATTTGGGATCTGCAGACATTTATAATCAAGCAGATAAAACAAAAATTTTCAAAAGAACTTGGCAAAAGCCTGCAGCTACTATTAAATAAAAATCTCCCTATTTATAGCTCACAACGATTCGGTAAAAAGAGCTAGGAATTATTGATAATCTAAGCTGCTGGATTTGGCATTTCGACCTGTACTTTTTCTATTTCTGTTAAAATTTCTTCGGAAAGCGTCACGTCGATACTATCTATATTTTCTGAAAGTTGCGTAAGAGAGGTAGCTCCTATAATATTAGAAGTTACAAATGGGCGATCGTTTACAAAGGATAATGCCATTTGCGTAAGGCTCAATCCGAACTTTTCCGCAATAGCATGATACTTTTCGGTTGCCTTTAAGGAGTTTTCGCTGCTATATCTGCTGTAATTTGGAAAAAGGGTTACACGTCCATTTGAAGGTTTTTGATTATTCAAATATTTTCCTGAAAGGACCCCAAAAGCAAGAGGAGAATAGGCGAGGTAACCTACATTTTCCATGTGTAAAACTTCAGAAAGTCCTACTTCATCTCTTCGTTGTAATAAGCTATATGCATTTTGTGTAGATACCATTTTCAATTTACCGTTTCGGTGTTCTTCCATATACCTCATTAGACCAAAGGGTGTTTCATTACTCAATCCCACATGTTTGATTTTTCCTTGTTTTACAAAACCTTCTAAACGCTCTAAAATTTCAGCTATATTATCCTTCCATTCCTCATTTGCGGCATGCGAATAGTCCCGAACTCCAAAAATATTAACGGCACGCTCTGGCCAATGTAACTGATAAAGATCAACATAGTCTGTTTGCAAACGTTTCAAGCTTTTATGAAGCGCATCCTCTAATGAGGCCTGACTAAAATCAAGATGAGGCCTTATTTCACTAAAAATACCTCTCCCAGGCCCAGTGATTTTTGTGGCTAGGACTACCTCATCACGTTTGCCCGACTTTGCCAACCAAGACCCAATGTACTTTTCGGTAAGTCCTTGCGTTTCCGTTTTATAAGGAACGGCATACATTTCGGCAGTATCGATAAAATTAACTCCCTTATCCAACGCAAATTCAAGCTGTTCATGGGCTTCACTTTCGGTGTTTTGATTCCCAAAAGTCATAGTGCCCAAACAGATTTTGCTTACTTTTAAATCGGTATTTGGAAGGGTGGTGTATTTCATATGCTAATTCTTAATTCTATCTATTTACGTATTTGTAAAAGAAGGTATCTTTTGAGTTGCGAAGTTACTTATATCAACTTAGTTTTCAGAATTGGTCAGTGTCTTTTTCCGAAGAAAAAATAGCCCGAAAACGAGCAAAGCCAATGCTCCCAGTATAAACCACCAATAATTAAAGCTATCCCCAACATCTGTATTTCCATAGTAAACAAAACCTGCCCAGTAGTAAGGAGATTTCTTGATATTGTCCAACTCTGGATTCTCTAAATAATTGAGTTTTGCTCTGTGCAATGCCTCATTTTTGGACTTGCTTTGGACATAGTTCTTATAAAAGCCTTCCATGAGTTGCGCGGTACTAAGATCATTAACTTTCCATTGAGAGAATAATACATTAGTCGTTCCCGTATACTGAAAAGCCCTCGCAATACTAAGTGCTCCTTCCCCCTTTAAAACCTTTCCCACTCCAGTTTCACAGGCACTCAGAACAACCAAATCTTTATTGAATTGATAGCCATACAACTCTTCCACACTCATGGTTCGATCTGCAAATTCTATAGCGGCAGATTGTGTGAAAGTCCCTCCGTTGGCATGGGTTGAAATATGAATAGTATTGTACTTCTCCACCTCCTTAAGAAACTGAACGGTGGTGGCGTTTTGATCCATCAATACATTCGCAGAAGTTGATTTTTCTAAAGCCTCAGCCTCCTGAACCGAATAGGACAACTCCCTATTTGTCCCCTTAAAAACTGGGAAAACTCCTAAGACTTTAGGATCTAAATGTTGTTTGTTTGAAGGTGAGACCTCTAATGCGAAAGACAGTTTGTAAGATACTTCCGTATCCTTAATTAAAAATGGCATTTTTTCGAACAAGGATTCCTGTGTTGGGGTCTTTATGAGTGCGCTCATTGGTACGAAGGATAGAATACCATCGGGAATTATCACTATTTTTTTGCCGAGACGTAGGGACAACTTCTTGAATAAAATATGGCTCTTTTCGGCAAAAAGTGCTGGATTATTATTGATTTTAGAGGGGTCTTCAAAGAAGGCATTGAAATCAACACATGCCGTTAAAAATTCGTCTCTTGCTGCGGGGTTACTAGCTAGTTCTATAAAAGACGTATAACCATCGGCAACCGTTATTTGAAAGATCTTGTTTTGCCCAATGAAATAACTAATAAATGTCTCTTGCTTTTCGCTTACCTGAGCCTTTAATTTGGCAAAGGAAATCCTTGTTTTTTTGAACATTTCGGGATAGAGGGCTCTAAACTCTGCGTATAACCCTCGCTGTAGCAGCATAGCCTCATTATACGCAATATGCAGGCTTTTTAATTTAGATCGGTCTAGGGAAAAGGAATTGGAGACTTGGTCTATTTGTAGTTGCAGTTGAGTTAGGCGTTGTTGTACAACTGAAAATTTCTGAACCAATTCCTTATCGGTGTGTTGCGTAATAATGTTCTTCCACTTTCTAGCTTCTCCCAGCACCGGAGACTTCGATCTGTTGTCCACAATAATTGCTTCGCGAAGCCAAGTAGTATCTTCTGGACTTTGAGTGTGTAACTTCAATAACAGTTGAAGGCAGCGCTCACTTCTATTCTTTTGACGGGTCTGCTGCAGAAGTTTGGATTCTTGCAACGAAGTGTTTCTATTTAATAAATTTTGGACCTCAAAAGCAAGCTGATAAGCGCGGTAAGCCTTTTCTGTCTTTCCTTCATTTTCGAATAAAGCTGCACTAAGATCTAAAGCATCTAGAAGGGTGTTCTCCGGAATTAATTGCCGCAGGTTAGGGTGGTCTTGATGCGAAGCATAATCCAAAATTAAAACATCGTATACTTTATTTAGGTACGTCTTAGAATTGGATATTCGACTGTTCGTCATGTAAACCTGAGCAAGTGCCAAATATAATTTGGCGAGTTCTCGCGGGGTGGTTTCATTCACTAATTCAGATTCTAGGGCTTGTTTCAGAGATGCTATGGCCTTCGATGGATTGCCTTGGGCCAGGTAAATCTTACTAGCTAATTTTAGGGCTACAGGACTAGAACGAAATGCTGGGTCGTCCATAAGTTTTTCTGCCAATGCTGTTCTACCCAAACTCAAATAATTATTTGCTAGGTTAAGCTTAAAACGATGATCGGTTGGCGCTAATTTTAGGCCCATTTCAAGGGTGTTAATCGCTCTTTGAAAATCACCTTTATTTTGAAATACAACGGAAAGGTTCAATAGGCCAGAAATTTCTGATTGTTTTTCATTTCTGTCTTGGGCAATTAAAATGTATTCTTTAATGATATTCTCTGCTTCACTTAAGGCATTCGTCTTGATATACAAATTACCTAATGGAATGTAACAGGAATTCACCATGTCATAGACCGCTAGATCTGTGGAACCAAATAATTTCTTGGCTTCTTCATAATTTTTAATGGCTTTTGGTAGTTGCGAAAAGCGCTGTTGATAAAAACCTAACTGACAAAGAGAAATAACCTTGGCTATGGAATCGTCAGTGCTTACGGGTTTATATTGTTTTATTGCAATATCAAAATTATTTAAGTTAGATAAAGAAGGAGTTGCCAAGAAAAGGTCTAGTTCTTTGTAGGCTTCTTCAGCAGAAGTAATCTGGGAGAACATTTCAGCAGAACACAACAAAAGCAATCCCCAAAGGCTTAACTGTATGTACCTTAGAACTTCCAAATTCCGTATACTTGAATCTGTGACGTAGGTTCGTTAAAGTTGTAAACGTATCGCATGCCTACGCTGGGACCAATTCTTACTCCTCCAACATTAGCGCCAATAAATACACCGCTCTGAAAATTAGAAAAACTTTCGTTGCAATCGGTTTTCTGAAACGTATCTCGTGTTTCGTCCCTGATCTCTCCTTCACCCGGTATCGCAATGGAATATTCACCAGTGGTTTCTCCAACACAGCTACTGCTCAAATCCATCTTTAACTGTACACCCGCTCCAACAGCCAGAAAATTATTGAGGTTATATCGATAAGAAATAGGAACCAAATAGGTGGAAATCCCCTTTTCTTCGTTGTCCTCGGTAAACCGAACAATCTCACTTATCCCAATATCGTTGGTATTGATAGTTTCAAAGTTCCTCAGCGTTTCAAACGACTTGGCCGAAAAGAACAATTCTGCCTGAAAATAGCCTTTATAACTTTTAAAGGGAGAAACAGTGATCCCAGCAAAATACTCTTTACTATTATCCAGATCCGGGTTAAAAATATATCCAGCCTTGGCTCCAATAGAAATACCAGGCATAAAACGAGTAGTGCTGTAATTGGTTAGAATGGGTTCGTTTTTGTCGAAAAATATAGCCGTTCTACTCCTCGTCTTTACTTTGTGGAATTTATCTCCAAACTTCATACTATAGCGAACAAACCCTTTGGTCGAATCTCGTTCAGTCACGCCTTTTTGCTCGCTCCCCGGAAGATAAATCTTTTTAAACGTGAATATAATCTTGTCTTTTTGTAGAATAGTGTCCAAACACGAATAATTTACTTCCCGCTCCTTAGGACAAATGGGACATTCTGGATACATATCCTTCACCTCCAAGGTAGATTTATCAAACATTTCGGGAGTATCCACTTCGAGACGGATAGTGTTTGCAGGTCCTTCTCCGTTATTTTGAAATCGGACTTTAAATTTTAATCGTTTTAAACGCGCCCAACGGTAATTCATGATGGTTCCGCTAGACGACATTTTATTGGGATCGTGAGATGTTACAATCTCCAATTCGGTATCCTTTACCGTATGGTTTCCGTAATCTCGATCTGGTACGTAGATACTTCGCAGCGTTACAATTGCGCTGGTATCTTTCAACATTTCGGGGGTGGTTTTCAAGGTTCTAAAAAGGTTGCGTTCCTCTCCCGGCTGCATATCGTTAAACTCAATTATTTGATAATCCCTATACAGTTCTTGTGATTCCTCCAATGTTGGCGGAAGTAGCAATCGTTTGGTAGAATCCTGCACCGTTTGTCTCTGAAAAACCAATTCGTTTTCTGCTTCTGCGAGATAGGATTTGCTGTAATTTTCTTCGGAAATTCCCTTGGGTGAATGACTGTTCTGTGCAAGTAATAACTCGCTAGCGATCTTTTCGCCGTGAAACATCCTGGTGTCTTCCAAAATGAAATTATTGTCTTTAAACTGGGTATCGTTGTAGAATAAATAGAGCTTTCCGTTGGTCACGTATTGCTTTGTGTTCTTGTAACTGGTTATTAAAACCAAATCTTGATTTGGCAAAGCGTCTCTATTGGTTTTTAGAAGAAGGTCGTCCTCACCTAAAAAGGGAGAATCTGCAGAAGCAGCTGCTACATCTGTGGTTGCATCTTCATCGAAATTAACTGAAACCTGCTTGGGCCTACTTTCTGGCGGTTTTCCGTTATCGTAGTTATTCGTACTCCAAAGTTGGACGGTATAGTCGCCCGACTTTTTATAGGCGTGTTTCGGTTTTTCCTCAAAACTATAATTCCCGTCTCCAAGCTCCCAGTAATACGTATAATGGGCTTTTGGTGCTCCTGCAACCTGATTGAGCGGAGGCATCGTCGCTCCAAAATTCACCTGATTTCCCAGCACGTCATAAAAAATGGGTGCACTTCTGGTAATGGTATCGGCAACAGTAGTCTGTGAGAAAATTTCCGAAGAACTCAAGAACAATCCTATAAAAAGGGCCAAGAATATAATGGGTAGTCTTCTCATCCTATAAATTATTAAGTGCATTGATTAAACCAGCCTCATCTGTGGTAGTTGTTTCCAAGGTAGTAGTTAAAAGATCTTGCTCCACTGTGCCTTCTTTGGTGGCAAAAACATATTGCTCATCCTGTACTGTCACAAAAATGATATCGGCGCCTTGACCTGTTGGAAGTTGTGCAAAGCTCTCGGTATACACCTCTAGATCTGTGTCGTATTCATCAAAAAGGCCAATGGCCGTACTTGGTGTATCGTATTGAATGAAGACGTTCGCATTGGTTTTGTTATATCCGTTGGGGGCCTTATTGTAGACAGTACTACGCGGACTTTCATTCTCATTATACCTCCCAATATTTTTCCATCCTACGCTTCCAACAACAGCCTGATAGCCAAAAATGAGTTCCCCATTAGCACCTTGTATTGGTTCTTCAACTACTGGAATAGTGGAAATCTCTTCCTCCCATAAAACGGTACAAAGTAGTTCTGGGCAAGTGGGTGAGGCAAATAAGAATTGCTGTCTCCCAAGATTAGACGATGGGATAAAGGATCGAATGGGTTGTAAAATTTCTACAGGTTCATCATTGAAGGTGATATCCAAGAAAAAGATGCTTTCGCTAAAGAGCGGTTCGATTGCGCCGTTTAGATTGATTCCGTTGGTGGATAACTGACAGGCAACAATTTCTCCAGGCTCATACATTTCGAGCAAGGATATGGTTACATCTCCATCAATAATAGCTCCGTTTTGACCAAAACTCTTGGGGTTAATAAAAAGAGTTGTGCCTTGTTCGGCAGTGATGACCGTTGGCTCAAAATTAAAAGCGGTGAAGGTCTGTACGCGCGGTAATCTGCAATCGAGCAAGCTTTGTTGGTACTCGGCGCCATCTATGGGCCCCACGGCATTAGGTAATTGAAGGGGTCCTTTTTCGCAATTTTCATCTCCATCACTAGAGCAAGCTATAAAAAGGCAGCTCAGCATGACGATCAAATAGGTGAGATTCGATTTCATGATAGTTAGTTTAGTTGTTGAAAGTTACATAAAATCCAAATAGCAGCTTAAAAAGCAGGCACCCCAAGATCCAATTGGAGTCCCAAGGCGCCGCTCCTCAAACATCAACACTTATGGCAAAGCGTCTATTAGGGCAAAAAGTTCTGCTTCTGTAGCCGTTTGGGTGGTGGTAATCACTTCAATATGATCATCTCCTATAATAGCGGCTTGTATGGCATATACGTAACTCCCATTTTGAACCGATATGAAGATGAAATGTACTTCCTTACCAATTGGCATCTGTCCGTAGTGTTCAGAAAAAAGTTGGTCGTCTTCCACGTAGATATCTAGCAAGGCGAGACCCGTTTCTCCATCGTATGAAATATAGACTGCACTATTGTCTGCATTGTATCCTTCAGGAACATCTGCATAAACAATGGTTTTAGGTCCTGTGTACGAACCCCATCTATCTAAATTGGTCCATCCAAAATTATCGGTAAAGGCGGTGTATCCCGTTGCAGGAGTTCCGTCTATTCCCATTCCTTCTCCTTGAAAAAGTTCTCCGTCCTCTTCTTCTTCCCAAACCACATCACAATCAATCTCTATGCAGTCATCAATTGGAGTGAAAATGGTCATTTCTGGGTCGAAGGTATCGTTAGGAGCAAAAATTTGATAGGGTGCATTTAACTTCAATTGCTCCCCATTTTGAGTGGCGTTGATATGAAATTCTCCAGCAGAAAGGATGGTTTCCACATCTCCATTTTCATTCATACCATTGGTAGGCAACTTGCTTAACACCATATCTGCTTTGTTGTAAATTTCAATTAAGGTAACATCCACATCTCCAGTTACTGGATCGCCATTTTCAAATTCTAAGGAGTTTGCACCAAACACTACATTGGTTCCCTGGTCGCCAATAATCACCTCCCATGAAGAGGCATCGATCACAAATGTCTGTTGAGCATCTTCACGTCGGTCTAGAATGCTTTCTACTAGTTCTTCTCCACTAATTTCTAATGGTACATCTATATCCACAACGTCCACGTCGTCTGCCATTTCGCAGCTTACCAATGCGGCAGCCAACATTGCACTAGCACAGATTGTTTTTAATGTTTTTCTAACTAAGGGGTTATTGCTTAGTATGTTGAATTCAATTTTTTGCGTTTTCATAATTTCTGTTTTTATAAGGTTTATATGTCTATATCCACACTTTCTGAAATTGTTACCCCCTTTATTAGACATGAGACATGAGAGGTGGGTGGTGAGACGTGAGAGGTGAGAGGTTGTTGGGGATTTGGGATTGAAGTTGAAAAATGGACGACGATAACTAGTCCTGATTTCCCTTTCCTCGACACAAAAAAAATTCCGCATCACAAAAAGCGTGACACGGAATTAGGGTTAGTTAGGGATTGGGTTATTGTCTACTTCTTAATGAACTTAAACGTTTGGGCTTGTCGGTTATCGTCCATGATGTTTAGGAAATACAATCCGTTTGTAAGTTGGTCTACTTGAATGGATTTATCTGAATTAAAGTTTCCATTCGCAACCACTCTTCCTAGAGAATCCATCAAGGTGTAGCTCACTGCATTTTGAACCGTTGTATACAGCACATCACTTACTGGATTAGGGAAGATCACTCCAGTATTGATTTGTACATCTCCATTCGATAAGCTTCCTGTACAGTCGTTTTCTGTAAAATTAAATCCGCTTACGTTCAAATTAAATGGCGTGGCATTACTTGGTGTTGAACCTGAGAATACTTGAACAAGCAACCTATTAACAGGTGTGTGACTGATAGTAAGTGGTGCATTCTCGCACACATTTCTCTTGTCTGTTCCTGTTTTGTATAGTTCTGCCTTAGTGAAATCTGCCGAATCATTTCTTCTGTATCCAACGTGGAAATAATCGTTTACACTTCCTGTCGAGTTACGTCCTGTAAAACTCATGTCTGGATAGTAGATCAATGGCATTTGTCCATTCCAGAAATTAAATTCGTCTCCGGTTGGCTCTACATGAGGAACTAAGAATTGATAGTTAGGTCCCACCGCATTTCCTGTTGCTTTTTCAAATTCGTATACAAAGATGTTGCTTGTTCCAAATTGTGCAACTCCTGCGTTATCGATCCAGTTTTCGTCTCTATCGTATCCTGTGATTACTAAGTTGTTCGGACTTACAAGAGACTCCATGATATTGAACGCATATTTGTCGTATTCGTTCCCATTTGCGTACCAAGATCTAGCAGCGTCCACATTTCCGGTGGCATTATCGAATACCGTCACTCCAAAAAAGTGAGATACTGAATAATTGGCAAGCATGTAAATTCTACCGTCGGCAGCGTCGAAATAAGCATCTACGCTCACATCTCTAGAGTTTCCGAAAATATAACTCTGATCCCACATCCAACTTCCTTGAAAGTCTACTTTGTGTGCTAAAACTGCTTGTTGCGTCTGGTTAGAAGAATTTAAACCTGTTGCGCTTCCTGTGATAAAGAAACCGTCGCTGGTTTCGGTGATTCCGTTGATGAAATCGTAATCGGCTGTAGCAGATACCGAAGTATCCAATTCTAGAGACCAAAGGATATTTAGATTTACATCCGTTCTCAATACAAAACCGATGTTGTTTGCACAATTGGTGTCTACGTTATAGCAACCGCTAAAGAAACCACCTACTACAAATCCAGGGTCCCCTATTGCGTCTCCATCCACATCACTTTCGGTGTATTGAATATTTAGACCGCGCGAATTAAAGTTAGGAGAAACGATATCGTAGTATTGTACATTAAGCACATTTCCAGTATTTGCTTCAATTTCTGCGATAAAAGTTCTTTTGGTACCTCCTACATCTACAGAACCTGTTACGTAGGTAATATCGAAACGGTTTACAATGTCGAATACTCTTGCATTTGGTAGTGCACCTCCATCGTATTTTCTGGCCCACACCACATTTCCGGTTTGGCTTACACGTTTAAGCGTAAATACTTGAGTAGTCATGGAAGCATCGAATAAGTTAGCCGCCACCATGATGTCGTCTGAACCATCGTTTAAAGGGTCCTGATTAAGATCGTGGTAATGTTCGTTGTTTACTCCAACATTGGTTTGGTGTTGTGCAGATAAGCAAAGCGTGAATAAAAAAGCAAGTGTCGAAAAAAGTAGTTTAGTTTTCATAATATAGATTTTAAAAATTGTGTTTTAATTTGTTTACACTTCTATATCTTATGTTTTACTTTTTGTTACCTCTATTTTTTATTTTTTTCTGAAATGTTCTGAAATATTCAAATCATTGTCACTTCGAGTGATTTTCATCAGGCACGAGTGAAAATTGAATCGAGAAACACGCAGCGACCTTTTGTTCTCGATACAAAAGCGACTTTAATTTATCCTTCACTGCACAGTATTAACAATATTTTTCCTACTTTTTCCTTCTCCCCATCTGATGCAACCGCGTCTGTTTTCTATTTTATGAACTAATCAAAACCAAGCAATGAACACATTGAAGCGCATTCTTATCTGTATTTTATTTATTAATTCTTTTTATGGTTACACGCAAACTGACTGGTGCGGAACAAATATGCAAAATCATCCGTTTAACTATTATGACACTTCAGTAATAGATCAAAATATTCCAATTGAAACACTTCTAGGTGAGCAAAAATTTGTGCTCAAAGTTCATTTTTGGGACTTTACTGAAGACAGTGGCACAAATTTCACAGAACTTCAAGAGTCCAATATGTTAGACGTAGTTGCCGGGCTCAACCAACGTTACAATGGTTTTAATGTTTTCTTTAAAATGTCTGGAATTAGTTTAATACCGTCTTCAGAATGGGCTATCTCCGAAGATTGGGACGGCCAAGAAGGTGCTAGAATAAACTTCTTAAGAGATAATAATTATTATGTTCCTGGAAGTATTAATATGTACGCCTTTGAACAACTCCCTGGACAACTTCGAGCCTCCGCAATATTTGATTGGTTTCAAGGTAAATTCTTGGGAGTCGGATCTACAGTAGCTGATTTTGAAAACAGTTGGGTAATGAGCCATGAAGTTGGTCATGTTTTCCGTTTAAGACATACTTTTGACGAGACTATTAAAGTTGAACATGTAGACAGATTTGGCGAACCCGAATATAATGCATTTGAAGCGGGAGATTTTATCATTGACACTTTTGCTACCCCAACTGGATTAAATGAAAATAGCAATGATTTTGATCCTATTGACTGTTTATATACTGGAAATGCCGTTGATCCAAAGGGAAGACCATACTCAGATTATGAACCTGAGATAACAAACTATATGGGCTACAGTACTCCATGCCATTCAAGGTTTTCGCATGGCCAAATTGCCTTTATGCGAGGTGTAATTGATGTTTTAGACGATCACCCAGATGGACTTACTTTAATTACTACTTATCCAATAGAAATTCTATATGAGCCATACAAAGGTGAATATTATGTCGTAGGACCAAGCAATAATGAACGCGCCATTTTTCAATATGGATTTGACTATGAATTTGTGGACTGCTCGCAGGCATCCGTTTACAACGAACCTTCTGCTTATAACGATATTTCATTTTGGTACGGCAATGTGATCTCTAGCTTTGACAGTGACTTTATTGGTCCAATAGTCCATAATAACCATACTGCTATTCGAATTTTACAAGTGAACGATGCACAACCCAGAAAATGCTATAATAATTATAATCGAGCCCCGTCTGATGGAAGTGTTATACACTTTTTAGACGGTGTGCCCAATACCAACATTACCATTACACCACAAGACAGTTTGCAAATAAATAATCCATCCATGCTAGATATTTTAGATCCTGGACTATACAATGTGACAAAAAATTATAATGATGGCACCACAGAAGACACCATGATTCTCAAAGGAAATAACTAAATTTAAAGGATGAAATTTTTTTACGTAATTTTTCTAGGTCTTTTTTTTGTCTATACAGTAGATGGACAAATTACTCTCATCCCAGATGAAAGCTTCGAATTCCGTTTGGTTATCGAAGGAATCGATACTGACGGAGTTGTGAATGGTCAAGTGTTAACTACTGATATCGCGGATGAAACTTCTCTAATTATTCCACCAATGACCATGATTACCGATTTAACCGGAATACAAGACTTCACAAGCCTAGAAAATTTAGACATTGGGCAAGCAGAGATTGAGAATTTAGACTTAAGTCAAAACATCAATTTAAATCGATTATCATTAGCAGATTTAAGTCTCTTCTCTTTAAACCTTGAATCAAATGTTGATCTGGAGATTCTTATATTAATGTTAAATGGACCTGGTTCAATCTACTTTAGTTCGTTATCCGACATAGATTTGAGTCAAAACATTAACCTTAGGCTAGTAAATATTGTAGCTACTGAAATTTATGACATGGACGTTTCTGCTAACACTAATCTCGAAATTTTTGAATTACACTTTATGGACAATCTATTAAATGTAAATCTCAAGAATACTAATAATAGTAACATCAACTTTCTTCGTATCGAAGATAACGCTAACCTACAGTGCGTTCAAGTAGACGATCCGCAAGGAGTTATAAATGGTGTGGATCCTCCATATGATAATTGGATCATTGAAAACGATCCCATCATCACAGACGATTGCCAATTGGGTGTGGCGGAGTATTTGAGTAATCAAGTTTCTCTAGTTCCAAACCCTACTGCTGGTAAATTGTATTTGGAGGTGGACCGTTTGGAAGTAGAAGGACTATTTCTTTACGATACCTTGGGACGTTTGGTGCTTTCTAAAACAAATGAGTTTAACAGCATGGACCTATCACAACTCCCGCAAGGATTTTACCTCCTGGAAATAGAAACAGATGAAGGGAAGCTCACTAAGAAAATTGTAAAAGAATAAAAACAAAGCGACTCTCACAGGTCGCTTTTTTATTGGTATCTTAGAATATTAGAGTTGCCTCATGAAAATATTTTATCTAAGTTTTCTAAGTCTATTTTTTGTTCCTACCGTAAGCGGGCAAATTACCCTTATTCCAGATTCCTTGTTTGAGTTTCATTTGGTGAATGAGGGTATAGACACGGATGGGATCATTAATGGACAAGTATTTACTACAGATATCGAAGATGAAACCGTTTTATACCTCCCCTCTACGGGTGCCACAGACTTAACAGGATTGCAAGATTTTACAAATCTTCGAGAATTAACTATTTTTCAAATGGATATACCTGAAATTGATCTATCACAAAATATGTTATTAGAACGACTATCGTTGGATGATTTAAGCTTAGAGAGTCTAAATATTTCAAACAATATAAATTTAATTGATTTAACCCTTTTCCTTAACAGTCCAAATGGTATGTTTTCAAGTTCAATGAATTCTTTAAACGTTACCAATAATATTCTCTTAGAAGACGTGAATATTGCTCATGTTCCATTAACTCATGTGGATTTTTCTAATAATGTTAATTTGATCCGGTTCGGACTAAGTTTCATGCCTACGCTGCAAACCGTTAATATTAAGAATAACAATAACGAACAGATTAGTTTCTTGTTTATAGAAAACAACATCAATATAGAATGTGTCCAAGTGGACGATCCTGCCGCAGTAATAGCCGGTACAGAGCCTCCGTATGACAATTGGTTCTTTTTAAACGATCCCATCATCACAGATGATTGCCAACTGGGTGTAGCGGAGTATTTGAGTAATCAAGTTTCTCTAGTTCCAAATCCTACTGCTGGTAAATTGTATTTAGAGGTGGAACGATTGGAAGTAGAAGGACTATTTCTTTACGATACCTTGGGACGTTTGGTGCTTTCTAAAACAAATGAGTTTAACAGCATGGACCTATCACAACTCCCACAAGGATTCTACCTTCTGGAAATTGAAACAGACCAAGGGAAGCTCACTAAGAAAATTGTGAAAGAATAAAAAAACGGGGGTTAGTTTTTGCCGATTCGTTGTATTTCACATCACTTTTCAGCATAAAAAAACCTCCCGAAAATTAAATCTCCGGAAGGTTCCAATCACTAAAACAACAATTAATCTTTAATCAACTTGGCGGTATAGGTGGTATTATTTGTTCCTTTTACTTGAACAATATAGATTCCTGAAGCCAGCGAAGAAATATCTAGGTCTTGGGAATTTTGTGTCCCATCCATCTTTCTTCTAATCGCTTTTACACCGCTCATTCCTGAAACTTCTACCTCATCAATTGTATCGTTATTCAACTGAATAGTTACGTAGTTGTTTGCTGGATTTGGAGACAAGCTCAACACATTTTTCTCTAGTTCCATTTCAGAACCTGTAGATAACGGCATGTCCAATCCGTTGATAATAGCATCGATGATCGCATCTTGCGTCTCTTGGCTCATTCCTTCGGTTTCGTTTGTTAGCGAATTGAAGGTAAGCTGATACGTGAAACCAGCATCGTAGCAGTCACATTCTGGAGCATACATTCCAATTACATATAGTTTGTTACTCACAAATGGATATCCTGGGAACGTAGATGTTAGATTCCAATTTGGACCTGGTACCGATGCAAAAGGAGGTAACATACTTCCTGAAGCGTTTCCGTAAGAGAATGTACTCCATACAACACTTACCGGGAATCCAGAACTCTCTGCAACATACCAGAAGTACTCACAGTCTCCTGCTCCGTGTAAATTATCGTCTGTAGTTGAAATGGTATTTAACGATCCTGTGATCTGGTTATTCGTTCCATCATGCTGTACCGTAATTGCAAGATCTGGATCTGTTAGTTTACCTACATAAATATCGTCTATCGCAACATCATTTCCATCTCCGTTTCCGCCTTCGTCTAATAAAATTTGAATATTCTGACTTCCACCTGTTGCGGTAAAAGTGATATCCACTGTTTGCCAATCGCATGGGTTACTCGCAACCGTATTGATTGTTTGAGCTCCAGAAGAGGTAGTTCCAGCATTCATAAATACCACAGGTAAAATATCGAACGTACACTGAGGCATGTTCTTGAAATTAGCACAGAACTTATAACGCTCTCCTTGCGTTAAACCGGTAAGCGTTTGTTCCCAAACAACTGAGGTACTAGCTTGCTGTGTTTTACCGTTCACTACCATAAACTGATCGTTTAAAGCATAAGTTACCGGGTCTGCACAAAAAGAATGATCTGTTACGTTTGCACCAAAAGCTGCAGCCGTGTTAGTCACGTCATATTCACCTGGAAACGTAGTCGCTGTTTGTGTGTAGCTACTATTAAAACCTGTGTTTCCGAACTCAAAGTTTCCGTTCGCTACTAGATTTTCATCATCACAGCAGTAAGCTCCTTGGTTTCCTAAATCGGTATCTTCACAAAAACAAACATCGTTATTAATTCCAGGACGTTCTCCGTCTTGTACTCCTCCAACTTCCTTAGAAGATCTCTGCGTTACCGTCACTACGTTTCCAGCACTGTCAATAAGATCGAACGTAAGAACGGCCACTAAATCGTAACAACTTCCTGGCGTCTGATCTGGAAAATCTGTCGGCGCAAGTGTGAACGTATAATTAGGAGCACTAATGCTAGGCCCAGTTACTGTATTTACTAACACATTACTCTGATAGATTTCTAATGAAATATTCACATTAGTGGCTCCCCCAGATGCAGGTAATAAAAAGTCTCCTGAAATATTTTGAGGAAAGTTTAAACAATCTCCCTGTTCTAAGTTTAGGTCGATATCGCCTTCATTCACGTTTACACATTCTTCGCAAACATCGTCTACATAGGTATATCCTTTATGTCCACCCGCAGAGCAATCTGAATTGATAAACATAATTACCACTTCCTGTCCAATATGGCTAGAAAGATCTAAATAGGCACATCTCCAATCTCTGTAGTAAGTAGTTCCGCCGTTTACCGCATTGATAAATGGGTTACTCGGATTTGCTACGTCTACTATTTTGTCGATCGTTGTTCCGCTCATATCGGTTGCTTCAGCGATAAAAAATACTTCGGTTCCATTTACAGATCCGTCGCTATTAGAATGACTTCTATCCATTACAATAGAATACTGAAAATAGTATTCGGCGTTCGCTGGTGTTACGATAAAACGTTTTGCAACTCCTTCGGCTCCATAACCTGCCTGATTATTTCCCAATCGCAACGACTGGCTCCCTGTGGTTCCTGGCGCAGTTCTTTGCAATGGAAACGAAGGGGATGCCACTGAAATGATTGGATCTAATCCAGTACTCTCGATAGATGTATAATTTTGCCCAAAGGCAGTTCCCGTAAAAGGCAAGGGCAATATCCCCGGACTGGCGGAGAGGCCGTTTTCTATGGGGATGGTCGTCCCGCTATGGGTGAGACTTAGACCGGTCCAGTCTGCGTAGTCATCTTCGAAGCCACCATTTTGGCAGGGGTCTTGGCTTACGGTAATTTCGTTTAGAAGAGCGCTTATGGAAGCCGATGCTTTAAACGAATCTAAAAATTGGTTTGCAGTAAGTTCATTGAGTCTTTCATTGAACTCCTCTGATGACCAACTAAGGTCGTAATCGAAGTGAACCATTTTTCCTTGAATGTTCACTAAAGTGTCTCGCTCTTGTGAGCTTGCAATTCCTGTTAGCATTAAGAGTGCTAAAAAAAGGATGTTTGTAATTGTTTTCATAATTAAAGTGTTTTTTGGTTTATAGTTTAAATGGCAACCAATCATCTAGTTACCTTTCTTATTCACCCCTATATCCGCACCATTCATTATTGTTACCCCTGCTCTAGTAAATTTTATTTAACTTTAGTTCATCTTTACAGTGTTCATGGGGGAAATCAAAATACATTCCGATCAAAAATATATCGATGGATTGGTCAGCAATGACAGCCGTCTTATTGCTGAAATCTATTCTAAGTTTGTCCCTAAAGTGGTGGGCTACATTAAAAAGAATAGCGGAGATGAGGCTGCAGCAAGGGATCTTGTGCAGGACGTGATCATGACTATTTACGATCAGGCAAAAACTAAAAATCTACAACTCAGTTGTCCGTTTGACGCCTACTTCTTTCTAATCTGTAAACGTAAATGGCTTACTGTTCTCAAAAAAACTTCGAAGATTAGGGTAACAAACGAACCATTGTTGGGATTTGTTTCTGAGACGGTAGAAGATGAGGTGAGTGCAACAGAAAATTTTGAAGGTAGAATGGAACTGTTTAAAGAGGTCTTCCAAAAACTGGGAGATACCTGTAAACAGATACTACAACTTTCTTTTGGAGGTATTTCGATGGACGAAGTGGCTTCACAATTAGAAATTTCTTATGCCTACGCCCGAAAAAAGAAATCACTTTGTGTGGGGCAACTCACCAAATGGGTTCAGGAATCTGCTGTGTATAATAAACTTAAAGAAAATTAGTCATGGCCCTAAATGAAGAAACCACCTTATTGTTTGAGAACTACCTCGAAAACCAACTTTCGGAAGCAGACAAAAATGCTTTTGAAAATCGACTCACCACCGATGAAGAACTCGCTGCTGAGTTTGCTATTTATAAAGAGGTAAGCAATCACTTCGAGCATCAATTTTCAGAAGAAAGAGATCAATTTAAACAAAGTTTGGAAGCCGCAAGTGGTAATTTTTTTACTACTGAAAGCGATACAGAAATAGACACTCCTCAGGAACTCCCAAAAGACAAGCCTCAAGAACTCCCTAAAAAAACACCCGCCAAAGTAGTTAAATTCAAGCCTTGGCAATATGCGATGGCCGCTTCTATGATGTTGCTAGCGGGAATTTTCATGTTTCAAAACGGCAATCCAGACCTCAACGATTACAAATACTCTGAACAAATTTCGCTAACGGAACGAAGTAGTGAAAACGCAACAATTAAAGCTGCAGAACGCAATTTCAATAACGGTTCTTATGCCGAAGCGATTGCTAACTTTGAAACGCTTTTGGAGCAAGACCCGGAAAATACAGAGCTACAATTTTACAAGGCTCTGGCACACGATGCTCTTCAAGAATACGACGAGTCTGAAGACCTCTTTGCCATCTTAGCAAGCGGTAATTCTGCCTACAAAAACAAAGCGCTCTTCTATTGGGGAATTGGTTCTTGGAAACAAGACAAAATCTCCAACGCCCGAGAAACGCTCTCCAAAATCTCAGAATCTGCGGCAGAATATAAGAAAGCTCAAAAACTAATTAAAAAGCTATAGGTTACTAGGCAATTATTGGTTTGTAAAATTCAGAACCTTTGGGTTTTGATGTGGCCACCGCCCTAAGCCATTTATATTCTAAGTTGCTTTTGGGATATTGAGGGAGAAATACCTGATACAATGCGTTGTACACAATTTTTGACCAAATCTTAATTATGAGACATTTAATACTTCTAAACTTCATCTTAGTTTTATTTTCTTGTAAAAATGAAAACTCCGAACATATTAGGAGTAATAACTCTGGAAATGAAATTGATATTAGTTTGTCAGAAAACCAATCTGACAATGATATTTATCTTGCTGCCGGAAACTTTAATAATCAAGAAGCTAGTGGATTGAATGCAGAAGGAATTAAATATGTACGAACGTTCGATTACAATAAAGCTGAAAAAAGATTCAAACAAGCTTTATTAATTGAGCCGGAAAACCCTATATTATTAAATAATTTAGGAAATATTTCGGACTTAAAAAATGACATAAACACTGCAATCAATTTTTATGAAAAATCTCTAATCAACTCTGATTCAACATATTTACATCCCGCTTTAAATCTCGGGGTCATTTATTACAAAACAAATAGAGATATGGAATCAATTGATTTATTTAAACTCGTGATTTTAAAAAGTAAAGATAAGAACCAAGTAGCAACTGCTCGATTTCAACTCGCTAAATCTTATATAGAAATTAGTGAATGCGAAAAAGCGAGAACTGAATTGAAATTGGCAAAAAATATGTTGAAAGATATTCCTGAATTTAAAAATAAATTTGAATACGTGGAAGGCAAGATAGAAAACTGTGTACAACAGGAGCTATAATTAATACGAGATTAAGTGTTAAACCAAGTATGTCATATATCTAACAACAACTGTAAGTAATGGTTGCGGAAGCATACACTATCCATTAACTACAAGCTGAAAAAACAAGTGGGTAAAATGAAAAATAAGATGACAATGCTGACTATAGCATTTTTAATTCTTTTCTTGGCGAATTGCAAATCGTTGACGTCCTTACCAATTGAAAAAGAGAAAGAAAAATATACTATTATACACCAATCTAAAGGAGATTTAAATTTCGATGGAATACCCGATTTAGCTATCCTTGCTTCAAATAACGTTGATGAAAAAGGAACAATTATTGTCTTTATAGCTGACTCGAAAGGGAATGTTTCCAAAAAGCTTGTGAATGAACATCTGACGGACGTTTTTATTGAAATGTACAATGGGTTACCTGAAATAGAAATCAAAAATGGAGAATTAATCATTTCGTATTACGGAGGAATGTGCCATAGAGAAAGCCGAAACCTTATATTTAGTTTCAACATACAACTAAACGATTTATTTTTTAAGACCATTGAAATGGGAACACATAATGTTTGTAATGATGAAGAACCATCGGGATATGAAATTACAAATGCTGAATTAAGAAGAGTAACGTTTACGGAGTATAAAGACGAATTATAAATAAAAAAGCCCGCGGCTTGCAATCACTGTAAACAATAAAGTAGTTGCACTTCATCAAAAACCAAAAGGCAATAAAAATGGAGATTGAACTAAAACGGTTGCCAGCAAAGAACCGATCAAAAAACCACAGTTTACCACAAAATTACATATCTTTAAAATCCAGAACCCTTATTTCTCCCCGTTCTGTGTTTTCCCCTTTTTTTAATCCAAGGTCTAGTTGGGTTAATTTTTTAAAATGAATTAATGATATCGAAGGCTCTTTGGGTTTTTGGTGTATGAACGTACATAAACTGTTCTTTTCCTGGATGGAAAGCGGTGTATCGTCGATAAAATAGAATGTATAACTAGTTGTGCATAATGCGAAAATCGAGCATAAATTGAACATTTGAACTAGAAAAGCCAACGCACAAACAGCACATTTGGTTTTTTGCCAACGCTCAGAAAATATTAACTGAATATGATAAAACTACCTGAAATTGGATTGACTTTTACTGATGGAGACGAATGGGAGGAATTTTGTCAAAGTTGCTTAAAAATAAAACATCAACATCATAATTTTAAATCTGTTCCAGCGGATTCTGGAGGAGATTATGGACTTGACGGATATAATTCAATAGGAGACGCTTACCAATGTTACTGCCCAGAAAAAGAATATACTGACAAAGAATTGTATGAACATCAAAGAGACAAAGTCACAAAAGATGTACAAAAGCTCTTCGACTATCAAGATAAACTGAGAAAAATACTTAATGGGAATAAAATTAAAATTTGGCACTTTACTACACCATTGATTAAATCAAAAGAATTATTACTTCATTGCAATACAAAAGAAAATCTAGTAAAAAGTTGGAATTTAGACTTTATCGATACTGATTTTGAAATTGGATTAAAGGATTATCAATATTTTATACCAGAAATTCCTAGTGTAATTGATTCAAGCAAATTCTTAAAACCAATTACATATCAAGAAATAGATTTCACCAGCACCGAACCAAATAATCAAACAATAGAAGATTTTAAGGCTATTTATGAAAACAACACTTTTGTTGAAAATGGATTAAGAAAAAACGCCAAACTGTTTCCTGATAATCCAAAGAAAAACTATTCTGATAATATAGTTGGATTAACTGATTCCCAAATCAGAGATTTCATAGTTGGCGAGGATATTTTAGAAAAGTGGTCAAATTTTAATAATAAACTTTATGAGAAATTTGTTCGTGTTAGAAATTCGCTTGGAAAAAGAGTTGCAAAAGAGAGTTTAATTCCTGTAAATGATAACAGAGAAAAACTTAAAGAAATAGATATAACAGTAAAAACTTTGATTAATAAAGAGTTTCATTTTTTATCAGAATCTAACAAAGAAGAACTTACGGCTTATTTAGTTTCATTTTGGATTTTAGAATGCTCATTAGATTTTAGCTAAATGGAAGAAAATAAATATATATCATTTACGGAAAGAGAAATGCCTTTATACGTAAACTATAGACCAATGTATAAAGTTTCCCAAATTCTATTAATCCTATATTTTAATGGTTATGCAGGAAAGGCAAGTTTACTAAAACTTCATTTATTCTCTTGGGCTTTAAAATCATATGATAATTTAAATACTTTAAAAGATTTTGTTACTTCAAATTATAAAAATAAACTTGAATTTTTCGGTATTGAATCAACCTTAAATAGAGCATTAAATCTAGCTTATGCAGAAAAATTAGTGGATTTTGAAAAAGGTAATTATAAATTATTAGAAAAAGGACGGCAATTCGTAGAACAAATTAATGATGATGAAACCTTGTTTGTAGATGAAAAACAAGTGCTAAAATTAATTGGCAAGAAAATTCCCGAAAAAATTATTAACGGATTAATAAATCAATGGAAGAATGCTTAAAATTAAAGCTTTAAAAATAACGATAAATACAGACAAAGGAGTTTACGGAACGCCACTTCTAAGTTTTAGTGATAGTTTGACAATAATTAAGGGCTTTAATTCAACTGGAAAAAGCACTTTGTTTCAATCAATTATCTATTGTCTTGGTCTAGAGGAACTAATTGGTGGTAAAAATGAGAAGACAATGCAATCTGTTCTTAAAAGTGAAATTCTCAATAACCAAAATAGCATTGAAGCCAATGTAATAGAATCAAATATTCTTTTAGAAATAGAAGGCACTTCAATTGTTACTGTCAAACGTTATATTTCTAGTGAGTCTAAAAATTCAGGTTTAGTTGAAGTATTTAATGGTCCATTATTGTCTGAACCTAAACAGTACGATTACGTTCCTATGTATGTTCACGATAAAGGTTCAGCAGATAGTAAAAATGCGTTTGGTTTTCATTCATTTTTAGAAAAACTTATTGATTGGGAATTACCTCAAGTTCAATATAAAGACGGTAGCTTTAGAAAATTATATCTTCAAAATATTTTTCCAAGTTTTGTCATCGAGCAAAAAGCAGGTTGGACAGATTTTTTAGCTACTATACCATATTATTCGCTACTTGATAAAGAAACAAGAGCTTTAGAGTTTCTTTTAAATTTAGATTCTTGGAAAATTCAACAACGTAAATCAAAATTAAAGCAAGACAAAAACGATTTAATATTTGATTGGCGAAATAAGTTTAATGAGTTTAAGTCATTAGCTAATCAAATAGCGTGTGAAATTAGAGGTGTCGGCATTCAACCTGAAATTATAAATTTATCGAACACAGTTTATTTAGCTTATGTAACTGAAGAAAAGACTTATAATATAACAGAATACATTACTAAACTTGAAGAGGAATATGAAGAATTAATTGAACTAGAAATCCCAAATGTTGGCGACCAAGCAGAAGAAGCTGAATTACGAATAAATAGTTTAAATGAGCGTGTAAGTAATTACTCAATCAACCTTTCGTCAACAATTAATAAAAAGAATCTTGCGATTAGTAAATACAGTTCTTTCAAAGAAAGATTATTAGAACTTGAAAACGACAAAACTCAAAACGAATATCATCTTAAAGTTAAAAAGAAAGGTGCTGAACAAGGTTTTGCAATTGCACACGATAATTGTCCATATTGTAGCCAAGGATTAAGCGACTCATTACTTCCTAAAGACATTGAAATAGTTCCAATGCAAATAGAAGAAAATTTGGAATATATAAAAGCCCAGATTAACTTAATCAAAATTTATATGTTAAACCATCAAAATGACATATCAGATTTAGAAAAGAACATTGATTTATTAAATTCAAGGATTTCAGAAACAAGAAGTAATATACGAACACTTAAAACCCAATTAACAAGTGATAATCGTTTGCCTTCAATTGAATTAATTGAAAAACGTTTAAAACTCAAAGCTAGGTTAAATTTATATAGAAGAAAGTATGACGAATTATCATCTTTCCAAGAAGATTTCAAAAGTCTATCTGATGAATGGGTGCAAATTTTAAGTTCAGAAAAGGAATTGCCAAAATCACTTTCTGCATTCGATTATAAAAAAATAGCAGAGTTGGAAACAGTATTTAAACAATTACTTAGAGAATTTCATTATCGCAGTAAGCCTATTGATAGTATAAGTATATCTAGAGATACTTTGTTGCCTGTTGTTGACAGATATTCTTTGAAATTTGATTCCTCAGCAAGTGACTTTACAAGAGCAATTTGGAGCTATACAATTGCCCTCAAAGAAACTTCTGAAAAATTTAAGGGAAATCATCCAAAACTATTTATTCTTGACGAACCAGCACAACAAGAAGCAGGAGATAATGACCTTCAATTTTTACTTAAAAGATTAGGTAACTATGGAAATACACAATCAATTGTCTTCTCTTCTTTTCATCAATCTGAAGCCACTTTTAAAGCCTGTACTAAAGATGTAAACTTTGAATTGATTGATTTAGGAGTAGAAAAATTTATAAAAAAATTATAACAGATATGCCAACGCTTAAAGCCATACACATTTACAATTCGCCACAGCCAACGCTACGCCAAAAATTGCAAAAGAGTATGTCTTGCCAACGCACAAATTCGAACTAAATAACAAACATCGGAAAACCAATCAGAACGTGAAAAGCACTATGCACAACAATGTATATAAAACATAGCTATTATAGGCTTTCCGAGAGGTTTATGTGTGTTTGCAAAGACCGCCAAATTTTTAAATTTGGCTCGTGTATAATCCGAAACGATAGCGTCTTTTTACACGCTACGTTTCATATACGGAGACGTTGTAAGCAATCTAAGGAAAAGAAAAACTAAAATACAAATGGCGAAATTTATAAATACAAGAAAAGCAGTTGCCGCAATTGAAGACTTAATAAAAGAGGCAGAAGATAAACTTATTCTTATTTCTCCTTATCTGAAATTATCCAAAGATTTTAAAGAACTTCTGACTTATAGAAATAGTAAGGACAAAATCACAACCATAATATTTGGAAAACAAGAATTAAACCCAAACGAGATGAAATTTCTTGAGGGTTTACAATTTGTAATTTTAAAATATAACCAAGACTTACATGCAAAATGTTATATGAATGATAAACAAATGATTATCACCTCATTGAACCTGTATGAATTTTCAATGGCTAACAACAAGGAAATGGGAGTTTTGATTGACCTTTCTGATGAAAATGACAAAATGCTGTTTGAAGATGCCGTAAAAGAGATTGATTACATAGATAGTACAAGCGAGAGATTCAAATTTAACACAGCAACGCCGCAAGAGACAAAAACGGAAATAAGACCCAAGAAAAAAAACTCACCAGTTTCAAAGTTAGAAAACAACGAAAATGGACATTGTATACGTTGTAGTAAATCAATTAAATTAAATCCACTCGTCCCATATTGCAAGGACTGCTATAAGATTTGGAATAAATATGGTGATGAAGAATATCTTGAAGAACACTGCCACATTTGCGGAACAGAAAAAGATACTACAATGCTTAAACCGACTTGCTATCCCTGCTACAAGGCCAATAAAACTAAGTTAGAGTTTAATATTTAGAAATAATAACTATTTAGTTACAATGATAAAGTAAAGAAAACCGTTGCGCCAAATTTAGAATGAATCAGTCAATACATAACATTACTTTTATTAGCACTATACACAAGGAAATTGGAAAATGTAATGTGGATGAATTATGTGCAATTTTAGAAAAAATAAACCCAGATGTTGTCTTTTTGGAAGCTCTTGAGAGTACATATTCAAACTATGAGAAGAAAATATTTTCTTCACTTGGAATATACCATCAAAGACTTGAGATAAAAGCGATTCAGAAATACAGCAAAAATTTCCATTTTGAATATGTTCCTGTGCTTGACGGTGGATTGTCTCAATCATTTGACAATAAATACAACATAGTTTGCGAAAACATTCAATTTCGAAGGATGTTTAATCATTACAACTCATTGGCTTTTGAGCACGGGTTTCAATTCCTTAATAGTCCTGAGAGTATAAAACTACAAGAGAACATGCGAATGTTCGAATCCCATCTCTTAAAGGATACTCAACTAAATGAAGCGGTTAATGAAGATATGCATGCTTATGAAAATTCGATGATCCGTAATATATATTTATATTGTAAAAGTAATCAGTTTGATAAGGCCGTTTTTATGTGTGGTGTTGCTCACAGACGTTCAATTATCGAAATGATTGGAAGGTTTAATAGCCAGGAAAAATTAGATTTGCATTGGGAAGTTTATGGAAATTAAAGTATTTAAATGAAAACTTCGCACAACAAACCTATTAGCCATAAGTTGAAACACGAAAAGAAATATCTTATTTTAGAAAGCCAGTTTGACAGCAACTATAAATTATATATCTATATTTTCTTCCTATTTGCACTCGGTATGCCATTCATTGTGATAATGAAAACATACGGATTAATTCGCATTGTGGCTATAATTGGATTTATTGCCATATTATTCCTCGGTGTATCTATTTGGTTCATGAAAAAAGGCTTTATGAAAAATAGTCACGGTTTGCATATCGGTTATTTCTCATGGGGCAAGTTGGTGTTTACAGAACATATTAGATTGCTCAATAAACCGAAGGTAACTATCTTAAAATTCAGAAAGCGCGAAAGGGCTGGTTTCGTAAGCATCGCAAATCCCGAGTTTTCCCAAGCCTTTAACGCTTTTGACATCTACTTGCTCAATGAAAAACATACTGTCAAAAAACAGGTAATATCTTTTAAAAGTGAAAAAAATGCCCAATTGGCTTTGAATTTCTTGACTTCTAATTCAAAACTTAAACATGAAATTTATAGTCCAGATTTCTCATGACCAACCTATGGCTAACAAAGTATACGAAAAAATACTTTGAGCTAATTAAATGGTCATTACCAAAAACACTCAAAAGAACAATCTTCACATCATCTTTTCACCTAATAAGACATTACTTTTTTTACAATTTCACACCAAAATTTGATCGCTTTTACGGAATGACAAACAATATTCTTGGCAAAAATTCTATAGAGAAATTATTCTTTACTTTTGAATCTTTCAAAAACAGCGCTTCTAATTAATGAGTAGTACACCATCCACCAAGAATACCGTAAAAACCGTATGGCACGCATTTATGAGTAGCGCTGCATGGTATTGGCTTAAAAAAGCAATTGTATTTACAATTTTCTCTTTAGTGGTCAATCATTTAGCAACACCCGATAGTTTTCTATATAGTAAATCGTATCGATTCCCCATAGAAGGTTTTCTGTCTACTATTGTTTTACTTATTCTCATCGGAATCATAGCAGATCTTAATTTTAAATTTTACAAGAAAAAGTATTTCTCTAAAAAGGTAGAGGTGGTCACTATCGCATGGTTTATGGCTTCTACGCTAGCATATATTACCCTTATGTATATTCCTGTAAATATGATCATCAATATGGTCGCAGGAGCACAGATGGTGTTCTATAATTTAATGATTGGTTTGCTAGTTACCTTATTATTGAGTTTTATTTTCATCGGTTTACTTTATGCGCAGGATCTTTATAATTTATATAAGTTCTCCATAAAAGATGCTGAAATCACCATTGAAAGCGGCGCAAAAACAACAAAGCTTACCTACGAAAATATTGCGTGTTTTTACAGCGAGCATAAAATTGTGTATACGCTCAAAAATGACGGCACCACAATTAACACCGACTTCACTTTAAATGAGCTTGAAGAAAAAATAAACGATCAGTTGTTTTTTAGAGCCAATCGGCAAATGATCATCCACAAAGATGCGGTAGACCAAATTGAAAAGATTGAAAATGGCAAGTTGCGTATTCGGTTAAAAGCTTCCATTGAAAACGATGCCATTGCCGAAATCAACATTAGTCGCTACAAGAGAAAAGCATTTATGGATTGGTTTCAATAAAAGATGCCGAAAACGACCGACTATTCAGTTATAAATTAACGACCATTCAGTAAAAACACACGTCTTTAAAGGGTTTTTCAGGGATTTTGTTCATTATTTCGCTTAGAAATTAAAATTAAAAACAATGAACAAAATCACTTTACGTCAAGTATTAATTCCATTAATTACCACTGCAATCATCTGCTTTTTATGGTTCGGACCCGCCCGTATTAGCTACATAGAAAACATCATTATTTCTATACTAATCTTTATAGCAAATTACATAGAATACAAAGGGAAAGGATTTTCAGCACTCGGATTTCAACGCGAAAACGTTACCGTCAAAAACATCGTCGTACTGGCTCCATTAGTTGCACTAGGGCTTTTCGCATTTTATGTCTTTCTATTGGTTCCAGGAGTTACAAAACTCACAGGCGTTCCTATAGATTATTCAAGTTTTGATCAATTAAAAGGAAATCTTCCAGCCTGTTTAATTGCGTTATTATTAGTGTGGGCTTCTGCTGGGTTTGGAGAAGAAATTATCTTCCGTGGTTATTTTATGCGACAACTTGTAAAATTCTTTGGAGAAAGCAAAGTCAGTATTGTACTTAATATTGTCCTACTTTCTTGCTTCTTTGGCTTTATGCACAGTTATCAAGGAATTACGGGGCAAATTGTTGCAGGAACTATTGGAGCAATCTTAGCTCTGATATTCTACCTGCGTAAATACGATTTGTGGTTTGTGGTTGCCGTACACGGTATTTTTGACACCATTGCGATCATTTGTGTTTACTTTGGTTTGGCATAGCGACACCAAGTAATAATGCTTAACAAAGACCGTTGTAGGTCCCAACAAATCTAACTAGTCCTCATTCAACAACTTAGAAATCTCGTCCAACTTAGGCGTAAGTATCACCTCGATCCTTCTGTTCTTTGATCTTCCTTCACTGGAGGTGTTGGGAGCAATGGGAGCGTATTCTCCTCTTCCGGCGGGGGTGAGATTGTCTTTTGGAATTCCGCTGTTGTTGGTGAGGATATTTACAATGGCGGTGGCTCTTTTGGTAGAAAGATCCCAGTTATTTTTTATGTTTCCGTTTCCACCGTAAGGCACGTTGTCTGTATGTCCTTCGATAAGCACTGCGATCTCTTTGTTTTGTGCTAGGACGTTTCCTAGAGCGCGAACGGCTTCACTTCCTCTGGTGTTAACTGCCCAGCTCCCACTATCGAAAAGGAGTTTGTTTTCCATAGAAACATATACTTTTCCGTTGCGTCGTTCTACGGTAAGTCCGTTTCCTTCAAAATTGGTAAGTGCGGCAGAAATCGCATCTTTCAAAGCGCGCATTTTAGCGTCTTTGGCTGCAATAATTCCCTCTAATTCTTCTACGCGTTCCGACCGGTCCGATAACTGTCTTTGCAGATCTGCCAGACGTGTTTCTTCTTTTGCCAACGCTTTTTCTTTGGCCTCTAACTCTTCCAAGAGCTTTCTGTTGCGTTCCAGGTTTTCGGTGAGCGCGGAGGAGCTATTGGATTCTAAGGCGTCGTACGATTCTTTGAGTCGGTCGAAATTACTTTTGGCAGCAGCCAGGTCCATTGCCAAGGCTGTTTTCTCTCCATTTAACTTTTCCACCTCTTTTCGCAAATTGGCAACGCTGTAGGTTTCACCGTTTCCTCCTGTTCCGTCGAGTTGGGACATGAGGGATTCGTTTTCGGTTTTAAGGGCAGCGTACTTATCTTTTAAATCCTCGTAGATTTTGGAGGAAACACAGGAGGTAGTGAGTAATGCGATTGCTATTCCGAAGAAAATATTTTTAGTCATAATTTGGGGTTTAGGGCGTTTAATTTTCAGCAAAAAAGAACTCTAGCGTGTAATCTTCATACTCCTTTTGAGAAATTCCTTCTGCGTAATATATATTATCTTTTTGATTGTATCTACTTAAATAGGCGGCATTAATTTGTTGATGAATTGCATCGCCCGGCATTATTTTTCGAGCGGTTACATTGTAAATAGCGTTGCTATGTTTCAACTGGCCCACTCCGGTTTTAAGGAACTCGGTAAACCAACTTCGTTCACTTTTATTCCAACTTCTTGCAAAAACACGTTCTCCAACCGCAACTACCCAAATCTCCAGAAAAGTTTCTCGTTCTTTTCCGCCTTTGATTTCGGTGTAATTGTGGACCAAAAGGTGTTCGTAAAATGTGGAAGGGAAATTCATATCCATGCAACTATTGCTACTCTATAATGAGGTTGTACTTGGTTAATAATCCTGAAACGTTCTCCTTAGAAAACTTGGCTTTCTTCAACATATTCTTTTCAGGGTCTATGCTGAAATTGAACGAAGACGTAAAATTGGCTCCTTCCAGATGCGTGTTTTCAAAAATAGCCGAATGCAAATCACATCGGTCTAAAGTGACTTTCTTCAAATCTGAGTCCGAAAAATCTACTTCTTTCAAACTACACGCTATCAACTGAATCCCTTGAAGGTTTCTTCCAACAAAAGAGGAAAAACTCAAATTACAAAGCTCAAAACGGGCGCTAAAAAACATCCCGCTCATTTTAGAAAAGTGCAATCCGATCATCTTACAATTGATAAAATTGGATTCTTTAAAGGTAGAATGCGCCAGATTTGCAGAACTAAAATCACACTCCACAAATTCGCAGTCTATAAACATACTATTGGAGACATCGGCATTCGAAAAATTACATTGTGTAAATGTGCATCCCTCATAATCTCCTTTTGGGAGCTTCTCGATGGTAAAATCGGTTTGCGAATACGTGATGTCTTCTATCAAATCGTTCATGCGTTCCTTTTCAGTATAATCTATCCTACTAAAACTCCAGCTCCACCATGTGCGGACAGTGATCGCTGTGCATTGCTTCTGGTAATATAACGGCTCGTTTTAGGTTTTCTTGCAAGGGTTGAGAAACCATATTGTAATCGATTCTCCAACCTTTGTTATTGGCTCGTGAATTGGCGCGGTAACTCCACCAGGTATAATTATCCGGTTCTTTATTAAAATGACGGAAGCTATCTATAAATCCGCTTCTCATAAATCCGTCAATCCATTCTCGCTCTACGGGCAGAAAACCCGATGTATTTTTATTACGCACCGGATCGTGAATATCGATCGCTTGGTGGCAAATATTATAATCACCGCAAATTACTAGATTGGGCAATTCCTTTTTTAGGTTATTCACATATTCCTGAAACATCGCCATATAGTCCAGCTTGTGTTCCAATCTGGCAATATTGGTTCCGCTTGGGAGGTACAAACTCATTACAGAAGCATGTTCAAAATCCACCCGAATATTGCGTCCTTCAAAATCCATGGATTCAATTCCGGTTCCGTAGGCTACATTTTTAGGTTCGGTTTTACAGAATATCGCCACTCCGCTATATCCTTTCTTTTGAGCACTAAACCAGTAATGATAGGGGTATCCAGCCGCTTCAATTTCTGAAACTTCAACCTGATCCACATTGGCTTTGGTCTCCTGAATACAGATTACATCTGGATTGGCACTTTGCAGCCATTCAATAAAGCCTTTGCGCATGGCGGCTCTAATTCCGTTTACATTGTATGAGATTATTTTCATGTTGCTAAAGTAAATAACATTGTATTTTTACACCAAGGCAAAATGAAAGGTTTTCAAAAAATAATCAACAAAATAAAAAGCCTTCCAATAAGTTCTATTACTAATGAAATGGTATCTCTATCTTTTAGTGTTTTTTGTAGCTGTTACGGGCTATGCACAGGATACCATATCCAACTACAGAACTACTAAATTTGCCGTTAATGATACGGTCCAAATAGATTCTGTTTCTATCAATCCAAGTCGGTTTTCCATTGTAGATCGCAGCGGTCAAGAGTTGGACTCCACGAGTTACCGCGTAGATTTTCAGAAAGGGATCATTATTTTTTCTGAAAACGTCCAACAAGCTACCGATTCGGTGACCATTAATTATCTGCGTTACCCCAATTTCCTTACCCGCAATTACTTTGTGCTCGACCCAAAAATTATTTCCAAAAACACGGGAGATATCGATAAGCTCTACAGTTTGGATCAAAGTAATAAAGACGAAAAAACCTCTCCTTTCGATGGTCTCAACACCATTGGAAGTATCTCCAGAGGGATTACCATTGGAAACAACCAAAACGCTGTGGTTAATAGCGAGTTAGATTTACAGATAACAGGAAAGCTAAGCGACAAGGTTTCTATTCGAGCGTCTATTCAGGATGCCAACATTCCAACACAGGAAGGTGGTTACTCTCAAAGCTTGGACGAGTTTGATCAAATTTTTATCGAGCTTTATGGAGAAAAATGGAAGATAAGAGCTGGAGATGTAGATTTAGCCAATACCAACAGCTACTTTGGAAGGTTCGTAAAAAAAGTACAGGGAATCGCCTTAGGTGGGGAAATGGATCACAAAGACGGTTCAAAAACCACGGCTTTTGCTTCTGGAGCATTGGTGAGAGGTGTTTTTCAGAGGAGCCAGTTTGTGGGACAAGAAGGAAATCAAGGGCCCTATAAACTAATTGGACCCAATGGAGAATTATTTATTCTTATCGTTTCGGGGAGTGAACGGGTTTATGTGAATGGTTTACTTCTGAAACGTGGCGAAAACGAAGATTACGTGATCGATTACAACGCGGGAGAGATCAAATTTAATCCTACCTATCCCATTACCGCCAATATGCGAATTAGCGTAGAATATCAATTTACAGATAGAAGCTATACGCGTTTCATTGGTTATGGGGGTGGAAATTATACTAGCGAAAAATTAGATATTGGCGCCTATGTTTATTCTGAAAACGACGCTAAAAATCAGCCGTTGCAACAAAACCTGAGTGAAGAACAGGTGGCAATTCTTGGAGCTGCTGGCGACAATGTAGAGCTCATGAACGCTCCTTCTGCCGTACCAGACACCTTTTCAGAAAATAAAATCCTCTACCGAAGAGAGGTCATTAATGGTAACGAAGTCTTTATCTTCTCGAACGATCCAGAAGACGAACTCTTCAATGTGCGGTTTAGCTTGGTGGGTGATAATCAAGGAAACTATGTAATTAGCACCGAAAACTCCATCAATCGTATTTTCGAATTTGTAGCACCAGTGAACGGACAGCCGCAGGGTAATTACGAGCCTATAATTAGACTGAACGCACCCGAAAAATTGCAGATAGGTGGTGTAAATGCGAGTTATCATCCTTCAGAAAAAACAAAGATCGATTTCGAACTTGCGGGAAGTGTAAACGACCTCAACCTTTTTTCTAATCTGGAAGACGACAACAATGAAGGCTTTGCCGGTAGAATCGCAGCCAAACAACAAATCTTAAAATCGGCAGACACCTTACAGGTAAATGCCTACGGGACCTTAGACTATTTAAATTCAGATTTCAGAACTATTGAACGCCTCTACAACATCGAATTTAATCGTGACTGGAATTTAACCACTCCGCTGGGCGATCAACGCTACGCCACTTTTGGTGCCCAAGTGAGTCATCCAAAATACGGCGGGGGAACCTATGAGTTTCAGAATTTAGATTTTTCTGAAAATTTCACCGGAATAAGACATGTAATTACTTCCGCAGGGAAACTCGATCGACTAAGTGTATTTGTAAACGGAAGTTATCTGGACAGCGAAAGCGATAGTGTACAATCGAAATTTAGCCGACTCAATTCGGGAGCCATCTACGCGCTCAAAAAATCGTGGGTAGGAGCAAAAGTGAATTTAGAAGACAATACCGTGAATGTAATTGCTAGGGACAGTCTTACTCCGCTAAGTCAGAAATTTATCTCTTACGAAGGCTATGCTGGAATTGGAGACAGTACTAAAGTTTATGCAGAAGTGGGGTATCAATACAGAGTAAACGATAGTGTGCGTTTAAACAAACTTGAAAAGGTGAATACCTCCAATACTTACTTTTTAAAATCGAGAGTGCTTAGCAATCAAAACAGTCAGTTATCCTTTTTTGCCAATTACAGAGTGGTTAAAAACGAAGACGAGGTAAACGAAAATGGAGCACCCATAGAGGATGAAAAAAACCTAAACGCCCGGCTCTTGTATAATCAATCGTTATTTAAGGGAGGAATTCGTTTAAATACGGCCATCGAGTCCAATAGCGGTGTAATTGCGCAGCAAGAGTTTACCTATGTGAAGGTAGATCAAGGACAGGGAGTTTATACCTGGATTGATTATAACGAAAATGAGATTCAAGAACTGAACGAATTTGAGGTGGCGCAATTTCAGGATCAGGCAGAGTACGTTCGGGTATTGTTGCCCAATCAGGTTTTTGTCAAGATTAGAAATAATAAATTTAGTCAGATCCTAACGCTTAATCCGCAAGATTGGGCAAATAGCACGGGCTTTAAAAAGGTGTTGTCGAAGTTTTTTAATCAGACCTCCTACGTGATAGATCGCAAGGTAGATCGAGATAACGACCTGTCGAGTATTAATCCTTTTACCGACGGAGGTGAAGGGCAATTGGGGCTAAATCTCAATTTTAGAAACGCATTGTTCTTTAATCGAGGGAAACAAGATTTCACCACTAGTTATACCTACATCAGCAGTTCTGGGAGTAATTTGATTGCTTTAGGCCTGCAGGAGAACAAGATAGAGAGTCATCAATTTAATTTTAACCATAAGTTTTTAGAGTCTTGGTTGATTAATCTGAAAGGTACTTTGGGAAATACAGAGAGTCTTTCAGAAAATTTTGAGAACCGAAATTTTGATTTGGATAATTATCTAGTAAACCCGAAGATTTCTTATTTATTGAGCAGACAAACTCGTTTTGATGTTTTTTATCAGTTTTTGAACAAGGACAATTTGCTGGGCGAAATGGAATCTCTACAACAGCAAAAAATAGGGACTTCGTTTGCCTATAACGACGGGCAGAAGATTTCTATTTCTGGGGAGTTTAATTATATAGATAATGCCTATGAAGGAAATGCCTTTTCTCCGGTTGCTTACAATATGTTGGAAGGGCTTCAGCCGGGAACCAATTTTACGTGGAGTATGCTCTTTCAGAAAAAGATCACTAAATATTTGGATGCAAATTTGTCTTACTTCGGAAGGAAAAGTGAGGCCAGCAAAACGGTGCATACGGGAACGGTACAGCTGAGGGCGTATTTTTAGTGGTGAGTGGTGAGTGGTGAGTGGTGAGTGGTGAGTGGTGAGAAAAAAATGATTAAATTAGATGGTGCTGACTTTGCAATTTTTGTATTGTTATACTGGAGTTGTGAGCAATTTTAAAAAACTTTAGAAATTAATGGGAACTTGGGGCACAAACATCATGGACAACGATACTGCAGCAGATGCCTATTCTAGCTGTTTTTCAAAAAAACAGAGGAAATATTAATTCTCTTTCTACCCATACATTATCTACTTTTTCAAAGATCAAAACATAATAGGATGTGCTCGTTTGAACTTGAACGAGTGCTTTCTTATCATCTGAAGTATAAATTGGTTTGCCTATTGAAAGGTCATATATATTACTCTTGGATTTCGTTTGCGGATATAGAAACTGTCTGAATTCCTTATCATCCCAATTTCCTCTGTGACGTTGAGATAAAAGTGTTTTATATTCGTTCACATTAAAGATGGTTTCAATGAATCCATTGTCCTTTAATCTGTACGAATTTTTTAAACTATCTATTGCGGCAACATCTCTATTTTTAGTGTATGAGTCAAATTGCTTAATTAAAGAAATCAAGTATTCATTATTACTTGATTCTTTTAAAACAAAATGCCCGTTCGTTTTCTTTTCTTGCTTTTTACCATATACATAATTAACAAATGTTAGGTCGTTTTCCAATCCCTGAGCATCTACTGCACAGGAACTAAATAGGAAGAAAACAATAAGTGATAAACTAGTTGCAAGGGCTTCCAATAGGGCTTTGCCCTTCAAAAGTGCCATTTTCTTGCCGAATAAAATAGATATTCTCGAAATCAATTGTAACACCAGTTTAGTTTTGCACAACCTCAAAGTCTTTAACCAGGTCACCCTCATCGAGATAAATCTCTAAACTCACAGGGTCCATGAGAGTCCAACCAACTTGGTAAAAAATAGTAGGTGTCATGATGCCATTAGTTTCGTACCAATTATTCAAATCCTCTATTAACCTATTCTGATCTTCTCTATTTCTCTCTAAGATATTATTCATGCTTAATGAATCGGGAAGTTTCCTACCTTTAATTAGTACATTCTTCATTTGCGTTCGGGTTGGTTCACCTAATAGGTCAATAACCTCAGATTTCCTCATTCCTATTTTCAAATAATTCGTGGTTAAGTCTGAAGTCATTTCCATTCTGGGGTTGTTCTTCGTAAGAATATTATTATTGGGTTCTTGCAACCAAACTTCTTGATTAAATTCACTTTGGCAAGACGCAAAAAACGATGAGAATAGAAAAATAAAAGTGAGTGTTTTTAATATTTTCATGGTAGGTTTCAACTACATATAAAGTGGTCTTATTCTTATCCCAACAATGGTATTCACCGAACTACTTCGAAATTTTCAGTAACTTAGTTCTAACACAGCTACGCTATAGAAAACCGTTGTAAGAAATTCAAAACAGTCATCGCTCTGCCAAAGTTACCAATCATTAGAAAATAAGCCATGAACAAAACCGTAAACTTGCAAAAGAACTTCATCATATTTGGGATCCCCTTGCTCATTATGGGGCTTATGGTACTTATTGCGCAGTCTGCGTTGTTTCAAAATAATGCTGAGAACTTAGCCATCGGAATTACAGTCGATCTGTTGTTTACCGTTCCGCTCGTTTACTTTTTACTTATTCGAAAAACAACGATCCCAAAGACCACGGTGGTCCCATTTTTAATTTTGGGAATTGTTATTTGCTCTCTGATACTTCCTGCTGAAAATCAACAATACCTCGCTCTTTTTAAAACCTACGTTTTGCCAATTGTTGAGTTATCTGTTTTAGCATATGTTGTTTACAATGTTAGAAAAGCAATAAAATCGTATCGACTAAAAGGTAGTCTTTCGGTTGATTTTTTTACCACTCTAAAAAACACCTGTTCTGAAATACTGCCTAAAAACGCAGTGATTCCAGTAGTTACTGAAATTGCTGTTTTCTACTATGGCTTTATCTATTGGAAAAAACGTGAATTAAAAGACAATGAATTCTCCTACCACAAGGATAGTGGAACAACCGCGCTCTTGGCGGCAATTATATTTGTAGTTGCTATAGAAACTGTTGTAGCCCATATACTGCTTGCAAAGTGGAGCGGTATTGCTGCTTGGGCATTTACTTCTTTAAGTATTTATTCTGGCTTTCAGCTTTTCGGGTTTTTAAAATCGATGCTAAAAAGGCCTATCTCCATCGAGAAGGACCAACTAGTACTTCGCTACGGAATTATGAGCGAAGCGGTCATTGATTTTGAAAACATTGAAAACATCGAAATTTCGTCCAAGGAGTTAGAACTGGATAAAGAAACACGTAAACTATCATTTCTGGGCAATTTAGAGGGTCACAATGTTATTATTCGTGTAAAAGCAATAAACACCATTACGCGGCTTTACGGGACAAAAAGGACGTTCAAAACCATAGTGCTTCATGTGGACGATAAAGCTGAATTTAAGCGCCGTATGGATGCTGTGATGTTGCAGTAGCTTTGTTGATTGAATATTTAAATATTCGAGAAGAGTAGAGAAATAACCACGATGGTCACTCCTCCTTATCGCCTTACTCTTTATTCTATAGCGATCTCCGCATTAGCGATAGTAGTGAAAATCCCGCAGTCGCCAAAGGCGGGGAGGAATTGCAGCGAATAGCGCGGTCGTGCAGTTATCTGCAAGCATGAAAGATAACTGCATGAAATGCCCAAAGCATGACACGCTCAATACGCAACTTTCAATGCTCAATATTTGAAAACAATTGCGGACAAAACAAAAAAAGAGCGGGACTAGCCCGCTCTTCTCTTAATAATATCAATATAGGAAGGAGATTATCTTACGATAAGCTTCTTAGTCTGTCCTGCTTGGTCGTTACCAACTCTTACAAGGTAGATTCCTTTAGCAACATACGATAAATCAAGATCGTAGTTGTAAGCACCATTATTGTTCTCTAAACGAGAATTGAAAATTTGCTGTCCAAGAATGTTGTGAACAGTTAATTCTAATTTCTCTGTGTATAAAGAAGAAGTTAAAGTAATATCGAAGTTATTATTTCCTTCGTCAACGATTGTTAAGGCATTTTCACCTAAGATATCATTGATTCCAAGAGCTCCAATATTTGCAGTATAATCTTCTGTCTCACCGTACTGAGTTTCCTCACAAGCATCTGTTGGAACAGGTCCGTTCCAGTTAGTCTTAGCACGCATTAAGTGTGGCCCTAAAGCTACACCTGCAGGAATTACAAGATCAAAAGTTTCTGTGTAACTACCGCCAGCTTGACCGTCTGCGATTTCAAAGTTATCAACTACAATTTCGTCTGCAGTTAAATCGAAGTCATCATTAAAGTCAATCCAAACAGTTACAAACTGATCTCCGTATCCAGTAGTTACTGTAAGATCGTAAGTAGTATCTGGCTCCATTACTGCTACCAAGTTTGTGAAATCTGCATATCCTTCGCAAGCAGATGGGTTGTTGATGTCTGTAACAGAGAATAATTGGAATCCGTCACCAAAAGAACAGTCACCAGTTGGTTGGCAATTTGCATTGGTAATGGTAACAGCAATCTCATCGTTAGAAGTATCACTGTCTCCCGTTAAAGAAGTAGTAGCACTCAAATCATACGTTCCAAGTGCAGAAAAATCTCCAGTTGCAGTAAAGTCGTATGAAACACTAGTGTTTCCTGGAAGTGGCCCAGCAACAGTTTCTGTTACTACCGTTCCATCAAGATCGTAAGATACATCGAAGTTAGACTGCTCTGCACCACCAAAGTTATTGATCGTTACAGTAATTACTTCAGCAGCTCCAAGTCCTACACCAGATACTGGAGCAGTGATTTCAGTTACACCGATATCGTTTGGCTGTAAGTGAGTAACCTCAACAGTAACACAGTCGTTTCCATTGTCTTCATCACCAGATAGGTTGGTACAAATTTCGAAAGAATACGTTTGTCCAACAGTTGAAAGATCTGCCTGTGTTGCAAAAGTATAGGTTGCAGACTCAGAAGAGTTTACTGTTCCTGCAAATGTTTCAGTTACGGTAGTACCTCCATCGATGGTATAAGAAACGTCGAATCCAGAGGCAGCATTTTCACCGAAGTTGAAAACAGTGATTGTTACGTCTTCTGTAGCTGTTAATGTTCCCGTCTCAGGAGCGTCAAGAGCAACTGCTCCAGTGTCGTCTGCAAAGTTAGGTGCAATTTGGAATACTCCAACTACATCTGCTCTTCCATTTGTTGGGCTCATGTATTCGTTGATGAACCAGAATGTTTTATCATTATTTGGATCAATATCAATTTTACTGTAATCACCGTAACGCAATCCTGGGATGTTATTTCCACCTTGAGCGATCAATTCTTCTGCGATTGTCATTGTGTTCAATGGATCGGCAGCAAAACGACCTGTGTAGTAAGACGAAACTTGTATTGGGTTTGGATCGTTTGGATCTATGGTCATACCTGAGTATCCCATTCCAATGTTTCCTTGACTATCCATCATCATGGATGCATGCCAAGCGTGCTTGTCTCCTGGAGCTTCATAAGTTCCTTCTTGGAATACTGTCCATGGCTGTCCGTCTGCACTCTGACGAATTTCGAACCAACGTACAGCTGCTCTTTCGCCTCCAGTAGCATCGGTATCAACAACGAAGTTGAAGATTCCAGAGTTATGTCCTCCAAATTTTCTAAACTGTGCTTGGTTCATAATTGTTGCTTGTAAAGCATCAATTGGAGTACCACCACCTGGCTGAGTTAAGTTAGAGAAACTACCACCATCAAATACAGATATAAATGGAGTTGCAGGAAGTTCAACCGGAGTAGACATTGTAGAGTTAGCTGGCGTAGCGAAATCAACATCTAACGTCCATAATTTAACGTGATCTGTTGTTACACCGGCCCATGCATCATCTTGTAAGTATACAATTGGCACACCTCCAGCAGCTGGAAGGTTATCATCGGTTACGTTTAAAACTTGTGGGCTATAAAAACCACTAGTAGAAATTCCAGGAAGGTTAAATCCTTGAATACTTGCACCAGCATCACCTGCTATCATAGCAGCTCTATCCATTGCCCAAACTTTGTTTGCTCCAGACGTGTTGTCTGTTAAGTAATATCCATCACTCCAAGCAGATAATTTTTGGTAGTCATTAATTTGTGGAATATTGTATACATTCCATCCAGTAGCTAATGGATCTGTACTTGTTCCATCAGAAATTGCAACCTGAGCTCCTCCACCTAAGAAAGAAACTACCCATCTTTCAGCCGCTTGGTCAAAAGAAACTGTTAAGTCACAACATCCACCACTTGGGAAAATTGATGGGTTTGGAGGCATTTGACCAGATAAAGCCACCCCGTCTTTATCGTAAATGATAAATCCAGTGTTAAAAACCACAAATACGTGATCTGGACCAACTGCGATTGCTGGATCTGTTGGTTGAGAATTTGAAGTAGCCGCGTCAAATACTAAGATAGGAGCTTTTCCAGCTAACTTCTGAGACATATCACTCTTGTTTCTAGAGAAATAATCATCTTGCGTTTGAGGATCTTTACCAGGTACAACCTTAGCTCTAGTAGATCTGCCATCTTGGGCTTCTTTGTTGCTATCAACCCATTGTGGAATCTCTCCCATTCTTGAGTTAATTGAGGTCACGTGGGTCTTTGTAATCTCACCTACATAATAAGGTGCAGTACCCTCGTTTTCTTGAGCTGTCATCCCTAGACTGAATAAGAATAGAAGAGACAGAAATGCGTACGTTAATTTCATTTCGACAAATTTTTTAGTTAAATTTTTATGAGGCTTTAAAAATACTACCATTTATTTAAAAATCCATCAATATTTCTAAATATTTAATGAATATTAAGTAATTGCATTTCAGGTACTTATGATCTTTACTCCTATTGAATCAATAGGCTTTCTAGGGGGTAATTTTGCATATTTCGAGTATATTAGATGTATAATTTCTGTGCAAACGGCACATTTATTGTAATTTAAACAACAAACCACATAAATTGGCTCTTATGAAACTATTTAAATTATCAATTATCCTTACCACTGTTGTATTGTTTGCCTCTTGTTCTTCGAAAAAGAACACGGCGAATGCAGCTAAAGAAACCTCTGAAATGAGCATGGAAGCAAAAAAAATGACCGAAAACGGTTTTAAAATGGGTACTATCATTGCCTCAAAAAAAGAAGGCGACTGCCCTTATATGATTGAAGTACAAGGAGAAACAGAGTCATATTTTCTAGACCCGATGAACATAGACGAATCCTTCAAAAAAAATGGCGAAAAAATATGGTTTACCTATAGTCCATTACGCAGAATGAATCGTTGTGTGAAAGCGAATCCTGTTAATATTATAGAAATGAAAAAAAGAGAGGGATAGACCTCTCTTTTAATTAAATCATAGAAGCATCCTTTTAAGCTTAAAAGGATGCTTTTTTATGATAACCAGTCTTTGTAAGATATACTGATTTTTAGTTTTTCTGAAATTTCAGAGATCGCAATTCGCTCTTGTTTCATTGTATCTCTATAACGAATTGTAACCGTTTGATCTTCCTTCGTTTGATGATCTACTGTTATACAAAAAGGTGTTCCAGCAGCATCCTGTCTGCGATAACGCCTACCAACAGCATCTTTCTCATCATAAATTACATTGTAATCCCATTTTAGTGTTTCCACAATGTCATGAGCGATTTCTTGCAACCCATCCTTTTTTACAAGTGGAAAGATTGCGGCTTTTACCGGTGCCAAAATAGATGGCAACTTGAGTACAGTTCTGGTGCTTCCATCTTCCAAAGACTCTTCTTGTAACGAATGGCTTAATACTGCCAAAAACATACGGTCTAAACCTATGGAAGTTTCAACTACATAAGGGGTGTAGTTCTCGTTGATTTCCGGATCAAAGAATTTTAGCTTCTTCCCACTAAATTCTTCATGAGCCTTTAAATCAAAATCGGTTCTAGAGTGTATTCCTTCTAGTTCTTTAAAGCCAAATGGGAAATTAAATTCTATATCTGCAGCAGCATTGGCATAATGGGCTAGTTTTTCATGGTCATGAAAGCGGTAGTTCTCGTCTCCCATACCTAAAGACAAATGCCAGTTTAAACGAGTTTCCTTCCAGTAATTATACCACTTCATTTCCTCTCCAGGGCGAACAAAAAATTGCATCTCCATTTGTTCAAACTCCCTCATTCTAAAAATGAACTGCCTAGCGACAATCTCGTTTCTAAAGGCCTTTCCAGTTTGAGCAATTCCAAACGGTATTTTCATACGTCCCGATTTTTGCACATTCAGGAAATTCACAAAGATTCCTTGAGCCGTTTCTGGACGCAGATATAAATCGGTTGCACTCTCTGCGGAGGCTCCCAATTTGGTTCCAAACATAAGGTTGAACTGCTTTACGTCTGTCCAATTCTTAGATCCACTCTCTGGACAGGCAATTCCAAGTTCTTCAATAAGTGCCTTAACATCTGCTAAATCCTCTTTTTCTAATGAAGTATTTAGTCTTTTTAATGCAGCCTCTTTATCGGCTAAGTACTTTACAACCCTTGGATTGGTGGATACAAACTGTGCCTCGTCAAAAGATTCCCCAAATCGCTTCTTAGCTTTGGCTACTTCCTTTTGGGCTTTGATATTGAGCTTTTCAGCATAATCCTCTACCAACACATCTGCTCGGTATCTTTTTTTAGAATCTTTATTATCGATTAAAGGGTCGCTAAAAGCATCCACATGACCAGAAGCCTTCCAAGTGGTAGGATGCATCAGTATAGCAGCGTCTAATCCTACAATGTTTTGATGCATATAAACCATGCTACGCCACCAATATTCCCGTATATTTTTTTTAAGTTCAACACCGTTTTGCGCATAATCGTATACCGCGCTCAAACCATCGTATATTTCACTTGATTGAAAAATGTATCCGTACTCTTTTGAGTGTGATACTACCTTTTTGAAATGATCTTCCATATTTGCCATGCGCAAAAATAAAAAAACCGCCACGATAACATCGCAGCGGTTTCAACTTTTTTATAAAACAGGTTAAAGTAAGCTCAAAAGAGCACTTTAACTGCTATTTAAGTGTCATTGTTGTAGTGGCAACTTGCAATGGGCCGTCGAATATGTTAATGGTATAACGTCCTTCCACTAAATCTTCTTCCGAAGCATTCACCAGCACACACACGTCAAGTTCTTCTTGCTCATAAAATACCACCGTAGAAGCACTATATTCTACAGATCCAGTTTCAAATTGCATGGTAGCTTTATCTCCCATAAGGGTATTCTTCGGATTAAGAACTTGCACATAGATGGTTCTATCACCCTTATCTGCAATGATGTTGGGCGCCAATGTGAAACAAGCTCTCACCTTATCTGCTCTGCTAGATCTACGGGTGTCTACTACTTTACCACTGTTGCGAACAATAACAGCATCTCCTCTTAAATCGGTCGCTTTTACTACAGATCCTTTCTTAATAGTCTCGGCCATAGCAATATTTTCGGTACTCACCGAATCCACAACTCGAATTGTTTCTGTTAGTATAGTATTGGTACTATCTCTTTCCATTGCAAGTAATTGGTTCGCATTTACCAAACTATCTGCTCTTTTGAAAAGGGCTACACGCTCATTCTTTAGTTTTCCAATTTCAATTTTATATCGTCTAATTAGATCAATATTAGCATCTGCTGCTTTCACTGAGTCTAGTAAAACAGTAATTCGCTCTCTTGCTGATAATAAATCTTTGTCTTTGAGCTCATTTTCCTGAATTATCTCATCATAATTAACAATAAGATCTTGCAATTCGCCTTCGATCTCACTTTTTTGTTTCTCAAGTCCGATTACCGTATTTTTACTATCGTTGTATAGGGATACTGTGTACACGCCTAAGGCGATTAACATAGCGGATAGTAATCCGATAAGAACTTTAAACTTGGTATTACCGTTTTCGTTACTCATAACTTATGTATTTAGTATAGGTTTCTGAGACAAATATATATGAATCGAAAAATCTCAAACTATAATGAAATGGTAAAAAAAATTAAAATATGTTAAATGTCTTATTTCCAAATATTTGCAACGGCTGTAAAACTCCTTTGTTAAAGGCGGAACGAGTTATTTGCACCAAATGCAGGCATAATTTACCTCTTGCATGTCATCATAGAACGGGAAATCTAGGGATGAAAAACATATTTTACGGGCGATTTCCATTGGAAGAAGCAACTGCTCTTATACAATTTCAGAAAAAAGGAATTACCCAGGAGATTCTTCATAACTTAAAGTACAGAAAACAGCAATCTATTTCTAATTTCTTCGGAAAATGGCTTGGAAGTGAATTAGCTAATCACCCAGATTACAAAGAAGTGGAACTAGTTATTCCAGTACCACTTCACAAACATAAGCGCAAAATTAGAGGCTATAATCAGGTGAGCGGATTCGGAAAAGAAATTGCAGACGCTCTTCAAATTCCGTTTCGAGAAGATATTTTACTGAAAATTTCAGAAACCAATTCGCAAGTATTTAAAAAACGAATTAGCCGCATCGCCAGTGCTGCAGAAGAAAACCAAGTATTTTCATTACATCTTCCCAACGAAATTAGAAATAAACACATTCTATTGGTAGACGATATTGTAACCACAGGAGCAACTTTAGAAAAATGTGCAAATAGATTGTTAGAAAATACAAATGCCAAGTTAAGTATTGCCACTATGGCCATTGTTTAATGTACATAAGATTGGCCTGCTGCAACAGCTATTATTTGGCGAATGATAAATCTATCCTAATAAGAATACCAAAGGCAAAAAAATCTTGCTACTTTTGCTCTAATGAAGTCGACTATCCGTCCTTTTGCGATCTTATTTTTTTCCATTCTTCTCTTCTCTAACTGTGCGAAGCGAGGAAGGCCAACCGGTGGACCCAAAGATTCTATTCCACCTGTGATCATTAGAAGTAACCCTGAAAATTTTACCACTAATTTCACCGGAGATGAAATCCGCATCTACTTTGACGAATACATCAAGCTAAACAAGCTCAAGGAAAATCTTATTATTTCTCCTCCGCTTAAATACGATCCAATAATAAGTCCAACGGGAACTGCTAAAATCTTAAAAATCAAAATTCGAGACACCCTATTACAAAATACCACCTATTCGTTCAATTTCGGGAAAAGTATTGTGGATAATAACGAACAAAACGAATTCGAATATTACAAGTACATCTTCTCTACTGGAAGTTATATTGATAGTCTTACCATCACTGGGAAAATTGAAGATGCACTATTGGTTGCTCCAGATAAGCCCGCCACCGTTATGTTATACGAGCGAACAGACAATTTTTCGGACTCCCTCATATATTCCGAGAAACCAACGTACATAGCCCGAACCAAGGATAGCACCCATACCTTTTCATTAAACAACTTAAAGGAAGGTAATTATATGCTTATTGCTCTGCAGGAAGAGTTAAACAATTACACCTTCGAACCTTCTAAAGACAAAATAGGGTTTGTAGACGCAGTGGTTTCAACGCCTACCGATTCTAATTACACCATCAAACTGTTCAAGGAATCACCAGATTATAAAATAACGCGTCCCAGCCATGTCTCTAAAAACCTGATTAGTTTTGGTTTTGAAGGCAACGCCGATTCGCTTCAAGTCACACCCATCTCTAAAATCCCAGACGATTTTACCTCATTTGCTAATCGTTACCCGCTCAAAGATTCTCTCAATTATTGGTTTAAACCAGCTATTGATGTGGAGCAAATAGACACCATTCTATTTATTGCGGAAAACAGGAATATGATCGACACGCTTCCTGTGAGAATGAGAGATCTTTTTGCAGATTCTTTAAAAGTGACTAGAATTGGATCATCCAACATTATTCCAAGAGACTCCCTTAGATTACAGGTGAATACCCCGCTTGTTTCAATCGACAATGAACGAATCAAAGTGTATGATAAAGATACTACCGAGCTAAACTTCGAAACAATTATTGACCATAGATACAGCATAGCCTCCATTATCTTTGACAAGACAGATGAAAACCAATACCGAGTAGAAATACTTCCAGATGCTTTTAAAGATTTTTTCGAGAACACCAACGACACGCTTAAATACGGATTAAACACAAAAGCAGTTGCAGATTATGGCACGCTCAATCTTAGGTTGGAAAAGGCAGTGCAATTCCCAATGATAGTTGAGTTGGTGGACAACAAATTTAAGGTCGTGACCTCCACATATCTATCTGAAAACAAAGAGGTCTACTATGATTATTTAAGTCCGGGTAAATATTATTTGCGCATTATTTATGACGAAAATGGCAATGAGAAATGGGATTCTGGGAATTTCTTAAAAAAGGTACAGCCCGAAATGGTGATTTATTATCCTACCATAATAGAAATAAGACCCAACTGGAGTTTAAATGAGATTTTTACTCTAGAGTAAACGCATCCTGATCCTTCAAAAACTGAAGGTACTTGCGGTTCTTTTGTACATGTTCTTTAGAAAGAACAACGGTTTCTACAAATTCCTTCTCGAATTCAACCGAAGATACCTGAGCTCCTAACACATCATAAATTGCGGAGTGTCCAGTATATTCATGTCCGTTTCCGTCCAATCCTGTTCTATTTACACCTATCGTGTAACACATATTCTCAATGGCGCGAGCCTTAAGCAATGCATCCCAAGCAGCAACGCGTTTTTTTGGCCAGTTGGCTACATATAAAAGCACATCGTAATCTTCGGTATTTCGAGCCCAAACGGGAAAACGAAGGTCGTAACAAATTAATGGACAGATTTTCCATCCGTTGTAGTCGATAATTCTTCTTGAAGTTCCAGCAGTAAACGTCTTATGTTCACCAGCGAGGGTAAAAGTATGTCGCTTATCGTAGGTGCGATAGTTTCCATTAGGAAACACAAAAAACAACCTATTATAATACATTCCTGCCTCTTTAATAATAATACTTCCAGTTATCGCCGTATCGTATAATCTTGCCTGTTCTTGCATCCATTGAACCGTCTCTCCTTTCATTTCTTCGGAGAGAGGCGCTGCATTCATTGTAAAACCTGTGGTAAACATTTCAGGAAGCACAATGAGATGTGTTTCTTGATTTATAGTTTTAATTTTTTCTGAAAAGAGGTTGCGATTGGCCACCGGATTTTCCCAATGTAAATGCGATTGGATCAAAGTTATTTTTAGGTCTTCCAAATGATACAGTACTAGTTAGTTACGCAATAAGCTAATTAAAGATACTCAAATATCCTATTATAAGTTCCTTCTCTATAAAATTATAACGCCTCTAAGAGTGTTATTATTTCCTTTGCTCCTTGCATCTTCGCATGTTCAACAGCTCCATTTCCTCTGTCGTCTTTTAGAGTGTGATCTGCACCATTTTCGATAAGTAATTTAACCATGTCCACTCTATTAAATGTAGCAGCGAAAATAAGAGCCGTGGCACCATTATAGTTCACTTTATTTACATTCGCTCCATGTTCAATGAGCATTTCGGCGATGGAAACATATCCTTTGAAACAAACTCCCATGAGCGCTGTGTTTCCTGAAGCATCCTGCGTATCAATATCCTGAGGATGTTGTAAAATACATTTCGCTACCTCTTCGAATCCGTAGTAAGTTGCCAACAACAAGGGCGTAGAGCCTCTAGCGTCTTTTTCGGTTACTAAAGCAGGTGCTTTCTCTAATATTTCAGAAACTCCTGAAACACTATTTTCTCGTATGGCATTAAAAAGTTGATCTTTCATTACATATAAAAGTAAAAAAACAGAGTCACATAAACTGCAACTCTGTTCATTATAAATAGATTCTGTACTTTATTTTAAATCGAACCGATCCAAATTCATCGTCTTAGTCCATGCCGAAACGAAATCATTTACAAACTTTTCTTTAGAATCTGCGTAAGCATACACTTCTGCCGTAGAGCGAAGTTCTGAGTTTGAACCAAAAATAAGGTCTACTCTAGTTCCAGTCCATTTAAAAGTGTCTGTCGCTCGGTTTCTCCCTTCGAAAACAGTTTCATCTTCAGAAACCGCTTTCCAGGTAGTGCTGAGATCAAGGAGGTTTACAAAGAAATCATTTGTCAATTTCTCTGGTGTATCTGTAAAGACCCCATGACTTGATTTGTTGTAATTGGTGTCGAGTACACGCATTCCACCAACCAATACAATCATTTCTGGTATAGTTAACGTCATTAATTGCGCCTTATCAATAAGCAATTCTTCCGCAGAAGCAACCTGATCACCCTTCACATAATTTCTAAATCCATCTGCGACTGGTTCTAAGAAAGCAAAAGACTCCACATCGGTTTGCTCCTGAGTGGCATCTGCTCTTCCAGGAGTAAAAGGTACGGTAACTTGATGACCAGCATTTCTCGCTGCCTCCTCGATACCTGCAGATCCTCCTAAAACAATTAGGTCTGCCATGGACACCTTTTTATTTCCAGACTGACTTTCGTTAAATTCTTTCTGAATACCTCCTAATACATTCAATACTTTAGAAAGCTCTGCTGGGTTATTCACTTCCCAGTCTTTCTGAGGTGCTAATTGGATACGTGCACCATTGGCTCCTCCACGCATATCAGATCCACGATAGGTAGAAGCAGATGCCCAAGCAGTTGTAACCAATTGAGATATTGACAAGCCAGAAGCTAGCAGTCTTTTCTTCAGCTCCGCTGCATCACTATCGTTGATAAGTTCATGCGTTACCGCAGGTATTGGGTCTTGCCACAGAAGTTCTTCTTCTGGTACTTCAGGACCAAGATATCTTGAAGTAGGGCCCATATCTCGATGCGTTAATTTGTACCATGCACGTGCAAAAGCATCTTCAAAATCTTTTGGGTTTTCATGAAAACGCTTTGAAATTTTCAAATATTCTGGATCCATCTTTAAGGCCATGTCTGCCGTTGTCATCATAAGTGCCTGCGACTTTGAAGGGTCGTGAGCCATTGGAGCCATTCTCGCATTGGAAGCAGCGGTAGGAGTCCATTGATGCGCTCCAGCTGGGCTTTTTGTTAGTTCCCAATCGTAATTTAATAACACATCAAAATAATCGTGATCCCACTTATTAGGGTGTGGAGTCCATGGTCCTTCAATACCACTTGTAATAGTATCGTCTCCTTTACCAGATTTAAAGGTACTTAACCAGCCCTGTCCTTGTGCTTCAATGGCACCTCCTTCAGGTTCTACACCAACGTGTTTATCATCTCCAGCTCCGTGCGCTTTTCCAAAGGTATGACCCCCTGCAACTAAGGCAACCGTCTCTTCATCGTTCATAGCCATACGGCCAAAAGTTTCTCTAATATCGTGTGCAGATCCAAGTATGTCTGGCTGTCCGTTTGGACCTTCTGGGTTTACATAAATTAAACCCATATGAGCAGCACCTAATGGCTTTTCAAGCTCACCATCCTCGCTGTAACGTTCCTTATTCCCCATCCAAGAAGTTTCAGAACCCCAATAAATGTCCTGCTCTGGTTCCCAAACGTCCTCACGACCTCCAGCAAAACCAAAAGTTTCAAATCCCATAGATTCCATGGCGCAATTACCTGCTAAAACCATTAGATCTGCCCATGAGATTTTCTTACCATATTTTTGTTTGATTGGCCATAATAATAAACGGGCTTTATCCAAGTTACCATTATCTGGCCAGCTATTTAAAGGAGCAAATCGTTGGTTCCCAGTATTTGCACCCCCACGACCATCTGTTACTCTATAAGTTCCTGCACTGTGCCACGCCATTCGGATAAAAAACCCTCCATAGTTCCCATAATCGGCTGGCCACCAATCTTGCGAATCTGTCATTAAATCAAGTACATCTTGTTTTAGGGCAGCGAAATCTAGGCTTTTGAATTCTTCCGCATAATTAAACTTTTTGCCCATTGGGTCCGAAACGACCGAATGTTGTCGCAATATATTTAGCTTTAAGCCATTAGGCCACCAGTCTTGATTTCTAGTTCCGCCACCGGCAGTCTGATTTTGTATTCCTCCAAAATAGGGGCATTTACTTATATCTCCACTGTTATTAATGTCCCAAGCTTCGCCTCCGTTGTTGGTATTATCATTTTTCATATTGTCCATATTTCGATTGGTTTTAAACTTATGTAGTATTTTTTTGAGCCACGACTTAAAATTACTAATTAAAAGAACGTAATTGGAATAATATCAATTGGATGTAATAATTAGGTGATTGATAAAATTTATAGTAACCCCCCCTACTGTATAAGAAATCTAGATTTTATTTAGAATTGCTGCTGCGGCTTCCAATGTTTCCGTTGTTTTGGCAAAACAAACCCTAATCTGCTTAAAGTCCTCTTGATTTTCGTTAAATACGGAAGTTGGGATGGTAGCTATCCCCAATTCCTTTGTGAGTCTTTCGGCAAAGGCGGTATCTTTTTCTTCGGAAATTTTCGAAAAATCCAATAACTGGAAATAGGTCCCATGAGAAGGAACTATTTTAAATCTTGAATCTTTCAGAAGGTCTAAAAACAAATTTCGTTTCTCTTGATACAAAGAACCAAGATTTAGATAATTATCTGGGTTTTTAAGATATTGGGCAAACGCCTTTTGAATGGGGTTATTTACCGAAAATACGTTGTATTGATGTACATTCTGAAATTCTTTCATTAAAGCACTTGGAGCGACACAATATCCCATCTTCCAACCAGTATTGTGAAAGGTCTTACCAAAAGAAGCGGTAATATAGGTTCGCGTGGACAACGAATCGAACAAGGCAGCACTCTGATGCTTGGCTCCGTCAAAAATAATATGCTCATACACTTCATCACTAATTACCAATAAGTTATGCTGCTCTGCCAATGACTGTAATTGTAGCATATCCTCTTTGGTAAACAGCATGCCACTAGGATTATGTGGACTATTTATGATAATCATTTTAGTACGCACGTTTATCTTAGCCTCAACCTCCTCCCAATCTGGTTTGTATAACGGAGCTTTTAATTGTACTGGAATTGCTACACCCCCAAATAATTCGATCGCTGGTTCATAACAATCATAAGCTGGAGCAAAAATGATCACCTCATCTTTGGGGTGTATAGTAGCCGCAATGGCAGTGAAAATTGCTTGGGTTGCACCTGCCGTAACCGTAATTTCAGAAGCTGGATTGTATGATCTTCCATAAAGAGACACAATTTTGGCCGCAATCGCCTCCCTCAATGCTAAGTCGCCTTGCATTGGAGCGTATTGATTATGTCCATCTCTCATTGCTTTCGAAACCAACTCTACTAAAACGGGGTCACTTTCAAAATTTGGAAAGCCTTGGGATAAATTGATGGCGTTATGTGCTGCCGCCATCTTACTCATAACTGTGAAGATGGTAGTGGACACGTTTGGCAACTTACTTTCTAGGTGGATGCTTTTCATATATACCGAATTGAAAATAGCAACTGTTAACTATTTGTCTTGTCTCAAAAATAAACAACTTCTGGATCACTTTGATTTTTTACCGCCTTTCTTGTTGTAATTCATTGAATTTCTAAACAATGGTTAAATCTGTGATCAGCCCTATTTGACCTCCTTGTGAAATAGACCAGACAAACGAGCGTTTAACTAAGCGATACAGATTGTTTTTTGAATACATGAGGTAGTAGGATGGTATAACCAAAAACTGAATTTATGGATCTAAAAGAGCCCCTAGATGGAATACGCGAATCATTTAATTAGTATTTCATCTATAAAATATATCTTTTTATCGATAAATACTGGTTTTTTTGTATCTTGCGCCGCCTAATTGCTTGAACTTAGACTTAACATGCATAGAGTTATCGTCGGGATATTTCTAACTTTCGCCTTCGCGATCACTGGTATTGCTCAGTCTCAGGCAATTCCAGAATTTCCGCCTATTTCAAAAGACTCTACGGAACAAGAGATTAAAGTTCATTTGGATAGTATATACCGCTACGCCTCCGCAGAGTTTTACAAAAGAAACTACGATATAACTCTAAAGTATGGAGAACAGGCGCTTGCTTTGGCCAAGAAGAAAGGCCACAAACATAGAGAGTTTAAGATTACGAGTGTTTTAGGAAATACATTACTACGTATTAAAGACACTACAAGAGCGAAGGAAATGTTTCTCGAAAGCATTGCCATTGCAAAAAAGGAGAAAGATACAGCTGCAATTATTGGTTCGAAAATTGATTTGGGTAATGTCTACAATGTTCAAAATCAGAAGGCGAAAGCGATAGAAATTTTTAAGAATGTATTACCATTTGCGCTAAAGACAAAAGACACGAGTCGTACCTTCATTATTAACTTCAATGTTGCGGAGTTATACTTGGACGACAAGGACATCAAAAACGCAGATATTCACTTAGACGCGGTTTCAAAATACATGCCTTTACTTAAATCGAAACTTTACCATTCTGGCTACAATTTATTGATGGGAAGATCTTGGCTCCTGAAAAACAAACCAGATAGTGCCGTTGTACGTTTTAAGAAAAACATTGACATCGCTATAGAAGCGGACTATATGGATGGTATCATCGAAGGCTACACCTACTTAATTGAGGCTTTAGAGCTTCAGGGAGATTATGAAGGAATATATAAGGTCCATCAAGAATTCGACTTTTATAACAACGAGAAGTTGGCACTTGAAAAGGTGGCTGCCTTGGAAATTGCGAATGCAAAATTTAATATTGTTCGCTATGAGGAGAAGTTAAAGGCAACCGAACTTCAAAACGAATTAGTAAAACAAAAAGCAGAAAGAAATAAAATGCTATTTATTGGTGTCTTGATATTGGCCGGGATTCTGTCCATATATTCAGTTACACTTCTCATATCTTTTCGCAAAAGGAAAATCTTACTAGTAGACCTTAAAGACAAAAATCAGAAATACATTGAAGCGATGGATAAAAGTGAAGAACTGGCGGCAGCCAAAAGTAAGTTCTTCTCTAATATCAGTCATGAACTTAGGACGCCACTATATGGAATTATTGGTATTTCCTCTATTCTTATGGACGATGAAAGCTTGGATCACCATAAAGAAGATGTAACTTCTCTTAAATTTTCTGCAGATTACCTGCTGGCACTCATTAACGACGTTCTTCAACTGAACAAGTTAGACGCTACTACTAAAGAACAGCTTAATAATGCTCCGTTCCGTCTAAAAGAATTAATAAGCAACATTACCAAGTCGTTCGAATTTATGAGAATGCAGAACAACAATGTATTTGAAATCACCATTGACGATAACATCCCGAAATATATAAATGGAGATCGGGTAAAGTTGTCTCAAATATTAATGAATCTAATAGGAAACTCCTGCAAGTTCACTGAAAATGGAGTTATAAAACTTTTGGTTACCAAAAAAGATATTGTAGATAACAGGATAGAACTATCATTTAGTCTATCTGATACAGGAATTGGTATTTCTAAGCAAAAGCAGAAAAATATATTCGACGAATTTACCCAGGATACGCTGAAAAGTCATTTTGAAGGAACTGGTCTGGGTCTTCCAATTGTAAAGAAATTACTCGACTTACATTCATCAGACATAGAGCTTATAAGTGACCGAGGACAAGGAACTGTGTTTAATTTTGATATAAGTTACGAAATGGTGGACGAAGGGTCGGTTCAGGTCAGTTCTTCAAAACCGACGAACGAAACAACTATAGAAGGAAAGAAAGTACTCATAGTGGATGACAATCGTATTAATCAAATCGTCACCCAAAAAATCTTGGATAAGCATGGGGTAAAATCTACTGTTGCAGATAACGGTGCGCAAGCAATAAGCGCAGCTCAAGAACTTGAAATCGACTTAATACTGATGGATATAAACATGCCCGGAATGAATGGGTTTGAAGCGACAAAGGAAATCCGAAAGTTCGACATGAATATTCCAATCATTGCATTAACGGCTGTTGAAATTGATGAAATGAAACAGGAAATCTTTAATTCAGGTATGAACGACTTTATCGTGAAGCCGTATGATATCGGTCAGTTTTTGGAAAGAATACTCGAAAACATCACCTAAAAATATCCCATTAATCTTCTAAATCAATTCATAAAAAAATCTCGAACACTTGGTATCCGAGATTTTATTTCGATGATGTATTTCGGCTTGATTATCCTTTAATAGAAGCGCTTAAATATTCTCGATTTAAACGTGCTATGTTTTCCAGGGATATTCCTTTAGGACATTCTACTTCACATGCACCAGTATTAGTGCAATTTCCGAATCCTTCCTTATCCATTTGTTCCACCATGTTCAACACACGTGTGGTAGCCTCTACTCTTCCTTGTGGCAGTAAGGCATACTGAGACACTTTCGCTGACGTAAAGAGCATTGCACTTGCATTCTTACAAGCAGCAACACAAGCTCCACAACCAATACAAGTCGCTGCTGCGAATGCGTCGTCTGCGTCTTCTTTATTCACTGGGATGGCATTCGCATCAATTGTATTTCCAGAGGTATTTACAGAAATATAACCTCCTGCATGCTGAATTCTATCGAAGGCGCTACGATCTACCATAAGATCTTTAATTACCGGAAATGCCTTGGCTCTAAATGGTTCAATAACGATGGTATCTCCGTCGTTAAACATTCGCATGTGTAATTGACAAGTTGTTACCAAACGATCTGGGCCATGAGGCTCTCCATTAATCTGAAGAGAGCACGATCCGCAAATTCCCTCGCGACAGTCATGATCAAAAACTACAGGATCGTCTCCTTTGTTAATGAGTTGTTCGTTTAACACGTCCAACATTTCTAAAAAAGACATATCTCCTTCAACCCCATCAATAGGATAGGTCTGCATTGCACCTTTTGCGCTAGCATTTTCTTGTCTCCAAATTTTTAAAGTCAATTTCATAGTTTCTTATTTATATGAACGCGTTTTCAATTCAATATTTTCAAATACCAATTCCTCCTTATGCAGTTGAGCATCCTTCGGCTCTCCTTTGTATTCCCATGCAGAAACATACTTGAAGTTTTCATCATCACGCAGTGCTTCTCCTTGTTGTTCTCCAGATTGTTCTACACTCTCTTCTCGAAAGTGACCTCCACAAGATTCGTTTCTATCCAAAGCATCTTTTGCGAATAACTCCCCTAATTCTAGGAAGTCTGCAACGCGTCCTGCTTTTTCTAATTCCTGATTTAGACCATCTGCCTTTCCAGGTACTCTCACATTTTTCCAAAAGTCTTTTCGCAGTTCAGAAATCTCTTCGATTGCTTCTGAAAGATCCTTTGCATTGCGGGACATCCCACATTTATTCCACATAATCTTTCCTAAGATCTTATGATAGTAGTCTACAGAATGTGTTCCAGACCCACTCATCAATTTCTCGATAGTATCTTTTACATTCTTCTCTGCCTCGTCAAATTCTGGGGTATTCGTTGGAATTTCACCCGTTCTAATGTCATGAGATAAATAATCTCCAATGGTATATGGCAAGACAAAATAACCATCGGCTAAACCTTGCATCAAAGCACTTGCACCTAAACGGTTCGCTCCATGATCGCTAAAGTTAGCTTCCCCCGCGGCGTAAAGACCTTCTACCGTTGTTTGCAAATTATAATCTACCCACAGACCTCCCATTGTATAGTGAACGGCAGGGTAAATCATCATGGGTGTTTTGTAAGGGTTTTCATCGACGATCTTCTCGTACATCTGAAATAAATTACCGTATTTGTTTTCAATAACTTTGGCTCCCAGATTGTAGATCTCTGCATCTGAAGGATTTTTCATCCCATGAATCAATGCTTCTTCCTTTCCATATCGAGTGATGGCTGCAGCAAAGTCTAAGTAAACCGCTTCTCCCGTTTTATTCACTCCAAAACCTTCATCGCAACGCTCTTTTGCAGCTCTAGATGCAACATCACGGGGAACGAGGTTTCCAAAAGCTGGATATCTGCGCTCTAAATAGTAATCTCTATCTTCTTCACTTAATTGAGTAGGTTTTAATTTACCTGCTCGTATCGCTTCCGCATCTTCTTTCTTTCTTGGCACCCAAATTCTACCATCATTACGTAACGACTCACTCATTAAAGTAAGCTTAGATTGGTGATCTCCAGATACAGGAATACACGTTGGGTGAATTTGTGTGTAACATGGATTTGCAAAGAAAGCTCCTCTGCGGTGCGCTTTCCATGCGGCCGTTACATTACTACCCATAGCATTTGTACTCAAGAAAAACACATTTCCGTATCCTCCAGTTGCCAGAACAACAGCATGAGCAGAGTGACGTTCAATTTCTCCAGTTACCAAATCCCGCGCAATAATTCCACGAGCCTTTCCATCTATTTTAACGACATCCAACATCTCGTGACGATTGAAAGCCTTAATTTTTCCTCTATTAATTTGGCGGTTCATAGCAGAATATGCACCTAGTAGTAATTGTTGTCCTGTCTGTCCTTTCGCATAAAACGTTCTGGATACTAATACACCACCAAACGAACGGTTGTCCAAAAGACCTCCGTATTCACGCGCAAAAGGAACTCCTTGTGCCACGCATTGGTCTATAATATTTGATGAAACTTCAGCCAGACGATAAACGTTGGCTTCTCGAGAACGGTAGTCACCACCCTTTACAGTATCATAGAAAAGACGGTAATTAGAATCCCCATCTCCTTGATAATTCTTTGCTGCATTAATTCCTCCCTGCGCGGCAATAGAGTGCGCTCGTCGTGGAGAATCTTGATAACAAAATGTTTTTACGTTGTATCCAAGTTCAGCAAGAGTGGCCGCAGCACTTCCTCCAGCCAGTCCAGTTCCAACAACAATGACATCAATATTTCGTTTGTTGGCAGGATTTACAAGGTCAATCGAATTTTTATGTTTCGTCCACTTATCTGCTAAGGGTCCTGAAGGTATTTTAGAATCTAATATCGACATAGCAATGGTTTTAGTGTGGAATTTGATTTAAATGAAGGTATACCGCAATGAAGATGAAACCTAAAGGAATAGCAATTGCATAAACCTTGGCAAACTTCGTGAGTGCAGTAGAATATTTATTATTGAACCCAACACTTTGGAAAGAGGAAGCAAATCCATGCCATAAGTGAATGGCTAATAAAACAAAGGAAATTACATATAGGCCTACTCGAACAGGGCTTTCAAATTTATGAACAGTTTCCGCATAATACCGAGTAGGATCTTCTGGGTGTGACTCTACATATTTATGAATCATTTCCGGAATCCAGAAATCGTAAAAGTGTAATCCAAGGAAAGCTAAGATGACCAATCCAGATATAATCATGTTTCTAGATGCCCAACTTGCATTTGCTCCACCTTTGTAAGACGCGTATTTAACTGCGCGTGCATTCCGATTTTTAATTTCAAGAATAAAGCCCATTACAAAGTGGAATACCACACCAAAAATTAAAATTGGTTGGAGCACACCTTGCACTAAACCATTGGTACCCATAAAATGAGACCAACTATTAAACGTGTCTGGCGCAACGACTGAAGTTAGGTTGATGGTAAAATGTTGTCCTAAAAAGAAAACAAGAAACAAGCCTGAAAGTGCCATTGCGACTTTCCTAGCAATTGAAGAGGAGATCATTCCCATTATAGTTGAGTTTTCAAAGATTTGTATTACAAAAATACGGCTGAAAAGTAGTTTCGACAAACAATGCGTAGTGTTTTCCCTACTATTTAGAATTATTTTAAATACTGCTACAATACAGAATATTCTAATCTCATCAAATCTTACAGGCCTTTTATCCCATTAGTATTCTCTTGATACATTGATTTATTGATTGCGTATTCTTCAAGATCATAGTTAGCCTGGTTCATTTCAAGTAGCACCATTTTTTATTTCGACGATCGAGATATATGCAGCTTAGCTATCGTTCCTATTTAACCTCAAGAGTTTTGGATTTAGAACTACCTCCCATTTCAACTTTAATTTCATACATTCCTTTCGGTAGATAATAAGTACCATTATCGGCTACATTCACCTTAACACCCATTCGCTCTAACTCCTTAAGTCCCTTCTTTGAAATTGCCGCATTATAGCTTGCCACATTAAATCCTTTTATTGTTTTTTGCTCCAACTCTTGGACCGTTTTACCATTTTCAGCTAAAACCGAAATAGTTGCATTTCCATTAGTTGGCGCGTAAAATTGGAGATCAATCTCTGGCTCATAAATATCTCCAAAAGGACTAAATCCAGTACTTCCCCAGCGTCTGGACGCTCTTACAGCAGGTACATCAGCCATAACAAGTGTGTTCATATTATCTAATGATATGGTTTGAAGTAAAGAGATATCGGCAAGATAAATAGAACGACCGTGCGTTCCCAATAGTAAGTGTCGAGCTTCCGGTTGAATGACCAAGTCATGAAAGGCCACATTAGGCAAGCCCTCCACAAACATTTGCCAGCTTTCACCTCGATCCATAGAAACATAAGCTCCGTTATCTGTTCCTAAGTAAAGAATATTCATATTGGCTGGATCCTCCTTAATTACATTTACGGCTCCAATTGGCAAATTACTACTAATATCCTTCCAAGTAGCTCCAAAATCTTCAGTTACATACACATAAGGTGTAAAGTCATCCCATCGATAACCATTCAACGTGACATAGGCACGTGCTTTTTTGTGTGCTGAGGCCTCCACTCTGCTCACCCACATGTCTTGGGGGAAACTCGAGGAAACTTTTTTCCAATCACCACCACCATTACGCGACACGTGTACCAATCCATCATCACTCCCTGTATACAGTAGACCAAATTCAAATGGCGATTCACTAATCGTAGATAAGGTTCCATATGCCACATTACCAGGCTTTCCACCTTGGGTAAGATCATAAGAAATAGCATCCCAATCTTCACCTTGATTCATGCTTCGCATGAGCTTGTTTCCACCCAAATAAAGGATGTCTTCATTGTGACTGCTCAAGAGAATGGGCGTTTGCCAGTTAAAGCGATAAGGACTCTCTCCTAATTCGTGTTTAGGTTGAATGTATTTTTGCTCCCCGCTTTCTCTATTTAGTCTAAAATAGTTTCCAAACTGAAACCCTGTGTATACTACATTATTGTCTCTTGAATCGATCTGAATCTGCATTCCGTCTCCTCCCATAATAGATTCATACGGGTACTGCCCACTTTGATGCCAACGCACGCTTTCGGTTGTATTATGAGGGCCCATCCAAACTCCATTATCCTGAAGTCCTCCATATACATTATAAGGCTTTGCATTGTCTACATTAATGGCATAAAATTGACCAACTGAGGGAGTATTCATCTTCATCCAGCTAGCTCCATCATCATAGGAAATATTCACACCGCCATCGTTCCCGTTAATTAAATGTCCTGGCATATTGGGGTTAATCCAGAGCGCATGGTGATCTGAATGAACATTTGGGGCGCTAATAGAGGTAAAAGTCTTTCCGCCGTCCTTCGATTTTAAAATAGGCACTCCATAAATATATATTCCGTCAGAATCTTTAGGGTCGACGTGAATTTTTCCGAAGTAATACCCATAAGAATAATACACTCCATCCAAATATCCATCATGCGTTTTTTTCCATGTTTTACCGCCATTAGTACTTTTATACACCTCGGCGCCAATAACAGGAGTATCAAACAACCTACTATTGGCATCTTCTAAATATTTAGCTAAATCTGCAGGTTGTACACTCCCGCTTCGCACCATCTGTTTCACATTTTGTGCCCCGTACTTTTCCTGAAAACGATTGCTTCTCAAGTATCCTTCCAATTTCTTATCATCTAACGATAAGAAGGCATCTTTCGACATTGACTTGAAATCGTTTTTCGAAAGACTACCATCACTTGTATTGGTCTCTTTATCTGCTTTTCGCCTAAACTGACTATCGTGCACGGCATAGACGGTTGTTCCATCCACAACTGCTAAACCAATTCGCCCCACACCTTCTCCAGTAGGAAATCCACTTCCCGGAACCGACACCTTTGTCCAAGACGAACCTCCATCGGTACTCTTAAAAATAGCACTTCCATCACCACTACCTCTAAAATCCCAAGCTTTTCGATCCTTGTCCCATGACGATGCATACATGGTGTTAAAATCGTTTGGATCTGCAGCCATTTCAATGATTCCAGATTGGTCGTTTACAAAAAGAGTTTTGTTCCAAGTTAGACCACCGTCCATGGTTTTAAATACTCCGCGTTCAGCATTGGTTGAGTACAAATGTCCAACTGCCGCCACCACTAGTTCGTTCGAGTTATTAGGGTTTATAATAATCTTGCTTATATGATGAGAATCTTTTAGGCCTTTATTTTTCCATGATTTACCATTATCGTTAGATTGCAATATTCCTATCCCGGCGTAAGAAGAACGGGAGGCATTCACTTCTCCTGTCCCTACCCAAATAGTTCTATTTTTCCAATCTACAGCGAGACTACCTACATTTTGAGTAGGACTGGAGTCCAAAATAGGATCAAATGTGGTTCCGTTATTTTTAGTATGCCAGACTCCTCCGCTTGCATACCCTACATAAAATTCGGTTGGATTATCGGGGTTTACAGCAAAATCGACCACCCTACCGCTCATTACAGTGGGTCCAATGTTCTTAAATGGAATGTTTTGCGCGATACTGGTCTTCGCAAGTTGTTCTTTTTGGACTATTCCTTGCTCCACTTGACTCACCGAAGTTGAAGTAACTTGAGCATTGGCATGGAACACAAACGAAGCTAACAGAAGTAAAAGATATTTAGATTTCATATAATTGAATTAGAGTTTTAAAGATACAGATAAATCGAAAATCGGCAATGTATAGTTATAGCTTTAGCAATAGTATCTTTGTTAACATCGATCTATAAAGCTCGCCAACAACTCTTTTTAATATGGAAGTTTCTAATTTAAATCTAAAAAAATATCTCCACCACGTATTAAACGACAAAAACCTGGAATCTGATTTAGAATTATGTTTAGATCATTTCTCTTTTCTGAAACTTTCGAAAAATGACTATTTCGTCAAAGAAGGAAGTATTTGTTTGTATTTCTGTTATATCGAAAGTGGTGTTTTGCAGCATTCGATTTCAGTTCTTGGAGATGAAAAAACAACGTATCTCGCTTTAAAAAACTCACCAACCTCAGCGCTAAATAGTTTTATCCATAAAATCCCTTCTAGGAAGAATATTAAGGCGATTTGCGATTGCGCGCTCTGGGTAATTACGCAAGAGCATTTCAACGATCTCCTAGCAAACAACAAAGCATTTTACACATTTTACCATAACCTGATCGAAAATCAGATTTTTTTGATTGACGATTATCGAATTGATTTGCTCACGCTCTCTCCAGAGGAACGCTACCGAAAGATGCTTATCAATGAACCTAAACTCCTACAACAAGTACCATTGCATTACTTGGCGTCGTTTTTAGGGATTTCCTCTAGACATATGAGTAGAATCCGTAAAAACATAATTTAACGCCATTTGGCTGGTTGATTCAGAATATCTTTAATTATTTTTGAGTCAAACTAATCTTTAGATCCAAACTCATGAAATACCATCCAATAGACAATTCGTTGTACATAAAGAATCGTAAAAACTTCATGGCCCAAATGAAGCCTAATAGTTTGGCTGTTTTTAATAGCAATGATATTTATCCAATAGGCGCGGACAGCACCATGCCTTTTGAACAAGCTAGAGATATTCTATATCTAAGTGGAGTAGATCAAGAGGAAAGCATTCTTGTTTTATTCCCAGACGCTCCTGATGAAAAGTATAAAGAGATACTGTTTGTTCGGGAAACGAACGAACATATTGCTGTATGGGAAGGTGAAAAACTAACCAAGAAACGAGGACAAGAGGTTAGTGCGATAAAAACAATCTGTTGGTTGAGCGATTTTGATAAGGTCTTTTATGAAATCATGACACAGGCAGACACTATTTATTTTAACACTAATGAACACTATCGCGCTAATGTAGAAACAGAAACTAGGGAAGACCGCTTCATTAAGGCTACAAAAAAGAAGTTCCCTGCACATAGTTGGGCAAAAAGCAACCCTATTTTACAACGTCTGCGATCTGTCAAAGATCCTATCGAGCTTGATCTCCTTCAAACGGCTTGCAATATTACTGATAAAGGATTTCGTCGTGTTCTTGGCTTTGTAAAACCTGGAGTTTGGGAATATGAAATTGAAGCAGAATATATGCATGAGTTCTTATCTAACCGCTCTAAGAAATTTGCGTACACGCCAATTATTGCCAGCGGTAACAATGCAAATGTTTTACATTATATAGAAAACAACCAGCAGTGCAAGGACGGAGACCTTATTTTAATGGATGTAGGTGCCGAATACGCCAATTACAGTAGTGACATGACGCGAACGGTACCTGTGAATGGTAGGTTTACCCAACGGCAGCGAGCAGTTTATGATGCCGTTAATCGCGTAAAAAATGATGCTACCAAAATGCTCGTGCCAGGAGCCATGTGGAAAGAATACCATGTAGAAGTGGGAAAACTGATGACTTCAGAACTACTTGGCTTAGGCCTCATCGACAAAGCAGATGTCCAAAACGAGGATCCAGATTGGCCTGCCTACAAAAAGTACTTTATGCATGGGACTTCTCACCATATGGGATTAGACACGCATGATTATGGTATTCTATGGGAGCCTATGGAGGCTAACCAAGTATTTACAGTAGAACCAGGTATTTACATTCCAGAAGAAGGCTTCGGGATTCGCCTTGAAGATGATGTAGTAATTCAGGAAAAAGGAGAGCCCTTCAATTTAATGAGAAATATTCCTATTGAAGCGGATGAAATTGAAGATCTCATGAACCGCTAAAACTTGGTATTCGATTTTATAAATAAAAAAGGTCGCCCGAATTCTACACAGGCGACCTTTTTTATTTATTAAAGTTCTAAAACACCATTCTCTGCAGCGGCATAATCGTTCCAAGCGTAAGCATCTGCCTGATCGTCGTTGGTGTAGTTACCATCGACCAGGTATCTAAATTCGTAAGAATGATCTTTCGCTAATGCAACAGTTCCTTTAAAGTTACCGTTCTTTAGTTTCTTCAAAGGTGTCTCTTCAGAATTCCATTCGTTGAATGATCCAACTACCTTTACTTCGTTTGCTTCTTGAGCTGGCACTGTAAAAGTAACTTTACAGACCGGTTTGCTTTTTAAATATTGTTTTGTAATTGCCATGGGTTTATCTTTTTAATGAGCCATCAAATTTATTACAGAAAAAACATCAAAACAATCTTTAACTTATTAAATATCATCACTTTATGACTTTCTCAAAAACAAGGGGTTTCAATTAGATATTTCAGAAAAAATGCAGGTCAAAATTAGCAGATTAGCAACAAAAACAACTTCGGTAAGAAAGAAAAATTAGCTCAAAATAAATCGGAATCGTTTTCGTTTTTTTAGCGTCCTCTTCTAACAACAGAAAATCGTCGAATCTGCTCTAAAATAAATTGCATTTAGAAATACATTTTATAAAAAGCATGTATTATTATTCAGCAATCTTGTCTTTAGTTTTGAAACCCAAAATTATATTGACTAAAACAAATGCAATTACGGCAGGAATTACCCAGCCCATATTTTCGGAAGCTAACGGAATCATATTTTGAAGACCAACCAATTTTTCTTCGGGAATAATAAATCCAAGAAAATCGGGAATACTGAATAAGAAGGTTATAAAAACAACCACCTTAAATACAAGTGGTGTAGCAAAACGATTTGGCAGAACGTTCAGTAATATGAGCACAATGGTTATTGGATAGATAAACATCAAGGCAGGAAGCGCAATGTTTATAATGTAATGGACGTCAAATTGACCAACGGCAACACCAAGAATACAACCCAGCACTGCTGTTATAATGTAGGCTTTTTGGGAATTCTTGAATAACCCTTTTACGAAATCTGAAGTACCTGTTACAATTCCAACGGCTGTGGTAAAGCAGGCTAATGCCACCAAAACCGATAAAAATGCTGTTCCTATTTTCCCAAGGGTATTAATACTTAGGATTGTGAGTAGCTCGGTTCTATTTTCTATTTCTAAACTTCCACTGTTTGCTGCTCCTAGAGCGATGAGACCTCCGTAAATAATGAACAACCCAATTCCTGCAATAAGTCCAGCCTTACCAATCATTTTCTTTTTAGCTGCATAATCGAAGGTGCCTTGAAGCGCATATGAAATAACGATCACTCCTCCAACCACTACGCCTCCAATTGCGTCAAATGTTTGATATCCCTCAAGAATTCCTGCCGTTAGAGGATTGCTAAAGACAGATCTCCGCAGGGGTTCTGTTTCAGCAAAAAGACCAATCCCTATTATAACTAGCAGTATCCCTATAATTAATGGTGTTAGAAACTTCCCAATGATACTAAGAATTCTTGTTCGGTTTAGAACAAATACCAGCACAAAGACAAAATAAATGGTACTCATCCAAATCGAAGAGATTTCAAAATAAGGTTCGATGGCCATCTCATAGGTGACAGAAGCCGTTCTTGGAGAAGGTAGTGCAACCGAAATAGCGTATACTATAATGGCATAAATAATAGCGAATATTGGAGAAACCTTATTGGCAAAATCCAACATAGTTCCTTGTAATTTAGCATATCCATAGATAGCAAGAATAGGAATTACCACCGCGGAGATAGCAAAGCCTAGTGCAACCCACCACCAATTGTCACCAGCGTTATAGCCTAAGAATGGTGGTAGAATTAAATTTCCAGCACCAAAAAATAAAGAAAAGAGTGCAAATGCAGTAATGAAGGTTTGCCTAGATTGATTCATAGGTAGTTGAAAAGTTCTTTTTCTATTAGTTATTAAATACGGTTAGGGTGGTGTAACTTTGTCCCGAATATAGATAAATGATTTATTACTACAACCAGACACCCGTATTTTACGAGCAACAAGGTCAAGGTCCAGTGCTTGTTTTGCTTCATGGATTTTTAGAAAGCTCCACCATTTGGGATTCTTTTATTCTGAAACTTTCCGCAAGTAAAACCCTCATAACCATTGATCTCCCAGGCCACGGTAAAAGCGGCTGTTTGGATACTGTGCATAGCATGGAAACTATGGCAAAAGTGGTAAACAGCGTATTGACGTATTTAGATATTTCTTCGGCAACTTTCTTAGGACATTCCATGGGAGGATATGTCGCACTGGCCTATATAGAACTATTTGAACAAAGTGTAGACCGAATAATTCTACTTAATTCAACCACACTAGGGGATAGCCCAGAGCGCAAATTAAATCGAGATCGTGCTTTAAAGCTTATTTCAAAAAATAAGGACACATTTATAAGTATGGCAATTAACAATTTGTTTGTTGAAGGGTCTCGTAAGAACTACGCTTCCGTAATTGAGCAATTAAAAAAAGAAGCAATGTCTTTTCCTCTAGAAGGTATCAACGCGGCGATACGAGGAATGAGGAATCGAAAAGACAGAACTGAGGTCCTCAAAAATTTCAGCAGAAAAAAACAAATTATTTGTGGCACAGATGATCCAATAGTCCCTCTTTCTTCTTCTCGGGACATAGCTGAAGGGACCGAATGTGAGTTAATTGTCTTGGATGGAGGGCATATGATTTGGTCGGAAAAGACTGACGAATGTGTTAAAATTATACATTTAATCGATTAATTATTCTTTTTAACGGATTTTTATGTATGTTTATAGTCCCAAATTAATATATCATGAAACAAAATTCCCCTAAAAAAGTAAGTCCACTAGCAGGAATTGTGTGTGGAACCTTAGGTCACAGCTACGTAATTACCCGTCAAATCACCCATCATATCAACGAATATGAATGTGCAAATTGCGGCAAAGAAGTCACTAATAACTTTAGTGGAGCTTTTGAAAACCTTACCATTAGGAATCGACAGGTGAACACTTCTTTATCTTCATTATTTCAAAAGAAACAACGCAGAAGCCTTAGTCTTTAGATCACATATAGGTTAGCATGAAGAAATTAAAATGCAAAATAATTGGACATCGATTTATTTCTTTAAAAAAGCCGGATTCGCTTACGAAGGAATATCAATGTGCTTGCTGTAAACAAAAATTTACGCAAGATGGTTATGGTCAAATCATAAAACTAACCAAGTATTGGGAAGAGAATAATTTACTTTTTGAGCAATACTTTGACCGCAAAACGGTTGTTTAACTATTCTTCTTTAATTGAATTCCAACCACGAGCGATCAGTGGTATTTTCGTATTTGCTCGAGTTATTAAATGAATTCCTTCCGAGTTATTAGTCATATGTCCAATAACTGTGAGATGAGGATTGGCTTTAATTTTCGGAAAATCTTCATTACTAATTGTAAAAAGCAATTCGTAATCTTCCCCTCCACTAAGCGCTATAGTAGTACTGTCTAGATTGAATTCTTCGCAAGTTGAAATTACCTGCGGATCCAACGGAATTTTGTCTTCATATAAATTACAACCAACAGTCGAACTTTTGCAAAGGTGAATTACTTCACTAGACAAACCATCACTAACGTCGATCATAGCCGTAGGAATAACGTCTAGTTCATTGAGCAATGCTGGAATATCTTTCCGAGCTTCTGGTTTTAACTGTCTTTCGACCAAATAAGTATAGTTTTCTAATTCTGGTTGCGCATTTGGATTGGCCTTAAACACTTGCTTCTCGCGCTCAAGGACTTGTAAACCAAGATATGCAGCGCCCAAATCTCCAGTAACAACAAGTAAATCATTTTCCTTTGCTCCACTTCTGTATGCCACCTTCTTTTCTAACACTTCACCAATGGCAGTGATGCTGATGAGCAAACCAGAGGTGGAAGAAGTGGTGTCTCCACCAATAACATCTACCTTGTAAACATGAGCCGCCGTTTTTATGCCGTCGTATAATTCTTCCAATGCCTCTACTGGAAAGCGATTGGAAACAGCGATTGAAACCGTGATATGTGTTGCAACTGCATTCATAGCATAGACATCGCTTAGATTCACCATGACTGCTTTGTAACCCAAATGTTTGAGCGGCATATAACTCAAATCAAAATGCACCCCTTCAACAAGCAAATCGGTTGTAACAACCGTTTGCATCTGTTCATCCATTTTTAAAACAGCCGCATCATCTCCAATACCTTTGATGGTGGAAGTTCGTTCTATTTTAATATTAGAGGTGAGGTGATCTATTAAACCAAATTCCCCTAATTCGGAAATACTTGTTTTCGCCGTGTTTTTGTTTTCGAACATACTTATTTATTGAATTTGCAAAAATACAGCATCGAAACTTAAAAAAGCCTTCTTTTTTTAAGAATCCTAAGCATGATAGGGTCTCTCAGAAGTTAAAATACCTCACTTAAATCTCCTATTCTTCTAATATTCGCCCCTATTTTAACACATATAACCACTTTAATTTATTAGATTTGGCAGCACAACTAATTTTACTCTAATGAAACAATTTCTACTCACCGCAGGGTTTTTGCTCGCGACCACAATTTCAATTGCTCAGACGCCTTGCGTTAACGGCTTTGCAGGTTCTTATCCATGTAATGGTTATGACCTTCTTTCGTTTATTCCTTGGACTACTTTTGGAGCGACTAATGCCAACGATTCATGGGGCTGGACAGATCCTCAAGACGGAAAAGAATATGCATTGGTTGGCGTGCGAAATGGAGTAGCGTTTGTAGATATCTCTGACCCTGTTAATCCAGTGTATTTAGGAAAATTACCAACACATACTTCCGCAACCTTATGGAGAGATGTTAAAGTATATCAAAATTATGCTTTTGTGGTTAGTGAAGCAGGTGGGCATGGAATGCAGGTCTTTGATTTAACACGTCTGCGCAGCGTTAACAATCCGCCAGAAACATTTACTGAAGACGCGCACTATGGCGGTTTTGGAAATGCTCACAACCTAGTGATCAATGAGAGCGAAGGATTTGCGTACGGTGTAGGAACAGGAACTTTCAACGGAGGCCCTCATTTTGTGGATATTTCAGATCCATTAAATCCTACCGCAGCAGGTGGTTATAGTCTTGGAGGTTATAGCCATGACGGACAAGTAGTTACTTATAACGGACCCGACGCAGACTATGCGGGTCGAACCATATACATTGGAAGTAACACTTCGGATATTGTGATTGCAGATATTACAGACAAATCGAATCCAACAACGATTTCAACCATTCAATACCCAAACACGTCTTATACACACCAAGGCTGGTTTACGGATGATCAGAAATATTTCATCTTGGGAGATGAGATCGACGAACTAGACTTTGGATTCAATACTAGAAACATTATTTTCGACTTTAGCGATCTGGACAATCCGTCACTTACTTTTGAATACTACGGCCCAACTCCAGCAACAGATCACAATGCTTACGTTAAAGGAGATATGTTGTACTTGGCAAACTATAAAGCAGGCGTACGAATGATCGACATTTCTGATATAGAAAATGAAAACTTTACCGAAGTTGGGTACTTTGATGTCTATCCATCTAACAATAGTGCTGGTTACGATGGCGCTTGGAACGTATACCCTTACTTTGAAAGTGGAAATCTATTAGTTTCCTCACTAACCTACAGTGATAATAACTATTTAGGCGGAATGTATATCATTAGAGCTTCCGATTTAGCTACTGAAGATGTTGCTTTAAAAAGTGGTCTTAAAATACTTCCAAATCCAGCTACTAATACTATCAATATTTCTTCTGAAAACACATCGATTACTTCTATTCAAATAGTAGACATGGTTGGAAAAGTGCTCTTTTCAGAAGCGAACACGAACACCCTAAATAAAGCAATAGACATTTCGTCATATGCTGAAGGAATCTATTTTGTAAACGTTAACAACTCTGTAACTAAAAAAATAATTAAACAGTAATATTAATAAAACCCCTTTTAAACCTACTTAACTATTTAACTATGAAAAAATTATACATACTAGCTGCACTGTTCGCATCTCAATTTGCGATCGCGCAAACACCATGTACTGGTGGTAGTGCAGGACCATATGCCTGTAATGGCTATGACCTCCAATCTGAAATCAATCTTGGCACCTTAAATGCCGGTTCGGGAAATGACTCTTGGGGATGGACAGACGCGTTGGACGGCAAGGAATACGCTCTTATTGGCCTAAGTAATGGAACGGCCTTTATTGATATCTCAGATCCAATTAACCCAGTTTATCTAGGTAAGCTTCCTACACACACTAACAGTAGCTCATGGAGAGATGTAAAGACCTATAACAACCATGCTTTTATTGTAAGTGAAGCTGGTGGTCACGGAATGCAGGTGTTCGATCTAACACGTTTACGTAATGTTACTAGTCCTCCTGTTACCTTTACAGAAGACGCACATTTTGATGAATTTGGAAGCGCTCATAATATTATTATTAACGAGGATACTGGATATGCGTATCCCGTTGGAGCTGGGCCATTTAACGGTGGACCTATCTTCGTAAATATCCAAGACCCTTTAAACCCAGTTGGTGAAGGTGGATGGGGAACAGACGATTACAGTCACGATGCCCAAGTAGTGACCTATAATGGGCCTGACACAGATTACACTGGAAGAGAGATTCTTATTGGTAGTAATGAAAATGAAGTAGTGATTGTAGATATTACAGACAAATCTAACCCGCAGAACATTTCAACTATTAGCTATTCTAACGTGGGATACACACACCAAGGATGGTTTACCGAAGATGAAACTTATTTCATTTTGGGTGATGAAACAGACGAATTAGGTGTTGGGTTTAACACAAGAACTGTTGTTTTTGACTTTACAGATCTTGACAATCCTGCTTTTCACTTCGAGCACTTTGGAGCTACCGCTGCCATTGATCACAACGGATATGTAGTAGGAGACAAATACTACATGGCTAACTACCGCGCTGGAATTCGCATTATGGACGTAAGTAACATTGCCGCTGGAAGCATTAGTGAAATTGGCTTTTTCGATAGCTACCCTGGAAGTAATAATGCTAATTTTGATGGTGCATGGAGCGTCTATCCTTATTTTGGAAGTGGAAACATTGTAATTAGTGATATTGACAGAGGATTCCTTTTAGTTAAATCTTCAGAAGAAGACACTGAAGGACCTATTGCTGTTTGTCAAAACTTTACAGCTCAATTAGGAAATGATGGAGAAGTAATTGTTTCTGGTAATGATGTAGACGGTGGGTCTAGTGATAATAGTGGTTCATTCACAGTTACTCTTAGCGAAAATACATTCGACTGTTCACATATAGGAACAACAACTACAGTAACAGTTACAGTGACCGATCCAACTGGAAACACCGATACTTGTACTGCAGATATTACAGTGGAGGACATCTTAGGACCTACCTTCGACTGTTTTGAAGATACGACCGTAACTTACAATGAGGATGATAATTTCTTCGTGTTACCAGACTACATAGCTAGTGGAGATGTGTCTGCTACAGACAATTGTTCTACCGGACTAAGCTTATCTCAAAATCCTGCCGCAGGGACTGAATTAACTGAAGGAGTTTATACCATCTCGTTTGAAAGTACCGACGATCAAGGAAATACAACCGATTGTTCATTCGAACTAACTGTTGAAGAAATATTAGGAGTTGGTGATGTAAGCTTAAATGCAGGTATCTCTATCTTCCCTAACCCTGCTTCTAATGTTATCACCGTATCATCTTCGAATCAAAATCTAACGAGCGTTAGAATTGTTGACATCGCTGGAAAAACATTAATTGATGTAAGCAATGTGAATTTAGAAAGTCAGACTATTGATATTTCTACATTGGCTCAAGGAGTATACTTCGTCAACATAAATAACGAAATAACTAAAAGAATCACAAAGAAATAGTGATTTTGTTGTATTTTTGTTAAAATAATAGGTGTTAGAACTATAAATAATGATAAATTCGTATCATTATTTATAGTTCTATTCATAATTTATCAATCAATAAATAAATCTCATACAAATGAAAAAGATTACCTCACTATTAATGATCATGTCCAGTGTATTTGCGTTGGCACAAGTTCCATGTGTTGGTGGTGTGGCCAGTGGCCGCCCATGTAACAACTTCGATCTTCAATCTACTATAACTCTTGGTCAAATGGGAGCATCTGGTGGAAACGATTCTTGGGGGTGGACAGATCCACAAGACGGTACCGAATATGCACTTATTGGCTTAAACAACGGTACTGCATTTATCGACATCTCAGATCCGGTTAATCCAATTTACCTTGGAAAACTTCCTACACATACATCTTCAAGTACTTGGAGAGATATAAAAGTATACAGTGATCACGCATTTATTGTGAGTGAAGCTGGCGGACACGGAATGCAAGTTTTTGACTTGACGCGTCTAAGAAATGTGCCTTCACCTCCGCAAACCTTTACAGAGGATGCTCACTATGGTGGTTTTGGTAGTGCTCACAACATTGTAATTAACGAAGACACTGGATATGCCTATCCAGTTGGAACAGATCTTTTCAATGGAGGTCCAAATTTTATTAATATCCAAGACCCATTAAACCCTGTATTTGAAGGAGGTTATTCTCAAGATGATTACAGCCACGATGCACAAGTTCTTACTTACAACGGACCAGATACAGAACACGTTGGAAAAGAAATTCTAATTGGAAGTAACGAAAATGAAGTAGTAGTGGTGGACATTACAAGCAAATCAAACCCTATTGCTATAGGAGCCAGCAGTTATACACAGGTTGGTTATACACACCAAGGTTGGTTTACAGAAGATGAACGTTATTTTATAGTTGGTGACGAATTAGATGAGTCCGATTTCGGATTCAATACAAGAACCCTTGTATTTGATATGCTCGATCTAGACAATCCAACATTGGCATTCGAACACTTTGGAGAAACTCCTGCAATCGACCATAACGGTTATGTTGTAGGTGACTTATATTATATGGCTAACTATACTGCCGGAATGCGCGTTCTTGACATAAGCGACATCGCAAACGGGTCTATTTCTGAAATGGGCTTTTTCGACACGTATCCACAAAACAATAATGCTGGTTTTTCAGGAACTTGGAATGTGTATCCTTTCTTTGCCAGTGGAAACATTGTGATCTCAGGAGGACAAGGATTTCACCTAGCGAAAGAATCTAGTGACCTAGGTATTAATGACCAAGACAATACTAACTTCTCAATGTACCCTAATCCAACTAAAACTTCAGTTACCATCACTTCCAAAAATGAGGCGATTACACAAATTGAAATTTTCAATGTTTTAGGACAGCGAGTATACAGCGAGAACTCTTCAAACAATACTTCTACAACCTTAGACGTTTCTAATTTAAATTCAGGAATGTATATGGTGCAAATAAACGGTAATACAACGAAGAGATTAATCGTGAATTAATTGATTTAAAATGCTATTGAAAAAGAAATATTTAATCACTTTACTCAGCTTTTTCGTGCTGGCTGGAGTTCTTTTCACCTCATGCGGAAAAGATGACCCAGATCCAACCGATGATGTTGCTACAGACGATTCAACCGATGATCCCGTAGATGATCCAACCGGAACAGATCTCCAAGGAGAAATTGAATGGGTTCAAACATATGGCGGAAGCGGTGCAGATCAAGCCGTTGGGATCATCCCAACCGGTGACGGCTACGTGGTAGTTGGAACGGCTAGAAGCAACGATGGTGATTTAAGCAATAAAGTTGGAACAGACGCAGATTATTGGGTCATGAAAGTTTCGGAAGAAGGAGAGATCGTTTGGAGTAAAACCTACGGGGGATCTGCAGACGATGTTGCCACTAACATTTCGGCAACTACAGACGGTGGATACATCGTGTCAGGGTACAGCAGAAGTGACGATGGAGATGTTTCTGGAAATGCCGGTTTTCATGATTTTTGGATTCTGAAACTGGACGGTTCCGGAAATAAGCAATGGGACAAAACCTACGGTTACCCTGGAAGCGACCAAGCATTCGACGTTTTCGAAACAAGTGATGGAAATTATTTCACTGCTGGTTTCTTTGACGTTTCTGCCAGTGAAGGAGAAGGAAATGACGGATTAATTGATGATGGTGATACAAATACGTCCAGTCGTGGAACCCTTCATGGAGTTGGTGAATATTGGGCCATAAAAATGGATACCGATGGCGAATATATTTGGCGCCGCTATTTTGGTGGGAGCAACAACGATAGAAGTTACGAAGCTCTGGAAACAGATGACGGTGGATTTTTATTGATTGGAGCATCAGAGAGTGAAGATTTTGATATTGAAGATTCTAAAGGAACTTACGACTTCTGGGCTGTTCGTCTAGACGCTAACGGATCCAAACTTTGGACCAAATCATTTGGTGGATCTGAAATTGATAATGGCTTTGCTGTTACTAAAACAACCGACGGAAACTATTTATTTGTAGGAGATACTAGAAGTTCTGATCAAGACATTAGCACTACGCTAGGAAATGCCGATCTATGGATGGTGAAAATGGACGATAACGGAGACAAACTCTGGGAGAAGTCTGTAGGAGGCGATCAGTTTGAATCTGCCAAAAGCATTATGCCAACACCAGATGGAAATTACCTAATTGCAGGCTCTACCAGAAGCGATAACGGAGACATCACATCAAATAACGGTGAAAATGATATATGGACACTCATCATCGATAAAGATGGTGTAATATTATTCGAAACTAATGTGGGTGGCTCTCAATTCGACTTTGGAGCGCAAGCAATATTATCCAATGACAATTCTAAAATTGTTTTAGTTGGAAATACCGAAAGTGACGATATCGATATTCCTGAATTTAAAGGAGTAAAAGATCTGTTAATTGCTAAGATTAAATAAACACCTAATTAAATTTTTTAACCAAAAAGAAAAAGAAAAATGAAAAAAATTGCCTTGCTATTTATAGCAACTGCAACCCTAACAATTGTTGGTTGTAGTAATGATGATGATACCACTTCTATTCAAGATGTTGCAGTAACATTGAATTTCACAGAGAATTTTGATGGCACAGCCATTACAAATGCAGATTATGAAACCACGAACTATAATAATGCGAATGGCGAGAGTATGACTATCTCTAAATTGGTTTATCTCATCTCTGATGTAGAATTTACCAATGCCGCTGGTGAAGTATTTACTGGAGGTGGATATAACCTAATGGACGCTCGTGCAGGTACCAATAAGTCGTTTATACCTAACGTAGTAATTCCAGAAGGACAATACAACGTAAGTTTTACTTTTGGATTCGACGATGAGGACAATCAAGATGGAGTATACGCAGATTTAAACTCGTCTGATGGAGGTTGGGGTGTCCCTGCTCCGTTAGGAGGTGGATACCACTACATGCGCTTAGAAGGAACGTATAATAATGATATTGGTGCCGCCACCAATTTTCAATATCATACTATTAGAGCTAATGATATGAGCACCACACCGCTTACCTTGCAGGATACTTCATTTAAAGTAGATCTTGGAGTGATTACTATCGTGGAAGGAACTAATATTGAAGTAGGAATGAACGTTGCTGAATGGTTCAAGAACCCAAACACCTGGGACTTAAACGTTCTTGGCCAAGCCTTAATGCCAAACTTCGACGCACAGATTATGATGAATGAAAATGGTGATGGATCTGTTTTCGATCTAGAAGCCGTGACCGTTCAATAAAAATTAATAAATGAAGAAACTAGGGGTATATTTATGTGTATTTATTTTTGTCATGGTCTTAACATCTTGTTCAGACGATGACAAAAATGGATACACTCCTACCCCAGCTTCTTTAGAGATTCCAGAGTTGTTTGATCAGCTTTTGGTTCCTCCAGTAATTCCTGAAGACAACCCCCTCACCGAGGAAGGTATTTCACTCGGAAAAAAACTATTTTTCGACCCTATTCTCTCTCTTGACGGCTCTCAAGCATGCGTTGATTGTCATCGACCACAAAATGCTTTTTCAGACCCAAGGCAGTTTAGTATTGGTATTGATGGTTCTTCTGGCTTCAGAAACGCCATGCCGCTTCAAAATTTGGCGTGGAACTTTAACGAAAAATTTAATTGGGACGGCAGCGCAAGTTCTTTAGAAGAACAGCATTTCATACCTGTTAGAAGTCCCATAGAAATGAATAACACCTGGCCTAATGTAGAGAATTCTTTGCAAGCCACAGAAGAATACCCGCTTCTCTTTGAGCAAGCTTTTGGATCCTCCACTATTGACTCGGTGAATGTTACCAAAGCGATTGCTCAATTCGTAAGAACGCTTATTTCAGGAAACTCAAAGTTTGACCGCTTTTTATTAGGCGAAGAAGAACTAACTCCTTCCGAAGAAAATGGTTTAGCTGTCTTTTTAGATGAGGCTCGAGGTGACTGTTTTCATTGTCACGGCCTAGAAACCAATCCATTGTGGGTTGATAATGCGTTTCACAATAATGGTTTGGACGAAACTTTTACAGATAGAGGTTTAGGTGGTTTTACAGGTGACCCGAGAGAGTTTGGTCTATTTAAGTCTGGCTCGCTCCGTAATATCGAATACACAGCGCCTTATATGCACGATGGTAGGTTCGAAACTTTAGAAGAAGTTATTGAACATTATAGCACTGGTTTGGTTTATTCTGAAACCATCGATCCACTTATGAAAAAAGTGGCAGACGGCGGCGTACAACTTACTGAACAAGAAAAAATTGATCTCAAAGCATTTTTACTTACTTTTTCAGACCCAAGCTTCATTAATAATCCAGATTTTCGGGAATAATGTTTCTGAAAGTTTCATTTCTAGTCTTCTTTCGTCTTTCTAGACACTTCTGTTAATTATCACTTAAATCTATTGTTGCATCAACTTAAAATGTGCAATGCATATGGTTTAAAACCCGTTTTGCAGTATATTTGCAACCTAATTTAGAACAAATCTATATTAATGATAAAAGTAAGCGACACAGCAAAAACGAAGATCGCCCAGTTAATGACCGAAGGAGGCTTTAATGTGGCTAATGACTTTGTACGCGTAGGTGTAAAAAGCGGAGGTTGTTCTGGCTTGTCTTACGAACTTGACTTTGACAAAACCCAAACAGAAACCGATAAACTTTTTGAGGACAATTCAGTAAAAATTGTAGTGGACAAAAAAAGCTTTTTATACTTAGTTGGAACTACGCTCGAATTTAGCGGAGGTCTCAATGGAAAAGGATTTGTATTTAACAACCCAAACGCGAATAGAACTTGTGGTTGTGGTGAATCCTTTTCTTTATAAAAATTCTGAATTCGGAAAATAGACTTTCTGAATTAAAAATAGAACAATGAGCAAATACACAGAAGACGATTTAAAAAAAGAGCTTGAAACCAAAGAATACGAGTATGGTTTCTATACCGATATAGAATCTGATACTTTTCCTGTTGGACTCAATGAAGATATTGTACGCGCTATCTCTCTTAAAAAAGAAGAACCTCAATGGATGACCGATTGGAGAATAGAGGCTTTTCGAGCATGGCAGCAAATGGAAGAACCGGAGTGGGCGAATGTAACCTATGACAAACCAGACTTTCAAAATATATCCTACTACTCTGCTCCCAACAACAAAGCAAAATACGATAGCATTGACGATGTTGACCCTGAATTGTTGGAAACCTTCAATAAATTAGGGATCTCCTTGGACGAGCAAAAGAAATTAGCAGGAGTTGCAGTAGATATTGTAATGGATTCTGTTTCTGTAGCTACTACCTTTAAAGATACCTTGGCAAAAAAAGGAATTATTTTCTGTTCCATTTCCGAAGCCATCAGAGAACACTCAGACTTAGTTAAAAAATATCTTGGCTCGGTTGTACCTCAAAAAGACAACTTCTATGCTGCCCTCAATAGTGCAGTATTTAGTGATGGATCTTTTTGTTATATTCCAAAAGGTGTACGTTGCCCGATGGAACTATCTACTTATTTCCGTATTAATCAGGCCGGGACAGGACAGTTCGAACGCACATTGGTTATAGCAGACGAAGGAAGCTATGTAAGCTACCTAGAAGGTTGTACGGCTCCTTCAAGAGACGAAAACCAATTGCATGCAGCAGTGGTGGAACTGATCGCGCTAGACGATTCAGAAATTAAGTATTCTACTGTCCAGAACTGGTTTCCAGGAAACAAAGAAGGAAAAGGTGGAGTATTCAATTTTGTGACCAAACGTGGAATCTGTGAAAAGAATGCGAAAATATCATGGACTCAAGTAGAAACTGGTAGTGCGGTAACTTGGAAATATCCTAGTTGTGTACTTAAAGGAGATAACTCCATTGGAGAATTTTACTCTATTGCGGTTACCAATAACTTTCAGCAAGCCGATACTGGAACCAAGATGATTCATCTAGGAAAAAACACGCGTAGTACTATTATTTCCAAAGGTATTTCGGCTGGTAAATCCCAAAACAGTTATCGAGGTCTAGTTAAGATTAATTCGCGGGCAGACAATGCGCGTAACTTTTCCCAATGCGATTCGCTCCTAATGGGGAATAGTTGTGGTGCACATACATTTCCATATATAGAAGCTCACAACAAAACCGCTCAAGTAGAACATGAAGCTACTACCAGTAAAATTGGTGAAGATCAAATATTTTACTGCAACCAACGTGGAATTGATACCGAAAAGGCAATCGCGCTTATCGTAAATGGTTTCAGTAAAGAAGTTTTGAACAAACTCCCGATGGAATTTGCTGTAGAGGCACAAAAATTATTAGAAATTAGTCTCGAAGGTTCTGTTGGATAAAATTTCAGCATTCAATGAACATCGAAATAAATTTATTTAAAATGAAAAGAACCCTATTACTATTCGCATTTTCTATTCTCGCATTCGTTTCATGTAAAAATGCTGAAGAAAAAGCCGAAACCGCAACAACTTCAGAAACCCCTGCTACTTTAAACGAAGCTAAGGATGGGTTAGAAACTTTCAAAGGAGAGTTTATATCCATTGAAGATGGAGCTATTCTCAAAGTAGGAAATACCATCTACGCAGTCCACAAAGACGAAATGACCGAAGATCTCGCAAAGCAAGTTGCTCCAGTGAAAAAAGAAGATTTCGATATGGTACCCGTGATCGTTAGAGGAACGGTATCCAAGAAAGCCGAAGGTGCAGAAGGATGGGACGATATCATTACAATAAAACAAATTGTTTCAGTAAGCGATCAACCAGCTGAGGCAGATATACGAATTGAAGACAAGAAAAATTAAGTATGTTAAAGATTAAAAACTTACACGCAACCGTCGAGGACAAGGATATTTTAAAAGGAATAAATCTTGATGTGAAGCCAGGAGAAGTACACGCCATCATGGGACCAAATGGTTCTGGTAAAAGTACATTAGCTTCGGTGGTCGCAGGAAAAGACGAGTTCGAAATTACAAATGGAGAAGTACTATTAGAGGGGGAGGATATTTCAGAATTAGATCCGGAAGAAAGAGCTCATAAAGGTATTTTTCTTTCTTTTCAATATCCTGTTGAGATTCCAGGCGTATCAGTAACTAACTTCATTAAAACGGCCATCAACGAAACACGCAAGTCTAAAGGATTAAAGGACATGCCTGCCGGTGAAATGCTTAAACTCATCAAAGAGAAAGCCGATATGCTAGAAATTGATCGTAAGTTCTTATCTCGTTCATTGAATGAAGGGTTTTCAGGAGGTGAAAAGAAAAGAAATGAGATTTTTCAAATGGCCATGATGGAACCGAAATTGGCTATTCTGGACGAAACCGATTCTGGTCTAGATATCGATGCCCTCAAAATTGTTGCAAACGGAGTTAATAAGCTTAAAAACGATGACAACGCCGTAATCGTGATTACGCATTACCAAAGGTTGTTAGATTATATCGTACCAGATTACGTCCACGTATTGATGGACGGTAAAATTGTGAAGTCTGGTAGTAAAGAGCTAGCATACGAGCTGGAAGAAAAAGGATACGACTGGATCAAAGAAGAATTGGTTTAATATTTCTGTCACCCCTATAATTGGAAGGGCAAAAAACAGACAAAAAATGAGCTTAAAAGATAAATTACTTTCCTCCTATATTGCATTCGAAGATTATTTGGAAGACGATTCTCCCATCCATGATCTAAGGAGTGATGCGATAAAAACGTTTGAAAACCAAGGGTTTCCAACCAAAAAAGAAGAGGCTTGGAAGTACACTTCCCTAAATTCTATTCTAAAGGAAGACTACAGCCTTTTTCCTAAGAAGGACAACGACATTCAATTAAAGGACGTGAAGCGTTACTTTCTGCATGAAATCGACACTTACAAAATTGTTTTTGTGGATGGTATTTATAATTCATTCCTTTCAGAAACAACTCACGATAAGGCAGATGTTTGTCTTTTATCCTCTGCTTTAAGTAAGGATAAGTACAAACCTATAGTGGAAACCTATTTTAACAAGGTTGCAAAAAACAATAGTCTTACTTCTCTAAACACAGCATTTGCCAAGGAAGGAGCATATATCTCTATTCCAAAACATGTAGAGCTTGACAAACCTATTGAGATCATCAACTTTGCTACTGGCAATGAGACGGCCATTCTATTACAACCACGAAATCTAGTAGTGGTTGGAGAAAACGCTCAGGTGCAGATTATTGAACGCCATCAAAGTCTTTCAGACAACGCGGTTCTTACCAATTCTGTGACTGAGATTTTTGCTGAAAAGCGCGCTCATGTGGATTTTTATAAAATTCAAAATGACCGTTCTTCTGCTTCATTAATTGATCACACTTATGCCAATCAAGAAAGAGATAGCATTGTAAAAGTGCACACCTTCTCCTTTGGTGGAAAATTAACTAGGAACAATCTTAATTTCTATCAAAATGGAGAGCATTGCGACTCTGTTTTAAACGGAATTACTATTCTAGAAAAGAAACAACATGTTGATCATAATACCTTAGTTCACCATATATCTCCGAACTGTGAAAGTCATCAAGATTATAAAGGAATTTTCGACGATAGCTCTACGGGAGTTTTTAATGGAAAAGTATACGTAGAAAAAGAAGCGCAAAAGATTGACGCTTTTCAGAAAAACAATAATATTCTCATAAGCGACAAAGCAACCATCAACGCTAAACCTCAACTAGAGATTTTTGCCGACGATGTAAAGTGCTCTCACGGATGTACCATTGGTCAATTAGACGAAGATGCTATGTTCTACATGCGTTCACGTGGAATTGGGCAAAAAGAGGCTCGTGCTTTATTGATGTATGCCTTTGCAAATAATGTTTTGGAAGGTGTAAAAATCCCAGAATTGAAAAGAAGAGTGAACAAACTCATCGCACAAAAAATAGGTGTGAATCTTGGATTTGATCTTTAGAAATGCATCTATTGAATAAAATAACAGGAGGACTTCGGTCCTCTTTTTTTGGTCTTATCTTAAAAATGGTAGGCCTCCCACTCCTCACGATGAAAGACCTACCCAACCAAAACTAAAACATATTACTTTTTCAGAGACTTCGAGTTGTGCACTTTTCCTTATCCTGCAACCATTTGAAGAAAATAAGCCCCTCGAGTGAGTTTCGCAGCATTCATGGTTCCCATATTTTTCTGTGGTTCATTTTCAGAAATAAGTGCTCCATTTATGGTCTATAAACACAGTCTCTTCACCTCTCCTTTCCGTTTAGATATACGTAATTGATCCGTCGTCGGATTTGTACGTGCATCATAGAAATTATCTTACAGATTCTTATCTTTTCATTTGCTTTATCTATTTGCTGGTAAAAGTAAGAAGGTGGACCAATTTCAGAAATAAAGAATCCATCAATATGCACTTGGAACAGAGGAAACGACATCTTCAATCGATGAATAAAATTTTAGTAATCTCTTAAGATTTCCAACGCGGTGAGAAGTAGCTTTCAAATGCTAAATGACGTACCTTTGTTACTTAAAATTGTATTATGTTTCCTGTAGAAAAAATACGTGAGGACTTTCCCATTCTATCCCGTGAGGTAAATGGACATCCATTGGTATATTTAGATAATGCTGCTACTTCGCAAAAGCCAAAAGTCGTTATCGATTCCATTGTAGATTACTACAGCAACTACAATGCAAACATTCACCGTGGAGTTCACAGCTTGTCTCAGGAAGCCACTGATGCCTACGAACAAGCGCGCAAAACAATACAAAATCACTTCCATATTAAAGAGTCGAAAGAAGTGATTTTTACCGCAGGCACTACACATGGTATAAATATCGTAGCAAGTGGTTTTAGCGCTCTACTTAATCCACATGATGAAATTATTGTCTCGGCCTTGGAACACCATTCTAATATTGTACCCTGGCAGATGCTTTGTGAGCGAACAGGAGCAGTATTGAAAGTAATTCCCATGAACGAGCAAGGTGTTCTTTTGATGGATGTTTATGAACAGCTACTTTCCGAAAAAACCAAATTGGTGTTTGTAAATCATATTTCGAATGCGTTGGGAATTATAAACCCTATTTCGGAAATTATAGACAAGGCACATAAGGCAGGCGCAGCAGTATTAATTGATGGAGCACAATCGTGCTCTCATATTCAACCAGATCTTCAAGAGTTGGATGTAGACTTCTATGTCACTTCTGCACACAAAATGTGCGGACCAACTGGTGTAGGTATGTTGTATGGTAAATTAGAATGGCTCGAAAAATTACCGCCGTACCAAGGAGGAGGAGAAATGATTAAAGAAGTTTCTTTTGAAAAAACTACCTATGCAGATTTACCTCACAAATTTGAAGCAGGAACGCCTAACATTTCAGGTGGTATAGCATTTGGGACAGCCATTAATTATTTACATTCTGTCGGTTTTGATAAAATTGCAGCCTACGAGAAAGAACTGCTAGACTATGCCACCGAAGAACTTTTAAAAATTGAAGAACTTAAAATTTATGGTACAGGGGCCGAAAAAACTTCTGTTATTTCCTTTAATATAGGAACTATTCACCCCTATGATATTGGCACGATAGTAGATAAGCTAGGTATAGCTGTGAGAACTGGACATCATTGCGCACAACCTATAATGGATTATTTCAAAATTCCAGGTACCGTACGAGCGTCCTTCTCCTTTTACAATACTATGGAAGAAGTTGATAAGCTAGTATCTGCCTTAAAACGGGCTCAACTAATGTTGAGTTAGCAACAGGAAAGGCTATTTTTACTACCTTAGAAGATCGAATTAACAACCTAATATATGAAAGCAATTATATACCTTTTTTTGGCAACTGTCTTATTTACAAGTTGTAATGAGACCAAAAAAGTAATAGACGTGGCTGGCTCTGTTCAACTTTCGGGTAATTACAACGTCGTAAGCATAAATGACCAGGTAGTGGAGGAAAAAGTTCCTACCATTAGCTTTTTTGCGCTTGATAAATCAATCCGAGGCAATACAGGCTGCAATAGCTTTTTCGGGAAATATGTGCTAGACCTGTACGCACTATCTTTTACAGAAATTGGTTCTACCGAAATGGCTTGTGACCCTAAGATAATGGACCTAGAAAATGCATTTTTAAATGCTTTGAGAAATACAGGCTCTTATGTACTAGAGAATGATGCGTTGACCCTATATTCAAAAACAGATAGAAGTGTACTTCTGGTGGCTTCTAAACAGAGAAATGAACAAGAATAACATGACTATAACGAACGTACAGGAAGAATTAATTGATGAGTTTTCACTTTTTGACGATTGGATGGACAAATACGAACATCTTATTGAACTAGGTAAATCCCTGCCATTAATTGATGAAGACAAAAAGACGGATGATAAACTCATCAAGGGTTGTCAAAGCAAAGTGTGGTTACAGTCCGAATTAAATAATGGTAAAATTGTGTTCACTGCAGATAGTGATGCAATCATTACTAAGGGAATTGTAGCGGTTTTGATTCGAGTTTTCTCCAATCAGACGCCTGAGACCATCGTAAATGCCGACACCGGCTTTATTGACGAAATAGGCCTAAAAGAACACCTTTCTCCAACACGAGCGAACGGATTGGTCTCCATGATTAAACAAATGAAATTGTATGCTGTAGCATATCAAGCTGCACAAAAATAAAACATGATCCAGCGAAAGACAGTTCATTAGGGGCCAGACATCGCAATTAAGAAGAAAAAATGAGCACAGAAGTAGATACAACTGAATTGGGTGAAAAAATTGTAAAAGTTTTAAAAACCATCTTTGATCCGGAAATTCCGGTAGATATATATGAATTGGGCCTTATTTACGACGTTTTCGTAAACGAAGATCAAGAAGTCAAAATCTTGATGACCCTTACTACCCCTAATTGTCCAGTAGCCGAAACCCTGCCAGTAGAAGTAGAAGACAAGGTGAAAAGTATCAAGTTAGTAAAGGATGCCGAGGTAGAAATTACCTTCGACCCACCATGGACCCAAGATTTAATGAGTGAAGAAGCAAAATTAGAGTTAGGAATGCTTTAGTAGTTGATAGTTGATAGTTGATTAAAATTCGATCATTTTCTTCCGTCTACACTTGTACCATATTTTTTTAAACAATGAAAGACGAAATTATAAATAGAGTTGCCAGCAGCGTGCTTGTTACCTTCGATCTAGAGGATCACTATCCTCAAGGTCCTAGACAATCTCTCGATATCTCTCAATGGCTGCTAGAAGGAATTATACTCAAAGAAAAAGATTTTAGAGAACACATCAACAATCATAATTGGTCTGCTTACGAAGATGCCTATGTGGCAATTCACTGTTCTACCGATGCCATAATTCCAGGATGGGCTTTCATGCTGGTATCACTTCAGTTGAGTACAGTTGCAAAAAAATCGGTCGTTGGCTCTCTGGAAGATCTAGAGACTATTTTGTTTTCAGAAATTATTTCAGATTTGAATATTTCAGATTATAAAGACAAACCAGTGATCATCAAAGGGTGCAGCAACCTTCCAATTCCTCAAAACGCATATGTTTTATTGGCCCAGAAGCTACAACCTGTGGCTAAAAGCATTATGTATGGAGAGGCCTGCTCAAGCGTTCCGTTATTTAAGAAAAGACGTATTTAAACGGATAAATCGAGACCTTAAACGAAATTAGGTAGTGAATTGGCTTTTAATTCGGCCTTATCTATTTAGGAATTTCTAATTTCGCAAAATAAACAAAACTTAAACTATGAATAAATTATTTGTATTTGCAGCTCTTGTGGCTGTATCGTTCAGTGGTTTCGCCCAGGATGCTGAGGCAGACGACGCTCCAAAAGATGGCTGGACTAAAGCTGGAAACGTTTCCATCTTATTTAGCCAAGCAGCTTTTAATGCTGAATGGCTTGGAGGTGGTACCAACAACTATGCTTTAGGTGCTGCGCTTGCATATGACTTCAATTACCGTCAAGGTCTTCTTACTTGGGATAACAGAATCGCTGCAGATTATGGAATTACCAAAACACAAGATCAAGAATTTACGCGTAAAACAAACGACCGTTTTGAATTTAACTCTATACTCGGTAAGCAGTTAAATGAATCTTCCCTTTGGTACTATTCTTTCTTTTTGAACCTAAGAACGCAAATGGCTTCTGGGTATGAGTATGGAACTGATACGGATGGAAATGAAATTAGAACTGAGTTTACTAAACTTTTCTCTCCTGGATACTTACAAGCTGGTCCTGGTATGCTTTGGAAGAAAAACGATAACCTAAAAGTAAATATTGCTCCGGCAACGGCTAGACTTATTTTTGTGAGTAGCGAATTTACCGATGTTGGAAATGATCAAGTAATTATCGACGGTTTCAACGAAGCAGGTGGATACTTTGGAGTCGAGGCAAATGAAAGCACTCGTTTCGAATTTGGTGCAGCTATTGGAGCCTATGCTAAATTCAACTTGATGGAAAATATTTCTTTGGAAAACGTACTCAATCTATACAGCAACTATTTAGAGGATCCTCAAAATGTTGATATCGATTATACTCTTAATTTAGTAATGACCGTTAACAAATGGATCACTGCTAATGCTAGTTTCCAAGCTATTTATGATGACAACGCTATTAAAGGGTTTCAGATTAGAGAGGCACTCGGAATTGGAGTTACCTACGGTTTCTAACCGTTATTTATAATAAAACTAGCCCTCCTTGGCCCCAAAATATGGTCTAAGGAGGGCTTTTTCTTTTTCTGAATCCCTCAAAAAAAAGTATCTTTATGAAAACGAAGAACCTAACAACATGACTAGTTATACCACCACTTGGAATAAAGAAGAACTCACCGCTTATTTATTGATTTACTGTGCCAATGCAGACTTTATAGAATCGAATGACGAAAAAGCACTCATAAAATCAAAGACTACAGATGGAATAAGTAAGCGAATGCATGTAGAGTTTGAACAAGATAATGACTTCGATAGCATCCAAAAAATTGAATCTACACTTCTTCGTCTCAAATATACCAACGAAGAAAAAGGGCAGCTGTTAGATGAAATGAAAGAAATGTTCCTATTGGACGGTAATTATGACTTACAGGAAATGAATCTATTTAGAGGCCTAAAGCGTATCTTAGGTTAAGCTAATAGGCCGTTTGATCGTTGCATAAAACCAACTATTTGTTTGTTTTGTTACTTATGCCCAAACCAAATGCACATATCACAGTAAGAAAAGTTAGGCCTGATGAGCTCCAAATTCTTCAAATAATAGGCTCTTCTACCTTTGAAGCCACTTATGGTGCCCTAAACACAGAGGAGAATATGCGCCAATATTTAGCCGAACATTTTTGCATGGAAGCCATAAAAACTTCATTCGAAAATCCCGAAGAAGAATTCTATTTTGCCGAAAACAGTGGTCACATTATTGGATATGTAAAGTTAAATCATGGCAGCGCCCAAACTGAAGACAAATTTCCAAATACCTTAGAAATAGAACGAATTTATGTAATCGCTGAACACCAGCGAAAAGGCTATGGTCTTGCGCTACTAGAGGAGGCGATTGGCATTGCAAGTAAAAAAGGATATAAAAGTATCTGGCTTGGAGTGTGGGATCGCAATGCAAAGGCCATTAATTTTTATGAAAAAAACGGCTTTTCCATTGCTGGAATTCACCCGTTTGTTCTTGGCACAGATCCTCAACGCGATTACCTCATGAAATTAGAGCTTTAAAAACTATTGGCTTATATAAGAAAAACGCTTAATAAGTGGATAATGCCTTGCTAAATCTCCAAAATTTAAATCCAGCAAACTACTTTTTGCCCCCCTTAGTTGTTCATACAGTTTCGCAGCAACTCTTTGATGCTCCTTCCCTTCAAATTGGGTCAGAAACACTACTAGACTATGTATTTCGTTAGGGCGAGTTAACTGGTCCACAACTAGATAATACAGCCGTTTATAAGCGCCTATTGGTAAAGCTAGCAAAAACAACACAGCGTTGGTCTCCATTGTAGAAAGCGTATTTGGATAATCTTCGTGAGCCTTTATTATCCTAAAAATATTAATGAAACGCTTAATCGCCCTGGGACTAGAACCTATTATTCCAGACATGTTTTGAATAAGTTCCAGTTCACTATCTGAAAAAGTGAGTGATTCTATAGAAATAGGGATTTCATCTGTCTCTGTTGGAGAAGTTGTTGGACTTGTTGGCTTAGGTTTATCCGGATTTAGTTCGTTGTCTATTTGTACATCTCTTCCTCCAGCATTAGGATCCGAAACAACAGTATCATCAATCTCATCACCAGTCTCATCGACCAGCTGTAGTTCTTCCTTTTTATTCTGAAGTCTAGGTTGGGTTTCTGCCAAGGTTTTCAGCATGAATTTTACACTAGAATCGGATGCACTCTTCAAATTGAACGGCACTTGAAAAATCTTTTCCATATAGGCAGATGGACTAATGACCTCCACTTCTCCTTTCTGCTGGGTATTTTCAAATTGAAGGGCATGGCGTTTTTTAAGCGCATTTTTAACCCAACGCGGATCTACACCAACAACAACCACAAACAAAGGAAACGCCATCAACAAATTAACCGCTTCTAGCACCTCTACTACCCGCTCTTCAGGACATCTGTCTAAATCGTCTATGTACAAAATGATTCGCTCCAAAGGACGCTCAAACATTTTCTTAAAGTCCTTTTTTTCCTTCGCTTTTACCTTCGCGAGTTCATCGTGATGATCTGTAAATAATTCACTTAAAATTTCAAAATCTTTTCTAATAGTTGAAATAATCCCCAAATGTTCTGCGTATTCAGAGCTTTCAGAACGTTTCTCAATAAAAGAAAACAAAGCTTCTGTAGATAGGGTGTTTCCTAGTCTGAATAGAATTTCTCCTTTCTGTTGAGTAGTTAGTCTTATTTTCTCATTCAGATCCTTCAATTGTAGATTGTAGCTTTCTATTTCCAATTCAAAGGCTCTTTGTGCCTGTTGATAATTTAATGTTGCTTGCTCACGATTTTCCTGATAACTCGTTTTAATTGCCCAAAAAGATGCAACCAATGGTTGTATTTTATTATACGTATTAACGGCTTTAACCCCAAGTCCGCCCACAACTGTAATAATGGACCAAGCCTCCACAGGAAGAGACATATTAGTTAACCCAATAACGTCTGCTAGATAAGACACAGCCATAGGTACTAGAACTATCACGGCAATAATTAAGATGAGCCAAAGTATGTTTTTCCACCATTTGGTCTTGTCAAAAAATACTTTCAAGAAAGCTCCAGCCGATTTCGTTTGCTCATATACCTGATCTGGAGTTTTCCAATATTTTTCTGGCACTATTTTCTTGAATTCTTCTACATTATCGAGCTGAGTTTTGTTCTTTTTAATGGCATCTGTGATTTTCTTAGTCGCACCAAATTGTTGATCGGCTTCTGTCAAAAATTCATTCAGAGTGTTTGTTTTCAATTCTTCAATTGCCGATTCCAGTTTATTTTCTAACACGGCTTTTTCAGAATCCATTTGTTCCAAAGAAAACTCAATGCTCTGCTTTTCAGTTTCTAGTTGAAGCAATTTCTCATTGGTGATTGTTAATTTCTGACTTAATTGTACTTCAATTTCCTTCTTTTTCTTTTTGGCGTTCGTATCCTCGCTAATGTATTGCTGAAGCCCTTCAAAAATCCCGCTAACTATGCTCGCCCATAAATTAGAATCCATATAAGACCACGCATTGAAATGCACCTGTGCGATACCGCTACAGAAAATATCGTTCGTATGCTTGTCCGCAAGACGGTCAATTTGCTCTCGCAGCTTTCGCATAAAGAAACTCTTTCCGGAACCCCATTTTCCAAACAACGCTATGGCCAAAGGTGGGATAAAGCTTTTTGCCGCAATCACCCGCGAAAACGCAGCAACGTCTTTGGTGATGTCTAAGTAGTCCTTTCCACTATCGGCATCGCTAATAAGGCCGGCGATGGTTGAAACCACTGGCTTATTGGAGTTCTCTAACGCCTGAATAAGAGTATTCATTTCATCGTATCTTAAATACTCCAAAACGTTAAACAATTCAGGCGCTCCTAACGGTTCAATAATTCCATTATACCAAAGCATATTTGGGATTCGATGAACGAAATCGGGGAGCATCCAATCCACTTTAAGACTTTTTCCATTTTCAGGATTTTCCTTTACTATCCCTCCTCCTCTTGTAAATACAGTATTTTTATCAATGGCAATTTCGTCAGACTTCAGAAAAATAATATCCCCAACTTCAATCTGAGTATTAAGTATGTGAGAAATATCTCTAGTATCGCCTCCATCCTGCCAAACCCCGTTTTCTAAAAAATATTCGAGCCGATCTTCCCCATCAAACTCACTTAAAGCGAAGAAAAAGCTGCTCTGAAAATGATCAATTTCTTTTAAAAATGAAACTACTCTTGGAGATGGGTCATCGCTATCAATTGGAAGAAACTCAACAACTACTCCGTATTTTTCCGTAAGAATTGTTAAGAACATAGCATCAGATACTAGCCCATCAATTGATAGTTTTATGCCTTGAAGCCGCCCTTCATCTATTAATTCCTCAGCAGGAATATTCAATACTTTCGCGGCATCACTGAGAGTGGCATTTTCCTTCAAACGAATTACTCTTTCCTTTCCTCCCTTATCCACAGGTCCTTGTTTAATAGTAGGATCTTCTGGCTCTAGTGCATTTACATTTGTTTTATAAATGTCTGTCACGTCCAGCACCGTTAATCTACCCACAACATTGTCTTGAAGAATAGACTCTAACCGATCTCTATCTGAGCCATCTATCTCCGTCTCATACACCAAAAAATACTGAAGATCACTCCCAAACAGCTGTTCTGCTTCGCCAGAATTGGGCGGAAACTCAACACTGGTAAATTCTATATCATCCACATCAGATCCCGGTCTTATTTCAACGACTGCCGCATGCTCCACATCGGCTAAATCGAAGAAAAAACCTTGCCCTTTTGGTAACGACACTTCTTTTTGAAGATCAAAGCCGTATTCAGCATCCAGTGCTTCTTTTACTGCATCTATAAATTGCCTTGGTTGTGCCATGGAATGTGGTTATTGGTTGTAGGTCAAAATTAACAGGGGAGTTGGGACTAAAGTTAATGAATTATGTTGGAAGTGAGATAGTTGATGATTGATGGTTAGAAGTTTCCATCTACCTATTTACATTCCATATTTCAATTTGGAGTTCAATTTCAACTTCTCCTAGTCTTTGTTCACCAATAACGGTTCATCGAATACCATTATCTTTGACACATGGCTAAAACAGGACGGGAAAAAAATACAAAGAACAAAGCGAAGCATTCTAAGCTCATGGACCGTAAAAAGAACAAGCTAAAGAAAGAAGAGCAAACTCGAAAAGAGAAATTGAAAGAAATCGTTCAAAAAATGAAACAGAACCAAGGCTAGTTATGCTATTCGGTTTCTGGTTCTTATTCAATGAAACGCTGTTTTACAATACCTAAGGTCATTGCCTTCCGAAAACGTTTCCGCAACTATTTAAGCTATTTTTCACACTTTGAAATTCTCATTACCTACATTATTACTTATCTTTAGTAGAACCGAATAGCTCCGTCTATCTGCACTTAATCTGGTGCTTCTAGACTACTAAATTTTCTTAAAATGCGCCAAACCAAACAAGAACGCTTTCAGCAACAAGTATTGTCGAAATACCAGATCTACAACAGCATATTTATGACCTTGCCGTTCGACACCATTACACGCACTGGTGTTTTACTGCCATTGTTTCAAGAGTTATGTGAGACTGGATTTGAAAGCAAAAAGAATCCGAGTGAGATTGTGGAAGCCTTTTTTAAACAATACCATGACAATCCGAGCACCAAAGAACAATATAATTTGCTCTTCAGGTTTATACAATATATTGAAAGACAAGTAGTTTTGTTTGATGCAATAGAAGATGCCACTTTCCCCGTCATCAATAATATGGATGGCCGCGGAACCTTGCGAAATATCCGAGAAGAGGCGGAAGATAAAAATAAGAGAGAAGAGTTAAAACAGTATTTGCAACGCTTTAAAGTTCGCCCAGTATTAACGGCTCATCCTACACAGTTTTATCCTGGAAATGTGCTGGGCATCATTACCGATCTAGCCGCTGCCATAGAACACAACCAATTAGATACCATTAAATCGCTACTTGCTCAATTAGGAAAAACACCTTTCTTTAAAAAACAAAAACCAACTCCTTATGACGAGGCAGTAAGTCTAATTTGGTACTTAGAGAATGTCTTTTACCATTCGGTGAGTACTATTTACGACTATATTCAAAATAATATATTTGAAGGAGAGCCGCTGGAAAACCAAGTGATCAACCTCGGTTTTTGGCCGGGTGGAGATAGAGACGGTAATCCGTTTGTAACTACGCAAACGACTTTGCTCGTTGCAGATCGTCTACGCTATACAGTTCTTAAAAACTATTACAAGGACCTTAGAACCTTGCGCAGGAGGATTACCTTCGAAGGAGCCGAAGCCATTATTATTTCACTGGAGGCAGAAGTATACAAACATCTTCGACTTCCGGCTTCATCGGCAACACTTACTCCCGCCTATATGCTTGAGCAATTAACTCAAGTTGAGCAAATTCTAACAGATCGACATCAATCGCTTTTTGTAGAATTAGTGACCTCTCTTATTCATAAAATAAAACTTTTCGGCTTTTACTTCGCAACCTTGGATATTAGACAGGATTCACGTGTCCATACTACCGTAATGAACAATATTTCGGATTGTCATCCATCGCTTTTCACGAAAGATTATAGTACGCTTTCAGAAGAAGAAAAAATCACTGCACTCAGTAAATTAACTGGCGAGATTGATCCGGCGAGCCTTTCCGAAGAAATTGCTGAGAAAACATTGGCATCCATATATGCAATGAAGGAAATTCAAAAGAATAATGGTGAACAGGGCTGTAATCGATACATTATAAGCAATAATGGAAGCGTAGTGAACGTATTGGAAGCTTTCGCTATGATACGATTAACAGGTTGGCAAGAACCTACCACAGACGTTATTCCACTCTTCGAGACGGTAGACGATTTATTAGTGGCAGATGAAGTGATGGAGGTGCTATTCAAAAATCCAGACTATGCCGCACATCTCAAACGCAGAGAAAATCGCCAATCCATCATGCTTGGATTTAGTGATGGTACGAAAGATGGAGGATATCTCATGGCCAACTGGAGTATCTATACAGCCAAGGAAAGGCTTTCGGCCATTTGCAGAAAATACGACATCACCGCCATTTTCTTTGATGGAAGAGGTGGTCCGCCTGCCAGAGGTGGCGGAAAGACACATCAATTCTATGCTTCTCTTGGAAATACAATAGAACACGAAGAAGTTCAGCTTACTATACAAGGGCAAACTATAAGCTCCAATTTCGGAACCTTGGATTCCTGTCAATACAATATGGAGCAGCTCATTTCCTCTGGAATTGCGAACGAAGTTTTTAGCAACGAAGCCGATACACTTTCGGACGAAGATAGAGATACTATGAATCGTCTCGCTGAGAAAAGCTATGAAGCTTACAAGGACTTTAAGGGCCACCCTAAATTTCTTTCTTATTTGGAACAAATGAGTACGTTAAAATACTACGCGAAAACCAACATCGGAAGCCGACCGTCCAAACGTGGTAAAAACACCGAATTAATTTTTAGTGACCTAAGGGCCATCCCTTTCGTTGGCAGTTGGAGTCAATTAAAACAGAATGTTCCTGGATTTTATGGAGTGGGGCTTGCACTCAACTTCTTTCTGAAAAATAATGAATTTGACAAAGTACAGGCGTTGTATAAAAATTCGGCTTTCTTTAGAGCACTATTAGAGAATAGTATGATGAGTCTTACCAAATCGTTCTTTCCCCTTACCGCATACATGAAAGATGACCCTGAATACGGTGCTTTTTGGAGCATTATACATGACGAGTACCTAAGAAGTAAAGAATTATTGTTGAAAGTAACTGGCTACCAGGTACTGATGGAGGATTCGAAAGCCATGCGGGAGTCCATAGCGGTAAGAGAAAAAATCGTTCTACCATTGCTCACCATTCAACAATATGCTTTAAGAGAAATTCAGCGACTCAAGAATGAAAACGGAGATCCTAAAAGAATCGAAACCTTAGAAAAGATAGTAACCAGGTCAATGTTTGGTAATATTAATGCCAGTAGGAACAGTGCTTAACGTATTTTCTAGCGCAGCTATGGTAAGTAGGGCCGGATCTCTTAAAACGAATAACTTGCCGCGACTATCAAATTTCTTCCGGCAGCGGCAATTCCACTTGAGTACGGACGGTAACGTTGGTCTGTAATGTTTTCTAAGGTAGCCGTAAGCTGAAGGTCTGAAGTAACTTGATATTGTCCTGCTAAATTAAGGGTGTACCAAGAAGGAGAGTAGGGATTTCCGTTTTCGTCTAAAGCGTATAAAAACGAACTGTTTTGCTGACTTGGAGCTAAGTCTTCAAAATCAAATTTACCATTGAATTGTGTAAAGGCATCCAATTTCCACTTTGTCTTGGTAAACATTAAATGAGCATTTCCAAACTGTGGTGCCGCGTGTCGAATTGGAAGTTTATCGCCTTCCTCGTCTGTAAATCCGTCTGTGATATTATATTGTGCGGTTAACTGAAGGAAATCTGTGAAGTTAGCTTCCATGCCAACTTCAAAGCCGTATACCTCAGCACTACCGGCATTTTGAATTGCCTGTACGGTACTAAGCTCTCCCTGATATAGAATTTCTGTTTCCCCATTTAAGCTAAAATCTCTTCGTACCAAAGCATCTTTAAGAACCGTATAATAGGTAGTCATTTCAAGTTTAAATGCATTGTCGAAATTTAGAGTTGCTCCAATGTCTCCATTATAGGCGTATTCTGCCTCCAAATTTGGATTTGGAACTACTACACTACCAGGTTCACTATCGAATATCTTGCCAATATCGTCTATATTAGGAGCTCTAAATGCTGTTCCAAAATTAACTTTCCAGCCTAGAGTTTTGCTTGGCTGCCAAGTAATCCCAGCACTTCCTGTTAGTGCACCCGTATTTATATTTGCATCTGAAAACGGCAATTCAAAAAATTGATTGTTTTCACTAAAATCTTCATCTACCAAAATATGATTATAGCGGAGTCCTCCTTGAAATGATACAGTTTCAGAAAATTTAGATTGTAAACTGCTATAAACAGCTAAAGATTGCCAAGTAGAACCATCTGGGTATCGAGACGCGGCTAATTGCGAGTTCCCTGTAGAAATGTCTGTAACCTTGCCTTCACTCCCAACCTTATTGTATACATATTCTAGTCCATAAAAAACGGTACTCTTTGGAGCAATTTTCTTTGTGAAATCTAGTCCGCCACTATAGGCGTTTACGGTTTCATCTGTTTCAAAAAGTTCTATTTCCCCAAAATCTCGATCGTTTCGACCTTCCTTTGAACGCTGGTAAGAAAGTGTCATCAAACTCTCGTCATAAAAAGAATTGTCGTTCGATGGGGTCGAAGTAATTTGTAAATTTCCACTTAACCACTCTTGGGGGCCATAATACCATTCTGCCGATCGAAGACTTCCATCTCTTGTTCGTATCAATCGATCGTACCTTGCGTAATCGCTGGTTGTTGTATAAAAAAGACCCAGATTGAAATCCCATTGTTCGTTGGGGTTGTATCGGGCTTTTTGCATGAAGTTGATTTGATCGTATCCAGTAAAGCGTTGAACTCTTGGATCTGGATTGATTACCTCGGTATCAACCCCATCTATAGTTTCAACAAATTCATTCCGCAAATAGTCGTCTGGACCATTACTTCCCATTCTAAGATCGTCGAAATCACTGTAACTAACGCTGGTTAAAAATGCCCATTGCTTCAATCCTAGATTAAGGTCGATATGCCCTGTTTTTTCATTGTTCGCGGTAGCATACCTTCCCAACACATTTCCAGAAACATCTAAACCTTCCTCAAAAGAAAATTTTGGCTTCTTTGTATAAAAGTTCATTACACCACCAACCGCGTCACTTCCGTAAACAACAGAACCAGGCCCTAGAATAACTTCCGTTCTATCGATACTAAAGGGGTCTATAGATATTACATTTTGAACGTTTCCTCCACGGAAGATCGCCGTGTTAAAACGAACTCCATCGACGGTGATAAGTAGTCTATTCGTAGAAAAACCTCTTATTAAAGGACTTCCTCCACCTAATTGACTCTTCTGAACATATACCTGTCCACTACTCTGCAAAAGATCCGCAGCGGTTTGGGGGTTTCTAAATAGAACATCGTTACTGGTAACACTCACTATTTTTTGAGGGATATCACTTCGACGTTGACCAAATTTGGATACAGAAAGAATAATTTCATCTAGTTCACTCGCATCCGAGCTGAGCATTACCTTATTATCGTTAGCGATAATATTGGCCTTTGTGGTAATCAACATTTGATGTGTTAAATGCTGAAAAGTGATGTTTTCTTCTTCTGAAAATTTCGAAACATCAACGTACCCATCGAAATCGGTAATTGCGCTTTTTGTTTTATCTAAATTAAATACCGCAACTCCTGATACGGGACCCTGATTTTCCTCATTTAAAACCTGAATCTTTTGGGCAACGGAATTAAAGAAAAATCCTATGAAACATAGAAAAAAAAGTGGGATGCGCATACTTAGTTAAACAGTTGGTTAAGCACTAAAAGTGACTTCGGTTTTTTATAGCCCTGCAAATGTAACTGATAATACAACAATAGCAAATTAAGGGTATTAAAACGTTGGTTTTTGGTGGTTTTTATTGTGTCTAACTTATCAAAATTTATGCCGAAAAATTGCTTTAAAACCTCCACATCTTCTCCCTTTTTACAGTAGTCGCCATAGGCCTTGTTTTCAAAATTTCCATCCATTAAATTAAAGTATGGAAGATCTTGGTGTAGAGTGTCTGGGTAAAACCCTAAATAGGAAGTGAGATTAAGTAAAAATAGGATGTGGAAATTTGCGATGTGGTCATGTAAATCTAACCATTGTAATGCGCTAGAAATATATTCGAATAAAACGGGGTTCGATTCTTCTTCCTGAATCGAATTTTTCAACATTTCGGAAAGAAACATTACTACGCTAGACTTTACAATGTTAGTATGCAATGTCTGATAGGGTTCCAATACCGTGGCATCTTTTATACGTTCTAAGGTTCCTTTGTCCTTATGAAATGCCTCTATTTGTAGATGAGTAAGTGGTTGAAAAAGGGAGGCGCGTAGTTTACCTTTTCTGGATTTTAATACTCCTCGAAGCATATAGCTCTTGAGTCCGTAATCTTCCGTAAAACAAGTTACTATGAGGTCTGCTTCTGCATACTTAACCGAGGAAAAAACCAGTGCGCGGGTAGAAACTTGCATTTTACCGAACCACCATTAACTTATGTATTTTAGTCTCTAAGGCATCGTCTGTAGAAATTAACACCAAATAAACTCCCGAAGCTACCTTGTACTTCCCAAAAGCTCGTGTGTCCCATTGAACACTTCCTCCTTGGCTAGTCGTTTCAAAAACAAGATTACCTTCTATATCGGTAATCTTTACGTTGGCTCTAGCTGTAAGACCATCTATGGTTACATTTCCATTAAAACCAGGACGCACAGGATTTGGAAAAGCATATACATTCTCTAGTGTTTCCTGAGGGGCTGTAGAAGTGCCTTTAAAAGCAACTAGACCATTACTAGTAGCAAAATAAACGGTCCCACTTACTTCATCCACAGTAATATCTTGTACGTTATTTGTTGGCAATGGAGAATTATCTGTTGTAAACCTCAATAGTGTTTCCTGTCCATTAGGAGATAGGTAGAAAACTCCTGAAGTTGCGGTTGCGATCCACTTATTGTTCGAACCGTCTACTTCAATATCTGTAATCGATTGTTGAAAAAGTAATTCCTGTCCTACACCATCTTCTTCTATAATTATAGCTTGCGCCTCTACATTTCCAATATCTTCAAAAAATCCACCGGTATTGAACAAAACTCTTAAGCCATTCAGTGTTCCAATCCAGAGTCGGTTTTGATTATCGAACTCTAGCGCTCTTACGTTCCGGTTAGACAGGTTTCCATTTCCAGCTCCTTCATCGATTTTATTAAATGTGCCGGAGCTTGGATCATACCCTATCAATCCACTCTCTGAGGTACCAAAAAACACAAATCCCTCACGACTTATTTTAAGTTCTGTGAATGCCTGTTCGTTGGGCGCGTCAATAATATCTGATATGTCAATATCTGCAAATTGTCCTGACGGACTTAACCGCACAAGGCCGTCATTAGATTTTGAATAAACAAACCAAAGATTACCATCTCGGTCGAAATCCGATCCGAAAGTTCTTATCCCAAAAGCCGGATCACCAAATGGAATTATTAATGTTCCATTAGTATTTCCATTATCCTCATTAAATAATTCCACGGGAACTTGATCTACCACTTTTAACAGTCCACCAATAAATGAATTCATATAAACCTCATTTGTATTGAATGGATTAATCGTCACGTTCACTATATCGGTAGCATCCTGAGGAAGTTCATCATAGGGAATGTTTGTCCAAACACCCTCCGAAAGATTACTAATTCCGAATCTGCTTCTAGGAAAGGGGTTGAATCCAACTGAAACATCACCAAAAACGACCCACAACTTTTCTTCTTTTATATCGATGGAAAAAGGATTGTTTAGGATAGGACCCTCTGGAAGTACTTGAGTAGCCTGAGATGTGCCAAATGGAACTATGAGCATCCCTAAATTTATAGTGCCGATAAAAAAGTTGTTATTGTAAACAAATCCCGATTGCGATGCATATTCGAACTCTGGCACAGCACCAACAGATGATAATAAGCTGAAGTCTGGACCATAAGCAAACATTCCTTCTCGTGTTGTTACAGCTAAAATTCCATCATGGACTTCAAAATCCTGTATGGATGTATTGAAATTCATTAAAAATTGAAACCCAGAACCTTCTACATATTCCGAAACTTGATTGAAGGCTCTTGCAATATACACCTTACCCCCAAGGGTTTGTACACCACGGACGTTTCCCCCTCCTATGTCATTCCAATTTTGAAAATCGATGAGATCATCCGCTTCTACCAAAGCCCTTTTTACACCTTGTACATCGGACGCTGCATAAATATATGGAGGAAGAACTGTAGTCTGGGTAATATTCACTTGAGCTCCTTGGGTACCAATAAAATAAGTATCGCCAAATTCTAATCGATCCAAATCATACACTGAAACGCCAAATTGAGTAGAGATATAGACCCTTCCTTCGTACTCATAAAAGTCATTGATTCCTTTGCTATCTGGGGGAATGGTTGGTTTTTCTAAAATATCAACGACTACTAAAATGTTCTCTTCACCGTCAATAATAATATCCATTAAGCCGTTTTCATATCCAACCAAAAGTAATCCAAAATCTTCGCTATAATGAATGGCAGAAATATCTTCACCTGATAAACCTTGGATTGTAGAAATGGTAGTTACGGTCTGATCGGTCAAATCGTAGGTGAAAATTGAATTCTCAGAAGCCACATACATTTTATCGTTTCCTTCGGAAATCGCCTTAACCGAAACATATGAGAATAGGCCTTCCCAAGTATCTTCAAAATTTTGGGAATTCCCAAGGAAGGAGAAAAATGATAATAGTAGAAGAAGAATATACTTCATAGATAAAGTTGGATTACTTACAACATATAATAACACGCTAAAATACTATTTATTGCAGGATTACAATGAAAAAAGGCTGCCAAAACAGGCAGCCTTTTTTTATATAATCGATATAAAATGCTATACCACTCCTTGGGCTAACATCGCTTCCGCCACTTTTACGAATCCAGCAACATTTGCTCCCTTAACGTAATCGACGTAACCATCTCCATCTTTCCCATATTTAACACAGGCGGCATGAATATCATTCATAATGGCGTGTAACTTCTCATCTACTTCTTCTCGAGTCCAGCTTAGGCGAAGGGAGTTTTGAGACATTTCAAGACCTGAAGTAGCAACCCCTCCAGCGTTAGACGCTTTTCCAGGAGAAAATAAAATCTTCGCTTTATGGAATACAGTAATTGCTTCTGGCGTAGTGGGCATATTAGCTCCTTCGGCAACGCAAATACATCCGTTGTCTACTAACATTTTGGCCTCTTCCTCATTGAGCTCGTTTTGGGTTGCACAAGGTAATGCTATATCACATTGAACGCTCCATGGTCTTTCTCCTTCAGAATAACTTGCAGAAGGATATTTTTCTACATATTCACTAATTCGTCCACGTTTTTCATTCTTCAATTCCATCACGAAGTCTAATTTTTCTTCATTCAATCCTTCAGCATCATAAATAAACCCGCCTGAATCTGATAAAGTAACTACTTTTCCTCCCAATTGCATTGCTTTTTCAGCTGCATATTGGGCTACGTTGCCCGAACCAGAAATAACTACCGTCTTTCCTTTGAAGCTTTCTCCTTTAGTCTTCAACATATTCTCGGCAAAGTAAACATCACCATAGCCCGTAGCTTCCGGACGAATCAACGATCCTCCAAAACTGCGACCTTTTCCAGTCAAAACGCCTGTAAACTCATTTCTTAAGCGCTTGTATTGACCAAACATATATCCAACTTCACGACCGCCTACACCAATATCACCGGCTGGCACATCTGTATCTGGACCAACGTGACGAGATAATTCTGTCATAAAACTTTGACAAAAACGCATTACTTCGGCATCGCTTTTTCCTTTGGGGTTAAAATTAGCACCTCCTTTACCGCCTCCCATTGGAAGAGTAGTAAGACTATTTTTAAACACTTGTTCGAAACCTAAAAACTTAAGGATGCTCAAGTTTACAGTGGGATGGAAGCGCAAACCTCCTTTGTAAGGACCAATCGCAGAATTAAACTGAATTCGGTATCCCTTATTTACTTGAATTTCTCCACTATCATCGGTCCAAGGAACTCTAAATAGTATAACTCGCTCAGGCTCTACCATTCTTTCTAAGAGCTTTTTGCCTTGGTATCGCTCGTTCTCCTCTATAAAAGGAATAACAGTTTCAGCTACTTCTGTAACGGCCTGAATAAATTCTGGCTCATTTGGGTTCATTTCTGCTACGTAAGAAATGAAATCTTTAATGCTTTGCTTCACAGTAAAAATTTTAGGATTTAATATTAAAATGTAAAAAAACTAGTGATTCAATAAAATATGAACAAATTACGTTATTAAAGTATCAATTTAATAAAATTGCAAACGTTTTCGTTCTTGATGACAAATATAAGTTATCTATAAAATATGAACTGCGTTTTTTAATGAAATAAGTAATTATCACGAATATATTTCACTGTTACATATGTTTTTATATATTTGTTACGTCTCAAACTAAACCTAATTTACAATGAATACCAGAATATTGCTATTGGTATTTCTCTTATTTGCCATCGCTAAACAGAACGCCTACAGTCAGTTAGGGTTCTCGCATGAGATAGGAGTTATCACAGGACCTGTTGCCTTTTATTCCGATTACGGACAACGCCTGGACACTGAAACGAACACCGGAAACGTAGGTTTCGGGGTTGGTATCGTACATTACCTTAACTTTTCCTACAGAGCTGATTGTAATTGTTACACACGTGACAAGTATTTTAACGATCACTTTAAGGTACGTAGTGAAATCGATTACCACAAAACAAACTTTGACCATCTTGGAGAATGGGTAGACCCTGAACTCACGTCGATCACAGCAGATCAACTACGTGCGATGAAAGGTTCTACATCTGTTTTTGATATAGGTGCTCAATTGGAATATTTCCCGCTAAGTATTAGAGATTTTGCTGCAGGTGGTTACAAAATTGCTCCTTTTGGGAGCTTTGGAGTTCACTGGGTAAGCTATGATCCTGAAGTATATAGTGAACTTGGAGCGTTAAATACTCCACTTACTACTCCACCTAAGTATTTGAACGCTTTCCAGCAGGAAGGGGATTCTACTTGGTCTCTTGTAATGAGTGCAGGTATACGCTATAAGTTAACTCAACTGAGTGATCTTATGTTGGATGCCCGTTGGCAATATTACTTCTCCAACTGGGTAGACGGACTAAATCCTAGCTTCGACAATAATGGAGTAGTGGATGTGCCTGAAAACAAAGCGAACGACTGGATCTTCTGGTTAAACGTAGGTTATATCTATTATCTAGATTAATTTCAACTAGTATAAAATAAGAAAAGGGGTAATGTAAAAGACATTACCCCTTTTTCTGTTGTTTGTAGCTATCTAGCCTATTGCTTGTTTTAAATCGGCAATTAGGTCATCAATATCCTCGATTCCAACGCTGAGACGAATTAGCGAATCCACTACTCCCGTTTTTTCACGGTCTTCCTTTGGAATGCTTGCATGGGTCATACTAGCTGGATGACCAGCCAAGCTTTCAACTCCTCCTAGACTTTCTGCTAGCGTAAATACTTTTAGATTCTCGACTATTCGAATAGCTTCATCGTAATCGTTCCCTTTGGTAACAAAAGAGATCATTCCTCCATAATCATTCATCTGCTCTTTAGCTATCAAATAATTGGGATGGTCTTCAAATCCAGGCCAGTATACCTTCTCGATCTTTGGGTGATCTTTCAAGTACTCAGCAACCATTTTACCATTTTCACAATGACGCTGCATTCGCACGTGAAGGGTTTTGATACCGCGAAGTACCAAAAAGCTATCTTGAGGACCACAAATAGCACCACTTGCGTTTTGTATAAAATAAAGACGATCTGCAAGATCTTTCTCCTTTACGGCAAGAGCGCCCATAACAACATCGCTGTGACCTCCTAGATATTTAGTTGCACTGTGCATCACAATATCGGCACCAAGATCTAACGGCTGTTGAAGATATGGCGTCGCAAAAGTATTATCTACTCCTAATAGTAAATGATGCTTTTTAGCTACTGCTGCCAATGCTTTGATGTCAATAATGTTCATCATAGGATTAGTAGGAGTCTCCGCCCAAATTAATTTCGTATTTTCATTGACATATTCTTCTATTCTTCCAGCATTTTCCATACCAACGAAATGAAACTTAATACCAAAGCCTTCAAAAATTTGAGTAAACAAACGGTACGTCCCACCATAGAGGTCGTTGGTAGAGATCACTTCATCACCTGGTTTAAACAACTTCATAACTGCATCAATTGCAGCTAACCCACTTCCAAAAGCCAAACCATGATTTCCATTTTCAATACTTGCAAATGCATTTTCTAAAGCATTTCGAGTTGGATTGTGCGTTCTAGAATATTCATACCCCTTATGCCCTCCGGGAGTGGACTGAGCGTAGGTTGAAGTTTGATAAATAGGCGGCATTACCGATCCGTATGCCGGGTCATGTTCCTGACCACCGTGTATAGTTTTTGTGTTAAATTTCATATACTTTATAATAGGACATTGATCAAAGTTCAAAACTTAAAACAAGGTAAATTAAGTTCAAAAAACAAAAGTACATCTTTCCCTTTGGATACTGAAAACTGTCGTATTTTTATGCCATGAATTACATAGTTCGTCTTATTTTCATTGGATTTATTGTGACCAGCTGTTCAAATGCACCTTCTATTTCTTTTTCTACGGAAATTTTTGATGAAGAAAGCCTGTCTATATGCAAGCAAGATCCATGCTCAAACGTTTCCCTATCATATCCTGTCGCAGCTGGGGATACGGCTATTTCAGAAAAAATCAATACACTTATTGAACGCCATATTATTGAAGCGCTTTTTATGGGAGATGAAGAAAGTTCTAGTTCAAAAAGTATTGAAGATGCGGCAACTAATTTTATATTGAGTTATAGAGATCACCAGGCCGATATTCCTTCAGAAATTGATACTGGTACATATGTAGCCGAAATTTCTATGGAAGTAATGAGTAGAAAAGAACAATTAATTTCATTTAAAAGCGAGCATTATCAATTTACAGGAGGAGCACACGGCAATAATGATGTTGTTTTTGTAAATATTGATCCAGCAAGTGGAACTATGGTGGATGTATCCGAAATAACTCGAGATTTTGAGGGATTGCAGAAATTAGTTGAGGAAAAATTCCGACTTAAATTTAAAATTCCTGAGAATGAAAGCGTCAACTATCCTGGGTTCTGGTTTGAAGATGACCAGTTCTACTTATCGAACAATATCGGTTTCACAGAAAATGACATGATCATACTATACAATCCTTATGAAATTGCACCCTATGCCGAAGGCCCTATTCAATTATCCATACCCCTAAAAGAAGTGACCTCCTATTTAGAAATAATCGATCTATAAGCCAATCCACTAACAAAATGAAAAAAATTTATTACTTAGCCACCTGCGATACCTGCAAGCGAATTATGAATGAACTCTCTCTTCCTACCAACTTCGAGCAACGAGAGATTAAAGAGAAAAACGTCACGCTTCGAGAGTTAGACGATATGAAGGAACTAGCTGGCAGCTACGAAGCTTTGTTTAGCAAGCGAGCCCGCCTGTACAAAGAACGTGGTTTAAAAGATGAAAAAATAACCGAAGATAAATACAAAGCATTGATTCTTGAACATTATACATTTCTAAAACGTCCAGTTATTTTAAATGGGGAACAAATCTTTATCGGTAACAGTAAAAAAACAATTGAAGCTGCAAAAGCGGCTATACACGGTTAATGAATCCTCGCATCCTAGCCCTTCTCGCAGCCACAGCAGCCAGCACCATTTATGGAATTAACCATACATTGGCCAAAGGCTTGATGCCAGACATCATTGGTCCATATGGCTTTATCATCCTGAGAGTAGTTGGAGCTGCCATTCTCTTTTGGATTGCTAGTTTATTTTACCCACAAGAAAAAATTGATAAAAAAGATTGGTTAAGACTTGTTGGTTGTGCTTTTTTTGGGATGGTTCTGAATATGAATATGTTCTTCAAAGGTTTGCAACTATCCACTCCTATCAATAGTAGCGTGGTGATTACATTAACTCCTGTTCTTCTGCTCTTACTTTCAGCATTTTTTCTAAAAGAAAAAGTCACCTGGATGAAATCGATCGGAATTGGCATTGGCCTTATGGGAGCCTTGCTTTTAATACTTTTTGGAGCTAAAACACAGGCAAACGCCCCAAACATACCTCTCGGGAACACCCTTTTTATTGTAAACGCCACTTCCTATGCAATTTATCTCATTATGGTCAAACCCTTGGTTGCAAAATACAGTTCCATTACACTTATGAAGTTTTTGTTCCTGTTTGCAGTATTTATGAACCTTCCAATTGGCCTGTCAGAATTCAATGAAGTAGCCTGGACTAGTCTTAATTTTGGACATATTTGGAAAATGGCATTTGTAGTTATTGGCACTACCTTTTTAACCTATTTGTTCAATGTATATGCACTCAAACAATTAAGCCCTTCTACTATTGGAGCCTTCATATATCTGCAGCCATTACTTGCCACTCTCTTCGCTATAATTATGGGGGCAGATTCCTTAAATCCACTTCGAATAGTGGCAGCGGCGCTCATTTTTCTTGGTGTATTCCTCTCTACAAGGAAAAAGATTTCCAAAGTAAAACCTTAATAGATAATTATTCTTTGCTTTCTTCAGGAGCACTCCTGCTTCAAAAACAAACTAAATCCGTATATTTAAAATCCTAATTTTTAAACACATAGTATATGGAAACAAAAGAGATCGCCGAAAAATTAGTTGCCTGGTGCAACGAAGGAAACTACGAAAACTGTTACCAACAATTGTATAGCCCAGAGATTGTTAGTATCGAAGCTCCTGGAGCACAACACCCTATTTCTAACGGTTTTGAAGAAGTCGCAAAAAAAGGAGAATGGTGGGAAGAAACGTTTGAAGTACATAGCAGCAAAGCCAGTCAACCTACAGTGGCAGATAATTGGTTTAGCGTGCGATTTGAGATGGATACTACACATAAACCTAGTGGACAAAGAACCACCTCTTCAGAAATAGCCGTTTACCAAGTAAAAGATGGGAAAATTGTAAAAGAGCAATTTTTTTACGATACAAACCAAGGATAAGGTCCTCATGAAAAAACTAATACTCTCCACGATCATATTAATCGTATCAATTGGATGCGTTGAGCAGGACCAAACGGCTGTAAAGCAAATTGAACCGCCATTTAATGCTTCCAGTTTGGAGTCTACCATCCAAGAACGTGGGAAAATATGGAGTACTGCTCTAACCACCAAGAATGTTGCTCTGTTAGAAGGTCTATATGCCGAAAATGTTCATTACTTGCCCGATGGGGAAGTAGCATTAAATGGTAGGGAAGAAGTAGTAGACTACTGGAAAACCTCCATGGATTTTATACATGACATCCAATTAACCATGGAAAGCTTAGAAGGTACTAAAGAACTCCTGTACGAAACTGGAACAGGCATTGCCCTTATACCTAATGCTGCTAAAACAATAGACACCATTAATTATAAATATGTCAACGTTTGGAAGCTACAAAAAAATGGCTCCTACCAAGTAGTTATAGACACCTTTAACGACCTGCCAAGACCTTAAGTTAGGCTAAATCTTTAGGAATATGCCCGTGTTTGCGGGTATCTTCCTTTGTAAGAGTTACAAAACCATCGGCCTTATCAATCTTGTTGAGACTTTCAATTAATGAAATAGGAAGCCCTGTTAGTTTTCGTTCTTTTAGATTTATAAAAGCCCCCATCATATCCCCTCTGGCAATATTTCGTCCTTTGTAATCATAAAAATTATGATAGAATTGAAAGAACATACCATCTTCACTTACTCCTTTCAACTCTAAAGAAACACGAATAGGTTTCCCAGGAAACGCCTCTTTGAAATAGTGCATATGCTCATAAAGAACAACAGGTCCAAGATTGTTTTGGGCCATTTCTGTATGTCCAAAGCCCATCTCGGTCATAAAGCTCATTCGAGTATGACTCATGAAATTGATATAGGCACTATTTCCAAGATGACGATTGGCATCCACATCGCTCCATCTAATTTCAAATTCTTTTAAATGCATATTTTAATTTTTTATAAACTGAATTACTTTGTCAACTGTGTCTACACCTTTTAAGTTATGATCCTGTCCTTGAGTAAAAAAAGTTTGTATCAATGCTTGGCCCTCTGCAGCTCTTTGTATTGGCTCGAAGGGTGTTATCTTATCATTTTTTTCATGGACAACCAATAATGGCTGCTTCACCTGTTGAAAAAAATGTGCAATTGAAATTTCACTATGGTGTATTTTCAAAACCGAATTAATCTTCGTTTCTAAATTAGATATTGCGCGCTTCGATAAACCCAGCATCTCTCTAAAATAAACAAAAATTGCATCCATTCCTGAAGGAGATCCCATGATTACAAAACTCTTAACAGGTATATCTTTACTATGTAAGTAGGCATAACTCCCCACCAAACTTCCAAGAGAATGACATACGAGTGTATCTATACTTCCAATGATACTCAAAGACTGTTCAAGGGCATTGCGGTAAATTTCAACATTGAGATGGTTTCCCTTGGCCATTCCATGTCCGGGCGCATCTAAAGCATATACCGTATACTCATCTTCTTCCAGCTGTTTAGCATATGGAAGCCACCGCTGAGAATTACTCATCCAACCGTGCAGAAATAATATTTTTTTTGGTCCTGAACCCCACTTGTGCAAGGCGGCTGAGTGGCCATCCACATTCAAAAACGCCGTATCCGATTTTTCTAGAAATGCTTTTCCTTTTTCTGATATTCCTACTCGTTTGACCTTACATAGAAGGTTGAACGAATATTCTGCATTCCATTTTGGAAACCATACTGCCGTAATGTTGATAAAACCGCCCATTACTTTAATTATCAATCTTTTCATAGTCCAGCTAGATACCAATTGGTATCAATTAAATTAAATTTTTTTATTCACCTACTTTAAGCACGGACATCTCTTTAACCAGAGATCTCAGATGCTCGATCGTCTGTAAAAGCGAAGTCTTATTGCGCTCCAATTTACTCATCATAATTCCACCCTCTAATGTTGCAATAAAAATAGTTGCATACATTGCTGCGCTTATGTCCCCTTTTATTTGTTTGTTCTTAATTCCGTTATCAATCATTTTAATCACAGATGCCTTAAGCTGGGCCAAAATATTAAAGGCCTGTTGCCTCAACACGGTGTTGCCATCATCGGCTTCTACCGCGGCATTAAGCAAAGGGCATCCACCTTCATACAATGGTGTATGCATATAAGTTTCGAAAAAAGTAAACATGGCCTCTGTCTTTAACTGAAAGGTTTTCGCCGCTCGAATGGATGATCCCAATTCGGTAAACATCAGTTTAGCCATACTCCGCAGCGCTTCCTGCTCTAGATCTGCCTTATTCTCGAAATGCCGATAAATGGCGCCTTTCGTAAAACCAGTAGCTTTAGTAATGTCGCTTATAGAAGTTGCCTTATAGCCTTGAGTATTGAAGAGGTTTGCACTCTCTTTAATAATAATGCTTTTAGTGCTTTCTGAATTTCGCATGGTCAAAGATACCGATTGGTATCTTAATAAATTATAACAAACTGTTAAAAATGAAAATGCCTTATTACAACTTAGTAATAAGGCATTAACACGGAACTGAGCAATTTAGATCTGACTCATTCCTCCATCCACTTCCAGCTCAATTCCATTTACATAACTTGCCTCATCACTAGCGAGAAATAAAACCCCTCCAGCAACTTCGTTTGCTTCGCCAAACCGTTTCAATGGGACTCCTTGTGCAAAAGAGGCACCCATTTCTTCAACCTGCGACTCCGTCATACCATCCATCTTATTGTATATAGGTGTTCCTATAGGTCCCGGGGCAATAGAGTTGACTCTTATATTTCTAGGTGCCAATTCGCTAGTCAATACTCGTGCAAAAGCACGTAAAGCACCTTTGGTAGCACTGTATACTCCCGCTCCTTCAAAGCCTTTTTGATGAACAATAGAAGTATTGAATATAATGTTCGCCCCATCTTTTAGATTTGGAATAGCCTCTTTAACTAAAAACGCCGGTCCCTTGATGTTAATGTCGAATTGGTTATCAAAGAAATCTTCCGTGATTTGATCGGATGGTGCGAATTGAGCCACCCCTGCATTTGCGAATAAGACATCTATTTTTCCATAAGAAGCTACTGCTGCTTCAATTAAGTTTTTATTTTCGGCTGGTTTTGCTTGATTCGCAAGCACTGCCTTAAAATCTCCAGACAGCTCTTTAGAAACCTCATCTAAGGCGTCTTGACGGCGGCCAGAAAAAACCACTTTGGCTCCTTCCTTTAAAAAGCCTTTTACTACTGCTAGTCCAATCCCTGAATTCCCTCCAGTTACGACTACTACTTTGTTTTCAAATTTTCCCATTTTCTAAATATTTAGCTTAAATTAATATTGGAACGTTCGTTCCATTTTATAGTAAAAAAATTTTACGCGATGGACTTCAATATATTATGAATGATCCCTTTTAAAATAACTTCATCTTTTATATTCATACCTGTAATTCTAAACCCTTGGAATGCACTTACCAAATAATGAGCAATTACAATGCTTTGATCGTCTTTTCGAATGGAACCTTCCCGTTGCCCCCTCGTAACAATGGCATCAAAAAACTCGACAAACTGTTCTTGGTTCCCCTTAAGTATTCTATGAAGGTCTTTGTGTTGGTTTCCTAATTCGGTATTGCAATTGATCAACATGCAACCCTTATTGTCTGCATCATTCAGGATATCATTCATGGCATATAAAAACAATAAACCAATCGTTTCAATTGCATTCTTATTCTGCTCAACAGCCTTGTTTCTGAATTTCTTACCCTCCTCTTTATACTTCAACAGTGTCATTTCATACAATTCCATTTTACTGCCAAAAGAATTGTAAATACTGCTTCTATTGAGTCCAGTAGCGTCAACAAGATCTTGCATAGACGTCCCATTATATCCCTTAATCCAGAATAAATTTTTCGCGCTATCTAACACTTCTTCTCTAACAAAAACTTCGGATCTCGGCATACCACTCAATTACTTTTCAAAGATAATGAAACGATCATTTCATAAAAAATTATTGGGATAAATTTATGAAATTGAAGGTTGGTTATTCAATTCACCTAAGAACTGATGTACTTGACTTACCGCCATGGATCCTTCCCCCACGGCAGATGCCACTCGTTTCACCGAACCCTTTCTTACATCACCTACTGCAAAGAACCCTGGAATGGTCGTTTCTAAAGATTGTGGCATTCTATTTTGATAGATTTTACAATTGTGCAAATGCTCTTCCTTAATTCCAGGTCCGGTACAGATAAATCCACGCTCGTCTGTTTCCACTAGACCTTTTAACCAATCTGTGCAGGGTCTTGCCCCTATAAACGTAAACAAATTGGTTATATCGCTTTTTGTTTCGGTCCCTAGAGAAGTTAAAGTAACTGCTTCTAAATGGTTTTTACCATGCAATGCGGTTACTTCCGTATTTAGCAATACTTCTATATTAGGAGAGGCAATTATTCTTTGAACTAAATAATCGCTCATTTTAGCTCCTAAGTCTTCTCCCCGTAAAACTACTAGTACTTTTTTTGCATGATTGGCTAAAAATAGTGCTGCCTGACCGGCACTATTTCCTCCACCCACTACCCCTACCATTTCATCCTTACATGATGCAGCATTCATCCCTGTGGCAGAATAATACACACCGCTTCCTTCAAAATCTTTTAAATTTTCGATAGGAAGTTCTCGGTAATTGGCTCCAGTTGCTGCAACTAGCGACTTTGCTTTTATCACTTTGCCATTAGACGCTTCTAGAATAAAATACGCCCCTGTATGTGAAATTTTTTCTGCTTTATGCGGAATGGAAATATTACAACCAAACTTTTGGGCTTGGACATACGCCTTGTTTGCTAAATCACTTCCTGAAACGCCCGTTGGAAATCCAAGATAATTTTCGATTTTGGAACTTTTTCCAGCCTGACCTCCAGGTGCATTGCTGTCAATCGTAACTACGCTCAACCCCTCAGAAGCAGCATAAACACTCGCCGCCAATCCGGCAGGGCCTGCTCCAATTATCAATACATCAAACAATTCATCTTCAAAATCCATGAGCACACCACTGTATCGCGCTACTTCATCGATAGACGGATTCAGGCAAGTCTTTCCTTCGCTTGTTATTAGTATTGGTAGATCTTCTGGTTCTAGATTAAAATTCCTCAGAAGTTCGATCGCTTCTTCCGAAAAATCCACATCTAAGAAATTGTACCAGATATGATTCTTATCCATGAAATCACGAATAGCATAGGTGGCCTTCGAATTTCCTGACCCTACCAACTTAATACCTCCGGTAAATTCGGAGAGAACCGTTTCCTGTCTTAATAAAAAGGCATTCAATAATACATCGCTAATATCACTGTGCTTGGCTATAGCTTCCTTCAGGTTTTGAGGAGAAATTCGAATGAGAGAAGTCCCTGGTTTCGCTACTGCATGGAACTGAGCTCCTCTATTCGATAACATTCCACTATCTCCTGTAAATTCATTTTTTCCATGATCTACAATACTGTTATTATTGTTATACGGGTCGATAATAGAGACCTCACCTTTCAGAATAACAAAAAAGTCGTACAGATTATCCCCTAACGTAAAAACTCTCGTTTCCTTCTCATGGGTCTCTTCAGTTCCATATGCCTTTAATGTTCTAATTTGCCCCTGTGTAAGTTCAGGGAATCTTGGATCGTTCATATTAATATTTACTAAGTTCTTGATGGACATAACACCACATCCAACGTTCATTTGGCTCCGCCGAAATTACTACCGCGTGACCGTAGTCCGCCGCATGTTTACTTGCATGCTTATTAGGAGAACTGTCGCAACAAAGTGTAATTCCACATTGTTGACAGGTTCTTAAATGAACCCAACTATCTCCAGAAATCACACAGGACTCACACTCGTATTTTTTAGTTTGAATTGGATTGGAAATTGCTAGCAGATGCTCACATTTTTTTATTCGAAAAGCCATGTATTAAAGTTACAATAGTTCATGCTAATTATCACGATCTTAAGAAAGATTTAGTAAATTAACGGAATAACCCACCTAAGAACATGACATTAAAAAAGACTTCGTTTTTTACTGCTAAAATTTTTCCAATACTCCTTGTCAATTTTATTGGAATATTAGGTTATAGCATCGTTATTCCCATTTTAATTTTTATTGTTATTGACCTTGGTGGAAACGGTTTTATTTATGGTATTCTTGGTGCCATGTACCCTTTTTTCCAGTTTATCGGAGCCCCTTTACTAGGCAGGTTGTCCGACAAAATTGGACGAAAAAAAGTCTTAGTAATCTCTCAGGGAGGTACCTTTATTGCTTGGCTCCTTTTTTTACTAGCCTTTATCATCCCAAAAACTACGCTATGGGAACATAGTTCTGAGCTTACGGGAGACTATCTCATGACCCTTCCATTGGCCGTCATTTTCATAGCCCGAATTGTAGACGGTTTTACTGGAGGAAATGTTTCTGTAGCAAATGCATATTTAAGTGATATTTCCACGGATGAGGACCGAAATAAAAATTTCGGGAGAATGGGAGCTTCTACAAGCTTAGGGTTTGTACTAGGTCCAGCAGTAGCGGGAATTTTAGCCTCTACAATTTTAGGGGAAGTACTTCCCCTAATCTTAGCCGCTGTCATATCGTTAATAGCTATAGTTGTAATAAAATACCAATTAAAAGAAAGTAATCCATGTGCGGTAGACACAGGCAAACTCAAGTATCAATCCTTTCGAAGGATTTTTCAGGTCGAGCATAAAAATTGCTATGAGGAAGGAAGTTCAGAATACGCGAATACACAAGGAAAAAGCTTTAAAAGCATCTTAAAAATATCTAAGATCCCGCTTTTTTATAGTGTATATTTCTTAACGTTTCTAGCCTTTAGCCTATTTTATGCTGGCCTTCCTATTTACGCAAACACAATCCTCGAGTGGAACGCTACTCAATTGGGAGTTTTCTTAGCCTTCTCAAGCATTGTGATGATTATTGTTCAAGGCCCCGTATTATCGCGTATCTCCAATTCATTTCGAAATGAAACACTCATATTAGTTGGTTCACTATTACTTGCAGCAGGGTTTATCGGACTTTCATTCAACAGCATGCTAATTATTTACATCGCTAACGCCTTGTTTTCTATTGGCAACGGACTTATGTGGCCTAGCTTCATGGCGCTACTTTCTAAAACTGGCTCCAAATCGCTCCAAGGAACCATTCAAGGTTATGGCAACAGTATGGGAAGCATTGCCAGTATGATTGGTTTAATTATGGGCGGATTATTGTTCGAAGTTATAGGCACCATGGTTTTTACTATGGGAGGAGCCGTATTTCTAATTGTTTCAGGTTTAATGATCAGTTATTGGTTTAAAGGCAGGTCGGCAAATCAAATATCGGAAACAGTCGTATAAATAAATTTTTGCACTTTGATACTAACATGAATCTCTCTAATTTTATAAAATAAAATTCGCATATGTATATTAAAAGAAATATTGGTTGGGGACTCATTCTTAGATACGGATGGAAAAATTTAATTTTTTTCATACTATATGCCGGCGGTATATTTTCCATCTACCATTTTCTTGACTGGAAGTTTATCAATATTCCGTTTCAACCCTTAAGTGTAATAGGTATTGCAGTAGCATTCTATATTGGTTTTAAGAACAGCCAGAGTTATGATCGTTTTTGGGAAGGAAGAAAAATATGGGGTGGAATAGTTAACTACAGCCGCACCTGGGCAATGCATGTTCTAAGTTTTATACAAACCGATGATTCAGATTACAACAAAAAAGTACATCAAGAAATGATCTACAGGCATATTGCGTGGATTAATGCACTACGCGTACAGTTAAGGCAACCCAAATCTTGGACGTTGAAAGAAAACAGAATGGTGGAAAAAGTATTCGATAAACACGGAGAACGAAACCTATCCTGCAACGAAGCTTATAACTATGTAAATTCAGAAGAATTCAAAGATCTTCAAAAAAGAGTGAATCCTGCCACTCATTTAGTGAAAAATCAAGGCTTAGAAATACGGGAACTAAAAGACAAGGACATCATCGATGGCTTTCAAGAGGATCAATTGCAATCAGTTTTAGAAGAACTTTACAATCTACAGGGAAAATGCGAACGAATAAAAAACACGCCTTTTCCTCGCCAGTATGGTTACTTTTCAAAAGTGTTTACTTGGATCTTTGTCCTATTAATTCCTTTTGGTCTTTTAGATGTATTTCAAGATTATTCAGCCCAAGCCGTTGATCAAATTGGAGTATGGCATGTAATTCTAATAGTTCCTTTTTCAGTCTTAATATCTTGGATTTTCACCACCATGGAAAAAGTGGGCGATAATAGCGAAGATCCGTTTGAAGGACGTACTAATGACGTTCCTATGACTGCATTGTGTCGTACCATTGAAATTGATTTGAGAGATATGCTAGACGAGGAGAGCCTTCCGGAAAACATTCAACCAAAAGACTATATTTTATATTAAATGCCATTAATCTCATCCCCATACCAGGCGAAAGGTCTTTTTCAAAGCGGACACTTTTCTACTATTTACTCGGCAAAGTTAAGGCCCGTTCCGAGACTATCTCAAGAAAGAGAGCGAATTACCCTCCCCGATAGTGATTTCTTAGATATTGATTGGTCCTATTCAAACGAACCTTCAACCAAAGTAGCCATTATGCTCCATGGACTTGAAGGAAATGCCCAACGTGTTTACATTAAAGGACAAGGGAAATATCTTATAGAAAACGGATGGGACGTGGCGGCGGTAAACTATCGCGGTTGTAGTGGAGAACTAAATAATACGTATCAGTCTTACAATGCAGGAATGACCGAGGATCTTGCTTCTATCATTGATTTTATTTTGAAAAAAGACCGCTACAAGGAAATCTCGCTCGTAGGTTTCAGTCTTGGTGGTAATCTATTATTGAAATATTTGGGCGAACCGCGTACCATTCCGAAGGAAATAAAAAAAGGAGTTGCAATTTCAACACCCGTTCATTTACATGGCTCTTTAGAACAATTAGAAGAATGGCACAACTGGATTTATCGCACTACTTTTCTTTTAGACCTTAAAGGAAAGTACAAATCGAAAATGTTACAACATCCAGAGGAAATGAGACCTGAAGACCTCAAACGCATAAAATCCTTACTCGATTTTGATGATATTTATACCGCAAAGGCACACGGATTCAAAAACGCAATGGATTATTATGAAAAGAATAGCAGTCTTCAATTTTTACCAAATATCCAAGTTCCAACTCTCATTCTAAATGCTGAAAATGACACCTTTTTGTCTGCAGAATGTTACCCTATTGAACTTGCTTCTAAGTCAAAAAACATTTATCTTGAAACCCCAAAACACGGGGGACATGTAGGTTTCCATGAAACAAACAAACGCTACTATAGTGAGACGCGAACTCTTTCATTTTTAAACAATAATTAATCGAAAAACTATGAAATTTATTAAATACATTTTCGCCTTAACCAGCATATCCATCATGATAAGTTGTGGTGGGGGAGACCAAAAAAAAGAAGAAAAAAAATCGGTTAAAATTGGAACTTCCACCTCTACATCCACTAACGATGAAAACACTGTAAACGTTGGTCTCACTGGAAATGACTTAATGCAATTTAGCGCTAAAGAAATTAAAGTGAAAGCCGGACAAAAAGTGAATTTAACATTCCGTCATGTCGGGAAAATGGAATTAGCCGTAATGGGACATAACTTTGTCCTTTTAAAACCTGGTACAGAAATCCCTGCGTTTTCGCTTGAAGCTGCTAACGTTGGCAAGGATAAAGACTGGATTCCAAATGATGGAAAGGACGTTATTGCACACACCAAAATGATTGGAGGAGGCCAATCGACCTCTGTAACTTTTACCGCACCTGAAGCTGGAACATACGATTTCATTTGTAGTTTTCCTGGCCACTCAGGCTTAATGAAAGGTAAATTTATAGTAGAGTAAGAAAGGTCATCAACTTTAAATAAAAATCTCCTACCGAATTTAAATTTGGTAGGAGATTTTGTTTTTCTGAAAATTTCCGAAGAATTCTAAATAGACTGTTACAAGAAATTATCGCTTTCTATATAGGCATCAATTACCCGTTGTTCTCCAGCTTTACCTTTCATATAATTTCCATGTTCCATCCCTAAAATGCCTTTAAAATCGCGGCCATGAATATATTTAAACACGTTCTTATAATTAATCTCCCCCGAAGTTGGTTCATTTCTACCTGGATTGTCCCCTATCTGAAAATATGCTATTTCATCCCAACAAGCTTCTATATTCGGAATTAAATTTCCTTCCTGAATTTGTTGATGATAGATATCGAATAAAATCTTACAAGAAGGACTGTCCACTGCTTTGCAAATTTGATAAGCATGTGGAGATTCTGCCAAAAACAGACCTGGGTGATTTCTAAAATTAAGTGGCTCCAGTACCATTGTAATATTATGTGGCTCTAAAATTTCACTTGCTCTTTTCAACGTTTCAACCACATTGGTGGTTTGGTAATCCTTGTGTAACCGAAGGTCTACATGACCTGGCACTACCGTCATCCATTTGGCGTTGGTTCGTTTCGCAACCTCCACCGCATCTTTTATATATTGCAAGAATTCATCCCTCCATTCCTGTTTTCCACTGGCAAGATTGGGTTCACTCCAATAGATTTTATGAGCGACAAAAACTCCCATTTCAAGGCCTCTCTTTTCCATGACCTTTGCCATTTTCTTTTGAAGATCTATTGGACGATTTCTCATTTCGTTATCCTCAAAGGCCTTAAATCCCTGATCCGCCATAAATTCTAACTGATCTAGTATCGAATCTCCTGCGTGCTCTTTAAACATATCTTGATGCGGAGCATACTTCAGGTTAAATGAATGCTTTTTAGAAATAACAGTTTGGGCATTCGAAAGAACCTCGGCTCCTACCGCTACTCCGCCTAAAGACAAAAGGGAACCCGTTAAGGCTCCCTTTTTAATAAATTGTCTGCGTTCCATATTATTTTTATAAGGACATTACTTTACCATTTCCTGCTTCGCTTAAAGCAATACAACCTTTTTGTTGAGCTGGAATAGGATCGTACCATAAAACGTTTTTGCCAATTGCCTCACTCGACTTCCATCCCCAAATAGCCATTCCACGAATTCCCGATAGCAGGCTAAACATAGCTGCGTCGGCATCAGGTTTAACGGTAGGGTCTTTCTCAAAGGCTTGAGCAAATTCTCCCATTTTCTTTCCGTAAGCAGTTTGCTCCTCTTTAGTTGTCTTTAAATACTTGCTCAACAATTGATCAAAATCTTCTGCCTTCCCTTCTGAAATTTCCTTCGAAAAGGTGCTCTTAAATTGTTCTTCCAAGATACCAAAGCCCATTTTCATCTGAGCTTGTTGCTCTGGTGTACTTACGGCATTCCAATATTTATCCATAAACTCATGAACTCCAACATCTACTGCCCCAGGAACTGTTTCACCCGTTGGTAAAATTAAATCAACCATACGGCGCAATGCATGTCCCTGACCTTTCGATAGAAAAAGTGGATTGAATTCGGGTTCACTGGTACAGCTTTGTAACAAGCTCATTACAGTAGGGGTAGCCACCAAAAATCCGGCTCCTAGTCCAAGGTTTTTTAATACTTCTCTCCTGTTCATAATACTTGTTTTTTAATTTGTTCTGCAGCATGATTAGCAGCTCTAGCGCTAAAGGCCATATAGGTAAGTGATGGATTCACACAGCTAGCGGAAGTCATAAACGCTCCATCGGTAACATATACATTTGGCACTGCATGTAATTGATTGTTCTTATTACACACCGAAGTTTTTGGGTCACTTCCCATACGGGCTGTCCCCATTTCATGAATTCCAAGTCCCGGCGCACCTGGATCGTCCCAAGGTTCTATATCTGAATAGCCTGCCTTTTCTAACATATCAACTGCTTCGGCCACCATGTCTTTACGCATTTCATATTCATTCTCTTTCCATTCAGCATCAAAAGTCACTGTGGGAAGCCCCCATTCGTCTAATTTATCATAGTCGAGGGTCATTTTATTTTCGTGGTAAGGAAGACATTCCCCAAATCCAAGCAATAACATTCGCCATTTCCCTGGTTCGGTGATTGCTTCTTTTAAATTTTCTCCGTAGGCAAGTTCGGCTACCATTTCATTATATCTGCTTCGGCTTGCACCTCCTTGATATCCATAACCTCTTTTGAAATTTTTCTGGTCTGTTTCTCCTCCAATATTTCGGAAACGAGGGATATAAATTCCATTGGGTCTTCTTCCTTTGTAGTACTTGTCCTCAAAGTCGTTTACAGTAGCCCATGCTCCCGCTTTAAAATGGTGATCCATTATGTTATGACCAAGTTCTCCAGAGTCATTCCCCATTCCATTAGGGAAACGCTTGCTCTTTGAATTCATCAAAATCCCCGCAGATGCTATTGCAGATGCACATAAAAATACCACCTTCGATTTAAAAACCATCTTTTCTTTGGTCTCTGCATCAATCACTTCAACTCCACTTGCCTTTCCTGTCTTCTCATCGTAAAGAATCTGAGACACAATTGAATTAGGACGTAGGGTTAAATTTCCTGTGCGTTCTGCCGCAGGAAGTGTAGAAGAATTACTACTGAAATATCCTCCAAACGGACATCCTCTCATGCAGCGATTTCTGAATTGACAATTACTACGTCCTTCAAAAGTTCCTGTTCCAGTAATATGGGCTACTCGCCCAATAGTCAATAATCGACCATCTGTATAATTCTTTTCAATTTTACCTTGTAAATCCTCTTCAGCACAATTCAGTTCCATGGGAGGGCAGAATTTACTGTCAGGCAACTGTGGAAGCCCTAAAGCTTGTCCACTTACCCCAATAAACTCTTCCACCTTTTCGTACCAAGGTGCAATATCCTTGTAGCGAACTGGCCAATCAACAGCAATTCCTTCTTTCTTATTTGCTTCAAAATCGAAGTCACTCCATCTATATGTTTGACGTCCCCAAACTAATGACCGTCCTCCTACATGATAGCCACGCAGCCAGTCGAAGCGTTTTACCTCGTTGTATGGGTGTTTTAGATCATTGACAAAGAAATGCCTATGCGCCTCGTCTGTAGTATATCCAGATCGAGCTTGTTTTAGTTGCTTTGCTTGTTCTTCTCTTGGAAGCTGTCCTTTGTATTCAAACTCCCACGGGTCCATGTTCATGGTATGGTAGTCTTTTACATGTTCGACCATTCGCCCTCGTTCTAAGACTAAGGTCTTCATGCCATTTTCGCAAAGTTCTTTCGTCGCCCATCCACCACTAATTCCAGAACCCACGACAATAGCGTCGTACATTTCATTTTGGTTTGCCATTGTTATATCAGATGTTTATGAATTGAATTTTAGGCTACTATACCCTTCAAATTAATTAGGGATGTTAAAAATATAAGTAGTCTTCGTTAAATGTCCATTATTTTTTCCGATTATACAAAAATACATTCTTAAAAAAATGAGAACCTTAACCGAAAACGTTTTCGATTAAGAATATAGCAATAGAAGCACTTCACCAATTTTTTTAAATTCAAAAAAAGCCTAACTTACAACCTAAATAATCCAGAAAAGACATTGTCAGTACCAATTAATCCATCAATGAAATGAAAAAAATCGCTTGCCTATTAATTATTTGTGTTTCAGCTTTTTCTTGTAAAAATACCTCTGAAACTACTCCCGATACCGCCGAAACCATTCCAGAAACTGAAACTGTAGCGCCTAATCCGCCAGCTACCAAACTTTCTTTGGCTCAATGGTCCTTACATAAAAGATATGAAGCCGAAGGTGCCAATCCGTTTGAGTTTGCAAAGGATGCAAAAGCCTTAGGTTTCGACGCAGTAGAATACGTTAGTCAATTATACGAGGATGAATTAAAAGAAGAAGGATTTGATGGGGTTATCGATTCTTTACTGGCAATGCAGAAACAACATGGCGTTTCTTGCGTGCTAGTTATGGTCGATCATGAAGGTGACTTAGCAGACCCTGATCCGAAAAAACGGGATGAGGCAGTAGAAAATCATAAAAAATGGGTAGACGCTACTGTAAAGCTAGGAGGCCATGCAATACGCGTAAATACCTTTGGAACCAACGACCCAGCAATATGGATCAATACAGTTCAAGACGGACTGAAGAAATTATCGGAGTACGCTGCGACAAAAAACATTAACGTACTCGCTGAAAATCATGGATGGCTATCTTCCAATGCCCCTCTACTTATGGAGGCCATTGGTGGTGTGAATATGTCCAATTGTGGTACGTTACCTGATTTCGGAAATTGGTGTGTAAAGAGAGCCAATGAAGAACGGTGGGGCGAATGTATAGAGGAGTTTCCAGACAAGTATAAGGGTATCGAAATCTTAATGCCCGCAGCCAAGGCAGTAAGTGCGAAATCGTATGATTTTGATGCAGAAGGGAACGAAACCACTATTGATTATTATAAAATGCTTCAAATTGTTAAGAACACAGGCTACTATGGTCATATTGGGGTAGAATACGAAGGAGATGTTATGAGCGAAGAAGAGGGTATTATCGCCACTAAAAAATTAGTTCTAAAAGCTGCTGACCAAATAAATAAATAAATTTTCCAATATGAAAGCAACAACTCGAATCCAACTTTCCATTATGATGTTTCTCGAATTCTTTATTTGGGGAGGCTGGTTTGTTACTATGGGAACTTTTTTAGGAAACAACCTTTCGGCAACCGGAGCCGAAACAGCGATGGCATACTCTACACAATCTTGGGGAGCAATTATCGCGCCTTTCATTATTGGTCTTATTGCAGATCGATTTTTCAACGCAGAAAAGATTTTGGCCGTTTTACATCTCATAGGAGCTGTTATTATGTATCAAATGTCTCAAGCTACAGATTTTGCAGGCTTCTATCCGTACGTTTTAGGCTATATGATTGCCTATATGCCTACTCTAGCGTTGGTTAATTCGGTTTCATTCAACCAAATGAAAGATCCTTCTAAAGACTTTCCACTCATTCGTGTTTGGGGAACAATTGGATGGATTGTTGCAGGCCTGCTCATTAGCTTTGCGTTTAAATGGGATTCCATTGAAAACATTGGACAAGGGATGTTGGCTAACACCTTTATGATGACAGCGATTGCTTCTGCCATATTAGGTGTTTTTAGTTTTGCACTACCCAAAACGCCTCCAAGTCAAAGTGATGGTGAAAAAGTAAGTATCGCAGATATTCTCGGTCTGGACGCTTTGAAATTATTAAAAGATCGCAATTTCCTTATTTTCTTCATTTCGTCTGTCCTCATTTGTATTCCACTAGCGTTCTATTATCAAAACTTAAGCCCCTTTTTAACCGAAAGTGGTGTAGAAAATTCTACAGCTTGGGCCTCTGCGGGTCAGGTGTCGGAAGTTGTATTCATGTTATTGTTACCATTTTTCTTTAAGAAATTCGGATTTAAAAAAACCATATTAGTTGGAATGCTCGCTTGGGGGATTCGCTATTTACTGTTTGCCTACGGAAATGCCGGCGATCAATTCTTCATGATCATTACAGGAATCGTTCTTCACGGAATTTGTTATGATTTTTTCTTTGTTTCAGGACAAATTTACACCGATAGTAAAGCGGGTGAAAAAGTGAAAAGTGCCGCTCAAGGATTGATAACACTAGCAACATATGGAGTTGGAATGTTAGTTGGGTTTTATGTCGCGGGTAAAATTACTGATGCAAACGTTATCGAAGACGGAGGACATGTCTGGCAATCAATTTGGACCTTCCCAGCTATTTTTGCAGCGGGGGTATTAGTACTTTTTGCGCTGTTCTTCAAAAACGAAAAAATAGAATATACCGAATAACAAAAACTTGAGAATTAAGTTATGAGTAACAAAATTAGATGGGGCGTCCTTGGAGGCGGTGGAGATTCGTTAATAGGAGTGCTACACAGAGTAGCGGCCAGTATGTTTGATGCCTACCAATTAACAGGAGGGATATTTAATCCTAATAAAGATACCAGCATTGCATTTGCAAAGGAAATTGGTATTTCAACTAACCGTGTCTATACCGATCTTGATGAACTAATCTCTGAGGAAATGAAACTTTCAGAAGGGGAAAGAATGCAGGTTATTTCTATTCTTACGCCCAATTTTCTTCATTTTCCAATGGCAAAACAACTCATGGAAGCCGGTTTCAACGTAATATGCGAAAAACCAATGACGATGACCTTTGCTGAAGCGAAGGAATTAGAAGCGGTCCAAAAGAGAAACGATAATTATTTCGCTTTAACCCATACTTATACTGGCTATCCAATGGTTCGCCAAATGAAGAAAATGATCGCTGAAGGAGTTATTGGCGATGTGCAAAAAGTAGATGCACAATATTATCAGGGCTGGATCAATAATATTATTCACGACAAAGATCAACGCTCCTCTACTTGGCGCCTCATTCCCGAAAAATCTGGTATCAGTTGCTGTATGGGAGATATAGGTGTTCATGCCTACCAAATGCTGGAATACGTTACTGGAATGGACATTAAGTCGATCCTGGCAGATCTCAACCATTTGTACGACGATAACCAAATGGACATCGATGGCACTGTTTTGCTACGTTTAGGAAAACATACAAAGGGAGTTTTACGCGCCAGCCAAATCGCTACGGGAGAAGAAAACAATTTCACGGTTGCGATTTATGGGACTAAGGCAGGTATAAAATGGGAACAAGAAAACCCTAACTACCTCTACCTATTAGAAGACGGACAACCCATGCGGGTACTTAAACCAGGACATTCTTACAATAGCGATCTCTCACTCGACGGAACAAAACTTCCTCCAGGACACCCAGAAGGTATTTTTGACGCTATGGGGAACATATATAAGGGAATGGCGAAAGCGGTTCGGAAACAAGACTTTGATATGGCCGAATTTCCTTCAATGAGAGATGGAGTTCGAGGGATGTATTTTATAGAAACAGCTGTTGCTTCTCACAGCGATGGAAATGTTTGGAAGGAGTTATAAAAATTTAGAACCATGAAAACAATTAAAGGACCTGCAGTATTTCTTGCCCAGTTTATGGACAGCAAACCACCTTTTAATTCTCTAGAAGGGCTTTGTAAGTGGGCAGCCGACCTAGGATATAAAGGAATTCAGATTCCTACAGATGAAAGTTTAATCGACCTTACACTTGCTGGAGAAAGCAAGGTGTATTGCGACGAATTTAAAGGAAGAATAAACAGTTACGGCCTGGAAATTACTGAGCTTTCTACACATCTTCAAGGACAGTTAGTAGCGGTTCATCCTGCATACGACCTTATGTTTGATAATTTTGCGCCAGACGATTGTAAAAACAATCCGAAGAAACGCACCGAATGGGCGAGGCAGCAGTTAATAAGCGCCGCAAAGGCGAGTAAAAATTTAGGACTTAATGCGCACGCTACTTTTAGTGGTTCTTTGCTTTGGCATACGATGCATCCTTGGCCACAACGCCCAGACGGATTAGTAGAAATGGGCTTTGCGGAACTAGCAAAAAGATGGCTGCCTTTACTCAACGAATTTGAAGAAAATGGTGTGGATGTTTGTTATGAAATTCACCCAGGAGAAGACTTACACGATGGAGTTACCTTTGAGCGCTTTCTAGAAGCAACTGGAAATCACAAGGCAGTAAACATATTATACGATCCAAGTCATTTTGTTTTACAACAGCTAGACTACCTTGCTTATATTGACCACTACCACGAGTTTATAAAAGCTTTCCATGTAAAAGATTCTGAGTTTAAGCCGGACGGAAAACGGGGGACTTTTGGCGGTTATAGTGACTGGAGAGATCGAGCAGGACGCTATCGCTCTCCGGGAGACGGCCAAATTGACTTTAAAACAGTCTTCTCCAAGCTCACCGAATACGGTTGTGATGTTTGGGCAGTGATGGAATGGGAATGTTGTATAAAAAGTCCAGAACAAGGAGCTCGAGAAGGAGCGGAATTCATAAAAAGGCACATTATTGAAGCCACCGAAAAAAGATTTGATGATTTTGCAGGTTCTTCGGTAGATGATGAAAAATTAAAAAAGATATTAGGGTTGTAATAGTTGCTGAAAATAGCAACATCTAACATTTCAGAAAAAATGAAAAAAGTAATTATAGTAGCGATCACAGCAATGAGCATATTTGCTTGTAAAGAAAAAGCGAAAGAAGTAGCGGCAGAAACAGAAACGGTGATGGAAAAAATAGAAGAGGAAGCAACGAATCAAACTGGAGAATGGGAAGTGTTATTTGATGGGACTTCTTTAGATAGCTGGCGTGGATATGTAAGCGAAGGTATGTATCCAGAATGGACTATAGAAGACGGAGCCATGGCGTTTTCTCCAGGAGCGCAAGGAGGTAAAAACATTATCACTAAAGATCAATACACCAATTTCGTACTTTCACTTGAATGGAAAATTTCTGAAGCAGGGAATAGTGGAATATTTTGGGGAGTTCATGAAAGTCCAGAATTTAAAGAAGCCTATGAAACAGGACCAGAGATTCAGGTGTTGGATAACGATAAGCATCCAGACGCCAAAAATGGAACAACCCACAGAGCAGGCGCCCTTTACGACCTTATTGCACCAAAAGAAGATTATACCAAACCGGTTGGAGAGTGGAACCTTTGTATCCTTGAGGTAAATCACAAAACCAATTTGGGTAAGGTCTCTCTTAACGGAACCGAACTTTTTACCTTCCCAGTGCACGGGGAAGAATGGGATGCAATGGTTGCAGACTCCAAGTTTAAAGGTTGGAAAGGCTTCGGGAAATTTGAAACTGGACATATCGGTTTGCAAGATCATAGCGATCCTGTTTGGTATCGAAATATAAAAATCAAAAGGTTAGACTAATCGAAGCACTTTAATGGTTTTGTCAGTTACTTCGGAAGAACATCTTTTGTATTCCTTAGGGTATTGCGTATTGATATTAATTATATCCCTACTCTTTCGAAAATTTCCACCTAAAAAGATCAACTGGTATTATGGCTATAGAACCAAAAGGTCTATGGCGAATCCATCTACATGGAAGGCTGCAAATACCTATGCATTAAACAGGATGGTAAAGATTTGCCTTTACAGCTTTCTAATTCCAGCTTTTATGTACTTCATTAATCCAGCATACATCCTAATTTCAACTGTTATTGTAAATACGCTGCTTATTTTATCTATTTTCTTTTTTACCGAACGATTTTTAGACAGAACCTATGATGAGAAAGGAAACAAAATTGATATGAATTCGGAATTATAAATTCGGAATTATTCTAAGCTCCTAAATTCATTACCTTTGCTATCATAATTTGACACTATGATTCAATCAATGACCGGATACGGGAAGAATATCCTGCAATTACCTTCCAAAAAAATTACCGTTGAAATAAAATCACTAAACAGTAAAAACATGGATCTCAACGCGAGAGTTCCTGGTGCTTACCGTGAGAAAGAATTACTTATTCGAAATCGTATTTCGAAATCCTTGGTTCGCGGAAAAGTAGATTTCAATTTGTTTATTGAAGTTACTGGAGAAGAAACTAATACTCAGATTAACGAAACTGTGGTGAGGCAGTATATGAAACAGCTTGAAAATGTAGCAGAAGGAGATCCTGTCGAATTACTTAAAATGGCAGTGAGAATGCCAGACGCACTTAAGACAGAACGTGATGAGATCGATGAAACTGAATTCAGTAAGATCATCGAGGCAGTGGATGAAGCTTTAATTGCTATTAACAGTTACAGGGCGGATGAGGGTAAAGCGTTGGAAAAGGATTTCGTTATGCGTGTTGAGAGCATCGATTCACTTTTGACCCAAGTAATTGCCATCGATCCAGAACGCATTGATAATGTAAAAGAACGTCTCCGTAAAGCAGTATCAGATTTAAAAGAAAATGTAGACGAAAACAGGTTTGAACAAGAGTTGATCTACTACCTAGAAAAATACGATATCACTGAAGAAAAAGTACGTCTAAAAAATCATTTAGACTACTTCAAAGAAACACTTGCGAAAAACGATTCTAATGGTAAAAAATTAGGTTTCATTTCACAAGAAATTGGAAGAGAAATCAATACCATTGGAAGCAAAGCTAATTACGCTCCTATGCAACAACTGGTTGTGAACATGAAAGACGAGTTGGAAAAAATAAAAGAACAAGCCTTAAACGTACTCTAATGAAAGGAGGGAAATTAATCGTGTTTTCGGCTCCCTCCGGAAGTGGAAAAACGACCATTGTAAGACATCTACTCAAACAAGAAAAGCTCAATCTTGAGTTTTCCATTTCTTGTACATCCAGAGAACCACGTGGAGACGAAAAGGATGGAGAAGATTACTACTTTATAAGTATCGACCAGTTCAAGAAGCACATGAAAAATGATGACTTCGTGGAATGGGAAGAAGTATACCGAGATAATTTCTATGGTACATTAAAGAGTGAGATCGAACGTATCTGGGCCATGGGTAAGAACGTTATTTTTGATATAGACGTGGTTGGCGGATTGAGAATAAAGAAAAAATTCCCCGAACGTACACTAGCAGTTTTTGTTCGGCCGCCAAGCGTGGAAGAATTAAAAATAAGACTGAAAAAACGTAAGACCGAAAGCGACGAAAAGATCAATATGAGAATCGCAAAGGCCTCCGTGGAGATGGCAACGGCGCCGCGATTCGATTATATTATTGAGAATGACCAATTGGAAAAAGCTTTGTTAGAGGCAGATCAATTAGTAGCAAATCATCTTTCCAAACCCGAATCTCATTTTGTGAATCTAAAAGATCTGGAACATAAAGAGGAAGAATAGATGAGCACTCCAAAGAAGATAGGACTTTACTTTGGCACCTTCAATCCCATACATGTTGGTCATCTTACCATTGCTAATTATATGGTAGAATACAGTGATTTGGATGAAGTCTGGATGGTAGTTACACCGCATAATCCACATAAAAAGAAAAAAACATTACTTGACAATCATCATCGACTGGCAATGGTTCGCATTGCTTTGGAGGATTATTCAAAAATAAAGGCAAGTAATATAGAGTTTGATCTTCCTCAGCCCAATTATACAGTCAACACCTTGGCATATTTGGAAGAAAAATATCCAGATCAGCACTTTTGTCTCATCATGGGAGAGGATAATCTAAAAAGCTTTCACAGGTGGAAGAATTTCGACGTTATTCTAGATAGATATAGCATTTATGTTTATCCGAGAATTTCACCTCGTGTGTCTCCCGAAGCTTTAGCGGAGGCACAAGGAAAGAGAGAACATCAATTTGAAGGGCACCCAAAGATTACCAAGGTGGATGCCCCCATCATGGAACTCTCCTCTACTTTTATTCGGAAGGCCATTAAAGAAAAAAAGAACATACGTCCCATGTTACCTCAAAATGTTTGGGAGTATTTGGATGAGATGAACTTTTACAAAGCCTAGCTTAAGCATTCAAAAAGAAACCGCCCAACTTACAAGAAGCAAGTGAGCGGTTTCAACTAAATAACCAACCAAAAGTTATCGATATTTTAAAATACGCTTATCTTTTTCATCGATTTCTCGATTTCCGTCTTCGACTTACGTAGTTTTCTTTTTTCATTTTTTAACTGAATAAATCCTCGTCCTTTGAATCTGTATAAAGTACCAGAGGCCTCGTGGAACAATTCAATTGTGTTGTCGTTAATAACGTCCAATTCGAAGTATTCATTGCCTAGATAGTCATAATCTAGTGTTAAATATTTCAAGTAGTTATTGCCTGGAACATCGTCTATGTTATATATCCCCGTGTAATCCCACCAGATATCGTTAATATTGATTCCTGTTCCATCTTGCGAACTTTGGAAGTTTCCATCTCCTCCTCCCGGCAAGAACTGTACAAAGTTCTCGTTGTCGAATTCGTTTAGCTGTCCGAAATCACTTGTATAGGTTTTCTCCCAAGTAACATACTCCTGTAGAAAATAGTGAATATTGTCAAAGAACAACATATCATAATCAAAATTACTTCTTTGGAAACCTACTAATACATATCTCAGGTTTCTAGATCTGTCGTACAATTCCAATTTCTTATTATTCAATTGAGTTACTTCAAAATTGTTAAAACCGTCTAAATCGTGAGAAATTTCCAATACATCGGCATACGTATCGTAGTATCCAACATCAATTCCATAACCATAACCTTCGTTTCCAATTCCAACCAAGTTATTATTTGCATAAACGGTCCCGTTTCTAAAAGAAAGTGTAAAGGCCATCTGCATAAATGGTATTTCCCCATTTGCATTAGACTGGTTGATATCTACGTACCATAGTTCATGAGACGCTAACACCTCAGCTAAGGTTACTGTTGGTATTGGGTCTGTATAATCATCTTGAACGATTACTTCTGTATAACATGAAGTAAACATCGTGGCCAATACCGCAAATCCGAATAGTAGTTTGAATGTTCTCATAACTTTAATATTTAAAGGTTCGGTTTATATAAAACGAAAAGCGTGCCAAATTTATAAATATTTGATAATCAATATATTAATTGATTATTAATCTATACCTATTTCAGATATTTCAAATCTCAACAAACAAGTTTACCTAATTTGGTGCTCGAAACTTGAGGCTTTAACGTCCGTATTTATTATTTTTACTAGTAAGTAAACTGACTATGTCTAAAACACCTAAGATTGCCGTATTTGGAGGAGGAAGCTGGGCCACAGCGATTGTAAAAATGCTCTGCGAAAATTTGGACGAGGTAGGTTGGTATATGCGAAGTGTATACGCTATGGAGCACCTTAAACGAGAGCACCACAACCCAAGTTATCTAAGCTCGGTTGAGTTTAAACCATCCCAACTTAAATTGAGCAATGATATCAACGAAATGGTAACTTATGCAGACTATCTTATCTTTGTGATACCATCTGCTTTTATCTACTCAGAGCTTGAAAAAGTGACTACATCGTTGCAAGGAAAAGTGATCTTCTCTGCAATTAAAGGAATTGTTCCTGAATCAAGCCTAATAGTTGGAGACCATTTTTTTACGCATCACAAAATTCCTTTTAAAGATATTGGAGTAATAACAGGTCCTTGTCATGCCGAAGAGGTTGCACTGGAACGACTCTCTTATCTCACCATCGCCTCTGCAGATGAAGAAAAAGCACAGCTAATAGCAGATAAGCTTTCGAGCGATTATATAAAATGTACCACCAGCGACGACGTGATTGGAACCGAATATGCAGCCATGCTTAAAAACATCTACGCACTAGCGGCGGGAATAGCACATGGCTTAGGGTATGGTGATAATTTTCAAAGTGTTTTGATGAGTAACGCCATTCGTGAAATGAAGCGTTATGTAAAAAAAGTACATAAAATGAAGCGCGATATCAACGATTCGGCCTACCTAGGCGACCTTTTGGTGACGGGCTATTCCACTTTTAGCCGAAATAGAATGTTTGGAAATATGATTGGTAAAGGATATACGGTTAAAAGTGCTCAAATGGAAATGAGTATGGTGGCAGAAGGTTACTACGCAACCAAGAGTGCCTTCGAACTCAATAATGCCAAAGGTGAAAAGAAAGCAAAAACACCTATTATTGATGCTGTATATCAAATTTTATACGAAAGCAAAGATCCCAAAAAGGTATTCAAAAAATTAACCGATAAATTAGACTAAGTCGCTTTTCTCCTTTTATTCTGAAATTTTCATACTGCCAAGTGTTTGTGTAATAATTTAATACGCTACTGTTTTAATAGTTCCACGTATCTCTTATCTTTGTCGCACCTTATAATTATTCAAAAAAAACTAGTATGAAAAAAACTACTTTATCAATTTTATTGGTCATGATTGGATTGATGTGTCAGGCACAATCTGTATTCATCAATGAGATACATTATGACAATGCAGGAGGAGATGTTGGCGAATCTGTTGAGATCGCTGGACCTGCTGGAACCGATCTTTCAACCTATAGCATTGTTCTCTATAACGGAAGCAATGGAACCAGCTATAACACTGTAACGCTGTCTGGATCTATTGACGACGAAGGAAGTGGATTTGGAGCTATCGCACAGCCTATCTCGGGCATGCAAAACGGGGCTCCAGACGGAATTGCGCTATTAGACGGTGGAGCTGTGGTTCAGTTTCTTAGCTACGAAGGAAGTTTTACTGCAACCAATGGTCCGGCTAACGGACAAACATCTATAGATATCGGAGTAAATGAAACAAGCGGGACTCCAGTAGGAGAATCTCTTCAACTTACGGGAACAGGAACCCTATATACCGACTTTGTCTGGAATGCTCCAGCAGCAGAATCACCTGGGGTTATTAATGTAGGTCAAACATTTAGTGGAGGTGGAGTTGGAAGTCCGCCTGTAATTGCTTGCCCTGCTGATGCTAGTGCTAACGTAATTAGTGGAACATGTGGAGCGATTGTTACCTTTGCCGATGCAGTTGCTACGGATCCCGATGGAGACTTAGATACCGTTACGCAAACTGGAGGCTTAACAAGCGGAAGTACCTTTCCGGTAGGAATTTCAACAATTCAGTTTACTGCGACCGATCTTGAAGGAAATACTGCTAGCTGTACCTTTACAATTACTGTTATTGACAACGAGGCGCCGGTCGCTGTCTGCCAAAATCTTACAGCCGAATTAGATCCTGTTTCAGGAACCGTTACTATCGATCCAGCAAGCATTGATAATGGATCTACAGACAATTGTGGAATCGCTTCTTTCAGTTTAGACATAACTACATTCGATTGTAGTAACGTTGGGGTTAATACAATTACTTTTACCGTTACGGATGACTCCGGAAATATTGACACTTGTACTACCGAAATTACAATTGAAGACAACACTGCTCCGGAAATTGTATGTATAGGCGAAACTTCCACAGGAACTCCTGTTTTCATCAATGAAATTCACTATGATAATAGTGGTGGGGATGTAGACGAAGCAATTGAAATAGCCGGGCCTGCGGGGACAGATTTAAGCACATACACTATTACCCTATATAACGGAAACGGCGGAACAGAATACAACGAAATTCCTTTAACTGGTTCTATTGATGATGAAGGTGCCGGTTTTGGTGCCGTTAATTTCCTAATCTCAGGAATCCAGAATGGAGCTCCAGACGGAATTGCACTTTCCGAAAGTGGAAATGTAATTCAATTTTTAAGCTACGAAGGAAGTTTCACAGCAGCAGATGGAATTGCCTCTGGCTTAACGTCTACAGACATAGGTGTTTCTGAAAGCTCGGCTACTGCAATTGGAGAATCTATGCAATTAACAGGAACAGGAATGTTCTACGAAAACTTTACTTGGACAGCGCCGTTGGCTAATACATACGGAGACGTTAACACCGGACAAACATTTATAATGCAAACGGTAACTCCATTGGAAGTAGTACTAGATGCAAACGGAATGGCATCTATTGACCCGAGCGATTTAATTCAAAGTGTTAACGAAGCCTGCGGATTTACAGTAACTACTGGTGTGGCAACATCTACAGATATCTTGGTAAACGGTAGTTTCGAAACAGGAGACCTTAGTGGTTGGACTGCCATCGATAACCCTTCGCCATTCCTACCATGGGGAGCATATCCTGATAACTCAGGAAATGGATTCTTTGACCCTGCTCTTCCAACAGATGGAGCATTGTTAGCCGGAAACGGATTCGATGGAGATATTGGAGAGGCAATTCTTTATCAAGATGTAACTATTCCTGCGGGCCTAACTGCCACACTAAGTTGGGATGAAAACTTAGATTACAACCTTTTGGATTTCTGTAATGGTTGCTCAAATAGAATCTATGAAGTACAAGTACGTGATTTATCTGATAATGTATTGGAAGTTCTAACTGGAGTTACCGCAACAGCAGGAGTTTTGGAAAATGACAACGCATGGGTAAGCCAGACAGCAGATCTTTCTGCTTATGCAGGACAGGATATTAGAATCGCTTACTGGCAAAACATCCCTGAACTTGCAACTGGACCAGCTAAATTTGCATTAGACAATGTAGCATTGATGGTGGATGGGACGGTTCAAGAAAATACCGTAAACCTTGATTGCTCTAATATTGGTGAGAATCAAATTGAAATTACAGTTACAGATAATAGCGGAAACACAGCAACTTGTCTTGCAAGTGTAACTGTAACAGACGAAACTGCTCCAGTACTTGTTTGTGCGGATGCAACCATCGAATTAGGTGAAGATGGAACTGCTGTTGTAGATCCTGAAGCTTTACTAGCGCAAATGCCTGGTACTTTTGAAGTGATCACTATTAGTAGTGACAACCAATCGGGTGCTGTTGGTAATACCGACTTCACAGTTGCTGTTACTGCAGATGAAACTGTTTCTTTCGACTGGGATTATTCTACAGACGACGGAGCTGCTTTCGACGGTTTTGGATACCTATTAAACGGAGTGTTCACAGAGCTTACAGACCAAGCTGGGGCAAACAATCAAACTGGTAATACATCTGTTACTTTGGTAACTGGTGATGTATTCGGTTTCCGTTCTGCTTCTGTAGACGGACTATTTGGAGCTTCTACTACGGTAATTAGCAACTTCATGCCAGGTTTCACAGGTCAGTTTGAGCCTGCTAACTGGACATTAGATTTAGACAACTCAGATGGTGATGCGTTCTTCGCGGAGATTCCTGGAGGTCCGTTATCTTTTGATGCTTGTGGTATCACTGTATTAGCTGTAGATGTTACAGAAGTAACTTGTGCAGACATAGGAACACCGATCACGGTAACTGTATTCGCTAGTGATGCTAGTGGAAACATTGCTGCTTGTACTGCTACAGTAACTGTAGTAGATGCATTAGGTCCAGTAATTGCTTGTCCTGCAGATCAAACTGTAGATCCAGGTGAAGGTAACTTGTTCTACGAAGTGCCAGATTACTTCGCAACAGGTGAGGCTACTGTAACCGATAACTGTACAGATCCTGTGACAATTACTTCACAAGATCCAGCAGTAGGTGAGTTAATCTCTGACGGAGTTTATACAGTGACTTTAACTGCAGAAGACGAGTACGGAAACACTAGTGAGTGTTCGTTCGAATTAACTGTTGAAAGTATCTTAGGATTAGACGATAACAAACTTGATAGTGCTATCGCTATGTATCCTAACCCTACGCAGTCTAACGTAACTATCTCTAATAGCTCTAATATCGCTTTAGATAAAGCAGCTATCTACGATACTAACGGAAGATTGATCAGTACAACCGATCTAAGTGAAATGCAACAAGAGAAGACCATTGATGTGTCTAATCTAGCTACGGGAGTGTACATGGTACAAATCCAAGGTGAAAATGCGATCACGGTTAAGAGACTTATTAAAGAATAATTCTTTCAATTATAATAAGAAAGCCGCTTCCAAATGGAAGCGGCTTTTTTTATGTCTTTGGAAATAGACTAGCGAGCTAAGACCCCTGTTTCCTTCATTACAGGAAGTTCCACGGCGTTGTCCTCCATCACAGAATTTGCTGGAAGTTCGAAAACCTTATCATAAAGTGTTTCTCCAATAAAAAATGTGATACTAAAATAATTATTGAGCCGAAGTACACTGTCTTCCATGAACTCAATCTTCGCGTAACTTTTCACTGGAAGCACTTTAAGCGAATGACGCATAAAAGAGGTGATATCCTTCTGATCTCTTCCCTCCGAAACAATTAACACCGTCTCCAAGGGTTCATTTCCGTCATTAATAATGTACGCGTTCCAGTCATGAGTTTGGAAGTCTTTATTGAACTCCCTCACCGCGGCAACATAAACATCCTTGACTTCTGGAATCTTAATATCCTTTCTCATGAAAAACTATCAAAGGCCCAAAAAAGTTCCTTAAAAGTAATTGGAACTAAGAGGCCTACTTATAAATTAAATTGAACTTTTAAATTGCTCTAGGAATCGAATGTCATTTTCACTGAACATACGAATATCTGGAATTTGATGTAATAGCAAGGCTATGCGATCTATTCCCATACCGAACGCGAATCCCGAATATTCGGTAGAATCAATTCCGCAGTTATCTAAAACATTAGGATCTACCATTCCGCAGCCCATAATCTCTAGCCAACCCGTTCCTTTCGTCATTTTATAGTCGGTTTCGGTTTCCAGTCCCCAATACACATCTACCTCAGCACTTGGCTCTGTAAATGGAAAGTACGACGGACGTAAACGAATCTTTGATTTTCCGAACATTTCAGTAGTAAAGTATTGCAGTGTTTGCTTCAAATCTGCAAAACTTACACCTTTATCCACATACAAACCTTCCACTTGATGAAAGAAGCAATGCGAACGTGCAGAAATAGCCTCATTACGATATACTCTTCCAGGTGAAATGGTACGAATAGGTGGTTTGTTATTTTCCATGTACCGCACTTGTACCGAAGAGGTATGTGTACGTAGTAAAATATCTGGATTGGTTTGAATAAAGAACGTATCCTGCATATCCCTCGCCGGATGATATTCGGGCAAGTTCAAGGCCGTAAAATTATGCCAGTCATCTTCAATTTCTGGGCCTTCAGAAACATTAAACCCAATTCTAGAAAAGATATCGGTGATCTTATTTTTTACAATGGAAATAGGATGACGAGAGCCTAATTCCATAGGTTCTCCTGGGCGATATAAATCCCCATAAATTCCATTTTGATCTTCCTTATCTTCTAAATTCTCTTTTAACGCATTAACCTTTGCTTCTGCAGCATCCTTAAGTGCATTAATGGTTTGCCCAAACTCCTTTTTTTGGTCGTTGGCAACATTCTTGAATTCGTTGTAATACTCCTTTAAAAGGCCTTTTTTACCAAGATATTTTATTCTGAAATTTTCAACATCATCTTTCGTTTTCGCTTTAAAAGCTTCAACTTCTGCGATGTGTTCTTTAATTTTATCTAACATAGCACAACTCTATTGTGGAGGGCAAAATTACGATTTTCTTTCATATTGACGGATTTCTGAGCCTAGAATTAAATCGACTAATTTTACAAATTACGCAATCAACTTCTTCTCTAAAAAGTACTGGACGATGGCATCTTTCATTAAAACACTCTGTTCGCCCGCCTTAAGAGGTGGTAGTTGTTCTAGTATTTTATAATGTGGCCAGCCATCATCATCAAAATAATCAAATTCGTAGTAACCAAAAGGTTCCAGCAGTCTACAGATTCCAATGTGCATTAGATTAACCTTTTCATCTTTTTTAAACTTCCGGTGGAGCTGTCCTAATTCTTGCAAGCCAACTAGATAGATGATTGCATCCAAATCTAATGGATCTCCGTCTGCAAAACGCTTGCTAAGCATACTCACTACTGCTTCCCAGCGCACTTTTAATTGTTCGTCTCTTGCCATATTATTTTTGATCACACAAAGGTATGCCTATTAATTCAAAATTCAGAATTGATAATAAATCCTATATTTACCATACTAACTTCACTTTTATGAATACAGTTGATATTATTCTGGGTATTATTCTCCTTCTCGCTTTCTATTCTGGCTTTAAAAAAGGTCTTTTTGTTGCTTTGGCGTCGCTAGTTGCCCTTGTTGCAGGAGTTTTTGGTGCCATCTACTTTTCTGGCTTTGCTGCTGGTTTTATTTCTGAAAGTTTCGATTGGGGAGAACAAACCACTCAATTAGCCGCTTTCGCTGTCACTTTTTTGATTATCGTTTTTGTGGTATCTACGGCAGGTAAATTTCTTACTAAGATAGCCGATTTCGCCGCACTTGGCCTAGTTAACAAATTATTGGGTGGGGTATTTGCAACACTTCAATTCGCATTTATTATAAGTGTGGTTTTTATGTTTATTAACGCATCCTCGAGTTTAAGCGGGTTCATCATCTCAAAAGAAAAGAAAGAGAGCTCTGTGCTATATGGTCCTGTTTCTTCTTTGGGTCCGTTAATCCTTCCTCATATCTTGAAAGAAGTAGGTAATTTTAAAAACAAGGATAATGGGGAAAATGGAGAGCAGGGAAATACGCAAGAAATATAACCTTAAAGGGCCTTCAGATCGCTAGCGGGTATCCATCCTTCTTTACCATCAGCAATTTGAACTCGATACCAAGCGTCATCTTCGGCAAGAATTTGGACCTTAGTACCTTCATGTAAGATAAATGCAGTTTCGCTACCCAGCGTAGGTTCACTTTTAATATCGCTACTTTCAGCAAAAATAATAGCTGGCTTATCGTTTAAATGTTGGTTATAATTTCTAAACGCCAATGAGAGACCCATTGCAAAAACAAGCACCGAAAGAATTGCACCTACGAAGTAAATACGTTTGTTTCTAGTAAAAACAGAAAAGTAGTACTTTAAAAAGAGTACAGTAAACATCAACACCGAAATTACCGCAACCCATGCCCATCCGTTGTAGGTGAGCAATCCGGAAATACGTTTATCCCATTTATAGAATACACTTTCTGGCAGTGGCTCGATAGCGTCTACTGTAGCATTTTGCGCAAACGCGAGGTTATTTAAAACAGATTTGTCATTTGGAGACAGTTGTAAGGCTTTCTCATAATAATAGATACTAGGGCCAATATTGTTGAGCTTGTAATGCGCATTGGCAATATTAAAATAGACCGCAGCCGAATGTTCTCCATCTTTAATAATCTTCATCCAATGACCTATGGCATCCTGATGTTTTTCAGCCTTATAACTCTGCTTTCCTTGTTCAAATAAAGCGTTGTTTTGCGCAATTCCTAAGAAGGAAAAGAGAAAAACTATTAAATAAATAAACTGCTTCATTATTACTTACTATTATTGAAATTGTTTGTCAATATTCGAGATCGTTCCCACCGCTGTGTCGTAATCTTTTTGAATTGTATTGGTCGATGCTGGAGCATATCTCGCGAACTCACAACTCTTTAGCAATTGCATAAATTCTGACACCACCGAAGGTTCAACCTTATGATCGCTTAAGATAGTTGAAATGTGTTCTTTAGACATCTCACTGGTTTCTATATCCAATTTAGCTTTTAAATAGTTGTGCAATGCCCGCTCTAGAGATTCATAGAACTTCACCTTGTCACCACTGTTTTTCTTGGCTTCACCTAAATATTTTTTTGCCAATTGGTTCGCTTTTCTCAATCGGTTTCCATCAACATCAGCTAGTCTTCGTTTTCTTCCTCTACCAATTAAAATAAATAGTGGAATGATTAAGAATGGCGTTGCTAACAAGGACCAAAACAAGGTAGATTGAAAGAAGTTTTTGGACTCAATGGGTTCCAAATCACCTTCTAGTTTAAGGTACTCAAATTGGTCGTCTAACAGATTTACCGGCTCTTTTCCTTTCGCAGTTTGAACGTTAGTAGCTGTTGTATCTCCATTTACAGGTCCATTTTCAACCTCTATCACTATCTCTTCAGAAGAAAGTGTTTCGTAGGTTTCTGTCTTCGGGTTGAAATAAGAAAAAGAAATAGGTCTTACCGGGTAGTTTCCCTTGTACTGAGGGACTACCGTATAGTTTTCAATTACAGTACCGCTCATTCCGTTCCGCTGCGTTTTTATATCATCGTTACGCTCTGGTTCGTACACTTCGAGAGAGCTTGGTAACTTAAGCTGGGGAAGATCAAATAACTTCATATTTCCCCTTCCGGAAACTCTTACGGCTAATTCTAAAGATTCGTTAGCATCCAATTTTCTCTTATTGGTCGCAACATCGAATTTGAAATCTCCAACAGCCCCCGTAAAGTTGGCCGGTTTTCCTTCCTCGGGAAGAGGTCTTACGTTAATAGTTCTGTTTCCAGCAGAGATCGTTTTATTAACCCTAGTCATTAAAGGCCTATTAAAGAGATCTCTTCTTTTGCTAGGGACGTCGATAGGAACATCCAAGGTTAGTGGCTCGATCTCCAGTTTTCCAGTTTTTTGTGGGTACATTACGGTTGTTCGTAACACAACATATCGATAATCTTCGCCTTGATACTTGCCTTCGTAAATCTTGTAGTTCCCTCTCGAATCTATGTTTTGGCTCCAGAAATCGGCGTACTTTGGAGAGTTTATCTCTCGCCAATTACTCGTAATACTAACTTCTTGGGAAACGTAGAGCTTATAGACCACCGTGATGGCTTCATTGAGATATGGGTTAGTTTTAGAAATCTCAGCGACTAGGTGAACATTTTCACTGGCTAGATAGTCGGCGTCATTAGGGTCTTTCGGTTTACTAACAGCGGCGGTAATAGTAACTGGAATTGGAACCGTCTTATAGGTCTGCCCTTTGATGTCAATAGTTGCCTGTCCAACGGTTAGACTTCCTTTTTTTTGCGGAGATAGAAAATAGGAGTAAGTCTTTGAATAACTCCTTTTACCATTTATCCAAGAATTACTAATAGATTGATTTGGCCCCCCAATCACTCTAAACCCTTCAAAATTTGGCGGATTAAAATTATCCCCATCGGCATTCATTTCGAAGTCTACACGCAGTCTTTCATTTAGGCCAAGGCGTTTTTTACTCACTTTAGCTTCAAATTTTACCTGAGCCTGCATGAAGCTGCAGCTCAACATAAAAACAAGAATGTATATGAAATGGTTGAATCGCATGCCTACCAATCTTTATTCGATTTAACTTTAGGTCCTTTTAATTTTTTAGCGTTGATTTTATCTTGTACTTTTTTCTCTTCATTATTCATTGCCTCTAACAAGTTTTTTATTTGCTGAGGTGATAACTGTCCTGGCACTGGTTTGTTTTGCTGTTGCTTTGGATCATCTCCTTGCCCATCCTTTTGATCTTTGGGCTCATTAGGTTTGCCTTCTTTTTCTTCATCTTCGCCTTCATTTTGCTCTTTTTTGTCATCTCCTTCGCCTTCATCTTCTTTCTGATCTCCCTCATCTCCCTCTTTTTCTTTCCCATCGTCATCTTCAGAATCTTGGTTCTCCTTTTGATCTTCTTTATTTTCTTCGTTCTCTTTCTGATCTTCATTCTCATCCTCCCCATCGCCTCCTTGAGGTGGATTCTTTTCAAGCATATCTTTGGCCAAAGCAAGATTGTATCGCGTCTCATCGTCTGTTGGATCGCTTCGCAACGCGTTTTTATAAGCTTCTACTGCCTCTTGATACTTTTCGTCATTCATAAAAGTATTTCCCAAATTATGGAAGGCCCGATGCTTTTCAGATTTTGAGGTAGAGACTTCAGCTGCTTGAGCAAAACGCTGCATGGCTTCTCTGTTCTTAGCTTCGTTATAATAGGCATTTCCGAGGTTGTATTTTCCAACTTCTTTGGAAGGGCTAAGCGCAATTGCCTTTCTGTAATTTACTTCCGCATCTACAAAATCGTCATTGGCCAATTCTCCGTTAGCTTCGCTTAAATATTTCTGTGTTTCCTTTTCAATTTTGATTTGTTCCTTATCTACTTGAGCGCTCATATTTCCGAAGAAAAAAACAAGCATTACAAAAGGTAAAAACAGAAATTGCCGTATGTATTTATCGCTTTTCATCTTATTCCTTTTCATTAAATAAATTCAACTTCTTAATCCATGCTGTTTTGCGTTCTAACAACAACACATCAATTATAAACAAAAATAATGCCCCACCTAAGAACCACTGAAAACGATCTTTAAAATCGGTGAATTGTTTGGCTTCAAATTCTTTCTTGTTCATTCCGTTAAGAATGGCCGTTACGTGATCCACCACCTCTTGAGTATTATTGCCGTCGATATATTCGCCGTTCGCGTTGGAAGAAATCTCCTGTAGTGTTTCTTCGTTTAGCTGAGTGATGACGGTTAGATTATTCTCATCCCTCTTATAGCCTTGTAAAACTCCATTTCGTTTTACAGGTATCCGTTCCCCTTTTACAGTTCCAACCCCAATGGTGAAAATTCGAATTCCCAATGCTTTAGCTTCCTCCACGATGGTAGAAACATTTCCCTCATGATCCTCTCCATCGCTAATAATGAACAATACTCTATTAGTTTGTTCTTCATCGTTATAATACGTTTTTGCCAAGGAAATAGCCTCGGTGATAGCTGTTCCTTGAGAAGAAACCATATCGGTGTTCATACTGGTTAAGAATAGCTTTGCAGAAGAAAAATCTGTAGTAATAGGCACTTGAGGAAAAGCACTACCTGCATAGCCAATAATACCGATGCGGTCTCCAGCTAGGCTGTTTATGATTTGAGTCACCAACTGTTTCGATTTTTCAATTCTGTTAGGCGCGATGTCTTCTGCCAGCATACTTTTAGAAACATCCAATGCAAAAACTACATCAACCCCTTCTCGTTTTACCGTTTCTAATTTAGTCCCAATTTTAGGATTCACGAGTGCAAAGCTAAGACATGCTATTGCCAACGAAAGCACAATAAATTTGAGGATAGATTTAAAAACAGATCGATTAGGTGCCAGCTTACGGAGTAAGTTATTGTTGGCAAACTTATCCTGTGTTCGCTTTCTCCATAACAATGCCAACAAGAATAGTATTGCCATTGCCGGAATGGCAAACAATACGTAAAAAAATATGGGTTCTTCTAATTGATACATTTATGTTCTTCTATCTACTAATTTTGATTTCATTTTAAACAAAACTTCTGAAAAGAGTATACTTAAGCAATAATTCTAAACCAATAAAAGCTAAGGCTAACAAAACTAATGGTCTAAATTTTTCATCGTAATTCTTAAACTTGAATTCTTCTATTTCTGTTTTTTCCAGTTTATTGATCTCATCATAAATCTCTCCTAGTTTAGTCGAACTAGTCGCTCTAAAATATTGTCCTCCTGTTATTTTTGCGATCTCCTTTAATAGCTCCTCATCAATTTCCACAGGCTGATTCCCATATTGAAATTTTCCATTTGCTAAAACACCAATAGGGGAAACAGCCATCCCATTAGTCCCTAAGCCAATTGTGTAAACCTTGATACCAAATTCTACCGCTAATTCGCTTGCTATTTTAGGATCAATAAACCCCGAGTTATTTACTCCATCGGTTAACAAGATAATCACCTTGCTTTTAGCCCGACTTTCCTTCAATCTATTTACAGAAGTCGCTAAGCCCATTCCAATAGCAGTTCCTCCTTGTATAATGGTATTATATTTTATGGCTTTAAGGGAAGACAAGACCAAACTCTTATCACTTGTAAGCGGTGTTTTTGTAAAACTTTCACCTGCATATTCCACCAAACCAATTCGATCATTGGGGCGTGCGTTGATAAATCGGGCCGCTACTTTTTTTAACGACTCTAATCTGTTCGGTTTCAAATCACGCGCCAGCATACTTGCTGAAACATCAATGGCCATTACAATATCAATTCCACTGGTGGTTTTAATTTTAGTCGTTTCATTCACATTTCTAGGACGTGCCATAGCCACAATTAAGGCCGCCAAAGCCAACAACCGTAATAAAAAAAGCAATGGTCGCAGTTTTGCTAACCAGTTCTGAGAAGTTTGAAAGCCCTTTAGACTAGAAATTTTTAAAGCTGCGGTCTGATTCTTACGCTTCAAAAAATACCATAATACAAGAAGTGGTAGCGCTAAAAGCAACCAGAAAAACTGCGGATTTACAAACTCAAAACTCTGCATTACTTTCCTTTTGGATTTGGTCCGGCATCTTGTAGCTCTAGCTCTACCGAATTCATAATTCTATCTACCATTTCCTCTGCATATGGATCGTCCACCCTAGAGGCTACGGTTACCTGTTGCAACGCTCCTTTTTGACCAAACACCACCAATTGATAGTTTTGATCGGGGCCTAACTTTCCATTAGGTAACTTTACGTTGAAGGTTCCATACGCGCGTTGTCCTTTGAGACCATCTTCTGTTTCAAAACCTTCTTTCTTCACTACTAAGTTTTGTACTCCTTGTTGTTCCATGGTCACCAAGCCGCCCTCCAAGGCCTGGTCTAAATCCACATCTATCGGATTCTTAAATTGGGTAGAATTTACTACCAAATAAAACATGTCTCTTAAGCTCCCGTATGCAAATATATCCATAGAAGTGATCTGTTCTTTTACGGCATCTGGCACATCGACTTCGGTTCTTTTTAGAACAAAGGGTGCTTCTACAATAACTGCTGGCACACCGTATTCACTTTTGTACCATCTACCCTCTACTAAATCCTTCGTTGGGTGACCAATTACATTATCTTTTAAATAGCCCCACCCATACACAGATGCGAGTACCCCTAACGTAATAAATAGCACTGCAACTCCCGCAAATGAGCCAAAAAGGATTCTCTTAAATCTTCTTTTCCTCAGCTGTTCCTCGGCATAACGCTCATTTTGCAGTAATTCTTCTTCGGTTGGCTCTGGAATTGCTTCTTTCGTTTCGTTGATGATTTCTTCAATGGTCGACCTATCCGCCCTAGCTATTCCACTTTCTTGCTTCATTTTGGCGAACTTAACTAGATCTGCTCTTTTAAAAATAGCATCTAACTTTTTTATAGTTTCACCGTCCAAGTCGAAATGCCCCGAATCTTTATGCAGTTGTAATCGTTGAATAAGTTCATCACTTGTGCTTTCTAGTGCCGTATCATCAATTTCACGATCGATATATCGTTTTACAATTTCAGTTAAAGACGAATAGTAATCTTTTGATCTATTCGCAATTAACAATTGAGACGCGTCCAATTCCTTTAGTGCTACCATCGCCTCTTCGTAAGGAGGAAGTTGTTTCTCTCTTTCTTCTTTTCTCTTTTTTCTTCGGAAAAGGATATAAGCAATTAGTCCTATCAATAGCAATGGGATTAACCAATATAGTAACGTTACAACATTGAAAGGCGGCTCCTCTACCCCCATCGCTGGTTTAATATCGAACATTTTCTGTTGCGTAGTATCTACAGGAACATCTCGCACCTCTACCATTGCAGAATCTGTCATAAAAGATCGATCGTCTACTACTACACGCTGGGAAGGCAAGCGGTAATAGCCAGAATCAAATTGAGTTAATCCGTATTTCTTGATGAGTCTAAATTTGGCCTCCAAACGAGTGGTGTCTACGTCGTACGAATCGATCACCTCCAAGGGCTGAAAACTCTGTCCTTCAGGAAATAGAATAAGCGAAGTGCTATCCGCTTCTACTTCTATGGTATATGTAATTTCCTCTCCAATGCGAATAACTGTAGTATCTACGGCAGATTTTACTTGTCCATAAGAAGAAACTGTTACCAGAAAAAAGAGCACGACCAACGCCATCCCAGAGAGGCAGGGAAATGACAGCTTTGCTATATTTAAAGTATGTAGTTTCATTTATAATTCATTCCGTATTTAACGGACTCTTAAATGTTTATTTTTATCCTCTTCTCTTAAAATAACCCAACAGCTTCTTTACGTAACTTTCGTCCACTCTGCAGCTTAGAACTCCCGCTCCACTTTTTAGAAAGGATTCGTTAAATTCCATGACCCTGTCTTTGTAAAACGAATGATAATTTCTTCTCACTGCCTTCGAACTGGTATTTACCAGCATCATTTGTCCAGTTTCTTCATCTTGCATCTGCACCATTCCCAGATTTGGAATTTCTTCTTCCCGTCTGTCATAAACCCGAATTCCAGTTACGTCATGCTTTTTAGACACAATTTTTAAAGTGTCTTTATACCCTTCTGTAATGAAATCGGATAGGACGAATACAATGGCTTTCTTTTTCATTACGTTAGTGAGGAACTTTAATGCTTGAGAAATATCAGTTTTCTTACTCTGCGGCTTAAACTCTATTAATTCTCTGATAATTCGAAGCACGTGGAACTTTCCTTTCTTAGGAGGAATAAACAACTCGATGGCATCCGAAAATAGAATTAGTCCAATCTTATCATTGTTTTGCATGGCAGAAAAGGCAAGGGTTGCTGCTATTTCAGTAATGATTTCATTTTTAAATTGAGTGTCTGTTCCGAAGAATTCCGACCCACTAATATCCACCATTAACATCATGGTAAGTTCTCGCTCCTCTTCAAATACTTTTATGTAGGGCTCATTATAGCGTGCAGTTACATTCCAATCAATATTACGCACATCGTCACCGTATTGATATTGCCGCACTTCACTAAAAGTCATACCTCGACCCTTGAAGGTACTGTGATATTCGCCACCAAACACGTGATCGCTTAGGCGTCTCGTTTTGATTTCGATCTTACGTACTTTTTTAAGAAGTTCTTTAGTATCCATATTTTTTAGTGTTCAGTAATCAGCACTCCGCACTCAGCTGCCAGATAGACTGCCAACTGCCACTTCCAACTGCATACTTACTTATGGTACTTCAATTACGTTTACAATCTTATTAATAAGGTCTTCGGAGGTTATATTTTCTGCTTCCGCCTCATAGGTTAATCCTATTCTGTGACGCAAAACATCATGCACTACAGCGCGAACATCTTCTGGAATAACATATCCACGACGCTTTATAAAGGCATAACACTTAGCAGCCATTGCTAGATTGATACTTCCCCTTGGAGAAGCTCCAAAACTAACAAGTGGTTTAATTTCTTTTAGTCCATAGTTCTCCGGATTACGTGTGGCGAAAATAATATCTAAAATATATTTTTCGATCTTCTCATCCATGTATACTTGTCGAACTGCTTCTTGTGCTCGTTTAATTTGATCCAAGGTCACCACGGGATTCACCTCTTCGTATGCACCCTTTAGATTTTGACGAATAATGAGTTGTTCGTCTTCCAACTTTGGATAGGTAATAACCGTTTTTAACATAAAACGATCCACCTGAGCCTCAGGCAAAGGATAGGTTCCTTCCTGTTCGATTGGGTTTTGAGTTGCCATTACTAGAAAAGGCTTCTCAAGAGTAAAGGTCTCATCGCCGATGGTTACCTGTTTTTCTTGCATTGCTTCTAGTAAAGCAGATTGTACTTTCGCTGGAGCACGGTTGATCTCATCGGCAAGTACAAAATTTGCAAAAATTGGTCCCTTTTTTATACTGAAGTCGTTTGCCTTCATATTATAAATAAGTGTCCCAGTAACATCTGCTGGAAGTAAATCTGGTGTAAATTGCACTCGGCTAAAAGATCCATGAACCGCTTTGGATAGTGTATTTATAGCTAAAGTCTTCGCCAGACCAGGCACTCCTTCTAATAAAATGTGTCCTTGACCTAGCAAACCAATGAGTAATCGCTCTACCATGTGCTTCTGACCAACAATTACCTTATTAATTTCTAAAGTAAGAATATCTACAAATGCACTCTCTTTTTCAATTTTTTCATTTAAAGCTCCTATATCTAGGGCAGTCGCTGTCTGTTCCATATGTATTTGTATTCAAAAATAGTCGTGTAAGATTCAATAGGGTGCAAATTCAAAATTTATACTGAAAGTTGCTGTTAACAATTGGTTAAAACTTATAGTAAATAAAAGGGCTAGCGCACTTTTTACTATTTTCAATTTGATTAAATTTATGAGTCGTTAAAAATAGCACATGAAGCAAAAAATTTCAAAAATAATTCAGGGATGCATGACATGGGGAGCGTGGGGGAATCAACTATCTAAAAATGAGATGATTTCAATGATGAACCATTGTTTAGAAAACGGAATAACCACCTTCGATCATGCAGATATCTATGGTGACTATACCACCGAAATTGACTTTGGTAAAGCATTTTCGGATAGTAACATAACACGTGAAAATATTCAGCTTATTTCAAAATGCGGAATACAATATGTGGGAGAGACAAGAGAAAACAAAGTAAAACATTATCAATACGACGCCAATTATATTGTTTGGAGCGCAGAAAAATCGATAAAAGATCTTGAATCAGATTATTTAGATCTTTTGTTACTGCATCGCCCTAGCGCATTAATGCATCCTGATGAAATCGCAAAAGCAATAGATAAGCTACTTTCAGAAGGAAAAATAAGAGCTTTTGGGGTATCCAATTTTACCCCAGGTCAAAGCGACCTCATTTCATCTCGAACAAAGATTAGTGCCAACCAAATTGAATTTTCTATTACTGCATTCGACGCTTTACACAATGGTAGTCTAGATCACATGAAACTAAACGGTATTACGCCCATGTGTTGGAGTCCGTTAGGAGGTGTTTTTAAAAATGAAAATGAACAAACACAGCGCATTCACCAATTATTAAATGAACTGTGCGAATCCTACAACGCAACTAAGGATCAGCTTCTGTTGGCGTGGATCTTAAAACATCCTGCGGGAATTCATCCAGTAATTGGCACCACCAATAAAGATCGAATTGTAAATGCCGCAAAGGCCGAAGATATTGGACTCACAGAAATTGATTGGTTTCGATTGTTGATAGAAAGTCAAGGACATAAGGTACCGTAATTCGGTAACAAGTGTTGAGTGAGTTTAGAGGCTTTAGACGCTATTTTTAATTTGTCCGTTTTCAGGTTTACATTATTTATTTAAACCTTTTATCTCTTCGAGTGAATTTCGGCGCTGTTAATTTCAATTTTAAAACTAGTTTAATCCAAAAAGTTCTATTGAGAAGAGCAAATAGAAATTAAAATATATGAAAAAAAGAACCGCATTAATTACAGGAGCTACCTCAGGGATTGGAAAAGCAACTGCACAACTAATGGCAAGTCATGGGGTACAATTAATTCTCTGTGGAAGACGACAAGAACGCCTCGAACAGTTAACAAAAGAACTTTCTGAAATGACTGAGGTTCACACCCTCAATTTTGATGTGCGCGATAGAGCGAGCGTATTTTCACTGATCGAAAACCTTCCCGAGAATTTTTCGCAAATAGATATCCTTATCAACAATGCTGGAAACGCACATGGTTTAGATCCTATTCAAACTGGAAGCCTCGAAGACTGGGATGCAATGCTCGATATTAACGTAAAAGGATTACTCTACGTTTCCAAAGCAATTCTCCCAAAGATGATTGAGAGAAAATCTGGACACATCATTAATATTGGATCTACTGCCGGGAAAGAAGTGTATCCCAATGGAAATGTCTATTGTGCCAGTAAACATGCCGTAGATGCAATCAATCAAGGAATGCGCCTCGACCTTAATGGCAAAGGAATAAAAGTAGGCGCCATTAATCCCGGTCTCGTAGAAACAGAATTTAGTGAAGTGCGTTTTAAGGGAGATACCCAAAGAGCCGAAAAAGTATATCAAAACTTCACACCATTATTTCCATCAGACATTGCCGATATTATTTGGTTCGCGGTAACCAGACCTCCACACGTTAATATCGCAGATTTAACAGTGATGTGCCTAGATCAAGCCAGCAGCACTATTGTGAACAAAAAAACTTAGCCTCCATTTAGGCTTTATCTACCAATGCATACCAATATGAATATGCTACGGTTTCCAGTAAAGAGGGTTACATAAGACCCACAAGACCATTAAAATGATCAACAAACGCCTTTTAATCAAGAACCTTTTAGCTCACAACGATGAGAGTAGTTTCTATGATAAAAAGCGAAAGATCGACTTGGGTACAAAAGAAGGCAAGGCAAAATTCTTAAAACATATTTGTGCCCTCAGCAATAGCAATCCGGCAAACAATAGTTTTATAGTTATTGGCGTAGAAGATGAAGGCAATGAGATCAATGGAGTGGACTTTTTTGATGATAGTAAAATTCAGAACCTAGTGAATGCTTATCTCAACAATCCGCCCTTAATTTCTTACGAAAACGTCATGTTCCCGCATCTTCCTAACGATAAAGTAGTTGGGTTAGTAACCATTCGACCAACTGGGGAAATTACTTCTCTTCGAAAAAATATCTGGAAATACTGGGGAGGCTCCATATTTTTAAGAGATGGCAGTATTTCTATGCCAAAAGACTTTGATATTGAAATAAAAGATGTCAATTCTGAGATTGTAAAGGCCATTGAAAACAAGGCCAAAAACAATATCGAACTTACTTTAGATGGCGTCATCGACTTTATAAACGTACGACACAGTGACCTCGATTCACATTATAAAGTATTTAAAGAGCAATTTGTGGTATGCTGGGCGGGAATTGTCAAAAAAGTAGGGGAAGAAGATTACTATTCAAGGGTAGATATAGAATTAATCAATGAGCAAACTCGTCTCTTTTATTCTGCTTTGGATGAAGTGAGTATTTTCTTTAATGAAGATGAATTCAAGATTGTAGAATACGTCCACCTCGGCCTTAACGACCGTTTCAAGTATTATCCCTTAGAAGAACAAACCTTTACCTTTTACGAAAACGGCTTTTACAATTTAGAAACCAAGCTCATTTTTGAGCCTCCAAAATTCAATAAACGAACGCTTTATCATATCTATAACTCCAATAATGCACTTCTAGAGAAGCTCAAAAAAAACATTCCGTTGAGACCTCAGGAAAAAAAAGATCTGCAACAACTTCCTGCTACTTATCTCCTTTGTTTTTTAAACGACTTTAATGATGCCAAAGAAAAGCTAGTGGAAGCAAAGCCTTACCTAAAAGAAATTGACGATGACGTTTACGCGCGTTTTAAAGAAACTGTTCGGATTCTTCGGAAGATGAAATACAGTTAGTTTACGGAACTTCTTGTATGTCTTAGCCCGTGTAAGGATTTTTCCTATTTCAGAAAAGAGTAAACACCTATATCAAAGTTAGTCTTTTAGCTTCGGAAAATTTCACATCGCTACTTCATCTTTGTACCCAACAAAATCTGAGAACTAAAACAGATTTAATTTAAACCCTTACAATTATGAAAAATGCAATGAAATTTTTAACGTTTGTATTAATGGCTTTGGCCTTAGTAGTTACTTCTTGCTCCCCGGAAGACGGAGAAAATGGAGCAGACGGAATGGATGGAATTAACGGTGTTGACGGGCAAGACGGTGTCGATGGTCAAGATGGACAGGATGGACAAGACGGACAGGATGGCGAAGATGGAGAAGATGGAGAAGACGGAAATGCGAATGTATTTTCAAGTGGATGGATAGAATACGATACCGCAGGATGGTCTGACGTATCCAACGAATTTGGAATAGAATACAGAAACTACCCCGTTGTTGAGCCTGAGATTACTCAAGATATTGTGGATAACGGAGTAGTTTTAGCGTATAGCCGATTTGTAATCACCTCTACGCAAGTGTATGCATTACCTTTCACAGAAAACGTTACAGGAGCAGATCCAGACGGTCAAATCATTTCTCACAGATTTGAATTAAACGATTTCACTCTTAAGATGCGTAACGTATCTGGCACTGGCGACCCTGGAACTTTTGGAGGTCCTGGCGTTGCAGAGTTTAGATACATTGTGATTCCTGCTCAAGGGCTTACTTCTGGGAATGGAAGAAGCGTGGAAGAGCATCTAGCTTCAGAAGGAGTAGACGTCAACAACTACAAAGAAGTAATGACTTACTTCAACTTAAACTAAATAACCAAATTCTTTTTCAAGAAATGCCTGGTATGCAAATCGCAACTGGGCATTTTTTTATTCAATAGATTTAGTATCTTTAAACTTCAACAAAAAAACCAACTTATGGGACTTTTCGATAAAATAAAGGAAAAATTAAGTCACGAATTTATTGATATAATTGAATGGCTAGACTATACAGACGACACCATTTGTCATCGCTTTGAACGCTACCAAAACGAAATAAAAAACGACGCTAAACTCATAGTTCGAGAAGGGCAAACGGCTGTTTTCATTAATGAAGGACAACTAGCAGATGTTTTTACTCCAGGAACTTATACCCTAAACACTCAAAACCTGCCAATTCTAACTACACTTAAGGGTTGGAAATATGGATTTAATAGTCCGTTTAAAGCGGAAGTTTATTTTGTAAATACACACTTATTTACAGATGAAAAATGGGGAACCAAAAACCCAATTACCTTAAACGACGATCGCTTTGGTTTGGTTGAAATACGTGCTTTTGGAACGTATGCTTTCAAAATAGAAGACGCAGGAAAATTTATAGTAGACATTGTTGGAACAGATAACAACTTCACCAATTTCGAAATAAACGAACACCTAAAAAGCTTAATTGCTACCCGCTTTACGGATACTGTTGGAGAAGCCAATCTACCAATAGAATTGTACGCCGCAAATACCACCGAGCTAAGTGAGACCTGCAAGGAAGTAATGCAACCAGAATTTGGAAGCGTCGGAATTTCTTTAGAGAAGTTCTATATCGAAAATGTTTCGATGCCAGAAGATCTTAAGAAAGAGATTTTTGAATACAGCCGAATTGACAAATTAGATCTTGATAAATTGACCAAATTCAAGACTGCGAAAGCCATTGAAGCCGCAGCCGCAAACGAAGGTGGTACTGCTGGTGCAGGAATGGGAATGGGAATGGGATTTGTTCTCGCTCAACAAATGGGCGGTCTTATGAGTCCGCAAATGGGAGGAGCACAAATGCCTCCGCAACAACAAGCCGCTGCAGTTCCTCCACCAATGCCACAGGCAGTTCAATATTTTTACGCCGCAAATGAGCAGCAAGCGGGACCGGTTGGTTTTGAGCAATTACGTGCCTTATTTGCCAATAGAACTATTAATAAAGATTCGCTTGTTTGGAAACAAGGAATGACTGGATGGACCGCTGTAAAAGATGTGGAAGAATTAAAATCGTTCTTAGGTGGAAACACTCCTCCTCCACTTCCTGGCAACTAAATAATTACAAACCTTTTGGTTTGCTTCAAAATTTTAAAATGATCATTGGGGAATACCTGAGCTTATCTTCTCACATTCCCCATTTTTAAATGTCAATGCAGTCCACACCTCAACAAAAATCTGAACTTAAAAAATCTTGCGTCAATTGTGGGGCCGAATTGCTATATGCTCCAGGAACCACCGAGCTTAAATGTGAGTACTGCGGGCACACCCAAGATATTCCTCCTTCCGAAATAGGGCTACAAGAATTAGAATTGAGCCCCTATTTAGATGCTTTTGGCGCACAATCTCATAGCGAGGTAATTACCATGCTCGAGTGCAAGAATTGTGGTGCTAATCAACATATTGAAGAGAATTACAAATCACTTCATTGCGTCTACTGCACCATGCCGCTTATTATCGAAGACGCTCACAATGAAGAATGGATTTTACCAGGAGCAGTACTTCCCTTTCAGTTAAGTAAGGAAAAAGCACATCAAATTTTCAAACAATGGGTGAGAAAATTGTGGTGGGCTCCCAACAAATTGCAAAAAGCAACCCTCGACCCACAAAACACAAAGGGTCTTTACGTGCCATATTGGACCTTCGATGCGCAACTATTCGCAAATTACAAAGGCCAAAGAGGTGATTATTATTATGTTTCTGTGCCTTATACTACCACTGTAAATGGTAAAACAGTAACCCGAACTAGACAAGAGCGCCGAACTCGATGGAGTCCAGCAAGTGGAAGCATTTCAGGTTTTGTAGACGATACGCTTATCAAAGCTTCGAAACAAAAAGCTGGGATTATTCCTCAAAAAATAAGTCGGTGGGATTTAAAGGTATTACAACCTTTTGACAGTAGTTATCTGGCTGGTTTTGTAACCGAAAAGTATACAATCCCTTTAAAAGACGGCCATCTTGCGGCAGGAAAAGAAGCCGAACAAATCGCAGATCGATGGGCGAGACGAGATATCGGTGGAGACACCCAACGCATTTCTTCAATAGACATGCGCTTGAGTGAAGAAACCTTTAAACATATTTTACTACCTGTTTATGTTAGCGCCTATTCGTTTAAAGGAAAGCGTTATAACTTCTTTGTGAATGGACAAACTGGAGAACTATCTGGTAAAAGGCCTTACTCTTTTTGGAAGATCTTTTTATTTATTTTAATGATTGTAGCTATTCTAGTGGGAATTGTATTTGCTATCGACTACTTCCAACAAACACAATAATGAGAACACTAGTTATTGGAGATATCCATAGCGGATTAAAAGGCTTAAAACAAGTGCTTCGGAAAGTGGCACCTTCGAGTACAGATCGTTTCATTTTTCTAGGCGACTATGTGGATGGTTGGAGTGAAGCGGCCGAGACTGTTTCGTTTTTAATCGATTTTTCGAACAAATATGAATGTGTCTTTATTCGTGGTAACCACGATTATCTCGTATATCAATACTTAAAAAAAGGCGACACCAATCCCATGTGGCTAGCACACGGTGGTGAGGCCAGCAAGAAGAGTTACGACAGCCTCCTTTCCGAAGAAAAGAAAAAACACCTTCAATTTTACAAAGAGCTCACTAATTACTATATCGATACTGAAAATAGATTGTTTGTTCATGCAGGATTTACAAACATCAAAGGGCCTCAATACGAGCATTTTGCCAATTTGGTCTTTTGGGATCGTACACTTTGGGAAATGGCCGTTTCTTTAGATACTCATATTTCGGAAGAGGACATTCGCTATCCTAAAAGGCTTCGATTATTCAAAGAAATTTTCATTGGTCACACTCCAGTTACGCGAATGAATAGTACAGTTCCCCTTCACTTCGGAAATGTTTGGAATATCGATACCGGAGCCGCATTTAAAGGCCCACTTTCTATCATGGACGTAGACACTAAGGAAGTTTGGCAAAGTGAGGCAATTTATCAACTTTACCCGTTAGAGAACGGACGAAATTAGTTCGGGTTCAACCTAAATTCTCTCACTTCGGTAATTACATGGCAATCATCGTCCGTCTTTCCAACCACAATAGTATCCGACGTTAAGTTATCGTACCCTGAAGCAATCACTGTAATAACGTAAGATCCTTCTCTCTCCACCGCTCCAAACCAAGTGTCAAATTGAAAAACGAGGTCTTCGGTGTAATCTCCGTCGGTTGCCGTTACTTCTATACTATTGAGTATGATGCCATTTGTACTAGCGTCTCTCACTTGAATACTTAGACCTATTATGGCTTCTTCTGCACAAATTACTTGATTGTCGTTGTTATCGTCATCGCTTTTACATCCTAAGATGAGTAACAACACAATGATGGGGATCATCTTTTTCATAAGTTTGTTTTTTAGGTATAACGCTTATTTTCAGTTAAACGTATAAAGAAATCCGCTATACCAGACAAAGGCGAAGCGGATTTCAGGAAAATAAATATTAATAAAAGTTAGGCCTTTCCGTAGTCGTGTTCGTCTTGCCATTTTTTAAGAGCCGCCCATTTTCCTTCATACGCCATTTTAGCTTGATCCGGCCACGTGGCTGGATTGTGTACTCTGTAGCGCTGTCCTTTGCTGTCCAATATTTCTTGAAGTCTTGAAACTGCGGTCTCAGACAATGATCTCCATGTAGGTATTCCATTTTCGTGGAAAAGCTCTTGAATCTTTGGGCCAATTCCTTCGACAATAGTAAGATCATCTTCCTTAATTTTTTTACCGAAAGCCGCTTTGGCCGCCGCCGCGTCAAAAGCAATAATAGAGGTTGCTGCACCAGCAGCGAACGACGAAGCCACTGTACCACCAGAAGATGATCCAGCACCAGAAATTGATCTTGTGCTAGCGGTAGACAGCTTTGATCTACATTCGGCCAGCTCAGATTCTAATTGTACGTTTTTATTTCTCCAAAGTTCTATGTCTGCAGAATGGTCATCTCCTTTTGAAAATGCCTTTCCTAATAAATACCCAAATATTGCACTCAAAAGTCCTACGAGTAATGGAATTAATATACACCAGTTCATAATATATAAATGTTTTAGATTAAAATTTGATTAGTTAACCGTTACTACGGTTCGTCTATTTTGAGCTCTACCCTCCTCGGTCGAGTTGCTCGCAACGGGTTCGTTTGGTCCTTTACCCAAGGCATCTATTCTATTACCGTCGATGCCATTTTGAACCAAATAGTCCTTGGCAAACTCGGCTCTCTTTCTGGAAATATTTACATTACCCTGCGCCCCTCCCGTGTTATCGGTATGTCCAGTTACAATGGCTCTTGCACTTTCTACCTTGTCTAGATAACGTGCTATATCTGCTATTTTTTGCCGTTCTGCCGCAGTTAGACTAATGCTTGTCTGGGCATTTTCAAAATAAAGCACCAATGGGTTCGCTTTAATCTTTGTTCGTAGTGCCTCCAATTCAGATTGCTCTTTGGCTGCTGTATCTTCTGCAGCAGTAGAAATCCCGAAAGTAAGTGGCCCTTTATAAATTCCATCTACGGGTCGAAGGTTGTCATTAAGTTCTCCGTTGAGGTTCATTCTAGTAGAAGGAATCCCTTTGGAAATCAAATAATTTTTAACGGCATTGGCACGCGCCAGTCCTAAGTTTGGAAAGGCAGAAGGATTGTCTTCCTTAGAGGTATAGAGGCCAGTAATGTCAACAGATTTATTTTCGTTGCCACTTAAGTAGAGTTGCAACTCGTCAATACCTGCATTTACTTTTCCAGAAATAGGCCTTAGAATGGCAAATCCAGAGGGATCAAAATTTATATTGTCTTGGGTGCTGTAAGAGCTATCTCCGTCTTTCCAAGAAAAAGAATTGCTTGCTCCATCCATATTATTGGATTGTTCAATATCCTTGTCGGGTACTACGACTTCCCGTTGGGTGTCTGTGTCGCCGCAGCAAACTGCATTACAACATATTTTCCAATAGAAGTACGTACCAATAAGGATAGTGAGCAAAATCAATAACAAATACATTGTTTTTTTACTCATTTGATACTTGGTTAAATGGTTACTGTATCCCTAAGTTAATGAATAAAAGAGTTGATTTTGAAGGTATTATGCTCAAATAAGCATTTTTTCGTCTTAGACCATGAAAAAATCGGTCAACTACGCTATTTACAGTGTTTTACAAGGGAGGCAATAACTGTAATCTTCAACACAATTAAAACATAATGTCCTTAAGCAAAGTTAGTTGTAAGGTTTTACATTACTATTTCTGTGGGTATCACTTAGTTTTGAGGTGTGCGGATTTTGTAACTTCAAAGGACTATTCACTTATCTTTTGTTTAATTCTAACTTTTATTTTATGAAGAAATGTATTTTTTTACTGTTATTAGTTTTGTCTTTTAATTGCTTTTCGCAAGAGCGTGGCGCAAATCCACCAACTTCTTTAACTGTTTATCCAGACCCTCCTCCTTTAGAAACTGCTGAGAACTCACTTTTTACGGCTGAAGTTAAGCTAGACGGCGCACTCAACTATGAGGACACGCTATTTAGCTATAAAACCTATGTTCGTCGCTATGAACTAGAAATGCCAACAATTCAAGAAGATTTCTTTGCATCTTCATTTGTTCAATTTGATTTTTCTGGTACTGTAAATATGAAAATAACCTATAACGGAACACTACCCCTAACCTCTGCAGTAATTAAACCACTTTCAAAAAACATTACCCCTACTATTTCTGGGAATACTATTACGTTTAGCATCAACAATACAGACCCTTCAAAATCTCCATATAACAATCTTTCTTTAGAGGTTAACGGTAATCGTTACGAAAACCTCAACATATTTGCTTCTCCTCCAGTGGTGCCTCCGAGCCCCGGGGAAATATATACCAATGCAACAGACATAAATAATCAACTCTCAACTCGAACCGGAAGGTGCGGTACATTGCCTACTGCTAAAAAAGAAAAATTCTATATGGCAGGAGACAATGAAAAAATATACATAAAAGGAGGAGAAGTAGTAAATGGCAGTATCGTAGTTGACAATAAGTCTGGAGTAAAAATATGGGGAAGAGGCGTTATTAATATTCTCAACGCCTCTCCAACAGAGAAAAATTATGGCCCAGAGGATACACAAATTCCTGATAATTACTGTTATTTAAAAGGGGTTGAAATAAGAAATGGATCAGAACATATAGACGTCGAAGGAATTATTATCAACGATTCTGAACACTATAACGTCATGATTTCTACAAGTGATAGTGTAACGGTTAAAAACGTAAAAATGTTCTCTCGAGTACGTTGGGGGGATGGTATTAACATTACTGCCAGCAATGGCGTTACCATGGAAGGTAATTATATAAGATCTTCTGATGATGCCATTGCCGTTCTGGCTACTAGAAAAACAAATTTACCATTTGAATTAGGAGGGTCATCTGGAATAACCGCAACAGATTGTGTCCTTTATCCTGGCTTCTCCCGTCCCATAGAAATTGGTTTTTTTGGAAGCAATGATATTAACACAAGAGACGTCATTGAAAATCTCCATTTTGAGGATATCGATATCCTTGACGTAAAAAGCACAAACGGTGCCCTCTCCATCAATTGTGAAGAAAACAACAAGTGCAAAGACATCACTTTTAAGGACATAAGAATTGAACACTTTAGAGAAGGTCGACTGTTTATGTTTAAAGTGGAACCAAATGACGATCCTAACGGGAATGATCCAGATGGATACCGAGTAGAAAATATCACTGTAGACAATATAGCTTCCGCTAGAGGCGACACCGAATACTTTTCTCTAGCAAAGGGAATTGATTGCGAGAAATACGTCAATGGTGTCCATTTCAACAACATCTTTGTTAACAATACCCTTCTAACAAATTTTACTGATTATCAAGTACCTAACGGCGCTGGTTTCCAGATTACTGACAATGCAAAGGACATTACATTAAATTCTCTTCCTGTTTACGTAGACGATCTTAACAATGGTAGTGGCCCAAAAACATATCGTATTAAAAACGTAGACGATGGTAAATCGCTGCACACCTCCTCTCAAACTGATGCCGCCTCCGGAGGAAATTATACTATTACCGCGAATTGGAATAATTGGAATACCCAAAAATGGGAAATTGAATATTTTCAAAGTGGAGAATATTACACCATCAAAAACCCAACCACAAACAAATATTTAACCGCCTCGGTGGTTGAATACGCCAACAATTGTCTAGGGCAATATACGTTCTCACAGACGCTGGATAACTCGGCGAGACAACATTGGAAGATATTAGATGCTGGTAACGGAAAGTATCGATTTAAAAATGTCGAAACGGAAGGGTCTCTTCAGAAATCGGTTGAAGTTTATAGCTCACTTGGTAACTACTGTATTTCTATTCCTTGGTTAGACGAAAATGTTAAGAAGTGGGAATTAATCGAAATTACTCCGTCTCCTGTTGGGTTTGCTGTCGATCAGGATAGTACGAATTATTTGGACGAGATTTTTCCCTATCCCAACACATCAAATAATCAATTCCAATTAGATTTTTCTAATTATGGTGATTCCACTTTTGATATCGTAATTTATGATCACTACGGAAATGTAATTCTAAGCGAAACTGCCCAAAACGAATTAAAAACTATGGACACCTCTTTACTTATAGAAGGGCTCTATATTTTGCACATCTCAGACGGACAACAGACCATCCGAAAACACCTTGTTATAAATCACTAAAAGAAAAAAATCCCGATTCAAATGAATCGGGATTTTTATTTAATAGCTAATTGGACTCCTAGGTGATTTTATAAACAATACATTGACAGTCTTTAATTGAAGGTTAATCCTTTTTGATCAGTTTTGTAGTGTCTGAAAGACCTTTAATTTTAATTTTTGGATTGCCGTATAAGTAAATTCTACTTTTGTCTTTGGCGTAGAGCTCCAAGTTTCTAGAAGTGGTTAACTCTATTTCTGAGCTCCTTTCTATATACAAGTTAGCATTGGTCGCCTTGAGGTTTTTTGCACGCAATCTGGTCGCGTCTTTTAATTCGTACTCGGCATCGGCGGCATCTCCCTTTAACTTTAACTCGGCGTCCTTCTCTAGATTGACCGTTAGGTTATTTGTTGAAATTTCAGCCTCTAAATCGGTTCTATTGTACATTTTGATGGTGGTTTCATCAGATTTCAGTTCCAATTCTCCCCCTGCGTTTTGATGTAATTCTACTTCCACAACAGTAGCCTCCACATCCAAATCGAATCTGCTAGAATTGTATGCAACTAAGGATAGTTGATTAGAAGTTAGTTGCCCTTTTGAGTCCAGAGAGGCATCGTTACGCAGTACAATACGTTCCAATCCATCGGTAGTGAGTTCCAGCTTTATTTTCTTGCTAGAGGTAATTTTATGAGTCGTGTATATTTTCAAAACACTATCTGTGACTGTTAACTTAATTACTTCAAATAAATTATCATCTGCCTCTAACTTGTATGAGTTCAAACTAGAAACACGAAGGTCAACTTCCAGCCCATCGTCAATTTCGACCGTATTAAACGACGCTGGAAATTCCTTAGAAATTTCTACTACATTTCGACTGCCTTTGATCTTTTCTTTCTTTTGAGCAATGCTAACTACGCTTACCAAACAACAAATTAATAGTATTAGTTTTTTCATTCAGATTTGTATTTTTTGCAGAAAATTATGTTTCCTACCGTTTCTATTACTAAAATACCACATATTATACCAAAAAAAAGTCCGCTTAATCTAAGCGGACCGTTTTTCGATATAAACCTCTATAAGTTAGAGGAAAGGACCTTTTTTAGAGGTCAAATTTGATTCCTTGCGCTAATGGCAATTCTGTAGTATAGTTAATAGTATTGGTTTGTCTTCTCATGTAAATTTTCCATGCATCACTTCCAGACTCGCGCCCTCCACCAGTATCTTTCTCACCACCAAAGGCTCCACCAATCTCAGCTCCTGAAGTTCCAATATTTACATTTGCAATTCCGCAATCACTTCCGGCAACAGATAAGAAACGTTCCGCTTCACGCAGGTTGTTGGTCATAATTGCACTAGACAATCCTTGAGCAACACCATTCTGCAACTCTAAGGCATCCATCACATCGCCTGAATATTTCAGAAGATATAAAACTGGAGCAAATGTTTCATGCTGAACAATTTTAAAACTATTATCGGCTTCGGCAATCGCTGGTTTCACGTAACATCCGCTTTCGTAACCTTCACCTTCTAATACTCCACCTTCTACAACAATGGTTCCACCTTCTGCAACAACTTGTTCCAGCGCCTTATTATAATTGGCTACTGCATCTTTATCGATCACAGGTCCAACATGGTTATTTTCGTCCAATGGGTTTCCAATACGCAATTGGCCGTATGCGGCAACCACTGCATCTTTTACCTTGTCGTATATGCTTTCATGAATAATCAAACGACGGGTTGAAGTACAACGCTGTCCGGCAGTTCCAACTGCACCAAATACTGCTCCAATAACCGTCATTTTAATATCTGCGTCTGGCGTAACAATAATTGCATTGTTTCCACCTAGCTCTAATAATGACTTCCCTAAACGTTCTGCTACAGTACTTGCAACAATCTTACCCATACGAGTAGAACCAGTTGCAGAAACTAGAGGCACGCGTTTATCGGTTGTCATATACTCTCCAACTTTATAATCCCCGTTAATTAAACAAGAGATTCCTTCTGGAAGGTTATTGTCTTTGAATACTTTGGCAGCGATATTCTGACAAGCAATTCCGCACATAGGTGTCTTTTCAGAAGGCTTCCAAACGCATACATCTCCGCAGATCCAGGCCAAGGCTGTGTTCCAAGCCCAAACTGCTACTGGGAAGTTGAAAGCTGAAATAATTCCAACCACTCCAAGCGGGTGATATTGTTCGTACATACGGTGTCCAGGACGTTCCGAATGCATTGTAAGACCATGCAATTGTCTAGAAAGACCCACTGCAAAATCGCAGATGTCGATCATTTCTTGTACTTCCCCAAGTCCTTCTTGGTAACTTTTTCCCATTTCGTAGGAAACTAATTTACCCAACGGCTCTTTTAATTTTCTCAGTTCTTCACCAAATTGACGAACAACTTCTCCACGCAATGGAGCAGGCATTACTCTCCACTCTTTAAAAGAGCTAGTGGCAGCAGTCATTACTTGTTCATATTCCTCTTTGGTAGTAGTAGTTACTTTTCCAATTAATTTTCCGTCTACCGGCGAATAGGAAGCGATTTCTTCTCCACCAGGAAACCATTTGTTTCCAGTTGAAGTACCGTGGTTTACGGCTTCAATTCCAAGTTGTTTAAGTGCATCTTCAATTCCGAAGGAAGTGGCTACAGTTGACATAATTATATAGATTTTTCGTGTTCTTAAATAGTGCTGCGAAGGTACATAATTAGGGGAAGAATTTGAAATGTATTTAGAAGAGTTTGAGAAGGCATCAAATGTTGTATTTAGGATTAAAAATTGCACCGTGTCTGTGTGAAGAAAGAGCTTAAAATTGTAGAGAATCTTTCGGTCACTTTTTTTTCTACACCCAGGCAACCTTTTTATATAAATCTTCGTCTATAGAAATGGAGGCTCTCCATTCATTAATCAATCAACATTCACTGAAGCTTCTGTGGATACAAAACGAACTTATGAATTCAATAAAACAATTTGGGGAAAATGTAGACGGCTACGATATTCCTGTACTCAACGAACGTGAAATAAGAGCCGCGGCCGGAATCCTTTTCTTGTTCATGTTGGTGGCAATTCTCACTGTAGTATTTACCAATGACTTTACTTTACTGAAATATGCCGTTACTATTTTTCTAACCGATATTAGTATTCGTGTGTTTATCAATCCGAAATTCTCTCCATTTCTAATCATAGGGAGATTAATGGTGAGAAATCAGGTGCCCGAATACGTTGGCGCACCACAAAAGAAGTTTGCTTGGATGATAGGGTTTGTGCTTTCGGCGCTCATTTTTGTTTTGTCGAATGTTGTTAACTCTTATGGGCCAATTACCGCTTTGGTATGCCTTATTTGTTTGGTCTTTCTATTTTGGGAAACGGCATTTGGAGTTTGTTTGGGCTGTAAGTTCTACGGAAAGTTTCACAAAGACAAAGTGCAATATTGTCCCGGAGAAGTGTGCGAAGTAAAGGATAGACAGGCTATTCAGAAAACTTCAAAAAAGCAACTTTTAATAGTTTTGGGCTTTGTGGTGTACATTGTTCTAATAGTACTCTTGTTTAATGACACTTTAAGTGAAAGTCCAGAATCCCTTTGGGATATTATTACCGGTAAGGTTTGATAAGGTAATTTACAGTTGCGCGTATCTTGGAATAGGAGTTAGAAAATGCTATTTAATAACCTCTTTCTGTTCTACAGGTCCCTCCTGCCAAGCAGGAATTGCAAAAGAAAAAGTGAATTTGCCGGTCCCATTATCCTTGATTTCTTGAGTATCCCAATAATACTCGAAAGACAAAGACTGGCTACTTCCGCTAGTTCTAACTACTTCTCCAAAGACAATGGTATGTGTAGATCCACTTACGCCATTGGTAAAATCAACTACTTTTTTAATCAACAGAACATCTCCCTTTTTAAGATGGTGTGCAACTGTAACTCCTTCAAACAACTGTTCCCCAACTGCATTCAAAAGCAGTGGCTCTTCATACACAAAAGCTGGGTCGTTATTCACTAAGACAGCATCGTTGCCTAAAATTACTTGTTGCGACACAAAATTACTAAACGGAGGTTCTTTGGAAACATCGTTCGTCTTAGTGCGTAAGGTAAGGTAGAGCAGTAAAATAAATAATAATACCGCCGCCGAAATACCGCCGAAAATTAAAAGAAGGATTTTTTTTGTGGTCATCTTTCGGAAATAACCAGGCTAATCATTGGTTGTAAATCTTGGATCTGTTTCCATCACAGTTCCACAATTATCGCAGGTTCTATGTTCTTCTGAATTATAAAAATTATTAAAGTGTGGCAGAAAGTCCTTTTCCACATCGTGAAGTTCAAAATAGACTTCATGAAGTTTGTGATTACAATTATCACAGAACCAAAGAAGACCGTCTGTATAACCTTGTCCGGCACGTTTTCTCTCGACTACCAAACCTATTGAGTTTTCACCTCGCACTGGAGAATGTGGGGTTTTAGCAGGGTGCAAATACATATCTCCAGGCCCCAAAGGTAATACTTCCCGTTTACCATCAATTTGCACTACCAACTCAATATTACCTTCTAATTGATAGAACAACTCTTCTGTTTCGTTGTAGTGATAATCCTTTCGGGCATTTGGACCTCCTACAATCATTACTATGTAATCTCCAGAGTCCACATATAAATTTTTGTTTCCAACGGGTGGTTTTAGAAGTTCCCGATTATCCTCAATCCATTTATTTAAGTTGAAAGGTTTGTTAAAAGACATTGCCGTAGATTTATGTTTCCATAAAAATACGGCAATGTTTTTATTTTTTATAAGAAATGTCTTTTAGTTTCTGTAGAAAAGCTGCGTAAAGAAATATTTTCCCTTACTGTTCTGTACTACTCCAAATCCAGAATGTGTGTAATTACCTTCCATAACACTTTTATGGGTTGGACTATTGATCCAAGCCTGCACCAAATTTTCTGCAGTATCATACCCTGAAGCAACGTTTTCGCCAACCGAAGCAGCTCCTCTGCTCTTCATAGCACTTGAACGCTTGCTAAAGTTATTGTGATTGATCTGATTCATATCAATCATATATTGTGTGTGATCCACCGCGTAAGCAGATGCATATTGCTGGTCTCTCTTTAAAACCGATAGCCCTTGAGAAACTCTATGCTCATTCACTAAAGCCAAAATTTCGTTAGCCATTTCCCAATCCGTTTCGTTGGCAAGATTTAAGTCAATACTTAGGTTCGCTTGGTCTGTTACGGTCTCTTCATCTTTTGTGCAGGATGCAACTGTAAAAAGTAATACGATAGCAAGTAGGGTGGTTCTAAATAATCTCATAATTCGGGGCATCAAATTTGGAGCTGATGTTGATTCAAATGTAGGAAAAAATGTAGTACAAAAGTACACTTTAGCGATGATCAAGTGTATTTCATCGATTATTTACTCTTTTTTGTAAGATTTATTCCTACAATAAAATATCTCTTAACTATAGTAAAAGTGGGTAATTTGGTCTATATTGGTACTAAAGAATCGAACAATGAAAAAATTTCAAACTTTAACACTTTTAATCGGATTTTTCATGCTTTTTAGCTGTGATTTTGATCAAAAAAGCCAAAATAAGTCAGAAGTAAACGCAGAAATTCCTACAATTCCATCAGAAAAATTCGGAATAGTGATTCATGGAGGAGCTGGAACCATTCTAAAAAAGAATATGTCAGATTCACTCGAACTTGCCTACAGGCAAAAATTAGAAGAAGCAATTAGGGTTGGTCATGAAATTTTAGCCCGAGGCGGATCTTCTCTTGATGCAGTAACTTCAACCATAAATATTTTGGAAGACTCTCCCTTATTCAATGCTGGGAAGGGAGCCGTTTTCACACATGATGAAACGAACGAATTGGACGCTTCTATTATGGACGGTGCAACCTTAAATGCTGGTGCCGTATCTGGAGTGCAGCGTATTAAAAATCCAATAGACCTCGCCAACGCGGTAATGACACAATCTGAACACGTCATGTTAAGCGGCAACGGGGCGGAAGATTTTGCCCAATTAATAGGCATGGAACTTGTCGATCCTTCATACTTTTATACTGAACGTCGTTTTCAGTCTCTACAAAAGGTAAAAGAACGTCTGAAAAAAGAATACAACCATGACAGCGGGAACAACGCGGCTGTCTTCGAGGATCCTTTTATTAAAAACACCAAATTTGGAACCGTTGGATGTGTCGCTTTAGATAAAAAGGGAAACCTCGCCGCCGGAACCTCCACTGGAGGAATGACGAACAAGCGCTGGAATAGAATAGGAGACGCCCCCATTATAGGAGCAGGAACCTATGCCAATAATGCCACTTGTGCCGTTTCCTCTACAGGATGGGGCGAATACTTCATTAGAGCCATGGTGGCCCATGACATTTCTGCAATGATGGAATACAAAGGGGTGAGCTTGCAGGAAGCTGCAAGTGAAGTTATTCAGAAAAAAGTGCCGGCACTAGGTGGAGATGGCGGTATTGTGGCTATCGACAAAGACGGAAACATCGCTATGGAATTTAATACAGCAGGAATGTATCGAGCACATATGAATGCCGAAGGAGAGTTAATACTAGGTATTTACAAAGAGTAATTCTATGAATTTTTTAGAACTAATTACGAAGGAGAAACATATTCGAAAGAAGATTCAGAAAGTGGAATGATTTCAATCAATATTCGAAACTAAATGAACACCAACTACTACGCAGTCATTTTCACTAGTTTGCAAACCCAAGACACTAAAGGATATGCAGAAACGGCCAACGCCATGGAGCAGCTAGCCAAAGAGCAGCCTGGCTATATTGGCATGGAGCACGCTAAAGATCAAATTGGTATTACTATTAGTTACTGGGAAAGCCTAGAAGCTATTTCTAAATGGAAGGAAAATCTGGATCACTTACAAGCCCAACACGCCGGAAAAGAACGATGGTATCAATGGTATAAGACTAGAATCTGCAAGGTGGAGCGAGCATATGAGTTTAATAGACACGAAACGTGAGACCAATAAATTTTTTGATCCAATTTGGAAAGTTGAGCATGTAATTTCTGAATGAGACTATCTATTCACTCACTATTTTCTCGCATCAATTGAAGAAGACCTTGCCAAAGTTCTATGATTAATCCAATCAAAACAATTGCGGCCTTACTGCTATATGCTACGCAACCATTTTCGCTTTTTAATATCTACAATGCAGACTAACTAATATTCCTTTCACTCTTTGATCGGAATTTAAAAACCAACTATTCGAGAAAAAATTACATCTATTAACTTTTTTACACCTTCATTTAGATGAAATTTAAAGACTCTCTCCTCATCGTTTTTATCAGTGCTTTCTTATTAACGATCTTGTTTTATGAACAAGGAATTGGACTCAATCTTGTGCTATTTGAGATCCTGTTTTTGGTTTGGCTAGTCGTGACCAAACAAATCAACCTTAAAACTAAAATTCAAATAGTAACGACTGCAGGTTTTATAGGTTCCTCCATATTTACGCTTGTTACTTATTCTGTTTATGGGTATGTAGTTCATTTTTTATCGGCATTTATATTCGTCGGTGTCCTCAATTACTCAAAGGTTAAATCATTAACGAACGTACTAAGAACTTCCATCACCACACTTATCTTATCTCAAGACATTTTCTATCAGAAACTATTTGCTTCCAAAATTGGTGGTAGAGATATTGGAGGCTTTCTTTGGAGGTCGAGGATTTTTGTAGCTCCCGTTCTTATTATTTTTGTCTATAGCTTCTCAAATCCTGTTTTTAGTGACCTTGTTGGAAACGTTGGACTTGGGATTGAGGAACTATTCATTTTTATCTTTGAAGACCTCAATATATGGCTCCTACTTACCTTTTTGCTTTGTCTTATTATCAGTGTTTTTCTTTTAGTGAGAACTTCGAGTAATGTCATAGCCTTTAAAGACCAGAACGCTTCCGAACTCCTTACTAGAAGGCAAAAAAGATTTAAAAGAACTTTTAAGTTAAATGCTTTAAAGAATGAATACAAGGCGGGTCTATTTCTTTTCCTCATGCTAAATACAGTTTTACTAATAGTTAATATTATTGATGTCCACACCGTATGGTTTAATTTTGAATGGGAAGGACAGACTCTCAAACAATTTGTGCATGAAGGAACTTACTTACTTATTGTATCAATACTCATTTCGATAAGCCTTGTGTTATATTTCTTTAGAGGAAATTTGAATTTTTTCAAACAAAACAAATTATTAAAATACCTAAGTTATATCTGGCTAATTCAAAATGCTATCCTAACTATTTCTGTAGCTATAAGAAACTTTTGGTATATAGAACATTTTGCCATGGCCTTTAAGCGAATTGGCGTAATTATATTCCTATGCTTAGTGCTTTACGGACTTTACACGGTCTTCAGAAAAATAGAACAAAAAAAGTCTGTTTTTTACCTCTTTAAATCAAACGCCTTTGCCATTTACGTCGTATTGATCATTACTTCATTCATTAACTGGGATAGCTTCATTGCGCGCTATAATTTTACACATGCCAACCATTCTTACCTCCATTTAGAATACTTAATAGAGCTTTCAGATAAAGCACTTCCACATTTACAACCACTGGAAGAAGAATTAGTCGCTATCGAAAAATTTCAGAAGAAAAAATTCACAGCAAACCCCTCAGATATGTCCTACATTGAATATCAGCTAAAAATTAAGAACAGAAAAGAGGTTTTTAAACGAAAATGGGAAACCAAAAACATCCTATCCTGGAATTTGGCCGAATACAGTGCATATCAATCTCTTTTCAAGTAATAATTGAAATTAAACGCCAAACTTGCTGTGGGTGTTAAACTATTCATAAACCCGAACCTTCCGAATAACAATCTTATCTAACTTTACGTTGATTCGATAATTCTCTCCTTAAGCATGAGTTTCGAAACATTGTAAACTTCATGAATCCATTGAATTGTGTTTATTCTCACAATCGTGGAGCTAGCTTTTTTTGTACATTTAATAATTCCATTTCATTTGCTGTTTGCAAATGGAAGTGGGCTACTAAAACCATCAATTATGAAGCAGCTAACTAGCCTATTTGGCTTGATTCTCCTACTTTTTATTTCTTCATGCGGAGATAAAGTGGAAACCACAGAAACAGACAACCTTTTTAAATTCAAAGAGTACATCAGCTCCAATACCTACGGAAACCGAAGTATTGCCGAGCCCATTACCATCCAGCTTTCTCAAATGGTTGAGAAGTTTGAACTTACTCAAGAAATTGATTCGAAATACCTTCATATCACCCCAAAAGTGGAGGGTAAACTGCTCATTGAAAATGGAAGAACCCTTGTTTTTCAACCTACCAATTTACTGGAACCAGATACAGAATATAAAGTTTCGTTAGCACTTGATGAATTTTACGATGATCTTCCGAAGGAATTCAAAAACTACACTTTTAGTTTTAAAACCATTACCCCTAATTTCAAAATGAATTTAGGAAACCTGCAGTCCTATTCCAAACAATGGCAATACCTAACAGGAACTGTAGAAACTAGCGATGTTGTGACTTTGGAAAAAGCCAAACAACTGGTAACTGCAAAGCAAAAAAATAAAAACTTAGCAATTAAATGGATGTCAGCCGACTTGGAGGAAAAAGCCAGTGCAAAGTTTTTCAACTTCACTATTGACAGCATTCAACGGGATATAGACGATACTGAAATCGTTATCAACTGGAACGGGAAAGCGATCAAAAGTGATTTTAAAGGGACTAATAATTTTGCTATTCCTGGACAGAACAACTTTAAGGTCGTTGATGTAAAAAGCACCTTCGCTCCCAACTCAGTTCTATCTGTTAATTTTTCTGATCCACTTAAAGAAAATCAGAATTTTGCCGGTTTAGTAACTATTGAAAAAGGTGAAAACCTTCAATATGAAGTCGATGGAAACCTACTTCACATATATCCCGGAAACCGAATTGTAGGCAATGTGAGGGTAACTTTATTCAACGGAATAAAAAATACCAGCGGTTACAATCTGAAAAAAGAATACTCTGAGCTCGTTTCATTTGAACAATTAAAGCCAGAATTGGAACTTATTTCGAAAGGAGTAATTCTTCCAAACGCCCAATCCACGCCCATCTACTTTAAGGCCGTAAACCTTTCAAAAGTGGATGTTAGAATTGTACAGATCTATGCAGATAATATGCTTCAATTTTTACAAAATTCCAATCTGGATCATTCCAATTTGTACAATATGAAACCCGTAGGGCGTCGTATTGCCAAAAAAACAATCGAACTAGAAGACAAGTCCATAGGCAGCGATGGTTTATGGAAAGCATATGGGATCAATATTTCTGAATACTTCAATGCCACTCCGGGTGCCATGTACAGGGTAGAACTAAGCTTCAACAAAGGATATGCAACCTACGATTGTACCGCAATGGCTTCAGAAGCTAATAATGAAGAGCAAAGTGAAGACGATTATTATGAAGAAGACTATTACGAAGAGGATTATGCAGATGATCCTACGGTCAGCGAAGACGAACTTGAAGAGCGATATTGGGACAATGAAGTCTATAATTACCGTAGATATTCCTATAATTGGAGACAACGTGATAATCCATGTCATCCTGCTTATTATGACGAAAGCCGAATTGTTAGCACCAATATTTTAGGTAGTGATCTAGGGTTTATTGTAAAGAAAGGAAATAATAAATCTTATCATTTTGCCACTACCAACCTGATCACCACAAATCCTCAACCCAATACGAAGGTGAACCTTTACAATTATCAGCAACAACTGATAGGTACCGTAACTACAGACAATCAAGGGCTCGCAATTTACGACAGTGAAAAGAGCGTAGCATTTGCCGTAGCACAAAAAGGCAATCATTTTGCTTATGCCAAACTTGAAGATGGGAATGCCCTATCTCTTAGTAATTTTGATGTTTCTGGAATGACACTACAAAAGGGAATCAAAGGTTTCCTTTATACTGAAAGAGGAGTGCATCGTCCTGGAGATAGTATTCATCTCACTTTTGTGCTCAACGATAACTCAAATCCGTTACCAAAAAACCATCCTGTTAAACTAGAGGTTACAGACGCTAGAGGAAAACTAGTAAAAAGGACTGTGGTAAATAATGGTGTTGACGGATTCTATTACTTCCCTATTTCCACCCAAAATGATGCGCCTACTGGAAATTGGAATGCGACGGTAAGTGTAGGAGGAGCATCATTTTACAAAAGTCTAAAAGTAGCTACTATTAAGCCCAACAGGCTGAAAGTTAAGTTAGATTTCAATGATGAAATTTTAGACGCTAGCAAAGCTGTGGAAGGTACCGCCCAAGCAATATGGCTGCATGGTGCACCGGCCAGAAATCTTCGGATTGAAATGGATGCTACTTTGCGGTCTACTGCAACTGCATTCAAAAAATTTGTAGGTTATAATTTTAACGACCCTATTCGTAGATTTAACGAAGTAGAGGTTCCAGTTTTAGATACAAACCTTTCCCCGGAGGGAAGTACAAACTTCTCTACCAAATTTGATCTGAGCTCACAAGCGCCAGGAATGTTGAGGGCTACTTTTCTGACCAAAGTATACGAAGGTGGAGGCGATTTTTCTATTGACGTTTATTCAAAAGACTTGGCTCCGTATTCACATTTTGTTGGATTGAGAGCGCCTGAACCGCAAATGTACGGCTCCTATTACACCGATGAAGACACTGTATTTGAGGTAGCCTCCGTAGACGCACAAGGAAATGCAAGTGGAAGCAGAGAATTAGAAGTTCAGGTATTTAAGATTGAATGGCGTTGGTGGTGGAACCGTGGAGATGATAATCTATCTAGATACGAGAACGCCTCCGTGCATAGACCTGTTTCTAATTTTACAGTTAAAACAAACGGAAGTGGAAAAGGTAATTTCAAGGTTAATATTTCTGAAAATGACGGCGGAAGATACCTCATTCGAGTAAAAGACAAACAATCTGGTCATGCTACTGGACAAGTAACTTATTTCTACCGTAATTGGTGGAAACGCCCATCCGACGGAGGCGATAGTTCAAAAATGCTCATCTTCTCGGCAGATAAAGAAACCTATAATGTGGGTGACAAGGCTACTATTAATTTTCCCTCGGCAGCAGATGGAAGAGCATTGGTAAGTGTTGAAAATGGAACAGAAGTATTGTCCACTCAATGGGTGGAAACGAAAAAAGGTGAAACGCAAGTTAGCATTCCGATCAGTAAAGAAATGGCACCTAATGTGTTTGTAAATATTTCACTTTTACAGCCTCATTCAAACACCGCAAACGATCGGCCTATTCGATTATACGGTGTAGTTCCAATTTTGGTGGAAGACCCTTCAACTATTCTGAAACCCATACTAGACATGCCTGAAGTTCTGAAACCAGAACAAACTTTCACGGTAAATATTTCAGAAGAAAATAAGAAAGCAATGACTTACACCATTGCTATTGTAGACGACGGTTTACTGGATCTTACGCGTTTTGCAACTCCAAAAATTCACGATGCATTCTATACACGAGAAGCACTGGGAGTAAAGACCTTTGATATTTTCGATTACGTAATTGGCGCTTATTCTGGAAGTGTGAACAATATCTATGCAATTGGTGGTGGCGACGAAGCAGCAGGGGCCAAAAACAGAAAGGCAGACCGTTTTAAACCCGTAGTACACTATTTAGGCCCATTCGATTTAGAAGCAGATGGAAAGGGTACACACACGGTAACCATGCCAAATTATGTTGGTTCTGTGAGAACCATGGTAATCGCAGGAGATAAGAAAACAGAAGCTTATGGAAAAACAGATAAAACTATTCCTGTACGTAAGCCATTGATGGTATTGGCTTCGCTTCCTCGCAAATTATCACCAGGCGAAAAAGTTACCTTACCCGTTACGGTGTTCGCTATGGAAAAGAAAGTGAAAAACGCTAAGGTAACCGTAAGCGTAGGAGGCGCTCTAAAACCTATTAATGGAACCACTAAAAACCTTTCTTTTTCTGAACCAGGTGAACAAATCGTTAATTTTGAGTTTGAAGTACTCCCAGCCAGTGAGTTTCAAACCATTAAAATACAAGCTTCGGGCAACGGTGAAACGGCCAGTTATAAAGTGGAAATCGATGTAGAAAACCCAAATCCGATTTCGCAAAAATCGACCTTGTATACCCTAGAAGCAAATGCTTCTCAAACGATCAATTTTAATACCTATGGAGTGGCTGGAACCAACGAGGCAACGCTAGAGTTCTCTACCTTACCTCCCATGGATTTTAGTAGACGATTAGGATACCTCATTAGTTATCCACACGGCTGCATTGAACAAACCACCTCGGGCGCGTTCCCTCAATTATACTTAGACGCCATTTTTGATATTACAGCAAACAAAAAGTCGGAAATCGACACTAACATAAAAGGGGCCATCACAAGGCTGGGTAATTTCCAAATATCCAATGGCGGACTAAGTTATTGGCCGGGAGAACGAGAAGCAGACGATTGGGGAACCAACTATGCAGGACATTTCATGATAGAAGCAAAAAAGAAGGGCTATGCACTTCCTATTACGTTTATGAGTAATTGGTTGCGTTATCAAAAGAATGCTGCTAGACAATGGCGCAATAGTGAGACCAGATATAACTCAAGCCTCACACAAGCTTATCGCCTGTATACACTGGCCTTAGCCGGACAACCAGAACTTGCAGCTATGAATCGTTTGCGGGAATCAAAATACCTTAGCAATGATGCGAAATGGCGCCTGGCAGCAGCCTATGCACTAGCAGGAAAGAAAAATGTAGCAGAGGAACTTGCGCAAAAGGCGAATATTAATTTTGCACCTAATCAATACGATTATCATACCTATGGCTCTCCATTTAGAAACAAGGTAATGGCGTTGGAAACAATGGTCGCGATTAACGATCCCAAGCAGCGAGATATGGCGATTTCTGTGGCAAAAGAACTATCCTCTCAACGATGGTACAGTACCCAGGAAACCTCCTATGCATTATTGGCAATGGCAAAAATGGTGGAGAAAAATGGTGGAAAAGCGCTGGAACTCACGTTTACGCAGAATGGAAAATCTACCACGATCAAAACAACCAAGGCAGTTTCTCAAAGAAGTATCTCATCTAATATGGGAGCCAATACAATCTCTGTTTCCAATAAAAAAGGAAATATAATCTATGCAACACTATCTCAAAAAGGGAAGCTCCCTATAGGCGATGAATTGGCGGAACGTAAGAATTTGGGTGTAAAAGCGCAATATTTAGACGGGCAAGGTAATACGCTAGATATTACTAAATTAAGGCAAGGAACGGAGATTATCGCCAAGGTTACCGTTACCAATACCTCTAATGACTATATCGATAATATGGCACTCACAAAAATATTTCCGAGTGGCTGGGAGATTGTCAACACCAGTTTTACAGAGCTAGGTGGTGGAGCAGAAGGCAGAGCCAGATACACCGATATACGTGATGATCGAGTTAATTTCTACTTCGATCTTGCCGCTGGTAAATCCAAAACCTTCGATGTGAAATTGAACGCTTCCTATCTAGGAACCTATTATTTACCAGGAACCCAAGTAGAGGCCATGTATGATTCTAATTATTACGCTCGAAACAAAGGCATTTGGGTAACTATTGAACAGTAATTCTTCAAAAAGCCGCCTCTTGCTTAGAGGCGGTAATTTTAGTTAATGAAAAAAGTATTCTTCTATATTAAAGGCAGTTCCGCTCATTTGAAAGAGTGGCTAGTTGGAGATGCCGTCATGGGAATGAAATGTTTTTTCTTTAAACATAAGTTCAAATTGAGTTTTGTGCTAGTGCTACTCATTTTATGGATGTTTTGTTTGCCGAAACCTCTTTTTAAGGATCCAACCTCTACAGTCGCAGAAAGTAAAGAAGGCATTATGTTGGGCGCGCGTATTGCGGAAGACGGTCAGTGGCGGTTCCCACAAATAGATAGTGTCCCCTACAAATTTGAGCAGTCCATTTTACTTTTTGAAGATGAATATTTCTATAAGCATCCTGGTTTTAATCCAATATCTATGGGCAAAGCTGTTTGGCAAAACCTTACAACTTCTAATCGTCGCGGTGGAAGCACGCTTACCCAACAAGTGATTCGTCTTTCAAGAAAAAACAAGGAGCGTAGTTATTCAGAAAAACTCATTGAAGCTTTTATGGCAACTCGTTTAGAAGCAGGTTATTCCAAGGAGGAAATTCTGAAATTCTACGCCACCAACGCACCTTTTGGAGGAAACGTGGTAGGCTTAGAAACCGCTTCTTGGCGCTATTTCGGAATTCCCGCAAAGGAGCTGAGCTGGGGACAAGCAGCTTCTCTTGCGGTTTTACCAAACGCACCTTCCTTAATCTTTCCAGGAAAAAATGAGGAGCTGTTAAAAGCAAAAAGGAATCGTCTACTTCGCAAGCTATTCGAAAACGGGGCAATGGATGCAACCACTTACGAACTTTCACTCGATGAGCGATTACCGGGCAAGCCTCTGCCGCTACCGCAAATAGCATCGCACCTTTCAGAAAAAATAAAAAAAGAGAACCCAGGACAACGGGTAATTACAACTATCGATTATCACCTGCAGCGCAAGTTGAATCAGTTGGTAAAAGAACACCACTATCTTTTGAAACAGAACGAAATCAATAATTTGGCGGTACTATTACTAGATGTAAATACAAGAGAAGTATTGGCATATGTTGGTAATTCGCCAACAACCAAAGAAAATAGTAATCTCTTAGACATTATTGAAAGACCCAGAAGTACTGGAAGTATTTTAAAACCTATGCTGTTTGCTGCCACCTTGGACGGTGGAGATATACTCCCAAATAGCTTGGTAGCAGATATTCCTACAGTGATCAACGGTTATAGTCCGCAGAATTTCAACAGGAGATTTAATGGCGCCGTACCTGCTAGTGAAGCATTGTCTAGGTCCTTAAACGTTCCAGCAGTGAGAATGTTAAGAAGTTATGGGTTGCAGCGGTTCCATAATCGGTTGCAGGAAATGAATTTTAAGAGAATAAACAAGCCCGCTAATTTTTATGGTCTATCTCTAATTTTAGGAGGAGCGGAAAGTTCGTTGTGGGAGGTAACCAATGCATACGCGGGAATGGCTTCTACACTCAACTATTTTAACAATTCCTCGAGCTCTTACCGCAACAGAGAATTTATGAAACCTACCTACATTAAAGGGAAAGGCATCACTTTTGGGGAAGAGCAGCCTGAGCCTTCGATCTTCAATGCGGGTTCCATTTACGAGACATTTGAGGCATTGCGAGGGGTAAATAGACCGGAGGGTGAAATTAACTGGGAATTTTTTAGCAGTTCACAACCTATTGCTTGGAAAACGGGAACTAGTTTTGGTTTTAAGGATGCCTGGGCGGTTGGTGTTACTTCTAAATATGCCATTGGAGTTTGGGCTGGTAACGCAGATGGAGAAGGGCGTCCAGGGCTCACAGGAGTTCAGGCGGCGGCTCCTCTATTGTTTAATGTCTTGGATGTATTGCCTAAAAGCGAATGGTTTGACATCCCTTATGACGATATGATAGAGGTTCAAATTTGTAAGAAAAGTGGTCATCTTGCAGGCGTTTTCTGCGAAGAGAGTATTTCAGAATTTGTTCCGAAAAATGGCGTTAAAACGGCTCCTTGCCCTTATCATCAAAAAGTGTTTTTGACCACTAACGAAAACCAACGCGTCAATTCTTCATGCTATCCTATGGAAGAAATGGTTCAGAAAAACTGGTTTTCATTACCTCCTGTCCAAGAGTATTACTACGCTTCTCTTCATCCAGAATATTTACCCCTTCCTGCTTTTAAAAACGATTGTCTCAGAGATGGCGAAAATTTAATGGAGTTTATATTTCCGAAGAAAAACGAAACCATTCTTCTAGCAAAAGACTTTGACGCCAATGTAAACGAGGTAGTCTTTAAGCTCGCCCATCGATCAACAGAAACGAAAGTGTATTGGTATCTTGACCAAACCTTTATTGGTGTTACTGAAACATTTCATGACATAGCCATTCAGCCAATGCCTGGAAACTATTTACTAACCGCAGTAGATCAGGAAGGAAACGAAGTGAAACAACTGGTAGAAATTTCTAAGGCTTCGATTTAAGTATTCAAAGAATCGTCTTTAGACGCCTGACGCGGTCTTTTTCTAAAACTTTTAGATTTAATTTAAACACCTATTTGGAAACGATCTTGGTTATTGAACCACAAAGCTTCTAGCACAAAAACTAGTAAACAAAATTTACCAAAACAATCTCGCAATCCACTTTCTCGGTAAGAGGAAAACCATCTTTTTACAAATTATAAATTTGTCGGAAACTCCCTGTTAACAGTTCTTTTCGCCCTTTTTTATGTTAAACTAATCTTATTATTATCACAATTAACAACAACCAAATACTAAGCATCTGTTGGTTAGGTTCTCCATAGTATTAATCATAAAAATCAATGTAATGAAACAAATTGTAATGAACCTAATGAAAACAACTTTGCTACTTGCCCTACTTGGCGTTGCCTCGTGTAGTGAAGAAGATGCAAACAACCCGACAGACGCATCGACCAATCCCCTAACCTCCAATCTTGAAACCAGATTCCTTATGGGTGCAGAGGTACCTGTAAAGGACGAAGGTGATGGCCTCTTCAGTATTGGAGGAAGTGACCTCTTGGTGTTTGAGGAACAATTATCGGATACCAAAGATGACTATGAAAGCAATCCTGTTCCCACGGTAGATGGGTCGTCTAGATTAGCTATTGGAGGTTTCGTGAATAAATGGACAGACAATACCGTTGTTTATTCTCTTGAGGCTGGTCTCAGCCAAAGTGTTTTGAATGAACTCCAAATCTCGATGGACGAATGGACATCTAAGACCAATATCCAATTTAGAGAGCGCACCAATGAAGACACTTATGTCCGGATTAGGCCCAACGGTGCAAGCTGCAATTGTGGTCGTGCTACTTTAGGGTCCTTTGGAAACCAAGGTTTTATTGAGCTTGGTTCTGGAAGTACTGCAGTGGTGATTATTCATGAGATTGGTCATACGCTTGGATACATCCATGAGCAAAATCGTGCAGACCGTAATAGTTTTGTAATTATCAATTTCGAGAATATTGAGGAAGGAGCCGAAGACCAGTTCTTTATTAGCAATTCTGCTGAATTTCTCACTTCTCAATTTGATATCAATTCGACCATGATGTATGGTAGCTTTACTTTTAGCGGTAATGGACAGCCAACCATTGTTGATATCAACGGAAATTTGCTCCCACCAAGACAGGCCGCTCTTTCGCAACTTGATATTGAAGGAACCAATGCAGCCTATCCCGGTGTTATAAGTGGCAATCTCTGTGATGGTGTAGAAGAATGGAACCCAAACACCAACTACGCGGTTGGAGACCGAGTAACTTATTTCGGCAATCTATTTGAGCGAGACTTTACAGGATGGATTTTTATTCAGGCTTGTTAAAAGAGAATCCAAAACACTTATTAAAAATTGCACAGAAAGCCACCAAGGTTAAATCTTTGGTGGTTTTTTGATATAAAAAGGTATCGCTTCCTCAACGAAACATGGTCTTTACTCATCAGAAATAGGACTTCCCTCTTTTACCATTGTCCACCGTTAAAAGGTCAAATACATTTGAAAAAAACTATATCACTATGAGAAAATTTGGAATTGTACTCGCCCTTACCAGTCTATGCATAGCAATTGTAAGTTGCGACTTTTCAGCAAAAAAAGACCCCTCAAACATCGCCGTTAATAAACCAGTCGAAATCCAACAAATAAACGACCCAATTACCGTAGATGGAATCACCATTCAATCTCCTACAGAAGTAGAAAATTTAAGTTTCTTTATTCTCACTGGAACCGAAAAACTTCCCGAGATTACTTATCGGACGCTATCGAAAGCAATGGAGGCCAAAGAGGTGGTTGTGAAAGAAACAGGTACGGTAAATGAGCTTTCCATTGATAACAACAGCGACGAATATATTTTTATCCATTCTGGAGATATTGTTAAAGGAGGAAAACAAGATAGAACCATCAGTTACGATGTGATTATTCCTCCACGAAGTAAAAATGTTTCTTTGGCGAGTTTCTGCGTAGAATCTGGAAGGTGGCAAAAACGAGGAGGTGAAACAGAACAATCGTTTGCTTCCAATACTAAAATGCTTTCTTCAAGAGACCTTAAGCTAGCTGCTCGATATGAAAAAAACCAAAGTAAAGTTTGGTCCAAAGTAGCAGAACAAAAAGATCGCTTAAATAAGAACGTTTCGGCAAAAAATGGATATGCGGTGAATGTGGGTAATAACGAATCTGATACAAGTCTTCAATTGGCTTTGGAAAGTGAAGAACTTGTAAAGGTTAGAGAGAAATTAAATACGCAACTTAAGGACCTCATAGATACACCAAATGCGATTGGTTATGCCTACGCAATTAACGGAGAAATGTACGGAGTAGAAGTATACAACAACCAACAACTCTTCAAAGACTTATGGGATAAGATTCTAGAATCTGTAATTGTGGAAGCTATTAGCAAGCAAGATGAAGAAATGAAGGCATCTAGAACAACACAGGATGTCCTAGCTTTTATGGAGGCCGTTAAAGAAAATGACCAAAAGGAAGTCAAACGTATAAACAATACTACTCAATTTAAAACAGCCGAAAACAAGGCCGGGAACATCATTTTTTCAACAGAAGACATGGATAAGAAAACATGGGTACATAAAAGCTATATGAAAGCCGACGCTACAGAAAGAGCTTCTAGCAAATTAAATAATGGTACACCAAGGCAATATCGAAACAACTAATTAAACTGAAAGGTTTTTGATTTGAAAAACGAGTTCTCTAGAATGGTAAACAATTCACTATTTTAGAGAACTCGTTTAGTTGTTCTATGAAAACTCTCTTATATATTACTACACTATTTATGTGTTCCCTCTTTTTATCCTGTGCTGAAAAGTCTAGTCTAATCGAAAATGAGGTACATATTATTCCTGAGCCTTTTAAATTAGAGGTAAAGGATGGGTCGTTCACATTTGATCGAAATACGACTTTTCATTCTTCGGAAAATTTTACAATCGCCAATAGGTTCCTTAAAAACTATCTTGCAGAGGGAGCTGGATTGCCTTTCAAAACCGCAGAAAATGCCGATGAAGCTGATGTTTCGTTCTTACAAGATGTCACCCAACCTCTACACGGTTATTCGCTACAAATAACGACAGACAAAATTACCGTCAGGGCAAAAGATGCTACTGCTGCTTTCTATGCGGTGCAGACCCTACGACAAATTCTACCGGCTACATTAGAAAAGCAGGATGGACAAACGTATGATCAAATTAGTATCCCCATGCTGGAAATTATGGATAAGCCAAAATTCGGTTATCGAGGAATGCATTTGGATGTGGGCAGGCATTTCTTTCCGAAGGAATTTATTAAAGAATATATCACCTATTTGTCCATGCTAAAAATGAATTACTTCCACTGGCATCTCACAGAAGATCAAGGATGGAGAATAGAAATATTGCAATATCCCAATCTTACTAAACATGGTGCATTCCGAAACGAGACTTTAATGGGACACTACAACGATACTCCTCAAGAATATGACGGGAAGCGCTACGGTGGGTTTTATACTCAAGAAGACATCAAAGAAATTGTCAATTTTGCCAAATATCACCATGTTACTATCATTCCTGAAATAGAAATGCCTGGTCATGCACAGGCAGCTATTAGCGCTTATCCAGAACTAGGATGTACAGGAGAACAGATTCCCGTTGCGACTAAATGGGGAGTTTTTGAAGACATCTACTGCCCTAAAGAAGAGACTTTTGAGTTCTTAGAAAATGTACTTACTGAGGTGATCGAGCTGTTCCCCGGAGAATATATTCACATTGGAGGTGATGAGGCACCCAAAAAGCACTGGAAAGAATGTGACCACTGTCAACAGCTAATTAAAGATTTGGACTTGGGAGATGAACACGGACTGCAAAGTTATTTTATTAAACGCATCGAAGCCTTCGTGAACAGTAAAGGGAAAAAAATTATAGGCTGGGATGAAATTTTAGAAGGTGGTTTGGCTCCAAACGCTACCGTCATGTCTTGGAGAGGAACCGAAGGTGCCGTTCAAGCAGCAAAAGAAGGACATGATGTAATTCTAACTCCGACTTCCCATGCATACTTTGATTATTATCAAGCAGAAAATGAAGAGGAACCTTTAGCAATTGGCGGATTTTTACCCTTGGATAAAGTATACAGATTCAATCCTATTCCTACTGAACTCTCTCCTGAAGAAGCCACACATGTTCTAGGAGCTCAAGGAAACATCTGGACCGAATACATGCCCACAGCAGACCAGGTGGAATACATGGCGTTTCCTAGAATGCTCGCCATGAGTGAAGTAGTTTGGAATGGTGCTCAGGAAGATGTAAACTTGAGCTACAAGAATTTTCTGAAAAGAGTAGAACAATTTCTACCGAGAATGGATGCCTTGGACATTAATTATGCCAATCATTTATACGATGTTTCAGGTGAAATAAAAAAAGAAAATGGAGAGCTCACCTATCAATTAAATACTTCACTGGAAGGAAAAACGATTGTTTACACTCTCAACAACGGAGAAGAGGAGCAAGTATATGAAGAACCCATAAAATTTTCTGAAGACACAAAACTCAGTGCAAGTGTCGTTCTTGAAAATGGAGAAAAAGGAAGACTCCATGAACAGCAAATCAATTTTCATAAAGGAATTAATGGAACTATTTCTCTTAACGTGCAGCCACACCGCGCTTACAATGCTGGAGGAAAAGAAGCTTTAATAAACGGTGTTTCGGGAAGCAATTCTAGATTCGGAGATAAAGAATGGTTAGGATTTTGGGGAGATGATGTGGAGATTACGATTACATTTCCGCAGCCTACAAAAATATCAAAGGTTTCTACTCGTTTTTACAATGCAAATGGTCAGTGGGTATATGCGCCGAAGGAGATGGTAGTCCATTGTTTTTTAAAAAATGGAATCAAAACTATAGATGGAACTAATCTGGCGTCTCAAGATGGGAGTAATATGGTAAACGCTGTAATCAATTACTCCGATGCTAACGAAATGATGGTCTCAGAAATAATTTTAAAGATCCCGAGCTACGGAACCATCCCAGAGGGAATGCAAGGTGCTGGGCACAAGGCATGGACATTTATTGATGAAATAATAATTGAATAATGATTATAGAAATTTGCGCCAACTCCTATGCTAGTGCACTTGCCGCTCAAAATGCAGGAGCAGATCGCATCGAACTTTGTACACAACTTTCGGTAGGAGGACTTACGCCTTCTTTTGGATTGATAAAAGAAGTTACCTCCGCTTTGACCATTCCTGTACATGTATTGATAAGACCAAAAGCTGGCAGATTTGTATACTCGGAAACCGAAATGGCTATCATGAAAAAAGATATTGCCATTTGTAAAGAATTAGGCTGTGCTGGCATTGTTAGTGGTGCTTTAACTCCTGAAAATGAAATAGATATTTCAGCAACCAAACAACTTATCGAAGCTTCAGAGGGAATGGAGTTTACATTTCACAGAGCGTTCGATGTGGCGAATAATCCTTCAAAATCACTCGAACAACTTATAGATCTGGGCGTCGATAGAATTTTGACTTCTGGACAACAACCTAAAGCAATTAATGGATTAGCGCTGCTTCAACATCTACTGAAAATTTCAGAAGAAAAAATTCAAATAATGCCAGGAAGTGGAATCAATAAAGAGAATGCACTTGCCTTTAAAAACGCAGGATTTAAAATGATGCACTTTTCAGCAATACAAAATCCCCAAATTCTTCCAAGCAATGGGAATGTATCTTTCGATGAAGGGATTGAAGGTATCTCGAATGAAAATGCTATTCGCGAGATTATTTCAATGGTAAGCTAGGATAATGTTAGAACAGTTTGCACACGATCTTGGCCAAAATTTGAAAGCGCATTTTAATAAGAGTTGTGCGGGCTTCTTGATATAAATATTCCCTCCTTAAGTCGGGAAAATTCACTCGAAGTGACAAGCTACCAACTACCAGCTGCTACTGCTTATTGAACACTTAAGATCACCTCAAGCCAAAGCCTTTACCTGCCCACCATGATTTTATTTCTACTTTCAATCGGCCAGACTTCATCATTGGGTCTAAGTTTGCCAAACTATCTGCCATTTTAAAAGTAGGCACATTATAAATAGTAATTCCTCTTAAGTCTCCATCATCTCCAAACGGACCCGAGATATCTGCGTAGCCCTCGTCGTACATCCTACCCAAATGAGCCATGTGTAATTTTTGCAAACTATCTGCCTGCTCTTTGGTTTGGTCTCTGCGGTCTCCAACTTTCAGAAATGCCATAAAATACTGTTGCATGATAACAGTGTCTCCCGTTTTCTCATCTATATAATCGAAAATTTCAAAACCATCGTCCTTGAGCTTTTTGATTTGCGCTGCCGCAGAAACTTTTACTTCCTCCGGACAGGGTTCTGACATGTATTCTCGATGAATTTCAGGCTTACAAGAAGCCCCAATAATTAATAACAGAACAATGGTGGTTTTGATAGTCGTTTTCATGGTGGTTGTTTGTTTCAATTTTAAGTGCTCATAACGTTGTCCAATCTACAAAAGGATGATTGCTGAGTTGCGAATTATAGTATTTCACTTCTCCAGTCACTTCTTTTCCCAACCATTTTGGTTTTTTAAAATGCTCATCGGCTTTGGCCAATTCAATTTCGGCCACTATCAACCCATGGTTACTTCCAAAGAATTGGTCTACTTCGTATATATGTTTTCCCAGTGGAATCTCATACCGTACTTTTTCAATAACGCCCTCTTCACATAAATCCAACAAGGCTTCCGCCTCTATAATTGAAATAGTATGTTCCCACTCAAATCTGGTGGTTCCTTCATCGTTCGATTTCCCTTTCACTGTTATAAAACCTTTGTCGCCTTTAATGCGAACACGAACCGTACGGTCTGGATGGGTATTGAGAAATCCTTGTACAATCCTAGTTTCGGAGGTCGCATCGGTTTTAAATTCATCCGACGTCACTAAAAATTTACGTTCTATTTCAATCATTTTGCTGCTATTTCCTTTATTTTTTCGGAAGTGATTCGCACTTCCTCATAACCGTTATCTGCAACTAAGTACATTCCTTGGGCGATGGTTTCTGGTTCTATAATCTTGTATTTCTTCGGAACCAAAAAACTAAAAACTCCCATAAAAAACTGGGCAATTTGTTCTCCAGTTCGTTTCTCATTCCGCTTACCGCCTATCAACGATGGTTGAAAAATATAGGTGTTATCTATCCCTTGCTTCAACACATCTCGCTCCATCTCTCCCTTAACTCTATTATAAAAAACACGACTATTAGGATCTACTCCCAGGGCAGAAATCACTAAAAACTGGTTAATTCCGTTGTCCTTAGCGAGTCTAGCAGCATTCACTGGTATTCCGTAATCAATTTTCCTGTACTGTTCTTCGCTAGGCGTTTTAGATTTGGTCGTTCCTATACAGCAGAAAATCACATCTGCCTTAAATTCGTCCTTGTATGTTCCGAGTTCCAATAAATCGACTAAATGTTCTTCGATCTTTGGGTTGGTACTTTTTACAGAACTTCTAGAAAACAACTTCACCTTTTCGTAGTTGTCATCTTTCAACAGAAGATTTAATAAAACACCTCCTGTCAATCCAGTTGCTCCTAAAATAATGGCCGTTTTCTTCATTTAAGTTTTAATTCTCCATGGCGGATTCTTCCTATTCTCCCCCGCATGGTATATCACAATTTGGTTTCCATCAGGGTCTTTCAGTCTCGCTTCGGTCCACAGCCATGATTGTGCTTTTGGTTCACTTTCAATACTAATATTATTTCTCTTTAATTCTGAAATTTTCTCCTTCACATCTTCTACTTCAAAATATACATAGATCCCATTTCCTTCAGCCAGCTCTTCCACATAATGAATTGAGAATGTTGCTTCCCCGTCTGGGCATTCAAACCGGGCATATTGATCATGTGTGTGTACAATTAGCTGGAGTCCTAATTTTTTATAGAACTCAATAGAACGTGGTACATTTAAGGAAGGTATGGTGATTTGGTTTAGATTCATCGTGTCAACTTTGGCAAAGTTACTCTGTTTATGAAAGGGAGCTATATATAAAAATTTCAGTATCAAAGTAAGACAATTGCTAAACTTTGCCAAAGTTTTGTAACTTGAAAGTATCAAATAAATGCACAAATGCAGCCGTTAATCCCAGGACAGTACTTTCATATTTATAATCGCGCCAATGGCAGTGAAACTCTCTTCTTAAACTCAGATAATTATCGGTTTTTCCTTCGGAAGTATCAAAAGCATATTCATCTTATTGCGGAAACCTTTTGTTATTGTTTAATGCCAAATCATTTTCACCTTCTAGTCCATTTTAAAGATGAGGAAGTATTGAAAAACTTACCTAATTTTAAAGAAGATGGTTCTGTTTCAGATTTTTTGAGCAAACAATTTTCCAACCTTTTTAGTTCGTACAGTCAGGCTTTTAATAAACAACAAAACAGAATGGGAAGTCTATTTATGAAACCTTTTAAAAGAAAAATCGTTTCTGAGGAAGGTTATTTGAAGAAACTAATTCATTATATCCATGTAAATCCTGTCGAGGCAAACTTAGTAAACAATCCAGATGATTGGAAATTTTCTTCTTACGCATCAATTATCAATGAAAATCGAATAAACATCATAGCATATTTTAGTGATTTAGATAACTTCAAATATGCACATACCCAACCAACATCCCTATCTGGAATTGACCTGTTATGATCCAGGAACTTTTGCAAAGTTTAGCTGCCTACCAATCATTTCAGGATCAAAATTTCTTATAACTTATACTTCAAAAAAAAAGGCAAACTTTGCCAAAGTAGATATTAAATTTACAAGATGGAAGAACCACTTCCCATACGAAAGATCATACATGTTGACATGGACGCCTTTTACGCCTCTGTAGAGCAACTGGACAACCCCCAACTGCAAGATAAGCCTCTTGCGGTTGGCGGGAGTGGACGGCGTGGCGTAATAAGCGCAGCAAGTTACGAAGCACGTAAATTTGGCGTGAGATCTGCCATGAGCGGTGCGTTGGCGATCAAACTTTGCCCTGAACTCATTTTCGTTCCTCCCCGTTTTGAACGTTATTCTGAAATTTCCAAGCTCGTGAGACAGGTCTTTTACGAATTTACCGATCTAGTAGAACCACTCTCGTTAGATGAAGCCTATCTGGATGTCACCGAAAATAAAAAGGGAAATCCGAGCGCAACCCTCATCGCCCAGGAAATTAGAGCTAAAATCAAAGAAAAGACAGGTCTTAATGCCTCTGCCGGAATCTCCATTAATAAGTTCATTGCCAAAGTGGCTTCAGATATCAATAAACCCAACGGACAAAAAACCATCAACCCCGAAGAGGTACTCGACTTTTTGGAAACACTGGATGTCAAAAAATTCTATGGAGTTGGAAAGGTGATGAAGGAAAAAATGTACCGCCATGGAATCTACACCGGAAAAGATCTCAAGAGTAAATCTGTTGAATATCTTGAAGAACACTTCGGGAAAAGTGGTGCTTATTATTTTAAAATTGTTCGTGGGATTCAGCATAGCAAAGTCTCTCCAAATAGCATCCGGAAATCCCTTGCGGCCGAACGTACGTTTAATGAAAACATCTCTTCCGAAGTATTTATGCTTGAACGTCTCGAAGATATTGCCAGCGAAGTGGAAAGGCGTTTGAAAAAAAGTAAGGTAGCTGGAAAAACCGTCACCCTTAAAATTAAATACTCCGATTTCACCCTACAAACTCGAAGTAGAACGTTACCTATTTATATTTCTAGCAAGGAGTTGCTCCTCGAAAATGTAAAAGAACTCTTGTTTCAAGAAAAGATGAAAGACTCGGTTCGTTTGCTAGGCATTAGCGTGTCCAACCTCAACAACGAAAAACGCAAAAAGAAGGCTCCTTCAGAAGAAAAAACCATCGAAGTACAGCTAAAATTAGACTTCTAAAACGAATTCTCGGCGAATCGCTTCGCATACTAGATAGTTTAAAACGCTTAGGATATAGGTCAAAATATTAGGGGAAGGTCATCATACCTTTATACTATCTAAAACCCTAATATTATGAAAAACACAGCATTCAACATCGCAACACTAGCAATCCTTTTGGTATTTGCTTCATGTAAAAAAGAAAACAACGAAACTTTTGTTTCAGACGCAGACATGGCCATGTCCATTCCAGAAGTGGCTCCTGAAGAAATTATTGAAGAAACGACAGAGTTCTTATACATTACCGCTCCTAGCGGACTTAGCCTTAGAGCCTATGGAAATCTACAAAGTGAAAAACTAGCACGTATGCCTTATGGAACGCGCGTAAAAGTAGTTGCCGCAGAAAAGAACGCTACCATGAGTGTAGGCGGAATAAAAGGCGGAATGGACGAAATAGAGTTCAATCACAAAAAAGGATTTGCCTTTAATGGATACCTTTCTAAGTACTTTCCACCAGAACGCAATATTTCTGCCAAAGGATACGCTAGTGAATTAGCAGAGCTCTTCCCAGAAGTAGTTTATACAGCAACCGTAGGTGGTACCGTAGTTGCTCCTTCTAATACAGAAAGCATCGAACTGCCAGATGCTAAATGGCATGAAGCCTTTTACATGGCACAACGTTTATTCGACTTCCCAAAAGAATTCACCTTCCCTCATCCAAAAGGAAAAAACACCGATACCATATTCGATGGTAAGCCTAAAAAAGGAGTGTGGATAAGCCAACTAGAAGTGACTAGAGCCGACAACGAATTGGAAAAAATCGAATACGTATATGGATCTGAAAAATATGATAGTAAGGTAACCATTGAAAAAGTAGGAGATGTTATGAAGATTAGTAAAACAGAATTAGTTAAATAAGCACCTTAGTGTTTCAAAAACAAAGCCACCAGTCCATCTCATAAGGGCCGGTGGCTTTTTTAATACCCGTAGATTATTCTTGATTATCTACTTGTTCGTTGATTGATTGTATGGCCCTCAAAATGATGGCTACATTAAGTCCTTGAACCAAAATACTTGCAGGACTAGCCACAATAGAAAATAAGATAGTTAGAAACATTCCTCCAATAATAATTTGCATAATTCCAGTAGCCTTTGGAAGTTGTCCCATCCCTTTTAAACGGAGCAACCCAAGCCCAAACAGTAAATACATCAAACCATAGAACACACAAAATATAACCGCATACGCCCCCTGAGGTAAGTAATCGAAATGTAAATCGATAATGGCATATAGGTTAAGAAGTGTATTGACCGCAATAAATAGAATTGCCACAATTTTCAGAAAAAAGCTCTTAAATATTTCTCCCAGTAGAACAAACGATCGCATATGCAACCCAAACATGGTAATAGAAACTATCCCTAAAATAACATAATACAACTCTCCAAAATAATACGCACTCTCGGAGATATAATAGGAATCTTCAATAAATTGAAAAACAAAACAGATCATGCTAATAATACCTGCAATCCAACCTACGTGCAATTGTTTTATTAAAAAGGATACGTCCTTGTCTTTATCAATTTTTAGGAACATCACCCGCTTTACTTTTTCTTCAAAAAGCGTGTCCACTTGCAAATCTTCTAAATCCCTATCAAGGGCTGCAAGAATAGTTTTAATAGTGTAGGCGCGAGGAGATACTTCCCCAGCTTCGATACGCTGTATAGTGCGTACGCTTATGTTGCATTGTTCCACAAGGTCTTCTTGGGTAAATCCTTTTTGTTGACGTAGTTCTAAAATCTTTCTTCCTAATTCTGGTTGTTTCATCATAATCATTTTGGCTTGTATAGAAGACATGCTCAATATACAAGAAGTTTCACATTACAATAGTACACAGGGTTTGAGAATTGTTTCAGTTTTTATATTGAAATTTACCCGTCATTTGCCCGACATATAAACGATAGCAAGGGTTTCAGCGATTTAACTTTGGAAAAGTTTAGCCCTATTCTATTGCTAGCAATGGAAATCCAATTATAGATACAGAAGGTTACGGGAGAACCCACACCTGCCAGACCGACAACCTCTTTAGTTTTGCGGCAAATAACGGTTATAAAGATCCAAACGCTTTCAACGTTTATGTCCCTTATAAAACAAGTGGTGGCTTTGGGGGTAAGGCAAATGCTTTTGGAAAAACAGAGATTGTGATTCCTAGAGATCGATTAACTTCTGTTACTTCTAATCATGAAATAGCTCATTGCTTTGCCATTAAACACACTCGAAGTAAGAACAGCGCAATTAAAGAAAACGTAACAAGAGAAAAATACCTGCCAGATGGTATAACCATTAATCCAGACTATACCGCCGAGTCTGGTGGAGACTTCGTTGTAGACACCCATGCCATCATGGAGTTTTCTTATGGAGGAACTTATCCTTGGATTAACGAATTTTGTGTATATATAGGTGAAGAGGAAGACATAACTGGAGCCAATTATTCCGACAAATTGACTCCAGAAGACGTAAGTAATGCAATGAGCGACGCCTATGAATGTGTGGACTATGTATTTACTACAGGCCAAGCCATAAGAATGCGCGAAACCATTATTTTTGACCCTTACCAAGCCTTCATAGCCGCTCAAACTTCTGTTTCAGTATTATATGAACCATATCGCGGCGTCTACTATGAACAAGGCCCGGCCAACGATCCACATGATGCCCCTTTATTTCAGCCAGGGTTCGATTATGAATTCATTTCATGCGATTGCCAAGGCATAGATAATTTGGACTGTAGTCTACCTTGCGATTATGAAAACACTTCTTTTCATAACAACCATACCATGATAAGTAATATTGATAAATTTGAAAATGATTATCCCTCCATTACCCATCCCAACCATACTGCCATACGAATCCCCATCTTGGACGGTCAACCTAGAAGATGCTACGACAATTGGAACCGAGATGCCATAGGAGGAAGTGTTATTAAATTTAATGACAATGTGCTTAATACTAATATCACAGTGACGCCTCAAGACTCTTTAGGGATTAATAATGAAAATTTAATCAACGATCTCCCAGTTGGACTGTATAAAATTGAAAAGGCCTATGATGACGGTACCTCTCAAGAAAAAGTAATTTATAAAGAAAATAATTAATCCAAGGAACTAATTTCCTTTAATAGATAACAATCTATCTTTATCCTAGATCGTAAGTTGACCAAAGATTTGATTATATTGGTTAACTTAGAGTCTATTATTAACCGCTATTCAATGCAGAAAACAAATAACATAAGGATTCTCTTTTTAATTTTGTTTCTAGGAACGGGCTGTCTTGGGTATGCCCAGTTTGGGGTGCAACAAATTATATCAACAGAGGCTTCTGCTCCTCGCAGAATAGTTACAGCAGATGTTGACGGAGATGGTGATCAAGACATACTTTCAGCTTCATTTGGAGATAATACAATTGCATGGTACGAAAATATAGACGGGAATGGCTCGTTCGGAACGATACAGGTTATTTCTAACACGTTAACAAGCACACAACATCTATTTGCTGCGGATATAGACGGAGACAATGATATTGATGTTGTTGCAAACTCGCGAGTGGATGATATATTGGTTTGGTATAAAAATTTAGATGGGTTAGGTGATTTTAGCACAGCTTTAACAATAAGTGCCTCAGTGCTTAATCCAAAAGGTATTTTTGTCTCTGACTTGGATGGAGATAACGACTTAGATGTAATTCTTGCTTCAGCAGATGATAATAAAGTGGCTTGGTATGAAAATTTAGACGGTGAAGGTGCTTTTGGAACTGAAAGAATAATCTCTACTGCTCTGTCAGATGCATTTGCTATTTATGGGGCTGATTTAGACGGTGATAACGATATTGATATTGTAGCAACGGCTAATGGAACTCAGCAAATATTTTGGTTTAGGAATTTAAATGGTCAGGGAGATTTTGGCGCGCCTCAAGAAATCTCGAACAGTTCTTTTGGTGTCGTATCCGTTTTTGTCGGCGATCTCAATAACGATGAAGATAATGATGTACTCTCCGCCCTAGGGGGGGGATACAATCGATTGGTATGAAAATCTAAATGGAGCCGGAAACTTTGGGCCTCAGCAAATTATTAGTATGGATTTTAATGGAGGGACTGACGTATTCGCTGCGGACCTTGATAATGATTTAGACTTAGATGTGATTTGGGTGGCCATTGGGAGTGATGAAATTGCTTGGCAACAAAATGACGGTGCTGGAAACTTCTCTCCTAAACAACTTATTTCAAACGACCAGGTCAACCCTACCTCAGTTAATGTGGCTGATATTGATGGAGATGGCGCAAAGGATGTGGTAGTTTCCTCCATTGCTGACGATAAAATCGCTTGGTACAAAAACGAAATTTTAAGTATGGATGAATTCGCTTTTAAGGGTCTTTCTATGTATCCAAATCCGGTAAGCAATTTATTAACTATCGAAAACACACAGTTACTCGAAACCACCCAAATACAAATCCATGACATGGCAGGGAGATTGGTTTTAAACCAAGGTGAAACCCACCAATTGGATGTTAGTGATTTACACGATGGTATTTATGTGGTGAGTATTGCAACAAACGAAGGGGTTTGGTCTAAAACGCTCATTAAAGAATAAGCCATCTTTCCAAACTCAACTTTGGCAAAGTTTAGCCCTATTCTATTCTGTTGCTAGCGATGAATGCCAATATCTATTGTTCTTGTGTGAAGGACAACTTTGCCAAAGTTTACTTAATTTAGCTCCCTAATAACCCAGTACTTATGAAAAAGATCTTCTATCTATTATTAACCTCGATATTGTTGATAGCCTGCAAAAATTCGAATACTCCAGATAATGCTCTAAATGAAAATGTAGAAGAATCTGCAGAGGAAGTTTTAGACGAATTGGATTTGATCGCACAAGAACAAGAAAAGATTCTAGAAAATGCCTATTTCTACGTGATGGTGCCCAACGGTTTGTCGCTGCGAAAATTAGATCAACTAGATAGTGAGAAAATAACCACCATGCCTTATGGAAGTAAAGTAAAGCAGACCTCGGCTATCTATACAGTGGATATGACCGTAGAAAATATTCCAGGAAGCATGATGGAAATCAATTATAATGGAGACGTTGGTTATGCGTTCAACGGTTATTTATCTGCCTTCCCAATGCCTAAAAAAGATGAGCAGCCAGAAGACTATATTAAATCGATAAAAGAACAATTCCCAAACGCTTCTTTCTCTCAAAAGGATACTCCCGAGGATTTTCATGACGGTTACATCAACGAGATAACGCTTCCAACTTCCAGTTGGCATGAGGCCTTTTATACCACTATGGCTCTCTGTCATATTCCAAAGAGTTTCGGTTTTCCTGGATTAGAAGGAGATGACAAAGAGATTATTTCAGAAAAAAATCCAGAAGAAGGTACTTGGACGAGCGACCTTACCATTAACAGAACCAACAACTCTTTGGAGCAGATAAGTTATAGTTATCGAACCGAGGGCTATGGCGTTAACGTGGCAATAACCGAAGGAGAAGACAACCTGATGCACATTGAATATCTGGTCTTTGTAGATTAGTGTTTAATTTTTCTCTTGTTCCTCTGCTAAAGCTTCTGCGAAACGCGGGCGGAAATATGCTCAATCATTTCAATTAGATAGGGTTTAACTAGCTCTGAACGACCCCAAGCAATCTCATGTCCAGCATTGGGCACTGTAACAATTTCTATATTCGGGAACATTTCAGCAGTATAATTCACATTCCCATATGGAACAATGTCATCTACATCGCCGTGGATATGTAGTACGGGTACTGTAACCTTACTCCAGTCCTTTTCAATTTTTACTAATTCGCTGGCATGAACGGTTTTCTCATCTCCTGCCACTCGATATCCGGTAGGAACCAACCAACGCGTAATCCACCACTGGGTGAGTCTAGACGCCCAAATCTTTTTTTCCTGTGAGGGGTCCATGGCCGGAGAAATCATGACCACTCCTTTGATGTTATTATTTAAAACAGCCATTCTTGCAGCTAATGGTCCGCCATAAGAAGAGCCTACCACTATCACGTTTTTTAGATCATAGTCCACAAGTAGCTCACTCATAACTATGGCTTGCTCTTCAATAGAGGTCAATGCATCTCCAAAATTAGAATATCCATATCCAGGGCGATCAATGGCTACTAGGTTGGCTTTTTTCAGTAAAGTGGTATCGATTAGGTAAGAATTCCAAGCCGACAAAGAACTTGGAGAGCCATGAAAAAAAACGAGGTTCATTTTATTCTCCGAATGGTTTATTTGCTGTACCCGAATATCAAGATCCAACGAATCTACTTTAAAATAAGAAATGGTGGTAGGAATTTTCTTTTCTGAAAATCTCTTTCGGATTACAGCGTCACTTTCACGCCATTGAAGCGTGGTGCAGCTAGAAAATAATAAGAGCATTATTCCTATTAAAGTAAGGCGGCTAAGTAAGGCTCTTTTCATTTTGATGTTTAATTGGAGATTAGATTTCAAAGGTTCTCAATCACAAAGGATCATGTTTCTCATTACCAGTATAGCAGCTAAGTTAATCAATAATCAACTTTAGACTCAAACCTTCGTCCATGAAGAACTGTGAAACTTCCTTGGAGCCAAAAATTTGTTACCTTTAACTATTACTAACTATTCTAATTTCCCGAAAACCGCAATGCTAAATTTAGGCTTCCGCATAAAATTATCTAAAGGTGTTTCATCCGGTATTCAGTCTCTGTTATTTCTATTTTGCTTTTGTTCGGTTCAATCGCAGGTTTTACCACAAACAAAAGATAGTTATTTCGATCAAGCGACGGTGACTCTAGATTCTGCCATAAGTTGGATTAATGTGAAGCGATTTGAAGCGGACACTGTCTTTGCAGCTGCTTCGACACAAATTATACAAAGAGCTAAAAAGGAGAAAGAGTACAATAAATTGGGTAAAATTCACGCCTATGTATCTAACTGGTACTATTTAAATAGTGCAGTTTATAATCCCGATTCAATCATTTTTCATCAAGAAAAATCAATAGAATTTTATGAAAAGGCGGAGAATTTTGATACCGTATATCAAGGGTATGTTTGGATTTCGCCAGATTACATGAACAATGGAGAACCGGACAAAGCGGAGGAATCGATATTAAAGGCCGTTCATTATTTTGAAAAGACCAACAATGAAGAGTGGTTAGCTCAGGCTTATTCGCAAATTGCTTCGTTGTATTTATATACCAAAGAACCAGAGAAGGTGATCGAGTATTCGGCTTTAAGCTATCCTATTTTATTGAAAAAAGGTGAATTCTTAGTTGCTTGTTCTTTATTACAGCACAGCAGTGCCGCTTATCTTATGCTTAAAGACTATCAAAAAGCGCAGAGTTATATAGATCAATCCATCCAACTAGGTTTAGAGAATGAATTTGTACAGAAGAAAGATATATTAATAGTTGCTTATCAAACAAAGGGAGATATTTATTCAGAGCAGAGCAATCATGCGCAAGCGCTATTTTATTATAATAAAGCCTGGCAAGATAATATCTCATTGGAAGGAAAAGAAAACGCTGACTTTTATAGATATAATATTGGACGTGAGCTGTTTCTTCAGCAGAAGTATGAAGAAGCCTTGCCGCACTTAATTGCTGGAATAAAAGGCAAAGAGAATTCAGAAATAGAAAAAGCCCCAGAACCTTATCTAACCCTCTCCAAATGCTATGAAATGTTAGGTGATTATAAGAATGCCATCCTTTTTAGGGATAAAGCAGCGCATTCTGAAGTTGAAATATTTCAAGACAAAATAGATCATTTAAAATCTGAAATGATTGTGAAATATGAAACAGAAAAGAAAGACGAAGCCATTTCAGCACAAGAAATACTGTTGACTCAAAAAAGCAAAGTTCAAAACTTAATTATTGGTGTCGCTGCCCTTCTTTTTACACTATTGTTTCTACTTCTATACTTTTTCAGAAAAAACAAAAAGGCTACCCAAGTTATCTCTCAAAAGAATTCTGAGAATGAGCTCCTTCTAAAAGAAATTCATCATCGTGTAAAAAACAATCTCGAAATGGTGAAAGGTCTGTTAGCACTCCAATCTTCAAAATTGGAAGATTCGGCTACCAAAGACGCCATGATTGCAAGCCAAAATCGCGTACAATCTATGGGAATTATTCATCAAAAATTATATCAAGGAAAGAACTTAGGCAGCGTTGAAATGAAGGATTATTTTACAAATCTAGGCGAAGGGGTTCTAGACAGTTTTGACAAAGAAGATAGGATCAAAATTGAATGCGCCATGGAGAACCTTGACCTTGATGTTGATACCGCTGTACCTATTGGACTCATCGTTAATGAATTATTGACCAACGCATTGAAGTACGCATTCCCAAAAGATGAGAAAGGGACGATTAGAATTAACTTGTCAAAACCAAAGAAAGGGATCTTAGCACTTAAATTTACTGATAACGGTGTTGGAAAAGAAGCGAATGTAGCTCCAAAAGGCACCGGATTTGGCACCCAACTTATACAGTTATTGACTCAACAGCTCAATGGGGAAATGAAAGAATCTTCTGGGCTTGGAACCTCCTATGTTTTTGAGTTTAAAATAGATTCCGCAGCCTAATGCAAGAAAAGACCGAAATATTAATCGTTGAAGATGAGATGATCATCGCCGCCAACATCTCTTTAGAGCTTACTAAATTGGGTTATGAGGTTACGGGCATTATCCCCAGAGGAGAAGAAGCATTGATTCATTTAAAAGAAAACACGCCGGCTATTGTTTTGATGGACATCAATCTCAAAGGTTCCATTGATGGAATTGAAACGGTAGAGCAAATGCAAAAATTTTGCAATGTTCCAGTAATCTACTTAACGGCCAATAGCGACGAGGCCCATTTTATGCGGGCAAAAGAAACGCATCCCTTTGCTTTTATCTCAAAACCCTTTAAAAAACTGGACTTACAGCGTGCAATAGAGTTAGTTGTTAGCCAGACGAATAGTTCGACAAAATTAGAGGTTGATTCTTTGGAGAAAGAGAAGGATTTAGAGGTCTTAACAGATGCAATTTTTGTTAGGCATCTTGACAGTATGGTGAAGGTGGAGATAAAGGATATACGTTACATCGAAGCCGAGCGCAATTACTGCCGAATCTTTTCGCAAGAAAAAGAATATGTCCTGGTTATCACCTTAAAGGATATGGAAAAGAAGCTTCCAAGCAAACACTTTATGCGGGTGCATCGATCCTTTATGATCAACCTGTCTCAAATAGATGAATTGGGGACAACGCACGTTGTAATTTCAAAAAAAGTCATTCCTGTAAGCAAGTCTTACCGCGAGAAATTGCTTCAAAGACTGCAAACTATCTAACGTCTTATCATTAGAAAACAATTCTAACCCTTTCGGACATAAATTCTGCTCACTCGTCCTACATCTATTTCAAATCGCTCTTGTTCATTGTTATTTCGTGGTTGTCTAATAGAGACAATTATCCATTTAATAATTAAAATTCTACAAAATGAAAACATTAGCAAAAAAACAAATGAAATCTGAGACAGCTTCGTCTCTCCTAGTAAAAGCACTATTATTAGTGCTATTCTGCACTGCATTATTTAGCAATGCAAATGCTCAAAACGCCGTTTTTGGGCCCATCCTAAATAGTAATCCTTTCAATAACAAAATTAAAGATGTTACCCTATTTGAACACGACAACTTTAATCAAAGTTTTAATGGTGGTAAAAAGGCCATAACGCAAAACACGCCAAATTTAGGCAACATGAACAATAGAACTACAGGTCTTGCCGTCCCACTTGGTAAAAAAGTAACCCTTTTTGAACATGCAGGATATCAAGGCAGAAAAATCATTTTATATCCTGGCAATTACTCACATTTATATGCTTGGAACGACCGAGCGACTTCTATAAAAGTTGAAACAATTCCATTGGATGAACCTGTCGCTTACTTTTTTAGAGACAGTAATAATATTTACACAAATCAAGTCTTTCAAGGTTCTGGTGCAGGTAAGACAGATCTTGATAATATGGTTTGTTATGATTGTTTTAGCCATTTACTTGTAGTAGGTCAAATTAGTGTGATAGGATATGATTATGCAAATTGGAGTCAGACAAATAATGAAGAGAATCCATATAAAGAAGGGCCTTATAACTTGGCGGATTGGGGTTTTAATAATGCCATTGCTTCGTATGAAATTATAAGTCATCAATATACATTGTCTAAAACCGTCTTAGTAAAATCGCGGCTTATAAGTCAAGACACTGAACAAACCATAGCCGTTGCCGCTACAGGGACAAATACCAATGTAAATGGAGCTCCTGAAATGGAAGCTACCGTTAGTGGTTGTTTTGGAGCAAGTGCAACTCAGAGTTTTGATGCTGCTACTACTGTAGGAATAAGCACTGCCATTAGAACCTCTGTTTCTGTTGGAGTGGAAGGAGTGGCTTCAGCCTCTATAGAGCATGAATTAGCAGCCAAGCTAGAAACAACATTAACTACTGGGAATTCAAATACAGCAACATCACAACAATGCTGGGAGGTTAAAAGAACCATACCAGTACCAAAGGGTTGTGAGGGTAAAATATCATTGCTTGCAACCCCAGAAGTACGAGAGTGGACCATTGAAAAACACTATATCCCGGTTGATAGCAACGGTGATCCGATTCCAGGAGGGATCCCAAAAATAGTAACTGGGAAACTCAAAGTTACTAAGGGGATTGGATCAACTACAAATATTTCACTAAATGATGATTGTAATCAAGGCAATACAAGTACTACAAGTACCGGAAACCTACCGAAGGACGACGATGTAGATACAGACCCAACAACAGATACTGGTGAGGATGAACCTAAAGACGAAGATACAAATACAGACCCAACAACAGGCACTTGGGACGACGATACTTCAGACACCAACGATCAACAAGGTTCTTCAGCCAATTCAACAATAGATGACATATCAGAAATAGAGTTCTGTGACGGAGAAGGTACTGTTGTTGGCTTTTATGTAGATAACAATGGAACATGGGAAGAGATGGATGACAATGGCACCACAAGGTTTGAGTATACTGAAACCAAGCGAAATAATAGCGCAATTTATCTTTCAGATCTAAACCGACCAGGTGTAAAAATTATTTTAAACATCGAAATTAGAGAAGTGCTCTACAAGGATAACAATAATCCTACTGCGTTTAAAATATATAACATCTCGGATGCATTCTAGTAAAAAGAACAACTACTAACCAAGTTGATGGGTAACGGCATCCTCCTCAAACTATTGTTAATGGATAACAACACAATCTAAAACTATGTGGAATTGGTTTTTGGTTTTGGAGGATGTCCTTTACTAAACAAAGTGGATGCACTAGAAGTTGTGATAAAGGCCTGAACTATTTCAGGCCTTTATTCACTTTATATGGTTTAGATGAATTGTCTTTAGCATTTAATCATGGCTTCTGGGACATTGGAGTGAGAGCCGCTAGAAAACAAAAAGAGCATTGTTAAACCGTTAATTTAACGGAAACAATGCTTTTTTGATTTGTTCTATATTTATTACGACTTAAATTTCTGAAATTCTCAAGGTGTTTACCATTCCTTTATCTGCGATAGGCATAGCGGCAAGATTGATCAAATAGTCTCCTTTTTTAACAAAACCTTGCTCATGTGCAATTCGGTTTACGTCTTCTACTGTTTCATCTGTGCTTACAAATTTATCGTAATAGAAAGACTTCACTCCCCATAACAAATTGAGTCTAGATAAAATGCGTCTATTCGAAGTATACACCAGAATATGCGCATCTGGCCTCCAAGCCGAAATTTGAAACGCGGTATATCCACTATTGGTGAGCGTACAAATGGCTCTCGCCTCAATTTCGTTTGCCATTTTAGCTGCGTGGAAACAAACCGATTTGGTGATGTATCTATTTGTTCTAATATGAGGAGGCTCATAAGGTACCGTTATAAGGTCGCTACTTTCTACTTGTTTACAAATACTCGCCATTTTTTGAATTACCTGCACCGGGTATTTTCCTACTGAAGTCTCTCCCGAAAGCATCACTGCATCTGCTCCATCCATCACAGAGTTAGCAACGTCATTCACTTCTGCTCTTGTAGGTGTAAGAGAGGTGATCATGGTCTCCATCATTTGAGTTGCAATAATTACTGGAATCCTCGCGCGCTTTGCCGTAAGCACTAGTTCTTTCTGGATAAGTGGAACTTCTTCTGCAGGAACTTCTACTCCCAAATCGCCACGTGCTACCATAAGTCCGTCGCAATAAGCAACAATCTTATCTATATTTTTTACGGCTTCTGGTTTTTCAATTTTTGCAATAATTGGGATTTTATGTTCGGTATTTGCTTCAATTAGTGCCTGTAATTCTTTTAAGTCTTCTGCATGTCTCACAAAAGAAAGTGCGATCCAATCAACCTCCAAGCTAATTGCAAAAATTGCGTCTTCTTTATCTTTAGGTGTTAATGCTGGTAAGGAAATGTTGGTGTTTGGCAGGTTCACTCCTTTTCGCGAACGCAGCGGCCCACCTTGAATAACCTTTGTAGTTACCGTATCCTTTTTATTCGTTTTTATCACCTCAAACATCAACTTCCCATCGTCTAAGAGTATCAGTTCCTTTGGCTTCACATCCTTAGGGAACTGTTCATAATTCATGTAAACGCGTTTACTAGTTCCTTCAAATTCTTTTCCAGTACAAAAATCAATTACATCTCCTGGGTTTACTACCACTTCTTGCTTCATAATCCCTACACGCAATTTAGGCCCTTGTAGATCCCCTAGAATCGCAGTACTTGTACCAAGTTCATCCCCAAGTTCTCGGATCATTTTCACACGTTCTTTAACATCGGTATAATCTGCATGAGAAAAGTTGATGCGGAAAACATTTACACCTGCTTTTATCATGTCCTTTAGTACCTTTTTAGTGCTAGTTGCAGGTCCAAGAGTAGCTACAATCTTCGTTTTCTTTTGTAATGGCATTTAGTTGAATATTAGATTACTATTCGATTTTATTTGGTTTGGCTCAATTTCATATGCTGAAATGACCTCTTCTATATCGTTAATGAGTGCCAAATTTTTCCGAAGAGGAACCCGATCGAAATCGGTTTCAATTTTCAGAAAAAAGTCAGCATTTTTAAATTCCGGAAGTAAATTTTTAGTCACTACTCTTTCAGAAATAGCTCCACCAAATAGGCCTCCGGGGTTCCCTTGTTGGCGGACATTTATTTTACATTTGTTACTCACCAAATAATAGGTTGTGTATTGAAATTGATCCTCAAATTCAAAGATGGGAAAGCTCATTTTACCCTGGTCTTCCGAAAATTCTAAATCGGTAGACATCCGCCTAAGTCGTAAATTAAGGTGCTTATTGATGGAGTAAGCCATTTTATATGCTTCCTCGCTGCAATGTATGGCAATTAGAGAAAAATCATCTCCAAAATCATCATCCAAAAGTATTTTGAGGACAGCCATATTGCCGAATTTTTTTTAAAAATAGAAATTGTTTTGTTGATGGCAAGTCACACTAGCATTAAATTAACGCTAAACAGTACCGAAAACGTTTGGGATTTTGTAATTAAAGCTAACTGTTGCGAACTTCAATCTGTTTTTGCAGTTTATAGTAAGCTCTTTTTGCAGCCCTTTCTTCTGCTTTTTTCTTTGAGGTCGCTCTAGCTTTTGCTACAGTATGTTTCTCCAATTCCAATTTAACAGCAAAATGTTTTAAAACATCGTTCCCCGTATCTTCGTAGACATTAAATTTAAACGACTTTTTATTCTTCTGACACCATTCGATAAAGAGGCTTTTATAGCTTATTATCTTTCCTTCCAGCTTGGGAATATCAACATAAGGTTTAATGACTCTCCTATTGATGAACTTTTCGCAATTTCTATACCCTTTGTCTAAATAAATAGCTCCAACAAGTGCTTCAAAGACATTTCCGTGGATATTTTCTCCAAACTGTTTGGTAGGAATAGACGTTTTTACCAACTGGATAAGCTTGAGGTCCCGCCCTAATTCATTTAAGTGTTCTCTACTCACTACTTTTGAGCGCATTTTAGTAAGGTAACCTTCGTTACCCTCTGGTACTTTTTTAAATAAATGGGCAGCTATTACGGATCCCAGCATGGCATCGCCTAAAAATTCTAATCGCTCGTAGTTATGTGGGATTCCTTCGACGTTCTTGTTATTCATAGAACGGTGGGTAAATGCCTCTTCGTAAAATTCGATGTTACCTGGTGTAAAACCTAGAATTTTCTTAATACCCTTATAGAACGTTCCATCCTTATCTGAGCGAGAAGAAAATATGTTTTTGAGTGACGCCATAGAACCTTACTCGTCTAACTTCTTAAAAAGGACACAAGCATTATGGCCACCAAAGCCAAATGTGTTGCTCATTGCGACGTTGATTTCGCGTTCCTGTGCTTTGTTAAGTGTTAGATTGAGGGAAGGGTCAATATTTTCATCAACCGTAGTGTGGTTAATGGTAGGAGGAACTGTGTTGTGTTTCATCGCCAAGATGGAGGCAATGGCTTCAATTGCACCAGCAGCTCCTAACAGGTGACCTGTCATTGACTTGGTAGAATTGATATTAATTTCATTGGCATGTGCACCAAATATTTTAGAGATAGCTTTTAATTCGGCAACATCTCCTAAGGGTGTAGAAGTTCCATGCGTATTAATTGCATCTACTTGATCCGAGGTCATCCCGGCATCTCGAAGGCAATTCAACATCACGCGCTCAACCCCAATTCCATCGGGATGAGGAGCCGTCATATGGTATGCGTCACTAGACATTCCGCCACCAACAACCTCTGCATAAATTTTAGCTCCACGCTTTTTTGCGTGCTCGTATTCTTCCAGAATGAGTGCTCCAGCACCTTCCCCAAGAACAAAACCATCTCTGGTAGCATCGAATGGGCGAGAAGCTGTTTCTGGACTTTCGTTTCTGGTAGAGAGGGCATGCATTGCATTAAATCCTCCCATTCCCGCTTTTGTTACTGCTGCTTCACTTCCTCCGGTCACAATAATATCGCATGTACCTAACCTAATATAGTTAAGTGCATCAATCATTGCATTTGCAGAAGATGCGCAGGCCGAAACAGTAGTATAGTTGGGTCCCATGAACCCGTGTTTAATTGAAATATTACCAGGAGCAATATCTGCAATCATTTTAGGAATAAAAAAGGGGTTGAAACGTGGCGTTCCATCCCCTTCTGCAAAATTTATAACTTCATCCTGAAAAGTTTCAAGACCTCCAATACCAGCTCCCCATATAACACCAACTCTAAATTTGTCGACATTATCAAGATTAATATTAGCGTCTGCAATTGCTTCGTCACTTGAGACTAAGGCATATTGCGCAAAACGATCCAGTCTTCGGGCCTCTTTCCTATCGAAATATTCCAGTGCATCGAAGTTTTTGAGTTCGCAAGCGAATTTTGTTTTGAACTTTTCAGTATCAAAATACGTAATAGGAGCACATCCACTCTTACCATTCTTTAATGCATCCCAGTATTCTGAAATGTTATTACCAATGGGAGTAAGGGCACCAAGTCCAGTTACAACAACTCGCTTAAGTTCCATAAAGAAGTAGTTTTATTTAGCTTCCTCTATGTATGAAACAGCTTGACCTACAGTCGCTATATTTTCAGCTTGATCGTCTGGGATTTGAATATCAAATTCTTTTTCAAATTCCATAATAAGCTCTACCGTATCCAATGAGTCGGCTCCTAAGTCGTTCGTGAAGCTAGCTTCATTTACAACTTCGTTCTCGTCAACACCTAATTTGTCCACGATAATTGCTTTAACTCTTGATGCAATGTCTGACATAATTCTTAATTTTTAGATTTAATTATAAGTGGCAAAAATAAAATTTTTTAATTTAAAACACTAGTTTACTTTTAAAATGTGTTCTCAATTTAAACATTTTTGGGCGAAGTAAAACCCGATTGCCGTACTTTTGTAATTTATTTTAAACTTTTACTTCTTAAACTTCCTTTTTAAACTCTTATGAAGAAGCGCATTGTGATTTTTGCTTCGGGTGGTGGTACCAATACTCAAAACATTATAGAGCACTTTCAACAAGGCGAATTTGCCGAGGTTGTTCTTGTGCTCACAAACAAGAAGGATGCCAAAGTATTAGAGCGCGCCAAAGCCCTACAAATAAAGGGTATTTCTTTTACAAAAGACGAATTATATTCAGAAAAAGGAATTCTCCCTTTATTGATGGACCTGCAACCAGACTTGATTGTATTAGCCGGTTTTCTTCTGAAATTCCCTGAAATAATACTTCAGCAATTCAAAATGAAGGTAATTAACATCCATCCGGCTCTACTTCCGAAATACGGCGGAAAAGGAATGTACGGGAGGCATGTGCATAACGCAGTAGTCGAAAACCAAGAAAATGAGACCGGAATTACCATTCATTATGTAAATGAACATTACGATGAGGGTGCTATTATTTTTCAAGCCAGCACCTCAGTTATCGAAAGTGATACTCCAGACGATGTAGCTGAAAAGGTTCATAGATTAGAGTTTGAACATTTTCCGAAGGTAATTGAAGAATTATTAAAAGAGCAATAGGAATCAATATGGTCCGTTTTATTTAAACTTGACCAACTAATTAGGCGAACTACAACGAATCTAGAGAAGATTTACAATGGCAAAAAAGCAGAAATTTTATGTGGTTTGGTATGGAAATCCTGCCGGTATTTTTGACAGTTGGAAAGAATGCCAACGTTCTATAAAAGGAGTAAGCGGCGCACAATACAAATCGTTTGAAACCTTTGCTGAAGCCAAAATAGCGTACAATAAAGAGTATGCCGATTACAAAGGAAAAACCAAAAAGAAAACTTTAAGCAAGGAGCAATTGGCGAAAATAGGTGACCCCAACCTCTATTCAATTGCTGTCGATGCAGCTTCTAGCGGTAATCCGGGCATCATGGAATATCGAGGTGTAGACACCCAAACACATCAACAACTATTTCATCAAGGTCCTTTTCAGCAGGGAACGAACAACGTGGGAGAATTTCTTGCTTTGGTACACGGACTTGCCTATTTAAAGCAAATTAAAAGCGACCGTCACCTATATAGTGATTCTAGAATAGCTATGGGCTGGGTGAAAAAGAAAAAGTGTAATACCAAGCTCAAGCGTACCTCTAAAAATGAAAAGGTATTCGATTTGATCGCACGGGCAGAATTATGGTTGAAAAAGAACTCCTACAGCACAACCATCGTCAAATGGGAAACCAAGGCTTGGGGTGAAATTCCTGCCGATTTTGGTAGAAAATAAATTGCTCTCTTATTAACGAGTGTTATTCCAACTAATCTCGACCTTGTTCTTAAATAATTACGGTTATAAGATAAATATCTTGTCAAAATTTGCACGATTTATTATTGAATTTAAAAGAATAAACTATGTATTTATTTTCACTAAATTTGCACCTTCGTTCAACACAATGAGAAAATGTTTTTCGAACGTCTTTTAAACCCCTTTTATGAGTAAACTTGTTATTGTTGGAACTGTAGCTTTTGACGCAATTGAAACCCCCTTCGGGAAAACCGATAAGATATTAGGAGGAGCTGCCACTTATATTGGCCTAGCCGCCTCAAAATTTGATGTGGACGGAGCTGTTGTTTCGGTTGTTGGAGGCGATTTCCCGCAAGAAGACATTGATATGATTGCTTCAAAAGGCTTAGATGTTGCAGGTTTAGAAGTTGTAAAAGATGGAAAGACTTTTTTCTGGAGCGGAAAGTATCACAACGATATGAATACTCGAGACACTTTGGTGACCGAGCTCAATACGTTGGCCGATTTCAATCCAGTAGTGCCGGAACATTATCAGGATTCTGAAGTAGTCATGCTTGGGAATCTGCACCCCTTAGTTCAATTAAGTGTGATTGACCAAATGACCAATCCTAAATTGGTGGTTCTAGATACCATGAATTTCTGGATGGATTGTGCTTTGGAAGATCTAATGAAAGTAATTGCTAAGGTGGATGTAATCACTATTAATGATGAAGAAGCAAGACAACTTTCTGGAGAATATTCGTTAGTGAATGCGGCTAAGAAAATTAGAGCCATGGGGCCTAGTTATGTAGTAATTAAAAAGGGAGAACATGGAGCATTACTTTTCCATGACGAGGGGATGTTTTTTGCCCCTGCACTTCCTTTGGCAGAAGTATTTGACCCCACTGGAGCAGGAGACACCTTTGCAGGTGGATTTACTGGGTTTCTAGCAAAAACAGGAAATTATAGTTTTGAAAATATGAAGACGGCAATTATCTATGGATCTGCGCTAGCTTCCTTTTGTGTCGAAAAATTTGGCACAGAACGCATGAGGGACTTATCAAAAAAGGAAGTCTATCATCGCCTTCAACAATTTAAGAATTTGACACAATTCGATATAGAATTAACATAACATCGCGCTCTGATTTTTCAGGGCGTTTTTAATTTAAATTACTTTGTAACCTGCTATGAGTGACGCTTTAAAACATGAATGTGGAATTGCTTTGGTGCGATTACTAAAACCATTAGAATACTACAAAGAAAAATACGGTACTGCCTTTTACGGGGTTAATAAAATGTATCTTATGATGGAGAAGCAGCACAACCGTGGTCAAGACGGAGCTGGTTTTGCAAGCATCAAACTGGATGTAGACCCTGGAGAACGTTACATAAGTAGGATTCGATCTAATGCTGGGCAGCCAATTCAGGATATTTTTGCTCAAATAAACGAACGAATTAATTCTGAGTTTGAAGCTCACCCAGAAATCAAGAACGACGTTGCGGCCCAAAAAAAACGAATCCCTTATGTAGGCGAATTGTTATTAGGCCATGTTAGATATGGTACTTTTGGAGGCAATAGTATTGAAACCGTACATCCGTTTCTGCGCCAAAACAATTGGATGCACCGTAATTTAATTATAGCTGGTAATTTCAATATGACCAATACTAATGAGCTTTTCAATAATTTGATCAAGCTCGGAATGCACCCTAAAGAAAAAGCCGATACCATAACAGTAATGGAAAAAATTGGCCACTTTTTAGACGACGCGGTGAGAAAGCAATATAAAAGAGCGAAAGCAGCTGGCTTAAATAAAAGAGAGGCATCCCCTTTTATTGCAGAAAACCTCAAAATCGATAAAATTTTAAGAAAGAGTGCTAAAGATTGGGATGGTGGTTATGCCATGGCTGGATTATTAGGACATGGAGATTCGTTTGTATTGAGAGATCCTGCTGGAATTCGTCCTTGTTATTTTTATCAAGATGATGAAGTAGTAGTGGTGGCAAGTGAACGCCCAGTGATTCAGACTGTTTTCAATGTAAAATTTGACTCCGTTAAAGAATTAGATCCGGGACATGCACTTATCGTAAAAAAGAACGGAACCACTCAAATTTCTCAAATTCTCGAACCATTGGAACGCAAATCGTGTTCTTTTGAACGTATCTATTTTTCTCGTGGAAGTGATGCTGAAATTTATCAGGAACGAAAGGAGCTCGGTAAATTAGTAATGCCGAAAGTATTAGAAAATATAGATCACGATACTGAAAATACCGTCTTCTCATTCATTCCAAACACAGCCGAAACTTCTTTCTACGGTATGTTGGAAGCCGCACAGGACGAATTGAACAAACAAAAAAATGAAGCAATCTTAAAAGAAAAGGATTCTTTAACCCCGGAACGACTTCAACAAATTCAGGCCCATAAGGTGCGAACTGAAAAACTAGCCATCAAGGATGTGAAACTAAGAACGTTTATAACTGAGGATAGCAGTAGAGATGATCTTGTGGCCCACGTTTATGACGTTACTTATGGAGTAGTAAGACCTTCGGACAACCTAGTTATTATAGACGACAGCATAGTGCGCGGGACGACTCTTCGGAAAAGCATACTTAAAATGCTAGACCGCCTTAACCCAAAACAAATTGTAGTAGTTTCCTCTGCACCCCAAATTAGATATCCAGATTGTTACGGAATTGATATGGCCCGCCTAGAAGACCTAGTTGCTTTTAACGCTGCTAAAGAGCTTCACAAAGACCGAGGAACAGAACATATTATAGAAGACATTTACCACAAATGTAAAAAGCAACTTAGTCTAAAGGACTCTGAAGTAGTGAACTACGTAAAAGAATTATACGATCCATTCACCGACGAGGAGATATCTGATAAAATTGCTGAAATTATTAGCGATCAAGGTATCAATGCAACAGTAAAAGTCATCTTCCAATCTGTTGATGATTTACATAAAGCCTGTCCGAAGAACTTAGGAGACTGGTATTTCACTGGAAACTACCCAACAGATGGTGGAAATAGGGTGGTAAATCGAGCATATGTTCATTTTTTCGAAGGAAATCCAGCCCGTGCATACTAAAATTTCCTGTTAAAATATTCTTAATTTACATAAAAACGTGCGTTTTATCGAAAATCCAAGTACTTAATCCAAAAGTAGGAAAAATCTGCTACTGGTATTACTATAAGTCCTATATTTGAATCATACCATAGCATAAGTAGGTTAAGTTCATGGTAAGATTTGGGGCAAAAAAGGTAAACACTTGTTTACCTTTTTTATTTGGCATAAACTCAAGTTTACCTTTTTTGACACAAAGAAGGGGTGGCGAGCAAGACTAAATCTCTCAACTAGCAACCACTCAATTAGCGAGCCGTTTCCCATTCTCATCACACTTGTTTACCTTTTTTATTTGGCATAAACTCAAGTTTACCTTTTTTGACACAAAGAAGGGGTGGCGAGCAAGACTAAATCTCTCAACTAGCAACCACTCAATTAGCGAGCCGTTTCCCATTCTCATCACACTTGTTTACCTTTTTTAAACTAAACCCAATACTTTTTTTATCTGTACATAGGGGTTCTGCAACCTATGTTCCATGAACAGCAATTTGAATGAGAAAATAAATAGTTCAACCAACCTTCAATACTGTTTCATTTCTGACATTGCAGAACGCACCTTACAGATCAATTTTCTTGCAATAGACATAGACTCGTTTATTGAAAAAGTGACTGCTCGATATAAAGTGTGGGTATGGATTCAGTTTACAATCGAAATTTACCTAGCTGACGGCAATCTAGAGCGTCCTATTTATAGTTTTTACCTCCCATAAGTGCTTTTTAACGAATATAAAAGCGATTGGTCTAAAATATTATTTTCCGAACAATATAATCCCATATATTTGAACCATACCATAGCATAAGTAGGTTAAGTTCATGGTAGATTTGGGGCAAAAAAAGGTAAACTAGCGTTTACCTTTTTTTATTTTACATCAGTTTCTTCATCACTTTTTTTTGCCCCAAATACGGGGTGGCGAGCAAAGCATTTTTCAACTATCAATGAACAATTAGTATCGCGAGCCGTTTCCAATCACTATCTAACTAGCGTTTCTTTAACATCGCTGCGTAAATTATATCAACCTTCACCGGAGCAAACAAAAAAACGCCCTCATAATATCCATCACAGTATATTCTGTGTTTTTAATAACTTAGCGTACGTCTCTTTTTCGCATAACACCTAGGCAAAAAGATAATAATTAGAAAGCACTGCGTTATCTAATATAGAGAATGTCTCTCTCCAACGCTTCTTTAAAAAAATAGTATCATGCAGATATTAAATTCTGGAGAGTATACCGGAAAAATTGTTCAGAAGGTGCGCGTCGACGATAGCGTTATTACCAACACCCTATACTCTAAAAAGCTAAGCTGCCCAGAATGGCATTACCATGAAAACCTCCACATCTGTTTTGTGTTTCAGGGTGGTAAAGCAGAAACTCGACATACCACAAAATACGCAGATCGAAATGGAAGTATTTTCTTCTATCACTCCCAAGAAAGGCACCGCTGGATCTCTCCTCAACCCGTATCAAAAAGCGCAAACATTGAAATCGGACAAAAGTTCCTCGAACAATACAACATTTCAGAAACAGCTATTAAGGAGGCAGTTCAAAATAGAGTTGATGCAAAAACCTTATTTCTTAAAATTCAAAAGGAAATGGTCATTAATGATGAAAACACAAACCCTGCTGTTCAGTCACTCTTACTAGAACTCATTTCTCAACCAGAAAATATCCGCTCCCAAAACCTGCCGTATTGGGTAATTAAATTAAGAGAATTGCTCCATGATAACTGGAATGAAGAAATAACCCTCCCAGAAATAGCTCAAATAGTACAAGTACATCCAGTTACCATATCTAAGTATTTCAGAAAATACTTTTCATGCACTCTTGGCGAATACCGGAGAAAGCTCAAAGTCGAAAAAAGTATCGACCTTATTAAAAGTTTTGATAAGTCACTTTCAGAAATTGCTTTCGATTGTAGCTTCTCAGACCAAAGTCATTTTATAAGAAATTTTAAAGAAAGCACCGGATTTCTTCCAAAAGACTTTAGAAAGTTTTAACCGCACGCTAACCTCATTCTATTTTAAAATTTCACTTCCATTTATTTTTGTAGTTCATCAAAATAAAAGAAATGAAAAACTATTGTTTGCACAATTTAACCGCTATCCTAATAATCTTTTTGTTTTGCTCCTCTTCAATTATTGCTCAAAGTGGTCGTGACACTGTTATAGACAATTCGGCGATGGCCGTTTTAATCGATTCAGTTGCACATTTCACAGAAGCCAAATACGTTTCGGCAGATTTAGGAGAAAAAGCTGGAAACTATATTCGTCTAAAGCAAGAAAAGGGCGCCTACAATGGCTTGTCTTACAAAAAACTCTCAAAGCGTTTAACCAAAGACCTTCGGCATATCACAAATGATAAACACATGTCTGCTTTCTATAGCGAATTCAAAGAAAGACCGCAGGAAAGCATTCTTTCTGTGAAACTAGACGAATATGGAGAAAGTAGTAACTACGGTTTTGTTGAAACCAAGATTTTCAAAAATAATACTGGCTATCTAAAGATTGGTCACTTTACTAAACCTACGTTTTTTGATCAAGCAAAACAGGCCGCAGATCGCTCTATGGCTATTTTAGAAAATACGAATGCAATAATAATTGATGTGAGAAACAATCCAGGTGGTTTCGAAGAAATAGTCGCCTATTTTATGAGTTATTTTTTCGATGGAGCGCCCATTTATCTCCAAGAGTACTACGCTCGATCTATAGACAGAAGAAGAAGCATTAGTACTACCGAAGACCTCCCAGGAAAAAGACTTCCCAAAATCCCTATTTATATCTTAATCAATAAGCACACCGGGTCCGCTGGAGAATCCCTAGCTTACCTTATGAAGCATTTAAACCGCGCTACGATTATTGGTGAAACAACGGTAGGGGCCGGAAATGGATCCAATTACTTTAGAGTATCTAATGAATTTCAGGTGCAAATTGCTACTTGGGAAACCATTAATGCCGTCACCAAAACGAGCTGGGAAAAAACGGGCGTTATCCCTCAAATTGCCACTTCAAGTAAAAAAGCGCTCCCCACCGCTATTAAATTGGCAGAAAAGTCCGGAGAAGTATATCGGTCTAAATTGGTGGAGAGTTATAATGTTTCTTTAAACAAATTAGACCAGGCCATGGAGAAACATACCCCTGGCGCATCTGATGCGCTTATTATAAAGAGTATGTCTGAATGCTACGCACAGGGCTTACTAAACGAAACGGAAATAAATGCGATGGGATATCAATATCTTAACCAAAGAAATAAATCCATATTAGCAGAAACAATTTTTAGAGTAAATACGATTCTATTCCCAAATTCGGCCAATGTTTTTGATAGTTATGCCGAAGCCTTAGCAATAAATGAACATCTTGAAATGTCGCTTCGCAATTATGAAAAAGCCGTAGAAATTGCAAAGAAGAACGATGATCCGAATCTCGCTCTTTTCATTGAAAATCTCGAAAAAATTAAAAACAAAATGTAAATAGGATAAAAAAAGCCGCCCATTTTCATGAGCGGCTTTTTTATTTATGAGCATCGAATTCTATTTGTTAGCTCCGTAACGTGCAGCAACCTCATCCCAATTGATCACATGAAAGAAGTGCTCAACATAATCTGGTCTGCGATTTTGATAATTTAGGTAATATGCGTGTTCCCATACGTCTAGTCCAAGAATAGGCGTCCCTTCACAGGCAACTCCTGGCATTAATGGGTTATCCTGATTAGGAGTAGAACAAACTTCTACTTTTCCACCTTTGTGAACGCACAACCACGCCCATCCAGATCCAAACTGTGTTTTAGCCGCATTTGAAAATGCTGTTTTAAAAGCGTCAAAACTTCCAAAAGCATCGTCAATGGCCTTGGCTAAATCACCACTTGGTTCACCACCACCATTTGGAGACATTACCTCCCAAAATAAACGATGATTGTAATATCCACCTCCGTTATTGCGAACCGCATTGTTGTTCATATCAAGGTTCATTAAGATATTCTCAATGGTTTTTCCTTCATCATCAGTACCTTCTATGGCAGCGTTTAACTTACTCGTATATCCTGCATGGTGTTTTCCGTGATGGATTTCCATAGTACGAGCATCTATATGAGGCTCCAAGGCATCGTGTGCATATTTTAATGCGGGTAGTTCAAATGACATAGTTTAAGTGTTTTGGTTATTATTTAATTTGTATCAAAAATACAGATTATAAACGGGTTCTAATGTTATAGAATTTATAAGATTTTTATAGTAGGATAGATAATCTTAATAGTATATTTAGATCCTATACACAACCTTTTTCTTTTGAGCGATTCACCTTCTTTCGTTATTTACAATGCCTCTGCAGGAAGCGGAAAAACATTTTCACTGGTTAAGAGCTACCTTAAAAAGATTCTCAGTCATCCCCACAAGGGTTATTTCAAACATTTTCTAGCTATTACTTTTACCAACAAGGCAGTGGCGGAAATGAAGGAACGAATTATAGCATCTTTGATGGGTTTTTCTTCAGAAAAGCTGCCCAATGAGTTGGAGGGCATGTTTAAAATGATTGCGGAAGAAACCAATCTCTCGGCAGAAGAAATAAGAACTAGATCAAAAGCTATTTTAAAGTATCTTCTGCACCACTACGCTCAATTTAGTGTTGAAACAATCGATCAGTTTAATCATAGACTCATCAGGACTTTTGCTAAAGATCTCAATCTAGCGACCAACTTTGAAGTTAGAATAGATACTAAAGAGCTTATTTCGCAAGCAGTAGATCAACTCATTAATCGAGCGGGAGAAGATGAAGCAATCACAAAAATACTGGTGGAGTTTGCGCTTCAGAAAACCGATGAAGATAAATCTTGGGACATTGCACTAGATCTTAAAAACACGGCCAAGCTATTAGTTAACGAAAACGAAGCGCGGCACTTAAATCGGCTTAAAGAAAAAACGTTGGACGAATTTCTTTCTCTTCGGAAAGAATTGCGAAAGAGAAAAGTAGCGGTATCTGAGGAAATATCAGAAACCGCCGAGCAAGTCTTAAGCAGGTTTACTTCGGAAGGAATCCCGTTAGACGTATTCCCGAGAGAAACACTGCCTAATCATTTTAAGAAATTAGTAGAAGGCAATTATGATGTCTATAAAAATAAACTTCAGGAAAATATAGAGCTCGGAGGCAAAAAATTATACAAGGCAACCACACCTTCCGAGGTTGCTTCTAATATAGATCTTCTTCAATCGTTTATTCTAGATTCTTATCTCCTGTGTAAGTCGAAAGTCTATGAGCTAGAATTAATCAAAAACATTCTCAAAAACTTAGTCCCACTTGCAACCATAAATTTGGTGCAGCAAGAGCTTCAGATTATCAAGGAAGAGGAAAACATACTTCCCATTAGCGAATTTAATGCACTCATCAATGCAGAAATAAAAGATCAACCCACTCCTTTTATATACGAACGGCTTGGAGATCGCTATCGTCATTTCTTCATCGATGAATTCCAAGACACCTCCGCTTTACAATGGAACAATCTAGTCCCCCTTATAGATAATGCCCTTTCTATTGGGTATGAGGATGGCCCCGCAGGTAGTTTACTTGTTGTCGGAGACGCAAAACAGTCTATTTATAGATGGAGAGGTGGTCTGCCCGAGCAATTTATTAGTCTATATAATAAGGAGCATCCTTTTTTCATTGCAGATGAACATATTACAGAGGTAAACCTAGAGACCAATTATAGAAGCTCCGAGCAAATCATCGATTTCAATAATACGTTTTTCAGTTACGTCTCTGGTCATTTTGGGGATCAAACACATAAGGAGCTATACCAACTAGGAAATCGCCAAAAACACAACTCAAAAAAAGACGGGTATGTACAAATTGAGTTTGTTGAATGGGACACCAAAGAGGAAGCTCACTCCATTTATCCTCAAAAAGTATTAGAGACCATTCAAGAAGTGCTCCGTTTAGATTTCGAACTAAAAGATGTAAGTGTTCTTGTGAGAAGCAAAAAAGACGGAATTGCCATTAGTGAATTTCTAATGGAGCATGAAGTTCCAGTTATTTCAGACGAGACCTTGTTAATAATGAATTCTCCTTTGGTGAAATGCCTGGTTCTAGTGATTCATTTAAATGTAAATCCGAATAACGAAGAGGCGAAAATACAGTTCTTAGAATTTCTATTTGACCACTTAAGCGTAAAACAACCGCAGCACGAATTCTTTCATTCACTCATAAAAGAACCCATACAATCCATTTCCGATAAATTAGAAGAGCACCAAATTCAATTTAGTTTCGAGCATCTTCAGTTTCTTTCCCTTTATGAATCCTGTGAGTACATCATAGAAAAATTGCAGTTGGCACCAAAAGCGGATGTTTTCCTGAGCAGTTTTATGGAATTAGTCTTCCAGTTCTCCCAGCGTCCAGAAGTAGGTAAAACCGAGTTTCTGGAATACTGGGAAGTTGAAAGGGAAAAACAGAGCATCGCTGTAAGCAAAAGCACCAATGCAATAAGTATAATGACCATTCATAAATCGAAGGGATTGGAATTTCCAGTGGTTATCTTTCCGTACGCAGATGTAGATATGTATAGAGAAATAGAACCCACCACATGGTATCCTTGGAAACAAGGTGGTTTCGATGAATTATTAATTAACTACAAAAATGAAGTGGCCAACTATGGGCCATTGGGAGAAGGGATTGTTGAGCAAAGAAGAAATACCTTAGAATTAGACAACCTAAACATTCTTTATGTGGCTCTTACTAGGGCAGCACAACACTTATATGTTTTCGCTCAAAGCAAAACCCTTGGTAAGGAAGTAAAGACCTACAACGATTTATTGAAAGGCTATTTACAGCATATAGGCGTTTGGGTGGACGGTCAGCTTACGTATTCCTTCGGAAATTTTCACAAAACACCTTCCGCTTCGAATAAAGAAACTCCAGTGCAGGCGGTTAAGATGTCTTACACCGTGTCTTCTCCTCAAAGTCACCAAATAAAATTAGTGCCTTCTGCGGGAATGGTTCATGCGGACGAAACGCTACAGTCTATTCGGATTGGGAATTTACTTCACGACACCATGGCTAAAATTAAGGTAGCTACTGAGGTGAAAATGGTCTTAGAAGAATTAAAAGAAGAACTTGTAAATGATCCGGACACTTTTGGGGAAATAGAGCTTATGGTCAACAACATTGTGAATCACCCGCAATTAAACCCGTTGTTTCAAGTTTCCGAGGAAGTTCATAACGAACGAGACATTATTACTCCTCAACAAATAATTCGTCCAGATCGAATCAATTTATTTCCAGACAAAACAGCCACCATCGTCGATTATAAGACTGGAGAAATAAAAGAACAATACGCCATTCAAATTTCAGGTTATGCGGCAGCATTGCAGGACATGGGTTATCAAATTAGAGAAAAGCTTTTAGTTTACTGCAACGGTCAAGAAATTATCATAAATAAGGCGTAAATTTGATGTCTTTAAAATCAACCAAAAATGTACGGATCCATACAACAACACCTGCAAAAAGAATTAGACGAAATAAAAGAGAACGGTCTTTTTAAAAAAGAACGAATTATCACTTCTCCTCAAGATGCTGTCATTAAAATATCCACTGGAGAAGAAGTTATTAATTTCTGTGCCAACAATTATTTAGGGCTATCATCTAACAAAGAAGTAATCCAAGCCGCAAAGGATGCAATGGATACGCATGGCTTCGGAATGTCTTCTGTTCGATTTATTTGTGGGACTCAAGATATTCATAAAACGCTCGAGCAGAAAATAGCCGATTATTATGAAACTGAAGACACCATCCTTTACGCGGCTGCTTTCGATGCCAATGGGGGTGTCTTTGAGCCTTTATTAGGTAAAGAAGACGCAATTATTTCAGACTCTTTAAATCACGCATCCATTATTGACGGTGTTCGTTTGTGCAAAGCTGCCCGTTACCGCTACCAAAATAGCGATATGGCAGATTTAGAGGCACAACTTGTTGCAGCGAATGAAAATGGAGCGCGTTTCAAGATAATTGTAACCGATGGTGTGTTTTCTATGGACGGACTAGTAGCTCCATTAGATCAAATATGCGATCTAGCCGATAAATATGATGCCATGGTGATGATAGACGAATGCCATGCTGCTGGTTTTATTGGTGAGACTGGAAGAGGTACTCTAGAAGATAAAGGAGTAATGGGTAGGATTGACATTATTACGGGAACACTAGGAAAAGCACTTGGAGGTGCAATGGGTGGTTACACTACAGGTAAAAAAGAAATTATTGAACTATTGAGACAACGATCGAGACCTTATTTATTTTCTAACTCATTGGCCCCAGCAATCGTAGGTGCTTCTATAAAGGTTTTTGAAATGTTATCTAACGATACTCAATTAAGAGATCAGCTAGAAGAGAACACCAATTATTTTAAAAAAGGAATGAAAGAAGCGGGATTCGATATCATCGATGGTGATTCTGCTATCGTCCCTGTTATGTTATACGATGCCAAACTATCACAAACAATGGCAGATATGCTGTTGGAAGAAGGGATCTATGTTATTGGTTTCTTTTACCCGGTGGTGCCAAAGGAAAAAGCGCGAATTAGAGTTCAATTGTCGGCTGCACATACAAAAGAACATTTGGACAAAGCCATCACCGCATTTAAAAAAGTGAAACAAAAGCTGGGTATTTAACTAAATCGAGCCATATAATTGACCTTATAAACGCTGTGGTTTGTAAAAAATTTAATAGATTTGCTTTTGTTAGTAAAATTTAACAACTTACTTTTGCGTCATTAACACTTAAAAATTAAACAATCGAATATGAAACATCTTAACAGTATTTTAGCTGCTGCTCTCTTTTTCTTTGCTATTGGAGTAGCGAATGCACAAGACGAAAACAACCCGTGGGCTATTGAAGTCGGGATCAACGCAGTTGATGTTTATCCAGTTGGCGTAACAGACAACGGTAGACTTCCAGCATTGGTTGGTGACGTTGAAATTAAAGACGACCTTTTTTCAGAATATTTTAACCAGAATGACCACTGGAACATCTTACCTTCCGTTTCAAGAGTATCTGTAGGTAGATATATTGGTAGTGGATTCACTTTCACTGCTGCTGGTACAATCAACAAAATCGACAAACTTGGAGATTTAAGTGTAGATGACTTAAACTACTATGGAGTTGATGGTGAAATTAAATATAGCCTTAGAGATGTAATCAACGGACCTGGTGGATGGTTTGATCCTTCACTTGGTATTGGTGGTGGTTACACATGGGTAGATGATATTGGATTTGGAACTGCAAATGCAATGGCAAGTGTTCGTTTCTGGTTAACAGAAAACTTAGCACTTAACTTCCAGAGTACTTACAAGCACGCTTTCGAAGATGAGTATGGAATTATTCACTTCCAACACGCTGCTGGTGTTACTTTCAAATTTGGAGGTAAAGACACAGACGGTGATGGTATCTTCGATAAAGATGATGAATGTCCTGAGACTCCTGGTCTTCCAGAATTCAACGGTTGTCCAGATAGCGACGGTGATGGAATCGAAGACAGACAAGATGCTTGTCCAAACACTCCTGGAGCGGCTGAATTTAACGGTTGTCCTGATAGTGACGGTGATGGAATCGCTGATCCTCAAGATGCTTGTCCTACTGTTCCTGGTATTGCTGCAATGAACGGTTGTCCTGATAGCGACGGTGATGGTATCACTGATGCTGAAGACGGTTGTCCAAACGAAGCAGGTCCTAAAGCTAACAACGGATGTCCTTACCAAGATAAAGATGGTGACGGTGTATTAGACAAAGATGACCAATGTCCAGATGTTCCTGGTACTGTTGCAAACAACGGATGTCCAGAAGTAACTGTTGAGATCATCAACCAATTGAATGAGTACTCTAAAACTATCTTATTTGATACTGGTAAATCAACTATTCGTCCTGAGTCTTATGCTGTTCTTCAGAGCATCGTAGATATCATGAAAGAATACCCAAGTGCAAACTTCGTAATTGAAGGACACACTGATAGCCAAGGTAGAGATAGTACAAACCAAAAATTATCTGATAGCAGAGCTGCATCTGTAAGTTCTTACCTTACTAGTATTGGTATGGACGGAAGTAGATTATCTTCTATTGGATACGGTGAAAGTAGACCAATCGCTTCTAACAGCACAAAAGCTGGAAGACAACAAAACAGACGTGTAGAGATTTCTTTGAAAAAATAATTTCCACATAAATAAATAAGTAAAACGTCCCGATTAGTCGGGACGTTTTTTATTTTTGGGTATGCTCAGCTTTCTAGAAGAAACCATACTTAATATCCAAAAAAACAATGATGATCTTTCCAATTGTACCCTAATTCTTCCTAGCAAACGAGCCGGTGGGTTTCTCAAGAATTACTTGCTTAAACACACCCATTCAACCCAATTTGCTCCTTCCATTTTAAGCATAGAAGAGTTTATAGAAACCCTCTCTAACCTTCAAATTATATCTTCGGAAGAACTTTTAGTTAAAAGCTATCAGGCGTATTTAGATACTCCTAATATCCCTCAAAAGGAATCCTTTACCGAATACGCTTCCTGGGCCATGACCTTACTAAACGACTTTAGTGAAGTTGATCGATACCTTCTCAATCCTAGTCAGTTTTTTACCTATTTATCTGAAATAAAAACACTTGAGAAGTGGGGTATTGATAAAGAACAAACTACCCTTATTAAAAACTATCTCGCTTTCTGGAGCAGTCTGCACGATTTTTATAAAAACCTCAACAATTCATTGAATAAAGAAGGAAGAGGTTACCAAGGAATGGTTTATCGCAAAGCTGCAGAAGATATTGAACACTATATTGCCAACAATGGGGCCAACAAACATTTCTTTATTGGTTTTAACGCCTTAAACACTGCCGAACAACACATTATTCAAGCGCTGCTAGAAACTGGTCACACCAAGGTCTATTGGGATATCGAAGCTCATTTTTACAACGACCCCAACCACAGTGCCTCCCTATTTATTAGAGACTATTTTAAGAATTGGAAGTATTACCAAGAAAATGGTACTCCTACATTGGGCGCAAACTATGATCAGCCTAAAAAGATCACTGTTTCTGAAACCCAGAATAACATGAGCCAAGTGAAATACCTCGGCACCTTGTTATCCTCCTATTCGGAAGAACAATTAAACAAAACGGCAATTGTTCTAGCAGACGAAGCTCTGTTGATCCCCGTGTTGTATTCTCTTCCCACGAACGTAAAAAAAGCCAACGTTACAATGGGAGCCACACTTAGTTCTTTTCCATCCACTGCTTTTTTTGAGTTATTGTTGAAGCTTCACATGAAGGCCACCGATATCTTTTACTATAAGACCATTATTGCTTTACTAAATCACCCACTGGCCCAAGAAATTATCTCGGAGCCACATAAGATTGTATTGCAAATTTCAGCTCAAAATAGAACCTATATTTCTTTGGAACAATTGTATGAACTCACTCCGCCTGAAAATCATACAACCCTTACTCTACTTTTTGGAGATTGGAACAACAACGCATTAAAAGCCATTGAAACTTGTAGAAAACTCCTTTCTCTTGTGTATGATCATTCTACCAACCAAAGTATCGAACGAGCCGTATGGCAAAAATTGGACGAAGTATTCCAAAATATCGAACAACTCTCGGCATCCTTTTTATATTTAGATGAAATATCGACCATTCACAGTCTCTTCCAGCAGCTAGCTCCGAGCGCATCTTTAGACTTTGAGGGAGATGCTTATGAAGGTCTGCAAATAATGGGAGTGTTAGAGACACGTGTATTAGATTTTGAAAACGTTATACTTCTGTCTGTAAACGAAGGTATTCTTCCAACAGGTAAATCGAATGCCTCTTTTATTACATACGACTTGAAGCAGCAATTTAAACTGCCTAAGCATACTGAAAAAGACGCTGTATACACCTATCACTTTTATCATTTATTACACAGGTCTCAACATATTAATTTAATGTATAGTAATAACTCCGGAGGGCTTGATAGTGGAGAAAAGAGCCGCTATTTGCTCCAGCTAAACATGGAGCAGATGGCTCAACATACGTTCACCCATGAAGTGATTACAGCTCCTGTTGGTATTCCTGTAAAAAATATAAGAAAGATCAAGAAAACCCCTGGAGTCATGAAACGTCTTCAGGAAATTAGTGGGCGGTATTTTTCACCATCTGCCTTAACAAGTTACATCAGAAATCCAACCGACTTCTATTTTCAAAGAATACTGAAGATCAATGAAACGGAGGAAGTTGAAGAAACCGTAGCTTATAACACTTTAGGGACCATCGTACATGAAGCCTTAGAACACCTTTATAAGCCGTATGAGGGGTTAACACTTAGTGTAGAAGGCTTACTAAAAGCGAGAGGTGAAATAGCCTCTGAGGTACGAAAACAATTCATACTCGAATTTAAGCAAGGAGATTTTAGCAAAGGAAAAAATCTCATCATTTTTGAAGTTGCCAAACGCTATGTCGAAAACTTAATCGATCTTGATATTAACGAATTAAAAAATGGAAATACCATAAAAATACTTCAACTGGAAGCCGAGCTTAAAACTAAAATAGCCATTTCTGAACTCGATTTTCCAGTATTTATCGGCGGAAAAGTAGATCGAATCGACCTTTACAATGATCAAATTAGAATTATAGATTACAAAACAGGTAAAGTGAACTCGGGAGATGTTGAAATTGTAGACTGGGATAGCATTACGTTAGATTATAAATATAGCAAAGCCTTTCAGGTATTAACATATGCACTCATGGCGCGCAGCTCGCTTTCGTTTAATCAAATGGAAGCTGGAGTCATTTCATTTAAAAATATGAACGGCGGATTTCTAAAGTTTGCGAAAAAAGACAAACCAAGAGCAACTCATAAAGAATCGAATATTTCAGAAGAAATATTGAACGAATTTAGTCTTCAACTAAAAAAATTAATTCTCGAAATTTGCGATCCTAGCACCCATTTTATTGAAAAAGAACTCTAACCTATGACGATCGAAAAAAATCAAATAATTAGAACCAAAGGCAAGAAGCCCATCCTATTTGATCTCTATTTTAAAGAAGAGAAAACCAATAAACCAGTGGTGATTTTTTGTCATGGATACAAAGGGTTTAAAGATTGGGGTACTTGGAACCTTATGGCTCAATCTTTCGCAGAGGCTGGATTTTGCTTCATTAAATTCAATTTTTCTCACAATGGCGGCACTGTAGAAGACCCCATTGATTTTCCCGACCTCGACGCTTTTGCCAACAACAACTATAGCAAGGAGTTGGAAGATCTTGATCGTATCATCAATTATTTAGAAACAGAAGAAGTTTCTTTAATCGGGCATAGTAGAGGCGGTGGTATTGTTCTCATTAAGGCAGAAGAAGATTCACGCGTAAAAAAAGTGATCACATGGGCAGGAGTTAGTGATTTTAGGGTGCGCTTTCAGGAAGACTCCGATGCCTTTGAACAATTTCGCAACACCGGTGTTACGTATGTCGAGAATTCTCGAACAAAACAACAACTCCCTCATTACTGGCAATTCTATGAGAACTTTATTGCCAATGAAGAGCGGCTTACTATCCAAAGAGCAGTACAAGATCTCTCTAAACCACTTTTAATTATTCATGGTGATGCAGATACAACGGTAGATTTGAAGGAGGCGCAATTACTTCACAAATGGAATAGGTCCAAAAGCAAACTTGAAATAATTCCAGAAAGTAATCATGTTTTTGGAGCTACCCATCCATGGCTAGCGCCTCATATGCCAGCAGATTTAAAAAAGACAGTGAAGCTATCGATCAATTTTTTGATGTAGCAAGAGACTTTTCATATTTAAAATACAGGAAAAACCCCTATGAAAATGGGGTTTTTTTGTTTGCCTATTCATCACTTCTTGAAGAGATTTGTAAAAAAATAATACATGATGTCAACAGGAATGCAACTTACATTACGTTACAGATGGTTGAAAGTTCTAAAAGGAAATCCAACCAAAGAGCAATTAGAAAAGTTTGAAGCAGAAATAAACAATTTAATGCGATTAAAGGAAGAATCACGGTTTCAAAGAAAATCTTTCTAGAAAACACTTACTTCAATTATTTTATAAAGCCACAACTTCACAGGGAATTGATGGGTTCCCGCAAGGCAAAACAGAGCATAAGCCACTCTTCTCATCAACCACTATTTCTACAAAAAGAGCGAGGTCTATAAAAAAGATCTCGCTCTTATTTATTTTCTAATTGTTTGATATAATACGAAGGGTAGATTCTATACTTTTTGTAGAAGGCTTTCGAAAAAGATTCGGCAGTTTTAAATCCAGATTCATGGGCGATAGCCTTTATGGAATACTTTCTCATCTTTTTATTTGTCCTTAATTGTCCTGCACGGTAGGCAATTCTTTTCTCTTTTATATAAGAAGTGAAGCTCATGCCTTTTTTAAATAAATTCTACAAATACGAATGGCAGTAATTGTATCATTTTTATTCTTACCAAATAAGCTAACCAAAGAATCGTAGGATTGCTCCTGTCAATACGAATTACTAAAATTCTGCCCTTGTATCAAAAGACTTGACATTAACAGAAGCAAACTAAAATAAAAGCGCGATCTACTTAACATTATAAAAATTAGGTTCGTACTAAGAATAGAAAGTAATTAATTAGTGTTAGAAGCGAATTTTGCCCTTCGGAAAAGGAACATCGTTCAAAATCCATAACGAACACTATAAAGTTACCGAATAAAACAAGAAAAACAAGTAATGAACATCCCACTTAAAACATTATAATGGGTAGCAATACTTGAGAAAAGTTTAGTATTTTCGCAATGTATTAACGGGGATGTAGCTCAGCTGGCTAGAGCGCTTGACTGGCAGTCAAGAGGTCGTGGGTTCGACTCCCATCTTCTCCACTTCAACTAGAAAATCCGCACTTCCGTGTGGATTTTTTCATTTTAGAAAAAACTCAAAGCGTCTATTGCTTTATGACTAAGTGGAGAATTATACGTAAATCACTGACCTTCATTTTGTTAGATTCAATTAGTTTTGTATTTTTAAGATCTCCTCTCCGCCGTTACACACTAACTTCTACTAAGTTTAGGTATTTGGCTTCATTGTATCATTTAGCACATAAGTCTTTTTAATAATAAATTTATTTGAGCGTATGAAAACAATTTCTATTATGAGAAAACGCAAACATTATTTACTTGTTTTGTTCGTATTTATGAGTTTTTCATCCTGTATGTCCACTAAAGTTGTTGGTAATTATCATAGCGACAATATTGATAATGAAGAATGTCAGACAGTTTCCCAATGGAAGTATTGGTGGGGTTTGGGTGGATCCGACGAAATTCTAGTACAAGCAGATTCAGACGATACCAAGTGTCCTTGTCCGAATAATGCATTGGCTTCGGTTGAAGTAAATAGTTCTTTTGGCGATTTCCTATTAACTCTTGTTACACTTGGGGTAGTAAACCATAGAACGGTTTCTTACGAATGTGCCGAGATCGACGAAGGAGAACAATAATTAAAAATCAAAGTTATGATTCCAGAAGGTATTAGCTTACGGCCCAAATCTGAGTGGACAAATTCACATGAAAATTTTACACAAGATTTAATTAAAGATGCCTCATTTAAACTTAGAAATCCGACAGGAACATCTGGATGGGATAGATACAATTCTACTACTAAAAATTTTCAATGGTTAATCAATCATGCTATTGAAAGAAATATAAGACTGCGCGCCATGGGAAGAGGCTGGTCGTTTTCTAAGGTAGGAGTTAGTAATGGAGGAATTATTGATACCCTTTCATTGAATTTTTCATTTAAAGTAGGTACGAAGGATATTGATCCAGCGTATAATAATAGTCCGGAAGACCTGTATTTTTTACAATGTGGAACTAAAATCCATCAAATCAACACCAGACTTGCTAGAAAAAAACCACAGCGTTCCATTAAAGCATCTGGGGCCAGTAATGGGCAAACCATTGCAGGCGCACTTTCAACTGGGACGCATGGAGCCGCCTTTAACGTAGGGGCTGTTCAAGACTTTGTTGTGGGTTTACATATAATCACAGCCGTTGATAAACACGTTTGGATCGAACGAGCATCCTATCCTGTAACCTCAAATACTTGGACCGATCGAATAGAAGTAGATGAGGTCATAAAAGACGACGAAATATTCAATGCAGCGTTGGTTAGTTTTGGAAGTTTCGGGTTTATTCATGGAATTATGATTGAAACCGAACCACAGTTTTTATTAGAAGAACACCGTATTGGAAATATCCCATTTAGTGCTCCGTTAAAAAAGGCCATGACCCAGTTAGACTTTAGTGATTTATCGTTAGAGGGTGCAGCTTCCGGTAATGAATTGTATCATTTTGAAGTGCTTTTCAATTTGCATAATTTTAAACCTGGTAATGCAGAAAAGGGAGCTTTTTTAAAGTACATGTTTAAAAAGCCTTTTGATCCAAATGAAATAGACCTACTCCCATCAAGTAAGTTCAAATACGGTGAAGATTTGTTAGGTATTATTTCGAGTCTTTTAGATCGCCTTCAGCTTATTTCGGATGCGTTAATACCTCCATTGGTGAATTTAATGTTTAAGGATGCGTTTGAGCCAAGGCCACCCCAAACTGGAACCATTGGAGAGATCTTTAATTTCACAAAATTTAGAGGACAAGTAGCCAGCGCCGCCATAGGAATAGCTGCCGAGGATTCTGCCAAGGTGTTAGAAATTATAATGGAAGTAAACAAACAGCAACCATTTCCTGGAGGTCTTGCTTTGCGCTATGTAAAAGGTACAAAAGCAACACTTGGTTTCACGAAATTTTCTAAAACCTGTGTGTTAGAAATGGACGGACTAGAAAGCAATGCTTCAAGGAAGTTTTTTGAGGCCGTCTGGAACAGGTTTGAACAGGAACAAATATTGTATACGCTGCACTGGGGTAAGATTAATTTCAATCTCAATAAAACAAGAGTGTTGAGGATGTACGGAGCGGCTATGGTGCAATCATGGATTGATACACGCAACCAATTAATGACTATTCCTTCGATGGCCGTATTTACAAATGAATTTATGGAGCGATGTGGCTTAGATAAAGTGAAAGGTGCGATTACGTAATGATGGTGCCCATTTTATTTCAATCTAATCCTGCCCCTTCAAAATAAGCAAAGGTTTGCTGGTGTGGAATTCTTTTTTCATTACAGAATTCTTTTCCCATAGCTTTTTGAAGAAACCTCTTTTGCGTCTAAGTACACAAAGCATATCTGGATTATGCGATTGAAAATGTTCTAATACACCTTGGAAAATAGTCGCGTTTTCTGTTTCGGTCAAAGATGACTTTAATGCTTGTAGCTCCTTGTTAATTGCTCCAGCTTCTTCTGGTGCGTCTGGAGTTTTTACATGGAGCAAATTAATTTCTGCGTTAAAAAGTTCAGCTATTTCTTTTAAAGGGTCTAAGACTCCTTCTCGCTCTATCTGACCACTCTTAACGGCCAATAAGATGTTTTCTATTCTGGCAAATGGATACGCTCTAGGTACCACTAGTACTGGAATATCACTTTGCTTTACAATTTTTCCTGTAACACTTCCCAGGTATACTTCATTTTGTATCTCTAAACTTTGAGGAGAAAGAATGATTAAATCGATATCCACCATTTTAGCAACGCGTTGGATAGCTTCAAAAGGGTCTCCTTTAATTGGTCTCGAGATCACCTCAACTCCTTCTGTATCCACCTTGCTCAAAATATTCTCTAAGATCTCTTCACTGTCATCTATTAAAAGTTGATTCACTTTGGTGAGCCCACCTACTTTTGAGAATTCTTTATAAATATTAATCAGATAAATTTTGGCTTCCATTAATTTAGCCAACTCAACGGCATAACGCAAATTACTTATTCCACTATCTACTGAACCAACAGGAACTAAAATATTTTTCATGATTTTACTATTTATTTAAAGAATGTCTTATTAATTCAACATAGATATTTAGCGTCTTTCTTAAGATCATGTATCTTTAAATTCGGTACAAAATTAATCCTAAAAAATGATTCGACTAGCAAAACTTTCAGAAATTGAGGAAATTATGGCAATTACACGGGCCTGTGCCGCAAAAATGGTGGCCAATAATATTTATCAGTGGAACGAGGAATACCCCAATATAGAAGCCTTTCGGAAAGATGTAGCACGGGACGAACTATTTGTTTTACTTATAAATAATAACATTTCGGCCTGTATAACTATTTCTTCGGAAAAGGACGAGGAATACAATGCCATCGATTGGTTAACTCCTGATGGAAATCAGATTTATATTCATCGTCTAGCAGTACACCCTACCTTTCAGCACCAAGGATTTGCCAAAGAACTGATGAACTTTGCCGAGAAACTTTCAGTAGAAAAAAAAGCAGTTTCTGTACGTCTAGATACGTTCAGTAAAAATAAAAGAAATCAAAAATTCTACGAAGCTAGAGGATATCAACGTTTAGGTGATGTGTATTTCCCAAGACAAACAAAATATCCCTTCCACTGCTATGAACTTGTTTTATAGCCGTTATCTAGCGATCGAAAAATTTCCACTAATAACACGGTTATCTGAAGTAAATGCCTTGTACCAATATCCGTCCGAGGGCATTGTACTCCCATTGTAGCTTCCGTCCCATCCTTCAGAATTTGGATTCAATCTAATAAGCAACTTCCCGAACCGATCGAAAATAAGTATTCTAGTAAGCGGTAATGGATCAATGAGCGGGGGAACATATTGCCAAAAATCGTTAATTCCATCGCCATTGGGAGAAAAATAAGGCGGAAATCCAGGAGGAGCCAGGGCTAATTTGAACTCACGTTCCACAATACCACACCCTTTTTTATCTCTTACATAGACCGTATAAGTCCCTGTATTTAAATTAACAATAACGTTATCATCATTATAAATTCCCTCTGGATCATTTAGAGAAAATTCATAATCTCCATTCCCAGAAACGTTAACCGTAACCGTGAAAAAACCTCCATCTTCAACAATCCCTAAAGATTCTATAACCGCCGCAGAGGACGAATTTACCGTAAATTCTTTGGTGCTCGGACATTCAATCGATTCTCCTTCTTGATTCACCACATTATACGCTTCATATCGATAGGGTCCAGTTTCTGAAATATCAACAAACGACTCAATTGAAATCAATTCTTCAGAACCCGTAGGAAGAATTTGATACCACCTAAATCCATCGGCTATATCTGGGGTAGTGATTCGGGTGGGCACCTCATTTTCACAAATTCCTACCTCATCTGGAAAGTTAATTTCCGGATTTAAAACTACCAGTTCTCCAGTATCTTCGTCAATAAACGGTCCGCATCCTAAAATGGTAGAAAAAGATTCCTGTCCACAGTCCTGCGCCTCCCCTGCTTCATTGAATGGAATAACCTGAATGAAGTAAGTGCTATTAGGTTCGAAGTTTAACACAAATGTGGAGTTAGTGGTAAAGACAGCATTATCTAACACGTCGTTTACAAAAGGAGAACGTCCCATATTTACAATATATCCCGTTGCCTCTGGTATTGCAACCCATTCTATTAAGGGCGATAAGGCCACATTAATGGCTCCGTCCAATGGTGTGATGAGCTGCGTACATCCAGGTGGATCTCCTAAAGAAGCCGTGGTAAAACTCTCCTCTGGACAACTCGTAGCATTTCCATTTTCATTATATGGAATAATGAGCACGAATATCTGGGTATTTATAGGAAAATCTACAGTGGGATTGAAGAACAACACGTTCCCTACATCTAAATTATCGATTATATCGCCTAAACCTGGTGCGGTTCCTAAAGTCAATCGATATCCTATTGCTCTAGGGGCATAACTCCAATTGAGGTTGGTGGCAATGTTGACATTTTGTGCGCCATCCAGCGGAGATGTAAGTTCTGAGCACGTCGGAATAGTAGTCACATTTTCTGTGAAAAACGATTGGCTCGGACACACAATATCGGGTTGATCGAAAAAGAATAGTGTAATGGTCACAAATATTTGTGAGGACTCTGGCAAGCCAACTGGAGGGGTAAAACTTGTATCGCTTCCAACCGCTTGTTCGTTTACAATATCTGTACCTCCAGACGTCGTTCCAATAGAAACTATATATCCTGTAACTCCTACCACTTCTTCCCAACTAATCTCAGTACTAATGGAGACATTGGTCGAATTAGCTATTGGATCTAGAAGATTTGGACATTCTTGGGCGAACGAGAGCGTGCTCATTAACAAACAAGTAATATAGAGAATCCCGTAACGCATTTTAGAATTTGCTTTTATTGCATGGAGGATTAATTCTAATCCTTGAACACCAAAAAATCCTTGTTTCTTGTTGAAGCAATTTTTCTGTTTTTTTTCTTTTGTTAGCAGTAGTTGAGCAATTTTTAAGGAAAGGTACTAATTTTTAAAACTAAAATCTGCTATATGTATTGTTATGAAACCCTTTTAAGTTAATTTTAATTATTGGAAACTGTTAAAACGAATATTTCTTTCGGGCGTATTCAACAATTAGCCATTCCGGCTATTGTTGCGGGAGTTGCAGAACCTGTTCTTTCGAGCACAGATGCTGCTGTGGTTGGAAACATAGCGACCTACGGAACAGAATCTTTAGCCGCAGTAGGAATTGTTGGAACGTTCCTTTCTGCCCTTATTTGGATCTTAGGACAAACCCGAAGTGTAATTTCTGCAATTGTATCTCAAAATTTGGGGGCCGGTAAAATCGATAGTCTAAAAACGTTTCCCGGACAGGCCATTTTTTTTAACATAGGGTTGAGCATAGTACTTATATTTTCAACCTATTTTTTTGTGGAAGAAATTTTTCGCTTACTCAATGCAGATGGGATGATTCTAGATCTTAGTATTGATTATTACAGAATACGTGTATGGGGGTTCCCATTAACGCTTTTCACCTTTGCCGTTTTTGGCCTTTTTAGAGGATTGCAAAATACCTTTTGGCCCATGATTATTGCGGCTATTGGAGCAGGACTTAATATTGGACTTGATTTTATGTTGGTATATGGAATCGAAGGATGGATCGAACCAATGAATGTAGAAGGTGCGGCTTGGGCAAGTCTCATTTCACAAATGGTCATGGCCTTGTTAGCATTAATTCTATTGCTCAAAAAAACGAATATTTCTCTTAAACTAGGTAAAAAAATTCATCCTGAAATCTATCGGCTTATTCCAATGAGCGCTAATCTGTTTGTACGAGCGTTAGCGTTAAATACTGCATTAATTATTGCAACCAGAGAAGCAACTGCTTTAGGGAAAGAATACATTGCGGCCCATACGATCGCTTTTAATATCTGGATTTTTGTAGCTTTCTTCTTAGACGGATATGGTGCTGCGGGCAATATTTTAGGAGGAAAATTAGTGGGAGAAAAGAATTTCAAAGCATTATGGACCTTGACCAAAAGAGTAAATATGTACAATTTGGGCGTGGCAGCAGTCCTAATCCTTATTGCATTTTTACTCTACAAACCACTAGGGTCTGTCTTTAATAAGGACCCCGATGTTCTTACTGTTTTCTACGGTATGTTTTATATGGTCATCCTTACGTTCCCCTTTAACTCACTTGCTTTTACGCTCGATTCTATTTTCAAAGGGCTCGGAGAAATGGGCTTTTTACGAAACGTTTTGTTAGGAGCTACAGTACTTGGGTTTATTCCAATGGTCTATTTTTCAAAATACATGGGCTGGGGCTTAACGGGCATTTGGATAGCACTTCTTATTTGGGTGGCATGGCGTGCAGTCGCACTCATTATTAAATTCAAAAGAAAGTATATTCCTTTGATAGGAAATAAATAACTTTGCAAAAAAATTAATACAATGGACATCCTACAATTTTTAAGCGGAAATGGGCTTTTCATGATCTTAGGGCTTTTTGTTGCGGTTGCAGTCTTATACAACAAAGCGAAAACAAGAAGGCAGTTTAAAAGACCGTCAAACAAGAAATAAATAACATGAGCAACATACGCATCACTAAGCAATTTTCATTCGAAACGGGACACGCGCTTTATGGATATGATGGCAAATGCCGAAATGTTCATGGCCACAGCTATAAACTGTCGGTAACTGTTTTTGGAACACCTATAAGTGATGCAAATCATGTAAAATTTGGAATGGTAATCGACTTCGGAGATTTGAAAAAAATTGTGAAGGAAGAGATTGTCGATGTATTCGATCATGCTACTGTTTTCAATAAGAACACCCCTCATGTTGAATTAGCAAAAGAATTGAGCGACCGAGGACACAATGTGCTTTTAGTAGACTATCAACCAACCAGCGAAATGATGGTGATCGATTTCGCAGAAAAAATAAAAAAGTATCTTCCAAAGAATATTCAACTTCACTCGCTGAGACTTCAAGAAACAGCAACGAGCTATGCCGAATGGTTTGCGAGTGATAATGCCTAACGGTTGATTTTATAAAACGTAGCATCATAAAACGATAACTGCGCACTGAATACCTTCAACTGACTACTGATTTACTATCTTTGCCCAATGCAAATTCCTCCAGGAAAAAAAATATACTTTTCAAGCGACAACCACCTTGGAGCTCCCACAGCGGAGGAAAGCCTCCCTCGTGAGAAAAAATTTGTTCGCTGGCTAGACGAGATTAAAGAAGATGCCGCAGCTATTTTTTTACTTGGAGATTTATTCGATTTTTGGTTTGAGTATAGAACAGTAGTTCCCAAAGGATTTGCAAGGGTGATTGGTAAACTTGCAGAAATCACAGATAGCGGTATTCCAGTCTACTTCTTTGTAGGAAACCACGATCTTTGGATGAAAGACTATTTCGAAAAGGAACTAAATATACCTACGTATCGCGATTGCAAAGAATTTACATTCAACGACAAAGTCTTTTTAATGGGGCATGGTGATGGAAAAGGCCCAGGAGACAAAGGGTATAAAAGAATGAAAAAGGTTTTTACCAACCCTATTTTTCGATGGTTATTTCGATGGTTCCATCCAGAATTAGGGATGCGTCTTGCACAATATCTTTCTGTAAAAAACAAGCTTATTTCTGGGGAAGAAGACAAGAAATTTTTAGGAGAAGAAAACGAATGGCTCGCCCTTTATGCAAAACGCAAACTAGAGCGTAAGCATTACGACTACTTCGTGTTCGGGCATAGACACCTTCCTATGGAAATTCAGGTTGGAGAAAATTCTACCTATTTCAATCTAGGCGACTGGATCACTCAGTATACTTATGGGGTTTTTGACGGGGAGAAGTTTCAATTGCTCGAATATAAATAGGCTCCCAGAATTTAGTACCTTTCGTAAAATCTACTATATGAAATCTGCTTTTGTCGGGTTATTACTTATTGGCTTGGTTTATTCCTGCAAGCCATATACCTCTACCACCACCAAACCTGACCAAATTACCTATACGCAATTTAGAAATGATCAGTCTAGCTTTTCTTCTATAGAAGGCACTATAAAATATATCGACAAGGGAAAGGGTGAGGTAATTTTACTTTTACACGGGATTCCAACATCTGGTTGGCTCTACCGAAATATGATCGATGAACTAGCAAAAACCAATCGTGTAATTGTGCCCGATATGCTAGGCTTTGGTAGTAGCGATTCTCCCAAAGGATATGAAATTTATTCGGAAGAGAACCACGGACGAAGAATTCTTGCGCTAATGGATTCACTCAACATTGAAAAATGGACACACGTAATGCATGACGCTGGCGGACTTTGGACTTGGGAGTTACTAAAACAAGAATCGCATCGTTTCAAGAATTTAGTGATTTTAAATACTATTATCTACGAGGAAGGATTTCAACCCCCTATTCGATTTAAAAAAGGCTTTACGGCGCGTATTGCAATGTGGAGCTACAGGAATAAGATTACCACCAATATGATGCTTAGAGGGCTTCTTAAGTCTGGCTTAATCGAACATAATTTGAATAAAACAGATATCGAAGGCTATAAAATTCCATTGAAAGAAGGGAAAACCAGAGGAATGTATTATTTCTTTACCCAAACTTGCAATGAACTACCCAACTATTCTGAGGTTTTGAGTCAATTTAAAAGGCCTGTAACTATCATCTGGGGCGAGGAAGATGAATTTTTGCTTTGGCAATCTCAAGCCAATCGTGTTAAATCCGATTTAAATATTTCAGAAGAAAACATTCACCTCTTGAAGGCGAAACACTTCATTCAGGAAGAGGAACCTCAAGAAATCATAAAGATTATTTTGCAAAGTTTGAAATGAAAAGTATTCGTTTCATAAAGCCTATCCAATACTTAACTTGTAACAGTTGGAATTACTTTAAGAGATATTCTAGCGTAATAAGGTCTAAACGACCATCTGCTAAGAGACCTTTTCGCTCTTCAAAACTTCTAAGCGCATTAAATGTTTCTGTTCTAAACAAACCGTCACGGCGAATAGAATCTCCGTTTTCGACAAGTAATCGCTGTATTTCGTAGATAAAGGCATTTCGCTCTCCCAACCTTAGGGTGTTTCCTTTGGGATCTGCATTAAACATTTTATAGACAAGTTGATTCCTCATATCCTCTTCTGAAAGAGTTTGCTCTACCTCAGGCTCCGCAACTTTGGTGTTTAACAATTGTGATTCGTAGTATTTTACGGCTCCCAATTTTTTGTTGTATTCTGAAACGGCCGCCACGGTTTGAGCATCGTCATCTTCTGGATTTCTAACATCTATTTCATTGGCTCCCCATTGAGTAATCACATACCCATTTAAGGCTTCAACGGCTTGGTAATAGTTCATTAATAAATCCTTGTTGGAGTGATTGGCATCTACTACTTGTTCCGCCTTGTAATGGTAATTAGGCGGATGGAAACGTTGCCATTTCTCGTAAAAGTTATAACCCAAAATACCAATAATAACGAGTAGTAAAAAAATGATGATCTGTTTCATGGTTAGTTGGTTTTCAGTATAAAAATAAGAAAACCTTTTTAACCATGGGCTAACTGCATACTAGTTTGAAGATATATCCCGCAAATAGGTTCTTAGAGACAGATGAAATAGAATACCACCAAGCAAATCCTCTATCCCAGAAAGCTCCGCCGAATTTACTGCTAAATCTATCTTTTGGGAAGGTGTTCGAAGGAGAATGGACCTACAACAAGTTTCCGAATTACAGGAATTACAGCTAGGAGCATTCTTAGCGATGTCAACACAGTACAAAAAATCTTGAACCTCAGCCTTGTCTAAGTAAAATCCAGTGTCTCTAAAGATAATTTGTATTTTTCCTTTCTGCTCGGCAGGTCTTTTTTTCCAGTAAAACCCAAAACCGAATTCATTTTTATATATAGGCTCAATCTCGTTCATATCATCGAATTATGAGTCTCAAATATAGCTTATTTAGATTTATTCTAAATAATAAATTTTCTTAAAATTTAAGGTTTAATGTCTTTTAAGCGAAGTTGTAAACTAACGTTTCCTTGCCACTCATTTTCGTCAATAACGTAGGCAACTTTAAATGCTTTCCCACTGCATGCGATATCGTGCTTGTCTCCCATTCCGAAACCAATACCCGTAAAATTTTGAGAATTTTCTTGCTTTACAACCACCCGTAAATGACTTTTATCTTCTCCAACACGTTTTCCGTACCCAATATCCTTCACATTGGATGTCATAAATACGGGTGACATGTTCCCAGGTCCAAAAGGTCCAAATTGTTTCAATATTCTAAAAAATTTAGGTGTGATTTGGTCTAAATCAATTTCCATGTCCACTTTTAACTCGGGGTTAAGTAGTTTTGGGTCAATCGATGATCGCACTACTTTCTCGAATTCGGTCTTGAAATTTTCATAATCTTTCTCCAATAAAGTAAGACCAGCGGCGTATTTATGTCCGCCAAATTGTTCAATATGCGCTGCGCAACCTTCCAACGCATTGTACACATCGAAACCGCTCACAGAGCGAGCAGAAGCTGCTAGTTTTTCGCCACTCTTAGTAAAAACCAAGGTGGGTCTATAGTATGTTTCAGTGAGTCGAGAGGCAACAATGCCTATAACTCCTTTGTGCCACGACTCGTCGTATACTACAGTAGTCATTCTATCTTCTTCTTTTCTTTCTGAAATTTGCTGCAGCGCTTCCTCGGTGATTCGTTTATCGGCTTCTCTCCTGTCCGAATTAAACTGCTCTATTTCTGACGCCCACATACTAGCATCCTCGACGTTTGTGGCTGTCAACAATGTAACTGCATGATTTCCATGTTTCATTCTACCCGCAGCGTTGATCCTTGGTGCGATCACAAAAACAACATCCGTGATAGTAAGGGTTTCTTTTTTTAGCTGTTTCAAAATGGCTTTGAAACCAACTCTAGGGTTCGAATTAATCACCTTTAAACCGTAATAAGCTAAAATCCTATTTTCTCCTGTGATAGGAACGATATCTGCTCCAATTGCTGTAGCAACTAGGTCCAAATACAACAACAGATCATGGATATCTTGGTCTCTTGTAGAACCTAAAGCTTGGATCAATTTAAATCCTACACCACAACCACATAGTTCTTTGTACGGATATTCGCAATCACTTCTTTTGGGGTCTAGAACCGCTACTGCCGCAGGTAATTGAGAACCAGGTCTGTGGTGATCGCAAATAATAAAATCGATCTCTTTTTGAGCGGCATACGCCACCTTATCAATCGCTTTTACCCCACAATCCAAGGCAATTATGAGCGTGAAATCATTATCTTCTGCGAAGTCAATACCTTGGTAAGAAACTCCATAACCTTCCTCATAACGATCTGGAATGTAAGTGGCTATATTGGGGTAAAAAGATTTTAAGTAAGAAGAAAGTAAAGCTACGCTTGTAGTTCCATCCACATCATAATCACCATAGACGAGTATGTTTTCTTCCTTGGCAATTGCCGTTTCAATTCGCGCCACTGCCTTTTCCATGTCCTTCATTAAAAAAGGATCGTGCAAATCGTCCAAGCTGGGGCGAAAAAATTTCTTGGCCATTTCAAAGGTATCTATACCACGTTGCACTAAGAGTGTGGCAATAGCAGTGTCTACTCCTAATTCTTTCGAAAGGCTGGCGACCTTTGCGGTTTCGGGTTTGGGTTGTAAGGTCCAACGCATAACGATATCAAATTCCAAAACATAACGTCCAAATCCTGAAAATTTCAGAATAAGGAAAAAGTACTTTGGATCTATTTTTTAGAGGGAAGATTAGTACGGTTAAAAATACAAAAATCCTATCTAGTAAATGGCGTAAAACTTAAATTCTATTGCACCCTTTTTAGGATGTCAATTTTCAGAAAAAACACTCATAAAAATTCAGGAAATATCCTGCCAAGTTTGGGTTCTTTAACTCGATATTTACTTACCTAACCGTCATAATTTAGCATTCGGTAAAGTTTAATTTTTGATAAAACCCATATTTGATTAGCCAAATGGCCCAGGTGCATTCCAAAAGAAGCGCTTGGGCTACTTATTTATATACTAGTCATATTTAAAAGGTTCATTGCTGCTTTATTATAGTGTTCCACTGCTCTTGAGATCTACCTTCTACTTTTTTTAGTATCTTTAAATATAAGCTTGCACTATGAAAAAAATTACGCTACAATTTGTTTGCATACTGGTATTTCTGTTTGTTGACGTAATCTCGTTGGCTCAAGATGGCACTCCCGATTTGAGTTTCGGAAATAATGGTGTAATAGTCACTCCCCTAAATGAAGGTGACAGCTATATAGTTGGTCTTAATCAAGGGCCAAACGATAGAATTATTGTACAAGGGAGAAATTATGATTTTAATCAGAATATGGACTTTAATTTTATGATCGCATATCTCCAGGATGGTACAATTGACGAGACATTTGGAAATAATGGCAGCCTATGGTCCGATGGTGCAAATGAGTATTATAGAGGTGTCAAAATACTCGATAATAATAAAATTCTTGTTAAAAGCAATATTAATATTGATTATACTATAACTCGCTTATTTCCTGACGGTACGTTAGATGTTTCTTTTGGAAATAATGGCCAATTACAACCGTTTACAGCTGGAGTTAGTGGTAGAAGCATGCGAGTAGATTCTGAAAACAATTTACTGGTTTTAGGTACAGCTTTAAATTCGGGTGATTCTTCAATTGTATTAACCAAATATTCTGAGGACGGTATCCCAGACACTTCGTTTGGTGTTGATGGCATTATATCACATTCAATAGGAAATGTAACAGACCTAAGAACCTCCACATTTAAAGAGTCTGGTTCCCACCTATTTATTGGTGTGAGTTATTCAGAAAATGAAACAAAGTTCAACAGTATCATAAAACTTTTTTTAGATGGAAGTTTGGACACCTCATTTGGGGTAAACGGAATAGCTGTATTACCAATTTCAGAGCCTTATTCAGCATTTTTTTCCGTTTTGGAAAATGGTAGTTTCTTGGTGGGTGCTTCCTACTATGATGAAGATGAATACACCGTTGTAAGAAAAACCATAAAACTATTCTCTGATGCAACCCCAGATCTAAATTTTGGAACTAATGGAGTATTAGACAATTTTGCGGGTGGTAGAATTCAAGATAATCAACGGTTTGTTTCAAGTTCAAGCTATGGTGATTTTGAGGGCGGCATTTCACTGTCTTATTCAAGGTTTTTTCAGAATGGTAGCCTCGATAATAGTTTTGATTTTAGTTCTAATTATGGAGAACTGGGGTCTGTAAGTTCAACTGAGTTGAACGATGGGAAAATTTTAATTGTAGGAACTGATATCTGGTACAATGGTCCTGAAATTAATTTAGTACTTCAACGCTTCAATAACAACCCGTTAAGCATGGAAGATAATCAGCTACGTAACTTAAAATTGTATCCCAACCCCTCCAACGGTGTTTTCACCCTTAAAGGGCTCCAACTGCAAGCTTCTGAAACACCATATCAAATCTCGGATATTTCAGGGAAACTAATACAGAAAGGAACTTTAACTGGGACCGAAACCACTATCGACTTATCTCAAGCACAAAGCGGCATCTATTTTCTGTTTACTGCAGGACAAAGCATGAAATTAATCAAGCAATAAATTGGGCTAAACTCCTTTGCGAATTTGACAGTTGAAATTTGGAATTTTCTTTGGGCGTTTCGTACATTGGTAACTGTAAATCAACTTAAAAATATTTATATGCCTTTAGTAACTCCGCTCTCTGCAGATCACGATCCGGACACGCGAGAATTAGCCGAATTTTTTAATGAAACCTTAGGCTTCTGCCCTAACAGCGTACTTACCATGCAACGCAGACCGGCCATTAGCAAAGCGTTCATCAACCTCAACAAAGCCGTCATGGCCAATGAGGGTCGTGTGACTTCAGCTTTAAAAAGAATGATCGCATGGGTAAGCAGTAACTCCACCGGTTGCAGATATTGCCAAGCACATGCCATTCGTGCTGCCGAACGTTACGGAGCAGAACAAGAACAACTAGACAATATCTGGGAATACAGAACGCACCCAGCTTTTAGTGAAGCAGAAAGAGCAGCTTTGGATTTTTCGCTTCAAGCTTCTCAAGTACCAAATGGAGTAGACGAGGAAATTAAAAAACGCCTTTACGAACATTGGGATGAAGGTGAAATTGTAGAAATGTTAGGTGTAATATCCCTCTTTGGATACCTCAATCGATGGAACGATTCAATGGGAACATCTATTGAAGACGGAGCCGTGGAAAGTGGCGACCAATATTTGGGAAAACACGGTTGGAATAAAGGAAAACACCTTTAATATATACCAATTAAAAGGAAGCCTCATTAGTTATATACTTATGAGGTTTTTTTCTTCGGAAATTTTCACAGGAACGCACTTGCTTTCTAGCCCAAAGAGTGCTTTATTTTTTTTTGAAGTTCAGACACGACACTTTGCTCGAACCAAGGGTTTTTAGTTAGCCAAAATCGATTTCTTGGAGATGGATGTGGCAGTGGAAAATAAGTAGGAAGGTATTCTTCAAAATTCTCAACGGTCTCTGTTAGTGTTCTCCTTGCGTCGCTTTTTAAATAGTATTTCTGTGCGTACATCCCGATTAGAATAACCAGTTCTATTTTGGGCATCTTCTCTAGTAATATCTCGTGCCATTGAGGCGCACATTCGGGTCTTGGAGGCAGGTCTCCTGTTTTTCCCTTACCGGGATAACAAAACCCCATAGGAACGATTGCTATTTTGGTCTCGTCATAAAATTCCTCTAAAGATAAATCCAACCATTTTCTCAACTGTTTTCCGCTGGCATCGTCCCAAGGAATTCCAGAAGCGTGTACTTTGGTGCCTGGCGCCTGACCAATAATCACCACTTTAGCATCTGGATGCGCAGTAATCACAGGCCTAGGTCCTAAAATAAGGTGTTCTTTGCAAATCTCACATGCTTTTATGTTTTTGAGTAATTGTTTCATTACTTCTTTCCAGCAACTACCACAACCAATTCTCCTTTGGGAGGCTTGTTTTCAAAATGACTTAGCACTTCACTCACAGTTCCCCTAATGGTTTCTTCATGTAACTTACTCAATTCTCTCGAAACTGAAATTTGTCTTTCGGCTCCAAAAAATTCAACAAAACTGTTCAGCGTCTTTACCAATTTGTGAGGTGATTCATAAATAATGATCGTTCGGCTTTCTTCCGCCAACAACTGCATTCTGGTTTGTCTTCCTTTTTTCACGGGAAGAAACCCCTCAAATACGAACTTATCGTTTGGAAGTCCGCTATTTACTAATGCTGGTACAAACGCGGTTGCGCCAGGGAGGCAATCCACTTCAATTCCAGCTTCTACACAGGCTCGAGTAAGCAAAAATCCCGGATCACTAATAGCAGGAGTACCTGCATCGCTTATAAGGGCTATGTTTTCACCCAATTTTATACGTTGTACAATACCTTCAGTAGTTTTATGCTCGTTATGCATATGGTGCGAGTGCATATGGGTAGCAATCTCAAAATGCTTGAGTAATTTTCCGCTGGTACGCGTATCTTCAGCTAAAATGAGATCTACTTCCTTTAAAACCTCAACGGCACGAAAAGTCATGTCTTTTAGATTTCCAATTGGTGTTGGTACTAGGTATAGTTTTCCCGTCATAATCTTAATAGTAGGAGTGCTTAATTTTCAAGAGTGTATGCGATAATTAGCCCCTTGGTGATTTGTTGTTATTTTATGCGGTTATTATATATGTTGGTGTCAATTCCAGCAAATTAGTACCTCACCTCTTTTCCGAAGAAATAGGAAAGCGTCAAAGACAAAAGCCCTATTAGAGCTAAGGTAGCACCGCCGTCGTTTGCATGTAAATGAGCAGTCGTTGCCAAAACCATGTCAAAAAATAGGCCGGCATAAGCCCATTCTGTAAGCCATGCACTTTTTCTCCACAAAATCATGATGATAGCCAAAACCTTGGCTACTGCTAATGGGATTACAATATAACTGGGGTAATTAAAAGACTCAAAGAACCCTTCGATCATTTCTGTTTTTGTAAAATACATCGTGGCAGAAAACAACATAATCCCACAAAGAAGAAGCGTTGATATCCAATAAATTGCTTTTTGAATTTTCATGGTTTTTAAAATGCTAGAAGAGGACTCTTTGCTAGCTTAAGCATGCTTTCGAGAAGTTAGTTAAAACTTTTCTCAACGATGTTCATAAAGCGCTTTGAGTATTCTTCTTTATGGAGCCAATAATTATAATCTGGTTTTACCTTTCCTTTGATAAAAGTTTCTGCATCTTCAAAGGTCGAAAAGGTGCTTATTTGGGACAGTACACGAGTATAATCTTGGGTCTTACCATCAAAGAGATGTTTCACAAATGCCAAGCGGTCGTTGAGTCCAATGTTTAAGCCTCTTGTTACAGCATCATTGATGGATTTGGGTCTATCCACATCATTTGTTTTTGGCGCTTCCGCCTCTTCAAGTTCGTGTTTAACTAGGTCATTTTCGCTAGTTACAACTTCCTCATTCACTTGAATTGCCGCAAGTTCTTTTCGTTCAAATACTGGCATTTCTTGATAATTAGAAGCGAATTCTTCTAAATCATTTTTTTGATAAAGTTGTTTGGGCAATACCTCTTCCAGCAGCGCATCTACTTTTTGCGATTCTTCCGGCATTTGAGCGACCAAATCCTTTATCTTTTCAATTAATGGTTCTACAATCTGATCTTGATTATCTGGCTGAGGAACGGGCTTAGGGTCTTTAAACCAATTGTTCTCCCTGTAGCTTTTAGAATCGAGCGATTCCTCTCTGTCTTTACGCTTAGCCCCTTCAATTACTTCTGGTGTTATATGAGCGGCAGGCTCCTTAGAGGTTCCTAACAATTGCTCTTCTAGATAATGTAAAACACTAAGTTTTTCGAACAACTTACCCACTAGTTCTTTCATATGGGCAGTTTCAAATCCATTTTTCGCCGCACTCAATTCAGCTCCTATTTGGCTTATTTCTTTTTGCAGTTCCTTCTTCATAACTTTTTAGACTTTATATCTTTCTGCTCACTTTTGTTTTGTTAAATTTACGCATCCTATATGTAAACGTCAAAATTTTCTATTTTATTCTCAAAGTAAGTTATGTTTCTCGAAAATACAGTAAATCAAAAAGAGCAATTTGGGTGGATTGAAGTGATCTGCGGCTCCATGTTTTCGGGAAAAACCGAGGAGCTCATAAGAAGGCTTAAACGTGCACAATTTGCGCGCCAAAAAGTAGAGATTTTTAAACCTACTGTGGATGTGCGATACGATGAAGATGAAGTGGTTTCTCACGATAGCAATAAAATTCGATCTACACCCGTTCCTGCGGCGGCTAATATTCCCATTTTGGCAGATGGGTGCGATGTAGTGGGAATTGACGAAGCCCAATTCTTTGATGCGGAAATTGTAAAAGTCTGCAACGACCTTGCAAACAGAGGAGTACGAGTAATAGTGGCTGGACTTGATATGGATTATAAAGGAAATCCTTTTGGTCCTATGCCTGCTTTGATGGCAACTGCAGAATATGTTACAAAAGTGCACGCCGTTTGCCCGCGCACTGGTAATCTCGCAAACTACAGTTTTAGAAAATCCCAAAGCGACGATTTGGTATTACTGGGAGAAACAGAAGAATATGAACCATTAAGCAGAGCAGCCTACTACAAAGCAATGCTGAGAGAAAAACTGAGAAAAATGGATGTAAATAGTCCAGAACAGCTTCCATCAAAAAATGAAGGGAAATAATGGCTTCTGAAAGGCAAAAATTTCCTGAAACCGTTTTGGAAATTGACCTAACGGCTCTTGGTCACAATTACAACTATCTTACTTCTAAATTGAAGCCTGAAACAATGCTTATGGGCGTTGTAAAGGCCTTCGGATATGGAAGCGATGCGAACGCAGTTGCCAAAGAATTGGTTCAATTAGGTGTTGACTATTTTGCAGTGGCCTATACTCCAGAAGGAGTGGCGCTCAGAGATGCTGGAATTGAAACTCCGATTTTGGTATTACATCCGCAGCCTAATAACTTTGAAACACTCATTGATCGTTGCTTAGAACCAGCTATTTATAGTACTCGGATTTTCAAAGCATTTGTAGCAATTGCTGAAGAAAAAGCTCAAAAAAATTATCCCGTTCACATCAAATTCAATACTGGGTTGAATCGTCTTGGTTTTGGTGAAAACGATGTGGCTTGGATTCACGATGCATTATCCGAAACGAGTAGTATCAAAGTACGGTCTATCTTTTCACACTTAGCCGCTAGCGAGGATCTGAATGAGCGAGATTTCACTTTACAGCAGATAACTCAGTTTAAGAAAATTTCAGAAGAGCTTATTAAAAAACTCAATTACAGACCTTTCCTTCATCAAAGCAATACTTCTGCGATTATTAATTACCCGGAGGCTCAATTCGATTTGGTTCGCACTGGTATAGGTCTATATGGTTATGGAAATTCTCCTGAAGAGGATAACGAGCTTCGCCCTGTTGCCAAACTTACTTCTGTCATCTCTCAAATCCATTTTATAAAACCAAATGAAAGTGTTGGCTACAACAGATCGCATATCGCCAAAGAACATGAGAAAATGGCCACTATCCCAATAGGACATGCAGATGGAATTTCTAGACAACTTGGAAACAACCGAGGCGCTGTTATTATCCACGGACAAAAGGCGCCTATTATTGGAAATGTATGTATGGATATGATAATGGTAAACATTACAGATATTGCCTGTGAAGAAGGAGATATGGTTACCATAATAGGAGAAAACCAATCGGCTTCAACTCTTGCCTTATCTATGAATAGTATTTCATATGAGCTGTTAACTGCTATTTCTCAACGTGTAAAAAGGGTCGTTTGCCGAAAATAGCTCGCACCAACTCTTTAAGTTTTGTTAAAAGTGTCAATTTGGTTAACTTCGGTACTTATTAACTCTTAAACCAATCAATTATGCTTAAGGAATTCAAGAATTTTATCCTAACCGGAAATGTCATTGACTTCGCGGTTGCAGTAATGTTAGCAGGTGCCATGGGCCTAGTGGTAAATGGATTTGTGTCTGACGTAATGATGCCAATCATTGGACATTTCGCTGGCGGTATGGACTTCGCAGCAATGAAAGTTGTACTCACAGAAGCTTCTGTAGGAGCCGATGGAGCAGAAATTCCAGAGAATGCTATTATGTATGGTAAGTGGATTAATTCCATTATCAATTTAATTATTGTTGGGTTTGTTTTATTTATCATTGTGAAAGCTTATAATAAGACAAAAACGCCACCACCTCCAGCTGCACCAGCAGGACCGAGTGATAATGATCTCCTGAAAGAAATTAGAGACGCACTTAAGAAATAATTGTTTCTATAATCTTAATCTCAGTTCTGAGTGTACTTGTAAAAAATCATAACAGAACCGAGAAATCCTCACAAGATGGGGTAATTAGACCGCTACACTACAAATTTTAACTAAACCATCCTGTTTTCGACAGGATGGTTCTTTTTTTCGTTGTAAATTTATAAGCTCAAACCATAATCTTCTACATTTGATGGAAAACCAGCGCCAAATGAAAATAGCCGTAATAGGAGCCACCGGAATGGTAGGTACCGTAATGTTAAAATTACTAGAGGAACGTAATTTCCCTATTAAAGAATTACTTCCAGTTGCTTCACCTCGATCTGTGGGTAGAGAACTATTATTTAAAGGCAATCTTCACAAAATTGTTTCTATGCAAGATGCGATAGATGCACGTCCAGAAATTGCCATCTTTTCAGCGGGTGGTCAAACTTCTTTGGAATGGGCTCCAAAATTTGCCGAAGTAGGTACCACAGTTATTGACAATTCTTCTGCTTGGCGAATGGATTCAACAAAAAAGCTGGTGGTCCCAGAGATTAATGCACATGAACTCACTGCGGCAGACAAAATAATTGCCAACCCCAATTGTTCAACTATTCAAATGGTGATGGCGTTGGCTCCTCTTCATAAAAAATACCAAATGAAGCGAGTAGTAGTGTCAACATATCAAAGTGTTTCTGGAACTGGTGTAAAAGCTGTTCAACAAATGGAAAATGAAATGCTTGGGAAACGGGGAGAAATGGCCTATCCATATCCAATACATCAAAATGCGATTCCCCATTGTGATGTATTCGAAGAGAATGGTTACACCAAAGAGGAAATGAAGCTCGCTAGAGAACCACAGAAAATTCTAGACGACAGAACATTTTCTGTTTCTGCTACTGCTGTTCGAATTCCAACTGCGGGCGGTCACAGCGAATCGGTAAATGTAGAGTTTATGAGAGACTTCGAATTAGGTGAAGTTCGTAAATTACTGCATGAAACTACAGGCATTACCCTTCAAGATAATCCAGACACCAATACCTACCCTATGCCTGTTTATGCAAATGGAAAGGATGATGTATTTGTGGGAAGACTTCGAAGGGATGAAACACAACCAAATACTTTAAATATGTGGATTGTTAGTGACAACCTAAGAAAAGGGGCTGCTACCAACGCCATTCAAATTGCTGAATACCTAAAAGTAAATCAGTTGATCTAACCATTTTTGTAAGTATTGTGAAGATAGGGCGTCTAAATGGCCATTAACCTTTCAAAAACAATATTTATGAAAATCGCTCAGATAATTTTACGAATCGGACTAGGAATTATGCTTTTAGCCTTTGGCTTAAACAAGTTCTTTTGGTTTATGCCAGACTTTGACTTCACAGGTTACCCAGAAGCTGAGTATTTATTTAAAGCTTTGAGGTTTTCTGGAGCGGAAGCTACGGGTAAAGGATACATCATGGGGCTTGTAGGGCTATCTGAGGCCATAATTGGTGTTTTATTAATACTAAAAAAATGGGTGCCTTTTGCTCTTGTGATGCTCGTTCCAATATCGATAAACATCGTTCTATTCCACGTTTTTGTTAATCTACCCAACATTGGCCCAGCCATTTTCGTAGCAGCGGCAAATGGATTCCTCATGTATAAACACTGGGATAACTACCGTCCGCTTTTCTCATAAAAGTCTCATTCAATCTGCTTTTAACAAGCATCTTTATTAGGTTTGAAGGAGGGCAAAAGATTTCTTACCTTTAAAGCCCTCAAATAAAGATGCTATGAAAAGAAAAATCCTAAGAATGGCTTGCCTGCTTGCCACGATGCTGATTGTGTTTTCCTGTAATAAAGATGATGGAGGAGATGACTACGTTGCACTTGAGATAACGACGCAGCCAGATTCTGTTGAAGTGTTGCAAACCGAGACCGTAGATATAGCAATTTTTAGCAATGATGCGAATGTTCCTGTGGACGGTACTTTGACAATTGGAAGCTCCTCAAATGCGAGTGTAGAAATTATTAACAACGGGACTCCAAACAATCGAGTGGATGATGCCATAAGATATACTCCCAATGGAACTTTTATGGGAAGTGATACTTTTCAGTACACCATTTGCGATGGAAACAGCGAGAACTGTAAGACCGAAACAGTTACCATCAATGTAGTTCCTGTTTCTCCAGTAAACTTTGACTTGGCCGCAATGCCCTACGCAACGCTCACCGAATATAACTTCTTCGATGGAGACCTAAAGGACCAAAGTCCTGTATACGGGGTATTACCTTACCAGCCAATTAGCGCTCTACATACCGATTATGCTAAAAAGAAACGATTTGTTTGGATGCCAGATGACGTTAAAGCCAGCTATGTGAGTGATGATCGCTCTCTAAATTTCCCAACTGGAAGTATTTTGATCAAAAATTTTTACTATAATAATGTCCAGCCTGGAAATACAACACGTGTCTTGGAAACAAGATTGATGATCAAAAAAGAAGACGGATGGATCTTTGCAGAATACATCTGGAATGAAGGTCAAACAGAAGCGACACTTGACACTGCCGGAGATGGAGGATTTGTTCAAATAGAATGGCTTCAAAACGGTACTCCAACAGCTACTAACTATAGGTTTCCTGCGACCGCAGAGTGTTTTACCTGTCATAAATCTGATTTTGAAAAAGTTCCATTGGGTGTTAAACCTCAAAGTATAAATTCTAATTATGATTTTTCCGATGGGAATACTAATCAGTTACAAAAATGGATTGACCAAGGTTATTTAGAAAATAATGTTCCGAGCTCCATTACCACCGTAGTAGATTGGCAGGACATTTCACAATCCTTAGAATTAAGAGTGCGATCTTACTTCGATATTAACTGTGGAAGTTGCCATACAGATGGCGGACATGCAAGTTATAGATCTGGAAGACTGGCCTTTAAAGACACAGATATAGCTCAAAACTTAGGAATATGTGTAGATCCAGATACCCCAATAGTGGGTTATGAAACTGCCAAAGTAATTACCCCTGGAGACGCAGACAACTCTATCTTATTTTTCCGAATGTCGTCCAATGAAGAACAATTTAGAATGCCGCTATTAGGAAGAACAATAGAACATAACGAAAGCCTTGCAATGATTGAAGAGTGGATTAATTCACTTACTGAAACTTGTGACTAATGAAATCTTAGGCATGAATACGTTCCTTTTATTGCACTGCGTAGACCAGTTAAAATTTCTGGTCTGGAGAACACAAAATTAACGATATAGAGATTGACTGTCTAGCTAATAAACAGTATTTTACAGGCATAGAATAAATCATAACTTTTTAGAGATCAATTGGATAGACAACTGATCTTTTTGGTGTAACAAGAAGCATCGGTTTTATAAATCGCAAACACCTAAACCCTTTGTTTAAATAAAAATGAATAAAGTTTATCGGCTTTTCTTGATCATGTTTACTCTTTTTATGGGTATTTCCTCCTGTAAAGATGACGATACTCCTTACACCGCACTTGAGATTGAAACCTCTCCAGACTTGGGTGAAGTACTACAACTAGAAAGTCTGGTTATTTCGATATTCAGTAATGATTCTAACATTCCTGCAAATGGGATTCTCACTTTGGAAAATCCAACAACGGGTTCCATTGAACTTATAGAAAATTCGCCAAACACCGTTGCAGACAATCAAGTTGAGTATACTTCCTTAACTGAGTTTACTGGAATAGACTCTTTTAGCTACACTATTTGCGATGAAAGCGGCTCCAATTGTAAAACCGAAACTGCAACCATTACAGTACGTCCTTTTTCTCCTGTGAATGGTGATTTAACACAAATCCCGTATGCGAAACTTTCAGAATACAACTTTTTTCAAGGAAATATAGCAAATTTAGACCCCGTTAATGGAGTAGTGCCTTACGAGCCCATTAGTTCACTGTTCTCAGACTATGCGCATAAAAAACGTTTTGTTTGGATGCCGTTTGGTTCTAAAGCTAGCTATCTAGCCGATGGAGAAGTCCTTAATTTTCCTGTAGGGACAATTCTAATTAAATCATTCTATTACGAAAATGTAAAACCGAATAACGAAACTCAAATTATTGAAACTCGCTTAATGATTAAGAGGGCTAACGATTGGACCTTCGCCGAATATCTTTGGAATGAAGATCAAACCGATGCCTTTCTAGATACTATAGGTGATGGAGCTTTTAAATTAATTGAATGGGAAGAAAACGGAATTGAACGAAGCCTCAACTATAGAATACCATCAACCAGCGAATGTTTTACCTGCCATAAGTCAAATGCGAACAACAAGCCAATTGGTCTAAAGCCACAAAATCTGAATACGAACTATAATTATGTAGACGGAACTGAAAATCAATTACAAAAATGGATTGAACTAGGCTATCTAGAAAATAACCTTCCGCAAAGTATAGAAACCGTAGTAGACTATAACGATAGCAGCCAATCTCTAGACCTGCGAATAAGATCCTATTTTGATATCAATTGTGCCAGCTGCCATAGCGACGAAGGACATTGTAATTATAGAAGTATGCGTTTTTCATTCGATGAAAACGCACCATTAGCAAGCAGAGGTGTCTGTATTACTCCCGACACTTTTCTTCCAGGTTTAGTTGACGCTAAGATTATAAAACCTGGAGACCCAGAAAATTCAGTTATTTATTTCAGACTGAACAATATTGAAGAACAATACCGTATGCCACTTCTAGGACGCAGACTCATTCATGATGAAGGGGTTGCACTTGTAGAAGAATGGATCAACTCTTTAACAAACATATGCGATTAAAAAATACTCTAAACAAATTAACTATGAAAAAATCACTCTTACTCACTCTCATTTGTTGTGCTTCCTTTAATTGGATGATGGCACAAGTATCGTTTACCTCGATCAACAATCCAACAGCAGGATCGGACAGGGCTGTTGTTGATATGAATGGAGATTTCCTAGACGACATTGTGTCTGTTACAGCAGTAAAAGTTCAAATCTTTTACCAACAAGCCGATGGCTCCTTTATACAAACCGATATTGATACAACTCCAGCAGACTACAATCCATCATGGAGCTTCGCAGCTGCAGATTACGACAGAAATGGATATACAGATCTTCTTTATGGCGGTGGATCGGGAGTAACTTTTATGCGTGCAAATAACGACGGAACAGGCTTTACCGAAGTTTCTGGAAGCGAATACGTATTCTCTCAACGTTCCAACTTTGTGGACATTAATAACGATGGTCATCTAGATGCCTTCGTTTGTCACGATGTAGAACCAAATGTTTACTATTTAAACGATGGTAACGGAAATTTAATTTTTAATCAAGGAGGCCTTGGAGATTATCCTAGCGGAGGAAATTATGGATCGGTTTGGATCGATTACGATAACGATCGAGATGTGGACCTTTTCATTGCAAAATGTGGAGGAGAACCAGAACGCAGGGACAACGAAATGCACGCTAATAACGGTGATGGCACGTTCTCTGAAATAGGTGCAATTTTAGGCTTAGAAGATGATATGCAAACTTGGTCTTCGGCCTGGGCAGACTATGATAACGACGGAGACATGGATGCATGGATTGGCGCAAGTACCACAGGAGATGGCTTTCACAGATTAATGAGAAACAACGGTGATGGTACCTTTACCGATGTCATCTCAGGTTCAGGCCTAGAGACTTTCAATACAACAGGAATTGAAAATGCTACCTACGATTTTAATAATGATGGGAATGCTGATGTAGCATCTAACGGTGCAATTCTTTTAGGGAACGGAGATCTTACTTTTACCATTCTTTACAATGTTCTTCCTGGAAATAATGGCGCATTTGGAGATTTGAACAACGATGGCTTTATCGATGCATTTTCTACTGGAAGTCGCTATATAAATGATACCAACAGTAATAACTGGTTGAAAATTAATACTATTGGAACAGAGAGCAACATTAATGGTCTTGGAGCTCGCGTTGAAATTGTAACACCTTCAGGAACTCAAATTAGAGATGTTCGCAGTGGAGAAGGCTTTCGTTATATGAGTAGCTTAAACACGCATTTTGGACTAGGAACCGATACCGAAGTGAACTCCGTAACCATTTATTGGACTTCTGGAATTATCGATGTTATTGAAGACGTAAATATCAATGAGACTCTCACGGTAATTGAAGGACAAGTCTTAGGATTAGAAAACAACCTAGTTGAGAACCTAATTGCATACCCAAATCCAACTACTGATGTGTTGAACCTAAGTAATATTCACGAGCTTGAAAACCCTATTTACACTATCTTTGACGCTACGGGTAGACGCGTTGCGAACGCCAAACTTACCTCCAACACTATCGATGTTTCTTATTTAGCACAAGGAAATTATACCTTACGCGTATTTGACAATAACGTCCGAAAAGTACAGCGTTTCATTAAAAAGTAATTTTAATTTCTTCTGAAATATCTACTGGTCAAAAACACCGTCTTCCTCGAGGAAGACGGTGTTTTTAATTTTTCATTATCTTTAAAGAACACTAAACCATCCAACTTATGAATTCTTCCTTTACCACTGTCCTTCGGATTATTTTAGGAATAGGTCTACTTGTTTTTGGACTGAATAAGTTTCTAAATTTCATTCCCTTATTCGAAATGCCCGCGGCCGCGGTTAATTTCATTGAATCCTTAAGATCTTCAGGCTATGTCTTTTATGTTATAGCTGTTCTAGAAATTTTAATTGCCCTGTTGCTCATTTTTAAAAAATGGGTTCCATTTGCGTTAATCTTGTTAGCACCAATATCCATAAACATTCTACTATTCCATCTGTTTTTAGATGTCTCTGGCATTCTGGTTGCCATTTGTATCGTTGGTCTCAACGCATTGCTGATATTTAAATATTGGAAGGCCTACCGACCACTTTTTCAGCTTTAATATAGAAAAAAGCTCTAAGAAACCTTTAACGCAGTAGCTGTTCGGTTTTTAGTACCTTTACCATATTCAAAAGTAAAAAAATGAAAAACTATCTCATTCTTTCATTGGTAGCGCTCGGTATTATGGCCTGCCAAGAAACTAAACAAGAGCCTATCGCCGTGACTTATCATCCAACTAAAAAAGTAGATACCGTAGACACTTATTTTGGCACAGAAGTAAAAGACCCGTATCGCTGGTTGGAAGATGACCGAAGTGAAGAAACAGGCAACTGGGTAAAATCTCAAAACGAAGTTACTTTTGAATATTTAGATACCATTCCGTTTAGAGAGGAACTGAAAGAGCGACTTACCAGTTTATGGAACTACGAAAAAGTAGGCCCGCCCTTCAAGGAAGGAGATTACACCTACTTTTATAAAAACGACGGACTTCAAAACCAATCGGTAATATATCGCTATAAGACGGGTGAAGATCCAACTACAGCCGTAGTTTTTTTAGATCCAAATACCTTTAAAGAAGATGGTACTGTTTCCTTAGGCGGATTAAGTTTCTCAAAAAGTGGAAAGCTAGCTGCCTATCAAATTTCTGAGGGCGGAAGCGACTGGAGAAAAGTACTCGTTATGAATGCTGAAACAAAAGAAATTATTGAGGATACCATTAAAGATGTAAAATTTAGCGGAGTATCATGGTTGGGTGAAGAAGGCTTTTACTATTCCAGCTACGACAAGCCAAAAGGAAGCGAGCTTTCAGCAAAAACAGATCAGCACAAAGTGTACTATCATGCACTAGGGACCAAACAGAGTGAAGATCAACTTATTTACGGTGGTACCCCAGCCGAAAAGCATCGATATATTTATGCTGGTCCAACTGAAGACAATAAGTATTTAGTGCTTACAGCTAGCGTTTCTACCTCAGGAAATAAACTATTTATTAAGGACCTCTCAAAACCGAACGCTCCTTTTGTTCCTATTCTTGACCACACAGATACCGATTCTTACATTGCGGAAAATGAAGGGTCCAAACTGTTTATTGTTACAAATATGAATGCTCCCAATAAGAAAATGGTCACCGTAGATGCGTCCAATCCAGGACCTGAAAATTGGGTGGATGTCATCCCTGAAACGGAAAACGTATTGAGTCTGGGAAGCGGCGGAGGTTACTTCTTTGCAAAATATATGGTAGACGCTGTTTCTAAAGTATTTCAATATGACTATGATGGAAAACTCATCCGTGAAATTGAATTACCAGGAGTAGGTAGTGCAAATGGTTTCGGAACGAAAAAGGAAGAAACGGAACTGTACTACAGCTTCACAAATTATGTAACACCAAGTAGCATCTACAAATACGATATCGAAAAGGGCACTAGCGAACTATTCCGTAAAACAAAAATCGATTTCAATCCAGACCAGTATGAAAGCAATCAAGTGTTTTATACCTCCAAAGACGGCACCAAAGTACCTATGATTATAACTCACAAAAAGGGAGTTGAACTAAACGGCAAAAATCCAACCATTCTTTATGGATATGGAGGTTTTAATATTAGCTTAACTCCATCCTTTAGCATCGCAAACGCTGTTTGGATGGAACAAGGTGGAATCTATGCCGTTCCAAACCTTCGTGGAGGTGGTGAATATGGTAAAGAATGGCACGATGCAGGAACACAGATGAATAAACAAAACGTCTTCGATGACTTTATTGCTGCTGCCGAGTATCTTATTGAGAAGAAATACACTTCTAAAGACTATCTAGCTATAAGAGGAGGTTCTAATGGTGGTCTACTGGTTGGAGCTACCATGACTCAAAGACCCGATCTTATGAAAGTTGCATTGCCAGCTGTTGGTGTTTTAGATATGCTGCGTTATCACACTTTTACTGCCGGAGCAGGATGGGCATACGATTACGGTACAGCCGAACAAAGCAAAGAAATGTTCGATTATCTAAAAGGTTATTCTCCGGTTCATAATGTGAAAGCAGGAACTAGTTATCCCGCGACACTTATAACTACTGGAGATCATGATGACCGAGTAGTACCCGCACATAGTTTTAAATTTGCTGCCGAATTGCAAGAAAAACAAGCAGGAACTAATCCAGTTCTTATTCGTATAGAAACAGATGCTGGACATGGCGCTGGAACACCTGTGTCAAAAACGATTGAACAGTATGCAGACATTTACGGTTTTACGCTCTATAATATGGGCTACGAAGTACTACCTGAAAAAGTGAACTCTAAAGTAAAGGATTAGTGTGAGCTCCGCTCTTCTGATGATTTGAAAATAGTCTTTCAAGATACAATTCGAACTTCGGAAAAAAAGAGGGACTAAGAGACCATTAGTAGACTTTACCTAAACTTTCAATCCTAGATCACACCTGCTATGGCAGTGGGTTTGAGGAAAACGCACCTATGTTATCTGTTCAAATATCTTCTTTCTCCTATTCAGACATCGAAATACTCAGCAATATTTCTTTCGAATTAAAAAAGGGAAAACACCTAGCGATTTTAGGAGAAAGTGGTTGTGGAAAATCAACTTTATTGCATCTCATTTATGGTTTATTAGACCTGAATGAAGGCAAACTATCTTGGGGCCAACAACCACTGCTTGGGCCAAAATACAACTTAATTCCCGGTGAAGAATTTATCAAATTAGTGGCTCAGGAATTCGATTTAATGCCGTTTACAACGGTCAGGGAAAATATCGCGACCCACCTTCCAAGAATTGATGCTGAATTGGAAGGAAGGCGAGTAGACACCTTGTTGAAGGTCGTGGAGTTAGCTGCATTTGCCAACACCAAAGTTAAAAATTTGAGTGGAGGTCAAAAACAACGAGTTGCTTTAGCAAAAGCCTTGGCCAACCAACCCAAATTAATCTTACTTGATGAGCCCTTTAGCCATATAGATACTTTCAGAAAAAATAACCTGAGGAGAAATGTATACCAATACCTTCGTGAAAACAATATTTCCTGTATCACCGCTACTCACGATGCAGAGGAAGCTTTGGCCTTTTCTGACCAATTACTTATTCTGAAAAATGGAACTATTGAAGCCATCGGTGAAACAGAGCAGGTATATAAAAACCTGTCATCGGTTTATCAGGCTGGGTTTTTCGGTGAGGTAAGCGAGGTGTCACCTCATTTATTAGGCAGGCCACGGCACTCTTCAAAAATAGTTCTGCTTCCCCATCAATTGAAAATTTCAGAAGAAAAAACACCTCTTATGGTGCAAATTGACGACTGTTTTTACAAAGGAACTCACTACCTAGTGAAAGCGAAGTATGAAAACCAAATACTATTCTTTAATCATATTCAAAAATTGAAAACAGGTGATCTGAAATACTTAAAGAATAAATCCTAAATTGTAAGTGCTTAGAAAATCAATCCTGTTGTATAAATTAGTTACATTACTACTCACTATTGTATTTATTTCCGAATTCAGTTTGGAAGCTCAAGAATTGCTTCCTGTTCAGAATTTTACCCCAGCAATCTATCAGGCCGATCACCAAAATTGGATGATTTCTCAGTCTGAAAAAGGAAATATGTTTGTAGCAAATAACAAAGGTCTTTTAGAATATAACGGAGCAGAATGGACGCTCTACCCTACTCCTAACGAAAGTGTCCTGCGCTCTGTAAATGTGATAGATGAAAAAGTTTATACGGGCTTTTACATGAACTTTGGTTATTGGGATCGTAATACAAAAGGAACTCTAGACTATATTTCTTTAAGCGATTCCTTAAATATCGATATCATTGAAGACGAGCAATTTTGGAACATCACAAAACAGTCTAAATGGTTACTATTTCAATCGTTAGACCGAATTATCATTATCGACTCGGAAACCAAGGAAGTGAACCTTATTGAATCCGAAAACACCATTACTAAATTATTTCAACAGAAGGGAGAAATCTACTTCCAGGTATTTAACGAAGGGCTATACACCATCGAAAATGGTAATAAATTATTGGTGAGTAACGCTGACATAGCTAAATCTTACAGATTCATTGGCCTATTCGAAATTAAAGGGGAACCTACATTTATAAGTGAGAATAAAGGATTTTTCCAATTAAAAAATCGGCAATTGGTTAAATGGAACTGCCCAGCAGACAGTGTGATCTCAGACTTAACTGTTTATAGTGCAATTCAAATGACGGATCAAAGCATTGTACTTGGAACTATTTCCAATGGATACCTTCATATTGACTCGGATGGACGCCCTATTTACTCAATGAACCAATCGAACGGGCTCTCAAATAATACTGCTCTCAGCCTCTTTGAGGATCGTGATATGAATATATGGATTGGACTCGACAACGGTATTGATTGTATTAATACAGAAACACCTCTGCAAACCTATATCGATCAAAAGGGGCGTCTTGGAACTACCTATGCTACACAGGTATTTAAAGATAATTTATACCTAGGTACTAATCAAGGTTTATTCGTTAGGCCAGTTGCAAGCAATTCGGAGTTTAAATTAATTGACGGCACTGAAGGTCAAGTTTGGTCATTAGATATCATAGACGACCAGTTGTTTGTGGGCCATAATTTAGGCACACTCAAAGTTGACGAGGATACCGCTAAGTTTGTTAGTAAAGTTCAGGGAACTTGGTCTATTAAAAAAGTCCCTTCTAAACCAAATTTGCTTATTCAAGGAAATTATGATGGCCTTTACATTCTGCAAAAGGAGAACGGAGAATGGCAGCTAAGGTCAAAATTAAAAGGATTTAATTTTTCGAGTAAATACTTTGAGTTTGCCAATGATCACTCAATTTTAGTCAATCACGAATATAAAGGCGTCTTTAATTTAACTGTAGATAAGGATTTCCTTAGTGTGACTAGTTTTAATAAAATTCCTTCGGTTAAAAAGGGCTCTAACTCCAGTTTAGTTAAATTAAATGACGAGTTGTTTTACGCAAGCAAGGACGGTGTTTTTGTCTATGAAGACACGCATAAGTTCACCAAAATAGAGGAGTTGAGTAAAATCTATGAAAATGATGAATACATCTCAGGGCAGCTCATTCCGTCTGGCTTAGATAAACTTTGGGCCTTTACTAAAAGTAATATCTGTATTATTTCGAAAGAAAAATTAGGCAACAATTACCGTGTTCAAAAAATTCCGATTCCACAAAATTTTCGCAATGAACTGGTAGGATCTGAAAATGTTTCAACCTTTACAAATGGGCGCTACATCTTTGGAACCTCCAATGGTTATTTTTTGTTGGATCCATTAGTTAAAAAGGAGCAAAATTTTGAAGTATATATCAACAAGGCAGAATTGGTTTCATACAAAAACGGGGACCGTCTTCTGCGTCTTGACACCGCAGGAGAATTTAATTCAAAAGAAAATAACTTTACCTTTCAATACAATGTTCCCGAATTCGAAAAATACCTTATCTGCGAGTATCAATATGAGCTTATTGGGCCAGATCAAATTTCTAGCCCTTGGTCTACGGCTAGTAAGGTCAACTTCAAAAATCTTGCCCATGGAGATTATTCGTTTACCGTAAAAGCTAGAATTAATAATGAGCTTGCGCGCAATACTGCGATTTATAATTTCACAATTAAGAAGCCATGGCATCTATCTACCGCGGCAATTATAGTCTATTGTATATTAGGAATTCTTCTGTTTCTGGGTATAAACACCATATATAAGAGATATTATCACAATCAAAGAGCGCGAATACTGGAAAAAACTACCACAGAACTAAAACTAAAAGAACTTGCTTCTCAAAAGGAAATCATCCAATTGAAGAATGAAGGGCTCAATCAGGATATAAAGTCCCGAAATAGAGAATTGGCCATCTCTACCATGAACATGATTAGTAAGAATACTGCTCTCAATGCTATAAAAGATGATTTAAAAAAGCTGGACAATATACAAGATCTACAAACTGTCATTAAGCGAATTGACGAAAGTATAAATACCACCGAGGAATGGGAATTCTTCGAGGAAGCATTTAATCATGCCGACAAAGATTTCTTTAAAAAAGTAAAAGAGCTTCACCCTCAACTCACGGCCAATGATTTACGCTTATGCGTGTATCTAAGGCTCAATTTATCGTCCAAAGAAATCGCTCCTTTATTAAATATCTCTCCTAGGAGTGTAGAGATAAAAAGGTATCGTTTGCGTAAAAAAATTGAACTAGATAGAGATATTAACCTAAATGACTACTTTTTCAATCTGTAAAAACTACAACAGTTTATAATTTTACCACAACATTACCACAACATCAAAGTCTTAGCATCCCTCGCATAAGTCATTATCAACTCTGTTTTGCTTTTTGCTAAATTCGTTCAACAGCACAAAACAAGATGGTTCATACTGAGAATACGCTAAAAAAATAGACTATTTTTTATGATGTATGCTTTTTGTATGGTATTCTGTTAACAATTTGATAATCTAGAATTTTATATTGCTTTAAATGACAAGCAATATGAGACCATACCTTCTCTTTCTTCTTTCGTTCCTGTTCTGCACATCATTTTATGGGCAATCAATTACACTTAACGGTGTAATACAGGACAGTAATAACAGCCCTCTTTTTGGCGCCTCAGTTGTTCAAAAAGGAACGTTTAATGGAGTAACTACAGATTTCGATGGAAACTTTTCCATCTCAGATATCAACATCGGAGACCGATTGGTCATTTCTTATGTTGGTTTTATTGGTCAAGAATTGACCATTAGTTCTAGCGATAACCTTACCATTACCCTGCAAGAAGATATTGCAACCTTGGATGAAATTGTAGTGATAGGATATGGTACTCAGAAAAAGAAGGAAATTACAGGAGCTGTATCAGTAATAAGTAGCGAAACTATTGAGGAATTAAAACCTACTCGAATTGAGCAAGCCTTACAAGGACAAGTTGCTGGTGTTAACATCACTTCGCAGTCTGGTTCTCCAGGTAGTGCTCTCGATATTAGAATACGTGGAATTTCTACAAATGGAGATAACCGTCCATTAATACTTTTGGATGGAAACGTAATTGAAGATCTAAGTGTTGTAAATCCTGGGGACATAGAAAGTATCAACGTTTTAAAGGATGCTACAGCAGGAATCTACGGAGTACGTGCCGCGAACGGAGTTATTTTAATCACTACCAAATCGGGACGAAAAAACACACCGCTCACGTTTGAGTATGAAGCCTATGGAGGTTTTCAAGAAACCACTCGAAGCCTACCAGCACTCAACGCTACTCAATACGGTCTTCTAATTAACGAAGCTTTTGTTGCAGATGGGCAACCATTAGTTTTTGATAATATCAATGCACTTGGTAAAGGAACCAACTGGCAACAAGAAGTTTTCTCTAAAGCTCCTATCATTAATAACAGTTTTACCATCCGTGGAGGTTCTAAAAAGTCCACATACTCGGGAGGGGCTTCTCTATTTACACAGGACGGTATTGTTGGAGGAAGCAAAGCAAACTTTACAAGATACACCAGCCGTCTTAACTACAACACCGAGTTATTTGACAGACTTAAATTAAAAGCCAATTTACTTTACTCTGGTACAAATCGAAAAACACTTCCTGAAAACGGTATTGGTTCGGTTCTTTACAACGCATTGAATATGAATCCAAACCTAGGAGTTAGAGATGAATCTGGGGGGTTTTCTCGTGCTGAAAACTTGCCAATTGAAGTTATTAATCCACTTGCCCAAATTGAAAGTGAATTTAACAGAACCAAGATTGATAAAATTAGTGGAGTATTTGGTTTAAATTATTCATTCCTGAAAAACTTTACGGTGGAAGCAAACTACCAATGGAATTATTCCGAAGTGAGGGGTAAATTCTATTTCCCTGAGTCAGATTTTGGTGTCCAAGGAGTAGCAGATAAAGTGTTTGACAGAGAAGTAAGTGTAATAGTAGAAAACACAAACTATTTTAGGGATTACACGTTCGATGCATTCATAACCTATGATAATAGTTTTAACGATGTACATAACGTTCAACTCACATTAGGTACGTCCGTTTTTAAAACAACTGGAGATGGTTATAGCTTTACAGGAGTTAATTTACCTGAAACGTCTTTTGCCAATGCGAGTGTTAGTGATGCCGAAACAGTAGTTGACAACTTCATTAATCGAAGTCATAGAATCTTTGACGCAAGACTCTTATCCTATTTTGGAAGACTTCAATACGACTATAAAGGAAAATATTTACTTTCTGCAGTAATACGCCGAGATGGTTCTACCGCTTTCGGACCAGAAAATAAGTTTGGAATTTTTCCGTCAGTCTCTGCAGGTTGGATTATATCTGATGAGTCTTTCTTAAGCGAAAGCAATACCATTAACTTCTTAAAGTTAAGAGGGTCATACGGAATTATTGGTAATGACAGGATTCCAGGCTTCGGATTTGTATCGCTCTTAAACGGAGAAGGTGTCTACGTAATTAACGACGAAATAGTATTTGGAACTGCGGTTGGAGCAATCTCTAATCCAGACATCAAATGGGAAGAGCAAAAAACATTAGACATTGGACTAGACACCAAATTTTTAAACAACAAACTGAGCATTGAAGTTGATTATTTCAGAAGAGAAACAAAAGATCTGTTGTTGGTAGTACAAACTTCAGGAACTACAGGATCAACAGCACCAGGATCTGGAAACCCCTTAGCAAATGCTGGAACGGTTCGAAATCAAGGTCTTGAATTCGCAATTGGATATAACGACCGACTATCAGACGACTTTAATTTCAGTTTTAATTACAACTTCACCACTTTAGATAATGAAGTGCTCAAGGTAAACAACGGAATTGGTTTTGAGCCTGGAGGAGCATTTGGAATAGGGCAAGATTTTCCTTCGCGAATGGAAGAAGGATTGCCAATTGGTTATTTCTACGGTTACCAAACAGATGGAATATTTCAAACTCAAGCAGAAGCGAACGACCATCCTTCCCAAATCGCACTAGGGGCTAACGCAAGTGCTGGAGATATTAGGTTTGTGGATATTAACAATGACGGGGTGATTAACGGAGAGGATAGAACCAACATAGGAGACCCAATTCCTGATATCACAATGGGACTAAATCTTTCGTTCGATTATAAGGGACTCGACTTCAAAACCTTCTTCTTTGCATCTGTTGGAAATGAAATTGTTAGAAACTACGAACGGAACGATCGTTTTACCAACAGAACCACGTATTATTTAGATAGATGGATCGGAAACGGAACATCAAATACAATCCCTAGGGTAACTACTGGGGCAACCTCGAACCTAGTCTTTTCAGATTTTTATGTGGAAGATGGCTCGTTTATAAGAGCTCAAAACATGCAACTTGGATATTCTTTCAGTGAAAAAATGTTAGAAGACTTAGGGATTCAAAAGTTCCGAATCTATGCTTCGGTTAACAATGTATTTACGCTTACAAAATATAGAGGTTACGATCCCACAGTATCAACCGGTGCTCCTATTGGAGGCGGCTTCGATCAAGGTTTGTACCCTACACCACGAACCTATTTGTTAGGTGTTAATATGAAATTATAAATGAAAGTCATGAAATTAAAAATCATAATTGCTCTATGTTTCGTTTCACTCACTTCTTGTAGTGATGACTTTGTTGATGTAGAGTCACAGGACATAAATTCTGAAAACTACTTCAATTCTGAAGAAGATTATCAAAACGCGCTCATTGGTGCCTACGATTTATTGCAGGCATCTTACTTAAACGTTCTAATTGGCGAAATTGCTTCCAATAACACCCTGGCAGGCGGTGAAAGCGCTACCGATGTGGTGGGAATTCAACAAGTAGACGATATGATTCATACCCCAGACAATCAACAACTCCGCGATATTTGGAGTTGGATGTATGCAGGTGTTAATCGGGCTAATTATATCATGGAATTTCAAGATAAAACCGATTTCGCAAACAAATCCAATGTTATTGGGCAAACACGTTTCCTAAGAGCATACTATTATTTTGAGCTAGTAAAATGGTTTGGTGATGTTCCATTATCTGTGGATAAACGTATTTTCTTTGGAGATCAAACCGAAATTGACCGAACTCCTAAGGAAGAGGTATATGCACAAATTGAGCAAGATCTCATCTTCGCAGCAGACAACCTACCATACACCCAAGTGGACGAAGGGCGCGTTACCAAAGGGGCTGCACAGGCTCTGCTAGGTAAAGCGTATCTCTATCAAGGTAAATACGATCAAGCGGCCTTGATTTTGGACGAACTAATCAATAACGGTCCTCATGATTTGATGGATGATTTCTCCCTTGTGTTTGAAAATGATAATGAAAATACAGAGGAATCTGTTTTTGAAGTGCAGTATTCCGATCTAGAAGGAGCAGGATTTGGATGTCTACAATGTAGCGAAGGAAATGTAGCCGTTGGCTTTAGTGGCCCTAGAAATTTTAATGGCCCGCTGTTCGAGTCTGGATTCAGCTTTAACGTGCCAACTCAAGAAACCTACGATGCTTTTGATGATGATGACATACGCAGGGACTTTTCCATTTTAAATATTGAGGCTTTCGCCGAAGAAAATGCCGACTATAACAATGGTGCCGGTGTAAGTTGGACCGAAGGTTTTGAACACACAGGCTTCTTCAATCGAAAATACATTCCGCGTCAAGGAGACTCTAACATTGGAGATCAAAACCTAACCAATCCTAATAATTACAGATCCATTCGCTTTGCAGATGTTTTATTGATGGCTGCAGAAGCACACAATTTAGGTGATGGTAACGACGGCTTAGCCCGAACTTATTTAAACAGAGTGCGCTTTAGAGCAAACTTAGAAGACATTACTGTGGGTGGAAACGCACTTACGGAAGCTATCTATTTAGAGCGTCGTTTAGAACTAGTTGGCGAAGGACATCACTTCTTCGATCTAGTAAGAACTAATAGAGCAGCTTCAGAAATTGACGGATTCGTGCCTGGTAAGCACGAGCTGTTTCCAATACCTGAAATTGAAATTCAATTGACCGGAAATCGTTGGGAACAAAATCCTGGTTACTAAAAAAGAGTATTATGAAAATTAAGAACAATATATTTTTACTTGTTTTGATGTCGATTTTCCTCATCAACCAAGGGTGCAGCGAAGATGATAAAGACTTAGGCATAACCAATTCCGTTTCTGCGCCAGCCAACCTGTCGCTACAAATACAATTGACCCAAGATAACTCTGGATTGGCAACCTTGACTCCTGGTGGAGATTCTTCTTCCCTATTTACTCTCGATTTTGGAGACGGTTCGCCTTCAGAAGAAATTATTCCTGGAAACAGTGTTACACATACCTTCGCTGAAGGAGAATATAACGCTGTTCTTACCGCTCAAAACATCAATGGAGAAACCGCAGAGTTTATTCAACCTATTACCATTTCATTTCTACCACCAGAAAATCTTGTGGTTACAATTAGTCCAGTAAGTGGTGATAACTTTTCGATCGATCTTTCTGCTGAGGCAGATCTTGCTGTAGGCTTTGAAGTTTTCTTTGGTGATGTTTCAAACGAAGTGCCTACAGCCTTAATGTTAGGTGAAACTATTTCACACACATATCCAGATGTTGGAGACTACGAAGTTACCGTCGTAGCTTTGAGTGGTGGAAGTGAAACCATTGAAGTAACTGAAACAGTAACCATCGTTGACCCTATTCTTCTACCACTCGATTTTCAATCGGAAACCATTAACTATATTTTCTCTGATTTTGGAGGAGCAATCAATACAGTAATCGACAACCCAGATGCTTCTGGTATAAACACGAGCACCAAAGTGGTTCAATTTTTCAAAGAGTCGGGAGCTGAGGTTTTTGCCGGAACAACCATTGAATTGGGCGAACCAATTGATTTTTCAGACTTACAGGCCTTTAAAATAGATACTTGGTCACCTATCTCAGGAAGTACGGTAAAATTAAAACTTGAAAACGCAAGTGACCCTAGTATAGCTGCCGAGATAGATGCAATGACTTCCACAACCAATAGTTGGGAAACTTTGTTTTTCGATTTCTCCGGACAAGATCTTAGTCAGGAATACTCAAAAGTAATTGTGTTTTTTGACTTCGGAAATGTGGGAGCAGACGACACTTTTTATTTCGACAATATCGAACTAACAGAAGCAGCAGTTGGGCAAATAGCACTTCCTCTTGATTTTGAAAATTCCAGTCTTAACTATGAAATTGTCGGATTTGAAGGAGCAGAATCCGAATTGGAGTCAAATCCCGATCAATCTGGTATCAACACCAGTGCAAATGTGATTAGAACCACTAAAACAAATGGTGCTCAATTTTTTGCAGGAACACTTATTCCGCTTGATGTGCCTATTGATTTTTCTTCTACTGAAAGCATCTCAATTAAAACTTGGTCCCCAAAAGCTGGAATTCCGGTTCGACTAAAATTAGAGGCCGATGACTCTTCGGTGTTCGTTGAACTAGATGTAAACACTACCGTTACCAACCAATGGGAAGAACTGGTATGGAACTTCGACGGTATGACCTCAGGAATCGAATTTACCAAAGTAATTGTATTCTTTGAATTTGTAGTCGACCTTCCTGGAGACGGAACCACCTACTACTTCGACGATGTGCAGTTATCTATCAATGGTGTAAAATTACCACTCGACTTTGAAGATGCTAGTCTGTCCTATACTATTAACGGTTTTGAAGGAGCAGAATCTGAGCTGGAAACAAACCCGGATCAATCTGGAGTTAATACAAGTGCAAATGTAATTAGAACTACTAAAACTAACGGTGCTCAATTCTTTGCGGGAACCGCGATACCCTTAGACGATCCAATTGTATTTACGAACACAGAAAGTATTCGAATGAAAACTTGGTCTCCAAAAGCAGGGATTCCAGTTCGATTAAAACTTGAAAATGCTAACGGAGAATTTGTTGAGTTAGATGTAAACACCACCGTAACCAACCAGTGGGAAGAACTGGTTTGGGACTTTTCAGGAATGAATACCACGCCAAATTTCTCAACAGTGGTGGTATTCTTTGAATTTGTAGTTGATCTACCTGGAGATGGAACTACGTACTACTTTGACGATATCGAATTTGCGAATTAAAAGAAAATGAAATGAAAAATATATATCGAATTTTAGGAATTGTTTCAGTACTGATGGTCTTTTTTGGATGTCAGGAAGACGATGCAACGTTTGGTGATGTGCTGGTCCCTTCTGGTCTTACCGCAGACGTAGTTGTGGCGAATGATCAATCCGGAAATGTGACGGTAACTCCTTCAGCAACTGATGCCAATTTATACCATATCTATTTCATTCCAGGAAATGATCCAGTGGTGATTTCGGATGGAGAGCAGGCTAATTTTCGGTATACACAATCCGGTGAATATTCGCAGAATATTGTGGTAACCGCCTTTGGTACAGGAGGAGCTTCTAGTTCACTAGCACTAACCATAGATTTAGACGTTCGTTTAGAGATTGACGAAGTAACTTTGAATAATATCGCAGGAGGTCCTAATGAAGGGAAACGATGGGTTTGGGATTCTACAAATGCAGGACACTTTGGTGTAGGAGATCCAGCCGAAACCTTTCCTAATTTCTTTAGTGCTGGTGCGAATGAGTTAGATGCATGCTTGTACGATGACGTTCTTACGTTCTCTCACGACGGTAATGGAAACTACAACTTTCAGCTAGAAACCACCAATGCAACTTTTATCAACTGGGCAGAGGTTAAACGATTCTTTCCCGACGCAACTCCTCAAGAATTTGTAGATGAATGTAGAGACCTAGGTACGCTTATAGAAACAGATACGGACTTCGTAATTATTGATGATTTCGAAACGGGAAATTCTACCCTCACAGTTACCAATAGCGTAATGTCTTATTGGTCTGGTGCAACACAATATGAAATTGTAGAGCTTACGGCGAATAAACTTACCATTAGAGGTTTACAAGACCCTTTCGACCCGCCAGGAAATCAATTAGCCTGGTACCACACCTTCGTTCCTGAAGGCGGAACTGCACCTAGCTGTTCTAATGATACTGGAGCTACTGGCAGTGGAAACAATGATGTATTAGTCTGGGCAGACGAGTTCGATATTGACGGGGCTCCCTGCTCTGCTGCTTGGTCCTACGATATAGGAACTGGTGATAACGGTTGGGGGAATAATGAATCCCAATACTATACAGACAATGCTTCAAATGTAATTGTTGAAAATGGCTCATTAAAAATAACGGCAAGAGCAGAATCTTTCTCTGGGAGCGATTATACCTCATCCCGCTTACTCAGTTATCAAAAATTCGATTTCACTTACGGAAGAGTAGAGGCTAGAGCCAAACTTCCAACTGGGGGAGGTACATGGCCCGCTATCTGGTTATTGGGTTCAGACTTCACCACTAACACTTGGCCTGGATGCGGTGAAATTGACATCATGGAACACGTTGGAAACCAGCAAGACCGAATATTTTCTACGCTACATTATCCTGGAAACTCCGGAGGAAATGGAGTAACCGAATCACTTATTGTTCCAAATGTATCGGACGAGTTTCACATTTACAGCGTAGAATGGACACCCACCGAAATTCAATTTGCAGTGGATGGTAACGTTTATCACACCTTCTCAAATAACGCTAGCCTGCCATTCGAAAGTGACTTTTTTCTAATCGTTAATGTCGCTATGGGTGGAAACTTTGGCGGTGCCATCGATCCAAATTTCGACGAATCCACACTAGAAATCGATTATATAAGAGTGTATCAATAATATTAAAAGATAAGAAATGCGTTCCACAATCCTCTTTTTAGCAACAGCAACTTTCATTTCTATTTTAGCGATGACAGGAATTACCACTACACCTGCTGCAACCGTATCTGCAGATAAACCTTTAACAATCGATCAAAAGGTGGATTCTCTGTTGTCTATTATGACTTTAGAAGAAAAAATTGGCCAGATGAATCAATATAACGGATTCTGGAATGTAACCGGTCCAGCGCCAAAAGGAGGAGATGCTGAAAGAAAGTACGAGCACCTCAGAAAAGGGTATGTAGGCTCCATGCTTAATGTTAGAGGTGTAAAGGAAGTAAGAGCAGTTCAAAAAATTGCGGTAGAAGAAACTAGACTAGGAATTCCGCTAATTATTGGGTTTGACGTCATCCACGGTTATAAAACTATTAGTCCTATTCCTTTAGCCGAATCGGCGAGCTGGGATTTGGAGGCGATTAAACGCTCTTCTGAAGTAGCTGCATTAGAAGCAGCTGCATCTGGAATAAATTGGACGTTCGCTCCTATGATTGATATTTCTAGAGATGCAAGATGGGGACGTGTAATGGAAGGAGCTGGTGAAGATCCATACCTTGGAAGTAAAATCGCAGTAGCAAGGGTTCAAGGGTTTCAAGGAAGCGATCTTTCTTCCCCAACAACCATAGCAGCCTGTGCAAAACATTTCGCTGGATACGGTTTTTCAGAATCGGGTAGAGATTATAATACCGTAGATATTGGAACATCTACGCTTCACAATATTGTTTTTCCTCCATTTATTGCAGCCAATGAAGCTGGAGTAAAAACTTTTATGAACTCCTTTAACGAATTGAATGGGGTTCCTGCAACCGCTAACACATATCTACAACGCCAAATCTTAAAGAAAAAGTGGGGGTTTGACGGATTTGTTGTGTCAGATTGGGGCTCTATCGTAGAAATGATTGCACATGGGCACGCAAAAGATGGCAACCACGCGGCAGAATTAGCAGTAAATGGTGGATCAGACATGGATATGGAATCTTCCCTTTATGTTGCTGAACTAGCCAAACTTGTTAAAAACAACAAAGTAAAAGAAGCATTAATTGACGACGCAGCTCGTAGGATTTTAAAGGTAAAATTTGAATTAGGTCTTTTCGACGATCCATATAGATACTGTGACGAAGCAAGAGAGAAAGAAGTAATCAATTCAAAAGAAAATCATGAAGCAGTTCTTGATATGGCTAGAAAATCGATTGTGCTTCTAAAAAATGAAGGAAATATGCTGCCATTGAAAAAAGACGGACAAAAAATAGCGCTTATTGGATCGCTTGCAGCAGATAAAAATAGCCCACTGGGAAGCTGGAGAATTGCAGCCGACGATAACACCGCTATTTCGGTCTTAGAAGGAATGAAAAAATACAAAGGCAATACCCTTAGCTATGCAAAAGGAGCAGATGTAGCTATTGGGGAAACAAGTTTTATTTCAGAAGTAAAAATAAATACTACCGACAAAAGCGGATTCCCTGAAGCCATTGAAACAGCAAAAAAAGCGGATAAAGTAGTAATGGTTCTAGGAGAAATTGGATTTCAAAGTGGAGAAGGAAGAAGCCGAGCACATCTAGACCTTCCTGGGGTACAGCAAGAATTATTAGAAGAGATATACAACGTAAATAAGAATATTATTCTAGTGCTTAATAACGGTCGCCCACTATCCCTTAATTGGGCCGATGAAAACATTCCTGCTATCGTAGAAGCTTGGCAATTGGGAAGTCAGAGTGGAAATGCCATTGCAGAAGTACTTTATGGAGATTACAATCCAAGTGGGAAATTACCAATGTCCGTTCCAAGATCTGTAGGACAGGTTCCTATTTATTATAACTATAAGAATACCGGAAGACCAACGGAACCAGCGCCAGATCTTGTTTTCTGGTCTCACTATGGTGATGAAAAGAACAGCCCGCTTTATTCATTTGGATATGGATTGAGCTATACCTCCTTTGCGTACTCCGACTTGAAAATTCAAAATAATTATAGCGCTAACAAGAAAGTGATCGTTTCAGTAGAACTGAAAAACACTGGAAAAGTAAAAGGGAAAGAAGTTGCTCAACTCTACATACGGGATATGTATGCAAGTGTTACTCGACCAGTAAGGGAACTCAAAGGTTTTGAAATGGTTGAACTAAACCCTGGAGAATCCAGAACAATTGAATTTACTCTTACCGCAAAAGAACTCGGATTCTTCGATAATAGCGGAGAATGGATTATTGAGCCAGGTGCTTTTGAAATATACGTCGGAGGAAGTTCTGACGCAAAACTGAAAAAAGAATTTGATTTATAGATGAAAAAACTACTGGGTCTTATTATTGTAATTCTATTGGTTTCCTGTAAACAAGAGCCAAAACTTATCTATGAAGATAATTTTGACGGTTCCTCTTTAGATGAAACAGCTTGGAATTATAAAATAGGGAACGGTTGTCCAAACCTCTGCGGGTGGGGAAATAATGAGCGCCAATTCTACACAAAAGAAAACCTCAAACTTGAAAACGGGCACCTTGTCATAACTGCTACTCATAAAGACTCGCTTTATGAATCCAGTAGAATTACCACCAAAGGGAAAGTTGAATTTCAGTATGGAACTGTGGAAGTAAGAGCTCAACTCCCAAAAGGACATGGCCTATGGCCCGCAATTTGGATGCTAGGAAATGATATTGAAACAAATCCATGGCCTGCATGTGGAGAAATTGACATCATGGAATATGTGGGCAGAGAACCGCATACCGTTTTTAACTCTCTTCATACGGCAGCTAGTTTCGGAAACACTGTTAATACTAAGAAAACACGAATTGAAAACATCGAAGAAGGATTTCATGTCTACAAAATGAATTGGAGTGAAGAAAGTATCGACTTTTTCGTAGACGACATTGCTATGTATTCATTTTCTCCTAAAGTGAAAAACGATCAAACATGGCCTTTTAATAAGCCATATTACATGCTTATAAATATGGCGATTGGGGGAAACTTTGGCGGTCCAGATGTGGATGATTCCATTTTTCCTCAAGAATTCAAAATCGATTACATAAGAATCTATGAACCCTAAGAAAAAACCAGCAGTATGAAAGCAGCAATTTACATTTTTACATTTTTGATAACCTCTCTAGGGTTCGCTCAAAATAACCCGATAAACTTCGAAACCGGTGGTTTTGGAGACACTTGGACATGGACCGTTTTTGAAAATGACACGGACCCTCCATTAGATATCATAGCCAATCCAGATCCTACTGGAGCCAATACTTCAGCAACAGTAGCAAGGTTTACAGCATTACAAAGTGGACAGCCATTTGCTGGTTGCGAAACCATGCATGGAGCAGATATTGGAACTTTTACCCTGGACAGTTCCAATGCCATTGTTAAGATTATGGTATGGAAACCTACTATAAGTAATGTGGGTATAAAATTTGCAACCGCCTCAGGAGCTTCTACGGGCGAGTTTTTAGTCCCCAACACAGTTGTAAATCAATGGGAAGAGCTAACATTCGACTTTACAGCTAAGATTGGTGAAGTAGAATCTACAGATATTGATCAATTAATTATATTTCCCGATTTTGATGCAAGAACTCAAGACAACATTATCTATTTCGATAATATCACCTTTGGGGAGGTTCCTCCTCCAGCGGTAGTACTTCCTATTACTTTTGAAACGGATATACCTGTTTTTGGAGACTTTAATGGTTCTGCAACTACCGTAATAGCAAATCCAGACCCTACAGGAGTAAATACTTCAGCTAACGTAGCCGAAAACACCATTGCTCCTAACGCTGCCTTTGCGGGAACTAATTTCGCAGTTCCTGTCGATATCACAGATGATAAAATGTTTACTATGAACGTTTGGTCTGCAACGCCAAATCTACCAGTACTTCTAAAATTAGAAAACTCTATTACAGGGGTTGATGTAGAAAGACAAGCCAATCTCACTACAACCAATGCGTGGGAAGAAGTGTCGTTCGACTTTAGTTCGGAAGGCGCGCTCACCTTCGATTCAGTTACCGTGTTTATGAATTTTAACATGGTAGATACCAATGCACAAATACATTATTGGGATAACCTAGAACAGGTAGAGACTATTACTACCGTAGAACTTCCAATCACTTTTGAAACCGACGTACCTGTTTTTGGAGACTTTAATGGTTCTGCAACTACGGTAATTGCAAATCCAGACCCTTCAGGAGTAAACACATCAGCTAACGTAGCCGAAAACACCATCGCCCCTAACGCTGCCTTTGCGGGAACTAATTTTCCAGTTGCTGTAGATATCACAAACGATAAAATGTTTACAATGAACGTTTGGTCGGCAACGCCAAATCTACCAGTACTTCTAAAATTAGAAAACTCTATTACAGGGGTTGATGTAGAGAGACAAGCCAACCTCACTACAACCAATGCGTGGGAAGAAGTGTCGTTCGACTTTAGTTCGGAAGGCGCACTCACCTTCGATTCGGTTACCGTGTTCATGAATTTCAACATGGTAGATACCAATGCACAAATACATTATTGGGATAACCTAGAACAGGTATTGGCTGGTTCGCCCCCATTTGTACCGATCGACTTTGAAGTTGGAGGAAACGGAGCAGATTGGAATTGGGTTGTGTTCGAAAACGATACCAATCCTCCTCTCGAAATTATTGCAAATCCAGACCCTACAGGTCCTAACACCTCCGCAACTGTTGCGCAGTTCACTGCTTTGCAAACTGGACAGCCTTTTGCTGGTGTGGAGAGTACGCATGGTACCGATATCGGAACTTTTACGTTAGACGAAACAAATTCTACTGTAAAAATAATGGTCTGGAAGCCAGTTATAAGTGACGTAGGAGTGAAATTTGCCACAGCTTCAGGAGCTTCCACGGGTGAAATTAAAGTGGCCAACACCCTTGTTAATCAGTGGGAAGAACTAACATTCGATTTCTCTGGTGTAATTGGAGCTCCAGAATCCACGGATATTGATCAAATTATTATTTTCCCCGATTTTGACGCAAGAACTCAAGATAACATCATCTATTTTGATAATATCACGTTCGAAGCGCAAATTTTTAGCGCGGTTGAACTTCCAGTGACTTTTGAAGATACCACTGCCAATTATGTTATTACAGGTTTTGAAGGAGCAGATTCTGCCGTAGAAGCAAATCCAGATACTTCTGGAATCAACACTAGTGCAACCGTTGT